>NZ_JAASQI010000005.1 GCF_011762225.1 Pseudochelatococcus lubricantis
ACCGCCAACGGTGCATGTCTTTGAACTTCCCGCACTAATCGGGCAGGTCGCGAAAAGTCAAAAAACACTGAGAAATCAAGTAGTTATGGCGGAGACGGAGGGATTCGAACCCTCGATAGGACTTTAAGGTCCTATAACGGTTTAGCAAACCGCCGCCTTCAGCCTCTCGGCCACGTCTCCATGCGGTGCCTTATTTGCAGATTAGCGCATCAACGTCAACGCCGTTCACGAAACATAAGGTGGATAAGAATCCTTCAACAGGGGGTGACGGCACTGATGTGCGGGTGGTTGCGGTGCCGCGGGGCGCGTCGTGTCAGTGTGTTACGTGGATGCGTGCGCGGTAGCGGCCGGTTTCCGCAGGCTCGAAAGCTTCGAGCACGCGCGGATGGCGCACCGGTTCGCCGGAGGTGTCGGGCACGAGATTCTGCTCCGAAACATAGGCGATGTATTCGGTTTCCGTGTTCTCGGCGAACAGGTGATAGAACGGCTGGTCCCGGTCCGGCCGGCGGTCCTCCGGAATCGACTGGTACCATTCCTCCGAGTTGCTGAAGCAGGCGTCCACGTCGAAAACCACGCCGCGGAACGGGTAGAGCCGGTGCTTGACGACCTGACCGACCGCGAACTTCGCATTGCGTGTAAGTGACGACGATTTGTCCATGCTCTGAGTGACCCTTCCGGATTCTGTATTGCCACGCCTGCCCCGGAAGGCGTCTGGCGGGAAAATATGCCGCAACGTCAACCTCCTGTGGGCAATTCACCCTGACGTTAACGATCCTCCCACATTGTAAATAAATTGTTAAGCAAAATGCACCATTTATTCTGGACAAGAACATTAAATGAACATATAAGGACATCAGTCGAACGAAGGGGAGATCAGACGATGTACAAAGCTCTTGTAACAGATCTTGTCGAACTTACCTCGCTGGTGCTTTTCGTGGCGATGATAGGGGTGGTGGCGATTGCCGGCTCCCCGGCGTAAGCGGGGCCCCCAGGGCGCGGAGCCTGCCGTGCTTCGCGATTCCCGGGGTCATGGCGGGCATCGTCCTTTCCGGAAGTCGCGTCGGCTTCTGGGGATCATGCGCCGGGCGGGTCCGCTTCCGGGCGACGAAAGTGCGGCGCGGCGATAATATGGTGTCGTGCGGTCGATTCGACGGGTTTCCGGTCCGGGGGATGCTTATGGCCAGTCTTGCTGCGGAAGTCGGATTTATCCATCTTCATGTCCATTCGTCCTATTCGTTGCTCGAAGGGGCGCTGACGGTCTCGGCCCTGTCGAAGCTGGCGATGGCTGACGGCATGCCGGCGATGGCGCTCACCGATACCAACAACCTTTTCGGCGCGCTGGAGTTCTCGGAGAAACTCGCCCAGGCGGGCATCCAGCCTATCGCCGGCCTGCAACTCGCCGTCGCCTTCGAGGCGGCGGAGCCGAACGCGCGGCCGCTGCAACGGGTGTTTCCGCAGGTGGTGTTGCTGGCGGCGGACGCGCAGGGCTATGGCAACCTGATGGCGCTCTCCAGCGCCGCCTTCCTCGGCAACGAGCCGGGGCAGGGGGCGCATGGCGCGCACGTAACGTGCGAAATGCTCGCCGCTCACGCCGGCGGCGTGATCGCGCTCACGGGCGGCGCCGGCGGCCCGCTCGACAGCGCGCTCGTCGCGGGGCGGCCCGAACTGGCGGAGGAGCGGTTCCGGCATCTGCTCGCCATCTTCGGCGATCGCCTCTATGTGGAGCTGCAGCGCCACGGCGCAGCCGATGAAGCGCTGACGGAGCCGCGGCTGCTGGCGCTCGCCTACGAACACGGCGTGCCGCTCGCGGCGACCAATGAGCCCTATTTCGCCAGGCCCGACGATTATGAGGCGCACGATGCGTTGCTGGCGATCGCGGAAGGGCGCCTCGTCTCGGACGACCAGCGCCGGCGCCTTACGCCGTCGCGCTATTTCAAGTCGCGGGCGGAAATGGCGACGCTGTTCGCCGATCTTCCCGAGGCTCTGCACGCGACGGTCGAGATCGCGCAGCGTTGCGCGTTCCGGGTGCGCACGCGCAAGCCGATCCTGCCGCATTTCACCAGCGGCGGGGCACACGCAGGCCACGGGCAAGACGGTGCGCAGCACGAGGCGGAGGCGGACGACGAGACTGTGGAGCTGCGCCGCCAGGCGAAGGAGGGGCTGGCCGCCCGGCTTGCCGCCCACGGCCCGGCGGGCGGGCTTTCCGGGCAGGATTACCAGGACAGGCTCACTTACGAGCTGTCGGTGATCGAGCGCATGAAGTTTCCGGGCTACTTCCTCATCGTGTCCGACTTCATCAAATGGGCCAAGGCTCACCACATCCCCGTAGGGCCAGGGCGCGGTTCGGGCGCGGGCTCGCTCGTCGCCTATTCGCTGACCATCACCGACCTCGATCCGCTGCGCTTCGGCCTGCTGTTCGAGCGCTTTCTGAACCCCGACCGCGTGTCGATGCCCGACTTCGATATCGACTTCTGCCAGGACAGGCGCGAAGAGGTTATAGGCTACGTGCAGCACCGCTACGGCGAGGAGCGCGTCGCGCAGATCATCACCTTTGGCACCCTGCAGGCGCGTGGCGTGATGCGCGACGTGGGGCGCGTGCTGGAGATGCCCTACGGGCAGGTCGACAAACTGACGAAGCTCGTGCCGCAGAACCCGGCCAATCCGGTCACGCTGGCGCGCGCCATCGCGGACGAGCCGCGCCTGCAGGCCGCGGCCGAGGAGGAGCCGGTGGTCGCGGGCATGCTGGCGATAGCGCAGAAGCTCGAAGGGCTGCACCGCCATGCCTCGACCCACGCCGCCGGCGTGGTGATCGGCGACAGGCCGCTCGAACAGCTCGTGCCGCTCTATCGCGATCCGCGCTCGCAGATGCGCGTCACCCAGTTCAATATGAAGTGGGTCGAGCAGGCGGGGCTGGTGAAGTTTGACTTCCTCGGCCTCAAGACGCTCACCGTGCTGAAGACGGCGATCGATCACATCCGCACTCGGTATCCCGATTTCGCGCTCGACCGCATTCCCCTCGACGACCCGCTGACCTTCGAGCAGCTTGGGAAGGGCGAGACGGTGGGCGTGTTCCAGGTTGAAAGCGCCGGCATGCGCAAGGCGCTCGTCGACATGCGCCCGGACCGGCTGGAGGACCTGATCGCACTCGTGGCGCTCTACCGACCGGGACCGATGGCCAACATTCCCGTCTATTGCGACCGCAAGAACGGGCGCGGCGAGCCCGAGACCGAGTGGTATCTGCATGAGGCGCTGGCGCCGATCCTGCGCGAGACCTTCGGCATCATCATCTATCAGGAGCAGGTGATGCAGGTGGCGCAGACCCTGTCGGGCTACTCGCTCGGCGAGGCAGACCTGCTGCGCCGCGCCATGGGCAAGAAGATCAAGGCCGAGATGGATGCCCAGCGGGCGCGCTTCGTCGACGGCGCGACGGAACACGGCCTCACCCGGCAACTCGCCGACGAGATTTTCGACCTGCTGGCGAAGTTCGCCGACTACGGCTTCAACAAGAGCCACGCGGCCGCCTATGCCCTGATCGCCTATCAGACAGCCTATCTCAAGGCGAATTTCCCGGTCGAATTCCTGGCGGCGTCGATGACGCTCGATATGGACAACACCGACAAGCTGTCCGAATTCCGGCGCGAGGCGCAAAGGCTCGGCATCCGGGTCGAGCCGCCGTCGATCCAGCGTTCGGGCGTGCGCTTCGATGTGGAGTTCGACGGGAACGGCGACGGCATCATCCGCTACGCACTGGCTGCCATCAAGGGTGTGGGGGCGCAGGCCGTGGAATCTGTCGTCGCGGCGCGTGCGGAAGGGCCGTTCAGGGACCTCGCCGATTTCGCGCGCCGTCTCAACCCGCGCCTTGTCAACCGGCGCACGCTGGAGGCGCTGGTGGGGGCGGGTGCACTCGACGGAATCGAACCGGATCGCGCCCGCGCCTTCGCGGCGATCGAAGCGGTCATGGCGCTCGCCAACCAGACGGCACAGACGGCGGAGGCCGGGCAGGGCGACATTTTCGCGGATATCTTCGGCCAGTCCGCGGCGCCGGAGCCGCTGCGCATTCCCGAATACCAGCCGTGGCTGACATTGGAGCGCCTGCAGCGCGAGTATGACGCTGTCGGCTTCTTCCTCTCCGGTCATCCGCTCGACGAATACGGGCCGCTGCTGGAGCGCCTGCGTGTGCGCCGCTGGTTGGATTTCGTGCGCGGCGTCAAGCGCGGCGAGAGCATGGGGCAGCTTGCCGCCACCGTTCTCGACCGCACCGAGCGGCGAACGCGCAACGGGACGAAGATGGGCATCATCACGTTCTCCGACCAGAGCGGCCATTTCGAGGCGATCCTGTTCTCGGAAGGGCTGGCGCAATACCGCGATCTGCTGGAGCCGGGGCAGGCCGTGATGCTGCTGGTGCAGGCGTCGAGCGAGGGAGACGACGTGCGGGCGCGCATCCAGCGGGTCGAGCCGCTCGATCAGGCCGTTGCGCGCCATCAGAAGGGCATGCGCATCGTCGTCAACGGCACGGCACCGCTAGATGCGATCGCGCGGCAATTGACCATGCATGGCGAGGGAACGGTGTCCGTCGTCGTGGACGTCGATGGCCGGCAGGAGGTGGAACTGGAGCTGCCCGGCCGCTTCCGCACCACGCCCCAGATCGCTGGCGCACTGCGCGGCCTTGCCGGGGTTATGGAGGTGGAACTGCGGTGACGCCTGCGCGGGCCTGGCCGGGAATCGGTCGCCTGACGAAGCGGAAGGTGTTGAAAGAAGGACGGGGCGCTTGCAATTATCAGGCGCAAATACTATAAGCCGCGCCATTCCACACGCGGGGCGGGCTGTTTGGCTTCCGGTGGCCGGGTTGTCCGGCCGGAGCCCCGCGGAGGCTTGAACCGGAGAGAGTTATATGTCACTTCCTGAATTCACGATGCGCGAGCTGCTTGAAGCCGGCGCCCATTTCGGCCACCAGTCCCACCGCTGGAACCCGAAGATGGAGCCTTACATCTTCGGTACGCGCAGCAATATCCACATCATCGACCTTGCCCAGACGGTTCCCGCGCTCTATCGCGCGCTGCAGGTTGTTTCCGACACTGTTGCTGCCGGCGGCCGTGTGCTGTTCGTCGGCACGAAGCGTCAGGCGGCCGAATCAGTGGCGAGCGCCGCGCGCCGTTCCGCGCAGTATTATGTCAACTCCCGCTGGCTCGGCGGCATGCTGACGAACTGGAAGACGATTTCCGGCTCGATCCAGCGCCTGCGCAAGGTGGACGAGATCATCGCCGGCGGCGCTGTCGGCCTGACGAAGAAGGAGCGCCTGATGCTGGCGCGCGAGCGCGAGAAGCTGGAGCGCGCGCTGGGCGGCATCAAGGACATGGGCGGCACGCCCGACCTGCTGTTCGTCATCGACACGAACAAGGAGCAGCTCGCGATCAAGGAAGCCCAGCGTCTGGGCATCCCGGTCGTGGCGATCGTCGACACCAACAGCGATCCTGACGGCATCAACTATCCGGTTCCGGCGAACGACGACGCGGGCCGCGCCATCAACCTCTACTGCGATCTCGTCGCGCGCGCGGCGATCGATGGCATCTCCCGCGGCCAGGGCGACCTCGGCGTGGACGTTGGCGCTTCCGACGAGCCTTTCGCGGAGGATCTGTCTGATGCGGGCGCGGGCGAGAGCACGTTCGAACGCCTCGGCGCACCGCGCGGCGCACCGGACGAATTGTCCGCGCTGGCGGGCGTCGGTCCCGAACTCGAGAAGAAGCTCAACGAGGCCGGCATTTTCCACTTCTGGCAGCTCGCCGCGCTGACGCCTGCCGATGCAGCGGCGCTTGACGCCGAACTGAAGCTCGGCGGCCGTATCGAGCGCGACGGCTGGATCGATCAGGCCCGCGCCCGGCTGGAAGCCGTTGCGATCTGAGTAACCGCCCCGGCTGATCCGAGCCGGCATTGAAGACGTTGATTGATTGGCCCGGTGCCCCTTCCTGGGGGGGTGCCGGGCCGGCCCTGTCAGTGACAAGAGGACGACTCATGGCGAACATCACCGCTGCTCTGGTGAAAGAGCTCCGCGAAAAATCCGGTGCGGGCATGCTGGACTGCAAGAACGCATTGACCGAAACCGATGGAGACATCGAGGCGGCGATCGACTGGCTGCGCACCAAGGGCCTCGCCCGCGCCGCCAAGAAGTCCGGCCGCGTGGCGGCTGAAGGGCTCGTCGCCGTCGCGGTCGACGGCGCGAAGGGCGTTGTCGTCGAGGTGAATGCGGAGACGGACTTCGTCGCCCGCAACGACCAGTTCCAGTCGCTCGCCCGCACCATCGCCGAGGTGGCGCTGAAGGTTGGCGGCGATGCTGCCGCCGTGAGCGGCGCGCCGTTCCCGCAGGGTGGCACGGTCGCCGAGGCCATCACCAGCGCCATCGCCACCATCGGTGAGAACATCACGCTGCGCCGTGTCGATACGCTGTCGGTGTCGGACGGCGTCGTCGCCTCCTACCTGCACAACGCGACCGGCGAGGGCCTTGGCCGCATCGGCGTGCTGGTGGGCCTCGAGTCGACCGGCAACAAGGATGAGCTGACGACGCTCGCGCGCCAGATCGCCATGCACGTCGCCGCCACCAATCCGGTCGCGCTCGACGCCGCCGGCGTGCCGGAGGATACGATCGCGCGCGAGAAGGCGATCCTGCTGGAGAAGAACGCCGGCAAGCCCGCGAATGTGCTTGAGAAGATCGCCGAAAGCGGCCTGAAGAGCTACTTCAAGGAAGTGACGCTGGTCGAACAGCCCTTCATCCACGATACCTCGAAGTCTGTGGCGCAGGTCGTCAAGGAAGCCGAGGGCCGGGTGGGCGCTCCCGTCAAGCTCGTGGGTTACATCCGCTACGGTCTCGGCGATGGCGTCGAGAAGGAAGAAACGGATTTCGCTAGTGAAGTAGCGGCCGCGGCGGGCGCGGCCTGATCGTTCCGAAAGGCGGCGCCTGGCGCCGCCTTTTTTATGAGGCGGGGGTGCTCCCGCCTATCGATTTTTCCCGGCGCGGTCCGATGCGCCTGCGCCGGGCAGTGCGGATGCTGGTCACAGGAGAAGCGGAATGCGGTTGAAGCGAGTGCTGGTCAAACTGTCCGGGGAAGCTCTCGCGGGCCCGGGCGGGGCAGGGCTGCATGGCGAAACTCTGACGACCATCGCGTCGGACATTGCGGCGGCGGCCCACGACGGGCACGAGATCGCCGTCGTGGTTGGCGGCGGCAATTTCTTCCGCGGCGTGCAGGGGCTCAACAAGGGGCTCGACCGGCCCACCGCCGATTCGATCGGCATGCTGGGTACGGTCATGAACGCGCTGGCGCTGGAGCATGCGATCGACACCGCCGGCGTGCCGGCGCGCGCGATGTCGGCGGTGCCCATGCCGTCTCTGTGCGAAAGCTACGCCCGCAAGCGCGCGCTCGATCATATGGCGCACGGCAAGGTGGTGGTGATTGGCGGCGGAACGAGCAATCCCTACTTCACTACCGACACCGGCGCCGCGTTGCGGGCGGCGGAACTGGCCTGCCACGCGCTGCTGAAGGGCACCAACGTGGACGGCGTCTACACCGCCGATCCCAAGACACATCCGGATGCGACGCGCTACGATCGCCTCACCCACGACGAGGCCATCGGCCGGAATTTGAAGGTGATGGACACCACCGCTTTTGCCCTTGCGCGCGAAGCGGGATTGACGGTGGTGGTGTTTTCCGTTTTGGATGCTGGCGCAATCGGCGCCGTTCTGTCCGGCACGGGGCGATATACACTGGTGACTCCCTGAACGGATTCGCGCCCTTCGCACAGCGGCTCCAGAGCCGCCTCGCCATACGGGTGGAGAGAAGGCCCATCGGGCGGGGAACCGGTTCCCAACGATGATCCGGCCGCGTCCCGCGATGCGGCAACGGCAAGAAAAGGGCGTATTTGATGGCTGGTAGTTTTGATCTCGACGATATCAAGCGGCGCATGCAGGGGGCGATTGCGGCCTTGCGGCACGATCTCAGCAGTCTGCGCACGGGACGCGCGTCGCCGAGCATCCTCGATCCCATCCAGGTCGATGCCTATGGCACGCCGACGCCGATCAGCCAGCTCGCGACGGTGAGCGTGCCGGAGCCCCGGCTCCTCAGCGTGCAGGTCTGGGACCGCGGCGTGGTCGGCGCAGTGGAAAAGGCAATCCGCGAATCGGATCTCGGCCTCAACCCGCAGACCGAAGGGCAGGTCATCCGGCTGCGCATTCCCGAGATGAACGAGCAGCGCCGCAAGGAAATGGTGAAGGTCGCGAACAAGTATGCCGAGGAGGCGCGCGTCGCCGCCCGCCACGTACGCCGCGACGGTCTCGACACTCTCAAGAAGCTTGAGAAGGACGGCCTCAGCGAGGACGAATCGGCCCGTCACGCCGACCAGGTGCAGAAGGCGACCGACCAGACCATCGCCGAGATCGACCAGACGGTCGCCGCCAAGGAAAAGGAAATCCTCCAGGTGTGAGGATGGGCTGTCGCGTCCGGCCGCTGCCGATGGCGGCCGGCTGGCCGGGTTGACGCTGAAGTTCCGGGCGCGATCCGGCTCAATCCGCTATAGAGGCCGGACAGGGCCGGCGCCGCCGGCCGCGTGGCGCAGCTTCCGCGCAGGATGCGGGTTGCAGACGGAGACAGATCGATTGACCACGATACCCCGCTTGGAGGGGAAAGCCGGAGGGGGCATGGGGCTTGCGTCCGGGGGAGATAAGGTGGCGGCTGAAGGCGCTCGCCAGGCGGCCGTCACGGCGCCTCCCGCGCATGTCGCGATCATCATGGATGGCAACGGCCGCTGGGCGCGCGCCCGCGGGCTGCCCCGGTTCAAGGGCCACCACAGCGGCGTCGAGGCGGTGCGGCGCACGGTCCGCGCCGCGACCGAACTGGGTATCCGCTATCTGACCATTTACAGCTTCTCGTCGGAAAACTGGCGGCGGCCCGCGGCCGAAGTCGCGGAGCTGATGGGGCTGCTGAAGCTGTTCATCCGCCGCGATCTGGCCGATCTCGTGCGCAACGACGTGCGCGTGCGCATCATTGGCGATCGCGCCGGGCTGTCGGCCGATATCGTCGCACTTCTGGACGAGGCGCAGGACCGCACAGCCGACAACACCGGGCTGACGCTGACGGTCGCCTTCAACTACGGCGGGCGGCAGGAGGTGGTGCGCGCGGTGCGCGTGCTGGCGGAGAAGGTCGTGCGCGGCGAGATCGCACCCGGCGACATCACCGAGGAGATGCTCGACGAGCATCTCGATACCGCCGGCATCCCCGACCCCGATCTGGTGATCCGTACGTCGGGCGAGCAGCGCCTGTCGAATTTCCTGCTGTGGCAGGCGGCATATGCCGAACTCGTCTTCATGCCGATCTACTGGCCGGACTTCGACCGCGCCGCGCTTGAGGCGGCCATTGCCGAATTCCGCCGCCGCGAGCGCCGGTTCGGCAGCCTCGGCGTCGACGACCCGGATGTGGACCGTGCCGGCGCGGATGACGCCGGGGCGCGGGGTGACGTGTAGTGGGCGGTCGATGAGCAATCCCCGCATGCCCGGCGCGCCTTCGTCCGATCCCTCCGGTGCCGGTCCGGCGGGAAAAGCGCGTTCGGAGCTGTCCGCTCGCGTCGCCTCCGCGCTTGTGCTGGCTGCGATTGCGATCGCAGCGACATGGTGGGGCGGGCTGCCGTTCGCGGCGTTGTGGGCGCTGGCCGCCGGGGTCGTCGTTTTCGAATGGCTCGGGCTCGTCGGATCGCGCGTCGCCGACACAGAAGGCTCCCTGCCGGCCGCCGGCGCGCTGCCCTTGGTCTTGCGCCTGCTCGCGGCGATGCTGACCGGCCTGCTTCCGCTATTCGCCGCACTCGGGTTCCATCGGGCCGTCATCGCCGGCGCAGCGGCGGCGCTCGTTACGGCAGCTGTGTGGGGGCTGGCCGCTGGACGCGGCGCGAGCGCGCGGGGGCGCGTCATCCCGGCGCTGGCAGGCGTTGCATGCGGCGCGCTGATCGGCCTGACGCCGGTTCTCGTGCGCGCCGTGCCGGGCGTCGGGGCGGCCGCCATAGCGTGGATGTTCGCCGTGACCTGGACGACGGACATCGCCGCCTATTTCTCCGGGCGCGCCATCGGTGGCCCCAGGCTGTGGCCGCGTGTCAGCCCCAACAAGACGTGGGCGGGATGCATCGGTGGCACGCTGGCAGGCACGTTCATGGGCTGGCTGGTGGCCTCTCTCGCGCAAAGCGCCGGCGTGGCGGTGCCGTGGAGCGCCCTTGCAGTCGCTGGCGCGTCGGCGTTTGCCTCGCTTGCCGGGCAGGCGGGTGATCTCGCCGAATCGGCGTTCAAGCGCCGGGCGGGCGTCAAGGATTCCAGCGGACTCATTCCCGGCCACGGCGGCTTCATGGACCGGCTGGACGGGTTCGCGGCCGTTTGCCTGCTGGTCGCCATCGCGCTCGCCGCGGGCGCGTTCGCAACGAATTAAGCGCCGGAAAGGGCGAACGGCGTTCCATTGCGGTTCGTCATGCCCTATCCACGGGCGGCTGTTATTGGCCGTGTGCTGCTGGTCGACGATGGGCGCCCGCCGCACGAAGATCGGGGAGTAAGCATGAGTACACGCATCGTTCTGCTGGGCGCCACGGGCTCCGTGGGCAGTGCCGTCGTGGAC
Organism: Pseudochelatococcus lubricantis; assembly: GCF_011762225.1. GTDB lineage: Bacteria > Pseudomonadota > Alphaproteobacteria > Rhizobiales > Beijerinckiaceae > Pseudochelatococcus > Pseudochelatococcus lubricantis. The sequence goes on from NZ_JAASQI010000005.1 coordinate 10,635, forward strand.
GTGATCGTGCGCCATCCCGAGCATTTTCGGGTCGAGGCGATCGTTTCGGGCGGCAGCGATGTGCGGGCGCTTGCGGCCGTGGCGCAGCGGACTGGCGCGCGATTCGCGGCGGTCGCCGACCCTGCCAGGGGCGCGGCGTTGAAGAGCGCGCTCGCCGATGCCGGATTGAATATCGAGAGCGGCGCGGGCGAGTCGGCCGTGAATGCGGCGGTGGACCACGACAGCGATCTGGTGGTGGCGGCGATCGCCGGAACGGCGGGCCTGCGGGCCACGCATCGCGCCATCCGGCCGGGCCGCCGGATCGCGCTCGCCAACAAGGAAACACTGGTCTGCGCCGGTGAGGCGTTCATGCGCGGCGCGCGCGAGGCCGGCGTCGATATCCTGCCGCTCGATTCGGAGCACAACGCCCTCTGGCAGGCGATGGGCGCCGCGCGGCCCGAGGATGTCGAGGAACTCGTCCTCACCGCCTCCGGCGGCCCGTTCCTGAGCTGGACGGCGGAGGCCATCGCCGCCGCGACGCCGGAACAGGCGTTGAAACATCCGAACTATTCGATGGGCGCCAAGATCACCATCGATTCCGCGTCGATGATGAACAAGGGGCTTGAGGTGATCGAGGCGCATCATCTCTTCGGCATCGACCGCGCGCGCCTGCGGGTGCTCGTGCATCCGCAGCAGGCGGTGCATGGCCTTGTCGGTTTTCGGGACGGTTCGGTCGTGGCCGGCCTCGCGGCGCCCGATATGCGCATTCCCGCCGCCCATTGCCTGGGCTTGCCCGGCCGCCTGCACACGACCCTGCCGCGCCTTGACCTTGCCGCATTCGGCAGGCTTGACTTCATCCATGCTGATACCGCCCGGTTCCCCGCGCTGGCGCTCGCCTTCGAGGCGCTGGAGGCGGGGGGCGGCATGCCGACGATTCTCAACGCGGCCAACGAGATCGCAGTGGGAGCGTTTCTGGCGCGCCGGATCGGGTTCGGCCGCATCGCGGGCCTGGTGAGCGAGGCCTGCGAGGCACTGTCGGACAGGGCGGGAAAGGCGCCGGCGAGTATTCCGGAGGCGCTGGCGCTGGACGACGAGGCGCGCGGCTGGGCGCGCGCGCGGCTGGCCCGCTGTTCGGCAGTCGCATAGAGCATTCGAGGAGTGTTTCGGCCTTTTGCCGCAAGGCCGGCACAGCGGATGGAAATGCGGAGCGCTATCGCTCTATCCCTTTGTTTATAAATTAAATTATCCGAAAGCGGTACCCATTCTCGTAATGATGCTCTAGGTTACGGATCAACGCGCCCTCGGATTCGGAAAGCAGAAGCCGCTTTCTCCGGAAGCGCGATGGAACGCAGGCGCGGCGGAGGCAGGCTTCCGCCACGCGGGGAAAGGAACAGAATGGAACTTCTCGCGGGAGTTGTCGGAGGCATCGGCAACACGGCGGTCTCGCTGGCCGGCACGATTCTGGCGTTTCTGTTTGTGCTCACGCTCGTCGTGTTCATTCACGAGTTCGGCCATTTCATCGTCGCGCGCTGGTGCGGGGTGAAGGTGCGCACCTTCTCTATCGGCTTCGGCGCGGAACTGTTCGGCTGGAACGACCGGACGGGAACGCGCTGGCGCTTGTCGGCGATTCCGCTTGGCGGCTACGTCAAGTTCGCGGGCGATGCCAACGCGGCCAGCGTTCCCGATTTTGACGCCGCGCGGACGATGTCCGCCGAGGAGCGCGAGGGCAGCATCTTCCACAAGACGGTGGGCCAGCGGGCCGCCATCGTCGCGGCCGGCCCCTTCGCCAACTTTCTGCTGGCGATAGCGATCTTCGCCGCCATGACCTATTTCAACGGCAAGCAGATACTGATGCCGCGTATCGAGACGGTACAGGCAGGCAGCGCGGCCGAGCGGGCCGGGTTTCTGCCCGGAGATCTCGTGCTCTCCATCGATAACGTCACCATCGACGGCTTCGCCGACATGCAGCGAATCGTCGGCATGAACGCCGGCGAGAGCCTGGCCTTCGTGGTGGACCGCGGCGGCGTGCAGACGCCGCTCACGGCCGTTCCCGACCTGCGCGAGGTCACCTCGCCGCTTGGAACGCAGCGCATCGGCGTGCTCGGCATACAGGCCGCCAACGACGCCGCGAACTGGCGCACGGAAAGTTACGGCCTCGCGGGATCGCTGCGGATGGGCGTGCTCGACACGTGGCAGGTGGTGACGCAGACTTACCACTATCTTGGCCGTGTCATCACCGGAAAGGAATCGACGGAGCAACTGTCGGGTCCGATTCGTATTGCCGAAGTATCCGGCAAGGTCGCGCGCGTCGGCGGGCTGGTGGGTCTGCTGAATCTCGCGGCGCTGCTGTCGGTGTCGATCGGATTGATTAACCTCGTTCCCATTCCGATGCTGGATGGCGGGCATCTGTTGTTCTATGCTATTGAGGCGGTGCGTGGCAGGCCCCTGAGCGAGGAAGCCCAGGAGATCGGCTTTCGCATCGGTCTGGCGCTTGTCATGATATTGATGCTGTTCGTAACGTGGAACGACCTCTCCCACTTGGGTGGTCTGTTCAAGGCCGGCGGATGAGGGCGTGACCGGAAGGCAACGGCCTTTCGGGAAATGACCCGGCGGGACAGACGGGCGTTTGCACGAGCGTGCTTTATCTGTAGAAGCGTGTAGTCATAGGACTTCCATAGGCCGGCGTTTAGCCTGGCCCATAGAGCGTGAGTGAAGGGCGGCACCTGATGACGCGGAGAACGACCAACAGCCGGTATGCGGCACTGACGGGGGTATCGACCTGCCTCCTGGCGCTGGCGATGACCGTCGGACCGATGAATCAGGCGAATGCGCAGGCCGGTGCATCGCCGGCGGGCGCGGCTCATTCCCGCGCGGCGCAGGGCGAGCGGATCAACCGCGTGGTTTTCGAGGGCAACAAGAAGCTCAACAAGGACCAGCTCGGCGGCGTCGTCACCGTCCAGGCCAACAACCCCTATAATCAGGCGACGGTCAACGCCGATGTCGAGCGCATCCGGGATGCGTACCGGCGCTCCGGCCGCTCCCTCGCGTCGGTCACGGCGCGAGCGGTGCCGCTGCCCAACGGCACCGTCGACGTGGTCTTCACGGTCAACGAAGGCGACAAGACCGGCGTGAAGGAAATCAACTTCGTCGGCAACAATGCTTTTTCGTCCTATCGGCTGCGCAACCTCATGTCGACGACGGAGTCCAACTTCCTGTCGTGGCTGAAGTCGTCGGACGTCTACGATCCGGTGCGCATCGCCTCGGATGAGGATACCATCCGCCGCTACTACCTGCGCAACGGCTATGCCGATTTCCAGATTCTCTCGACGGACGTCGTGTTCGACGAGCAGCGGGGGGGCTATGTCGTCACCATGACGGTGTCGGAAGGGCAGCGCTACCGCATCAGCGACGTGAACGTCGATTCGCGGGTGGCGAACGTGTCGTCCGAACAGCTCCAGCCGCTGGTGCGCACCCGCGCCGGCGACGTCTATGACGTCGAGGCCGTGGAAAAGTCGCTTGAGCGAATCACCAACGAGATCAGCGGCGAGGGCAATCCCTTCGTGCAGGTCCGTCCCACCGGGCTGCGCAACCCGGAGGCGGGCACCGTCTCCCTGCAATACGTGGTCGATGACGGTCCGCACCTCTACATCGAGCGGATCAACGTGCGCGGCAACAGCCGCACGCGCGATTACGTGGTGCGCCGCGAGTTCGATATCGGCGAAGGCGATGCCTACAACAAGGTCCTGATCGACCGCGCGGAGCGGCGGCTCAACAACCTCGGCCACTTCAAGGCCGTGCGCATCACCAGCGAGCCGGGATCGACGCCCGACCGCGTGGTCGTCAACGTGGATGTCGAGGATCAGTCCACTGGCCAGTTCTCGGTTTCAGGCGGCTACTCGACGTCGGACGGCTTCATCGGCGAAGTGGCGGTCTCCGAATCGAACTTCCTCGGCCGCGGCCAGTTCGTGCGGCTTGCCGGCTCCTGGGGTCAGTATTCGCAGGGCGTGGATTTCTCGTTCACCGAGCCCTACTTCCTCGGCCAGCGCATGGCGTTCGGCTTCGATGTGTTCTCGAAGTACTCGGACAACAGCCGCTACTCCCGCTATGAGGACCGCGTGACGGGTGGCCAGCTCCGTCTCGGCCTGCCGATCGACGAGGCGACGACGCTGACGCTGCGCTACTCGCTTTATCAGTCGCGCATCAAGGTGCCGAATACGTGGCGCGATCCGTATGGCGACTGCTCCGCGCCGCTGCCCGGCTACACCGCGCTCAACCCGGACGGCAGCGCCACCTACCCGAATTGTACGTGGGACGGCGAGGCGTCGCTGGCGATCAAGGAAGCCGCCGGCACGAACCTGACGTCGCTCGTGGGCGCGACGCTGACCTACAACACGCTCGACAACACGCGCAACCCGACATCGGGCCTCTATGCCGAGTTCAAGCCTGATATCGCGGGTCTCGGCGGCGATTCGCGCTTCATCCGCGCCTCCGTCGACGCGCGCTACTATCGTGAACTGTTCGATGAGGTCGTCGGCTTCGTCCGCGTCCAGGGCGGCCATATCCGTTCCTTCGGTGGCAAGGACCTGCGTATCGTCGACAACTACTTCCTCGGACCGTCGCTGGTGCGCGGCTTCGCGCCGTCCGGTATCGGTCCGCGCGACATGTCGGGCGACTTCCAGAACAACGCGCTCGGCGGCACCACCTATTTCGGTGGTACGCTCGAAGTGCAGTTCCCGATTTTCGGCCTGCCGCGCGAACTGGGCCTGAAGGGCGCGGTGTTCGCCGATGCGGGCACGCTGTTCGGCTACGAGGGCCAGAAAGACTTCTCGGCGAGCCTCGGCGTGCCGACGAACTGCGCCGGCTTCCCCGGCTACTCGGCCAGCCGTCAGCCGACCTGCGTGAACGTGCAGGACGACAAGAAGATCCGCTCGTCGGTGGGCGTGAGCTTGCTGTGGGCCTCGCCGCTCGGCCCGCTGCGCTTCGATTACGCCTTCGTGCTCTCCAAGGTGCGCGGCGACCAGACGCAGGCGTTCCGCTTCTCGGGCGGCACGAGCTTCTGATCCCGGTTTCCGGCGCGCGATCCACCGCGTTTCGGCCGGAGCCGAAAGGGAATGTCGGGACGGCCTTGCGCCGTCCCTGTTTTTTTGCGACACGGGCAGCCATGAGTAATCCAGTCTTCTTTCCCGGCGGCGCTTCCGTATCTCTCGACGATATCGCGGCGTTGGCGGGGATATCGTTGCCCGAAGACGCCGACGGCAGGCGGACGTTCGCCACGGTGGCGCCGCTGGAAACGGCGGGCCCGGGCGACCTGGCCTATATGGACAACCCGCGTTACGGCGACGCGCTCGCGGCAACGGCGGCCGGCGCGTGCCTCGTGTCGCAGCGCTATGCGGACAGGGTGCCGGCGGGAACCGTTGCGCTGATCACGCGCGAGCCTTATCGGGTCTTCGCGCAGGTACTGGCGCGGCTCTATCCCGCAGCGGTGCGGCCGCAGGCGCTGTTCTCCGCGACCGGCGTCTCGCCGGGGGCGGTGGTGCATCCCGATGCGCGGCTCGAAAGCGGCGTGGCGGTCGACCCGGGCGCCGTCATCGGGGCGGGGGCGGAAATCGGCAGCGGCACGCTGATCGGCGCCAATGCGGTGATCGGCACGGGCGTGCGCATCGGCCGTGACTGCGCCATCGGCGCGGGCGCGGTGCTGTCCCACACGCTCGTGGGCAATCGGGTGATCGTGCACCCGGGCGCGAGCATCGGGCAGGACGGTTTCGGCTTCGCCATGAGCGCCCGTGGCCATCTCAAGGTGCCGCAGGTCGGACGGGTGATCATCCAGGACGATGTCGAGATCGGCGCCAATACCACCATCGACCGGGGGGCGAGCCGCGATACCATCATCGGCGAGGGCACGAAGATCGATAACCTCGTGCAGATCGGGCACAACGTCGTCATCGGCCGCCATTGCGTGATCGTTGCCCACGTGGGCATTTCGGGCAGCACGACGCTCGGCGATTTCGTCGTGATGGGCGGACAGTCGGGCTCCGTCGGCCATGTCCACATCGGCAGCGGCGCCCAGGTGGCGGCGGGTACCGGCATCACGACGGACATTCCCCCCGGCGCGGTATGGGGCGGAGCGCCCGCGAGGCCGATCAAGGACTGGCTGCGTGAGGTCGCGTGGCTGAAGCGCATGGTGGCAGGCCGCCACGCGAACCGCCGGCAAGAGGGCCGGCAGGACGGAAAGGATGACGGCGGCGCTCCGGTCTGAAGCATCCGCCAGAGTGATATTGGAACGACGATCCGGTCCCGACACGCGGCGGAGCCGGATCCAGGGAGCGTAACCTACATGACCGACGTGCCGTCGAACCTGAACACCGCCGATATCCTGCAGATCCTGAGCTATCTGCCGCACCGTTATCCATTCCTGCTGATTGACCGGATCATCGAGATGAACGGTGACGAAAGCTGCATCGGCATCAAGAACGTCACCTACAACGAGCCCCAGTTCCAGGGACACTTCCCGTCGCGGCCGCTGTTCCCGGGCGTGTTCATGATCGAGGGCATGGCGCAGACGGCCGGCGCGATTTGCGTCGCCTCGAAGCTTGCCGAAAAGGCGCGCCCCAAGGAGGTCTATTTCATGACCATCGACAAGGTGAAGTTCCGCAAGCCGGTGGAGCCGGGGGACGTGGTACACTATCATATGAAGAAGCTCGCGAACCGGCGCAACATGTGGTGGTATCGCGGCGAGGCCAGGGTGAACGGCGCCCTGGTGTGCGAGGCGGAACTCGCCGCCATGCTCGTGATCGAGTGAACGGGACAGCCATCATGACCAGCGCGGCGACTGCCATCATCCATCCGAACGCGGTTGTGGAAGAGGGGGCGCGCATCGGCGAGGGCGTGCGTATCGGCCCCTTCTGCGTCGTCGGCCGCGAGGTGGAACTCGGTGAGGCGTGCGAACTTGTCAGCCACGTGGTGGTCGCCGGGCGCACGCGGATCGGTGCGCGCACGAGGCTGTTTCCATTCGCCTCCATCGGCCACCAGCCGCAGGATCTCAAGTATCACGGCGAACCGTCGACGCTGTCGATCGGGAGCGACTGCCTGATCCGCGAAGGCGTGACCATCAATCCCGGCACCGAAGGCGGTGGCATGGAGACGGTGATCGGCGACCGCTGCGCCTTCCTCGCCAATTCCCATGTCGGACACGACTGCCGTGTCGGCAGCAACGTCGTGCTATCGAATAACGTCATGCTGGCCGGCCATGTGACGGTGGGCGACCATGTGATCATCGGCGGCGGCGCGGCGGTGATCCAGTTCGCGCGCGTCGGCGCGCACGCCTTCATCGGCGGGCTTTCGGGGCTGGAGAACGATCTCATTCCCTACGGCATGGCCCTTGGCAACCGCGCCTATCTCGGCGGGCTCAACATCGTCGGCCTGCAGCGCCGCGGCTTCTCGCGCGAGGAAATCCATACGCTGCGGCGCGCGTATCGGGCGCTGTTCGCAGACGAGGGCACGCTGCTGGAGCGCGTCGAGGACGTTGCTGCGGCCTTTCCCGACGCGCCTCTGGTCAGCGAGGTGCTGTCGTTCATCCGCGCCTCCGGCAAGCGCTCGATCTGCGTGCCGAGGGAGGAGCGCGGCGGATGACGGGCAGCGCGCGGCCCATCGCCATTCTGGCGGGCGGCGGCGCATTGCCCGGCGCGCTGGCGGATGCGCTCGGCAAACGCGGTGAGGATATCCGCATCCTCGCCTTTCGCGGTTTCGTCGACGGCAGCCTTCGGCGCCGCGCCGATGCCGCCACGGACCTGCTCGACGTGAAAAGGACACTCGCCACGCTTGCGGCGTGGCATCCCGCCTGCGTGGTGCTGGCGGGACCGGTGAATCGCCCGCAGCCCTCGGCCGTGCTGAGTGCGTTGGCAGCCTATCGCAACCGGCGCGAACTCGCGGCGCTGATGGCGCTGGGCGACGACGGCCTGCTCGGGGGCGTCGTCAGGCTGCTGGAGGAGCACGGCCATCGTGTCGAAGGCGTCGACAGCGTGGCGCCGGAGCTGCTGGGCACAGCGGGCCTGCGCAGCCGGGTGCAGCCCGATGCGGCGAGCCTTCGTTCCATTGGTATCGGCCTGGATCTGTTGCGCACGGTCTCGCGCTTCGACGCCGGGCAGGCAGCGGTGATCGGCGGGCGGCGCGTCATCGCGCTGGAAGGGCCGGAGGGCACCGACGCCATGCTGCGGCGGGTGCGCTTCATGCGCTTTACGCGGCGGTGGAAGGCGGAGAACCGGGGCGTGCTGGTGAAGACCACGAAGGAAGGGCAGGACTTCCGCGTCGATCTGCCGGCCATCGGGCCGCGCACGATGGTGCTGGCGGCGAAGGCGGGCCTCGACGGCGTGGCCTACGGCGCCGGACGCACGCTTGTCATCAACGAGGCGGACATGTTGCGCGAGGCCGACCGGCGCGGATTGTTCGTCATCGGCATTCCTCCGGATGAAGCGGGAGCGGCGCATGACGGACAGAGTGGCGAATAACCCGGCGGACGGCCTGCAGCGGGCCGGGAGGAAGCCGCCGCATGTATTCCTCGTCGCCGGCGAGGTCTCTGGCGATCATCTCGGCGCGGGGCTGATGCGCGCGTTGCGGGACGAGGCGGGCGACGTGCGCTTTTCCGGCGTGGGCGGCGCGGCCATGGAAGGCGAGGGGCTGCAAAGCCTGTTCTCGCTGTCCGACATCGCGGTGATGGGCTTCGTGGCGGTGATCGCGCGCCTGCGCACCATCGTCGCGCGCGTGCATGCGACCGTCGATGCGGTGGTGGCGGCGCGTCCTGACGTGCTGGTGGTGATCGACAGCCCGGATTTTACCCACGCGGTGGCGAAACGGGTTCGCAAGCGGATGCCGGACCTGCCGATCGTGGACTACGTCAGCCCGAGCGTGTGGGCGTGGCGGCCGGGCCGGGCACGCAAGATGCGGGCCTATGTCGATCATCTGCTGGCGCTGCTGCCCTTCGAGCCCGAGGCGCACGCGCGGCTGGGCGGGCCGCCCTGCAGCTATGTCGGGCACCCCTTGATCGAAAGGCGGGACGAGTTGCGGCCGGCGCCCGGCGAGCGGCCGCCGCTGGCGCAGGCGGAGCGCCTCAACGTGCTGGTGTTGCCCGGCAGCCGCCGGTCCGAGGTGACGCGCCTGCTGCCCGTGCTGGGGGAAACGCTCGCGCGTGTGGCGGCCGCATCGACACGGCCGCTGCGATTCGTTCTGCCGGCGGTGAGCCATGTCGCTCCCCTGATCCGGGAGGCCGTGGCCCAATGGCCGGTGCAACCGGAGATCGTGGAGGGCGAGGCAGCCAAGTTCGCGGCGTTCCGGCAGGCGCATGCGGCGCTCGCGGCGTCCGGCACCGTGACGCTGGAGCTGGCGCTCTCGGGCGTGCCGATGGTGGTCATCTACAAGGTGTCGCCGCTGGAGGCGCAGGTGCGGCATTTCCTCACTATCACCACGGTGACCTACGCGAATCTCATTCTGGGGGAGCACGCGGTGCCCGAGCGGCTGCAGTGGGACTGCACGCCGGAGAAGCTGACGCAGACACTCCTGCCCCTGCTGGATGAAACGCCCGAGCGGCAGCGGCAGATCGAGGCGTTCTCGCGCCTTGAAACGGCGATGGCGATCGACGCCGAATCGCCGAGCGCCAAGGCGGCGCGCATCGTGCTGGATCAGTTGCGGCGCTAAGCCGCGCCGGCCCGCCTTCCACATTATGCAGCGCAGTTTCATGCTGCCCGCTATCGGGAGATTGACAGCGGCTGCTTTCCGCGTAATGCTCTCAGTGCATATCTAATGCATGATTTGCGAATGGCTTGGTTGCGCGCGCAATAATTTTCCGAGGGTAGCTTCAGGTTGCCGTGTAGAAACATTCGGTCATCGTTGTCACAAAAATAACAATGTAAAAACAATATTCAGGGAGAACGCCGGATGCGGGCCGAGGCTATTCTCGCAACACGCGATCTGACGATAGAATTCAAGGGTTTCAAGGCTGTCGACGGCGTTAATCTGAACATCGAACAGGGCACGATCCACGCGCTGATCGGCCCCAACGGAGCGGGTAAGACGACCTGCTTCAACCTGTTGACGAAGTTCCTGACGCCCACGAAAGGGACGATTCTCTACAAGGGCCGCGATATCACGGCTTTGAAGCCGGCCGAGATTGCCCGGCTGGGCATCGTGCGCTCATTTCAGATCTCGGCGGTTTTCGCCCAGTTCACGGCGCTGGAGAACGTGCGCGTCGCCCTGCAGCGCAGGAGGGGCGATTCGTTCGATTTCTGGCGCTCCGAGCGCGTGCTGACCCGCTACGACCGGGAGGCGAGGGAGCTGCTGGAGGCGGTGGGCCTCGCGGATTACGCCTCGGTGCGGGCGGGCGAACTGCCCTATGGCCGCAAGCGGGCGCTGGAGGTGGCGACGACGCTCGCGCTGGACCCCTCCATGCTGCTGCTGGACGAGCCGTTGGCCGGCATGGGGCACGAGGATGTCGACCGCATGGCGGCGCTCATCCGCCACGTCTCGACCAATCGCACGATCCTGATGGTCGAGCACAATCTGTCGGTCGTCGCCTCGCTGTCGGACCGCATCACGGTGCTGGCGCGCGGCAAGGTGCTGGCGGAGGGAAGTTACGCCACGGTCTCCAGCGACGAGCGGGTGGTGGAAGCCTACATGGGGGGAATGCATGCCTGAGGCCGCCGTTCGTGTTGCGGGCGGCGCGCCCGCGACGGCGCCGCTGCTCGCCGTCAGAAATCTGCAGGCGTGGTACGGCGAATCCCACGTTCTGCACGGCATCGATTTCGATGTCGCGCCGGGCGAGGTCGTGACGCTGCTCGGGCGTAACGGCGCGGGCAAGACTACGACCCTGCGCTCCATCATCGGCATCCTGCGCAAGCGCACGGGCTCGATCGTTTTCGACGGCCGGGAGACGATCCGCATGGCCTCGCGGCACATCGCGCAGCTCGGCATCGGCTACGTGCCGGAGGAGCGCGGCATCTTCTCCAGCCTGTCCGTGGCGGAGAACCTCGTGCTGCCGCCGCAGGTGAAGCCTGGCGGCATGACCACGGAGCAGATATTCACGCTCTTTCCGAACCTTCGGGAGCGGCTCTCCAGCCAGGGGACGAAGCTCTCCGGCGGCGAGCAGCAGATGCTGGCCATCGGCCGCATCCTGCGGACAGGCGCCAACCTGCTGCTGCTGGACGAGCCGACGGAGGGGCTGGCGCCGGTCATCGTCGAGCAGATCGGCCGCACCATCGCGCGCCTGAAGCAGGACGGCTTCACGATCGTGCTGGTGGAGCAGAACTTCCGCTTCGCCGCCACCGTCGCCGACAGGCATTATGTGGTCGAGCAGGGGCGGGTGGTCGACATGATCCGCAACGACGAACTCGACGCCAACATCGACAAGCTCCACGGCTATCTCGGCGTATGAGCGGGTGTGCGGCCTTTCCGGCCCGTGCGCGGGCCGGACAATAATAACGACAGATGTGTTTCACAGCCAGTTGAGGCGCAATTCAGGGGAAAACGATGGGCATCAGGACATGGTTGCTGGCTACCACTTTCGCGATCGGCGCGATGGGCGCGGCGGAGGCGCAGGTTGCCGTCAAGCTCGGCGTGCTGAACGACCGCTCCGGCGTCTACGCGGATCTTTCGGGTGAGGGGTCGGTCGTTGCGGCGCAACTCGCCGTCGAGGATTTCAAGGCCAAGGAGAAGGGGATCGACGTCTCGATCATCTCCGCCGACCATCAGAACAAGCCGGACATCGGCTCCAACATCGCCCGCCAGTGGTACGACCGGGACGGCGTTGACGTCATCCTCGACGTTCCGACCTCCTCCGTGGCGCTGGCGGTGTCGCAGATCACGCGCGAGAAGAACAAGATCCTGATCAACTCGGGCGCCGGCGCGACGGACCTCACCGGCAAGCAGTGCTCGCCGAACACCATTCACTGGACCTACGACACCTACGCGCTCGGCTACGGCACCGGCACGGCGCTGGTGAAGCGCGGCGGGGATACCTGGTTCTTCCTCACGGCGGACTACGCCTTTGGCCATGCGCTGGAGCGCGACACGGCGGAAGTGGTGAAGAAGGCTGGCGGCAAGGTGCTGGGGCAGGTGCGCCATCCGTTCCCCGGCAGCGACTTCTCGTCGTTCCTGCTGCAGGCACAGGCGTCCCAGGCCAAGGTCATCGGCCTTGCCAACGCGGGCGGCGACACCATCAACGCCATCAAGCAGGCATCGGAATTCGGCATCGTCGCCGGTGGCCAGACGCTCGCGGGCCTGCTCGTCTTCCTTTCCGACGTGCATGCGCTCGGCCTTGAGGCGGCGCAGGGGCTGGTACTGACGGAAGCCTTCTACTGGGACCAGAATGACGGCACCCGCGCGTGGTCCGAGCGCTTCGCGGCCCGCCACGGCGGCAGCAAGCCGACCATGGTGCACGCGGGCGTCTATGCGGGCACGCTGCATTACCTGAAGGCCGTCGAGGCGCTCAAGAGCAAGGACACGAAGGCCGTGCTGGAGTGGATGCGCGCCAACCCCTCCGAAGATCCGCTGTTCGGCAAGGGCGAGATTCGCGTCGACGGACGTCACGTGCATGACATGTACCTGTTCGAGGTGAAGAAGCCGTCCGAGTCCAAGGGGCCGTGGGACTATTACAACCAGCTCTCGGTCATCCCGGCGGCGGAAGCTTTCCGGCCGCTCGACGCCGGCGGCTGCGAACTCGTCAAGAAGAGCTGAGACGCGGGAAAGCCCTCCGGCAGTCGCAGAGACTGCCGGAGCGTGTCCGCAGGCGGGCTGCGCGAGGCATAACGCAAAATCTGAATATTCAAATATAACGTATTGCCGGAATGGAAGTAATCATGAAATTCATCTGCGGCGCGACCCGTGAGGCACCGGCTGCATCCGGTGCCGCCGCTGAAAGGCCTGTCGATGTCTGAACTTCTGGGCGTTCCCTCTCAGGTGCTGTTCGGCCAGCTTCTGCTGGGGCTGATCAACGGCTCGTTCTATGCGGTGTTGAGCCTTGGCCTCGCCATTATCTTCGGCCTGCTCAACATCATCAACTTCGCCCACGGGGCGCAGTACATGATGGGTGCCTTCGTGGCGTGGATGCTCCTGCAATATGCGGGCGTCGGCTACTGGTGGGCGTTGCTGGCCGCGCCGGTCGTTGTCGGGATCACGGGCGTCGTCATCGAGCGGCTGCTGCTGGCGCGGCTGCGGAACGCCGACCACCTCTACGGTCTGCTGCTCACCTTCGGCCTCGCGCTGATCATCCAGGGCATTTTCCGCAACGAATACGGCGTTTCGGGCCTGCCCTACGGCATTCCGCCGGAACTTGCGGGCGGGCGTAACCTCGGCTTCATGTTCCTGCCCAACTACCGGGCGTGGGTGGTGCTGGCCTCGCTTACGCTGTGCCTCGCGACGTGGTTCGTCATCGAGCGAACGCGCCTTGGCGCCTACCTGCGGGCGGCGACGGAGAACCCCACGCTGGTGCAGGCGTTCGGCATCAACGTGCCGCTGCTGGTGACGCTCACCTACGGCTTCGGCGTGGCGCTTGCCGCCTTCGCCGGCGTACTGGCGGCGCCCATCTATTCCGTGAACCCCAACATGGGCGCGGACATGATCATCGTCGTGTTCGCGGTGGTGGTGATCGGCGGCATGGGCTCGATCCTGGGTTCGATCGTCACCGGCTTCGCGCTCGGCATCGTGGAGGGGCTGACAAAAGTGTTCTACCCGGAGGCGTCCTCGACCGTCATTTTCGTGATCATGATCCTTGTGCTGCTGGTGAAACCCGCCGGCCTGTTCGGGAGGGCTGCCTGATGAGCGCGCATGATGTTGCGGTTCCCGCCGCTGTGGAGGGCGACGGAGCGCGGCCGTCGGGGCGTACTTACGGCGTGCTTCTGGCCGTGCTCGTCGGCGTGATTCTCGTCGCGCCATATTTCCTCTATCCCGTTTTCCTGATGAAGGTGCTGTGCTTCGCGCTTTTTGCCTCGGCGCTGAACCTTCTGCTCGGCTACGGCGGGCTGCTGTCCTTCGGGCACGCGGCGTTCTTCGGCTTCGCGAGCTATATCAGCGCGCATGCCGCCAAGGTATGGGGGCTGCCGCCGGAACTCGCGATCCTGTCGGGCACGGCGGCGGCGACTGTGCTCGGCGCGGTGTTCGGGGCGCTGGCGATCCGGCGGCAGGGCATCTATTTCGCCATGATCACGCTGGCGTTGGCGCAGCTCATCTACTTTGTCTCGCTGCAATCCGAGTTCACCGGCGGCGAGGACGGCATCCAGTCGGTTCCGCGCGGGGTCCTGTTCGGCGTGCTGCCGCTCACCGACGACCGGACGCTTTACTATGTCGTGGCGACGATCTTCCTCGCCGGCTTCCTGCTGATTTTCCGCATCATCCATTCGCCGTTCGGGCAGGTGCTGCGCGCGATCCGGGACAACGAGCCGCGCGCCATCTCGCTCGGCTACCGCACGGTGCAATACAAGCTCGCGACCTTCGTCATTTCTGCCGGCATCGCAGGCCTTGCGGGTGCGACGAAGGCGCTGGTCTTCCAGCTTGCCTCGCTCACCGACGTGCACTGGAGCATGTCGGGCGAGGTAGTGTTGATGACGCTCGTCGGCGGCATGGGCACGATCTTCGGCCCCGCGGTCGGCGCGATCGTCGTGGTGTCGATGCAGAACTATCTCGCGACTCTGGGTGCGTGGGTGCCGATCGTGCAGGGCATCGTGTTCGTCGTCTGCGTGCTGCTGTTCCGGGAGGGCATCATCGGCGTGCTGTCGCGCTGGACGAAACGGCCGCTGTGACGCGCCGCGATCCGCGGCGTGACGTTACGCACGAAGCGGCGCGGGCAGCATGGTATGATGGCATCGTCGTCCGGGCCGGGGGGCGCCGGTGCGGCCCGTGACAGCAGGCGGAGGGGCCGATGGCAGGCAGCGCGCAGGAACCGATCGACCTCTACTACTGGCCGACGCCCAACGGATGGAAAATCGCCATCATGCTGGAGGAGGTGGCCCTGCCTTACCGGGTGCGGCCGGTCAACATCGGCAAGGGCGAGCAGTTCCGGCCGGAGTTCCTCGCGATTTCACCCAACAACCGCATTCCCGCCATCGTCGATCCGGACGGGCCGGGCGGCATACCGGTCTCAGTGTTCGAATCGGGGGCGATCCTCCAGTATCTTGGCCGCAAGACAGGCAAGCTCTATCCCGCCGACGAGCGCGTGCGGGTGGAAGTGGAGGAATGGCTGTTCTGGCAGGTGGGCGGGCTCGGGCCGATGGCCGGGCAGGTGCACCACTTCCGCATCTTCGCGCCGGAAAAGATCCCCTACGGTATCGCGCGCTATACGAAGGAGGTGGCGCGCCTCTACCGTGTGCTCGACCGCCGTCTCGCCGACCGGGAATTCCTCGCCGGCGACTATTCCATCGCCGATATCGCCTGTGTCGGCTGGAGCAAGATGTGGGAGTGGCAAGGGCAGGATATCGGGGAGTTTCCCCATTTCCGGCGCTGGCTGGAGGCGGTTCTCGCCCGGCCTGCCGTGCAGCGCGGCCTCGCGGTGACGGCGGATGCGCCGAAAACATGAGAAAAATGCGTCGGACAGGCGGATTTCCCGGCGCGAAGGCAACGGCTTGTCTTGTGGCTGACGTTTCATGCCGCTATAAGCCACGGCACTATCGCTAACATAAGGTTTCAGACGGTACATCATGGCTTTAGAGCGCACCTTCTCCATCATCAAGCCCGACGCGACGGAACGCAATCTTACCGGTTCCATCAACGCCGTTATCGAGGCTGCGGGCCTGCGCGTCGTCGCGCAGAAGCGCATCCAGCTCACCCGCACGCAGGCGGAGACGTTCTACGCCGTGCATAGCGCGCGCCCGTTCTTCGGCGAACTGGTGGACTTCATGATCTCCGCCCCCGTCGTCGTGCAGGTTCTCGAAGGTGAGAACGCTATCGCCAAGTACCGTGAGGTAATGGGCGCCACCAACCCCGAGAACGCGGCGGAAGGCACCATCCGCAAGCTGTTCGCGAAGTCGGTCGGCGAAAACTCCGTCCACGGCTCGGATTCGCCCGAGGCCGCACAGGTCGAGATCGCCCAGTTCTTCGCGGGCAACGAGATCGTCGGCTGACCGTACGGCCCCTGGCCTCCGAAGCAAGCGTGGCGCGCAGGACGCAGCCACGCTTTTTTCTTGTCCGTTCCTGAAAACCGTTTCGCTTCAGCAATGAAATGGGATATCGCGGGATCGTTATAGCGTTTTCAAGCGAAGCGGGTGCCGGTTCGCGTGAAGAAAATGCGCCAAAACAAATAACTGGAGCGTTTCCGTGAAACGACGGAACGCTCCGGCACATGGATGCAGGGGCATGGCGATGCAAGCGTTCAGGGGCTGGCCTGTCAGGGTGCTGATGTTGGGGGCTATTCTGGCAGGAGTGGCGGGCCCTGGTCCGTTCGCCATAGAACCCGCCCGCGCCGGTGCCACGCCGCCGCAGTCCGCGCCGGTCGCCGGTGCAGTCGATCTGCGCGACGCGAGCCCGGAGGCCGTCCGCACGCATATCCTCGATAGCTGCGTGATTCGGGAGTGGGGCACTTCCAGGGACAACACCGACAGCTATGCCGAGCGCTGCGCGTGCTTCGCGCGGAAGATCACGCAGGCGCTGACGGCGGACGAGTTCGACGCCTTCCGCCGGGCGGGCGTCTTCAACGCCACCGCCCGTCCCAAGGCGGAAGCGGCACAGGCCGAGTGCAAGCTCAAGTAACCGCCGAGCCATCCTTCTCCAGCGGCTCGCACACGCCCTTGCCGACCGGGACGCGCCGATAGAAGCAGGAACAGCGGCCGGTGTGACAGCAGCCGCCGTCGCCGGCGACCTTGACCCTGAGCCAGATGGCATCCTGATCGCAATCGACGCGCATTTCCACGACGGTCTGGATCTGGCCAGAGGTATCGCCCTTGTGCCATAGCGTCCGGCGCGAGCGCGACCAATACCACGCCTCACCGGTCTCGATGGTGCGGCGCAGCGCCTCCGCATTCATGTGCGCCACCATTAGCAACTGGCCGCTGTCGGCCTCCGTCGTCACGCAGGTGACAAGCCCGTTGGCGTCGAAGGCCGGCATTAGTTGCAGCCCTTCCTCGACGGTTTGCCTGTTGGCCGAGGCGGGGGACGGGAATAGAGAATCGAGCACGGCAAAATTCCGATACGGAATGCGATATCTGTTTTATATCAGCATGGAAGAACGAGTTTCTCCCATGCCGGATGAGGCCGTCACTCGCGGACGAGCATCATGAAGCGCGCCTGTTCGGCCGGATCATCCGCGAACACGCCGCTGAAGCGGGTGGTGATGGTGGAGGCGCCCTGCTTCTGAATGCCGCGCATCGCCATGCACATGTGCTCCGCCTCGATCATGATCGCGAGGCCGCGCGGTTGCAGCGCGTCGTTGATCGCGTCGGAAATCTGCGCCGTCAACGCCTCCTGCGTCTGCAGACGGCGGGCGAAGACGTCGACCACGCGGGCGAGCTTCGACAGCCCCACGACGCCGCGCGCGGGGTAGTAGGCGATATGCGCCTTGCCGATGATCGGCACCATGTGGTGCTCGCAATGCGAGAAGAACGAGATATCGCGTACGAGCACGATGTCGGAATAACCCTCGACCTCCTCGAAAACGCGGTCGAGCACCTCGGCGGAGTTCTCGCCGTAGCCCGCGAAGAGTTCTTCGTAGGCTTTCACGACGCGCCTGGGCGTGTCGACCAACCCCTCGCGGGCCGGATTTTCGCCGATCCAGCGCAGCAGCGTCTCCACTGCCGCCTCCGCCTCCGCCCGTGTGGGCCTGCGCGGGCCTTTCCCGCCAACCGAATCCGAACCTGGCTTGCCAGCGTCGGCAACAACTGCCTTACGCGCGGACAAGGGCTTAACCACGGCATCCATGTGGTGCCTCCCGCTGTTTGACGGCCCGGTATGACGGACCACTTCCGCAATGTTTCTGACGGGTATTCAACCCCCAAAGGGATATCTTATATAGGCATTGCAGGCTGTGCCGCAATGATAGCCGTCGGCCGGCGGCGCGGCGAGTGCCATAACAAACATAGAATGGTGGCGGGCTCCGCTCCGGTGTCCACGCCCCATGAAACTGAAAGAGCAGGGCGCTCGCCAGGAGGCGGGCGCCGCGATTGCGGAAAACATGCTGAACGATATCTATACCCGCCAGATTCTCGCGCTCGCTGCCGATATTCCACGCCTCGGCCGGCTTGCACATCCCGACGCCACCGCGACCGCGCATTCGCGGCTTTGCGGCTCCACCGTCATCGTCGACCTGGCGATGGACGGAGATACGGTGATGGATTTCGCCCATGAGGTGCGGGCTTGTGCGTTGGGGCAGGCATCGGCCTCGGTGATGGGGGCGCTCGTCGTCGGCTCCGGCGCGCAGGAGTTGCGCGAGGTACGCGAAACCATGCGGCTGATGCTCAAGCAGGGCGGCCCGCCGCCCTCCGGACGCTGGAGCGCGCTCGCCGCCCTGGAGCCGGTGCGCGACTATCCCGCCCGTCACGCCTCGACCCTGCTGACGTTCGACGCCGTCGTCGACGCCGTTGCGCGGATAGAGGCGCGCCGGCTGCAGCCGGCCGGCTCAGTTCACGCCGAATGAGTAGGCGGCCGTCAGCCCGAAGTTGAACTGGTTGCGCTCGCCGCCAAGCCGCCGCACGATCGGGCTGCGGCCCGCATCGCCCACCAACCGGCTGTAGGAGGCGGTCGCCGTGGCGCTCCAGGCGTCGTTGAGGCGGTAGGCGAGCGACGTCGCCGCGCCTGCGCTCTGGAAACCGCTCTCCGGCTTGTAGGCATAGAGGCCATGCTGCGGAAACACCAGATTGTTGAGCGATGCCTCGTACTCGTTCACGCCGAAGGTGTTGCGCATCGACTTGCCGCTGGCCCAGCTCGCGCGCGGCCCGACGGTGAAGGTGAACTGGCCGAAGGGCTGCACGAAATCGGCGGCGAGATCGACGACCCAGCCGTCCTCGTCGCGGAAGCCGTGGCGGGCCTCGACGCGCCCGCGCAGGTTATGCGTCGGCCACACTTCCACGAAGGCGCCGCCCTCGACGGTCCACGGCAGCTTGCGCAGGCCGAACAGCTTGCGGTCATTCGCGAAGTAGCGGCCGGATTTGTAGCGCCCGACAGGGCCGAAGCTCAGATACTCATGGTTGAGCAGGTCGAGCTGGAAGCCGTCGCCCGGAATGCTGGGGCGCCGGGCCTGCCCGCCACGGCGGATGCTGATGAGCGGATAGGGCGTGAACGTATACTTGTCGGAGCCGATGAAGGACGGGCCGACATTGACGTTGGCGCTCACCGTCGCGACCCATCGGGCCGAGGACACCGGCGTCGGCGAGAAATACGGAAAGACGGAACCGGAGCTTGCCGACCCTTGCGTCGCGTAGGGATCATAGCCGGCGTCCTGCGCCACGGCGCTTGCACCGACCGCGTCGAAACAAAGAACGCCCGCCGCCACGGCGAGCGCCGCTCCACGGGAGAATGCGAAACGCAACACGGCATACCTCCAATTAATGCTGATGCGATTGTCTTGCATAAAGTTCACCAATTGGTTAGCAAGCCGGCGGTTAGGCGGGCCGTGGCCGCGGAGCATGGCCCGGTGCTGTCCCGGCAGCTATAACCCATGGAAGGTCGGATGCAAATTGGGCGATGACAGGCCGTTTCCGAAGCCGTTCCGCCGGCCCGGCGTGGCAGTGGCGCGCCTTCTGATTCGCGTCTACCAGCTCACGCTGTCATCCGTCTTCGGCCGTCACTGCCGCCATCTGCCGAGCTGTTCGTCCTATACAGACGAGGCGATCGACCGTTATGGCCTGTGGGCGGGCGGCTGGATGGGCGCGGCGCGCATCTGCCGCTGCCATCCCTTCGGCACGCACGGGCTCGATCTGGTGCCGGAGGCGTTGCCCGAAGGGCACCGATGGTATAAGCCGTGGACCTACGGGCGCTGGCGGAGCACCTATGCTCCCGCCATGACGGAGACTTCGGAGACGAAGGCATCCATGATCTGCGAGGCCGTCGAAACGGATGGCGGCGAAGCCTCGACGCCCGCTTCCCGAACCGTCCCATGATCGCGTGAACGCTTACCTGCCCCGTTTGCAGGAGTGAGCTGGAGAAGTTTGATGATTACCCTGACATTTCCCGATGGCGCGGAGCGCCAGTATGCACCCGGTATCTCGGGACGCGAGATCGCCGAAAGCATCGCCAAATCGCTGGCGAAGCGCACCGTCGCCATGGCGATCGATGGCACGGTCCGCGACCTTTCCGACCCTGTCGACGTCGACGCAAGGATCGAGTTCATCACCCGCGAGGATCCGCGCGCCCTGGAACTGATCCGCCACGACTGCGCGCACGTGCTGGCCGAGGCGGTGCAGACGCTGTGGCCCGGCACGCAGGTGACCATCGGCCCGGTCATCGAGAACGGGTTCTACTACGATTTCGCGCGCAACGAGCCATTCTCGCCCGAAGATTTCCCCGCCATCGAGGCGGAGATGAAGAAGATCGTCGCGCGCGACGCACCCTTCACCAAGGAACTCTGGACGCGCGATCAGGCGAAGGATTTTTTCCGCGCCAAGGGCGAGCACTTCAAGGTGGAACTCGTCGACGCCATTCCCGAGGGCGATGACCTCAAGATTTACAGGCAGGGCGACTGGCTCGACCTCTGCCGCGGCCCGCACATGACGAGCGTCGGCAAGATCGGCACCGCCTTCAAGCTGATGAAGGTGGCGGGTGCGTACTGGCGCGGCGATTCGAACAACCCCATGCTCACCCGCATCTACGGTACGGCGTGGGCGGCGCAGGCTGATCTCGACAGCTACCTCCACCAGCTTGAGGAAGCGGAAAAGCGCGATCACCGCCGGCTGGGGCGCGAGATGGACCTGTTCCACTTCCAGGAGGAAGGGCCGGGCGTCGTCTTCTGGCACGACAAGGGCTGGACCATGTTCCAGCAGCTCATCGCCTACATGCGCCGCCGGCTGCACGGCGACTACCGTGAGATCAATACGCCGCAGATTCTCGACAAGGCGATGTGGGAGACCTCCGGCCACTGGGCATGGTATCGCGAGAACATGTTCGTCACCCAGACGGAGGACGAGCGTGTCTTCGCCATCAAGCCGATGAACTGCCCGGGCCATGTGCAGGTGTTCAAGCACGGTCTCAAGTCGTACCGCGATCTGCCTCTGAGACTTGCAGAATTCGGCTCCGTGTCCCGCTACGAGCCCTCCGGTGCGCTGCACGGGCTGATGCGCGTGCGCGCCTTCACGCAGGACGACGCGCACGTGTTCTGCACCGAAGACCAGCTCGCCGCGGAATGCCTCAAGATCAACGACCTGATTCTCTCGACCTATGGGGACTTCGGCTTCGATCTCAACAACATCGTCGTCAAGCTCTCCACGCGCCCGGAGAAGCGCGTGGGCAGTGACGAGTTATGGGACCACGCCGAGGAGGTGATGGGCAACGTGCTGGAGGAAATCCGCGCACGCTCCGGCAACCGCATCCGCACGGAGATTTTCCCGGGCGAAGGCGCCTTCTATGGGCCGAAGTTCGAATACGTGCTGCGCGACGCCATCGGCCGCGACTGGCAGTGCGGCACGACGCAGGTCGACTTCAACCTGCCGGAGCGCTTCGGCGCCTTCTTCGTCGATCAGGACGGGCAGAAGAAGACGCCGGTCATGGTTCACCGGGCCATCTGCGGCTCCATGGAGCGGTTTCTCGGCATCCTGATCGAGCACTATGCCGGCCATTTCCCGCTGTGGTTCGCGCCGCTGCAGGCGGTGGTCGCGACCATCACGTCGGATGCCGACGACTATGCGCGCGAGGTGGCGGCGGAGGCGGAAAAGCGCGGTCTGCGCGTGGAGACCGACCTGCGCAACGAGAAGATCACCTACAAGGTGCGCGAGCATTCGCTCGCCAAGGTGCCGGTGCTGCTCGTCGTCGGCAAGAAGGAGGGCGAGCAGCGCACTGTTTCGATCCGCCGTCTCGGTTCGCAGGCACAGCAACAACTGACGCTCGACGAGGCGCTGCGGGCGCTCGTGGACGAAAGCCTGCCGCCGGACCTGCGCCGCGTGGCCGCGCCGGCGGACGAAGCGGCGTGACGCATCGCGTCTGACGGGCAACGCGCCTAAAGCGTTTTCAAGCAAAGTGGATACCGGTTTGCGTGAAGAAAGCGCGTAATATCAAAAACTTATAGCATTTCGGCGTTTCAATGAAATGTCGAAATGCTATAAGCGTCGAAAAAGCGAATCTTTTTCTGCCACAGGCAAATGCTGGAGTGTTTCTGTCTTTGACAGAAACACTCCAAGTGCCACGCTTTTTCAAGGGTCAGACCGTTGCCGGCGGCGGTGCGTCGCTCTCCTGCGTCCGGCGCAGGCGCGTGCGATCCTGCATGTTGGCATATTCCGGGCGGGCGGGATCGATTGCCGCAACGACGATCGCCGGTTGTCCGCGCCGGGCGCGGACGAGGAAGTTGCCGTCCGGCCCGATGACGCCACCGGGCAGGCCGCGGCTGGTGGCGACTGGCGTCGATAGCCCGATCCACAGCGCGTTGATCGCCGCGTGGGCCTGTGCCTCGATGGCGACGATCGCTTCCTCGGCATAGCAGGACAGCAGTACCACGTCCGTGGAGAGACGCTCGTAGGCGGCGAAGAGTTCCGGATAGTGCACCTCCGTCGACAGCGCGCAACCGAAGCGATAGCCGTCAACGACGAAGCTGGTCGACGTGACGCCCGGTGTATACCAGAGGCTGGATCCGTCGCTGGCGCACAGGCGCTTGTCGTAGCGCGTGACGATCACGCCCTTGTCCGAGATGACATAGAGGCTGTTGTGCGGCTCCTGCGGCGGCGGCAGGCGGTGGTTGCTGCCGATGACGGTCCACAGCCCGAGCTTGCGGGCATGGTCGGCCGTTTCCGTGAGTTCGGCGTCGAGCGCCTCCCAGTCCACGCGGTGCCAGTTGTTGATCTGGTTTCTGGCGCGGCCGGAAAGAGCGCATTCGGTGAAGTGGATAAGGCGCGCCCCCTTTTCGCTGGCGCGTTGCATCAGCGCGCGCACATGGCGGCCGTTGGCATGAACGTCTGCCGTTATGTGGCTTTGCGCCGCTGCGATAATCAATGGTTTCACGAGATTCGTCATCGCTGAATCGTGACGGTTTTACGACGATCTGCCAAGCCCGCGCGGTGCATATCATCAAAAAAATATCGCATGCTGGAATTGGCGAAATTTTTATAATAATTCTGAATAGTTGGAAGATTATTATAAGTATTTACCATATTATAAGTTTTATTCGCAACTACTAGCGGTAGTTCGGCACGCTGATGTTGGGGCGCGATCCGATTTATAAAGCCGGATCGTCTCATAAAGTCTTTGATTTAGAGAGATTTATTGCCGATAGGATGGCCTCCGGCGATCGGAAAACGCTCTAACGCCCGACAATCTCGACATCGTTATCGATGCCGCTCCTGACGGTAAAATCGCGCGAATAGACCTGCCCCTCGTGGCGGGCGACCACGACATAATCTCCCTCGGCGAGGATGAGCGACGTGAATGCGCCCACTTCCTCGTGGATCGTGTCCCCGCCGGGGGTCAGCACGCTGAAGGCGGTGCCGGCGAACGCTTCCGCGCCCTCGCCAGCGACGAGCTTCAAGGTGACGCGCGCTCCGCGATGGTTGATCGTCGCGTCCGTCACCTTGCCCGCCTCGACCGAAAGGTCGGCGCGCGCGATGGCGTTCGACGTACCGTAGTTCGACACCACGTGATAATCGCCCGCCGGCAGTCGCACGATTTCGCCGGAGCGGATGTTCTCCGTCACCAGCCGACCTTCCGGATTGTTCTGTTCGGGAAGGTAGACCGAATAGGTGAGGTCCTGATCCGGAATCGCCTCCTTGCCGACCGCGCCGGTGACGCGCAGCCCGCCAGCGGCGATCGCCAGCCGCGAAACGGAATCCGCGCGCAGGGCAACGCGCGCCATGGCGCTCGCGAAGCCGTAGGAAACGTGGACGATGTAGTTTCCCTGTGGCAGGGACTGGCGCGGCGTGGCCTCCGTCAGCTCGGACACCGGCGTCGGCGCGGCGCCGGGCGTCACCGCGTAGATGCGCCATACCAGCCCGGACTGGATCGGCATCTCGCTGCCAGCGAGTGTCGCCGCCAGCGAAAGCGCGTGGGTCATCTGCGGCCCGCCCTGAAGCGCCTGTGGCAACGTCTTCGGCGCATCGCTGGCCGGGCTCTCCATCCGCAGCGCAGGGCCCTCGACGGGGGGCGTCGGGCTCTCCATGGGAAGCGCAGGGGTGATGGGAATGGCCTTCGGCGGTTCGTACCGTTCCTGCCCGCGCGCGATGTCGCACGGCTGCACGGCGACAAGCGCCATCACGGTGGCCACCGCCGCCCGGCCGCGCCATGATGTGCCACGCGCGGCGCCGTGTTGCGGCCTATGGCGGGCGGAAACCATGCCTCAATATCCGAACTGGGCGCGCAGGATGCGCTCATCGAGGCTGTGACCGGAGTCGTGGAGCATGACCAGTTCCACCTCACGGTCGAGCGCGATATCCACGAAGGCGACCGAGAGGACTTCCGTGTGATCCGCCACGGCGTTCACCGGCCGCTTGTCGGCCTCCAGCACGTCGAAGCGCAGGCGGGCATGGTCGGGCAGCAACGCGCCGCGCCAGTGCCGTGGGCGGAAGGCGGAGATGGGCGTCAGCGCCAGCAGGGGCGCGTTGAGCGGCAGGATCGGCCCGTTGGCTGAAAGGTTGTAGGCGGTGGACCCAGCGGGCGTCGCCACCATGATGCCGTCGGCGATGAGTTCCCTGAGCCGCACCTCGCCATCGACCCAAACCCTGATTTTGGCCGCCTGGTAGGTCTGGCGCGACAGGAAGACCTCGTTGATACCCCAGGCGCGGAATTCCTGTCCGTGAATGTCGTGGGCAACCATCAGCAGCGGATGGACGACACTGCGCTGGGCTACGGCGAGGCGCTCCATCAGCCCTTCTTCCCTGAACTCGTTCATCAGGAAGCCGACAGAGCCGCGGTTCATGCCGTAGATCGGCTTTCCGGTGCCCATGAAACGGTGCAGGGTCTGCAGCATGAGGCCATCGCCGCCGAGCGCGATCACGATGTCGGCGTCGTCCGGCGCGCTGGCGCCGTACCGCTCCTTCAGGCGGCCGGCGGCTGCCTGCGCCTCCGCGGTGTCGCTCGCGACGAAGGCCACCGCGGGCGAGTCCGGCGGCCGGTAACCGGGGAGGGCGGCGCCTTGCGGCGTTTCGTCGCTGTATGCCTGATCCACTGACATGACGATCCGTGACTGTCGGCGGCGGGCGTGAAATGCCCTGCCGTGGCCATAACAGATAGCCGCAGAAGATGCCGCGTCAAAGGAAAAAGAAGCGCGGCGCGGCGGGTTGGGGCGCCGGTTACCGGCCGTCCCTGTCCGCGTCCCGGGCCGAAGGCTCGCCCCTTTCCCTGTGCGAAAGGATGACGTATTCGGCATCGATGACCTGATCGCCCCCGGACCGCCCGGCGCGGGACGCCGATTCGCCGCGCCAGTAGGCGAGGAAGCGCCAGATCAGCCCGCCGACCAGCACTGCCGGGAAAATCAGCAGGAACGCGCTCACAGCGACCACAGCCAGCGTCAGCATGAGCGTGGCCGCAACCGCGAAAGCCAGCACAAGCTGCCAGCGCTTCAGTCTGACTGCCCGCATCCTGGTGAAACCGTATCGGCCTGTATTAAACGGACCATGCGTCATGCGTGTCTTCCATCCCTCGTCCATGCCGGACGCCTTCCTGATTCCCGGCCCGTGGCGCCGCAACGCCGGAGCCGGGCAAAACGATCAGCTTCATATGGTGGCACGATAGCCTTGCGCCAAGATATCCGCGTCATCGTCGTCCGCAGCGGCATCTTGTCAGACGCGCTTCAGCAAGCCCCCCATGAGGTCGGTCGCCGAGACGGCGGAGGGGCCGGGGGATTTGTCCGCCCCGGAGAAGGCACCGGAAGCCGCATATCGCCGCCACGTCTCGATGGTTTCGAGATTCTCCTTCACGAAAGCGTTGAACCGCTCCTGCTCAAGTCCAGCGAGGGAAACGGTGTTGACGAAAAACAGGAGATCGAAATCCCTGTTGAACCCCGCACAGCCTTTGCCGGCCAGCGACCAGCCCAGGCTCAGCTCCAGAA
This sequence comes from Pseudochelatococcus lubricantis, assembly GCF_011762225.1. Lineage (GTDB taxonomy): Bacteria > Pseudomonadota > Alphaproteobacteria > Rhizobiales > Beijerinckiaceae > Pseudochelatococcus > Pseudochelatococcus lubricantis. The sequence continues at coordinate 36,757 of NZ_JAASQI010000005.1, forward strand.
AACCCGCATAGAGATCCGCGTCGTGGTCGATCGCCGTGTTGATCACCGGCCCGTACATCGCGATCAGATGCTTGTCCCTGTCGTGCCGGAACCCGGTGAGAATGTCGTCGAACATGAGAATGGCTCCTCCGTTCTCGTCGAAGGCGACATCCCGGAGGCCGATCGATCGGCCGAAGCCATCGATCAGTTCATCGGCATCGGCGGCGGCTACCATGTCTTTCTCCTGTATTCGTCTCAGCGGACGAAACTTCCGCAAAATTAAATTTTGCGCAAAAGTTTCAATTATGGCCTTTAAAAGTGTATATTTTGCGTATTAAAAAATGAATTAATATGAAAATTATTATCTTTTCTATGAAAAAAATATTCCATCAACATCGTGATTTATGATTCTCAAATCGTCTGTCGACTCTTTTATGGGTCGCCATTTTACAATAGTATTCTCATCCGATGTCGCGGTTTTCTGCAGCTCGACCAGAAACGTATTCATGGCGGATGTCGCGCGCCGGAGGCGCTCCACATGTGCGTCCTGCAGCTCGCCCCTGGAGAGAAGGTGTTGCGCCTTCTGCATGCTCGCCTCGATCTTGCTCTGGATCGCGACGGTGTCGCCTTTCAACTGGCTGAAGACCTTCTTCACGCCCGATTGAAACACGCCTTCCTTCATGTCGGCGGTTTTTTCATCGCGCCATCCGTAGTAGGCGCCGCCTGCTGTCAGGACGACGCCGATCGCCGCCGCAAGGGGAACAACGCTGCCCATGCTTGACACGCAGAGAACCACGATAGCAACAGTCAGCAGGGCAAGCCCGACAGCAAGGCCGACTTTCGCGGCGAGTTTGGTGTTCTCGCGGTTTTGATAGTTCAGGGCATTGGTGGCGTCGCTGATATCCGGGAACTGGTCTATCTTAAGCTTAAGAAGCTCTTTCTTCTCCGCTTTGGAGAAGTGCATGACCTTCATGTTGTTGAGCGATTCCCACAGCGCGCCGCCCTTTTTGACGTCATCGGCGATGCTGACCAGCTTGTCTTTCAGTTGCCGGCTGACCTGTTTGCCGTAGCCGGGGCCGCCCATATAATCAAGCGCGTCATCGATAGCCCGGTGCATATTGTTATCGTTCAGGCCCAGTCTCGGTTGCTTTTGATTCAAATCGGCCAATGAATAACTTGTATTCCGACTCGAATGGGTACTTGCTGATAGCTCAGTCATAATAAATCCCCGAAATAGGAAAATTTATAAGGTCGATGAAATGACGTAAAATTGAAGATAATTCGCACCATATATCACCAATAAAATATTTCAAGTGTCTTTTATGTAGCTGGCAAATTTATATAAATACTATATTTAATTTACGATTATAAGAATAATTCAATTTTAGTCTAATAATATATCTGTCATATTATTTGATTTCAGGTTCTGGCCAATGGGAATGTATCTCCCCGCGAGATAATGCAAGCGTCAAGGCTTGCTGCAATTTGCCGCTGAACGTGCGCATCGGGGGCGGTGCGGACTTTCGGGTGATATCGCTTGACGTCCGGCGCTTTCGCCGGTCAACTTCACCGCAGCCTTGGTGCCCCCCGGCGGGCGCCGTCCCGCAAATCCGCGCACGAGAGGCCGCCTTGTCCGACGATCCTATCCGCCCCCGCCCCACCGACAACGCTTTTCTCGGCGATCTCAGGGGCGGGTCGGCCGAGCCGACCTATTCCGGCGCGCTTTCCTTCATGCGCCGCCGCTTCAGCCGCGACATTGACGGCGCGGATGCCGTCGTCTGGGGCATTCCGTTTGATTGCGCCACTTCAAACCGTCCGGGCACGCGATTCGGGCCGCAGGCTATCCGGCGCGCTTCGGCGATCTTCGACGGCGATCCGCAGTTTCCTTCCGGGCTTGATCCGTTCGACGCGCTGACCGTGGTCGACTGGGGCGACTGTTCGTTCGACTACAGGCATATCGAGCAGGCGCCGGGGCTGATCGAGGCGCAGGCGGGCGAGATACTGGCCTCGGGCGTGCAACTGATCACGCTCGGTGGTGATCATTCCATTACCCTGCCGCTGCTGCGTGCCCACGTGGCACTGCACGGGCCGCTGGCGCTGGTGCAGTTCGACGCCCATCAGGATACCTGGGAGGCGGACGGCGGCATGTCGCATGGCACCTTCGTCACGCAGGCGGAGGCAGAGGGGCTGATCGATACCGGCAGCTCGATCCAGATCGGCGTGCGCACCCTTGCCCCCGACGATTTCGGCATCGAAATCATAGATGCCTATGAGGCGCGTGTGCTGGGAGCGGCAGGAATCGCGGAACGTGTGCGCGAGCGCGTGGGGGCACTGCCGGCCTATCTCTCCTTCGATATCGATGCGCTCGATCCCGCCTTCGCGCCGGGAACCGGCACGCCTGTGTCGGGCGGGCTCGCCGCCGTGGACGCGCTGATGGTGCTGTGGGCGCTGCGTGGCCTCGACTGGCGGGGCATGGATGTCGTCGAGGTGTCGCCGCCCTACGACCATGCCGACATCACGGCCATCGCCGGCGCCACGGTGGTGCAGCACTATCTGCAAATTCTCGCCGAGAAGGTGCGCTGAGCGTCGGCGTGCGCATGCGCTCTTGACAGGCGGACCGGCTGCCGCCATGCCGGAAACAGTCACAGCAGGGGTCTATCATGTCCGACCAGACGCATCCGACCGCCGGCGCCCGGCCGCGCGTATTCATCGATGGCGAAGCGGGAACCACGGGGCTCGGCATCCGCACGCGCCTCGATGAACTCGGCCTCGTCGACGTCATCAGCATCGCGCCCGAGAAGCGCAAGGATGCGGATGCGCGCCGCGAGATGATGCGCGCCGCCGACCTCATCATTCTGTGCCTGCCGGATGACGCCGCGCGCGAGGCCGTGAGCCTCGCGGCCTCGCTGGGCGATGAGGCGCCGCGCGTGCTCGACGCGAGTACCGCGCACCGGGTGAGCGAGGGCTGGACCTACGGCTTTCCGGAAATGGCGGAAGGGCAGGCGGAGGCGATTGCCGGCGCATCCCATGTCGCCAATCCCGGCTGCTATGCCACCGGCGCGATCGCGCTGCTGCGCCCGCTCGTTGAGCGCGGGCTGCTTCCGGTCGATTTCCCCGTCGCGATCAATGCGGTGAGCGGCTATTCGGGCGGCGGGCGGTCGATGATCGAGGATTACGAGGCGGCGCGGGCGCCGGCGTTCGAGCTTTACGGGCTCGGGCTGAAGCACAAGCATCTGCCGGAGATCCGCGCCTACGGCCTGCTGGCCCGCCAGCCGATCTTCGTGCCGTCCGTCGGGAACTTCCGGCAGGGCATGTTGGTCAGCCTGCCGCTCTTCTTGCGCGATCTGCCCGGCGCGCCGTCCGCCGCGGACCTGCATGCCGCGCTCGCCGCGCATTACGAGGGCGCGCGCAACGTTGCGGTGGCGCCGCAGGAGGAAGCGGACGCCGGCCGGATCGAGGCGCTGGCGCTCAACGACACGGATCGGCTCGACATCCACGTGTTCGGCAACGCGGAACACGGCCAGGCGGTGCTGGTGGCGCGCCTCGACAATCTGGGCAAGGGCGCATCCGGCGCGGCCGTCCAGAACCTGCGGCTGATGCTCGGCGTGTGACGATCGCCGCCCTGCCGGGGCGGCGCGTGCCAGTCACTCGTTACGACGTTACCCGGACATACTCGCCGGGCGCATCGCCCAGAACCGGCAGCGGCCCCTTCGCGGGATCACGCGCGGGGACGCGCTCGGGCGCCTGCGCTTCCAGCCACGCGAGCCAATCCGGCCACCAGGAGCCGGGGTGCTCCTTCGCTTCCGACAGCCAGCCCTTGATGTCGCCATAAAGCGGGGCCGGCGACGTCCAGTACTGGTATTTGACGCGCGCGGGCGGGTTGACAACGCCGGCGATGTGGCCCGATCCGGAGAGAACGAAGCGCACCGGCCCGCCCAGAAGCTGCGCGCCGAGGAACACGGATTCGGCGGGCGCGATATGGTCCTCCCGCGTCGCCAGTTCGTAGACCGGGACTGTGATCTTCTTCGGGTTGAGGAGCACGCCGCCGATATTCAGCTCGCCTCTGGCAAAGGCGTTCTCCAGATAGAATTTCCTCAGGTAATACGAGTGGTTCGCCTTGGTCATGCGCGTGGAGTCGGAGTTCCAGTGCAGCAGGTCGAACGGGAAGGGCGTCTGCCCCTTCAGATAGACGTTGATGATATACGGCCAGATCAGGTCATTGGGCCGCAGGGCGTTGAACGCGCCCGCCATCACGATGCCGTCGAGATAACCATAGGTGGTCATGCGGTCTTCGAGCGCGCTGATCTGGTTCTCGTCGATGAAAACCTTGAGGTCGCCGGCGCGCGTGAAATCGATCTGGGCCGTCAGCAGGGTGATGCTGTCGATACGCCGGTCGCCGTTGGTGGCGAGGTAGGCCTGTGTCATGGCGAGCAGGGTGCCGCCGACGCAGTAACCGACCGCGGCGAGGCTGTCTTCGCCCGTCAGCTTGAGCACGACGTCGACCGCCGCGATCAGGCCTTCGCGCATGTAGGCCTCGAAATTCTTGTCGGCCAGACTCGCCGCCGGATTCACCCACGAGATGCAGAACAGCGTCGCGCCTTGGTCGACAGTCCACTTGATGAAAGATTTGTCGCGGGTGAGATCGAGGATGTAATACTTGTTGATCCACGGCGGAATCAGCAGAACCGGGCGCTTCAGCACGGTTTCGGTGGTGGGCGAATACTGGATCAGCTCGAACAGCTCGTTGCGGAACACGACCTTGCCGGGCGTGGTGGCGAGATCGACGCCGACCTTGTAGCTCCCCGGCGGTGTCTGGCGGATCTTGAGTTCGCCGTTGCCGGCGGCGATGTCCTCCGCGAGCATCTTCATGCCGCGCACGAGGTTGGCGCCGTTTTCCTTGATGGTTTCGCGCAGTACTTCGGGATTGGTGGCGAGGAAATTGGTTGGCGAGAGGGCGCTCGAAATCTGCTTGACGTAGAAGCGCGCCTTCTGCCGCGTGGCGTCGTCCAGCCCTTCCGCGCCCTCCACGAGGTTGTCCGCCCAGTGGCTGGTGATCAGGTAGACCTGCTTGAGGAAGTCGTAAACCGGATGCTCCTGCCAGTCCTCCGCCCGGAACCGCTTGTCGCCCGGCAGCGGCTGCGCGACCGGCGCCACGGCCTCGCCGTTGAGGCGCTTGAACGTGGTCGCCCACAGATCGATGAAGCCGTTCGCGAGGTTCATCTGCGCCTCGATCGCCTTCTGGGGATTGGCGATCCACTGCTCGGCGAGCTGGCCGAGTGTCTTTACCATGTCGGAGATGTCGGCAGGGCCCTTGGGCGGCGTGCGGCCGCTCTCGATGGGCTTCAGATAGGCGGCGGTCGCCTTGCCGGTTTCCTCGACGAGCTTTGCCATGTTGTGCGACAGCTCTTCGAAATCCGGGAGCGGAAACTCTGCCTGAGCGTTGGCGTCCTGCTTCGACATGCTCTGTTTTTCCTCGTGGCGTCCGGGTTGGCGCGGGTCATCGGCCGGCTTTTGTACTTGTCGACCGGGAGAAGGCTTGCCAGCCTTCTCCAATCGGGATTTATAGGACATAAGCCTTCTTGCCCCCCGTTACGATGACCCACATGCAACGCTGCCCATGAAAGTAGCCGCAATTGCCTTGAATGTCGCCAGTCACGCAGAAAGTTGCCGATCATGATGAATGTTCTTCGCCAATCGACGCCGGCTGCGGCTCTCATCCTTGTCCTTGGGGCCTGCGCGGGGTGCTCGGGCAACGGCCCCGTGCGCAGCGTCGCCGTTGCGAGCGGCTTCGCGACGCAGGGGGCGAAATCGGCCGATTTCGTCGAGCAGTCGCGCCCCGGGGCGCTTGAGTACAAGCCCGTGGGCGTCAAGCCGCCGGATCGCGGCCATGCGCCGTTGAATGCCGATGAACTGCGGACGCTGGAGACAAGCCTCGACCAGCGCCGGACGCGCAACGAGTCGGAGGCGGCGACCGCGAAGGCGCTCGGCAATACGCCGATGGCGCAGCCGCCGGTCATTCCGCCGCTGGAATGAGGGGCGCAGCCGTGCGGCGGCTGCGCGGGGAAGTGTTTCCGCGAAAATATTTCCGGGAAGATATTTCCACCCGCCGCGTGTTGATGATAAATGTTACCTTTACGGCTGTTCGCGCATGATCGTCGATGCGCCGGCCCGTATAAGGCTGCTCTCAAGCGAGCGTTCCGGGCTGGGGCGCGGAGCCTTCAGCCCATTGGCAATCCCGGATACCAACCCATGACCGAATTTCATCGTATCAAGCGCCTTCCCCCCTATGTGTTCGAGCAGGTCAACCGCGCCAAGGCGGCTGCGCGAGCAGCGGGCGCAGATATCGTCGATCTCGGCATGGGCAACCCGGATCTGCCCGCGCCGCGCCACGTCATCGAGAAGCTGGTGGAAACGGTCGGCAAGCCGCGCACGGACCGCTATTCGGCCTCGCGCGGCATCGCGGGCCTGCGGCGCGCGCAGGCGGGCTATTACGAACGCCGTTTCGGCGTGAGGCTCAATCCCGAGACGCAGGTCATCGCCACGCTCGGCTCGAAGGAGGGCTTCGCCAACATGGCGCAGGCCATCACGGCGCCCGGCGACGTGGTGCTGGTGCCGAACCCGAGCTATCCGATCCACGCCTTCGGCTTCCTGATGGCGGGCGGCGTCATCCGCTCCGTCCCGGCGGAGCCGACGCCGGCATTCTTCCCGGCGGTCGAGAAGGCCGTGGTGCACTCGATTCCGAAGCCCATCGCGCTCGTCGTTTGCTATCCGGCGAATCCCACCGCCTATGTCGCCTCGCTCGATTTTTATCGCGATCTCGTGGCCTTTGCGAAGAAGCACGACCTGTTGCTGCTATCGGACCTCGCCTATTCGGAAGTGTATTTCGACGGCGAGCCGCCGCCCTCCGTTCTGCAGGTGCCGGGCGCGATCGACGTGACCGTCGAGTTCACGTCGATGTCCAAGACCTATTCGATGGCTGGCTGGCGCATCGGCTTCGCGGTCGGCAACGAGCGCCTCATCGCTGCGCTGGGCCGGGTGAAGTCCTATCTCGACTATGGTGCGTTCACGCCCGTTCAGGTGGCGGCGACCGCCGCGCTGAACGGCCCGGACGACTGCATCCGCGAAATGCGCGCCACCTACAAGCACCGGCGCGACGTGCTGATCGATTCGTTCGGCCGCGCCGGTTGGGACATCCCGGTGCCGAGCGCGTCGATGTTCGCCTGGGTGAAGATTCCGGAGCCCTTCCGGGCACTCGGCAGCCTGGAGTTTTCCAAGCTGCTGGTGGAGAAGGCGGAGCTTGCCGTCGCGCCGGGCATCGGTTTCGGCGAGCATGGCGACGAATACGTCCGCATTGCCGTGGTCGAGAACGAGCAGCGCATCCGGCAGGCTGCCCGCAATCTGCGGCGTTTCCTTGAAACAGCGGACAAAACGTTGCACAACGTCGTTCCACTCGCTGCGCATCGCTAAGCTGCGCACCTTCCATCGCACCCGGTTCTGAATAATGGCGCAAAGTTTACGGGTCGGCATCGCCGGCCTTGGCACGGTCGGCGCATCCGTCGTCCGCCTTCTCGATCAGCAAAAGGATATCCTGGCCGCCCGCTGCGGGCGCGCGATCGTCGTCACGGCGGTTGCCGCCCGTGACAGGACGCGCGACCGCGGCATCGACCTCGGCGGGCTGCAATGGTACGATGATCCCGTCGCGCTGGCGGACGCGCCCGATATCGACGTTTTCGTCGAACTCATCGGCGGCGAGAACGGCCCGGCGAAGAAGGCCGTCGAGACGGCCCTGCGCGCGGGCAAGTCGGTGGTCACGGCCAACAAGGCGCTGATCGCCCACCACGGCGAGGCGCTCGCCCACCTCGCCGAGGAACGGCAGGTGGCGCTCTCGTTTGAGGCGTCTGTCGCCGGCGGCATTCCCGTCATCAAGACGGTGAAGGAAGGGCTTGCCGGCAACCGCATCTCGCGCATTTCCGGCATTCTCAACGGCACCTGCAACTACATCCTCACCCGGATGGAGAAGGAGAGCCTGTCGTTCAAGAAATGCCTCAAGCAGGCGCAGGTGCTGGGCTACGCAGAGGCCGACCCGACCTTCGACATCGACGGCTACGACACTGCCCACAAGCTCACCATTCTCGCGGCGCTCGCCTTCGGCGTCGACGTCAATATCGGTGCGGTCTACGTCGAGGGCATCAGGTCCATCGATGCGTTCGACATCCGCATGGCGAAAAAGCTCGGCTACCGCATCAAACTGCTGGGTGTCGCGGAGCGGTCCGAATCGGGTATCGAGCAGCGCGTCCATCCCACCATGGTGCCGGACGATTCGCCCATCGCCCGTGTGATGGGCGTCACCAATGCAGTGAACATCCAGGCGGATGCGGTGGGTGAACTCACCCTTGCCGGTCCGGGGGCTGGCGGCGACGCAACCGCCTCGTCGGTGATCGCCGACCTCGCGGACATCGCGCGCGGCCTCGTCAGCCCGCCGTTCGGCGCGCCGGCGGCCTCGCTTGGCCGCTCCATCCAGGAGCCGATGCAGGTTCACGAAGGCGGCTATTACGTGCGTCTGACGGTGGCCGACCAGCCGGGCGCGGCCGCGTCTATCGTCACGAGCTTCGCCGATCTCGGCATCTCGCTGGAGAGCATCATCCAGAACCGCTCCGAGGATGCCGCCCAGCTTGATCCCGCCGGCCGTTCGGGCGCGCCGGTGCCCGTCGTGGTCATTACTTACGCGACGACCGAACAGGCCATTCGCTCCGCGGTTGATAAGGCGATCGCGGAGGGTTATGTCGTCGAAAAGCCACAGGTTATCCGTATCGAACGGGAATAGTATTCGCCGTGTCCGCGAATGACACGATAAAGACGTGAAAGCATGGCGTAGCCGTTCGCGCATACCCCTGTTCAAGCTTGTCCCCGAGGAGCAGACCACGATGTCCAACGAAGGCGAATTGAAAGCCAGCCACTATATCGACCGTATCCTCACGCTGGAACTCGTTCGCGTCACCGAGCGCGCCGCCGTGTCCGCCGCGCGTCTGCGCGGCAAGGGGGACGAGAAGGCGGCCGATCAGGCGGCGGTGGACGCCATGCGCCGCGAACTGAACCGCCTGTCCATCGACGGCACGGTGGTCATCGGCGAGGGCGAGCGCGACGAGGCGCCGATGCTGTTCATCGGCGAGCGGGTCGGCAACCGCAGCGGGCCGAAGGTGGACATCGCCGTCGACCCGCTGGAGGGTACCACGCTCTGCGCCAAGGACATGCCGGGCTCCATCGCCGTGATGGCCATGGCCGAGGGCGGCTCGCTGCTTAACGCCCCCGACGTCTACATGGAGAAGATCGCCATCGGCCCCGGCTATCCGGCTGGCCTCGTCGATCTGGACGCGACGCCCGAGCAGAACATCGAGGCGCTGGCGAAGGCCAAGGGTGTGCACCCCTCCGAAATCACCGCGCTGGTGCTCGATCGTCCGCGTCATGCCGAGATCATCGCCGCCATCCGCCGCACGGGCGCGTCCGTGCGACTCATCACCGACGGCGATGTGGCGGGCGTGATCTTCACCGCCACGTCGGGCGAGACCGGTGTCGACATTTATATCGGCACGGGCGGCGCGCCCGAGGGTGTGCTCGCGGCGGCGGCTCTGCGCTGCGTCGGCGGCCAGATGCAGACCCGCCTCATTCTCGACACGCCGGAGAAGCGCGAGCGCGCCGCGGCCATGGGCGTCACCGATCCCGCGCGCAAGTATTCCATTGAGGAACTGGCGGCGGGCGACGTTGTCGTCTCGGCGACGGGTGTGACGGACGGGGCGCTGCTCTCCGGCGTGCGTTTCGGCAGCGACGTCATCGAGACCGAGACTGTCGTCTACCGTTCCGCCACCGGCACGGTGCGCCGCATCCGCGCCGAGCATCGCGACCATTCGAAATTCCATCTGGACTGATTGCCGCTGTTCGCGCCGGGCCTCTGCGCCCGGCGCGCTTTCATTCAGACGGAGCATTTCTATCTTTCGCAGAAATGCTCCAGCCAACATTTCGTCGAGCAAGGTGGCCCAGGCAAGCTTTTCCGCAGCGCATTCCTTTGAGGCGCGTCCGTTTCTCGGCGTCAGCCGCTCCGTTCTCGGGCGCGCCTGGCAGGATCGCTGCACGGAGGCCGAGCGCGCCTCGGCGCTTGCAATGGTGCAGCTGCACGGGCTGCCCGACATTCTGGCGCGCGTGCTGGCGTCGCGCGGCATCGGGCCCGACGATGCGCAGGCTTATCTCGCGCCGCGCGTGCGCGATCTCATGCCCGATCCCTCGACGCTCGTCGCTATGGACGAGGCGGCGGCGCGTATCGCGCGGGCGGTGGCGCGCCGGGAGAAAGTCGCCATCCTCGGTGACTACGATGTCGACGGCGCCTGTTCCTCCGCCCTGCTCGGCCTGTTTCTGGCACGCGGAGGGGTGGACTTCGTCGTGCGGATTCCGGACCGCGTCGTCGACGGCTATGGACCCAACTTGGCGGCGATCCGTGAACTGCATGAGGCCGGCTGCACCCTGCTGGTGACGGTGGACTGCGGCGTGGCGAGTTTCGAGCCGCTCGCCGAGGCGCGCCGGCTTGGCATGGACGTCGTGGTGCTCGATCATCATCAGGCGGGCGTGGAGCTGCCGCAGGCTGTGGCAGTCGTCAACCCCAACCGGCAGGATGACCTGTCGGGCCTCGGCCACCTGTGCGCGGCCGGCGTGGTTTTCATGGCTCTCGTCGCCGTCCAGCGTGCGTTGCGTCAGGCCGGCTTCTGGCGGCAGACGGCGGGCGGGGAGCCCGACCTGCTCGCCGATCTCGACCTCGTGGCGCTTGCGACCGTGGCCGATGTCGTGCCGCTCGTCGGCCTCAACCGCGCTTTCGTCCAGCAGGGGCTTGCCGTGATGCGCCAGCGCCGGCGACCTGGGCTGACGGCGCTGCTCGACGTCTCCGGCCTGTCGGGGCCGCCGGAGGCGTGGCATCTCGGCTTCCTGCTCGGCCCGCGCATCAACGCGGGGGGGAGAATCGGCGATTCGGCGCTGGGCACCACCTTGCTGATGGCACGGGAGCCGCATGAGGCGGCGCGCATCGCTACAGAACTCAACACGCTGAACGCGGAGCGGCAGGTGGTGGAGCGGCTGGCCGTCGAGGAGGCGGTCGCCATGGCGGAGCGCCAGCTGGCGGAAGGCGATCCCCCGGTGCTGGTCGTGGCCTCGCCCGGCTGGCATCCGGGTGTCGTCGGGCTGGTCGCCGCGCGGGTGAAGGAGCGCTTCAACCGTCCCGCCTTCGCCATCGCGCTCGACGACCGGGGTGGCGGCACGGGCTCGGGCCGCTCGATTCCGGGCGCGGATATCGGGCGGGCGGTGCGTCGGATGGTGGAGGAGGGCATCGCCGTCAAGGGTGGTGGCCATGCCATGGCGGCGGGCGTGACACTCGGCCGCGACGGCGTCGCGGCCTTCGGCGAGCGGCTGTCGGCGGTACTTGCCGAAGACGTCGGGCGGGCAGGCGAGGGCGAGGCGCTCGGCATCAACGCAGCGCTCACGGCAGGCGGCGCGACGCCGGAACTCGTGGCGGGCATCTCCCGCGCAGGCCCTTACGGCGCTGGCAATCCCGAGCCGGTATTCGCGTTCGGCCATCATATGCTGACCGAGGCCACCGTCGTGGGGGCGAACCATGTGCGTGTCCGCCTGCGCGCCGGCGACGGTGCATCGCTCGGCGGCATGGTGTTCCGCGCCGCCGACCAGCCGCTTGGGCAGGCGCTGTTGTCGCTGAAGGGGCAGCCGGTGCACGCGGCCGGCACACTGGCGCTCGACAACTGGGGCGGGCGCACGCAGGTGAGCCTGCGGCTGCTCGATGTCTGCAAGGCCGAAGCCGCGCGCCGATAGTGCTTGTATGACGGCCGCGCGTCACTTATGTGGAAAACATCCAAAGTTTTACGACAGGCCTTGCCGAAGGCGGCAAACATCTCTATTAGTCACGCCACTTCACCGGCAACGGTTGATGCGCCCATCGTCTAGCGGTCTAGGACGTCGCCCTTTCACGGCGAAAACAGGGGTTCGATTCCCCTTGGGCGCGCCATAAAACTCGCCTATACGTAAGGCACTGATATTCAAAGACAATCCCGGACAAGATTTTGGACCGCGTACCTAGCCGCGTCCTAGACTGCGTACCTGTGTCAGGATGTCGCAGAGGGCTATGTGATCCGGTTGAACGTCCACCGGGGCAGCGCAGAGCGATACCGGAGATGGTTGCTACACGGCGCTGCCCGAATCTGCCGTGCTCTCCTGCCTGACAACAGCAACATCAAGCCGAGCGGGCGCACGCGATAGCCTCGCGATGCCAGCAAACGCCACTACAGCACCAGCCCCAAATGCGGCCGTGACCGCGAGCGCCCAATCAACGCCGATATGCTCCGTCAGCAGGGCGAAGGCGAACGGCGCGGCTGATGCGACCACGAGGCGCACTGCCATCACCTGACCTTGGCGGGTGCCGTAACCGAAGCTACCGAACAGTACGAGGGGAAGGGTTCCGCTCACGATGCTGTAAAGCCCGTTGCCCATGCCGAACAGGACGGCGAAGGCCAGTGCGCCCGGAACGGACGGAGCGGCCAAAAGCAGAAGGGCTATCGCCGCCGGCAGCAACCCGGCGGAAATCATTGCGAGCCGGAGTTGGGACAGGTTCCGGCCGAATACCATGTTGACGAAACGGCTCAAGACCTGCGCCGGGCCGTACAGGGTGCCGACCATGACACCGACCACGCCGAGGCCGAGCGCGGCGAGAAGCGGCAGCATGTGAACGAGGATTGCCGAACTGACGAAGCTCTGGAGGGCAAGGCCAATCGCCATCAGGGCAAACCCTTTCCGTCTTACGACAAGCGGTAGACTGCCTTCAACCGGGTTGTCATCTCTCCGGGGCGCTGCATCGCTTGTCGTGTCGGCAGGCCGGGACGGGCGCGACAGCAGGGCGTGGAGCGGCAAGCAGATGGCAAGGTGCATCGCCGCGAAGGCAAGATAGACCTGCCGCCATGTCAGGAATCCATGCAGCCATGTCGTGACCGGCCAAAAGATGGTGGAGGCGAAACCGGCGATCAGCGTCAGATAGACGATGCTGCGCTGTGCGGTCTGCGGGTGGCGCTGCACCAGCAAGGGAAACGCGGCGCTGTACTGCACGAGCGTCGAGGCGATTTCCATTGCCACCAGCGTCGGCAGGAAGGCCGTGCCGGACGGAGCGAAAGCGCAGGCCACGAGCGCGGCGGCCGCGACGAGTGATCCGGCCGTCATGACACGCCCGGCCCCATAGCAGTCGATCCAGCGTCCCGATAGGGGCGCGGCCAGTCCTCCGGCCAGAAGCGCAGCGGAAAGCGCCCCGAACGCCAATTCCGGGGGCCACGCGAAGTCTCGCGCTATGGCGGGCGCGAGGATGCCGAAGCTGTAATAGAGCGTGCCATAGCCGACAATCTGTGTCAGCCCGAGCGCCCCGATGGCGAGCCACCGCGTCATGGCGTCTTGCGCCAGATCGTGAGCATCAACGCCCCGCTTCCGTGACAGCCGGTGCCTTGCCGCCGCGTTCATACCAGCCTTTGGAGCGGTTCACGATCCACACGACGGAGAGCATCACCGGCACTTCGATCAGCACCCCGACGACGGTGGCGAGCGCCGCACCCGACTGGAAGCCGAAAAGGCTGATGGCGGCGGCAACCGCCAGTTCGAAGAAGTTTGAAGCGCCGATCAGGGCGGACGGCCCCGCCACGCAATGTTTCTCCCCGGTGACGCGGTTCAGCAGATAGGCCAGCCCGGCGTTGAAATAGACCTGGATCAGGATCGGGACGGCCAAGAGGGCGATAATGAGCGGTTGGGCAAGAATCTGTTCGCCCTGAAAACCGAACAGCAGCACGAGCGTGGCGAGCAGCGCCGCCAGTGAAAGCGGCTGGAGCCAGTCGAGGAAACGTTTCAGTGCCGGTTCTCCGCCCGTGGCGAGCAGATGACGGCGCACGAACTGCGCGACGATCACCGGGACGATGATGTAGAGCGCAACCGAAAGGACGAGTGTATCCCACGGCACGGTAATGGCCGAGAGGCCGAGCAGCAGGCCGACAACCGGCGCGAAAGCGAACACCATGATGGCGTCATTGAGCGCGACTTGGCTCAATGTGAAGTGCGGTTCGCCCTTGGTCAGGTTCGACCAGACGAACACCATCGCCGTGCAGGGCGCGGCCGCAAGGATGATGAGGCCGGCGATATAGCTGTCGATCTGGTCAGCCGGCAGGTAAGGCCGGAACAGGTATCCGATGAACAGCCAGCCAAGCGCCGCCATCGAAAAGGGCTTCACAGCCCAATTGACGAAGAGCGTCACGCCGATGCCGCGCCAGTGCTCCTTGACCTGCCCGAGCGCGGCAAAGTCGATCCTGATCAGCATCGGCACGATCATCAGCCAGATGAGCACCGCAACCGGCAGGTTGACCTTGGCGACCTCCATCGCGCCGATGGCATGGAAGATGCCCGGCATGAGGTGGCCGAGCGCGATACCGGCGACGATGCAGAGCGCAACCCATAGGGTGAGATAGCGTTCAAAGGTGGACATGTGGCCCGTCCTTATGCTGTCGCCACGCGGCGGCCGTGTTCGTCCACCACCCGTTCGCCGTCCTCCTTAACGAACTCGCCCCGCTGCGGCGGCAGCAGGTCCAGCACCTGTTCGGACGGGCGGCAGAGCCGCACGCCCTTCGGGCTGACGACGATGGGACGGTTAATCAGGATCGGATGCGCCAGCATGGCGTCAAGAAGCTGGTCATCGGTCAGGTTCGGATCGTCAAGGCCAAGCTCCGCATAGGGAGTGCCCTTCTGGCGCAGCAGATCGCGGACGGGGATGCCCATGCGCTCGATAAGCTGCTTGAGCATCGTCCGTGTCGGCGGCGTCTTGAGATATTCGATGATATGCGGCTCGATACCGGCATTGCGGATCATGGCGAGCGTGTTGCGCGATGTGCCGCAGGCGGGGTTGTGATAGATAATGACGTCCATGATTCACCTCATGCCAAGTTCATCTCATACCAAGTCGGGCCGGAGCGACGTGGCCCCTTCGCTTCTGCCGATTTCCCGCAGCTTCGTGCCGAGAGCCGTCCGGTCGAGGCTTTCGATGGGGAGCGACGAAAAGGCGGAGATGCGGTTTCTGAGATAACGGAACGCGGTGACGAAGGCCGCTTCCTTCTCGATGTCCGCCCCCTCCACGGCGGCGGGGTCTTCAATGCCCCAATGCGCCGTCATCGGATGCCCCGGCCAGACCGGACAGGTCTCCCCGGCCGCGTTGTCGCAGACGGTGAACACGAAATCCATCACGGGCGCATCCGGCTTCCCGAACTCGTCCCAGCTTTTCGACCGGAGCCCATCGGTGGGATAATCGAAGCTCTCCAGTACCTTGAGAGCAAAGGGATTGACTGCGCTTTTCGGATGGCTGCCCGCCGAGAAAGCACGGAACCGGCCGGCACCGTCCTTGTTAAGGATGCTCTCGGCCATGATCGAACGGGCGGAATTGCCGGTGCAGAGAAACAGGACGTTGTAGACGCGGTTGGTCAGGTTGGTGTCAGGCATGAGCGTGATCCTCCACGGGTTCGCATTGGCAGGACAGCGCGGCCACGGCGGGGTTGCACACTTCGGGGTGGCCTTGGCAGCAGTCGCGCATGAGGAAGGCGATGAGGCCGGCGAGGGCCGGATAGGCGGCGCTGTAGATGATCGAACGCCCCTCGCGGCGGGACACAACCAGCCCGGCATGTTCCAATTGGCTCAAGTGGAACGACATGCGCGAAGATGACGCACCGTCCATCGCCTCGCCAATCGCCCCGGCCGGCAGACCTTGAGGGCCGGCCGTCACCAGCAGGCGGACGATGCGCAGCCGCGTTTCTTGAGAGAGCGCGGCGAAGGCGTCGAGGGCTTGCTTTTCGTTCATTGTAGCCTCAATATATCAACATCTATTGAAATATGGATACATGAAGATGAACGATAGCACCAGATCCCAAGAGATGAATTTTCTGGAGATGGATTTTGACGGCGACGCCTCGCTGGGCGCCCTTCTGACCGCGCTGGAGCCGCACGCCGGCAAGGCTCTGGTTATCGACTACGGTGGGCGCAGGATCAGACCCGGCTATCATGTGACCGAAGTCAAGGCCGGCTCCTTCGTGACCCTCGATTGCGGCGTCAATCCCGCCTCGTGGCGCGAAACGATCCTGCAAGTGGAGGATAGCGGCGCGGAAGGGGGACGTGATTACCTGTCTGTCGGCAAGTTTCGCGGGATTCTCGATCAAGTGGCGCGACGGGTTGCGCTCGATCCCGACGCCCGACTGACTTTCGAGGTTGGCCCGCCCGGCGCAGCGATGCAGGTTTTCGACGTGGACGCGCTGCATCTGGAGGCCGGGCATGTCGTGCTTCGGCTCACTGCCCGCTCCGCGATCTGCAAACCGAGACACCGGGCGCAGCAGGCAGCGACAGCGTGTTGCAGCCCGAGAACGACGGCTGGAGCCTGTTGCGCGAGGTGACTCGCTGATTGCAACCGAAACTATTTTTCCCGGTGTTGTGGGTCATGGGTAATTATTATCTTCGACGCTCATTCATGCCGGGAACCCTCAAGAGGCCCGCAGGAGCCCGCGACATCCGCATCCCGACGCCCTTCAAATAACCCTTGCTTCTTGACCCTTTCCCACGTCTCAATCTCGCCCTTCCGTTGGCTGAGATATCGGCTGACAAGTTGCTGGGTACATTCGACCACGGTTGCGATGTCGTTATGGGAAAGGTCGGGGAAGTGATGACGGACCCAAATGATTTCCATCTGGACCGTCATGGGCGACAGACGGGTTTCCTTGAACACATCAAGGGCTTCCCTTGCGGTGACGACACTCCCATGTTCCCGGAGGTCTTTTTCATAATCAGCGACAGCCATGTCCCATGCTTCTGCAATGAGGCGCTGGCCCATCGGGCTGACGGTGTCGAAGGAGAAGCCAGACTTGGGATTGTCATTCCTGGCCCCGTATCCGCGTTCCTCCCATTCTTGCGGGAGCCGGTAATAGCGACCTTCCTTTCCGAGCATTCCCATGTGATGGAGGACAGCCCGGACACGCTTGGAGCCGACGCCATAATGACGGCCGACTTCGGTGACGGTAAACCACTCTCCCCAGTCTGTCGGTTCGATGCGCCCCGTCTTTCGATTCAGGATATGCGGCTGGTAGTGCATTGATGATGGTCCTTAGAAACGACAAAACCCGCCAAAAAGGCGGGCTTGTCTGAGGTGGTCGGTTGTCTTCTCTTACTATCTATCGGGCGATCCCGCAGGCTGCGATGAAATCATCAAATGGTAAGCCATATTTTTCTGCCGCCCTTTCCAATCTCTCCTTTGCGGCCTCCCGCTCGCCTGCCGTCACTCCTCTCGTGTACAGCGACCAAACCTTTTTAGCGCGGGTTCTGTCTTGAGGATCTACCTTGACGGAACTATTCTGGGCGTTGGCAGCTTCCTGATTGCCCAGCGGTGTTCCGTGGGGAGCAGGGTATCGTTGCGCTCCAAAGTCGAGTTCTGGCTGGCTAGGTTTCTGCGTCTGGTCTGGCGCTTTGCGGGCCTCAAGGCTCTTTATCCGCTCCAAGGCTTCCGTGAGGGCCTGAGAGAGCCGCTTGTTTTCTTCAAGCACTTGCTCAAGCCGTTCCTTGGTGGAAGGCGGCTTGGGCTTGGCTTCCGTGGAAATGGTTGCCTCGGGGCAACTATTTAATCCGCTATCTGCCTTCCGCTTATCCGCGAGGGCCTTCAAGACCTCCTTGACGGACCATTTCCGTTCGCCTTCCGGCCTGACTTCCATTGCAGCCTTGGCTTCGTCCCAATTGGCGGCAAGCTTCATGAGGCGGGAGCGCCATGTTTTATCGAAACTAAAGCCTTGTTCGTCGCACCACTTCCCGAAAGTGCTGTTTCTTCCAGCGCCGCCCAAGGTTTCTTTAACCTCGTTCAGGACTTCCCCAATCGCCACAAAGGTCATCAGGGTCTCAAAGGTTCCTTCTCGGGCCTTTGCGGTGCGTTCGTGGATGGTCTGCGCTGCATTAGCAAGCCAGTTGTGGTTTCTGTTGTCGGTTATTTCTGTCATGTTTTTGATGATCCTTTTTCGTCTGGTGTCTGTAGATAAAGAAAAACCCGCGTCGAGGCGGGCGGATAGTGTTTTGTTGCGAAGCATTCTGCGGGGCTGTGGTCAGTCGCTAAGGCTGTGCTTCCCTTCCTCGCCTGTCATCCCGGCCCCATGCCGTCATCTTGGCGTTCCGCGTCGTCACCGTCAGGTTCTCCCTGCGGAGGTCTGTCTTGTCCCCGTTGCGATGCTTGATGATGAGGGCGCGGTTCTGCGTCGCTATCCCGGTAACTGTCTCCGCCACGCCCATGATGACGCGGGCGATGGAGGTGCGTGTTCCCGACTTCCTGCCGCTCTTCCATGTCTTGATGGTTCCGTCAGGATGCTGCATCCAGTTCGGGCTGTATCCAGCTTCAAGGACGCGGCGATAGTCGTTCGGGGCGATGAGGGCTGTCCTTTCGGAGTGCGCGAGGGGCACTTGAAGGAGGCCGTCCGGGGTGGTGATGGGTGGTCTGAGTTCCGTGAATTTCATGGCTGTCTGTGTTCCCGAATTTGATTTGAGCGAGGCTTCCCAACAAATGGGAAAGAGGCAAGTGGATCAGGATTGCTGACTTAATTCAAATGTGAAGTGAACTTCACTTTTCGGGCCTCTTCTCCACTAGGTGCAGCCCAATAGCTGGCTATATATCTTGGCGCTCGCCCGCTTCCTTATGCTGCGGGTGGTCCGTAAGCGCCTCTCTTGGCTATAGGTGCAACTTAAGCTTGCCGTCCCGGAATCGTTATTAATTTCAATATGTTATAAAATGTGAAGTTGCGACTTCACTTTTGGGGTGGAAGTAAGCCATTGATTCTACACGATTAAATTAATAATCGTTCAAAATCAATATGTTATAGTATATTCGTTCACAGTCCCCATCTCGCCAAGGCCGCTTCCGCCCCCGTCCGGTCATCCCTGATCCGCAGCACTGTCTGCCGGGTCAATCCGGTCGCCTTTGAAATGGCCGACGCGCCTTCGCCCATCGCCAGCATGTTCACGACGGCCCCGAAGTTCTCCCGGTCATAGCTTGGCTTCTTCCCGCGATACCGTTCTGTATCGCCCTTCCGCGCGTCTATCCCCGCCCTTTGCGCCTCTTTCGTCGCTTCCGCTTGGGCCTGTGCCGTCGCCGCCATAAAGGCGATGAGTGCATCCCGAACGGCCATTTGCATCGGGTCTGCGGTCGCGCCGTCGAATGTCATGTTGTTGATGACCGTCCGAACGATGACGCCCCGGTCCATGAACTGCCGGGTGACTTCCGTCACGTCCCGGTAGTTCCGCCCGAGCCTGTCAACCCACCGGACCACCAGCACGTCGCCGCGCCGCAGGATGTCGAACAGGCGTTTGCCCTGCGGTCTGTCGGCAAGCCGCGTGTTGACGCCCGACACGCCATGATCGGCAACGACGGTATCAATCTTGAACTCGGCTGCTTCGGCCTGTGTGCGCTGATGGTCAAGCGTCTGATCGGCGGTGGAGACGCGGGCATAGAGGATCGTGGACATGGTGCCCTCCGGATGTACGTAAGGATTATGTCCATAGAAATGCATGTCCGCTGATCGAAGTCAATCCTTACGGACAGAATTTTGAGGGCTGATCTATCTGTCCACAGGGGTATACCCTTGCGGACGATTCAATGGTGACAAGCCTGCGCCGGGCGGAGGCGCGGTTCCTCCCGATAGGCACGTATCCACCGGAAAGCTTTCCTCCGGATGCCCTTGCCCGAGTTCAACGCCCTCCTGCCAAGGTGCTCGTGCGGACTCATAGGAGGCCCGCAGGACTCACGGTATGGGCAGGCGCTAGGTAGGTGCAGGCAGGGTGTGGCGAGTCTGTACGGGCTTCCCTGCGCAACTGCGAGTCTATGGCCCCGCCGCCGCCGGCAGGGGGGTAAACTCGCGCCGCGTTTACGATAATGCCGCTTCGGATTTTTCCGACAAAATGTCCGCTGTCGCCGCAGGCGCGGCTTCCGAGGCCGCTACCGTTTCCGGGCGCTCCTCCCGCACCGAGATTGACGGCAGCTTCACCGCCTCCACGCAAGCCCTCATGGCCTCCATGCTGGCCCTTCCGGGATAAAGGCCCATCGTCATGGGCAACGGCATGTCGTCCTTAGAGTGTCCCACCACGTCCGCTATGGTCCAGCTATCGAAGCCGTTCGCGCCCCGCTGGAGGGCCTGCACGGCCTTCGCAATGAACCAGCGCCGCCACGAATGGAAGTCGATACGGGACTGTCGGGCACCGGGGAGCATGTCATCCACGCCTAGCTTCCTGCGGATGCGGGTGAAGGCTTGTGACGCTGGCGCTCCCTTGCCGCGCATAGTTATGCCGTCTTCGTCGGGCTTCTGGTCCGGTAGCTCATGGAAGACGTAGGCGTCCGGTGTCTTGCCTTGGATACGTGCTGCCATGACTTCCCGAAGGCCGGAGTGCAAGGCGGTGCGCCGTCCTGCGTTCTCCGTCTTCTCTCCGGGAATGTAGACCTCCATCTTGTCGAGGTCGACATGCCGGACGCGGAGGGTCGCAATCTCGCCTATGCGAGCACCTTCAAGGGCCGCGAAGGTGGACATATCGGGGAGGGCTTCCCCGGCCCCTGTCGGCGGGTCCTGCCGGAGACCATTCAAGAGGATGGTGACTTCCTTGTCCGTGAAGGGGCGCTTGTTCCCTTGGCCGTCCTCGGGCTTCGCATGGCCGGTCTGCTCCTTCGCCACACGCTGCCCTTGCCACGGATTGGCCTGTAAGCCTTGGGGGAGATGCCCCCGGTCCATGAGCCATGACCAATAGGCAGACAGGCTCCCAAGGTCCTTGTTCGCGGTCCCGGCATTGGTCCCCGCCTTGATGAAGGTGGCCTTGTAGTCCCCGGCAACCTTCCGAGTGACCGCTTCAATGGCACTGATGGGAGCGGGGAGGCCGGACGCCCATGCGGTAAAGCTACGGACAGCCTTATCCCGTGCCTGCCGTGTCCTGCCTGCAAACCGGCTCTCCGCGAACCAGTCAGGGAGGAGGGACAAGATAGGCGTTGCCTTGCCTTGGGCAATGTCCGCGAATGTCTTTGCTGCCCGGAAGCCTCGCGCCTCTTCGATCTCTTCCGCACGGTCTGTCAGAAGGGACGACATGGCGGCCGACTGGTTGTCGTCGGCACGGGGGTCATTCAGGGCCTCCCGCCACTGCATCGCTTCGGCAACCAGCGGGTCCCCCTTCGTGCCCTTCCGGGCTTCGACAAGGCGATGCTTGAGGTCCGCGATGACACGCCACTTGATCGCCTCGGCGGTCTTCGGGCTGTCCGTGTGCAGGGACTGTTTCAGCTTCGTGGCCCCAAGGGCGGCTTGAAGGTCCTTCGGGACGTGGATGACAACGCGGATGGTGCCGCCGTTCCATTCAAGGTAACGGCCAAGGGCAGGACGGGACATGTCGACAGGGGTCTCATATTCGTGAAAGTCCTGCCAACGTACCTTGAAAACGTACCTGTCGTCAACCCATAGCGCCGTTGAATACAAGGCAGAAAACGGCTTTTCGGACGGCTGGAATCTGCTCCCCTTGGGCGCGCCATTTGAGCGCTTATATTCAAAGCGTCAATTTCCAGAATAAATCCCGGCCGATTTCCCTGATGTGCGCCTTGAAACGCATCTGTAGCGCCGCTGCACTTCAGCATCTGGGGCGAAAACCTGTAACGGCCGGTCGGAATGAATATCTGCTGGAACGGACCGCTTGCCCTCGAAGCTCCCACAAGGAATGCTCCCGGATTCGGGGCCCAATGCATGCACTTTTGAGGAGGGCCCGGATGTCCCCCTCACGGGTCGGTCTGATTTGCATGGCCGGTCTCTCCCTACGGGGAGATAATCAATGACGGAGATGGGGCCGGATCAAGCGGATGCCGAGGTATCGTTGCGTTGACCCGCAATATAGGGTATACCCCTATAGTATGTCGCACACGACGAAAAACAAAACGAAGCTTCTCGCCCGCGTCCGCCGTCTCAAAGGTCAGATCGAGGCGATAGAACGATCCCTTGAGGCGGAGGTGCCCTGTGGGGAGATCCTGAACCTTGTCGCTTCGGTTCGCGGCGCGGTCACCGGCCTGACGGCCGAACTGATCGAAGATCATATTCGCGAACACGTCTCCAACCCTGACAAGGACGAAGACGTAGCCCGCGCTCAAGGTGCCGCCGAGTTGATCGACGTTATCAGGACATACTTGAAATGACCGACACAGCCGTCCGTTTCGCCAGCCCGCACGAGCATGTCTTTCTTGGCCAGGATCACGAGCGCAACGAAAAACGCACCTGGCTCGTTATCGCCACCACCGCAACGATGATGGTCGTGGAGATCGTTGCCGGAACGATTTACGGCTCCATGGCTCTGGTCGCAGATGGCTGGCATATGTCCACCCATGCGGCGGCAATGTTGATTGCTGCGTTGGCCTATCTTTATGCCCGCCGGAATGCGCGAAATCCGCGTTTTACCTTCGGCACCGGCAAGCTGGGCGACCTTGCGGGCTTTGCGAGCGCTGTGGTTCTGGCTCTGATTGCCCTGCTGATCGGCTGGGAAAGCCTGATGCGGCTTTACAGCCCGGTGGCGATCAGCTTTTCGCAGGCTATCACCGTCGCTGTGATCGGGCTGGCGGTGAATCTCGTCTGTGCATGGCTGTTGCATGGCGATAATGCTCATCACCATGACCACCATCACGGTGCTGCTCACGATCACAACCACGGCCACCATGCTCACGACAACAACCTGCGCGCTGCCTATCTGCATGTTCTGGCGGACGCGCTGACCTCGGTTCTGGCTATCGCGGCGCTTGTTCTGGGAGGCCTTTACGGCTGGAACTGGATGGACCCGCTCATGGGTGTCGTCGGCGGTCTCGTCATCGCCCGCTGGTCATGGGGGCTTATCCGCGACACGGGCCGGGTTCTGCTGGATTACGTTCCGACTGGCGAAAATCTGCCGCAGAAAATCCGCGACGTTATCGAACAGGGCGGGGACGAGATCACCGATCTGCATGTATGGCAGCTCGGCCCCGGCCATCATGGAGCCATCATCTCGATCCGTTCCGCAACCCCGATGGAGCCATTGGTCTACCGCAGCAAGCTGGCCCATTTTCATGGCCTGTCGCATGTCACCATAGAGGTCGAAAATGGGGCCTGACGGGCTGCCCGATATGCCCGCAGCCGGATCGAAGCGCTGAAAGATACAAGCGCCGGGAAAATCGGAAGGCGCGCTGGTGGCAACTCCGGGGGCGCTTGCAAGTGGCCGTCCGCTGGTTCATCCTCTGCCGCGTCGTCCCTGCAGCCTGATCCCGCAGCCGTGGAGCGCGCCGATGTCGATTCCGTCCCTGTTTCGCCGGCTGGTGCTGCCGGCCGCACTCGCTCTTGGCATGCTGCCAGGTCTGGCGGTTGCGCAAGGCGCCTTTCAGCGCAACGATCTGGCGAGCAACGTGGTGCGCTTCGATGCCACGCTGAAGCGAGAAGCCGCGCAGGCCGATCTGTCGCGGCCCGTTGCGCAGTTGCGCAAGGACATTGCCGAGGCGACAGCGAGGGGCGATGCGAAGCGGGCGCTGGCGCTGACGAGCGCGCTGCTGCTGCGCGAGCCGGGCAATTTTCAGGACTGGCTGAGCTACGCGCGCCTTGCCTCCACGTTCGAGACGGATGACTACAGTCTGCGCATGCGCTGGCTCGACAGGGCGCAGACCGCGGCCTACGCCGGTTTCCAGCGCGCCGCGAAGCCCGCTGACAAGGCCGCCGCGCTCGTGACGCTGGGCGAGGCGCAGGTGCGCGCGACGCTCTTCCGGCAGGCGATCGACAGCTACAGGGCGGCGCTCGCGCTGCACGATACCGCGCCGGTGCGCGCGGCCTATGAGGAATTGCGCGCCCGCTACGGCTTTCGAATCACCGGCAACCGCGTGGATTCCGATGCGCTGACGCCGCGCGCTTGTTTCCAGTTTTCCGAGCCCGTGGCGAAGGGTGTGGACTTCGCTCCCTTCGTCGCGGTCGCGGGCGCGGCTAACGCCGCCGTCACGGGCGAGGAATCGCAGGTTTGCGTCGATGGGCTGAAGCACGGCGAGCGCTACGCCATCGTGCTGCGGCAGGGCCTGCCGGCGGCTTCCGGCGACACGCTGCTGCGCAGCGCCGACTATGAAATATACGTGCGCGACCGTGCGCCGTCCGTCCGCTTCACTGGCCGCAACTATGTGCTGCCCTCGACCGGGCAGGAGGGCATCCCGCTCGTTTCCGTCAACACGGCCGCAGCCGAGATCGATGTTTTCCGCGTTGGCGACCGCAATCTGATCGCGACGATTCGCGAGGGCGGCTTCCTCGACCAGCTTGGCCGCTGGGTGATCGACGCGCTGCGGGCGGAGCGCGGCGAGAAGGTGTGGAGCGGCACGCTCGAAACCCGCTCAAGCCTCAACAAGGACGAGATCACCGCTTTTCCGGTGCATGAGGCAATCGGCAAAGCCCTGTCGCCGGGCGTCTATGTGCTGACGGCGCGGCCGGGCGGCGGCCCGCCGGCGGACGAGGACTACAGCCAGCGTGCGACGCAGTGGTTCGTGGTGTCCGACATCGGCCTCACCGCGCTGACGAACGAGGGCGGCCTGCGTGTGCTGGCACGCTCGCTGGCTTCCGCCGGGCCTGCTGCGGGCGTAGACCTGCGGCTCGTCGCCCGCAACAACGAGGTGCTGGCGACGGCTCGCACCGACGCGCAGGGCGAGGCGACATTCGCCGCCGGCCTGACGCGCGGGCAGGGCGGCACGCGCCCCGGCCTGCTGGTGGCGACGACGGAGGCGGGCGACTACAACTTCCTCGATCTCGAACAGGCGCCTTTCGATCTCACCGACAGGGGCGTCGCCGGCCGGTCCGCGCCCGGCCCGCTTGACGGGCAGGTGTTCACGGAGCGCGGCGTCTATCGCACGGGCGAGACGGTCCATGTCACTGCGCTGCTGCGCGATGCAACCGGCAATGCCGCCGGCGGCCTGCCGCTGACGCTCGTCGCCCGCCGGCCGGACGGTGTGGAATACCGGCGCGCGCCTGTCGACGATCAGGGGCTCGGCGGGCGCGCGTGGTCCCTGCCGCTGCTCGCCGGCGCGGCGCACGGCACCTGGCGCGTGCAGGCCTATGTCGACCCGAAGGGCGAGCCGGTCGGCGAGACGACCTTTCTGGTGGAGGACTATGTTCCCGAACGCATCGAGCTGAAGCTGGCGCCGCAGGCGCCTGTGCTCGACTGGGGCGCGGTCGCGGAAATCGCGGTCGACGCACAATATTTATATGGCGCGCCTGCCGCCGGGCTCGATGTGAGCGGCGACGTGGTTGTGCAGCAGGCTGGCGGCACGGCCATCCCCGGACTGGAGGGTTATCGGGTCGGCATCGACGACGAGGCTTTCGAGAGCGTGTCGCTGGAAGTCGCATCCGGCGCCGTGACCGATACGCAGGGCAGGGCGAAACTTGCCGTGCCTGTGCCGGATGTCGCGGCGCAACGGCCTGTCGAGGCGCGGATCGCGCTGCGCGTCGCGGAGGCGGGCGGCCGGGCGGTGGAGCGCTCGGTGACCCTGCCGATCCTGCCCGCCGGTCCGGTTATCGGCGTGCGCCCGCTGTTCGACAACCTGACGGAAGGCGCACAGGCGCGCTTCGACGTGGTGGCGGCAACGCCGCAGGGGGCACGGCAGGCGGCCAAGGTGCACTGGACGCTGTCGCGGGTGGAGCAGCGCTTCCAGTGGTTCAACCAGGGCGGGCAGTGGTCGTTCGAGACCGTCACGACGACGCGCCGCGTGCAGGACGGCACGCTCGATCTTTCGACACAGGAACCGGGTCAGATTGCCGTGCCTGTCGAGTGGGGCCGCTACCGGCTCGATGTCGCGGCGGTCGACGGTTCGGTGCAGCCCGTGAGCGTGAGCTTCGCCTCGGGCTACAGCGGCACGGCGAGCGCGAATACGCCCGACCGGCTGGACCTCGTGCTCGACAAGGCGGCCTATGCGGCGGGCGAGGAACTCGCGGTGACGCTGAAGCCGCGCTTCACCGGCAAGGTAACGCTGCTTGTCGCCAGCGACCGCATCCATGAGGAGCGCGTCGTCGACGTCACGCCGGAGGGCGCGACGGTCACGCTGCCGGTGAAGGCGGAATGGGGGCCGGGCGCTTATGTGGTGGCGCTGGCGCATCGCCCGCTCGATGTCGCCGCGCGGCGACAACCCGGCCGGGCGCTGGGGCTCTCGTGGTTCTCGGTCGACCGTGCGGCGCGCACGCTCGGCGTCGACCTCGGCGGGCCGCGCACCGTCGCGCCGCGCGCGCCGCTGTCCGTGCCGGTGAAGGTGAGTGGCCTGCAGCCGGGCGAGGAGGCTTATGTGGCGGTGGCGGCGGTCGATGCCGGCATCCTCAACCTCACCCGCTATGAACCGCCGCAGCCCGACGAGTATTTCTTCGGCCAGCGGCAGCTCGGCACCGATATCCGCGACGTCTACGGCTTCCTGATCGACGGCATGCAGGGCACGCGCGGCGCGATCCGCTCGGGCGGCGACGCCGGGGCGCCGCCACTGGAAGGCGCGCCGCCGTCGCAGGAGCCGCTGGCGCTTTACACGGGCGTCGTGAAGGTGGGCGCGGACGGGACGGCGCCGGTCGATTTCGAGATCCCCGCCTTCAACGGCACGGTGCGGGTGTTCGCGGTCGCGTGGTCGAAGGAGCGTGTCGGCCAGGCGAGCGTCGATGTGGTGGTGCGCGATCCCGTGGTTGTTTCCGCCAGCCTGCCGCGCTTCCTCAATGCCGGCGATTCGTCGCTGCTGTTCCTCGCTGTCGACAACGTTTCCGGCGAAGCGGGGGACTACCGCCTGTCGCTCGCGGTCGATGGGCCGCTCACGGCGGACGCGCGGGTGCTGGAGCCCGCGATCCGGCTCGATCAGGGCGGCAGCGAAGGCTTCGCGATTCCGGTCAAGGCGACGGGCGTCGGGCAGGCGTCGGTGACGGCGACGATCGCCGGTCCGGGCATCGAGGCGTCGCAGACGCTGCGGCTCGGCATCGGTGCGGGCACGCGGCCGCTGACCCGCCGCACGGTGCATCCGCTCGCACCCGGCGCCAGCGTGAGCCTGTCCGGCGACCTGCTCGCGGATATCCAGCCGGGAACGGGCGTCGTCTCGTTGTCGGTCACGCCGCTTGCGGCGCTCGACGTACCGGCGCTGCTTGGCGCGCTCGACCGTTTTCCCTACGGCTGCACGGAGCAGACGGTGAGCCGTGCGCTGCCGCTGCTCTACGCGAATACGCTCGCCGCGCTCAACGCGCTGCCGCCCGACACAGATGCCGACAGGCGTGTCAACGAGGCAATCGCGCGGGTGCTGTCTCGGCAGGATGCCAGCGGTTCCTTCGGCCTCTGGTCCGTGGGCGGCGACGATTTGTGGCTTGATGCCTTCGTTGCCGATTTCCTCACGCGGGCGCGCGAGCGCTCGTTCGATGTGCCGCAGCGCGCGTTCACGCAGACGCTGGACCGGCTGCGCAATGCCGTCGTCAACAGCGCCGACTTCCCGGACGGCGAGGGCGAGGCGCTGGCCTACGCGGCTTACGTGCTGGCGCGCAACGGGCGGCCGGTCATCGGTGACCTGCGCTATTTCGCGGACGTACGCCTCGCCTCCTTCGGCTCGCCGCTGGCGCAGGCGCAGGTGGGGTCGGCGCTTGCGCTGCTCGGCGACCGCACGCGCGCCGACCGCGTGATTGGACAGGCGGTTGACGCACTGGCTGGCGCGAAGGACGACGAGCGTGGCCGCGCCGACTACGGCTCGGTACTGCGCGATGCGGCCGGGGTGCTGGCGCTCGTCGGCGAGACGGGCGCGGGGCGCGCTCATCTCGCCGCGCTCGGCCAGGCGGTCGAGCGGGCGCGCGACGGGCGCCGCTACACCAGCACGCAGGAAAACACGTGGCTGGTGCTGGCGGCCGCGAGCCTCGCGGAGGAAGCCAAGAACCTCTCGCTCACCGTCAACGGCGCGGAGCACAGGGGGCCGTTTTTCCGCACCGTCGCCGGCTTCGATCTCGCGGCTGGCGCGGTGAAGGTGACGAACGGCGGAGATGCGCCCGTGCAGGCGGTGATCGGCGTCGCTGGCAACCCCACGGCGCGCGAGCCGGCGCTGGCGCAGGGCTATACCGTCGAACGCTCCTACTTCCGTCTTGACGGCAAGGCCGCCGATCCGACGAAGGTGGCGCAGAACGAGCGGCTCGTGACCGTGCTGAAGGTGACGGAACGCGATGCGCGTCAGGCGCAGGTGCTATTGGCGGACTTCCTGCCGGCGGGGTTCGAGATTGACAGCCCGCGCCTCGTTGACAGCGCCGATCTGGCCGGCCTGCCGTGGCTGACGCGGGACGTGGAGCCGACCCATGTCGAGTACCGAGACGACCGTTTCGTCGCTTCCTTCGCCCGGGAGGCCGACCAGCCGGCGTTCTTCTCCGTCGCCTATATCGTGCGGGCGGTGTCGCCCGGCCAATACGTGCATCCGCCGGCGGTTGTCGAGGACCTCTACCGGCCTGAACGCTTCGGCCGCACGGGTTACGGCACGGTCGAGGTAACTGGCGCCAGGGTGACGGACGCCAAGGGGGCGCCGTGATCCGCAGGCTGGCCGCGACCGCGGGGGCGGTCGCGCTTGTCGCCGCGCTGCTGGCGGGCGGGGCGCTCTGGCGGTTCGCGGCGAGCCTGCCGCCGCTCGATCTTGCGGCCGCCCGGCAGTATTCCACTGTCGTGCTCGACCGGCACGGCGCGGTGCTGCGTGCCTTCACCTTCGACGATGGCCGCTGGCGGCTTCCCGCGACGGTGGCGGATGTCGATCCGCGCTTTCTCGATCTGCTGATGGCCTACGAGGACCGGCGCTTTCGCCGCCACCACGGCGTCGATCCGCTGGCGACGTCGCGCGCGGCCATACAGATGCTGGCGACCGGCCGCATCGTCTCCGGCGGTTCGACGCTCACCATGCAGGTGGCGCGGCTGATGGAGCCGCGCACGGAACGCACGATGGCCGCCAAGCTGCGGCAGGCCGTGCGGGCCATTGAGCTGGAGCGGCATTTCTCGAAGGACGGGATTCTGGCGTTCTATCTCGGCCTCGCGCCCTACGGCGGTAATCTGGAGGGCGTGCGCGCGGCGAGCCTCGCCTATTTCGGCAAGGAGCCGCGCCGCCTGTCCGTCGCCGAGGCCGCGCTGCTCGTCGCGCTGCCGCAATCGCCGGAAGCGCGCCGGCCGGACCGCTTTCCCGGGCAGGCCCGCGCGGCGCGCGGGCGTGTCCTGAAGCGCGCTTTCGAGCGCGGCCTGATTGGCGCGGCCGAGATGGAGGCGGCGCTCGCCGCGCCCGTGCCCACGGCGCGGCGCAGTTTTCCGATGCTCGCGGCCCATGTGGCGCAGGCCGAACGCGCCGCGAATCCCGAGGCCGGCACCCTGCGCCTCACCATCGATGCGGGCCTGCAAGCGGGTCTTGAAACGCTGGCACGGGAGGCGGCGCGACGCATCGGGCCGCAAATCTCGGCGGCCATCGTCGCCGTCGACAACTCCACCGGCGAGGTGCTGGCACACGTCGGCGCGGCGGATATCATGGCGTCCGAGCGGGCGGGGTGGGTGGATGCGGCGAAGGCCGTGCGCTCACCCGGATCGGCGCTGAAGCCGTTCATCTACGCCCTGGCGTTCGAGGCGGGCCTCGCACATCCAGAGACGGTTCTCGAAGACAGGCCAACACGCTATGGCCTCTATGCGCCGGAGAACTTCGACCAGACGTTTCAGGGCACGGTCACGGCGCGCAAGGCGCTGCAACTGTCGCTCAACGTGCCGGCGGTCGCGCTGCTCGCCGAGGTCGGCCCGGCGCATCTGCTGGCGCGGCTGCGGGCGGCCGGTGTCGCCGTGGAACTGCCGAAGGACGGCGGCGAGCCAGGGCTCGCCATCGCGCTCGGCGGCCTCGGCATCCGCCTGACGGATCTCGCCCGGGCCTATGCCGGGCTGGCGCGCGGCGGCAAGGTGCCGGCCCTGCGCTACCGGCTCGACAGCGAGATACCGGCGGCGGCGGAACCGGCGTTCGTGCAGCCGGTAGCGGCCTGGTATGTCGCTGATATCCTGCGCGGCGCGCCTGCGCCGCACAATGCGCCGGCGGGACGCATCGCCTACAAGACGGGCACGTCCTATGGCTATCGCGACGCGGTGGCGGCCGGCTTCGACCGCAACACGACGATTGCCGTGTGGCTAGGCCGTCCCGATGGCGGGGCGGTGCCGGGTCTGCTCGCGCGCCATACGGCGGCCCCCTTGCTGTTCGAGGCTTTCGCCCGCCTTGGGCGCGACTCGCTGCCGGTCATCGTCCCCGAAGGCCGGCTGACGGCGACGAGCGCGACCCTGCCGCCGCCACTACGGCATCTGCGCCGCGACGCGCCGCGCAACCTCATGGCCACGATCAGCGCACCGCTGCGGATCGCCTTTCCGCCGGATGGCGCGCTGATCGATCTGGGGCTGGAACAGGAGGGGGGGCAGGAGGCCGTGTTGCAGGAACTCGCGCTGAAGGCCTCCGGCGGCATACCGCCCCTCACCTGGATGGTCAACGGCCGGCCGGTGGAGCAGGGGGCGCTCCGGCGGGAGACGCGCTGGCGGCCGGACGGCGAGGGCTTCGCGTGGCTATCCGTGATCGATGCGCGCGGCAGCACGGACAACGTCACCGTGCGCATCCGGTGAAGGCGGGAAAGCAGCCCCGCGCTCCGGTCAGCCAAAGGCGTTGGCGATGATGAAGAGCGCGGTCTTCAGCAGGCCGTAGAGCACGCCGCCGACGACGACGAGCGACACGATGGTCGCCACCACGCCGAGCAGCACCCACACGCCGTCTCGACCCAGAATGCCGAGCGAGAACAGGCAGATGGCGAGCGCGGGGAGCATGTTGCCGAGCGGAATGGGCAGCAGCAGGATGACGGACAGCAGAAAGCAGACCGCGCCGATGAAATATTCCATCGGCGGCGTGGCGAGGTGCAGCAGGCGCGGACGCAGCAGGCGCTCCGCCCGCGCGAGCCACGGCACGGCGCGTTCCGTCATGGCGGCGAAATCCCGGCGGGCCATGGAGCGGGCGGCGATGACCTGCGGCAGCCACGGCTTGCGGCCGATCATCATCTGCGCGGTCAGGAAGACGAGCGGGGCGGCGAGAATGGCCGATGTGCCCGGCGGGGTAGGCAGGATGTTGGGGAAGGCGAAAATGAACATCAGCGCGCCGAATGCGCGGTCGTGCATGGTGTCGAGCAGGTCGCCGACCGAGATGCGCTCGCGGCTGGTGTCGCGCGCAAGGGAGCGCAGGATGGCCCACAGCCTGCGGCCGGGCGGCCGGCGGCGGATCCTCGGAAGCAGCCGCGAACCGGGGGTAGCGCCGGAATAGGACAATTTCTCACCTCCCGAAACGCCTTCTGAACCGGGCGCGTTATCATCCGACCCTGCCGATGGCGTTCCTGATGTGATGGAGCGCCATCGGGTCATATTCAAGACGGACCTTGCGAATTGGTCCAATTCGCAAGGCACCCATGCGTGATGCTTATTCCTCGCGCTGGCCCGTGAGGGACAGCAGCAACTGGAACATGTTGATGAAGTTCAAGTAAAGCGAGAACGCGCCGAAAATTGCAAGCTTCTGCTGCGACTCGGACGAGAAATTCTCGGCATACTGCTCCTTGATCGTCTGCGTGTCCCACGCCGTCAGGCCGACGAACACCAGCACGCCGATGACGGAAACGGCGAACTGCAGCATCGTCGATCCGATGAACAGGTTGATGAGGCTCGCGATGACGACGCCGATCAGGCCCATGATGAGGAACGAGCCGAACTGCGACAGGTCGCGCTTCGTCGTGTAGCCGTAAAGGCTCGTCGCGCCGAACATCGCCGCCGTGATGAAGAACGTGCGCGCGATGCTCGTGCCGGTGAACACGAGGAAAATCGAGGCGAGCGACAGGCCCATCACCGCGCAGAACGACCAGAACAGCGCCTGCGCGCCGCCGGCGGAGATCTTGTTGATGCGGAACGAGAAGAACAGCACGAAGGCGAGCGGCGCCAGCATCACCACCCACTTGAGCGGCGTGGAGAAGATCGGTACGTAAAGAGCGGGCGTCGTGCCGACGACGAAGGCGACGACGCCGGTGAGCACGAGGCCGAGCGCCATGTAGTTATAGATGCGCAGCATATGCTGGCGCAGGCCCTCGTTGAAGGCGGCGCGGTCGAGACCGCGGCTGGTCGTCTGCCAGCCGAAGCCGGAATGCGGATTGGTCATCGGTCTAACTCCGGGTAGGAAAATCGTTGTTGCCATAAACGTGGTTGGTGGAACCCGCGGACGCAAGCATCGCCCGCGGGTCAGTAAAGGGTTCTGACGAGACCGTCGGCGAGACGGTCGATGTCGCCCGCCGCCCCCTGCGCGACGAGCGCGTAGGCGACGTCGCCGATCTGCCAGTGAGCGACGGTCGTGTCGTTGCCGTGCGCGAGCGTCACCGGCACGACATCGAACACGCCGGGGCGGATGGCGATCAGGGAAAGCCGCCCCACGTCCGGCGCGCGGATGCTGACGGCCACGCTCGGCCCGAACCGCGACGGCGCGACGACGACGTCCTCCACCTGCCAGTCATCGGGCAGGACCGGCAGTGCGATGGCAGTCTCCGCCAGGATGCGATCCGGCTCGTAGGCCGGCGTGCGGGAGGCGTTGCCCAGGCGCGTCGGCTGCAGGAGGCCGGCGTCGACCGCCTCCTCGACGAAGGCGGGCGGCAGGCCGGAAGCGGAAACCGCGCCGATGCCGAGGGTGCCGAACTGGGCGTGCGCGAACCATCCTGCCATGAGGAACAGACCGATAGCCGCCGCGCGTCGCAGCGCACCGGAGTGCCTGCGCCAGCGCAGCCCCCGCTCCAGCCGCCTCGCGGCCTGCGTCGTGCGGGGGCGCGGCTGGCCGGCCGGCTGCATGAGGGCAAGTTTCAACTCGTCGCGCAGCCGCATGTCCGTCATGACGCGGGCCGCGAGATCGGGACGCGCGGCCAGATGCGCCTCCACAGCAATGCGCCGTTCGAGCGGCAACTGGTCGTCGAGATAGCCCTGGAGATCGGCCTCGACGATCGGATCAACCGTTTGCATCGTCAGAACCTCCCACGATACGCAGATGGACGATGTTCGCCGGCGTGGCCGGCGGTATGGCGGCGGGCCGCTCCTCGAAGGCGCGCAGCGCCGCGCGGGCGCGTGCCAGCCGCGACATCACGGTGCCGACTGGCAGACCCAGCGCCTGCGCGGCCTCGGCGTAGCTCAGCCCGTCGATGGAGACGAGATGCAGCACGGCCCGCTGCTCCTCCGGCAGCGACATGAAGGCCTGGCGCACTTGCGCCAGCCGCAGCGCATGCTCCTGCGCCGGCGATGCCTGATAGCCGGCCGGATCGGCGTGGACCTCCGCCGTGAGCTGCTCGATGCGCCGCTGGCGGGAACGGCGCGCGCGCACGCGGTCGATGAACGTGTTGTGCAGGATCGAGAGAAGCCAGTTGCGAACGCCCTTGTCGGGGCGGAACGACGACTGCTTCTCATAGGCGTGCACGAGTGCATCGTGCACGAGGTCCTCCGCCTCGCCGTCGTCGCGCGTCAGCGAGCGAGCATAGCGCCGCAGCGCCCCAAGCTGGCCGAGCACGTCGGGCAGGGGGCCGGTTGTCCGGACAGGGGTCTGATCGCGTTCCATGCTGCGTATACGAAACCGCCGCGCGCTTTATTCCGCGGCCACATGAATTTTCTGGCGGATATTTGGGGCGATTTTTGCAACGACCTAGCAGCCTCCAGCGGCGTCGCGCATCATTTTTTGCGCTGGCGGGGGTTGTTGGCGGCCTGTGCATGCCCCTATATGAAGCAGGCGCGTGCCAGCGCGCCGACCGATCGAGGAGAGGAGCCGTCCGTGTCCGCCCCGTGTGAGCCGCCTTCCAGTCGCGCCCGACGCAGGCATGGGACACCCGCTTCGAATCCTTCCTTTTCCACGCTGCGCCATTCCCGCGCAACAGTGGTGCTCCCAGCCACGGACAACAACTGATGCTGCTTGAATGGATGGCGGACCCCGCCGCCTGGGCCGGCCTTGCGACTCTGGTGGTGCTCGAAGTCGTTCTCGGCATCGATAACCTCGTCTTCATCGCTATTCTGGCGGACAAGCTACCGCCGCACCAGCGCAACAAGGCGCGCGTCATCGGCCTGACGCTCGCACTCGTCATGCGGTTGCTGCTGCTCGCCTCCATTTCGTGGATCGTGACGCTGACCGAACCGGTCTTCACGGTGCTCGGCGCGGAAATCTCGTGGCGCGACGTGATCCTGATCGGCGGTGGCGCCTTCCTGCTGTTCAAGGGCACGACGGAGCTGCACGAGCGGCTCGAAGGCCACAACGGCGCGAAGGAGTCCGGCGGCGCCTATGCCGTGTTCTGGCACGTCATCGCCCAGATCGTGGTGCTCGACGCCGTATTTTCGCTCGATTCGGTGATCACCGCCGTGGGCATGGTCAAGGACCTGTCGGTGATGATGATCGCCGTCGTCATCGCGGTGGGCGTGATGATGGTGGCGAGCAAGCCGCTGATGGCCTTCGTCAGCCGCCACCCGACCGTGGTGATCCTCTGCCTCGGCTTCCTGCTGATGATCGGCTTCAGCCTCATCGTCGAGGGGCTCGGCTATCACATTCCGAAGGGCTACCTCTACGCCGCCATCGGCTTCTCCATCCTCGTGGAAGCCGCGAACCAGGTGGGGCGGCGCAATGTGCGCCGGCGCGTGAGCAGTGTCGACCTGCGCGACCGCACGGCGCGCGCCGTGCTGCGCATCCTGCGCGGCGGCAAGGATGCGCCCGAGGCTTCCGAAGAGGTGGCCGCCATCATTTCCACCGGCGGCGCGGAGACTGTGTTCACGCCGGCGGAAAGCAGCATGATCGAACGGGTGCTCACGCTCGGCGAGCGTAGCGTGCGCTCGATCATGGTGCCGCGCGTCGACACCATCTGGCTCGACATCAACGACGACCCGGATGTGGTGCTGGAGGAGGTCCGCCAGAGCGGGCGCTCGCGCTTTCCCGTCTGCCGCGGCGATGTCGACGACGTGATCGGCGTGGTGCATGCGAAGGACCTGCTCGACCAGCAGCGGCGCAACGGGCGCATCGATCTGGAAGGCGCGGTACGCACGCCGCTCTACGTCAGTGACACGATGCCGGTCATCCGGCTGCTCGACAGCTTCAAAACCTCCAACGTCCACATGGCCATCGTCGTCGACGAGCACGGCACGTTCGAGGGCGTGGTGACGCCGACCGACGTGCTGATCGCCATCGCCGGCGACCTGCCGGAACTCGCTGGCGAGGAAAAGCCCGAGGCGGTGCGCCGCGCCGATGGCGCCTGGGTGCTCGACGGCCGCATGGCCATCGACGAGGTCGAACGCACGCTGTCGCTGGAGGACATGGATGAGGAAGGCGATTTCACCACGCTCGCCGGATTCATGCTGGCGCATCTCGGCCATCTGCCGGAGGCGGGCGAGGCCTTTTTCTGGCACGGCTGGCGGTTCGAGGTCGCGGACATGGACGGGCGGCGCATCGGCAGCGTCGTCGCCGACACCGCCCGTGTCGCGGCGTAGGTATCATCCTGACGTCAGGAGTTTGTCATGCGTGTAACGATGATCGGCGCCGGCTATGTCGGCCTTGTTTCCGGGGCGTGCTTCGCCGATTTCGGGCACGTCGTCACTTGTGTCGACAAGGACCCGGCCAAGATCGCCGCGCTCGAAAAAGGCGATATCCCGATCTACGAGCCGGGCCTCGCCGATCTCGTCGCCAACAACGTGCAGGCCGGTCGGCTGTTCTTCGCCACCGGGCAGACGGAAGCCGTGCGTTCCGCCGATGTGGTGTTCATCGCGGTCGGGACGCCCTCGCGGCGCGGTGACGGGCATGCGGACCTGTCATACGTCCATCAGGCGGCGCGCGAGATCGCGGAGGCCATGGACGGCTATACGGTCGTGGTGACGAAATCCACGGTGCCGGTCGGCACGGGCGACGCCGTGGAGGCTATCATCCGCGAGGTGCGGCCAGACGCCGATTTCGCCGTCGTTTCCAATCCGGAGTTTCTGCGCGAGGGCGCGGCCATCACCGACTTCAAGCGGCCGGATCGCATCGTCGTCGGCACCGAGGACGAGCGTGCCGGCGAGGTAATGCGCGCGCTCTACCGGCCGCTCTACCTGAACCAGTCGCCGCTCATCATCACCAACCGTCGCACGGCGGAGCTGATCAAGTACGCCGCCAACGCCTTTCTGGCCACCAAGATCACCTTCATCAACGAGATCGCCGACCTGTGCGAGAAGGTCGGCGCGAACGTGCAGGAGGTGGCGCGCGGCATAGGGCTCGACAACCGGATCGGCTCGAAGTTCCTGCACGCCGGGCCGGGCTATGGCGGCTCCTGCTTCCCCAAGGACACGCTGGCGCTGGTGAAGATTGCGCAGGATGCGGATTCGCCCGTGCGGATCGTGGAGACGGTCGCGGCGGTGAACGAGGTGCGCAAGCGCGCCATGGGCCGCAAGGTGATCGCTGCCTGCGGCGGCAGCGTCAGCGGCAAGACCGTCGCCGTGCTCGGCCTTACCTTCAAGCCCAACACGGACGACATGCGCGAGGCGCCGTCGATCGCCATTATTCGCGCCCTGCAGGACGCCGGTGCCAGCATCCGCGCCTACGATCCCGAGGGCATCGAGCAGGCGAAGACCGTGCTCGACGACGTGGCCTATGCCGACAACGTCTACACAGCCATAGAGGGTGCGGACGCGCTCGTCATCATCACGGAATGGGACGCCTTCCGCGCGCTCGATCTCGACCGCGTCAGGGCGCTTCTGAAAACGCCGGTGGTCGTCGATCTCCGTAACATCTATCCGCCGCAGGACCTGCTCGTGCGCGGCTTTACGTATGTCAGCGTCGGCCGCCCGGAGGAGCTGTACTGAGGCGGCGAACCGGAAGCAGCCGGGGCGGCAGGCATGAAGCCGGAATCATGCCGCCGCTCTTGTCCGCCGGACGGAATCATGTGATCGATGAAAATTCGTTTCAGATGATAGAGTCGCAGGCCATCCGGAGAGCGTCATGAGTCTTGAATCCGTCCGTGCCTTTCTGGCCGAACGCGCGCCGGATGTCGAAATCCTGGAACTCGCCGTCAGCACAGCGACCGTTGCCCTCGCCGCGGAGGCGCATGGCGTCGAACCCGGCCGGATTGCCAAGACACTGTCGCTGCGCTTCGGCGAGAAGGTGGTGCTGATTGTCGCGCGCGGCGATGCTCGCCTCGATAACCGGAAACTGAAGACGGCCTTCGGCGTCAAGGCGAAGATGCTCGGCCCGGACGAGGTGCTGGAGCTGACGGGCCATCCGGTCGGCGGCGTCTGCCCCTTCGGTCTCGCTACTCCCTTGCCGGTCTATTGCGACGTGTCGCTCCGGGCTTTCGACGAGGTGGTGCCGGCGGCGGGCTCCGTTCACTCGGCGGTGCGCATCAATACGCTGCGCATGGCGGAAATCGTCGGGGCTACGTGGGTGGACGTGTGCCAGGAACTGGTTCAGGAGGCGGTTCACGTCGCGGAAACGGCGTGAGCGCGCGTCTCGCTGTCAGGGCTCCAGTTCCACATCCCAATAGAGATAGTCGAGCCAGCTTTCGTGCAGGTAGTTAGGGGGAAACTGGCGGCCGTTCTGATGGAGATCGTGGACGGAGGGGGCGTAGGGCATCTGCGTCGGCCACATGTCGATCTCGCGGGGCATGCGGTTGCCTTTGCGCAGATTGCAGGGGGAGCACGCGGTGACCACGTTTTCCCAGGTCGTCTGCCCGCCCTTGGAGCGGGGAATCAGGTGATCGAAGGTAAGGTCCTCGCGGGAGCCGCAGTACTGGCAGGAAAACCGGTCTCGCAGGAAAACGTTGAAGCGGGTGAAGGCCGGATGACGCGAGGGCTGAACATAGGTTTTGAGGGAAACGACGGAGGGAAGGCGCATCTCGAAAGTGGGACTTCGCACCGCCGTATCATACTCCGAGACGATATTTACCCTGTCGAGAAACACCGCCTTGATTGCATCCTGCCAACTCCAGAGAGAAAGCGGATAGTAGCTCAACGGCCGGAAATCAGCGTTGAGGACAAGCGCCGGACAGGCTTCCGGCGTAACGGGAAGTGGGACGTGGACCGTCACCTTGCCGTCTCCGTATGTCCCTGATGGGTTTCCAAAAAACAGACTATTCTGCTTCGGCACGGATATTCTACAGCCCTTGTGACGTTGATGTGAAGGTTATTTGTTCCGTTTGTGGAGGAAACGTCACATCCGGAGTAACCTTTTTTATCTGTTGAACAAACGGGTGCCGCAAATCGCCTTCTGAACGCAGGTTGCGCGTGTCTTTCCACGATTGCGGCCGCCGTCGCCGTGGCGGAGCATGCGGCATGCGAATCGGGAAGGGAGCGCTGCGGCGGCGGGTGTTTCCTCAGCCCCGGGTTCATGGCATAGAGGGGGCCGACGGGCCTGTTCGATGTGTCGCGCCGCGTCGAATGTCCGGGAGCCCGTTTCTTGAGCGTATCATCTCAGTTCGCAGAACCCGCGCATCCGTGGCGCTTTTCCGTGCCGGAACTGGTGCTGGTGCTGATCACCGTCGTCTGGGGCACGACGTTCCTCATTGTCCAGCACGCGCTGACGGTCACGGGGCCGTTCTTTTTCGTCGGCCTGCGCTTCGCCACCGCCGCCCTCCTGCTGGGTGTAACGGCGACGCGCACGATGGCGGGCGTCACCTGGCTCGACCTGCGCGCCGGCAGCCTGATCGGCGTGGTGCTGATGCTGGGCTATTCGCTGCAGACGGTGGGGCTGAAGACGATCCCCAGCAGCCAGTCGGCGTTCATCACCGCACTCTATGTGCCGTTCGTGCCGCTGCTGCAGCTCTTCTTCCTGCGCCGCGTGCCGCAGCCGATGGCATGGATCGGCGTCGTGCTCGCGTTCACGGGCCTTGTCCTGCTCGCCGGTCCGGAGGGGGCGAGCATCAGCTTCGAGGTGGGCGAACTGTGGACGCTGGCATCGGCGGTCGCGATCGCGGGCGAGATCATCCTGATCGGCGCCTTCGCCGGCAAGGCGCATGCGCGGCGGGTGACGGTGGTGCAGCTTGGCGTGGCGTCGCTGCTGAGCTTCGCCGCGATGATTCCCGCTGGCGAGAGCATACCGCCGTTCTCGTGGCTTCTGGTTGCCA
The DNA here is from genome assembly GCF_011762225.1 of Pseudochelatococcus lubricantis. Lineage (GTDB taxonomy): Bacteria > Pseudomonadota > Alphaproteobacteria > Rhizobiales > Beijerinckiaceae > Pseudochelatococcus > Pseudochelatococcus lubricantis. The sequence goes on from NZ_JAASQI010000005.1 coordinate 75,972, forward strand.
CCGCCGTGGGGCTGGGTCTCGCGAGCGCGCTGATCCAGTTTGCGATGAACTGGGCGCAACGTACCGTCTCGCCCACACGCGCCACGCTGATCTACGCGGGCGAGCCGGTCTGGGCCGGGATATTCGGCCGGATCGCCGGCGAGAGGCTCGGGCCGATCGCCATTCTCGGTGCCGCGCTGATCGTGCTCGGCGTTCTCGTCAGCGAATTGCGGTGGAAAAGGCGATAGGCCGTCGCAGGGCAGGGCGGGCCTGCCCGTGACAGCCCGCGCTCAGTCGTGCCGCGCGATGGTGACCAGCCTCTCGACGAGGTCGGAGAAGTCCATGCCGACATGCCGCGCCTGCTCGGGCGCGAGGCTGAGCGGCGTCATGCCCGGCTGGGTATTGGTTTCCAGAATGTAGAGGCCGCCGGCTGTGCCGGCCTCCGGGCGGTCGTCGTAGCGGAAATCGGAGCGGCTGAGGCTGCGGCATCCCAACGCTTCGTGGGCGATCTCGGCCCAGCGCATCGCCTGCTGCGTGATCTCGTCCGGCACCGGCGCGGGGACGATGTGCTGCGTGCGGCCTTCCGTGTACTTGGCTTCGTAATCGTAGAACCCCTCGCCGGTGCGCAGTTCCGTGACGGCGAACGCCTTGCCCTCAAGCACGGCGACGGTCAACTCGCGCCCCTCGATGAAGCTCTCGACCAGCACGTGATCGCCGTAGGCCCAGTCCTCCTCGGAGGCGATGAGGTTGTCGCCGCTCGTGACGATGCGCACGCCCTTCGACGAACCTTCGGCCACGGGCTTGATGACGTAGGGCAGGGCCAACGGATGGCCGTTGCGGAAGTCCTCGCGGGTGCAAAGCCTGCCCGCAGCGCAGCGCAGGCCGACGCGGGCGAAAATGTCGCGCGCCAGCGCCTTGTTCATGGCGAGCGCCGAAGCGAGCAGGCCGGAATGCGTGTAAGGCACGCGCATCAGATCGAGCAGGCCCTGGATGGAACCGTCCTCGCCCCAGCGCCCGTGCAGCGCGTTGAAGACGACGTCGCGGGCGGGATCGAGCGCGTTGACGAGCGCCGGGATGCCATCGGCGGGATCGATGAGGACGACGTCGTGCCCACGTTGGCGCAGCGCCTGCGCGCAGGCGCGCCCGCTGACCAGCGACACCTCGCGCTCGGCGGAAAAGCCGCCATAGAGCACCACGATCCGTTTGTCCGACATTGGCGTTTCATCCGATTGTTGAAAGGGCGAAAGAGATGGTTGCGCCGCGCGCCGGCGGCAACCGGCCGCACACGGCGAACGCCTTGATTATCCCGCGCAATGGTAAACAATTTTTCATTCCGCGCGCGGGTTTCAGCGGTCCGCTATTCCCGGCGCCTCGCCCGCGTGGGTCTGCCTGTCCGGCGTGTGATTTCTGTATCAGGTGGAAATATACCGTTATCGTCGATTGAGATTGGCGTCTCTCTTGTTATTGTGTCGCGCGGTCCCTCCGATATCATCAGCATGATCGCTGACGCGGGGTGCGTTGAAATCCGCTGTGCGGCCGGTAGCGTATGCAACTTATTCAACCGACGAGGTGACAATCATGGGTTTGCTGAGCTTCATCAAGGGTGCGGGTGAAAAGCTGTTCGGCGCGAGCGAGGCCCAGGCGGCCACCGCCGATGACCTCAAGAAGGAAGTTGAGAAGCACGGCTTCAACGCCGAGGGCCTCGACATCCAGGTGGATGGCGACAAGGTCACCGTGAAGGGCAACGCAACCTCCACCGAGGAGGCCGAGAAGATTGCGCTCGCGCTCGGCAACACGCTGGGCGTGGCCGCCGTCGAGAACGAACTCAAGGTCGACAGCCCGGCCGCTGACGCTGCGTTCTACACGGTCGTGAAGGGCGACACGCTCTGGAAGATCGCCGAACACCACTACGGTGCCGGCAAGGGTGGCAAGTACGAGGTGATCTTCGACGCCAACAAGCCGCTGCTGAGCCATCCCGACAAGATCTACCCCGGCCAGGTGCTGCGCATTCCCCCGCTGGACTGATTCCAGTCGCCGCCGATCCTGCTTGTCATGGTGTCTGGCGTGATCCACCATGGGCCGGTTGTCGTCATCACACGCTTCCGGAATTGACATGACCGATCTGCCAGACACTGGGGCCGGGCCCCGCCCGAGCGTCATCATCACCTACTGCACGCAGTGCCAATGGCTGCTGCGTGCGGCGTGGATGGCGCAGGAACTGCTTTCCACCTTCTCGACCGACCTCGCGCAGGTGGCGCTCGCGCCCGGGACGGGAGGCGTGTTCCGCATCGACTATGACGGCGAGACGATTTGGGAGCGCAAGCGCGACGGCGGTTTTCCCGATGTAAAGACGCTCAAGCAGAGGGTGCGCGACCGGCTCGATCCCGCGCGCAGCCTCGGCCATATCGACAATTAACTTTTTGCCCCTCATCGAACGGAGTTCATCATGAGCGATCTCATCTTTATCGCCTTCCCGACCGAAGAAAAGGCCGTGGAAGTGCGCAAGCGCCTGCTGGAGCTTCAGCAGGAATATCTCATCGAGCTTGGCGACGCGGTCATCGCCGTCAAGGAAGCGGACGGCAATATCCGCCTCAACCAGCTGCTGAACCTCACCGCCACGGGCGCCGTCTCCGGCGCGCTGTGGGGTGCGCTGGTCGGCCTCATCTTCCTCAACCCGCTGCTCGGCACCGCCGTCGGCGCGGGTGCCGGCGCGCTCAGCGGCAAGCTGACCGATGTCGGTATCAATGACGAATTCATGAAGGAAGCGGCCCAGGCGCTTCAGCCGGGCACCGCTGGCCTGTTCCTGCTGGTCCGCAAGGTCACGGGCGACAAGGTGCTGAAGGAGTTCGAGGGCGTTGGCGGCACGGTGGTTTCCACCTCGCTCGACGAGGAGAAGGAAACGGCGCTGCGCCAGGCACTGGCCGGCCATGTAGCGGCCACGCCGGTGGACCAGACGCAGGACACGGCCGACAAGCCTGCCGAAGGCGGCGCCACGAGCTGAACGGATTGGAGCCGACGGGGATTGGGATCTGTCCTGTTTATGTTGAAACAGGACAGATTCTAGCGACTCAATCCTGCTGAACGGCGGCGTCCGGGGCACTCTGCTTCCCGGGCGTCGGATTGCCTTCCGGCACGTTATCGTTGCCCTCCACCCTGTCGCGATAGAGCGCGGATCGCACCAGCAGCATGAAGCCGACCGGGGTCGTGATCGTCAGGAACACGGCAATCAGGATTTCGTGCACCGACAGCCGCCCGCGCAACACGGAAAAGCAGATCATCGACCCCACCAGAATGAAGCCGGTGCCGAGCGTCGAGCCGAGCGTGGGCGCATGGACGCGCTCGTAGAAGGTCTTGAGTCGCAGCAGTCCTACCGAGCCCGTCAGCGTCAGGAACGCGCCCATGAAGACGCAGAAGGCGGTGAGCAACGCCGCCCACGGGGGCAGGTTCTCGAAGGCGAGTTCGATGTCGATCATTCGATCACCTCGCCCCGCATCAGGAATTTCGACAGCGCCACCGTGCCGGTGAAGCCGAGCAGGCCGATGATCAGCGCCACCTCGAAATAGATCGTGCTGGCCACGCGGATGCCGTAGGTCAGCAGCAGCAGCATCGCGTTGACGTAGAAGGTGTCGAGGCCAAGCACGCGGTCCTGCGCGCGGGGGCCAAGAATCAGCCGGTAGGCCGCGCAGGCCATCGCCAGCCCCAGAAAGAGCTGCGCGATGAACAGCGACCAGTCGAGCACCACGAACGGCCAGTCGGCGGGAAGGAAGGACGCGCTCATTCGAAAATCTCCATCAGCCGTCGCTCGTAACGGTTCTTGATGGTGTCGACCCATTCGGCCTCATCCTGCAGGTCGAGCACGTGGATCAGGAGGATGCCGGACGCGGAGGAGAAATTGGTCCAGATCGTGCCGGGCGTCGATGTGATGACGATCGCGAGCGCCGCAAGGCCGTATGGGTTGCGCATGTCGAGCTTCACGGCCATGAAGCCCGGCGTGCCGCGCCGGCTGCCGGGGCGGAAGATGATCTTCGCCACCGCGATGTTGGACCGGACGATATCGACAAAGACGATAACCCCCAGCCACAGGATCGTCAGCGGGCGGCGGATGCGCGGTGTTTCCTGCCCCAGCGTCGTCATGCCCCAGGCGCCGCCAAGGGCAAGCAGGCTGCCGAACACCACCTGGCCCGGCGATACGGACTGATTGAGCAGCAGCCACATGATGAGGATGGCGAGCGACAGCAACGGATAGGGCAGGAGATGCGCCATAAATCGCCTCATGGTGTGGCTCCTCCCTGTCCCGCGGCGCCCGCACGGCCCTGCAGGACGCTGTTGATGTAGTCGGTCGGCGCATGCAGGGAGGCGGCGGTGCTCTCCATGAAATCGAACACCGTCCCGGCCCGCACGGTGAGCGCAACGCACAGCAGGAGCAGGAACGCGACCGCCGCGATCTCGACGCCACGCACGCCGGGCACCACGCCATCTATCGGCGACCAGAAGGTCTGGATGCCGATGCGCGTCATCGCCAGCATGGCGGAAAGGCCGGAGAGGATCAACAGCGCGACCAGCACCCAGGTGACGACATACTGCGGCCCGCCCGTGCCTATCCCGGCCGGGTCCATGATCGCGGTGAGCAACGCGAACTTGGCGATGAAGCCGGAGAGGGGCGGCAGACCCGCGAGCAACAGGGCGAAGGCGATGAAGCTGCCACCCAGAAACGCTACCACTGTCGGGATGCGTTCGCCCACCTCGACCTCCTCTGCCACGTCGTCCTCGTCGGTGTAGCCGTAGGCCGCCATGGTGACGGCGAGAACGTCGGCGCCGGGATCGCGCCCGCGTTCCACGAGTTCGATCAGCAGGAAGAAGCCGCCGATGGCCAGCGTCGAGTTGACGAGATAGAAGAGGGCGCCGCTGGTTGCCGTGGCGTTGCCGACGCCGATGGCCGCGAGCAGCGTGCCGGAGGAGACGAGCACGCTGTAGCCGGCGAGCCTCGACATGGTCTGGGTGGCGAGCACGCCCACCGCCCCGAAGGCGATGGTCGCCATGCCGCCGTAGAGAAGCACCTGCGTGCCGAAATGCGCCGATTCTGCGGCGCCGTTGCCGAACAGCAGCAGCGACAGGCGCAGCAGCACGTAGACACCGACCTTCGTCATGATGGCGAAGACGGCCGCCGCCGGAGCGCTCGCCGCCGCATAGGCGGTGGGAAGCCAGAAGCTCAGCGGCCACATGCCGGCCTTGACGAGAAAGGCGACGCCCAGAATGGCCGCACCCGCCTCCAGGAACATGCGGTCGCTCTCCGCGAGGGTCGGGATGCGCAGCGCGAGATCGGCCATGTTGAGCGTGCCGGAGACGCCGTAGATGAGGCTGACGCCGATCAGGAACAGCGAAGAGGCCGCGAGATTGACGACGATGTAATGAAGACCCGCCTTCACCCGCACCACGCCCATGCCGTGCAGGACGAGCCCGTAGGAGGCCGCGAGCAGGATCTCGAAGAACACGAACAGGTTGAACAGGTCGCCGGTGAGAAAGGCGCCGTTGAGGCCCATGAGCTGGAACAGGAACAGCGTGTGGAAATGCGGCCCCGCCCGATGCCAGCGCGCCAGCGAGAAGACGAGCCCCGCAAGCCCCAGCACGCTCGTCAGCAGCACCATCATGGCGGAAAGGCGGTCCAGCACCAGCACGATGCCGAAGGGGGCGGGCCAGTTGCCGAGCGGATAGGACACGGTGTGCGACAGCGCCGTCATCCCGTCCGCGCGCCAGACGAGGAACATGGAAATGACGAGCAGCGCGGCGGTCGACGAGACCGACAGAAGCGCCTTGAGCGGGCGCCGCCGGTCGTCCATGAGCAGCAGCGCCGCGCCGACCAGCAGCGGCAGCACGATCGGAGCGATGATCAGATGGTTGGCGATGGCCGTCGTCACCGGTCGCTCTCCCGTCCATCGACATGGTCGGTGCCGGTGAGGCCGCGCGAGGCCAGCAGGACGACGAGGAAAAGCGCCGTCATGGCGAAGCCGATCACGATGGCGGTGAGAACGAGCGCCTGCGGCACGGGATCGGCGAGCTGGCTGATGTCACCGGCGGTACCAGGCTTCAGGATGGGCGGCGCGTTCCCGCGTAGCCGGCCCATGCCGAAGATGAACAGGTTCGTCGCATAGGATAGCAGCGACAGGCCGATGATCACCTGAAACGTGCGCGGACGCAGCAGGAGCCAGAGGCCGGACCCCGTCAGCACGCCGATTGCAACTGCAATGATGATCTCCATCAGCGGCCTCCCATTCCCGCCGGCGGCGGCGTGCCCTGGCCCGCCAGTGGCGGGGCTCCCTTGCGTGACGGTTTCGGACTGCGGATCGACTGGTGTGCCAGCGCGATCAGCATCAGCACCGTCGCCCCGACGACCAGCGAATAGACGCCGAGGTCGAACAGCAGCGCGCTCGCCATCGGCACCTTGCCGATCACCGGCAGCGTCACGTACTGGAAATGCGACGTGAGAAAGGGATAGCCGAACAGCCACGCCCCGAGCCCGGTGAACAGGGCAGTGAGCAGGCCGACGCCGATCCAGCGCACGGGCAGGATGCGCAGGTGATCCTCCACCCAGCGCGTGCCGCTCGCCATGTACTGCAGGATGAAGGAAATCGACATCGCCACGCCGGCCGCGAAGCCGCCGCCCGGCATGTCATGGCCGCGCATGAAGATGTAGACCGCGAACACGCCGATGACGGGGAACAGCCACAGCATGATGAGGCGCGGGATCATCAGGTATTCCGCCACCGTCTCGTCGGGTTTGCGGTCGGGATGGGCGATGTCGTAGGCGGCCTGCAGACGCTGCTGCTCCGGCATGCCGATGCTCTCCGGCGCGGGACGGAAACGGCGCAGCAGCGCGAACACGGTGAGCGCCACGATGGCGAGCACGGTGATTTCGCCGAGCGTGTCGAAGCCGCGGAAATCCACGAGGATGACGTTGACGACATTGGTGCCGCCGCCTTCCGTATAGGCGCGCTCCAGGAAAAAGCTCGCGATGCTGTCCGGCAGCGGGCGCGTCATGATGGCGTAGGAGAGCATGGCGATGCCGGCGCCTGCCGTGATGGAGGCGGCGAGGTCCCATCCCCGGCGCACGCGCATCCGGATCGTGATGCGCCCGGCGTCGTCGCCTTCGACGCGCTTCGGTATCCAGCGCAGGCCGAGCAGCAGCAGCACCGTGGTGACGATCTCGACCAGCAGCTGCGTCAGGGCGAGGTCGGGCGCCGACAGCCAGACGAAGGTGATGCAGGTGGCAAGGCCCGCGCCGCCCAGCATGACGAGCGCGGCGAGCCGGTGGTACTTCGCCTGGATGGCCGCCATGATGGCGCAGGCCATGCCCACCAGCCACATCAGCGCGAAGGCGGTGTCGAAACCGTGCCAGTCCAGCTTCTGGAACGACAGGCGGCGCGGCCCGAAGCCCTCGACATAGAGCGGGAAGATGGCGGCGAGCAGCGCGAGGCAGACCAGAAGCCGCAATTGCGGCTGCAGGCGGCGGGTGCCGAACAGGGATTCGAGCTGGCGCGCCCATTTCCATGACACGACGACCATGATGCGCTCGAATATGCGCTGCGCCTTGAGGCGGCGGAGCAGCGGCGGGCCCTCCTGCCCCGAGGCCAGGTAGCCGCGCAGCAGCAGGTAGACGAGCACGCCGCCGACCATCGCCACGACGCTCATCAGCAGCGGAAAGTTCAGCCCGTGCCAGACGGCGAGGCTGTAATAGGGGGTCCGATCGCCGAGGATGGAGGAGACGGCGATGTGCAGGAACGGGCCGATCGTCATCGCGGGGATGATGCCTACCAGCAGGCAGGCCAGCACCAGCAGCTCCACGGGAAAGCGCATCCAGTGCGGCGGCTCGTGCGGCGTGCGCGGCAGGCCGACGGGCGGCGGGCCGAAGAACACGTCGATGATGAGGCGCAGTGAATAGGCGACGCTGAACATGCCCGCGACCGTCGCCAGGAACGGCAGGGCCTCGTCGAACAGGGAATCGACGTGCTCGACGATGGTTTCGGCGAAGAACATCTCCTTCGACAGGAAGCCGTTGAGCAGCGGTACGCCGGCCATCGCGGCCGCTGCCACCATGGCGAGCGTCGCGGTGATGGGCATGAAGCGGAAGAGGCCGCTCAGGCGGCGGATGTCCCGGCTGCCGCTTTCATGGTCGATGATGCCGGCCGCCATGAACAACGAGCACTTGAAAGTCGCATGGTTCAGCAGATGGAACACCGCTGCCACAACCCCAAGCGGGCTACCCAGCCCGAGGAGGAGCGTGATCAGCCCCAGGTGACTGATGGTGGAATACGCCAGCAACCCCTTGAGATCGTTCTGGAAAATGGCAATGTAGGCGCCGAGCAGCAAGGTGGTGACGCCCGCGCCGCCGACGATCCAGAACCACGGCTCCGTTCCTCCCAGCACGGGCCAGAGCCGCGCGAGGAGAAACACGCCCACCTTCACCATCGTCGCGGAGTGGAGGTAGGCGGAAACGGGCGTCGGCGCCGCCATGGCCTGCGGCAGCCAGAAATGGAACGGGAACTGCGCGCTCTTGGTCAGCGCGCCGAGCAGCACCAGCACCAGCGCTGTCCGGTAGAGGTCGTGGGAGCGGATGATTTCTCCCGCGCCGAGCACACGGTCGAGGTCATAACTGCCGACGATGTGGCCGATCACCATGACACCGGCGAACAGGCAGAGGCCGCCGATGCCCGTCACCGTCAGCGCCATGCGCGCGCCCTCGCGCGCGCCCGGATTATGGTGCCAGTAGCCGATCAGCAGAAAGGAAAACAGGCTCGTGAGTTCCCAGAAGAAAACCATCTGGATGAGGTTGCCGGAAAGGACGACCCCCAGCATCGACCCCATGAAGGCAAGCAGAAACGAGAAGAAGCGCGGGACGGGATCGCGCCGCGACATGTAATAACGCGCGTAGACGACGACCAGAAACCCGATGATGGTGACGAGCCCCGCCATGACCCAGGCAAAACCGTCAAGGCGTATGGTGAAGTTGAACCCGAGGCTCGGCAGCCATTCCACGCTGCTGCGGATGACGGCGGCGGAGGCCATGTCGCCGTAGAACGAGGCAACGATCGCGGAGGCAAGAAGCGTCACGACCCCCGTCAGCAGCCCGGCGGTGTCCCGTGCGTCGCGCGGCAGCATGGCGACGACGCCGCTCCCCAGGAACGGCAGGGCGATCAGAAAAAGAAGCCGCGCGTCATCCCACATGGTTTGCCGAGGTGCCGTTGAGGAGGTCTGGGGGGTGGTGGATGCCTGCCCGTTGCGGAAAGTCACCCATTATGGTTTATTTGGAATAACAGACGCTAGGGCGGATGTGCAAGAGAAGATGTCACGAACAGGCGCAAAAGGCCTGCTGCCGGAACAATGCCGTGCGGCACGCGGGTTTCTCAATTGGACGCAGGATTGTCTCGCCGAACGGGCGGGCGTTTCCCGCAGCACGGTTCGCGGCTTCGAGGGGCAACGCCACGTGCTCCACCGCACGACGGAGGAGCAGCTTGTCCGCGTGTTGGAAGACGCGGGGATATGTTTTCTCAGCGCCGGCAAGTTCGGGCCGGGCGTCCGGCTGCGCCGGTCGCGGCCGGAGGTCGCGAAGCCGGAACAACCGGTCTGAACCTTTCTTCCATTGGGCATGGGCCGCGCTCCAGAAGCCGGAAAACCGCCACGCGACGCGCGCCGCCACCCGGCGGTCACGCTGACGGTTGACCGCATCAGAGAACGCAAAAGGGGCCGCATTGCGACCTGCGCTCATTTTGGTGGTGAAATCGGCGCCACCGCGTGCGGTGCGGGCAAGGGCAGGGGGCGGGAACCGGGGATAACGGCACTTGCAGCCGCCGCCGCGCTGATGCGTCGATTTTCGCCGGGCTGGTTTCACCGAGAATCGATGTAAAGGTTCAATTCCCGGAAGCGCACCGACCCCCGCAACTTCATTCTCCCATATCGGGAAACGGAACCAGCAGGGCGCGCATGCACGTCCCGCCTCTACGATCTGACTGGAGCGCCATGTTTCGCCGTCTTTACGATTGGGTCCTCACCCTGTCGGGCAGTCGCCACGCCATCTGGGCTCTGGCGGCCGTTTCGTTCGCCGAGAGTTCATTCTTCCCGGTGCCGCCGGATGTGCTGCTGCTGCCGATGGCGCTCGCCAAGCCCAACCGGGCGCTGCTCTACGCCGGCGTCTGCACCGTTTCGTCTGTGCTGGGCGGCCTGCTGGGCTATGCCATCGGCGCCCTGTTGTACGATTCGATCGGCCAATGGCTGATTTCCGCCTATGGCTACGGCGAGAACCTTGAGGCGTTCCGGCAGGCCTACGCGCAGTATGGAGAATGGATCATTCTCATCAAGGGCATAACGCCGATCCCGTACAAGCTCGTGACGATCACTTCCGGCTTCGCCGGCTATGATCTGATGTGGTTCACGATATTGTCGATTATCACGCGCGGCGCCCGCTTCTATCTGTTGGCCGGACTGCTCCATCGCTACGGCAATCCGATTCGCCAGATCGTGGAGGAGCATTTCGGGCTTGTGCTCGGCGTGCTGGCCTTTTTCGTCGTGGCGGGGTTCGTGGGCGTGAGATACGTGTTCTGAACGGTTTCCACCTGTCGCGGATGGTGCGTTCCACGGGCGACATATGAAGGGGTGAGACATCCAAATGCTGCCGTTTCTGGAAAGCCTGACCGTGTTCCGGGCATCTCTCGTCGTTCTGGCGGTTTCCGTTCTCGCCATCGCGGGCGCGTTCTATTTCCAGTATGTCCTGCACCTGCCGCCTTGCCCGCTGTGCCTGATCCAGCGCTGGCCGTTCTATGCAGCCATGCCCGCGGCGCTGATCGCCGCCGTGCTGTCGCGATCGTCGCAGGAGCCATCCCGCTGGTCGCGCCTGCTGCTTGGCGCCATCGCGCTGGCGTTTCTGGCGGGCGCCGGCGTCGCAGCCTACCATACGGGCATCGAGTGGAAATTCTGGCAGGGGCCGGAAAGCTGCAGCGGCACGCTTACCGTAGCGAACGATGCCAGTGCATTCCTGCAGCGGCTGCAGACGGTCCAGGTCGTCCGCTGCGACGAGGCGGCGTGGCGGTTCGCCGGCCTGTCCCTTGCGGGCTGGAACGTGCTGATTTCGTTTGGCCTCGCAGTAACAGCTGCCTGGGGCTCCCGCAGCCGGTGGTAATGCGGCGGGAGGGAAACCGGAGACGCCCCGCGTCGGGACGCGCTCCGGTTCCATAACGTGTCTTCTCCGAATCGCGTGTTCGCGGTTTCCGGGCGGCTCCGGGACGCCTCCATGGCGGAAGTTCCGGAGATATTTCCGTACTGAAAGAAAAGTGGTGCGGGTGGTCGGAATCGAACCGACACTCCTTTCGGAACCGGATTTTGAGTCCGGCGCGTCTACCAGTTCCACCACACCCGCACAATCGACCTGCTGTCCAGGCCCTCGTATTCCAGGCCCGTTGTCCCGCGGCGCCATCTGGCACGCGGCCTCCGGCACGGACAGAAGCACTGTTTGCCATATGTCGCCGTCTCAAGTCCAGCCCCTTGTGGGCCGGTTCCACAGGGCCTGCGGCTCAAGGGCTGCCGGGGGGATTGTCCTTGCAATTTCGGCAGCACGGTTGGAAAGTGCGTGCATTCGAGGGAGAAAAACGCTTATGGCAGTCAACAAAGTCTATCCTGATGCGCGCGCGGCGCTTGACGGCGTTCTGCGCGACGGCATGACGATCATGGCCGGCGGTTTCGGCCTGTGCGGCATTCCGGAGAAGCTGATCGACGCGCTGGTAGAGAGCGGCGTCAAGGACCTCACCGTTATTTCCAACAACTGCGGCATCGATGGCGTCGGGCTTGGCAAGCTGCTGGATCGCGGCCAGATCCGGAAGATGATCTCGTCCTATGTCGGCGAAAACAAGCTGTTCGCGGAGCAGTACCTCTCCGGCAAGCTTGAGCTTGAGTTCAACCCGCAGGGCACCCTCGCCGAGCGCATCCGCGCCGGCGGCGCGGGCATTCCCGCCTTCTTCACCAAAACCGGCGTCGGCACGCTGGTTGCGGAAGGCAAGGACCTGTGCGAGTTCGACGGCGAGATCTATGTCATGGAGCGCGCGCTCAAGGCGGACCTCGCCATCATCAAGGCCCAGATCGGTGATACCGAGGGCAACCTGATCTTCAGCAAGACGGCGCGCAACTTCAATCCGGAAATGGCGACCGCCGCCGAAGTCACCGTCGCCGAGGTCGAGGAACTCGTCGACGTGGGCGGCATCGATCCCGATGCGATCCATACCCCCGGCATTTTCGTGTCGCGGATCATTCACGGCACCAGCTACGAAAAGCGCATCGAACGGGTGACGACCCGCCCGCGCGCGGCCTGAGGGAGGCAGACATGGCCTGGACACGCGAACAGATGGCGGAACGCGCCGCCAAGGAACTCGGCGACGGCTTTTACGTCAATCTCGGCATCGGCATTCCGACGCTCGTCGCCAATTACATCCCCGACGGCATCACCGTGACGCTGCAGAGCGAGAACGGCATGCTCGGCATGGGGCCCTTTCCCTACGAGGGCGAGGAAGACCCCGATCTCATCAACGCCGGCAAGCAGACGATCACCGCCCTGCCCCATTCGAGCTTCTTCAGCTCGGCGACCAGCTTCGGCATGATTCGCGGCGGGCACATCGACCTGTCGATTCTCGGCGCGATGCAGGTGTCGCAGAAGGGCGATCTCGCCAACTGGATGATTCCGGGCAAGATGGTCAAGGGCATGGGCGGCGCCATGGACCTCGTCGCCGGCGTGAAGCGCGTCGTCGTCGTGATGGAGCACACCGCCAAGGGCGAGCCCAAGATCCTTGAGGAATGCGACCTGCCGCTGACCGGCAAGGGAGTCGTCGACCTGATCATCACCGATCTCGCGGTCTTCGAGGTCGATTCAGACGGCCTGACGCTGACCGAACTCGCCGACGGCGTGACGCTCGACGAGGTGAAGGCCGGCACGGCAGCGCCGTTCCGCATCGCCGGCGGCCTCGCGGCGTAGGATTATCCACAGGCGAAATGCCCGTTACGGGCATTTCGCCTGCGATCCGCAATTTATGCGCCATGACGCTTGCGGACAGGAAATCGCGGCGTTATAAGGCGTTCCTGTCGTGGTTGTCCGCTCTTGCGGACGGGCGATGTGTCGGAGCGTAGCGCAGTCTGGTAGCGCACCTCGTTCGGGACGAGGGGGTCGGAGGTTCGAATCCTCTCGCTCCGACCATGTTTCAAAGGCTTGGGCAGGTGTGTTCAAGCCGCGCCGGCTTCCCCGACGGTTCCCATCTTTTGATTGTTCAAGCCCATATGAGCTGCTTGCGGTGTTATGCGTCGTATCCTGGCGCATCTTCGGGCATGACAGGCGTTGCCTGTCCCTGCCCGGGAAACGCGCTGTCAGGCTCATAATGTCAGGTGAGAAAACCGTCTCGGGCAGGAAAGCCGCTCTACAGACGCCCGTTACACATCCGCTTTGGCGGCTTTCGTCCTCTCTACCGCGCGGCGCAGGAAGCTCACCAGCCGTTCGCCGCCGATCTCGACCGGCCCCGTGTTCATGATGGTGAGATCGGGCATGAGGACGGCACTCAGCTTGCGGTTCCGTTCGAGGCGGGCGGCGATGCTGGCGCTCGATTCGCGGCCGCGCTTGCGCAGCCGTTCCGTAATAATGGCGGGCGGCGCGGTGATCAGCACCACGAAAACGTGTTCGAACAGATCGAAAACCTGCGGGACGACGGCGCGGGAGACGTTGCACACCGCGACCTTGCCGCCCGCGATCGCTTCCGCGACGCTCAGTGGCAGGGCGTAGCTCAGGCCGTGCGCTTGCCAGTGAAGGGCGAAGGCGCCGTCACGGACGCCTTCGTCGAACGCGGCCTGGGTGATGGTGTCGTGATCTTCCGAATCGTTGCTCGCCCGCGTCACCAGCCGGCGCGGAAAAACGACGTCCGCGTCGTCGGCAAGTCCCGCGCGTGCCTTCGCCAGCAAGCTGTCCTTGCCCGCGCCGCTTGGTCCGACAATGCAGACGAAGGCGCCTGTGGTGAGATTGGTCATGCTACCCTGCGCCCCTCACGCCACACCTCCCGAACCACCGGAACATCGCCGGAAATGTGCGCCCGCACGATGTCGGCGCGGAGGCCGGCCTCAAGCGTGCCCCTGTCGGCGAGCCCGGCCGCCCTCGCCGGATTGGCGGTGACGGTGGCGAGCGCCTTCGGCAGGCTGATTTCCGGCACGCGCCGGGGCAGGTCGAAGGCCGCCATCAGGAGGCTGGCCGGCACGTAGTCGGAGGACAGAAGGTCGAGAATGCCCTCGCGTGCCAGCGTTTCGGCGGCGATGTTGCCGGAGTGGGAGCCGCCGCGCACGACGTTAGGGCCGCCCATCATCACCTGAATGCCGGCGGCGTGGGAGGCCTGCGCGGCTTCCATCGTCGTGGGGAACTCGGCCACCGCGACACCGTCGGCGACGGCCTGCGCGACGTGCTCCTTCGTGCCGTCGTCGTGGCTCGCCAGCACCGCGCCGTGCTCGCGGGCGAACTCCACCAGCGCCTGCCGGTGCCGGACAGCGTTGCGCTCGTGCAGGTCGAGGCGCCACGCGATCAGCTTGCTCGCTTCCTCGTCGGAGGCGTCCGACTTGCCCATGTAGTACGTTTTCCAGATGGAGATGTCGCGGAACTGCCGTTGGCCGGGCGTGTGATCCATCAGCGACATGAGATGCACGGGATAGCGCGCGGCGTATCCCTCGGCCTGCTCCAGCACGTCCGACGACGAGATTTCGCAGCGCAGGTGCGTGCGGTGTTCGGCGCGCAGGTGGCCCGATGCCTTGGCGGCGGCGAGCGCTTCCGACAGCTGCCACAGATCGTCGTTATCAAGCGACGCGAGGTCGAAGTCCGAACCGACGCGCAGTGAATCGAACACCGTCGTGATGCCGGCCGAGGCGATCTGCGCATCATAGGCCATGACGGCGCTCAGCGCATGCCAGCGCACGTGGGGGCGCGGAATGAAGTGGCTCTCGATGTGGTCCGTGTGCAGTTCGATCAGGCCCGGCAGCAGGTAATCGCCGCCGACGTCGAAGCCGCGCTCCGGCGCCCGCCCCTCCCCGATTTCAGCGATCCGGCCTTCCGAAATCGCGATCCAGCCCTGTTCCACCACCCGGTCGGGAAGGATGAGGATAGCGTTTTCGAGAATGTAATTGTCAGTCGTTGTCATGAAGATTCTTCTTTTTGAGGCTCTCGCGTCGGGGGCCGGCTCAGGCGGCATGTGAGTCGGCGAAGTGGCGAATATCAATGATACGGTCCGCCACCTGCGCGCGCACGTCCTCATCGTGGAAAATGCCGATCATGGCCATCCCGCGGCGCTTGCGCTCGTTGATGAGGTCGACGACCACCTTCCGGTTGTCCGCGTCCAGGGAGGCGGTCGGCTCATCGAGCAACAGCAGCGGCCGCTCTGCCGCGAGCCCGCGCGCCACGTTCACCCGCTGCTGCTCGCCGCCGGAAAAGGTGGCAGGCGGCAGCGACCACAGGCTCTCGCGCACGTTGAGCATGGCCAGCAGATGCCGCGCCCGCGCCTGCGCCTCCTCGGCTTCCACGCCGCCCTCGCGCGCCGCCTCCGCGACGATTTCGAGCGTGGGGACGCGCGGAATGACGCGCAGGAACTGGCTGACATACCCCATCGCCGAGCGGCGCAGCGCCAGCACCCGCCTCGGCGAGGCCGACGCCACGTCGACGTAGGTGCCGCGGTCGTCGACGAGGATGGCGCCGCTATCGCAGCGGTAGGTGCCGTAGATCATCTTCAGGATGGAGGACTTGCCCGCGCCCGAGGGGCCGCCCAGCACCACGCACTCGCCCGGCTCGACGCTGAAGCTCACGCCCGCGACCACGCCGATGCGCGTGCCGCCCTGCAGATGGAGCGTGAAGCTCTTGGTAACGTTGTCGAGAATCAGAACAGGTTGCGTACTCATGCCGCCAGCACCGATGAAACGAGAAGTTGGGTATAGGCTTCGCGGGGGTCGTCCAGCACCTGATCCGCCAGGCCGGCTTCGATCACGTGACCCGCGCGCATGACCATAATTCGGTGAGACAACAATCGTGCGACGGCGAGGTCATGCGTGACGATAATCACGGCGAGCCCCATCTCGCGCACCAGGGAACGCACCAGATCAAGCAACCGCGCCTGCACGGAGACGTCGAGGCCGGAGGTCGGCTCGTCCATGAAGACGAGGCGTGGTCCCGTCACCAGATTGCGTGCGATCTGCAAGCGCTGGCGCATGCCGCCGGAAAAGCTCCGCGGCGTGTCATCGATGCGCGCGGTGTCGATCTCGACCCGCTGCAGCCAATCGCCCGCCGTGGCGCGGATGCGGCCGTAATGGCGGCTGCCGACCGCCATCAACCGCTCACCGACGTTGCCGCCGGCGGACACGCCCATCCGCAGGCCCTCGCGCGCATCCTGCCGCACGAAGCCCCAGTCCGTGCGCAGCAGCAGCCGGCGCTCGGACTCCGACAGGGTGGCGAGATCGCGCGTCTCTCCGTCGCGCATGCGGTAGAGCACGGTGCCGCAAGTCGGCGCGAGTTCGTTGGCGAGCAGCGACAGCAGCGTGGACTTGCCGGACCCCGATTCGCCGACGATGGCCAGCACCTCGCCTTCGTAGAGATCGAAGCTGACGTCGGCGCAGCCGATGCGGTTGCCGTAATATTTGGTCAGGCCGCGTGTCGAGAGCAGCGGCCGGTCGTCGTCAACGCTCATTCGCCTGCCTCCCGCCATTCGCGCCCTCGCCCTTCCAGTCCGGCGACATCGTGCCCGTGAAACCCTGCGCGCGCCGCTCCTCGCAGAAGTCCGTATCGGAACACACGAACATACGCCCGCCCCGATCGTCGAGCACGACTTCGTCGAGGTAGACGCCCTCGGCCCCACACAGGGCGCAGGGCGTCGCGAACTGCTGCACCCGGAACGGGTGGTCCTCGAAATCGAGGCTGCGGACATTGGTGTGCGGCGGCACGGCATAGATGCGCTTTTCACGGCCTGCGCCAAAGAGTTGCAGCGCTTCGCTCATATTCATTTTAGGATTGTCGAACTTCGGGATGGGCGAAGGATCCATCACATAGCGCCCCGCCACCTCCACCGGATAGGCGTAGGTCGTGGCGATGTGGCCGTGGCGCGCGATGTCCTCGTAGAGCTTGACCTGCATCAGGCCATAGTCCTTGAGGGCGTGCAGCCGGCGCGTCTCGGTCTCGCGCGGCTCCAGAAACCGCAGGGGCTCGGGAATCGGCACCTGATAGACGAGGATCTGCCCCGCCTTCAGCGTGTGCTCCGGAATGCGGTGGCGCGTCTGGATGATGGTGGCCTCCGCGGTGTGCGTCGTCGTCGCGACGCCCGCGGTCTTCGCGAAGAACTTGCGGATCGATACGGCGTTCGTGGTGTCGTCGGAGCCCTGATCGATAACCTTGAGCGTATCGCAGCGCCCGATGATCGCGGCCGTCACCTGCACACCGCCCGTGCCCCAGCCGTACGGCATCGGCATCTCGCGCGAGGCGAAGGGCACCTGATAGCCGGGAATGGCGACCGCCTTCAGGATCGCGCGCCGGATCATGCGCTTCGTCTGCTCGTCGAGATAGGCGAAGTTGTAGCCGTGGGTCGGCCCGGTCTCTGCAGCGCTCATTCCCGCGCCTCCTCTTCTACCCGCTCTTCCCGCGCCGCGTATTCCGCGCGCATGCGGCGGACGAGTTCGAGTTCGGCCTGGAAATCCACGTAGTGCGGCAGTTTCAAATGCTCCACGAAACCTGTCGCCTGTACGTTGTCACAATGGGATAGAACGAATTCTTCATCCTGCGCGGGAGCGCCGCTCTCCTCGCCGAACTCGTGCGCGCGGAGCGCCCGGTCGACCAGCGACATCGCCATAGCCTTGCGCTCGCCCTGTCCGAACACGAGGCCGTAGCCGCGCGTGAACTGGGGCGGTTTGTCCGCCGAGCCCGTGAACTGGTTGACCATCTGGCATTCGGTGAGACGGACGTTGCCGAGCGGCACGGGAAAGCCCAGTTCCTCGGGCACGAATTCCACCGCCACCTCGCCGAAGCGGATTTCGCCCACAAAGGGATGCGTGCGCCCGTAGCCGCGCTGGGTGGAATAGCCGAGCGCCAGCAGAAAACCCTCGTCGCCGCGCGCCAGCACCTGCAGGCGCTGATCGCGCGAGGCCGGAAACTCCATGGGCTCGCGGGTGATGTCCGGCGCGGGCGCGTCGTCCGCTCGCGTCTCGCGCTCGATCAGGCTTTCGCCGTCGAGCAGGTCCGTCACCCGCGGTGCGACGACGGCGTCGCCGGCGTCGGCCCGTGCGGGTTCCGGCACCTCGGCCCCGGCCTCCAGCAGGAAGTCGATCAGGCGATGCGTGTAGTCGAACGTCGGCCCCAGCACCTGCCCGCCCGGCAGGTCCTTGTAGGTCGCCGAGATGCGCCGCTCGATGGCCATGGCCGACGTGTCGAGCGGCACGGACTGGCCGAAGCGCGGCAGCGTGGTACGGAAGGCGCGCACCAGGAAGATCGCCTCCACGAGGTCTCCGCGCGCCTGCTTGATGGCGAGCGCCGCGAGTGCCGGATCGTAGAGGGAGCCCTCCGCCATGACGCGCTCGGCCGCGAGCGTGAGCTGCCCGGCGATCTGCGCCGGCGTGATCTCGGGCACCTCCGGAGCGCCGCGCCGCGTGTGGGCGAGCAGCGTGTGGGCGTTGTCGATGGCGGCCTCGCCGCCCTTGACCGCGACATACATGGTCACACCCCTCCGATAATGGTCGAGGAACGCGGAATGGCGGCGATCCGCCCCGCGCACGCGAACAGGCAATCGACGCCACGCGGGAAGCGTGCGCGGTTGCGCTGCAGCTGCGCGCGAAAATCGTCCGGCAGCGGTGAGGCGATGAACGCCGCCCGCTCCGCGATGCCCGGACCTTCGAGCACGAAGGCGCGCGCATTGTCCGGTGTCGCGGCGGCGAGTTCCTCCACCGCGATCACCAGCGTCGTCGAGCGGTCGGGATAGTCCTCCAGCCCCTGCGAGAAAGCGTCGAGCGGCGGCATGTGGCGCGGGTCGCCGATCAGCGCGAAGGCGCCCTGCGCGGGATCGTCAGTGAGCGGCGCACCCGTGTGGAAACGCAGATACCGGGCCACGGCATCGACTGCCGACAAGCCCGGATCGAGCCACAGGGAAGCCTCCTGATCCGCCATGGTCAGCGCGATCGCTGCAAGTTCCGGCGTCAGCGGCGCGGGCGGCGCCAGATCGAACGGCATGCGCCCGATGCTGCCCGGGCGCGCCATGGCGTCCATGAGGACGCGGAACAGAGCCTGCGTCTGGCCCACGGCATCCGTGAAGCCGGCGCCGGATGGGAGAGTGGCTGTCATCAGTCGTCTCCCCGCACCATGGTGAAGAAATTGACCCGCGTCGCCGCCGTCTGCGCGGCGCGCACCGCGGCCTCCGCCTCAAGACGCGCCTCGACTTCGGCAAGGGCGGTCTCCACGGCGGCGCGGCGGTTGTCGTCCTGCCACAGGGCGTCGACGATGGCCGCCAGCCGCGCCTTCGTCTGGTCGCGCCCCAGATGGTAGGCGAAGCCGCTGCGCTCGCCGACCTGGACGGCCGCACGCGACACCGTGGCCTCGCCCACGTTGAAGGGAGCGCCGTCGCCGCCCATGCGCCCCTGCACCATCACGAGCCCGGTTTCGGGGACGCGAAGATCGGCGGCGGGAGATATCGGCGCGAGCGTGCCGAGTACCGCCTGAAGATCGCTCCGTGTTGCCGCGGCGCACAGCGCCATGACCCGTCGCCGGGCCCTGAGCCCGGCAGAGTCGGTATTATCGTTTTCAGCGTCAGCCATTTTTCGTCATTTGATATTGCAGGTGACAGCGAGATCAGGAACGATAACGCCGCTGCGGTTCGATGCGGGGGTTGCCCGGCGGTTGAATTTGTCTCTATTTATAGACAACTCGATCCGGGAATCCAATGAAGGTTTGGTGACAGCGTCATCCGGCGCGGTCTGAGCGGCGGAACGAGTATCGGAACGTATGGGAAATGGACGACCGGCAGATGACGACAGGAAACGAAGCCCCGGCTTTCGGCGGCATTTTCGAGCCGCCTGCCTCGCCGCTCGTGCGCGGCGAGGGCGTGGCGGCCTGGCGGCGCATCGCTGACGAGATCGAGGCGGATATCGCGACGCAGCGTCTTGCGCCCGGCACGCAACTGCCGACGGAGGCGCAGCTTTCGGCGCGCTTCGGCGTCAACCGCCACACGGTGCGCCGGGCGCTGGCGGCGCTGGCGGAGCGGGGACTGCTGCGGGCGAATCAGGGGCGCGGCACCTTTGTCGAGAACAGGCCTCTCTCCTATCCCATCGGTCCGCGCACCCGCTTCTCCGAAAACATCCTGCGGGAGCATCTGGAGCCCGGTGGCGAGTTTCTCGGCGCGGAGGAAATACCCGCGACTCCGCTGGTCGCGCGCGCCCTGTCGGTGGTGGCGGCCTCGCCGGTGCTGGCGGTGAGGTCCCGGCGCTTCGCGGACGCCACGCCGGTTTCCTGCGGCGTGATGTATATGCCGCTGCCGCGCTTCGCGGCGTTCGTCGACACCTACCGCAGCCATCTGGCGGTGACGCCGGCGCTCGCTGCTTGCGGCGTTGCCGACTACCGGCGACTGGAGACGCGCATTTCCGCCCGCACGGCGACCGGTGAGGAGGCGGCGCATCTGAACCTCGCGCCCGGCCGGCTGGTCATCACCGCCACCGGCGTCGATGTCTGCGTGGATGGTGTGCCGATCCTGCTCGCCCAGACGGCGTTTGCGGCCGACAGGGTCGAACTCGTCGTCTCCAGCGACGATCAGTGCTGAAGCCGCACCGATGAACACGGAATCGCTCCTGTTCCAGCTCGGCCTCGCGCTCGCCATCGGCCTGCTCGTGGGCACGGAGAGGCACTGGCGCGAACGTGGAGAGGCGCCGGGCGCGCGCACGGCCGGCATCCGCACCTTCGGCATCACCGGCCTTCTTGGCGGCCTCGCCGGCGCGGTGGCACAGGCGGCCTCGCCGGCGCCGTCGCTCTCCGCCGCCATCCTGGCCGGCGCGGTCTTTCTGGCGTTCTCCGCCGTCCTCGGCCTGTTCAAATGGCGCGAGTTGCAGGAGGAGCACGATTTCAGCGTCACCAGCGTGGTCGCGGGGCAGGCGACGTTCCTGCTCGGGTGCTTCGCCGTTCTGGGCGATCCCGCGACGGCCGGGGGCGCGGCCATCGCCCTCACCGTCGTGCTGGCGAGCCGCGAGACCCTGCACGCCTTCGTGGCCCGGCTGACATGGCCGGAACTACGTTCGGCGATCTTTCTGCTCGCGATGGCCTTCATCGTGCTGCCGCTGTTGCCGAACCGCACGATCGATCCCTTCAACACAGTCAATCCCGCCGAGATCTGGGTGTTCGCGATCGCGCTCGCCGGCGTGTCGTTCGTCGGCTATGCCGCGGTGCGCCTTTTCGGCACTTCGCGCGGGCCGCTGATCGCCGGCATCGCCGGCGGCCTCGTCTCATCGACGGCGGTGGCGTTGACGTCGGCGCGCGATTCAGTGTCCGGCACGGCGCCGGTCCAGACCGTCGCCGCCGGCGCGCTGGCCGCGAGCGCCGTGTCGGTCGCGCGCGGCATCGTGCTCGTCATGCTCTTTGCGCCCGCCATGTTGTCGACGCTGCTGCCGGCACTCGCCGGCATCGCCGTCGTGCTCGTCTGCGCGGCGATCGTCTGCGCGGTCAGGAGCGTGCCGGATGCGAACGGCGCCCTGCCCGTGGACGGCGAAGCGCCCGGCCCGGAAAATCCGTTCGAGATCGGCTCGGTGCTCAAGCTCGCCGCGGTCATCGCCTTCGCCACCGTCGCCGCGCGCGTGGCGGCCGCGGCCTTCGGCGACAGGGGAACGATCGTGGTCTCCGTGATCATGGGCCTCGTCGATATCGATTCCGTCATCCTGTCGATCACCCGTCTCACCGACGCCACGCTATCGGCGGGCACGCGCGAGCTGGCGATTCTGGCGGCGATCACGACCAATATCATCGCCAAGATGGTCTATAGTGTCGCGCTCGGATCGCGGCGCTACGGCCTCCTGATTGCCGCCGTCTCGGTCGCGTCGCTCGTCGCGGGCGCTCTTGTGGCCGCCTTCACACTGGTGTAGCAAGAAACAAACAAGCGTTAGGGAACGGCGGGGCCAGCCGTCGGCATACGGAAGCGTGCAAGAGGTGAAAGATGCCTGCCAATGTTTTCGAGGACTTCGTCGCCGGTGACGTCACCACCTACGGCAAGCGAACCGTGGGCGAGGACGACATGGTCGCCTTCGCGCAGGAGTTCGACGCCCAGCCCATGCATGTGGACCCTCAGGCGGCGCGCGAGACTTTCGCCGGGCAACTGATCGGCTCCGGCTGGTATACCTGTTCCATCGCCATGCGCATGTTCTACGACAATGTGCTCGCCGGCTCCTCCAGCATGGGCTCGCCCGGCGTCGATCAGGGGCTGTGGGTGCGGCCGGTGCTGCCGGGCGACACGCTGCAACTGCGCCAGACCATTGCCGGGACGCGCACCTCGCGCAGCCGCCCGGAGATGGGGCTCGTCAACTTCGTCTTCGACGTGTTCAATCAGAAGGACGAAACCGTCTACCGGCAGGACTGCTGGGTGATGTTCGGCCGCCGCGAGGCGTGGCAGAACCGGAACGCCGAAAACCTGAACGGGGAGCCCGCGCCGGCGTCGCAGGGCACGCAGGAGAGCCCGGCGGCCGACGCGGCGCAGCAGCCCGGCGGCGCGCCCGACACTCCTGCGCGCGTGTGGTTCGACGATCTCGAGATCGGCGACACGGCGTCGATCGGCAGCCATCATTTCTCCGCCGAGGAAATCATCCGTTTCGCGCGGGCCTTCGATCCGCAGCCCTTCCACACCGATCCCGACGCGGCGCGGGAGACGCATTTCGGCGGGCTGTGCGCCTCCGGCTGGCATACCGCGTCGGTGTGGATGAAGCTGACAGTGGCGCACCGGAGGGCCGAGGCGCGTCGCGCGCGGGAGGCGGGCGCGGAAGTCGGCCGGCTGGGCCCCTCCCCGGGCTTCACCAACCTGCGCTGGCGGCGCCCCGTCTATGCCGGCGACGTGCTGACCTATCACAGCCGTGTCGCCGACAAGCGCATCTCGTCCTCCCGGCCCGGATGGGGCATCGTCAGCACCGTGAACTCGGCCACCAATGCCCGGGGCGAGCCTGTGTTCAGCTTCGACGGCGCGGTGTTCTGGGAGCGGCGCGGCGCGGACTGACCGGCCCGACACGTCATTGTTATTCGGCGCAGCTGTCGGGCTCTGTTAGACAGCTGCCGAATCCATGCGGATTCGGCAGCTACTGAAATGTCGGAGCACGACGGCGATGGAATGGCGCGATACGCGAGAGAAATACGGCCTCGTAAGCCGCATCCTGCACTGGGTGATGGCGGGCCTGCTTCTGTGGCAGTTCACGGGCATGGCCGCCCGCGTCGCCTTCGGGCGCGCGCCGCTGGTTTCCCTCTTCGTCGGCACGCACGCGCCACTGGGCGCCCTCCTCTTCGTCCTGATCGTCGCGCGGCTTCTATGGGGGCTCGCGAATCGGGAACGCCGCCCTGCCTACGAGCCGGGACTGCTCGGGTTGCTGGCAAAAGCGGGGCATCTCGCCCTCTATGCGCTGATGTTCATCGTGCCGGCGCTGGCGCTGATGCGCGCCTACGGCTCCGGGCGCGGCTTCCAGCCTTTCGGCATTCCCTTGTTCCCCGCGACGGGAGAGCAGATCGCGTGGCTCATGGCGCCGGCGAACGCGCTGCACGGTGTGCTCGCCTGGGTGCTGCTCTCGCTGATCGCCGGCCATGTCGGCATGGTGCTGGTGCACCGGTTCGTCTGGCGCGACGATGTTGCGAGCCGCATGATCCCGGGCCGCGGGGCGCGGGTCCGCGCAGCCGCATCGGCCGCCGGATGAGTGCCTGCGCCGGGAGCGCGCCTGCCTTCCGGCGCGGCGCATTGCGCTCCGCCCACTGACATGCTACGCGCCTGACGTGTTTCCCTGAATGTGTCATCCGGTGCGCAGCATGTCGTCCTTGTTCATCGCCCCTTCGATCCTCGCCAGCGATTTTGCCCGTTTCGGCGAGGAAGTGCAGGCCATCGACCGCGCGGGAGCGGACTGGGTGCATGTCGATGTCATGGACGGCCATTTCGTCCCCAACATCAGTTTCGGTCCGGAGGTGGTGCGCGCCATCCGGCCGTTGACCCCGAAAATCCTCGACGTGCATCTCATGATCGCGCCCGTCGATCCCTACCTGCCGGCCTTCGCGGAAGCGGGCGCGGACATCATCACCGTCCATGCCGAGGCGGGGCCGCATCTCCACCGCACCTTGCAGGCCATCCGCGGCCTGGGCAAGAAGGCGGGCGTGGCGCTCAACCCGGCGACGCCCGTGAGCGTGCTCGAACACGTCCTCGACGATGTCGATCTCATCCTCATCATGAGCGTCAATCCGGGCTTCGGCGGCCAGTCCTTCATTCCTTCCGCGGTCGAGAAGGTGGCGAAGGTACGCGCGCTGGTCGGCGAGCGCCCGGTCGTCATCGAGGTCGACGGCGGCGTCACCAGCGAGACCGCGCCAGCCGTGGCGCGCGCGGGCGCGCGGGCGCTCGTCGCCGGTTCCGCCGTGTTCAGGGGCGGCGCTGCGGCGTATGCCGACAATATTTCCGCCATTCGCAAGGCGGCTGAATCCGCTATTGGTGAATGGATCTGACGAATACTGCGTAAGGAAAAGAGATGATCCCGCGTTACAGCCGCCCCGAGATGGTCGCCATCTGGTCGCCGGAGACGAAGTTCCGCATCTGGTTCGAGATCGAGGCGCATGCCACCACCGCGCTCGCCAATCTCGGCGTCGTGCCGAAGGAGGCGGCGGAGATCGTCTGGGAAAAGGGCTCGGAGGCCACGTTCGACGTCGCCCGCATCGACGCCATCGAGCGCGAGGTCAAGCACGACGTCATCGCCTTCCTGACGCATCTAGCCGAAATCGTCGGCCCGGAGGCGCGCTTCGTGCATCAGGGCATGACCTCTTCGGATGTGCTCGACACCTGCCTCAACGTCCAGCTCGTGCGCGCCGCGGATATCCTGCTCGCCGATCTCGACGCCCTGCTCGCCGCGCTGAAGCGGCGCGCCTTCGAGTACAAGCTCACGCCCACCATCGGCCGTTCGCACGGCATCCATGCCGAGCCGGTCACCTTCGGCCTGAAGCTGGCGCAGGCCTATGCCGAGTTTTCCCGCGCGCGCGAGCGGCTCGTGGCGGCGCGGCGCGAGGTGGCGACCTGCGCCATTTCGGGCGCGGTCGGCACCTTCGCCAACATCGATCCGTCCGTGGAGGCCTATGTGGCGGACAAGCTCGGCCTCGCGGTCGAGCCCGTCTCGACGCAGGTCATTCCGCGCGACCGGCATGCGATGTATTTCGCGACGCTCGCGGTGATCGCCTCCTCCATCGAGCGGCTCGCCGTCGAGGTGCGCCATCTCCAGCGCACCGAGGTTTACGAGGCGGAAGAGTATTTCTCCGAGGGGCAGAAGGGCTCCTCGGCCATGCCGCACAAGCGCAACCCGGTGCTGACGGAAAACCTCACCGGCCTTGCCCGCATGGTGCGCGCCTACGCCCTGCCGGCGATGGAGAACGTCGCACTGTGGCACGAGCGCGACATCTCGCATTCGTCCGTCGAGCGCATGATCGGTCCGGATGCGACGGTGACGCTCGATTTCGCGCTGGCGCGGCTCGCCGGCGTCATCGACAAGCTGGTGGTCTATCCGGAGAATATGCAGGCCAATCTGGACAAGCTCGGCGGGCTGGTGCACTCTCAGCGGGTGCTGCTGGCGCTGACGCAGAAGGGCATCTCGCGTGAGGATGCGTATCGGCTCGTGCAGCGCAACGCCATGCCCGTATGGCGCGGGGAAGGCGATTTCCTGACGCTGCTGAAAAACGACAAGGATGTCCGTGCCGCTCTTTCGGAAGCTGAAATCGAGGAAAATTTCGACCTCGGCTATCACCTCAAGCACGTCGACACCATCTTCCGGCGGGTGTTCGGAGAATCGTGATGCGCATTTCTGAATGCGACGTGCTGATCGTGCCGGGGCTTTCCGGCTCGGACGAAGGTCACTGGCAATCCCGCTGGGAGGATCGGCTGTCGACGGCGACGCGCGTCGCGCAGGTGGACTGGAATGCGCCCGATCGCGAGGCATGGGTGGATACGCTCGTGCAGGCCGTCGCGGCGACGACGCGGCCCGCGGTCATTGTCGCCCACAGCCTGGGTGCGCTAACGGCTGCCCATGCGGCGCCGGAGTTCGCGTCGGGCAAGGTGATCGGCGGCTTCCTGGTGGCGGTGCCGGATGCCGAGCAGGCGGAAGGCATGCCGGCGGAGGTCGCCCGCTTCGGGCCGGTTCCGACAGAGCCCCTGCCCTTTCCGTCATTGTTCGTGGCAAGCCGCAACGATCCTTTCTGCTCATTTTCCCGCGCGCAGGAAATAGCGCTCGACTGGGGGGCGCAGATTGTCGATGCCGGAGAAGTCGGCCATCTCAACGCCGCTTCCGGCCATGGGCCGTGGCCGGAAGGGCTGATGCGGCTCGGCCAGTTTCTCGGCCGCCTCGGCTGACCGGCCGGCGGCGCACATTACAGATGTTAAGCACCGGGACCGGATGATGAAATCGTCTGTGACGGGTGCTTTTTCGTGTCCCGATCATTACATTAGCAAGGCAGCCGTGTGACGATTCGGTCACCGGCCGGATCCCGGCCCGTGCCGGGCCCCGGTCCCGGCGCAAGTTCATGTTCTCACGCCCCGATGGCGTGCATACCGCAAGGAAGCGTAATGTCCGAACCCGCCCGCGAGCTTCAGCCTGATGAATACGGAGCCGACTCGATCAAGGTGCTGAAGGGGCTCGATGCTGTTCGCAAACGGCCGGGCATGTATATCGGCGATACCGACGACGGCTCCGGCCTGCACCACATGGTCTACGAGGTCGTGGACAACGCCATCGACGAGGCGCTGGCGGGCTATGCCGATCTGGTCACGGTGACGCTGAATGCCGACGGCTCCGTCACCGTCACCGACAACGGGCGCGGCGTTCCCACCGCCATCCATACGGAAGAAGGCATTTCGGCGGCCGAGGTCATCATGACCCAGCTTCACGCCGGCGGCAAGTTCGACCAGAATTCCTACAAGGTGTCGGGCGGCCTGCACGGCGTCGGCGTTTCCGTCGTCAACGCGCTGTCCACGTGGCTGAAGCTGCGCATCTGGCGCGGCGGCAAGGAGCATTTCATCGAGTTCCGCCGTGGCGAGGCAGTGGCGCCGCTTGCCGTCGTCGGCGAGGCGGCCGGCCGGCGCGGCACGGAGGTGACGTTTCTGGCGAGCACGGAAACTTTCTCCATGACCGAGTACGACTACACCACGCTGGAACACCGCCTGCGCGAACTCGCCTTCCTCAATTCCGGCGTGCGCATCGTCCTCACCGACAACCGCTCGGCGGAGCGCAAGGTGGAGGAATTGCACTACGAGGGCGGCATCGAGGCTTTCGTCCGTTATATTGACCGCACCAAGCAGCCGCTGATCGCCAGGCCGATCGTGGTGCAGGGCGTGCGCGACGGCATCGAGGTGCAGGTCGCGCTGTGGTGGAACAACGGCTACCACGAAAACGTGCTCTGCTTCACCAACAACATTCCGCAGCGCGACGGCGGCACGCATCTCGCGGGCTTCCGCGGCGCCCTCACCCGGCAGGTGACGGGCTATGCGGAATCGTCCGGCACCGCGAAGAAGGAAAAGGTCTCGCTGACCGGCGACGACTGCCGCGAGGGCCTTACCGCCATCGTCTCCGTCAAGGTGCCCGATCCGAAGTTCTCCTCCCAGACGAAGGACAAGCTCGTCTCTTCCGAGGTGCGCCCGGTGGTGGAGAGCGTGCTGAACGAGACGCTGGCGACGTGGTTCGAGGAAAACCCGGCCGACGCCAGGGTCGTGATGACCAAGGTGGTCGAGGCGGCGGCTGCCCGCGAGGCGGCGCGGCGCGCGCGCGAGCTGACGCGCCGCAAGGGCGCGCTCGACGTCGCCTCCCTGCCCGGCAAGCTCGCCGACTGTCAGGAGCGTGATCCGGCGAAGTCCGAGCTGTTCCTCGTCGAGGGCGACTCGGCAGGCGGCTCCGCCAAGCAGGGCCGCAACCGGGAGTACCAGGCGGTGCTGCCCCTGAAAGGCAAGATACTCAACGTGGAGCGGGCGCGCTTCGACAAGATGCTGTCCAGCCAGGAAATCGGCACCCTCATCACGGCGCTCGGCACGAGCATCGGGCGCGAGGACTTCAAGCCGGAGAAGCTGCGCTACCACAAGATCATCATCATGACGGACGCCGACGTCGACGGCAGCCACATCCGCACGCTGCTGCTGACGTTCTTTTTCCGCCAGATGCCGGAACTCATCGAGCGCGGCCATATCTTCATCGCCCAGCCGCCGCTGTACAAGGTGACGCGCGGCAAATCCCAGCAATACCTGAGGGATGAGCGCGCGCTGGAGGACTACCTGATCGAGGCCGGTACCGAAGGCGCGGTGCTCAAGGTCGCCAGCGGCGAGGAGCGCGCGGGCGCGGACCTGCGCAGGCTGGTGGAGGAATCGCGCATGGTGCGCCATGTGCTCGATCACCTGCATACGCGCTACAACCGCGTCGTGGTGGAGCAGGCGGCCATCGCCGGCGCGCTACGCCCGCAGCTGCTGGACGACCCGGAGAAGGCCGGCGAGGCCGCGGCCTATCTCGCCCGCCGCCTCGACGCGATCTCGGACGAGACCGAGCGCGGCTGGGAAGGCCGCGCCACGGATGACGGCTTCGTGCTCTCGCGCACGGTGCGCGGTGTGAAGCAGGTGGCGCTGCTCGACCTCGCCTTGCTGGAATCCGCCGATGCCCGCCGTCTCGACGAGGTATCGCCGCACCTGCAGGACGCCTACGGCAAGCCGGCGGCGCTGACCCGCAAGGGCGAGACGAGCATCGTCACCGGCCCGGTTTCCCTGTTCGCGAGCATCACCGCTTCCGGCCGCAAGGGGCTGCAGATGCAGCGCTACAAGGGCCTCGGCGAGATGAACCCGGACCAGTTGTGGGAAACCACGCTCGACCGCGACAACCGCTCGCTGCTGCAGGTGCGCGTCCGCGAGGTCGCTGCGGCCGACGACATCTTCGTCAAGCTGATGGGCGACGTGGTGGAGCCCCGCCGGGAGTTCATCCAGGACAACGCGCTGAACGTCGCCAATCTGGATATCTGACGCGCGGGCGCCAGCAAACGCACCATGCGCATCCGCCATGCACCGCGGGGGATTGCGCCGGCGCGCTTTTGCCTGCACCTTTCGCGCGCGGCGGTCGTCGCCGCTTCCATCAGCGCGAGCCTTCACCATGACGGTTGCCCAAACTGTTGCCCGGGCCGCCGAGCCCGTCAGGCGTCCGATGGGCTTCGGCACGGTGTTTGCGATGGCTGTCGCCTGTGCGTTCGCCGTCGCCAACATCTACTACAACCAGCCGATGATGGTGCTCATGGCGCGCGACCTCGGGGTGCCCGAGACGTCGGCCGGTTTCATCGCCACGGCGACGCAGGCGGGCTACACCATCGGCCTCGCGCTGCTCGCGCCGCTGGGCGACCGCTTCGAGCGGCGCAGCCTCATCCTGCGCATCATGCTGCTGCTGACCGTGGCGCTGGTGGCGGTGAGCCTCGCGCCCACGTTCGCGCTCCTGCTGACGGCAAGCTTCTTCGTCGGCGTGCTATCGATTCCCGCCCAGTACATCATTCCGATGGCGGCGGCCCTTGCCTCTCCCGAGCGGCGCGGCAGCGTCATCGGTGTCATCATGTCGGGCCTGCTCACCGGCATCCTGGGCGCGCGGGCGTTCGCCGGCGTCATCGCCGAATTCGCGGGCTGGCGGGCGATGTTCGCGATCGCGGCGATCATCATGGTGCTGGTGGCGGGGCTGGTGCGCGCCGCTTTCCCGAAGCTCGACGCGACGTCCTCGCTCGGCTACGGCGCGCTGATGCGCTCCCTGCTGCCGCTGTGGCAGGCGGAGCCGGTGCTGCGTGAGGCGACCCTGGTCGCTGCCTTCGCCTTCGCCACCTTCAACGTATTCTGGACGACGCTGACGCCCCATCTCGCCAGCCCGGAGCTTGGCTACGGACCGTCGGTGGCGGGGCTGTTCGGCCTCATCGGCCTGTTCGGCGCGTTGACGGCCACGGTGGCGGGCCGCCTCGCCGACCGTGTCCGGCCGCGCATCATCGTCGGCAGCGCCATGGCTTTGATGGTTGCGGCGTTCATGCTCATGGGCGTGAGCGGCCATCTCATCGTCGGCCTCGTGGCGGGCGTCATCCTCCTCGACATTGGCCTGCAAGGCGTCCAGATCACCAGCCAGACACGGATCTTCGCGCTTCAGCCCGATGCGCGCAACCGCGTCAATACCATCTTCATGACCGCCTATTTCATCGGCGGAACGTCGGGCTCCGCCATCGGCACGCTGGCGTGGCAGTATGGGGGATGGGCCGGTGTGAGCATTGCCGGCATCGCGCTCTCGTCGGTCGGCCTCGTCCTGCATCTGCTCGGTCCGCGGCTGTTCGGCCGCTGACCGTCCGGCGCATCGCCATCGTTCCCTCTTGACCGCGTGGACGCATCTGCCAAACTGCGGCCGAACAGGCTGGGCGTGGGGGAGATCATGCGTCGTCTCATCTTGAACGCGATTGTGTGGGGCGCGGCCGCTGCCGCATCGGTCGGCGCGGCACAGGCCGCGTGTCAGCGCGAAGGCGGTTTCGGGCAATGGCTCGAAGGCGTCCGCAAGGAGGCGCAGGCCGCCGGCATCTCGCCGGCCGCCGTTTCCGCAGGACTCGACGGCCTCGCCTACGATGCGAAGATCGTCTCGCTGGACCGCGGCCAGGGCGTCTTCGGGCAGAGCTTCCTGCAGTTCTCCGACCGCATGGTTTCGGCCGGGCGCCTTCAGCAGGGCCGCAAGCAGATCGGCGTCCACCGCGGCACCTTCCAGAGGATCGAGTCGCAGTTCGGCGTGCCTGCTTCCATCATCGCCGCCTTCTGGGGGCTGGAGACGGATTTCGGCGCCAACAACGGCAAGTTCCCCGCGCTGCGGTCGCTCGCGACCCTCGCCTACGACTGCCGCCGCCCGGAGTTGTTCCGCGGGCAGTTGCTCGATGCGCTGCGGCTCATCGAGCGCGGCGACCTCGCGCCCTCGCAGATGGTCGGCGCATGGGCGGGCGAGATCGGCCAGGTGCAATTCATGCCCTCGGACTATTATCGCTACGCGCTCGACTACAGCGGCAACGGGCGGCGCGACCTCATTCGCGATACGGCCGATGCGCTGGGGTCCGCCGGCAACTATCTGTCGACGCTCGGCTGGCAACGCGGCCAGCCGTGGCTGGAGGAGGTTCGCGTGCCGGCGGAGCTGCCGTGGGATCAGGCCGGTCTCGACCGCAGGCAACCGCGCTCGCGCTGGGCGAGCCTCGGCGTCACCCGTGCCGACGGCTCGCGCCTGCCTGCTGACGGCCTCTCATCGTCCCTGCTGCTGCCGATGGGCAAGGACGGGCCGGCCTTCCTCGCCTATCCCAATTTCCACGTGCTGCTGAAGTGGAACCAGTCCTTTATCTACGTGACCACGGTCGGCTATTTCGCCAACAGGCTCGACGGAGCGCCGCCCGTGCGGCGGGGTGGCAAGATCAACCATCTGGGGCCGCAGCAGGTCAGCGAACTGCAGCGCCTGCTCAACGCGCGCGGCTTCGGCGCGGGCAAGGTCGACGGTATGATCGGTGCTGACACGCGCGCCGGCACGCGCGAGGCCCAGCTCCGCTACGGTCTGCCCGCTGATGGCTACCCGACGGTCGCGCTGCTGGAGAAGCTGCGCACCGGAAGGTGAGACGACGGGAACACGCGCCGCTTGCATTGTGGGCCGTTTCGCGCGACAAGCGGCTTTTCGTCATCAATTCAGCATCCTATGAACGACAAATCTTCCCCGGAGGCCCTTCGCCGGACCTTCGCCATTATCTCCCACCCGGACGCCGGCAAGACCACGCTGACCGAAAAGATCCTGCTTTTCGGTGGCGCGATCCAGCTTGCCGGCGAGGTCAAGGCCAAGAAGAACCGCGTCCAGACCCGATCCGACTGGATGGGGATCGAGCGCGAGCGCGGCATTTCGGTCGTTACCTCGGTGATGACGTTCGAATATGACGGCCACGTCTTCAACCTGCTCGATACGCCGGGCCACGAGGACTTTTCGGAGGACACCTACCGCACGCTGACCGCCGTCGATTCGGCGGTGATGGTGATCGACGCGGCCAAGGGCATAGAGGCGCGCACGCGCAAGCTCTTCGAGGTCTGCCGCCTGCGCGACATCCCGATCGTCACCTTCATCAACAAGCTCGACCGCGAGATCCGCGACCCGTTCGACCTGCTCGACGAGATCGAGAAGACGCTGGCGCTCGACACCGCGCCCATCAACTGGCCGATCAGCCGGGGCAAGACCTTCGCGGGCACGTATGACCTCGCGCACAACACCATCCGGCAGATCGACAAGGACGGCCCGGCCATTTCCGTGAGCGGCCCGGACGATCCCGCCGTTGCGGGGCTCGTGCCCGAATACGAGCGCGATGCGTGGCTGGAGGAGATCGAACTGGCGCGCGAGGGCTGCCGGCCGTTCGAACTTGCCGCCTTCCGCGAGGGGCATCTCACGCCTGTGTTCTTCGGCAGCGCGCTGCGCAACTTCGGCGTGCGCGACCTCATCGACGCGATGGGGGCATTCGCGCCCCCGCCGCGCGAGCAGCAGGCGCAGACCCGCATGGTGCAGGCGGACGAGCCGAAGATGACCGGCTTCGTGTTCAAGATTCAGGCGAACATGGATCCGAACCACCGCGACCGCATTGCCTTCATGCGCATCTGCTCCGGCAAGCTCACGCGCGGCATGAAGGCGAAGCTCGTGCGCACCGGCAAGCCCATGAGCCTTTCCGCGCCGCAGTTCTTCTTCGCGCAGGACCGCGCCATCGCGGACGAGGCTTATGCGGGCGACGTAGTCGGCATCCCGAATCACGGCACCCTGCGCATCGGCGACACGCTGACCGAGGGCGAGGATATCGTGTTCCGGGGCGTGCCCTCCTTCGCGCCGGAAATCATGCGCCGCATCAAACTCACCGACGCCATGAAGGCCAAGAAGCTGCGCGAGGCCCTGCAGCAGATGGCGGAGGAAGGCGTCGTTCAGCTCTTTATTCCGCAGGATGGTTCCTCTCCCATCGTCGGCGTCGTCGGCGCACTCCAGCTCGACGTGCTGAAGACACGGCTCATGGGCGAATACGGCCTGCCGATCGACTACGAGACGACACGCTTCTCCGTCTGCCGCTGGATCGACAGCGACGACCGGCGGGAACTGGACAAGTTCATCAACGCCAATGGCTCGGCGCTGGCCGTGGATCTGGACGGCGCGCCCGTGTTCATGGCCTCGACGGCGTTCTCGCTCAACTACGAGATCGAGCGCTGGCCGGAGATACGCTTCACGGACGTGAAGGATTATCAGGTGCAGGAGGCGTGACAGCGCTTCCCGACGAGCGTGGCTCGTCGGGAAGCGTCAGGCAAGGTCCGTGTGGGTGAAATCGTTGCCCTTGTAAAGCAGGGCTACATTCAGTGCCCGAGCGCAGGCATAGGCGAAGCAATCGCCGAAATTGAGATCGGCGACGTGGCCCACGGCTTTGCCATAGGTCGCGCTTGCCTCCAGCGCCCCCTGCCCGATCTCGGGAGAGATGGCAATCTCCTGCGCGTCGAGAGCCTCGACGAAAGCGTCCACGGCCGCCTGCGCCTGCCGCAATAGCTGCGGCGATGGCTTCGCGGGTCCCGATCCCGTCGCCTTCTGCCGGGCAAGGGCGACGGCGGCCTCGAACCTGACCAGAGGCGAAACGAAGAAAGGGCCGTCAGCCAGGGCCAATCGCTTTTCGATTTCCACATGGCCCGGCTCCCGCCCGAGAATGGCGACGATGGCGGACGCATCCACGAACATCAGGCGTTGTCCCACATGTCGTCCGTGTAGGATTTCATATCGAAGGCGGGATCGCTCGCCCCCATTGCGTCGGCCAGCGCCCGGGCACGCGCAAGGCGATCCCTTAACGGCATGCCACGCCTCGCCTCGGCAAGCCGGGCCTGCAGGGCATCGCGAACGGCCTCGGTTTTGGTTTTGGCTCGGGTGAGCTTGCGGACCTCCTCCGCAAGGGCATCCACCTCCGCGTCGCGGATGAAAAGCGCCATGGCAGATATCTCCTTCGGATATTCATATATCATGAAACGGATATCCCCGCGAGTCGCTCGGCCGTCACGGTCCCGCCACCACCAGCGCCCAGTACACCTTGTACTTCGAGCCCGGCGCATAGGCCGTCGCGATGCCGAAGCGGGTTGCCGGGTTCTGCAGCAGCACGCGGTTGTGCTGCGGCGATTCACGCCAGCCGGAGAATGCCTCGGCCAATGTCCTGTATCCGGCGGAAAGATTGATGCCCGGCGACTTCACCCCGGCCGCCGTCAACCGTGCCTTCAGGGCATCGGCCGACGCCGGCTTGTCGGCGCGCGCGGCGGAGGACGCGCTCGCCTGTGCCAAGGCGGTGAGCGCGGGGTCGACGGCGAGCGGTCCGAGCCCGTGGTTGCGGCGGTATGCGGAAAGGATTTCCGCCGCCGCGTTGGCGTCTACCGCCGCGCCCTGCCGGTCGAGCTGGCGGTAGAAGGGCGCGACGCCCGTTACCGGCGGCTTTTCCGCGCAGGAGGAAAGGCCCAGGGCAAGGCAGGCCAGCAGTGCGGCCTTCGTCAAGGAAAATCCCGCCATGATCACGTTGTCGCCGCTCCTGTATCGTCCTGTCCGTGATGGTGATTGTATCCGCCCTCGTCGTCCGCCCGTGTGGCGCGCCCGAACCTCCACTCTTCCCACACCATCGGGCGCACGGGTACGAGATCGCGCTCGCGCAGCGTCCGCAGTACGGCG
Source organism: Pseudochelatococcus lubricantis (assembly GCF_011762225.1). Classification (GTDB taxonomy): domain Bacteria; phylum Pseudomonadota; class Alphaproteobacteria; order Rhizobiales; family Beijerinckiaceae; genus Pseudochelatococcus; species Pseudochelatococcus lubricantis. The sequence continues at coordinate 110,925 of NZ_JAASQI010000005.1, forward strand.
AACCTGAGATCGCTGGAGACTGTCAGCCTGTTCTCGACGTTGGGAATGAAGCAGCGCAGCTCGAAGCGCAGCATCGTCGGCTCGAAGCCCATCAGCAGCACGTGGGGCGCGGGTGTGTCCAGCACCTGTGGATGGGCTTTCGCGCAGGCCAGCATCAGTTCGCGCACCTCGTCCGGATCGGCGGTATAGCTCACGCCGATGGAAACGATGAGCCGCCCCAGCCTGTCGCGGTGAAGCCAGTTCTTCACGGTTCCCGACACGAGGCTGGAATTCGGCACGATCACGGCCGCGCGGTCGAATGTCTCGATTTCGGTCGCGCGCACGTTGATGCGCTTGACGTATCCCTCCTCCGGGCCAACCACCACCCAGTCGCCGACCTTGATGGGGCGCTCCCACAGCAGGATGAGGCCGGAGACGAAATTGTTGACGATGGACTGCAGGCCGAAACCGATACCGACCGACAGCGCGCCGGCGACGATCGCCACCCGGTCCAGGCTTAGGCCGAGCTGCGTGCAGGCAATCCCCACGGCGAGGAAGAAGCCGACATAGCCCACGCCGGTGGCGATCGAGTTGCGGATGCCGACGTCGAGGCCCGTCGATGGCAGGAAGCGTGCGGACAGCCAGCGCTGGATGATGCGGCTCACCGTCAGCGTCACCGCGAAGGTGATGATCGCGCCCAGGATCTCTACCGGAGACATGCGCACTTCGCCGATGGTGAAGCCGTTCTGCACGGACCGCAGGGAGGAAAAGACGTCGTTCGATTCCACGCCCCACGGCGCGAGGATCAGCATGACGCCGAGCGCAATCAGGATGAGCTTGATCACGCCCGAGAACAGGATGCCGATCTGCTCCAGCGTGCGCCGGCGCAAGCCGACGCTCGTCTGCAGGACAAGCGAGACGCGCGAGTTGCGCCGGGGCATCTCGATGGCGATCTCGTCGATCAGCGTGGTCAGCAGGAAGAACAGCCCCACGACGGTGGAAACCCAGACGACCTGATCGACGATGAACGACGCGAAGGCGATGAACCCCGTCAGTGCGGCCAGCATGATGGCGAAGGTCGCCAGCCACGCCGCTGCCCGCAGCAGGCTCCAGAGCTGCGGCTCCGAAGGCACGTAGGGGCCGAAATCCTCCTCGATGGGCTTGGTGCGCCGCCGCAGCCCCTGCAGCGTCACGAACATGACGACGGCGAACGAGAACGCGGCAAGGCCATCGGCCAGCGCCACCAGCGCGAGATTGGAGTCGATCGCCGCGACGATGTCCTGCAGCAGATTGCCCACCACGAGCACGACGGTCAGCGTCGCACTGGCCCGATAGAGCCACATCGCAGTGTCGTCATCGAGGGCGAACAGCCGCCATGACGGCAGCCCTGGCGCGAGCAGAGCCCGTGTGAGGGCGCGCATGAAGAAGATGAAGCCGACGCTGAGCAGCAGGCCGACGACGATGGTTTCCATGCGCCCCTGGGTCAGGCCCTCGGCGTCGAGCGCCATGAACAGGGTGATGATCGCGGCAACGAACGGCAGCGTCACGCCGATGATGAGGCCGAGCGCCTTCATGACGCGCCGCAGCCGTTCCGGATTCTTCTCCTCCCGATCGCGATGCGTGAGCTGGGGCAGGAAGCGGCGCTGAAGCCGGTATAGGCCGGCCCAGACGGCGAGAGAGGCGAGCGTGGCCGCCGCCCTGCCGCTGCGCGTCCGCTCGACGGCCTGTCCCAGCCAGTTTCCGAACAGGCCGCGGGCCGTTTCCAGCGCCTCCGGCACACCGGCCATCGCCTCCTTCCACAGCCACGGGCTGAGCAGGCTCGGGCGCTGTTCGAACAGCTCGTTGGCGAAGACGAGGCGGCGGTGGTCGTTGATCGCGGTGGTCAATTGCGCTGTCTGGACGAGCAGGGCCTCCGCCAGGCTGATGCCCGCCTGCAGCTCCGCGAGGTTGCGCTCCCGCTCCTCGCGCTCGCGTGCCGTCGTTTCGGCCTCCGGCGGCGCGCCTTCCGCCGGGCGCGGCCCGAGCTGCGCGAGCTGGGCGTTGATGGCGGCCGCCCGGGGCGACAGGTCGTTGACGACGGCGCGGATGCGCGTTGCCGTTTCGCCCGCCTGGCCGCGCATTTCAAGCAGTTCGTCCTCCGACGGCGTTTCGGACGCGAGCCGGTTTTCCAGCCCTTCCAGCTGTGTGCGGGCGGCGTTCAGAACTTCGGCTGGAGCGGGCGCATTGACGGGCTTGGCGTCGGCCGCGGCCTTGCCGGAGGATGCCTTGGCCGGCGCCGCAGTGGGGCTACGGACGTCGTCGGCGATGACGGCGGAGAGTGCGCCGAAGGTCAGGAGCACCGCCAGCATGAGCATGCCGAGGACGCGGGACAGAAGCGCCCCCGGCGGTGGCGGCGTCCGTCTATCGCGCATTGGCGAACTCGTCCTCCAGGAAGGCGCGCACATCCTCCCGCGCCACATCCCGGGCGATGAAGCTCTCGCCGATGCCGCGCGCCAGAATGAAGGTGAGTGCGCCGCGCCGCACTTTCTTGTCCTGCGCCATGGCTTCCAGCAGGCTGTCGGCGTCCCCGATGTCGCCCGGCACGTCCTGCAGCAGTGTCGGCAGGCCGACGGCTTCGAGATGGCGGGCCACGCGCTGCGCGTCCTGCCCGTTGGCGAGGCCGAGCTTCACCGAGAAGCGGAACGCCAATGCCATGCCGATCGCCACCCCCTCGCCGTGCACGAGTCTGGCGCCGTCGTAGTTGCAGGCGCGCTCCAGCGCGTGGCCGAAGGTGTGGCCGAGGTTCAGCAGGGCGCGGTCGCCGTTCTCGTGCTCGTCACGCGCCACGACCGCCGCCTTCGCGGTGCAGCTTTTCGCCACCGCGCGGGCGCAGGCCTCCCCGGCCTGGAAGACGGCGCTGCCGTTCTGCTCGCACCAGGCGAAGAACGCCGGGTCGTCGATGAGTCCGTATTTGACCACCTCGGCATAGCCGGCGCGGAACTCGCGCTCACTCAGCGTATCGAGCAGCGCCATGTCCGCCACCACGAGCGAGGGCTGGTGGAAGGCACCGACGAGGTTCTTGCCGTGGGGCGAGTTAATGCCCGTCTTGCCGCCCACCGACGAATCGACCTGCGCCAGCAGCGTCGTCGGCCATTGCACGAAACGCACGCCCCGGCGCACAGAGGCGGCCGCGAAGCCCGCCAGGTCACCGACGACACCGCCGCCCAGCGCCAGCACAAGGTCGCCGCGCTCGATCTTCGCCGCGATGATCGCATCGCAGACGGCGGCGAACTGCGCGTAGGACTTGCTGCCCTCGCCCGGCGGCACCGTGACGCGCGCCACCCGCAGGCCCTGCTCTTCGAGGGCAGCCGCGATTCGTGCTCCATGCAGCGCGCCCACCGTCTCGTCCGTGACGATGGCGACCGCCCCGCCCGGCGCCAGCGCCGCGACGCGACGCACCGCGAAGGCGGAGATGTCGCGGCCGATCAGGATGTCGTAGGAGCGCTCCCCCAGCGCCACCGGCACCGTCGTGACGGCGGCCGCGCCGGCACCGGGCTGCGATACGGGCGGAACGGGGGCATCGGTCATGGTCGCTGTGTCTCCAGTAGGGGCCGGTCTGCCGGGCAGCGATACGACGCAAACGCCTGTACCGCCGGCCCCGGTTATTACAGACTGGCGTCCAAAAGCGCCACAAGTTCGTCGACGATCACTTCGTGCGCCACCTCGCGCGAGACGACCGTGAATTCGGCGAGCGCATAGATCGGGTAACGCTCGTCCATCAGCCGCCGCAAGGTTGCCTCCGGATCGTCGGTCTGGAGCAGCGGCCGGGTCGGGCGCTTGCGCACGCGGCGCATCAGCGTCTCGGCGTCGGCCTTCAGCCAGATGGCGGGCCCCGATTCCGCGATCCGCGCGCGCGTCTGCGGGTTGAGATAGGCGCCGCCGCCCGTCGCCAGCACCTGCGGCCCTTCCTGCAGCAGCCGGTCGATCACCCGTTTCTCGCCCTCGCGGAAATGGGCCTCGCCGTGGGTGGCGAAGATATCCGGAATGGACATGCCGGCGGCGGTCTCGATCTCCGTATCCGCGTCCACGAACGGCAGGTCGAGGCGCTGGGCGAGGCGACGGCCGATGGTGCTTTTCCCCGCCCCCATCATGCCGATCAGCGTGATTGTCCGCTTGCCGAGCCGGTCGCGGATCTGCCGGGCAACCTGCGCCTCCTCCGGCGCCATCGGCCGGGCGGCCTGTTCGGAAGACGCCGGCTCCCGTCCGGGGTCGTCGCGAGAGGAACCTGCGTCCGCCGCGTCCTCTGTTTCCGGATCGGAGAGGCCTTCCCGTGATTCCTCTGCTGTCATTTCCGGACGCCCCCGTCCGGGCCCCTGTGCGCCCTCACCCGACTGTCCTTTCTCCCTCCAGCAAGCCATGCCGGCAAATATCCCGCACGGGAGAATGCGTCAGATGGCGATGTTTGTCGATCATCGCTTGTTTACTAACATGGGATAAAAGCAGCCTGGCGTCCCGTGGGGCTGCGATCCCCGGACCCGTCGTCATCGCCGTGTTGGGCCAGGAGCGACCATGCCGACACTCTTTCGTCTTCTCGTCACCCTGGGGATCCTCGCCGGCCTCGGCTATGCGGGCATGTTCGCGCTGGCGACGTTCGTCACCCCGCAGCAGCGCGAGATGTCGGTCTCGATTCCCGCCGAACGCCTCAACCGCTGATTCCATTGCCCGGCCGTTCCTCATGCGCGCAGACCCCCTCGCCCCCCTTTCGACCGCAGCGGCCGTTGCGCTCTACCTCGACATGCTCGCCTCCGAACGGGGCGCCTCGCGCAACACGCTGGACGCCTATCGCCGCGACCTCGACGACTATACCGCCTTCCTCAAGGCGCATCGCCGCTCTCCGGACGACGCTGCCGCCGACACGATTCGCGCCTTCCTCGCCGAACTGGACGATCGCGGCCTGAAGGCGACGTCGGCGGCGCGCAAGCTTTCCGCCGTGCGCCAGTTCCACCGCTTCCTCTACAGCGAGGGCCATTGCCGCACGGACCCCTCCGCCGCAATCGACGGGCCGAAGCGCGGGCAGGCGTTGCCGAAGGTGCTGTCCGTGGCGGAGGTCGACCGGCTGCTGGCGCGCGCGCACGACGGCGTGGACGACGAGGCGCTGCCGCCGGCCCGGCGGCTGACCCGCGCCCGGATGGCCTGCCTGCTGGAAATGCTCTACGCGACGGGCCTGCGCGTGTCGGAACTCGTCTCCCTGCCCATCGCGGCCGCCCGCACACGCGAGCGTTTCCTGATCGTACGCGGCAAGGGCGACAAGGAGCGCCTCGTGCCGCTCACCGATGCGGCGCGTGACGCGGCGCGAATCTACCTCGCGCTGCTCGAGAGCGTGCATGGCGGAGCGCGCGCCGGCTGGCTGTTCCCCGCCGACAGCGCCTCCGGCCACCTCACGCGCCAGGCCTTTGCCCGCGACCTCAAGGACCTTGCCGCGCAGGCGGGGCTTTCGCCCGAGCGTGTCAGCCCGCACGTCCTGCGCCATGCCTTCGCCAGCCATCTCCTGCACAACGGCGCGGACCTGCGCGTGGTGCAGGAATTGCTCGGCCACGCTGACATCGCCACGACGCAGATCTATACGCATGTTCTGGACGAGCGCATGAAGGCGATGGTGCGGGACCTGCACCCGCTGGCCGACGAATTATCAACCTCCACCGGCCAAGCTTGATATTGCGCGCCACCCTGCGCGCGTGCAATGCTGCCGCCGGCACGTGAGCGACGACTGTCATCTGTTCGGGATATTTGTGGGTCCATAAACATCCGGCGGCGGCAGCGTAGGCTGCGAGCCTCGCATGATGGTTGGACGGCCGGCGTCCGCGATCCCTCCGATCGCGTCCCCGCCGCCGACGCAGGACAGGCCCGAGGAGATTATGGCAGGCGTTGAAGCTGGCTGGACCGATGTCATCAGACTTGCCGCGGTCTTTTTTCTCGTCCTCGCCAACGGATTTTTCGTCGCCGCAGAGTTCTCACTCGTCGCCGTCCGGCGCAGCCGGGTCGCGGAACTCGTGGCGTCAGGCCAGCGTAATGCCGCTGCGCTGCAGAAGGCCATCGATCACCTCGACGGCAATCTCGCCGCTACGCAGCTCGGCATCACCATATCGTCGCTGGCGCTGGGGTGGATCGGCGAACCGGCGCTGGCGCACCTGATCGAGCCGCTGCTCGCCTTCCTGCCCGGCAACCTCGCCTCCATCGGCTCCCACACGCTGGCCGTGGTCATCGCCTTCACCATCATTACCGCGCTGCATATCGTGCTCGGCGAGTTGGCGCCCAAGAGCCTCGCACTCCAGCGCAGTGAGGCGACTGCGCTCGCCGTGGTGCAGCCCCTCGCCATCTTCCAGCTCATCTTCCGCCCGGCCATCGTCACGCTGAACGGCATGGGCAACCTGGTGCTCAGGCTCGTCGGGCTGCACGCCGGCGAGGGGCCGGCATCGAACTATTCGCCGGAGGAACTGAAGCTGCTCATGGCCGCGAGCCAGCGCGCGGGCGTTCTACAGCAGGCGCAACTCGAAGTCGTGGAGCGGGTGATCAACCTGAGCAACCGGCGAATCGGCGATTTCATGACGCCGCGGCTCGATATCGAGTGGGTTGATGCCGACGATCCGCCCGAGGAAATACTCAAGACCATCCGCGAATGCCGCCACGCGCAATTGCTCGTCAGCCGCGGCGAGCTTGACGAGGTCATCGGCATCGTCCTGAAGGAGGACCTGCTCGACAACGCCCTCGACCACCGGAGCATCGATGTCGCGCGCCTGGCCCGCGAGCCGCTGGTGGTGCACGAGGCAACGCCCTTTCTGCGCATTCTCGAACAGTTCAAGCAGAAGCCCGTGCGGCTTGCGGTCATCGTCGACGAATACGGCGGGATCGAGGGCATCATCACGCAGACCGACTTGCTGGAAGCCATCGCCGGCGAGCTACCCGGTGTCGACGACGAGGAGCCCTCCGTCGTGGAGCGCGCCGACGGTTCACTGCTTATCGACGGCATGATGCCCGCGCACGAGGCTTTCGACCGGATCGGACTGCGCGACCTGCCGCAGACCGGCGACTTCCACACCATCGCCGGCTTCTTCCTGCACGAGTTGGGGCGTATCCCTTCTGTCGGCGACACGGTGACGTGGCAGGGCTGGCGCTTCGAGGTTGTCGACATGGACAGCCGGCGGGTCGACAAGCTGCTCGTTTCCCGCGTCGAGACGGACTGACGCCCGCGCCGCCGCGATCAGTTGTCGGCGAGCCATTGGCCGACGCCCGGCCAGATGTCCCTGTTGACGTCGGCGCCGACGAACAGGCCGAGGTGGTTGCCCGGCACGATGATCTTGCGGATATCTGCCTTCGCCGTGCCGATGAAGCGCTCGGCGGCGAAGAGCTGTTCGCTGCCGACCACCTCGTCCTGCTCGGCCGCGATCAGCGTCACCGGGGAACGGACCCGTTTCAGATCGATCGGAACGCCGAGCACCTGAAAGTCGCCGCTGACAAGCCCATTATTCTGGAGCAGCCTGCCCACCACGTCCAGAAAATACCGCCCCGGCAGGTTGATGGTCGCGCCGAACCAGTGCGTGAAGCGCTCCACGAGCGCCGCGCGCTGCGCTGGCGACGCATCCGCGCCGAGTTGCAGCGACATGGCGGCGTATTCGTCGTTGATTCCCGCCGGCGCCCAGAACTTGAGGAAGCGGGCGCCTTCGACGATGCCGCGATCGAGCGCCACCAGCCGCTCCACCACGGCGAGCGGTATCCCGGCGGAAAGGGTTGTCAGGCGCGTCGTCTGCGCGCTCATGTCGACCGGCGCGCCGACGAGCACCAGCTTGTCGACCTTCTCGGGAAAGCGGGCGGCATAGGCGAGCGCCATCCAGCCCCCCTGGCAAAGGCCGATGAGATGCACTGGCGGATCGAGATGGTCGACGACAACGTTGAGATCGCTGAAATAGCTGTCGAGCGACTTGTTCCGCATTTCGTCGGTCGCCGACCGCCAATCGATGACGAACGTGTCGGACAGGCCGGCGTCGAGCAGGCTGGCGACGACGCTATGACCCGGCGCGAAATCCGCGATCAGCGCGCGGACGAAGGCGAGCGGCGTGCAGATGAGCGTGGCCGGGCCGCGGCGCTCTCCCCGCGCGAACTCCCGCAAGGTCACGGCTTCGAGTTCGAGCGCCACCTTGTGATCGGTCGTCCAGTCCGGCAGGATGCAGGCACTTTTCTCGGCTTCGACGGCGGCCAGTTCGGAAAGGCTCTTCGCCATGGCGGTCGCCATGCGGCCGGACGCATCCATAGCCAGCGCGGTCCAGATCAGGGGCAGGCGAAACGGGGTGAACGTCGGCGCGGCGGCCTTGGAACGCGCGTCGTCTTCCGTTGGACCGGAATGGTGCCTCGTCGCATTCACCGGCGTGCCTCCTCCCATGTCATCGCGGTACAGCGCGTCTGTCACGCGCGATGCGCCGATATCCGGTTTCTGCATCTGCGCGTGCGGAAAACCGCACCCGCATTTGCGACGACCGGTATACGCAGAATTATCGCACGTCCTTCACAGGGAAGATAGTCCGTCCGGCCGGCTCCGCCATTCGTCAAAGGTCGAGGCGGACCCGCGTATTCCTGTTCTCCGACACATCGGCGGTCAGCATGGACAGCGCATCGATGATGCCGCCGATGGAAAGCGCGAGACGCTCCGCATGCCTTGCGATGTCGGGCGAGCGGGCGTCGCCGTAGACCGCCGCGCGGCGCTTGACGCCGTTGTCCTGATACTGGGTGGCGCGCTCCTCGGCCGTGTGGCCCCAATGGACGGGCTGGTTCGCGGCGCGCTCGGCGGCATCCAGTTCCTCAAGCATCTTTTCGAGGATAAGGTCGTTCAGCGCGGCGGAAGCGCCATTGGACAGAACCCGGTTCCGCAACTGCGCCTTCTCCGCGGAAACATTCGTCGGCGTGCCGCCTGCCTGGAGGAACTGGAACTCGGCGTTCTTGCCCGCGAGCAGGGCCTCCTGCCGGGTGATCTCGTCGATAGTGGCCGTCAGGCCGGCATCGAGATTTGCGATGTCCGCATCCGCGCGCTCCTTTTCTCCGTTGAGTGCGGCAAGGGCTGCCTCCAGCGGGACGAGGCCGTCCGTCAGCGCGGCGATTTCCCTCTCGATGGCTTGCCGCTCGGCCTGCGTGGCGCCGCTGTCCAGCGCCGTGAGCCGGTTCCGGGCGTCGCGCAAGCGCTCCGCCTGTGTGTCAACCGCAGCCTGAGCGGCAACGATCCTGCCGCCGAGGCTCGTGCTTTCCACCTGCCGGGTCTGCAGGCTGGCCTGAAGCCCCTGCTTCCACGTGTCCAGCGTCGCGATGTCGTTCTCAAGGACGGCGGCCTCGTCCTCCAGTCTCGCCAGCATTTCGGCCACAGAGGGGCTCTCGGCCGCGATTGCGCGGATGCGTGCGCTGAGGGCGCCGTTCCGGGTGCCTTCGTTCACGATGCGCAGTTTCTCATTTTCGGCCAGCACCTGCGCAGCGACGACGCTTGACAGGGCGGCATTTTTCGGCGCGCTGATGCCGAGCCGGCCGACCGTTGACCGCCCGAGGCCGAGGTCGAGATAGGGCATCGTCTGCGCTGCGGAAACGGGCGGAATCGAAAGCGCCCGCCCCGCGGCAGCAAGCTGTTCGTCGGACGCCGCGGCGGGCGTCGATACGCCGCCGGAGATTGCAGAAGTCGACATGGTGCGGCCCTCCAGCATGAAACGGAGAGAAGGGTTTCGGCCGGCGCTCCGGCCCGTTTCGTCCGATTATGCACGCAATCGCCACCTTCCCTGTGCCGTTCGGCACAATTGGCGGACGGATCGTTCGCTATGGTCGCGAAACGTGAGGACGCCAACCCCCGACGGCGCCAGCACGGCGGGCAGCATATCGGCCGCACGAGGCAAACCGAGCGCAAGAGGAACGCCGGCATGAGTACGCACACCCACGCCGCAGGCCAGTCGGCGTCGCACGGCTTATCCGGCCATGATGACACGGTCGCCGTCATCGGGATGATTGAGGACTGGCTGGCGGAACGCGGGCAACGGCCCGGGCAGGACTGGCATGGCCTGCTGACGACGATCTGCGACCGGTTGCGCCAGATTCGGGAAAATCCCGTCATGCGGGACGATCCCGTCGTAAGGCGCGTTTTCGATGACATGCTGGCCGCCGAAGGGATAGCGGGCCTTGCCGCGCAGATCGACCGCCTCGGGGTGCGCGCCGCCTACATCATCGCCCGTCTGGCGGAAGCCGGGCCCATCGGCGCGGCGCGAGCCCCCTCGCTGTCTTCGCCGAAAAAGCCCGCCGGACGCATCACACTCCGGCTCTGATCGTTCAGGAGAACGCCATGTCCATCTCGTCGGTGAAGGATACTCCCCTGTTTACCCCGGCGGAAATACCGGTCGCCGAAGCCACAGGAGAGGTGCGCCCGCTGGAAGAGGTTCCGCAGAACATCGGCGCCGGTGCGGGGGAAATGGCGTTTGGCGACGAGGTGCCGCTGCTCGTCACCCCCGCCTCTGCATCGCTGCTCTCCGCGCTAGCGGCGACGCAGGGTTCCATCATCGAGGACGGTGACAGGGTCACCTTCACCTCCCGCGCACAGGCCGAGCTGATTCTGGGCATCTCGCTGCCGGCGGACGTCACCACCAACACTTTCATGGCGCTGAGGAACGGCGATGGCTCGACCTCATGGCTGCCGGTGACACTGAAGCGCACCGGCACCGGCAGCATCCTCAACTCCGGCCAGAACGGTGTGACCGCGGAACCCGCGGGCGCCGTGATCACGCTGCCCGGCGGGCAAACGCCGCCCTTCACCGCGGACGCCTTCCTGGCGATGCATTCGGACGAACAGGTCGCGGCGATATTGCGCTTCGGCACGGTCACGACGAGCCCGCCGTCGACCTATCTGGAGATGACAGGCGCCACCGCAGTGCTCGACGATACGCACACGAAGGCCATCATCGTCGAACAACTGGACAGTCGTTCCATCAACACCCTGTCAGCGGCCGAGCAGCGCGCTGTCAATGCAAGGCCGGCATTCTCAGAGATCAAGTCGGCGCTGGGCCTCTCTACTGCAAAGCCATCAGCGGTTCAGGAGGCGATCAGCAGCATCAACTCGTTTCCGGTTCCGACGGGCACGAGCCTGACGCAAATGACCGAAAGCGACAGGAATCTGTTTATCGAGCAACTGAACATTATCCAGCAGAAGCTGGACAAACAGGTGTTCTTCAGCACGAAGACAGTGAATGAGGAAGTATCGGCCATTCTGAACCGCTTCAAGACCGCGCATGCCTACGGGAGCGTCAACGGAGAGTCCGGTGCGCGTGAGTACAGCCACTGGAAGAATCCGGACAATCACAGCGACGGCACGTACGACGCCAATAGGGCTTACCGGGTCGACAACATAATCAGCCTTGACAAGGGAGCCTCGGTGGCGACCGCGTACAAGACGTTCATCGAGCAGGAGAAACGCCTGCTTGAGCTGGCGCTTTCGCGTCAGAATACTGAAACGACGATTTCAGGCGGAAAGAATCTGGACCTGCCGAGCATCATATTCAGGCTTCAGCTTTACTATAACCTGCAATCCGAGAGCCTCATATCCATAAAGTCGGAAGAGGTCAATCAGCAGAACGAGTTAATAAAGACATATGGATATATGCAGCAGCGTGTGAGCTATATCACGAGCAAGGGCAAGGATAGCTCCAGATATGTTATTCCGGAAGATTTTCACGATCAGGGTGCCACCGCTTTTTATCAGTTCGAGGATCGCTACAAGGATGTCGATGACCTTTTGTACTTTGGCATGCCGAGTATGTTCGACTCGAAACCCGTAGCGCGATTCAATGAAACCTCTGTCTATGCGACGCAACAGCATCCGATAGAGGCTTTGCGCAATATCACCAGACCGAGCTTTTCCTTCTTTACGGATGCCGATTCACAGCAGAACAGCAGAGGACAATACGCAGACTACAAGATGAGCGCCTGGTCCACTTTCGGCACACAGCTTTCGGATACCGTCACCCTGATCAATCAGGAAACTCAGATCCAGATGAACGCCATCAGCACTCTCGAAAAGGAGAAGAACCGCTATTTCGAGATGGGGAACAATGCGCTCTCCAAGCTGAACGAGATCATTCAGAGCATTGCCCGGGCCGTCTGACACGCCGGGCCGCATTGGCAGATAATGAGCCTTGCCGTGAGCGGGCAAGGCGGAGCATTCATTCCGGGGCATCCATCCCATGCGCATCAAGAACCTGGACACCGGTATCGAATCCATCTCGCGTTGGCGGGTTGACGACGAATTTCATCTGCCCGACGAGCCGGGACAAGCCGCCGCCTATCTGCCGGTTTATCGCCCCCTGCACGAGGTTCTCAACCGGCCGACCCTGGACGAGCGCCTGCCGGACCTGCTTCAGCCGGCAGCGGTGGACCCGGAACTGATGGAGCCGGCGCGGCTCGCGGACGCGCGGGTGGACGTGCGCACCCTGCTCGCCCAGCACGCCGCCGCCGCCGCCGGCGCGCGGAAAACAGCCTTCGAGCGCGCTCTGGACCTGATCGATCGCGACCTGCTGCTGGATTCCGAGGTGCGCGCATCCCTTGCGGCGTTGTTTCGCGGATGAGCGACATCGTCCCCCATCGGCCGCCGCACGCGGGCAGCCCGCGTCGGCGGGAGCGCGACTTCCTGTTGCTCAACATCTTCGTGTTCGCGCAGCATGGTTATGTCGGGCGGGCGCGCACGCTTGCGGACGCGCTGTATCTGATGGGTGATTCGAGCGCCGAGGTGCTCTTCACCCGCGCCGTGACGCGCTTCCTCACGCAGGACTGGGCCGACACGCTCCGGACGCTGGAGGAACTCGACCGTGCCGACCCAATCGAGCGTTTCGGCACCTATCGCCCCACCCCGCAGCATCGCATGCGCCGCTACATGAAGGCGCGCAGCCTCTTTGCGCTCGATCTGCGCGACAGCGCCGGGGATACGCTTGAGGCCTACCTGCGCCATGGCGTCAGTGGCGTAGAGGAGCCGGAATAATGCCGGAGGCCGGGTCCTGATGGACAAGGCGGAATATAATTCGAAAAAGGCGCGTATCTGTCATTTGCGTCACAGATGAGCGGAGATAACGGCGATATTGTCGGGAAACCGGGCGGGAAGTGTACTGCCGGACGACCCTTGAAGGAGCAACAGATGTCATTCCTCGACCGCGTGGCTATCCCGCCGGACGCATCAAGCACTTTCACGGCGGCGGCCAGCCCGGCTATAGGGAAGTATTTCCGTGACGTCTGCGGTATCGATGGAGATCCGCGGGAGTACGTCTGCGAATGGATCGGCCGGATCGCTGCCGGCAACACGCCAGCGAAGGCTCTCGGCCTGACGGAGGAGCATGTCGACGCCCTGCTCTCCCAGGCGCGCGATCTCATCCAGGCCGGTGCACCCGCCAGGGCGCGCGACAAGCTGCTGCTCGCGCTGCTGCTCGATCCCATGGAGGAGCGCGCGCTCTACGCTGCCGCAGTCACCCTGCAAATGGAAAGCCGCTTCGCCGACGCGGGCCGGGCCTATGCCTTCTACATCTGGCGCAAGCCGCTCGACCCCTTGGGGTACCTGCGTGTCGGCGAATGCCTGCTGGGCGACGGCGTCCTCGACGAGGCGAAGGAATTCGTCGAGGCCGCGCGCTCCGCCGCCGATGAGTTGCAGGACACGCAGACAGTACAGCACGCGACGACGCTGCTGGCGTTCATCGACAGCCGCCGGGCCGTCATCCAGGGCTGATCCGGCACCGCCTTGGCCTTCATCCGCAAGTCGAGCGGCCCGGTGGTCACTCGACTGTCTCCCGGAGGAACATACAGATGTCCACGACTCTCACCAATCAGGCTGTTACGTCGCGCGGAGTCTCCGACAGCGCGACTGTCGTCCCCACTGTCACCGGCGAGGTGACTGAAACGACGGTGGGTGCCGGCGTCGCCACGCAGGCTGGCGCCGTGCCGGATGCGCAGGCCCAGCAGGTTGCCGCCGGCGTGCTCGCGGCGTTGAACTTCCAGTCGCTGCTCGCCTCCATTAACGAGAAACTGCCGCGTATCAACAATGACGACACGGCAGTGCTCATTTTGCAAGTCGCCTCCGCAATCGACAAGAATCAGAAACTGATTCAGGAAGAGAGCGTCAAGAATGCCTCGGCCAAGCGGCGCGACGACATTGCCGAATATGGCGACAAGCTCAGGAAGGCGCTTGAAGCGCAGGAGAAGGCGGCCAGCAAGTCTTTCTTCGGCAAGCTGTTTTCCCGCATCGCCAGTTACATCAGCGGTGCCCTGATGGTTGCTGTGGGTGGTGCGCTGGCCGCGACAGGCGTCGCCACCCTGGCCGGCGGCATCATGATCGGCGTCGGCGCGCTGATGATCGCCGATCAGATCACGAAGGACGCAACCGGCTCCGGCATTGGCGCGAAACTCGGCCGCTACGGCGATCTGGTTTTCTCGCTCGGCCTGGCCGCAGCCTCCGTCGCGGCCGCCGCCCTGACCGGCGGCTCAACGCTTGCGACGGCAGTTACGGCCACATCGAGCGTTATAAACGGCGTGGTGCAGGTGGCTTCCGCTGGCATTAACCTCGACGCTGCCCTAGCACAGGTCGATGCCACGAAGCAGCAGGCCGAAACGAAAGAGTTTGAAGCCAAGACCCAGGCGGAGCAGAGCTTTACCGACCTCGTGCTGCAGATACTCGTGGAAACATCCAAGCGGATCAACGGCATCATCGATGCGGGCTCCGAAGCCATCAACGAGCGCGGCAATGTCCTCAGCCGCGCCAAGCTGACGGCCTGACCGCCGGATGTTCGGTTCTCGTATTATTTATTCCAGGGAGTTTTCATCATGAGCATTGCCAACACGCAGACACCTCCCACGTCTGCAGTTTCGGGCTACAACGGTGCAGCCGCTCTGTCCATGACCGGCGCGAAGGAAGCGGAGAAGACGACGGGCAAGGGCAACGCAGGCGACGAAGAGAGCGCATTGCCCCCCGCAGGCCGTCAGCGGGTTGCCGCCACGGGCAAGGCAGCCGGCGCGCCGGCAACCGCCGCCGACGTCGCGCAGCTCGAAGAGGCGATCAACCGGCTGAACGCCCTGATGAGTCAGAGCAACGGTATTGATTTGCTCGGGCGCCTGGTCATCGAAGCCACCAACGCAGGCTATCAGTCCGAGCGCCTCGTCTCCCAGCTTGAGGCCAAGAGCGCGGAAATCGAGTTTCTCAATCAGGCCGACAAGATGTCTGATGCCTCAAGCAAGATGCTGACATCGGCAATCGTCACGGCAACGCTTTCGTTCGTTTCGGGCGGCATACAGATCGCCGGCGGCGCCTCGGGGCTTCGCTCGGCCAGCAAGGCCGCGTCCGGTGCCGGCAAGGTGGACAAGGCCGCCGATATCACCGACAAGGCCGCCGCGGCGTCGAACAATGTCGCTGCCAGCCCCGCCCCGACTGTTGCCGAAAACGCCGTTGCGGCATCGAACAACGTTGTGGCCAATCCCGCCCAGACTGCGACTGACAGGGCTGCTGCCGCAGCAAACAACGTTGCTGCCGACGCCGTCCAGACGGCGGCCAGCGAGGCAGCGGCCCAGAAAGCCAGATCTCTCCAGTCGGTGCTCGCGGGCGTGACGGGCGCGATTGATGGTTCGGGGATGCTCACCAAGGGTATCCTCGATTCCGATGTCAAGCGCGACGAGGCGCAGGGCGCCGTCTATGCGGCCGCCGCTCAGCGGCACAACGCCACCCGGGAGCAGGAAAGCGCCGTCGTCCAGGCGCTGACGGCGACGCTGCTGTCGCTTCTGTCCGGCATCAAGGAAGTGCAGGAGGCCGAAGTCGATGCCATGCGCGCCATCACGGCAAGGGGGTGAACCGACGATGCCGGGGATGTGCAGCAGGGAAGCCGCCTGATGAACGGCTTCCGCGACATCATTGCCAGATTGTGGGACACGCTCGATCTGGGCGCCCCCGCCTTTGCCGCCGACAATGCGGTGGAGCTAGAGACCGACGAGGTCGTCGTGAGGCTGAGCCCCGCCGTCAGCGGATACGAGATGGTACTTTCCGCCACTGCCGGCCATCTCGCCTCCGACCCCGTGGAGCGGATGGCACAGACGCGGCAAATGTTGAAAAGCAACCTGCGCCATCTGACGATAAGCTCAGCGCTGGTTGCACTCGGCCGTGGCGACATGGCCGAAACGATTTTTATTCGCAAGAATATAACCTATACGAGTATTAGTATTTCTCGTATAATTTCGCTAATAGAAGAATTTATTGTTCATTATAGACATATAAAAGAAATTATTTATAATAAATACAATGATAAATATGATAGATATCGTGAGATATCTACTTTAAATAAATCTCATAAAATGAATTTTATTTTCCGTCCGTGAAGGTGTAAACTTGCGGTGAACTTCATCGCGAGAGGCGTAATAATGGCTATCATCGAATCCGCCCCTATCGAACCCTCCGGCATCGAATCGCTTGCGCCGGGGCAATCCATTCGTGAGTATCTTGGCCTCCAAATCGCACATCTGCTTCCCGGACTGGACGTTGCTGCCGGCATGCTACGGCGCGGCGAACACGATCAGGCGCTGCGGACGTACGCCACCCTCGTCCTGTGCGATCCCTCCGAAATCCGCTTCCAGATCGGGCTGGCGACCTGCGCGCTGGAAATCAGGGAGTTCCACATCGCTCTGCAGGCGGCTTCCGCCGTCATTGCCTCGGCGCCGGACAGTCCGATGGGCTATTTGATTTCAGGCCGCGCCTCCCTCGGCCTGCTCGATTTCGATGCGGCTATCGATGATCTGCAGGACGCCATCCGCGTGGCGCGGGAGACGGGCGACGATGCCGTGGCGAAAGAGGCTGCCGCCCTGCTGCAGCGTGCCATCGTCGCGAAGGAAGTCCAGGCCCGGAACTGATAGTCAGCCACGTTCATCGAGGCCCACGGCTCGGGGCCTGCCAATTCCGGAGCAACCCATGGCGCTACGCCCTGACGATGTCACCCTCGCCCACGCTACTGCCCGCCTCGGCGTCGGCGGCGATGATCTGGCGGCTCTGGGGGAGACGTTTTGTCAGGCGATGGCCGCGCTCGGCATCGATGGCGCGCCGGTGTTCGAGCATCTGGCGGCGGGAAGGGATATCGGACAGGCGCTGTCGGTTTCGTCTGAGGTGATCGATGCACTCTATGCCCGCGCTCACGGCTGGTTCGCGCTGGGGCGGGCCGGGCGCGCTCTGACGCTGTTCCGGGCTCTCTGCCTGCTCGACGCCGGCAATGCCGACTACTGGGTCGGTTACGGCGTGTGCCTGCGCCTGACGCAGCAGCCGGAACACGCGCGCCGGGCCTTCACCGCCGCCGCGCGCCTGCGTCCGGCGTGGGCAGTCCCGCATTTCCATGCCCTTGAACTCGCTATCGCGATCAAACGCCCGGATGAGGCGCGTGTCAGCCTGGCCGCCTATGAGGAACGTGCGAGCCGGGAGACGCCGCCCGCCATCGTGCAGGAGGCGCGGCGCCTGCGCGCATTTCTCGCCTCCTGGCCGGAGGTCCCGTGCAGGTCGGCCGACACACCGCATCCTGCAGGGTCTCCGTGAGCGTCGCCGCCGGTCTACGCCAGCCCGGTGCGACGCTGCCTCTGCTTCTTCAACACGATGGCCGCCGCGGCGGCGAGCAGCGTGCCGACGATGAAGAGAAAGGCGGCGGCGGCGATCGCCGGGCTGATGTTCTCGCGGATCGTCGAGAACATCTGGCGCGCCAGCGTGCGTTGGTTGGGGCCGGCGACGAACAGTGTCAGCACGACCTCATCGAGCGAGGTGGCGAAAGCCAGCACCGCGCCGGACGCAATTCCCGGCATCGCCAGCGGCAGCGTCACGCGCTGCAACACCGTGAAGGGAGAGGCACCGAGGCTGAGCGCCGCGCGCTCCACCCGCCGGTCGATGCCCTCCAGCGAGCCGGAAACGCTCACGACCACGAAGGGGATGGCCACCACCGTATGGGCGGCGATGACGCCAAGATAGGAGTTGGCGACGCCGAGCCGCACGAACAGGATCTGCATCCCGACGCCGAGCACCACCGCAGGAACGACCATGGGCAGCAGGAACATCGTCCGGAACAGTCCGCCGAGTACGACGCGCCCGCGCAGGCCCAGAGCGGCCGTCGTGCCAAGCACCGTCGCGAGCATCGTGGTGCCGCAGCCGATCACCAGGCTGTTGACGATGGATCGCCGCCAGGCGTCGGCGGTGACGAGTTCGTTGAACCACCGCATCGAGATGCCCGGCATGGGATAGGTGAGGAATGCCCCGGATGTGAAGGCCAGCGGCAGGATGGCGATGAGCGGAACGATGAGGAAGAACACCGCCGCTGCGCCGAAAAGCACCTGTAACGTTTTCAGCATCGCTTACGCCCTCGCCGTCTTGTCGGAGGAAAGCCAGCCGTAGACCATATAGAGAAGCAGCGTCGCGGCGAGCAGAACGATGCCGAGCGCCGCCGCCATGCCCCAATTGGCGGAGCCGGTGGCGTAGAATGCGATCACGGACGAGATCATCTGGTCCTGCGCGCCGCCGATCAGGGCCGGCGTGATGTAGTAGCCGATCGCGGCCATGAACACGAGCAGCGCCCCGGACGCGACGCCACGCAGGCTCAGCGGCAGCAGAACCCGCAGGAACGCCAGCAGCGGGTGCGCCCCCAGCGAGGCGGCGGCCGGCATCAGCGTTTTCGGAATGGTGATCAGGACGCTGTAGATCGGCAGCACCATGAACGGCAGCAGGATGTGGGCCATCGCGATGACCACGCCTACACGGTTGAAGATGAGGCGCAAAGGCGCGTCCGTCAGCCCGAGGGACTGGAGCGCATCATTGACGAGGCCGTTGTCCTGCAACAGGATATACCACGACGCGGTTCTCACCAGCAGCGAGGTCCATAGCGGCAGCAGCACGGCGCCGAGCAGAAGCTGGCGCCGCCAGCCGGTCATCGCGGCGGCGAGCATCGCATAGGGCAGCCCGATGGCGAGGCAGACAAGCGTCACCAGCGCCGAGACCCAGAAGGTGCGCAGCAGGATGGTGAGATTGGCCGATTCATCGGCGCCGAGCGCGACGATCGCTCCCGTGCCGTCGCGGGAAAGGTCGACAGCCGCGAGAAGATGCTGGTCGGTGAACGGCGAGAGCGTGCCGGCGATGGCCTGCCAATAGGCAGGATTGCTCCAGCGCTTGTCGATCTCCTCCAGGTCGACCGCCTCGGGCGCGGTCGTCTCTCGGGACTTGTCGACGGCGGTGCGTGTCTTCGGCAGCAGGGTGCGGAAACCTGCCTGCGCGCTGTTCAGGCGCCGCACCAGGTCGCCGAACAACTGCTGGTCCTCGATACCGCGCAGGTCGGTGACGAGGGCGGCCTTCATGGCGGCTGTGGGCGGCGATTGCCTGTTCCAGTCAGCGGCGGCGTCCACCATCGTCGGCAGGGCGTGGCTGACGGTGGCGTCCGACACGGACTCCTTCAGCACGGTCACGAGCGGCCAGACGAAGAACAGGGCGATGAAGAGCGCGAGCGGTGCGACCAGCGCGAGCGCTCCGACCCGTTGTCGGAAGCTGACCTCGCTCATGATGCGATCACCCAGCAGTCTTCGGGCTGGAAGGAGGCGACGACGGCCGCGCCCTGCGGCCATTCGGCCGTGCGGCGGTCCGAGCGCACGATGAAGCCGTGCGCGCCGTCGTCGAGCTGCACGCGCAGGTGGTCGCCCTGATAGACGCTGTCGACGACGGTGGAGCGCAGTGCGTTGCCGCGTTCTCCCGCGTCCGGACCCAGGTGGATGCGCTCCGGCCGTACCGATACGAGTACTTTGGCTGAGGTTGTGGCCGCCGTGCCGGCCTGTACCCTGATCTCGCTTCCGCCCGCGAGGCGCACCGTGGCCATGTCGGCCTCGACCCGCTCGACGGTTCCCTCGATGAGATTGGTTTCGCCGATGAATTCGGCGACGAAGCGGGTCGCCGGGTGATCGTAGATTTCGCGCGGGGTGCCGATCTGCTCGATAATGCCCTTGTTGAACACAGCGATGCGGTCGGACATGGTCAGCGCCTCGGACTGGTCGTGAGTGACGAAGACCACGGTGAGGCCGAGCCGCATGTGCAGCTTGCGGATGTCGAGCTGCATCTGCTCGCGCAATTGCTTGTCGAGGGCGCCGAGCGGCTCGTCCATCAGCACGACGGCCGGCTCGAACACCAGCGCGCGGGCCAGGGCGATGCGTTGCTGCTGGCCGCCGGAAAGCTGTGCCGGATAGCGCTCGCTCATGGCGCCGAGCTGGACCATGTCAAGGGCGCGCTTGACCCGTTCCGCGATCTCCGCCTTCCTCACGCCCCGCATCTGCAGGGGAAAGGCGATGTTGTCCGCCACCGTCATGTGCGGGAACAGGGCGTAGTTCTGGAACACCACGCCCATGTCGCGTCGGTAGGGCGGCAGATGGTCGATCCGCTTGCCGTCGAGCCACACCCCGCCGCCTGTAGCGGATTCGAAGCCCGCGAGTATCATCAGGAGCGTCGTCTTGCCAGAGCCGGAAGGCCCGAGCAGGCTGATGAATTCTCCCTTTGCGATGTCAAGCGACAGGCCGTCTATAACCCGCAGGCTGCCATAGGATTTCGTGATTTGATCGAAACGGATGCGTGGAATCGCCAATGGGAGCGCTCCTTCCGGCAACGAGAATTGAACCCGGGACATTTGCAATCCGCTGCCGCGCGGACGGTTGTACCGTGCGGCAGCGATTTCGCACCGCTTACCGGGCGAGCCACGCATTGAAGCGCTGGGTCAGCGCCTCGGCATTGTCGATCCAGAAGTCAACGTCGAGCGCAAGTGCGTGCTCAAGGTTCGCGGGCGCGGTCGGCAGGTCGGCCTGAAGCTCGGGCGTCACCGCCGCCGCCGCCGCCTTCACGGGAAGGCCGTAGGCGATGTACTGGGGCAGCTTCGACTGGTTTTCCGGCTTGCTGGCGAAGGCGATGAAGTCCATGGCCGCGTCCTTGTTTTCCGCGCCCTTGAGGATCACCCAGCTATCGACAGCGTAGATGCTGCCTGGCCACACGATCTTGAAATTCTTGCCCTCGGAGCGGTTGATACCGGTGATGCGGCCGTTGTAGACGCTGGTGAACGCAACCTCGCCGGAGGCGAGAAGCTGCAGCGGCTGGGCGCCGGCCTCCCACCACACGAGGTTCGGCTTCAGTTCATCGAGCTTGCGGAAAGCGCGGTCGACGCCCTCCGGCGTGGCGAGCACGTCGTAGACCTCCTTGACGGGCACGCCGTCGGCGAGCAGCGCGAACTCCAGCGTGTACTTGGGGCCCTTGCGCAGCGCGCGCTTGCCGGGAAACTTCTTCGTATCCCAGAAATCCGCCCAGGACTGCGGGCCTTCCTTCAGCTTGTCGCCATCGTAGGCGATTGCCGTGGACCAGACGATGGCGCCCACGCCGCAGTCGCTGACTGCGGAGTCGAGGAAGCTGTCGCGCCCGCCCAGCTTGTCCCAGTCGATTTCCTCAAAGAGGCCGTCGTTGCAGCCGAGCGCAAGCTCCTCCGCCTCCACCTGCACCGCGTCCCAGTTGGGGTTGCCCGCCTTGATCTTCGCTTGCAGGATGCCGATGCCGCCATCCCACGCCTCGTCCAGAACGGGTTTGCCGGTCTGCGCGGCGAAGGGCTTGAAGTAGATTTCCCGCTGCGCATCCTGATAGTTGCCACCCCACGAGACGACGGTCAGATCGCGTGCGGAGGCCGCGCCCGGCGCAATGGCCGCAGCAAGAGCCATGATCGCGCCGGACAGGAGCATAACGCTACGTTTTTTCATGTCATATCCCTCTGTTCACAGATTTCGCTTGTGTTTTATTATTGTGATATCGGCCGGGACCAATGTTCAAATTTGCTTTGCGACGGTGTCGAGTGTCAATGCGAAGCGCGACAGCAAATCGTCTACCTCGCTCTCGGTGATGATCAGCGGCGGGCAGAAGGCGATGGCATCGCCCATGGCGCGGCTGATGACACCGTTGGCCTGCAGACCTGCGTTCACCAGCCCGCCCAGCGTGCCGGCGGGTTCGAGAGCCTTCTTCGCGGCCTTGTCCGTCACCAGTTCGACAGCCGCGATGAGGCCGACGCCGCGAACCTCGCCGACGAGGGGATGGCCGGCGAGCGCGTGCAGCCCCTCCAGCAGACGCCTGCCGCTTGCCACGGCGTTCGCCACCAGCCCCTCTTCCTCGATGATGCGGACGTTCTCAAGCGCCACCGCCGCCGCGACCGGATGCCCGCCGGCCGTGAAGCCGTGGCCGAAGGTGCCGATCGTGTTGCTCTGGTCCATGATGGGCGCGACGAAACGCTCGTTGGCGATGATCGCCGAAATCGGCAGGTAAGAAGACGACAGCGCCTTGGAGACGACCATGACGTCCGGCTTCAGGTTGAACGTCTCGGTGCCGAACATCCGCCCCGTGCGCCCGAAGCCGCAGATCACCTCGTCGGCGACGAACAGGATGTCGTATTTGCGCAGCACCGCCTGGATCTTGTCCCAATAGGTCGCGGGCGGCACGATGACGCCGCCGGCACCCATCACCGGCTCGGCGAAGAAGGCGGCGACCGTCTCCGGCCCTTCCGCGAGGATGAGCTGTTCGAGTTCGTCTGCCCGGCGGGTGGCGAACGCCTCCTCCGTCTCTCCCGGCAGCGCGTCGCGCCAGAAGTGCGGGCTGCCCGTGCGCAGGATGCCGGCCAGCGGCAGATCGAACGACTTGTGGTTGTTGGGCAGGCCGGTGAGGCTGGCGGAGGCGATGGTCACGCCGTGATAGGCGCGCTCACGCGCGATGACTTTCTTGCGTTCGGGCTGCCCCAGGGCGTTGGAGCGGTACCAGATCATCTTCAGGACAGTGTCGTTGGCTTCCGAGCCGGAGTTCGTGAAGAACGCCTTGCTCATCGGCACCGGCGCCATGGAGACGAGCTTTTCCGCGAGGTCGATGACCGGGCCGTGCGATTTGTGGGTAAAATCATGATAATACGGCAGTTTCTCGAACTGCCGCGCGGCGGCGGCGGCAAGGCGCTTGTCGCCGAAGCCGACCGCCACGCTCCACAGGCCGGCCATGGCCTCGATATAGCGGTTGCCGGCGTGATCGAAGACGTGGATGCCCTCGCCGCGGTCGATCACGAGAGGGCCGATCTCCTCATGCTTGCGGGCGTTCGTATAGGCATGAAGGTGATAGGCGATGTCGCGCGCCTCGGCGGAGTTGGGGGCGACGGGCGACACAGTATCGGATGTTGAAGTGGTCGACATGGCTTCCTCTCGTGATGCGTCTTCCGGGCATCGTGCGGCGTCGGGATGGCGCCGGACCGATCGCGGGGCCCGGCGGGGTTCGCGGCGAAGGGTACACAGCCCGCTGTAACGGCTGGACATGTCCGCCGCCGCGCGGCAGGCTCCGATGATGGCACCGGGACCGACGGCGTGCAAACGTTGCGGACGGGCGGCGATGGCGTAAGGCCACGAGACCGGTTGCCGCGGACTGCCGACCGCGCTCACCTGCCAGGCGGCAGCAGCCATCAGACCGCGATGCGCGGCTGCCTAGATGGACAGGCGCGCCCCCATGTCGATATTGCCGAGCATTGTGCTCCCCTCGAATATTATGCGTTAACGACTATCACCGTTCAAAAAAATGAGCAAGCGTTTTTGCTCATGTTGTAAGACGACCGGCAAGCCGCTATTCTTTCTGCATAAGGGGGGATTTGAATGCAGGACTTCGATGTGGGCGGCCGGCTGAAGGAATTACGGGTCGCCATGAATCTTTCCCAGCGGCGGCTAGCCGAGTCGTCCGGGGTTCCGCATGGCCAGATTTCGATGATCGAGACCAATAGAAGCAGTCCTTCTGTTGCATCTTTGCGCAAAATTCTGGGCGGTCTTGGGATATCGTTGTCAGAGTTTTTTGAGCCGGATTCAGCGATTCCTGCTGACGTGTTCTTCAAGCCGCAGGATCTGCGCGACCTGACATCCCGGCTTTTCACCACGCTCGGAGAGCCGACGGGACATATGTCCCTGCGGCAGGTTGGCGACGCGCGGGCGCACAATCTCCAGATACTCTACGAGCGTTACGATCCTGGCGCGGACACGGGCGCCTCCATGCTGGAGCACGTGGGCAGCGAAGGCGGCATCGTGATATCCGGCGAAATCGAGCTGATAGTCGGCGACCGCTCCGCGATCCTGAAGGCGGGCGACAGCTATCTGTTCAACAGCTCCGAACCGCACCGCTTCCGCAACATCAGCGACCGGGAGGCCGTCGTCGTCTCGGCCTGCAGTCCGCCCTACCTGTGAGCGCCGGGAGAGCCCCTGTCGCATCAAACCAAAAGCGTATGCGCTTCTTGGTTTGATGCGTTGACAAAGAGATGTAGTGGCAGCACGGTTCGGCTTGAAGGTGCGACTTCTTAGCCTTCCATGCACGCGGTGCGTGCAGGTGATCCATCCCGAAACTGCGGCAGACCCTCATTCACATATGTTAAATATAGCATTATAAATGTATAGTTCATGTTCAGGCGTGTGAGTAGCAGCGAAGGGCTTTCTTGTCGTGGTCGAAATAGTTGTACTGGAAGGGCCCCGGACGGCGGCCGGTTCCGGGCAGCGGAGCAAGACGCAGGCGTAGCATGCGAACGCGAAGCATTCGGAAAGTGTACGCCGAACTGGGCGAATTGATCGAGGCGGCCGCGCTGCAGCCCGACCGCTGGACGGATGTCGTCGCCGCGCTGCAGGTCGCTACCGGAGGAACGCGGATATCGATGCAATCGCACGATATGTCCCGCCCCACGGCCGAGCCGCTGATCGCTTCCGGATGGGATGAGAACGATCTGGACACGTATGGCCAATACTATGCCAACATCAATCCGTGGGCGGGGCCGCTGCAGAAGATGCCGCTGCTCGTGCCGACGCTGTCCGACCACGTCCTGCCTCTCTCGCAGCTTCGCAAGAGTGAATTCTACAACGACTGGCTCAAGCCGGTGCAGGCTGCGGACAGCGCCACGGGCGTGCGCCTGATCGATCGCGACGGACGCTTCGCGGTGCTCGCGGTGCACTACAGCTCGCGCCGAAGCGCACAGTTTCATCCCGAGTTGCAGAAGCTTCTCATGACGCTGGCGCCGAAAATGCGCGATGCGCTGGAGATGAACAGCCATACGTTCAGGCGCACGATCGCCGTGCCAACCGGATCGCTGGTGCATTCCATGTTCGAACCCGCGATCTGCGTCGACCGGGAAGGGCATCTGCTGGATTTCAACGCCGCCGCGGAAACCGGCCTGCTGAACCCCCGGATCATCCGCCTGTCGCCCGACAGGACGCTCTCGTTCGGCGCGGCGCAGGAGAATGCCGCGATCTACGGCGAGCTGCATAATGTCTGCGTGCACGGCAGGCCGTCGGTCGACAGCCCCACCATCTCCTTCGGGCCGTTCCGTTTCGCAGTGTCCTTTTTTGCACTCAACCGGCGTTTGATCCACTCGCCCCGCCGCGACGTCGGCAGCTTCTTCGCGGACAGGATCGTCGCGCTGCTCGTTTTCCGCGACATCCCGCAGCTCCGACAGAGCCGCGCGGAAAGCCTGCGAACGCTCTATCGTCTGACGCCCTCCGAGATAAGGGTGGCGGAAGCCTTCATGAACGGCAGCTCCCCGCAGGAATGCGCGAACGCAATCGGGATGAAGTACGAGACTTTCAGAAGTTACCTGAAGAACATCTACAAGAAGGTCGGCGTGCACAGCCAGAAGGAGCTGCTGCGCCTGCTGCAGGACAAGGACCGCTTGCCGGCCCGTTAAACCCCCGAGGTTTTGTCAGGGGTTCCAGAGCGCGTTCCGATCAGATGGAAGCATCCGACCGTTTCCGTGGAATGGCGACACGCTCTACGGCACCGGACGCGGGAAGCGTACGAGACCGAGGCGTTCGCGCCTCGTCCAGCGCACTATCATCAGCGTGGCGACGGTCGCCAGGCCGACGGCCAGCCCCATCCAGATGCCGGCGCCGCCCAGCCCGGCGCCGAACGCAAGCCCCACGCATAACGGAAGCCCGATGAACCAGTAGCCGACGATGGCGTAGATCATCGGCACGCGAGTGTCGTGCAGCCCGCGCAGCACCGCCGCGCCCAGTACCTGGCCGCCGTCGGCGAGCTGGAACAGCGCCGCGAAGGCGAGAAAGGTGACCGCAAGCTCGACCGCCCGCGCATTGAGCGGGTTGTGAATATCGAGGAACACGCTGACCAGCGTCACCGGCATGACCGTCATCAGCATGGCGGCAATGGCCATCGCCGCCATGCCGAGGCCGATGCCGATCCAGCCGGCGCGCGTCACGCCGTCCTTGTCGCCCGCGCCATGGGCGCGTCCCACACGCACGGTAACCGCCTGCGACAGCCCGACCGGCACCATGAAGGTGATGCCGGCGAGCTGTATCGCGACCGCATGCGCCGCCAGTTCCGCCTCGCCGAGCCAGCCCATCATGAAGGCGGCGGCGTTGAAGACGCTGATCTCGAAAGTGGAGAGGGCCGCGATCGGCAGCCCGAGCCGCCACAGAGCGCGAAAGCGCGGCCAGTCCGCCCGCCAGAAGAACCCGAAAAGGTGGTAGCGCCGGAAGCGTCTGTCCCGCAGGACGACGACCGCCATGGTCGTGAACAGGACGATGTTGGCGATCGTGCTGGCAAGACCGGAGCCGATCATCTCCAGCCGGGGAAAGCCAAGATTGCCGAACACCAGCAGCCAGTTCCCGAGGATGTTGAACAGAATGGCGGCGACGGCCGCGCCGAAGGCCCATTGCGGGCGTTCGAGCGCGGAAACGAACGACCGCAGCACCAGATAGCCGAGAAACGGCAGCAGCCCCCACATGAACACCCGCAGGTAGCTGCCCGCGAGGCGCGCAAGCTCCGGCGGCTCGCCGATGGCGCGCAGCACGGCGCCGCCGTTCCACAGGAGCAACGCGCAGGGAATGAAGACGATGATCGCCGACCACAGCCCCTGCCGCACCGTGCGCCGGACTTCGCGCACCGCGAAGCGGTTCTTACCCAGTTCGCGCGCGATCATCGGCGAGACCGCCGTCAGCAGGCCGAGCGAGAACAGCATCACGAGCGTATAGAGATTCGTGGCGAGCGTGCCGGCGGCGAGCGACTGCGAGCCGAGGCGGCCGATGAAGATGACATCCGTCACCGTGATGGCCATCTGCGCGAGCGTCGTCAGGACAAGCGGCCAGCCGAGCGCCGACGTGGCGCGCAATTCGCGCCGCCATGCGGGAAAGCCGCGGTCCGGCGAAGAGGTGGAAGTCGCCAATGAGGAAAGCTGCGTCATGATGAGGCACATCTAGCTGAAAAAATGTGCAATCGCCATGACCGCTGCCGGCAGGGCTGGCGGTTCTGCCATGCGCGCCGGGCGGTGCGCGGCGCGTCAGCCGCGTGAGCGCTCGTCTTGCGCGAGAATGTGGCGGACGCCGTGGTTGAGATAATCCCAGCCGGTGTAGAGTGTCAGCACAGCGGAAATCCACAGCAGCGCGATGCCGATTCGCAGGGTGCCGGGCAGAACCGCCTCGCCCGCCTGCCCGGCGATGAGGAACGATAGGGCCACGAGCTGCGCCGCCGTCTTCCATTTCGCCACCTTGGTGACGGGCACGCTGACCCGCAGGTCCGCGAGGAACTCGCGCAAGCCGGAGACCAGTATCTCGCGGCAGAGGATGATGAGCGCCGCCCACAGGGACCAGCTCTTGATGGTGCCGTCCGCCACCAGCATGAGCAGGGAGGCCGCCACCAGCAGCTTGTCGGCGATGGGATCGAGCATCCGCCCCAGCGCCGATTGCTGCGACCATGCGCGGGCGAGATAGCCGTCGAGATAGTCCGTCACCGCCGCCAGCACGAAAATGGCGAGCGCCACCCAGCGCATTTCCCGCTCGTTCGGCCAGAACAGGCACACGACAACCGCCGGTACGGCGAGGATGCGTCCGTAGGTGAGCAGGTTGGGCAGGTTCATCGCGCTGGAGGGACGCTTAGGTCCGGAAGCGGGGGAACTGGCGGAACTGTTCAAGGGGGGCGTGCTCATGCGTATCCACCAGATCGGCTTGCAAACAAACTCCGGAGCGGGATCACCCTTCCCGCTCGTGAAAAAACCCATAGACCATTTTCGCCGTCGCCGCATTGATTCCCGGCGCGCCGCGCAAATCCTCCAGCGAGGCCTGCGAAACCGCCTTGGCCGTGCCGAAGTGCAGCAGCAGCGCCCGCTTGCGCGCCGGCCCGATGCCCGGGATCTCGTCGAGCGGGCTCTTTGTGAACTCGCGCTTGCGCTTCGCCCGGTGCGTGCCGATGGCGAAGCGGTGCGCCTCGTCCCGCAGACGCTCGACATAGTAGAGCGTCGGATCGCGCGGAGGCAAGCGGAAGGGCACACGCCCCTCGACGAAGAACGTCTCCCGGCCGGCGTCGCGGTCCGCGCCCTTCGCCACCCCGACGACGGGAACGTCGCTCACGCCGGTCTCCGCCAGCACGGCCCGCACCGCCGCCACCTGCCCCTGTCCGCCGTCGATGAGCAGCAGGTCCGGCCAGGTCGGGAAGGCGCCGTTGCCGCCCTCTTCCTCCTCCGCGGCGGTGTCGAAGGCCGGGCGCGGACCTTCCTTGACGAGCCGCGAGAAGCGGCGCTGCAGCACCTCTTTCATCATGCCGAAATCGTCCCCCGGCGTCAGCTCCGTGGAGCGGATGTTGAAGGTGCGGTAGTGCGTTTTCATGAAGCCGTCCCGCCCGGCGACGATCATGGCGCCGACCGCGTTCGTGCCCGAGATGTGCGAGTTGTCGTACACCTCGATGCGGCGGGGCGGATGCGTGAGCCCGAAGGCCTGCGCCACGGCGGCGAGCAGCTTGTCTTGCGAGGCGGTGTCGGCGAGCCTGCGCGCCAGCGCCTCCTGTGCGTTCTGCGCCACGTGGGCGACGAGCGTGCGCTTCTCGCCGCGCCGGGGCACGGCCAGCTCCACCGCATGCCCGGCGCTGGTGGAGAGGGCCTCCTCCAGCAGGCGGTGCTCCGTCGGCGTGTGCGACAGCAGCACGAGGTGCGGGCACGGCTTGTCGTCATAGAACTGCACGAGGAAGGCGGACAGAACCTCCTCCGGCGGCAAATTCCTGTCGGCGCGTGGAAAATACGAGCGATTGCCCCAGTTCTGGCCGTTGCGGAAGAAGAACACCTGCACGCAGAACAGGCCGGCCTCGGCGGCGATGGCGAACACGTCCGCCTCCTCCACGGAATGCGGGTTGATGCTCTGCGTGCCCTGCACGACGGAGAGCGCCGCGAGACGGTCACGATAGCGCGCGGCGCGCTCGTAATCCAGATTCTCCGCCGCCTCCTGCATCTCCTCCGCCAGCCTGCGCTTCACGGCGGACGACTTGCTGGACAGGAAGTCCCCCGCTTCCTTGACCAGCGTCGCATAGTCCTCCAGCGATATCTCGCCGGTGCACGGGGCGGAGCAGCGCTTGATCTGGAACAGCAGGCAGGGGCGCGTGCGGTTCTCGTAGTAGCTGTCGCTGCAGGTGCGCAGCAGGAAGGCGCGTTGCAGGGCGTTGATGGTGCGGTTGACGGCGCCGCTGTCCGCGAACGGCCCGTAGTAGCGCCCTTTGCGCACCCGTGCGCCCCTGTGCTTGACGAGCTGCGGCGCCGGATGATCCCCCGTGAGCAGGATATAGGGGAAGGACTTGTCGTCGCGCAGCAGCACGTTGTAGCGCGGGCGCAACTGCTTGATCAGGTTGGCTTCCAGCAGCAGCGCCGCCGTCTCGGTATCGGTGGTGATGAACTCCATCGCCGCCGTCTGCGCGATCATGCGCATGGTGCGGTTGCCGCCGTGGCCGATGCCGCGCACGTAGGAGGCCACCCGCTTCTTCAGGTCGAGCGCCTTGCCGACGTAAAGCACCTCGCCGTCGGCGTCGATCATGCGGTACACGCCGGGCAGATGCGGCAGCGTTTTCCAGAACCGGCGGATAACCTCCGCGCCGGCGCGCACCGAGACGGGCGCGTCCGCCTCATCGGCCCACAGTTCGGCGTCGGCTGCCTCCGTATTGGCCATCCCGGTGTCGACGGCGGAATCCTCCGCGGGAACGGTGCCGGGCGACGGGTCGTCAGAATGCATCATGATCTTTCAGAATGGATCCGGTTCGTTTCCCATGTAGGACAGCGCGGGACGGATTGCATCAGGAGCCTTCATCGGCGCACCATTTACGGCCATAGTATGCAGCCGTTCCCACAGTTCCCGACCGCGATGCGATTCATTCATACCGCCGACTGGCAAATCGGCAAGCCTTTCAGACAGTTCCACGAGCGCGAGAGCGTCCTGCGCCAGGCGCGGCTGGCCGCCATCGAGCGAATCGGCCAGTTCGCCCTTCGCGAGGGCGTTGCCCATGTGCTTGTCGCCGGGGACGTCTACGACAGCGAGCAGCCCTCCCCGCGCACCCTGCTGGAGCCGCTGGAGCGCATGCGCCAGTTCCCGCAGGTCGCGTGGCACCTCATTCCCGGCAACCACGATCCGCACCGCCCGCGCGGTCTGTGGGACCGGCTTCGCGACCACGGCCTGCCCGACAACGTCCACGCCCACCTTGCGTCGGAACCCGTGGCGCTGGGCGGCGAGGCGGTGCTGCTGCCCGCGCCCCTCACCCGCAAGAGCGAGACGGGCGATCTCACGCGCTGGATGGACGGCGCGCCGAGCGGCCCGGGGCTGCTCCGCATCGGGCTGGCTCATGGCGCCATAGCGGATTTCGGCACCGAAGGCGAGGCCGGCAACCCCATCGATCCCGCCCGGCCGGAGCGAGCCGCCCTCGCCTATCTCGCGCTGGGCGACTGGCATCGCACGGTGCAGGTGTCGGCGCGCGCCTGGTATGCGGGCACGCACGAGCCGGACCGTGCCGCGAGCCAGGAAACCGGCACGGCGCTGCTCGTCGACATCCCCGGCCCGCTGGCCGTGCCCGTCGTCACGCGGCTCGAAACCGGCAGCTACCGCTGGCTGACGCGCGACGAACATGTCGCCGGTGCCGCCGACATCGATAGCCTCGACGCACGCCTGCGCGGGCTCGGCAACCTGTCGGCGCTGGTGCTGCGGCTGCGGCTGTCCGGCGCTGTCTCGCTGGCGGACAGGACGGCGCTCGACCGCAGGCTGCTGACGCTCTCCGCCGCGCTGTTCCATCTCGACACCGACGTGACGAAGGTCGTCGCCCGCCCGACGGAGCAGGATCTCGAATCGATCGATTTCGGCGGCGTCCTGCGCCACGCGGCCGACCGGCTGCAATTGCTCGCACGGGACGAGGCGCGCGCCGCCGGTGAGCGGCAACTGGCGGAGGACGCGCTCGTCGAGCTTTTCACGCGCGTCGCCGGGGGGAGCGGGACGGCATGAGACTGACCGGCATCAGGGTCGAGGGCGTCGGCAGGTTCGCCGCGCCGGTCGCGGTTTCGGGGCTCGGGCCCGGCGTCAACATTCTTGCGGCGGGCAACGAGGCGGGCAAGTCGACACTGTTCCGCGCCGTGCGGGCCTGCCTTTTCGAGCGCCACGCCACCAGCCGCGAGGATGTCGCCGCGCTGGCGAGCGCCGGCCTTTCCTTGCCCGTCCGCGTCGCGCTTGATTTCGAGCATGGGGGACATGGCTACCGGATCGAGAAATCCTTCCTGCGCAGCCGTTCGGCACAGTTCTTCCGCGACGGCGTGCTCGTCGCACGGGACAGGGCGGCGGATGAGGCGGTGTGGGATCTGATCGGCATCGCCCCCGGCAACGGGCGCGCCGGCGTCGACGAAGCGGCCTTCGGCCTTCTTTGGGTGGGGCAGCGCCAGTCGTTCGTCACGCCCAGCCCGTCGGAGGCCGCGGCCGCCGCCCTCAATCGCGCCATCCACGAGGAGGTCGGCACGCTGGTCGGCGGTGAGCGGGCAAGGCAGCTGCTCGCCTCGCTCGCCGCCGACATCGACCGCCTCTACACCGCGCAGGGGCGGCCCAAAGCCGGCGGGCCCCTTGCGGCGGCGATCCAGCAGCGGGATGCGCTCGTGTCGGAACTGGCGGTCGTCGAGGCGCGCCTTGCCGATCTCGACACGCACCTCACCGAACTCGCGGCGCGCCTCAAGGAACGCGGCGAACTTAATGACCCGGCACTTGCCGCCGAGCTTGCCGCCGATCTCGCACAGGCACAGAAGGCGTTCGCCGACGGCGAGGCCGCGCATGCCCTTCTCACCCGTTTGGAGGTTGCGGAGCAGAAGGCGCGGCTGGCGTTCGACGCCGCCGAGAACATCCTCGCCGACCATCTCCGCCGTGCCGACCGCATCGATGCCGACCGTGCGCGTCTCGCCGAACTGGCGACCGAGCGCGCGCCGCTCGACGCGCAGGTCCAGACCGCCAACGCGGGAATCGCCGCCGTCGAGGCCGACAAGGCGGAGACGGACACGCGCATCCGCCGCGAGGAGGCGCAGGAGCGTGCCCTGCAACGCCTTGCCGCCGTCCGCGCGCAGGCAGCGGGGCTCGACGCTCTCAAACGCCGCAGGGCGGACCTCGCCGCGCTCAAGACGCGGATCGTCGACAACGACATCGCGCTCGAAGCCAACCGCGCCACCGCACAGGCCGTTGCGGAGCTGGACCGGCTGCAGCGCGAGATCGCCGTCAGCGACGCGCGCCTCGCCGCCGCCGCTGCACAGGTATCGCTGGTGCTAGGGCCGTCCGGCGCCGGGCGCGTGCGGCTCGATGGCGAAATCCTGCACGGGGACGTCGCGCAGGCCGCCGTCAGGCCGCTTGCCATCGCCATCGACGGCATCGCGACGATCACCGTCACGCCTCCGCCGACGGATGCGGCAACGGTGAAGGCGCGCGGGCAGCACGAGGCGGCCTTGAGCACGCTGCTGAAGGCAGCGGGCCACGGCAGCCCGGAGGATCTGCGCACCGGCCGCGCCGAGCGCGAGACGTTGGAGATGGAAGCCACGGCGCTGAAGGCAGAGCTGCGTTCGTTCGGCATCGCGGCGGACGCGCTGACGAAGAATATCGCCGACCTAGACGTCGACGTCGCCCGCATCGTCAGCCTGCAGGACTCGCTTTCCGCTGGAGACGGCGTGCCGCCGGACCTTCCGGACGCGGACATCGCCGCGCGGCTTGCGGCGATCCGGACGGGCCGCGAGGAGGCCCGCCAGCGGCGCCAGACGCTCGATGCCCGCCTCGCCGCCCACAATGGCACGCTCGCGGCGCTCGCGGCGCGGCGCGGCGAGATCGCGGGCTCGCTGGCCGAGATCGACACGCGCCTCGCCGCCGACCTCGCCCGCCTGCCGGACGACACCCGCGCCGCGCGGCACGCGGCGCTCGACGCGGCCCTTGCGCAGGCGCGGGAGACATTGCAGACGCAGGCCGCCGCGTTCGAAGGCCAGCGCCGACAAGCCCCGCCTGCGGACGAACTCGACAGGTTGCGCTTGCGCATCCGGCGGCTGGAGGACGCGCGCAACAATCGCCGGGCAAAGCTGGAGCAACTGGAGCGCATCATTGCCGGTCTGGAAGGGCAGATTTTGAATGCCGGCGGCGACGGCCTCGGCGAGCGCGCGGAGGCGCTGCGTGCCGATCTCCAACTCGCCGGGCAGGAGGTCGAGCGCGTGGAAAGACGTGGCGCATCGCTGCGGCTGCTGCGCGAGACGGTGGAAGACTGCTACCGCCAGCACCGCGACCGCCTCACCGCCCCGTTGCGCCGCCATCTCGCGCCCTATCTCAACGACGTGTTCCCGGCGGCGGAAGTCACGCTTGGCGACGGCTTCGGCATCGAGGGTATCAGGCGCGGCGCGCCCGATGCGGAGCGCTTCGAGAGCCTTTCCGACGGCACGCAGGAGCAGATCGCCGTGCTGGTGCGTCTCGCCATGGGCTCCCTGCTGGCGGAACGCGGCTTCGAGGTGCCGGTCATCCTCGATGACGCGCTCGTCTATTCGGACGACGGGCGCATCGCCAGGATGTTCGACGCCCTGAGCCGCGCCGGCGAGAAGCAGCAGGTGATCGTCCTCACCTGCCGCACCCGAGCGTTCGCGGCGCTCGGCGGGCGGCCGCTCGCCATCACTGACGTCTGAGCGCGGTTACGCGGCGCCATCGCGCCGGAACATCCTGCCGCGTTCCGTCCAGTAGACGACGGCCAACGCCAGCGCACTGAATACGAGGTAGCCCAGCGCCAGCGGCAACACGGTGCCGTCATACGCCTGCCCGACGAGAAGCCCGATGACGGTGCTCAACGCCGTCGTCACGGCGCCGATGAAGGATGAGGCCGTGCCCGCGATCCGCCCCATCGGCTCCATCGCCAGCG
Organism: Pseudochelatococcus lubricantis; assembly: GCF_011762225.1. Classification (GTDB taxonomy): domain Bacteria; phylum Pseudomonadota; class Alphaproteobacteria; order Rhizobiales; family Beijerinckiaceae; genus Pseudochelatococcus; species Pseudochelatococcus lubricantis. The sequence goes on from NZ_JAASQI010000005.1 coordinate 145,150, forward strand.
CGTTGAAATTCGGCACCGACAGGCTGAAGATGAAGTGCAGCGCGGCCAGCAGCATCGAGAACGGCACCAGCGGCGGAAAGCCGCCATAAGCGACCGTGAGCAGCACCAGCGCCAGCGATGTCAGCACGAAGGCCACCGTGCAGATGTGCGAGAGCCGGCGCGGGCCGACGCGCTGCACCAGTTGCGCATTGGTGAAGGCCGCGACCCCCATCACCGCTGCGATGAGGCCGAAAACGAGCGGGAACCACGGTCCCAGCTTGAAGACGTCCGTCTCGAACACCTGCTGGGCCGAGTTGATGTAGCCCATCAGCGTGCCCAGCATCAGGCTGATCGCCAGCGTGTAGCCGAGGGCGACGCGGTTCGTGATGCACTGACGCGCGCCCTCCAGCACGGCGCGCGGCGAAGCCTTCATGCGGTTGTGCGGGTTGAGCGTCTCCGGCATGCGCAGCGAGAACCAGGTGAGCAGCCCGACACCGAGCGCGAGCATGCTGACGAAGATCATCCGCCACGAGCCGAGCAGCAGCATCAGCGCGCCGCTGCCGGGCGCGATCACCGGGCCGATGATGAACACCATCATGACGAAGGACATAACCCGCGCCATTTCCTGCCCGTGATACCGGTCGCGCACGATGGTCATCACCAGCACCCGCGAGGCGGCGGCACCCACGCCCTGGACAACGCGCGCTATGAGCAGGGTTGTGAAGCTGCCGGCCGTGAGCGCCATCAGCGTGCCCACGAGATAGATCGCGAGGCCGATCAGCATCGAGGGGCGGCGCCCGATGGAGTCCGACAGCGGGCCATAGACGAGCTGGCTGACGGCGAAGCCGATCATGTAGCTGGAAATGATGAACTGTGCGTCGTTGGCGCTGGCGAGCTGGAACTCATGCTGGATGGGAACGAAGGCCGGCAGCAGGTTGTCGATCGATAGAGCGACGAGCGACATCATCAGCGCGATCAGCGCAACGAATTCACCGAAGGGAGGGTATCGGACAACGCGATCGGACACAGGCGCTGTTGAAGTCATGATGGGGAATATCCTGAACCGCAAGGCGCCGGCCGGCGCCGTTGGGATGAACAAAAAAGATCCGGAACGCATCGCGGGATGCGCCCGCGACACGGATTACGGCCTCCCGGTCACCCGGGCGGCCGTTGGCACATATGCACCGTTCGTGGAGAGCCGGTTGCTACCGGCCGACTGCGAGCTTGACACCCAGCCCGATCAGCGCCGCCCCCATCACGGCGTCGAACGGGCGGCGCAGCCGCGCGTAGACCATGCGGACGCTTCGTGACGAGAATATCACGGCAAGCGTCGAGAACCAGCCGAACGCCACCCCGGCCACGATGGCGACCGTCGCCATATACACGCCCTGGGGCGCGTTGACCGGCAGCACCGTGACGAACAGGCTGCCGAAGAAGGCGGCCGACTTGGGATTAGTCATCCCGACCAGCAGCCCGCGCCGCGCCGACGGCCAGAAGGCGGAACCGCCGTCGCCCCCTTCCACCTTCGCCTGCTGCACTTCCGGCACCCCGCCGCCGTGGCGCAGGCCATAGAACATGCGTATGCCCAGATAGACGAGATAGGCCGCGCCCAGAAGGCGCAGGAGATCGTAAGCCCAGGCGACCTTCGACAGCAGCACGCCGAACCCGAAGACAGCCAGCACCGCCCACATGGCGCAAGCCGCGCTCACCCCGAGCGCCGCGCCGAGGCCGAAGCGCCGCCCGAGCAGCGAATGGGAGGTGACGGCGATGAAATCGGGCCCCGGGCTGATGCACGCCAGCAGCATGACGCCCGCCAGGGTCAACAATTGTGGAAGAAACTCTACCATGCTCGACCTCGCTCCACCCCCGCCTCTTCCGGACGGTGCGCAGATGGAAGCGTCCGGCATTTTCCGTGAAACTAACAGATACCTTTCCATCCGGGTAGGAGCTTGCGGGATGGGTTCCATGCGCCATGCGCCTGACAGGTCGGAGACGGAACCGGATGGTTGTATTTCGCAGATGATATACTATAACGTTTACGAGGGTAACACGGGATGATGGGGGAGCGATTGCCCGGGCGTATCGGCAGGGAGCACGGTTCGGTTTTGCGCAGTTCGGTGCCGGGCAGGCTCTGGCTCGCGGCGTTCGTCTCCGCCTGCCTGTGGGGCGTGGCGTTCTGGGCGATGGACTGGATCTGATGGCGACGAACCGGCATGCACATGCGCACGCGCATCCCTTCGGGAATGGTCATGAGGGCGGCTGCGCGCACGAGCCCGGGCCTCTCCCCCGGCGGGACGGCAGCACGGCAGCGCCGGGCATCCGGCTGGAGAATGTGACCGTCGCCTACCGCCGCCATCCGGCCGTGCACCATCTTTCCGGGGAGTTCGCGCCCGGCTCGCTGACGGCTGTCGTCGGCCCCAACGGCGCCGGCAAGTCCACGCTGCTGAAGGCGATCATGGGGACGCTGCGTCCCGAATCGGGCCGGATCGAGATTTCCGGGATCGACCGGCGCGACATCGCCTATCTCCCGCAGATCAGCGAACTCGACCGCACCTTCCCGATCACGGTGCTCGACCTCGTTTCCATGGGTCTGTGGCGCAAGTGCGGTGCCTTTGGCGCCGTGACGCGCGCCATGATGCAGCAGGTCAGGGAGGCAGTCGCCACGGTGGGGCTCGCCGACCTCGCGGATCGCCCCGTCGGCACGCTGTCCGGCGGCCAGTTCCAGCGCGCGCTGTTCGCCCGCATGCTGCTGCAGGACGCCCGCCTCCTGCTGCTCGATGAGCCTTTCACCGCGCTCGACATGAAAACCACCGCCGACCTCCTGCGGCTGGTGAAGGACTGGCACGGCGAAAACCGCACCATCATCGCCGTGCTGCACGATCTTGATCTGGTGCGGGAGCATTTTCCGCGGGCGATGCTGCTGGCCCGCTCCGTCGTGGCGTGGGGCGACGCGGCGAAGGTGCTCACGCCGGCGAACATGCTGGAAGCGCGGCGCATGTGCGAGGGCTTCGACGAAGATGCCCCCGTCTGCCGCTCCGACGCCGCGTGACCGCACGATGTTATACGATTTCCTGTTCGCGCCCTTTGCCGACTACGGCTTCATGCGCCGCGCGCTCGCGGGCTGTCTCGCGCTATCCTTCGGCGGATGCCCTCTCGGCATCCTGCTGGTGCTGCGCCGCATGAGCCTGATGGGGGACGCGATGTCCCATGCTATCCTGCCCGGCGCCGCCATCGGCTTTCTGGTCGCAGGCCTGTCGCTCGTCGCCATGACCATCGGCGGCATCGTCACCGGCCTGACGGTCGCGCTGCTCGCGGGCCTCGTCTCCCGCGCGACGCCGCTGCGGGAGGATGCCAGCTTCGCGGCCTTCTACCTGATCTCGCTGGGGCTCGGCGTGCTCATCGTGTCGATGCGCGGATCGAACATGGATCTGCTGCATGTGCTGTTCGGCACCGTGCTGGCGCTCGACGACGCGGCGCTCGTCCTCATCGTATCGATCGCCACGATCACGCTCGTCGCGCTCGCCGTCATCTACCGGCCGCTGATTCTCGAATGCCTCGATCCCGGTTTCCTGCGCGCGGTCGGCGGACAGGGCGCGATCGGGCTGGGGCCGGTCATCCATATGGGCTTCATCGCGCTGGTGGTGCTCAACCTCGTTGGCGGTTTTCAGGCGCTCGGCACGCTCATGGTTGTCGGGCTGATCATGCTGCCGGCCGTCTCGGCGCGCTTCTGGTCCCGGAACGTGCCGGGCCAGATGGCCGCCGCCGTGCTCTTCGGCGCGATAGCGAGCATAGCGGGCCTGCTCGCCTCCTATCACTGGAGCGCGCCGGCTTCCTCATCCATCATTCTTGCCGCGGGCGGCATCTACATCCTGTCCGTCATCGCCGGGCGCTTCGACAGCATCGCCGCCTCGGCGATCCAGTTGCGCCACCGCACCGGCTGACGGGCGGCAGCGCCTTTCCGGGTCAGGCGCTCACCGTGCGCAAGACGGCGGCGGGCCGTTCGCGCACGCCTTCGCGGTCGTCGAGGGCTTCGGCCTTGCGCAGTTCCGACAATGCCTCATCCAGATCGGCCATCGCGTCGGCGAGCTGGTTCTTGAGGTCGTCCGCCGATTGCAGCAGGTTGTCCCGCCTCTGCGCGGCAGCCCTGGCATAGGTGGGATAGGCGAAGTGGTTGACGTCGGCGATGCCGGAGCGCTTTTCTTCCGCCGCGATCTCCTTGTCGAGATCCTCCGCCATGCGCTGGAAGTCGGCGATCATCGCCTCGATCTGCGCGAGGCGTCGGCGTTTTTCCTGTACGCGGAATGTCTTCAACTGAATGATGCCGCTGCGAGGTTTCATCGCTGATATCGCTCCCGTCAGGCGCAAGCCGGCATTCCGGCTCCGGTTCTCTCTGGCGCCTATCTTTGCCGATACAGGTTGATCCTTCCTTACCGGAAACGCGCTGACGTCATTATTGTCGCGTCTTCTGCCGCATTCAGATATCGAGCGTCACCGTCACGGGTGCGTGGTCGGACGGCCGCTCCCAGCCGCGCGCATCCCGCGATATCTCGGAGGCCTGCAGCGCCGGCGCGAGGCTCGGCGCCAGCCAGACGTGGTCGAGTCGCCGGCCCTTGTTCGCGGCCGCCCAGTCGGGCGAGCGATAGCTCCACCAGGTGAAGACCTTCTCGGGTTCCGGGTGCAAGGTGCGCACAGCGTCCACGTAGGTGCTCGCCTGCCGGAACGCTTCCAGCCGTTCGGTCTCCACGGGCGTATGGCTCACCACACCGAGCAGCGCCTTGTGATTCCACACATCCGTCTCGTAGGGCGCGACGTTGAGGTCGCCAACGAGGATGCTCGGCTTTCCGGCTGGCCGCACGTCCTCATTCCACAGCATCAGTTCGTCGAGGAAGGCGAGCTTGTGGGCGAAGCGCGGATTGACCTCCGGGTCCGGAATGTCGCCGCCGGCGGGCACATAGAAGTTGTGGATACGCATGCCCTTGACGCGCCCGTTCGCGCCGCCAGGCGCGCCTGTTCCCGCAAGCTCGACCGAGATGTAGCGCGAATCGTCCTTGTCGCAAAAGTGCTTCACCTCGACATCGGCGAAGGGAACGCGCGAGACGATGGCGACGCCGTGATACCCCTTCTGCCCGTTCAGCGCGATGTGCTGGTAGCCGTGCGCCCGGAACGCCGCCGAGGGAAACTGGGCGTTGGGGCACTTCGTTTCCTGAAGGCACAGGACATCCGGCTCATGCTCGGCGAGAAAGCGGGTGACCTGATCGATGCGCAGGCGAACGGAATTGATGTTCCAGGTGGTGATGGAAAACGGCACGGCGGACTCTTCGGCGGGGATCGGAGCGGAATCGGGAGCGGCGGCAACTCCGTCAGCTTGCCCCTCATGTCCCGCCGATACAAGCGCGGAATGCGGGCGGGTGGATCAACTCGTCGCGGAACAGGCGGGCCGCCCGATATTCCGTTTCCGCCATCCGCGAGCTGAGTCCAGGGTGCTTTCCCGTCAGAATTCGCTCCAGACAAGGAAGCGCGGAGAGAGAACCGGCCCAATGATCGGTTTTCTATCTAGCGGCGCGTTACCTGTACGCCGGAGAGGGCGACGGTCGTCTCGTAGCCCTGCGGATCGACGACCTGCCACTGGCGCAGCACGTCCGTCCGCGCGTCGTAACGCAGTGTGACGGTCGAGGTGCCGCCCAGCGTGGCGCTGTCCTCCAGCGTGATATCGATCGCGCCGCCAGGGTCGATATCGACGTTCTTCACCTTTACGTCGCGCGCAAGATCGACGTTGTCGCGCAGCAGGAATTTCAGCGGCGTCTGGCCGATGGAATAGACGTCGTTCGTACGTAGTTTCGAATCCCGCACCGCGACCGAGCGGCCGTCCGCGACGATTTCGAGCGTGCTCGGCGGATCGTAGGCGAAGCGTAGCCGGCCGGGACGCTGGACGTAAAGCGTGCCGCCGACCTGACGCCCGTCCGCCCCCGTCTGCAGGAAGCGCCCGGTTAGCGTGCTGATGCCGTTGAGATAGGCGTTGACGCGCGCAACCGCCTCCGCAGGCGTACGCGGCATCGCCGCCGCAGCGGGACGCTGCGCGACGGCGGCAGGCGGCGCGGCCAACGCCGGCGCTTCAGCCGGGACTGGCGTCGCAGGCGCCAGCGCGGCGGCGCCCCCGAGACCGGACGGGCGGCGCGGCGGCAGCGGCATCGCGCTCTGCACCGCCGGGGCGGGCGAAGCCGCCGGCGCCGGTGCAGCGGGCGCAAGCGGGACAGCCGCAGCCGGGGAAGCGCGACGCGCTGGCGGCCCGGGCGGAGCTGAACCGGAGGCCGGGCGCGCGGGCGGCTGTTCCGGAGCGGGCGCCTGCGGCGCGGCCGCGGGGGCCTGCTCTTCCTTCTTGAACATGCCGTCGAGGAAGCGGCTGAGCGGATCCTGCGCATATCCCGCCACCGGCAGAGCCGTCGCCGCGAGGAACGCCGCACCCATGATCGCGGGCCTATACCATCGGAACCGTCTCGTCATATCACCATCTGCACCGGAACCGCCGCGTCAGTGCGGCGCAAGTCTTTAACACTGTTGATATGGCGAAAGCACGTCCTCAGTTGCAAGCCCTCTTCAGTTGCAAGCCCTCTTCACGCTGCAGATCCCCTTCAGGTTGCAAGTTTCCTTCAACCCTGTTCGGTGGGATCCTCGCCGCCGAGCAGGATTTCACGCTTGCCGGCGTGATTGGCGGGGCCGACGATCCCTTCGAGTTCCATGCGCTCCATGATCGAAGCCGCGCGGTTGTAGCCGATTTGCAGGCGGCGCTGGATATACGAGGTGGAGGCCTTCTTGTCGCGCAGCACGATGGCGATGGCCTGGTCGTAGAGGTCGTTGCCGCCGCCGGCACCGTTCGCGGTGTTGTCGAAGACGGCGCTGCCGTCCGATTCTGCAACCGCTTCCTCATCCGCCGTGACGGCTTCGAGATATTGCGGCCGGCCCTGCGTCTTGAGATGGGCGACAATCTTCTCCACCTCGTCGTCGGAGACGAAGGGGCCGTGCACGCGCACCACGCGCCCGCCGCCCGCCATGTAGAGCATGTCGCCTTGCCCGAGGAGTTGCTCCGCCCCTTGCTCGCCGAGAATGGTGCGGCTGTCGATTTTGGAGGTGACCTGGAAGGAGATGCGGGTCGGGAAGTTGGCCTTGATGGTGCCGGTGATGACGTCGACGGACGGGCGCTGCGTCGCGAGGATGACATGGATGCCGGCCGCGCGCGCCATCTGCGCCAGACGCTGGATCGTGCCTTCGATCTCCTTGCCCGCCACCATCATGAGGTCGGCCATCTCGTCGACGACGATGACGATGTAGGGCAGCGGATCGAGGTCCATCACCTCGTCCTCGTAGATGGCCTCGCCCGTATCCTTGTCGAAGCCGACCTGCACGGTGCGGGTGATGACCTCGCCCCGCGCCTTGGCGTCGCGCACGCGGGTATTGAAGCCGTCGATGTTGCGCACCGACAGCTTCGACATCTTCTTGTAGCGCTCCTCCATCTCGCGCACCGCCCATTTCAGCGCCACGACCGCCTTCTTGGGATCGGTGACGACGGGGGTGAGCAGGTGTGGAATACCGTCGTAGACCGACAGTTCGAGCATCTTCGGGTCGACCATGATCAGCCGGCATTCCTCGGGCCGCAGCCTGTAGAGCAGCGACATGATCATGGTGTTGATGGCCACCGACTTGCCCGAACCGGTGGTGCCCGCCACCAGCAGGTGCGGCATGCGCGCGAGATCGGCGATCACCGGCTCGCCGCCGATGGTCTTGCCGAGGCAGAGGGCCAGCTTGAATTTCGACCGCTGGAACTCCTCCGAGGCCAGCAGCTCGCGCAGGAACACGGTTTCGCGCCGGGCGTTCGGCAGCTCGATACCGATGGCGTTGCGGCCCGCGACGACCGCCACGCGCGCGGACACCGCGCTCATGGAGCGGGCAATGTCGTCGGCGAGCGAGATGACGCGCGAGGACTTCGTGCCGGGCGCGGGCTCCAGCTCATAGAGCGTGACCACCGGGCCGGGGCGCACGTGGATGATGTCGCCGCGCACGCCGAAGTCTTCCAGCGTGCTTTCGAGCAGGGCGGCGTTCTGTTCCAGCGCATCCTCGGAGATCGTGTCCTTCGGCCCCGCTGGAATCGCGAGCACGGAAAGCGGCGGCATCTGATACTCGCCGGAGGGCGCGACCGCCTGCGGCACGCGCCGTGTCGTCACACCGGCGGACGGCGCGCGCGTGGGCGCCGCGGCGGCGGTACGGACCATCGCTGCGCCGGCCGTTGCTCCCACGGCTGCGGCATTCACGCGCGGCTGGAGGGGCCTGCCGGCCCCCTCGCCTGCCGGGCGCGGGGCCGGTCGTGCCACGACGGGCGGCGGCGGCGCATACGGGTCGTCGTCATTGGAGGGCGCCAGCGCGGATGGGCGCGCCGTATGCCGCAGAAACACCGGCGGCGCTTCGTGCCCGGCGGCGAATTCCGCGTCCAGGGATGCGCTGTCGTGCTCCTCCGCCGCGTCGATATCCGCGATATCGTCGTCATGCGGGTCGACGCTGGCTTGCGCATCCTCCGCCCAGCGGTCGTCGGCATGCTCTTCCCCAGCATCCGCCTCGCCTGCGAAGGGCGCGAACGCATCGGCTTCGCGCCGATCCTCGGGATAGCCGGCGAACGCCGCCTCGTCGGCGGGTGCGAAGTCATGCGCCGCGTTGTCCGCCGCCAGGCTGTCCGCCGTCATCTCGCCGGCCATCATGCCGTCCGTCGCGACGCGCTGGCGCGCGGCCAGCTCGCGGTCCGTGCTGCGGGTGAAGCGCACATTCGGCGGCAACTGGAACGGCTTGCGCCATGCCGGAGTGCCGTCGGCCGAAACTGCGCCTTCGGGAGCGCCCAGAGGGGCGTCGAAAGACGGCGGCGCGGCAATCGGCTCCGGCGGTTGCGGAAGAACGGCGGCGGGAACGGGCGCCGCCGGCATGTGGACGCGCGACGGGCGCCCGCGCGTGGGTGCGAAGGCGGCGATTTCGGGCGGAATGTCCCCTGCCGCCTCGATGCTCCCGTCGCCGGTAAATGCGGGCGCGGCCTGTGGATAGCCTTGCGGAAAGTTCTGCGCGGGTGCCTGGTGCACAGCCTGCGGCTGGTGCGTGGCGTACGACTCGGCAAAGTCGTAATCGTCGCCGAACACGGGCTCCCGCGCCGGGTGCGCTGCCAGCCCTTCGGCGGGCTCGCGCCCGTCACGCAGCGGGTCGGGCTTGCGGAAGCGACGTGCGAGTGCCGTGCGCAGCGTCATCAGGCCATGGATGACGGCGCCCAGCGAGACGATCCCCCAGCCCGGCTCGTCGCGGCCGTCGTCGTCCGCGGCCGGCATCTCGTAAGGAGACTCGGGGGACGGAGAGCGCGCGGCTTGCGCGAGGCCGAAGCCGGAGGCCGCAGAAAGCGCGAGAATGGCGGTAGCGGCATAGAAAAGCCCGACGATCACGCCGCCGATGCCGCCCGTGCCGGCCAGGCCATGGCCGCCGAACAGCAGCGCATCGCCGACCACACCGCCAAGTCCGGACGGCAGCGGCCAGCGGGCGGTTTCCGGCAGCGCGCTCGCGACCGCCGAGGCAGCGCCCGTTCCCACCAGCCAAAGGCCGATGCGCAGCGCCGGACGCGGCAGCGGCCGCCGCCCCACGAGCCGGATGGCCCAGACCGCGCACGGCAGCAGCAGCGCGACGGAGCCGAGGCCGAATATCTGCATGATGAGATCGGCGAAGATGGCCCCCGGCATGCCCAGCATGTTGGCGACCCGCCCGTCCGTGGCGTGGGTCAGGCTCGGGTCCTCAACCGACCACGTCATCAGCGCCAGAACCGATGCACCGATGAACGCGAGCAGGAAAAGGCCGGCCAGTTCGACAGCACGCTGCACCATGAAGCGGCGCAACGCATCGGAAATATCCTCAGCGTGGGACGAGGTCCTTCGGATGGTTCGCATGTTTCGGGCAGAACTCGCAAATTGGCTTGATTCGAGCCAAGTGTAGTCCCCAGGCGGTTAAACCGGGATTAACTCTGGCGCGACGATTAACGTTAAGCCAGCGAAGCGCGATGCGAGCGAGGCGACGGTTGCGTCGCTCTTATGGCGAATGCGATCTATTTTTCGAATCATATGTCATTTTCTCCAGATATATGTCATATATGACGATATCATGCCTGTCACCGCCAGGAGAAAGGTTCCGGTGTTGACAATTGCGGCGGGTTTTTGACAGCGGTGCGTGCAAAGTGTAGCTTCATCGTGACGGTTCCTTCCGAGGATGAAAAGGGAACGCAGTGGGCGCGATGCGTGATACTGCGGCTGTCCCCGCAACTGTGAGCGGCAGGCTTGCGCCACGAGGCCACTGGATTTCGGTCCGGGAAGGCGGTGCAGGCGTCAACCGCGAGCCAGGAGACCTGCCGTCGGATGTGGTCACAGCGGACCATCGGTCGGGGTGTGCCGGTGCGGGCTTGCCGTTCTCGTCTTCGGGCGGGCGGGTGTGTCTTGTCGCGGTGACGTGCCACCTGACGTGCGCTGCCTCCGGGCCGGCGTTGCCCGAAGAGGTTCTGTCTTGTTCCCTCCCCTCCGCCTGTCGACGGCGCATGCGCTGCGCGTTGCTTTTCTGTTTTCCGTTCCGCCGGCGCTGGCGGCGCTCGCCATGCAGGCCGACCCGGTGCACGCCCAGCAGGCGGATGCAATGATGCTTGACGAGATCACGGTGACCGCGACCGCCGTACCGACGCCGGTGGCGCAGGTCGGCTCGTCGGTGACGGTCATCACGGAGCAGGAGATAGCCCGCGACCAGCGGCGCACGCTCGCGGACGCGCTCGCCACGGTTCCCGGCCTGAACATGGTGCAGACCGGTGGTCCCGGTGGGCAGGCATCCGTTTTCCTGCGCGGCACCAACGCCAACCACGTGAAGGTGCTGGTCGACGGCGTGCCGGTCAATGATCCGTCGACGCCGAATGGCGTGTTCGATTTCAGCCACCTGGCGACAGCCGACGTCGCGCGCATCGAGGTGCTGCGCGGCCCGCAGAGCGGCCTGTACGGCGCGGACGCACTCGGGGGGGTGATCAGCATCACGACGAAGGCCGGCAAGGGGCCGCCAAAGGCGGCGCTCATGCTCGAAGGCGGTTCGGCAGGCACCTTCAACCAGAGCGCGAGCCTGTCCGGCGGCGGCGAGCGGTTCGACTATTTCTTCTCCGCCGCTCACCTGCGGACGGAGGCGACGCCGGTGACGCCGCCGGAACTGGTGTCGCCCGGCCAGCGCATCAACGACGACTTTTATGACAACTGGAGTTTCGCCACGCGGCTCGGCTTCGCCGTCACCGACAATTTTCGCCTGTCCGTCGTCGGCCGCTACAGCGACGCGCTGCTGAAGAACACGACCGACGGAGGTTGGCCCGGCGCTCCGAACGCCGCCCGCAGCGAACAGCGCAACCAACGCTTCGTAACCCGTGCGGAGGGCGTGTGGTCGCTGTGGGACGGGCGCATCACCAACACCTTCGGCATCGGCTACGCCAACGAGGACCGCGAGAGCACGGAGCCCGCGACCGCGTTCGGCCCCGGCAGCGTGACGGAGTATCTCGGCGAGCGGACGATCTACGACTGGCGCGCGGATGTCGTCGTCGCGCCCGATCACAAGCTCATCCTCGGGCTCCAGCACGAACGCGAACGCTTCGACGACGCCAGCCTTACGGCGTCTGCCGGCAACAGCGCGGGATTCATCGAATGGCAGGGGAAGATTTTCGACCGCCTTGCCTTCGCCGCTAACATTCGCCACGACGACAACGACGATTTCGGTGCCCACACCACCTGGCGCATCGCCCCCACCTTCACGCTGCCGGTGCTGGAAACGCGCTTGAAGGCGAGCGTCGGCACGGGGTTCAAGGCCCCTACCCTGAGCCAGCGCTTCATGGATTCGCGCCCGCTCTACAACTTCTACGGCAATCCGGATCTGCGGCCGGAGGAAAGCACCGGCTACGATATCGGCTTCGAGCAACCGCTTGCCGGAGAGCGCGTGCTGATCGGCGCCACGTATTTCCACAACGATATCGACAATCTCATCAACACCAACACGGATTTCACGTCCTACGAGAACGTGGGCAAGGCGACGACGCGGGGCGTGGAAGCCTTCGCGGCGGTGGCGCTGACGCCGGCGGTCGACCTGCGCGCGGACTATACTTTCACCTTCGCGCGTGATGACGTTGCGCGGCAGGAGCTGCTGCGCCGCCCCCGGCACAAGGCGAGCTTCACCGCGCGCTGGCAGGCGACGGAGAAGCTGGGGCTTTCCGCGACCGCGCTTTATGTCGGTGCGTGGGTGGACGGCAACCGCGATTTCTCCATCCCGCGCCTGCGCACGTCGGGATATGCGACCGTCAACGTCGCCGTCGACTACAAGGCCGCCGACAGCACGGTGCTGTTCGCGCGCGTCGACAACCTGTTCGACCGCCGCTATGAAAACCCGGTCGGCTTCCTGCGGCCGGGGCTCGGCGTCTATGCCGGCCTGCGCTTCACGCCGCCATGACGCGGCGAGCGTCCCGACGGCAGGAGCCTTGGCGGCAACACGATGGGCAACGGCAATCCATGAAGGATCGGCGAACGCGAAAGAGTGCGGCGGGCGCGGCCTGCGGCCTCGCGGGTCTGCTGCTGTCCGTCTTTTGCTACGCTCCCGGTGCCCGCGCCGCCCGTTTCGTGTCCATCAACATGTGCGCGGATGAATTGCTGCTGCGGCTCGCCGATCCTGCCGACATCGCTTCGCTCAGTTATCTCTCGCGAGACGCGCGCAACAGTACGATAGCGACGCAGGCCGCCGCGTTTCCCGTCAACCGCGGGCGGGCGGAGGAGGTGATGGCGCTCGCTCCCGATCTTGTGTTCGCGAGCGCGTTCTCGGCGCCGGCGACGCTCTCCATGCTGCGCCGCCTCGGCGTTCCGCTCGCGGTGCTCGATGTGCCGACGACGTTCGAGGCGATCGTCGCCCAGGTGCGCGGCGTGGCCAGTCGCATCGGCCGGCCGGAGGCCGCCGAGCGGGAGGTGCACCTCATGAACGGGCGGCTCGCCGGCCTCCGGCGGGAATTGCCCCTGTCCCCGGCCACGGCGCTCGTCCTGCAGGCGAACAACATCGCCGTCGGCGCGGGAACGCTGATCGACAGCGTGCTCGCGGAAGCAGGCCTCGTCAATCTCGCCGCGCAGGCCGGTATTGTCGGCTATGGGCGGATGCCGCTGGAGGCGATCCTGATCCGCCCGCCCGATATCCTCATCGTCGAGACCGACAACGAGGGCGCCCCCGCGCTCGCCACGCAGGCGCCGCGCCATCCCGCGCTTGCGGCGCTTGCCCGGCGCGGCGCGATGCGGACCGTCGACATGCCGTCGCGGCTGTGGACCTGCGCCGGCCCTGGCACCGTGGAGGCCGTGGCCTATCTGCGCCGCGCGCTGCAGGGGAAAACGCCATGAGCACCCTGCGGCCGCTCACGCACCGGCAGACCGTCGCGGCGCTGGCGATGGTCGCGGCGCTGCTGACAGCGCTGTCGATGGCGGTCGGCGAGACGCGGCTCGACGTTTTCGCGGCCGCCGCCGACTTCGTCCACGGCCGGGACAGCCTTGCGTCGCTGATCCTCGTCGAACTGCGTCTGCCGCGCGCGCTGCTCGGTGCCGCCACCGGCTTCGGCCTCGGGCTCGCCGGCGCTGCCATGCAGGGGCTGTTGCGCAATCCTCTTGCGGAACCGGGCGTGATGGGCATCTCGGGCGCGGCTGCGCTGGGGGCGGTGGTCATGTTCTATGCCGGGCTCACCGGCGTTTTCGCCTTCGCCCTGCCGCTCGGCGGCATGGCGGGCGCGGCGGCGGCCAGTGTCATCCTGTTCGCGCTCGCCGGCCGGGGACTGGGCACGATGGCGCTGGTGCTGGCGGGCGTCGCCATCAACAGCCTCGCGGGCGCGCTGACGTCGCTGGCGCTCAACCTGTCGCCCAACCCCTACGCGGCGCTTGAGATCGTGTTCTGGCTGATGGGATCGCTCGCCGACCGCAGCCTTGCCGATATCGCCCTCGCGCTCGTGCCGGCAGCGCCCGGGTGGTGGCTGCTGCTGACCGCCGGCCGGGCGCTCGATGCGCTGAGCCTCGGGGAGGACGTGGCGCAAAGTCTTGGCTTCAACCTGCGATGGCTGCGCATCCGGCTCATCCTCGGCACGGCGCTCGCGGTGGGCAGCGCGGTGGCGGTGACGGGCATGATCGGCTTCGTCGGCCTCGTGGCACCGCATCTGGCGCGCCCCCTCGCCGGCCGTGAACCCGGCCGCGTGCTGCCGGCGGCGGGCTTCGTCGGCGCCATCCTGACGCTCGGCGCGGACATTCTGCTGCGCCTGCTGCCCACACAGCCGGAACTCAATCTCGGCGTGGTCACAGCCCTTGTCGGCGCGCCCTTCCTGTTCCTGCTCCTGCGGCGCCTGCGGGGAGAGGCCTGACGATGATCGTGACCGGACATCTCCGATTGTCGCTCAAGGGTGTGCCCGTCCTGCGGGGCATCGATCTCTCGCTGCCGCGCGGCCAGCTGGTCGGCCTGATCGGCTGCAACGGCGCGGGGAAATCGACGCTGCTGCGCGTGCTCGCCGGGCTTGTCCCGGCCGACGAAGGCACGGTGCTGGTCGACGGGCAGCCGGTCGGCACCATCGACCCGAAGGAGCGCGCGCGGCTGATCGCCTACCTGCCGCAGACAGGGCCGGCGCACTGGAACCTCTCCGTCGAGGCGCTGGTGCGTCTCGGCCGCCTGCCCCACTTCGCCAATCCCCGCCGTGACGGCGATGCCGTCGCGCGCGCGCTCGATGCCACCGCCACGGCGCATCTGCGTGGACGCGACGTCGACACGCTTTCCGGCGGGGAGCGCATGCGTGTGCTGCTAGCGCGGGCGCTGGCGGTCGAGGCGCCCGTCCTGCTCGCGGACGAGCCCATCGCCGCGCTCGACCCTCGCCAGCAACTGCTCGTGCTTGGCCTGCTGCGCCGCATGGCGGAGGCGGGCGGGCTGATCGTCGCCGTGCTGCACGATCTCTCGCTCGCAAGCCGGTTCTGCGACCGTCTCGTGCTGCTGAACCGGGGCGCCATCCTTGCCGACGGCCCTTGCGGCGCGGTGTTGACGGACGCCAACATTGCCGCCGCCTACGGGGTGAGCGCGGTCCGCGTGGATCATGCGGGCGAACGGTTCATCCTGCCGTGGCGGCCGGTATGAGCCGGGTTTTGCATACGAACGGCAGGCCCTCTATAGTGAGTGATATAACATATCGTTTCTCACGCCGCCGCATGGCGATTTTCACGTTTCATGCGGTTGCCCCAAAGGTTCTCCGAAAATCCCGGGGCT
Source organism: Pseudochelatococcus lubricantis (assembly GCF_011762225.1). GTDB lineage: Bacteria > Pseudomonadota > Alphaproteobacteria > Rhizobiales > Beijerinckiaceae > Pseudochelatococcus > Pseudochelatococcus lubricantis. The sequence goes on from NZ_JAASQI010000005.1 coordinate 160,465, forward strand.
CTCCGAGAGTTCCTTGGGTTCTCTAAGGGTTCCCGGGATTTTCCAAGAGGTTGTCACATGCTGAACAGGCGTCTCCTGCTCGCGCTTACGGCGGGGCTTTCTCTGGCGGCCGTCGCCGCTTCCATCCCCGCCCATGCGGCCGGGGAGCGGGTGAAAGCGGTCGCGAGTTTTTCCATCCTCGGCGATCTCGTCCGGGAAGTCGGCGGTGACCGGGTCGAGGTCGCCACGCTTGTCGGCGCCAACGGCGACGCGCACGTCTACGAGCCCACGCCTGCGGACGCCCGCAAGCTGGGCGAGGCGCAACTTCTGTTCGAGAACGGCCTGGCCTTTGAGAGCTGGCTGCCGCGCCTCCTCAGGGCTTCGGGTTTCGCGGGCATCCGCGTCGTGGTTTCGGAAGGCATCACGCCGCGTGCCTTCCGGGGTGAGGACGATGGCCACGATCATGCGGACGGCCACGGCGGCGGACATGCGGATCATCGCCACGGTGTGGAGGATCCCCATGCGTGGCAGAATGTCGCCAACGCCGTCATTTATGTGAAGAACATCGCCGCGGCGCTGGAGAAGGCCGATCCCGACCATGCCGCCGCCTACCGCGAGCGCGCCACAGCCTATGCGGCGCGGCTCGCGGCGCTCGACGCGAAGCTGAAGGCGCGGTTCGGCGCCATCCCCGAGGCGCGCCGCAAGGTTGTGACCACGCACGACGCCTTCGGCTACTTCGGAAGCGCTTACGGCATCGCGTTTCTGGGCCCCAGGGGCGTCAGCACGGAAAGCGAGGCCTCCGCGAGCGACGTGGCGCGGATCATCGACCAGATCAGGGAAGACGGCATCACTGCCGTGTTTCTGGAGAACATCACCAGCCCGAAGCTGACGGAGCAGATCGCCTCCGCCACCGGCGTGAAGGTTGGCGGCCGGCTGTATTCTGATGCCCTCGCCGCCCCCGGCGAGCCGGCCTCGACCTACATCGGCCTTGTCGAATCGAACGCTGCCCGGCTCATCGAGGCGCTGGGCGGAACGCCCTGACGCCCCTCTCCCCAGCACGCCGCACGCGACATCTCCGCCCGGGAATATGGTTGCATCCGGATTGATGCGGACGCTTCCGTGTTGCATACATGGTGATCGAAAGTCGAACGGGAGGCATCCATATCATCGACAACAACGGATCATCGGGGGAAAGCGGGCATGGCGACTGACGGCGGGACAGACGGCGCGACGGCCCTGCCGCAGCTCGCCGAACCGGCGCCGGGCGCGCCGCGGCGCGCGCCGGGCGGCTCGGCGGGAGACCGCTATCACGATATCATCCAGGCCGCAGCCGTCCTCTTCGCCGAACGCGGATATCTGGCGACCTCGATGCGCGACATCGCGGAGCGCGTCGGCCTGCTCGGCGGCTCTCTCTATCATCATATCCGCTCGAAGGAGGAATTGTTCGTCGCGGTGCACGACTATGCGCTGCAATACGCCTCCGAGCAGATCGAGGCCGCCGTCGCCAGGGAGACGACGCCGTGGGAGCGGCTGAAAGCCGCATGCGTGCGCCATCTGGAACTGCAACTCAACCCCGAGGTCAACGCGGTTCCCTTCCTGTCTGACTTCCGCAACATCCCCGCCGAGCTGCATGACAAGCTTATCGCCCGGCGCGACATCTTCGAGCGCACCTATGCCGATCTGGTCGACGCGCTGCCCCTGCCCCCTCACATCGATCGCGGCGTTTATCGCTTGTTGCTGATCAGCCTGATCAATTCCGTCAGGTCGTGGTACCGGCCCGGGCGCATGACGATCGCGGAAATCGGCCTTCAGATACTCTACGTTTTCCGCCACGAGGCGGACGCCGGCGGCGGTCTCCACGGGCGCGACGCATGACGGGCCGGAGCCGCCGCAGGGCTGTTTGAAGTTCGGCATTGATTCAAGATTGGAATTCATTCAATTTCCTCGCGGCGAGCGTCCTGAGGGCTTGACCGTACGGAGAGCTTCTGGTTTGACCGGTCAGCCAAACATTTGTTTGGCGGCGTGTCGTCCGGGACGGACGTCGGTCTGCCCGGTGATGCGTTGGGCTGGGAGAGAAACTACATGACGGAAATGGACCAGAATCTCGAGGCCCAAAGCCGCGAGTCCATGGAATATGATGTGGTGATCGTGGGTGCGGGGCCGGCCGGGCTGGCCGCCGCCATTCACATCAAACAACTGGCGGCTGAAAGCGGCGCCGATATTTCCGTCGTAGTGGTCGAGAAGGGTTCCGAGGTCGGGGCGCATATCCTGTCCGGCGCGGTGGTCGATCCGATCGGCCTCGACGCCCTGCTGCCGGACTGGCGGGAGGCCGAGGACACGCCGCTGACCACACAGGTGACCGACGACCATTTCTATCTGCTCGGCCCCTCCGGCGGCATTCGCCTGCCGAACTTCCTGATGCCGCCGCTGATGTCCAACCACGGCAATTTCATCGGCTCGCTCGGCAACGTCGCGCGCTTCCTCGCGGCACGGGCGGAGGAGCTTGGCGTCGAAATCTATCCGGGCTTCGCCGCGACTGAGATACTCTACGGCGAGAACGGCGCCGTCGAGGGCATCGCCACCGGCGACATGGGCATCGACCGGCACGGCCATCCGCGCGCCGACTTCACACGCGGCATGGAACTGCGTGGCAAGTACACACTGTTCGCGGAAGGCGCGCGCGGCAGCCTGACGAAGCAGATCATACCGCGTTTCGGCCTGGACAAAGGCCGCTCGCCGCAGAAATTCGGCATCGGCCTCAAGGAGCTGTGGCAGGTCGATCCGTCGCGCTTCAAGCCTGGCCTCGTCCAGCACAGCTTCGGCTGGCCGCTCGACAGCGGCACGGGCGGCGGCTCGTTCCTGTATCATTTCGAGGATAACCTGGTCGCCGTCGGCTTCGTCGTGCACCTCGATTACAAAAATCCCACGCTGTCACCATTCGACGAGTTCCAGCGCTTCAAGACCCACCCGCTGATCCGCGATACGTTCGAGGGCGCCAAGCGGCTGTCCTATGGCGCGCGCGCCATCACGGAAGGCGGCTGGCAGGCAGTGCCGGCGCTCGCCTTTCCCGGCGGCGCGCTCCTCGGCTGCGCGGCCGGTTTCGTCAACGTGCCGCGCATCAAGGGCAGCCACAACGCCGTCGCTTCCGGCATGCTGGCGGCGCGCTCCGTCGTGTCGGCGCTCGCGGCTGGCCGAGCCTATGACACGCTGCAGGACTATGAGGATGGCTGGCGCGCGTCGAGCATCGGGCGGGACCTGAAGCCGGTGCGCAACGTCAAGCCGCTGTGGTCGCGGTTCGGCACGTTCATCGGCGTGGCGCTTGGCGGCTTCGACATGTGGACGACGACGCTGACCGGCGGCCGCTCGCTGTTCGGCACGCTGCGCCACCGCAAGCGCGACTGCGATTCCCTGCTGACGATCGACCGCGTGAAGCCCCTCACCTACCCGAAGCCAGACGGCGTGCTGACCTTCGACAAGCTGTCGTCGGTGTTCCTGTCCAACACCTCCCATAGCGAGGACCAGCCGGCGCACCTGAAGCTGACGGACCCCGCCGTTCCGATCAAGCGGAACCTGCCGCTCTATGGCGAGCCGGCGCGCCTCTACTGCCCGGCCGGTGTCTACGAGGTCGTCTACGGCAACGAGGAGGCGCACACCGATCCGCGCTTCGTCATCAACGCGCAGAACTGCGTGCACTGCAAGACGTGCGATATCAAGGATCCGTCCCAGAACATCACCTGGGTGCCGCCGGAAGGCGGCGGCGGTCCTAACTATCCGAATATGTAACGGCACGTATTCGGTGCAGCTCAGGCTGCACCGAATATTTACAATTGTAACTAGTTTTACTAAAAAGTATGACATAAACTTGCCGCCAGGGCAGGAAGCTTGTACTTTTCAGATGCATCCCCCTGTAACGATTGATATGACGCATGTCATGTCTGCTCCCCGCCGGTTATGGAGAGGGAGTCTTTCGCAGCACCCGGAGCGCCCGTCATGTCCGAATATACGCCCCCCATCGACGACATTTCCTTTCTCCTGTCCGAGGTCTTCGATATCGACTCTCTCGGGGCGTCGCTGCCCGGGTATGCCGAGGTCAACGCCGAGTTCGCCGTCAGCGTTCTGGAGGAAGCCGGCCGCTTCTTTGCGGAGACTATCCAGCCGCTGAACCTGCCCGGCGACGAGGAAGGCAGCCGGCTCGTCAACGGCGCGGTGCAGACGCCGAAGGGCTTCGCGGAAGCCTACCGGGCCTTCGCTGAGGCCGGCTGGTCGGGCCTTTCGGGCGACCCCGCCTACGGCGGCCAGGGCCTGCCGCGCGTGCTGCAGATTCTCTCCGACGAAATGCTGTCGGCCTCGAACCTGTCGTTCGGCCTGTTCCCCGGCCTGACGCGCGGCGCGACGGAGGCGATCGGCCACCACGCGAGCGATGAACTCAAGGCCACGTATCTGCCCAAGATGATCAGCGGCGAGTGGACCGGCGCCATGGCGCTGACGGAAGCCGGCGCGGGCACGGACCTCGGCCTGCTCAAGACGCAGGCCGAGCCGCAGGCGGACGGCTCCTACAAGATCACCGGCAGCAAGATCTTCATCTCGTCCGGCGACCACGACTTCGGCGGCAACATCATCCATCTGGTGCTGGCGCGCCTTCCCGATGCGCCCAAGGGCGTGAAGGGCATCAGCCTGTTCCTGGCGCCGAAGTTCCTGCTCAACGCCGACGGCTCGCTCGGCGAACGCAACAGCTTCTCGGTCGGCTCGCTTGAGAAGAAGATGGGCATTCACGCCCAGCCCACCTGCGTCATGAACTACGACGGCGCGACCGGCTGGCTGGTGGGGCAGCCGAACAAGGGCCTCTCGGCCATGTTCACGATGATGAACGCGGAGCGCCTGTTCGTCGGCATCCAGGGCCTCGGCATCGCCGACGCCGCCTACCAGAAGGCCGCGCGCTACGCGAAGGAGCGCCTGCAGGGCCGCTCCGTCGACGGCAAGGCGCCGCTCGTGCCGATCATCGAGCATGCGGACGTGCGCAAGATGCTGCTCACCGTCCGCTCGTTCGTGGAAGCGGCGCGCGGCCTGGCCGTGTGGACGGCGCTGGAGATGGACAAGGCGCAGCAGCTCGACGATGCGGCGGCGCGGGCGGTTGCGGACGGCAACGTGGCGCTGATGACGCCGGTCGTCAAGGCGGCCTTCACGGACCTCGGCTTCGAGGGCGCGGTGCTGGCGCAGCAGGTGTTCGGCGGCCACGGCTACATCCGCGAATGGGGTCTCGAACAGTTCGTGCGCGACGCGCGCATCGCCCAGATCTACGAAGGCACCAACGGCGTGCAGGCGCAGGATCTCGTGGGCCGCAAGCTCAGCATCGATGATGGCGCGCTGCCGAAGCACTTCTTCGGGCTGGTCGAGGCCGATCTGGCCGCCGCGCCGGCGGATGTCGCGGATATCGTGAAGCCGGTGCGCGAGGCTTTCGAGGTTCTGAAGCAGGCCACGGAGCGGCTCGCGGCGCGTGCGGCACAGAACCCCGAGGAACCGGGCGCTGCGGCGACGGACTACCTGCGCCTCTTTGCCCTCGTCTCGCTCGGCTGGATCTGGGTGCGCATCGCCACCGCGGCCGCCGCCAAGGCGGACGGGTCGGCGCTGCACAGGCACAAGCTGGCCGTTGGCCGCTTCTTCGTCGCGCGGGTCCTGCCGCAGGTCTACGGGCTCGACCGCGCGCTGGAGGCGGGCGCCGCGCCGATCACCGCGCTGGAGACGGAAGCGTTCTGACGTTCGCGGAAGCGGCCGGACAATCCGGCCGCGTTCCTGCATGCCGGGAGAGACGTTCGCGGCCGCCCGGGCCGCGGTGGTTGTGTCGCCGTTTCAATCGTGCTGCTATCCGCAATCGTCATTCACGATTCACGGTCGCGCTTCGCACGGGGACGCCGCTGCATGTTCTTTTTCGCCTCGAAGATCGTCTGGTTCTTCACGAGCCCGACGAACCTGCTGCTGATGGTGCTGATCGCGGCGAGCCTGCTGCTCTTCACCCGTTTCTACCGGGTGGCGCGGGTGGTCGTGCTCGGCGTCGGAATCGTGCTGTTCGCAGTTGGCGTGACGCCTTTTTCCCGCTTTCTCGTGCAGACGCTGGAGAACGTCTATCCGGATATCTCGCGTAACCCCGGCCATGTCGACGGCGTCATCGTTCTCGGCGGGTCGACGAGTTTCGCGCGGGGGCAGTTGCGTGTCGGCGAAGCGGGCTCCCGCCTCGTCGCGGCGCTGGAACTGGCGCGCGCATATCCGCAGGCGCGCATCATCTTCTCCGGCGGCAGCGCGCGCGTGCTGATCGCGGAAGAGCGGACGGAGGCCGAGGGCGCGCGTATCTTCTTCGATCTCGCCGGCCTTCCGCCGGGTCGGGTCATCTACGAGGATCAAGCGCGCAATACGTTCGAGAACGCCGTTTTCGCGAGGAGGATCGCCGATCCCAGGCCGGGCGAGCGGTGGCTGCTCGTCACCTCCGCGTTCCACATGCCCCGTTCCGTCGCAACCTTTCGCCGTGCAGGGTTCGATGTGGTGCCCTACCCGGTCGATTTCCGCTCGGATGGCCGTTTCAGCGATGACTTTCGTCCGTTCGCCACGGCGCCCGACGGGCTGGGACTGGCCGACATGGTCGTCAAGGAATGGATCGGGATGCTGGTCTACTGGCTGCGGAGCGTTGCCGATTCCGCACCGCAAGGGCAAGGCGGGTAGCCGGGTAGTTGTTCATGCGGCGTGGGCGCGGCGGCGGGCGGGCAATTCCAGCACGACCTCGTCCGTGTCCAGCAGACGCTGGCTCGTCAGGATGAAATTGAGCAGGATGCCGTCGACTTCCTGCGCTTCCCGCACGATCTCGTGTGCGGCACGCAGCGCGGTGCGCGTGGGGCCGCCGGCCGCGCCCAGCGAGGAAACGAGCCAGTGTGCGTCATCCCCCCGCACGATGCCGGTGGGGCGTTCCGCCCAGACGACGTAATCGACAAGCAGCGCGATCAGCGCATCGCCCCAGGCATTGCAGGGCTTCGGCACCAGCCGGTCGAGCGCAATCAGTGCATTGGCTTCTTCACGGTTAGCGATTCCATCCGGAAGTATATGCCGCAGCAGTGTACGCACATCCCATTCCGTAATGGCGCGATCGTCATACGCCTTGTCGATGAATTCACGAAGCTTATTGTTAATCATCTTTCAACGCCTCCCCATCCTGCTCGCAGGACAGCGATCAATCTTTGATGCGTTGAGTATTGCGCCCCGGCACCCACAATCCGGTTAACGGCAAAATCTGAATCCGTGTTCAGGTTAAGCGTTGCTAACCCGGCGTGGTTGACGAATCCTGACGATGCCGCCAAAACCCCGGCGGGCCTTGGGATTCGCGAATACCTGCCCGCAGCGTCGTTTCGCGTGTTTTTACGTCCGGTTGACCATCTTCCATGCCGAACAAACGCCTGATCTGCTTCACGCCTGACCGGAATTTCCTCCCTGCGGCCGTATTTGCGGCCCAAAGGTTACTGAGCCACGGACTCGCCGGAGACATCGACATCGCCGTCGTCTGTACGTCGCAGGACGTCGACGGGGACGGCGCCGGCCACGCCGGCGGGCGGTTGCAGATCATCACCAACTCCTTCCAGGGAACGGGAGAAAACGCGCTCGCGGGTCTCCCCCTCGGCCGCCACCTCACGGACGCGGCCTACAGGCGCCTGTTGCTGCCCTTCGTTCTGCCCGCGCATTACGAGCGCATCCTTTATCTCGACAGCGACACGCTGGTCGTGCGGCCGGGGCTTGGCCGTGTGTTCGATCTCGATCTCGGCGGCTGTCCCTTCGCGGCGGCGCTCGACATGATCTTCCTGAAGGATTTCGAGGATGGTCCGCTGACCGCCGCCTTCCGCGCCTATCGGGCAGGGCTGGGCTTCGCACCGGACACGCCCTACTTCAACTCCGGCGTGCTGCTGATCGACCGCGCGCGCTGGCGGGAGGAGATGCTGACGGAGCGGGCGGTCGCCTTCGCGCGTGCGCATCCGGAACTCTGCCGGTTCCAGGACCAGAGCGCGCTGAACGCGGTGGCGCGCGGCCGCTGGGCGCCGCTGTCGCCGCGCTTCAACTTCATGGGCGATTTCCTGCTGCTCGATCTCATGCGCGACATCGCGCCGGTCGTGCTGCACTTCGTCAACGACCCCAAGCCGTGGCAGCGCGAACGCTGGCGCGGCCCTGCATGGATGCAGGCGCTCTACAGGCCGGATGCGGACGACAGTGCCCTGCCCGCCGGCGTGCCGCTGACGCCGGCATTCCAGCGTTTCCGCGAGCGGCTTCTTGCCTTTCTCGGCGCCCAGCGCTTCATCGATGCCGCGCCCTGATCAGACTGTCAGAACGGTCATGCGCGGCGCCCGTGCGCTGCGCATCAGAATTGCCAGGTGTGGCGCACGAGTGTTGCGGCGGCGGTGAATTCGATAAGGCGCGCGGCGCGGCGCGCCATGGCTTCCTCGTCAGCGCCCCAGATCTCCGCCTGCACATCCTCGTCCACATGGGCCGCCAGCCACGCCGCCTCCGGCGTAATATGCTGGCGGGCGACGGCCAGCGCGATAAGCGCGGAGCCGCTCAGCGCGGTGAGAACGTGCAGCCCGCCGATTGCGTAGGGCGACGGCTGTTCCGCGACGATGCGGGCGATCGTCTCTATGCTTTGCGCCGGCTGCTCGACGAACATCACGCCCTCGGCGAGGAAGAAGCGGGCGCCGAGTTCCTCGCGCGCCCAGTCGAGCAGCGGGTCCCACAGTTGCGCCTGCCGCCGCACCAGCCTTTCCGGCGCGTCGGCGCGGTAGCACAGCAGGTCCGACCCCGCAAAGCGCACGATCTCCGCCGCGACCTCCGGCTGCGCCTGCGATACACCATCGATCACCGAATTGACGAGGCGGGTCATCGGCATGGTGGCGGGATCGATGACCTCCGCCTGCGCCTCCCACTCCTGCGCGAGTACTTCGGCGATGGCGGCGTGCGGTACGGCGACCGGCGCGCGTGCGGGCGTGCGGGCCGCGCGGCCGTCGAGCAGCAACGCATGGCCCTCGTCGCGCAGCTCGGTGTGGGCGCGCTGGTAAAAGCGCCGGGGAAGTACCGGCTTGTCGCCCCGGGCGACAGCCGGCGCCTGTTCGTCGCGTCCCGCGTCCGGCGGCGGCAGTATGCCGCCGGTGAAGTCTCCGCTCATGTCACCCTCCCGCGTCCGTGGCCTTCGCCGCGACGTCCGTGAGCCGCCTGCGCCGCCGTTCGTTGACGATCAGCATCAGGTTGCGTGCATAGATGAACAGGCTTAGCGACTGACCGAGAATGATCACCGGCTCGCGCTGCACAATACCGTAGATGAGCGTGATGAAGCCGCCGCCGATGGAAAAGAACCAGAAGGCGACGGGCACCACGCTGCGCCCGGCCCGCTCGCTGGCGATCCACTGCACCAGAAAGCGCGCCGAGAACAGCGCCTGCCCCAGCAGGCCGAGCGCCAGCCAGACGCTGAATTTCTCGATGAATACTTCGTAGAGATAGCCGCCGATGTCCCGCGACAGGGTGATCAACATGCGTTTTAGTCCTCAACGACCGTGGGGATGGCGCCGCGGCGTGCAATAAGCCAGCGCACGCCGACGAGATCGACGATGCCGACCCAGAGCCGGTCGAAAAACCCGTAGTTGGACGTGCCGGTGAAACGTGGCCGATCGATGACATCGACGAGCAGCACGGCATAGCCCTCGCGCTTCACCAGCGCCGGCATGAAGCGGTGCAGGGCCTTGAAGAACGGCAGCGCCAGATAGACCTCGCGATAGAACACCTTCAGCCCGCATCCGGTATCGCGAGTCGCATCGCGCAATATCCAGCGGCGCACGCGGTTGGCGATCCGTGACTGCATGCGCTTGAAACCGGTGTCCTTGCGGCCGACCCGCTGCCCCTGCACGAGGCCGCTGCCGGACGGGCCGCTCAACAGCGTGGCGACCATTTCGGGGATGAAGGCGGGATCGTTCTGCCCGTCGCCGTCGAGCGTCGCGATGACGGGCGAGCGCGCCGCCAGCACGCCGGAGCGCACGGCGATGCTCTGCCCGGACGAACGGTCGTGGCGGAGGATGCGCAGATGCGGGCGGGCACGCGCGAGCTTCGCGAGTTCCTCGCCGGTGCCGTCGGTGGAGCCGTCGTTGACATAGACGATTTCGAACGGGGAAAGCGGCGCGCAGGCCGCCTCGATCTCGGCGACCAGCGGCGCGATGTTGGCAATCTCGTTCTTCACCGGCACGACGATGCTGAGGCGAAGCGGTGTGGCGTCCTGCACGTTCAACGGTCCTGTTGCTGGCCCTGCGCCGCGGGCGGGGAAGCGCCCTCGCGGCCGGTCCTGTAGACGCCGATGTCGAGCTGGCGTCCGCCATTGATGTTGAAGCCCCGCACGCGCGTCACCAGCGCGGGCGTGAGGCCGGTTTGCGACAGGTGCGCCGCGAAGGCGTCCTCGTCGCGCTTTTCGACGAATGCCATACGGCAATTTCCGCCGGCGAGAAAGGCCGCCGCGCCGGCGCCGTCCGTGAGCACGAGGTCGGTGCGCGTGAGGAAGATCAGGCTGGGCTCCCGGTAGCTCGTGGTCGCGAGCCGCGGTTCGGCACAGTCGAGGCTGCGCGCGGCGGCCGCAAGGCGGGGCGACAGCTTCAGCGACGGAATGAGAGGCTGCGCCACGCCGAACACCGAAACCGACAGCGCAAGCGACGAAACGACGCCGAGAAGCGCGCTCGACACCGCCCTGTCGCGCACGAATGCGAGCCAGCTCCACAGCGCGAGGCCGACGGCGAGAGCAAACCCCGGCAGCGCCGGACCGAGCATCGTGCCGTCGTAGCGGAAGGCGAAAACGCCGAGCCCGGCGGCGATCGCGAGCGGAATGGCGGGAATGAGCACGGTGGCGATGGTTGCCAGCGGACGGCGGCGATGAACGTCGCCGTTGAGCAGGGCCCAGGCGGTGAGGATGGCGATGGCGGGATAGACCGGCAGCACGTAGTGCGGCAGCTTCGTCGGCAGGACCTCGAACACGAGCCATGCCGGCACGATCCACGCCAGGCAGAACGCCACCCACGCCATGCGCCGCTCGCGCCAGAACGCGGGAACGCCGATGGCGGTGAAGATCGCCGCCGGCCAGAAGGTGCCGAAGAAGGCCAGAAGATAGGTGCCCGGCGGCCCCCAGTGGCGCTCCTGCCCGCTCTGCGCCTTCGCCAGCATGTCCTTGCCGACGGATTCTGCGAAAAAGGCGCCGCCCGTCTTGAGCCAGATGGCGAGGAACCAGGGTACGGTGATCGCCGCGACGATCGCGAGCCCCCACAACGGCCGCAGGCCAAGCAACCAGCGCGCAGAGCGATCGCGAATCGACAGCACGGCGGCGGCCAGCCCGCCCACCATCAGCAGCAGCGGTCCCTTGATCAGGATGGACAGGCCGACGGCCAGCCAGAAAATGACGCTGAGCACCGCCGGCAGCGGAGAAAGCCGGTTGAGAAAAGCGCGTGCCAGCACGGCCATGGCAACGACCGAGCAGGCGGCGAGCGTCGCATCCGTCTTGGCGATGCGTGCCTCCACGCCGAGCAGGATCGCGCCGGCCATGAAGGCGCCGGCGAGAAACGCGGCCCGCCGCGCCGGCACCCCGACCTGCCCGGAGAGCAGAACCAGCGCCGCCCAGTAGGTGGCGAGTACCACGGTGATCGCGCCGACAAGCGACGGCAGCCGGTAAAGGGCAATGGTGGTGCGCGCCTCCGGCACGCCGGCGGCCTCCGCTGCCGAAACGACGGCGGCCTGCAGCCAGTAGATTCCCACAGGTTTCTTGTGACGCCCCTCGTCCTGAAACCGGATGTCGATGAAATCGCCGCTTTCCAGCATCTGCTTCGATGCCTGCGCGAAGCGCGGCTCGTCGCGGTCGAAAGGCTGCAACGTCACGAAGCCGGGCAGGAACGACACCAGCGACAGCACGACGAGGATGGCGAGCGCCCTGGCATGGCTCCTTTCCAGAAAAGCCAGCAGGCGCACGCCCCAACCTTCGGAGCGGGCAGGCAGCGGGAGCGATGGGGATGTCATGCGTCAGCAGATTCCAGAGTTCATCGGCTCTCATACCCCATCAGCGCGCGAACGTACAATCGAAACCGGGGGGCCTTCCCCCGCTGCGGCGCCGCAGAAGCGAGAAAGGTCCACGCACATCTTGCATCCGGCACGACAAGCCTCTAGGAGAAGAGTCACACGGTGATCCGGCGGGGCATAGCGCAGTCTGGTAGCGCATCTGCTTTGGGAGCAGAGGGTCGCAGGTTCGAATCCTGCTGCCCCGACCAGTTACCTTGTGCTATAGTGACAGCCGGAATTGCAGCGCTTCCGCTGGGATGCGCCGCGTCTCGCCTTCTGGAGGTCGCAAGGTTCGGATGCAGGAAAGATGACAGCAACGGCACGCATCTACAAACCGGCGCGCAACGCCATGCAGTCCGGCACGGCGCATCAGCGCTGGCTTCTCCAGTTCGAGGCTGGCCGTCCCCGCGAGATAGATCCTCTGATGGGGTGGACGAGTTCGGCCGACACGCGCCAGCAGTTGCGGCTCTGGTTCGACACGAAGGACGAGGCCATCGAATACGCGACGCGCGAGGGCATCCCCTTCCGTGTGGAGGAGCCGCACGAGGCGCGCCGCCGCACCCTCTCCTATTCCGACAATTTCAAGTTCAACCGCATCGGCGCCTGGACGCACTGATCCACCGCCGAAGGGCGAGTGGACCGTGCGCGGTTCGCAACGATGCAGCGTTTGAAAAGCGTCGCGGCTGTATGGCCGCGACATCCGGCCCCGTAGCTCAACCGGATAGAGCACTCGCCTTCTAAGCGAGTGGTTGCAGGTTCAAGTCCTGCCGGGGTCGCCATTGCCGGGCGCGCATAGCCCTTCTCCGGAAGCGGGCGCCACTTCCGGTGGCACGCCGCCCGTAGAGCCCGTTTGGCTCACCGGCAGCGATCGTCACTCCTGCTCGATGGATGACGCTTCCCGTCGCGCCATTTCAAGAAAATAGGCTACCGAATCGAGGCTGCAGAGGCGGGCCAGCGCGGCAAGCTCGCCGCTCATCTGGGATACGTAAGCCGCCGTTTCGGCACGTGAACCGCCGTTAGCCGGGTCCAATGCACCCGCTTCAGAAGGTTGGCCGGCTTGCGCCGTCAGTGTCTCCGCAACGCCTTTTCTGGGAGAAAACGACATAAATTACGCCCAATCGTGTCAATCAAACGACTTCGCCAGTCTAAGCATTGCTTCAAATACACTCAAGGCGTGTTTTGTGCATATTTTTTCCCATTCAGGTTGTATTCAGGCATGTTCATCCCCAGCGGCCAGATATGATAACCTGTCGAGAGCGCCCTGCAGAAGATAGGCTGCAGCCAGCTTGTCGACCAGTTCCGCCCGCCGCGCCCGCGAGGCGTCCGCCGAGATGAGCGTGCGCGTGACCGCAACCGTCGACAGGCGTTCGTCCCACAGCGCCACCGGAATGGGCGTCAGCTTGTGCAGATTGCGCGAGAAGGCCCGTGTCGCCTGCGCGCGGGGGCCTTCGGTTCCATCCATGTTGAGCGGCATTCCGATGACGAATCCGCCCACGTTGTGCAATTTCGCCAGTGCGAGGATGCGCTCGGCATCCTGAGAGAATTTCGTCCGGCGGATCGTTTCGAGCGCCGTCGCGATTCGGCGCTCGATGTCGGACAAGGCCAGCCCGATCGTTTTCGTGCCGAGATCGAAACCCATCAGGCGTTGGCCCGGCTGCAGGTCCTTGAAGGTTTCGAGAGATACGATATTTGTCATTTCTATCGCCTATCATGGCATGGAGGCCATGTCATTCCGGGCCCGCGTCTTTCCGCCGGAAACGCCTTGCACGGGCGTCCCGCATCGCACGAGGAGCATCGCATCGATGAAAATCACCTGGTTCGGCCATTCCGCATTCCGGCTCGATTTCGCTGACAAGGTCGTGCTGATCGATCCCTATCTCACCGGCAATCCGTCCTTCACCGGCGACAGGGCGGAAGCCGTGCGCGGCGTTACCCACATTCTGGTCACGCATGGCCACAGCGACCATTATGGCGATACGGTCGCCATCGCGAAGGAGACCGGAGCGACGGTCGCCACCAACGCCGACCTGTCGTCCTGGTTTGCGCACAAGGGCCTCAACCGGATCGAGCCCATGAACACCGGCGGCACCATCGATGCCGGCGGCTTCTCGGTGACGCTGGTGCGCGCCGACCATTCCGCCGCGACCATCGAGGACGGCGTCAGCCAGGCGCTGGGCAACGCCAACGGCATCATCGTCAAGGCGGTCGGCGAGCCCACCGTCTACCACCTCGGCGATACCGACATCTTCAGCGATCTCGCGCTGATCGCCGAAATTCACCAGCCGGACATTGCCTTCGTGCCGATCGGCGACCGCTTCACCATGGGCGCGGAAACGGCGTCGCTCGCCGTTCGGCGTTTCCTGAAGACGGAGCGCGTGGTCCCCATCCACTACGCTACGTTCCCGCTGCTCGCTCCCTCGGCCGACAAATTCGTGGCGGCGCTGGACGGCACGCCGACCACGGTGATCGTGCCCGAAAAGAACGCGGCCTTCGGCCTGTAAGCAGAACGGGGCCGGTGCGACCCGGCCCCATTCCCGCATCATTCGATGCCGAGCTTGTCTTTCAGGATGTCGTTCAACGCCTGCGGATTGGCCTTGCCGCCGGTCGATTTCATCACCTGACCGACGAACCAGCCGAGCAGCGTGGGCTTGAGCTTTACCTGCTCCACCTTGTCCGGATTGCCGGCGATGATGGCGTCGACGGCCGCCTCGATGGCGCCCGTGTCCGTCACCTGCTTGAGACCGCGCTCCTCGACGATGGCGCGCGGGTCGCCGCCTTCAGTCCAGACGATCTCGAACAGGTCCTTGGCGATCTTGCCCGAGATGACCTTCTCGCCGATGAGGTCGATGACCGCGCCGAGCTGATGCGCCGACACGGGCGAGGTGGCGACGGTGAGGCCTTCCTTGTTGAGGCGGCCGAACAACTCGTTGATGACCCAGTTCGCCGCCGCCTTGCCGTCGCGTGCCTTCGCCACTTCCTCGAAGAAGTCGGCGGTCTCGCGTTCGGCGACCAGCACGCCGGCGTCATACGCGGAAAGGCCGTAGTCGCTGACGAAGCGCGCCTTCTTGGCGTCGGGCAGCTCCGGCAGGCCGGTGGCCAGCCCGTTGACGAACGCCTGTTCAAAAGTGAGCGGCAGCAAGTCGGGGTCCGGGAAATAGCGGTAGTCGTGCGCCTCTTCCTTGGAGCGCATGGACCGCGTCTCGCCCTTGTTGGCGTCGAACAGGCGCGTTTCCTGATCGATGGTGCCGCCGTCCTCCAGAACGCCGATCTGGCGGCGCGCCTCGTATTCGATCGCCTGGCCGATGAAGCGGATCGAGTTGACGTTCTTGATCTCGCAGCGCGTGCCGAGCGCCTCGCCGGGACGGCGCACGGATACGTTGACGTCCGCGCGCAGGCTGCCCTTGTCCATGTCGCCATCGCAGGTGCCGAGATAGCGCAGGATGGTGCGCAGCTTCGTCACATAGGCCTTCGCCTCCTCCGACGAGCGCATGTCCGGACGGGAAACGATCTCCATCAGCGCGACGCCGGAGCGGTTGAGGTCGACGAGGCTCGCGCCGGGGCTCAGGTCATGGATCGACTTGCCGGCGTCCTGCTCCAGGTGCAGCCGCTCGATGCCGACGACGATCTGGCGGCCGTCCGGCACATCCACGATCACCTCACCCTCGCCCACGATCGGGTCCTTGTACTGGCTGATCTGGTAGCCCTGCGGCAGGTCGGGGTAGAAATAGTTCTTGCGGTCGAACACCGAGCGCAGGTTGATCTTCGCCTTCAGGCCGAGGCCGGTGCGCACCGCCTGCGCGACACATTCGGCGTTGATGACCGGCAGCATGCCCGGAAAGGCGGCATCCACCAGCGAGACGTGATCGTTCGGCGCGCCGCCGAACTCCGTCGAGGCGCCGGAAAAGAGCTTCGACTGCGACAGCACCTGCGCATGGATTTCCATGCCGATGACGATCTCCCAATCGCCGGTTGCGCCCTTGATCAGATTGTGCGTGGCCACAGGGGCGTTCATCGTCCTACTCCGTCTGCCGAACGGAACCTTCCCGCCATCAGGCGCGCGAATGGCTCCGGTCTATGGGTCTGGCGCGTTTTCGATCCGAAAACGCTATCGCGGCGACAGCCGCTCGTCCTCATATGCTATCACCCAATCCATCATCGTCCGCCATACGGCTTCCGCCAGATCGGGCGGGGCGCCGAGTTCGCCCGCGTGTCGGCGAACCTGTCCGGCGACCTCTTCCACCCGGGCGGGAATCAACGCCGGCAGGCCGTGCGACCGCTTGGCGACGATGACCCGGTCGACCACCGCCATGCGCCGCGCCAGCAGCGCGACGATCTCGGCATCGATGGCGTCGATCTCGGCCCGGAAGCCCGTCAGGGCGTTTTCGGGCGCGTCCGCCATGGCGCTACTTCCACCACTGCGGCGCCGACACCCGGCCCGCAGCCTGCTCGATCACCTCGCCGGCGGCGAGCAACGTTTCCTCATCGAAGGGGCGTCCGATGAGCTGCAGCCCGAGCGGCAGCCCCTGCGCGCCCAGTCCCGCCGGCACGGCGAGGCCCGGCAGGCCCGCCATGTTGACGGTGACCGTGAACACGTCGTTGAGATACATCTCGATGGGCGAGGCGTTCGCCATCTCGCCGATGCCGAAAGCGGGCGTGGGCGTCGCCGGGGTCAGGATGGCGTCGACGCCAGAGGCGTAGACGTTCTCGAAATCCTGCCGGATCAGCGTGCGCACCTTCTGCGCCTTGACGTAATAGGCGTCATAGTAGCCCGCCGACAGCACATAGGTGCCGATGAGGATACGCCGCTTCACCTCGCGCCCGAAGCCGGCCGCGCGCGTGTTCTCGTAAAGCTCGGCGATGTCCCTGCCCGGCACGCGCAGGCCATAGCGGACGCCGTCGTAGCGCGCGAGGTTCGACGATGCCTCAGCCGGAGCGACGATGTAATACGCGGCAAGCGCATAGGATGTGTGCGGCAGCGACACTTCGACCGCCTCCGCGCCCGCGTCGCGCAGCCAGTCGACGCCCTTTTGCCACAGCGCGTCGATCTCCGGCGACAGGCCCTCCAGCCGGTATTCCTTCGGAATGCCGATTCTCAACCCGCGGATCGAGCGCCCGACCGCCGCCTCGTAGTCCGGTACATCGCGTTCGACCGACGTCGAATCCTTGGGGTCGAAACCCGCCATGGAGCGCAGCAGGATGGCGCAGTCGCGCACCGTGCGCGTGATCGGCCCGGCCTGGTCGAGCGAGGAGGCGAAGGCCACCGTGCCCCAGCGCGAGCAGCGCCCGTAGGTCGGCTTCATGCCAACCGTGCCCGTGAACGCCGCCGGCTGGCGGATGGAACCGCCGGTGTCGGTCGCCGTCGCGCCAAGGCAGAGCCCTGCCGCAACCGCTGCCGAGGAGCCGCCCGAGGAGCCGCCGGGCGTCAGCTTCGCGTCCGAGCCGCCGCGCCGCCACGGGTTGACCACCGGACCGAAGAACGATGTCTCGTTCGACGAACCCATGGCGAACTCGTCGTTGTTAAGCTTGCCGAGCATCACCGCGCCGTCACGCCACAACTGCGAGGTGACGGTCGATTCGTAAGACGGCACGAAACTTTCCAGAATGCGCGAACAGGCGGTGGTGCGCACGCCATCGGTCGCGAACAGGTCCTTGACGCCGACAGGGATGCCCTCCAGCGGCCCGGCGTTGCCGGCCGCGAGCCGTTCGTCGGCCGACTTCGCGCCCGCGAGCGCCTTTTCCGGCGTCACCAACACGTAGGCGTTGAGCGCCCCGGCCGCGTCGATGGCGTCCAGGTGCGCCTGCGTGAGTTCCGTTGACGAGAACCGGCGGGCGGTGAGGCCGTCGCGCGCTTCCGCGAGGGTGAGCTGCGTCAGATCGGTCATTATTCCACCACCTTCGGAACCACGAAATAATTGTCCTCGGTCTGCGGCGCGTTAGCGACGATCCTGTCGGCATAGCCGCCGTCGTTCATCACATCGGCGCGCTGGCGCAGCGCCATGGGCAGCACCGATGTCATCGGTTCGACGTTGCTCACATCCACCGCATCGAGCTGCGCGACGAAACTGAGGATGGCGTTCAGTTCGCTTTGCAGATGCGGCACCTCTTCGTCGGTCACCGCGATGCGCGCGAGATGCGCGATGCGGCGGACGGTGTTCTCGTCAACGGCCATGGAATCCGGTCACTCTCGTTCTTGTCAGTGATTTCGAGATGTCAGGTTCTGGGCTATAGCCCCTCGCGCGCCGCGCCGCAAGTCGCCCGGCGGTTATGGCGCCAGCAGCGACACGCGGTTGCCGGGGTGGCGCGCGATGCGGCCGGCAAGCTCCAGGTCGAGCAGCGCCGCATGCACCACGCGGACGGGCAGCCCGGCGCTGCGCACGAGTTCGTCCACGTCGACGGGCGCCGTTCCCAGGAGATCGGCGATGAGGTGCGCGCCCTCCTCCATCCGGGCGGGGAACCGCGCGCGCTCGTCACCGGCAGCCTTGCCGCCGTCGTAGAGTCCCGGATCGTAGGCGGCGCGATCGGCGACGGGCGCGGGAGCGATCTCGGGCCAGTCGAATTCGTCCCACAACGGTTCGCCTGTTTCTTCGGCGTTGCCGGCCTCGAACAGCGATTTCTGCGCCGGCCCCCTGTCCACGAGCGGCGCCAGTGCCGTCACCACGTCATCGACCCCCGCGCAAAGGTTCGCGCCCTGCCGGATCAGGTCGTTGGGGCCGTCGGCGCGCGGATCGAGCGGCGAGCCTGGCACGGCGAACACCTCGCGCCCTTGTTCCATGGCGAAGCGGGCGGTAATGAGCGAGCCGGACCTGCGCGCCGCCTCGACGATGACGGTGCCGAGCGACAGGCCGGAGACGATACGGTTGCGCCGGGGAAAATCCCGCCCGCGCGCGGTCCAGCCCATGGGCATCTCGCAGACGGCCGCGCCTCCCTCTATGATCTTCATGAGCAGCGGCTCGTTCTCAGGCGGGTAGATTTTATCATGGCCGCCGGCGAGTACGGCGACGGTGCCGGTGACGAGGCTCGCGGCGTGGGCGCGCGCATCGATGCCGCGCGCGAGCCCGGACACCACGGTGAAGCCCGCCTCGCCCAGCCCGCGGGCCAGCCGTTCCGCGAAGGTCTGGCCGTTGGCCGAGGCGTTGCGCGATCCCACGATGGCCACCATGGGCTTCGCGAGCACGGAAAGGTCGCCGCGCACCGCGATGACCGGCGGCGCGGAGTCGATGGCGCGCAGCGCCTCGGGGTAGTCCGGCTCGCCGAGCGCCACGAAGCAAACGCCCATGCGCCGCGCGGTGGCGAGTTCCCGCTCCGCCTCCGCGCGGGAAGCGACGCGGACAGCGCGGCCGCTCTTGCGCGCCAGCTCCGGCACGGCCTCCAGCGCGGCGGAGGCTGTGCCGAAGCGCGCGATCAGCGTGCGGAAAGTGCGCGGGCCGACGTTGTCGGATCGGATAAGGCGCAGCCAGTTCAGCCGCTGCTCGTCATCAAGCCGTACGCCCGTCGCCATCCCGTATATCCCGCCAATGCACGCTCCCGTGAAGCGGACAGGGCTTCCGGGTAAAGATGTTGCTCAATAAACTCTCCAGACCGGGCAGCCTCCGGCGCACCCTGATCGATCAGAGTTCGCTCAAACTCAAAAATCTGCAAGCTGCCCCGCTTCAATACAAACAGGATGGATTTTAGCCCTGCTTTTTCTCGCCGATGCGCGGCTCCGTCTTCGTGGCAAGGCGTGCGATATTGCCACGATGCTTGTACCACAGAAGCGCGCCCAGGATGCAGTAAAGCACCGCAACCTTGCCCTGGCCTGTCTCCCACAGCACGACCGGCGTCGCCGCGCTGGCGGCGAGCGCGGCGAGGGACGAATAGCGATAGATCAGCGCCGTGATCAGCCAGATCGCCGCGAAGGCTAGCGCGGCAACGGGCGCGAGGCCGACAAGACAACCGATGAACGTCGCGACGCCCTTCCCGCCCCTGAACTGCAGCCAGACGGGAAACAGATGCCCGAGGAACGCGCCGAGCGCCGCATAGAGCGCGACGTCGCGCCCCGCGAAATCCTCGACGAGGATGACGGCGAGTGCGCCCTTCAGCATGTCGCCGAGCAGCGTCGCCGCCGCGAGCGCCTTGTTGCCGGTGCGCAGCACATTGGTGGCGCCGATGTTGCCGGAGCCGATCTGGCGGATGTCGCCGAGGCCGGCGAACCGCGTCAGCAGCAGGCCAAACGGGATCGAGCCCAGAACGTAGCCGAACAGCAGGGCAAGGACGCCCTGCGGCCAGAATTGCGCCAGCACTTCTTCCATGGGCGTCCCCGGTTATTGTTCGTCGTATGCGTACACGAGCCGGCCGGCGATGAAGGTCTTCAGCACGCGCCCGGTGAGCCGGGCCTCGTCGAACGGCGAGTTCTTGCTTTTCGAATGCAGCTTCAGCTTGTCGACGACATAGGGGAAGTCGATGTCAACGATGATGAGATCCGCCGGCTTTCCGGCCGAGAGCTGCCCGCCCGGCACGCCGATGAGCTGCGCGGGGCGGGTCGAGAGCGCATGAAGAAGGCGCGGCAGCGTCACCTGCCCCGCTTCCACCAGCCGCAGGCCGGCGGAAAGCAGCGTCTCCAGGCCCAGCGCGCCGTTGGCGGCTTCCGAGAACGGCAGGCGCTTGGTCTCGACGTCCTGCGGGTTGTGGTCGGAAACGATGACGTCGATCACACCCTCCGCCAGCGCCGCTATCACCGCCTGCCGGTCGTCCTCGTCGCGCAGCGGCGGCGACAGGCGCAGGAAGGTGCGGTAGTCGCCAATGTCGATTTCATTCAGCGTCAGGTTGTTGATCGACACGCCGCAGGTGGCCTTGAGGCCGCTGTCCTTGGCACGGCGCACGATCTCCACCGAGTCCGCGCAGGAGACGAGCGCGGCGTGGTAGCGCGCGCCGGTGAGCCGCGCGAGGCGGATGTCACGCTCCAGCACGACGGTTTCCGCCTCGCGCGGGATGCCGTGCAAGCCGAGCAGGCTCGCCCGCGCGCCCTCGTTCATCACGCCGTCTCCGACGAGATCGGGGTCCTCGACGTGGTTGATGATCAGCGCATCGAAATCGCGCGCATAGGTCATGGCGCGGCGCAGCACCTGCGCATTGGTGACGGCGCGCGTGCCATCGGTGAACGCCACCGCGCCGGCTTCCTGCAGCAGGCCGATTTCCGTGAGTTCCCGCCCTGCGAGTTCCTTGGTGAGCGCCGCCGCCGGGTGAACATGCACGATGGCCGTGTCGCGCGCGCGGCGCAGCACGAAGTCGACGATGGCCGGCTCGTCGATCGGCGGGTTCGTCTCGGGCATGCAGACGACGGTGGTCACGCCGCCCGCCGCCGCGGCCTCGCTCGCCGTCTTCAGCGTCTCGCGGTGCTCGGCGCCGGGTTCGCCGACGAAGGCGCGCAGGTCGACGAGACCGGGCGCGAGCACATGGCCGCCGCAATCGTGCTCCTGCGTGCCGTCTGGCCCGCTGCCCGCCATGAGATGCGGCCCGACATCGACGATGAGGCCGGCGCGCACCAGCACGCCGCCACGCTCGTCGCGCTCCGTCGCCGGGTCGACGATGCGGGCGTTGTGGAAGAGTTGCGGGGGAAGAAACGCGCTCATCGGTGGCCCCCATCGTTCGGAAGATGTTGCGCGAGCGCCTCCAGCACCGCCATGCGCACGGCGACGCCCATTTCCACCTGCTCGCGGATCAGCGACCGGGCGCCGTCCGCCACGCCCGAATCGATCTCCACGCCCCGGTTCATCGGCCCCGGATGCATCACCAGCGCGTCGGGCTTCGCCCAGGATAGCTTTTCCGCATCGAGCCCGTAAAAGCGGAAGTACTCCTTCACCGACGGCACGAACGAGCCGTTCATGCGCTCGCGTTGCAGACGCAACATCATAACGATATCAGCGTCTTGCAAGCCTTTCCTCATGTTGGTGAAGGTTTCGACGCCGAATTGCTCGATACCTTCCGGCAGCAGCGTGGACGGCCCCACGCAGCGCACGCGCGCGCCAAGGGCCTGCAGCAGGATGATGTTGGAGCGCGCCACGCGCGAATGCAGCACGTCGCCGCAAATGGCGACTGTCAGCCCCTCGATCCGGCCCTTGTTGCGGCGGATGGTGAGCGCGTCGAGCAACGCCTGCGTCGGATGCTCATGCGCGCCGTCGCCGGCGTTGATCACCGAGCAGTCGACCTTGCGCGCCAGCAGATGCACCGCGCCCGCCGCGTGGTGGCGCACGACGATGATGTCCGGCCGCATGGCGTTCAGCGTCATGGCGGTGTCGATCAGCGTCTCGCCCTTCTTCACGGAGGAGGAGGCGACCGACATGTTCATGACGTCCGCGCCGAGGCGTTTGCCCGCCAACTCGAATGACGATTGCGTCCGCGTGGAGGGCTCGAAGAACAGGTTGATCTGCGTGCGGCCTCGCAGGGTCGCGCGCTTCTTCTCGACCTGACGGCTGACCTCGACGGCCTTGTCGGCCAGTTCGAGAAGGGTCTCGATGTCAGGCCGGGACAATCCCTCGATGCCAAGCAGGTGGCGATGGGGAAACAGGAATGTTTGGTGCTCGCTCATTCTGAAGGCATCGCTATAGAGCATTCGCGCCCGGTTGGAAATCGCCCCGCGGGGGCTGCGCCGCACGCAATATGCACTTTCCAGAATTTTTTTGTGTGACTTTGTGGCGCACGTTTCGTGCGCAATCGCCGTATAAAATGATATGTCATTATGTTATCAAGGGGTTATATGAATAAGTGGATGTATTGATTTAGAGTGCCGGACGTTCCGATGGAATCAGACCGTGCGCTCCACGCCACGTTTAACATTTTACCGCAACTTGCCTTCAATTCGATGGATCGACTTGAATGAAAACTGCCATAGATCAGATCGGCCCCAGAAGCGCCTCGAACACGCCGCGCACCTTTTCGCGCGTTTCGCCGAGGTGCAGCGTCAGCACCCTGGCATCGGGCACGCCCACGGCGCTGGCGATGCGGGCGACCACGGCGGGAGAGACCTTCTCTGGATCGAACCGGCCTTCCACCGTCAGCCGCTGCCACTGGAAGACGTCCGACAGCAGCCGGTAGGCGGCGCGCAGCGTCTCCGCCGCCTCGGTGGCCAGAAGGCCAAGGCTGCCGGCCACGTCGAACACCCGCGCCGTCCCGACGTCCGCGACAAGTTCCGCATGATCGGCGGCGTGCGCCAGCACTAGATACTGGGCGATGAATTCAAGGTCGAACAGCCCGCCCCGTGCGAGCTTCATGTCCCAGCCGTCGGCGTCGCCCTTCTCGGAGGCGATCAGCGCGCGCATGTCGCGCACTTCCTTCGCCAGTGCCAGCCGGTCGCGCGGCCGGCGCAGGATGGCGCGAACGCCGGCGCTGACCTCCGCCGCGAGGCTTTCGTCGCCCGCGATCACCCGCGCGCGCGTCAGCGCCATCTGCTCCCAGATTTCGGCGTGGCTGGTGTAATAGTCCGGAAAGCCCCGGAACTGCGACGCCACCGGCCCCTGGCTGCCGGAAGGGCGCAGGCGCATGTCCACCTCATAGAGGCGGCCGCGCCGGGTCGGCACCGTGAGCGCGCTGACGAGCCGCTGCGTGAGTCGGGCGTGATAGACCGTCGCGTCCAGCGGCCGCACGCCGTCGCTGCGGTTGCGGTCGGGATCGAAATCGTAGAGCGACACCAGATCGAGGTCGGAAGACGCCGTCATCTCGCGCGCGCCGAGGCGGCCGAAGCCGAGCACCACCATGCGCGCGCCCGGCACGGCGCCGTGCTCGGCGGCGAAGGCCTCGCGCACCTTGTCGAGCGTCACGGCCACGAGCGATTCGGCAATGGCCGCATAAGCCTCGCCCGCGCGTTCGGGTGGAATGATGCCGGAGATGAGGCGCGCACCGGTGAGGAACGTTTCCTGCCGTGCGGCGTCGCGCGCCTTGTCGAGAAATTCCTCGAACGCGCCCTGTCCGTCGCCCGGCAGCGCAACGAGGCTCCGCACACGCTCGCCCACCGTGCGCGAATCCACGGCGGCGGAAAAGAACATGGGATCGATCACCGCATCCAGCACATGCGGGCTTTGCGCCACCACATCCGTGAGGCGTGGAGCGGAACCGAGCAGATCGGCGAAAAGCGCGAGCAGACGGTCGTTCGAGCGCAGGATCGATAACAACTCGACGACAGCCGGAATGCGCCCGAAAGCCTCGTCGAGCGCGGCCAGTGCCGCGTCCGGCGCGGCGGTGCGGCCAAGCGCGGTCAGCAGCGCCGGCGTGATCTCCGTCAGCACCTCGCGCGCGCGGGCCGTAGTGAATGCCTTGCGCCGCCCGAAGTGCCAGCCGCGCACCGTCTCCGCCACCCGCGCCGGATCGCGGAAGCCGAGCCGCTGCAGCGTCTGCATGGTTTCGGGGTCGTCCTCCGTGCCGGTGAACACAAGGCTGCCGGCCTCCGCCGCCAGCTCCGGCCCTTCCTCGAACAACAGCGCATAATGTTCCTGCACCACGAGGGCATGGCGCGTGAGTTCGGCCGAGAAGTCGGCGAGCGTCGCGAAACCGCAGAAGCGGGCGAAGCTCTCAAGTGACTGCGGATCGGTGGGCAGGCGCTGCGTCTGCTCGTCCGCCACCATTTGCAGGCGGTGCTCGACGGTGCGCAGGAAGATGTAGGCGGCGGTCAGGTCGTCCCGTGCGGAAGCCGTGATCCAGCCGTCCTCGACAAGCGCCCCGAGCATGTCGAGCGTGCGCCGTCCTCTTAATGTGGTACGTCTTCCACCAAACACAAGCTGTTGTGTCTGAACGAAAAACTCGATCTCACGGATGCCGCCGCGACCGAGCTTGATATCGTGGCCCGCCACCGCGATCTCGCTATGGCCGCGCACGGCGTGGATCTGACGCTTCATCGCGTGGATGTCGGCGATGGTGGCGAAATCGAAGTACTTGCGCCAGATGAACGGCCGCAACTCATCGAGAAAATGTTGGCCGAGCGCGATGTCGCCGGCAATGGCGCGGGCCTTGATGAAGGCGGCGCGCTCCCAGTTCTGCCCCACGGTCTCGTAATAGGAGAAGGCGGTGGGCAGCGCCACGGCTGGCGCGGTGGAGCCAGGATCGGGCCGCAGCCGCAGGTCGACGCGGAACACGTAGCCGTCGCCCGTGCGCTCCTGCAGCAGCTTCACCAGATCGCGCGCCAGCCGCACGAAAAAGGACGGCGGATCGGCGCGCCCCACGACCGGCGCATCGGGATCGTAGAACAGCACGATGTCGATGTCGCTGGAATAGTTAAGTTCGCCCGCCCCGTGCTTGCCGAGCGCCAGCACGGCGAGGCCCGATCCCGTCTCCGGATCGGCCGGGTCGGGCGGATTGAAGCGCCCGGTCTCTGCCGCCTGTTTCAGCAGGAAGCGGATGGCGCTGCCCACTGCCGCATCCGCGAAGGCGGAGAGCGAGGCGATGACGGCCTCAAGGCCCCACGCGCCGCCGAGATCGGCGAGCGCCACGAGCAGCGCATGCTCGGCGCGGGCCCTGCGCAGGTCGCGCATCAGGGCCGCCGCGTCGGCGGCATGGCGCCAGGCATTCGCGGTTTCGTCGAGGATGCGGGCGCGGCTTTCCCCGACGCCGGTATCGAGCAGGTGTTCGAGCCGCGCCGCATCGCCCGCCGCGAGCCGCCACAGGAAAGGCGAGTGTTCTGCCAGCGCGGCGACGAGCGTCTGCACGAGGGCCGGCCAGCCGGAGGCGCCCGGTATCTCCGCGAGCGCCGCGGCGGCGGCCTCCGGCTTCGCGAGCACGGGCGCGCGCGCGATGCGCTCCCGCAGCGGCCGTGGGTCCGCTTCCCGATCAGTTGGGCCTGCGATGGTCACGCGGTCGCCTCCTGTTCCGGCGACAGCGGCAGCGTCATCACCACGCGCAGACCGGGGGCGTTGTCCTCCAGGCTGAGGGTTCCCCCGTGCATGCGGACGACGGCGGCGACGAGACTGAGCCCCAGCCCGAACCCCGGCTTGGTGCGTGACGATTCGAGCCGCGCGAAGCGCTCCAGCGCCCGGGCGCGGTCGGATTCGGGAATGCCGGGACCGTGATCCGCGACGCTGATGACCGCCATTTCCCGCCCGCCTCCGTCGTGTTCGCGCCGCGCCGTGATCGCGATATGGGCATCATCCGCGTCCTCGGGCAAGCCGTATTTCAGCGCGTTATCGATCAGGTTGGCAAGCGCCTGCCCCACCAGTTCGCGGTTTCCGTTCACAGGCAAGGCGAGATCGGGGGCGATATCGATGGTGACGGGCGCATGCGCCTCGTCCGCCGCAGCTTCGTAGAGTTCGGCGACGGAGCGGGCCGTTTCCGCCGCATCGAAGGGCGCGGCCGCCGGCGCGGCGTCGCC
Source organism: Pseudochelatococcus lubricantis (assembly GCF_011762225.1). Taxonomy (GTDB): domain Bacteria; phylum Pseudomonadota; class Alphaproteobacteria; order Rhizobiales; family Beijerinckiaceae; genus Pseudochelatococcus; species Pseudochelatococcus lubricantis. The sequence goes on from NZ_JAASQI010000005.1 coordinate 186,869, forward strand.
GGCCTCAAGCCGTGCGATGGTCAGCAGCGCGTTGAATACGCGGATGAGGTTGTCCGATTCCTCGATTGTGGTGTCGAGTGCGCGGGCGTATTCTTCCGGCGTCGTCGCTGTACGCAGCGCCTCCTCGGCCCGGTTGCGCAGCCGGGTGAGCGGCGTCTTCAGGTCGTGGGCGATGTTGTCCGAGACTTCCTTCATGCCGGTCATCAGTTCGCCGATCCGGTCGAGCATGGCGTTGAGGTTGAGCGCCAGCCGGTCGAGTTCGTCGCCGTTGCCCGCCACCGCGAGCCGCCCGCCGAGATCGCCCGCCATGATGGTGCGCGTGGTCTCCGTCATGGCATCGACGCGCTTCAGTACCCGGCGCGTGATGAACCAGCCGCCGAGACAGGCCAGCACCGTCACGAGCCCGAGCGACAGGAGCAGCGCCTCGCGGATCACCTGGTCGAGCCGCTCCCGCTCGCCCACGTCCCGCCCTACCAGCATGCGGAAGCCGCCGGGCAGGACGAACACATGCGCCATCGCCTCGCGCGCATGCGCTTCCGTACCGTCGCCGGGGCTGTAGAAGGTCTCGTGCACGCCGGGCCGGTCGAGGATGTCGAGCGGCACCGAATCGACATTGCCGGTCAGGTATTCGCCGGCGAATGTCGTGACCAGATAGAGCGAGGCGCCAGGTTCGCGCGCGCGCCGGTCGATGATGCTGACGAGGCGGCGGATGCCGCCGACGCGGTACTGCTCCTCCAGCCCCCGGATTTCCGCCGCGATGGTGTCGCGGATCTGGTTGTCGATCACCTGGCGCGTGTTCCACGCCACGTAGCCGATGATGAAGCCGGCGAACAGCACGAACACCAGCAGATACATCGCAGAGAGCTTGAAGGCCGTCGTGCGGAAAAGCTTACCGAGCGCCGTCACGGATCATGTACCCCGCGCCTCGCACCGTGTGAATGAGCGCCGTTTCGTGGCCCTTGTCGATCTTGGCCCGCAGCCGCGACACATGCACGTCGATGACGTTCGTCTGCGGGTCGAAATGGTAGTCCCACACGTTTTCCAGCAGCATGGTGCGCGTCACCACCTGTCCGGCGTTGCGCATCAGGTATTCGAGCAGACGGAACTCGCGCGGCTGCAGCACGATCTCCTCATCCGCGCGCGTCACCTTGTGCGAGAGGCGGTCGAGTTCCAGATCGCCGACCCGGTAGACGGTCTGCTCGCTCGCCTGCCCCACCCGCCGGCGCGCCAGCGCCTCGACGCGCGCCAGAAGTTCCGAAAAGGCAAAGGGCTTGGCGAGATAGTCGTCGCCGCCGGCGCGCAACCCTTTCACCCGATCGTCGACCTGGCCGAGCGCCGACAGGATGAGCACGGGCGTTTCGATGCCCTGTTCGCGCAGGGACCGGATGACGGACAGGCCGTCGAGCTTCGGCAACATGCGGTCGACGACGAGCACGTCATAATCACCCTCGCTCGCCTGGGCATAGCCGTCCAGCCCGTCGGGCGCGTGGTCGGCCACGTGGCCGGCCTCCCGCAGCGCCTTGACAATGAAAGCGGCTGCGTCCGCGTCATCTTCGATCACCAGAATCTTCATGGGCACAAGAATATCCTCCCTCCTTCCAAAGAAAAGCGGCTGCGTCCGCTTGGCGGATCAGACGCAGCCGCTGGCTGATTTTTGCTGGGGATAGAGCGTCCCGCCGGTCTGGATCAGCCAGCCGGCCGGGACGCGAGAGGCGTCAGTTGCCGATGGGCAGCGCGATGAAGCGGGTGCCTTCCTGCGCCTGCACGCGGAACAGGACGGCCTTCTTGCCCTCCTTGCGCACGGCTGCGACGGCCTTGCGCACGTCGGCGGGCGATTCGACCTTCTGTCCCGAGACCTCGATGATCACGTCGCCCGTCTTGAAGCCGCGCTCGTCGGCAACGCTGTTGGGCTCAACGCCGACGACCACGACGCCTTCCTTGCCCGCGCCGCCGACGCTGCCGGCGGGCGCAAGCCGCAGGCCGAGGCTGCCGCCTTCGTTCTCCTCACCGGCGGAGGCGGACTGCGGATCATCGGGCAGCGCGGTGAGCTTCACCTCGATGGCGCGCTGCTTGCCGTCGCGCCACACGTCCAGCTTCACCGTGGTATCCGGGTTGAAGCCCGCGATCTCGCGGGAGAGTTCGCGCGCGTCCTTCACCGTCTTGCCGTTGACGGCGGTGATGGCATCGCCCGTCTTGATGCCGGCCTTGTCCGCGGGGCTGCCGCTCTCGACGCGGGCCACGATGGCGCCTTCCGCCTTGTCGAGGCCGAGGCTCGACGCGATGTCCTGCGTCACCGGCTGGATCTGCACACCGAGGAAGCCGCGGCGCACGGTGCCGTGATCGCGGATCTCGCCCACCACCTTCTGCACGGTCTCGGCCGGAATGGCGAAGGCGATGCCCACGCTGCCGCCCGAGGGCGAGGCGATGGCCGTGTTCACACCGACCACGTTGCCGGCGAGATCGAAGGCGGGGCCGCCCGAGTTGCCCTTGTTGACCGAGGCGTCGATCTGGAGGAAATCGTCATAGGGGCCGGCGCCGATGTCGCGGCCGCGTGCCGAGACGATGCCCGCCGTCACCGTGCCGCCGAGGCCGAACGGATTGCCCACGGCCAGCACCCAGTCACCTACGCGCGGCAGCGTGGCGGCGAAGGGCACGAACGGATACGGCCCCTTCGCGTCGACCTTCAGCAGCGCGATGTCGGTGCGCGGGTCGGTGCCGATCACCTTGGCGTCCAGGGTCTTGCCGTCATCCGTGCGCACCTCGACCTCGGTGCTCTTCTCGACGACGTGGTTGTTGGTGACGATGTAGCCGTCTTCCGAAATGAAGAAGCCGGAGCCCTGCGCCTCGCCGAAGCGGCGCGGGGCGCCGCGCCGGCCCGGACCCTGCTGGCGCTGGTCCGGCGCGCCGAAGCGGCGGAAGAATTCCTCGAACGGGCTGCCGGGCGGGAAGCCGAACTGCTGCAGCGAGGGGCCGTCATCCTGCTCGTCGACGGCGATCTTCACCCGCACCGAGACGACCGCGGGCTTCACCTTGTCGACCAGATCGGCGAAGGATGCCTGCCCGGGCACGACGACGGGCGCGGCGGGCGAGGTCGTGCCCTGCGCGTGGGCGGCGGGGGGCGGCGCCAGCGTCAGATTGGCGACCGTGCCGGCACCGGCAAGGGCGGCAAGCGCCACGGCGCCAAGCAGCATCGAACGGCGGCGGCGGCGCGGGGAGGACGTGTTGAGATCGGACATGAACTTCTCTCCTGAAAACCTGTGTGGGCGGGATCGGACACCAGGAATCGGCTGCCTTGGGCCAATGGCTTCCGCTGGCGGATCGGCCGCTCGGGCCGCTTGTCGGAAGACCATGGTGCAGGCTGCCCCGCCAACTGTCGATGTCGAATATGGAGTGCCGACCCTTACGGCGACATCAACGTCGTATGAAATATTGTTAACGCGGGAAAACTCAATCCTTGCGGAGCAGCGCGTCGAGGCGCGTTTTTTCGTCGTCCGTCAGGGCGGGCGTTTCCCGGCGGCGATGCCGGCCGGCGCCGTGCACCAGCCCCGCGATCCCCAGCGCCAGCAAGGCGAAGGGGCCAAGCCACAGCAGCGCCGTGTGCAGGCCGAACACCGGGCGCAACAGCACGAACTCGCCATAACGGTCCACGACGAAATCCTTCACCGCCTGGTCGCTGTCGCCGGCCATGAGGCGGTCGCGCACGAGCAGACGCAGGTCGCGGGCGAGTGGCGCGTCCGAATCGTCGATGGATTCGTTCTGGCAGACAAGGCAGCGCAAGCCGGCGGAAATCCCGCGCGCCCGCTGTTCCAGTTGCGCGTCCGGCAGCACTTCGTCTGGCTGCACGGCGCGGGCGGGCAACGCGGCCAGGAACATACAGAGCAGGATGATGAACGCGCGCATTCGCCGCCCCTTCAGGATGTCGCCAGCGCGTCGGCCTGCCCGTCGCCCGGCTGTGCGCGCCGCGCCTTCGCCCGTGCCGGCGCGCCGATCCGCAGTTGCCGGTCCGTCAGCGACAGCCCGCCGCCGAACGCGGTGACCAGCGTGCCGATCCAGATGAGCAGCACGAACGGCTTCCAGTAGAGCCGCACGCCGATGCCACCCGTGGGATCCTCCTCCCCCAGCCCGACGTAGAGCTGGCCGAGGCCGCGCGTCATCAGGCCGGCTTCGGTCGTCGCCATGCCGCGCGGCGTGTAGAGCCGCTTTTCCGCTTCCAGCGTTCCCGTCGGCACGCCGCCCCGGAACACCGAGAAGCGGGCTACATTCGCCCGGTAGGTGGGGGCCGTGTAAGGTGTCACGCCGTCGAGGCGTAGTGCGTAATGCCCGGCCGAGATCGTTTCGCCCGGCTTGACCACGGCCAGCGATTCCACCCCCCATGCAGTCGCCGCGATGCCGAGCACGGTGACGCCGATGCCCGCGTGGGCGATTGCCGTGCCCCACGCGGAGCGGGGAAGGCCCCTCGCCCGGCGCCATGCCGTCGACAGCGGCATGCCGCGCGACCACGAGCGGGTAACGATCTCCGACAGCGAGCCGAACAGAGCGAAGAAGCCGAGCCCCACGCCTAACAGCGCCAGCACCGGCCCGCCGCGTGTGACGGCGAGCACCACGAGTGCCAGCGCCAGCGCGAGCGCGAAGGCCGCCATCAGCCGTTGCGCCGCGCCGAGCAGGTTGCCGCGCTTCCAGGCGAGCGTCTGCCCCAGCGGCATGATGGCGATCAGCGGCATCGCGATCGGCAGGAAGGTCATCTCGAAATAGGGCGGCCCGACGGAAATCTTGCCGCCGGTCAGCCCCTCCAGCGCCAGCGGATAGAGCGTGCCGATGAATACCGTGGCGCAGGCCGTCGAGAGCAGCAGGTTGTTCAGCACCAGCGCCCCCTCGCGCGAGATGGGCGCGAAGATGCCGCCCTGTCGCAGCATGGGTGCGCGCCACGCGAAAAGCGCCAGCGAGCCGCCGATGAAAATCATCAGGATGATGAGGATGAAGGTGCCTCTTTCGGGATCGGTCGCGAAGGCATGTACCGAGGTCAGCACGCCCGAGCGCACCAGGAACGTGCCGATCAGCGACAGCGAGAACGTCAGGATGGCGAGCAGGATTGTCCACACCTTCAGCGCGTCGCGCTTCTCCATTACCACCGTGGAATGGATCAGCGCCGTGCCCGCGAGCCACGGCATGAACGAGGCGTTCTCGACCGGGTCCCAGAACCACCAGCCGCCCCAGCCGAGTTCGTAGTAGGCCCAGTAGGAGCCCATCGAGATGCCGAGCGTGAGGAACACCCACGCCGTCAGCGTCCACGGGCGCACGGCGCGCGCCCATACCGCATCGATCCGCCCGTCGATGAGGGCGGCGATGGCGAAGGCGAACGAGATCGAGAAGCCGACATAGCCGAGATAGAGCAGCGGCGGATGAACGGCGAGACCGACGTCCTGCAGCAGCGGGTTGAGATCGCGCCCCTCGAAGGGCGCCGGAACGGCGCGCGCGAACGGATTCGACGTGAACAGGATGAACAGCAGGAAGGCAATCGTCACTGACGCCTGCACGGAGAGCGTGAGCGCCTTCAACCTTTCCGGCAGGCTGTTGCGCGTCAGCGCCACCACGCCGCCGAACAGCGTGAGGATGCACACCCACAGCAGCATCGAGCCTTCGTGGTTTCCCCACACGCCGCTGATCTTGTAGAGGAACGGCTTCATCGAGTGGGAGTTCTCGACGACGTTGACGACCGAGAAGTCCGAAACGATGTAGGCGCAGGTAAGTGCCGCGAAGGCGATGGCGATCGCCGCGAAGGCGCCCAGCGCGGCCGGCGCCGCGACAGCCATCAGCGCGGGATCGCGGACGCGCGCCCCCCAGAACGGCAGCACGCACTGCACCACCGACAGGCCCAGCGCCAGCGTCAGCGCGTAGTGTCCGATCTCGACGATCATTCCATCCTCAGCGTCTGGCGTGGCGCCGCTTTATTGCGTGACGGTCGCGGCATCTCCGCCGCTTTCCGCATGTTGCCAGAGGCCCTTTTCCTTCAGGGCGTCCGCGACTTCGCGGGGCATGTAGTTCTCGTCGTGCTTGGCGAGCACGCTGTCGGCGGCGAAACTCCCGTCGGGCGCGAGCACGCCTTCCGTCACGACGCCCTGCCCCTCGCGGAACAGGTCCGGCAGCAGTCCCGTGTAGCGCACGGCGATGTCGCCCGCGCCGTCTGTCACGACGAAATGAATGGTCTGCCCGCCCGGCCGCGCGATCGAGCCTTCCTTGACGAGGCCGCCGAGACGCATGCGCGTGCCGGGCGCGATGTTCATGGCGGTGATGTCGGCGGGCGAGCGGAAGAAGACGATGGTGTCGCGCATGGCGAACAGCACGAGCCCCAGCGCCGTGCCGAGCACCGCAAGGCCTCCCGCGATCAGCGTCAACCGGCGCTGCTTCCTCGTCATGGTTCACCCTCCGTCTTGCGTTCCTCCGCCGGCGGGGCGGCCGATTCTCTTTCAATATGCAGTTCGCCGGCGAGCGTATCGAGGCGGCGCAGCGCCGCATCGTCGCCCGCGAGCCTTTCGCGCGCGGACGCCAGCGCCTTTGCCGCCTCGGTCCTGTCGCCGAGCACCGCGTAGGATCGTATCAGGCGCAACCATTCGTCAAGGCCGACTTCTCCGGCAGCCGCGCGGGCGGCGAGTTGCGCCACCATGCCGCGGATGGCCTGCATGCGATCTTCCGGCGCCATGCCGGCGATGGCCTGCCCGGCCTCGCTCCGTGCGGGGTCGGCGAGCGCCGCGATGCGGGCCTCGACCGCCGGCCGCCAGGGCGCGTCCGCCGGGGCGGAAGCGAGCAGTTCACGCAGGCGGGCGAGCGCGCCCGCCACGTCTCCGTCCTGCTCCGCGGCGAGCGCCAGATAAAAGCCGGCCTTCGCGTTGCCGGGCTCCGCCGCCAGCGCCTTGTCGAAAGCCGTCCGCGCCTCGGCGGAAACGACGCCGTCGCCGGCCATGACCATGGCTTCGCCGAGATTGGCGAGGCGCGTGCCGGACGCGCCGTTGAGCCGCAGCGCCTCTCCATAGGCGCGCACCGCGTCCTGAAAACGCCCTGCGCGCAGGTAGATGGGGGCGAGAACTTCCCAGCCGCGTCCGTCCTCCGGCTGGCGGGCGAGATGCCCTTCCACGCGCGCCACCGCCTCGTTGAGGTTGAGCGAGCGCGGATCGCCCTCCGCAAGGCGCTTCGAGAGGGGGGCATCCGGAACGTCCGGCTGCCCCAGCGCGCCGTAAAGCGTCAGCGCCACCAGCGGAATGGCGGAAAGCGCGATCGCCGAGGCCGCGCGCCGGCGCCGCAGCGCGGGCTCGCCCTTCTGGTCGCCTTCCTGCGTTTGCTGGTCCATGGCGCGCAGCAGGCGCCTGCCCGCCTCCGTCCGGGCGGCCTCGCCCTCGGACTCCGGCAGCAGGCCACGCGCCACCTCACGCTCGATATCGGCGATCTGCTGGCGGAAGAATGCCTTGTCGTCAACGCGGCCACCGGCGGCCTGCTGCCGGCGCGACAGCGGCCACAGCACCAGCAGCACGGAGGCGCCTGTCATTAGAGCGAATACAAACCAGATCGTCATGCGCCTTCATATCATTGGCCCTGCCGCCTTGCTGATGACCCTCAGCGGCGACATATGGTCACGGGGTATCAGGGATAAGCGGCGTCGGGCGCGATAACAAGCGGCGCGTTCGGGGACGGGGCGTCGCCGCCAGCGCCCGCGGGCTGCCGGGCCGGCGCCTGTTCCTGCTGCATCAGCCTTTCCCGTTCCTGACGCTCCCGCTCCAGCCGCTGCTCCTGCTGCCGCTGCTGTTCCTGCCGTTCGCGCTCCAGGCGCTGCTGTTCCAGCCGCTCCTGCTCCTGCCGCGCGCGCTCCTGCCGGGCCAGGCGCGCCTGCTCCACGCGCTGACGCGCCTCCGCCTCAAGCCGCTCGATGCGGTCGAGTTCGCGGGTCAGCCCGATGGCGGCGAGGGCATTGGCTGTGCTGCCAGCGTCGATGCTGCGTTTCAGGCCGGCGAGTGGGCCGCGCCAGGCGATGACGGCCTGCGGCGGTGTGCCCGTCCAGTCCTTTGGTGCGGTTGTCGCGGTGAGGTTCGCGCGTGCGTCGAGCGTCAGCGTGGTGAGATCGAGCGTGCCGTTGATGCCCGCCTTCGCTTGCGCCGCCTCCAGCGCCAGCGGGCCGAAGCGCACCGCCCCGCCCGCGACGGTGAGCGGAAAGGTCAGGTTCCGGATCGGCCATGCGGCTTTATCGAGTTCCGTGCCCAGACGGCCGGTCAGGCGCCCTATGTCGGCATCGATGGGCGCTTCGGCGTCGCCCGATCCGAGCCACTCGGGAACGAGACGCGCCAGCGCCGACGGATCGAGGCGCGGCAAGGCGGCATCGCCGACCTTGATCTCACCGCCGCCGGCAAGGTTGACCACGAGGCCGGCCGGGCTTTCCGCCGACGAACCGACGTCTAGGCGGCCGCTGAGGCGACCCGCCAGGGTGTCGCCGGTCAGCTGCCCAATGTCGGCCCCCTCGACGGCAAGGGCGGCGCGGAAATTCGCCAGCGTGCCGAAGCGGCGCAGCAGGATGTCCGCCCGCGCTGTCCCGCCGCCCGGCAGCGTGCCGGCGACTTCCTGAAGGCCGACTGTGTCCGGCGAGAGATCGAGCAGCAGCGAGACGCCGGTCAGCGCGAGCGCGGGGGCGACGGCAAGCCGTTCCGTCCGCACCCTGATCTTGCCCGCGAAGCCGGGGCCAGCGGCCTGAAAACGCTCGGCGGACCACAGGCGCCCCTGCGCCGGGCGAATCTGCGGGCCGAAGGAAAGCGCCAGAAGGTCCGTGAGCGATAATTGAGCGATGGCGAGTTCCCCGGCGATCTCACCGTCGGCGACGGCAAGCCTGCCGGCGATCTTGTCGTCCCCGAGTGTACCGCGCAGGTCGTCGAGGCGCAGTTCGCCCGCCCGCCAGTTCACGTTTCCGGCGAGGCTCGCCGGCGCCCCGCCGGAGAGGCCGGGCAGCGGATGGCCTATCAGGGCCGCGAAGGCAGCCGTATCGTCGCTGGCGGCGGTCAGTGTGCCGGTGAGTGCCGCCTCGCCGCCCTCGTCCCGCCACGTGCCGGAAACCGCTGCCCGGCTCGTGCCCAAATCCAGCGCCGCCTCGCCTTCCAGGCGGGAAAAGGAATTGCCGCGCGCATCGAGTCTGACGACCGCCTTTTCCTTGCGCTCGCTGGCGCGGACGGTGCCGCCGGCAAGGCCCGCGCGGCGCAGCAGGCCCTTCGCGTCGGGCGCCGTCAGCGTTGCCGCGATCACGGCGCGGTCGTGGTCCGCGCCAGCGGGGTCGCTGGTGACATGGGCGTCGATGTCCACGTCACCGGCGCGGCCCCTGAGCACGGCGACCAGGGGACGGCCGGCACCGGGCCGCGCGATGGTGGCGTCGAGCGCCAGCGGCCCCGCGAAGGGCACCGCGCGCGTCAGCGCCGTCCGCCATGTCCCGGGCAGGAAGCTGCGCGCGACTTCCACCACGCTTTCCGGCTTCTGCGCGTTCAGTTTCGCCACCACGCGGCCACCGTCGTCGTCGAGATGGCCGGAGGCGGAAAATGTTGCGCCCGCGGGATCGCGGATTTCGAAGCGCTCGATGCTGATGCCGGCGGAAGAGGTCTCGAATCGCGCGCGCAGCCGTCTGTCCGGCGAGGCTGCCTCGTCGCCCAGCCGCAGCCCCGTTGCCTCGATGGAGACGCCGAGATCGGTGCCCGCCTGCACGAGCGAGGCGGGATCGAAAGATGGCAGGGCAGAGAGATCGAGCCCCGTTGCGGAAAGCTGCGCATCGATGCGCCCGCGCAACTCTCCTCGCGCAGCCGTCTGGCGCAGCGAGCCCGCCACCGTCGTCCGTCCCGCGGCCAATTTGAAACCGTGTACGGCGATATCGTCCGCCGTGGCGTCGACCTGCCCGGCGAAGGTCAGCCCCGGCCATTGCAGCAGCGGCGCTGTCAGGCGCTCTGGCGCGCCGAGTTCGTGCAGCGCGCCCGCAAGCCGCAGCGTGTCGCCGCCGGTGAGGTCGACCCGGCCGGAGAAGGCGGGCCGGGCGCTCCATGCCGCGACGCCGTTCGCCCCGAACGTGCCGCCGCCCGGCAGCGTCAGCGCGAGGCGGGAAATGGCGATTCGCAGGCCGTCGGCCTCCCGTTCCGTCTTCAGGTCGATGGACACGGGCCCGGCCTCGATGCCCGAAAGCGCGACGCTGCCCACCGAGAGGGAGACGTCGGCCGGCATGTCCGCAAGACCGCCCGTGACGAGGCGCGCGCGCAGCGAGTCCAGCACACGCCGGCTGCCGGTGTCCGCTTGGCCTGCGATAGCGGGAAGCAGCGGCGTGATGTCGATGCGCCGGCTGGTCAGCGCCAGTTCCAGCAGCGGCTTGCCGCCCTTCAGCAGCGGACTGACGTCGAACGCCGCCTCGCCGCCGAGCGCCAGCGCGCCGTTCCCGTCGCCGGTCCGCAGTGTGACGTCCTTCGCGGCGATGCGCCAGCCTTCGCTGCCGATCATCGCCGCGAGGGTGAGGCTGACGGTTTCCGGCGCGGCGCCATCGGCAGGCGGCGCTACCGGGATCTCGGGCAACGGCACGGAGGCGGCGATTCGTCCCGATAGCGCGGGAATGGCGCCGGGCAGCAGATGGCCGTCGAACTCGCCCTGCGTTTCGCCCGCTTCGCCGACGCGCACCTTCATGCGGAGGCGGCCGTCGTTCTCGAACGCGCCGGTCGCCAGATGGACGGTATGGCCGGCAATCGTGCCGTCGACGCGCCAGGGTCCGGCGAACGTGGTTGCCTGGGCCGTGAAATCGATGGGGCCGATATCGTGGCGCATGCCGCCCGCACCGGCATCGCCGACGATCCGCACGATACCGCCGTCGACGACGAGCCGGTCGATGCCCGCGTTCCTGAGCTGCAACAGCGGCGTGTCGGAAGCGGCCGGCAGGTGGAAGGCGCCCGCCGCGTCGACGCGCACGGAGACCGTCGGCCGCACGAGCCGCGCCTCGTTCACCCTGACCTTGCCGCCGAGCAGCGGCGGCGCCTCCAGCGAGACGTTGAGTGCCTCCGCGGTCAGGAACGGCGCTGCGCCGCCGAGGGCGACCCTGTCGAGCGCGAGGCGCGGGGTGGGCAGCAGCCGCACCGTGATCGCGCCTTCCGTATGCACCGGCACGCCGAACGCCTTGCCGAGGGCCGCCTCGACATCGCCGCGCCACGCCTGCCAGTCGACGGCATAAGGAACCGCCAGCGCGGCGCACAGCACAGCGACGATGAGAACGGCGACAACGGTGAATAGATCGCGCACCCTTTACCCGACCCGTGATTGACGGCGCTTGCCGTGCGTAAAGCGCAGACACGCGCGGGCAAAAACCGGAACAGACGAAGTATCGGCGAGCCAATGCAAGCCTGCCCGATGTCTAAGCGCGTCTAGACCCTGCGGCAACTGTTGTGTGCTATAGCACAAATCGCCTACACCGTCTCGGCCAGTTTCTCCTGTTCCAGCCCCTCGCCCACCTTTTGCGGCAGTGATCCCGCGTTGGCCTCCGCGTTGCGGGCGAGCGTCGCGCGGGCGGCGTCGACCTGGCGCTGGCGGTTCCACAGGGCGGCATAGACGCCCCCGCGCGCCAGCAGTTGCGCGTGCGCTCCCCGCTCCACGATCTCGCCCTTGTCGAGCACCAGAATCTCGTCCGCGTTGACGATGGTGGACAGGCGGTGCGCGATGACCAACGTGGTGCGGTCTTCCGAGATCTTGTCGAGCGCCTGCTGGATCTCGCGTTCCGTGAAGCTGTCGAGGGCGGAGGTCGCCTCGTCGAGCACCAGAATGCGCGGCGACTTCAGGATCGTGCGGGCGATCGCCACGCGCTGCTTCTCGCCGCCGGAGAGCTTGAGGCCGCGCTCGCCCACCTGCGTGTCGTAGCCCTGCGGCAGGGAGCGGATGAAGTTGTCGATCTGCGCGAGCCGCGCGGCCTCCGCCACCTCGGCGTCCGAGGCGTCGGGACGTCCGTATCGGATGTTGTAGCCGATGGTGTCGTTGAAGAGCACGGTGTCCTGCGGCACCATGCCGACTGCTTCGCGCAGGCTTTCCTGCCGCACGGCGGCGATATCCTGCCCGTCGATGAGGATACGCCCGGACTGCGGTTCGTAGAAGCGGAAGATGAGCCGCGACAGCGTCGACTTGCCCGCGCCCGAAGGCCCGACTACCGCCACGGTGTTCCCGGCCGGCACCGTGAAGCTCACGCCGCGCAGGATGGGGCGCTCGGGCGTGTAGGCGAAGCGTACGTCCTCGAAGCGCAGCTCGCCCGCCTCGGCGTCTAGCGGCGGCGCGTCGGGTCTGTCCCTCACCTCGGGATCGCGCGAGAGGATGGTGAACATTTCGCCGATATCGATGAGCGCCTGCCTGATTTCGCGGTAGAGCATGCCCATGAAGTTCAGCGGCAGGTAGAGCTGCATCAGCATGGCGTTGACCATGACGAAGTCGCCCACCGTCGCCGTGCCGGCGCGCACGTCGTAGACGGTCATCACCATCACCGCGGCGAGGCCCAGGGAGAAGATGACCGCCTGCCCGCCGTTGAGATAGGCGAGCGAGACATAGGTATCCACGCTCGCGCCTTCGTAGCGGGCAAGCGACACGTCGTAGCGCTCGGCCTCGCGCCGCTCCGCGCCGAAGTACTTCACGGTTTCGTAGTTGAGGAGGGAGTCGATGGCCTTCGTATTGGCGTCGTTATCCGATTCGTTCATGCGGCGGCGGATGTCGATGCGCCACTCCGTCACCCTGTAGGTGAAGACGAGATAGGCCGCGACCATCACGAACACCACCGCCGCGAATCGCCAGTCGAACTGCCACCACAGCACGCCGAGAACGAGCACGAACTCCAGCACCGTCGGCAGCAGGTTGAGGACGGCCATGCGCACCAGTTCCTCGATGCCCGTGCGTCCGCGTTCGAGCACGCGCGTCAGCCCGCCCGTCTTGCGCTCCAGATGGAAGCGCAGCGACAGCGCGTGCATGTGCCGGAAGGTTTCCAGCGCCAGCCGGCGGACGGCATTCATGGCGACCGAGGCGAACAGGCCGTCGCGCCATTGCGTCAGCAGCGCCATGACAATGCGCATGGCGCCGTAGAGAAGCGTCAGGAATATGGCCCCCGCGAGAAGCGTCGCCGTAGCGGTGCCTCCGGTTTCGCCTGTCAGCGCATCCACCGCCCACTTGAAGCTGTAGGGCATTGCGACCGTGACGATCTTTGCCGCCAGCAGCAGCAGGAAACCGAAATAGATACGCTGGCGCAGATCGGCGCGGTCGTGCGGCCACAGATATGGCCACAGGCCCTGCAGCGTCTGCCTGAAGCCCTGCTTGCCGGCAGCCGCCGGTCCGGCACCGGCCCCCACGGCGCCTGCGTTTTCAGCGGGCCCGCTGTTTTGATCGGACATTGCTTTCGTTCCCAGCTCTGTGGATTCGCCGATGTGCAGACGAGCGGCACGGGCATGGAGGCGGCCTGCGCCTCAATTTACAGCCCATATAGTGTTTTATTCGCCGCGCGACACCCCTTGGGCTGCGAATGGCAGCCATCCCTCAGCGGCGTTGCAAACGGGTTGCGGCGGGGCACAATGGCGCATAAGAACAGAGTGAAAACATATCCCCGCCGAAATCCGGCCAGAGTCGCCGGCCAGAATCGCTGGCCATGAGCTGTGGAGTTCCGAACAGATGCGCGCCGACAATGCCCCTGTCATCCGCCTCGAGGATTATCAGCCGACCGATTATCTGATCGATACGGTGTCTCTCGCCATCGGCCTGCATCCGACCGAGACGCGCGTCACGGCGACGCTTGCGTTGCGCCCCAACCCGGCCGGCCACGCCGGTGCGTCGCTCGCGCTCGACGGTGACGAACTCGTCTTCGTATCGGCCGCGCTCGACGGCTCGCCCCTCGCCGCCGACGCCTACACGGCATCACCGGAGAAGTTTGTGTTGCACCGGCCGCCACAGCAGCCGTTCACGCTCACCATCGAGACCTGCGTCAACCCCACCGCCAACACGAAGCTGATGGGTCTCTACCGCTCCAACGGCACCTATTGCACGCAGTGCGAGGCGGATGGCTTCCGCCGCATCACTTATTTCCTCGACCGGCCGGACGTGCTGTCCGTCTACACGACCCGAATCGAGGCGGATGCCGATACGCCGCTGCTGCTCGGCAACGGCAATCCGGCCGAGGCTGGCGCGCTCGCGGACGGGCGCCACTTCGCCGTCTGGCACGATCCTTTTCCGAAGCCCTCGTATCTCTTCGCCATCGTCGGCGGCGATCTCGATCATGTCGAGGACGTGTTCACGACCGCGAGCGGGCGCAAGGTGAAGGTCGCGGTCTACGTGGAGCGCGGCAAGCGCGAGCGCGCCCGCTACGCGCTCGACGCCCTGCAGCGCGCCATGCGCTGGGACGAGGAGGTCTTCGGCCGCGAATACGATCTCGACGTGTTCAATATCGTCGCCGTGTCGGCCTTCAACATGGGCGCGATGGAGAACAAGGGCCTCAACATCTTCAACGACAAGTACGTGCTGGCGAGCGCGGATACCGCCACCGACAGCGACTACGCCAATATCGAGGCCGTGATCGCGCACGAGTACTTCCACAACTGGACAGGCAACCGCATCACCTGCCGCGACTGGTTCCAGCTTTGCCTCAAGGAGGGGCTGACTGTCTTCCGGGATCAGGAGTTCTCGTCCGACGCCCGCTCGCGCCCCGTGAAGCGCATCGCAGATGTGCGCGTGCTGCGTTCGGCGCAGTTCCCGGAGGATGCCGGGCCGCTCGCCCATCCCGTGCGCCCGCGCGCCTACAAGGAAATCAACAACTTCTACACCGCCACCGTCTATGAGAAGGGCGCCGAACTGATCCGCGTCCTGAAAACCCTCGTCGGCGGCCAGCATTTCCGCCGGGGCATGGACCTCTATTTCGAGCGTCACGACGGCACCGCCGCCACTATCGAGGAGTTCATCGCCTGCTTCGCCGAGGCGAGCGGGCGCGATCTTTCCGCGTTCTCGCAGTGGTACGAGCAGGCCGGCACGCCCCGCCTCTCCGCGCGCGGACGCTATGACGCGGGCGCGAAAACCTACACGTTGACACTGGCGCAGACGACGTTGCCGACGCCGGACCAGCCGGAGAAGCGGCCGATGGTCATCCCGGTCGCGCTCGGCCTCATCGGCGAAAGCGGGCGGGAGCTGCCGCTCACGACGGCGGATGGCGCGACCGACGGCGGCGTGCTGGTGCTCGACGGCGCCGAACGTACCGTCATCTTCACCGATGTGGAGGAGCGGCCGGTGCCGTCGCTGCTGCGCGGCTTCTCGGCGCCGGCGATTCTCGACCTCGACCTGACCGACGACGACCTGCTGGTGCTGTTCGCCCACGATACGGACGCCTTCAACCAGTGGCAGGCGGCGCAGACGGTGGCGACCCGCATCATCGTCCGCGCCGTGGAAGCATTGCACGCAGGCGGCACCGTGCAGGTGCCGGTGGGCCTCGCGCAGGCGCTGGGCCACTTCCTTGATGCACGCGCCCTGCGCGACCCCGCTTTCGCCGCGCAGGTGCTGTCGCTGCCGGGCGAGGCGGATATCGCACGCGAGATCGGCGAGAACATCGACCCCGAGGCCATCTTCACCGCCCGCAAGGCCGTGCGCGAGACGCTGGGACAAGCCCTCGCCGGCAAGCTCGCACACCTCTACGGCGAACTCGCCATCGACGCGCCCTACAGCCCCGATGCCGCGCAGGCCGGCAAGCGGGCCCTGCGCAACGGCGTGCTGGGCCTGCTGACGGCAGGCGACGCGGCGCGCGGCGAAGCACTGGCGCGGGCGCAGTTCGACGCCGCCACCAACATGACGGACCGGCTCGGCGCCCTCTCCGTGCTTAGCCTCGTGGCGGGTGAGGCGCGCGAGGCGGCCCTGCAGGCGTTCTACGACCGCTACCGCGACGACCCGCTCGTGCTCGACAAGTGGTTCGCCCTGCAGGCATCCATCCCGGAAGCCGGCACGCTGGAGCGCGTGAAGCGCCTGCTGTCGCACCCGGCCTTTTCCCTGTCGAACCCGAATCGCACACGCGCGCTCATCGGCAGCTTCGCCATGGCGAACCTCACCCAGTTCGCGCGGGCGGACGGCGCCGGCTTTGCCTTCGTGGCCGATGTCATCCTGCAGCTCGATCCCGCGAATCCGCAGGTCGCCTCACGCCTTTCCACGGCCTTTCGCACGTGGAAGACGCTGGAGCCGGGCCGGCGCGCCCATGCGGAAGCGGCGCTGCGGCGCATTGCCGCCGCCACGCCGCTGTCGCAGGACGTGGCGGACATCGTGACCCGCTCGCTCGCGTGATGCGGCGATGCGTCAGGGGGACGTCGCCGCGACGGCGGCGGCGTCCTTGCCGACGGCCTGCGCGAGTGTCGTGTTCTCGCGCCCCAGCGTGGCGAGCAGGCCCTGCTTGATGTCCCGGATGAGGCTGGGCCCTTTGTAGACCATCGCCGAATAAAGCTGCACCAGGCTCGCGCCGGCGCGAATCTTGCGCCACGCCGCTTCCGGCGAATCGATGCCGCCCACGCCGACGATGGGAAAGGCGCCTTCCACCCGGATGAACGCCTGCGCCAGCACCCATGTCGACAGCGGAAACAGCGGCCGGCCGGAAAGCCCGCCCGTCTCCCCCGCATAGCGCGTGTCGATGAGCTTCGGGCGCGAGACCGTGGTGTTCGAGACGATCAGGCCATCGATGCCGCGCTTGCGCCCCACGGCGACGATGGCATCGAGTTCGTCCAGCGAGATGTCGGGCGCGATTTTGAGCAGCAGCGGCCGACGCGGATGCTGCCCGGTTGCCTCATCGCGCGCGGCGACGGCGCGGGCGATGAGGTCGTCGAGCGCGGCCTCCTGCTGGAGATCGCGCAGGCCCGGCGTGTTGGGCGAGGAAACGTTGAGCGTGAAATAGCTGGCGAGGGCGGAAAACGTCCGGATGCCCGCGACATAGTCGGCGGCACGGTCGACGGAATCCTTGTTCGCGCCCACATTGACGCCGACGATTCCCGGCCGCCCCGCCCGTCCCGTAAGCCGTGCCAGCGCCGCTGCATGGCCTTCGTTGTTGAAACCGAAGCGGTTGATGACGGCTTCGTCACGTACCAGCCGGAAGATGCGTGGGCGCGGATTGCCGGGTTGCGGCCGCGGCGTCAGCGTGCCCACTTCCGCGAAACCGAAGCCCAGGGAGAGAATGGCGTCGGGCGCTTCGGCGTTCTTGTCGAAGCCGGCGGCGAGCCCCACCGGATTGGGGAACTTCATTCCGAAGGCCTCGACATGCAGCGAGGCGTCGTCGGGCGCGGACGGAGGCAGGCGCGTCGCGGCAAGCGTGCGAATGGTCAACCGGTGCGCGGTCTCCGGGTCCAGCGCAAACAGGAGTGGCCGAATCAGCCGCTCGATACTCCGCATCGCGATCTCCTCTTTCCGTGGGCTTGTCACGCTGGCTGTATGATCCCCCGCCGCGGCGAAAACAAGCCGCCGCGCGCCACGCCCGCAGTGGTGTGGAGCTAACGGGCGCCGATGTGGCAAATTCTGTACAGGAAATGCACTGTGGCCTTTGTTGGAATGAAATATATCCCATGATAAGAATTGAGTCCTAGATTGCTTTCTGATTATATACAAGGCGTCCGGCGAACCCGCCGTATCCTCAACATGGCTTTCGATCATGCTGTCTCATGACCAGATCTGGTCGGCTCTCGACGCCTTCGCGGCGCAGCGCGGCCTGTCGCCATCCGGGCTGGCGCGCAAGGCGGGGCTCGATCCGACGGCCTTCAACCGGTCGAAACGCACGGCGGCGGACGGTCGTCCGCGCTGGCCGTCGACCGAATCCATCGCCAAGGTGCTCGATGCGACGGGTGCGTCGCTTGATGAGTTCATGGCTCTCGTTTCGCGTCACGGCCGGTATACGTCGACGCGGAACCTGCCGCTGATCGGCTTTGCCCAGGCCGGCAAGGGCGGCTTCTTCGACGACGGCGGTTTTCCCGTCGGCGGGAGCTGGGATGAGGTCGCCTTTCCGGACATGGGCGAGGACAAGGTGTTCGCGCTCGAAATATCGGGCGATTCGATGCTGCCCATCTACCGGGACGGCGACGTCATCATCGTCTCGCCCACCGCCAGCGTCCGCCGGGGCGACCGCGTCGTGGTGCGCACCGCGCAGGGCGAGGTCATGGCGAAGGAGTTGAAGCGCCGCACCGCCAGGACTGTCGAGCTGAGGTCGTTCAATCCGGAGCACGAGGACCGCGTCCTCGCCGAATCGGACATCGCCTGGATCGCCCGTGTCATATGGGCCAGCCAGTGAAGGTTGCAGCGACCTTCGATATGGAGTCCGCCCTGCTCGCGCAGGGGTTCGGCCCCGTCGTCGGTATTGACGAGGTGGGGCGCGGGCCGATCGCCGGTCCCGTGGTCGCCGCCGCCGTCGTGCTCGATCCTTCCTGCGTGCCCGAGGGACTTGCCGATTCCAAGCAGATCGACGGGCGTCGGCGCGGACAATTGTTCGCGCAGATCCTCGCCACAGCCCATGTCGGTATCGCCTGCGTGCCGGCCGCCGAGATCGACCGCGTCAACATCCGCCAGGCCACGCTGACGGCCATGGCGCGCGCCTTCGCCGCCCTGCCCCTCTTCCCCGCGCCGGAGCACATGGTCGCGCTGGTGGATGGCAACGACCCGCCGCCGCTTCCCTGCCGGGTGGAGACGATCATCAAGGGGGATGCGCGCATCGCGTCGATCGCCGCCGCCTCCATCGTGGCGAAGGAGACGCGGGACGGGATGATGCGCCAGCTCGGCACGGTCTATCCCGCCTACGGCTTTGCCGGGCATGTCGGCTATCCGACGCCGGCCCATAAACGGGCGCTGGCCACGCACGGCCCCTGCCCGTTCCACCGCTTCAGCTTCGCACCGCTGCGCGGCACTTGAGAAGCGCCGGCAAGACTGGCGTCACAGCGGCGAGCGTGAACTGAGCCGCGCCCGCCGCTTCACTACGATTACAGGCTTTCCAGAAGATGTTCGGCGCTCGTCACCTGCACCTGGCCGGCCGCCTCTTCCACGTTGAGCACCTCGACGACGCCGTCGTTCACCACCATGGCGTAGCGCTGCGAGCGCGGCCCCAGCCCGAAGCCGGAGCCGTCGAACAGCAGGCCCGTGGCGCGGGCGAAATCGGCGTTGCCGTCGGACAGAAACTCGATTTGCCCGTCTGCGCCCAGCGCCTTCGCCCATGCATCCAGCACGAATGCATCGTTCGTGCTGGTGATGAGCACGGCGTCTATGCCCTTCTCCTTGAAAGCATCGAGATTGGCGATGAAGCCGGGCGCGTGGTTGCGGTGGCAGGTGGGCGTGAAGGCGCCGGGCACGCCCACGAGCACGACCCGCCTGCCCTTGAAGATGTCATCGGTGGTGCGAGGCGTGGGCCCTTCGCTGGTCAGGACGCGGAAGGTGATTTGCGGCAAACGTTCCCCGACGGCGATGGTCATGGCTTCATCCCTGAATGATGTGAACCTGTGGCTGGACTGTCGGGACCATATCACCCGATTTCGCCACAATTCAATGGCGGAAATGCCGATGCCCCGTGAACACCATCGCCAGGCCGGCATCGTCGGCGGCGCGAATCACCTCGTCGTCGCGGATGGAGCCGCCGGGCTGGATCACAGCCGTCGCGCCCGCCTCCGCCGCCGCAAGCAATCCGTCGGCGAAGGGGAAGAACGCATCCGACGCCACGACGGAACCCTTCGCGAAGCTCTCCGTCGCGCCTGCGGCGGTCGCCGCCTCCTGCGCCTTCCATGCGGCGATGCGCGACGAATCGACCCGGCTCATCTGGCCGGCGCCGATGCCTACCGTCGCGCCGTCCCGCGCATAGACGATCGCGTTCGATTTCACGTGCTTGGCGACGCGGAAGGCGAAACGCAGGTCGGCGAGTTCCGCCTCGGTGGGCACGCGCCGCGTCACGACGCGCAGATCCATGTCGTCGACCACGGCGTTGTCGCGTGTCTGCGCCAGGAAGCCGCCGGCGACGGTGCGCACGGCAAGCCCGCCGCCGCGCGGATCGGGCAGGCCTCCGGCGAGCAGCAGCCGCAGGTTCTTCTTCCCGGCGACGATGGCGATGGCCTCCTCCGTCGCGTCGGGGGCGATGATCACTTCCGTGAAGATGGAGACGATGCGTTGCGCCGCCTCGGCGTCGAGCGTGCGGTTCAGCGCCA
Source organism: Pseudochelatococcus lubricantis (assembly GCF_011762225.1). GTDB lineage: Bacteria > Pseudomonadota > Alphaproteobacteria > Rhizobiales > Beijerinckiaceae > Pseudochelatococcus > Pseudochelatococcus lubricantis. The sequence continues at coordinate 207,058 of NZ_JAASQI010000005.1, forward strand.
CCACGCCGCCGAAGGCGGAGACGGAATCGCAACGCAGCGCCTTTTCGTACGCCTCGGCGAGGGAGTCTCCCTCGGCGACGCCGCAGGGGTTGGCGTGCTTCACGATGACCACGGCCGCCGTGCGCTGCGGATCGAACTCCGCCACCGCTTCATAGGCGGCGTCCGTATCGTTGATGTTGTTGAAGGACAGCTGCTTGCCCTGCAGCTGGCGCGCGGTGGAGACGCCGGGCCGCTGCTCGGGCGTGGCGTAGAAGGCCGCCTGCTGGTGCGGGTTCTCGCCATAGCGCAGGTCGAGCGCGCGCCGGCCGCCGATGGCGCGGAAGTCGGGCGTGCCGATCCCCTCGATGCCGGCGAACCAGTTCGACACCGCCGCGTCGTAGGCGGCGGTGCGCGCATAGGCCTTCTGTGCCAGCCGCCGGCGCAGGGGCAACGTGGTGGCGCCACCGTTGGCGGCGAGTTCCGCAAGCAGGGCCTCGTAGTCGGCGGGATCGACGATGACCGCCACGTCCGCGTGATTCTTGGCTGCGGCGCGAATCATGGCCGGGCCGCCGATATCGATGTTCTCGATGCAGTCGTCGAACGAGCCGCCGCGCGCCACCGTCTCCTCGAAGGGATAGAGGTTCACCACCACGAGGTCGATGGTCGAAATGCCGTGCGCCAGCATGGCCGCCTGATGCTCGGGGTTGCCGCGCACGGCAAGGATGCCGCCGTGGATAGCCGGATGCAGCGTTTTGACGCGCCCGTCCATCATCTCGGGAAACTGCGTGACCTCCGCCACGTCCTTCGCCGCGAGGCCTGCCTCCACGAGCGCCTTGTGCGTGCCGCCCGTCGAGATCAGCGCGATGCCGCGCTGCGCCAGCGCGCTGGCGAAGCCGATGAGGCCCGACTTGTCCGAGACGGACAGAAGGGCGCGCGTGATGATTTTGCGATCATGGGGCATGGGACAGGTCCAGCTCAAGGAAAAGGCGTATTCCGACAAGAACATCCGGCCGGGCGGAGAATTCGCTCCACGACGTGGCTCTAACCCATTTTTCCCGCTGGCGGAACGGAAAAATGCCGCAATGCAGCCACGCGGGCGCGCCGTTACACCTCCAGCCGCGAGAAGCGCCAGCGCAGCAGCGTCACTTCGGCAGGGTCGACGGTGACGACGATCTGCTCTCCGCGCCGGGCGCCGTCGACAGCCGAGAGGAACACGCTTTCCTCGATGGAGAGCGTGCCGTGTTCGGCCTCGAAGGACCAGCCCTGCCCGTCCGGCAGCAGCATCAGCACGGAATGGCCGTCGTGCGAGCGGCTGGTGCGCACGAGCGGGTGCAGGTGAAAGCGCACTGTCGCGGCGGCCGCTTCCTGCATCGGGTCGGCGGCGATGAACGCATCCTCGCCGTCCAGCGTGCCGCGCGCGCCGTCCAGCCGCCAGCGCCGCTGGTGGACGAGGCCGAAGCGCGCGCTGTAGCCGTCATGCGCGGCGCCCAGCGTCTGGGTGCCGGAGGACGCCGCGCCGCGGTTGACCTCGATATTTTCGATGCCGCCCAGGATGGGCGTGCCGAGCCAGCGGCCCAGCCAGCGTTCGAGGCGCGCCGCGAGCGACGCGCCGCTCCCCGCCCCCGCGAACAGGCAGGACGACGTGTCGCCCACGGTCACCGTGGAATGCGCGGCGGTGGAGCGCGCTGCGAAAAGCGGAAACAGGCTGCCGTGGCGCGGCGCGCCGCAGTTGACGATGAGGCGCGAGCGCCCCACGCTCAGCTCGAAGGAGAGGCAGCCCGCGTGCGCCTCCGTCGAGCAGGCGGGCGGCGGCGGCGCGCCCACGTCCGCGATCAGCACGAGGTCCTCCGCCTCCAGCCGCTCGTAGCCGGAATGGGGCGCGTGCTGGATAGCGCGCGAGCGCGTGTCGTCGTAGGCCAGCAGCGTCGCGATGAGGTCGACCTGCGTGCGGCCCATGCCGTTGAACAGGGCCAGCGATCCCTCGCCATGGCGGAACATGCGCAGCATCGGCATCATGCGGTCGATGGCGCCCAGCATCTGCGGCGGCGGCGAAACCCCGCGCGCCGCATAGACCTGCCGCAGCGGTAGCAGTTCCGTAAGCAGGGTGACGAGTACGCGCGGGTTGCGGCTGATGTGGCCGCCGTCCGGCAGGATCTGGCGCGCCAGTTCCTCCCCCAGCTTGCGGCTGGCGTTGCGCTGCAGGCGGCCGAGATTGTCGAGGCACAACCCGGCCATGGCGAGCGCGATCAGCGCCAGCAGCTTCTTCTCGCCCTGCAGCGCGCCGCAGACGCTGCCCGAGAGCTGGCGCACGCCGCGCGCCAGCGCGCGCATGAAGCGGCGGTAAAAGGCATGGTCGGCGCCGTCCAGCACCAGCGGCGACTGGCTCAGGAAGACGAGCAGGCGCCGCGCGACGACGGCCGGCCGGGTGGCGATGCCCCGCCGGTCCAGCCGCGCCGCGAGGAAATCGTCGACGAGTGCGCGGGCGTTGGCGCGCGCGAGTGCAGAATCCGCCGCCCCGAGGTGCCGCAGCCAGGTGAAGCCCGCCAGCGCCTCCGCCCAGGCTTCGGACGGCGGCTCGACCTCGAAGGGCGAACGCCCGCGGCAGTCGATGCTCTGCCCGGCGAGCGAGAAATGGCCGGCATAAATGTCGGAGGCTTCCGTGGGATCGGCCGTGCGCAGGTCCTGCGGCGCTATCACGACCCGCTCGGGCGCGCGGCGGCGCAGCGCATCCAGCGTCTCGAAAGTTCGCAGGACAGTGCCGAGCGCCAGCCGCCCCGCCTTGGCGAGGGCGAGCTGATAGAGCCGCAACCGGTGCTGGTCTACCCCCACGACGTCCGACAGTCCTTTCCGCGCCCCGACTCGCAATGCGGGCCGAACGCGCCCTAAATGATACGCCGAGGGCCTTTGATAAAGCGAAAAAGTTAATTGAACCGTATCTGTGGCCCCATGGTGGTCATATATGACGCGCTCGCTCCTGGACGGGCGGCGGGCTGGAAAAATCGGCTTGACAAATGACGTGGCCGGTGGTGGAGATAGCCAGCTTGAAGCGAAGTTCCGGTCGCTTCATGGGCGTGCTTCAACACAACGCAAGTGGCGGACAGTCGGTGATGGCTCTCGTTATTACGAAAAAAACGAAAACCATCTTTGTTGTCACGACGATTACGTCGACGACACGCTGACCTCTGCCCTCGTTCCCGGACCTCTCTCCCCCAGGCACGAGAGAGGTGATGCCGAAGGCGGCATCGGTTCCCCGGGAGAGGTTGAACAGGAGATATCGTACAATGGGCTTCAAGATCGCCGTGGTTGGCGCCACCGGTAATGTGGGCCGTGAAATCCTCGACATTCTGGCCGAGCGCGCGTTCCCGGTGAGCGAGGTCGTGGCCCTCGCCTCGCGCCGCAGCATGGGACAGGAAGTTTCCTTCGGCGACAAGACGTTGAAGGCCAAGGACCTTGCCACCTACGATTTCTCCGATACCGATATCTGCCTGATGTCCGCCGGCGGCGACGTCTCGCGCGAGTGGGCGCTGAAGATCGGCGCGCAGGGCGCGGTCGTCATCGATAACTCCTCCGCCTGGCGTTACGACAGCGACGTGCCGCTGATCGTGCCCGAGGTGAATGCGGATGCGATCGTTGGCTTCTCGAAGAAGAACATCATCGCCAACCCCAATTGCTCCACCGCCCAGCTCGTTGTCGCGCTGAAGCCGCTGCATGACGCGGCGACCATCCGGCGCGTCGTCGTCTCCACCTATCAGTCGGTTTCGGGCGCGGGCAAGGATGCGATGGACGAGCTGTTCTCGCAGACGCGCGCCGTCTTCACGACCGGCGAGGTCAAGCCCGGCAAGTTCACCAAGCGCATCGCCTTCAACGTCATTCCCCACATCGACGTGTTCATGGAAGACGGTTACACGAAGGAAGAGTGGAAGATGATGGCCGAGACGAAGAAGATTCTCGACCCCGCCATCAAGCTCACCGCCACCGCCGTGCGCGTGCCGGTGTTCATCTCGCATTCGGAAGCCGTGAACGTGGAGTTCGAGAAGCCGATCACGGCGGACGAGGCGCGTGAAATCCTGCGTCAGGCGCCGGGTTGCCTCGTCATCGACAAGCGCGAGAACGGCGGCTACATCACGCCTCACGAGGCGGCCGGCGAGGATCCGACCTATATCTCGCGCATCCGCGAGGACGCCACTGTCGAGAACGGCCTTGCCTTCTGGGTCGTGGCGGACAACCTGCGCAAGGGCGCGGCGCTGAACGCGGTGCAGATCGCGGAAGTTCTGATCAACCGCAAGCTCATCAGCCCGCGCCAGCAGGCGGCCTGATCCCTTCCGCCAGCCGGATAAAGCAGTTTCAGCAAAGGCGGATACTGCTTTTGCGCCCGGTGTGAAAACAAAGAAATGGCCTGGGCAAATGCGCCGTCCCCGCGACGGCGCATTTTTTTATGGATCTTCGGCGTCCGGGTTGCCGTGCGTTTCGCGGGTGTGGCGCGCCATGGTTTCCGCCAGCGCGACGAGCAGCGAAAGCTCGCGCTCGGGAATGGCCCGGGCAACGGAAACGAGACGGTCTATGGAACTGGAGCGGGGCGTGGCGGCCTCGCCTTCGGGCGAGAGCCCGAGAAGCCAGTTCGGCGTGGTGCCGAGCGTGTGGGCGATCCGCATCAGCGTCGCGAGGTCGGGTTCGCTGCGCCCAGCTGCATAATGAGCATAGCGGCGTTCGTCCAATCCGCATCGCCGCGCAGCTTCGGCATTCGATATGCCGAGGTGCTCCGCACGCTCTTTCAGCTTTCGTGCAAAAACGTCCATAGGAACATTTTGTTCCTAAATGACGCCAATATTGCTACGAACAAATTTGGATGGTATAGGTACGAATTTGCACCTTTGTTCATAGGATCGTATCGACCATGACGTGGACAGCCGCCATCTGGGTCACCTGCACGATGCCGATCTGGGGAGTGGCGCTCGTCTTCGGCTGGCAATATGCCATCTGTCCGCACCTGATCCCCGCGCGCAGGATCGAGGCCTTGGCCGACCTGATGCTCGCGGCTCACGGCGAGGATGCGGAACACGAAGCTTTCGAAAAAGAGGTGGACGCCTGGTATCGCAGTGACCTGCGGGCGCAGGGCGCGTGGCGGCGCATACGCCGCAGCCTGCGGCGCCGTGGCCGACCGGCGGCATCGGCCCACGCAACGTCCATAACGGGAAGCGCCCCGCACATGGCCCGCCGCGCATCCCGTTAACAGTGACAGGCGGGTATGGGACGTTATGCCCGGATGTGAGTCAGCGCCGCGAAGTGCGCCACCACCTGCTCATATACGCGCCGCTTGAACGGCACGATCAGCTCCGGCAGGTGCTGCGCCTCTTCCCAGCGCCATGCATCGAATTCCGGCGGCACGCTGCCGTCGCCGGGGTGCAGCACGTCGATTTCCGATTCGTCGCCGGTGAAGCGCATGGCGAACCATTTCTGCTTCTGCCCGCGGAATTTGCCCCGCAGGCCAATGCCGATCTGGTCTTCCGGCAGGTCGTAAGTCAGCCAGTCGGGCGTCTGGGCGAGAACCTCGACGGAGCGCACGTTCGTTTCCTCGAACAGCTCGCGCCGCGCCGCGTCCAGCAGGTCCTCATGCTTGTCGACGCCGCCCTGCGGCATCTGCCAAGTGTAGGCAGGCGGCACCGTTCCCTCGGCGATGTCGCCCTTCTGGCGGGAGCCGATGAATACCCTGCCGACTTTGTTGAGCAGCATCACGCCCACACATGCGCGATAGGGCAAATCCTCTGCCCGCACCTTCCCGCGAATGTGATTGACCTTGTCCGACATGGCGCCGCCCCGTCCGCTATCAACCGCCGATCGGGGGGCACACTAGCCGGAAAAGCTCACCCGGGGAAGGTCATTCCCCGTCCTTTTTCGTGTCGCCGCCGTCGACGGCCGGCTTGTCAGCCGGCTTCGCGGCGTCCTTCTTGCCGGTCACATTGGCGGCCGATTCGGTCTTCGTGCCGGCATCGGCATTCACCTTGCGCACCACAAGCGCCGGGTTCTCGACACCGCGCAGCAGGTCATAGGCGGCATTGAGCTGCGTGTCCTGCGTCGGATCGGTCGGAACGTAGGCGGAGGAGCCGGAGGCCTCCTCCTTCTTGCTGTCGGTCGCCTCGACTTCCGTCGCGGCGCTCTTGTCCGCGCTGGCGTCCTCGCCGTTCTTCAGGTGGCCGCGCAGCCCCGCCTCACCCTTGATCTGGTCCTTGCCCTTGAGATCGTCGGGAATGACTTCCTCGATGATGAAATCGGGCTCGATGCCCTTGGCCTGAATCGAGCGGCCGGACGGCGTGTAATAGCGGGCCGTGGTGAGGCGCAGCGCCCCGTTCTGGCCAAGCGGAATGATGGTCTGCACGGACCCCTTGCCGAACGAGCGCGTGCCGATCAGCTTGGCGCGCTGGTGGTCCTGCAGGGCGCCCGCCACGATCTCGGACGCCGAGGCCGATCCGCCGTTGACCAGCACCACGAGCGGCTTGCCCTTCGTGATGTCGCCCGAGCGGGCGTTGAAGCGCTGCGTCTCGTCGAGGTTGCGCCCCCGCGTCGAGACGATCTCGCCACGCTCCAGGAAGGCGTCGGAGACAAGCACCGCCTGATCCAGCAGGCCGCCAGGGTTGTTGCGCAGGTCGATGACGAAGCCCTTCAGCTTGTCGGCCGGGATTTCCTTGGTCAGCTTCTCGACGGCGCTGCTCAGGTTGTCGAACGTCTGTTCGTTGAACTGCGTGATGCGCAGATACCCGATGTCGCCCTTGTTCTCGAAACGCACGGAGCGGATGCGGATGATGTCGCGCTTCAGCTTGACCTCGAACGGCTCGCTTCGTCCGGTGCGCTGGATCTTCAGCGTGACCTCGGAATCGACCGCGCCGCGCATCTTCTCGACCGCCTGGTTGATGGTGAGCCCCTGCACGGGTTCGTTATCGATGGCGACGATGAGATCGTTTGCCAGAATGCCCGCGCGCGCGGCCGGCGTTTCATCGATGGGGCTCACGACCTTGACGAGGCCGTCCTCCATCGTCACCTCGATGCCGAGCCCGCCGAAGGAGCCGCGCGTCTGCACCTGCATGTCGCGGTAGCTCTTCGCGTCCATGTAGCTGGAGTGCGGATCGAGCGACGACAGCATGCCGGTGACGGCCGATTCGATCAGCTTGCTCTCATCCGGCTTTTCGACGTAGTCGCTGCGCACCTTGTCGAAGACATCGCCGAACAGCGTGAGCTGCCGGTAGGTGTCCACGGAAGCGGCGATGGCGCTCGTACTGGAAAACAGCCGTGACTGCGTGCCCACGACCGCCACACCCGCGCCGATGAGGGCACCCACCATCACGAGAGAAATCTTGCGCATCATCCGCGAACCTTTTCGCCTTTTGTCCTGGCCCACCACGGCGACGGATCGATGGATCCGCCATCCTTGCGAAACTCAACATACAGAATGGGGCCCGTGGCGCCACCCGCAAAAGCACTGGCTCCCGCCAATGCACCGGTTCCCGCTGGCGCCCCCTTGCCCATCAACCCGACAGGCTCGCCCGCGAGCACGAACTGGCCCAACGTCACGTTGATCCGTTCCATGCCCGCCAACAATACATAATATCCCTCGCCCGCGTTGATGATCAAGAGCTGGCCGAAGGATCGGAACGGACCAGAGTAAACGATCCAGCCATCCGTGGGGGACGAAATGACGGCTTCCTCGCGTGTTGCGATGGAGATGCCGTTCGTCGCGCCGCCGAAACCGTCCGATGCGCCGAAGCCGCGCACCACCTCACCGCGCACGGGAAACGGCAGCAGTCCCAATGCCTTCGCGAAAGAAATCTTGGGTTCGAGCCGGGCGGGATCGCCGAAGGGCGCGGCCGCCAGCCTGTCATCCACGGCCTTGTCGCGCGCCTGCACGGCTTGCGCCGCATCCTCGGCGGCCTTGCGGGCGGTGGTGATTTCCCGCTCCATGCGGCCAATCAAATCCTTGAGACTTTCCGTGCGGCTCGCGAGATCGGCCACCTGCGCGCTCTCGCCGGCGTCGATCTTCTCCGCCTCCGCGATGCGGCGCTGGCGCTCATCGATGAGGGCGGCAAGCCGCTCCTGCTCGCCATTCAGGGTCTGGATATCGGCCTTCAGCGCCTCCCGGTCGGTGGCGATCTGCGCGCGAAGGCGCGCGAGTTCCGCAAGGTCGGACGCAAGAGCCTCCACCTCCGTCCGCAGCTCGGGAACCGTTGCCCCCAGCAGGATGGCGCTGCGCACGGCCTGCAGCACGTCCTCGGGCGCGACGAGAACGGCGGGCGGCGGATGGCGGCCCATGCGCTGAAGGGCGGCGAGCACCTCGGCGATAACGTCGCGGCGGCTTTCCAGCGAGCGGCGGATGGCCTGCTCGCTACCGTCGAGCGTCGCCAGCCGTTGCTCGATGGCGGACACGCGCTCCTCCGCCGAACCGATGCGTTGGGCGGTTTCGAGCAGGATGCGGTTGAGTTCGGCCCGGTCCTTGCTCAGGCCCTCGATCTCGGTGCGCAGTGCTTCCCGCCGCGCGCCGCGTGCCGCGAGATCGGCCTGAACGGCCTCAAGCTCCTGCTGGCGCTGGCGCTTGTCCGCCTCGGTTCCCGCCCAGGGCGCCGCCCCCTCCGCCTGCGCGCCGGAGGGCTCCCGCGCCTGCTGCTGCGCCTGCTCCTGCCCCGCCGCGGGCAGCACGGCGACGCCGAGCGCCACGGCGAACGCAAGCCCGCAGGTCAAGAACCGTCCCGATCGCTGGATTCGAAATGCCATCAGTGCCTTGCAACACATCGACCGACCGGCGCAGCAACGCAACCGGCCGTCAAACACGGTGATAGGGGTGTCCCGCGAGAATCGTCAGGCAACGATATACCTGCTCAAGCACCAGCGCACGCACAATCTGGTGCGGCATGGTCATTGCGCCGAAGGACAGGATCAGCGCAGCCTTCTCCCGCACCGCGCCATCGAGACCGTCGGGACCGCCGACGATCAGGTTGACGCCGGCCTCGCCCGCATCGCGCCAGCCGGCGAACTTCCGAGCCAGATCGTCGCTGGAAAGGCTCGCGCCGCGTTCGTCGAACGCCACGATCATACCCGGCAGGCAGCGCGCCAGCAACGCCCTGCCCTCCTCCGCCTTGCGCTGGTCGGCGTGGCGGGCGCTGCTTTCCGAAAGCTCCAGCACATCGACGGTGCCGAACCCCAGCGAGCGGGCCAGCGGCTGCGCCCGCTCATGATAGCGCTCGACCAGCGCCTTCTCGGGGCCCGCCTTCAGCCGGCCCACCGACACAACGGCGATGCGCACGGCGGCTCAACCGGCGCGCGGCTCTTTCGGCCGGTCGGGGCTCCAGATCTTCTCCAGATTGTAGAAGCTGCGCACTTCCGGGCGGAAGATATGCACGATGATATCGCCCACGTCGATCAGCACCCAGTCGCAAGCCGGGAATCCCTCGACGCGCACCGGCCCGAAGCCCGCCTGCTTGAGAGCGGCAGCGACCTTTTCCGCGATGGCGCCGACATGCCTGTCCGACCGGCCGGACGCGACGAACATCGTGTCCGCGATTGTCGTGCGACCGACAAGGTCGATCTCGACGATCTCTTCCGCCTTCATTTCTTCAAGCTGGAACCGCGCGATCCCTGCCGCCTCGCCGGCCGGCGGCGTCTCCCCGGCCGTCCGTGTTCCGTCCGTCTGGTTGAGCGGCGCCGGCTGGGCGCCATATTCCGAAAGCTGGCTCAGTGCCCGGTCCTCACACTTGAGCATGATCCCCAAAAGAGGTGCCGCCTTCTGGAAAAATCATGCATTAACAAAAAGATAGGGCGAGAATCGCGATTCGGCGAAAGGTCATCCCGCTTCAGGGCGACTTCGGGACAAGCGGGCATCGCCTCTCCGGCTCGAAATCGCATCGTAACATTGACTTGAAGATAGTCGCACATCCCCGACGCTTCAACGACTACCGACAGCCAATCACATGAATCGGCAGGAAAAAGAAGCCGCCCGCGTCCGCGCGGGGGCTTCAGGGCGCGGCTATCGTGTTCCCCGCCGCGCGCAGCATGGTGGACGACAGCGGCGATCGCGGACCGTGCAGAAAGACCCATCCCGGTACGTCTCCCCGTGACAGCAGTCCCGCGTCCTTCTCAGCGAATCGGTAACGCGCCAGCGCGATCGCCGCCCGCGAGCGCGCCGCCTTCAGGGTGGAGCCGGGGCGGTCGATGATGGCGAGCGGAACGAGGCGGGCGATGTCGCGCCAGCGCTGCCAGCGGTGAAAACCGGCGAGATTGTCCGCGCCCATGATCCAGACGAAATCGACCTGCGGACAACGCCGTGTGAGCCACGCGATGGTGTCGTAAGTGAACTGCGTCTCGATTTCAGCTTCGAAACCGGTGATGTCGATGCGCGCGTGGCGCGTCAGCGCACGGGCAGCGGCCATTCTTTCCGCCAGCGGCGGCAGCGCCGTGTTGTCCTTCAGCGGGTTTCCGGGGGTGACGATCCACCATACCCTGTCGAGCCGCAGATGCTTGAGGGCGACGAGACTCGCCAGGCGATGCCCCGCGTGCGGCGGGTTGAACGAGCCGCCGAAAAGCCCGATCCGCAAGCCCGGCGCGTGCGGCGGGAGAGACGGCGAATGCCGCTTCGGCAGGTTTCTCAAAACCGTGATCCCGCTGCTCCCGGGCGCGCCGGTCGCATCGATGCGGGCGACGCCGGGCGGCGCATCCTCGCCCTCCTCGATGAAGCAGGAGCCGGCCTCGCTCCTCAAGGCCGCGTCTGCCCGTTGCCGTGGATGCGGTACTTGAACGAGGTCAGTTGCTCTACGCCGACGGGGCCACGCGCGTGCATGCGCCCGGTGGCGATTCCGATCTCGGCGCCGAAGCCGAACTCGCCGCCATCGGCGAACTGCGTTGAGGCGTTGTGCGCCACGATGGCCGAGTCGACCTCGCGCTGGAAACGCGCCGCCGCTTCCTTGTCCTGCGTGATGATCGATTCGGTATGGTGCGAGCCGTAGGTCTCGATGTGATCGATGGCCTGCGAAAGATCGTCGACCACGCGCGCGGAGATGATGGCATCCTCGTATTCCGTGCGCCAGTCCTCCTCGGTCGCGGGCTTCACGCGCGGATCGACCGCCTGTGTCTCCGCATCGCCACGCACCTCGCAGCCGGCCTCGATCAGTGCCGTCACCAGCGGCTTCAGATGCGTGTCCGCCACCGCCCGGTCGACAAGCAGCGTCTCCGCCGCGCCGCAGATGCCGGTGCGGCGCATCTTCGCATTCAGCAGCACCTTGCGCGCCATGTCGAGATCGGCGTCGCGATGCACGAAAACATGACAGATGCCGTCGAGGTGCGCGAACACCGGCACCCGCGCCTCCGCCTGTACCCGCGCCACCAGGCCCTTGCCGCCGCGCGGTACGATGACGTCGACATTGCCATCGAGCCCGCCGAGCAGCAGGCCGACGGCTTCGCGGTCGCGAACCGGCACGAGCTGCACGGCATCGGCGGGCAGGCCCGCGTTTTCCAGCCCGGAGCGAACGGCCGCGACCAGCCGCTGGGCCGAGCGGAAGCTCTCCGACCCGGCGCGCAGGATGGCGGCATTGCCCGCCTTCACGCACAGCGAGCCCGCGTCCGCGGCGACATTCGGCCGGCTTTCGAAGATTACGCCGATCACGCCGAGGGGTACGGAAACACGCTCGATGACAAGGCCGTTGGGGCGTTCGAAGGTTGCCAGCACGCGCCCGACGGGGTCCGGCAGGCCTGCGACGAGTTCCACCGCCTTCGCGATGGCCTCGACGCGGGCCGGGGTGAGTTGCAGGCGGTCGATGAACGCCTCGCCGCGTCCGGCCGCGCGGGCGTCCGCGATGTCCTCCGCATTGGCCGCGATCAGGCCTTCCGCGTCCTCACGGATAGCGCTCGCGGCACTGTTGAGCGCCTGCGTGCGGGCGGCGTCGGATGTCAACGCCAGTGCGCGGGCGGCCTTGCGGGCGCGCCGGCCGATGTCGGCCATCAGCGAGGCAAGCGGCAGCGGCGCGTCGGCAGCGCCGCCCAGCACCTCGCTCTTGTCCGTAACATCAGCAGCTACACTCGCCATGATCCTCATCCTCCAGCCGGCGGCCAATGCAACGCCGTGCGATACATGTCTATTTTCTACGCAAGAGGGATGCGCGGTCAAGCGCGCCCGGCAGCATGGCTTTCATGCACCTTCGTGCGAATCGCCGCCGAACAGGACGAGATCGTCCCTGTGCACGATGGTGGCGCGCCCGCCGTGGCCGAGCAGCGTCTCGATATCCTGCGTCGAATGGCCCGCGATCAGCCCCGCTTCGTCCGCGTCGTAGCCGACGAGGCCGCGGCCGATTTCCCGCCCCTCCGGCCCGCGCACCGAGACCGCGTCGCCCCGGTGAAAATCGCCCTCGATGCGGCGCACACCAGCAGGCAACAGGCTCGCGCCACGCCGCAGCGCCTTCTCCGCTCCCGCGTCGACATGCAACGCGCCGCGTGGCTGCAATGTTCCGGCGATCCACTTCTTGCGCGCCGTGACGGGGTTGGAGGGCGAGAGAAACCACGTGCAGCGCCCGCCGTTCATAACCGTGCCGAGCGGCCCCTCCACACGTCCGTCAGCGATGATCATGCAGGCGCCGCCGGCGGTCGCGATCTTGCCCGCCTCCACCTTGGTGCGCATGCCGCCGCGCGACAGCTCTGACGCCGCACCGCCCGCCATGGCCTCGATCTCGGGCGTGATATGCGTGACGAGCGGGATATGGCGCGCATCCGGGTTGCCGTTGGGCGGCGCGGTATAGAGGCCGTCGACGTCGGACAGCAGCACGAGCAGGTCCGCCCCCACCATAGTCGCGACACGTGCGGCGAGCCGGTCGTTGTCCCCGTAGCGGATTTCGCTCGTCGCTACCGAATCGTTCTCGTTGATGATCGGCACGGCGCCGAGTTCCAGCAGTTTGCCGATGGTGGCACGGGCGTGCAGATACCGGCGGCGCTGCTCCGTATCGGAAAATGTCAGCAGAATCTGCCCGGCGACGATCTCGTGGACGGCGAGCGCCTCCGTCCAGCGGCGCGCCAGCGCGATCTGCCCCACGGCGGCGGCGGCCTGGCTCTCCTCCAGCTTCAGCGGCCCCGAGGGCAGCCGCAGCACGGTGCGCCCCAGCGCGATGGCGCCGGAGGAGACGACGATCACCTCCGCGCCCCGTTCGTGCAGCCGCGCGATATCCTGCACCAGCGCCGAAAGCCAGCTACGCTTCAGGCGCCCGCGCTCGCGGTCCACCAGCAGCGACGAGCCCACCTTGACGACGATGCGCCTGAACTGCGCCAGCTCGGGCAAGCGCGCGGCCAACGCGGGAGAGACGGAATGATCGATCATGATGCTTCATTCGGACATTCGACGCGGCGCATACTTAACCGTAATCCGCGTGCAGGAAAGGAAAAACCGCATGCAGCGGCGGCAGGACTGGCACCCGGGCCCGGCTTTGCCTCACGGCTGCCAGTCGGCCGGGACCTCGCGTTCCTTTTCCTCCGCCCCGGCCTCGCGGATGATGTCCGCGAGGCAACGCAGCGCCGTGTCGACGCCCTCGCGCGAGGCGGAGGACAGCAGCAGCGGCGCCTGCCCGGCGGCTTCCGCAAGATCCGCCGCGCGCGCGGCGCGGGTCTCGGCGTCAAGCGCATCGATCTTCGACAGCGCCACCACCTCCGGCTTGTCTGCGAGCCCGCCGCCATAGGCTTCGAGTTCGGCCCGGATGGTTTCGTAACTGCCGGCGACGTCCTCGCTCGTCCCGTCGACAAGATGGAGCAGCACGCGGCAGCGTTCCACATGGCCGAGGAAGCGGTCGCCGAGTCCCGCGCCCTCGTGCGCGCCCTCGATCAGCCCGGGAATATCCGCGAGCACGAACTCGCGCCCGTCGATGCCGACGACGCCGAGATTGGGATGCAGCGTCGTGAACGGATAATCGGCGATCTTGGGCTTTGCCGCGCTGACCGCCGCGAGAAAGGTGGACTTGCCGGCGTTCGGCAGGCCGACGAGCCCGGCATCGGCGATCAGCTTCAGCCGCAACCAGATCCACATTTCGGTGCCCGGCAGGCCGGGGTTGGCGTGGCGTGGCGCCTGATTCGTCGAGGATTTGAAGTAGGCGTTGCCGAAGCCGCCGTTGCCGCCGCGCGCCAGCACCACCTGCTGGCCAACCTCGGTGAGGTCGGCCAGCGGCGTCTCGTTGTCTTCAGCGAAAACCTGCGTGCCCGCCGGCACCTTCAACACCGTGTCCGCGCCGCGCGCGCCGGTGCGGTTCTTGCCCATGCCGTGCTGGCCGGGACGGGCACGGAAATGCTGCTGGTAGCGGTAGTCGATCAGCGTGTTGAGGCCGTCGACACATTCGACCACGACGTCGCCGCCGCGCCCGCCGTCGCCGCCGTTGGGGCCGCCGAACTCGATGAACTTCTCGCGCCGGAACGAGACACAGCCTGCCCCGCCATCGCCGGAACGGACATAAACCTTCGCCTGATCAAGAAACTTCATCGCCTGCTCGAACCCGTCAACGGGCGGAGCCCCTGGCCCCGCGTCTGTACATATGTCGCGCCGCCGGGATGTCTCCCGGCGGCCTGTCTTCTGTCCTGCCGCCCTATGCGGCGAGCCGCCGCGCATGGCGCTCGCGCCCCAGCACCGTCTCATAATAGGGCAAGGGCCGCCCCTGGGGGCGTGAGTAGCGCATGGTATCGCCCACGGTGACGAAACCGAGCTTCTCCTGCACCCGCAGGGAAGCGCCGTTGCCGGCGAACACACCGGAGATGATGTGCATCACCCCGCTGCAGGCAAAGAAGGCGTCGACGAAAGTCTCCGCCGCCTCGCTCATCAGCCCCTGCCCCCAGTACGGCTCGCCGAGCCAGTATCCGAGGCTCAGCGCGCCATCCCTGGGATGCAGGGTGATCATGCCGCACGGTGCGCCTTCGGCCTCGATGGCGTAGTTTGCGCTGATGCCCGCTTCGTTCTCGGCGGAGGCATGCACGATGTAGTCCTGCATGTCCTCCAGCGTGAGCGGCCAGGGAACGGATGCGAGCCAGCGCGCGACGTTCCATGTTTCCAGCCCGATGAGCGTCTGCGCGTCATCCATCCGCACCGGCCTCAGCAGCAACCGGTCCGTTCTCACCGCTTCCCTCAGCATGGCCCCCGCCCCCCCGCTCTCGCCGGCAGATGCGCCCGCGTGCGGGCGTTCGCGAGATGGTGTGCGCAGGCGGCATCCATGCCTGGATACGCACAAACGGGAAGGTATTTGAGGCCACCGCGTTCGCATCCACGACCATCGTGACGCGGCAGGGCCGGAGCAAAACGCCATACGCGACCTGCATCGAAGGCTGCCCCTTGCGTGAAGCCCGTTGCACGGGCGATAGCGGCAGTGGCGTTGGCGATGATGGTGCGAATGGTCATCTGTCTGCTCCGATCCTATAGCCCGGCCCGGCCGGGTGTTGAAACGACAAAGGGGAAATGGCATCCCATTTCCCCTGATCGCTGGATCGCGAGCTGACACATGCCGCTTTCCGCCGGGGATGGAATACCGGCGAAAGCTCTTTGTCGGACAGCTTCCGCCTGAGTTACTCTGCTGCTTCCTGCACCACGTCGATGCGTACGTACGAACGCCCCAACCGCGTGAGGAACTCGACGCGCCCTTCAACGAGAGCAAACAGCGTGTGGTCCTTGCCGATACCGACGTTGTCGCCCGGGTGGACCTTCGTGCCGCGCTGGCGGATGATGATGTTACCCGGAATCACCTTCTCGCCGCCATACTTCTTGACGCCGAGGCGGCGGCCGTCGGAATCGCGCCCGTTACGGGATGAACCGCCTGATTTTTTGTGGGCCATGATAGAACTCCCAAATATCCTGATCTGATGCGGAGCGCCCGGAGGTCATGCGGTTAACGCGACAACTCCGGAACGCCCGGGAAACGGTTTCCCGCGCTTACTCGGCAGCCGCCGGGGCTGCCTCGGCCGGTGCGGCGTCGGCGCTCTTCTCAGCCTTGGCGGGGCGCGGAAGCGCCTTGCCGCCGACGAGAATGTCGGTGATGCGCACGACGGTGAACGCCTGACGGTGGCCACGCTTGCGCTTGGAGTTCTGCCGGCGGCGCTTCTTGAAGGCGATAACCTTCTTGCCGCGCGTCTGTTCCACCACCTCGGCCGAAACCGAAGCGTCGGCGACGACGGGCGCGCCGACCACGATCCCTTCAGCTCCGCGGGAAAGCACCAGCACGTCGTCGAACGTCACGGCGGCGCCGGCCTCGGCCTCAAGCTTCTCGATGGTGATGACATCGTCAGCGGCAACAGTGTACTGCTTGCCACCAGTCCTGATGACTGCGAACATCTTTCTTTCCTGTGTTCGGAACCGCTCTTGCCGCCAGCAGGATTGCACCTCCCGGCCACAGAGCGGCTTTTTCTCAGTTTTGCAAGAACGGAAAGGCGCCGGACCAGAATCACCGACGCCTCGCGTTCCCAATGAATGCAGATTAAACTGCATGGAAGCATTCCGCATAATCGCCGGCGTGAAAATTGTCAACGAAATATCCCGAAAATCCGTTCGAAGGCCTCTTGATATTCGGCGCGACTCGGCTATTAAGGTCACCACCGCGAGCGGAGAGGTGGCAGAGTGGTTGAATGCACCGCACTCGAAATGCGGCATGGGGGCAACTCCATCGGGGGTTCAAATCCCTCCCTCTCCGCCAATTTGCTTGGCGCAATGCGCCTTGCAGAGCTGGAATGGCTGCAGAAACTTCGGCAATAGGCAAAGCTGCCGGATTTCTGTCATCTATACATCGTATTATCAGCGGTTTTCTTGCGACGCGCCCTTCCATCCGGTGACGATTATCCGGCGTGGCAGTCGCCTGATGCGCAAAAGCGCTGGGCATAAGCCATGAAATCCGGCATCGACATCGGCCGTGCGAACAGGAAGCCCTGAACCTCGTCGCATCGCTCCGCGCGCAGGATGGTGAGTTGATCGGCCGTTTCCACCCCTTCGGCGACGACCTCGAAATCCAGCTCGTGGCCAAGATGGATGATCGTGCGCAGAATCGCCCTGTCGCTGCCGCTGACGGCGAGATTGCGCACGAAGTCCCGGTCGATCTTCAGTCTGTCGGCGCGCAGCTGCTTGATGGAACGCAAGGACGAATAGCCTACGCCGAAGTCGTCGATGGAGACCGAAACGCCCAATGACCGCAGACTGGCGAGATCGCTCCCCACGCGCTCGATATCGTGCATCACGGCCGTTTCCGTCAGTTCGATGTCGAGGTAGCGTGGTTCGAGGCCCGTTTCCTGTAGCACGCGGGTGACGAGCGCCGGTATGTGGCGCTGCGCGAAGCGTGCAGACGACATGTTGACGCTGATTCGCAGCCGCATTCCCGAGTCGTGCCAACGCCGTGCCGCGTGGCAAGCCTGTGACAGCACCCATTCGTCGATGGCTGCGATCAGCCCGCTTTCCTCCGCATAGGGCAGAAATGTATCGGGTGGCATTACCGTGCCGTCCGGGCAGCGCCAGCGAACCAGCGCCTCCGCTCCGGAGAGCTTTCCCGTCAGCAGCGAGACCTGCGGCTGGAATTGCAAAAAGAACTGCTGTGTCGCCAGCGCGTTGCGCAAGTCTATGTCGAGTGCGGCGATGCGGCGCGCGTCCGCGAGAATATCCGAGTGGTAGCGCGCTATCGGCTGGCCGCCCTTGAAGGCATGATCGACAGCGAGCCCGGCGCGGTGCGCGAGCGCAGCGAAATCGCCACCGTCGTCGGGGCGGGAGGCAATGCCGATCGTCGCCGCGATGCTGATGCGATGTCCCCATATCAGATAGGGCGCGGTCAACTGGGTCAGTATCTGGCGGGCGAGCGCGGCAACCTCGGGACATTCCTTCCCGGTCCGCTGCAGCACGGCGAAACCGTCCGCGCCGTAGCGGCCGGCAAGGCAGCCGCCATTCAGGCTGTTGCGCAGCCTGTTCGCGCACACCTGAAGCAGCTGCCGTCCGGTTTCAGGCCCAAAGGCGTTGTTGACCACGCTGAAATTGTCGATCCGCACGATATGCAGCGTGAACGCCGCACCCGTGGAGCGGGCCATCTGCCGCTCCACCTCCTCCGCGAAGAAACGCTGATCAGGCAAATTCGTCTGTTCATCAAGATCGGTACGGCCACCCGCTGCCGTCCACTGCCTCAGGGAAGAGGGATTCTCCGGCGCAGCATCATGAACCCGGGCAGGAACCGGCGTCTCACTTGGAGATAATCCCGTCTCCCGTTGCTGCGGGACTGTGATCGCCACCATGATGCACTCTCGATTTTACCATGCACCCCTCCGTGCGTCATTCATGATAACCGAGAACAACTTTGGCGCAATGCATAAATTAATTGCCTGAAGCGTTTTCTGAAACATGATTACAACATTTTTCGCAAGTCGTCGTCCGGATTCGGTCTGTTGAAGTAATGTAGTGGGGTATGTAAAAAGAAAAAAATAAATGTAAGTTTTTTAACAAATCAATATGGTTATTGTCGCTGCCGGATATCAGTGTTCCAGACTGGAGACATGCTTGCCGGTCGCGCCCGCCCGATCACTCCTTCAGCGGGTTCTCGGAAAAATAGATGGCTGCAGCCCTGGCGAACGCATCGGCGTCGGACGAATTGTCCCGGGCGCGTTCCCGCTCGTAAATCCGCGCGAACAGGGCAGTGCCGATGCGTACATTGAGGCAGGGATCGATAACGGCCATGTCGATCCCCGACGGATCTTCCGCCGCGAGATGCGCGGGAAAGCGTGTCAGCCCAACGCGCACATCCCCGCCGGCCGATACGAAGTGGCGCACGATCCGCAGCGCTTCATCTTCCGACGGCGGGGGTGGAATGTCGAGTCTGCGACCGTCGATGGTTATCACGATATCGAACGGTGAGCGCGCCCCCGCCGTGGCTATGAATTGCTCGACGATTGCGGGCAGCAGACTGTCAACGGCGCATTGCCGGATCAGGTCGGCGTCCATCCGCGTCAGGCGAACCGGCCGTGGCAATGCTTGAACTTGCGCCCGGAGCCGCATGGGCAGGGGTCGTTCCGGCCCACCTTGCCCCACGTCGCGGGATCGTCGGGGTCGACGTCGGCGTCGTAGGCATAGGGTGCGGCAAACGACGCTTCCGCCCCCTGCACGGCAAAATCGGCCCCCGCCAGCGCCGGTGCGTGCGCCAGCGCAGCCTCTTCCTGCTCCGGCGCCCGCATCACGATCTCGACGCGCGAGACCTGCCGCGTCACCTGTGTACGCAACTGGTCGATGAGCCCGTTGAAGAGCTGGAACGCCTCGGCCTTGTATTCGTTGAGCGGGTCGCGCTGCGCCAGTCCGCGCCACCCCACCACCTGCCGCAGATGGTCCAGCGTTACCAGATGTTCGCGCCACAGATGATCGAGCGACTGCAGCAGCACCTGCTTTTCCACATAGGTGGAGAGTTCCGGCGTGTTGCGTTCGACGCGCGCCGCATAGGCTTCGTCGGCGGCCGTCCTGATCCGTTCGCGAAGTTCGTCGTCGGCGATGCCGTCTTCCTTGACCCAGTCGGCGATCGGCAGGTCGAGGTTGAGGACGTCACGAACCGCCTCGGCAAGCCCTTCCGCATCCCACTGTTCCGGATAGGCGTCATGCGGAATGTGGCGCGCCACCAGATCGTCGATCACGCCATGGCGCATCTCGTCGACTTCCTCGCGCACGGAATCGCGCGACATGAAATCGCGCCGCTGCTCGAAGACGACCTTGCGCTGGTCGTTCATGACGTTGTCGTACTTCAGGATGTTCTTGCGGATATCGAAGTTGCGCGCCTCGACCTTGCCTTGCGCCTTTTCGATCGCCTTGTTGATCCAGGAATGGACGATGGCTTCGTCCTCCTTCAGCCCGAGGCGCGTCAGCATGCCGTCCATGCGGTCCGAGCCGAAGATGCGCATCAGGTCATCCTGCAGCGACAGGTAGAACTTGGAGCGCCCGGGGTCGCCCTGGCGGCCGGAACGACCGCGCAGCTGGTTGTCGATGCGCCGGCTCTCGTGCCGCTCCGTGCCGACCACGTAGAGGCCGCCGGCGGCGATGGCGCGCTGCTTGAAGGCCGCGACTTCTTCACGGATGGCAGCCTCGCGCGCGGCCCGCTCGGGGCTGTCGGCGCCCTCTTCCGGCTCCGGTCCCAGTTCCTGCTCTATGCGCATGTCGGCGTTGCCGCCGAGCTGGATGTCCGTGCCGCGACCGGCCATGTTCGTGGCGATGGTGATCGCGCCCGGCACGCCGGCCTGGGCGACGATGAAGGCCTCCTGCTCGTGGAAGCGCGCGTTCAGCACCGCGAAGTGCTTGCTGGGCTTGCCCGTGCGTGCCGCCTCGAACACCGGGCGCAAGGTGTCGGACGTCGCGAAGTCGATCTGCCGGAAGCCGTGCTCGGCGAGGTAGCGCGCGAGTTCTTCGGACTTCTCGATGGAGGTGGTGCCGACGAGAATGGGCTGCCCCTTCGCGGACGCCTCCTCGATCTCGCGTGCGATGGCCTTCAGCTTCTCCTTTTCGGTGCGATAGACCTCGTCGTCCTCGTCGACGCGGCGCACCGGCAGGTTGGTCGGCACCTCCACGACGTCGAGGTGGTAGATGTCGGCGAATTCGTCCGCCTCGGTCGCGGCGGTGCCGGTCATGCCCGCGAGCTTGCCGTAGAGGCGGAAATAGTTCTGGAAGGTGATCGAGGCGAGCGTCTGGTTTTCAGGCTGCACCTGCACGTGCTCCTTGGCCTCCAGCGCCTGGTGCAGGCCTTCCGAATAGCGCCGCCCCTGCATCATGCGGCCGGTGAACTCGTCGATGATGACGACCTCGCCGTTGCGCACGATGTAGTCCTTGTCGCGCTGGAACAGCGTATGTGCCCGGAGCGCCTGGTTGACGTGGTGCACGAGTGAGGCATTCGCCGCGTCGTAGAGCCCCGCGTCCTCCTTCAGCAGGCCTGCCTCGACGAGGATTTCCTCAATCCGCTCGTTGCCCTTCTCGGTGAGGGAGACGGCGCGCTGCTTCTCGTCGAGGTCGTAGTCGTCGCGCGTCAGGCGCGGGATCAGGGCGTTGATGGTGTTGTAGAGATCGGAACGGTCGTCGAGCGGCCCCGAGATGATGAGCGGCGTGCGCGCCTCGTCGATCAGGATCGAATCGACCTCGTCGACGATGGCGTAGTTGTGGCCCCGCTGCACCATCTGCCCGAGGTCGTACTTCATGTTGTCGCGCAGGTAGTCGAAGCCGTATTCGTTGTTGGTGCCGTAGGTCACGTCCGCCGCGTAGGCCGTGCGGCGCTGGTCGTCGTCGAGGCCGTGGGTGATCACGCCCACGGACAGCCCGAGGAAGCGGTAGATGCGGCCCATGGTGCCGGCGTCGCGGCTTGCCAGATAGTCGTTGACGGTGACGACGTGGACGCCCTTGCCCGTCAGCGCGTTCAGATACACCGGCAGCGTGCCGACCAGCGTCTTGCCCTCGCCGGTGCGCATTTCCGCGATGGCGCCCTCGTTCAGCACCATGCCGCCGACGAGCTGCACGTCGAAATGGCGCTGGCCGAGAACGCGCCTCGCTGCCTCGCGCACCGTGGCGAAGGCGGGCACCAGCAGGTCGTCAAGCGGCTTTCCATCGGCGAGCTGCTGGCGGAACTCCGCCGTGCGCGCCCTCAGCGCCTCGTCGGACAAGGCGGCGATCTCGGGTTCGAGCGCGTTGATGGCAGCCACCCGCCCCCGATAGGACTTCAAGCGCCGGTCGTTGGCCGAACCGAAGAGTTTTCTCGCAATGCCGCCTAACATGGAAAGCCTTCCAGAACAGAGAATATCGCGTGCGTCAGCACGCCGCCCCACACGGTTTAACCGGCGAAAAGGCCACGGTCCAGAGCAGCGACGCGCGCAATGCCACCATGAACATCGGGATAATGGTCAAGGCGGCATGGACGACACAAAAGCGAGATGGGCGCATCCGGGCCTGCTGTCAACAGGCGGCGGGCGACAATCGGAATCCGTCGATGAGGACGGACGGCCGGAATGCCTTTTTCCCATGAATCTCCTTTCCGCTGAACTTCTGTTTCCGAGGAATCCCCTTTCCGACAAATTTCCTTGCCATTGTCGGCGGGTTACGCCACTCATTCATCGGTTCGCAGCCGGGAAGGTCGCGAATCTGCCCTGCCCCCCCGGCGGCGTCCAACCACGCCACTATTTTCTGGATTGCACCATGATCGCGCGCCGTTTCCGCCTTCCCGCCCTTCTGGCCGCCTCGCTCGTTGCGTATTCGGGCGTGGCGGTGGCCCAGCAGCCAGCCGCTTCTTCTCCCGCATCCGCCGAGACGCAGGCCGGCGACAAGGTTCTCGCGCGCGTCAATGGCGCCACGATCACCGAGCGCGACCTCGCCCTCGCTGCGGAGGAGCTGAGCGACCGCCTGCCCGCTATGCCGGAAGCGCAGCGGCGCGATTATCTCGTGGGCTATCTGATCGACATTCGCCTCGGTTCCGCGGCGGCGCAGGCGGAGAAGCTCGACGAATCGGCCGGTTTTGCCGGGCGGCTCGCCTATGCCCGCGACAAGGTGCTCGTCGACGAGTACCTTGCGAAGGTCGCCCGCGATGCGGCCACCGACGAAGCGGGGCGCAAGCTCTATGAAGAGACCATCAAGAACCTGACGCCTGAGGATGAGGTGCGCGCACGCCACATTCTCGTTCCGGACGAGGCCGCCGCGAAAGCCGTGGCCGAGCGCCTGAAAAAGGGTGAGGATTTCGCGGCTCTTGCCACCGAGCTGTCGAAGGACCCCGGCTCCGCCAAGGAAGGCGGCGACCTCGGCTATTTCACGCGCGACCGCATGGTGCCCGAGTTCTCCGAGATCGCCTTCAAGCTCGATCCCGGCAAGGTGTCCGATCCCGTCAAGAGCCAGTTCGGCTGGCACGTGATCAAGGTCGAGGACCGGCGCCAGAAGCCTGTGCCGACCTATGAGGAGGTCAAGGACCAGATCGAGACCTTCATCGTTCAGCGTGCCCAGCAGGAAGCGGTTCTGGCGCTGCGCGAGAAGGCAAAGATCGAGCGGCTGGACAAGCCCGCCGGCGCCGAAAAGGGCGATGCGCCCGCGTCCGGCAACGGTGCCGCCGATGCCGCGAAGCCTGCCGCGCCGGCGAAGAAGTAACATGCCGGCGCAGCGCACGGCCACGTGAACCCCGGGCGGCGGACTTCAGGCCAAAAGCGAGCCTGCCGCTCCATTTCTTTGGGTATGCACAATTTTTTTCAGGATGGCCGGGTTCGGTTTGCGGCCCGATGCGCCAGACGGCTTCCTTCCGCATAACGGTTGACGAAACATCATGTCCACGACGATATCCCCGCTCGCGCCGAAGACTTATCCCGACCTGCCCGCCATTCCCGGTGCGCGTTTCGCAACGGCGGCGGCGGGCATCCGCTATGCCGGGCGCACCGACGTGCTGCTTGCGGTCTTCGATCCCGGCACGGTGGTTGCCGGCGCGTTCACACGCTCGCGCTGCCCCTCGGCGCCTGTCGACTGGTGCCGTGCCAATCTGCCGCACGGCACGGCGCGCGCCCTCGTGGTCAACTCCGGCAATGCCAATGCCTTCACCGGCAGGAAGGGCCGCGAGTCAACGGCGCTGACGGCGAAGCTCGCCGCCGGCGTCGTCGGATGCGCGGAGGAAGAGGTTTTTCTCGCCTCCACCGGCGTGATTGGCGAGCCGCTCGATGCCACGAAGTTCGGCAACGTGCTGGCCGACTGCGCGCACGCCGCCACGGAAACGGCCTGGATCGACGCTGCCCGCGCCATCATGACCACGGACACGTTTCCGAAGGTCGCGACCCGCACCGCCACCATCGGCGGCGTCGCTGTCACCATCAACGGCTTCGCCAAGGGCGCGGGCATGATCGCGCCCGACATGGCGACGATGCTGGCCTTCGTCGTCACGGATGCGCCGCTGTCCGCCAGCGCGCTGCAGGGCCTGCTTTCACGCGGCGTGCAGGGTTCGTTCAATGCCGTCACCGTAGACAGCGACACGTCGACATCCGACACGCTGCTTGCCTTCGCCACGGGGGCGGCGGCGAAACGCGGCGCGCCGCTGATCGAGACGGCTGGCGATCGGCGCCTGTCCGGTTTCCGCGCCGCCCTCAACAAGCTGTTGGTCGACCTCGCGCAGCAGGTGGCGCGCGACGGCGAAGGGGCGCGCAAGTTCATCACCGTGAAGGTGGAAGGCGCGGTCAGCGCTGCCTCCGCCAAGCGGGTCGCGCTTTCCATTGCCAACTCGCCGCTGGTGAAGACCGCCGCCGCAGGCGAGGATGCCAACTGGGGCCGGGTCGTGATGGCGGTTGGCAAGGCCGGTGAGCCGGCGGATCGCGACCGCCTGTCCATCTCCTTCGGCGGCATCCGCGTGGCGCACGAAGGCGAGCGTGATCCCACCTACGACGAGGAAGCCGTATCCGCCTACATGCGCAACGACGAGATCGTCATCGGCGTCGACCTGGGGCTTGGGCGCGGCGCCGCGACCGTTTGGACCTGCGACCTGACCAAGGAATATGTCATCATCAACGGCGACTACCGTTCGTAAGGTTCGATCATGACGGCCGACGCCCCCCGGAAGCTGCTGCTCGTTGTCGCCTGCGCGCTGATCGATGCCGATGGGCGCGTGCTCATCGCGCAGCGGCCGGAAGGCAAGGCGCTTGCGGGGTTGTGGGAGTTTCCGGGCGGCAAGCTGGAGCCGGGCGAAAGCCCAGAGGAGACGCTCATCCGGGAGCTGGCGGAGGAACTTGGCATTGTCGTCAAGGAAGCCTGCCTCGCGCCGCTTACCTTCGCGAGCCATACCTATGAGAACTTCCACCTGCTGATGCCGCTCTACGTCTGCCGCCGGTGGGAAGGCACGGCCTCTTCGCGCGAGGGCCAGGCGCTCAAATGGGTCGCGCCCCGCAGCCTGCGCGACTATCCCATGCCGCCTGCGGATGCGCCGCTCATCCCGTTTCTCATAGATTTGCAGTAACCTGCTGGAAAACCTGTCGAACAGGTTATTGCATGATCATCAGGCTGGCGGAATTGATCTGCCCGGTGACCTTGCGCCAACGGGCATCCGCCGCCGTCCAGTTCAGCCGGCTCTTCTTGCGTATCTTCCCCGCGACGCGCGTTCCGCCGCCGACCGGTTCGCCGAAGGTGGCCTTGGGCACCTCGCCCGTCACCGCATAGCCGCGCGCGGCAAGGCCGCGCCTTACCCTGATGCAATAATCCACGGAGCGATGCGAAAACCGGCTCTCGCCATGGCCGGCGCGGTACTTCATTACCGTCGTGCAGACGTCGTTGCCGGAAAGCCGCCACGCCTGCGCGAGATAGGTTACCCCGTAGTGGATGTTGGTTTCAGGCTCGAACAGGTCTTTCGTCGGCCCCGAGAAGCCGAGCATCCGCGCGGTCGAAGGCAGCAGCTGCATCAGGCCGACCTCACCGACGCCACCGACAGCTCCGCGATCGTAGCCGCTCTCGACTTCGGCCACGGCGTCTGCCAGTTCGAAGGGCACGCCCGCTGCTGCTGCCTTTTTCCGCAGGATCGCGCGATAGCCGGCCTTGCCGTCCGCCGGCTGTATCGACTGCACCGGTGCCGCCGCTTCCGGCGGCGCCGTTTCCGTGACTGCGACTTTCGTTGTGGCTTCCTGCGCCGGCGTGCCCTGAGCCCATGCTGCTGAAGACAGTGTCAGCATGCCAATGACAAGTATGCGGCGCATGGTTTATCCGATCCTGCAAGAGACTTTCCGCAACGTACAGACGAGCTGTACGCTACAGCACTTTCCTTAAAACTTCATGTTAGTGATCAGGCGCGGAAATCAAGAAAGCGTGCGCGCCTCTTCCGGCAGCATGATCGGGATCCCGTCGCGGATCGGATAGGCGAGCTTCGCCTGCCGGCTGATGAGCTCCTGCTTTTCTGCGTCGTACTCCAGCGGCGCCTTGGTCAGCGGGCAGACGAGCAGTTCGAGCAGCTTGGGATCGATTCTGGTCGGCGAAGCGGCTTCTGCTTGTGAATTCTGATGGCTCATGCTTGTGCTCTCCTGCGCGCCTGCTGCGCGGATTTTCATGCGGGAGTAAGCAGGATCGGCGCGTGCCGTCAACAATTACCGTCCCTGTCTTACTGCGCCGTGTCACTGCAATGTGGTGTCGGGCGCGTCGCCGGAGCGCGCCAGCTCGATTTCCGTGATCGCCACGAGCGTGTCGGCGCGCGCCTTCAGGTCCGGGGCTTCGAGCAACGCCTGCTTTTCGCGCACGCCGTACGGGCTCATCATCGACAGGGCGTTGACGAGCGCCTCATTCGACGCTTCCTCGATGCTTTTCCAGTCGATTCGCAGGTCCTTCGCTTCCGCGAAGCGGTGCAGCACGTCGATCACCGCCTGGCGGTCGACCTCATCCTCGCCGGCGCGGGCGTTGAAGTCCTCCCGATAGGGCTCGTAGTCGACGCGCGCCTGCCGGTAGGGCGTCAGCACCGGCAGTTCCTCGATCAGGCGGAAGCGGGAAATCCCCGTCAGGGACACGAGATAACGGCCGTATTCCACCTCGACGAATTGTGTGATGCGCCCTGCGCATCCCACCTTGTAGAGTGGCGGCACGTCGACGTCGGCGGCTTCTGCGTCGGGCTGGACGATACCGATCACGCGCTTGCTGCCGATCACATCGTCCACCATGGCGAGGTAGCGCGGCTCGAAGACGTTGAGCGGCAGTTGCCCGCGCGGAAGCAGCAACGCCCCGGCGAGCGGGAAAAGAGGGATCACGCCCGGGCAATCGGCCGCGGACCAATGGACCGGATTCGAACGCTGCACAGGGTTCATGGCCACCTCCCATAGTGCTTTCGCGGCAGGAGCGGATACCGCATTCCAGCCCGAAAACGCATCAGATCCAAAAAGCTCGCGTCGAACGCCGAAAGCCGGCGTCAAACGCGAGGCCGGAGCAATCCGGAGGCTTCGGCGAGAAGCGGGAATGCTCCGGCCGGCTTGCGGCCGGGCCCTCCGAAGGTCCCTTACGAGAACAGCACCGACGAAAGCCGCCGCCGCCCGAGGACGGACGCCGGATCGGTCGGCCCCCAGGCCTCGAAGAACTGCAGAAGCTGCTTGCGCGCGCTGTCGTCGTTCCAGCCGCGATCGCGGCGCACGAGTTCGATGAGCTGCAGCGCCGCCTCTTCGCGCCGGTTCCGGCCGTTGAGCGCCAGCGCGAGGTCGAAGCGAGCCTGATGGTCGTCCGGAGAGGCGGCGACGCGCTGCTCCAGTTCCCGGACGTCGCCCAGGCCCTCCGCCTGCGCGGCCAGCTCCAGCGCGGCGCGGGCGGCGGAAATATGGGGATCGTTCGTCTTGTCGGCGGGTACCATGTCCAGAAAGCGCTGTGCGCCCTCCAGATCGCCCAGCGTCACGTGCAGGCGCGCCAGCGCGCCGATGGCGCGGGTGCTCTCAGGCGTCTGCGCCAACACGGCCGCATAGATTTCGGCCGCGCCCGAGACATCTCCGGCCGCCGCCCTGGCGTCCGCTTCGTCGAGCAGGGCGTCTGCGCCGCCAAGCGGCCCGACCAGGCGTTCGATGAAGGACTTGACCTGGCTTTCGGGCAGCACGCCGACGAAGCCGTCGACGGGCTGGCCCTTCTGGAACGCGATGACGGCTGGAATGGACTGGATGCCGAGCTGCCCGGGAATTTCGGGATGATCGTCGATGTTCAGCTTGACGAGCCTGACACGTCCCTGCGCCGCCTTGACCGTCTTTTCGATGATCGGCGTGAGTTGCCGGCACGGGCCGCACCACGGCGCCCAGAAATCGACCAGAACCGGCTGGCTCATGGACTCGGCGATCACGTCCTGGCGAAAATCGCGCGTGGTCGTATCCTTGACCAGAGCAGCGGACGGAGACTGTGTTTCGGCAACCATAACGTTCCCCTTCGACGATCCTCGATGATGACGGCAAACCCGGCAGACAGGCGAAACTCTTTAGCGCACCAATCCATGCTCGAAAAGAAGTCCTTCGTCGCCGGAAGGCGCCGGAGACCGTCCCGAAAGAGCGCCCCGCCCTGCCGCCTCCGCGAAACCCTTCGCCGGGAACGCATCCCGACGCCTGGAAAATGGGGTCCTTGCTTTCCGAGCGCAATCTCTATCGCGCTCATCGCCGTCGTTTCCGTGCGCGGTCCGTACCCTGCCCCGCCGAGGTGGAACGATGGCGAATTATGTTATATTAGACGACCGAGTTGGTGCAGGGGCGGAAAGGAATAATGCCATGACACAGACGAGCGGCCGGATTTTCGACGATTTTGCACGCCTCATCACCGATGCCGCCGGCTTGGCTGACGGCGCGCGGCGCGAGGTGGAAACGGCGGCGCGCGTGCAGGCGGAGCGTCTTCTGCGGTCCCTCGACGTCGTCTCCCGCGAGGAATTCGAGGCTGTGCGCGAGATCGCCATCGCGGCGCGCGAGGAAAACGAGAAGCTCCTCGCCCGTATCGAAGCCCTTGAGGCGCGTCTGGCTGGTCCGGAAGATGTGCGGCAGAATGCCGCATCCGAGGATGCTGCCACTACGTCTCCATAATGTATTGACAACCGTAACGTCGCGGGCGTTCTCACGTTTCATGGGAACGGGCGGCAGGGTTGCATTTTCTTTTTGCCGGCTTATTCTGAATGTTTGTGAAAAATACGGGTGTGGAAACCTGTCGGGGGCCCATTGTGGGAGAGGAGCGAATCCCTGACGATGATCCTGCATTGCATGCAATGCTCTTCGTTGGTATCTCCCTTGATTATAAGGGTGATTCGCCATGGATGTACTGCTGCGGCACGTCCTGAACACAGGATCGGATGCATATGAGCAGATTGAGGTACAACCGGAAGGTGCCCTGTGGCGACAGGGCGAATGTCTTCTTTTTTCCACCGTCCCGCAATATCGATGGCGTGCGCCCTGCTTGCCCGCACGGCCCATCGTATTTTGTTTCAGTGCGAGCCGAGGGATCGGCGAGGGAACGATATGACACATCTCGACTTTGAAATCGTCCCCGAGCGGGACGAGCACCCGCTGGATGTCGTGGAGCGTTATGCGTCGATGAACGACTGGACGTTTGATCGCGCCGACGACAACGAGATGTCGGTCTCGATCACGAGCGGCTGGGCAGATTATCATATCGCCTTTACCTGGATTGAGGAAATGGAGGCGTTGCACCTTGCCTGTGCCTTCGACCTCAAGGTGCAGGAGCGTCAACGGCCCGAAATGCTCAAGCTGATCTCGCTCATCAACGAACAGTTGTGGGTCGGGCATTTCGACCTGTGGACGCGGGAGAACGTCGTCATGTTCCGCCACGCGCTTCTGCTGTCGGGCGGCGTGGAACCGACTCGCAACCAGTGCGAGACGATGCTGCAGGTGGCGGTGGAGACGTGCGAGCGTTATTATCAGGCGTTCCAGTTCGTGCTCTGGGCCGGCAAGAGCGCGCACGAGGCGTTGGAAGGTGTGCTGTTCGAGACGGAGGGCGAGGCCTGAGCGCCTGGCTCCGGCTGTTTTCCAGGACTGGCTACAAACGAGGGATGATGAGATGACGACGGGAGTGCAGACTGTGCAGCGGTTTTCCGACATTCTGGAAAGCCCGCCGCCCGATGCCGCGCTTCCGCTGTCGCTCGTTCTGGTTGGCGCGGGCAAGATGGGCGGCGCCCTGCTCGACGGCTGGCTGAAATCCGGCCTCGATCCTGTCCGGGTGACGATCATCGATCCCCACCCCTCCGCCGATATCGTGCGGATCGCGGCAGAGCGCGGCATCGGCCTCAATCCCGCCTCCGGGGATATCGGCGCACCGGAGGTTCTGGTGCTGGCGGTGAAGCCGCAGTTCCTGGACGAGATCGCGCCCGATCTTGCGCGGCTTGCGGCGCCCGGCACTTTGGTTCTGTCGATTCTCGCCGGCAAGACGCTGGATAATCTCTCGCAGCGGCTTCCCGGCACGCGCGCCATCGTCCGGGCGATGCCCAACCTGCCTGCCTCCATCGGCCGGGGCATCACCGGCGTCGTCGCCGCTTCTGGGACGAGCGAGGCGCAGCGCGCCACGGCAACGGTGTTGCTGTCGGGAGCCGGCGCCGTCGAATGGCTCGACGACGAAAGCCTGATCGACGCCCTCACCGGCGTGTCGGGATCGGGACCTGCCTACGTGTTTTATCTCGTCGAGGCGCTGGCAGAGGCTGGCGTGGCGGCCGGCCTTCCGGCGGCGCTTTCGCAGCGGCTGGCGCGCGCCACGGTGACGGGCGCCGGCGCGCTGCTCGACCAATCCCCGCTATCGGCGGCCGAGCTGCGCGAGGCCGTGACCTCGAAGGGCGGCACCACGGCAGCAGCGCTTGCGGTGCTGAGCGGCGAGAACGGCATCGGCCCGATCGTCACGCAGGCCGTGGCCGCCGCCAGGCGAAGGGCCGGCGAGCTTTCCGGCTGACCCGGGCGCGGCTCATACGGGCACGCGGATCGTTGCCCGCAGCCCGCCCATGGGGCTGTCGGAGAGGATGACGTTGCCGCCGTGCGAGCGGGCGATGTCGCGGGCGATGGCGAGGCCAAGCCCGGTGCCGCCGTCGTCGACGTTACGCGCGGAATCGAGACGCACGAACGCCTTGAACGCCTCCTCCCGCAGCTCGGGAGGGATGCCCGGGCCGTCGTCGTCGACCGTGATCGCGAGCCAGCGCGGCAGGCGGGTCGCCGCGATGCTGACGCGGGTACCGTAGCGCACGGCGTTGGCGACGAGATTGCCGACGAGGCGCTGGAAGGCGAAGGGACGCACCGTCACCGTCATGTCGCCGGATGCCCCGATCGTCACCTCGCGCCCTTGACGGGCATAGTCCGCGCGCAGGCTTTCCAGAATGGCGCGGATATCTGTAGGCGCTGCCTGCTCCCCGGTGTCGCCGCGCGCGAAGGCGAGATAGGCTTCGAGCATCCGCTCCATCTCGTCGACATCCTTGCGCAGATCCTCGATGTCCGGGTCGTCCGCCATCAGCGCCAGCGACAGCCTGAAGCGCGTGAGGATCGTACGCAGGTCGTGGCTGACGCCGTTGAGCATGGTGGTGCGTTGCTCCATCGCCCGTTCGATGCGCCGTTTCATCTCAAGGAACGCGACGCCGGCCCGCCGTACCTCGCGCGCGCCCCGCGGGCGGAAATCCACCTCGCGCCCCTTGCCGAAGGATTCAGCCGCGTCCGCCAGCCTTAGGATGGGGCGTATCTGGTTGATCTGGAACAGCACCGCGATCGTCACCAGCACCAGCGAGGTGCCGAGCATCCAGATCAGGAAGATATGCGAGTTCGACGCATAGGCGAGGCTGCGCCGCGCGAAGACGCGCATCACCGTATCGTCGTCGAGCTTGATGCGGATTTCGAGGACATTGGAACGCCCTACCGTGTCGATCCAGAAGGGCCGGCCCACCTGCTTGCGGATTTCGTCGCTCAGCACTTCGTCGAGAATGGAGAAGAACGGTTTCGGCCCCGGCTGCGGCAACTCCGTGCCGGGCATGAACTCGATATCGAGCCCGAGCCGCTCGACGGCAATGCGGACGAGGTCTTCCGCGTTATTGGGTTGCGGATAGGTGTCGTAGATGTCGATCAGCGCGGCGATGTCGGCGCTCACCGCCGACGACAGCCGGCGCGTCACGAGTTGCCAGTGGCGTTCCAGGAATACATAGGCCACCACCGACTGCAGGATCACAATCGGCGCGATGATGATGATCAGCGAGCGGACGAACAGGCCCTTGGGCATGGCGCTGCCCAGCCAGCGCGCCAGCCGCCGTGGGCCGGTGAACAGGCGCCTTGCGATCCCTCTTCTTTCTTCCGTCGCGCCCGCGCTGCTCATGGCCGCCTAGCCGTCGATCAGCAGGCGATAGCCGACGCCGCGCACGGTCTGCAGATAGACGGGATTGGCAGGATCGCGCTCGATCTTGCGGCGCAACCGGTTGATTTGGACATCGACATTGCGGTCACTGGCAAGTCCCCCGGCCGCGACCGGTGCGTTGCCCGCGAGTTCCTCGCGCGGCACCTGCCCGCCCGCCGCCTCGCCCAGAATGGTGAGAATTTCCCGCTCCCGCTCCGTGATGCGCACGATCTCGTCGTCGTGGCGCAACTCCCCGCGATCGAAGCGGAAGACGAAGCCGCCGAACCGGATCACCTCCGGCAGGGTGCGGGCGGGCGCCTGCGCCTCTCCCGCCGCCGTGTTGCGCCGGATGATGTTGCTGAGGCGCAGCAGAAGCTCGCGCGGCTCGAAGGGCTTGCCGAGATAGTCGTCCGCGCCGATCTCCAGCCCCTTCACACGGTCTACGCCATCCGTGCGCGCCGTCAGCATCAGGATGGGCACGGACGACGTCTTGCGCCAGCGCTGGGCGAAATCGAAGCCGTTCTCGCCGGGCATCATGACGTCGAGCACCAGCGCATCGAAGACAAGATGGCTAAGCGTCGATTCGGCAACCGCCGCACTAGGCGCGACGGTGACGCGAAAGCCGTTGTCGGTGAGGAAACGTGACAGCAGCGCCCGCAGCCGCCGGTCGTCATCCACGACGAGGATATGCGGCGCGTCGTCCGGCAGCCCGCCCGCGCCCCGCCGTGCGGAGCTTGCTGTTTCCGTGGTGTCCGCTTCCACTTCCGTCATGGCCTGCTACTCCGCGTCATGTCCGTCCGTCGCCGGTTCCGTCCACACGAGACGCGCCACATGCGCGTGGTCGTCCGGATCGATCATGGCGAACAGAAACGCCGTCACTTTGGCCCGCACGTCCGGCTCTGTCCCTGCGAGAGCGCGCGCGATGCGACCGAGCTGCGGCTTCGTCAGGTCTAGCGACAACGCGCGCCCCTTGTCGGTCGGAAACAGCAATCGCTGCCGCCTGTCCACCGTGCCGGTACGTTGCACGATGTAACCTTTCTCGACAAGGTCCTTCAGAATCGGATTGAGGCTCTGCTTCGTGATGCCCAGGATATCGAGCATTTCGGCGATCGTCATGCCCGGCTGGCGCTCCACGAAGTGTAGCACGCGGTGATGCGCCCGGCCGAAACCGTATTGCGTCAGCAGCCGATCGGGGTCGCTGACGAAGTCCCGATAGGCGAAGAAGAGCAGCTCGACGATGTCGTTTCCCGGCCGCCCGGCCGTATCGTCCGCGCCGGCACTGCCGGACTCGGGGAGAGACGAAAAGGCCGCGGGGCTGGTTCGCGGCGAACTGGCGATACTCACAGGACATTCCCCGGATTGCATCTGATGAGAATTTGTGCAGTCATGATACGAGAGGAGAACGGAAAAAAGTTATCACGCAATTTACGTCAGGCTTATTGACATATTTCAGGAACATCGTTACCCGTCAAGTGGGTTCCGCGAAAGGAAATAACACGGAGCGGCCCTCGCACGGCGACATTGCCCGCCGTCACGACCGTCGCGGCCCGCGTCCTGATTCCCGAACCAGTCTCAAGGAGCTTTTCGGAGTAGTTCTATGTCGGTCACACCGCATGATAAAAAAGAAAATGTCGTCTGGTACGATGGCAAGCTCGTGCCGTTGAGCGAGGCAACGGTTCCCGTGCTCACCCACGGCTTGCATTATGCTTCCGCCGTTTTCGAGGGCGAGCGCGCCTACGGCGGCGTCATCTTCAAGTCGCGCGAGCATACCGAGCGCCTGAAAAAATCCGGTGAGTTGCTCGACTTCGAGATTCCCTACAGCGTCGATGAAATCGAAGCCGCCAAGGCTCTGGTGCTGAAGGAAAACGGCTTCGTGGATGCCTACGTTCGCCCCATCGCGTGGCGCGGCGCGGAGGCGCTCGGGGTTTCGGCACCGAAGAACACCATTCATCTCGCCATCGCCGCCTGGGTGTGGCCGAGCTACTTCACGCACGAGGAACGGCTGAAGGGCATCCGCCTCGATATCGCCGAATACCGCCGTCCGGACCCCGCGACCGCGCCGTCGACTGCCAAGGCGGCGGGCCTTTACATGATCTGCACGATCTCCAAGCACAAGGCGGAACGCAAGGGCTATTCGGACGCCATGATGCTCGACTGGCGCGGGCGGGTGGCCGAATGCACCGGCGCCAACATCTTCTTCGTCAAAGACGGCGAACTGCACACCCCGGCGCCCGAAGGCTTTCTGAACGGCATCACCCGGCAGACAGTTATCGAACTGGCGAAGAAGCGCGGTATCCCGGTCATCGAGCGTACCATCATGCCTGAGGAACTCTCCGGCTTCACGGAAAGCTTCGTCACCGGCACGGCTGCCGAGGTCACGCCGGTTTCCGAGATCGGTCCGCACCACTTCACGCCTGCTGACATCACCAAGACGCTGCTGACAGACTACGACAACCTCGTGCACGCGGCGAAGAACGCCGCCTGAGCGAGGGCATGACGATAGGCGACCCCGCGCCGGAACCGGCGTGGGGCCTTTTCTGTCAATATCTTGCGAAATATTTCTCTACCAACTTCCGATAACCGGGGCGGTCTGCGACAGACGATCCTGCCGATCGTTCGGATCTATCCGGCGTCTCTCAGCGCGGCCACTATCGCATGGCGGCGGCGAGAGCTATCGCGTTGTCTCCCCGCCCTATCTTGCCTGGCACAAGAGCGCCGCGAGCGTGACGCGGACCGTGCCGTCCGCGCCTTGACCGCGCAGGCGTGGGGTAACATATTGGGCGGACAATAAAATCGAGAATCGCATGCACCTCCCCACCGTTCCGGATGAAGCCCGCCGTTACCGGATCGTCAGTGCGGAGAAGGCGCGCGGCGCGACCTACACACCGGAGCGGTTGGCGCGGTTCGTGGCGGAGAAGATCGCCGACAATGCCAATATCGGCGGCCGGACGTCCCTCACCATTCTCGACCCCGCGATCGGCGACGGCGCACTCGTCCTCGCGTTGCTCGGCGTGCTGCGGGACAGGTGCGACGCGGCCCTCGACATTCGCGGCTTCGATACCGATGCGACGGCGCTGGATGTGGCCGCGCGGCGCATCCGGGCGGCGTTTCCCGATGCTGATGTTCAGCTCACGCGGGGCAGCTTTCTCGATTTTGTGCTGGAGACGCGCGGCAGCGGGGCGCCTGGGTTCGATCTTATCATCGCCAATCCGCCCTACGTCCGCACGCAGATCATGGGCGCGGCCGTTGCGCGGCGGCTGGCCTCGGCATTCGGCCTTGCGGGGCGCGTCGACCTCTACCACGCATTCCTGCTCGGCATGGCGCAGGTACTGACCCCGGACGGCGTGGCGGGCATCATCGTATCGAACCGCTTCATGACGACACGCGGCGGCGGCACCGTGCGCGCGGCCCTGCGCAGCCGCTTCAGCCTCCGGCATATATGGGACCTGGGCGACACACGGCTTTTCAGCGCGGCGGTGCTGCCCGCCGTCATCGTCGCGCGCGGCACGGCCGCGCCGCTGTCCGGCGCTCCGCTATTCTCCTCCATCTACAACGTGACTGAAGCCGCGACGGCGCGGGCGCCTGACGCCGTTGCCGCGCTCGACCGCGACGGTGTCGTCGCCATCGACGACGGCCGGCGGTTCCGCGTCCGGCATGGCAGGCTGGATACTGCCGGCACGGCGCGGGATGTCTGGCGGCTTGCGTCCGGCGCGGCGGACGAATGGCTTGCCACGGTGGACCGCCATACGTGGAAACGATTCGGCGGCATCGGCAAAATCCGCGTCGGCGTGAAGACATGCTGCGACCGGGTGTTCATCCGCCACGACTGGGACGAGGCCCTCGGCGCGGACAGGCCGGAACTGCTGCGTCCCCTCACCACCCACCACGCGGCTGGTCGCTTTCGGGCCATTCTGCCGGATAAGGCCCGCGCCATCCTCTATCCGCACGAGGTCGCGCAGGGACAAAGGCGCCCTGTTCCGCTCGATGGGTTTCCGAAAAGCCGTGCCTATCTCGAAGCCCACCGTACCATCCTTGAGCGCCGTACCTATGTGACGGAAGCGGGGCGACAGTGGTATGAGCTGTGGGTGCCGCATGACCCGCGAGCATGGGCCGCGCCCAAGCTCGTGTTCCGGGATATCGCCGAGCGCCCGGCCTTCTGGATCGATCTCGACGGGACGGTTGTCAACGGCGACTGTTATTGGCTCGCGACAGGCGAAGAACAGACGGATCTGCTGTGGCTTGCCGCCGCCGTCGCCAACTCGACCTTTGCCGAGGCGTTCTACGATCGCCGCTTCAACAACCGGCTCTATGCCGGGCGGCGGCGCTTCATCACGCAATACGTCGAGCAGTTTCCGCTGCCTGACCCTTCCCTGCCGTCCGTATGTGAGATCATCGCCCGCGCCAAGGCGATCTATGACGCCGACCATGCCGCCCAGCTGCCGGCGCTGGAGGCGGAACTGGACGATCTGGTCTGGCAGGCGTTCGGGCTGGCGCGGTAACGAATCCTAGAGTGCGTAACGGTCAGATGGAATCATCTGATCGTTCAGAATTCGCTCAAGATCAGGAGCCTGGATCGCGTCATCGTTTCTGCGGAATGCTGACATGATCGCCAACAGCCTCAAGAGGCCGGAGACGGCGCGCAGAATAGCTGGTGCATGGTCGACATGAAGGCGCGTACGCGCGGATCGGCCAGGTGGTAGAACACCTCCCGGCCTTCCTTGCGGCCCTCGATCAGCCCTGCCGTACGCAGTTCCGCCAGCTGCTGGGACAATCCCGGCTGGCGAATGCCGAGCAAGTCCTCCAGTTGGCGCACCGACAACTCGCCATCCACCAGCGCACAGGCCACGAGCAGGCGATCCGGGTTCGACAGTTTCTTGAGAAACTGCGAGGCCTCCCCCACACTCGCGCGCAGCGCCACGACCGCAGGAGAGAGTTCGCCGGAAAGGACGGATGCGTTGCCAGTCAACGATGGTTCCCGATCAGTTGCGCGGCCCTTTCACCGGGCAGCTTGAAATCCCGAACAGCGTGTAGAGCGGGCAGGTGCGGAACAGGCCCGTCGCCAGCGGCACCAGACCGACCAGCCCCCACCAGCGCGCGCTGCCCTCCAGAATGAACACGAGCGACAAGATAGCAATTCCCGCGACGATACGCAGGATGCGATCAATACCACCAACATTGCCAGTCATGAAACCCTCCTCCGGAAACAAGCATGCCCCGCGGCGGATGAACCGGTCGGCGGGCACAATCGTGTTAATTTCATAAATATTATTAGATAAAAATGCAATTATAATATCGAAATTTATTGCCGGCCGTTTCGCGTGGCGCCGGCCTCTTTGCTCGCTGTTTCAATTGAATGAACATAACAGGCAGAATGCGAAATCCGTGCCGTAAGCGCATGGTGCGGCGGCGATCAGGGCGCGGAAAACAAAAGCGTGCAGCCCGTGCAGCCACTGAGGATGGATTCATACCATCATCACGCAATCGTGACAAGTTCGTCGTGGGCTTGTTATATCTGACAGAAGGCTCCGATGTTTCGGGCGGGATTGCCTGTCCCGCCCGCGCCTTGCATCACTTGGTCGTGTAGCCGCCGTTGACGAGGATCGTCTGGCCCGTCATCCACCAGCCTTCGGAGGCGAGGAAGCGGATGTAGGGAACGATGTCCTCAATGTCGGTCAGGCCGGTCTTCGAGAACGTCGACAGCGCTGCCGCCGTTTTGTGATAAGCCTGCGCCTCCGCGCTCTCCTGCCCGTAGAAGAACGGCGTATCCATGGGGCCGGGGCCAATGGCCGTCACGGAAATGCCGCGCTCGCCGAACTCCTTCGAGGCCGCGCGCGTAAAATGCTCCACCGGCGCCTTGGTGCCGGCATAACCCGCGTAGAAGGGCGTATAGGCGCCGAGCAGCGAAGTGACGAGCGTGATGATCTTGCCGTTGTCGTTGACGTGCCTGCCCGCTTCCTTCAGGAAGAAGAACGCGGACTTGGCGTTGATGTCGCTCAGGTCGTCGTATTCCGCTTCGGAAATCTCAAGGATCGGCTTCTTCAGCACCTTGCCGACGGTATTGATGGCGATGTCCGGGCGGCCGAGGGCGGCGACGGCTTCCGCGAACAGCTTTTCCACCGCGCCCGCAGTGGTGAGATTAGCCTGGAAGGCGGCGGCTTCCGCGCCCAGCGCCCGGACGGCGGCAACCGTTGCTTCCGCGTCGGGCCTGGCAGCGTCGCTGTGGTAGTGGATAGCGATCGCCTTCGCGCCCTGTTCGGCGAAATCGCGGGCGATGAGCCCGCCGAGGTTCTTGGCGCCTCCCGCGATGATGACGGTCTTGCCCTTGATGCTGTGGTCGATTTTTGCGTTGTTCCCGGTCACGGCATTGATCCTTTCGTCACGCGGCGCGCCCTGCAGCCGCTTTCGGTCGGACACGATATCGTCTATGAGAAGCGCATAAAGGCGTTCATTCTGGTTTCACCTGTCGGCTCATCCGATCAATCAGAGGCAATTCGCTGTGGACCGCATCGACCTGTTCCGCATCTTCGCCCGCGTGGTGGAGTGCTCCAGCTTCACGCGCGCGGCCGATACGCTGCGGCTGCCGCGGTCGTCGGTTTCCGCCGCCGTGCAGGAACTGGAGGGCCGGGTCGGCGCGCGCCTGCTGCACCGGACGACGCGCAAGGTATCGCCCACGCTGGACGGCGCGGCGTTCTACGAACGCTGCCTGCGCCTCATCGCCGATGTCGAGGAAACCGAAAGCCTGTTCCGGCAGACGGCGGCGCGCCCTTCTGGCAAACTCAGGATCGACGTGCCCGGGCGCATCGGCCGCCTGATCATCGCACCGGCGCTGCCGGGGTTTCTCGACCGCTATCCGGATATCGACATCGAACTCGGCGTGACCGACCGGGCGGTGGACCTCATTGAGGATCGCATCGATTGCGCGCTGCGCGTGGGGGCGCTGGAGGATTCGGGTCTGATCGCCCGCCCGCTCGGCGAGCTGCCGCTCATCAACGTCGCAAGCCCTGCCTATCTGGCGCGCCATGGCACGCCCTGCACGCTGGACGACCTGGTCGATGTTCATCAGGTGGTCCACTACGCCTCGCCGTCGACCGGGCGGGTCGAGGACTGGGAATGGATGGCCGACGGCGCGCGGCACACGCTGCGCCTGCGCGGGCGCGTCACCGTCAACAGCGCGGAAGCCTATATCGCCTGCTGCCTCGCGGGCCTCGGCCTCATCCAGATCCCGGCCTATGACGTGCGGGCGCCGATCGCCGCCGGCGAACTTGTGGAAGTGCTGGCATGCCACCGCGCGCCGCCCATGCCGATGACGCTGCTCTACCCTCACCGGGGGCATCTCTCCCGCCGCCTGCAGGTCTTCGCCGAGTGGCTGGAGAACCTGCTGGAGCGGGAGTTGCGGCCTTTCGCGTGAGTGCGCCGGAGGCGCTGCGTCACCCTGGCGGAGACAGGCTCCCTCAGGCCTTGCGCGGCCCTACCAGCGAGAAGACCGCGCCCTGCGGATCGCGGCCGATGACGATGAACTGTTCGCCGGGCACCGCGTGCGGACCGTGCAGCAGCGCGCCGCCGCCCGCCGAGATCCGGGAGATGGCGGCATCGATGTCGGGAACGCCGAAGTAGAATGCCCACACCGGGTGCGGCACCTCCGGCCCGGCGGGCGTCACCGCGCCGAAGCTGATGCCGTCACGGTCGAGAATCTGATAGACGCCCGCCTCGCCCATCGGCATGGCCTCGCCCTTCGTCCAGCCGAAATGCCGGGCATAGAACGCATAGGCGGCCTCGGGATCGGTGGTCGTCAACTCGTTCCACTGGCAATGGCCGGCGCGGTCCGGCGAAAAGGCCCGGCTCTCGCCGTCCATGGCGCCCTTCATGATGGTGAACACGGCGCCTTGCGGATCGGCGACCACCGCGAAACGCCCGACACCGGGAATGTCCGTCGGCGGCACGTGCTGGCGGCCACCGTCGGCGACGATGGCGGACGCCGTCGCGTCGACGTCGCCCACGCCGATGTAGCCTATCCAGCCGGGCGCGGCGTCGGGCGGGCATTCCTCGCCCTGCGGCAGGACCATGAGGCCGCCGACCTCCGTCTCGCCCGTCGAGAAGAGATGGTAGCCGTCGGGATTTCCGGCATCGAAGGGCCGGCTGGACCAGCCAACGACATCGCCATAGAAGGCCCCGGCGGCCTTCACGTCGGTGGTCAGCAGTTCGTACCAGATGAAAGCGCCGTGCTGCGAAGTCATGGCCATCTCCTTAAACGTCGAGGATCGGCGCGAAGCCGCCGAAGATCATGCGTTTTCC
This sequence comes from Pseudochelatococcus lubricantis, assembly GCF_011762225.1. Taxonomy (GTDB): domain Bacteria; phylum Pseudomonadota; class Alphaproteobacteria; order Rhizobiales; family Beijerinckiaceae; genus Pseudochelatococcus; species Pseudochelatococcus lubricantis. The sequence goes on from NZ_JAASQI010000005.1 coordinate 247,094, forward strand.
GTCGAAGGGCATCTGGTCGCCCATCTCTTTCATGCGCGGGTCGGACATTATCCTGGCATTGGCGGCGTCACGAGCCTCCTTCGAGGGATACTCGATCCAGCTGAAGACAACGACCTCGCCCTCCTCCGCCTTCACCGCACCGCGAAAATCCGTGATCTTGCCATCCGGCACGTCATCGCCCCAGCATTCGACAACCCGCGTGGCGCCGAACTCCCTGAACAGCGGCGCGGCCTCCGCGGCGTGCTTGCGGTAAAGTTCCTTGTTGGCGACCGGTACGGCCGCAACAAATCCGTCGACATATTTCATTGCGTTTTCCCTCCGTTTATCCGGGCCGAACGGGCTTGCTACGCCCGATTTCCTTTTACGGACCGCGCGTTATTCCGCGCGCGAAGTGATGGTATGCCGCCCTCGCATGCCGTTCCGTTTGACGTTCCGATATTAATGTTGATATCAACGTTATTGCTCAACGAATGTCAACCCCGGACCATGAAACTCTTCATCGATCTTCCTTTCGAAACCACGCTCCTCGTCCGCGACACCTGTCTCTGCCTGCATACCCAGCGCGCTGCGCGGGCCCTCGCGCGTCGCTTCGACATTGCCCTGCGTCCCGTCGGTATCACCAGCGGCCAGTTCTCGCTGCTGATGTCGCTCAACCGGCCGCAGCCGCCGAACCTCGGCAGTGTCGCTTCCCTGCTGGCGATGGACCGCACCACGCTGACGGCGAATCTGAAGCCGTTGGAACGGCGCGGCCTCGTCGAGACGGAGGCGGACCCGAAAGACAGGCGTACCCGCCTGTTGCGCCTCACCCCGGCCGGACGGGCGGCCCTGCTGGAGGCCACGCCGATCTGGAAACAGACCCACGCCGACATCGAGGCGCATCTCCCCGACCCCGGCCGCCTGCGCGCCGAACTCGGCATCCTGTCGACGGCATGAGCGTGGCCTGCCGGCGGGTCAGAGTTCTATCTTCAGCTGCTCGATCATCTTGTCGCGCGCGAGCAGCGCGTTGCGGGTCTTGGCGGGCCGCGCCGCCGCGCAGGCGTTGATGAGGCACTCCGCCACCACCATGAAGGCACCGATGCTGTTCGAGATGAAGCTCGACTCGTGCCTCACCAGCAGTGCCGCGCGGGAACTGCCGACGAGCGGCGAACTCGCCCGATCCGTCAGCGCGACCGTCGCAATCCCGAGATCGTTGGCAACGGCCGCCACCTCGACGACCTGCGCCGAATAGGGCTCGCAACTGGCCGCCACGAGCACGTCGCCCTTGGACAGCATCGCGAGTCCTTCCGCGATGCCGAGGCTGTTGGCGTCCAGCAGGCTCACGTCCGAGCGGATCATGCGCAGCCCATACACGAGGAAGGCCGCCAGCGCATGGAACTGGCGGATTCCGTAGACGGCGACACGTGGCGCCGAGTCGATCAGATCGACGGCCGCGTCGAACGCCGCCGCATCGAATTGCTCGATGAAGCGGTCGATGTTTGCCTGGTTCTCGCGGCAGAGCTGGACCGCGCGGGACTGGCTGCCACTCCGTCCGGTCAGCGCGCTTCGCGCCTGTCGCGAATAGAACTCGCCCGGCGCCGACATCGAGGCCGAAAGCAATACCTGCTGGAAGGCCGGGAATCCCGAATAGCCGAGGCTGTAGGCAAGGCGCGTCAGCGTGGAAGGGCTGACGCCCAGCACCTCCGCCAGCGCCGTGATCGACAGCAGCGCGGGGTTGCCCGTGAGGTCCAGGATGGCGCCGAGCGCCGCGCGCGCCTTGGCGCCGAGGTTGATCGGCGCTTCCCCGCGCGCGATGGCGAGCATCAGCGCGCGAAGCTCGGCAAGCGTCTCAGGTGGTCTGGCCGCGGCAGGTGGCGGCGCCGGTGCTGCTGTCATAGATGCTCCACTCGATCCCGTGCCGGGAAACACGAAGAATAGCGGTCGCAAGCGTGTTCTCGTCGTCCGGATCGTCGGCTGCGTCGCGGCGGATGGGCAGGCCGGGGCCGCCGGTGTCGCGCAGGATGGCGAGCGGATCGGCGACGCCTTCCGCCAGCAGAAAATCGCCGCGCGCCTGCCGGTCGGCGGAAGAGCGGGTGACGATCTGGCGGCCGAGCCCGCGCTCTTGATGCAGCGCGTGGTTTGCATGGATAGCCGGCGCCGCGATCTCCCGTACCGACACTTCGCCCCCACCGAACTCGACCGAAAGGATGCGGCGGTCGGCCACGTGGCTCAAGGCGAAGTGAAACCCGCCGGAATTCGGGTGCGTCCGCAGGATGGTGAGCGCCTCTCCGAGGGTGGCGGCGGCCAGCACGGCCCGCCCCAGCACCATGCGAGGCACGTCCGCCTCGACGCCGGTCAGGCGGATGTTATTCACCGTCTGTGCCAGCCCTGCGTCCGTGAAAGCGAAGGTGTGGCCGGGGATCGATCCCGGATAGCAGAAGGCGTGGAATGCGGGCGCGGAAGCCGGCGTTACCTTGGCGATGAAGCAGGCGCCGCGGAGGAACGGCAGCCCGTCCTCGTTGTGCGCCAGCACGGGCGCCTCGCCCGGCAGCAGCACGGTGGTGCAGCCGTCGGGGACGGAGGCCAGCAGGTCTCCCCGGTAGTTCCACGCCGCCACCTGCTCCACCGGCAGGCCGAGACCTTCGGCCAGGCCCTCGATCTCCGTCCAGATCGCGGGAAAGCGCTCTTGCACCGTGAGCGTCATCCGTGCCACGCGCGCCGCGTGCGCCTCGGCGGTGACGAGTTGCCAGATGCCGGAAGGGATCAGGCGGCCGTGTACCGCATCGCGCCCGGCGCGCCCCAGCGCAAGGCCGATCTCGCGCGGCCCGCCGCCGAGATCGATCCATCCGAGGTCTTTCGTGTTACTCGACATGTTGCAGGAAATCCCTCAATCGTTCGTTCGGCGGGTTCTCCAGTATCTCGCGGGGCGGCCCGTCGACCGATATCTTGCCGTGTTCCATGAAGATCAGCCGGGTGCCGACCTGCTTGGCGAAGGCCATCTCGTGCGTGACGACGATCATCGTCATGCCTTCCTGCGCCAGCTGGCGCATGACGTTCAGCACCTCCTGCTTCAGCTCCGGGTCGAGCGCCGAGGTGGGTTCGTCGAACAGCATCACCTTGGGCTTCACCGCGAGCGCCCGAGCAATGGCCACGCGCTGCTGCTGGCCGCCCGAAAGCTCGGACGGGTAGCGTTCGGCCTTGTCCTTGAGGCCCACCTTTTCCAGCAGCGCCAGCGCCTGCGCGCGCGCCTCGGCGGCGGAAACGCCGCGCACCTTGCGTGGGCCAAAGGCGACGTTCTCCAGTGCCGTCATCTGCGGAAACAGGTTGAACTGCTGGAAAACCATGCCGGCTTCCTGCCGGATGAGGCGAAGCTGTGCCTTGCCGGCGCGGACGCTGATGCCGTCCATGAAAAGGTCGCCGCCCGTTATCTGCTCCAGCCCGTTGATACAGCGCAGCAACGTGGATTTGCCCGATCCAGAGGGGCCGATCAGGACCACGACCTCGCCGATGTCGATCGACAGATCGACCTCGTCCAGCACCTTGAGATCCCCGAACTGCTTCGAGGTCTTGCGAAATTCGACGATGCTCACAGGATCCTCATGCGTTTTTCGATGGTGCGGAGCACGATGGTCATGGCGCCGGTCAGGAACAGGTAGATCACCGCCACGGCCGTCCAGATTTCCACGGCGCGGAAGTTCGATGCCATGATCTCCTGCCCGGTGCGGGTGAGTTCGCCCACGCCGATCACGATGAACAGCGACGTGTCCTTGAGGCTGACGATGAACTGGTTGCCCAGCGGCGGGATCAGGCGGCGGAAAGCCAGCGGGCCGACGATGTAGGCCAGCACCTTCCACTGCGGCAGGCCGAGCGCGAGCCCCGCTTCAGTCAGCCCCTTCGAGATCGAGAGGAAGGCGCCGCGCACGATTTCGGCGATATAGGCGCCGGCATTGACGACGATCGCGAGAACAGCCGCCGACATCGGATCTATGCGCAGGCCAACCAGTATTGGCATCGCGAAATACAGGAACATGACCTGCACCACGATCGGCGTGCCGCGGATCAGTTCGACGTAGACGAAGGCGATGGCGTTCAGCACCGGTCCGCCATACGCGCGCATCAGGCCGGCGATCGTGCCGATGATCGTCCCGCCCAGGAGGCCGATGACGGTGATTAGGATCGTGATCTTCGCGCCCGCGAGAAGCTGCGGAAGAAAGGTCAGGATGACGGACCAGTCGATTTGCAAGGAAGCCTCCGGCAACAGGAAGGAAGGGAGTGGCGGAAGGGCCGCGCCCTTCCGCCGGGCCGGGATCAGTTCGCGGGCTTCGCGCCGAACCACTTGGTGTAGATCGCCTCATAGCGGCCGTCGGCCTTGATCTTGGCCAGCGCCGCATTCACCTTCGTGGTGAGTTCACTGCCCTTGGGCAGGCCGATGCCGTACTGATGCGCCATCATCTGCGAGCCCACGGCCTTCACCTGGCCGTTGCCCGCCGTGGCGACGTAGTAGAGCACGTTCGGCGTGTCGTGCATCGCCGCGTCGACGCCGCCCGTGCGCACTTCCAGATAGGCGTTGTCGATGTTCGGGAACTTGCGCAGCTTGGTTTCCTTGAAGTTCTCTTCCGCGTAGTCGGAAGACGAGGTGCCGGTTTTCACCGCGATCGTCTTGCCCGCGAGATCGGCCGGCCCCTTGATCGGGCTGTCGCTGGGCACGATGAGCAGCAGGCCGCTGTCGTAGTAGCCGTCCGAGAAGTCGATCACCTGCTGGCGTTCCGGCTTGATGGTGATGCCCGCCAACGCTACGTCCACCTGCCCCGTCTGCAGCGCGGGGATGATGCCCGCGAAATCCATTGGGCGCAGTTCGTAGGTCACGCCAAGCTCCTTGGCGACGGCGTCCCACAAGTCGATATCGAATCCGACGTATTTATCCCCCTGTTTGAATTCGAACGGCACGAAGGCCGTGTCGGTGGCCACGATCAGGTCTTTGGCCGAAGCGACCGTCGCGCTGAGCGCGAGGACGGCGGCACCCACCAGCTTGAGAAGCGTCTTCATGGTGATCTCCTGCGTTGGACTTATTGGACCGGCCCTGTCGGGTGCGCCAGTCACGCAAAAAGATTTGCATATATGAAATCTTGATGCAATAAATTTGCGACAACGCGGATCGCGGCAGCCGTGCGGCGGCTTGCGTTCCTGAAGGAGATCGAGATGCCCAATCACGTTTTCGGCCGTTCCACCAAGGGGACCCTTCCCGTCGCCGTGCGGGGCGAAGGTTGTTATCTGATCGATGCAACCGGGAAGCGTTACCTGGACGGTTCCGGCGGAGCGGCGGTTTCGTGCCTCGGTCATTCCGATCCGGATGTGCGTGCGGCGCTGCATGCTCAGCTCGACCAGCTCGCCTTCGCCCATACCGGCTTCTTCACCTCCGTCCCGGCCGAGACCCTGGCCGACACGCTGGTCGCCAGCGCGCCGGCGGGCATCGAGCGCGTGTATCTGGTCTCTGGCGGTTCCGAGGCGGTGGAAGCGGCGATCAAGCTGGCGCGCCAGTATTTCATGGAGATCGGCGAGACCGGTCGTCATCGTGTGATCGCGCGGCGGCAGAGCTATCACGGCAACACGCTCGGCGCGCTGGCTGCCGGCGGCAACGAGTGGCGCCGCGCCCAGTTCGCACCGCTGCTGATCGAGACGAGCCACATCGCGCCCTGTTACGAATACCGCGACCGCCGGCCTGAGGAAACCGTGGAGGCCTACGGCTTGCGCGCCGCCGACGAGCTGGAGGCCGAAATCCTCCGCCTTGGGCCGGAGACCGTGATGGCCTTCATCGCCGAGCCGGTCGTCGGTGCAACCTCGGGCGCGGTTCCGGCCGTGCCGGGCTACCTGAAGCGCATCCGCGAAATCTGCGACCGCTACGGCGTGCTGCTGATCCTCGACGAGGTGATGTGCGGCATGGGCCGCACGGGCTATCTGTTCGCCTGCGAGGAAGACGGCGTCGCGCCGGACATGATCACCGTCGCCAAGGGGCTCGGCGCGGGTTACCAGCCGATTGGCGCGCTGCTGGTGCAAGGGCGCATCTATGACGCCATCGCTGCGGGAAGCGGCTTCTTCCAGCACGGCCACACCTACATGGGCCATGCGATGGCGGCCGCGGCGGCGAATGCGGTGCTGGGCGCGATCTCCGGACGGGCGCTGTTGCCGCGCGTGCGGACGCAGGGGGCGAAGCTGCAGGCTGCGCTGGAAGCCGCGCTCGGCCAGCATCCGAATGTCGGCGATATCCGCGGGCGCGGGCTGTTCCGTGGCGTCGAGATCGTCCGCGATCGCGAGACGAAGGAGCCGTTCGACACCGCGCTTGGCGTCAACAAGAAGATCAAGGCACTGGCCTTCGAGGCGGGGCTCATCTGCTATCCGATGGGCGGCACCATTGACGGGCGCCGGGGAGACCACGTGCTGCTCGCGCCGCCCTTTATCATAGAGGACGCGCAGATCGGCGAACTCGTCGACAAGCTCGACGGCGCCATCCGCGGGGCCGTGGGCGCATGAAGCCGCTGCCGGTGCTGATGGTCGCCCCGAACGGCGCGACAAAGACCAAGGCCGATCATCCCGCCCTGCCAGTCACCATCCCGGAAATCGTGGCATGCGCCCGCGCCTGCCACGCGGCGGGCGCTGACGGCCTGCACGCGCATGTGCGGGACGCGGCCGGCCGGCATGTGCTCGATGCGGGCCTTTACACGGAACTGCTGGGCGAACTGGCGCGGCAGGTGCCGCGGATGCAGGTGCAGATCACCACCGAGGCGGTGGGACGCTATTCGCCTGCGGACCAGCGCGCGCTGGTCGACAGGCTTCGCCCTGCCTCCGTATCCGTCGCGCTACGCGAGATCACGGCGGAGCCGGACGAGGCCGTTACGCGCGCCTTTTTCGCGCGTTGCGCGGAGTCGGGAATCGCGGTTCAGCATATTCTCTATGATGTCGACGACATCGCCCGGCTCGGCGCGCTGCTCGCCGGGGGCATCGTGCCGGTGGCCGGCCTTCAGGTGCTGCACGTGCTTGGCCGCTACACGCCCGGCCAGGTCTCCTCCCCGGACGAGGTTGCCGTGCGGCTTGCTGCGCAGGCCGCTCTGGGCGTGACGCCGGACTGGGCGGTCTGTGCTTTCGGTCCGGCGGAAACCGCCTGCCTGCGGGCGGCGCTCAAGGCTGGCGGCAAGGCGCGTATCGGCTTCGAGAACAACCTGCTCAACGCCGATGGCCGGCCCGCCCGCGACAACGCCGACCGCGTCGCTGAACTCGTCGGCCTGATGCCGGATATTGTCGCAGGGCGCCGCACCGCCGGCGCATGACGCGCTTGAACAATATTGACGGCATCAAACCCAAAATGGATACCCTTTTTGGATAAATTTGATGCACAAACAAATGGATAGAGCAAAATAGCGATTCAGGTTTAATGCATTTTTCTCTGGTATATATCGACCCCGACACACGCGCGAGTTGCCGTCAGACAGAAGAATTCCGGACGCGGACCGCGACGACAGTGCAATGTTAACTATAGCGTAAACGCTGTCTGGCCTATGCTTATCGCTTGGTTGTGATTCGCATTGGAGAAAGTGACAAATGGGTGTCGGAAAAGAAACGGCCCTTACGCAAATTGACAGGATACTCCGCGTTGATGCCGATGATCTGGCCGGTACGATTGCCGGCGCCAGGTTCAACCAGTCGGGCAATCTCGATTCGGCGCTGATCGATCTGGCGAAGGTGGTCGTGCACCCGGTCGTGGGATTGTATCAGATCGCTTTCGGGCGGGTGCCGGACAGCGAGGGACTTGACTACTGGGTACACCGGTTCCTGGATGGCCACATCGTTCCCGATAGCCCGGAGACACTGAAGGCGATCTCCGCCGCGTTTACGGAAACCCCGGAGTGGAGCGATTTCGTCAGGGGCAAGAACAACGAAGGCGTCGTGATCGCCCTGTACCAGCAGGCGCTGGGGCGCGCGCCGGATGACGCAGGACTTGCCTATTGGGTCGGCGAGCTGGAAAGCGGTCGCTCGGCGGGCGATCTTCTGGTTGATTTCTCGCTGTCGCTTGAGTTTATCACGCGCGCGACGCCGTTTATCGAAGATCTGCTGGAGGACGCCGCGGCCGGCGTCGAGCCCGGCGGCAAGAACCCGCTGATCCCCGGCGGCACCGCGCCCGCAACGGAGGTGCCGGCGTTGCTGGCGGCCGATGTCGTGGCCGACCATATCGCGTCGATCCTGCGGCTGGCGCCTTCCGATTACCTCGTCCAGTCGTTCCAGAACCGCTACTACAGCGTTGGAGATTTGGACAGCGCCCTGCTGGACGTCGCCGCCGTGACCGTGGCGCCTGTGATCTCCCTCTACCAGATCGCGTTCAACCGGCTGCCCGATGAGGCGGGCCTCGACTTCTGGGTCGGCCAGCTCGGTGGCGGCGAACTTGGCGCCGTGGACGTGGCTAAACTCACCGCGATTTCCGAGGCGTTCGTCAACTCCGACGAATGGCGGCAGGAATATGCCGGCGACTCCACAACGGAACTCGTCACCTCGCTGTACCGGCAGGCGCTGGGGCGCGCGCCGGACGACGCAGGCCTCGCCTACTGGGTGGACCAGATCGATCACCACGGCCTCTCGCCGGCCCTGTTCCTGATCGATTTCTCGACGACGCCCGAGTTCGTGGGCCGTTCGGCGCGGCTGATCGATGGCACGCTGCAGGGCTCCGTTTCCGGCGTCATCGATGACAGCCGTTCGCTGTTCACACTTGATCTCGTCGATCTCGACAACGGCATCGGCAGCAGCGTGGACAGCGTCGTCGGCAACGATATCGCGGACTGGGCCACGGACCGCCAGGCGTTGAAGGAAATCCGCACCGGCCAGACCACGGGCGATCACAGCAAGGTCGTCGAGTTCGTCGTGGATCGCGACGGGCCGACCGGCGCCGACAACTTTTACCGCTATCAGGGCGCCAAGTTGCACGACGCCGGCGCACCGGAAGGCAACGACGGCTATCTCGACCTGCATCACGGCGCCGAGTTCTCGTTCTCCTTCCACATCGAGGAATGGTGGGGCGGCGACGGCAAGCAGCAGTTGAGCGGCGCCTGGGTGCAGTTGCAGAACGAAGACAAGGACCTGGACTCTTCGGGCCTGTTCTCCATCGTCGAATACGTCGATCCCCAGGCCGCTGCGGCCCTCAATGTCAAGATCGGGGACGGCGATACGTTCAGCGGCGGATTCCGCTTCTGGAATTCGGATGTCGGCTGGGTGAAGTATGTTGAATACGACGCTTCCGGCTGGGTTTCGCTCTCCTTCGCGTTCACGGAAGGCGCGCACGTCTGGAAACTGAACGGCGAGGAAGTCTATCGCCAGACGGCGATCGGGGACAGCGGCAACGCGCTTCCGAATGCCGTCGACAAGACCGATGTCATCGAGACCGTGATCTTCAACAGCCAGAACTTCGGCGCTGACGAGACCTATCGCTATGACGACATCAAGCTGACGGGCGTATCCGCAAACCAGAACTTCTATCCGTTCGGCATCGACGACCTCGCGCCGGTCTGATCGCAGGCGGCGGTCTGTCCGCTCCGCTTCACCCTCGATGACGGCACCCGATCACCGGTCGGGTGCCGTTTTCATGGCGCATACGCCGACGACGCCGGCGGGTCATCGCTGCTTCCGCTCCGCGTTCTTCCCGTCCGCCGGCGGTTGCTCCCAGCCGAAGACGCTGCGGCCGCCGTAAGCATGCGAGCGCTGCCGCTCGCCCTCGATGAACTGCGGCAGCGTGGGGCCGCCGGCCGTCCGCTCCAGCCGCCGCGTCTGCTCGTCGAGGCGGCGGATGGCGTCGAGCTTTTCGTCGTTGCCCAGCTTCGCCCTGTCGACTGCGGCCTTCAGCACAGCGATGGTCTGGTCGTAGACCTTCGTTGCCACGGGATAGGGATGGCGGTCCTTGCCGCCGTGCGAGAGCGAGAAGCGCGCCGGATCGGCGAAACGGCAAGGCGCGCCGTGCACCACCTCCGCCACCATGGCGAGCGACTCGACCGTGCGGGCGCCGACGCCCGGCACGAGCAGAAGCTCGGCAAAATCCGCCGGGGCGCTGTCTGCGGCGGCGGCGAGCGCGCCATGCAGACGGCGGATCATCACGTCCTTCGGTCGCACATCGTGATGCGCCGGCATGACGAGATGCGGCAGGAAGGGGGCATCGGGCGGCGCTGCCGTGGCCGGCGTTCCCCTCAGGGCCGCCACCTCGCCGGCGATTCGGTCAGGCCCGAGATCGCGCAGCAGGTCGAGCTGTCCCTGGCGGGAGGCGGCGGCGCGCGCGTCCGTCAGGTTGACGATATTGCCCTGGTTGCGGCCCTCGATGGCCGCATGCGGCGCCTCGACGAAGCTCCGCAGGTCCTCGGAAAGCCAGTGGTAACGGCGCGCGTAGCGCGTGTCGCCGTTCATCCCCTGCTGGATGACCACCCACTTGCCATCATCGGCGACAATGAAGCCGTGCAGGTAGAGGTCGAAACCGTCCTGCACGGCCGCGCTGTCGACCTTGGCGACAAGGCGGCTTGCCCTGGCCAGCGCCGCCCCGTCGAGGCCGACGCGCTCGCCGATCGCCGCGAGTTCCTCTGGCGTCTTGCGGGAATGGCTGCCGCGCCCGCCGCAGACGTGGAGGCCGAGTTCGGCGGAAAGCGGCGGCAGGCCGCGCTTCAGCGCGCCGATGACGCTGGTGGTGATGCCGGACGAATGCCAGTCCATGCCCATCACGGCGCCGAAGGACTGGAACCAGAAGGGATGCGCCAGCCGCCGCAGAAACTCGTCGCGGCCGTAATGGTGCACGATCGCTTCCGCGATCAGGGCGCCTAGCTTCGTCATTCTCTGGCCGAGCCATGCCGGCACGCGGCCATTGTGCAGGGGCAGGTCGGCGCTGCCGGCGCGACGGGCCATCGAATATCCTCGGCTATGAAACAGGAACGCATGCCGGAGTTGCAGACGGAACACTCAGTCCCGCCGCAGCTCTGGCCGCTTGTCAGCACATCGGATCGTGCTGAAAAATGCGCACGCTCTCCAGCCCGGTATCGTAGCACCCGGCGCTGCCAGCCGCCACTGCCTGTTGTTCTCAGCGGCCCGGCATCGCCTGCAGTTCCTCGACGAGAAAATCCAGAAACGCGCGCAGCGACGGTGGCGAATGTCGCCGGCCTGGCGTGGCTGGGGCTGGTCGGCGCGGCGCTGACCTATATCCTCTGGTTCCGGGAGGTGGCACGGCTGTGCTGCTCGGATGTATGGTCCTGCGCCAGACATTGACGGCGCCGCAGATCGCCGGTGTCGCGATCGTGATGGCCAGCCTCTAGCCAGCGTTTCCAGCGCATGGCGGCGTCGGCCGCCGCAGCACCCCTGCCACGTTCCGCGCCCTCGACGAACCCGCGCGGGATCGAATAGTCTGATCCGATTGCGGCCGAGACGATTCGTTTGCCTTTCGGCCGCGCGAGCGGAATAACGTTGAGTCATGAGCTTTTACGCCGATCTGCACGTCCACTCGAAGTACTCCCGCGCCACGAGCCGGGACCTCGACCTCGAACATCTGGCCTGGTGGGCGGCACGCAAGGGCATCGCCGTGGTCGGCACCGGCGATTGCGTGCATCCGGCATGGCTCGCCGAAATCCGAGACAAGCTGGTGCCGGTCGACGGCGGCCTTTTCCGCCTGCGGCCGGAGATCGAGAAGGCGGTGTGGGAGACCCTGCCGCCCGCCTGCCGGCAGCCGGTGTCCTTCATGCTGTCCACCGAAATCTCGACGATCTACAAGAAGGGCGACAAGACCCGCAAGGTCCATCACCTGATCTATGCCGCGGATCTGGATGCAGCCGACCGGCTGGCGGCGAGCCTCGCGCGCATCGGCAACATCGCGTCGGACGGGCGGCCGATCCTCGGGCTCGATTCGCGCAACCTGCTGGAGATCGCGCTGGAATCGGGCCCGGACTCCTATTTCGTCCCGGCCCATATCTGGACGCCGTGGTTCGCCGCGCTCGGCTCGCAGTCCGGCTTCGATTCCATCGAAGAATGTTATGGCGACCTCGCCGGTCACATTTTCGCGGTGGAGACCGGCCTGTCGTCCGACCCGGCGATGAACTGGCGCATCTCCTTCCTCGACCGTTACCGCCTCGTCTCCAATTCGGACGCGCACTCTCCCGGTAAGCTCGGCCGCGAGGCGACGCGCTTCTCCTGCGAGGCCGACTACTTCGCCATCCGCCGCGCGCTGGAAACCGGCGAGGGCTACGGTGGCACGGTCGAATTCTTCCCCGAGGAAGGCAAGTACCACATGGACGGTCACCGGGCTTGCGAGGTCCGGCTCAATCCGAAGGAAACGCTGGCGCTCGGCGGCATCTGCCCTGTCTGCGGCCGTCCGGTCACCGTCGGCGTGGCCCACCGTATCGAGATGCTGGCCGACCGCAGCGAGGCGGAGGCAGTGCCGCCCGAGACGGCTGGCGAGGTGTCGAGCCTCGTGCCGCTGCCGGAGATCCTGTCCGAGATCGCGGGGAGCGGCGTCGCCTCCAAGACCGTGGCGGGCGCCTGGGACCGCGCCACCGCCGCGCTCGGCCCGGAACTGTCCGTGCTCGGCGAAACGCCGGTCGAGGATATCGCCAGGGTCCATCCGCTGATGGGCGAGGCCATCGCCCGGCTCCGGCGCGGCGCGGTGATCCGGCAGGCGGGCTACGACGGCGAATACGGCGTCATCCGGCTGTTCGAGGAAGGCGAGCTTGGCCGCCTGTCCAGGGGCGAATTGCTGTTCGACACGCCGCTCGCCCGCCGCGCCGGACAGCCGAAACGGCGGGCGAAGGCCGCCGCGCCCGCCGGGGCGCCCGCGCCTGTGGAGCCCGCCTCACCCACGCCGTCCGGCCGCGCGGGCCTGCTGGCCGGCCTTGACGCCGATCAGGCGTGCGCGGCGGAGGCGACGGGCGTGCCGCTGATGGTGATCGCCGGCCCGGGCTCGGGCAAGACGCGGATGCTGACCCACAGGATCGCCCATCTCGTGCGCGAGTGCGGCGTGCCGGCCACTGCCTGCCTCGCCGTCACCTTCACCCGCAAGGCGACGGAGGAGTTGCGCGCGCGACTTGCGGCCCTGCTCGGGCAGGAAGCGCGGCAGGTGGCCGTGCACAGCTTCCATTCGCTGGGGCTCGCGATCCTGCGTGCTCACGCTGCCCGGGCAGGCCTCGCGCCGGACTTCGGCATCGCCGCCGAGGCGGAGAGGAAGGCCGCGCTGGCGCAGGCGCTCGGCGTCAGCGAGAGCCGGGCCGGCCGGTTCCTCAAGGCGGTTTCGCTGCTGAAGCGGACGGGAGCAACGGGCACGGACGAGGAAGAAAATGCGCGCGCCGCCCTTCGGCGGATAGCCCGCGAGCAGAACCGGCTCGATTTCGACGATCTCGTGGTGCAGGCGGCCGATCTGCTCGAAACCCATCCGGACATCGCCGCCCTCTGGCGGGAGCGTTTTTCCCATGTCTTGGCCGACGAGTTCCAGGATATCGACGAGCAGCAATACCGCCTGCTGCGGCTGATCGGGGAAGACGGGGGCGATCTTTGCGTCATCGGCGATCCCGATCAGGCGATCTACGGCTTTCGCGGTGCCGATGCCGCCTGTTTCGCCCGTTTCGGGCAAGATTTTCCATCCGCCCGCACCCTGCGGCTCGCGAACAACTACCGCTCGACCGGCACCATCGCGACCGCTGCCGCCCGGTTCATCGGTGCGCCGGTGGCGGGCATCGTCCGGCCCATGCAGGAGCCGATCGCGCTCCACGTCGCCGCTACCGAGGCGGCGGAGGCGGAGTTCGTCGCCGCCACCATCGAGGATTTGCTCGGCGGGCACGACATGCTCGCCGCCAACCGCGGCGGGCGCGCCGGCGCCGCCGACAGGCCGCTGGGCTTCGCGGACTGCGCCGTGCTCTATCGCACCGATGCGCAGGCGGCGGCACTGCGGGCCGCTTTCGACCGTGCCGGCATTCCCTTCCGGAAAAGCTCTCCCGCCCCCATCCAGGACCATCCGGGCGTGGTGGCAATCCTTGAAGCACTGGAAGACGTGGCTGCAGGCCCAGACCTGTCGGCACGCATCGCGGCGGCGGCCGAGACGGCGCGCAAGCAGGGAAAGGCCGACGCGCCGGCGCTCGCCGAAGCCAGGGGCTGGCTCGCCGCTCTCGCCGCATCGGATGCCGTCGCCGGCGATGCCGGCCGGCTTGCTGAAGAAATCGCCCTGTCGACGGAGGCCGATTTCCGTGACGCGCGGGCCGACCGCGTCTCCCTGCTCACCATGCATGCGGCGAAGGGGCTGGAGTTCGCCGTTGTCTTCGTGATCGGCATGGAAGCGGGCCTTGTACCGTTCTCGTGGGGGCCGGAGGATGACGAGGTGACGGAAGCCGAGGAACGGCGCCTGTTCTACGTCGCCATGACGCGCGCCCGGGACAGGCTTTTCCTCACGCGCGCCGCGGAACGCTTCTGGCGGGGCGAGACGCGCCTGCGGGCGCCCTCGCCCTTCCTCGGCGCGATCGACGCCGCGTTGACGACGAGCACCGGCACGGACGGCCGCAAGAGGCGGCAGGCGAAACAGCTCAGCCTGTTCTGACACCGCCTCACCCGTCACGGGTGTTGCCATGGCTTCAGCGTATCCGTTTCCGTTGCAAAACGGGCCGATGCCGGTCATGCTTGCGCAGATGACAGCTTATCCGGAGGCTTGGCATGTTTTTCCGTCGGCTTGCCGTCGCTCTTGCCGCGATCCTCACCTGCGCCTCCGCCCGGGCGGACGCGACGGCGGAAATCAGGCAACGGCTCGAACAATGGACCGCCGATTTCAACGCCGGCCGCAAAGCCGAGGCCTGCGACCTGTTCTCGAAATCGCTCATTTCCGATTTTCGCGGACAGGGCGAAGCCGGCTATGAGGCGCGCTGCGCCATCATCTCGCGCGCGCTCGACGACAGCAGCCGGAAACTGCACTACGCGGCGGACATCAAGGAGATCATCGTCGAAGGCGCCCTCGCGGTCGTGCGGCTGACGTGGACGCTGAAGGTGACGCCGGGCGACGCCATCAGCATCGAGCCGGGCCTCGATGTCTTCCGCCGGGAGGACGACGGCCAATGGCGCATCATCCGCTATATGGCCTATACCGAGGATTGACGAGGCCCGGTCAGGCCGCGTCGTCCAGCCCTATGTCGACGGCGGGTGCGGACTGGAACGGGCGGCTGGTGGAGATGAAGTCGACGCCCGTTTCCGCCACGGCGGCAATCGTATCGAGACGGATGCCGCCCGAGGCTTCGAGCTTCGCGCGGCCCGCGACATGACGGACGGCTTCTGCCATGTCCGCGATGCTCATGTTGTCAAGCATGATGACATCCGCCCCCGCCGCCAGTGCTTCCGCGACCTGATCGAGACGGTCGCACTCCACCTCGATCCGCGTCAGGACCGGCGCCCGCTGCCGCGCGATGCGGACGGCGTCGGCAATGCTGCCGCAGACGGCGATGTGGTTGTCCTTCAGCATGATACCGCTGTCGAGCCCGAGGCGGTGGTTCAGGGCGCCTCCGCAACCGGCGGCGTGTTTTTCCAGCATCCGCAGGCCTGGCGTCGTCTTGCGGGTGTCGAGCAGCCGGGCGGGCGTGTGTGCGATGGCGCCGACATACCGCGCCGTCTCCGTCGCGATGCCGGAAAGGCGCTGCACGATGTTGAGCGCCGTGCGCTCGGCCGTCAGCAGCGACTGCGCCGGACCGGAGACGACCGCAAGCGCCGCCCCCTTCCCGACCGCATCGCCCTCCGCGACCTGCAGCGCCACCCTGCAGGACGGGTCGTAGCGCGTGAACACCATGGCGGCGACCTCGACGCCGGCGACCGTCATGGGCTCGCGCGCCTTCATGTAGAATCTCGCGGTCGCTTCCGGCGCGATCATGAGCTGCGCCGTCAGATCGACATGGCCGATATCCTCGGCGAGCCACTGGTCGATAAGACGCAGAACGCTGAATTTGTCGTACATGGCCGTCCCTTTGCGCCGCCGGCTTCCAGAATCGTCATTGGCCCCGCATCAGAGCATCTCAAGCGGGCGCTTGCGCGATGGCGGCGCGAAAGCGCGGTCGAGGCGCGCGAAGTCCTCGCCGTCGAGCCGCAAGGCAGCCGCGCCATGGTTCTCCCGCATATGGGCCGGGCGCGCGGCCTTCGGGATGGCGATGGTCTGCGGGCGGCGCAGCACCCACGCCAGCGCCACCTGATACGGCGTCGCCCCATGTTTCGCGGCGATCTCCGCCAGCGCGCCGCCCTTCGGCAGGCCGCCCTGCTCGATGGGGCTGTAGGCCATCAGCGTTACATCGTGATCCGCCAGCCACGGCAGCAGGTCCCACTCCGGCCCGCGCCGCGTGAGATTGTAGAGCACCTGATTGACCGCGCAGGCATGGCCGCCGGGCGTGTTCCACAGTTCCTCCATGTCGTCGGTATCGAAGTTGCTCACGCCCCAACGGCGGATCTTGCCCGCCGCGATCAGCGCCTCGAACCCGGCCACGGTCTCTTCCAGCGGCACGCCGCCGCGCCAGTGCAGCAGATAGAGGTCCAGTCGGTCGGTCCGCAGCCGCTTGAGGCTGCGCTCGCAGGCGTCGATCACGCCCGCGCGGCTGGCGTTGTGAGGATAGACCTTGCTGACGAGGAACACGCCGTCGCGCAGCCCCTGCAGCGCTTCACCCAGAAAGGTCTCGCAGGCGCCGTCGCCGTACATCTCGGCGGTGTCGACCAGCGTCATGCCAAGTTCGACGCCGAGCCGCACCGATTCGGCTTCCTCCCGCGATGCGCCGGGCCGTTCGCCCATCATCCACGTGCCGATGCCGAGCGCCGGAACCGCCTCGCCGCCGGGAAGAACCACCTGATTGCCCATTATTCACCTCCCGATGCCGTTACAATGCGAATGCCATTGCCGCGCGGCGCGCGCAAGCGTGCTATTGATGGCGGCATCGTTTCCGAACCACCCGTTTCGCGCAAGAGCATGTCGACCCAGACCCCTTCCCGGCCGGAGGTCCGCCAGCAGACCGATCTCGTCATCGGCCTGAGTGCCGTCATCGTGGCGGTGACCGGCGACGATCCCAAGGTGCTGGTCGTCCGCCACTGCGGCGGCCGGGAGGCGCTGCCCTCCGGCCCGCTGGAACGCGGCCATCGCACGCTGGAAACCGGCCTGAGGAACTGGGTGGAGCGCCAGACGCTTCAGAAGCTCGGCTATGTCGAGCAGCTCTACACCTTCGGCGACCGCGACCGTAGCGAGACGGACGGCGCGAACGCGACGCGCGCGCTGTCCGTTGCCTACCTCGCTCTGGTGCGCGAGGCACGGCCGGCGGGCGACGCCGATGCGGCCTGGCAGAGCTGGTATCGCTACTTCCCTTGGGAGGATTGGCGCGACGGCCGTCCGCCGGTGCTGGACGCGCTGGAGCCGGTCCTGCGTGACTGGGCGGCCGCGGATGTGCGGGCCACCCGCGGCGAGCGGCTCTCGCTCGCATTCGGCTTCGGGGAGCGCGGCGTGTGGGACGAGGAACGCGCGCTCGAACGCTACGAACTGCTCTACGAGGCCGGGCTGGTGGGCGAAGCGCTGCGCGAGCAGAACGCCGGCCGCGCCGCCCCGCTCGCCGGTAGCGTCGAGATGGCCGTCGATCACCGCCGCATGCTGGCGCTGGCCATCGCCCGCCTGCGCGGCAAGATCAAGTATCGGCCCGTTGTGTTCGAGCTGATGCCGCCGAGCTTCACGCTGCTTCAGCTCCAGCGCACGGTCGAGGCACTCGGCGGGGTGCGGCTGCACAAGCAGAACTTCCGCCGGCTGGTGGAGCAGCAGCGTCTCGTGGAGGAAACAGGCGAGGCCACAGCCGAGACCGGCGGACGCCCCGCCCGCCTCGTGCGCTTCCGCCGCGAGGTGCTGCTGGAGCGCCCCGCGCCGGGCGTGCGCCTGCCCGTCGCCGGCGGCCGGCGCTGAGGCGATCCTCGTATTGCTGAAAAATATATTTTCCGCGATTTTCATGACATTCAGTTGACAAAGCCTTATGCTCAATTTTAGCATAACGGTCTGTCGGGCAATTCTGCCCGGCGTTTCAAGGGCGCGTTCCGATCCAATGGGATCATTGGATCGCTAAGAATTCGCTCAAAATCAAAGAATTAGAGCATGCCGGCGTTTCCGTGAAACGATCGTATGTTCTGCACCCCTATTATGCTCATTATGAGCACAAGGAAGATGCGATGCTCTACGCCAACTTCGCACCCCGTGAGGAAACAGCCCCCGCCTCCCTTGCCGCCGCGCGCCCGGAGGAAGGCTTTCCGCTGCCGCAACTCTATGCGCGCGTGTCGAAACACCTGTTGCCGGGCGAGTGGCCGGCGGTCGCACGCGAGGTCGAGGCCATCGAGCGCCTGAAGAAAGAGCGCAACGCCGTCGTGCTCGGCCACAACTATCAGGCGCCCGAGATCTTCAACACGGTGGCGGATATCGTCGGCGACAGCCTCGCGCTCGCCCGCGAGGCCGTGAATGTGGATGCTGACGTCATCGTGCTGGCCGGCGTGCATTTCATGGCCGAAACGGCGAAGCTGCTCAATCCGTCGAAGACCGTGCTGATTCCGGACGACGGTGCCGGCTGCTCGCTCGCCGATTCCATCACCGGCGCGGACATCCGCCTGCTGCGTCAGCGCTATCCCGGCGTGCCGGTCGTCACCTACGTCAACACTTCCGCCGAGGTGAAGGCCGAGAGCGACTATTGCTGCACGTCGGGCAATGCCGTGAAGGTGGTGCGCCACGTCGCGCGTGAGTGGGGCGTCAACCGCATCCTGATGCTGCCGGACGAATATCTGGCGCAGAACGTGCAGAAAGAGGTTCCGGAGATCGAGCTGATCGCCTGGAAAGGCCATTGTGAGGTGCACGAGCGTTTCACCCCGCAGGACATCCGCGACCTGCGCGAGAGCTATCCGGGCATCGTGGTGCTCGCCCATCCGGAATGCCCGCCGGAAGTGGTGGCGGAAGCCGATTTCGCCGGCTCCACGGCCGCGATGGCGGACTATGTCGGCGACCACAAGCCGGGCCGCGTGGTGTTGATCACCGAGTGCTCCATGGCCGACAACGTTTCGGTCCATAACCCGGAGGTGGAGTTCGTGCGGCCCTGCAACCTGTGCCCCCACATGCGGCGCATCACGTTGCCGAAAATCCGCCGCGCGCTGGAGACCATGAGCGTCGCCGTCGAGATCGACGCGCGGGTGGCCGGGCGCGCCCGTGCCGCCGTCGAGCGCATGCTCGCCGTCCGTTGAAGGGGCCGATGTCATGTTGCAGGATTGCATTCTCGTGGTCGGCGCGGGTGTCGCCGGGCTTGCCACGGCGCTACGTCTCGCGCCCCTGCCGGTCACCCTGATCGCCGGCAGCCCCCTCGGCCATGGAGCCGCGACGGCGCTGGCGCAGGGTGGCATCGCCGCTGCCCTCGGAGACGACGACGCGCCCGAATTGCATGCCGCCGACACGCTCGCGGCCGGCGCGGGCCTCGGCGATCCCGCCGTCGCCCGGCGCGTCGCGGAAGCGGCCGACGAGGTCGTCGCGTGGCTCGCCGGGCTCGAAACCCCGTTCGATCGCGATGCGGAAGGCAGGCTGGCGCTCGGCCTCGAAGCCGCCCACGGCCGCCGCCGCATCGTCCACGCGCGTGGCGACAGGACCGGCCTTGCCGTGCTGGAAACGCTGATCCGCGCGGCCCGCGGCGCACCCCACATCATGATCGCCGACGATCTGCGCGCCGTCGCCCTGCTGCGCGATGCGCACGGCCGCATCGCCGGGCTCAGGGCACGTGCGCCTTCAGGCGAAGTCGCCCTGCCCGCCCGGGCCGTGGTGCTTGCCACCGGCGGGCTTGGCGCGCTCTACGGCTCGACCACGAACCCGCCGGGCGCGGTCGGCTCGGGGCTGGCGCTCGCCGCCCGCGCCGGCGCGGTAATGCGCGACATGGAGTTTGTGCAGTTCCATCCCACAGCAATCGCCGTTGGCGCCGATCCGATGCCGCTCGCGACCGAGGCTTTAAGGGGCGAAGGCGCGATCCTGCTGGACGAGCGAGGCAAACGCTTCATGGAAGACGTGCCGGGCCGGGAACTCGCTGCGCGCGACGTGGTGGCGCGCGCCATCTTCAGCGAGATCGCGGCGGGGCGGCAGGTGTTTCTCGATGCCCGCCTGAAGGGCCTCGACGGCCGCTTTCCCGGCGTCGTGGCGCTCTGCCGCGCCCATGGGCTCGATCCCGCGCGCCAGCCTATCCCGGTGCGCCCGGCCGCGCATTACCATATGGGCGGCATCCGGGTGGACGCGGCGGGCCGCAGCACCGTCGCCGGACTCTGGGCCTGCGGCGAGGTGGCATCGACCGGCCTGCATGGCGCCAACCGGCTCGCCAGCAACTCGCTGCTCGAAGCGCTCGTCTTCGCGGGCTGGAGCGCGGACGACATACGCGGCAACCTTGCCCTGCCCGGCGCGCCGGAGACGCGCACGGCGCCGCGCGGCACCATACCCGCGCCTGCCGATATCCGCGCGCTGATGGACGCCGGGGTGGGCGTGGTGCGCGATGCCGCCGGGCTCAGCCATGTCATCCGCCGGCTTCACGATGTCGCGGCGGACGACCGCGCCCTCGTGGCGCTGATGGTCGCGGCCGGTGCCTTCGCGCGCCGGGAAAGCCGCGGCGGGCATTTCCGCGCCGACTGTCCCGCGGCCGATGCCATCGGGCGGCACAGCGAGACAACGCTCGACGCCACCCTGCGTTTCGCCGGGGAATTGTGCGGCGCGCCTCAGTCGCGGCAAGTAGCCTGACAGACAGACGTGGCGCGGCGAACGCCTCAATACCTGAGGCGCGCGTAGAAGGACCCGGCCGAGGCTGCCCGCGCCTCGCCCAGCGTGGTGATGCCCTTCTGGGCCAGCAGCGGCAGCAGCTTCAGGAAGATGGCGGCGGTCGTCAGCGCGTCACCGACGGCCGTGTGGCGGGCGGCGAGGTTGATGCCGAGCCGCGCGGCCGTCGCTTCCAGCCCGTGTTCCGTCTCGTGCGGATGCACGATTGAGGCAAGCAGCAGCGTATCCAGCACCGGCTGCTCGAAGCGCACGCCGCTGACCGCCTCCTTGATCTGCAGGAAGCGCATGTCGAAGGCAACGTTGTGGCCGACGAGCACGGTATCGGCGGCGAAGGCGTGGAACAGCGGCAGCACCTCCGCGATCGGCGGCTTGCTGCGCACCATCTCGGGGCGGATGCCGTGGATCGGGATCGAGGCTTCCGGAATATGCCGGCCGGGGTTGACGAGCTGGTCGAAGCACTCCCCGTCGAGCAGGCGGCCATTGACGATCCGCGTCGCGCCGATCTGGATGATCTCGTCGCCGCCCGCCGGATCGAGCCCGGTGGTTTCGGTATCGAAGACCGTGTAGCTGATCCCGGTGAGCGGCCGCTCGTCGAGCGTGCTGCCTTCGGCGCTCGCCCTGAACAGGTCGAAATCGTAATAGACCGGGCGGCTGTCGGAGGGCGCGAGGGGCGCCTGCGGCGCGCCCGACGCCAACGGCAGCAGGAAGCGCACGAAGCGGTCGCTGCCCTCGCGCTGCCGGCCGAACCACACCTCGCCGCCATGCCGCTCGGCAACGTCGCGCACCGTCAGCGGCAGACGCTCGTCGCCGACCTGCATCGGCTCCGTCTGCCAGCCGGGCGCGGGCTCCGCGCTCTCCCCCCGCCAGAGCAGGTCAAGATGCGCCCGCCCCTCCGCGCGCCGCAGCCGCAGCGCCGGCCTGCCCGCCGCCGCGCCGTGCCGGCCGGCCAGAAAGGCAAGGGCGCTGATAACGGCGAAGCTGTCTACCCGCAGCCACAGCCCGGGCTCGGCGTCGGTTTCGGCCGCGTCCCCCGACGTGGCGGCAATCCGCCGCGCGGCGGCGGCGAGGAGGTCCGCGCCCAGCATGTCCTGCAGCGGCCAGCGGCCCTTCAGGTCCTCGGATGTATCGGCGGCGAGCGCCTCAAGCCGCCGGCCCATCGCCGACACCTCGTCGCGCACGATCGCCTGGAAGCGCGCGCGTTCGTCCTCCGCCAGATCGGGATAGTCCATCAGGTCGAGCGCCGCCTGCATGGCCGCCAGCGACGCGCGGCTCGCCTCGGTGAGCGTCAGCAGCCGGGCGTCGCGGCTCGCGTGCGCGCGCTGTTCCTCGGTGATGTCGTCGACCAGCAGCACGAAGCCGGTCAGCGCGGCGGTGGCGCCTTCGCCCGCCGGGCGCACGCCTGCCATGCCCACCCGCAGCAGGTGGCCGTCGGGAAGCCCGGTCACGAAATGGGCCGGCGCCCCGCCGGCGCCCCGCTGTTCGAGCATCTCGCGCGCATGGGCGATGAGCGCGGGGTCTAGCAGCGCATCGATGGACCGTCCAAGGCCCACGGTGCCCCCGCAGGACGCGAAGAGACGGCTGCTTTGTTGGTTATAAAGCAGGATGCGGCCGTCGAGGTTGCAGACGATCACGCCCTGTTCGAGCTCCGCCATCAGCGCCGCGAGCTGGTCGCGCTGATAGGCGACGGCCTCGCTGGCGTCCGCGATCCGCTCGTCCATGTCGCTACGCAGCGTGCGATGCCGGTCGGCGAGGGTGTTGATGGCCTCGGCCAGAGCCCGCAGGGTCGCGTTGCCCTGAGGCGGAATGGCGGGCGCCTGCGGATCGCCGGCCAGTACGCGCGTCGCGTCCGCGAGCCGGTCTGCGCCAGCCACGAAGACGGCATGCAGGCGGTAGAGGCCGAAGGCCGCAGCGGCCGCGGCCGCGAGCCACCAGACGGCGAGCACGGGCGCCTGTGTCGAGAGCGCGGCGCCGAGGCCGGTCCGTGACTCGGGCGCCGCGCCGGTGAAGAGCAGAAGCAGCGCGACCGCCTCCCACGCCGCCAGCAGCACGCCCGGCGCGAGCAGGGCCAGGAGAAGGCGGCGATCTCCCCTCACGCCAGCATCTCCCGCACCTTTTCCAGCAGTTCGCGCGTCGAGAACGGCTTGGTGACATAGGCATCGGCACCGGCCCCGAGCCCGCGCGCCATGTCGGTCTCGCGGCCCTTGGCGGTCAGCATCAGGATGCGGATGTCGCGTATCGCGGGATCGGCGCGCACGGCCTCGCACACCTCGAAGCCGGAATGCACCGGCATGGTGGCGTCGAGCAGCACCAGCGCCGGCCGCTCGCGGCGGATCGCCTCCAGCGCCTCGGCGCCGTCGCGCGCCACCAGCACCCGATGCCCCTCGCGCTTCATCATGAATTCGAGCGATATGACGATGTTCGGCTCGTCGTCGGCGATCAGCACCGTGGCGCTCATTTCTTCTCCCCCTCCGGCGCGGGCGGAAGCGGCAGCCGGAAACCGAAGCACGCTCCTTCGCCCGGCTCCGATTCGAGCCACATTTCTCCCCCCAGATGATTGACGATCCGTCGGCTGATGGGAAGCCCGAGCCCGGTGCCCGGTGGCCGCGTGAGGGCGTCACCGCCCTGGCGGAAACGATCGAAGACATGGGCGCGGTCCGCCGAAGGCACGCCGGGACCGTTGTCCCGCACCCGCACTTCCAGACTGTCGCCGGCGATCTTCAACGATACTTCGATCCGTCCCCTCCCTTCCGGAACGAACTTCGCCGCGTTCGACAGCAGGTTCAGCAGCACCTGCGTCAGCCGGTCCGCGTCGGCGCGCACCGGCGGCACGGCTGGCGGCAGATCGAGCGCGATCGCGGTGCCGCGCTCGGCGAACAGCGCCGACATGCCGCCCGTGGCGGAGACGATCAGCGCGCCGAGGTCGACATCGCTGTTATGCCATTCGGCCTGGCCGGATTCGATCTTCGCCATGTCGAGCACCTGGTTTACCAGCCGGCTCAGGCGCTCGCTCTCACCCACCACGATGCGCAGGAATTCGGCGCGCTGGGCCTCGTCCATGTCGGGCGTGTCCAGCATGAGTTCGCTCAGCGCGCGGATGGAGGTCAGCGGCGTGCGCAGTTCGTGCGTGACGGAGGAGATGAAATCGTCCTTCATCTGGTCGAGGCTTTTCAGTTTTTCGTTGGCTGCGCGCAATTCGCTCGCCTCGCCGAGAATGGCGATCACGTCGTCTAGGTCGAGCGCTTCCTCCTCGACAACGGAGGCCACCATCACCCGCGCCGATGCCGAGCCCACGGCACCCGCAAGCTGCCGCTCCACCCGGTCGACGAGTTGCGCGTCCGCCAACGGGCCGGCGCCGTGGCCTGTGGACTGACCTGCCTGCCCGCCTGCGAACAGCAGCCGGCCGCGCTCGTCGCCCAGCACGCGGACGGCCAGCGCTTCAAGGTCCGCAATCCGCG
Source organism: Pseudochelatococcus lubricantis (assembly GCF_011762225.1). Classification (GTDB taxonomy): domain Bacteria; phylum Pseudomonadota; class Alphaproteobacteria; order Rhizobiales; family Beijerinckiaceae; genus Pseudochelatococcus; species Pseudochelatococcus lubricantis. The sequence goes on from NZ_JAASQI010000005.1 coordinate 271,337, forward strand.
CCCGGCCGCGCCAGAAGACCGGCGCCTCGCCGGCGTCGCCACGCTTCATGATATCGACGAACAGCAGCGCCTGGCTCGTTTCCCGCGCGCCGGGCGCCCGCCACAGCGACAGGCCGACATAGAGGCCGACGTTGGCCAGCAGGCTCCAGAACAGCGCATGGGTGAGATTGTCGAGCCCGGCGAGGTCGAAGAGGCGCTCCGGCGCCAGCATCTCTATCCCCCAAGGCCCGTGCGCGACGAAATCCGCCGAAATCCAGCCCGAGCGAGCGACGGATGGCAGCATCAGCGTATAGGCCCAGAGCGAAAAGCCGCCGATGAGGCCGCCGAGCGCGCCGAGCCGCGTGCCGCCCTTCCAGTAAATGCCGATGAGCAGCGCCGGGCCGAACTGCGCCACCGCCGCGAAGCTGATGAGGCCGATGCTGACGAGCGCATAGGCATCCCCGGCCATGCGAAAATAGAGATAGCCCAGCAGCAGGATGCCGAGAATCGCGGCCCGGCGGATGTTGAGCAGCAGGCCTGTGAGATCGCGGCCGGAATAGGCCCCGAACCCGCGCCCGCGGAACAGCGCCGGCATGACGAGATCGTTGCAGACCATGGTGGAAACCGCGATCGTCTCGACGATCAGCATGCCCGTCGCCGCCGACAGCCCGCCGACATAGACGAACAGCGCCAGTGCCCGCGCGCCGTCCGCCAGCGGCAGCGTCAGGACATAGGTTTCGGGATCGACCGTCTCCATGCCGAAAATGAGCCGCCCGCCGATGGCGATGGGCAATACGAATACGTTGATCAGGAACAGATAGGCCGGAAACACCCAGGCAGCGCGCTTCAGATGTCGCTCGTCGACGCACTCCACCACCATCATCTGGAACTGGCGCGGCAGCAGCAGCACGGACAGCATGGCGAGAACGACGAGCGCGAACCATTGCGCATGGCCGAAGCCGCCCTCCCCGGTGCCGCTGCCGAGCCGCGCGAGCGCCCGCAACTCCGGCAGCACGGCGGCACGCGCCCAGATGTCGGCCGGGCCGTCGAACAGCCCCCAGGTGACGAAGACGCCCACCGCGAGAAAGGCGCCGAGCTTCACCACGGATTCGAAGGCGATGGCCGCCACCATCCCCTCGTGACGCTCGGCGCTGTCCAGATGGCGGGTGCCGAAAAGGATGGTGAACGCGGCGAGCGCCATCGCGACATAGAGCGTGCTGTCCCGCCACCACACCAGCGCGCCGCTGTCGGCGGGCGCCGCCGTCATGATCTGGTAGCCCGTCGCCACGGCCTTCAGCTGCAGCGCGATGTAGGGCACGATGCCCACCACGGTGATCAGCGTCACCAGCGCGGCGAGAAGCGGGCTCTTGCCATAGCGACTGGCGATGAAGTCCGCGATGGAGGTGATGCGGTATGTACGCGCGATGCGGATCATGCGCAGGATGACCACGCCGGCGAGCAGCATCGCGAGCATGGGGCCGAGATAGATGGGCAGAAACCAGATGCCCTCGGCCGCCGCCTCGCCGACACTGCCGAAATAGGTCCACGCCGAACAATAGACGCCGAGCGACAGCGCATAGACCAACGGGTTGTCGATCACGGAGCGCCCTTCCGCCGCGCGCCGGTCGGCAAGGGCCGCGATCGCGAACAGCAGCAGCAGATAGCCGAAGGAGACGCCGAGGACGAGCGGGGCGGACATGGGCTTCAGCCGGAAGGGGGCGGCCGGCGTGCCGGGCGCGCCTCCGCCACGAAGGCAAGAAGCACGATCAGCAGCGCCCAGATGACGAACATCGCGACCGGCAGCAGCGGCAACCCGGCCACCGTGACGTCGCGATCCCAGATGAGGATCAGCGGAAAATTGAACAGCAGCGCGGCCGCGGCCCAAAGGCCGAGCGAAAATCGCGTGTGTGGCATGCCTCCCTTCACAGCACATCCAGCCTGTAATGCCGCTCCAGCCACTGGCGGAAGCGGCGGACGATGGCGAGCGAATCCTTCAGCGCCTGTTTGTCGAGTGTGCCGAGTTCGTCGAGCCGCACCATCGTATCAGGCGCGCGGCCAGCCGCCATCTGCCGCAGATTGCTCGACAGCTTCATCCCCATCAGGAAATGCAGTGCGTCCGCGAGATCGCGGACGAAGGGCGTATCGATGCGGCCGTCGGCCTCCAGCGCCGCCAGCCGTGCCACGGTCGCCGTCTCGCCCACCCCGTATTGCAGCGCGAGCGCCCGGACACCGTGAACCAGCGGGAACAGGCCGCGCTTCTTCAGGTCGATCTGCGCGGAGGCACGGCCGCCGAGGCCCGGCAGCCGCGACCACCAGCCCCCGCTCTCGAACTGCTCGATGGCGGCGGCGAAGCGGGCGTAGTAGCCGTCGTCGTTCATCATCAGCTCTCTCACCCGCGTACGCGCCGCGTCGAGCAACGTCGGATCGCCCGCCACAGGCGCCGCATCCAGAAAGATCGCGAGGTTCATCGGCCCTTCCGGATCGGCGCCGTGGATCCATTGGCGGAGCGTCTCGCAGAAGGTGCCGACGTGCTGGCGCCAGAGCGGACGGCTCAGCATGATGCCGCCGGGGCACGGCGGATAGCCCATCGAGATCAGCGCTGCGGTGAAGGCCTCCGTCACCGCCTCCAGATCCGGATGGGAAAAGCCGTCGCGCAGCAGCAGGGCGTTGTCCTGATCGGTCTTGACGATCTGCTCGCCGCGCCCCTCGCTCCCCATGACGATGAGGCAGCTGTTGGCACGCAGCTCGGCTGGCGCCAGCAACTGCCACAGACGGTCGAAAATCTGGCGGTTCAGCGCGCCCACGAGCCGCGCGATCACCTCAATGCGCACGCCGTCCTCATGCAGCACGGTAATCAGGCTGTCGACCTGCCGCGCGGCGGTTTGCAGCGCGGCGATATCGGGCGCCTGCGCCACCTGCAGGGCGGTGAGCTGCGAATGGCCGGTGATGAAGGCCATCAGATCATACTGGCTGAGCAGCCCGGCGACCTTTTCGCCGTCCATCACGATGACGCGGTGAATTCGGTGGCGCAGCATCAGGATCAGCGCCCGGTAGAGTTCGTCATCGATGGAGACGGAGATCGTCTCGAAGGTCGAGACGGCCCTCACCGGCAGGCTCGCGGGCGGCTCCGGCCGCAGCAGCGCATCGCGCAGGTTGGTGGTGGTGAAGATGCCGAGGCGCTCGCCGTCCCGCACCAGCGCGTCGCCCAGCCCGCGCGCGGACAGCAGGCGGCACAGGCTGACGAGATCGGTGCCGCCATCCACGACAAGAGGCTCGCGGACGCGGGCATCGCCCACCCGTGCTGTCATCAGCGATACCAGCTCCCGCCGTTCGCGCGCGATGCCGATCCGCCCCGCGGAGGGAGGACCGGCATCGTCGCCCGGAGCGGGGCCTCCCGCCGGCGTGTCCGGCGGGAGGAAGCTGTCGTTAGTGAGAGGAGGCTTTCGCGGCACCGATGCCGGTCTCCGAGCGCACCTGCTGCGCCAGGAAGCCATCGCGGTCGATCTGCGCCCGGCGGCTCCTGTCGAGTACCGAGAACAGCCAGATCCCGACGAAGCCGATCGTCATCGAGAACAGCGCCGGCGAGGTATAGGGGAACGGCGCCGAGCCCTTTGCGTAGCCAAGCGTCGCTTCCCACACGGAGGGCGAGAGCACCGTCAGCACCACCGAGGAGATGAGGCCGAGGAAGCCGCCGATCACCGCGCCCCAGGTCGTCGTGTCCTTCCACAGGATCGACAGGAACAGCACCGGGAAGTTCGCCGACGCCGCGATGGCGAAGGCGAGCGACACCATGAAGGCGATGTTCTGCTTCTCGAACGCGATGCCGAGCGCGACCGCCAGGATGCCGAGCGCCACGGTGGTGATGCGTGAGACGCGCAGTTCCGAAGCGCTGTCCGCCTTGCCGTCCTTCAGGATGGTGGAGTAGATGTCGTGCGACACGGCGGACGCGCCCGAGAGCGTGAGCCCGGCCACCACGGCGAGGATGGTTGCGAACGCCACGGCCGAGATGAAGCCGAGGAAGATGTTGCCGCCCACGGCATGCGCCAGATGTACCGCCGCCATGTTGCTGCCGCCGATAAGGCCGCCGCGCGGGTCGAGGAACGACGGATCCGTCAGCACGAAGGTGATGGCGCCGAAGCCGATGATGAAGGTGAGCAGGTAGAAGTAGCCGATCCACCCCGTGGCCCACATCACCGATTTGCGCGCTTCCTTGGCGCTGGGCACGGTGAAGAAGCGCATCAGGATGTGCGGCAGGCCGGCCGTGCCGAACATCAGCGCCATGCCGAACGAGATGGCCGAGATCGGATCGGTGATGAAGTTACCCGGCGCCATGATTGACAGGCCGCTCTGGCGCGCCTGCTCCGGCGCGGCGCCACCCGCAGAGGCGATTCCCGCCTTCACGTCGACGGCGCTGGCGAAAAGCCGCTCGGGGCTGAAGCCGTAGTTCCACATCACCATGAAGGCCATGAAGCTCGCGCCGCCCAGCAGCAGGCAGGCCTTGATGATCTGCACCCACGTCGTCGCGGTCATGCCGCCGAACAGCACGTAGATCATCATCAGCGCGCCGACGATCACGACCGCGATCCAGTATTCCAGCCCGAACAGCAGCTTGATGAGCTGGCCCGCGCCGACCATCTGCGCGATCAGGTAGAAGGCAACGACGACGAGCGTGCCCGAGGCCGCGAAGATGCGCACCGGCGTCTGCGCGAAGCGGAAGGCGGCGACGTCGGCGAAGGTGAACTTGCCGAGGTTGCGCAGCCGCTCCGCCATCAGGAAGGTGATGACCGGCCAGCCGACGAGGAAGCCGATCGAGTAGATGAGGCCGTCGAAGCCCGAGGCCATCACCGCCGCCGAAATGCCGAGGAACGAGGCGGCGGACATGTAGTCGCCGGCGATGGCAAGGCCGTTCTGGAAACCGGTGATGCCGCCGCCCGCCGTGTAGAAGTCCGCCGCGGACTTGGTGCGCGCGGCCGCCCATTTCGTGATGAAGAGCGTGCCGATCACGAAGACGGCGAACATGATGATCGCCGTCCAGTTGGTCGGCTGCTGCTCGGCCTGGCCGCCGAGGTCGCCGGCGGCGAGCGCGACGGTCGGGGCGGCCAGAAGGGCCGCGCCGCCCAGAGTCCTGAAGAGATTTCTGGCAAGGCTGCTCATTGCAGCACCTCCCGCTTCACCGTTTCGGAAAGAGCGTCGAATTCGCCGTTGGCCCGCCGCACATAGACGGCGGTGATGACGATGGTGAAGATGATCACGCCGAAGCCGACCGGGATGCCGAGCGTCGTGACGCCGTCTCCCAGCGGGGTTGCCAGCAAATTCTTGCCGAACGCGATCAACAGGATAAAGCCGTAGTAAACGATCAGGATAGCGATCGTCAGCGTCCAACTGAACCGGGATCGGGTGGCTTTCAGGGACTGATATGTTGGGTTGGCCGCAACGCGCTCGGCCACGGACGTGTCCATCTTGGTTATCCTCCTTAAAACTATTTCAGATTCAAACGAATCCGTGCGGATTGCGGTGTTTCCGCTCCGCTTTTTTATTTGCGCCCGTGGCGGAAAGCTTTCCGCCCCGTACGGTCACTCTTTTCATTCGGCCGCTTATGCAGAAAACCGATCGGCCAATATATGAGGTATCTTTCATGCGTGCCGGTTTAGCAACCTATACTCTTGGCTGATACGCGGAAAGTTCCGGCGGGCGCCCCGGCGAATGGCGCCGCTCTATGAAACCAGCGGCCGCAGCAGCATTTCCGCGCCGAGGACGATCAGACAGAACAGGAACCAGCGGCGGAAAGTCTGCGGGCTGATCTTTTGCCGAATAATCTGTCCCGCCCACATGCCCGCGAGCGCGGGGGCGACTGCCAGCGCGGACAGGACGAGGCTGTCGGCGTGAAACGCGCCGCGCGACGCCAGGCCGATCGCCAGCGCGACGGTCGAGACGGTGAAGGAAAGGCCGAGCGCCTGCACGAGATCGTCCCTGTCGAGGCCAAGCGCCTGCAGGTAGGGCACCGCCGGGATGACGAAAACCCCCGTTGCGCCGGTCACGATGCCGGTGATCGCGCCGACGGCCGGCGACAGCCAGGCCTCCAGCCGCGCCGGTACACGGATCTGGCGGGCCAGGAGCGTAAAGGCGGCGTAGAACACGAGCGCCGCGCCGAGCGCGCCCGTTGTCAGCGCCGTATCGCCGTGGGCGAGCAGCGAAGTGCCGGCGAGCGTCCCGGCGCCGATCGCCAGCATCATCGGCCAGAGCCGGCGCGCGAGCGGCCCGAAGCTTGGGCCGGCCGCGAGCTGCCAGACGTTGGTCACGAACGACGGCACGATCAGCAGGCTGGCCGCCGCGAGCGGCGAGACGAGCGCGCCGAGCACGCCCATGGCCACGGTCGGCAGGCCCATGCCGGTCACACCCTTGACGATGCCGGCGGCGAAAAAGGTCGCGGCAACCGCGACGAGGAGCAGGAGCGAGATATCCATCATGTCCGTCGGGATAAGGGATTCCGCGCCAGGCACAATGCGGATGATCCGAAGTCATGGCTTCGGCTGGTCCGAAGGCTCCATTTCGGCTATCCTCGCGGGCATGCGTTTCGATCTCACAGACCTTCGCCTGTTCCTTGCCGTGGTCGAGGCCGGCAGCATCACACGGGGGGCGGCGGACGTCGGCCTGTCTCTGCCGGCGGCCAGCGAGCGCCTGCGCGACATGGAGGCCTCCGGCGGCGTCCGGCTGCTCGAACGTGGCCGGCGCGGCGTCACCCCCACGCCAGCCGGCGAGGCGCTGGCCCACCATGCGCGCCTGATCGGCCGTCAGATGGCGCAGATGCGTGGCGAACTCGGCGAGCACGCAAGGGGCTTGCGCGCCACTGTCCGGCTCGCCGCCAACACGGCCGCCATCACCGAGTTCCTCCCCGGCAGGCTCGGCCCGTGGATGGCCGCGCATCCGCGGATCGATGTCGAGCTGAAGGAGCGGCAAAGTGCGGAGATTGCGCGGATGGTCGCGACCGGTTTGTCGGAAATCGGCATCCTCTCGGATGCGGTCGACACCGCCGGCCTGCGCGTGGTGCCGTTTGCTGTCGACAGGCTGGTCGTCGTCATGGCGCGTGATCATGCGCTTGCGGCGGCCCGGCGCCTCGCGTTTGCGGATGTGGTGCATTGCGAGTTCGTGGGGCTCGCCGGCGGTGCCCTGCAGGACCACATCGACGCGCAGGCCGCGCGGGCGGGCGTGAAGTTGAAGACGCGGCTGCGGCTGCGCACGTTCGACGGCATCTGCCGCATGGCCGCCGACGGCGTCGGTCTCGGCATCGTGCCCGAGACCGCCGCGCGCCGCTGCCGCGCCGCGACGGGAATCGCCTTCCGCCGCCTCGCCGACACCTGGGCGACGCGGCGGCTGTCGCTCTGCTGCCGGCCGGAGGACGAACTGACGCCGCCGGCGCGGGACCTCCTCGCGCATCTGGCGCAGGCCGGCCTGCCGTGTTCGGAGCCCGCCGCAGGATAATGATACTATAGCATTTCGACATTTCATTGAAACGCCGAAATGCTATAAGTTTTTGATATTACGCGCTATCTTCACGAAAACCGGTACCCGCTTTGCTTGAAAACGCTTTAGTCCGGATCGGCCTGCCGCAGGCCGGCGATCATGCCGGCGGTAACGAGTCCGACGCCGAGCCCGGCCGCGACGCCGGGCGTTTCCCCGAGAAGGGGAATGCCCGCCAGCGTCGTCAGAGCCGGCACGGCGGCGGTGAAGAAGGCAAGCCGGGTGGCGCCGAGCAGCACGATGGCCCGCGTGTAAATAACGATAGACGCGACGCCGATGACGGCGCCCTGAAAAATCCCCTGCACCAGCAGGTCGCGCCACGGTGTGTGGAACAGCGCCTTTCCCGGCAGAAGTGCGTAGACCGGCAGGAAAATCAGGGCCGAAAGGCCGGTGACGATGGCGGCGGCGCGCGTCGCCGGCAGGCCGAGGCGCCGCACGTAAAGCCCGTAGCCGGACCAGCAGAAGGAGGCAAGGAGCAGGCAGAGGTCGCCGGCGAGCAGCATCGGCGATGCGTTGGACAGGCCGTCCCACGCCATGGCGAGGACGCCCAGCGCGATGAGGGCGAGCCCCGTCCCTCGCCCCTCCGGCGCTTTGGCCCTCGCGAACGTCCGCATCAGCACGGCCGTGGTCAGCGGCAGCGTGCCATGGAGCAGCACCGTGCCGTGCGCCGCCGGCGCGAGCGCGAAGCCGGCATAGACGAAGAGCGCAAAGCCGAGCCCGCCCGAGACCGAGAGAACGGCGGCCTCGGTGGCGCCCAGGCCGCTGAGCCCGTGTTTCATCAGGATCGGCGACAGCAGAAGGCCGGCGATGCCGAAGCGCAACGCTGCGACATCCGATGGCGCGAGCGTGGCCGAAAGCCCGAGGCGGGATACGATCACGAAGCCCGCGAACAGTGCGACGACCGCGCAGCCATAGGCAACGCCCTGTGCGCGCACCCCGGACGGCTGTCTCATGGCTGGGCCAGCCCCTCCTGCGTGAGCGCCCGCCGGACGGCCGGGCGCGTCAGCACCTTGTCCATCAGGCCCGCCCACAGCGGCCATTCCGCCTCCATGTCGAAGCCGGCGTGCCTGCCCCACAGCCAGAATACAAGCAGATAGGGATCGACAACGGTGTATCCGCCCGGCACGGCCCAGTCACGTCCGTCCCCGAGGATGCTCTCTATGTGATCGTAGACGCGGCGGATGTTGTCCCGCCCCCGTTCAACCACGGCGGCATGCAGCGCCGGATCGCCGACAAAGCGGTGCGGACGCCAGAGCTGGCCGTAGCCGATGCCGTGCAGATCCACCGACAGCCACGACAGCCATTCGAGACAGCGCGCCTCTCCGGCGGGGTCGGCAGGCAGCAGCCCCGCTCCGGGATGGCTGCGGGCGAGATAAAGGAGGATGGCGACAGCCTCGGTCAGCAGCCCGGACTCGTCGCCGACGCCTGCCAGCGCCGGCACGCGGCCCTTCGGATTGAGCGCCAGATAGTCGGGCGTGGAAGTGCCCTCGCCGTTGCGGGCGGAGCGCACCTCCGCCTCGTAGGGCGCGCCGGTTTCCTCAAGCACGATGTGGACGGCGAGCGAACAGGCGCCCGGCGAATGGTAGAAGCGATGCACGAGACGAACTCCCGGTGATTGGATTTCAGGGGCCGATGAGGCGGCTTGGCCACGGGTTGCGGCTTTCCCGGAGCCATAACAGCGTATCGATCCAGAAACCGCTGGCGTGGCTGTCGTGGAAAAGGCTGAAGTGGCCGATGGCCTCGCGGTCGTAATCGGCCGGCGCGAGCAGCACGGCCTGCCGCGACGCGCCTGTGTAGTAGCGGAGCGCGCGCCGGATGGCCGGCACCGTGCCGAGTTCGTCGTCGGCCACGGCGACGGCAAGGATGGGCGCCTTCACCGCCGCCATGCGGCAAAGCGCCTTCGCCCGCTCATGGCGCGGATGGCTGCGCTCGAAGCGGCGGCCGCGAAAGCTCCACTCGTTGGCGACGCCGGCCGGCAGGTCTTCCAGCCAGCCGAACCGGCGGCCCGGAAAATAGCCGCAGAACGCCGTGGCGGCCGGCATGGCGACGTGCCATTTCAGGAGCAGGCCGAGCCGCCGGTGCGGGGCATAGTCGCCCCACCACGCATATTGCGCGCCCACCGTCAGCATCCTGTCGACCAGCGTCGCGCTTTCGGCAAGTCCGGGCAGGAAGCCGCCGATGCTGTGGCCGACCACCAGCAGCGGCCCGTCTTTCCGGCGGTCGCGCATGAAGCGGACAGCGGCGTCGAAATCCAGCTCGCCCCAGTCCCGCCAGCGATAGCGGCACCCTCTCAGGCGCGCCGGCCGCGACAGGCCGATGCCGCGATAGTCGTAGGTGAGAACGTCGAAGCCGTGCCGCACCAGAAAGCGCGCGTAACGGTGATAATAGCGCGCTGCGACACCGGTCGCGGGGTTGACGATGACCGTGCCGGCCGCGCCGCCGCCCGGAGCGGCCCACACGTGGCCGCCGAGCGTCACGCCGTCGCGGCAGGCGATTGCGACGGCCCTGCCATCCATGTCGGGTAAGGTGCGGATGTTCTCGTTCATGCCGGCGACGATAAAAGAAGAGCGCCGTCGTGTATATTCACTGGTCAGTATACATCAGCCTGTGCGATACATGCTTATGACCAGCAGTACGCTCCCCACACGTGAACGCATCATCCGGGCCGCCGGCAAGCTGTTCCACGGCGAGGGCATCCGCGCCGTCAGTGTCGATGCCGTGGCCGAGAAGGCCGGCGTCACCAAGCGGACGCTCTACTACCATTTCCGCAGCAAGGACGACCTGATCGCCGCCTATCTCGACACCCGCGACCAGCCGAATCTCGCCCTGTTCCAGCGATGGTTCGCCGAGACGGAGGGCGACGTGGCGGACAAGGTCGCAAGCCTCTTCAGCAACCTCGCCCGCGCCGCCCGCCATCCCGAATGGAAGGGATGCGGCTTCCTGCGCACCTCCGTGGAACTCGTCAACCTGCCGGGCCACCCGGCCATCACCATCGGACGCGCGCACAAGAAACGGGTCGAGGACTGGCTCTTTTCGGCCTTCACAGAGGCAGGCGTCGGCGAGAACGCGCTGCAGCTCGCGCGCCAGGTTATCCTGCTGCTCGACGGCTCCTTCGCGGTGGTGCTGCTGCACCGCGATCCGTCCTACATGGAGGCAGCCGCCGACGCGGCGTCGCGCCTCATCCGCACCGCCCTGCCCGGCAGCGCCGCGATCGACAGGCTGCCCGTTCCCGATTATCTATAAAACATGCGCGCGCAGAAAGAAGAGACGTTGAAGGAAGACACATTGGCCGTCCGCATCAGCCGCACGCTGGCGGAGCGCATCATCGCCGGCGAGATCGAACCGGGGACGCGGCTGCGGCAGGACCATATCGCCGGGGAATTCGGCGCCAGCCACGTGCCGGTGCGCGAGGCGTTCCGCCGCCTGGAGGCGCAAGGCCTTGCAGTGAGCGAACCGCGCAAGGGCGTGCGGGTGGCATCCTTCGAACTGTCGGAAGTCCGGGAAGTGGCGGAGATGCGCGCGGCGCTGGAGGTGCTGGCCCTTCGCCACGCCGCCCCGCACCTGACGCATGCCGTGCTCGACGAGGCCGAGGAAGCCACGAAGGCCGGCGACGCTTCCCGCGATGTCCGCTCGTGGGAGGCCGCGAACCGGCGCTTTCATCGGCTGATCCTCGAACCCTGCGGCATGCCCCGGCTGCTCGCGTCCATCGACGATCTCCACGCGGCCTCCGCCCGCTTCCTCTTCGCCGCCTGGCGATCGGACTGGGAGGCGCGCACCGATCACGATCACCGCGCCATTCTCGCCGCGCTGCGCAAGGGCGATACGGAAGCCGCCTGTGCCACGCTCGCACGGCATGTCCAATGGATCGGGCACCGGCCCGTTTCCGCCGCTGGCGGCCGGCAGCGGAAGGCGTTTGCCATCGTCGGCTGATGAATTATCTATAATTATGTTGCGACTCGCCCGCTTATGTGGATTCATTATAGATGAAATCACGAATTATCTATAATTATGAAGGAGCGATAGCATGAGTCAAAACCTCGTCCTGGCGGGCCCGGGCCTGCGTTCCGGCTTAAGGACAGTCGCCTTCGTCGCTCTCGGCGTCGCGCTGATCACCCTTGCCGCGAAGATCCAGATTCCCTTCTGGCCGACGCCGATGACCCTGCACACGCTCGCCGTGATGGCGATTGCCGTCGCCGCCGGGCCGCGCCTCGCCACCGCGACCTTCCTTGCCTATCTCGCAGCGGGCGCGGCCGGATTCCCCGTCTTTTCCGGCACGCCGGAGCGCGGGATCGGCGTGGCGTACATGGTGGGGCCCACGGGCGGCTATCTGCTCGGCTATCTCGCCGCGAGCTGGATCACCGGCGCGCTTGCACAAGGGCGCGGTGTCGTCGGCCGCGTGCTCGCCATGCTCGCGGGCCTTGCTGTCATCTATGCCGCGGGGCTGCTCTGGCTCGCGTTCTACGTGCCGGCGGGGCGGATCGTCGCGCTCGGCTTCACGCCATTCATTCTTGGCGATCTCCTGAAAATCGCGGTGGTCGCCGTTGCCGCGGTGTTTGTTCCGGCGCATCTTCTCGGGAAGATCGGCCGATGAGCGCCGCGATCCCGGCTGCCACCCGGCCCGCCCCGCGCGTATGCTGGACGGAGGAAGAAGCGCGCGCCGTCTACGGCCTTCCCTTCCCGGAGCTGCTGTTCCGGGCGCAGACCCTCCACCGCCGGCATTTCGACCCAACGGAGATCGAGACGGCGACGCTGTTGTCCATCAAGACGGGCGGCTGTCCGGAAGACTGCGGCTACTGCTCGCAGAGCGCTCACCACAAGACGGGCGTCGCGGCATCGAAGCTGATGGACGTCGACGCCGTGCTCGCGCAGGCGCGGCGGGCCAGGGAGGGCGGCGCCACGCGCTTCTGCATGGGCGCGGCCTGGCGCAGTCCGAAGGACCGCGATCTCGACAGGGTCTGCGCCATGATCGAGGGTGTGAAGGCGCTGGGGATGGAAACCTGCGTGACCCTCGGCATGCTGACCCCGTCGCAGGTGGAGCGACTGGGCGAGGCTGGGCTCGATTACTATAACCACAACATCGACACCTCGCGCGCCTATTATCCCGAGATCGTCACCACACGGACGATGGACGACCGGCTGGAGACGCTCGCCCATGTCCGCGCCGGCGGCATCAAAGTCTGTTGCGGCGGCATCGTCGGCATGGGCGAAACGGTGGAGGACCGCATCTCCATGCTGGTGACGCTCGCCAATCTCGACGTGCCGCCCGAAAGCGTGCCGATCAACATGTGGAACGCCATCGCGGGCACGCCGGTGATGGAGAAGGCGGAACCCGCCGACGCCGTTGCCTTCGTCCGGCTCGTCGCGCTCGCCCGCATCCTGATGCCGGAAAGCGTGGTGCGGCTCTCCGCAGGCCGCCACGCCATGAGCGACGAGATGCAGGCACTCTGCTTCCTCGCCGGCGCGAACTCCATCTTTACCGGTGACATGCTGCTGACGACCGGCAATCCGGCACGCGACCGCGACGCGGCGCTCATCGCCCGGCTGGGCATGCGGACAGCGGCGCCCCGGGCTCCGGAAGGAGCGCGCCGAGGCCGCCGTCAGCCGGCCCCGGCCGCGCCGGGCCAGTAGTGGGAGTCAGGCAGCGGTCGCGGGCCGAACACCGCCTGCCCGACCCGTACGACCGTCGCGCCCTCCTCGACAGCCCACTCGTAGTCGCCCGACATGCCCATGGAGAGCTCGGCCAGCGCTGCCCCCTGCGGCGCGTCGTTACGGGCGCGATCCCGAGTATCGCGCAGGCAGCGGAAACACCGCCGCACCTCCGCCTCGTCCGGGGTAAAAGTCGCCAGCGTCATGAATCCCTTCGGGCGTAGCGCGTGGAGGGCGGCGAGTTCCTTCAGGAACGCAGGCGTTTCCTCCGGGGTGAGCCCGTATTTGCTGGCCTCGTTCGACGTGTTCACCTGCACGAACACATCGAGGCCGGTACCGAGAAACTGCAGGCGCTTCTCCAGCGCCACCGCCAGCGAGAGGCGGTCCAGCGACTGCACCTCGCCGGCGAAACGCAGCACGTCCTTCACCTTGTTGCTCTGCAAATGGCCGATCATCGACCAGCGGACGGCCTCTCCGGCCAGCGCCTCCGCCTTCTGGCGGCCTTCCTGCACCTTGTTCTCGCCGAGATCGGTCTGGCCGGCGCGCACGGCTTCCAGTACGCGCTCGGGCGCGACCGTCTTGGTGACGAGCAGGAGGCGCACCGCCTGCGCGCTCCGTCCCGAGCGCAGCGCCGCCGCCGCGATACGGGCATGCGCATCCGCGAGATTGGCCGCGACACCCATGGTTGCGGTACTCATGATTGCGGTACTCATGGCTGCAATTGCTCCAGCCATTCCGCGAACATGGCGCGGCCGGCCTCCCGCAGGGCCGGGCCGCGACGGCGCGCATCGTCGCGGATGGCACGTGGATCTATCCCCGCAGCCGCAAGCTCGCAGGCATGGCCGATGAGCCAGGGTTCCAGCCCCGCGCAGGCGTCGGCTTCGGGATGGAACTGCACGCCGAGCACGTTCGGCCCACGGGAGAAGGCCTGAGTCGCGCAGGCCGGTGTCGAGGCCAGGTTGACGCCGCCCTCCGGAATGGCGAAGGCATCGCCGTGCCAGTGCAGCACCGCCACGCCATCGAGATGGCGCAGCGGGCTCTGCCGGCCTGCGTCCGTTAGCGTCAGGGGTGAAAAGCCGATTTCCTTGGCGCCGCCCGGCGCCACCGCCGCGCCGAGGGTGGCGGCGATCTGCTGCGCGCCGAGACAAATGCCGAAAAGCGGGCGCCCGGCATCGAGCCGCCGCGCGATCAGCGCCCGTTCCTCGGCCAGAAAGGGATAGGCGTCCGCCTCGTAGACTCCGACCGGCCCGCCGAGCACGGCGAGCAGATCGGGCTCCAGCGGGTCGAGCGCCGCGAAATCCGCCGCGCCCACATCGTGATAGTGCAGCTTGAAGCCCGCGCCCGACAGCACGGCCTCGAAAGTGCCGAGGCCCTCGAAATGGATATGGCGAATGGCGATCGCGGTCTTGAGCATCGCGCCCTCTCTCCCCTCTCTATGCAGCGCCGGCGGATCGGCCGGGTTGCCGTTGCCGACCCTTCATGCGATAGCTCCGATCCGGACTGTTGTGGAGAGCCGGATTATGAAAAATGGATGGGCCGGGTGGGAAAAGGCGCGACACTCGCGATCGAGGTGAGGCCGGCGGGCAAGGAGCCCGTCTTTCTGGCACTTGCCCGCGCCATCGTCGCCGAGATAGAGCGGGGGCGACTGAACCCCGGCGACCCGCTGCCAGGCACCCGCGCCCTGTCGAAAAGCCTTTCGCTCAACCGCAACACAGTCGATGCCGCCTATCAGGAACTCGTCATGCAAGGCTGGCTCGCGGCCGAGCCGTCGCGCGGGACCTTCGTCGCCGGCGACCTGCCCGAGTCCGGACGGGCACCAGTCCGCGCCATGCCCGCCGCCGAGGCCGAGGTCGTCTGCGATGCGCGGCCCATGCTGAGCCTGTCGGACGGCGCGCCCGATCCCCGGCTCGCACCGGTGGCCGCGCTCGGGCGGGCCTTCCGCCGCGCGCTGGCCGCCCCGTCGTTCCTCGCGGGCGGCGGCTATGGCGATCCGCGCGGCAGCCCGGCCCTGCGCGAGGCTCTGTCGCTCTACCTCAGGGAGGAGCGCGGCCTGACGGTGCAAGCCGGTGACATTCTGATCACGCGCGGCAGCCAGATGGCGCTGTTCCTCGCCGCTGCCGCCGTGGCGGAGCCCGGTTCCGCGATCGCCGTGGAAACGCCAGGCTATCCGCTTGCATGGGCGGCCTTCCGCGCCGCCGGTGCGCGCGTCGTCGGCGTGCCGGTGGACGAAGGCGGGATCGTGCCCGACGCGCTCGAACGGCTGGCGGAGCGCGAGCCGCGACTGAAGGCCGTTTACGTCACGCCGCATCATCAATATCCGACCACGGTCACGCTCGGCGCGGCACGGCGGCTGCGGCTCATGGGGATCGCGCGGCGCTTTCGCCTCACCGTCATCGAGGACGACTACGACCACGAGTACCGTTTCGAGGGGCGGCCGGTGCTGCCGCTGGCTGCGCGGGCGGAGCCAGACGTCCCCGCGATCCATCTCGGCTCGCTGTCGAAGCTCATCGCTCCCGGTATCCGCATCGGCTATGCGGTCGCGCCCGCCGCTCTCCTGCGGCGAATGGCCGACCGGCGCGAAGCCATCGACCGGCAGGGCGATGTGCCGCTGGAGCAGGCTCTCGCCGGAATCATCGCCGATGGCACCCTCGCGCGGCATGCCCGCAAGGCGCGGCGGATCTACCATGCCCGCCGCGACAGCCTGGCGGCGCTGCTGACGGAGCGCCTCGGCGGTTCAGCCGCGTTCACGCTGCCGGCGGGCGGGCTCGCCATCTGGCTGCGGCTGCGGCAAAACGCGGAAACCCCGGCGGCGGAAAGCTGGGCCGCTAATGCGGCGCGCCTTGGCCTTTCCGTCCTGCCGGGCGTCCGCTTCGCGCTTGATGTCGCCCGCCCGCCGGAAGCCTTCCGCCTCGGCTTCGCCGGTCTGGACGAAGCCGAACTTGCCCGCGCCGTCGAGCTGTTCGTGAAAGCCGCGCACCGGGCGTGACCGCCGGCGGTCAATCCTCGCCGTCCCAGTAGTCGACACGGCTGTCCGCGCGCACGGTGAGGTCGACGCGCCTTGCGGCCTTGTTGCCGCCGGGCGGTGCGCCGGCGAAGACCGTCAGCTTGCCGCTGTCGGGATACTCCATCACATCCGGCTCGTGCATGGTGCTGACCGCGAGATATCTCAGCGGTTCATCGTCGGAAGCGATGAGCTGGTGAGCCGTTTCCGGGCCGCCTGACGGGCAGACGACGACATCGCCCGCGCTTACCGGATAGATCTCCCCGCCGAAACGCACCGTGCCGGAGCCACTGAGGATGACGAAAAGTTCGTCGTTCGCGTGGTGCGCGTGATAGGGCCATGCCTTCTTGCCGGGCGGCACCTCGACGTAACGGGCGCCGAGCCTGCGCGCGCCGAGCGGCGCCGCGACCGACGCGAAACGCGCCTCGAAGGAAGCGCCGTGGGACTGGGTGGCGAGAGCAAGTTCGTCGAGGCGGACAACGGGTCTCATGCGGCGGCATCCCGGTTGACGATGGGCCTGCGGGAGTAAGGGCCCCTTCCCGCTTCGGGCGAAATGGCAGCCGCATCCGCCCCGCCGGAAACCGGCGACCGCGGACACGCCCGATCGCCGTCGCGCGTGTCGCCATGGAAGGCGCCGAAGCGGCGGCGGTAGGCACCGGGCGTCAGGCCCGTGAGCTTCAGGAACAGCTTGCGGAACGAGGCCGGATCGCCGTAACCGACGTCCCAGCCGATCCGGTCGATGGCGGTGTTCGTGTTTTCCAGCAGTTCGCGGGCCTTGCCGATACGCAGGTGCTGGCAGTATTCGATCGGCCGCAGGCCCGTGGCGGCGCTGAAGCGCCGCAGAAAGGTCCGCTCCTCAAGGCCGGCCCGCGCCGCCATGTCGCCGACGGTGATCGCCCGCGTGCCGTTCTCCCGCAGCCAGCGCTGCACCTTCAGGATCGGCCCGTCGCCGTGGTCGAGGCGCGGTGAGAAGGCAGTGTAGTAACGTTGCTCGCGTCCCGGCGGATCGACGACCAGCAGGCGCGCCGTCTCGAACATAGCAGCGGAATCCAGGAGCCGGTCGAGGAGATGCAGGCCGAGATCGGTCCACGCCATCAGCCCGCCGGCGGTGACGATGTCGCCGTCATCGATCAGCAGCTTTCCGGCGTCGACGTGCACCGCCGGGAAGCGCGCAGCGAAGGGCTCGGCATAGATCCAGTGCGTGGTTGCCGTCCGCCCCGCGAGCAGCCCGGTTTCGGCGAGCAGGAACGCGCCGGCACAGACGGAGGCGAGGATCGTGCCGTCGGCATGTCTCTCCCGCAGCCAGTCGAGCAGCGACCCGAGGCCTGCGCCCGACGGCGGGCCGCTCGCAAGCGGCGGGTCGCCCAGGCTCGGCGGCAAGATGATGACGTCGGGACGGCCCTCTCCATCCGGATGCATGTCGAGCACCGTTTCAACCGCCTCGCCGTCCGGCGCGGGGGCGAGGTGGCTCACCCGCAGCAGCGGCTTGGTCGCGCCGAGGCGGCCGCATGCAAGGCGATCCGCCGTGACGAACAGATCGGTCAGCCCGAGGACGGCGGACATCTGCGCGCCCGGGTAAATCAGTATGCCGATATGCCGGGCGCGGTCCGCTGATGCCATTTGTCGAAAATGCCTCGTTCTTTGTCAGGATCGCCAATAGGCATCCTGCCATGGCTCGCCTATCCCTACAAGCGTGGAGGAACGCGCCACAGCGCGTATGCAAGGAGGCATTCATGACCAGACGTGCTCTCATTCTCATCGATCTGCAGAACGACTATTTTCCGGAAGGCCGGTTTCCGCTGGAAAACATCGACGCCGCTGCCGCCAATGCGGCGCGGCTGCTGGACGCCGCGCGCGCTGGCGGCGACCTCGTGGTGCATGTGCGCCATGAGTTCGCATCGGCGGACGCGCCCTTCTTCGCGCCGGGTTCCGAAGGCGCGACGATCAACACGGCCGTGGAGCCCGGCGATGGCGAGACCGTCGTGCTCAAGCACGCGGTCAACGCATTTCGCGGCACGGACCTGAAGGACGTGCTCGACCGTAACGGCGTCAGCGACGTGACGATTGCCGGTGCGATGAGTCATATGTGCGTCGAGGCAGCCGCGCGCGCCGCCGCCGACTACGGCTATACCACCACGGTCGTTCACGATGCGGTCGCCACGCGGGACCTGAACTTCAACGACACGACCATTCCGGCGGCGCAGGTTCATGCCGCCTCCATGGCGGCACTGGGCTTCGCCTACGCCACCCTGCGGTCGACCGACGAATACTTGACCGCCGAAAGCCCGGCGGCCTGACGCGACCATCGCTGCTGGCTGACAATCTGGATGCGCCCGGCCATCGAGCCGGGCGCATCTGTTTTCCGTACCCTCCGGCCCGGAAGGCAAGCTCTTTCCGCGCGCGACCGAATTCGACTTTTCTCTATATTGCAGTAATTTATAGCTTGCCTGTTTGAATTTTCAGGTCGTTGTATTTCAATTCCGCGCCGAGCGATTTTTGATATAAATCAAGACAATAAGGAAAATTTTATATTTTTGCACGTATTCAATTACCTGTAAATGATCTATTCGTGTCTCACAGATGTCACTTAAATGACATAGAAATATTGACAGCCGCCTCCGAGAGCTGTGCGGCGGCGCCCGCGAAGAAAAGCCGGCCGGTTCTTGCGATATCGCCGGCTCGTCGGGAGCTTCGCAACGTCCAACCGCTTCTAAGATGGAAGAACGATCATGAAGAACGCATTTCGGGCGAGCCTTGCCGCTCTTGCCGTTGCCGGCGTGTTTGTTGCTAACGGCGCCCTGGCCCAGAGCCGGGACACCATCCAGATCGCAGGGTCGTCTACTGTTCTGCCTTTCGCGTCGATCGTCGCCGAGGAATTCAGCGCGGCCTTCCCGCAGTTCAAGACGCCCGTCGTCGCCTCCGGCGGCACGGGCGGCGGCCTGCGCCAGTTCTGCGAGGGCGTGAGCCCCAGCACCATCGACATCGCCAACGCCTCGCGCCGCATCCGCGCCGGCGAGGTCGAGACGTGCAACAAGAACGGCGTCAACGACATCCGCGAAGTCCAGATCGGCTATGACGGCATCGTCTTCGCCGTCTCGATCAACAAGGGCGATTTCAAGCTTGAGCCGGTCCACGTCTACAAGGCCATCGCGGCCCAGCTCTACATCGACGGCAAGTGGGTTCCCAACCCCCACAAGAGCTGGAAGCAGGTCGACGCCTCGCTTCCCGACCAGCCGATCGCGCTTGCCATTCCCGCCTCCAACCACGGCACCCGCGAGGTGTTCGAGGAGCGCGTGATCGCCGCCGGCTTCAAGGCGAGCAACCCGCCGAAGGATGCGCCTAAAGATGCGCAGACCGCTTTCCGCAAGGACGTGGTCATCGAGATCGCCGGCGACTACACCGAGACGCTGGCGCGCCTGCAGTCCGACCCCAACACGGTCGGCGTTTTCGGCCTGTCGTTCTATGACCAGAACCGCGACACGCTGAAGGTCGCCACCGTCTCCGGCATCGAGCCGACACTGGAAACCATCGCCGCCGGCAAGTATCCCGTGTCGCGTCCTCTCTTCTTCTATGTCAAGGGCGAGCACATCGGCGTCGTGCCCGGCATCGACGAATACGTCGCGTTCTTCCTGTCGCCGGAGATCGCCGGCGTTGGCGGCCGCCTCGAGTCCGCCGGCCTGATCCCGGCTCCGGCCGCGGAGACCGCCGGGTTCCTCGCATCATTCAAGGCGGGCAAGAACCTCAAGGCTTCCGACCTCTGAGTCATTCCCGGAGGCGGCGGATATCCTCCGCCGCCTTCCCACCGCGCACGAAAAGACAAGCACGAAAAGACAAGAACGTGATCCCCCTCCTCGTCGCCGCGCTGCTTCTCGTTCTCATGGGTATTGCCTACACGCAGGGCTTCTCGCGCAGCCGGGCGATCGCCGCGACGGGCGTGCGTCTGCATTCGCGCCCCGCCTACCACGGCTCCCTCGTCGCCATTCGGTGTCTCCTGCCCGCGCTCCTCGTCCTCGGGCTGTGGGTGCTGTTCGGGCCGGGGATGACGCGCGCCTTCATCGTCGCGCAACTACCGCCGGACGTCGCGGCCCTGGACGAGCCCGCATTCCTCACCGCTGTCCGGCGTATCGAGGCCATTGCCTCGGGCTTCGGCGTCGCCGGGCAGGTGCAGCCGTATGAGGCGGCAGCCGGCGAGGCGGTGCGCCGGTTCCATACCTTCGCGCTTCTGGTCGTCATGGCCGCCGCTGCCGGCGTCGGCATTCTCGGCCTGCTGGCGGCGCTGCGGCGCATTTCGCCCACGCTGCGGGCGCGCAACAAGGTCGAGTCCGTGGTCAGGGTGCTGCTGCTCGCCTGTTCCGCCCTCGCGATCCTCACCACGGTCGGCATCGTGGTTTCGCTCTTCAACGAGGCGTTCCGCTTCTTCAGTTTCGTCGCGCCGGCGGATTTCTTCTTCGGCACGGTCTGGAATCCGGGCTTCGCCACCACCGGCACGGCGGCGATCGGGGAATACGGCCTGCTGCCGCTGCTGTGGGGCACGGTGATGATCGCGATCATCGCCATGCTCGTCGCCATCCCCGTCGGGCTCATGACGGCAATCTACCTGTCGCAATATGCCTCCGCCCGCCTGCGGAACGTGGCGAAGCCGATCGTCGAGGTGCTCGCGGGCATCCCCACCATCGTCTACGGCTTTTTTGCGCTGGTGACGGTGGGGCCGTTCCTGTCTGACACGGGCGCCGCCATCGGCCTCGACATCCGCGCTACCAGCGCCCTGACAGCGGGGCTCGTGATGGGGATCATGATCATCCCCTTCGTCTCTTCGCTGTCGGACGACATCATGCGCCAGGTGCCGCTGTCGCTGCGCGACGGCTCGCTGGGGCTTGGCGCAACGGAATCGGAAACCATCCGCCGGGTGTTGCTGCCCGCGGCGCTTCCCGGTATCGTCGGGGCGCTGCTTCTGGCGATCAGCCGGGCTATCGGCGAGACGATGATCGTCGTGCTCGCGGCCGGCAACAGCCCGGTCCTGCGTTTCAATCCGGCGGAGCCGGTTTCCACCATCACCGTCACGATCGTCAACCAGTTGACGGGCGACGCCGATTTCGCCGGTCCGCAGTCGCTTGTCGCCTTCGCGCTCGGCCTCACCCTCTTCGTGATGACGCTGCTGCTCAACATGGTCGCTCTTTACATCGTCCGCCGTTTCCGGGAGCAATACGAGTAAAATGGCCGATATCGCCGTCGATATAGCCGAGCTGGCCAACCGCCGGCGCCTGTGCGTCAGGGCCAGCCTTTCCCGCCGCCATCTCATCGAGCGCCTGTTCCGGGCCGGGGGCCTCACCGCCATCGTCATCGCGCTGGGCCTCGTGGCGACCCTTTTCGGGATGATGGCCTCCAAGGGCGCGCCCGCCTTCATGCAGGCCACGCTGTCGCTCGACGTCACCTTCGATCCCGCGGTCATCACCGTCGCGCCGCCTCCCGCGCGCGCTGCCGGGCAGTCCGAAGCCGACTATCGGGCCGCCATGCTCGTCTGGCAGCGGCAGGTGACGCTCGCGAACTGGAGCGCC
Source organism: Pseudochelatococcus lubricantis (assembly GCF_011762225.1). Taxonomy (GTDB): domain Bacteria; phylum Pseudomonadota; class Alphaproteobacteria; order Rhizobiales; family Beijerinckiaceae; genus Pseudochelatococcus; species Pseudochelatococcus lubricantis. The sequence goes on from NZ_JAASQI010000005.1 coordinate 293,036, forward strand.
ATCGTCGAGACTGCCGTGCGCAACGCCGCGCCGCCGGGCTTCGAGATCGACAGGCGAGGCGCGCTCGCGCTGGTCGAGACCAACGAGCGACACCGGCTGCGCGACATGTTCGTGGCCGATCCCGGCCTGCTCGGACAGACGGTGCGGGTCGACATGCTGGCCTCCGCCAACACGGACAACTGGCTCAAGGGCACCATCAACCGGGCGTTGCCGGACTCGCGCCAGCAGCTTTCCCGGCAGACGCGCACGCTCGCCGACACCCTGCTCGCGGAAGGCAAGATCCGCTTCGCGTTCGCGTGGCACCTCTTCACCAACACGGATTCGCGTTCCGCGCCGGCGGCGGCCGGGCTTGCGGGGGCGTTCGTCGGCTCGCTCTACATGATGCTGATCGTCATCGCCCTCGCCGTGCCGATCGGCGTCGCGAGCGCCATCTACCTTGAGGAATTCGCGCCCCGGCACCGCGTCACCGATCTCATCGAGGTCAACATCAACAATCTGGCCGCGGTCCCCTCCATCGTCTTCGGTCTGCTGGGCGCGGCGGTGTTCATCCGCTACTTCGGCCTGCCCATGTCCGCGCCCGTCGTCGGCGGGCTGGTGCTGACGCTGATGACGCTGCCCACCATCATCATCGCCACCCGCTCGGCGCTGCGGGCCGTGCCGCTCTCCCTGCGGCAGGCGGCGCTCGCTGTCGGCGCGTCGCCCACGCAGACGGTGTTTCACCATGTGCTGCCGGTCACCTTCCCGGCGATCCTCACCTCCGCCATCATCGGCGTGGCGCAGGCGCTGGGCGAGACGGCGCCGCTGCTCCTGATCGGCATGAACGCCTTCGTGGCCTCCATTCCGGCGACGCCGTTCGACCAGTCCAGCGCCCTGCCGGCGCAGATCTATCTGTGGCAGGGCAACGAGAACCGCAATTTCTTCGAGGCCCGCACCTCGGCGGCCATCATGGTGCTCCTCGGCCTGATGATCACCCTGAACGCGCTCGCCATCTTCCTGCGCACACGACTGGAGCGTCGCGTATGACCGTTTCGATTCCGCCTGACAACACCGGCGCGCCCCACGCGCCGGTTTCCGCGAGCGCGGCAGGGCCGGCATACGGCGAGACCGTGCGCACACCGGACACCGTGCCGCGCGACGTCCGGCTCCGGGCCCGGCACGTCGACGTCTTTTACGGCGACAAGCAGGCGCTGTTCGATGTCTCGCTGGACATTCCGGAAAAGGCCGTCACCTCGCTGATCGGCCCTTCCGGCTGCGGGAAGACGACCTTCCTGCGCTGCGTCAACCGTATGAACGACACCATCGAGGATTGCCGCGTCACCGGCGAGATCACACTGGACGGCCAGAACATCTACGACCCCTCCCTCGACGTCGTCGAGTTGCGCTCCCGCGTCGGCATGGTGTTCCAGAAGCCCAATCCATTCCCGAAATCGGTCTACGAGAACGTCGCCTACGGTCCCCGCATTCACGGGCTGGCGCGCTCCCGGGCCGAGCTTGAGGATATCGTCGTCGCGAGCCTCAGGAGAGCCGGGCTGTGGGAGGAGGTCAAGGACCGCCTGCGCGAGCCCGGCACCGGCCTTTCCGGCGGGCAGCAGCAGCGCCTGTGCATCGCGCGGGCCATCGCCGTCAGCCCGGAGGTGATCCTGATGGATGAGCCCTGCTCGGCGCTCGACCCGATCGCAACCGCCGTGATCGAGGAGCTGATCGACGAACTGCGCCTGCTGTACACCATCATCATCGTCACCCACTCCATGCAGCAGGCGGCGCGCGTCAGCCAGCGGACGGCGTTCTTCCATCTCGGGCGGCTGGTCGAGGAAGGTCCGACCGAAGTGATCCTCCGGCATCCGCAGGCGAAGAAGACGCAGGACTACATCACCGGCCGCATCGGGTGAGGAATCGCGCGCCTGCCTCAGCGCGCCTCGCAGATGACGTGATCTTCCGCCTGCCGGCAGAGGAAGTCGCCCGGCGGCGGCGATACGCCTGCCCGTCGCGCCAGTGCGATGGTCGCGCGCGTCTCCCACGACCTGCCGGCGATGCCGCACCACAGCGACTCCACGGGCATGCGGTCCTCGCTGCCGTTCAGCAGGAAGATCGCGCCGCTCGCCGTATCCGCCCAGAGATCGAAGGCGATGCTGCCGCCAGCCTCCGCTCGGCCGAGATCGAGCGAATGCCAGTGCGCGATGGCGCTCGCGCAGGCCATGGAGGCCGGGCCGGCGTTGGCGAATGTCATCGGCACGCGCGTGAGCCCCTCGCGGCCGCGAGGCGCCGGGCGACCTTCCTCCGCAACGGCCCCGCCCGCAAGCATGACTGCAAACGCGGCCGCAAGCGGCGGAACGGGAGAAAACTGCATCCGACACCTCCGGAAAAACAGAAAATTTCTTATCTTCTGTCCGACGATTCACCTAGAACCTGTCCTGTTTACGTTGAAAAAGGACAGGTTCTAGATTCTTTATTTTGAGCGCTTTCCGGGCAGGATACAGAGTTCGAGGGGTATGGTGGGCAGTTCCGTTTCAGGCGCCACGGCGCGGGAGGCGGTCGTTTCCCTGCGCGGGGTGACGAAGCGTTTTCCCGGCGTCGTGGCGAACGATCGCGTCAGCATCGATTTCCGGCCGGGTGAGGTTCACGTCCTGCTCGGCGAGAACGGCGCGGGCAAGTCAACGCTCGTTGCCATGCTCGCCGGCCTGCAGCGGCCGGACGAGGGCGGTATCGTCGTCGGTGGCGAGCCGATCGACATCTCCTCGCCGCGCAAGGCGCTCGATCTCGGCATCGGCACGGTGTTCCAGCATTCCATGCTCGTGCCCTCGCTGTCGCTCGTCGACAACTTCATCCTCGGTGGCCCATGGTGGAAGCGGCCGGACCGCGCCGGCGCGGCGGAGCGTATGCGCGCGCGGGCTGAAAGCATCGGGGTGCGGCTCGATCCGTTCGCACTCGCGGGCTCGCTCTCGCTGGGCGAGCGGCAGCAGGCGGAGATCGTCCGCGCGCTCATGCGCGGCAACCGCTGCCTGATTCTCGACGAGGCGACGGCCATGCTGACCCCGCGCGACGCCGAGCAGCTTGGCGCGCTGATGTGCCGTCTTGCGGCAGGCGGCCTCGCCGTCGTCTTCATCACGCACAAGCTCGACGAGGCAATTGCCTGGGGCGACAGGATATCGGTCCTGCGGCGTGGCCGCAACGTCGCTTCCCTGGGGCCGGAGGACCTGAAGGCGGGGGATGTAGCGGCTGTCACCGCCGGGCTCGTCCGCACCATGTTCGGCGCCGACGCGGCCGACGGGACGCGCGGCCCGGAAGGCCGGCGGCGCGCGACGCCCGCGGGGCCCGTCGTGCTGGCGGCCGGCGATCTCGCCATCGACGACGATGCCGTGCCGGTCAGCGGTGTCGGCTTCACGATCCGGGCGGGAGAAATCCTCGGCATCGCTGGCATCGATGGCAACGGGCAGAAGCAGCTCGCCGAGGCGCTCGCCGGCCAGCGGCCGATTCGCGCCGGCTCCCTCACCCTGAACGGCCGTCCCATCGACAGGGCCGGCGTCGGCGAGCGCCGCGCCCTCGGTTTGCGCTACGTCACTGACGACCGGTTGGGCGAAGGCACGGTCGGTCCGTTTTCCGTCGCCACCAATCTGGTGCTGAAGCAGATCGGCGAGGCGCCCTTCTGGCGCAAGGGTGTCGAGCAGCCAGCCGCGATTGCCGATCACGCCCGCCGCCGCGTCGGCGCGTTCGACGTGCGCACGCCCGGCGTCGGCACGCCGGTGGCGCGGCTGTCGGGCGGCAACATCCAGAAGGTGCTTCTCGCCCGGGAGCTGACGGGCACGGCGGAGGCCGTCGTTTTCGCCAAGCCCACCTACGGCCTCGACGTGCGGAACACCCACGCCACCCGCGGACGCATTCGCGAGGCGGCTGAGGCCGGATGCGCCGTGCTGCTTATCTCGACCGACATCGGGGAACTGCTCGAACTGGCCGACCGGATCGCCGTCATGTCCCGGGGCCGCATCGTCGGCACGGTCGACAACGACGCGGACGCGCGCCGCAGGATCGGCGAACTCATGAGCGGGACGACGCAATGAACGTGGAACGGACGACCCGATCCGCCGCATGGGCGCGCGCGGCGCTGTTCGCGCTCGGGCCGGTCGCTGTGGCGCTGCTCGCCGGCGCGCTGCTGCTGCTCGCCATGGGCGTCGATCCGCTGGCCTACTACGGCTATGTGGCTGGCCGTGGCCTGCTTTCCCCCTCTGGCCTGCAGGCGACGCTCACGCGCATGGGGCCGCTGCTGTTGATCGCGGCGAGCCTGATCGTCGCCTTCCGGGCGGGCATCTGGAATCTCGGTGGAGACGGACAGTTCCTGCTCGCCGCCGTGTCGGCCGCCGCCGCCGCGCCTGCGCTGGCGGCTCATGCGCCGGTCTGGCTCGTGCTGCCCGCCTGCCTGGTGCTGGGCGCCGCCGTGGCGGCGCTCTGGTCCCTGCTGCCGGCGCTGCTGCGCGCCTTTCAGGGCATCAACGAGATCATCACCACGCTGATGATGACGTTCCTTGGCGTGTCGCTCGCCAATGTCCTCATCAAGCTCGTTTTCCGCGATCCCGCGACGACCGTGCCGCAGACGCGCACGCTGCCGGTGGCGGACAGGCTGCCGCGCCTGTTCGACACCACCGTCTCCTCCGGCCTGCTGATCGGCCTTGTCGCCGTCGTGGCGGTGCATCTCGTCATGACCCGTACGGCATTCGGGCTGAAGCTGCGCACCGTCGGCGCCAATCCGGGCGCGGCGCTGCACGCGGGCCTGCCGGTGCCCATGCTCACCGTTGTCGTTTTCGGCATTTCCGCCGCCCTCGCCGGCCTCGCGGGCGCTGTCGACGTCCTCGGCACGCAGGGCAATGTGCGGGCGGACTGGAATCCCGCCTACAGCCTGACCGTGGTACCTCTCGTCTTTCTGGCGCGTTTCAACGGCTTCGGCACCATCGCCTTCGTCTTCCTGTTTTCCGTGCTGTCGATCGGCGGCGAGAGCGCGGCGCGGCGGCTCGGCGTGCCGGGCTACTTCTCCCTTGTCATCGTCGCGATCCTGCTGGTCGTGCTGGGCCTCGCCGAGTATCTCGACCAGCGCCGCCAGCGGAAGGGGGAGGACTGAGCATGGGCCTGTTCACCGAAGCCTTCGTCGCCTCGCTCGTGCTCGGCGCTGTCGTCGCGGGCGTTCCCTTGCTGCTCGGGGGGCTTGGGGAGCAATTGTCGGAGAAGGCCGGCGTTCTCAACATCGGCCTCGAAGGCATGATGCTGATCGGAGCCTACGCCGGCTTCGTGCTGGCCTACGAGACGGGATCGGCGGCGTCCGGCTTCCTCGCCGGCGCGGCGGGCGGCATGGCCGTGGCGGCCCTCATGGCGGTGCTGTGCGTCCGCCTCGGCCTCAACCAGATCGTTATCGGCATCGCGCTGACGCTGGGCGCCGAGGGCATCACGGCGCTTCTGCACAATGTGCGGTTCGCGACAACCTATCCGCGGCTCGATGCGCCGGAGACGCTGGCAATCCCCGTGCTGTCGCGCATTCCCGTGGTCGGCCCGGCGCTTTTCGACCGTCCGGCGATCGTCTATCTGGCGGTGCTGCTCGTCGGCATCATGATCTACGTCTACCGGTGCACCTATCTCGGCATCGCGCTTCAGGCGGCGGGCGACAGGCCTGCCGCGCTCGATGCCGCCGGTGTCGATGTCGTCGGCACGCGCACCGTCGCCGTTCTGTGCACGGGCCTGTTCGCCGGGCTTGCCGGCGCCTTCATGTCCATCGTCGCCAGCGGCGTCTTCGTTCCCTTCATGACGCATGGAAACGGCTTCATCGGCATCGTGCTCGCCATGCTGGCGCGCGGCAGGCCGCTGCGGGTGCTGGGCGGGGCGCTGCTGTTCGGCGTCTGCCTGTCCCTGACGACGGCGCTGCAGGTGGCTGGCGTCGACGTGCCGACGGACGTCATCCAGATGCTGCCCTTCGCCACGGTAATGCTCGTGCTGGTCGTCGCCGGCCGCCGCGCCAGCCTGCCGCCGGCGCTCGGGTCGAGTTACGAACGCGGCGCGCGCTGACGGTTTACCCGCCTGCGAAGACGAGCACGGGCTTCTCCCGGTACAGGTCGGAAAACAGCTTCGACAGGTTGTCGACCTTCGGTGCGTCGTTGATGACGATATAGGGCTGGCGCGGGTTTCGCGTCATGTAGTCCTGATGATAGTCCTCGGCGGGGAAAAATCCGTTCAGGGCTTCCACCTTCGTCGCGACGGGCTTCCGGTACGCGCCCGAGGCGTCGAGCTGCGCGATATAGGCCGCCACGACCTTGCGCTGGGCCTCGTTGGCGGGGAAGATGGCGGAACGGTACTGCGGCCCCACGTCCGGCCCCTGGCGCATGAGCTGGGTGGGATCGTGCGCGACGGAGAAGAAGATCTGCAGGATGCGCCCGAGGCTGATCTGGCGGGGATCGTAGGTCACCTCGACGGCTTCGGCGTGTTCGGTCTGCCCGGTCGACACCAGCGTGTAGCTCGCCGTCCGGGCATTGCCGCCCGCGTATCCCGACACGGCGGACGTCACACCCTTCACGTGCTGGAACACGCCCTGCACACCCCAGAAGCAGCCTCCCGCGAGCACGATGCTCGCGGACTGCATCTCCGCTGCCGGCAGGTCCTGCGCCGGCGGGTCGATCCGGAAGGCCTGCTCCGCCGTCAGCGCCGGCCCCGCGAGGAGCAGGAACCCCAGCGCCGCCAGCGCCGGCCACTTCCTGCCTGCTTTCCTGCTTGCCATGGTCCTCTCCTCCCTCATCCGAAGGTGAATGCGTAGGCGCTCGCGCCCGGTGCCAGAAACTCGATCTCGAACGTGCGTTCGCGAACCTCGCCCGTTGTGCGCACGAGTTGGTAAAGCCGCTGCTGGCGCACGGTGCCGTTGCCCTCGTCGTCGACGTCGAGGCCGTGGTCGGCGCCAGGCGGGTTGCCGTCGACGCGCACCCGGAACTGCACGGGCCGATCGTCGCCCTCGCTGCCGAGCACGAGGTTGAGATCGCGTGCATGGAAGCGGAATACGATCCGTCCGCCGGGCGCCCCGGTCTGCGCGGCCTCCGGCCCCACTGTCCAGCGTCCGTCCAGCGCCCACTGGTTGAGGGCGAGCTGGCCCGGCTTCGTGTAGGCGGCGCTGCCGTCCCTCGCCACCGGCTCGGCCGAGGCGAAATGATCCATGCGTGCGTAGCCGAGATAGGTTTCAGGCGAGCGGATATTGCCCCAGTCCGCCGCCTGCATCACCCCGCCCTGCACCGGCGACACAGTCGCGTCCTGCGCCGGCGGCACGGTGCCTGTTTCGGCCAGCAATTGCCGGATAACCTCCTCCGACTTCGCATAATCGCCCTCACCGAAGTGATGGTGGCGAATGTTGCCTTGCCCGTCGATGAAATAATGGGCGGGCCAGTAGCGGTTCTCCAGCGCGCGCCAGATGGCGTAGTCGTTGTCGATGGCCACGGGATAGGCGATGCCGAGCTGGCGCACCGCCGCGCGGACGTTGCCGATGTCCTTCTCGAAGGCGAACTCCGGCGCGTGGATGCCGATGACGACGAGCCCGCGGTCCCGGTACTTCTCCTCCCACGCCTTCACGTAGGGCAGCGTGCGCAGGCAGTTGATGCAGGAATAGGTCCAGACGTCCAGCAACACCACCTTGCCGCGCAGTTGCAGCGGCGTCAGCGGTTCGCTGTTCAGCCACGCGACAGCGCCGGAGAACGAGGGAATGCGCCCTTCCACCGGCAGGACGGAAGCCTCGCCGCCCTGAGGCTGCATGGCGCCGGGTGCCGCCATCATGGCGCTGCCGGGTGCCGCCATCATCGCCCCGCCCTGCATCATCGCGCCGCCCGCCATCATGGCGTTGCCCTGCATCATTGCACCGCCTTGCATCATGGCGTTGCCGGGCGCTGACGCCGTGTCCCCTTCTCCGCGCCCGCCGAGGCCGAGGCCGTTCATCAGCGCTTCCTCGATGCGCGTCGTGCTGGCCGTCGAGACGCGGGCGAGCACGCCGGTGTCGAGCCCCATCGAGATTGCGGCGACGGCCACGAGCACGGCGACGCCCGCGCCGCGCCGCAGCCCTTCCAGCGTGCCCATGCGCGCCCGGAGCGCCGCCAGAAGGCGCCCGCCCGCAAGCAGCGCCACAGCGAGGGAAGTCGCGGCGCCAGCCGCATAGGCGACGAGCAGCAGCGAGGTCTGCGCGTTCGCGCCCTGAAGGGCCGCGCCGGTGAGGATGAGCCCCAGGATAGGCCCCGCGCAGGGCGCCCACAGCAGGCCCGTCGCCACGCCGAGCAGGAGCGCGCCGCCGATGCTGTGGCCCTGCCCCGCGCGCCGGTTCAGCCGGTCGCCGGCGGCCACGAAGGGAGCCATCAGCCGATCGCCCAGCGACGGAAAGAGCAGCGCGAGTCCGAACAGCGCCATCAGAAGCAGCGCGATCCGCCGGCCCCAGGTATTCGCCTCCACCGCCCATCCGCCGGCGACGGCGGCGAGCGACGCGACGGCGGCGAAGGCCAGCGCCATGCCCGCGAGCATCGGCAACTGGAACCGCGCGAAGGAACGCCCCGTTCCCGCGAACACGAAAGGCAGCACGGGCAGGATGCAGGGGCTCGCGATGGTGAGGACACCGCCGAGATACGACAACAGAACCAGCATGCGGCTCTCCTCACGCCCCGGCGGGGGCGAACGTCAGCGCGAGGCCGTTGATGCAGTAGCGCAGGCCGGTGGGCGGCGGGCCGTCGTTGAAGACATGGCCCAGATGGCCACCGCATCGCCGGCAGTGCACCTCCGTGCGCACCATGCCGTAACTGGTGTCGAGGCGCGTGCCGACCGCCTGCTCCAGCGGCTGCCAGAAGCTCGGCCAGCCGGTGTGGCTGTCGAATTTCGTCGTGGAGGAAAAAAGCGGCACATCGCAACCCGCGCAATTGAACGCGCCTTCCCGATGCTCGTCGTTGAGCGGGCTGGTGAAGGCCTGTTCGGTGCCATGCCCGCGCAGGATGCTATACTGCGCCGCCGACAGGCGGGCGCGCCACTGCGCGTCCGTCAGACTGAAAGGAAAAGCTTCCTCTGGCGTTCGCGCGGCGGTCGGCGCCGTCAGGCGCCATGAAACCGCCGCTCCGCCGAGGACCGCCGCCGCTCCGAGGAGATACCTTCTGGAAATGGCCATGACCCGACTCCTGAGGCCCGCCTCCCGAACCCGCGCAGATGTTGGCACGGGCGGGTCCGGAAGTCCTCAGGCAAATTGTAACAAGTCCGTGTCGATGGCGTGCCTCAGCGCACGGCGGGAACGTAGAGGATGCCGCCCATGTTCCAGAGTTGGTTGAGGCCGCGCGGAATGGCGAGCTTCGAGCCCGTGCCGAGGTTGCGTTCGTAGATTTCCGCATAGTTGCCGGTGGCCTTCACGGCGCGGATGGCCCAGTCCGGAGCGAGGCCGAGCGCCTTGCCGAAATCGCCCTCCGCCCCCGTGAAGCGGCGCACGTCGGGCTTCTGCGACTTCAGCGCCTCGTCGATGGCCGCCGAGGAGATGCCGAGTTCCTCTGCGTTGACCAGCGCGAAGTTCACCCACTTGACGACGTTGAACCAGGCAAAATCGTCGTTGCGTACGACGGGGCCGAGCGGCTCCTTCGAGATCACGTCCGGCAGCACCACCGCGTCCGCCGGCCGCGCGAGACGCAGGCGCTCGCCGTAGAGGGCCGACTGGTCGCGGGTGAGCACGTCGCAGGTGCCGGACTCGAACGCGGCAAAAGCCTCTGCCGCGTTGGGGAAGGCTTTCTCCTCATACGTGATCGAATTGGCGCGGAAGAAGTCGGCCAGGTTGAGTTGCGTCGTCGTGCCGCTCTCGACGCAGATTTTCGCCTTGTCGAGTTCGAGCGCACCGTCGACGCCGAGCGCGCGGTTCGCCAGGAATCCCTGCCCGTCGTGGTAGGTGATGCCGGCGAAGGCGAGCCCGAGTTCCGCCTCGCGGCCGAGAGTCCACGTCGAGTTGCGCGACAGCAGATCGACCTTGCCGCTCTTCAGCGCCTCGAAGCGCGCGCTCGCCGAAAGCGGCGTGAACGCGACCTTTTCCGGATCGCCGAGGGTGGCGGCCGCGACGGCGCGGCAGAAATCGACGTCAAAGCCCGACCAGTGCCCCTGCGCATCCTGATCGGAAAAGCCGCTGATCCCTTCACTGACGCCGCAGTTGAGCGTGCCGCGCTGCTTCACGGTGTCGAGCGTGCCGGCCAGTCCCGGCGCCGCGAGCGCAAGGGAAAGGACGCCGGCCAGCCCGAAGGCAAGGCGGCTGTGCGGGCGGCGAAGGCGGTTTCCGGCGGTCTCGTTCATGCCCCTCGGGCTCCCTGTTTCGAAGTGCGGCCTGCGGTCGCTTTTACAGCGTCGCCTTGTGCCGGATGATGACCTTCGTTCCGACAGGAACGCGCTCGTAAAGATCGATCACATCGCCGTTGGCGAGGCGGAAGCAACCGGACGAGATGGCCTCTCCGATCGTCTCCGGCTGGTTGGTGCCGTGTATGCGGAACACCGTGGAGCCGAGATAAAGTGCGCGCGCACCCATTGGATTGCCTGGGCCGCCGGCCATGAAACGCGGCAGATAGGGCTGGCGCTGCAGCATTTCCGGCGGCGGACGCCAGTCCGGCCACTCGGACTTGCGGCTGACCTTGACGAGCCCCGACCACTGAAAGCCGTCGCGGCCGACACCGATGCCGTAACGCAGGGCGCGGTTGTTGCCCTGCACCACGTAGAGGAAGCGCTCCGACGTATGGATGACGACCGTGCCCGGCGCCTCGCTGGAGCGGAACAACACCATCTGGCGGGCATACGGCCCTTCCGTGATGATGACCTCCTCCGTCGAGACGCGGCCCGGCTCGTCGCTGATGTCCATCGTTTCCTCGAACGGCGGCTGCGCGGCCGCCGCCGGCTGGGCGCGCGCGGCGCCCGGGGCGGCGACGGCGAGCGCCAGCGCCACGCCGAGGCATGCAGCCCCCGCGAATGCCGTCCTCGAAAACGCCGTCCATGGGAAAGTCTTGCAGGTCGCGGTCATGCCTGTTCGGTCTCGTTTAGCTGCAGCGGATAAAGACGAAGGTGCCGTAGCGCCGGTGCGCGTCCGGATCGACGAAGCGCATGATCAGCTCGGTGTCGGTGGCTGAAAGGATTTGCCGGTCCTGCGGATCGCCGGCGGGCGCCTCGAAGCCGATATAGGTCGTGCCGTCGGCACCGGCCTTCAGCCGCAGCTCATAGATCTTGGCGTCGTCCGCGACATGCATCATCACGCCGTCGGTCGGTCCCAGGCTGATGACGTAGGGCTGGCGGCACTGCGCACGCGCCTCTGCCTCGGTCCGCTTGCGGTCCTTCTCGTTGTGGAAGGAGGCGATGCCCCAGCTGCCGACGATCGCCTCACGCGGCAACTGGGCCGGAGCCGGCCCCGTGTTCCGCGACATCGAGCCGCCACCGCAACCGGCGAGCAGGAGCGAAACCAGACATCCCGCGGCCATGGCCGCCTTGCCGAGATGCCCTTGCGTTCCACGCCACAAAACTGCGTCTCCCATCGCCCCTCCCGCATCGTTGGCATTCTTGTGCGGCAGGGCGCTGCGCAGCGCCTCCCATCCGCATCCGGCACCGGCGACTATATAGTCGAGTTGCGTCGTGTCAACGCGCCGGACCAGTCCTGAACACGGTTGTACAGATTAAATATAAATTCCGTGCAACAAAGAGAGCGGCTAGACTGCCGTTCTTCGCGCCTGCAATAGCAGCGTGCATCGCCTGCGTGCCGTTGACGCCGTGACGGCACCGCCTCATACAGAGAGATGAAACTGTCGGCATCCGGCAAGAAGCCGGAAGAGACATGGTCGAGGGGACTTGGTCGAGAGGACTTGGTCGAAGGGGCTTGGTCATGGTGGAGGCTGTGTCTGCAGGTGTCGCCAGAATCGCCGGGTTGCTTCTGCTGCTGTTGCTGATGTTCTGCGGCCACGCCGTCGCGCAAGGCGGGACGCCGCCGGCCGCGCCGGCGCATGAGGCCGCCGGCCAGCCGGTGCAGGTGCGCGCGTTGCTTGACCTGCTGGCCGACCCTGCGGTGCAGGACTGGCTGCGGCAGGCCCGGGAAACGGCCGCGCCGGCGGCGCCGGCGGCGGTTGCCGAACCGCGGCAGAACCCGCCCGCCAGCATCAGCACGTCCGCCAGCCTTGCGGAGCGCATTGCCCGCTCCCGTGCGCACGTACGGGAGATCGTGGCGGCGCTGCCGCATCTGCCGGCGCGGATGGCGGAGGCCGGCGACCGGCTGGCCGAGGCTGTCCACGGCAGCGACACCGAGCACGGCGGCGAACTTGCGTTGCTGGCGTTCGCCCTCGGCGCGGCCGGCGCGTTCGCCACGCGCAGACTGGGGAGCAACGCGACGCGCGCGTGGCAGCAAGCCCATCCCGATCCCCTGATCCGGCTTGGGCGGCTCGGCCTGCGGCTGCTGATCGCCGCCCTGCCCGCCCTGGCCTTCACGGCGGGCGTCCTGATCGCGCTCATGCTGTTCGAATGGCCGCCGGTGCTGAAGACCGTCGTGATCGCCTATGCGCTCGCGGTCGTCGCCATTCTGCTCGCCTATCACGTGCTGCGGGTGCTGCTCATCAATCCGGCGCCGCAACCGCAGCCGGCGGCCGAGGCCGGTAGCGGCGAGGAAGCCGCCCTCGCCGCTCCGGCAATGGCCGGGCCGGTCAACGGCGAGCTGGCGAAGGCCGTGTTCTGGCATCGCCGGCTGGTGCTGTTCATCGGCTGGTTCGTGCTCGCCGCCGCCACCATCGAAACCCTGGACGTGCTGGAAGTGCCGCGTGTTTCAGTGCAGGCATGCGCCTATCTGCTCGGCCTTGTCCAGCTGGCGATCGGTCTGGAGGCCGTCTGGCGGCGTCCGGCGGGCGAGGTCAGGAAACAGCTTGGAAAGCGCACCGTCAACATCCTGCTGACCGTGCTGGGTGTCGTTTTGTGGTGGCTTTCGGCGGTGAGGTTCAGCGGGCTGTTCTGGCTGCTGACCTTCGCCGTCGTGCTGCCGGTCACGATCAAGGCCATAGACTGGCGCGTCAAGCGCCTGCTTCGCCCGGCGGGCGGCGTCCAGGCGGGGTATGCCGGCGTGCTCGAAGTCTGCCTCAATCGCGGCGCGCGGCTGGTGCTGGTGGTCGGCGCGGTCTACTGGATGTCCCAGGTGTGGCACATCGATCTCATCGCCCTCACCGACCAGACCACGCCCCTGAAACGGCTGATGCGGGGCATCCTGAACGCCGTCATCACGCTCTTCCTTGCGGATTTCCTGTGGCAGCTGATCAAGGCGGCCATCGATGCGCGGTTGGCGCAGGCGGGGCCGCCGGGTGCGCATGGCGAGGATGCGCTGGTTGCCGCGGGCGAGACCGGCATCGGCCATGGCGACGATCCTGTGCGGCAGGCGCGCCTGCGCACGCTGCTGCCGATCTTCCGCAATATCCTGCTGGTAGTGATCGCGGTGATCGCCATTCTGATGGCGCTCTCCGGGCTCGGCATCGAGATCGGGCCGTTGATAGCGGGCGCGGGCGTCGTGGGCGTCGCCGTTGGCTTCGGCTCGCAAACGCTGGTCAAGGACGTGATCAGCGGCATCTTCTACCTGCTCGACGATGCCTTCAGGGTCGGCGAATACATCCAGAGCGGCAGCTACAAGGGCACGGTCGAGTCCTTCTCGCTGCGCTCCGTCAAGCTGCGCCACCATCGCGGTCCCGTCTACACCGTGCCCTTCGGCCAGCTCGGCGCGGTGCAAAACATGAGCCGCGACTGGGTGATGGACAAGTTCACCATCAATGTCGCCTACGACACCGATCTGGAAAAGGCGCGCAAGATCATCAAGAACATCGGCCAGCAGCTCGCGGAAGATCCGGAGCACGCGGCCAACATCCTGCAGCCGCTCAAGATGCAGGGTGTCGAGCAGTTCGGCGAATACGGCATTCAGATCAAATGCAAGATCATGACGCGGCCGGGCGAGCAGTTCATGATCCGCCGCATGGCGCTGCGACAGATCAAGCAGGCTTTCGACGAGGCCGGTATCCGCTTCGCGCTGCCGCAGGTGCACGTGGCCGGCAACGGCCCGGCCGGTAACGGCGATGCGGCCACGGCCGCTGCGGGGCAGATACGCGACAGCCTCGCCGCCGCGCGGGAACGCGAGGCTTGACCCGCGCGCGGCATCCCGACGCGCGCCGGTTTCATTCGCTCCGGGATGCGCCGGCGTGGCAGACGGCTTCGATGTTGTAGCCGTCCGGGTCGAAAACGAAAGCTGCGTAGTAGCGCGCATGATACTGGGGTCTTAGCCCCGGCGCGCCGTTGTCCCTGCCGCCGGCCGCCAGCGCTGCTGCGTGGAAGGCATCCACGGCGTCGCTGCTGGCGGCGTTGAACGCCACATGGACGAGCGGCGGAACCGGCTTGCCCCGGGCAATCCAGAGATCCCCGCCGGGATCGCCGGACTTCCCCTCCCCGTCCGATACGCCGAAGCCCGCCGCTTCCGGCAGTTCGGTCATCAACCGGTAGCCGAGCGGATGCAGGACGGCTTCATAGAACCGTTTGCTGCGGGCGAAATCAGAAACGATGATACTGATATGGTCCAGCACAGGTATCGTCTCCGGCAGGGATGAGAACGGCGCACACTTACCCCATCCCGGCCGGAAACGCCACCGTCACACGGCCGCGCGCACGGCGAACTTTGTCCGGACGCCGGCGAAGACGGTCATCGACGCCAGGCAGAGCACGACGCCGCTCAGCATGAAGACGGTACCGACGCCCGTCGCGTCGACGATCAGCCCGCCGACCGCCGCACCCGTGGTGATCGCCAGATTGATCGCGGCGACGAGAAGGCCGCCCGCCGTTTCCGCCTCGTCGGGCACCGCGCGGGCGATCCAGGCGGACCATCCGACGGGAATCGTGCCGAAGGCCAGGCCCCACAGCGCGATGATCGCCGCGTCCGTCTCGACATGGCCGCCGTACCCGACGAGCATGAACGCCAGCGCTCCGATGACGAGCGGCGTCGCGGCAAGCGTCAGGCGCATGGAGTGCTGCAGCAGCCACCCGCCGAGATAATTGCCGAGGAAGCTCGCGATGCCGAATGCGAACAGCATGATCGAGATGCCGGTCACGTCGGTATTGGTGACCGATTCGAGGAACGGCCTGACATAGGTGAACATCGCCATATGGCCGCCGAACACGAGCAGCGCGGCGACCAGCGCGATGGCGATGTGGCGGCGGGACAGCAGCTCGCCCAACGTTCCGAATCGCGAGAGGCTGCGCGAAGGCATCGCCGGCAGACTCGCGAACTGGACGATCACGGTGACGAGGCCGAGAACCGCCGCCACGAGGAACACGGACCGCCATCCCCACAGATCGCCGAAATAGCTGCCCAGCGGCGCGGCGAATATTGTGGCCGCGGAGACGCCGGACACGACCATCGCGAGCGCACGCGGCACATGGTGTTCCGGCACCAGCCGCATGACCGTGGCTGTCGACAGCGCCCAGAAACCGCCTAGCGCCACGCCGAGCAGGACGCGCCCTGCAAGCAGCAATGGCAGGTTGGGAGACAGCGCGACGACAAGGTTCGAAATAATCAGCAGGATCGAAAATCCCATGAGCACGATGCGCCGGTCCAGCCGGCGCGTCAGCACCGCGATCAGCAGGCTGCTGAGGACGGCGGTGACCGCCGTCGCCGTCACGGCCTGCCCGGCCATTCCCTCGGTGATCCCGAGGTCCCTCGCCATCGGCGTCAGCACGCTCGCCGGGAGGAACTCGGCCCCCACGAGGCCGAATACGCCAAGGCCCATCGAGACCACAGCCGCCCAGGCGGGTTCGGACTGAAGCTCCGGCTCGGACTCGTACTCGGGCTCGGGTGTGCGACTGTCGTTCATTGCTGTAGCGTTGCCCACATTCGGGCTCCCTTGCTTGAGGAGTGAATGGGGAGCATGTGGGTGGCGCTTCCGGACGATCTATGCCATTTTCGCCGAACTATGTAACCGATACTCCGGAAGTCGCGAGGAGGAGCCCCACCCCATGGATCTTGTGAGCGAGCTGCTGTCGGGCATGCGCCTTCGCGGCGCGAGCTACAGCAAGCTGCGGCTGGCGCCGCCCTTCGGCATCGGCTTCGCACCCACGGACGACGCGCATTTCCACTTCGTCGCGACCGGTACGCTCCGCTTGCGCCCGGCGGACGGCGAGATGACCGGTCTGAGCTGCGGCGACGCCGTGCTGCTGCCGCGCGGCGATGCACACGCCCTCGTTTCGGCGCCGGGCGCGAGGGTTCGCCCCTTCGACAGCTACGAGACCGTTCCCCTCTGCAGCAACATCTGCATGATCGACGATCTCGCGCAAAAGGCGTGCGAGAACGGCGAGACGCTGATCTTCTCCGGCCGGATGCAGTTTGAGCTGGATACGCTGCATCCGCTGGTCAGCCTGATGCCGCAGGTTCTGTCGGTGCGTGCGCTGACGGGCCGCCAGCCGGAACTCCACCCCCTGCTCGCGGCGATGGAGCGGGAGATGGCGGCCGAGCGCGCCGGCGCTGCGGGCATTCTGGCGCGGCTCGCGGATGTGGTGGCGGCGAGCATCGTCCGCGGCTGGGTCGAGGGCGGTTGCGGCGATGCCACGGGCTGGGTCGAGGCGCTGCGCGATCCGCGCCTCGGCCGCGTGATCGCGGCGCTGCACCGCAAGCCCGGCCATGACTGGACGATCGAGGAAATGGCTGCGGAGATGGGCAGTTCGCGCTCGGTGTTCGCGGAGCGGTTCGTCGCCGTCACCGGGACCACGCCGTCCCGCTACCTGCTCGCGCTGCGGATGCGCCTCGCCGCCCGGTGGATCGGTAATGACGGCCTGTCGATCGATGGCGCCGCGCGGCGTCTCGGCTACGGCTCGCGCGCCGCATTCAGCCGTGCCTACAAACGGGCGACCGGCACCTCGCCCGGGCAGTTGCGGCGCGCCGGCGACCCGGCGCTCGAAGAGGAACGATCCGCCGTCCCGTCCTGAGGCCGCCATGCCGGCGCATCGCCGCCGGGCGGGAACGCCTCATGCCGCTTCCTGCCGCGCGATCTCAAGCCACGCCCGCGAGCTGTGGGAGAGATAGGCGCCGTGCCGCCAGATCAGGGCCATGTGCCAGTCCGTCAGCGGGTCCTGCAGCGGCACCGCCTTGACCTGCGCATGGGGGCGCTGGCCGGCGATCATGCGCGGCAGGAAGGCGATGCCGAGACCGGCAGCGACGAGGC
The DNA here is from genome assembly GCF_011762225.1 of Pseudochelatococcus lubricantis. GTDB lineage: Bacteria > Pseudomonadota > Alphaproteobacteria > Rhizobiales > Beijerinckiaceae > Pseudochelatococcus > Pseudochelatococcus lubricantis. The sequence continues at coordinate 310,243 of NZ_JAASQI010000005.1, forward strand.
CGACGATGAAGTCTATCTGGCTGCTGCGCGCCGCGATGGTGGGCGCGATGTCGTTGCGCTTGAAGAAGTCCATGATGATGCGGTTCAGGCCGAAACCGCTTTCGAACAGGATGAACGACTGCCGACGCAGGATGTCGACATCGATCGCAGGCGACTGCGCGAGTTCGTGGTTCGCGGGGACAAGGGCCATCAGCGGCTCGATCCGCACGCTCTGCCATTCGAAATCGTCGGAAACAGGCAACAGGGATGCCGCCAGATCGATCTCGCCCGAGAGCAGGATTTCCTCAAGCCTGTCGCTGCCTTGCTCGACAAGCCTGATGTCGATCCCCGGATAGAGCTGGCGATAGCGGGCGAAAAGCGGCGCGAACAGGATGCTGCTGCCGATGCGCGGCAGGCCGAGCCGCAGGGTGCCGCTGTTCAGCCCGCGCAGTTCGCCGATCTCGGCGAACATGTCGTCCCGCTCCGCCAGAATGCGCTGGGCGCGGCGATAGACGATCTCGCCCGTCTCCGTCAGCACGCTGCGATGGCCGACGCGGTCGAAGAGCGGCGCGCCGACTTCGTCCTCCAGCCGCCGCACGGCCTTGCTGACCGTCGACTGCGTGGAAAAGACCGTCTTTGCCGCCCGGGAAAAGCCACCTTGCCGGACGACCTCGACGAATGCATGCAGGACACGCAGTTCCATGGTGCGCTTTCAGCTCTCTTCATTCCGGATTGGAATTTCCAGAAGTCCTTTAATTCATTTGAAGAATGATTTGCCGTCACCTACCTTCTGTCAAGCAGCCGTTTCATTCCGTTTCGCATTTCCCCGGTCGAGTGTCCATTATGTCCGCCTTCAACGCCGCCGCCAGCAACGCCATGTCCTTCGTGCGCCGCGGCCTGCCTGAAAACAGGTGGGCGCAGGCGGCCGTTCTCGTTGCCTTCTGGCTGGCGGGGGAAGGCGCCGTCCGCCTGCTGCCGATACCGCTGCCGGGCAGTCTTCTCGGTCTCACGGCGCTGCTCGTGCTGCTGTCGACCGGCTGGCTGCGGCTGTCGCGCGTGCAGCGCGGGGCGGAGTGCTTCCTGTCGGACATGCTTCTGTTCTTCGTGCCGGCCGTGCTCGCCATCATGGATCACCGCGAGTTCCTGAGCCTGCTCGGCGTGAAGGTGCTTGTCGTCATCCTCGCCAGCACCGTGACCGTGATGATCGTGACCGCGCTGACCGTGGACCTGTCCTACCGCTGGATTTCCCGCCATGAACATCGCGACGCAGTTGTGGAGTGATCCCCTCGCCCGGGCGGCGTTCTGGTCTGTGACGACCATCGTCTTCTACCTGTTCACGAAAGCACTCTATCGCCGCTGGCCACGCTGGTGGCTGCTGCCGATGGGCTCCACGCCGGCGCTGCTCGTCGTCGCCATGCTTCTGCTCGACGCCAGCTATGCCGACTACATTCGCGGCACGCACTGGCTCATGGCTCTGCTCGGCCCGACGGTCGTCGCTTTCGCGGTGCCGATCTACCAGCGTCGGGCGCTGATCAGGCGTCACTGGCCCGTGCTGGCGCTCGGCATGGTCGTGGGCAGCATGACGGCGCTGGCGTCGTCGTGGGCCATCGCCACGGTGTTGGGGCTTGACGGCACCCTGCGGCTCAGCCTGCTGCCGCGCTCCATCAGCACGCCATTCGCCATGACGGTGTCGAGCGAGATCGGCGGCATCCCGGACCTGACGGCGGTGTTCGTCGTCGCGACCGGCGTGGCGGGGGCAGCCATCGGCGGCGTCCTGCTGTCATGGCTGCCGCTGCGGTCGAGCATCGCGCGCGGCTCGCTGTTCGGCATGGGTGCGCACGGCGCGGGAACAGCGAGGGCCTACGAGGTCGGCGCGGAGGAAGGCGCCGTCGCCGGCCTCATCATGGTGCTGGTGGGCCTGCTCAACGTCCTCATCGCGCCGGTTCTCGTCCATGCGTTCCAGTGATCGGGAGGCCGACGCGGCCTCCCTTTCTTCCGGCGCCTGGCGTCAGCGCCCTGCTTCCGCCGTCTGCGCGTCCTCGGCCCAGCAGAAGAACTTCGAAGTGTGGCCGATGCCGGGGTTGAAGACGTTGCAGGGGTCGAGGCCGCGGTAGAACGCCTTCAGCGCCGGCTTCGCGTGATAGAGATGCCCGACGTTGTGCTCCGCCGGGTATTCTGCGCCGCGCCCGTCGAGCAGCTTCCACATCCCGTGCTCGATCTGCAGCGGATCGTGCCCCTTCCGGACGATGTAGTCCTGATGGAAGACGTGGCAGAAGAAGTGCCCGTAATAGAGTTTGCTGACGAGCTTGTCCTCGATGTCCGCGGGAAGTTGTTCGAACCAGTCCTGGTCGTTGCGCCGCAGGGCGATGTCGAGTGCGACGATATCCTCGACCGTGCTCCTGTGCGTTTCGCGATAGCGGATCGCGGCGCTCGCCACGGCGAAGCGGTGCAGGAACGCCTTGCGGCCCTCATTGTCGTCGCACTCGAAGAAGTCGCCGTCGTTCGTGGCGAAGAAGGTTTTCAGAAAGTCCCGCGTCCCGTCGGCAGTGTCCAGCGAGACCCGGAGCAGCAGGTGGTGTTCGTAGCGGTCGCGGAATTCCTTCATCCGCGCCGGCAGATGGCCGGGCAGCAGCGACACCGCCGCCTGCAGGACCTTGTCGGTGAAGCCGCGCAGGCCGATGCCCTCGAAGAAGGCGTCCATCCGGCTTTTCAGCGCGAAGGCGCGTGGCATGTATTCCGTCCCCAACCGGTCGATGATCAGGAAGATGTCCTTGCCGTAGGTCTCGCCGATGTCGAAGGCGTCGCGGTGGATGTACTCGCCGGAGACCGGCAGCGTCGAGAAGGCCGTCAGCATGTGGCGGCGCACGCCGGTGAGGCTGCGTGTGTCGTTGGCGCCGATGTAGAAGACCCGGCTCTTCTCCATCGGAAACGTATCGAGCCGCACGGCGAACAGCGCGAGCTTCCCGGCCGAGCCGGAAGCCTCGAAAAGCCGGCCGGGATCGGCATTGAAGCGCGCCGGCGTGTCGGCATCGACCTGCCGCACGTGATCGCCGTAACCGTGGTCGGATGCGGCGAGACCGTCGTCGTGAACGATATCCTCCGGGCGGTAATCGCCCTTCTCCAGCCGTTCGAGGATTTCCTCCGGCGCGTCGCCGAGCGCCACGCCGAGATGGTTGACGAGGCCGAGCGCGCCGCTCTCGTCCACCCGCGCATAGAGCGCGAGTTGCGTGAAGGCGGGGCCGCGCCGCACCAGCGCGCCGCCCGAATTGTTGCACACGCCGCCCAGAACCGACGCACCGATGCACGACGAGCCAATGACAGAATGCGGCTCGCGTCCCAGCGGCTTCAGTGTCTTTTCCAGGTTGTCGAGGGTCGCGCCAGGCAGGCAGATGACCTGCCGCCCCTCGTCGATCACCTGAATCCCGGTAAGCCGCTGGGTGCTGATCAGCACGATCTCGCGGTCATAGGTGTTGCCGTCCGGCGTGGAGCCGCCGGTCAGGCCCGTATTGGCTGCCTGCATGAGGACGATCTTGCCGGCCGCGACCGCCGCCTGCAGGACGCGCCACTGCTCGACGAGCGTGCCGGGTCGCACCACCGCGAGGACATCGCCCTCGCCGAAGCGGTAGCCCTTGCGGAAGCGCCGCGTCTGCCGCGCGCCGGTGAGGACGTTGCTGCTGCCGACGATGCTCCCGAACTTTTCCAGAAGCGCCTGGTTGCTGACGGCGGATGTGCTCATGAGACCTTGTCCTGTATCGCCCTTCCGGCACGCGAGGCGCCGGCGCGGCTCAGGCCCGGCGTCCGGCAACGTTTCATCTTTCTGGCACAGCCCGGCCGGCTTGGCCACACGCCCGCGGCAACATTGGAGCGTTTTCAGGCAAGGCCGGGAACCGTGCCTGGATCCGCTCCCGTCAGTTCTCGACCTCGACTTCCACCAGAACTGCGTCGTGGCGCCAGTATTCTAGGTCGCAGTCCTTCGCGCGGCCGCTTGCTTCGTGGTTGACGCGCCGCACCAGCAGCGCTGGGCCACCGTTCGCGAGGCGGAGCACCTTGGCGGCATCGTTCCGCACCGCCGTCGGAATGATCTGATACCGCATGCGCCCGTAGTGGAAGCCGTATCTGTCGCGGTACAGCTCCGTCAGCGAGCCCGACAGATCCTGCTCGAACAGATCGGGAAACACGGTGGGGCTGAAATAGTGCTCGACGTAAAGCACGGGCCGGCCGTCTATGGAGCGCACGCGGCGGATGCAGGCGAGTTCCGTTTCCGCTGCAAGCTCCAGCAGTTCCGACACCTGCTGAGGCGCGGGCGTGAGGCGCTTGTCGATGACCCGTGTGCTGGGCCGCCGCCCCTGCTCCACGGCGGACTGTGTGAAATGCCCCCGTGACTGCGGGTTATAGAGAAAGCGCGGCGGCGACACGTACCATCCCCGGTTCGTCTCCCGGTAGATCAGGCCCTCCGCCTCCAGTTGCACGAGACATTCGTGCAACGACACGCGCGGCATCTCGAACTCGTTGCTCAACTCCCGCTCGGAAGGCAGACGCTGCCCCGGTCCGTAGAGCTGCTTCTGAATGCGCTTACGAACTTCAAGCTGTACGGCCCCGAGACGGCCGCGGATTTCACCCCTCACCCCAACTCTGCTCATCAGCAACTCCGGCAGGAAAACGACGACTTGTCATCCGGCATTCAAAGAGCACGACTATAGTCTGCAGGTGGACTAGTCCACATAAAAATATGTCAATCATATCAATAAGTTAAATTTCATATCGCTAACGACCCCCTGCTGGAGTGTTCAATCATGGCAGCATCCCCTCAAGACGCCGCAATCGCGACGCCCGTGAACGCCTTCCTTGTCAGGAAGGGCGAAGAACCGCAAGTTATCGATCTGAACGGAAAGTTTGGCACCGGCTACACTTTTTCCGTCCAGACGTCGAACGGCGATAGCGTGGCGGCCACCGTCGACGCCAACGGCCTCCTGAAGCTTTCGTTCGGCGATTACGGCCATTCCGACATCCGCATCACCGCGACCGCCTCCGACGGCTCGGCGATTGTCGACGATTTCCGCGTCCGCGTCGCGGGCGAGAACGCCTACACCATCGCGGTGATTCCCGACACGCAGGACTACACCGCCAACTACGCTTCCCCGTCGATCTTCAGCCGGATGACGCAGTGGCTGGTCGACAACAAGGAAAGCCTCAACATCCAGTTCGTGACCCACGTCGGCGACGTGACCTATCACAACACGGACGCGGAATGGCAGCGCGCGGAGGAGTCCCTACGCATCCTGGACGGCAAGCTCCCCTACTCCATCCTGCCCGGCAACCACGACCTCGCCTCCGGCGGCAGCGCGGGTTCGCGCACGCTGGACAACCTCAGCAAGTACTTCACGGTCGCGGAACAGTCGAAGCTCCCGGGTTTCGGCGGCGTCTATGACAAGGAGCCGGAGAGCTTCTGGAACAGCTACCACACCTTCACCGCCCCGGACGGCACGAAGTGGCTCAACCTGTCGCTCGAATTCGGCCCCCGCGATGACGTGCTGCGCTGGGCGGCCGAGGTCATCGAAGGGCATCTCGACCACCGCGTCATCGTCACGACGCATGGCTACATGGCGGGCGACGAGCGCGTCGGCTCCATGACGCCCCAGCTCACCGGCGAGAACGCCGGCCCGGCCTATGGCGTCGGCAACGACGAGCGCGGCTCCTCGGACGGCGACGGCATCTGGGAGAAGCTCGTCAGCAAGTATCCGAACGTCGCCTTCACGTTCTCCGGCCACAACTTCATCGACGGCGCGCAGACGCAGATCAGCTACGGCGCCGGCGGCCAGCCCGTCTTCCAGATGATGGTCAACTACCAGAACGGCGTCGCGGCGGAGACCACCGGCAACGGTAACGAGGCCAATGGCAGCAACGGCGGCAATGGCGCCATCCGCCTGATCACCATCGACCCCGAGAACGACGCCGTCTACACCGAGACCTACTTCACGGAATTCGACGACTATCTCGATGGCTACCGCGGCAAGCCGGAGCTGGATCGCGACGGCCTGACGGGGTATTACGCCGGCCACCAGGAAACCTTCACGGGTGTCGACCTGTCCACGCCGCTGGACGTGCCCGTCGCCAAGGCCGGCAAGGACCTCTTCGTCGAAGCCACCGGCGATGTCGCCCACTTCAGGCTCGATGCCTCCCAGACGATCCTGCCCGCCGACGCCGATGTCAGCTACGTGTGGAAGGACTCCGAGGGCACCGTCGTCGCCACCGGCCGCAACCCCTTCATCTATCAGGAAGCCGGCTCGCGCGTCCTGACCCTTGAGGTGACGGACGCGAACGGCTACACCAGCGCCGACGACGTCCGCGTCACGGTCATCGGCAAGAACACGCTGCTCTCCGACAACTTCAATGACGGCAACACCAACGGCTGGTCCGCGCCGACCGACATCAAGCTCGCGGAACTGGGCGCCCCGTCCGATTTCGGCCTGCCCGAAATGACCGGCGGCGAGGCCGAGATCCTGAAGTTCCCCAAGTACACGAAGCAACAGCACCTGCTGTTCAAGCCGGAACTGGCGAACGTGCCGGCAAACGGCCTCGTGACGTCCTACACCTTCGCGTTCGACGTCCTGCTGCCCACCAACTCCGGCGGCTGGTGGTCGCTGTTCCAGACTGACGTCACGAACAACTCCGACGCCGAATTCTACCTGCGCAACGACAACGACGGCACGGGCAGCCTCGGCATCAGCAGCGTCTATCAGGGCGATTTCAAATACGGCTCCTGGCAGCGCGTTGCCTTCACCTTCGAGAAGCAGACGGACAGCAGCTACATCATCAAGAAGTACATCGAGGGCCAGTACGTCGGCCAGCAGACCGACAGCTACCGTGGCGGGCGCTTCGATATCGACCCCACCAAGGGCGTGCTGCTGTTCACCGATGACGACTCGGACACCACCGGCGGCTATATCAACAGCTTCCTGTTCGCCGACCACGCGCTGAGCCAGCAGGAAATCACCTCCTTCGGCAAGGCTTCAGCCGGAGGCATCTCCTCCCAGGCCATTGCCGGCGCGACGCAGTTCGACTTCACGAACGGCAAGCTCAGCGCCACCTTCGGCACCGGCACGCTGAACGTTCCGGACGTCGTCGTCAGCTCTCCGCTGAAGGTTGTGGGTACGGTCAAGTCCGGCGAGACCGACGGCGAAGGCACCCTGAAGGACCTCACCAACGGCGGCACCAACATCCTGGTGTGGAACAACGTCGAGGCGAAGCAGTGGAATGACTACGTCTACGACCTCACGCTGAGGACGAACGACAACTCCGGCCAGATCGGCGTCGTCTTCCGCTATCAGGACCAGAGCAACTACTACCGCGTCACGTTCGACATCAACGGCAACGCCCGCTCGCTCGTCAAGGTGCAGAACGGCCAGACGACTGTTCTGGCGCAGGTCGAGAAGGGCATCGTCATGGATGCCGACGCCGAGCTGCGCGTGGCGGTCATCGGCAACGAGATCCGCGTGCTGCTCGACAACCACGACATCTTCGGCGGCCCCGTCACGGACAGCGCGCCGCTGGCCGGCGGCACCGTTGGCGTCTACTCCTCCGCGCAGGACACGGCGTCGTTCGACAACGTTCTCGTCAACAAGGTCGCTCTCACGGCACATGGCGAGACCGGCGCGCGCGTGCTCGACTCGGATGGCGACGGCAACGTGCAGGTGTCCGTTTCGGCGGCCTCCAGCTTCGGCCCGCGCGAAATCGTAGAGTATCGCTGGGTGCTTGGTGACAAGGTGGTCGCCACCGGCAAGAACGCTGTCGTCACGTTGCCCGTCAATGCCGCCGACATCACGCTTGAGGTCCGCGACGCCGCCGGAAACTGGGCGAGCGACAAGGTCCTGGTCGACATCGCCGCGCAGAAGGATATCCTGCTTCAGGAAGACTTCAGCGCCGGCACGGCCGGTTGGCGCTTCGTCGACGAGGGCGAGTACAATGCGGACGCCAACTGGCGCGTGACGAACGGCGAGCTGGTGCAGGACGCAAACGTGTACTCCCGCCAGTTGACCAGCGGCTGGAACGCCACCTCCTCCAACCTCTGGGATCGTGGCTGGAGCCCGCTGGGCGACGGCGACTACATCCTGCGCAAGGGCACGTACGCGGTCTACGAGGGCGCGGGTGCGAGCCAGTGGCAGGACTACTCCGTCGAAACGCTGCTGAACGTCGGTCAGGGCAAGTCGACCGGTGTCCTGTTCTACTATCAGGATGAAAACAACTACTACAAGCTCGACATCAACAAGGAAAACCAGCTCATCCAGATCACCCGGCTCGTGGACGGTATCGAAACCATCCTCGGCCGGACGGGCGGTCATATCTCCCGGCAGCAGGATACGCTGGTGCGGGTCGATATCGAGGATCACGTCATCACCGTCACCATCGACGGCGAGAAGATCTTCGCCAACGTGATCGAGGATCGCTCCCTCGACCACGGTACCATCGCCCTCTACAACTGGGGCGCGGCGAACGGGCTGTCCTATGACGACGTCAAGGTCGTCAGCCTCAAGGACGTCCCGGTCGACACGACGCCGCCGACGATTGCCGGCATCCGCGCGCTCACCGATGACGTGGGTGCGGACACGGTGGTGTTCGAGGTCACCTTCGACGAGGCCGTGAAGGACGTCGACGCGGCCGACTTCGCGCTCATCGCCACCGGCCTCAAGGACGGCTACGCCATCGACAAGGTCGAGGGCGAGGGCAGCACCTGGACCGTCACCGTCACCGGCGTCGTCGGCCGCGGTTCGCTCGCGCTCGCTCTTGCGCAGGACGTTGCCATCACCGACGCCGCCGGCAACGCCCTTGCCTGGTCGGACGTCTCGGCCGCGCATCAGGTCCTGTCGCCTTATGAGATCGTCAAGAACCAGTTCGGCGGCAACGACATCTACCTGTACGATGCCGACGCACTGGTTGCCGACCTCGGCACGAACGCCATCGACCGCGTGTTCTACGACGGCGAGAAGGCCACTGTCGTCCTGCCCGACAACATCGAGCAGGGCACCCTCCTCGACGCCGCGAAGGACAGCAGCCTCTTCGGCGGCGCGGGCGACAACACGCTCACCGGCAATGCCTTCGACAACGTCATCCGGGGTGGCGCCGGCCGCGACGTCATGACCGGCGGCAAGGGCGCCGACACCTTCCTGTTCGATGCCGCCGACCAGTCCGGCGCGCGCCAGATCGACCTCGTCACCGACTTCAACATCGGCGAAGGCGACAAGCTGGCGTTCGACGGCCTCGGCGTGCACCAGCAGGCGAGCGGCCGCGGCACCTCGCAGGCGTTCACCAACGGCGTGCTGACCAACACGATCTCGAACATGCTGAGTTCGCTGACCAACGACGTGGCGCTGGCGACGACTTACGTGGCGAGCGTGATGGGCCAGAACAGCGTGGCGGCATTCCGCTTCGACGACAACTGGTATGTCGTTCAGACGGGCGACCGCACGGGCAACATCAACGGGCTGAGCAACGCGCTGACGATGCTGAACCCCACGGGCCTGCGCACGGTGAACAACATGGCGGAAGGCAACCTGTCGATCGAGAACGTGGTCGAACTCGACCTGGTGGGCACGACCGCGATCCGCGACCTCGGCCAGATCGTCGGCTACGACCTCGTGGGCTGACGGCAGACGCCTGATCCAGCGACAAGATATCGGCGGGGCACGCAAGTGCCCCGCCTTTTCTTTTCCGGGCCGTCCTCAACGGAATCAGATCTTACGCCCCTCGCGCACCAGTTCGTCCATGACCTCGCGCACGGATGCCCCGGCGATCTCGACGATTTCGTCGATTTCCTCCCGCGTGACGACGAGGGGCGGCGCGAAGCCGAGGATGTCGCCGTGCGGCATGGCGCGCGCGATCAGGCCCCGGTCGCGCGCGGCCTTCGAGACGCGCGCACCGATCTTGAGCGCCGGGTCGAAGAGCGTCCGGCTTTCGCGGTCGGCCACGAACTCGATGGCGGCCATCAGGCCGACGCCGCGCACCTCGCCGACGATGGGCAACTGGGCGAATGTCTCCTTGAGCTGCGCCTGAAAATAGGCACCCACCGCGCGGGCGTTGCCGGGCAGGTTTTCCTTCTCGACGATGTCGAGCACCGCGTTAGCCGCCGCCGCGCCGATGGGATGGCCGGAATAGGTGTAGCCGTGCGAGAACGCCCCCACCTTGTCGGCGGCCTCCTCAAGCACCGCGTAAACCTTCTCGCCGACAATCGCGCCCGACAGCGGGAAGTAGGCCGAGGTGAGGCCCTTGGCGACGGTGATGAGATCGGGCTCGATGCCATAATGCTGCGAGCCGAACAGCGAGCCCGTGCGGCCGAATCCGGTTATTACCTCGTCGGCGATCAGCAGCACGTCGTGCTTCCTGAGCACGGCCTGGATCGCCGGCCAGTAGCCTTCCGGCGGCGGCGTGATGCCGCCGGTGCCCAGCACCGGCTCGGCGATGAAGGCGCCGACGGTGTCCGGCCCTTCGCGCTCGATCAGCTCGTCGAGTTCGGCGGCGCGGCGGTTCGAGAATTCCTGTTCGGTCTCGCCGGGCCGCGCGCCCCGGTAGTAATGGGGAACGCCTGTATGAAGGATGTTCGGGAGCGGCAGGTCCATATGGTCGTGGTAGAAGCTCATCCCGGTCATCGAACCAGAAATGACGCTGCATCCATGGTAGCCGCGCTCGCGCGCGATGATCTTCTTCTTCGCCGGCTTGCCGCGCAGATTGTTGTAATACCAGACGATCTTGGCCTGCGTCTCGTTCGCGTCGGAGCCCGACATGCCGTAAAAAACCTTGCTCATCCTGCCCGGCGCCATCCGGACGAGACGGTCGGAAAGGATGGCGAGTTCTTCCGTCGTGTGTGCGGCGTAGGTATGATAATAGGCGAGCTTGTAGGCTTGGCGCGCAATGGCCTCTGCCACCTCCGTGCGGCCGTAGCCGATGTTGACACAGTAGAGGCCGGCAAAGCCATCGATCAGCTCGTTGCCGGCGGCGTCCCTGATGCGGATGCCCTTTCCGGTCTCGACGATGGTCGGATCGCCGATCCGGCCGGTCGCGAAATCCTTGAGTTGCGTGAAGGGATGCAGGACGCTCCGCCGGTCCAGTTCACTGATTTCCTTGATGTTCAATGACATGTCGTTCTCCTTTCACGCGGCCGGATGACCGATGCAGACGTATTTCGGCTCAAGGTATTCGGCGAGGCCGTGTCTCGATCCCTCGCGGCCCAGTCCGGATTGTTTCCAGCCGCCGAACGGGATCGGCGCGCCGGTGAATTTTGGTGTGTTGACGGCGACCATGCCGTATTCCAGCCGGTCCGTGAGACGCATGGCCCGCGCCAGATCGGCCGTGTAGACATAGGCGGCTAGGCCCATCTCGGTGTCGTTCGCCCGCGCGATGACCTCCTCTTCGCTGTCGAAGGGCAGGATGGCGGCAACCGGCCCGAACGTTTCCTCGCGGGCGATCAGCATGTCGTCCGTCACGTCGGCGAGCACGGCCGGCGTGACGAAGTTGCCGGCGAGCGGGCTGTCCTGCGTGCCCGTGACGAGGCGCGCGCCGGCCGCGAGCGCCTGCGCGATCTGCTGGCGGCATTTGTGCGCGACCGAAGGGCGGGTCATGGGGCCGATGTCGACGCCGTCCGCGAGGCCGTGCCCTACCTTGAGCGCAGCCGTTGCGCGCGCGAATACCTCCGTGAAACGCTCGTAGCAGGCCCGCTGCACGTAGATGCGGTTCGCGGCGAGGCAGTCCTGCCCGGAAGTCGCGAATTTCGCGGCCATGCAGCCGTCGACGGCGTTTTCGAGAGGCGCGTCATCGAACACCACGAACGGCGCGTGGCCGCCCAGTTCGAGCGACGCCTTCTTGATCGTCAGCGCGGACCGGGTAAGAAGAAGCCGTCCGATTTCGGTGGAGCCGGTGAACGAGAAGGCACGCACTTCCGTGTGGTCCAGCAGCCGGCGCGCGAGCGGCGCCGCCTCTCCCGTGACGACCTGCAGCACGCCCTCCGGCACCCCGGCCTCCTCCGCGAGGCGCGCCAGCGCCAGCGCCGAAAGCGGGGTTTCGGGCGCCGGCTTCACGATCATGGTGCACCCGGCCGCCAGCGCGGCCCCGGCCTTGCGCGCGATCATGGCGGAGGGAAAGTTCCACGGGGTGATCGCGGCCGTCACACCGACGGGCTGCATCTGGACCGACAGGCGACTGCCGCGCAGATGGCTCGGGATCGTCTCGCCATAGGCGCGCTCGCCCTCGGCGGCGAACCAGTCGAGAAACTGCGCCGCATAGGCGATCTCGCCGCGCGCTTCCGCCAGCGGCTTGCCCTGCTCCGCAGTGATCAGCACCGCAAGATCGTTGGCGTTGCGGCGCATCCCGGCCGCCCAGGCGCGCAGGATGGCGCCCCGCTCGGCCGGCAGCACATCCCGCCACGCAAGGAAAGCCGTATGCGCCGCTTCCACGGCCCGGTCCACATCCGCGGCGGAACAGGCGGCGACATCGACGAGATGCTCGCCCGTGGCGGGGTCGATGACCGGGGTCGTCTCCCCCCGCTCGATCCAGCAGCCGGCGACGAAAGCGCGGCGCTCGGGGAAATCGGGCCGTTCGAGGCGTTTCAGGGCTGCGATGGCAAGGCCTTGCATCGAAATACTCCAGCTTGCGGAATCCGTTTCGCTGAGAAGAACTGTATCGCCGCTTGCACGCATGTTGACGGCGATAATAGCGATTGATATACAGAATTTCTGCGATATATGAAATTCTACGCAGGATTAATGCATGACAGAGCTTGATCGCGCCGACGTTGCCCTTCTCGAAGCCGTGCAGCGAAACAACAGGCTGACGTCCGAGGAACTGGCGAAGATCGTCAATCTGTCGCCCACGGCCTGCCAGCGGCGGCTGAAGCGCCTGCGGGCGGAGGGCGTGATCGAGGCCGATGTCTCGATCGTGTCGCCCAGGGCCGTGGGACGCCCCGTTTCCATGATCGTGCTCGTCTCGCTCGAACGCGAGCGGGCCGACATCGTCGACCGGTTCAAGCAGGCGATCCGCAATACCCGGGAGGTGATGATCGGCTACTACGTCACCGGCGATGCGGATTTCATCCTCGTCGTCACGGCCCGAGACATGGAAGACTACGAGCAGTTCACGCGGCGGTTCTTCTACGAAAACCCGGACATCAAGGGCTTCAAGACCATGGTCGTGATGGATCGCGTCAAGGCCGGTTTCGCCTTTCCAATCGACGTATAGACAGCATTCGGATCACGCGAGCACCGATTGCAGGAAGGCGCGCGTTTCCGGGTGCTCCGGGCTTCTGAACATCCGCTCCGGATCGCCCTGCTCCACGATGCGCCCCTTGTTGAAGAAGCAGACGCGGTCGGAGACCTCGCGCGCGAAGCGCATCTCGTGCGTGACGAGCAGCATGGTCAGGTCGTGCTCATGAGCGAGGCTGCGGATGACGCCCAGCACCTCGCCGACGAGTTGCGGGTCGAGCGCCGAAGTAGGCTCGTCGAACAGCAGCACGCGCGGACGCATGGCGAGCGCCCGCGCGATGGCGACACGCTGCTGCTGCCCGCCCGAGAGCTGTGCCGGGAAGTGGTCTTTCTTGTCGGCAAGGCCCACGAGGCCCAGCAGGTCGAGTGCCCTGCCCTCCGCCTCCGCGCGTGGCACGCCGTGGGCCCGCGGCGCCTCGGTGATGTTGCGCAGCACGCTCATGTGCGGAAACAGGTTGAAGCTCTGGAAAACCATGCCGACGTTGCAGCGGATGGCGCGCAGGTGCTTTTCCGACGCGCGGAATGCGCCGGCGCCGCCCGGCTGGTGATAGCCGTGGCCGCCCAGCGTCAGCGTGCCTTCCTGAAAGGGCTCCAGCGTCATCAGGATGCGCAGCACCGTGGACTTGCCGGAACCGGAGGGGCCGATCAGCGTCACCTTCTCGCCGGGCGCCACGGCGAAGCTGAAATCGTCGAGCACGGTGAGTGCGCCGAAGCGCTTGGTGACGCCGTCGAAACGGATGATGGGCGCGGCGGCCTCTGCCACCGCCGCCGGACTCTGCATCGCCATGACGGCCTCCATGCGGCTGTTGATTGTGTCGGGTTGTCTCGAATGGATCATGTCTGCAACGCTTCTCATTTCAGCGGAACGCCCGCTTTCGGCAGCCGGCGTTCGAGCTGATGGATGGCGGCGGAGCAGATGAGCGTCAGCAGCAGGAAGATGAGGCCGACCATGGTGAGCGGCAGCAGATATTGATACGTCTGCTCCCCGATCATGTTGGCGAGGCCGAGCATCTCCAGAATGGTGATGACGGACAGCACCGGCGTCTCCTTGAACATCGCCACCGCGTAGTTGCCCATGGCGGGCACGATGCGCGGCACCACCTGCGGGATGACGATGTCCCGGTAGACCGTGAGCCGGGAGAGGTTGAGCGCCGTTGCCGCCTCCCACTGGCCGCGCGGAATGGCGTCGATGCCGCCCCGGTACACCTCGGACGTGTAGGCGGAATACTGCAGCCCCAGCGCCAGCACGCCGGTGAGGAACGCCGGCATCACGACGCCGTAGTCCGGCAGAACATAGTAGAGGAAGAAAAGCTGCACCAGCAGTGGCGTGTCGCGCAGGAATTCCACCACGAACGCCGTCGTCCACGAAACAGCCCTTATCCGGCTGCGGCGCAGCAGGGCGAAGACGAGCCCCATGACGATGGCGATGGCGAAGCCCGCGAGCGCCGCCTTCACCGTGACCGTCAGGCCGATCAGCAGGATCGGCAGGATGGATGTCGCGAACGCCAGCGGCGTCGAGGTATCCCATGCAAGGCCGTACATCATGCGTGCGCCGCCTTCGGAAATGCCGCCCCGCGCCTGACCAGCCGCTCGATGAGCCGCATGATCGCCGCGAGGACCAGCGCCATGAGAAAGTAGCCGATCAGCGTCAGCGTGTAGACGGTCGTGCTGTCGAGCGTGAGGTTGCGGATGGACTGCGCCCGAAAGGTGAGATCGGCGATCGAGATCAGCGACACCAGCGACGACAGCTTCAGCGTGTCGATGGCGAGGTTGCCGAAGGCCGGCATCATCTCGACGAGGCTCTGCGGCAGCACGATATGGAACAGCGTGTGCCGGCGGCTGAAGTTCAGCGCCCGCGCGGCTTCGAGCTGCTGCTGCGGCACGGCCAGCAGCGCCCCGCGCACGATTTCCGCGCCATAGCCGCCCGCGTGCAGGGACAGGCCGATGATGCCGGTCGTCACCGGATCGAACGACAGCCCGATCAGCGGCAGGGCGTAGTACAGCCAGAACAGCTGCACGAGCAGCGACGTGCCGCGGAAGATTTCCGTGTAGCACAGGGCGACGAAGGCCGGTATCCGCCCGCCCTCGACACGGGCGATGCCTGCCGCGAACGACAGCAGCCCGCCGATCACGATGGAAACGAACGTGATCTCGGCGGTGACCAGCGCACCCTGCGCCAGCGATGGCAGGTAGGAAAGCCAGTTCATCGGCGCCCCTCCTTTATGGCGTTTTCGAGCGAAGCGGATGCCCGCCCGCGTGAGGAAAACACGTTAAACCAGAAAATCAGAGCGTTTCGGCGTTTCCGTGAAGCGACGAAACGCTCTCATGAAGATAAGGGAGCTGGCCCACCGGCGCGGCCCGGCAACCACGCGCCGTCACTTGCCTGCGCACAACTCCGCGACATTGACGGACTGCGCGGCCGTGATGCTTTCCTCGCTCAGGCCGTAGGTCTTCAGAATCTGGCGGTAGGCATCCGTCTTCCGGAAGGCGACCAGCGCCTCGTTGAAGGCGTCGCGCAGTTCCTTGTCCTCGGGCCGGAAGGAAAAGCCACCGTAGTTACGCACCGGCTTGCCGTTCACAACCGGGTCGGCGAAGGGGCTCACCTGCTCCACATCCTCGCGCCCCTTCGCCAGGTTGAACACCGTGAGTTCGGTCGCGGCATAAGCGTCGGCGCGGCTTTGCACGGTGGCGAGCGCGTCGGCGTTGGCCTTGATGAACACCACCTGATCGTCCTTCACGCCAACGGCGCGCAGGAAGTCGATGTTGTTGGCGCCCGATACCACCGCCACCTTCAGGCCCGGGTCCTTCGCGACATCGGCATAGGTGGTGAACTTCTTCGGGTTGCCCTTCTTGACGAGCAGCCCCTCGCCGTAGCTGGAATTGGGCTCGCTGAAGCTCACCTGCTTGCAGCGCTCCGGCGAGATGTTCTGCTCCGCCGCCACGAAATCCCAACGTCTGGCCTTGAGGCCCGGAATGAGGGTGCCGAAGGGCGTCACCGTCCAGTTGATCTCCGCGATGCCGAGCGTCTTCAGCACCGCGATCGCAACCTCCGGCCCGATGCCGGCGGCCGTGCCGTCTTCCTTCATGAAGCCGTAGGGCACCTCGTTGGCGGTGGCGACGCGGATGTAGCCCTGCTTCTTCGCCTCTTCCAGCGTCAGGGCCCGGGCGCCGGACGCGAAGGCGGTGGCCAGCGCCAGCGATGCGACCGTGCACGAGATGACTTTCTTCCACGATACAGCGTTTTTCCGGAATGTAGCTTTTTTCATCGTTGACTCCTCTGGTTGTTCTGATTGCCGGGGCCGGGTTGTCCCGGCTCCGCGTTTTCCCGGGGCGACCGGCCGATCTGCCCCGTCAGCTTGCCGTTGTCGCGATCACGAACAGGCAATCGCCCTGCTGGACGAGGCCGGGGAAGTGCCGGGCCGCGAGAACCCCGTCAAGCGCCGCGCGTATTTCCGCCGGCGCCGCGCCGGTGCGATCGACGGGATGGATGCGCGCGATCACCTCTCCCCGCGCGACGGGCTCTCCGAGATCGCGGGCGAAGGCGACGAGCCCGGCGTTCTCCGCGAAGGCGAAGCAGTCCGGCGAGGGCATGGCGAGGAAGCGGCCCGGCGCGCCCTCGGGATCGCCGGCGAGAATGCCGGCGTGCTTCAGCACGTTGCGCGCTCCCCGCCGCGCGATCGCGGCCGTCGTGGCGGAAGCCGTGCCGCCGCCGCCGAGTTCCGTTGTCACGAAAACCTTGCCCATTGCCTCGACCGTGGTGTCGAACATGCCCACGGCGTCGATCTCACGCATGCGCATGGCATAGGGCGCGGCGAACGCCGCCACGGCCTCGAACGAGCGGCGCTCCTGTTCCTTGTCGTCAAGTTCATGGGCCGCCGCGTAAGGCAGGAAATCCAGCGTGCGGCCGCCCGAGTGGAAGTCCAGCACGATATCCGCGCGCGGCACGAGATGCCGGGTGACGAAATCGGCGATCTTGCCGGTGACCGTGCCGGTGGGGCTGCCGGGAAAGCTGCGGTTGAGGTTGCCCCTGTCGATGGGCGACGTGCGCGTGCCGGCGCGGAAAGCGGGGTAATTCATGGCGGGCAGGATGATGACCCGCCCCCGCACGGCCGCGGGGTCGAGTTCCCGCGCCAGCTCGAACAGGGCAATGGGCCCCTCGTATTCGTCGCCGTGGTTGCCGCCGGTCAGCAGCGCCGTGGGGCCGTCGCCGTCGCCGATGACGGCGATCGGTATCATCACGGAACCCCAGGCGCTGTCGTCGCGGCTGTAGGGCAGGCGCAGGTAGCCGTGCTGCGCGCCGCCGCCATCGAGGTCGACGGTGGGCGTCACGGGAGAGGGAGGCAACAGATCGCTCACGGTCTCAGTCCTTCACGAACAGCCGGCGCGGCACGTCGGCGAGGCATTCGACCCCGGTTTCGGTGATGAGGATACTCTCGGTGATCTCGATGCCCATGGTATCGAGCCACAGGCCGCTCATGAAATGGAAGGTCATGCCCGGCCGGAGCACGGTCCGGTCGCCCTTGCGCAGGCTCATCGTGCGCTCGCCCCAGTCCGGCGGGTAGCTGAGGCCGATCGAATAGCCGGTGCGGTTGTCCTTGACGAAACCGTGCCGTGCCAGCGTGGCGAAATAACGGTTGGCGATGTCCTCGCAGGTATTGCCGGGCCGGGCGGCGGCGAGCGCCTCCTCCATGCCCTCCAGCGTGGCTTTTTCCGCATCCAGAAAACGCTGTCCGGGCTTGCCGAGAAACACCGTGCGCGATAGTGGGCAGTGATAACGGCGATAGCAGCCGGCGATCTCGAAGAACGTCCCCTCACCCGCGCGCATCGGCGCGTCGTCCCATGTCAGGTGCGGTGCGGAAGCGTTCTCTCCCGAGGGCAGCAGCGGCACGATGGCCGGATAGTCGCCGCCGAAGCCGTCCGTGCCCCGGATGCCGGCATCGTAGATTTCCGCCACCAGATCGCACTTGCGCATGCCGGGCTCGATCACCTCGACGATGCGTTCGTGCATTCTGGCGACAATCTGGCCGGCCTTGCGCATGTAGTCGATTTCGGCCTGGCTTTTGACGGCCCGCTGCCAGTTCACCAGATAGGTGGCATCGTGGAAGCGGGCGTCCGGCAGGTGCTTTTGCAGCGAGGCATGGGCCGCCGCGCTGAAATAATAGTTATCGAGTTCCACGCCGATCCGTGCGGTCTTCCAGCCGCGATCCGCGATGAGCTGCGCCAGCAGATCCATCGGGTGGCGTTCCGTCGACTGCACATAATGGTCGGGATAACTCAGGATGTGGCTTTCGCCCAGGCTGGTCGTGAGCTGCGCGCCGCGCGCGTCCTGCAGGCGCCCGTACCAGAACACCTCGCCGCCGGGGGCGACCAGCACGCATTGGTGGACGTAGAACGACCAACCGTCGTAGCCCGTCAGCCAGTGCATGTTAGACGGATCGGTGACGATGAGCAGGTCTATCTCCGCCTGTTCCATCGCCTGCCGGGTGCGGCCGAGGCGGGTGGCGTATTCGTCTGCGGTAAAGCCGGGCTCCTGAGACATTGACGGTATGATCCCTTGTTGTCGTCATTCGGGCGGCGCGCGGGCGACGGCCTTCGCGCGCCGGTGTTCAGGCCCTCGCGCCGCCGGTGTCGAAGCGGACGCCCGCACCCACCGCGCGGGCGCGCGTGAAGGCGAGATGCGCGATGGCGGTATCCTGCACACCCGTGCCTGTCAGATCGCACAGGGTGATCTCGTCGTCGCGCCGTGAGCGCGGCTGCGCGACCACGTCGCCCAGCTCGGCAAGATCCGTGCCGGGTGGCAAGGTACCGGCGGCGACGGCATGGTGAAGTTCGCCCAGCAGGCGCGTCTGCGGCAGGCAGTCGGCGAAGTAGCACGCCTTCCGGAACAGCGCCGGGTCGATCTCGTTCTTATGGCCTGCGTCGGACCCCATCGCGGTGATATGCTGGCCGGGTGCGATCCATTCTGCCTGCAGCACCGGCTCCGCCGCCGGCGTGGTGGTGACGATGACATCCGCGCCGCTCGCCGCCTCCCGCGCATCGGCCACGAAGCGGACGGGGAAGCCGAGTTCCCGCGTCAACGCGGCGCTGGCGGCCGCTCCCTTGCCCGCGTCGCGCGCCCACAGCCGCGCCTCGCCGATCGGGCGCACGAGCGTGAGCGCCTTCAATTGCAGCCGCGCCTGCGCACCGGCGCCGAAGACGGTAGCGACCCGCGCATCGGCGCGCGCCAGATGCCGGGCCGCCACAGCGCCCGCCGCCGCCGTGCGCACCTCCGTCAGATAGCCGTTGTCGAGCAGCAGCGCCTCCACCAGCCCGGTGCGGGCGGACAGCAACACCATCAGGCCATTGAGGCTGGGCAGGCCCAGAAGCGGATTGTCGAAGAACCCGGGGCTGATCTTGATCGCGAAGCCGTCGAGGCCCGGCACATAGGCCGTCTTGACGTCCACCTCGCCACGATGCTCCGGTATGTCGAGACGCAGCACGGGCGGCATCGCGACACGGCGCGTCGCCAGCGCCCGGAAGGCATCCTCGACGCAATCCACCGCCTCGGCATCGAGCGCCACAACCTTGCGCAGATCCGCTTCCGTCAATACCAGCATGTCAGCCATTGCCGCCTCCCCCGCTCCCGTCCGCGCCGTTGATGGCCCGGTGCAGCGCCGCATCGATGTTGGCACCGGACAGCAGCACCGCCGTTGGCCCCGCCGGCCGGACCTTGCCCGCGAGCAGCGCCGCGATGCCCACGGCGCCGGCACCTTCGACGGTTTCACCCTCCTCGCGGAAAGCGTGGCGGATGCCCGACGCAATCTCGTCCTCGTCCACCAGCACCACATCGTCGAGCAGGTCGCGGCACAGGGCGAACGTGTAGCGGTTATCGAGGCCGATGCCGCCGCCGAGCGAGTCGGCGAGCGTCTCCTCCTCCAGCACCTCGACGGGGTGGCCAGCCGCGAGGCTTGCGTGCATGGCCGCGCCGCGCCGCATCGAGACACCGATGACCCTGGCCTCAGGCCGCCGGAAGCGCACCGCCGCCGCGACGCCCGCCGCGAGGCCGCCGCCGGACAGCGGCACGAGCACGGTGGCGACATCCGGCATCGCCTCCACGATTTCGAGGCCGGCGGTTCCCTGTCCCGCGATCACGTCCGGGTGGTCGAAGGGCGGCACGGGCGTCAGCCCTTCATCGCGCGCGAGCCGCGCCACTTCCTCCATCGCCTCGTCCTGCGAGCGGCCCACGATACGCACGTCCGCGCCAAGCGCCCGCACCGCCTCGACCTTGTTGGCGGGCACGAGACCCGACAGGCACACGACAGCACGCACGCCCTGCCCCCGCGCCGCATGGGCGAGCGCCCGGCCGTGGTTGCCGGTCGAAGCGGTCACGACGCCGCGCTGGCGCTGTTCCGCGTCCAGCCGCAGGATGGCGCAGGTCGCGCCCCTGATCTTGAAGCTGCCCGTCAGTTGCCGGTTTTCGAGCTTCAGCCCCACCGTCTGCCCATGACGGCGCGATAGCACCGGCGACGTTCTCAGGCCGGTTTCGGCCACATGCCCGGCAAGCTGGCGCCGGGCGAGAGAGATGTCCTCGCCGGTGCCGGGCCCATAACGGATTGGCATGATCCGCACCCTCTGCATTTGTTCTTGCAGGGATGGTTGCGCAGTCCAATTATCATGTCAATCAATACATTAAATCATTACAATTTTTCAATCGAGGATGTCGATGTCGTAGACTGGCGGCAATTGCTCGAAGATGCCCCGGATAGCCATCAGCACCTGCCGCAGACCGGCGGACGAGAGGTGGCCGCCGATGCAGATGCGGATTCCGCCGCATGGACGATCCGGACTCGCCACGAAGGGGTCCGACGCGGTCACGGCAATGTTGTTCCGCGCCAGTTGACGCACCAGACCCCCCTCGTCCCAGTGGTCCGGTACCTTCAGCCACGCACTTGGCGACACGGGGTGGCTACCGGCGATGAAGGGGCCTAGCGTCTCCCGCACGACGGCCTGCCGCGTCCGGATTTCCCGCCGCTGGACGTCGAGAAGGGCCTGCGCCGTGCCGTCCTCGATCCAGCGCGTGGCGATGTCGGCGGTGAGATAGGTGGCACTCCAGCCGGTCACGCGCAGGATGCTCGCCACCTTGATGGCGTATTGCTGGGGCACCACCAGATAGCCGGTGCGCAGGCCGGTCATCACCGATTTAGTGAAACTCGTGACGAAAAAACCGAGATCCGGCAGCAGTTCGGTATAGGAAGGCAGCGGCTCCTCGATCAGCGGCTTATAGACCTCGTCCTCGATGACATACACGCCATGACGGCGCGCGACCTCGGCGATCGCCCGCCGCCGCTCGGCCCCCGCGAGATGGCTCGTCGGGTTGCCCAGCGTGGGTACCATGACGAGCGCCGCCACCCCGCCGGCCCGGCAGGCCGCCTCGAACGCCTCGACAATCACCCCCTCCCCATCGACCGGCAGACCGCGCAGGGAGAAGCCGAGCAGGTTCGACAGGCCGATGATGCCGTGATCCGTCAGTTCCTCGGTCAGCACCACATCACCGCGCCGCAGCAGCGCGGCGCAAGCCAGAAACAGCCCATGCGCGGCCCCGTTGGTGACGATGATGCGCTCCTGCGGCACCTCCACCCCGAGCCCCCGCAGCCAGTGCTGCGCGCCGGCGCGGTGCGCGTCGAGCCCGACGATCGGCCGGCAAGGCTGCATGAAGACGCTGCTGTCGTCCCGCGACATGGCAGCGAACAGGCGGCGCATGGCCGCCTCGTGCTCTTCGGAATAGACGCACCGCACAATGGAGAGATCCGCTCGATCGCCGCTGTTGCGATCGAGCATGAAGCGATCCGCCTTTTCGGTCACGCGGTTGCGCACGAACGTGCCGCGCCCCACCTCGCCCGTCAGAAAGCCCAGCCGCTCCGCCTCCTTGTAACTGATGCTCACCGTCTGCACCGAAACACCGAGCTGCCGCGCCAGCTCGCGATGCGTCGGCATGCGCGTGCGCGGCGGCAGGATACCCGTCTCGATATCCGCGACGATCTTTTCCGTGAGCAGCCTGTGCTTCGTCGCTCCACGCCGGGGCGTCAGCACGGGAAGCCAAGAATCGCCGCCGCCTCCGGAATCGGCAGTTGCCTGAGAAACAGGCTGCAATCTGGCGGATAACGAAGCGCGAGGAGATATCATGATGCAGGACAGTTCAAGCTATGACTTACATCATGACAATATGCGGGTGTCCTGACCAGATCAAGAGATCAACGGCGGGTGCCGATACGCGGAGCAAGACCGGATAGCCGGCGCCACGCTGACCGGAGCAACGGCATCCTGGCTCATGCGACGAGATCGAGAAGGCGGAAGAAATGCGTGGCGCTCACGACGCCCAGATCGCGCAGGGGCTTGGGGGGCATGGTGGGCGCGGCGGTATCGGGCACCGGCAGCTTGCCGAGCGATCCGTTAGCCAGAATGGCCTTCCCCATCAGTGTGCCATACGCCGTTGCCATGGCCACGCCGCGCCCGCAATAGCCATGGGCGGTCCACAGGCCGGGCTCAGGCTCGTTGATGTGGGGCACGAAGTTGCCCGTCAGCGCGATGCGGCCGGACCAGCGGAACTCAATGGGCTGCCCCCTGAGCTGCGGATAGACACGGTGGAGCGCCGCTTCGACATGGGCGAAATCGGCATCGGATCGTGGCCCGCCCAGCGTGCCGCGCGTGCCGAAAAGAACGCGGCCATGAGGATCCTTATGCCAGTAGAGCAGGATGCGCCGGATATCGGAGACCGCCTGCTCTCCCGGCAAGATTGAGTCGGCGATGTCCCCCGGTAACGGAACTGTCGCGACGATATTCGTATGTATCGAGGCGAAGCTGCGGTCGACGCTGGGCACGAGGCCACCGGAATAGGCATCGGTGGCGACAACCACCTTTTCGGCGGTGATGGCGCCGCGCGGGGTGTCGACGCGCCAGCGCCCCCCCGTGCGGGAGAGTCTGTCCGCCCGCGTCTGCCCATGCACGCCGGCGCCATGGCCCAGCGCTGCGCGCGCAAGGCCGCGCGCATAGGAAAGCGGATTGAGAGATGCGCCATGGGAATCGATCATGCCGCCGATATAGGCTTCGGAGCCGATCATCCGGGCCAGCGTATCGCGGTCGATCATGGCGAGGCCGGGAAAACCGTCCGCCGTCCAGGTATCGACACGGTCGCGCACGCGGCGCAGCCCGGCCTTGTTGTGCGCCGGCAGGAGCCAGCCGCTGCGAACCAGATCACATTGGATATCATAGCGCGCGATGAGATCGAACACGATATCGCACACCCGGCCGCCGAAGTCGGCCATGGCGCGGCCACGTTCGTCACCGAACTCCTTAACCAGTGCGCTGCGGCTGTTCTTGAAGCCACGGATCACCGCGCCGCTGTTGCGCCCCGAGCCCCCCCAGCCGGGAAAGCCGCCATCGATGATCCGGACATTCGCGCCTCCGCGCGCAAGTTCGATCGCCGTGGCGAGGCCGGTATAGCCCGCGCCGATGACGGCGACATCGCAGGAGGCATCACCGTCCAGCGGTTCCGAAAGGTCGCGCTCGACAGCCGTGGCGAGCCACAGGGACGGAAAACGATTCTGGCAGTCGCGGGCATAGTCGGTCATCGGATGTCCTGAATGGCAGCCCCGGCCTCATATCCGTTGAGCCGATGCAGACGGACGGTCGTGGCGAAGTGGTAGTTGAGTTCGGCTTTGGCGACCCGCGCATCGCCGCGCTCCAGCGCGCCAAAAATGCGGCAATGGTCGTTATAGGCGCCCTTTGGGCCGGAATCGCGGGCGATCTCGTCACTGCGAATCAGCCGTACCCGGTCGAGCACGAGTTCCAGTTCACGCACCAGCATCGCCACACCGCCGAGTTCGGCGACGGCGAGATGGAAACGCGCGTCGAGCTGGCTGAAAGCGCCACGCGAGGCGCCGCTAACAGCCTGGCGCTGTTCCTCAAGAATCGCCGCGACCGGTCCGAGCGCATCGCGCCCCGCCGCGATGGCATATTCGACGGCCATGTATTCCAGCGCCGCGCGCTGGCGATACGTGAGCACGACCTCGTCATAGCTGTAGCGGCGGATGATGTAGCGCCGTCCACCACGCTCGACGAGCCCCTCCTGTTCCAGCCGCCGCAACGCATCGCGCGCCGGGGCGCGGGAAACGCCGAACCAATCAGCGACATCCTCCTCCCGAAGCGCGTCGCCCATATGGAACTCATGGTCGAGAATGCGCTTTTTCAGGCCGGCGTAGACAGCCGGGCCGGTACTGGCATCTGAGCGCGTCGCGGTCGAGGGGATGTTCATCGCTGTTTTATGCTGTTTGTCGGCCAAATGGCACCTCTTACATTTCAGTATACGGAAATTGCATCGCGTTTCAACCCGATTCAGCGAAGCTCATAAAAACGCCATTATAGAGACCGGATATATATGGAATGATCGCGTTTTACACTTATTGAATTATATAAATAGACAGTTTTGCGTGTGTTGATGCCTCTATGTGCACCTATGAAGCGTGCATAAGAAGCATCCACGTTTTTCATCAACGTCAGGATATCTGTCCCACGCCGCTTCAGAAGCGCAGGCGCGCCTTCACGGGTCAGAGGCGCGTTTCGTTCCGCGCCGATGCCTGTCGGAACCGTGCTGCCGCGCCATGAAATGGTCTGTCGCAGTGAACCCCGGTTTACGGGACGGCCGTTGCATACTCGTAGGAAAACGATTGCTGAAACTATAAAAACTATTGTAAATAAAAGATATTTCAAGGCTTCTCTATCGCGGTCCTCCGCGCGCATCCGGCTCCGGGTAGCCGGCAACTCCATATTGCGGCCATCGCCGCATCTCGAAAAATGATGCATGACCCATCATCCATGTTTGGCCTATGTTCCGGAAGAGCGGGCGCGATGAGTCCCATTGACGGAGCGGTCGTCCGCTTTGCATCGAAATCGGAAAAAAAGTAATTGCACGCAGGGCAAAGTCGTGCTGATACTAATTGGGTATACTGAAAAACGACACTGAGCGGACGCTACGCACCATGATCGCGTCCAGCAGCCAGGCGGGAACACGATGTCAAGAATAAAACTCGGTCTCTCCATGCGCTATCTCGGCTATCATATCGCCGCGTGGCGCCACCCCGATTTCGATCCCGGGAGTCTGTCGCGGTTCGAAGCGTATCGCGACATCGCGCAGAAAGCCGAGGCGGAAAAGCTCGACATGATCTTTTTCGCGGACGGCCTTGCCGTGCGCAGCGAGGATAAGCCTGCGGGCTCGTTGTCCCACGACATGCGGAACGCTGAACTGGAGCCGATCACACTGCTTTCGGCCATCGCCGCCGTCACCAGCCGTATCGGTCTGGTCGCTACCGCCTCGACAACTTATAACGAGCCCTATCACGTCGCCCGCAAATACGCTTCGCTCGACCATATCAGCGGTGGGCGCGCCGGCTGGAATGTAGTGACGTCCTGGTCGGAGCAGGAGGCATTGAACTTCAGCCGCATCTCGAACCTGCCCAAGGATGAGCGCTACGATCGGGCGCTGGAGTTCGTGGAAGTGGTGCGGGGGCTGTGGGACAGCTTCGAGGAAGACGCCTTCACGCATGACAAGACGAGCGGACAGTTTTACGATCCGGACAAACGCCACGTTCTCGACCACAAGGGCAAATTCTTCCAGGTTCGTGGACCGCTGACGTCCGCGCGTCCGCCGCAGGGTCATCCGCTGATCGTGCAAGCCGGCGCTTCCGATCAGGGCCGCAACATCGCCGCGCAATATGCCGACGTGGTTTATACCGTGTCGCACAGCGTGGAGGAGGCGCGCGAATTCTATGCCGATCTGAAGGCACGGGCGGCGCATTTCGGCCGCCGGGACAACGCGCCGCTCATCATGCCGGCGCTGGCGTTCTATGTCGGGGAGACAACGGCGCAGGCGCAGGCCAAGCTCGACGAATTGCAGCGGCTGATCGACCCGCTGGCCGGCCTCGCGCTGCTTTATACCTATGTCGGCGATCTGTCCGCCTATGACATCGACAAGCCGATCCCAGAGGAGCATTTCGCCAACGGAATTTCGATCGGCAGCAGCCTGATCAAGCGCGCCCGGGACGAAGGCCTGACCATCCGCCAGCTTTATGAACTGATCGGTGCAGGTTACACGGTGCGCTATGTCGTCGGCACGGCAGAGGAAATCGTCGACGACATGCAGCTGTGGGTGGAGAGCGGCGCAGCGGATGGCTTCAATCTTTGCCCGCCGATCCTGCCCCACTCGCTCGACGACCTGTCCGCCTTCATACTGCCGGAACTGCGCCGTCGCGGACTTTTCCGCACCGAATACGAAGGCAGGACATTGCGTGAGAACCTGGGACTGACGTCCCCTCTCCCTTCCGGCGCGTGAGCGGAAAAACGGAGCGCGTCCCCGGGGGTCGAGATGCCGCGCGATTGAAGCGGGAGCGGCACAAGCTTTCCGGCGAGGTCATCGAGCCCGATTCCTTGCCACCGAATTAGACAATAGGACGGAAGATAACGTCCAGCAGAGGAGAACATAGAGATGAACGATGCGTTTCGTATTCATCGCCGGGATCTGTTAGGGGGACTGGGCGCTGCGGCGGCGCTCTCCGCATTCGGATACGGCCCGCGGGCGGCAATGGCCCAAACGGCCAGCCTGCGCGCGGCAATTACCGGCTATGGCGTGGTGAATACTCTCGACCCGGCAAAAGCGTCGCTGATACCGGAGTTCTATGTGATCTGGTCGCTTTTCAACGGCCTGCTGAAATTCGATGACACGATGAAAATCGTGCCTGATCTGGCGGAATCCTACAGGATACTGGAAGGAGGTTCGATCGAATTCAAGTTGCGTGCGGGCGTCACGTTCCACGACGGTTCGCCGTTGACCGCCGACGACGTAAAATTCTCGCTCGAACGCCTGCTCGATCCGGCTACGGCCTCGCCCAACGCCAGCAAGGTGGCCGCCGTGGATCACGTCGAGGTCATCGATGACCTGACGGTCGTCGTGCGTACGAAAACGCCTTTCGCGCCGCTGCTGACCTTCCTCACCAACGCACGCACGGGCACGCAGATCCTGCCGCGCAAGGCCTTCGAGGCGATGGGCGCGGAAGCCTTCGCCAGAAAGCCTGTCGGCACGGGCCCTTACAAGCTGGCGAGCTGGGATGTCGGCTCGGGGCTCAAAATAGAGGCTAACGAAGCGTATTTCGGGGGCGCGCCGACGATCAAGACCGTGGAGATTCCGCTGATTGCGGAAGAGGCGTCGGGTGTTACGGCGTTGCTCGGCAACCAGATCGATCTGACATCGACGGTGCCGACCGCCGATGTGCCGCAGCTGATGCGCAACTCCGCCGTGACGGTATTTCGCCAACTCGGCTTCAATGTTCGCTACATCTCGATCAATCTCACCAAGCCGCCGTTCAACGATGTGCACTTCCGTCGCGCCGTCTCCATGGCTTTCCAGCGCGAAGCGATGGTGCAGACGGTGCTTTTCGGCGAGGGCGAGCCTCTGCGCGGCTTCTTTCCACCCTTGCTGGGCGCTAATCACACCGCGGCTGGCCACTCGGTGACAGGTTTCGACCCTGCGGCGGCCAAGGAGGAGCTTGCGAAATCGAAATACGGCGCCGCCGAGTATCCCGTCGAGGTGCTGACCTGGGGAGGCGGCTGGTGGAAGCGCTTCGCCGAGATTTTCGTCGCGCAGGTGAACCAGGTTCTCGGCACGAAGTTTTCCGTTTCGGTCACCGACAGTAACGCCGCATTCGCGCGGCAGCAGAAGGGCGACTTCACGGCCGGCGTGTGGGGCTGGCTCGGCATGATCGATCCGGATGAATACATGGGCGATATCGTTCATTCGGCCGGCTGGCGCAACTATGGAAAATTCAAGAACGCCGAGGTCGACGGGCTGCTCGAAAGGGCGCGCGCGGAACTCGATCCGGCCACGCGCGCCAGGCTTTACAATCAGGCGGAGGCCCTGGCTATCGAGGAAGTTCCGATCATCCCCTGCTTCTGCTCGAACATTCACAACCTGTTGCGCAAGAATATCAAGGGGTTCGTCCAGAAACCTTACTCCAACTTCGGTGATCAGTTCGCACATATGAGCATCGTCTGACGATGTCGGATACCAAGGTTCATCTTGCGGCAAGAATTGCGACTGCCGATTTCCGGCAGTCGCTTTCCCGCAGCCTGAAAGCAACTGCCAGTCGGCTCGCCAGCGCGTTGCTGGTGCTCCTTGTCGGTTCTCTGGTCGTGTTCCTGACCATCAAGGCCGCACCCGGCGACCCTGCCCTTTCGGTACTCGGCGAGCAGGCGTCTCCTGAGGCGATCGCCGCCTTTCACAAGGAGCACGGCCTCGATCGTCCGTTGGCGATGCAGTATCTGTCCTGGCTCGGCGGTGTACTGACGGGAGATTTCGGCGCCTCCCTGACAGTTGCTGCCCGCCAGCCGGTTTCCGCGCTTCTGTTTGCGAAGCTGCCGGCAACGCTTTTCCTTGGCTTCTATGCGCTTTTCCTCGCGGTCGCCATCTCGCTCCTGCTCGGCACGCTTGCCGCCAGTCAGCGCGGCAAGCTTACCGACACGGTCTGCACGTCCATTTCGGTGTTCGGCATCTCCATGCCGGATTTCTGGCTGAGCTACGTGTTGATCTACTTCTTCGGCCTTGGTCTCGGCTGGTTTCCGACCTACGGTTACGTGTCTCCGGGCGAAAGCCTTGTCGATGCGCTGTATGTCGGCTTTTTGCCGGCGCTGGCCATTGCGGCACCGATGGCCGCCGTATTCTCGCGTACCTTGCGCGCGGTGTTGATCGAGACGATGACGCGCCCCTACGTCACGGCCGCCCGCGCGTTCGGCCTGAAGTCCGGTTTCATTTTTCTCCACTACACGTTCCGCAATGCGCTGGTGCCGTATCTGACCGTCATCGGACTACAGATCCGCTACATCCTCGGCGGCGTTGTCGTGGTGGAGCGCATTTTCGGCGTTCCGGGGGTGGGCTCCCTCATGGTCGATGGCTCCTTCCAGCGGGACTACCCGGTGCTGCTGGCCTGCACCATCGTGTTTCTCGCCATCGTGCTCCTGGTGAATACTGTTACTGACAGCATCTGCACCCTTCTCGATCCGCGGAGGTCGCGCTGATGTCCTCTCCTTTCAGGCAAAAACTCCGCCGCTTCTTCAGCCACAGAACGGCCGCCGTCGGGCTTTCGATCACGCTGTTCGTCATCATCGCCGTGATCCTGGGCCCGATGATCCTGCCGCATGACCCGGAGATGGTGGATTTCATGGCGGTGCTCGTTCCGCCGGGGTTTGCGCACCCGCTCGGAACGGACAGCTTCGGCCGTGACGTGCTCTCCCGCGTGCTTGCCGGGGGCCGCGTGTCGTTCGGGATCAGCTTCGCCGCCATCACGCTGGCCGCGGCGGCCGGGGCGATGATGGGCATTGCCGCAGGCTACTTCCGCGGCTGGTGCGAGAACGTCCTCATGCGGATCGCAGATCTCCTCTTCGCCTTCCCGAGCTTTATCCTTGCATTGTTGCTGATGGTGCTCTTCGGCTTTTCCACGGTGAACATCATCTTTGCCATCGCCTTGGTATACCTGCCGATTTTCGCCCGTATCTCGCGCAACGCGACGATGTTGATCCGGGAGGAGCCCTTCATTCAGGCGGCGCGGCTGATGGGCCGCAGCCCCGGCGCGATCATGCTGACCGACATCTTGCCCAACATCGCGACGCCGCTCTTGGTGCAGGCAAGCGCAGGCCTCGCCTTCGCCATCATTCTCGAAGCGGGCCTCAGCTTCATCGGCCTCGGTGTGCAACCGCCAACCCCCTCTCTCGGCGGCATCATGGCCGACGGGCGGGAGTACTTCAGCCGGGCGCCCTGGGTGCTGACGATGAGCGGGCTCGCGATATCGTTCGCGCTTCTGGGGATCAACCTGCTGGGAGACGGATTGCGCGACCTGACCGACCCGCGCCTGCGTGAGAGGATGTGAGACCATGGATGAGGCGCTCGTCAAAATTCGCGACCTGCGTGTCTCTTTCGGACGCGGCGATGCGAAAACACGGATACTCAAGGGCATCGACATCGATCTCGCTAACGGCGAAATCCTCGGAATCATAGGCGAATCCGGTTCGGGCAAGACGATGACGGGCCTGTCGCTGCTGAGGCTCCTGCCGCAGACTGCCCATGTCGAAGCAGTGAAAATGTTCTTTGCCGGCGAGGAGTTGCAGCAGAAAAGCGGAGGTGAGTTTGACGCTCTGCGCGGCGTCCAACTGGCCATGGTGTTTCAGGATCCGGTGGGCTCCTTCAACCCGTGCAAGACAATTGGCTGGCATTTCGCGCAAGTGCTGCGCAGGGTCGGAGAAACGGGAGAGCTGCGGGATAAGAGCGTTCAGTTGCTGCGCGACGTCGGGGTGAAGCGTGCGGAAGAGACGATGTTTCTCTATCCACACCAGCTCAGCGGTGGCATGCTCCAACGCGCGCTCATCGCACTCGTGCTCGCGCTGCGGCCGAAACTGATTGTGGCCGACGAACCGACGACAAATCTCGACAAGATCGTGGAAAAACAGGTTCTTGACCTGTTTCTATCGCTCCAGCGGCGGCTCGGTGCGAGCGTGATCTTCGTTACGCACGACATGCCGGTTGCGGCGTCGTTCTGTCACCGCATCGCAGTCATGAACGCAGGCGAAATCGTCGAGGTTGGTGAGACTGCGCAGATTTTCGGCCGGCCCAGGCATCCCTATACCCGTCGTCTGATCGACACCGCGCTGAAACTTGCCGGTGCCAACGGCAGGCCCAAGGAGAACCAGAGCCATCGGGCGCGCCAGGCAGCGCGCTTCGCCGAGGAACCGCTTTACCGGGTCCGCGATCTCACCATCTCGTTTCCCCATTCGAACAGGCACGGCAGCTTCAGAGCGCTCGACGGCGTGAGCTTCGATGTGATGCCGGGCGAGATACTCGGGATTCTCGGGGAATCCGGCTCCGGCAAGACAACGCTCGGCCGTAGCCTCCTGCGACTTTACGAACCCGCAGGAGGCCGGATCGAGTACCGCGGACGCGACATTACGCACGAGAGGGAACGTTCGTTGCGCTCCATCCGGCGCGAGATGCAGATGGTGTTTCAGGATCCCGGCGGCTCATTCAGCCCGCGCAGAACCATGGGCCAGGCATTGCGGGAGGCGCTGGCAATGGCACGCCATCCGAGGGCGGAACTCAGGCGCCGCGCCGTCTCGCTTCTTGAGCGGGTAGGACTGACTGCCGAGCACGGCGACCGTTACGCCCACGAACTTTCCGGCGGCCAGTTGCAGCGTGTCGCCATCGCCAGAGCCATCGCGCTTGAGCCCAGGGTGATCGTGGCTGACGAGGCCGTATCCAAGCTGGATGTTTCGGTCCGGGCAGAAATCCTGACCCTGTTAGGTGATGTACAGCGCGAAATCGGCATGGCAATTATCTTCATTACGCACGATCTCGACGTAGCACGCTATATCTGTGACCGAATTGCAGTCATGTATCACGGGAAGCTGCTGGAGATAGGTCATACAGAAGAAATATTTACCCGCCCAGCGGCCGGTTACACCCAATCCCTGCTCGGAACCCATCAGAATCTGGCCAAATTGATCGGAGCCGTGGCGTGAAAAGTAAAACCGTCTACATAGATTGTTCCGAACTGATGCTGGCGGCCTTGGCCCGGGTGAAACCCGACTACGCCGACCATGTCCACGTCAATATCGGCGACCCGTCTGGCGACGAAGTAGTGGCGATTGCGCAGAATGCCGAAGTAATCTGGAATGGCCACACCACGATCGATGCAGCGCTGCTGGCGCGCCTGCCCGCGTTGCGGCGCATCATCTTTCTGGGCAGTGGAGCCGCAAGCTACATCGATCTCGATACAGCGGCGGCGCGCGGGATTTCCGTCGAAACCATCTCCGGATATGGAGACAGGGCCGTCGCGGAACACGCGGCCGCGCTCATGCTGTCGGCGGCGCGGCAAGTCGGCCGCATGGAGCGCGATCTGCGGCGTGGGCACTGGGAACCGCTCGAAGGCATGGAACTCGGCGGGAAGACACTCGGACTCATCGGGATCGGTGGCATCGGGCGCACGTTTGCCGATATTGGCAAGGCATTCGGCATGGAGGTTGTCGTCTGGAATCGCTCCAGCCTGACGGATGACTGGACGGCGCACCAGCGCAGCCTCGACGAGGTGCTGGCGCAAGCGGACGTTATCTCCCTGCATCTGGCGCTCACGCCTGAGACACGCGGCTTTTTCGGGACCGAACAGTTCGCGGGGATGAAAGCGGGCGCGTTGTTCATCAACACAGCGCGCGCGGGGCTCGTCGACACGGCCGCGATGATCGATGCCCTGCAATCCGGTCGCCTTGGTCACGCGGCACTGGACGTCTTTGACATGGAACCGCTCCCGAAGGACGATCCGCTTCTGGCACTCGCAAACGCCACCCTGACCGCCCATGCCGGATTCAAGACCCGGGAGGCCACGGAGCGGCTGGCTGCAAAAGCGATGGCGCTTAGCCTGATGCCCTTCAGATCTGACGTCGTTACGGGATTTGAGTAGGAAATCGGGCCAGGCTTCTCAAACAAGACAGTTTTTTCGCCCGGAAATGTTGCAGGTCTACAATTGCCGCGTCGACCTGCTGTTTCTATCCGTAGGATTGCGCGGGGAACGTCCAGAACAGGCAGATATGCCAGGCAATGGTGGGCTGCGTTCCGCGCCAATATTGGTGGGGAGAATGAGGGATGTCGACTGTTATGCACACCGGAGTTGCTTCGGGCAGCAAGGAGACCTTGGCGGAAAAGCTGCGCCTGACCATGCGCTCGTCCGTGATGAGTGTGTCGCTGGTCACGACCTGCGATGAGGAAGGCGCCTTTCACGGTCTGGCGGCGACCAGCGCCAGCTCGCTTACGATGGAGCCGCCTGCCATGATGGTGGCGGTAAACCGGACCGCCTCTTGCCACCCCGTCATCGGGAAGTCCCGCAAGTTCTGCGTCAATCTGCTCGCCGCATCGCAGACATCGGTGCTGGAGAATTTTTCGCGCAGCGATCGGCGTGCCCTGCGTTTCGCGGGAGACGCCTGGCGCGTGGGCCGGCTGGGCTTGCCATACCTCGACGGCGCAATCTCTAACGTTTTCTGCGAGGTCGATGCCGCTCACGATTACGGCACGCATACGGTCTATTTCGGCCGCATCGTGGAACTCATCATGCCGGAGGCCGCAACCGGCAGGCAGAGATCGCCGTTGGCATGGTATCAGGGGAAATCGGCATGCCTTTCGGCGGTTGAATGAACGCGACAATTTAAAGCACTTTTCGCTCAGACGTAATCGTAAGATGCTCTGCGATTATTTATTGGATCGAATTCTATCGATCAGACGATTACGTCTGATCAGAAAACGATCTAAATGCAATATCTTCTCCAGAAATAAATCACTATATTTTTAGCGTGTGCGTAAAAGCAACGGATCCGCGATCCATCCTTCCAGAGAATCGACAGCAGCGGGAGCGCCGAAGCCGTTGTCGCGCTGGCGCCAGGCCCACGCCGCCTGAACGGCGCAGAAAAGCGCGTCAAGGTGATCGCCGCCCGGATCGGCGCACAGGCTGTCCGGCGCGTCCACGGAGAAACCGTAGACAGCCGGCGCTTCGGCGCGCAGGGTCTCCAGCAGCGCACGCCGTGCGTTGTGCTGGTCGGCGGTCTGTTTGCTCCGCGTATCGTTCTTGTAGCTGCGGCGACCGATCAGCCGGCGCGCAAGCACGCCGGGATAGGCTTCCACGACGAGCCTTGCCGGATCGCCTTCCCGCAAGTTCGGTATCGTCACGCCAGAGGCCAGCAGGCGCGGAGCACCTTCAAAAAACATGCGGCCAACGGGGACGCCGTTGAGCTTCTGAGGGCTTATAGAGCCGGCGGCTTTGTCTGTCTCGCGCCGATGCTCCTTGTCGCCGGCAACCCGGTCGGCGCGATAGCGTTCCAGAGTCTCGCAATAGCCGTCGCGGCCGAGATCTCGTGCATGCGCGACGTAGTCAGCCCAATGGGGCGGCCAGCCGATGGTCTCGATAAAGCGGCGCGCCTGTCCGAAGGGAAAGTCGATGCCAGCGATCCAGAGGCCGGGCCGCGAGAGTGCATCCTCGAACGGCGCGAAGCTGCTCCATTCGTCGAGAGCGTGTGAGCGCAGGAGGCCTTCCTCCAGCGTGCAGCGAATACAGGTAATGGGCTTACGCCGCGAGGGGCGGCTGGTGAAATCTATTCCGAGGATATCCATCGCACCTGTCACCGCATGGCGTGCGCCGCGATTTACCTTTCCATTCCGATGTTACTCAGGCAGCGGTCGCTTACAAGGCGTGCAGCCTAGCTGTTTCCGCGCGTCCGGAATCGGGATGGAGCGCGGCCTGCGCGGTGTGCAGCCGCCGGTAACGGCTGTTCTCGCGGGTGAGCAGTTCGACATGGCTGCCTTGTTCGACGATCCCGCCGCTCTCTACAACGAGGATGCGGTCGGCGTTGGCAATAGTCGCCAACCGGTGGGCGATGACCAGCGTGGTGCGGCCCTGTGCAAGCTCCGCAAGCGATTGCTGGATGGCCCGTTCGGTCTCGGTGTCGAGCGCGGAGGTCGCCTCGTCGAGGATGAGGATCGGCGGGTTCTTCAGGAAGATGCGGGCGATGGCAAGGCGCTGCTTCTGCCCGCCCGAGAGTTTCACGCCGCGCTCGCCCACAACGGTGTCGAGACCGTTCGGCATCGAAGCGATCACGCCGTCCAGCCGCGCGCGGCGCGCGGCGTCGACGATCTCCTCCTCGGTCGCCTCCAGCCGGCCGTAGGCGATGTTCTCTCGGACGGTGCCTGCGAAGAGGAAGACATCCTGCTGCACGATGCCGATGTTCGAGCGCAGGGATTTCAGCGTCATGTCGCGGATGTCGATGCCGTCGATGATGATCGCGCCAGCGGCGATCTCGTAGAAGCGCGGCAGCAGGGAGCAGATCGTCGTCTTGCCGGCACCGGACGGGCCGACGAAGGCGATGGTTTCACCCGCACGGATCGAAAGGTTCAGGTTTTCGAAAATCGGCCTTTCCGGCTGATAACCGAAACGGACGTCGCGGTACTCGATATCGCCCTTCAGGCGCGCGACCGCCTTTGCCCCCAGCCGGTCGGCGACGTCCGGCCGTGTGGCGAGGAAGGCCAGGTAGCGCTGGAAACCGGCGATGCCCTTGGGATAGGTTTCGATGACGGCGTTGATCATGTCGAGCGGCCGGAAGAACACGCCGACCAGCAGCAGGAAGCCGACGAAGCCGCCCGCCGACAGCTCGCCGCGCACCACGAACCAGGATCCTGCCAGCATCACCGCCACCTGCACGAAGCGCATCGACAGATAGGATAGCGAGTTGGACGCCGCCATCACCTTGTAAGCTTCAAGCTTGGTGGCAAGATAGTTGCGGTTGTTCTCGGCGAACAACCGGCGCTCGTGATCCTCGTTGGCGAACGCCTGCACGACTCGGATGCCGCCGACGTTCTCCTCGATGCGGGTGTTGAAATCGGCCACGCGGCCATAGATCGCGCGCCACGTTTCGGTCATGCGGCTGCCGTAGCGGATGGTAACGAACGCCGCCAGCGGCAGAATCAGCGCCGTGACAAGCGCCAGCGGCACGTGCACCCAGAGCATCAGCAGGAAGGCGCCGATCAACGTCATCACGGCGATGAAGACATCCTCAGGCCCGTGATGGGCGACCTCTCCGATTTCCTCCAGATCCTTGGTGAGCCGCGCGACCAGATGGCCGGTTTTCTGGTTGTCGAAGAAGCCGAAGGAGAGCTTCTGCAGATGATCGAACGCTCTGCGCCGCATCTCGGTCTCGATCCTGATGCCGAGCATGTGCCCCCAGTAGATGACGATGACATGCAGGGCGGCGTTAACGAAATAGATAATGAACAGGCCGAGCGCGGCGAGCGCGATCAGGCCGAGATTCTCTGTGGGCAGAAGCCTGTCGATGAACAACGTCACCGCGACCGGAAAGACGAGTTCCAGCAGGCCCGAGGCAACGGCGCAGGAGAAATCGAGCACGAACAGGCCGCGATGCGGGCGATAATAGGCGGCGAAACGCTTCAGCAGACTACGCATCGATGGCTCCTTTTCCCTGCTGGCGGCGGCCCCTCGCCCGCCCGCGCTCTTCTATACAGCAGCGGGGCGACGATGGCAGCGCCCGCACGGGCGGATACGAGGCCCGCCGGAAGCTGGCAGCCGGAGACGGGCGAACGGGAGAAGATCGCTCCGGCGCGTTGGAAATCGGGCGCCGGTTGGCGGAAGCGCAGGCGAATTTATCCCAGCCAGATGCCGTGCTCGACGGCGGGCGCGACGCCGACAACGTTTTCGTCGCTCTCCGAAAATCCGATCAGGACATCGGTCCGCGAACGCTGGCCGGAATCGAGTTGCTCGTTCCAGAAGGCGATGCCGCCCGTGTCTCCGTCGCGGCCGAGGATGTTGCGGTACAGGCTGTCCACGAACCCGGCGTTGGAAACGTCTTTTCCATAGAGCAACGCGAATTCCCGGGAATCGATGAACCGGTCGGCCACGTATTGCAGCCCGTTACCGGCATCGAGCACGTCTACCCAGTAATTGAGGCCGACGGTGTCGGGCGTGCGGTCGAAAGCCGCCTGATAGAGCCGGTAGGCCTGCCCCGCGCTCCCGCGCACATCGAGCGCAAGCGTGCCGTCGGAAAACGCGATGCGCTCGAACGACTCAAGCACCTGCCCCGGCCAGTCGGCGGATGCCTGCCGGTCGGCGGGCACGATCACGAACGAATCAATGTTGCCGGAAAGGGTCACCGCCGCGTGGGCGAGGCCGGTGACGAACACATCGAAACCTGCGCCGCCGGAGGCGCTGACAGGTTGATCATAGGCAATGACGCGGTCGTTGCCTGCCCCGGCCCAGACCCCGTCCCTGCCGCCGCCGGTATCGATCACATCGTTCGCGCTGGTGCCACGGATGAATTCGCTCCCCACCGAGCCCCATTGATAGAGGGTTTCGGAGCCCGCGTCCCAGGACCAGTGAAGCCGTTCCTTCGCGCTTTCGTCGCCGTAAAGCACGCGCACGGCATCGATGTCGAGATGGGCGATCCCTCCGTCTCCCGCCTGGTTGTAGGACATGACGGTATGCTCGCCGTTGTCCAGATCGCGGTGGAGACGGATATCACCGTCGAAGGGATGCTTCAGGCCGAGAATGTGGCCGATCTCGTGGGTGACCACCGTCCTGAACTGAAGCTCCCCGGCAACATCGAGACGCACGTCGCGGTCGATCATGACGTCGCCGCTGAAACCATCGCGCCCGTCCCCGTAGGAGGAGGCGACGTAGCCGCCTTCGTTTCTGGAGCCTGCCGCGGACGGGTATCCGCTCAATCCCGACACGTTCCGCCCATAAATGAGATCGAGATTATACGCGCCGAACGTCAGGTCGCCCTCGTTCTGATATGTCTCGATGAAGATCACGCCCGAGACGCCTGACCATTCCTGAAGCCCCGCGCGAACGATGTTTTTTTCGGCCTCGGTCAGGGGGGAAAACGAGGCGACGGCATTGGGCCTGTCGTTACGCACGCCCGGCGCGGCCGACGTCGAGAAGGAATATGTCAGGATGATCGGCTGGCCCTTGTCGGGCAACCAGGAAGTTCCGCTCAGGAGCGCGGTGTAGTCCGAAACAATGGTTGCCATGCCATCCTCTCCCCCAGACAGTCCGGCGTAGCTTTCGCTGACCGTACAGATGGCGTCAACCGTGTTTTTCGATCGTGCGGGCAGCTCTTTCTGTGGGGACAGATCGTCAGGACATCACTTGACGTCGAGGCATGAAAAGGCGACCTATAGTTGCGCTGAACAGCATGCTGGAGGTTTCCATCAGTTTCGCAACACCACCTGCCGATGAGACCCGTTTTCCAGCGGCGCCACAGTCGGAACAGAAAACGGTATTGCATGTCGGTTGCGGCAGAGCCTCTCCCCACAAGCTGCATTCGTTTTTCCGAGGCGGGCAATGGCGGGAAGTCCGCGTCGATATAGACAGGCAGGTCCTCCCCGACATCGTGGCGGACATCAGCGACCTGTCGGCTTTTCGCGACGGGTGCGTCGACGCCATATGGAGTTCCCATAGCCTGGAGCATATTCACGATCATCAGGTGCCGGTGGCGCTGCGTGAATTCAGGCGCATCCTGAAAGACGACGGCCTGATACTCGTGACCATGCCCGACCTCGAATCCGTCGCGCAACTGATCGTGGACGGAAAGGCGGAGGACGTGGCTTATCAATCGCCGGCCGGTCCCATCACGGCTCTCGACATGGTCTTCGGCCACCGGCGATCCATCGAAAACGGCAATCCGTTCATGGCCCACAAGACGGGTTTCACGCAACACAGGCTGAGGCGCCTGCTGACGGAGGCCGGCTTCGCACGCAGCATGATCCTGCGCGGGCGCAGTCTCGACTTGTGGGCCGTCGGCCTTATGCCTGGCGCGTCGCGTCTGCTGCTGACCGCGCCTTTCCGCTGAACGGACGCGCCATCCCTTCGACAACCGGATTCATGACTTGAAAATTCTGTTCGTGCATCAGAACTTCCCCGGCCAGTTCGCCGGACTCGTCGACCATCTCATCGCGAGCGGTGACCATGAGGTAGCGGCGATCGGAGCGCGGCAGTTTCAGGATCCCCGGATTCTGTATCGCAACTATGCCGCCCCCCCGGCAGGAAGTGCGCAGAATCCGCTGCAGGACGAGGCGGCGGTGCGAATCAGCCGGGCGGAGGCCGTCGCCGCGCAGGCGCGCATTCTGCGCCTGAACGGCTTTGCGCCCGATGTGATTCTGGCGCATACAGGCTGGAGCGAGTCGCTTTTTCTGCGGGACATTTTTCCTGAAGCGAAGCTCGTATGCTATTGCGAATACCACTACATGCGGCGCGGCGGAGACGTCGGATTCGATCCGGAGTTTCCGGTTGAATCCCTCGATACCCTGCACCGGTTGCGCATCCGCAACGCTTTCGAACTCTCAGCGATTGACGACGCGGACGCCTGCATCAGCCCCACACCATGGCAGCGCTCGACGTATCCTTCATCCGTACGCCCGAGGATCGAAGTGATTCACGAAGGAATCGATGCCGATACCCTTGCTGCCGTCGGCGGCGGGAACGGGCACGACTACGCATGGCCCGCCGGTATCGGCACAGATACGCCCGTCGTCACCTACGTGGCACGCTATCTGGAGCCGCAGCGCGGCTTCCACACCTTCATGCGCGCCCTGCCCTCGCTTCAGGCGGCGGTGCCGGACGTCCACACCGTCATCGTCGGCGCCGATCAGGGCGGCTACGGCCCGCCGCCGGCGGAGCGGGAGACCTGGAAGGAAACGATGCTGACGGAACTGGGCGAGCGGGTCGATCTCACGCGCGTCCACTTTGCCGGGCGTGTGTCCTACCGGGACTATGCAACCATTCTGAAACGCAGCGACGTTCACGCCTATCTCACCTACCCTTTCGTGCTCTCGTGGTCGGCGCTGGAGGCAATGGCGATGGGCAAGGCCATCGTCGCATCCGACACGCCGCCGGTAAGGGATTTCATGACGGACGGGGAGAACGCCCGCCTCGCGGATTTCTTCGATTCGCGGGCTCTGGCCGACACCGTGGCAACGCTGCTCAACACCCGCGACGAAAGAAACAGGCTGGGAGCGGCAGCAAGACAGTTCATCCTCAGCAACGATCTGACCCGGCAAGCCGCCTGTAAAAAAGTGCTTGACTTCATTCGCTCATTGTAGCCTATTGAAGTATAGGTTCTTACATTGATCAGTATTTTCTGCAGTATAGAGCGGAAAAGGCGTTTGCTATAAGAATCGGTGAGTTCATAGCCAGATGCGTCACGCGCGTAAAAGCTACGGATATGCGCACGTTCCTGAACGTTCCCGTTAGGCTATGATGCATTCTCTTCTGCCACCGAAACCCCTGTTGCTGGCTGACGCAAACCAGAGCGCGTTGACGGCAATGGCGCTGGATGCGTTCCGGGCCGGCCATTATCAATATGCCCTTGCGCTGATCGATCGGAGCTGCCGGACGTTTGCCCCGGCGGCGGAACACTTGCGCCTGAGAGCAGCGCTGCGGCATCGCCTCGGCGACGCCGCCGGCAGTTATGACGATCTGCAGGCGGCGGCACAGATGCAGCCGCCGGATTTCCAGGGACATTTTCTGCTGATGGGTGCTGCTGCGCGGCTCGGCAGGCGCGACGAAAGTCTCGCCTACGCCGAACGGCTGCTCACAGCGGCGGACGCGGCGGCATATACGCGCAGGTCGCTGCGCGTCCTTTCCTCCGTCTGCCCCGAAGGCCTCGGCTGGTGCGTCCTCGCGGGCGAAACGGTGACCGTGCATCTTTACTGGAACGGCGCTCCGTCGCTGCGCATCGAGACTTTCTGGGACGGGGAGCGTGAGACTCGCGATATCGGGAGGCGGGAGCGCGGCGCCCATGTGTTCGACCACCGCGCGGTCGTCGAACTTCCCTGGCGGCCCGGCGCCGCCAGGTTTTCCGCCGTAACTTCCGTGCCCCTGCTGGGCGGACGGATTTCCGCGCCCCGTTCCACGGCTGAAGGAGAAAGCACCGAGGTGGTCAACGGCCAGTTACTGGCCGCCCCCGTTGCGGGCGGGGTGCCACGCATAACGGTCGTCATTCCTGTCTACCGTGATCTGGAGGCAACCGTCGCCTGTCTCGAAAGCGTCGTCCGGCATTCCGCCGGGCGGGCTTCCATCGTCGTGGTGGATGATGCCAGCCCGGAACCGGAACTGTCTGCCTACGTTGTCCGCCTTGCCGAAACGGGCGCGATAACCTGTATCAGACGCCGGCAGAACGGCGGATTCATCGCTGCCGTCGAAAGCGCCCTGGATATAGTGGTGGACGGGGATATCATTCTGCTGAATTCCGACACTGTCGTTCCCGCAGGATGGCTCGATGTCCTGACCGCGGTTGCCCATACGGACGAGCGGATCGGAACGGTGACGCCACTGTCGAACAACGGCGAACTGACCAGCTTTCCGGAGCCTTTTGTCGTCAACCCGCTGCCATCCGACGCGGTTCTTGCGATGCTCAATGACGCGGCCCGATCGGTCAACGGCAATGACGCCATCGATATTCCCAACGGAATCGGGTTTTGCATGTATATTAAGCGCCGTTGCCTCGATAGCGTCGGCCGGTTCGGCGAACGATATCTCAGCCACGGTTATTTCGAGGATGTCGCGTTTTCCTTGCGCGCTGATCGACAGGGCTTTCGCAACGTGTGTGCGACCGGCCTCGTCGTGGCGCATCGTGGCTCCGCCTCCTATCGGCAAAGCAAGCGCTCGTTCGTTCTGCGCAACATCGGGGAAATCGCCCGCCGCTATCCGTCTCTGAGCGCCCGGACGGACTGGTTCGTCGCGCGCGATACACTGAAGCCCGCACGGGAACGCATTCTGAAAGCGCTGCCGGATGCGGCGTGGCAGGCGCAAACGGCGGTTTTCGTCTCCGCCGCCGCACACACACCGTTCGACCGGGCCGTCGATAACCTGTGCGGGGACGACGGCGCAGGCCGAATCCTTTTCCAGTCTCCGGCGGGGCATCCCCACGTAATTGTCGTCACGATGACGGGCGCTTTCGATTTCTCTGTCGCGGCCGATTGGCTTAATCCGGATGACAGGGCTTTTCTGACGAGAATAGCAGGACTGTGCGGAGCGAAGAAAAGCATCTGCCTTCTGTTTGCCGAACTGCCGCCCTGTTTGCTTGATCTTATCGGGCAACTTCAGGTGCCATGCGAAATCGCCGTGCTCGACGAAAAAGCCCTGCTCGACAATCCATCCGCCACTGCCCTCCTCCGTCATGCGGAGCGGATCCACGCAGGCTGTGAATCCGCCGCCGCCATTCTGCGTCAGTCCGCCCCCGACGCGCCGGTGGCAACCGCTCCGCTCATGACGATCAACCGTCAGCCGGCTGAAACCCCCTCCGTGACCCAAGACGCGCCGATCGCGATTCTGCCCCTCGAACCCGGCATTGCGGCGTGGCGAGACGTCGAG
The DNA here is from genome assembly GCF_011762225.1 of Pseudochelatococcus lubricantis. Lineage (GTDB taxonomy): Bacteria > Pseudomonadota > Alphaproteobacteria > Rhizobiales > Beijerinckiaceae > Pseudochelatococcus > Pseudochelatococcus lubricantis. The sequence continues at coordinate 352,454 of NZ_JAASQI010000005.1, forward strand.
GCGCTGGGGCTCGAATTGCATCGGAGAGCGGACAGGCGGGAACTGATCGTGATGGGAACAATCATGAACGAGGCTCCTTTGATGAGAATCGGCAACATCATGTCCCTCGGCGAAGTATCCGCCGGCGAGGTAGCTGATCTCCTGAAGCTCTACCACTGCGGCGCCGCCTTCATCGCTGGCGGGAGCCACCGGTTCTACGACGAGCGGCTGCCGGCTCTTGCGAAGGTGCGCGTGCCCGTCGCGGCACGTTCTGCCGGCATTCTGGCGGAACTCGTCTCCGGCTCCACGGATCTTGCAATAGAACCCAAGGCGACACCGCGCGACGCGGCGGCGGCGGTCGTGTCGTGGTGCAGTGCCGTCGCGGCCCCGGACGAGCCCGCATTACGCAACGGAACAGACACATGACCGCGCCGGAAAGCACAAGGGCGGGCAATCACAAGCTGGCGGGCACGCTGCCGCACGATCAGGCGGCGGGCGCCGATCCCGCGGCCGGCCCAGCCGAACTCCACGGCGACTTCTTCCGCCTTTCCGAAACCATGTTCGGCGGCTGGGTCATCGATCTGTCTCAGCCGGAGCGGCGGATATGTGTCGAGATCTGGTACGAGGGCACCTCTATGCAGGTCGTCCGCGCGGATTGCTTTGTGCCCGAGCTGTGCGGCGAATTCGGCACGGACGGATGCCACGGTTTCCTGTGCGACATCGGGCAGGCGGCCATCGACGAGGCGGGCCTCGTGACGGCATATGTCGCCAACACCGATATCGCAATCGGCAACGTCGTCGCGCCCGACAACGGCGGCGATGCGCCGGAGCGGGTGGACATTCCCGGCTCCGTGCGATGGATTGGCGGTTTGCGCCTCATCGGCTGGGCGTGCGACCGCATGAATCTGGATCGGCGGCTGCGTGTTTTCGCCTATTGCGGCAACGAGCTTGTCGGCGAAGCCCGCGCCGACAGGATGTATGAGCCCGAACGCGGCGAGGCGATTCCCACGGGCCCGTTCGGTTTTGAGATGATGCTGCCCCTGGCAATGGCCAGCGGCAAAATGCACGAGATCCGGGTCATCGACGAGCGGGGAACCGAACTGTCCGGCAGCCCACTGGCGGTCGCGACCCTGTCGGACGATCTGTCGCGGCTGACCGGCTCGCTGACGCAGGCGGCCGACTTCGAGCCGCGTGCCGACTTCCTCCAGACGATATTTCCGGGCTCGCTGCCGTTCGACAGCTATGACGCATGGAAGCGGGCCTACCCGCTGCCGCCACTATCCCGGCATGTGTCGCGACGATTCGGCATTCTGGTGATCGGCGAGGCGGATGCCATTGCCGATACGGTAGCAAGTATCGAGGCTTCGACGACGGATGACTGGTTTATCGCGGCTATCGACGGCTCCAGGCCCTTCTCTGCAGCGGACTGGCAGTCCATCGAGGCCGAAATCGTCCGCGAGACGGCGCAGTCCGTCGTCATCCTGCACGCGGGAGACCGGCTGCATCCCGAGGCGCTCGAACGGTTGGCGGATGCCGAAAGCGGAGCCGCAACCGAAAACGGAAACGCCAGCGTCATCTACACGGACTGTGAGATGCTACGACGCGACGGCACGCTCCTACCCGTCTTCAAACCGGCCTTTGATCTCGAACGCGCGCGCACCCAGGGATATCTCCACGGCCTTGTAGCCTTCGACGCGGACCTGATACCCGCCCTGCCTGCGGCGGAGAACTTCTCCCTGCCGGTGATCGTGGCAGGAGCGGTGGCGGCCGCCATCCGGCAGGCACGACCGATTGTGCATCTCCCGCAGATTCTCGTGACCACGACAGAGCGCGAGCCTTCCGACGAGAGCGCGATCGCCGACGCGGCTGCCGCGGCGGCGCTGCTGACGGACGAAAGCATCACCCAAGGCGCCACTGCCGACGACGACCAGACGCGGATAGAATGGGGGTATGGCGCGGTTTATCCCGCCCTGCGGCTGCGGCCCGCCATAGCCCACGACACCCACGTGACGATCATCATTCCCACCCGGGACCGGGAAGAACTGCTGCGCGCCTGTCTTTCGACCCTGCGCGAGCGGACCGACTGGCCGCATTACGATATCATCGTCGTCGACAACGATTCCCGCGACGCCGACACCCTGGCCTATCTCGCGGAACTGGAGGAGGACGGCGTAACCATCCTCAGACAGCCGGGACCGTTCAACTTCTCCCGCCTGAATAACGCGGCGGCGCGCATTGCCCAGGGCTCGCACCTGTTGTTGCTGAACAACGACACGGAATGCGCCGAAAGCGGCTGGCTGACAGCCATGCTCGAAGCCGCCCATGCGCCCGATGCCGGCGCCATCGGCGCCCGCCTGCTATGGCCGAGCGGGATAGTCCAGCATGGTGGCGTGGTGCTGGGCCCCTACTTCGGCGCGGTCCACGCCTTCAACGATTGTCTGGCAGAAGACACTGCCTACGACGACCTGATGTGCACCACCCGCGAAGTGAGCGCCGTGACAGGCGCCTGCCTGCTCGTCCGGCGGGAGGATTACTGGTCCGTGGGCGGTCTCGACGAGCGGCTGTTCCCTGTGAACTTCAACGACGTGGACTTCTGCCTGAAGCTGCGCGCGGCCGGAAAACGCAACATATGGACACCGCACGCGACGCTGCTGCACAAGGAATCCGCCAGCCGCAAGCGCGACCTCACGACCGAACGCCGCGGGCGCGCCACCCGTGAACTGAGGGCCCTGCGCCTGAAATGGCGACACGCCCTGCTCGACGATCCCTGCTACTCACCCTCCCTCAACCGCGACGCCTACCCCTATTCCGCCCTCGCCTGGCCGCCACGGAAAAGGCTGGCGCGAAGCAAGGCAGGGCTGGCGGAGCGGGGGGCGTTTATCGGGTAATGCAAGGGAGACTGATAGAGGTCTCGCCCCTCCTCAGTACCGACAACAGATATCATGATGGTAAGATAACCCGAATACCAGACGGTCACCCCCCTCCGCCTGTCACTGGCAATTCCGCTGATGGAAAAAATTGTACAGCGACGTCAAGAAAGAACCGATCCGCGAGACGATCAACGAATAATTATGTCGTTTTCATTACACGAGACCTTGCGTTGAATATGAATAACAAACATAGTTTTCATTGCGGATAGAGGTATCATCTGTTAAACAAGGAAACCTTTCGAACCTGAAAAGTGAAATAATGCTTAATATAGCTGACGCGATCGTAAAGCCGATTGGGATCGGCAGACAGGCGGTTAGGCTCGCATGCCTTGTTTCTGGCCGTGTCGATGATGTAATAGTGGCTTATGTTCAGGGTATAAGGGCTGGCGAAAGCCGTATTAACGGTAACTTCAGGGCAGGTGACGTTATCGAGTTTCCCATCAGGTACCTGCCGTGGGTCGAACTGCCGACTGAAATACGTTTTGCGCGGCGAGATAACGACGCTGACATTTCAGCACCCTTCGAATTGCGGACGGTTGACGAAGCCATCATGCTGGTCGGCATGGGGCAGATCGTTGTCGACAGCATGACCATATCGCAGGGCATTGTCCGCGGCGTGGCGTTCAATAGAACCAATGGACTGCTCAAGCCGCAGCTTTTCGCGCGCATCAATGGCCTGGTTCCGCGCTCTGTGGATATGGAAGAGCCCCGTCTGATGGACGAAGGAGGCGCCAGCTTCCGCTTCGCCGTCCAGTTGTTACCCACCGACATCAGCGACAGCGGGTTGTCTATCGAGCTGTATGTGGCCGGAGGCCGTACTGTTCTGGCGTCGCTCACACTTAGCCGACCTGCGAATGACGAGTTAGAGAGGCGGCTTATTGCCCTCGACTCGCGCGTGCAGCAGATACAGGATGCTTCCAGCTTTCATATCAAATCGCTGCGTAACGAACTCAAAGAGCAGATTACGGACGTTCAGCGCAGGGTCGACACTTTCATCGAATATGCTTCGTCGTTCATCTTTGATCGGATTGCCGGTGAGCGTAGGGAGGAAATCGCCCCGATCGATCCAGCCCTACAAGCCCAGATGGAAAATCTGAGAAGCTTTATCAATGCGGTGCCGGCGATTTCCAGCGGATCGAAGAAAAGTGAAGGCGCTGCTCCGACCACCGCTACTTATGTCGACCTCAATTCCGACCTGTTTACATTGGGCTGGTATGCTGTCGAGGTGGTGGACGGAAACAGTTTCCGCTGGATGAGCCGCACAGGCATCATTTTCAACCCCGACCCTGGCAGGATCATCAACGAAGTCTTGATCGTCATCGACAAGGTCTACGGCGCGACCTCCCCCCTGCTGAACTGCTATTTCGACGCCTTGCCGGCAGTTCTGGATATCACCGAGGATCCGGCAACATCGCGATTCATGGCGCGCTTGCAGTGGAGTGACGACATACCCGCCATTCCCGTGCAAACGTTTCGAATCGAAAGCCAGGTAAGCGCCTCACCTGCACGGGCAGAAGGGTCGAACGACGAACGCATTCTCTCGATTGCCATCCGGGAGGTCGTATTCTTTTATGGTACGTGAGAACCACGTGCGCAAGAGCCCCGACGGCTTGGTCGACTCGGAGATACCCTCGCTGCCGCTCTGCTGACAGCAGGAGATCTACGGCGTCGACACATAAACTCTGGCACCATATTCTTGCGGCGACGAGCTTTACGGCGGCGAGGTAGTTTTCCGGGCGCTTGTCATATCGGGTTGCGATGCCTCGAAACTGTTTGATCCTGTTGAAGAACCGTTCCACGAGATTGCGTTGCCGATAGACCCAGCGTGAGAACACGAAGGAGCCCTTGCGGTTTGTCTTCGACGGGATATTGGCCCAGGCCTTTCGCTCTGCAGCCTTGGCCCGGATGGCATTGCTGTCATATCCCTTGTCGGCCAACAGGATATCTCCTTCACTGAGTTCGCCTGTTAACGCGTCGGCCTGCGTGCAGTCAGCGACCTGTCCGCCGGTCAGACGCAGGTTGACGGGGCGACCTTCGGCGTCGACGAGCGCGTGGATTTTGCTCGTAAGTCCGCCGCGGGAACGTCCCGTACCGCCATCATCTCCATCCCTTTTTCCCGTGGCCGCATGCTGATGAACGCGGACACAGGTCGAGTCGATCATGACGATATCACCATCGTAGGCTGCCGAGACTGCTGCAAGAAGCCGATCCCATACCCCGGCTCGGCGCCAGCGCACGAAACGGTTGTAGCAGGTGGTCGGCGGGCCATAACGCTCCGGGATTTCCGCGCAGGGTGAGCCCGTTCGAAACCGCCAGAGGATACCATTCAGCACCCGCCGGTCATCGGCCCGGGGAACGTCACGGGGCTTGTTGGGCAAAAGCGGCGAGATAATCGACCATTCGTGGCCGGTTAGTTCGTAGCGACGACGCGTCATCAAAGGCATCCTTAGTTGGAAGCCTTGAATCAGAGAACGCCAGAAACGACAAGCAATTTTATGAGTTTACGCCGTAGTATCAGGACTCGTTGATTTATAGGCAGAAGGTGACGGCGGCGGCGATGCATATGGCGGAAAAGAAGGTGTGGGCGCATCGATCATAACGTGTTGCGATGCGTCTCCAATCTTTGAGACGGCCGAACATGATCTCGATCTTATGGCGCTCTCGGTAGAGGACAGCATTATGCGGGATTGGGTTCTTTCGTTTGGCGCGTGACGGAATGCATGCTGCTATCCCGCGCTCGGCCAGATCCTTGCGCAACCAATCGACGTCGTAGCCCTTGTCTGCCAGCAGTTCCTTGGCCGGTGGCAGGTGGGGTATCATCAGGCGGGCACCCCCGTAGTCGCTCATCTGACCTTCGGAAAGCAGCATGACGAGGGGACGGCCCCGGCCGTCGCAGACGGCATGAAGTTTGGAGTCCAGGCCGCCCTTCGTTCGTCCGATACGTCGGGAAACATCCCTTTTTTAGCAGGCTCGCCGCCGTGCGGTGAGTCTTCAGATGCGTCGCATCGATCATGATGCGATCTGGCTTTGGCCCCCTCGGCCGCGAGCGACGCGAAGATGCGGTTGTTGAAGACGCCCCCATCCGGCTCCAGCGGATGAAGCGGTTATAGAGCGTCTTGGGCGGTCCATAACCCGCAGGCGCGTCCTTCCACTGCAAACCGTTGCGGATCACGTAGACGATGCCGCTCACCACGCGACGGTCATCCACCCGCGGCACGCCATGCGAACGGGGAAAATGCGGCGAGATCCGCGCCATCTGACGCTCGCTCAACAGAAACAGTTCGGCCATAAAAACCTGCTACCATCGCCAAAATGAGGCATTTATCAACGCAAATTAATAGGTCCTGAGCCTAGCGGATTGTGCTGTCTCATCGCGTGTCGATCACGATGGAGGCGATATTCGGCGTCGAGGCGCGTGAGGAAGCCTACTCCGGCGTGCAGGCCCTGAAACTGCTGCCGCCGCATGATTACTGCCAAAGACTCAAGCCGCAGCCCCGGCCGGGCAACACCTTCCCGCCGCCGCGACAAGAAACAAGAAACAAGAAACCCAGCAACCAGCATAAGCCTCGGGAAGCCACTTGATTTCCTCGGAGCGCCGGCAAGCTGTCAGCGCCAACCTTCGTCAGTCCAAAACAATCAGATGTTAAGGTAAGTATATGCTGGAGTCAGATAACGGTGTATATAATCACCGACCATTTCCGGCAAGACATTTTCACGTATAAAAAAGAATAAATATTCATCATTGCCGATAGGAAATATTAGATCTTTCTTTGTTATTATAGATACAGAATTATCAATTTTATCACCATTATAAAATCGTATATAAAAAGTTTCTCCAGCGGAGATAAATTCCTCAGGGGTCATTGCCATCAATTTTTTTCTAATATTCTCGTCTTGAATTCCTCTCTTTCCTAATATTTTTGAGAAAATATACTCTCCATTCACATATTTTGCGTTTCCGACTTCAAACGATATAGTGTACATATTTCCATTGTAACTAAAAATTTCATCTCCGTTCGAATGCTTAGCTCCTGCGACGAACGATGAGATAGATTTAGGGACGCGCTTATAAACAATAGAATACTTTCTTTCTTGTTTGTCTTGTTTTTTGCGAGTTGATTTAAAGTTTTCATTTATTTTTACTAGAAAAGGCTGTACAATAAAGCTTTTCATACCGATCGGCACCCACTTCACGCTTGGCAACATTGTAACGCCATCTGCCACTTGATGAAACGGAATATTTGACGCAACAAAATTCGAGAATCTTCTGCTCACTATCTGTGCTTTTGCCGTAGACCATTCATCAACACCGTAGCGGATATTCTCCTTAAAAATTTCTCTTTCATCCGATCTAGCGGAATAGAGATGAATTATATCAAACTCGTTACCTTTTATCGAATCAAGGACGCGCGAAATTTCCTGCGAAAAATTAGATACTAGCTCTATGTTGTCCTCCAGGACCAGGCTAAAGGCGTGCCCGCTCTCAGCAGCGCGTGAGTTGGCAAGGTAATGCCCCATCATGCAGCCAAGCGTCCCCATTTTGTACTGCAAAGCGGAGTAATCATATAATTTCTCAGAAACCCAATGGCTCGGAAAAAGTTTTATGTATCCATTGACTGCCAACTCGATCGGGTTGAGATCAATACCAGCGTCCTGAGAAATAAAATTGACTTTTAACACATCAGAAAAACGTGATAGATGGTTCGAAATCCAGCTCTCCCGGTCGGAGCCTCGGATGGTAATCACGTAAGTTTCTAACATCACGATGCCTTCTAAGTTCGAGTTTTTAGGATCCGTGCTTCTGTGTTAAACGATAAGCATACACGATAATTCTGGGGCCATCCCTCAGCGACCATGAAATGACTACTGATAACCTTCTCATATTCATCGTCTTGACGACACCTCCGCCTTTTTTATGGCGTTGAACAACGCTGGCCACGCTTCGTCGAGAAACGCGCTTGGAGCAATGCTATAGGACAGGCCATAAGCGCCAGACCAGCTATAGAGCATCAAGCCTGTTTGGGGTTCGACGGAAGGTTTAGCCGTGGTCCTGCATATCAGCGTTATGTTCTCTATCTGCCTGATTATCCTGCTGAAATTATCATAGACTTCAGGATGGCAGTAGGACACGCCGTTCAAGCCGGCCAAGATGCCGATGATCGATGGCGTGGCGGCAGGGGTTACCTGAAAATGGGCACGGCTGATGGCATGAACCTTTGCGAGCAAATCACGTCCGCCCAGGAATTCCACATCGATGAAGCTGCCCAACTTTTTCGTCCACGATGCAGCTATTTCCTTCTCTACTTCAAGGATGCTTGCATACTGCTTGTTGAGCCTATCGGCCTCAGCCTGAAAGATCGGCCCGGTCATGCCGCTCACATAGACGGTGAGATGGGAGGTTATCGTTTGTGTCTTTTCGAACAGGGCAAGCAAGCCCTCACCCTGCTCATCCCACCTGCGCTTTTCCAGGTCCAGGGAGCAAAATAATATGAGTCTTTCTTTAGGTGCGGTTCGGGGAGGAGGTGCCTCGTCGCGACCAAGTAAGACCTCTCTGAGTTCTTCAAAGAGGTAACGATTCAGATTGATGTCACTTGCTTCAGGGAGATAGATTCCCTCTATAATAGAAGTGGAAGACTTTATGAATTTCGACCTGTCCCTGTAATCCCCGGCATTCGTGAACGAACGTCGCCCGATCGCCTTGATGCTTTGAAACAGCTCAGGATCAAAATATGCTGACAATTTGGCCTGATGGACATGGACAGATTCCGCGATATCTATTGCAGCAGCGAATGCCGCGAATTTTGTAATGCTCATCGACTGATCGGTAGGGCGGCCATTATTGAAAAGGACGATCGTATGGGGTTCAAGTCCCCAATCGGCAGCGTATATATCTTGCTTTTGGTCCTTTTGTATCGCTTCTATAGATGTGCTCGTCTCACCATGCGAGCCAAACGACGTTACAGTATAATCCTGCCTGTCGCCGGTCAGAAACAAGATTCCGCCAAGCGCGATATCTACTACAAGCCATTTACCGTCATGTCTGTACGCATGGAGACATATGTGCCATACGTGCCTATCGCGCCGAATGGTATGTTTGATGTCCTTGAAAGACGTATTGACAATGAAATTGCTGATCGCCCGAGCAGCCTCGGACGAGCGGCCGCCGTTAGCCTCTATATGGTCCGGTATTGCCTTTTGCAAAAAATGCCAATACGCTTCTTTCTGGACGACTGGAACAAGTGAAAATGCACCCAAAGCCGCCGAAATGGCTGACTTTGTTGCTCTGGCGTTCGGCAAAAGCGAGCGAAGTGAGTTTGCTAACTCGGGATTCATTGGGTCCTCATATCAAACAGGGATTAGCCAGTACTTCGCTATGCAAGCCGCGTGGCTCGTACATTAGCGGAAACGTCAACAAGCACAACATCCTCCCTTGTCCACCCGACACTTGATGTGGCTGTCACTGTAGATTTAGTGCTGATCAAAAGCAACGGAAGAGCTGGTTCCGTTTGTTTGGACTGCGCCGCGACGCGGGATTGCCTGTCTCCGCGCCTGCGACAAATTGCTTCGATCCCCACGCGCGTCATCGGTGCCCCCCCAAAGGGGAAATCAAGGTGCAGTAATCCATTGATTTTGAGCGAATTCTCATCGATTAGATGATTCCATCTGATCGGAACGCGCTCTAGGTGCTGTCTGCATTCATTGATTCCCTTTTTGTGTTGGTTCTGATTCAAGGTCTCCAAAGGAGATGACCTTGAGCAGACGGACCCTGA
>NZ_JAASQI010000006.1:0-162616 GCF_011762225.1 Pseudochelatococcus lubricantis
ACGACAAGCTCATAGCAAACTTCATGGGCTTCGTCATGCTCGCCGCAATTCATATCCAATTGCGATAAAACTTAATTCCTCACTACGACCTAGGTTCCTTATTTTCAGCGAATTCTGATCGGAACGCGCTCTAGGTTGCTCTCCTCTCCATTGGTAGCACACGATCGAGGAAGTCACGCATCAGGGCTGCAATGGCGCTGGCGTGAGTCTCCAGTGCGAAATGTCCGGTATCAAGCAAATGTACCTCCGCGTCGGGAAGGTCGCGCTTGTAGGCCTCTGCGCCAGCAGGAATGAACGCAGGATCGTGACGCCCCCAGGCGGCCAGCAGTGGCGGGCGATGGTTGCGGAAATACGACTGGAGGTCCGGGTAGATCGCTACGTTGTTACGGTAGTCACGGATCAGATCGAGCTGGATTTCCTCCGCGTCTGGCCGCGCCATATAGGCAATGTCGAGTTCGTATCCGTCTGGCGAGAGGAGTTCGGGATCGGCTCCGGTGCCATACTGCCAGTTTTTGATAGTGTCCGGGGATAGCGAAGGTCGGCAGGCTTCGCGGTTCGCTTCGCTCGGGTCCCGCCAATATGCTTCCCACGGTCCCCATTGGTCGCTGAAGCCATCGACATAGGCGTTGCCGTTCTGGCTGATGATCGCAGAAACCCGCTCGGGATGACGCATTGCCAGCCGCAAACCAACCGGCGCGCCATAGTCAAAGATGTAAAGCGCATACCGGTCGAGCGACAGGGCCTCGGTAAAACCTTCTATCACATCGGCAAGCCGATCGAAATTGTAGTCGAACTTCCCGCGCGGCGGTGCCTTGGTCTGGCCGAAGCCGGGAAGGTCGGGCGCGACGATCCGGTAGCGATCGGCGAGAAGCGGGATCAGGTCCCGGAACATGTGGCTGGCGGTGGGAAAGCCATGCAGCAGCAGAACAACCGGTGCGTCGGCCGGTCCCGCCTCCCGATAAAATACGCCTACTTCGCCGACTTTCCGGGATTTATAACGTGTTGGCATCTCAATCTCCATTCGGTTGTCGACAAAAAGTAGTTTATTTCAGCATAAGATAGAATAATATCGATCTGAAAATCTTGATTGCAGAATTGGAAACGGTCGTGGATCGTCTCGAAGCCATGTCAGTCTTTGTTGTGGTCGTGGAGGCGGGTTCACTCGCTGCCGCTGCGCGCCAGCTGGGCTGTTCGCCCGCGTCGGTGACAAGAGCTGTTGCACAGCTGGAGGCCGCCGCGGGCGAGCGGCTGCTGGAACGCACGACGCGACGTTTCAACGTTACCGAGGCAGGATCCCGCCACGTCGCAGCCTATAGGATCATGCTAGATGAGCTTGATCGCCTTGAGCATCGCGAGCGAGACGCGGAAATCCACGGAACCGTCGTCATCACGGCTCCGGAACTGTTTGGCAGCCTCCACGTAATGCCGGTGGTCGAGAGCTTTCTTGAGGCCTATCCTCGGGCGCAAGTTCGCGTCCTGCTTATGAATCGCATTGTTGATCTTGTCGGAGAGGGAGTGGACGTCGCTATCCGTGTCGCGGCCTTACAGGATTCCTCAATGCATGCGATCAGAATCGGCGAGGTACGGCCATTGATCTGCGCGGCGCCGAAATATTTGTCCAATCACCCGCCATTGATGCATCCGTCAGAATTGCAGGACCACTGGTGCATCGGGCTGAACGAGGCCGGCACGCATGAACTTTGGCGCTATCGTGAGAGCCCGTCTTCTCGGCGCACCCGTTCGGTACGGGTGACCTGCCGCCTCTCGCTCAACAGCGCGGGGGTTGCGATCAAAGCGGCCGAGCGTGGCTTGGGGCTGGTGCGTCCTTTATCCTACCAGGTTCAGCGTCAGTTGGCGGATCGCGTTCTTGTCAACGTTCTTTCGGAATACGAGCTGGAGCCCTTGCCTGTGCAAATGGTCTTTCAGCCACGCAAGAGCGCCAGCGTTGCTGTGCGCGCCTTCATTGACTACGCCGCACCTTTGCTTAAGCGAGCTACACTTGGCATATGAAAAGTCAGTGATGAAAAAACTCGCATATTCTACAAGAAATGCATTCTATATCAATGAATATTGTTTTAGAATGAATTTTCTATACTGTTTTTAAGCACCGGCATTTGATGCCGCCGGTGTGGATGAAGAACCCGCAAGATTGGCACCTCGACGGCAGTCTCGGTGCTGCGTGGCATACAAACGATTGCTAAAATCAAGCCTCCCAACACCGCTTTTCCCGTTCACAACCGGGCGGGTGGTGGCTCAGATCAGACTCGGGATGGCAGCGATATGGTGCAGCATACCGATGACATGGTGGAGCTGATCGAGGCGCAAGCCCGATCCCGGCCGGCTGCCCTGAAGTATCCCGCCGAAGATTACGCCGTCCGTCACGGATGCCGAAAGATGATGCCAACCCTGTTGGCAACCCGCTTTCTGCGTTCGATGCCGCCCACCCGTCTACGTCGCCTGCAACTCATCGAACCAAAGCAGAGATAGGAATTATCATGTCCAAGTTTGCCGCAACGGTTGCTGTCGCGACCTCACTTTTATCTGGCGCCGCTATCGCTGAGCCGGCCAAGCCCACGATCGTCCTTGTCCACGGCGCGTTCGCCGACTCGTCCAGTTGGAACGGTGTCATCACCAGCCTTCAGAAGGATGGGTACAGGACTGTTGCGGTTGCGAATCCGTTGCGAAGTGTCTCGAACGATGCGCGCCTTGTTTCAGATGTCGTTGCAAGCATCGCCGGCCCGGTGGTTCTTGTCGGTCACTCCTATGGAGGCCAGGTCATCTCGAACGCCGCGAAGGGGCATGAAAACGTCAAGTCTCTGGTCTATGTGGCGGCTTTCGCACCGGATGCGGGGGAGGCGGCTGCGGAACTGGCCGGGAAGTTCCCGGGCGGGACGCTTGGTGACGCACTCGCGCCACCCGTCAAGCTCGCGGATGGTGGCGTCGATCTCTACATCGATCAGACGAAGTTCCGGGATCAGTTCGCCCACGACGTTCCGGCCGAGATAACCGTCTTGATGGCTGCCGGCCAGCGGCCCATCACCGAGGCGGCGCTGACGGAAAAATCCGGCGAACCGGCATGGAAGTCGCTGCCGTCGTACTTCGTCTATGGCGACGGCGACAAGAACATTCCCGCCGAGGCACTCGGCTTCATGGCCGAACGCGCGGGCTCCAGGCGCACGGTCGTCGTCGAAGGTGCATCCCATGTCGTGATGGTCTCCCAGCCGAAGGTCGTCGCAGACCTTATCGAGGAAGCGGCGAAGTAGGCGTCCTGCAGCCTCTGCTCCTCGCGATACGATATCTTTTGAGAAGCAGGTCGTTCTCCCCATCACGGACCGTACTGTTTGCGAAATCACTCAGAATACCCCCGAAGGAGACATGCGATGTCAACCATCACCACATCAGACGGCACCACCCTCTTCTACAAGGATTGGGGGCCGAAAGACGCGCAACCCATCATGTTCCACCACGGCTGGCCGCTCAGTTCTGACGACTGGGATAACCAGATGCTGTTCTTTCTGTCGCATGGCTATCGCGTGATCGCACACGACCGGCGCGGCCACGGCCGATCCGACCAGACCGACACCGGCAACGACATGGACACGTATGCGGCAGACGTGGCTGTGATCACCAGGGCTCTGGATCTGCACGACGCCATCCATATCGGCCATTCGACCGGCGGTGGCGAGGTTACACGCTATGCGGCCCGCGCCGAGCGCGGCCGGGTAGCCAAGGCCGTCCTGATCGCCGCGATTCCGCCGGTGATGGTCAAATCAGATGCGAACCCGGACGGTGTTCCGCTTGAAGTCTTCGACGGGTTTCGTTCCGCCTTGGCCGCGAACCGCGCGCAGTTCTATCGCGACGTGCCGAGCGGACCGTTTTATGGCTTCAACCGGGAAGGTGCGAACGTAAGCCAGGGCCTGATCGACAACTGGTGGCGTCAGGGCATGGCCGGTGGCGCAAAGGCCCACTACGACTGCATTGCAGTGTTTTCCGAGACCGATTTCACCGAGGACCTGAAAGCGCTCAACATGCCGGTCTTGATCCTGCACGGCGAGGACGACCAGGTCGTGCCCATCGGGAACTCGGCTTACAAGGCAATCAAGCTCGTAGGTGACGGCACGCTCAAGACATACCCAGGCCTCTCTCACGGCCTGTTCGCCACGCACCCTGACGTGGTGAATCCGGACCTGCTGGCCTTCATCCGCGCCTGACGGATCATCAGAGAGTGGCATGCGGCGGTGGCACAGCTCATGGCTGTCAAAAGCGCACCTCCGCATGCTGTCCGCTGTATTGAAAACTAAGGCAATGCGATCAGCTTCTGCGCAGCAGGATCATCTTCTCCTGCGTCATGTCGCGCATGGTGTAGGGGATGCCGCCGGTGCCGTATCCGGATTCCTTGCGGCCGGCGAATGGCATCCAGTCGGTCCGGAAGGCGGTAGGATCGTTGATCATCACGGCCGAGGCTTCGAGACGGTCGGCCGCATGCATCGCGACGTCGATATCCCGCGCGAACACGCTGGCCTGGAAGGCTGTGGGAAGAGAGTTGGCCTGGCGGACGGCTTCGTCCAGATCGCCATAGCGATAGACGGCGACCACCGGACCGAAAACCTCCTGCGTCGATATCGTCGCGTCGGCTGGGGGATCGAGCAGCACGGCCGGCCGCAGTGTCGTCTGCGAGAGGCGTTCGCCTCCGGTCGCGAGGACGGCACCCCCCTTGATCGCATCCCCGATCCATTCCGCGACCCGGTCGGCCTCGCGCGGCAGGATCAGCGGCCCGACCTCGGTATCCTTCAGGGTGGGATCGGCGGTGCGCAGCTTTTCGACGCGGGCGACAAGCCGTTGCGTGAAATCCTCGGCGATGGCGTCATGGACGAAGATGCGCTGCGTCGAAACGCAGACCTGCCCGGCGTGGTAATAGCCGCCCTTGACGACCGGCTCGATGACCTTGTCGAGATCGGCGCTTCGGTCGACGATGGCCGGCGCTGCGCCGCCGTGTTCCAGCGCCGAGCGCGCGCCGGGGGCGAGCTTCGCATGCAGCGACCAGCCGACTCTGGCCGAGCCGATGAAGCTGAGGAAGGCGATGCGCCTGTCGGTGGCCAGCTTTTCGGCCAGCTGGTTTTCTTCCGTGACGAAGCTCTGGCACCATGGTTCCGGCAGGCCGGCTTCATGTATCAACGCCACCAGATCGAGGCAGGATAGCGGCGTCGTCATCGCCGGCTTGACGATGACGGGACAGCCCACCGCGATGGCCGGAGCCACCTGATGGACGATCAGGTTCAGCGGATGGTTGAAGGCCGAGATCGCGGCGACGATACCGATCGGCTCCTTCGTGGTGAAAGCCCAACGGTTTTCCGCCGCTGGCGAGAGACCCATGGGTATTTCCCGTCCGGCAAAACTGCGCAGCTCGTCGGCGGCGTTGTGGACGCCGTCGATGGCGCGGTTGGTCTCGACGATCGCGTCGGGCAACGGCTTGCCGCCCTCGCGCGCGATCTGCATGGCGAGATGGTCGCGCCTGCCTTCCATCAGCGCGGCCAGCTTGCGCAGGATCGCGATGCGCTGGTGAGGCTTGAGCCAGCCATCGCGGTCCCTGAAGACGCGCTCGGCGGCTTGCAGTTTGCGCTCCAGCGCCGCGGCATCGTCGGTTTCGACCTCCGCGATCGGCGCGCGATCGAAGGCCTGCACGACCGTTAGCATTTTCTCTCTCCTCACGTTTTTGGTGCTTGCACCCTGCGACGACGGAGCTTTTTCAGGCACATTCCACATCCGGCGTGCGGTTGCGCAACTCGTCGACCAGCACGCGGGTGTTCTCAGAATAGTCGATCGGCACGTCGACCAGATGGACGCCACCGCCAGCAAAGGCTGCCTCAAGTGTCGGCACGAGATCTTCCACGGCGGTCACCCGGGAGCCCTTCGCGCCATAGGCCTCGGCATAGCGCACAAAATCGGGATTGCCGAAGCTCATGCCGAAATCCGGAAATCCGTCGACCGCCTGCTTCCACCGGATCATGCCATAGGCGCTGTCATTCAGGATGACGACGACGAGGTTCAGTCCCAGCCGTACCGCTGTCTCCATCTCTTGCGAGTTCATCATGAAGCCACCATCGCCGCAGACCGCCATGACGCGCCTCTCGGGGTACATCATCGCCGCCATCATCGCCGAAGGCAGGCCGGCGCCCATCGTGGCGAGCGCATTGTCGAGAAGCAAGGTGTTGGCGACGTGCGTGCGATAGTTGCGGGCGAACCAGATCTTGTACATGCCATTGTCAAGGCAGACGATGCCATCCTCCGGCATCACCTTGCGGACATCATGGACGAGGCGCTGGGGGGTTACCGGGAAGCGGTCTTCCTCAGCGCGGTCGTTAAGGTGGGCAAGGATCTTCTGACGTAGGTCAAGCATGCCGTCATCGACGGAAAGCCGGCCTGCGAGCCGCTCGCCAAGCGCTTCGACAGTGGCCCCGATATCGCCGATCACTTCGATATCCGGGTGGTAGACCTGTTCGACCGTGGCGGACTGGTAGCCGACATGGATGACCTTCGGGCCGCCGGCGCTCTTCATCAGGAAGGGCGGCTTCTCGACCGTGTCGTGGCCGATAGCGACGATCAGGTCAGCGCGCTCAACCGCCTCGTGGACATAGTCGCCCTCCGAGAGAGCGGCGGTGCCCATGTAGAGGCTGGAGCCTCCGTTGACGGCACCTTTGCCCATCTGCGTGTTGAAGAAGGGCAGCCGGGTGCGCGCCACGAAGGTCGACAGCGGGTCAATCAGCGAAGGCCGGTTGCCGGCTGCGCCAATCATCACAAGTGGCCGCTTGGCGGCGCGGATCGTCTCGGCAGCGCTGTCGAGCGCGGCAGTACTCGCGACGGGCCGTTCGAGCGGGTGGACCGGAATGACGAAAGCGCTGTCGAGTTCCTCGGCCGCAACGTCCTCCGGCAGCTCGATATGCACCGGTCCCGGCCGTTCTTCCATGGCGGTGCGAAAAGCGTCCCGTATCGTCGCGGGGATGCTGGCCGCGCTAACGATCTGGCGCGTCATCTTGGTGAGCGGCTTCATCGAGGCGACGATGTCGACGATCTGGAAGCGCGCCTGCTTGGCGCTTCGGACAGCCTTCTGGCCGGTGATGAGGATCATCGGCATGGCGCCGAGATGGGCGTAGGCCGCGCCGGTCGAGAGATTCAGCGCGCCGGGACCGAGCGTGGCAAGGCAGACGCCAGGCCGGCCCGTGAGACGCCCATGGGTCGCAGCCATGAACGCCGCTGCCTGTTCGTGACGTGTCAGGATCAATTTGATGCTGGAGGTCCGCAGGGACTCCAGCACGTCGAGGTTTTCCTCGCCCGGCACACCGAAGATGCGCTCCACACCCTCGTTTTCCAGCGCGGCGACAAACAGGTCCGATCCTTTAGGCATCTTTCAACCCTTATGTTGCTGACAGCGACGGATTTCGAAACGACTATACACCGGGATTTGAAATAACCACACATGGACTTCCGGAATGCCTAAACTGGCGCGCGACTGTCCATATTCACTAACAGCCTCTAGAATCTGTCTTGTTTACGTTGAAGCAGGACAGACTCTAACGTTGGAAGAAACTTCAACTGAGTATCGACCCTAGTCGGCGGTGAAGCCCGGGTCGATCCTGTCGAGGATAGCGTACGCCGCCTCGATGCGCGCCGGGTTCGCCCAGAAGCGGTTGGCGAGTATCACGATCGCCGTGCCGCGCGCGGGTTGAAACAGGGCGTAGGCGCCGAAGCCGAGCGTGGAGCCGGTCTTCGAGACGGTCCCGACTGCCGCGCCGGTCACAGGCGCTTCCGGGCGCTCCACCGCATTCGGTTCCAGCACGAACGCCGGATCGGCGCCCTGAAGAAGCTCGGCGCTCCGCGCGGGTGCGCGGTAGAGTTCCCAACCCAGCCCCTGATGCATGCTGCCGACGCGGTAGACGCCGGTGCGCGCCGCGACGAGCGCGGTTTCGAGGTCGCTACCGAGGCCTGCCGGGTTCACCGATGCCTCCACGAAGCGGAGCAGATCGCTCGCGGTGGTCTTCACGCCATAGGCCTCGTGATCGAAGAGGCCGGGACTGACGCGCACCGGCGCGTTGTCGCGCGTGTAGCCCTGCGCGTAGTTGGCCATGCGGTTCGCCGGAACCTTGAGGAAAGTGTCCTCAAGCTTGAGGGGGGCGAGGACCTTGCCGGTCAGAAGCGTGGAGAAGGGCTGTCCGGCGGTCACCGCGGCGAGGTATCCGGACAGCCCGATCGAGGGATTCGAATAGAGGCGGCTCGCGCCGATTTTGGCGGTGGGCTTGAAACTCCGGAAAAATTTGGCGAAGTTCGTCTTGTCCACCCCGGCGGGGAACTGCAACGGCAGGCCGCCGGCGACATAGGTGTGAAGGTCGAGAAGGCTTGCACCGCCGATCGGGCTCCCCGCGATCTCCGGCAGCAGGGTCTGCGCGGACGCCGAAAGATCCACCAACCCTTCCGCTTCAAGGCGCGCGAGAAGCGTTCCCGTGAAGGGCTTGGATAGGGAGCCGATCTCGAACAGAGTCTTGTCGTTCACGGGCGAGCGGGTCTTGCGGGATGCGACGCCGTAGTGAAAGACGTGGCGCTTGCCATCGTGGAGGATCGCGACCGAAAGGCCGGGCAGGTCGTGCTCGGCCATCAGCGGCTTTATCACCGCGTCGACGGTCGCGCGCACAGTATCGGCGGCCAGGGCCGGAAGGGCAGACAACGTGATCGCCGCTGCAAAGGTCAAGGTTCTCAGAAGAACAGATTTCATGCCGTGCTCCAGTTCACGAGTAGATTTTACGCCGACGACTGCTTCCGTCGATAGCCGTTGGCCTTCAGCATGGATGCCCTTCGGGGAACGCCATGGCGACGGTCCCGCCTCACGATAGAAAACATTTGCCTCGCAGGCCTATGGGTATCTGTAGCGTATTGTCAGGGCGTGATGATGTATTTGGATTTGTGTCTCTATGACTGAATCACGGCGAGGATTGTGCTCCCCGGCCGGCGCGGGTTCAGCGCCCGATTGTCACGAACGGAATGACGAGAGACGCCGCCGCCAGGGTTGCGCCGGCGACCAGTGAGATCGTCGCATAGGTGCTGAAGTTCCTGGCTGGCGCGGTGTCGGCGATATGAAGCTGAACCGCCGCCACGAGATTGTCCAGAACAACGTCCTCGTGCCGCGCGCCGAACATTTCCTCCAGTTCCTTCCGGGCTGTCGGAAAAGGGTCTCGCAGGAGGCTCGTCGCAACCTGGGCCGCGAGAGCGAGCGCCCTGGTGGCCCACAGCGCCGAGGTCACGAGAAGCGCCAGGCCGCACAGGGCGAGCCCGGCCGGGACTGGCTGCGAGGTTGCGAAGGCTTGCGGGTTTCCGCGCAGAATTGCGGCGAGGACGGTGACGAAGCCCGCCATGGCGGCGATTGCCAGCGTCAGCATTACCCTTGTATGCGATACGACGAGCGCGCGAGAGCCGTTGGACTGTTCGATATAGATCTTGACCAATGTTTCGAGTGCGAACCTCCTCGCCTCGAATCCGAGGCGACGGTCCTCCGCCGGCATCGCGGGTGCGTCAGATACTGGTCCCATTCTTCCCTCGTCTTTTTCGGAACAGCCTTGTGCCGCGATCGCCGCAAACCAGCTTGCCAAATTACGTAAACACGTTTATTAAACGATGTCAATTAATGTAGGATGGAAGGTATTCCGGCCATCCACGATACCGCTCGCAGGCGGGTGGGACTATTTTGCGTCGCAGACATCACAAATCGGCTTGCAGTATTATCTGAACGTGTTTAATAAACGTTATTATCAATGGGAGAAAATGACCATGCCCCGACAACCCATGACGCCAGAGCAGACCGAAGCAGTCCGCCGCCGCATCCTCAAGGAAGCGGCGCTGATCGTTGCGGAGGAAGGAATCGGTGCGCTTTCGATGCGGTACGTGGCGTCGAAGATGGGCATGACGGGGGGCGCCCTTTACCGGTATTTCCCGAGCCGGCAGGACCTGATCCTGGCGCATTTCAGCATCGGAATGAGCGATCTGCATGAGCGGCTGATGGCGGGTGAGACCTCCCCGGATCCGCTGACGGCGTTGCGTGACTACGCGCTTTCCTACGCGGATTTCGCGCTGTCCGATCCCATCCGCTTCCGGCTGATGTTCCTCGAAGACAACAAGGCCACCGAGAATGCCGGCGTGAACTTCGAAACGGTCGCCGCCGTCTACGGAGAGTTCGTCCGCCGCATGGCCGCCGCCATGGATGCGCGGGCGCTCGCCCCCGGCGAGCCGAAGCCGAGCACGGACGTTCTCTGGGCCGGCCTGCACGGATCGGTCACCCTTGCCATCGTGTCGCCTGAAATGGACCTCGGCGATCCGCGCGAATTTATCGAGCGGACGATCGACACCATTCTGAAGGGGCTTTCCCAAGGGGAGCGACGTCATGAACATTCTTAGGCTGGGTGCATTCGTGCTCGCGGCCGCGGCTGTCGCCGGCTGCTCGCCGCAAGAAGAGGCTCAGCCCAGGGCTCCCCGCGTCGTGCAGGTGGTCGAGGCGCGCACGGAAACCGTCGAGCAGTCGTTCAGTCAGGTCGGCGAGATCCGGCCCTACCACGATACGGCGCTGAGCTTCCGCCTGAACGGCATGCTCGCGACGAGGCTGCGCCTGGGTGAATCCGTGCGCGAGGGAGACGTGCTGGCCGTTCTCGACAAGCGCCCGGCGGAAAACGACCTGCGCGCGGCCAGGGCGGAACTGGCGGCGGCGAATGCGGCGCTGTCTCTGGCGACGCTGTCGGCCGAGCGCCAGCGCGCGCTCTTCGAGCGCAACGCCGCCGCCCGCGCCGTGGTGGAAGACGCGGACGCCAACCGCGCGACGGCGACCGCGCGTGTCGACGCCGCGACCGTAGCGCTCGAACGCGCGCAGGATGCGCTGTCCTACACGGAACTGCGCGCCCCCCACGAGGGCACCATTTCGGCGGTCGAAGCCAATCAGGGCGAGGTCGTGGCGGCGGGGCAGGCGGTGCTTCGCCTGGTGACTGAAAACCGGCGGCATGCCGTGTTCGACGTGCCGGAGGTTTTCTACAGGACCACTCCCAAAGCCTCGGTCATCACGTTGCGGCTCGTGAGCGATCCCGCCATCACCGCCACGGGAACGATCGACGAAGTAGCACCCTTGGCGGACCGCTCGACGCGCAGCTACCGGGTCAAGGTCGCGGTGGAGGGGAACGGGGCAAGGATGCCGTTCGGCGCGCCCGTCATCGGCACGCTCGTGTTGAGCAAGGATGAGCTTGTGAGGTTGCCTGCTTCCGCCTTGACGACTTCTGAAACGGGCTCGGCGGTTTTCGTCGTCGACGTCCAAACCGGCACGTTGCATCGCCGCCCCGTGGAACTGGCGCGCTTCGACGAGCGCTCTCTGTACGTATCGAGCGGCTTGCAGGAGGGAGAGCGCGTCGCCACCACGGGTGTTGCCAAGCTGCGCGACGGCGAGCAGGTCCGCGTCGCGGACGGAGGGAAGTGATGTCCGCCCAGGCCCGGACGACCCGCGGTCGTTTCAATCTCTCGGCATGGACCCTGCGCCATCGGTCGTTCGTGATCTTCATGATGCTCTCGGCCCTGATCGCAGGTGCCCTGAGCTACATGCGGCTGTCGCGCAACGAGGATCCGCCCTTCACAATCAAGACCATGGTCGTCGCCGCCGACTGGCCGGGGGCGACCACGGCAGACACTGTCCGCCTGCTCACCGAGCCGCTGGAGAAGAGGCTGGCCGAGATCAAATATCTCGACTATACGCAGAGCTACACCCGTCCGGGCAAGTCCGTTATCTTCGTCAATCTCAAGGACGACGCGCCGCCGGCCGAGATCGCGGAGATCTGGTATCAGGTCCGCAAGAAGGTCGAGAACCTCGCGCCGATGCTCCCCCAGGGGGTGCAGGGGCCATGGCTCGACGACGAGTTCGGCGACACCTACGGCAGCATCTTCGCGTTCACCGCCGACGGCTTCACTCTTCGCGACCTGCGCGACCGCGTCGACGTCATCCGCAACCAGCTGCTCTCGGTGCCCGACATCGGAAAGGTCAACCTCCTCGGTGTTCAGGAGGAGGAGATCGTCATCGAGTTCTCGACCGCGCGGCTCGCCGCCTTCGGGCTGGACCAGGCGACGGTGATCGAGGCTCTTCGTGCCCAGAACGCGGTCGCGCCGGCGGGCGAGCTGAAGACGGACGAGGACAAGATCCTGTTTCAGGTCAGCGGCGCGTTCGCATCCGAGGAGAGCCTGCGCGAGCTGGTGTTACGGATCGACGGGCGGTTCGTCCGGCTTGTCGACATCGCCGACGTCCGGCGCGGGCTCGTCGACACGCCGGCGCCGAGTCTGCGCGTCAACGGCGAAACGGCGATCGGCCTCGCCATTTCCATGACGGAAGGCGGCAACCTGATCGAGTTCGGGGCAAGGCTGCGGGCGCGGATGGCGCAGATCGAGGCGAGCCTTCCCCCCGGCATCGCCGTCGTTCAGGTCGCGGATCAGTCGACGGTGGTGGAGGACGCCATCGGCGGTTTCGTGAAGGTGCTGCTCGAAGCGATCGGGATCGTGCTGGCAGTTTCCTTTCTGTCGCTCGGCTTGAGGGCGGGCCTCGTAATCACGGCGGCGATCCCGCTGGTGCTCGCGATGACCTTCATCGGCATGGAGATTGCGGGGATCGGGCTGCAACGCATTTCGCTCGGCGCGCTGATCATCGCGCTCGGTCTTCTCGTCGACGACGCCATGATCACGGTGGAGAGCATGGTCGGCCAGCTGGAGATCGGGCGGCCCAAGGATGTTGCCGCGGGCCACGCCTACGAGACCACGGCCTTTCCCATGCTGACGGGCACGCTCGTCATGATCGCCGGGTTCATTCCGGTGGGCTTCGCGGCGTCGAGCGCCGGGGAGTACACCTACTCGCTCTTCATGGTCGTGCTGATCTCGCTCTCGGCTTCCTGGATCGTCGCCGTCCTGTTCGCGCCGCTGCTCGGCATGTGGCTTCTGCCGGACACGATGAAGCACGAGCAGCACGGCGAGGGAAGGTTCATGCGCGCCTTTCGCCGCGTTCTGGAAGTGGCGATGCGGTGGCGGATCGCCACGCTGGCGCTGTTTCTCGCCGCGTTTGCCGCCGCCGTTTTCGGCGCGACGAAACTGGAGGAACAGTTCTTTCCCGCATCCGACCGTCCCGAGCTGCTCGTCAACCTGAACCTGCCGCAGAACGCATCCCGTCAGGCCACCGAGGCACGCGCGCGCGCACTGGAGGAGATGCTGTCGCGGGACCCCGGCGTGCGGAACTTCACGACCTATGTCGGATCGGGCTCGGTGCGCTTTTACCTGCCGATGGATCTCCTGCTCGACAACGACAATGTCTCTCAAACCGTGATCGTCGCGGGAGGCGTGCAGGAGCGCGACGAGGTGCAGCAGCGTCTGGAGGCCTTCTTCGCCAACCAACACCCGGATATCGTCACCCGCGTCTCGCCGCTGGAGGTCGGGCCCCCGGTCGGATGGCCGATCCGCTTCCGCGTGCTCGGCCCCGATTACGATGTCGTGAAGCGCCTGGGCGCCGAGGTCGCCGGCATCGTCGCCGGGGACAACCGCACGTCCGACATCAACCTGACGGCGGGTGAGCCGCAGCGCAGGGTCCGCGTCGAGTTGAACCAGGTCGAGGCGCGTGCGTTGGGTATCAGCTCGCAGTCGGTCGCCAACGAGATTGCGGCGACGATCGCGGGCACGTCGGTGACGTCGGTGAGGGATGGCAACCGCATGGTCGACGTCGTCATCCGTGGCCGGCCTCACGACCGCTCGACGGTCAGCGCGATCGAGGACCTGCATTTCCGTGCTGTGTCCGGCGCCAGCATACCGTTGCGCCAGATCGCGACGGTGGCTTACGGCATGGACGAACCGGTAATCTGGCGCCGCTCCGGCAACGCGATGGTCATCGTTCAGGCGGATGTCGCGAAGAATGTCCAGCCCGCGACCGTCGCCCTCGACATCGACCGCAGGCTCGAACCCGTGCGTGCGCAGCTTCCGATCGGCTACGCGATCGAAATCTCCGGCGTGGTCGAGGAGGCGGCGAAGGGCACGAATTCGATCCTTGCTGTCCTGCCCGCCATGGCCTTCGTGATCTTCGCGCTGCTGATGGTCCAGCTCCAGAGCTTCGCCCGCACGGGGCTCGCCATCCTGATGGCGCCGTTCGGTCTCATCGGCGTGGTCGCCGCGATGCTGCCGACGGGCACGCCCATGGGTTTCGTGGCGCAGCTCGGCGTCATCGCGCTGGCCGGGATGATCATCCGCAACGCCGTGATCCTGATCCAGGAGGTCGACGAGAATGTCCGCCGGGGGGAGGAGCCCTGGGAGGCCATCGTCCACGCTTCCACGCATCGGGCGAGGCCCATCGTGCTGACGGCGCTCGCGGCCATGCTCGGCATGGTGCCGATCGCCTTCCAGATCTTCTGGGGGCCTATGGCCTTCGCCATCATCGGCGGCCTTGCCGTCGCGACCATCGCCACGCTTCTTCTGCTGCCCTGCCTCCTGCTCTGGCTGCTACAGTATGAGCAGCGCGGCGGGGCGGCGGAAGGACGGGTCGAGACGGCGGCCGCATCCTGAGCGGGTGTGCGGGGCGCCGCGACGGACGCATCGGCGCGTCGAAAGGCGCGCCGGAGGCGATCTCTTCGGCCAAGTGAGTATCAGCTCCAATTCACGGACGATGCTTCGGCCCCTGTCTCGGCGGGAGCGCGTGCGGCGCTTGTTGCCTTCGCCGGATCCGCACGTGCGACGAGGCGGTCGAAGGCGAGATAGACCACCGGCGTCGTGAACAATGTCAGCATTTGCGAGATGATCAGACCGCCGACGATGGCGATGCCGAGCGGCACGCGCAGTTCCGCTCCCGGACCGTGGCCGAGCGCCAGCGGCAACGCCCCGAGCAGCGCCGCAAGCGTCGTCATCATGATCGGCCGGAAGCGCAGCAGGCATGCCTGCCGGATCGCTTCAACCGGCGCCAGGCCTTGTGTCCGTTCGGCGTCGAGGGCGAAGTCAATCATCATGATGGCGTTCTTCTTGACGATGCCGATCAGGAGGATGATGCCGATCATGCCCATGATGGACAGATCCTGACCGAACAGGAGCAGGGCGAGGAGCGCGCCCACGCCCGCCGATGGCAGGGTCGAGATGATCGTCAGCGGATGGATGGCGCTCTCATAGAGAACCCCGAGGACGATATAGACGGCGACGACCGCGGCGAGGATCAGCCATGGCTGGCTGGCCATTGAAGCCTGGAAGGCCTGGGCCGTTCCCTGGAAGGTTCCCTTGATGTTGACAGGCATGCCGGCCTTCAGCTCGGCATCGTGAATCGCCGCCACGGCATCGCTCAGCGCGACGCCGGGTGCGAGGTTGAACGACACGGTGATGGCCGGAAGCGACCCCTGATGGTTGACCGTGACCGGCAGGAGACCCGTCTTGATGGACGTGACCATGCTGAGGGGAACCAGCTTCTGGGTTGTTGTCGAACGCACATAGAGGCGGTTCAGCGCATCGGTGTTCAGCTGGAAACGCGGATCCAGTTCGAGCACCACATGATACTGGCTGACCTGGGTGAACAGCGTCGCGACTTGGCGCTGGCCGAAGGCGCTGTAGAGCACGTCATCGATGGCCTGCACGCTGACCCCGAGCCGGGCCGCCGTGGGGCGGTCGATCACGAGTGTCGCGCTTGTCGCCCCCGGCTGCTGATCCGACGTCACATCCTGGATTCCCGGCAAGGCCGTCATGGCCTTGGCCATGACGGCGGCCCATTTGCCAAGCTCGGTGGTGTCGCCGCTCTGGAGCGTATACTGATACTGGGCCGCGGATGAGCGTCCGCCCACCTGGATGTCCTGGCGGACCTGCATGCCAAGCGTGAGGCCCTCAATGTTGGCCGTTGCCTTCTTGATGCGCGCCATCACCTCCGCCGCCGTGGCGTGGCGCTCGGAGAAAGGCTTCAGGTTGATCTGGATCGCGCCGATACTTGCCGAAGGGCTGGGATTGATCCAGTAGGCGACATTGTCGACGTCGGGGTCGCTCTGCACGATGTCCCCGAGGCTTTGCATCTTCTGCGACATCGCGTTGAAGGAGATATCGGTTGCCGCGCGTGCCTGGCCGATGATCCAGCCGGTGTCCTGCTGCGGCAGGAACCCCTTCGGCGTGATGGCGTAGAGCCACACCGTCAGCGCGAGTGTCGCGACGGTTACCATAAGCGTCAGGAACTGATGGCGCAACACGACGTCGAGGCAGCGTCCGTAGCCGCGTGTCACCGCCTGGAAGAAGGCTTCCGACCACCGATATAGCCGGCCGCGCGGCGCGCCATGATCGTGGCTGATCAGCCAGGCGCACATCATCGGTGTGACCGTGAGCGAAATGACGCCCGACATCAGGATCGCGACGCTCACCGTGACGGCGAATTCACGGAACAGGCGTCCGACAATGCCTCCCATCAGCAGGATCGGGATGAACACCGCGATCAGCGAGATCGTCATGGAGACGATGGTGAAGCCGACCTCCCTGGCGCCTTCGATGGCGGCGTCGAGCTTCGACTTTCCCATTTCCATGTGGCGGATGACGTTCTCGATCACCACGATCGCGTCGTCGACGACGAAACCGACCGCGATGACGAGCCCCATCAACGACAAATTGTCGAGGCTGTAGCCGAGCAGATACATCACGCCGAAGGTTCCGAGCATGGAAAGAGGGATCGTGATGCTCGGGATCACCGTTGCCCAGAGGTTGCGCAGGAAGGCGAAGATCACCGCCACAACCAATGCGACGGTGATCAGCATCGTGAACTGCACGTCGTCGACCGAAGCCTGGATGATCTGCGTCCGATCGCCGATCACCGACAGCTTGACGGAAGCAGGCAAGGAGGCGCTGAACTCGGGAATGCGATCCTTGATGGCCTGGATCGTGGTCAGGACGTTGAAGCCGGACTGCTTCTTGATGTCGATCATCACCGAGCGCGTGCCCTGGAGCCACGCCGCCTGACGTGTATCTTCAGGGGCCGTCACGACGGTTCCCAGATCGCTGAGCCGGATCGGGGCGCCGTTCCTGTAGGCGATGACCATGCCCGCATAGGCGGGGGCATCGATCAGCTGATCGGTCGCGTCGAGGACGACAGTCCGGTCGGCATTGCTGAGCGAGCCTTTTGGAGCATTGACGGTCTGCTGGCCGATCACGCTGCGTATGTCGTCAAGGGTCAAACCGCGTGCGGCCACCTTGTCCGGGTCAAGCCGGATGCGGACGGACGGGCGTTGCGGTCCATGGAAGTCTACCTGGCCGACGCCCGTCATCTGCGAGATTTGTTGGGCGATGACGTCCTCGGCATAGTGGTCGAGCTCGGTCATCGGAAGCGTGTCCGAGGTGAGCGCGAGCGTCAGGAGGGTGGCATCCGCCGGATTGGTCTTGTGGAAGGTTGGCGGGTTGGGAAGGTTCTTGGGCAAGGCTCCGGCGGCGGCCGAGATCGCGATCTGGACGTCCTGCGATGCTGCATTGATGTCGCGGGCGAGGTCGAACTGCAGGGTAATCGATGTGCGCCCGGACGAGCTGACCGAGGTCATCTGGGTCACGCCGGACACCAGCGTCGAGAGCGAGTTCTCCAGAGGTGTCGCGACGGCGGTCGCCATCGTCTCGGCGCTGGCGCCGGGAAGGCTCGCGGAAACCTGGATGGTCGGGAAATCGACCTGTGGCAGCGGCGCCACCGGTAGCTGGAAATAGGCGATCGCGCCGAGAAGGACCAGACCGATCGCGAGCAGGCAGGTGCCCACCCGGCGCCGGATGAACGGTTCCGAAATGGTCATTGCTTCGCCTCCAGTGCGAGATGCTGCGCGGAAATGTCGGATTGGGTGACGCTCACGCGCGTGCCCTGCGTCAGCCGGGATTGTCCGGACAGCACGATATTGTCCCCGGGCGATATGCCGGCCTTCAGCGCGGTGAAGTCGCCCACGGTTTCACCGGTCTGAACCTGCGTCACGGCGACCGTGCTGTCGGGCTTCACCACGAAGACGTAGGGGCCCTTCTGTCCGTTCTGGACGGCGATCGACGGTACCACGGTCGCGTTGGCGTCGGTCCGTACGATAACCCGCGCCGTCACCAGCGCTCCCGGCCAGAGTGCGTTGTTGAGGTTCTCGAACTCCGCCTGGAGCTTGATCGTGCCGGTCGCGGTGTCGACCCGGCTGTCGATCACGGTCAGCTTGCCGTCTGCGAGGTGGCGGGAGCCATCGCGCGAGTCAACGGAGACTTGCAGCGGAGCCTTGGCCTGTCCGGCCAGAAGGTCGGGCAGATCGTCCTGCGGCAGGGAGAATTGAACAGCGATCGGATGCAGCTGGGTGATGGTCACCAGACCGGCGGCATCATTCGCATGGATGATCGCGCCTTCATTCGCCTGCTTCAGCCCGGCACGCCCCGCGATAGGCGCCGTCACCGTGGCGAAGGCGAGGTTGAGCTTTGCGGTATCGATCGCAGCCTGGTCCCCGGCGATCAGCGCCTCATTGATGGCAACCTGTGCCTTGGCGGTATCGGAGGCTTGCGACGAGCCGGCGCCGAGCGTACTCAGCCGGGTCGCCCGCCCTTCCTCCTTTCGGGAGTTGGCAAGCTGCGCCATGTCCTTCTGCAACGTGGCCTGTGCCTGGGCGAGCTGGGCCTGATACGGGCGGGGATCGACTTCGGCCAGCAGATCGCCGGCCTTGACGTCCTGGCCCTCCGTGAAGGCGATCTTCTGGATCTGACCATCCACCCTGACCTTCACATCGACCTGATTGAGGGGGGTCACGGTTCCCAGACCGGACCGCGAGATCGGAAGATCGCGACTCGCCGCAAGGACGGCCGTGATGGGGATCGTCGCCGGCGTGGTCGCGGCTTTGGCCGGCAGCGGCTTGCCGGGTATCAGCCGATCCCGCATGGCGTAGCCGCCGCCCGCAATGGCCAGCAAAAGGATGCCGACGATCCAGCGTCCGCGTCGTCGCGGCTTGCGGCGTTCCGGCATGTCGGGGTTCTTGTTGCTGGGCGAGAGTTCCATATCCATCTCCATCACATCGGTTCGGAGGCAGCACGCAGCGGCGGTGCCGGGTGGGACTGCCTGACCGCGACTCCGCGGTCTCGCGCGAATCCTCCGCCGAGGGCGCGAAAGAGGTTGACCGCAGCCTGAAGCTGCTGCAGGCGCACGAGCAGATAGGCTTCCTCTGCCTGAAACAGCGTGCGCTGCGTGTTGAGCACCGTGAGGTAGGTCGAAGTATCCCCCAGGCCTCTCTGTTCGAGCGCCTTCAACTCACGGCCGTTGAAGGCCTGCCACCACGTCGTGCTGACGGAAGCGTCCTTCCGGTCGCCCGAGCTATAGGTGGCGGAAAGCGCGAGGCCGGGGCGCTGGTAGGGCGGCACGTGAGAGCAGGCGGTCAGCCCGGCGGAAGGTATCGCGATGCCCACGGTTTTCCGTCGCGAGCGGCACAAGCGGTGGCGGCTCGATGGTTTCAAGCGGTGGATGGGGCTGTTGGGCATTCGGCTCGACCTGTCACGTCGCGCCTCTGTTGCGGCGCACAATCGACTATGAGGGTCGGCAGATGAGGCGGTTTTCGCACGAAGATGAAATCGCGTTTATGATGGGGCCGGGCTGGTCCGTCCCGTCGGCTATCTCCTCCTCACCGGCGTTGGCGCTCCGCCTAGGATGCCGTATTCGATGCTCGCATGAGGTATCCGGCTCCGGGAATGGTATGGATCAGGGGCGAGGCAAAGCCGCCATCGATCTTGCGGCGGAGCCGGTGGATATGCATGTCGACGACATTGCTCTTCGGCTCGAAGTCATAGGGCCAGGCAGCCTCCAGGAGCATGGTGCGCGTGACCACCTGACCGGCATGACGCATCAGGTATTCGACCAGCAGGAACTCCCGATGCTGGAGATCGATCCGGCGCTCCCCGCGTCGCGCGCGGCGCTGCACCATATCGAGTTCGAAGTCGCCGAGCCGCAGAATGTGATCCCGTCGGTCTGGCCGTTTCCGGCGCAGCAGTGCTTCGAGCCGGGCGATGAGTTCGGCGGTGGCGTAGGGCTTGACCAGATAATCGTCGGCACCGGCGTTGAGGGCGGCGACCTTGTCGAGCGTGCCGCCGAGGGCGCTCAGCATCAGCACAGGGATGGGATTTCCAGCGGTGCGCAGCGCCGCCAGAATCTCTGTCCCGGCCAGCTCGGGCAGGAGTTGATCCAGGATGATGACGTCATAGATGCCCTCCGACGCCATGGCGAGGCCGGTCGGTCCGTCGCCGACCCGGTCGGCGATATGTCCGGTCTCGACGAGCGCGCGCTCGATGTAGCCGGCGGTGCGATCGTCGTCCTCGACGATCAGGATGCGCATCGCGATGCTCCAGAAGAGTCAGATGAAATGGATTTCATGATATGGCAAACCCGACGTTCGGAGCGAAATGAGATCATGCTACCATCAAACATACCTAGGCTGGCTTAGTGAGGCGATGTGATGACGACTATTCTCGTTATCGAGGACGACGTTCAGACGGCTCGGGAGATAGAGGCTGCGTTGGTCGACCACGGTTATGAGGCCCGTATGGCGTCGACCGGACGTGAAGGGCTCGTCAAGGCCGTCGGCGAGAGTTACGACGCGATCATTCTCGACCGCATGCTGCCGGGCGACCTCGACGGCCTGGGGATCCTCACAACCTTGCGGACGGCCGGGGTGAGCACGCCGGTTCTCATCCTGAGCGCCCTTTCCGCGGTCGACGAACGGGTGCGCGGCCTCAAGGCGGGCGGCGACGATTATCTGACGAAGCCGTTCGACTTTCTGGAGCTGACCGCGCGGCTCGACGCCCTGATGCGCCGCAATGTCGGCCCGGCAGCTGAGACCACGCTGCGCGTCGGCGATCTGGAAATCGACCTGTTGACCCATAGCGTATGCCGGCGGGGCCAGACGATCGAGTTGCTGCCGCGCGAGTATCGTCTTCTCGAATATCTGATGCGTCATGCCGGTCAGGTGGTTACGCGGACGATGCTGTTCGAGGAGGTCTGGCACTATCGCTATGACGAGCCAACCAATGTCATTGATGTCCATATCGGGAAACTGCGCCGGAAAATCGATCTGGGGAGCCAGGCGTCGATGATCCAGACCGTCCGCGGCTCCGGCTATATCCTCGATGCGAATCATTGAACTCTATCGCACGACCGGCTTCCGCCTGGCGTTGAGCTTTCTGGCGCTGTTCGGGCTGACGTCCGTTGTTCTTTATACATTCATCGACATCGAGGTGAAGGACTTCCTCACCGAAAAGGTGGATGACTGGGTCTTGCGAGAAGGACGCAGCCTGACCAAGCTCAATGTTCAGACCATCGCAGCGAGGCTGGACAACCGCAAGAATGGCGAGTTTGATGCCGAGCGGCCCATGACGCTGTTCAATGCCGCCCATGAACGGTTAGCCGGAAGCCCGATCCCCTTTCCCATGGGGTACGACGGGGCGACCACGCCATTCGAATTCGGCGCCGACAGCGGCATGCCCGGAGTACCGTTCCGCGGGCTGACCTGGACGCTTCCCGGCGGCGAGATACTGCTCGTCGCGGAGAGCATTAGCGAAGTGAAGGAATTCAACGAGGTTCTGTTCGGCGCGATGTTGCTGGCGGGTGGCTGCACCGCGCTTTTCGGGCTTGCCGGTGCGGTCCTGATCGGCACGGGGGCCGTCCGTCATTTCGACGCCGTCACCCAGGCCACGCGCAAGATCGTCGCCGGCGATCTGTCCGGCCGCCTGCCGAGCCAGGGTGTCGGGGGCGATACCGGCCGTCTGATCGCCGTTGTCAACGAGATGCTCGACGAGATCGAGCGCCTGATGCGGGAGGTCAAAGGGGTATGCGACAACATCGCCCACGATCTCCGCACGCCACTGACCCGTCTGCTCGCCGGGCTGGATCGTGCCCGCCGCCGCGCAACCAATGTCGAAGACTATGCGAACAGCGTCGATGAAGCGATCGTCGAGACGCAAGGCATATTGAAGACGTTCGCGGCGCTGTTACGCATCTCCGAAGTCGAGGACGGCGCGCGGCGCGCGGGATTCGTCCCGGTCGATCTCGCTGCGATCGTGGCGGATGCCATCGAGCTTTACGAACCGCTGGCGGAGGAAAAGGAGATCAATCTGACGTCCTCCATTCAGGAAAGCGATCCCCGCCCGCTTCCGGGCGATCCCAGCCTTCTGTTCGAGGCCGTGGCCAACCTTATCGACAATGCGCTGAAATTCTCGCCAAAAGGCGGGAATGTCGAGGTCCATCTGGAACGCAAGGGCGACCTGACCCGCTTGCGGGTGACCGACGACGGACCGGGCATTCCGGAAGCTGACAGGGCCAATGTCTTGCGGCGCTTCTATCGCGCGGAACCCAGCCGGCACGCGCCCGGCAATGGCCTTGGTCTCAGCCTCGTCGCCGCCATCGCCCGGCTGCACGGCATAAAGCTGGACATCGCAGGGGGAACTGGCACCACCGTCACGCTTGAACATAACGCGGCGTCTGCGTCTTCCCTCGGCTGAGGAGTGGCGCGGCAGTATCGGATGCCGGGCCCCGCGCCCTACGATGGGGGAACGGGATACCCGGGCAAACGTCAGCGGCATGCCCAATCGGGTCAAGACGTTCCCTGTCAGTCAGCGGGTGCATTGCCAGCTCGGCGCAATCGAGCGCTTCCTCAACAAAATCGAACGCTTCAGAGTCGTCGCGACCCGGCAGGGCAAGCGAGACGGTAATTTTCTCGCTTCAAGACAACTCGCTTCAATCCGCATCCGATTGCGAAATCATGTGTCGGTCGCCTCATCCAAAGGGGAGAAAAAATGCAGCGGCAGATCACCGGTTTGAGCGTCTGGCGGAGGGCGTCGGGTCTCCGCGCGGCTGCTCAACGAGCCTTGTCCGACCAACGTCGCATTGCCTCCCTTCTTTTCGGGCGTTTGATGTAGGTGGTTGCTTTCGTAACTTATGCGCTGTCGGGATAGGGAGAAGACGGGATGCCGGGTTGCGCGGATGATGTTTCAGGCAGTCTGCGTTCTGGATTCGGGCGTGGGTACGATTCAGCGGCGGCCCGGCTTGCGGGCGGCGGAGGATTTCTGTTCGCCCTGGCGCGATTGTTCCCGCCATGGGTCCGGTGGATAGCGGCGGCTTCGGCTGTGCCACTTGTGATCGCCCGGCCCGCTCTTGCCGAGGGTGGCGATCCGTCGCTCGCCAGATGCGCTGCCATTCCGGCTGATAGCGACCGGCTGGCATGCTATGACGCCCTTGCACGCGATCGGGCGGGTCCGATTTTCTCGGGCTTCGGTAATGGCGCCACAGGCATTTTCAGTACCTCCGGTCCAGCGACTCTTGTCTACGAAAGCGAGGACGTCATCCTCGTTCTTTATCTTGAGGACGACACCGGCCGGCTTGTTCAGAACCTCCATCTCGGCGGCAGGGGCGAAGGGCGTTATCCGCTGCCCGGGCCGGGGCGATATCGTGTGCAGGTCGATGCCTCGGGCGGCTGGCGCATCCGGGTGGTGGAGTCCCGGCCGTGACACTCGCCGTCCGCCTTGCCCTCGCTGTCGGGATTCCGCTCGCCGCGCTCGCCGCCCTGACGTGCCTCGGGGCCTGGCAACTCCGCACGGAGGAATGGACGCACAGCCGCGTGGAGAAGGCGGGGCGGCAGATCGCCGTGCTGGAGCGGGTGCTGGCGGACGTCGACCGGATGGCGCTGGATACGCTGCTCGCCGCGGATCCGGCAGCGGCACGCGCGGCGCTGGCGGAGGCCGAACTCGACGCGATGCAGGATCTGGGCGTGCTCGACCGGCTGACGGAGGAGGAGATCGCTTTCGTCGGCGACGAGGAGCGTGACAGGGAAGTGGAGGAGCGCGATCGCCCGGCCGCGTTGCGCGCCGGTATCCGCCGCATGACGGCACTGCTTGGCGGTGCCGTGGAGGCTCGCTTTTCCTCAGATGCCGCTGTCGCGGCGGGCACGGGTGCAAGTGAGCTGGACCAGGCGCGGCAGGATTTTCGCGCGCTGGTCAAGGAAGCGCTGACCGACGAGGCCGACGAAATCGAAACCGCCCGCTCCGGCCGAGCTGCGCTCCGCAACAGGCTTGTTTGGCTCGTTTTCGCGCTCGTCGGCATTGCGGCCGTGGCCGCGTTGGCGCTGGGGATGTCGGTCGCCCGGCGGGCGGGGCGAAGTTTCCGCAGCCAGCGCGAAGCCGTGTCCCGGATTGGGGACGGGCATTTCGATACGCGGATTTCTCCCGTGCCGTGGGACGAGGCCGGCACAGTCTCGCAGGCGGTGAACGGCATGGCGGAGGCGCTCGAACGCGCATCAGTCCGACAAGGCGAGGAGCAGCGCCGGCTTGCCGGGACGCTGGAACGCCGGAGTGTCGAACTCGAACTGTCCAACGCCCGGTTGCGTGAAGTCGATGCCAACCGGCGGCGCTTTCTGGCCGACATCGGCCACGCCCTGAAGACGCCCCTCGCGGTTGCGCGCGGCACGCTGGAGAACGCCCGCACGGGTTGGGAACGGCAGGGCAGGGGTACGGCACCGTTCGATACCGCGATCGATGCCATCGATGAGGTGGCCGGGCGGGTTTCCGAACTGCTCACGCTCGCGCGCGCCGAGGACGGACGCCTCGTCCGGGCGCTGGAGCCGGTGGAGCTTTACGATTTTCTCGACAGCCGGCTGGCGTCGCT
Source organism: Pseudochelatococcus lubricantis (assembly GCF_011762225.1). GTDB lineage: Bacteria > Pseudomonadota > Alphaproteobacteria > Rhizobiales > Beijerinckiaceae > Pseudochelatococcus > Pseudochelatococcus lubricantis. Next base: position 24,674 of record NZ_JAASQI010000006.1, read on the forward strand.
GCGCGCCTTGCCGGGAAGCGGGCGGCTGCGTTTCCGCTATGCAGGCGATGAGCCCGTGATGATCCGGGCCGATCGGCGGGAATTGCAGCGGGCCTGCGATGCGTTGCTTGAGAACGCGCTCGACCACGCCGGACCGGAGTCGCCCGTCGAGGTCACGCTGGAGGCCGACGAGCTGGAAGCCCGCATCGCGATCCGCGACAGCGGCCCGGGCATTCCCGAGCCGCTCCTCGCGCACGTCTTCGAGCGGGAGGTGAGCGGGAGGGGAGGCACCGGCATCGGCCTTTCCATGGCGCGCGGGCTGGTGCAGGGGCTCGGCGGCACGCTGACGATCGGCGCCGGGTGCGCGGGCGGGACGGAGGTGCTGATCCGCCTGCCCCGGGTCAGCGAGGAGACGGAGGAAGGCACGGCATGACCATTCTGGTGATCGAGGATGATTTCCGTATTGCGCAGGTGGTGGAGGACGCCTTCGTGGCCGGCGGCTGGCAGGTGGAGCGATGCGGGACCGGTGAGGAAGGTCTCGACCGGGCGGCGGCAGGCCGGTTCGACGCCATCGTGCTCGATGTGCTCCTGCCCGTCTATTCGGGCTTCGAGGTCTGCCAACGGTTGCGCGAGCAGGGTGTGACGACGCCGATACTGATGCTGACCTGCCGCGACCGGGACGAGGATATCGTGCGCGGCCTGCGCCTCGGCGCCGACGATTACGTGACCAAGCCATTCTCGACCACCCAGCTGACAGCGCGCGTGGACGCGCTGGTGCGGCGGGCCACGGGCTTTCCCCGTGGCCGGCAGCTTCGGGCAGGATCGCTGGTCCTCGATCAGAAAAGTCGGCGGGTCTCCGTCGGGGAGCATGTCATTCCGCTCACGGCGAGGGAGTTCGGGCTGCTCGAATTCTTCATGCAACATGCTGGCCGGGCAATTACGCGCGAGACCCTGCTGGAGCGCGTCTGGGGCGACGACGATTGTCATACCCCCAATGTCGTGGACGTTTACGTCTCCTATCTGCGCCGGAAGCTCGCCCACAGCGGCGCCGGCTTGCAATTGCGGACGGTGAGGGGCTACGGTTACATTCTCGACGAGCCGGTCGGGCATTGAACCTGCGGGTTACGCCGCGGGGCGCGACATGAAACGTCGCGGAGCGATCGGCATACGACCAAGGTCCCCCCTCGTCTTAGGAAATTCTCAGGCGGGCCTCAGTCCGCTCTCAGTCCGGAATGCTAGCCTCCCATTCATTGGAACCGGAGAAAACCGGCCTTACGTCTGGGAGGAAAAACGATGAAACGCAAAGCCACGCTTGTGGCGGCCGCCAGCTTTCTGGCGCTCGTGCTCGCTGCACCCGCCATGGCCGATGTCGGCTGGGACGACATCCGTAACGATGCGGAAACGACGGAAGACGTGCTGATGTACGGTTTCGGGCCGAAGGCGCAACGCTTCAGCCCGCTCGATGCCGTCAATGTCGAGACGGTGAAGAACCTCGTCCCCGCATGGTCCTTCTCCTTCGGGGACGAGCGCCAGCGCGGCCAGGAGGCGCAGGCCATCGTCAAGGACGGCGTGATCTATGTCACGGCATCCTACAGCCGGATGTTCGCTCTCGATGCCCGGACCGGACGCAAGCTGTGGCAGTATACCGCGCGCCTGCCGGAAGGCATCCGCCCCTGCTGCGACGTGATCAACCGCGGCGCGGCGATCTACGGCGACAAGGTCTACATGGGACTGCTCGACGCCTCGGTCGTCGCGCTCGACCGCAAGACCGGAAAGGTTGTCTGGCACAAGCGTTTCGGCGATTACAAGGTCGGCTATACGATTACCGGCGCCCCGACGATCATCCGCGACAGGGAAACGGGCCGCGACCTGTTGATCCATGGTTCGTCCGGCGACGAGTTCGGCGTGGTGGGCCAGCTCTTCGCCAGGGATCCCGAGACGGGCGAGGAGATATGGATGCGGCCGCTCGTGGAGGGCCATATGGGCCGCTACATGGGCAAGGACAGCACGCCGACCGGCAACCCCGACGCGCCGTCGTGGCCGCGCGACAAGAGCGGGCAGCTCGTGCAGGCGTGGCACCATGGCGGCGGCGCGCCGTGGCAGTCCGCCTCCTTCGACGAGGAGACGAACACCATCATCATCGGGGCCGGCAACCCCGCTCCGTGGAACGGCTGGGCACGCTGGCCGGGTGACAGCCTGTTCACATCCGGGCAAGCCTATGTCAACCCGACGAACGGCGAGCTGGTCGGCTTCTATCAGCACACGCCGAACGATACCTGGGATTTCTCCGGCAACAACGAGATCATTCTCTTCGACTACACGGACAAGGACGGCAAGAAACATCGGGCCGGCGCCCACGCCGATCGTAACGGGTTCTTCTACGTGACGGACATCGACGCGCTTTCGAAGCGCGGCGGCGAGATCAACCGTCCCAAGGCGTTGCTCAACGCCTTCCCCTTCGTGGACGGGATCACGTGGGCCAAGGGCATCGATCTTGAGACCGGCCGCCCGATCGAAGTCGAGGGCCAGCGTCCGCCCCCGCCCGCGGAAGGGCAGAGCAAGGGGCCCGTTGCGCAGATTTCGCCGCCATTCCTGGGCGGCAAGAACTGGAATCCGATGTCCTACAGCCCGAAGACCGGCCTCTTTTACATCCCGGCGAACCATTGGCAGGAGGACTTCTGGGCGGAGAAGGTGAACTACGCGCCCGGCGCCGCCTATCTCGGCATGGGCTTCACCATCAAGAAGAAATTCGAGGATCACGTCGGCATCCTGCGCGCCATGGACCCCGCGACGGGCAAGATAAAGTGGGAGCACAAGGAGGAGATGCCGCTCTGGGCAGGCACGCTGGCCACGGAGGGAGGGCTCGTCCTCACCGGCACGTCAGACGGCTACTTCAAGGCGTTCAACGCCGAGACGGGCGAGGAGTTGTGGAAGTTCCAGACCGGCTCGGGGATCGTCTCATCCCCCATCACCTGGACAATGGATGGCGAGCAGTACATCGGCGTGGCGTCGGGCTACGGCGGCGCGGTGCCTCTCTGGGGCGGCGACATGGCCAAGATGACGCGCAACGTGAGTCAGGGCGGATCGTTCTGGGTATTCAGGCTGTCCGACATCAAACAGGCACGGAAGTAGACAGATCCGGTCCCTTCGGCACCGGTTCCGGCCGGTGCCTTCCTCGCCGCTGTGAGACAATCATGAAAACCCTCGTCATGGCCTTTCTCGTCGCCCTCGTGCCATTCGCCGCCTCGGCTGAGGAGAAGTTCTGGAGTTACGACGGGCCGGATCCCGGTTCCGACGGTGTGGTGGTGATCAATGGATGCCGCATCGAGCCGCGCACCCGGTGTCCCGGCGCGGACTTGCGTCACGCCAATCTCAAGGGCAGCAACCTCGCGGGCGCCGATCTGCGCGGCGCCCGGCTTGCGCGCGCCAACCTCTCCGGCGCCAATCTCCGCGGCGCCAACCTCGACGGCGCGGATCTGAAGGCTGCGCGGCTTGAACGCGCGTTCCTGCAGGGCAGTTCCGCCAGGCAAGCCGACATGCGTGGCGCGAACCTCGAACATGCTCGCGCGGCCGGTTCGGACTGGTCCCGCGCCGATCTCACGGCCGCCGATCTCGAAATGCTCCAGGGCAGCAAGCTCAACCTGAAGGGCGCGAACCTGACGGACGCCAACCTGCAGGAGACCAAGTTATACGATGCCAATCTCGCCGACGCGATCCTGGAGGGGACCAGCCAGGCCTTCGCGATCTTTCAAGGCACATGGATGGAAGGCTGTCGCGGCTGCCCCGTCAACTGGTGAAAAGCGGAACGAGCAGTCATCAACAGCGTCCTCCGCTGTCATGACAGTTGACTGAAACGCTGACGCATCAAACCGCCATCTGCAGCGAAGTATCAGCAGGTTGGCGGCTGCCCCGAACGTCATCACGGGGCACGACCTCAAAAAATAACCCCGGCACGGGAACAGCGCCAATCGCCGCGACGGTGGGCTGGGATTTTGCGATCCGCTGTCGGAGCCGTCACAGACCTTCGACGATCACGAGCTGGGTTTCGGCCGCGCCTTCCCTGCGGCGGCGGGCTTCCTGATACTCGGGTGAATCGTAGCAGGCCCGGGCGCTGGCAAGATCCGGAAAGCGGATCACCACATGGCGTTGCAGCGTTGGTCCCTCAAGCGTCTCAAACGCGCCGCCACGCGCCAGAAACTCCGCTCCGTAACGGGCGAAGGCAGTGGCGGCCTGCTCCCGATAGCCCGCATAAGCCTCGGGGTCGGTGATCGTTACATGGGCAATCCAGTAGGCGGTCATCGGCCGGATTTTCCTTTTTTGGGAGCGGATGTCTCGCTGGCGTCGAGAAGGCGGCCGGCGATCATGGCCGCTTCTGTCAGGTGATCGCGAACGGCTTGCGCGGCGGTTTCCGGCTGGCGCGACAGGATCGCCTCGGCGATGCGCTGCATCCGCGCGTGGCCTGAAACATGACGCTCCTTCGAGGCCAGCGTCAGTGCGCGCAGCCGCGATATGCGACCGTTCAGACGCTGCACGATTTCCCACGCGATATGATGCCCCGCCGACGTGAAGATCACCTCGTAAAAACGGGTCGTCGCATCATAAAGAACCTGCGGGTCCGTCGAGGAAAACGCTTCTTCGAGGTTCTTCAATGCGCCTGAAAGCGCAGCTCGCGACCTGTCATCCAGAAAACGCGCGCAATCGGCGGCTGCCGCGGATTCCAGCCGCAGGCGGATGTCGTAGATCTGCCGAGCCGTGTCTCGGTCCAGCGTGGCAACCACCGGGCCGCTGCGGGGCATGATCTCGACCAGCCCTTCCGCCTCCAGATAGCGGATCGCCTCCCGCACGACCGAGCGCGAGACACCGAGCTGGTCGACCAGAGTGCGTTCGACCAGCCGGTAACCCGAAGGAAGCTGTCCGGACATGATCGCGGCGCGCAGGCGCTCGATTGCGATCTCCCGCAGCGTTTGGGGCACATGCTCAATGCGTAGGCCGATGAACTGTTCGTTTTCCATGCACACACCTTACCCTGCGCAGAAAAAATGCACAACATATTATTGACAGATGGTATGTTGGTATACCAAGATAATTGGACAGCAAGGAGAATCGTAAAGGATAGGTGCAATGGCTGCTGAAATTCGAAAAACCCTTCTGACCGTCGAAACGATCCTGATCGAAGGCGGCCGCGCCGCGCCGCGCCCCCTGAAGCTCATTGCGGCGGCGGCCGTCGTCCGCAATCCCTGGGCGGGCCGTGGCTTTGTCGAGGATCTGAAGCCCGAGATTCATGCGGTCGCTCCCGAACTGGGCGAGTTGCTGACGAAGATGATCATCGATACAACGGGCTCTGGCGAGGCGGTCGAGGGTTATGGCAAGGCGGCGGTTGTCGGGCTGGATGGCGAGCTGGAGCACGCCAACGCACTGATCCACACCCTGCGGTTCGGCAACCATTACAGAAGCGCGGTCGGGGCGAAGTCCTATCTGGCTTTCACGAATACACGCGGCCCCGCCAACTCCCCGATCCTGATCCCGCTCATGGACAAGAACGACGAAGGCCGCCGGTCGCACTACCTGACCATCCAGTTCGCCATTCCCGACGCTCCGGCGGCGGATGAAATCGTGGTGGCGCTCGGAGCCTCCATCGGCGGCCGCCCGCATCACCGTATCGGCGACCGTTATCAGGATCTGAAGGATCTGGGTCATGACGTTTCGAACCCTGCCGCTGTCTGACGGCAGTATCGTTCGGCTGATCGAGAGTGGTCCGCGTGGCGGCGCGAACAGCGCGCCGTTGCTGCTGATCCACGGTGTAGGAATGCGCGCGGAGGCATGGAAGCCGCAGATTGAGGAGCTTTCGCGCAGTCACCATGTGATCGCCGTCGACATGCCCGGCCATGGCGGCAGTTCACCTTTGTCGCCGGATGCGCGCCTGCCAGATTTCGTCGGCTGGGCTGCGCGTCTGGTAGAGGCGCTGGGAGAGGGGCCGGTCAATCTGGCGGGCCATTCGATGGGCGCTCTGGTATCCGCCGGGCTCGCCGTGGAGCGTCCCGATCTGGTCGTGCGCGTCGCGCTGCTGAATGCGGTCCATCGGCGCAGTCCGGAAGCGCGGAACGCAGTCATCGCCCGCGCCGCCGAGATATCCGGTGGAGACGGACGCATCGACGGGCCGCTTTCCCGTTGGTTTGGCGACGATCAGGATGATATCCGCGCCATGGTGGCCGACTGGCTGGCCGGGATGGATCTCCGGGGTTACGCGACGGCGTACCGCTCTTTCGCGGAGGGCGACACCGTCTATGCCGATCGCTTGTCGCAGATCCGTTGTCCCGCACTGCTGCTGACTGGCGAGCATGATCTCAACTCCAGCGCGCAGATGAGCCGCGACATGGCGGCGGCCATTCCGCTGGGCGAGGCGGTGATCGTTCCCGGCCATCGTCATATGGTCAACCTGACCGCTCCCGCCATCGTCAACGATGCCCTGAAAGACTGGCTCAGCCGGAGTATAGCCTATGACTGCGTTTGATCCGCGCGCCCTGCGCGACGCCTTCGGGTGTTTCATGACCGGCGTCACAGTGGTCACCACCACGGGCCCCGCCGGCGAGCCTGTCGGCTTCACGGCGAACTCGTTTTCCTCCGTCTCCCTCGATCCGCCGCTGCTGCTCGTCTCGATCGGCCGCAGCTCGCGCAACTTCGCGCATTTCGTCAACGCCGGGGGATTCGCGGTCAACGTGCTGGCCGAGGGTCAGAAAGAGGTTTCCAGCACATTCGCGCGGCCCGTCGAGGATCGCTTCGCGGACGTCGAATGGCATGCCGGGCCCGCGGGCTCGCCGGTGATCGCGGGGGCGTCGGCCTGGTTCGACTGCACCCTGTGGCAGACGGTCGAAGCCGGCGATCATGTCATCCTGCTGGGGGAAATAAGGGGCTTCTCCGCCTCGCATGAGCCGGGGCTGGGCTACTACCGGGGCGCCTACATCACCCCCGCCGCGACGGCCGCGCAGCTCCCGGCTGGTCCCGATGTCGTGATCTCGGCCATCGTCGAGGCGGCGGGGCAGGTGTTGCTTCTGGATGATGATGCCGGCCGCCTGAGCCTGCCGGAAGCACGTGTCGGCCGTGATGGCGTCAGGCCGGCTCTGGAGAAACTGCTCGCCAGCGTGGCGCCGGGCGCGGCTTCCGGGGAAATCTATGCCGTCTATGAAGGCGAAGCCGAAGGACGGCAGCATATCGCCTTTCGTTGCGCCGCAACCTCGCCGGAGGCGTCACGCGGCGCATTCATTCCGCTCGAAACCGCCTGTCTGAAGGCGGTGGGCGACCCGGCCACGCGATCGATGCTGGACCGGCTTGCGACCGAAACAAGGCTTGGCAACTACGGCGTCTACTTCGGGTCGCATGCCGAAGGTCAGGTTACACGCAAATAGAGAGGACACGGCATGAAGTTTTCGCTCTTCATCCACATGGAACGTGTGTCGGCGGATCAGGACCAGAAAACGCTCTACGAGGAAATGCTGGAGCTTTGCCGCATCGCCGACGAGGGCGGCCTGCACGCCATCTGGACCGGCGAACACCACGCCATGAATTTCACCATCTCGCCGAATCCGTTTCTGAACCTGATCGACATCGCGCGACAGACGAAGAACGTGCGCCTTGGCACGGGCACGGTGGTCGCCCCGTTCTGGCATCCGATCCGGCTGGCGGGCGAAGCGGCGATGACCGACCTGATCACCGGCGGCCGGCTGGAGCTGGGCATTGCGCGCGGCGCTTACAGCTTCGAGTACGAGCGGATGCTGCCCGGGCTCGACGCATGGGGCGCGGGCCAGCGCATGCGTGAACTGATCCCCGCCATCAAGAAGGTGTGGCAAGGCGATTACGAGCATCAGGGCGATTTCTGGCAGTTTCCCAAAACGACGAGTGCTCCGCTGCCGGTGCAGAAGCCGCATCCGCCGATCTGGGTTGCAGCGCGTGATCCCAACAGCCACGAATTCGCCGTGGAGAACGGCTGCAACGTGCAGGTCACGCCGCTGCATCTGGGCGATGAGGAAGTCGAGAGCCTGATGGAGCGCTTCAACGCCGCCTGCGAGAAGTTCCCGGATCAGCCCCGCCCGCAAATCATGGTGCTGCGTCATACTTACGTCGCCGACAGCGAGGCAGATGCACAGCGCGGCGCTGAAGAACTGAACCTGTTTTACAATTATTTCGGCGCGTGGTTCAAAAACGAACGTCCGATCTCGATGGGCCTCATCGAGCGGCTGACGCCGGAAGATGTCGCCGCCCATCCGTTCTATTCGCCCGAAGCGATGCGCAGGAACCAGATCGTTGGCGAGGCTCCCGAGGTCATCGCCCGCATCAAATCCTACGAGGCGCTGGGCTATGACGAATTCAGCTTCTGGATCGACAGCGGCATGAGCTTCGAGCGCAAACGCGCCTCGCTGGAGCGTTTCATCCGGGATGTCATCCCGGCTTTCGGGTGACCGGCATGCAGAGTTTTCAACACTATATCGACGGGCGCTTCGAGGACGGGGCGGCGACCTTTGAAAGTCTCGATCCGGCTGATGGCCGCCCCTGGGCGCTGATGCCCGACGCCAGCGCGGCGGATGTGGACCGTGCGGTGCGCGCTGCCGATCGGGCGTTTACCGATCCCCGGTGGGCGGGGTTGACGGCGACCGCGCGCGGAAAGCTGCTGATGCGGCTTGCCGAACTGGTGGAGGAGGCCGCGCCGCGTCTGGCGCGTCTGGAAACCCGTGACACCGGCAAGATCATCCGCGAGACATCGGCCCAGATCGCCTATGTGGCGGAGTATTATCGCTATTATGCGGGGTTGGCCGACAAGATAGAAGGCGCGCACCTGCCGATCGACAAGCCGGATATGGAAGTCTGGCTGCGACGCGAACCCGTGGGCGTCGTGGCGGCCATCGTGCCGTGGAACAGCCAGCTTTTCCTGTCCGCCGTGAAGATCGGCCCGGCGCTGGCGGCCGGTTGCACGCTGGTCGTCAAGGCCAGCGAGGATGGTCCCGCGCCGTTGCTGGAATTTGCGCGACTTATCGATCAGGCCGGTTTTCCGCCCGGCGTGGTCAATATCCTGACTGGCGGTCCAGGGGCCGGCGCGGCGCTGACCACACATCCGAAGGTGGCGCATATCGCCTTCACCGGTGGGCCGGAAACCGCGCGCCACATCGTGCGCGGCTCGGCTGAGAATCTGGCCAAGACCTCGCTGGAGCTTGGCGGCAAATCTCCTTTCATCGTCTTTGACGATGCCGATCTCGACTCCGCGGCGAATGCGCAGGTCGCGGGTATCTTCGCCGCCACGGGCCAGAGCTGCGTCGCAGGTTCCCGGCTTCTGGTCCAGGAGAGCATTCGCGAGGATTTCCTCGCCCGGCTGAAGGCAAAGGCCGAGGCCGTCACGATCGGCGCGCCCGACAATATGGCGACCGAGGTCGGCCCGCTCTGCACCCGTCGCCAGCGCGACCGGATAGAGGGCGTTGTCGCGGCCTCCGTCGCCGGCGGCGCAAGGCTCGTGACCGGCGGTGCGGCGATTGCCGGTGACGGGTTCTACTTTCCTCCCACCATTCTCGACTGCTCGTCCGTGCCGGATGCGCCATCGGTGACGGAGGAGCTTTTCGGCCCGGTCCTCTCGGTCGTGAGCTTCAGGGATGAGGACGAGGCGCTGCATCTGGCGAACGACACACGCTATGGCCTGGCATCCGGCGTGTTCACGCGTAGCCTGACCCGTGCGCATCGCATGATCAGGGGCATTCGCGCCGGCATTGTATGGGTCAACACCTACCGCGCCGTGTCGCCCATCGCGCCCTTTGGCGGGCATGGATTGTCCGGGCACGGGCGCGAAGGCGGCCTCGCCGCCGCGCTGGATTACACGACGGTCAAGACGGTCTGGCTGAGAACCTCGGACGCTCCCATTCCGGACCCTTTCGTCATGCGTTGACCATCACGCATTGAACGGTTCCGACACGGCAACAGCCGGTCGAATAAAGTGAAAATCAACAATGGAGGGTTACGTTATGAAAATGAAAGCGCTCGTTGTCGCTGCCGCCCTGACGCTCGCGGGCGGTGCGGCACAGGCACAGCAGATGGTCTTCACCTCGTGGGGCGGCACGACACAGGACGCCCAGACCAAGTACTGGGCGAAGCCCCTGACCGAAGCCACAGGCATTGCCGTGGTGCAGGATGGCCCAACCGACTACGGCAAGATCAAGGCGATGGTCGAGGCCAACGCCGTTTCGTGGGATGTGGCCGATGTGGAGTTCGACTGGGCGCTTCAGGCCGGCCAGAAAGGGCTTCTTGAGCCGCTCGATTTCACCGTGATCGACCGCGCGCACCTCGATCCGCGTTTCGTTTCGGATTATGCGGTGGGGTCGTTCTATTACTCCTTCGTTCTGGGCTACAACTCCGCCGCTTTCCCCGGCGAAAAGCCCGCGACGCTGGCCGATCTGTTCGACACCAAGAAGTTTCCCGGCAAGCGCACCTTCTACAAATGGTCCGCCCCCGGTGTGATCGAGGCGGCGCTTCTGGCCGACGGCGTCAAGCCCGAGGATCTCTACCCGCTGGATATGGAGCGGGCTTTCGCCAAGCTCGACACGATCAAGAAAGACATCATCTGGTGGGAGGGCGGCGCGAAGAGCCAGCAATTGCTGGCGTCCGGCGAGGCGCCGATCGGCTTTTTCTGGAACGGGCGCGTGGCGGCGCTTCAGGCGGACGGCATGAACATCGGCATAAGCTGGGATCAGAACATCACCGCAGCCGACGCGCTCGTCGTGCCGAAAGGCACCAAGAACAAGGAAGCCGCGATGCGGTTCATCGCCGCCGCCACCGCCGCCAAGGCACAGGCCGACTTCGCGGCCGACACGGGCTATGCGCCCATCAACACGGGGTCGGCCGCGCTGATGAAGCCTGATGTCCGCGCGACCCTTCCCGACCAGCAGAACGCCTTGCAGGTCAACGCCGACATGGCCTACTGGGCCGCGCATCGCGATGAGATCGGCAACCGCTGGTATGCCTGGCAGGCGCGCTGAAACCCGTCTTCGACACCTGCCCGAAGGCCTTGCGGCCTTCGGGCGACATGCCGGCGCGATCGGGAGGAAATATAGCTATGAGCATCATCCGCCTGGCTTTGCCCAACCGGGGGCGCGGGGGCTCGGGCCTGGCGCTGGCCATGCCGGCGGTCCTGCTTCTTCTGGCATTTTTCGTGATACCTGTGGCCATGCTTCTGCTGCGCTCGATCACGGAGCCTGAACCGGGCCTGCAGAACTACGCCGCGCTGGTCGGGTCGCCGACTTACGCCAAGGTTTTCCTGAATACGTTTTTCGTTGCCGGGATCGTGACGCTGATCACCGTGCTGATCGCCTTTCCGGTGGCCTGGGCGCTGACGATCATGCCCCGTCCCTGGGCCGCCGTCATCTTCGCGATCATCATCCTGTCGATGTGGACCAACCTTCTGGCGCGCACCTATGCATGGATGGTGCTGTTGCAGCAGACGGGACTCATCAACCGGATTCTGATCTCCATCGGCATCATCGACCAGCCACTGCAACTGACCAACAATCTGATCGGCGTGACCATCGGCATGGTCTACATCATGCTGCCCTTCATGATCCTGCCGCTTCTGGGCGTGATCCGGAAGATCGATCCGTCCATTCTTCAGGCGGCCGCGCTGTGCGGCGCGACGAGGTGGCAGGCGCTGACCAGGGTCCTGCTGCCGCTTGCGACGCCCGGCATCGCCTCCGGCGGGCTGATGGTCTTCGTCATGTCGCTGGGCTACTTCGTTACCCCCTCGCTGCTCGGCGGCACGGCCAACATGATGCTGGCCGAACTCATAGCCCAGCAGGTGCAGAGCCTTGTGAACTGGGGCATGGGCGGCGCGGCGGCCTTCATCCTGCTCGTCGTCACGCTCGGTCTCTATGCCGTGCAACTGCGGTTCTTCGAAGCCAGAGAGGGGACGCGCTGATGCTTCTCGATTTTCGCAAGCTCGGCGCATGGAAGTGGGCGCTTTCGGCGATCTGCGGGCTGATGACGCTGTTCCTGCTCCTGCCGATCCTTTTCATCGTGGCCCTGTCCTTCGGCAGTTCTCGCTGGCTCATCTTTCCACCGCCGGGTTGGACCTTGCGCTGGTATGAGGAGCTTTTCGCCGATCCGCGCTGGATAGACGCGGCGCTGACCTCGGCCAAGATCGCGGTCATCGTCATGGTGCTGTCGGTGGTGCTGGGCCTGCTGGTGTCGCTGGCGCTGGTGCGCGGGCGTTTCCGGGGCAGGGCGGTGCTGCGCGCCTTCTTCCTCACGCCGATGGTCCTGCCGGTGATCATCGTCGCGGTGGCGCTTTACGCGGCCTTTCTGCGGCTGGGGCTCAGCGGCACGCTCGTGGGCTTCGTGATCGCCCATCTGGTGGTGGCGCTGCCGTTTTCGATCATTACCATTTCGGGCGCGCTGGAAACCTTCGATCCCGCCATTGAGGACGCCGCCATCCTCTGCGGCGCGAGCCCGTGGGAGGCGCGTCTGCGCGTGACCATGCCGTGCATCAGCCACGGCCTGTTCTCGGCGGCCATCTTCTCGTTCCTCATTTCATGGGACGAGGTGGTGCTGGCGATCTTCATGGCCTCGCCCTCGCTCCAGACGCTGCCGGTCAAGGTGTGGACCACGCTCAGGCAGGACCTGACACCGGTGATCGCCGCGGCCTCCACGCTTCTCATCGCGCTGACGGTGCTTCTGATGGTCATCGCCGCCCTGATCCGCAAAGGTAAAGCAAGATGACAACACCCTTTCTGCATATCAACGGCCTCCGCAAGGTCTACGGCAACGTGGTCGCCACCGACCATGTCGAGCTTGCTATCTCGAAGGGCGAATTCATGACCTTCCTCGGCCCGTCGGGCTCGGGAAAGTCGACCACACTCTATATTCTTGCGGGCTTTCAGGACCCCACCGCCGGCGACATCCTGCTGCAGGGCCGCTCGTTGCTGTCGACGCCGTCGCACAAGCGCAACATCGGCATGGTTTTCCAGCGTTACACGCTGTTTCCGCATCTCAGCGTGGGCGAGAACGTCGCTTTCCCGCTGCGTGTGCGCCGCGCCGGCAAGGACGAGATCGACCGGAAGGTGAAGAAGGCGCTCAAGCTCGTGCGTCTCGACGGGTTCGAGGATCGGATGCCTGCCAACATGTCTGGCGGCCAGCAGCAGCGCGTCGCCCTGGCGCGGGCGCTGGTCTACGATCCGCCTGTGCTGTTGATGGACGAGCCGCTTTCGGCGCTGGACAAGAAGCTGCGCGAGGAAATCCAGTTCGAGATCCGCCGCATCCATCAGGAAACCGGGGTCACGATCCTCTACGTCACCCATGATCAGGAGGAGGCGTTACGGCTGTCCGACCGGATCGCCATCTTCAACAAGGGCAAGATCGAGCAGGTCGGCACCGGGCCGGAGCTTTACGCTAACCCGGCCACGCATTTCGTCGCCGACTTCATCGGCGACAGTGCGTTTCTGGGCGGCGAGCTGGCCGCTATCGCCGACGACCGGGCTACCCTGCGCTTCGCCGACGGTGAGGTGCTGGCGGGGGTTCCGCTGCATGGAACGGGAACGGCAGGAGACAAGGCCGAGCTGATGTTGCGGCCGGAGCGGATCGAGCTGGCTGCCGGTCCCGGACGCGAGGGCGCGACGCTGCCGGTCGTTGTCGAGGATGTCACCTTCCTTGGTAACAACAGCACCGTCACCGCCCGCACCGGTTGGGGCGACGCGCTGACGGTGCGCTTGAACTTCGGCCATCCGATGATCGGCTCCGTCGCGCGCGGCGACAGGCTGCACGTGCAGTGGCAGCCCAAAGACGCTCACGTTTTTGTAAAGCCATAAGTGATGCAACTGAACGATCCGAGCCTGCTCTGTACGGATGCCCATGTCGGGAGCGCGCCGCCATAATACCGGGCTGATCTCCACGGAACTTGCGCCTTTCGGCGGCATCAAGCAATCCGGCCTTGGGCGCGAAGGCTCGCATTACGGGATCGAGGATTATCTGGAGCTGAAAGACGCCTGCCTCTCGATATGAGCGCGTCACAGGCATCAAGGACCGGGGAGATTTGGCCTTCGGCCGAGCGCGCGCATGCGCGGAAAACGCTCCCTGGCTCATGTTGTCATCTCATGGCAATGACAACCTGAGACAGGTTTTGATATTGAACGAATGCTTGTCGATTAAATGATTTCATTTAATCAGAGCGTTCTCTACGGAAAAATGGTCCGAAACCAGATCTGGCTGACGACCTGTGTCGCGTCATCGACGGGCAACAGCTTCTCGTCATCTGCCGGATGCGCATACCATACATAGGCGGATTGCTCGGTCATCGACGCCAAGGCTTCGAGAGACGTCCTGACGGGCCTCCCGCTGATCTCGGTTATGCCATGGTCGCGGCGCAATGCGGCGGCTACGCGGACTATATGACTTTCCCGCATATACCACCACATTTTATTGTACCGTTTATCTACCATCGTTGCTTCGATGAAGGCGCGCATGACCTTGCGGTGAGTAAGGTAGTGCGACAGGTACCCGTGATTGGATTCCAGAATCGTTTCATAGGGGGCGGCGCGAAACGTGTACCGGCCGTTGCCGCGGCTGGCCGCGTAAAGCTCGCCATGAATGCCGTGGATGATAGCCAGGAAGACATCATCCTTGTTGTCGAAATAGCGGTACAGCGCACCCATCGACAGATCGGCCTTCTCCGCCAGGTCGCTCATGCGCATGGAGACATATCCTGCGTCGCCAAAGACTTCGCGGCCGCTCTCAAGGATACGCGCCAGTGTGGCTCGCCCTTTGGGCGTGGTGGGTTGCGGCAGGTTCGGTTCTGCTGGTTTTTCCATCGTTCCAGACATTTAAAAAAGTGACGTCACTCTTGTTTTTATGTGGCAATTAGCATAGGCTCAACCCAATCAAAGGACAACCGACGATGATGAACATCGCGGGGGAATCGGGACAAATGCCATGGTGCTTTTATCTGCCTCGGAAGCCGCGTCGTGCGCTTCCGAAAAGGGAGCCGTATTGCTGGGCGATATATCCGTTGCCTTCAAACGCTTTGGCGAAGGGCAACCCGTTATATTTGTTCATGGCCTGGCTGAAGACAAGGAAAGCTGGTCGGGGGTCGTGGCGCGCCTGCCCCGGGGTATCCGCGCTCATCTGCTCGATCTGCGCGGACATGGCGGCTCCACTGTCGGAGAGGGAAACGGAACCGTATCCCAGCTTGCCGGTGATCTCACGGCCTATCTGGAAGAGGTGACGGGGCCCGCCGCCTGCGTCGGCTTCTCGTTGGGCGGAGTGGTGGCTCTGGAGGCCGCCTTGCAGCGCCCGGATCTGGTTCGCCGCGCCATCGTCATCGGCGCGTCGAGCAAGGTAGGGCGCGCCGCGGCGGGCTTTTTCGAGGCGCGCATCCAGCAGGCCATGTCGGATATCGACGGGTTTCGCCGCGCACTCGCGGAGGATACGGACGCGCAGGTCGTGTGCAACCGGCAGGATGTTGCGGCCATTGCCGCCCGTCGGATTGCCGCCGTGGGCGATGGCGCCGGTTATGTCAACGCGGCGCGCGCCATGGTGGGGCTGGCAGCCGTGTCTATGACCGAAAGGCTGCGCGACATTCGGGTGCCGGTCCACATCATCCAGGGTGAAAACGATGTCTTCTGTCCGCTAAAGGCGGCACAGATCATGCGCGATGCCATGCCGGACGCAGGCTACACCAATATCCCCGACGCCGGGCACCTGATCGCAGCTGATCAGCCCGATTTGTTGGCCCGGGAACTGTCCCGCCTGATCATTCAAAAGCATGGGAGAAGCAGATGAGCGATAGGAAGGTCGCAATAGTTACCGCCGCCGCCGGTGCGGGTATAGGCTCGGCCGTGGCCCGCCAGCTCGCCGCGGACGGCATGCAAGTCGTGATCACCGACCTGCACGAAGGGCGTATGACCAAACTCTCCGAGGAGTTGTCGCAGGTCTCCGGGGTGGAGTGCCCGTCCTACAAGCTGGATGTCAGCGATCATGCCGAGGTCGAGGCGGTATTCGGCGCGGTGGCCGACCGTTTGGGACGGATCGATGTCCTCGTCAACAACGCCGGCTGGTCCAAGATCGAACCCGTTGCCGAGATGTCCCTCGACACCTGGCAACGGTGCCTTGCCATTGACCTAACCGGGACATTCAGCTGCATGCGCTTCGCGCTGCCGCACATGATCGCTGCCCGCTCGGGGGCGATCGTCAACATCTCGTCGATTTCCGGTTGGGAAATGACCACCGAGCACGGCGCGGCCTACTCCGCGGCCAAGGCGGGCGTCATGGCGCTGACCCGTGTGGCCGCAGCCGAGAACGGCAAGCATGGCATTCGCGTCAACGCCATCGCGCCAGGGCTGATCTACAACGACTTCCTGCGCCGCATTTATCCCGACGAGTTTTTCGACAGTTATCTCGAAAAGAAGGCAGTCGTTAACCGGCTCGGCCGCCCTGAGGACATAGCGCATCTTGTGTCGTTCCTCGTCGATGACGTTAAAGCGGGATATATTACTGGAGAAACATATGGTGTGAGCGGCGGAGTGCATCCGCATGCTTGACAGGAACGACATTTTCGTCGGCGCTGCCCCCTCGGCCTGCAGTCTATTGGGCGCTTTCCGGCGCCGTGATCTCTCGCCGGTCGAAGTTGCCGGTGCGTCGCTGGAACGGATCCGCGATTGCGACGACACGCTCAGGGCCATGGTGCTCGTGCTCGACCAACTTGCGCTGACCCAGGCGAGGCAGGCCGAGGACGCATGGCGGACGGGGGATGCGGCGCCGCTGGCCGGCGTTCCGATCACCATCAAGGACACCTTCGATATCGCGGGATCCGTCACCACGCGGGGGTCGCTGATACACAGTCGACACCGCGCCTTCGAGGACAGCGGTGCCGTGCGGCGGTTGCGCGCCGCGGGGGCGGTTTTTGTCGGGAAGACCAACACGGCCGAGTTCGGCCAGTCCGCCACCTGCGAGAACCGTCTCCCCCAGGTCACCCGCAACCCGTGGAATCTGCGCGCGACACCGGGAGGCTCAAGCGGCGGGGCGGCAGTGTCGGTGGCGGCGGGATATGTGCCGCTGGCGCTCGGCGCCGACGGCGGCGGCTCCATCCGCATCCCCGCCGCCATGACAGGCATCTTCGGCTTTAAACCGAGTTACGGGCTTTGCGCCGACGAGGGCGGCTTCCGGGCCATGAGCGAGTTCGCCTGTGCCGGCCCCATGTCGCACGAGGTTGCCGATGCGCGGCTCTTCCTGTCGGTTCTCGCGGACAAGGATTTGCCGCGCCAAAGCGTTCGTGAAGCGTTGCGCATCGGACTGTGCGTTTCGCCCGACGATCATCCCGTGGATCCCGGCATCCGCGCGGCAGTGGTGAAGGCGGCCGCCGCTCTCCGTGATCTCGGGCATGAGGTCGAGGAGATCGATCTGGATCTGCGCGGCTGGGATGAAGTGTTCAATGCTCTGGTTCTGGCTGAGGAATGGCGCGAACGCGGGTTCATGCTCGATTATTGCGGCGACGACCTGAGCGACTACGCGCTGGCGAGCTTGCGCGCCGCGACGAGCCTGAGCGTCGAGCAGGTTGCTGCGGCGCGCAGCCGGCACGCCGGTTACCGAGCGCGCATTGCCGGGCTGTTCGACGAGTTCGATGTCCTGCTGACGCCGGCAACCGCCTCGCCGGCGTTTACTATCGGAGCGCGCCCGCGTGAGATCAACGGGCAGAGGGTCAGCGGCCTTTGGGGGGCGTTTCCCTTCACCAGCCCGTTCAACGTCGGGGGAAATCCGGCGGCGGCGATCCCCTGTGATACGGCCGGCGGGCTGCCGGTTTCGGTCCAGCTCGTCGGGCGCGCCGGGCAGGACGGGCCGCTCCTCGATCTAGCGGAGGATCTGGAGGAGGCGTTGACGTTCGGCGAGCGGATCGCGGCACTGCAGTTCACAGGGCGGGTCGGGAATGGATGACCTGCGCGTCGAAACGCCGGGCGACGGCGTCCGCCTGCTCGTACTCTCCCGCGATGCGCGGCGCAATGCGCTCTCGCGCAAGCTGATCGGCGCGCTGCGCGACGCTGTCGCCGCAGCGCGGGTCGAGGGTTTGCGGGCCATCGTCATCGCTGCTGAGGGGCGTGTCTTCTCCGCCGGCGCGGATTTTGCGGAGCTGGACGGCAGCGTGGCGGATATCGCCTTCGACGAGGAGATGTCGGCGCTCACCGCGAGCCTGCGGGACAGCGCGCTGATTTCCGTTGTGGCGATCAACGGCGCATGTATCGGCGCGGGGCTCGACCTCGCACTCGCCTGCGACTTCAGGGTCGCCTCGCCCGATGCGATCTTCGCCCTTCCCGCGGTGCGGATGGGGATCCTCTACAATCCGCGGCGGCTGGCGCAGATACTGCCACGGATGAGCCATGCGGCCGCCACGCGGCTGCTGCTGCTCGCCGAGCGGCTGGACTGCACTGACGCCCGGATCGGCGGGATCGTCACCCATGTCGCGGATCGGCCAGGTGCGGATGCGGTGCGCGAACGTGCGCTGGAAATCGCCGCAGCAGCGGTGGGGCTTCCCTCGCTCGCGCAGGAAGCAGCGAAGGCCTTCGTCGCATCGTGCGAAAGCCCCGATTTCAAGGTTGCGGATTGGGAGGCACGGCGGCTCGAACTGCTGGCTTCAGACCAGCGGCGAGAGGCGCTGGAGCAAGCAAGGACGAAAAAATGAAGCATCCGGAAACATTTCACGATCTGATCGGCCTCGACCTCGGCACGCAGGAGATCGGCTGGACCGAGAAGGACGCGATCCTCTATGCCCTGGCCTGCGGGGCGAGGGCGCACGAACTCGATCTGGTCTATGAGCGCGACCTGCGGCCTCTGCCCGGCCTTGTAAGCGCGCTCGGCTTGTGGGCGGTGGAGCGGTGCGGCGATCTGGGCGTATACGACCGGAAGAAGTCGCTACATGTGTCCCAGGGGATTGATATCCACGCGCACGAGGGCGGCGCATTTCTGCCGCGCAGTGCACGTTTTCCCGCTCGGGCACGGGTCGCAGCGGTATGGGACAAAGGCAAGGCCACCATCGTCGAGATCGAGGTCACCAGCGTATTCTTCAGCGCCACCTATTCCATATTCCTGCCCGGCATCGGGGGCTGGGGAGGGCTGAACGCGCCTGCGCCCGCCAAAGCGGACGCATTGCCCGCGCTGGCGCCGCTGGCCGAGTACGCGACATCGCCAGAGCAGGCGGTGCTTTATCGGCTGACCGGAGATCTGCATCCGGTGCACGTCGATCCCGAGATAGCACGCGGCTACGGCTTCGATCGGCCGATCCTGCACGGGCTGTGCACGCTTGGCATAGCGCTGAAACTGCTGGGGCCGGCGTTCGGCGATCATCCAGCCGCGTTGCAGGCCGCGACCGCGCGCCTGAGTTCACCTGTGTTGCCCGGTGATGTCCTGACGCTGCGCGCCGCGCCGCGGGAGGGAGGCGTGGCGTTCGACGTCGTCGTAGGAGATCGGCAGGTGCTCAAGGACGGCTGGGCCCGCTACGCGCCTGGAAGCTGAAGCGATTTCGGATTAGACGGAATCGCTTGATCAATAAAAAACCCTTAAAAATCAAAAAGTTATATGAATTTCGCGTTTTAACGAAAGCAGGGCGCCTCTAAAGAGCGATCAAACCAGAGAGGGAATATATAAATGAAAAATTCCATTTGCAGGGCGGCCATGGTGTTCACGTTGGCGCTTTGGCCTCTTGGACATGCACTGGCCGACAGCATCAGGATCGGCGAGATGTCATCCTATTCCGCCAACCCGCAATCGACCGATGCCTATCGCAAGGGTTGGGAGCTGGCGGTCAAGGAGATCAATGCCGCTGGCGGCGTGCTCGGCAAGCCCCTTGAGGTCATCTCGCGCGACGATACGGGCAAGCCCGACGCCGGGCTGCGCGCCGCGCAGGAACTCGTGACCAACGAGAAGGTCGCCTTGCTGACGGGTACCTATCTGTCGCATGTCGCGGTGGCGGTGGCGGATTTCGCCAACACCAACAAGATCTTCTTCCTCGTCGGCCAGCCGCAGAGCGATGCGCTGGTGTGGGAGAGGGGTAATCGTTACACGTTCCGTCTGTTCAACAGCAACCGCTCCCAGGTTCTGGCGCTGGCGAAGATGGCGGCCGAGCTGCCGGCGAAGCGCTGGGCGACGATTGCGCCGAACTATGAGTTCGGTCAGTCGGCGGTTGCCGGGTTCCGCCAGGAGCTGCAGCGTCTTCGTCCCGATGTCGAATTCGTCAATGAGCAATGGCCGGCTCTCGGCAAGCTGGAGGCCGGCGCAACCGTTCAGGCCATGATCGCAGCCCGCCCCGACGCGGTGTTCAACGCGACGTTCGGAGCCGATCTGGCGAAATTCGTTCGCGAGGGCAACATGCGCGGCCTGTTCGAGGGGCGCGAGGTCTTTTCGGTGCTGACGGGGCTGCCCGAGTATCTTGAGCCCCTGGGCAACGAGGCGCCGGCGGGTTGGATCGTTACCGGCTATCCGGCGGAGCAGGTCGACACGCCAGCACACAAGGCGTTCCGCGATGCCTACGAAAAAGCCTACGGTCTTTCGCCCAAGGTCGGTTCGCTGATCGGCTACAGCGAGATGCAGGCCATCAAGGCCATCATCGAGAAGGCGGGCAGCACGGACACCGAGGCCCTGATCGCCGCGGCGCGCGGGGTGAAGTTTGAAACACCTGTCGGCCCGCTGACGTTCCGGCCGCAGGATCATCAGTCGACGTTCGGCTTCTTCATCGGAAAGCTCGCCGTCGAGAACGGCAAGGGCAAGATGGTCGACTGGAAGTTCTACGACGGCGCCGACTATCAGTTGCCCGACGACGTCGTCAAGACGCTTCGTCCCCACGCAGCAACCCAGTAACCGGCGAGGCGGCCGGTCGCACCGACATGGCCGCCACCCGTGCCGACAGACGCAAAACCCGCGCCCCCGAGATGTGTCCGCGCGCGTTTCGCGACGGACGGGGTTTGTCCGCAGTGCCGAGGACCGAAGGTCATGTATGACGCATCCACGCTGTTCGTTCAGCTCCTGAACGGCCTATCCTACTCATCGACGCTGTTCCTTGTCGCTTCGGGACTGGCGCTGATCTTCGGTGTCTCGAAGATCGTCAACTTCGCCCACGGTTCATTCTACATGCTGGGCGCCTATGTCGCCCTGACGGTGATCAGCATCATGCCGAACACCGCCTATGGCTTCTGGGGCGGGGTGCTCATCGCCGCGCTGATCGTGGGGGTGGTCGGCTGCCTGATCGAGGTCACGATCCTGCGGCGCATCTACAGCGCGCCGGAGGTGTTCCAGATCCTCGTTACCTTCGGACTGGTGCTGGTATTCCAGAACCTGATCTTCGAGTTCTGGGGGCCGGACGAGGTGCTTGCGCCGCGCGTGCCGGGCCTGCGCGGGGCGGTGACGATCTTCGGCGAGCGCATCCCGCAGTACAATATCGTGCTGATCTTCGTGGGCCCGATCTTCCTCGGGCTGCTGTGGTGGCTTACCCACCGCACCCGCTGGGGCCGGCTGATCCGGGCGGCAACCCAGGATCGCGAGATGGTCGCCTCGCTCGGCGTGAACCAGACGACCCTGTTCACCGTCGTGTTCTTCATCGGCACCTTTCTGGCGGGGCTTGCGGGCGCGCTGCAGATCCCCAAGGAATCCGCCAATCTCCAGATGGATATCAACATCGTCGTCGACGCCTTCGTGATCGTGGTGATCGGCGGCATGGGCTCGATCCTTGGTGCGTTCCTCGCCGCCGTGTTGGTGGGGGTGATCAATGCCTTCGGCGTCCTGTTCTTCCCGCAGGCGGTGTCGGTGCTGATCTTCCTCGTGATGGTGCTGATCCTGATCTTCCGCCCCAACGGCCTCATGGGCGGACGTCTGATACCGCAGCGCCCTAGCGATCTGTCCATCGATCAGCCGTTCCGCCCGCAGTCGCGGCGCGCGCAGCAGGCGACGCTTGCCGTCATCCTCGCGCTGGCGCTGCTGCCCCTGCTGGCGCCGATCTACGTGGAGGTGATGATGACGGAGGTCTTCATCCTGGCTATCTTCGCCAGCAGCCTGCACTTCCTTCTGTCGGTCGGCGGCATCGTCTCCTTCGGGCACGCCGCTTATTATGGGCTCGGTTCCTATGCGGCCGCGCTCGTGGCGACGCGCCTCGGCCTGCCGATGGGGGCGGGGATCGTGGCGGCGATGCTGGCCGCCGCGTTGGGCGGCGTGGTGTTCGGCTGGTTCTGCACCCGCCTCAGGGGTGTCTATCTCGCCATGCTGACGCTGGCGTTTGCGCAGATCCTGCACGCGCTGTCGGTGCAGATGGTGTCGTTCACCGGCGGTGATAACGGCATCGTCGGTCTTGCCCGCCCCGCATGGCTGAATTCCCACGTCGCCTACTACTATCTGGCGCTCGGCGCGGTGGTGGTTGCTACCTATCTGATGCGGCGGGCGCTCTACGCACCCTTCGGCTACGCATTTCGATCCGGCCGTGACTCGCTGCCGCGCTCCGCCGCGATCGGCATCAACGTCGCCTTCATCCAGTGGGGCGCCTTTGTTCTGGCGGGCGCCTTCGCCGGGCTTGCGGGCGCGTTGATGGCCTATCACCGCGGTTCCGTCTTCCCGACGGATTTCTCCGTCGCGACTACGGTCGATGCGCTGGTGATGGTGCTGGTGGGCGGGGTGCAGTCCGTCAGCGGGCCGCTGATCGGCGCCCTTGGCTATCACATCGTCTCGGTCGAGTTGATCCGCAACCTCTCCGACTACTGGCGGCTGATACTCGGCATCTTCATCATCCTGTTCGTGCTCAAGATGCCTCAGGGGATCGTCGGCGCGTTCATGGGCCGCTTCGGAAAGGGTGAGAGATGAGCACTCTGACAGTCAACGGTATCAGCAAGTCGTTCTACGGCGTCAAGGCGGTGCAGGGCGTGTCCTTCGAGATCGGTCCGGGCCAGATAATGGCGCTGATCGGGCCGAATGGCGCCGGTAAGTCGACCTGCTTCAACATGCTGAACGGCCAGCTTCGCCCTGATACCGGTTCAGTGACCTTCGGCGGGCACGACATCACCGGCAGTGCTCCGAGCGAGATATGGCGCCATGGGGTCGGGCGCACTTTTCAGATCGCGCAGACCTTCGGCTCGATGACGGTGCGCGAGAATGTGCAGATGGTGCTGCATTCGGTCAATCGCCGCCTGTGGGGGCTTTGGTCGCCGCTCATGGCGGGCTATGCCGCGGAGGCGGATGAGCTTTTGGAGGCGGTCGGCATGCAGGAACAAGCCGATCGAGCCTGCTGCGTTCTGGCCTACGGCGACGTGAAGCGGCTGGAGCTGGCGATGGCTCTCGCTAATCGCCCGCGGCTTCTGCTGATGGACGAGCCGACCGCGGGCATGGCGCCCAAGGAGCGTAACGAACTGATGAGCCTCACGGCCCGTTTGGTGACTGAGCGCGGCCTGTCGGTTCTTTTCACCGAGCACAGTGTCGATGTCGTGTTCGAGCATGCGAACACGGTCGTGGTGATGTCGCGTGGCCAGTTGATCGCCAGGGGAACTCCCGAGGAAATTCGTGAGGATCCGTTGGTACAGGAGGTCTATCTGGGCAGTGGCGCTTTCCTCGAAACATCGGGTATCGGACAATGAACACACCAATACTGGAAGTGAACGGTCTGAATGCGTCCTATGGGCGAGCCCAGATCCTGTTCGACGTGAGTCTCAAGGTCCATCCCAACGAGGTCGTCGCCGTCATGGGGCGCAACGGGGCCGGAAAGTCGACGACCTTTAAGGCGATCATGGGCCATCTGCGCAACCGTTCAGGTTCGGTGCGCCTGCGCGGCGAGCAGATCGAGAAACTGCCGGTCTATCAGGTAGCCCGGCGCGGCCTCGGCTTCGTCCCTGAGGACCGGCGTATATTCTCGGAGCTGACGGTGCTTGAGAATCTCGACCTCGGGCGCCAGCCTCCGCGCGACGGCGCCGCGACATGGACGATTGAGACGCTGTTCGAGGTGTTCCCGAACCTCGCCGCGATGCCGCATCGCCCCGGTTCGGACATGAGCGGCGGCGAACAGCAGATGCTCACCATCGCGCGCACCCTGATGGGCAATCCCTATCTCGTGCTTCTCGACGAACCCTCCGAGGGCGTGGCGCCAGTGATCGTCGAGCGTCTGGCGCGCCTCATCCTCGATCTCAAGGCACAGGGGCTGACGATCCTGCTCTCCGAACAGAACCTCGCTTTCGCGGCAGCGCTGGCGGATCGCGTTTATGTGCTCGACCGCGGGCAAATCGTCTTCGACGGTACCATGGCGGAACTCTCGGCCAACGAGGCTGTCTGCCGCGCTTATCTGACGATGTAGGAAGGAAAACGCAATGTCCGATCACGAAATCTCCGCCCACGACGCCGCTGCCGACGAGGTTTCCGCTATCGTCGAGGGCGTGCGGCAATTCGTGCGCCGCGAGATCGCGCCCCGCGTCGCACGGCTGGAGGAAGCCGACGGTTTTCCGCAGGACGTCGTCGACGCCATGGCCGGGCTTGGCCTGTTCGGCATGGTCATCCCCGAAAGCCACGGCGGGCTCGACCTTCCGCTCGCGGATTATGTGGCGATCATGGAGGAGCTGGCGGCGGGCTGGTCCGCGATGCCCAGTTTCCTCAACAGCCACTGCACTGTGGCACGGTTGATCGCGCTTTACGGCACCGAGGCGCAGAAGGCGCGCTACCTGCCGCAACTGGCCGACGGGTCGCGGCGCGGCGCGATCGTGCTGACGGAGCCTTCGGCCGGTTCCGATCTGAAGCAGATCCGCACCCAGGCGGTGCCGCAGCCTGACGGCAGCTATGTGCTGAACGGCCAGAAGACCTTCATCACCAACGGGCTGCGCGCCGGCCTGCACATCGTCCTCGCACGCGCGCCCGCCGCCGACGGAAAGGGGCCGATCAGCCTCTTCATCGTCGAGCCGGAAACGCCGGGCTTCGAGGTGACGCGCGTCATCGACAAGATGGGGTTCAAGCACGTCGATACGGCGGAACTGCGCTTCGATGACGTTCGCCTCGGGGCGGACGCCCTGCTCGGCGGGGAGACGGGCAAGGGGCTGCCGCAGGTGCTGTCGATGCTCGAAACCGGCAGGCTCGCCATGGCGGGGACGGCGCTTGGCATGGCGCGAGAGGCGTTGTCGATCGCCCTGCAATACGCCAAGGACCGGGAAGCCTTCGGCCAGCCGATCGCGGGCCATCAGGCGGTTCAGATCCACCTGGCCAACATGGCGACCCAGCTCGCCGCGGCGCGGGCGCTGCTCGGGGAGGCGTTGCGCCACAAGGCACGATACGGGCGCGCGGACATGTTCGCCTCCATGGCGAAGCTTTTCGCCACCGAAACCACCATGCAGATCACCCAGGATGCCATGCGCGTGCTGGGCGGCTATGGCTATGTCGCTGAGTTTCCCATCGAGCGCCTTTACCGCGAGGCGCCCATCTACGTGCTGACCGAGGGCACTAACGAGATCCAGCGCATCGTCATCGCACGCGAGATGATCAAGGCCGACGGACCCGAGCGACTCGGCCTCGTATGAGCGGCCGGCAAATGATCAGCCGGCAAGTGATCAGCCGGCAAGGAGCAGGAGCATGAATTTTACCGATATCGTCTCGCCGGTGCTGCGCCATGCAGCCGCGCGGCCCGATCACCCCGCTTTCGTGTTCAACAATGAGATCACGTCCTATGGGGCGCTGGTGGATGAGGGGCGCCGGGCCGCGACCGCGTTGCTGGATGCCGGCATCCAGAAGGGCGATCGTGTTGCCGTGTTGTCCGCGAACCGGCCCGAGATCTTCTCGCTATACCTGGGCATGGCCATGATCGGCGCCGCCATCGTGCCCGTGAACGCGGATTTCGCCCCTCATGAAATCCGCTATATCCTCGGTCACTGCGGGGCGAAGCTGCTGATTGAGGCCGACGAACTGACGCCGACGGTCGAGCGTGCCGTCGAGGGGCTGGAGCCCGCTCCCCTGCGCGAGACCTTCGACGGATTTCTCGCGCGGGCCAGGGCAGCCGAGCCCTGTATGGAGCCGCAAGCGGCGGCGGGGAATGATCTCGTCCTCCTGTGCTACACATCGGGCACGACCTCCACGCCGAAGGGCGTCGCGGCGACCCATGCCAACGAGCTTGCGTCGGGCCTCGCTTACAGCGGCATGTGGTGCATCGGTCCCGAGGATCGCATCCTGGTGATGCTGCCGCTGACGTTCAGCTACGGCTTTCACGCCGCGACTTACGTCGCCCTGCTGAGCGGCGCGACGGTGCTGCTCGCGCCGAAGTTCCATCCGCGCCTCGCGCTGGAGGCCATCGAGAACCTGCGGCCCACGGTATTTCTCGGCGTGCCGACGATGTACGCCATGATGGCCGACGTGGCGCGCAAGGACGGGCGGCGTTACGACGTTTCCTCGCTGCGGCTGTGCGCAGCCTCGGGGGCGGCGCTCAACGAGCAGATCGAGGCGGATTGCCGGCAGTCCATCGGCATCACGGTTCGCCCCTATTACGCGATGACGGAGGTGCGGCCGATCTTTTCATTCGACCTGCGTCTGGCCAGCCAGCCGCCCGCGGGCTCGGTCGGCCGCCTGATCGCGCCGACCGAGATCCGCCTGGTCGACGACAAGGGCGCCGAGGTGCCGGGGGGCGAGGTGGGCGAGCTATGGGTGCGCGGCCCGAGCTTTTCGGGAGCGTACTACCGCGATCCGGTCCGCACCGCCGAGGCGATGACGGACGGATGGTTCCGCACCGGCGATCTGGTCGTATGCGAGGAGGGGAATTTCTTCATCGTCGGGCGCAACCGCGATCAGATCATCTCGGGCGGTGCCAAGATTGCACCCATCGAGGTCGAGAACGCGCTGCTCGCCCATCCCGGCATCGCCGCCGCGGCCGTGGTCGGCAGCCCCGATCCGGTTTTTGGGCAGGTGGTGAAGGCGGTCGTCGTCAAGGCCGATCCCGAATTGAACGAGGATGACGTTCTCGTCCATTGCCGCAGCTGCATCGCCGAATACAAGGTGCCGCGCATCGTCGCCTTCCTCGACGAGCTGCCCGTCGCGCCGTCGGGCAAGGTGCAGAAGTCCAAGCTGGTCTGACCATGGCGAAGTCCGCATCCGCGAGCGCTGCGATCGTCATGCGAGGCGTGCTGGCGGGGATTGCCGCGGCGACGATCTGGAGCGGGTGGTATGTCCTTGCCCGGCATGGCGTCACGGCTGGCGGGCTGGACCCCTACGACCTGGCGGCGCTCCGGTTCATGGTGGCCGCGCCGATCCTGATGTTGCTGGTGCGTCGGGTTCCCTTTCCCATGGTCAAGCTGCCGCTTGCGCTGCTGATGACGCTCGGCGTCGGACCGCCGTTCGTCATCCTTGTCGGCCATGGTTTCCTCGCCGCCCCGGCGCTGTTCGGAGGGGCCGTTTCGGCAAGCTCGGGCGTGGTGTTCACGCTGCTCGGCGGCACGCTGTTTCTGGGGGAACGCCTGAGCAGAGTACAAGCCGGCGGTATTGCGATAACCCTCGTGGGCCTTGTGTGGCTGGCAATGGCTGCGGGCGGGAGCGGCCACATAGGCTATTTCCTGGCGGGCGGGGTTCTGTGGGCCGTGTACGGCGTAGCGTTTCGCCGCAGCGGCCTGACCGCGCTGGAGGCGGTGACAACGGTGGCGCTCCTCTCGGCCCTCGTTTACCTGCCGTTCTACTTCTGGCTGGCTGGCGCGCGGATACTGGCGGCCACGTCACAGGAACTCGTGCTGCAAGGGCTGGGGCAGGGCGTTTTAACAGGTATCGTGGCGCTTGCGCTGCATGCCTGCGCGGTGGCCGATCT
The DNA here is from genome assembly GCF_011762225.1 of Pseudochelatococcus lubricantis. Classification (GTDB taxonomy): domain Bacteria; phylum Pseudomonadota; class Alphaproteobacteria; order Rhizobiales; family Beijerinckiaceae; genus Pseudochelatococcus; species Pseudochelatococcus lubricantis. The sequence goes on from NZ_JAASQI010000006.1 coordinate 52,440, forward strand.
GGGGGCCATCAAGGGTGCGCTGTTCCAGTCGTTGGTTCCGGCGTTCACCCTGATACTCGCGGCCGCCTTTCTGAGGGAGATACCCGATCAGGCCGAAATCGCCGCAATACTGATCATCCTGTGGGGTGTGTATATGGCGCTGAAGTACCGGGCATGAAGCGACGGGCATTCAAAACTCCCGTCGTTTCAGATAGTTGGTTGGGCGCCGTTGCGTCCTTCTTTTCCTTGTCTCATGGAGTGCCGCGGGTCGATGACCGGTGCCTTTGACCTCGCCGTTCCCCTGCTAGAATCTGTCTTGTTTACGTTGAAACAGGACAGATTCTCGTTTCCTTATCTTGAGCGAATTCTGATCGGAACGCGCTCTAATCAGGCTTTCCAACATCTGTGAGAAACACCGTGTTTAGGAGGCAGGCAACTGGCAGCTCACATCCCGCCATGTGCCGGCGCCGGTCGCCGTCTTCGTCCGCGCCAAGCCAATCAGCGCCTACGCCCGCCCGGCGCAACGCCCCTCGCTTCGGGCGACGGTATAAGACGCGCGCATAATATGCGCACTTCTCGGCATTAGACGCGGGAAGGCGCGTCTTTATACGATCCCTCCATGCATCAGGCATGGAGTTGATAGATGAAGATCACAGGGGCAGAGATCTATCTTGCGAAGATCGATGGCCGGAGCCCGGTTATTCTCAAGGTCGAGACAAGCGAGAACATCTCGGGGTTGGGAGAGGCGGCGCTGGCCTACGGCTCGGGAGCGTCGGCGGTGTCGCAACTGATCGCCGAGTTCTGCGAGCGCTTTCTCATCGGCAAGGACCCTTTCCGGATCGAGGAAATCTGGAGCGAACTCTACGATCACACCTTCTGGGCGAAGGGCGGGGGGCCGATTGTCTTCGCCGCCATCAGCGCCATCGAACAGACCTTGTGGGACATCAAGGCGCGCGCGCTCGGCGTGCCGGTCTATGAGCTGCTGGGCGGCAAGTTCCGCGACGACGTGCGCGTCTATGGCAACGGCTGGTCGTTTCGTGCCCAGACGCCGGTCGAGATGGCCCGCGCTGCGGAGAAAGCCGTGGCATCGGGATACGACGCCCTGAAGCTATACCCCCTGGGCAAGCCGATCCCCAACCATCCGAACGGCATCTTCACCCATGTTTCGCGGCGTGAATACGACCGCGCCGACCGTAACCGGGCCGTCGCCATGGTGCGGGCGGTGCGCGAAGCCGTCGGCCCGGATGTCGATATCATGGTGGATATGAGTGCGGAGCTGACCACCGACGCCATCATCCAGGTCGGCCGTGCCCTTGAGGAATTCGATCTGCTGTTCTTCGAGGAACCCGTCGATCCCACCAACGTGCCAGCGCTGAAGAAAGTTGCCGACAAGCTCGACGTGTCGATCGCCGTGGGCGAGCGGCTGTACAGCCGATACGGCTTCCGCGCCGTGCTGGAGCAGCAAGCGGCGGCCATCCTGCAGCCGGATATCGGTAACACCGGTGGCCTGATGGAAACGAAGAAGATCGCCGCCATGGCCGAGGTCTACAGCATGCGCATCGCCCCGCACGTCTGCGCCGGGCCTGTCGCCAGCGCCGTGGCGTTGCATCTCGACGCCTGCATTCCGAACTTTCTCATTCAGGAACTCTATCCTTTCCGGGTTCCCGAGCATTACGCCCTCGTGGACGACCCGGTCGAGCCGAAGGTGCGCAACGGGCGGGTCGCGATCCCGACACGTCCCGGCTATGGCGTCGATCTCGTGCCCGAGCGGGTGGCGCCCTATCTCTTCCACCGCGTCACTGCCAGCGCGTGATGCCGAAGGTAGGCTTCGCCGATTTCGGAAAAGACGCGACAACAAATAGATGAACCATTGTGGGCGAAGTTGCCCCCTGACGGGTCTAATAACATGGCCGATGAAACGCTGCGCATCTATGTCGAGAACAGCAGGGAACGCGATCCTGCCTACAGGATCACGGAAGAGGCTGTGAGGCGCGCCTTGTCGCCGGTGGCGCTGCCGGCGATCATCGATGTCCGGTATGGCGACGAGCGCGACGAGCGGGCGATACGCGCCGCGCACGTGTTCGTCGCCGGCCGGCTCGACATGGGGATGCTGTCGGCGTGGGGCGAGCGCCTGCGCATCGTCCACTGCACCAGCGCGGGCGTCGAGAGCTATATGCCGCTCGACTGGCTGCCGCCGGGCGCCGTGCTGACCAACAGCAGCGGCGTTCACGCGGCGAAGGCGGGCGAGTTCGGGCTGCTGGCCGTCCTCATGCTGCATCAGGGCATTCCGGCCTATGCCACGTTGCAGCGGCAGCACAGGTGGCAGCGGTCTCTTTCGTCGACGATCGCCGGCCGGAAGGTGCTCCTCTACGGCGTCGGCGCGCTCGGCGGCGCCGTCGCCGAGCGGCTGCGGCCGCTCGGCCTCGATATCGTGGGCGTGCGCCGCAGCGGCGAGCCTCATCCCGCCGTAGGGCGGACGATCCGGCCCGACCGGCTTGCGGACGAACTGGCGGATACCGACTTTCTGATCCTTGCCTGTCCGCTGACGCCCGAGACGAAGGGCGCGATCGGACGGGCCGAACTGGCGGCACTCAAGCCCGGCGCGTCAGTCGTCAACATGGCGCGCGCAGCCGTCATGGACTACGACGCGCTGGCCGGGCTCCTGGTGGAAAGACATCTTTCCGGCGCCATACTCGACGTGTTCGACAGGGAGCCCTTGCCCGAGACATCCCCCCTGTGGGATGTGCCGAATCTGTTCATCACGCCGCATGTCTCGGCGGACGATCCGCACGGCTACGTCGACCGCTGCCTGGCGATACTGGCCGAGAACCTGGCCCGGCAGGCGGACGGGCTTCCCCTCCGCAATGTCGTGGATGGCCGGCACGGATACTGACCTGGCATACCGCCCGCCGCCCTATCGCATCGGGTTCCTGATCCACGGTCCCGGTTCCTGCAGGAGCCCGAATGCCTGTTTCGCCTCGTCTGTTTTCAGCGTGTCGAAACGGTTCAGGGTATCGAGCAGGAAAGAGGTGCTGTGCTTTTGCGCAAGCTCGCGGAAGCTTTGCGTGAGGCCGGTGATGGGGCGCTGGGGCGGAAATATCATCATGGTGCGGAAGGTGATGCGCGGCAGAAAGGGGCGCACCGCCAGGCTGTCCGTTGAAATGGCGTGCAGGCAATAGGGGTTGACCAGGCCAATGCCGAGCCCGTGCTGCACGAAATGGCAGATGGAAAGCGCATAATGCGTTTCAGCCACGATATTTCGCTCGCCGCCCACGCGCTCGAACATTGCGTCGATCCGCTGCCGCGCCCGGTCCGTGCGTGACAGCGACACGAACGGCTCGCCGACGATGTCGCGGGCCTCGATGACCGTCCGTTCCGCCAGCCTGTGGCCGACGGGCATGACACATACCGCTGGCGGCATGGCATATTGCTCCGCCATGACGCCGGTGCTGTCGATTTCTTCCGCCGCGAATCCCACATCGAATTGCCCCGCCGCGACAAGATCGCGGACGGCGTCGGAATTGGCCGATTCCATGGAAATGGAAATCCGCGCCTGATTTTCCTGCATGAACCGCGAAATCAGAAACGGAATCAGGGAAAATCCCAGCGCCGGAAGCGCCGCGATGCGCAAATTGCCGGAGCCGTAGTTGCGGATGTCCGCCGCCACCATTTTCAGCCGTTCGAGGACGAGAAACGAGCGGTCTACTTCCTTGTGAAAGAGGGAACCCTCGAAGGTGGGCACGAGGCGGCCGTTTATCCTTTCGAAAAGCGTGAGTTGAGTCGCCTTTTCCAGTTGCTTGATCAGACGGCTGATGGCGGGCTGCGAAACGCCCAGCAACTCGGCCGCGCGCGTCGTGGTGCCTACGGCCATGACGGCATTGAAGGCTTCTATCTGTCGAAAATTCACCGATGCGCCCCATAAGGTGAGTGAATAAGGTATGCATACAACCGTATTTGCGGAGGGGCTACCTTCCTACATATCATTCCAAAGAAGAGAGCCCGGCAAGGGCTGAAGCGGGAACGTCCCGGTCGCGGGCAATGGTCGAATTATCGTGAAGTGGCGTCAATCCGCGCGTCATCGAAAAATCGTTCTGCTCCACGCCGGTGCCTTCTGACCCGGACGCCGGCCCAGGGGCGTGTCCTGCGCGATGCGCGTTCGACGTCGCACGGGGTGGGCCGGGAAGAGGCGCAGAGATGTCCGGCACTCGCAAATTCATAAGGGGAACAATGCAATGATCGCAAAAGACAGCAGGCGTGGGTTTTCTTTTTCCCGCAGAGGTTTTCTCGGTGCGTTGGTCATAGCGGGCGGGCTGCCGGTCGGCATTGCCCGGGCCGCCGCTGGCGCGAAGCCCGTGCGGTTCGGGCTGTCTTCGTTTCCGCCCAACCTGCATCCGTTCGAGTATACCGGAACTGCATCGCTCACCGTCAAGCTGATGCTGTATCGCGGGCTGCTGTCCTATGCTCCGGATGGCACGTTGCGCCCTGAACTGGCGCAAGAGTGGCGCCAGGTCGACCCCGTCACCTACGAATTCGTTTTGCGCGAGAACGCCCGTTTCCACGATGGAACGCCGGTACTCGCCGAAGACGTGAAATATTCCTTCGAGCTGATCGCGGACGAGAAGTCCACCGCGCATCTGCGCAAGGATTTCCAGATCGTGAAAACGTTCGAGGTCTTCGGCGAGCGTTCGTTGCGCATCGTGTTGAAGCAGCCCAGCGTCACCTTCCCGCAGGTGCTGGCGGCGGGGTACGCGGTTGTCGTGTCGCGCCGGTCGGCCGCGCCGAACTTCATCGGCGCCGGCCCGTTCACCCTCGACAATGTCGAGCGCGGCTCTTCCGTCACCGTGAAGGCGTTTCCGGAGTTCTTCCGCGCCGGCGTGCCCGGGCCTTCCGCGATCCACTTCATTGCCATGCCCGACGAGAGCCTGCGTATCGCCGCTCTCGAGTCGGGTGACGTCGACATCATCGAATACGTGTCGACACAGTATTTCGACCGGCTGAAGAACGGGGCGGACGTCGGCCTCGAATCCGCGAACGGTCCGTTCATGTATCTCCTGTTCAACGTCCAGGAAGGTCCCTTTACCGATCCTCGCCTGCGCCATGCCGTTGCCTGCGGGATTGACCGGAACGCCGTCAACGCGGCCGCGTTCTCGGGCGTCGGGACGCCGTTCGACCATCTGCCCGTGCCGCCGAGCCCGGCCTATGACGCGGCGCTCGTCAGCGAACGCTTCGGCTATGATCCGGCGCGTGCGAAGGCTCTGCTGGCGGAGGCCGGGGTGGGCGGCGGTCTCGTGATCGAGCTGCTGTCGACGTCGCAGTATGCCCAGCACAACGATACCGCGCTCGTCATCCAGCAGAATCTGGCGGAGATCGGCATCAACGCCAATCTGTCCCTGCCGGACTGGGCGACGCGCGTGAGCCGGGGGAACCGGGGCCAGTATCACCTTGCGGTGCAGGGCACGGCGGGTGCCTTCAACGATCCCGATGCGGTTTCGGCCTATATCGAAGGCGGGCAGGTGCCGTCCTACACGCGGCCTTTCGGCTACAACAACGCACGGGTCAACGAACTGCTCTCCGCCGGCCGTCAGGAGATGGACAACGCGAAGCGGCAGAAGATCTATGCGGAAATCGATGGCCTGATCGTGCAGGACGCGCCGCTGCTCTCGCTTCTGTGGCGCCCGCAGGCATACGGGGTGCGCCGGTCGATCCGGAATTTCGCGCCCTTGCCCGGCTTCCTGTCATTCCAGAGCGCGTTGCGTCTCGAAGACGTCACGAGCGCCTGAGCAAGCGTTGGGAATTGCGCCCGCCCCGCCATGGGCGGGCGACCCGCCGTCAGCCGGAGATCACAATGAACTATGTCGTCCGTCGGGGCGCAACGGCGATCGCAACCCTGTTCGCCGTTGCTTCCTTGATTTTTCTGTTGCTGCATCTCGTGCCCGGCGACCCGGCCGAGATTCTCCTGAGCAGCGGCGGCATCGCGCCTTCGAAGGAGAGCGTGGAGGCTCTGCGCGTCAACCTCGGCCTCGACAAGCCGCTTCTGGAGCAATACATTACCTATCTCGGCAATATCACCACCGGCAATCTCGGCACGTCTTTTCAGGACGGTGCGCCCATCGGCGACGAGATCGTCAAGCGCCTGCCGCGGACGCTCGAACTCATCCTGGCGGCCACCTTCATCTCCGTGCTGGTGGGTATGCCGGCGGGCGTGGCGGCGGCCCTGCGGCGCGGTGGCGTCATCGACGGGCTGTGCTCGTCGCTGGCGAGCTTCGGGCTCTCGGTCCCGGTCTTCGTGACGGGCACGTTGCTGATCCTGCTGTTCTCGCAGATCCTGCGGCTGGTGCCGGCGGGCGGATATGTGGGCTTCGCCGACAATCCGGCGCAGCATATCGTCTACCTGCTGCTGCCGGCCGTCAGCATCGCGGTCGGTCTCATTCCCGTCGTTTTCCGGATGGTACGCACCTCCATTCTCGAATTTCTGGAGAAGGAGTGGGTGCGCACGGCCAGAGCCAAGGGGCTGGACGAGCCGCGCGTGCTGTTGCTGCACGTCGTGCGCAACAGCTTGTCGCCGGTCGTCACGGTTCTGGGCCTGCATATGGGGACGCTGCTGGGCGGCACCGTGCTCGTCGAGTACGTCTTCAACTGGCCTGGCCTCAGCGGCATGCTCGTGCAGGCTGTCGAGCAGCGCGACTATCCGGCCGTGCAGGGTATCGTGCTGGTCATCTGCCTGCTTTTCGTCCTGATCAATCTCGGGGTGGACCTCCTGTACGGCATGCTCGACCCGCGCGTCAGGTACAAGTGAGTTGCGCCAATGTTGAGAAATGTCACACTTGTTTTCGCGATCGGGTTTCTGGCGGCCATGGTCGCTCTCGCGGTTTTCGCGCCGCTGCTGCCGTTGCCGGACCCGGTCAAGATGGATGTCATATCGCGCATGGCGGGACCGAGCTGGGCGCATCCTTTCGGTCAGGACGAATACGGCCGCGATATCTTCAGCCGGATCATCCACGGCGCGCGGGCGTCGTTGGCGGTGTCGCTGACGGCGGCGGCGCTGGCGGGTGCCGCCGGTGTTATCGTCGGTCTCGTGGGCGGCTATTTTCAGGGCTGGATCGAGCTGGCGACCATGCGTCCGCTCGATGTCATCCTTTCCTTTCCGCCCATGCTGCTCGCTCTGCTGGCAGTCGCGCTGCTGGGGCCGGGCGCGTTGACCCTGACGGTCATCCTGTCGATCCTGTTCATTCCGGCCTATGCCCGCGTCACCTACGGCGAAGTGCTGGTCGTGCGCAATCACGAATATGTCGAGGCGGCGCGCGCGCTCGGGCACCGGCCGTTGCGCATCCTGGCGCGGACGATCCTGCCCAATGTCGCCGGGCCGGTGCTCGTCCAGTTCTCGCTGGTCGTCGCCTCCTGCATCGTGCTTGAGTCCGGCCTGAGCTTTCTGGGGCTCGGTGTCGTGCCGCCCACCCCTTCGTGGGGGCTGATGATCCGCGGCGCGAGGGCCTATATGCACCTCGACCCCATGGGCATCGTCTGGCCTTGCATGGCGCTCGTCTTCACCGTGTTTTCGGTGAACCGGCTTTGCGACCATCTGCGCGACGTGTTCGATCCGAAGGCGCGGCGCGTTTCCTTCTCCCCCGCTTCCGCCATCGATGAGGACGACGGCGCACGCGGGCGGGAAGCGGCAGCCGGGTCGGCCACGGACGACATGCTGCTCGATATTCGCAATCTGACGACGGAAATCGCCGTTCCGCGCGGTTCGATCCGTGCCGTCGACGGCGTGAGCCTGAAAGTGCGCAGGGGGGAGGCGGTCGCGCTGGTCGGCGAGTCCGGCTCGGGTAAATCCATGACCGGCCTCGCGATCATGAAGCTCCTGCCGCGACGCATCAGCAGGATCGCGCGCGGTTCGATCGACTACGTCACCGCCGATCGCCAGCGCCACGACCTGGCGACGGTGCCGTTGAACCGGTTCCGCGCCTATCGCGGCAAGGAAATCGGCATGGTGTTTCAGGAGCCGATGGCCTGCCTCAATCCCGTCTACACCATCGGTTATCAGCTTGTGGAAGCGGTCACGGCCCACGCACGCCTTCCGAAACAGGAGACGTGGGCGAGGGCGCTCAAGGCGCTGAAGCAGGTCGGCATTCCGGACCCCGAGCGGCGGCTGCACGAGTATCCGCATCAGCTGTCCGGCGGCATGCGCCAGAGAGTGGCCATCGCCATCGCCTTGTGCGGCAAGCCGAGCCTGTTGATCGCGGATGAGCCGACCACGGCGCTCGACGTCACCGTGCAGGCGCAGATACTCGACCTCCTGGAGCAGATCCGCGAGGCGAGCCGCATCGGCCTCATCTTCATCACCCACAATCTCGGCGTGGTCGCGGAAATCGCGGACCGTGTCGTGGTGATGTACTGTGGACAGGTGGTCGAGGAAGGCACGGCGGAGGAAATTTTCTACACGCCGCGCCATCCCTATACGCGCGGCCTGCTGGCCAGCGTGCCGAAGGTGGAGGACAAGACCGGCGGTAACAAGCGGCTTTCCTCCATTCCGGGCGCCGTGCCGAGCCCGCTGGCGCTGCCGCCGGGGTGCCGGTTCGCACCCCGCTGCGCCCACGCGACAGATCTATGCAATGCCGGTGTTCCTGCGCTGGAGCCTGTTTCGGACAGCCAGGCCGCCAGGTGCGTCCGCTGGAGGGAGTTGGCATGACGACGCCTGTCTTGAAAACGACGCCTGTGTTGGAAGTCGAGAACCTTCAAAAGCTGTACTACTCGTCGGGCGGCCTGTTCTCGGGCAAGCGCAAGCCGGTGAAGGCCGTGGACGGCGTCAGCTTCTCCATTGCCCGGGGAGAGGTCCTCGGCCTGGTCGGAGAATCGGGGTCCGGCAAGAGCACGGTCGGCCGCACCTTGCTGCGTCTGCACGAACCGACCGCCGGAACGATCCGTTTCGACGGCGAGGACATCACCCACGCTTCCGGGCAGCGCATGCGCGATTTGCGGCGGGAGATGCAAATCATCTTCCAGGACCCTTTCAGCAGCCTCAACCCGCGCTCGCGTATCATGGAGATCGTGGGCGAGGCGGTCGATCTGCGGGGAGCGTTGCCAAAGGACGAGCGTGAGGCTTCGGTCATCCGGCTTCTGGAGCAGGTCGGCCTGTCGCGGGATCACCTGCACCGCTTCCCGCATGAGTTCTCCGGCGGCCAGCGCCAGCGTCTGAACATCGCCCGCGCGCTCGCCGTCCGGCCCCGGTTCGTGGTTGCGGACGAGCCCGTCGCCGCTCTCGACGTGTCCATCCAGGCGCAGGTCATGAACCTGCTCGTGGATTTGCAGCGCGACACCGGCATCGCTCTGCTGTTCATCTCCCACGACCTCGGCCTCGTGGAGTTCATTGCCGACAAGGTCATGGTGATGTATCTGGGGCGGATCGTGGAAATGGCCAGCGCGCGCGATCTCTATAGCCGGCCGTTCCACCCCTACACGCGCGCCCTGCTGTCGACCACGCCCTCCGTGGACCCGCGCGAGGCGCGGGCGCGCAAGAGGACGCTGTTGCAGGGCGAGCCGCCGAGCCCCGCCAACCCGCCGAGCGGCTGCACCTTCCGCACCCGCTGCCCTTTCGCGATCGCCGCGTGCGCGGCCGAACGGCCGGCTTATCGGCAGGTCGGGGAAGGGCATTATCACAGCTGCATCCGCGACGATATTTCGGGCGGGGAGCCGCTGCGGGCGGTTGCCTGAGAGGCGGGGTGATCCGGCCCTACGCGGCGCGTTCCGCGTCGGGTCGCACGCCCCATTCCTCCATGACGGCCGTGCGCAGCGTCCGGAGCGGAGCGTCCGGATCGGGACGGGTGACGAAGTACAGCGGCACTTCCCGACGTCCCTTTTCCCAGACGACGATACGATCGTCGCGGGCAATCGCCCGCACGACCTCTTCCCTGAGAATACAGAGGCCGATACCGGAAGCGACCAGATTGACGATGGTCGCCTCCCTGTCGGCCTCGATGATTTTCATCGGCGTCAGGTGATGGCCGGAAAAGAGATCGCGCACGATATGCGGGTATGATCCGTTCTCGGGCGTCCATATCCACGGCATGCGGGCGATGTCGGCCAGATCGGCCCTCCCGATTTCGCCCGCCCAGGCTGCCGGCGCCGCGACCAGATAAGTCAGGCGCGTCAGTTCCGTGGCGTCCACGTCGCCGGGAAGGTTAGGCCCCAGGAAGAAGCCCGCGTCGAGCTGGCCGCTGCGCAGGCCGGCAATCACCCAGCCGGACAACCCCTGCTGCACGTCGATCCGCAGATGGGGATCGCTCGCGTTCAGTCGTGCCAGCGTCTTGCCGATTCTCAAGACTTCCGCGCCGATGATGATGCCGAGCCGGAGATGACGCGGCGGCGCCGTCCGCAACGAGTCCGCGCGATCCAGAAACGCGGCGGCGGCATCGAGCACGGCCTCCGCCTTGTCCAGCAGCCGGGCGCCCGTTTCCGTCAGCGCCACCTTCTTGCCGTCGCGCTGAAACAGCGACACGCCGATCTCTTCCTCAAGGGCCCGAATCTGGCCGCTGATCGCGGGCTGGCTCAGATGCAGCTTCTCCGCCGCGCGGGTGAAGTTGAGCAGGCGGGCGGTGGTAACGAAAGCGCGCAAATGGTTCAGGTTCATCGGCGGGTCGGGACCGGAGCTGCGGAGAGGGCGGGACGGGCCACGACAGGCGTGCGCGGGTCAATAAGATTTCCTGATGGATCGTCATCAGGAATGACCATTGGCGCAATTCCCCTGTCTGGCGCTAGCTTTCGGGTCACATGCAATTCTTCTGGAGATATCCATGTACCGTATTGGTGTCGACGTCGGCGGCACGTTCACCGACTTTACGCTGCTGAACGATATAACGGGCCAGGTTTCTTTCTACAAGGTATCGTCCACGCCCGCGGACCCGTCGCAAGCCATCTGCACCGGCGCGCGCGAGATGCTCGATGTGTTCGGCGTCAAGGCCGAGGAGGTGAGCTTCATCGGGCACGGCACGACCGTGGCGACGAACCTCGTCATCGAGCGTAAGGGAACGAAGACCGCCCTTCTGACGACGAAGGGCTTCCGCGACATCCTCGACATCGGCCGCCAGACCCGCCCCAATCTTTACGACTACCGCGCCGTCAAGCCGCAGATACTGGTGCCGCGCTCCCTGCGTTTCGAAATCGACGAGCGGGTCGCCTTCGACGGTTCCGTGCTGAAGCCGGTCGATGTGGCGCAGGTCGACGGCATTCTGGAGAAGCTGCGCGCCGCCGACGTGCAATCGGTCGCCATCTGCTTCCTGCACTCCTATCGCAATCCCGACCACGAGAACCGTGTGCGCGACCGGCTGCGCGAACTGGCGCCCGATCTCTACATCACCGCCTCGTCAGACCTGCTGCCGGAGTTCCGCGAGTTCGAGCGCCTGTCGACGACGGTGCTTAATGCCTATGCGGGCCCGCGCATGCAGACCTACCTCGACCGCCTGTCGGAAGGCGTGAAGGAGCTGAACGCGCCCGTCGCGCCCTATACCATCCATTCGAACGGCGGGCTGATGTCGATCCCGACCGTGCGCCAGTATCCGGTCCGCACGTGCCTCTCCGGCCCGGCGGCGGGCGTCATCGGCGGCGCCGTGCTGGCGGGCGAGGCCGGTTTCCGCCACGTGATCACCTTCGACGTCGGCGGCACCAGCACGGACGTCTCGCTCATTCTCGACGGCCGCCCGCAGTTTACGTCAAGCCGCACGGTCGCGGACTTTCCGGTCAAGATCCCGATGATCGACATTCACGTCATCGGCGCGGGCGGCGGCAGCATCGCCCGGCGGGATGATGCCTCCGCCCTCAAGGTCGGCCCGTTTTCCGCCGGCGCCGTGCCGGGGCCTGTCGCCTACGGACGCGGCGGCACGGAGCCGACGGTCACGGACGCCAACGTCGTCCTGCACCGCCTCAATCCGGTGACGTTGCTCGGCGGCAAACTGGCCGTGGACGAGCAGGCGGCGATCCGCGTCATCGATGATCAGGTCGCGGGCCCGCTCGGCATCGACAGGGACGAGGCGTCGCTCGGCATCCTGCGCATCGCCAACGCCAACATGGGGCGTGCGATCCGCTCCATTTCCAGCGAGCACGGCCACGATCTGTCCCGGTTCGCGCTGATGGCCTTTGGCGGTGCCGGTCCGCTGCATGCCTGCGAAGTGGCGCAGGAATGCGGAATCCCGACCGTCATCGTGCCGCGCGAGCCCGGCACCATGTGCGCGCGGGGCATCCTGCTCTCCGACATCAGCCTCGATTTCGTGCGCACGCGCGTGGCGGCCGCGACGCCGGAAACGTGGCGATCGGTCATGACGTTTTTCGATGAAATGCGCCGCGAGGGCGAGGAGTGGCTCGACGGCGAGCATGTATCAGCGGAGTTGCGGAGCTTCCAGCAATTGATCGAGGCGCGTTACGAGGGCCAGAACTTCGAGGTGACCGTGCAGGTCGCCCCCGACGAGACGCTGACGCTGGCCGAATTTCTGACCCGCTTCGATGCGGCTCATCGGATCGAATACGGCTACGACATCCCCGGCCGCACGGTCGAGGTCGTCAACTGCCGCACGAAGGCCGTAGGGCTTGTGCCGAAGCCTTACAACGATTTTCAGCCGAAGATCGGGGGAAGCGTGGAGGAGGCGCTCATCGAACACCGCACGACCTACTTCAACGCCGGTCGCGGGCGCGAGAAGACGCCTGTGTACGAACGCGAGAAGCTGCCGGCGGGGGTGCCGATGGCGGGCCCCGCGATCGTCGAGGAAATGAGCTCGACCACGGTCATTCCGCCCGCCACCCGTTTCGAGATCGATCAGGCCGGCAACATCATCATTTCCATCCTGGGAGACGCGCAGTGAACCACCAGACCAATCAGGCGGGCGGGACGCCCCGGATCGCCGATCCCATCGGCATGGAAGTATTCTCCAATCGTCTGCTGACGATCACCGAAGACATGGGCAACACGCTCATCCGTTCATCGTTCTCCACCAACATCAAGGAACGGAAGGACTGCTCGGTCGGCCTTTTCGACAGGCACGGGCGGCTCATCGCGCAGGCATCCCACATCCCCCTGCACCTCGGCTCGCTGCGCGGCAGCGTGCAGGCCGTGCTGGAGCGCTTTCCGGCCGAAACCATCGAGCCGGGCATGGCGTTCATTTCGAACGACCCCTATCTGGCGGGTGGCACCCACATGCCCGACATCGCGCTGGTGACGCCGATGTTTGCCGAAGGCGAACTGCGCTTCTTCACCGCCAACATCGCCCACCATTCGGATGTTGGCGGCAGCGTTCCGGGCTCTATTTCTGCCGCCTCAAGAACCGTTTTCGAGGAAGGCATCCGCATTCCGCCGATCCTCGTGGTGGAAAACGGCCGGATTCGCGAGGATCTGCTGGATTTCATCGCCTCCAACACGCGCGAGCCGGAAGAACGCATCCTCGATCTCAAGGTGCAGATCGCGACGAACGAGCGGGGCAACGCCGCGCTCGATGGCCTGGTGCGGCAGATGGGGCTGGCGCAGGTGGAGCAGGCGATTGAGGACATCCTGAACTACACGGCTTTGCGCATGAAGATGCGCATCGGCGAACTCGGCTCCTCGCGCGGCTCCTTCGTGTGCCACCTCGATGACGATGGCTCGGGCGGCGACCCGGTTCCGGTCGCGGTCTCCGTCTGGGTCGAGAACGGCAATCTCGTGTTCGACTTTTCCGGCACGGGGCCGCAGGCGAAGGGCGCGCTCAATGTCTCCCGCAGCGCGCTCGAAGCATCGGTCTTCTATGCCGCCAAGGCGCTTCTCGATCCGCAGCTGATGCCCAACGAGGGCATGATGGCGGCCGTCGATATCCGCGCGGAAAAGGGCCTCATCATCAACGCGCAGTTTCCCGCAGCCGTCGGCGCGCGCAGCATCACGTGCCAGAAGATCGTCCGCTCGATTTTTGGTGCCTTCCGGGAAATCCTGCCCGAAAGCCGTGCGCTCTCCTCCGGCAACGACGACCTGCCGACCATCGTGTTCTCGGCCAATCACGCGCGCCGGGCGGGTACCTATGTCTATCTGGAAACCATCGGCGGCGGCGGCCCGGCGTCCGCGGAAACGGACGGCATGAACGCGATCCACGTGCATGTCACCAATACATCCAACCTGCCGGTCGAGGCCCTGGAGCACGAATATCCGCTGATGGTCGACGAATACAGCCTGGTCGAGCGCTCGGGCGGCGCCGGCCGGCGCCGCGGCGGCCTCGGCATCACCCGCCAGATCACGGCGCTTCGGGACGGCACCATCTTCTCCGCCCGTTCGGACGGCCACAAATTCCCCGCGACCGGCGTCGCCGGCGGTGGCGACGGCGCGACCGCCCATCTCTATCGCAACTACGGGCTGCCGACGGAACAGGCGCTCGCCTCGAAAGTCACCCATCTCGTGCTCGCGAAAGGGGAGAACATCCGCATCGAGACGCCCGGCGCGGGCGGCTATGGCCTGCCGTCCGAACGGACCGACGCGGAAGTTGAACGCGATATCGCTGACGGCGTCATCGCCGCCGGGGATCTGCCGCTTTACGGCCGGTGAAAATGGCGGCGCGCCGGACATGTCCGCGGGAACGTTCCGGCGCAGCTCCCCACGCCTAGCGGGCGTTCCGATCAGATGTAAGCATCTGATCGATCAGAACTCGCTCAAAATAAGGAAACGAGAATCTGTCCTGTTTCAACATAAACAGGACAGATTCCAGCGGGCGTATTCCATGGAACATATTCGCGGACTGACAGGAGGCGTGAGCGAGATGTCCGACCAGATTGCACCGTCAGGCACATCCTGGTGGCTAGAGGAAGCGATGGCTGCGGAACAGCGGGAGGGCGTGCTCCCTCCGCCGCCGTCCGGCCCGTTGCCGGAAACCGGGGTGGATGTCGCCATCGTCGGCGGTGGCTTCACCGGCCTGTGGACGGCGCTCGCCCTGCGCCAGCGCGCGCCGGAGCTGTCGGTCGCTGTCGTGGAAGCAGGCGTCTGCGGCAGCGGCGCCAGCGGGAAGAACGGCGGCAAGGTGCACGGTTACTGGTCTCAGTTGCCCCATCTTACCGCTACTTTCGGTCCCGACGCCGCCCTCGCCATCGCGCGGGCGGGAACGCAGGCGCAGGATGCGCTCCGCGCCTTCGCCACCGCCGGCACGTATGACGTGTGGTGGCGCGAGGGCGGAAACGTCCGCGTCGCCACGACACCCGAGCAGGAGGCGAAGCTGCGCGGCTATGTCGAGACGGCGCGCCGGCTCGGCGTGCCCGATACGGCGCGGTCATTGAGCGCCGGGGAGGTCGCCGGGCTGTGCGCGTCGCCGGTGTTTCGCAGCGGCGTGCTGTTCGCCGAAGGCGCCACGATCCAGCCCGCCCGGCTGGCGCGCGCCCTGCGGCGCGAGGCCATGGCAGCCGGCATCGCTGTTCATGAGAACACGCCGGTGGTCGGCCTCGATCGTGGAAACCCTTCGCGCCTGCGCACCGCAAGGGGCGATATCGTCGCCCGCAAGGTGGTGCTGGCAACCAACGCTGCCTTGGGGCGGGAGCCGTCGATCTCACCCTTCCTGAGCGTATTTTCGAGCTATGCGGCGATCAGCCGGCCGGCCGCCGGCGCACTGGCGTCGATGGGCTGGAATACGGACGTCAGCTTCGCCGACATGCGGATGTTCGTCCACTACTTCCGCCGTACGCCGGACGGACGCGCACTGATGGGGGCCGGGGCGGGGCCCGTCGCCTACGCCAACCGGTCCGAGGCGGTGGGCATGACCGGATCGGCGGAAGGCGCCGGGCGTGCCATTGCCGGAATGCGTCACCTGCTGCCGGACCTGATGAACGCGGTTCCCGCCGAGCGCGTATGGGGCGGTGCGATCGATGTCGCGTCCGATCGCCTGCCGTTTGTCGGCAGCCTGCCGGGAGGCGACGTCTTTTACGCTTGCGGCTTCTCGGGACACGGCGTCAACCCGACCTTTATCGTCGCGCAATGCCTCGCCGCACTCGTGGCGGGCCAGCACCATCCGTGGCTCGACCTGCCGTTCTATCGGCGGCAGATGCCGCGCCTGCCGCCCGAGCCCCTGCGTTATCTGGGTGCGGCGGCGGTGCGGCGCGCGATCCTCGCCTGCGAGGACGCTGAGGAGAACGGGCGCGCCCCGTCCGCCTTCGCCCGGACGGTCGCCGGTCTTCCGGCGCGGCTCGGGCTGCGGATCGGCGTCAGGTAGCGGCGTCCAGAGCAGTTTGCCTTCGAGTCGATCCGTCGAATCGAATGCAAGTTACGGCAAAATATAGGACTTAGAATCTGTCCTGCTTCCGTCGCAACGTCCAGACCCTATCCATGATCACTAACAGCCTCTAGCGCCGCCGTCAGCGTCTCGACGGCGGAGATGAATTCATGTTCGATGCGGGTCATCTTCGCCATTTCGCGCATGACGATGGAGAAGCCGAACTTGGCCTGGATGTCGATCGGCCGGGCCTCCCCGCCGGCGCGGATATGCTCGCGGGCGGTGAAGGCGTCCACGATGGCAATGCCCAGATCGCGCAGGACGAAGGACGAAACCATCTGCGACAGGTGCACATCGATGCGGGAACGGATATCGAGCCCGTTTTCGCGGACCAGCCGCTCGATGAGTTCGGCGCTGGCCGTTCCCTTCGAGTAGCCGATGAACGGATAGCGCTCTAGATCCTTCAGCGTGACGGCTGGACGGGAGGCCAGCTCGTGATCGTGAGGGAGGATGCACATGTAGGGAACGGCAAGCTGGCGGATGGCGATCAGGCCGGAAATGTCCCGGTAAGGGGACGCGATCCCGATGTTCGCCGCCTGGCTGGAGATCATCCGCAGCGCGCTTATCGTGGTCACCGACATGATGCGGATCGACAGGTCCAGGTGCCTTTCCAGCACGATCCGCATGGCGTCGGCCACAACGGTGGTGGCAAGGGCGGGCATGGAAGCGACGACCAGGCCGACACGCCGGCCATGCGCGATATCTTTCGCCGTTCTCTCCACCTGGTCGAGACTGATGAAGAAGCGGTTCACCTCTTCCAGCAGATCGAAGGCGCCCGGCGTCGGGTTGACGCGGCCGTGGCTGCGCTCGAACAGCGCCATGCCCAGATGCTGCTCCAGATCGCGGATGAGCCTGCTCGCCGCCGGTTGCGAGATGTGCAGCGCGTCCGCCGCCGCCGAAACGGTGCCGTGAGTCATGACCGCACGGAATATCTCAATCTGTCGATGCGTGAACATGCGCCTATAACATTGCCTCATGAAAGCAAGGGTTATTGGTATTTGATTTATAGGTTGCGGTCAACGAACCATTATGCTGGGCACTGGTTGCAGGATCTGGAGCATGACGAACGGACGAACGAGCGATATCGTGGTCATCGGCGGCGGCCTCATCGGTACCGCTGTCGCCTTTGGTTTGCGTGAACGCGGCCTCGATACGGTGCTGCTGGACGAGGGCGACGTGGCATTGCGTGCCGCGAGAGGCAATTTCGGTCTGGTGTGGTTGCAGAGCAAGGGCGCGGGCCTGCGGGAATATACGTCATGGACACGCAAGGCCGTGGACGCATGGCCCGGTTTCGCCTCGAAACTGAGGGATGTTACCGGCATCGACGTCCGATACCGCCGTCCCGGCGGTTATCATCTGTGTCTGTCGGATGCGGAACGCGACAAGCGTGCCGCGATGGTCGCCCGCATCAGGCCGGGCCAGCCCCACGACGCCCGGACGGTGATGCTGGAGCGGGATGAGCTGAAGGCGCGCCTGCCTTTCATCGGCCCCTCCGTGGTCGGCGGCTCGTATAACCCGCTCGACGGGGACTGCAACTCGCTGGCGCTGTTCAGGGCCTTGCACGAAGCCTATTCCGTGCGCAGCGGAGACTACCGGCCGGGCCAGGCCGTCCGCCGCCTGCTCAGAGGGAAGGGCGTCTATGGCGCGGAAACGGCGGAGGGAACCTGGTGGGCGCCGAAGGTCGTCATTGCCGCCGGCCTCGGGTTGGTCGATCTCGGTCGGCAGATCGGCGTGGGGCCGGTGGTGCATCCCCAGCAGGGGCAGATCATCGTCACGGAGCGTGTGAAGCCCTTTCTCGACGTGCCGATATCCCAGATCAGACAGACGCCGGACGGCACGCTGCTCGTCGGCGACAACAGCGGCGGCGAGACCTACGAAACCCCGACCTCGCTCTCCGTCATGCACCATCTCGCGAACCGGGCCGTCAGGATGATCCCCGAACTGTCCGACATCCGGATCGTCCGCTCGTGGGTTGCCCTGCGCGTGCTCAGCAAGGATGGCGCGCCGGTCTATCAGGAAGCGCCGGACTGGCCCGGCGTGTTCTTCTTCACAGCGCACAGCAGCGTGACGCTCGCGCCGATGCATGTAACGGAACTGTCCCGATGGGTGGCGGATGGCGCGATCGACGAGGAGGCACGGGCGTTTTCCACCGCCCGCTTCTCCTGACGATGCGGCCTCCGGACAGGCTATCCGGGCGAACGGCCTTGGAACGGTGGATGGAAAACCGCCACCGTTCTCTCCATTTGCCGCTGCACGATCTTTTCAGAAAGCGGCATGCCCTTACCGGGAGCGCACTCCTGGAATCCGTCCTGTTTACGTTGAAACAGGACGGATTCTAGCGCGCGTTGTCCACGTAGGCGGTGACGACGACTTCGAGCAGGGTATCTTTTCCCAGTTGGGCCACGCCTACCGTGGCGCGTGCGGGAAGATTTTCCGCGCCGAACCATGCGACCCACGCCTCATTCATCTCGTCCTTCAGGCCGAGGTCCGTCACGTAGATCGTCGCCGCCAGCACGCGGCTCCTGTCAGAGCCCGCCTGCGCCAGATAGGTGCCGAGCTTCGCGAGTATCTGTTCTGTCTGGCCCTTCATGCCGAGGCTCTTGTCGTCCGCCACGATGCCGCCGAGAAAGACAAGGCCGCCGTGCTCCACCGCCCGGTGCATGATTGGTGTTGGAATGTATCGCGTCGCCATGATCCATGTTTCCCGTCTGTCTGGAAGAATGAGCGTGAAACGCCCTGCGTGACCGTCCCCGATCCGAGGGTATAAATCAAATAGCCATATCGCATCTATCCATGCACAAATATTATGTATCTATATAATATCCAAGCATAAGATGGCAATGAGAATGCATTTGTATGCATATTTAGCCTTGTGCAACATCAGACAATTGCTGACGCCGCTTGGGCCGAGCCCTGGTGCCGGAGAGGCCGGCCGATCGT
Organism: Pseudochelatococcus lubricantis; assembly: GCF_011762225.1. Taxonomy (GTDB): domain Bacteria; phylum Pseudomonadota; class Alphaproteobacteria; order Rhizobiales; family Beijerinckiaceae; genus Pseudochelatococcus; species Pseudochelatococcus lubricantis. The sequence goes on from NZ_JAASQI010000006.1 coordinate 71,612, forward strand.
TGAGGGTATCATGACGCATACTCCGGTATTCCGCCGGTTGCCCGGTCCTGATCGCGAGAAGGTCGTCTTGACTGTCGACGGCCATCCGATCGAGGCGCTGAAGGGTGACTCCGTCGCCGCCGCTGTCCTTGCGGCGGGAGTTGTCAGCACACGCACCACGCCGGTGAGCGGCAGCGCGAGGGCGCCCTATTGTCTGATGGGTGTGTGTTTCGAATGCCTGATGGATATCGACGGTGAGCCCAACAGCCAGGCCTGCATGACGCTCGTCCGCGACGGCATGGTCGTCAGAAGCCAGGCGGGCGAGCGCCTCCCGGCCGGTCAGCCGCGGGGAGGCGCGTGATGCCGCCCTCTGCCATGCCGGCGATCGCTGCGCCATACGATCTTGCCGTCATCGGCGCGGGGCCGGCCGGGATGGCGGCAACGCTGAGTGCCTGCGAGCTGGGATTGCGCGTTGCCCTGATCGACGAGCAGCATCAGCCGGGAGGGCAGATCTACAGGGCCGCCGGCGCTTCGCCGTTGGCGGACGTCGCGCTTCTGGGACCGGATTATCGGCGCGGCCGCGAGCTGGTCGCCGCGCTTCGCGCCTGCGGAGCCGCCTGCGACTACTATGCGTCCGCGGCCGTATGGCAGGTTACGCCTTCGCTGGAAATCGGATTTTCGGCAGGCGGCCGGTCGCGCCTGCTGCGGGCGTCGGCCATCGTCGCGGCGACCGGCGCGATGGAGCGGCCGATGCCGATCCCCGGCTGGACTCTGCCGGGCGTGATGACGGCGGGCGCGGGGCAGATCGCGATGAAGAGCGCGGGTTTCGTACCCGTTGGGCCAGTCGTGCTGGCGGGCAGCGGCCCGTTGCTGTTTCTGGTAGCCTGGCAATACCTGAACGCCGGCGTCACCTCCATCGCGGTGGTTGAAACGACGCCGGTGGGGAACCACGCGCGCGCGTTGCGCCATCTCCCGCGCGCCCTGCGCGCGGCTTCCTATCTCCGCAAGGGCGTAACGCTCATCGCGGCGTTGGCCAAAGCGGGCGTACCTATCCGGCGCGGCGCGCAGGACCTGCGGGTGCTTCCCGACGAGAGCGGGCGCGTGGGGCGGCTTCAGTACCGCATCGGCTCGCGCCTCCTTACCGATCCCTGCAATCTGCTCTTGCTGCATCAGGGTGTGGTCCCCAACACGCAACTCACGCGATCTCTGGATTGCGCTCACGCATGGGACGAGGGGCAACGCTGCTGGCGCCCCGTCACCGACAAATGGGGAGCGTCGTCCCTCGACGGGCTGTGGGTTGCGGGCGACGGCGCGGGCATCGGCGGTGCGCTGGCGGCGGAGAGCCAGGGCCGGCTCGCGGCGCTGGACGCGGCACGGTCGCTCGGTCGTCTCACGCCCGACCGCAGGGATGAGATGGCCAGCGCACCGAGGCGGCAGCTATCCCGGAATCTGGCGATCAGGCCGTTTCTCGATGCCTTGTATGCGCCTGCCCCGGATTTTTTGGCTCCACCGGATGAAACCGTCGTCTGCCGTTGCGAAGAGGTGACGGCGGGCGATATCCGTCGTTTCGTCGCGGCCGGTTGCACAGGGCCAAACCAGTTGAAGATATTCAGCCGCTGCGGCATGGGCCCTTGTCAGGGGCGCAGCTGCGGCCTGACGGCAGGCGAGATCATCGCCGCCGCAAGAGGCGTCCCGGTGCCGGAGGCCGGCTATTACCGCATCCGCGCGCCCTTGAAGCCGGTGACGCTGGGGCAGCTCTCCGATCTCTCGATGGAAGCTGATTGATGCCACGCTGACATCAGCCCCCGCGACGACGGGATGGCCGAGATCATTCAGCCAGCCCCTCGGGCGCGGTTTTGAGCGGGACGTTAGCCCCCGCCGTTCGTCTGACACCTGTTGACGTGGCGGGCGACGCGATCGAGCAGAACGTCGGTGAGGCGCTTGGCCCCGGTATTTCCATCCATTCGAAGATTGCTGGTGATCAGGGTGGCGCGCTGCTTGACGGCAAGCGGCGAAAATAGTGGTATTTATCCACCGAAAATAGTTGTATTTGTCCATCATTTGTATAACCTTCCATTAGCTGGATGACGATTTCGTCAGGACATAAAAATGGGGAATTGAGTGGCGGATGACGTCCTCTCAAGAGGTGAGGCAGCACCTCCAACGAATGTAGACCATGTCGATATTGATGTTCTTGAGAACACGTTGAGTTTCTATATCCGCGTCATCGACTTGTCTGTTTCAAAAGACCTTGATGACAGGCTGAAAACGCTCGAAGTGGCTAAGGGAAAGGGAAAGATAACCGCCCTTTTGCTTATCGACAGCCATCCGGGCATCCGGCCCTCCGTTATCGCGCAACTGGCGATGAAGGACCGTTCGGCCATGGGTCGCATTCTGGATCATTTCGAGAAGCAGGGCCTGATCGAACGCAGGATGTCGCCTGCGGACAGTCGGGCGCAGGAACTCTACACCACGCCGAAAGGGGCGGCGCTGGCGCGGACCGTCCGCAGCATCGTCACGCGGCAATCGGAGGATTTTTTCAAGATCATCCCCGAGGATGAACAGAAAATCCTGATGGACATTCTGAAGCGCGCCTATGAGCGCCTGCGGGAGAACTGGAGGTGAGCGTGCCAAAGAATGAATCGCGCGTTGCTCTGATATCTGGTGGCGGACGCGGGATCGGCTCGGCGATCGCGCAAAGGCTGGTCTCGGCAGGGTGGAGCGTGTCGCTCGGGATGCGCAATCCCGATCGGCAGGCGTGGATGGCCGGCTCGGAGGATCGCATTCATCTGGCCGCCTATAATGCCCTCGACGCCGACGCAGAGGAGGCGTGGGCCGCCGCCGCGGCGAAGCGTTTCGGGCGCATCGACGCGATCGTCGCCAACGCGGGCGTTGCCAATCCCAAGGACGTCATCGAGGCTTCCGACGAGGAATTGCAGCAACTGCTTGATATCAATGTCAAGGCGCCGCGCCGGCTGGCCAGGGCCGCATGGCCGTGGCTGGCGAGCGCCAGAAACGGGCGCATCATCGTCATGGCGTCGCTGTCGGGCAAGCGTGTGAAAAGCGCGCGCTCCGGGCTTTATTCCATCTCCAAATTCGCGGCTGTGGCGCTGGCCCACGCCCTGCGCCACGCCGGGTTCGATTGCGGCGTGCGCGCGACCGCCGTTTGCCCGGGCTTCGTCGCCTCCGACATGTCAGCGGCCCTGACCGATCTCCCGCAGGACCGGATGACCGATCCCGCGGATATCGCGCGGATCATCGAAATGCTGCTCGATCTTCCGAACGAGGCGAGCGTGGCGGAATTTACGATCAATTGCCAGCTTGAGGAATCGTTCTGAAATGCCGGGACCTTTCGTAGTTCCATTTCACGGCGACGCCGAACTTCCTGCCGAAGTGGATGTGGTCGTCATCGGCGGCGGCATCATCGGTGCGTCTACCGCGCTTGAACTCGCCGAGAGAGGCACGCGGGTCGCCCTTTGCGAAAAGGGCGGTATCGGTCACGAGCAGTCGAGCCGGAACTGGGGCTGGGTGCGCATCTCGCGCCGCGACCCGCGCGAAATTCCGCTCATGGCCGAGGCGCTGCGCATATGGCGAACGATGGACGAGCGTGTGGGACGCGAAACGGGCTATCGCCGTGCCGGGATCATTTTCACCTGCGCGACGGATGAGGAATACGCGCAACACGAGCGCTGGAACGAGAATCTGCGCGGCTATCAGCTCGACTCGCGGATGATCTCGCGCAACGAGTTCGAGGCGATGTTCCCTGGCTCCAACCTGCCGGTCAAGGGCGGGCTTTATACCGCGGCGGACGGGCGCGCGGAGCCGCAAAAGGCTGCGCCCGCCATTGCGGAGGCCGCGCGCGACCGCGGAGCCCATGTCATGACGGAATGCGCCGTTCGCGGGGTCGAAACGGCGGGCGGCAAGATCTGCGGCGTCGTCACCGAACGCGGATATATCAAGTGCCAGGCGGTGGTGCTGGCCGGCGGCGCATGGTCCGGTCTTTTCCTCGGCAACAACGATATCAATCTGCCGCAACTGAAGGTCATGAACTCTGTGCTGCGCACCTCGCCGGCGGAAGGCGGGCCGGAGCAGGCGATCTGGTCGCGCCACTTCGCGATGCGCAAGCGGCTGGACGGCGGCTACACCATCGCTTCGGGCCACGAAAACGTCGTGCCGATCGTGCCGAACTCGTTCCGCTATGCGCTCGATTTCCTGCCTGCGCTGAAGAAGGAATGGCGCTCGCTCAATCTGCGGCTGGGATTTCGCTTTCTGGACGAGGCGCGGCTGCCGAAGCGCTGGGGTCTCGATGAGCCGACCCCGTTTGAGTATAATCGGGTGTTGGATCCGCAGCCCGACAAGCGCCTGTCGGACACGGCGCTTGTCCATGTGAAAAAAGCGTTCCCCGCCTTAGAAAACGTGGAAATCGCGCAGCGCTGGGCCGGCTACATCGACGTCACGCCCGATGCGGTGCCCGTCATTTCGCCGCTAGAGCAGATACCGGGCCTCTTCGTCGCCACGGGTTTTTCCGGCCACGGCTTTGGCATTGGCCCCGCGGCTGGCCGTCTGATGGCCGATCTTGTGCTTGGAAAGACGCCGATCGTCGATCCTGCGGACTTCCGCTTCAGCCGGTTCTCCGACGGGTCCAAGATCAGGCTGATCAGCGGATTCTGATGTTTCACGAGGCGGGCGCGTGTTGCATGCCCGCCGGCCGCGAATGCGGAACAGTAAAAGCATTAAATGCGAACCAAAAACGTTGAAAAAAGGGGAATATGATGACTGACAAGCAAGATGGTTTCCTGCTGAATCGTCGCCAGACTCTGCTGATGCTCGGTGCGACGGGACTGACCACGATCGCCGTGCCCGGCTTCTTCCGTGGCGAGGCTTTGGCGAAAGAGGCCCCCAAGGGGCAGATTATCATCGGCTTCTCGCAGGAGCCGACCGTCTTCAACCCGCACCTGCTGCATGTCGAGTGCGACGAGGGTGTTCATTACGCGGTATTCGATCCTCTCTTCGACGTCGATCCTGAGGGCAATTACTTTCCATTATTGGCTGCCGAGGTTCCTACCGTCGCCAATGGCGGCATTTCCGCCGACGGCCTCAACTGGAAGATCAAGCTGCGCGACGACGTGAAATGGCATGACGGAAAACCTTTCACCGCCGAGGACGTCAAGTTCACGCTCGAACTTCTGACAGATCCTGATTTCAGGAGCTGGCGACGCACCGGGCATGAGTTGGTCCGCGATCTGACCGTCGTGTCACCGACCGAGTTGACGTGGCGCATGGAGAAGCCGTTCGCGCCTTACGCCGCGTTTCTCGCATCGACCTTCATCGTGCCGAAGCACGCATTCGACGGCGTTGTCGACAAGAACAGCGCGCCGTTCAACAACGCGCCGATCGGAACGGGCGCGTTCAAGTGGAAGAAGCGTGTCGCCGGCGACCATATCGAACTGGAGGCCAACCCGGATTATTTCGGCGAGGGTCCGCATATCCAGCAGGTCGTCATCAAATACATTCCCGATCTGACGGTTCTTTACACGCAGTTCAAGACCGGCGACGTGGATCTGGTGGGCGTGCAATGGATCACGGCCGATCATTACGAGGAAGCCAAGAGCCTGCCGGGACGGATCATAGAACTGACCGGCGTCGCGACGATCGAATCGATCAGCCTCAATATGGAACGCCCCTATTTCAAGGATCCGGCGGTGCGCGAGGCGCTCTATCACGCGCTGGACAAGCAGGCGATCATCGACGCCATTTATTATGGCGTGCCGACGCCGACCGAATCCTACATGCCGAAGGAGTCATATTACTACAATCCCGACTTGCCCAAGCATGAGTACAACATCGATAAGGCCAAGGCGATCCTTGATAAGGCCGGCTGGAAACCGGGAGCCGACGGCATTCGTGAAAAAGACGGCGTGCGCCTGTCCTTCAAGAACTCCACGACGGCCGGCAACAATCTGCGCGAGCAGGCCCAGCAATTCGTCCAGCAATCGTTCCGCGACATCGGTGTCGAAATGACCATTTCGAACCTGCCGCCGGCTGTGATGTGGGGCGATTACTGGATGATGTCGCAGTTCGACTCGGTCATGGTTGGCCTTACGCCGCTGATTGGCCCCGATCCTGATCCGTCGGATTTCTTCAAGTCCACGGCTTCCCCGGCCAAGGGCGGGACGGGCCAGAATACCTGGGTCTACGCCAACGCCGAAGTCGATGCGCTGATGGAGCAGGGTGGGGCGCTTTTCGTTCCCGAAGAGCGTCTGCCGATCTACAAAAAGGTGCAGGAGCTTGTCCGCAAGGATCTCCCGATGCTGCCGATGTTCCAGTATATGCAGGTGCGCGGCCGCAAGGCCGATGTCGACGGCTTCAAGGGCAACATCAATAATCGTATTGATACGTGGAACATCCGCGACTGGCGTCGCAAATAAGCTGCCTTCTGGCGCCGTGCCGTGTGCCTGAATGGCGGGGCGGCGTCAAAAGCCGCCCGGGACATTCGTGTCACACTGTCCTGCGCCGGTTTGCTCGCTTTAGGCGGAGATCCCATGCTTGGATATACTTTACGGCGACTGTGGCAGAGCGTTATTCTGCTGCTGATCGTGTCCGTTATCGGCTTTTCGGTTCTCAACCTCGCACCCGGCGGCCCTCTGTCTCAGTACACGCTGACGCCGGGAATGACCAAGGAGGCGCTGGACCGCATCGCCGAGCAGATGGGTCTGAACAGGCCCCTGCCGGTGCAGTATCTCGACTGGCTGTGGCGGCTCGTGCAAGGAGACTGGGGGCATTCCTATCGCGACGGGCGGCCGGTTCTTGAAATCATCGCCGGTCATCTGTGGGCCACCATCCTGCTCATGGGTGGATCGACGCTGCTGTCTATCCTGATCGGCACCTGGCTCGGCGTCCATACCGCCATCCGGCGCGGCTCGGCTTTCGACTATGTGGGGACGATCGTCGCCATGGTCTCCCTGTCGATACCCACGTTCTGGTTCGGCCTGGTGGCGATCTACGTATTCTCGCTAAAACTGCAGTGGCTGCCAGCGGGCAACATGTTCACGGTCGGCGACGGATCGTTCCTGGATTACGTCCGGCATCTCATCCTGCCGAGTGTCGTGCTGGCGTTGGTGAACGTCGCGGTCTGGAGCCGCTACATGCGCAGCGCCACGCTGGAGGTCGTCAATCAGGATTTCATCCGCACGGCCAGGGCCAAGGGCTTGTCGCCGCGCCGTGTGTTGCTGAAGCATGTGCTGGGTAACGCGATGCTGCCGATGATAACGCTGGCCGGCGTACAATTGCCGGCGCTTCTCGGCGGCGCGCTGGTGACCGAAACCGTCTTCACCTGGCCGGGCATGGGGCGCCTGTTCCTCGACAGCCTGGGATACAATGATTATCCGGTCGTCATGGGACTACTGATGTTTTCGGCAATTCTGGTTCTGCTGGGTAACTTCATTGCCGATCTTCTCGTCGCGTTTGTCGATCCGCGCGTTCGTCTGGACTGAGAGGAAATCCCATGAACACGGTCATGCAAACAATCCCGCAGGCCGCGCGTCCGCGCTGGTGGCGAAGCCGTGTCGTCGGGCGCTTCGTCAGGAACCGGCTTGCGCTCGTCGGGTTGGCGATGATCGCTATCCTGACGTTTGCCTGCGTCGCCGGTCCGCATCTTCTGCCGTTCGACGAACTCTACATCGACCTGCGCGCACGTTTTGCGCCGCCGGGAACCGGTGCGCACATTTTCGGCACTGATCCGCTGGGGCGTGACATCGCCGCGCGGCTTTTCCACGCCGGGCGCATCTCGCTGCTGGTCGGGTTTTCCGCCATGCTGCTTTCGACCTGCATCGGATCGGTGGTTGGTGTCGTATCGGGCTATTATGGAGGGCTCGTCGGCACGACGCTGATGCGCATCGTCGATGCCTTCCTGTCGTTTCCGTCCATCTTTCTCCTCCTGACGCTCGCGGCCTTCGTCAAGCCGAGCCCGCTGATGATCACCGTCATCATCGCGGTGACGAGCTGGATGGAGGTGGCCCGGATCGTGGAGGCCGAAACCCGATCGCTGCGCGACCGCGATTTCGTTCTCGCAGCCAGAATGCTCGGCCTGCGCGGACGCTGGATCATGTTCCGCGAAATCCTGCCCAACGTCATGGGGCCGATCGTCGTCGCCGCGACCCTGACCATCGCGCGCGCTATCCTGCTGGAGGCCTATATCAGCTTTCTGGGCTACGGCATTCAGCCGCCGCTGCCGAGCTGGGGCAACATGCTCAATGGCGCGCAGCAGTATCTGACCTCGGCGCCTTGGCTGGCCATCGTTCCGGGCGTCGCGATCACGATCGCGGTTGCCGGTTTCAATTTCATCGGTGACGGCCTGCGCGATGCGCTGGACGCCCGTTCCGATCAGGGGTGAATGCGGTGCAACCGAAGTTTTCTCCTTTCGAAACGTCGCTGTGGTACGCGACCGCCGCGCCCGCGCCCGAAACCGGCCCGTTGTCCGGCGACGAGAAGGCCGACGTCTGCGTCGTCGGCGGTGGATACACCGGCCTCACCACGGCGCTGGAGCTGGCGAAAGCCGGCGTGGAGGTGGTGCTCCTGGAAGGTCGGGAGGTGGGTTATGGCGGATCGGGCCGCAACGCCGGCCATTGCACGCCCACCTTCACGCATTACAGTCTCGACGAATTGCGCAGGATGCTGGGCGAGCCATGGGCCAGCCGCCTGATCGCCCGCCAGACCCGCGCCAACGACAAGGTCTCCGCCTATATCCGCGACTACGTCATCGACTGCGAGTGGGTACAGAACGGCTACGTCATGGGCGCTCTGCATCCCGGCCAACTGGCGGATATCGAGGCGAAGGTGCAGAGCTACAACGCGGTCGGTGCGCGCACCCGCATGCTTGACCGTGACGAAGTCGCCCGTGTCACGGGGTCGCAGCGCTACTACGGCGGCTGGCTGCATGAGGAGGCGGGCCACCTCAATCCGCTTGGCTATGCGCGCGGACTCGCCCGCGCGGCCATGCAGGAGGGCGCGCGCCTCTACACCCGCTGCGAGGCGGCGGGTTGCGAGCCGGCCGGGGGGCGGTGGAAGGTCAGGACTGCCGGCGGCTCGGTCACCGCGGACAAGGTGATTTTCGCTACCGGCGCCTATACGGTCGCCGGCTGGCCGAAGCTGGACGAGAGCTTCAAGATTCAAAAGGTGTTTGTCGCGGCCACACGGCCGCTGTCGCCGGCGGCGCGTTTGTCGGTGCTGCCGCGCAACACAACCATGCATGATGGGCGCGGCGATATCTTCGTCTACAAGTACAACGCCGAGGGGCGGATCGTGGCCTCCATGTTCCCCATGGGCCGGCGCGGCGCGGACATTGAGTTCACCAAACGGGTTCTGAGCGACCGACTGAAATGGCTTCACCCGCAGATCGAGGAGCCGGTCGAGTGGGATTATCTGTGGTTCGGCGAACTCGATATGCAGTACCGCACCGTGCCGCGTCTCTACGATCTCGCACCGGGTGTGGTGGCGCTGACCGGGCTTTCCGGCCGCGGCGTCCCCACCGGCAGCATGCTGGGTGGCGTGCTGAGTGAATGGGCGTTGGGGACGTCGACGAACGACCTGGCCCTGCGGCCGGAGCCTCTGCACCGGGCACCGCTCTACATGAATTACGGCCCGCCGCTCACGCTGCGCTATTACCGCGTGCATGACTGGTTCAGGAGCCGGATGTCGGGAGCGGCGCTTCCGCCGCACGCATGACGACGAGTATCCACCGCGCCGCAAGGCCCGATCACAGGAGAGGAACCTCAACCATGTCCATCTATAATGTCGCCGACGATATCGATTTCGCGCCAAGCCGCCCCGCCGAGGGCCGCGACAGCGGTTCGGATGCCCGCCTGATCTGGGAGGACGACGTGGAGAACGGCACGAAAGTCGCCGTGTGGAAAGCGGAGCCGGGCCTTTATGTCTATCCGGCGCGTGACCTGGACGAGACCTTTGTCGTCATCGAGGGCGAGGCGCTGTGCAGCCTCGACGGTTCGCAGCCGGTGCCGATTTCCACCGGCTCGATCGTGCGCATCGCCAAAGGCGTCGCCATCACGCTTGAGGTCCTTTCTCCGCTGCGCAAGGTGGCGACGGTGGTTCCCAAGCCATGATCCGGCTGGTCCGCGTTCCGATCAAGCGGGAGGAGACCGGGGAAATGGCGTTCACACGTTCGCAATCGGCGACGTTTTCCGCCCCACCTGTTGACTATCGCAACTTCGTCGACGCGGCGGAGATCGGCACCGGCATGCAGACCGCGTGGACGGCAAGCATGGTCTTTACGGGTTCACCGAAACCCACGCCGTCTACATTCAGGGCTGACGCCTGAATCATGATTGCCGAAGGCCGCCGATGCGTTCGGCGGCCTTCCGCCAGCGGAGAACAGCCACGTTGCGGAGCACTGTTGACATGACGGGAAACGACAAGAGCGGACAGGCGATTCTGTCAGTGCGCAACCTGAGCGTCCGCCTGCCCAAGGGGCTGGACCGGCGATATGCCGTCCATGACATATCGTTCGAATTGAAAGCCGGCGAAATTCTCTGCATCATCGGCGAGTCCGGCTCGGGCAAATCGGTGACGGCCAACACAATCATGGGATTGCTGCCGTCGACGATGACGATAGAAAGTGGATCGATCGCTTTTCGAGGCGTCGATCTTCTGAAGGTCCCGGAAAGTCAGCGCCGCCTGCTGCGCGGCAAGTCGGTTTCCATCATCTTTCAGGACCCGCTGTCATCGCTCAACCCCCTGATGACGATCCGCGATCAGATCGAGGAGGTTCTCGTCGCTCACGATTTCGGCGACCGCGAGCGCCGCGCCGCGAAGATCGTCGAGCTTCTCGGTGAGGTCGGCCTGCCCGATCCGGCGGTGATCCAGCACCAGTATCCTTTCCGTCTTTCCGGCGGGCAACGCCAGCGTGTCATGATCGCCATGGCTTTGGCTCTCGATCCAGACGTGCTGATCGCGGACGAGCCGACCACGGCGCTGGACGTGACCACGCAGGCGCAGATTCTCGATCTCATCCGCAGGATCCAGAGGCGCAAGGGCATGAGCGTCATGTTCATCACGCATGATTTCGGGGTGGTTTCCGAAATCGCGGACAGCGTCATCGTGATGGAGAAGGGCGATCTCGTGGAACAGGGGGGCGCGAAGGACGTGCTTCTCAATCCCCGGCATCCCTACACCAAACGCCTGATCGCCGCCGTTCCGCATATGCGCAAGGGCGACAGGACAGCGGCCCCGGAGACGGATGTCGTGCTTGAAGTCGCGGACCTGCGCAAGACCTATCGGCTCGGTTCGGGGACGTTCAGCCACAAGCGGATCGTCGTCGCCTTGCAGGATGTCAGCTTCACCCTGCGTCGGGGACAAACGCTGGGCGTCGTCGGCGAAAGCGGCTCGGGCAAGAGTTCCCTTGGGCGGGTGCTCATGAAGCTGACGACTCTCGATTCCGGCAGCATCCTCTTTGAGAACCGCGATATCGCCGCCCTTTCCGAGAAAGAGTTCCGCCCTTTGCGGCCCCGCATCCAGATGGTGTTCCAGGACCCCTTCGCCTCGCTCAATCCCCGCCACACGATCGGCATGTCACTGACCGCGGGACCCGTCGCCCACGGCCGGAACGCCCGGGAGGTGCGGGCGCGGGCCTATGAGACGCTTGAACTGGTTGGCCTCGATCCCGGCGCGATGGAGCGTTTTCCGCATGAATTCTCCGGCGGCCAGCGGCAGAGGGTGGGGATCGCCCGCGCGCTCATGATGGACCCCGAAATCCTGATTGCCGACGAAGCGGTGTCCGCGCTCGACGTGTCCATTCAGGCCCAGATCCTAGAGCTGTTGCAGCGCGTCCAGCGCGAACGCAATCTGGCGATCATCTTCATCACGCACGACCTGCGCGTGGCCAGCCAGATTTGCGATGACATCCTGGTCATGCATCGGGGTGTCGTCGTCGAGTCCGGTGCGCCGAACGTCATCTTCGGGACTCCCCAACAGGGTTACACCCGCAATCTGGTCGCAGCTATTCCGGGGACGCATTGACGCAGGCATAACCTTCTCGCGTTCTTGCACCCATGACCGGCAGAACCCAAACCTCCGCCGGCCGTCGGATGGCTCATGAAATGGAACAAACGGCCATGAAAGCGCTCCCCTACGGACAGCCGCGGGAGACGCGCTTCTCGGTTCCGCGATCCATGTCGCAGGGCGGACGGCGACGCCGCTACGTCTCAGGGCTGTTCCAGTTCCTGCCGGCGAGCGACGAGTTCACGCGCGATGGCATCGGCAACGGTGCGCACGCGCCGCGAGCCCGCCAGATCCGCATGCATGACCAGCAGCACCGGCCGTGTCATCGCGCCCCCGTCCGGCAGGGTCTCGCTCAATAGCCGGAGCCCGGCATTGCGCGCCAGAAAGTACGGCAGCACCGCGACACCGATTCCGGCCCGTACCGCCGCCACCTGGGCGGTCAGCGTATTGACGGCAAAGCGCCCGTTTTCCTCCGCGCCGAAAGCCCTCGACCACGCCAGCGGCGTGCCCAGGCTCACCATGTCGGGCCAAGTCACGTGTCGGGAAGGCGGCGTCCCGTCGGGCGGGCCGTAAAGCGCGAATCCCATGGCCGTCAGACGCCTCGCCACCAGATTGCCGCGCTCGGGCGCGACCATGCGAAGAGCCAGATCGGCATCGTGGCGATGCAGGTTCACGGTGGAGGCCGAATAAAGCACCTCGACATCGAGCCCTGGATTGTCCGCCAGCAGGGAAGCGAGTGCGGGCACGACGAAAGGCGCGATCAGGCTTTCGAAGCTGGCAAGACGAACCAGTCCGCGCACTTCCACCTGTGCCTCAGCCTCCTGCCGCATGCCCTGCGCGGCCAGTTCCATAGCCTCTGCCCGGGGTAGCAGCGCCGCGCCCTGATCGGTCAGGTCATAACCCTGTTGATGGCGCAGGAACAGCGGCAAGCCGAGCGCCTGCTCGATCCGCTCGATGCGGCGCGAAATCGTCGCGATCCCGATCCCCAGGCTACGGGCCGCGCCCGATAGCGTGCCTTCGCGCGCCAGCGTCAGAAACAGGCGGATATCATCCCAGTTCAGCCGATCCATCATCTTTCCGATATCGGAAAACAGTCTGCAGATAGATGCGATACCATTGTGCGTTCCGGAATGCGACAACGCCTTATCCCGCCAACCGGAGATGTTCCATGTCCGTTACCGAAACCGCGCGCGCCGCCATGCCCCGCTCCGAGGGGGCGGCTTTTCTGCTCAGTGCGCTTGCCGCAATCTTCTGGGGCACGAATTTCGAAGCCACGCGCATCGCCCTGCTCGAGGTGCCGCCCTGGACGGCGGCTTCGGGGCGCTTCATCTTTGCCGCTGCCACGATCCTGTTGTGGCTCTGGGTCACCCAGGGCTCCGGCCTGCGGGCTCTGCGGCGCAATGCTCCGGCTTTCATGCTGCTGGGTGTCGTCGGAGTGGCCGGGTTCAACGCCGCGTTGTTCCTGGGTATGCGCAGTTCCAGCCCGGTCACCGCAGCGCTGATCATGGGCACGAGTCCGCTGACGACGAACCTGCTCGATGCGCTGATCGGCCGGCGCTTTCCGGGCGTCCTCGCCCTGGTGGGCATGGCGGTCAGCCTGCTGGGTGTGGCGCTGACCGTCGGGGCGTTTTCGGGCGCGCGTTTTGCCGCCGGCGATCTGTTGATTCTGATCGGTAGCTTCGCCTGGGCGCTCTACACCATCGGCTGCCGCCGCTGGGTGAAGGAGGCCAGCCCGCTGGAAACCTCGGCCTGGACCATGCTGTTCGGCGCACTGGCCCTGCTGGCGGCCGCGTTCTCGTTTGAGGCGCCTGTCGGTGCGGCGGCCGCCGCCTCCGGCACGGCGTGGGGAGCGACGCTGTGGATGGCGCTGATAGGCTCGGTCCTTGCCTATCTGTTCTGGCAGGTGGGCATTGCGGTGCGCGGCCCGGGCGCGACGTCGGTGCTGTTCAATCTGGTTCCGGTCGCCGCCCTCGTCACTGCGGCGCTGTTCGGGCGGATGCCGGATCTGTCGCAGATGGCCGGTGTGGCCGTGGCGATCTTCGGTGTCCTGCTGGCAAGCGGGCGCCTGACGCCGGCGCCCGCGCACCGTTGAGTGGTGGTCCGGGCGCCCGCGTCCGCGGAGGGCGAAGACACGCGGCGCGGAAGCCGGATCAAAGGGTCGTTGCCGTGCGGGCGGCTTGATCGTAGTGCCCCGACAGCACCCGAACGGTCGACGCGACCCCGCTTATCGCCCGGGGATCAAGGCCCAGCGTCGAGATTGCGTCTACCAGCAGTCGTTCTCGGATCTCGCCATACCGTTGGCAGAGATCCTCTCCGGCCTGTGTGATCAGGATCAGCCTCTCCTTGCCCTGGCGTACCCTGACAACCATGCCCTGCGATTCGAGCTTCTTGAGCGCGTAGACCACCGTGTGGGAATCCTCGATGCCCAGCACCAGACAGATATCCGCAAACCGCTTTGCCCGCTGGCGGTGATTCACCGAATGCAGGACCAGTACCTCAAGCGGCGTCAGCCCCGGCAGGCCCGCCGCGGCCATGCAGCGCACGATCCACCGATCGAAGGCGTTGCGGGCCAGGATCAACCCGAACTCAAACTCGGAAAGCTCCGGCAGCTTGCTGCCCGCCGCCAGATGCGCCGAGGAGACGATGGGGCCGTCATGCGTGTGCTGCTGAGGGGCCACGGTTTCAGTTCCCTTTTTCATGCCTGTCCTATGTCTCGTTCCGCGGCCCGGTGCGGCGGGCGCTCCGCAGCTTGATAAGGTATCTGCATTTTATCGTTCAGAATGAAAGCCCGAAGCGGTCTCTAGCACGATGTTTCACCGCTCACCTTTGCCGGATTGGCTGAAAAAACCAAGCGTCTGGAAACCACTCATGCCTGCGAGCGTGCAGGAAACCGTGCGATCGGTCCATGCCGCGATGCGATCCCCTATCAAGAACAGCCATTTCTTATTGACAAAATATCGATGTATCGTCAACGTATCATCAATTATATATACAGAGGTTGGCGATGCGTTGGGATTTCTGGATCGACCGCGGCGGTACGTTCACCGATGTCATCGCGCGCAGGCCCGATGGCGGGCTGGAAGCGCGCAAGCTGCTGTCCGAGAATCCCGAGGCATATCGCGACTCCGCCTCTGCCGGCATCCGCAGCTTTCTTGGCCTGAAGCCCGGCGAGAAGATTCCCCCGGGGATGATCGGCACGATCAAGATGGGCACCACGGTCGCGACCAACGCGCTGCTGGAGCGCAAGGGCGAGCCTCCGGCACTTCTCATTACCCGCGGCTTCCGCGACCAGCTCGAAATCGGCTATCAGGCGCGCAAGGACATCTTCTCCGTGCGCATCGAGAAGCCCGACGCGCTGTACGGCTGCGTTGTCGAGGTGGCTGAGCGCGTCCTGTCGGACGGCACGGTCGAGCTTCCGCTGGACCTGTCACTGGCCCGGCGCCAGCTTGAGGAAGTGCGTGCCAGCGGGATCAATTCCGTCGCGATCGTGCTGATGCACGCCTATCACTACCCGCAGCACGAGCGGGCGCTCGCTGCGCTGGCGCGCGAGATGGGTTTCGGGCAGGTGTCTGTCAGTCATGAGGTTTCGCCCCTCGTCCGGATCGTCGGGCGCGGGGATACCACGGTGGTCGACGCCTATCTCTCGCCGGTGCTGCAGCGATATCTGGATGGGCTGATTGCGGATCTGGATCTCGATAGCAGCGGCGCGCGGCTTCTGTGCATGACGTCGGGCGGGGGGGTGACCTCCGCGCACTTGTTCCAGGGGCGCGACGCGATCCTTTCGGGGCCGGCCGGCGGTGTCGTGGGCGCCGCGCGAACCTGCGACGCGGCGGGATTCGACCATATCATCGGTTTCGATATGGGCGGGACCTCGACTGACGTGACGCATTATGCCGGAGAGTACGAGCGCAGCTTCGAATCCGAAGTGGCCGGCGTGCGGATGCGCGCGCCGATGATGCTGATCCATACCGTTGCGGCGGGCGGTGGCTCGATCCTGTCGTTCGACGGCGCGCGTTTCCAGGTGGGGCCGGAATCGGCCGGTGCCAACCCCGGTCCGGCTTGCTATCGCCGCGGCGGGCCGCTGACCATCACCGACGCGAACGTCATGCTGGGCAAGCTGCGGCCGGAGAATTTTCCCTCCATATTCGGCCCCGAGCAGAACCTGCCGCTGGACGGGCAGGTGGTGCGAGAGCGATTTGCGGCGCTGGTGGCGGGTGCGGGCGGGACGAAGACCCCGGAAGAGGCCGCGGATGGCTTCATCACCATCGCAGTGCAGAACATGGCCAACGCGATCAAGAAAATCTCGGTCGCGCGCGGCTACGACGTCACCCGCTATGCGCTGGCCTGCTTTGGCGGCGCCGGGGGGCAGCATGCCTGTCTCGTGGCCGAGACGCTCGGCATGAGTACCATTGTCGTGCACCCCTTTTCCGGTCTGCTGTCGGCCTATGGCATCGGCCTGGGGGACCTGCGGGCCAGCCGGCAGAAAAGCGTGGAAGCGGTGCTGGACGCCGCCGCGATGGACACGATAGCGCGTCTGACGGACGCGCTGCTTGCTGAGACGCGCGGCGAACTGGCTGCGCAGGGTGTGAGTGGCGAAGAGATCCGCGACGAGGTGCGTGTGCATCTGCGCTATCTCGGCACTGACTCGGCTATCGAGATAAAGTCCGGCCCGCTGGAGGACATGTTGCAAGCGTTCGAGCAGGCGCATCGCCAGCGCTTCGGCTTCGTGCAGGCAGGGCACGACCTTGTGGTCGAAGCTCTGGCGGTGGAGTCGATCGGCGGTGGAGCCGTCGTGCCCGAGACCTTGCGCCCGGTGCCCGCGTTGCCGCCGGCGTTGCCCGACGCTTTCACGCGCATCTACAGTCAGGGCGCCTGGCGCGATGCGCGCATTGTCCGGCGCGACCAGCTTGCGCCCGGCCGGATTCTGCCCGGTCCCGCGCTGGTGATCGAGCCCAACCAGACCGTGGTGATCGAGGCCGGCTGGAGCGGGCGGATTACGGAACGCGACTACCTTGTCCTGACGCGCACCGCCGGCGTGGTCGAGACCGCCCGGCTGGATACCGCCGCCGATCCTGTCATGCTCGAAGTATTCAACAACCTCTTCATGTCGATAGCCGAGCAGATGGGCGTGGTGCTGCAGAACACCGCCCGCTCGGTCAATATGAAGGAACGGCTGGATTTTTCCTGCGCCCTTTTCGACGGAACCGGGAATCTCGTGGCCAACGCCCCGCATGTGCCGGTGCATCTGGGTTCGATGGACAGTTCGGTCCGCTCCGTGCTGGAGCGCGGCCGCGACAGCATGAAGTCGGGTGACGTCTACGTGCTGAACGCTCCCTATCAGGGTGGGACGCACTTGCCGGATATCACTGTCGTGACCCCGGTGTTCGACGAGACGGGAAGTCGCATCCGCTTCATCGTCGCCAGCCGCGGACATCATGCCGATATCGGCGGCCTGGCGCCCGGCTCCATGAGCCCGAGCGCCCGCACCATTGAGGAGGAGGGCGTCTATATCGACAGCCGCAAGCTGGTCGACCAGGGCCGCTTTCTCGAAGACGAGATGCGCGCGCTGCTGGCTGGCGCCAGGTATCCCGCGCGCAACATCGACGAGAACATCGCAGACCTGAAGGCGCAGGTTGCCGCCAACGAGCGCGGTGCGGCGGAGGTGCGGCGCATGATCGCCCGGTTCGGCGACGAGGTGATCGCGGCCTATATGGGGCACGTGCAGGACAATGCCGAGGCCGAGGTCCGGCAGGTCATCGACGGGCTGGCGGACGGCCGTTTCGAATTGCTTATGGATCAGGGCTGCCACATCAGCGTCTCGCTGAGCGTGGACCGTGCCGCGCGTCGGCTCCGCATCGACTTTGCCGGCACCAGTGCGCAACAGGACAGCAATTTCAACGCGCCGGAATCGATCACCCGTGCGGCGGTGCTGTTCGTGTTCCGCATGCTGGTGGGGCGTCCGATACCGATGAACGCCGGCTGCCTGCGTCCCATCGATATCGCAATCCCCGAGGGCACGATGCTATCGCCACGCTGGCCGGCGGCGGTGGTGGCCGGCAATGTGGAGGTCAGCCAGGCGGTGACCAACTGCTTGCTGGGTGCCGTTGGGCGGCTTGGTTCTTCGCAGGCGACGATGAATAACCTGACCTTCGGCAATGCGGCCACGCAGTATTACGAGACCATTTGCTCCGGCGCTCCCGCCGGGCCCGGCTTTGACGGCGCGGCCGCGGTGCATACCAACATGACCAATACCCGGTTGACCGACCCCGAGGTGCTGGAGGCGCGCTATCCGGTCGTGCTGGAAGAGTTCTCCATCCGCCGCGGATCGGGCGGACGTGGCCGGTGGAAGGCCGGCGACGGCGTGCGTCGCGTCATCCGGTTCCGTGAGGACATGGACTGCGCGATTCTGAGCGGCAATCGTCATGTGGCGCCCTTCGGCACAGCCGGCGGCGAGCCCGGTAGCCTGGGACGCAATCTTCTCCGTCGGACCGACGGTCGCATCGAGGAACTCGACTCCTGTGTCCAGATCGCCATCCGGGCAGGCGAGGCCATAATCATCGAAACGCCGACCGGGGGCGGCTATGGAAAGGCGGAGACCCGGCCGGACGAGAGCGGAGCAGCATGACGGCGACGTGTTGATGGTTGATGATAATTTGGGAGGCAAATTATAAAAATGTAATTTACAATTATAAAATAATAGATAAATTCACAATAAAATATACATCAATATAAAAATTAACGGGTGGAAGTTTTGATGCTGAAATAATGGATTATCAATAGGGTTGGATTTCGGTAGCTGCTGAATATCTCTCCATTATTGTGGTCCCGGCAGAGGACAAGAACGAGGGGAAAATGAAGACGAGAATTTCTTGCGGCATGCACCGCAGAACATTTCTGGCCACGGCAATGGGCCTGGTCACCTTGATGGCCGGCTTCGTCCCGCAGGTTGCGCGGGCGCAGGACGACGGCAGGATGCTGACTTTCGGGCTGTCGGCCAATGTCGGCAACCTGATTTACGGCCCGTCGCGCGGCGCCGCCCAGTTCATCGTCAACCAGCAGCTGCATCGCGGCCTGGTGAAGTTCGACGAGAACGGGACCGTTGTCCCTGCTCTGGCGGAAAGCTTCGAGGCCGTGGACACGTCGACCTACCGTTTTACCTTGCGCAAGGGACTGGTGTTCCACGACGGTACGCCGATCGACTCGGCCACGGTCAAGGCCAGCCTCGAATATCTGGCGCGTCGCGAGACCGGAGCGGCAATCTATGCCGCACTGTCTACCCTGGAAGCTATCGAGACGCCGGATGCGCATACAGTACTCGTGCGCCTGTCGAAGCCGAACGCTTCGCTTCTGGACTACCTCGCCGATCCGAACGCGGGCATCTCGCCGCCGGCGGCGCTCGCCCCGGGTGCCGTGAACTGGATTGGCGCCGGCCCGTTCAGGCTGAAGGCAAACGACAGCGGCGTCAGCCTGACTCTGGTCAAGGCCGATACATACTATGACAAGGACGCGGTTGCGCTGGACGGCGTGAAGTTCATCTTCTATCCGGACTCGTCTGCCCGCGCGAACGCGCTCATCGCCGGTGATGTCGACATGGTCGATTTCGTCGGCTGGGAAGATTTCGAACGTATCGAGGCGACGCCGAAACTGGTGCTCGACGCGGTTCCCGGTCCATTCGTCTATACGCTATTCAACACCGGGCGCGCGCCCTTCGACAATCCGAAGGTTCGGCAGGCCATCGCCTACGCGATCAATCGCGACAACGTGGTGGCCGCGGCCTTCTACGGCCATGGCAATCCCCTGAACGGCATGCCGATGTCGCCGGGCAACGATCGTTACGATCCCGCGATGGGTGAGCTGTGGAGCTACGATCCCGACAAGGCCCGTGCCTTGCTGGCCGAAGCGGGCGTGGCCAAGGGGATGAAGATTTCGCTCCTCACGTCGTCGACCTATTCGTTCTTCCGCGACATGGCACTGTCCATGCAGGCCGATCTCAAGGCTGTTGGAATCGACGCCGAGCTTAACGCCCCCGATTGGCCGACCTACACTTCCGCGAAGAACGGAGGTAACTACGACCTTGCCGTTGCCGGCGGCGCGCCGTCGGTGACCGGACCGGTCTACATGCAGGCCTACGCGGTTGGCGCGCCCGCCTCGTCTTTCGGCAGCTACGGATACGATGCCTCGGAGATCGTCGCCCATATCCAGGCCGGTGAGGCCATCGCCGGCGACGAAGAGGCGCGGGCCGAGTACGCGAAAGCCGTCCGGATCATCGGCGATCAGGTGCCCTTTCTGCCCCTGGCGCAACGCAGCCAGGCCTTTGCCTACACCGACAGGGTCAAGGGCTTCAGGAACATTCCCGGCTTCCTGAGCATCACGGGCACCGGCTACATGATCGAGAAAACCTCGATCCGCTGAGCGAGCCGGCCTTCTTCCGTCCGCCGGGCGATATCACCGGCCCGCGGGCGAGGGCTCGCCCGCGTCCGGCCCTGCAAATCGAAAGAGTTCACCGTGATGGGATTGGCTGCATATTGCGGGAAGCGCATTCTGATCGGTCTGGCGATGATCGTCTGCGTGCAGGTGATCATCTTCTTGGCTATCCAGGTCGTGCCCGGCGATCCGGTCGAAGCCATGCTGAGCGAGACGGCCGGTATCGGCCCCGATGTGGTCGCCGCCCTGCGCCAGCAGTTCGGGCTGGACAAGCCGATGCCCGTGCGGCTGCTCAACCATGTAATCGGGTTGCTCCGGCTGGATTTCGGCATCTCCTTTCAATATAGCCAGCCCGCCTTCGATATCATTGCCAGCAGACTGGCGGTCAGCATCGAACTGGTCGTGCTCGCCGCCTTCTTCGGCATAACGGGTGGCATTCTGCTGGGCAGCCTGAGTGTGCAGACCCGTTGGGGCGATCGACTGGTATCGATACTGGGACCGGTCATCCTGTCCGTGCCGGGCTATGTGCTGGGCTCGGTCCTGATCCTCGGGCTGTCGCTGTCGCTGGGGTGGCTGCCCGCCGGCGGCGTCGCCCCCTTCTCCGACCCCGCGGAGCACGTCCGTCGCCTGGTGCTGCCCGTCGTTACGCTGGCGCTGCCTATCGCCGCGACCATCGCGAAGGTGACGCGCTTCGAGATCCTTGAGGTGCGGACGCAGGACTGGGTGCGCACTTCGCGCGCCTACGGCTTTCCCACACGGGTGACCTTCCGCCGGGACATTCTGCGCAATGCCCTGACACCCGTGCTGACCATCTCGGCGCTGGAACTGGGCGGGCTTATCGGAGCCACCGTTCTGGTGGAGAAGGTCTTCAATCTCTCCGGTCTTGGTTCGCTGCTGGTCTCGTCAGTCAGTGTGCGGGACTACCCGCTTATCCAGGGGGCCGTATTCGTGATTTCAGCCTTCTATATCGCGATAAATATCATCTCCGACATCATGTACGGCTTTCTCGACCCGCGGGTGAGCAAACGATGAAACGCATCATCCTGCCGCTAATTGCCGGAATTCTGGTGGCTTTCGCCGTCGCCGGGCCGCTGCTCGTGCCTGTCGACCCACTGGCGCAGAACATCCTCGCGCGTTTTGCCCCCGTCGGCACGCCGGGGCATCTGTTGGGCACCGACAACTTCGGCCGCGACATACTGGCCCGTATCGCCACCGGCGCGCAGGTCGAGCTGCTGACTGCGCTGGCCTCGACGATGATCGCGCTCTCGCTCGGGGTGTCGATCGGCGTGACCGCCGCGTATTCGCGCGGCTTGACAGAGGATTTTCTGATGCGCGGCATCGATGTCATGCTGTCGATCCCGCCGCTGATCCTGGCGCTGCTGGTGGTGGCCGTGCTGGGCCCCAGCGTGCCGACCCTCATCGGCGTGCTGGCGCTGCTGTTCACGCCTGGCTTCGCGCGCGTGGCCTATGGCCAGACCCTTTCGGTCCGCAGCCGGCCCTTCATTCAGGCGGCCATCATCTTCGGTGCTCCGCGCCGGTCGATCATACTGGGCCAGATTCTGCCCAACATCGTCGCCCCCCTGCTGGCGCAGGCTTCTTTGACCATCGCCTCCGCGATTCTTGTCGGTTCCGGCCTCGGCTACCTGGGCCTCGGTATCCGGCCGCCGATGCCTTCATGGGGCGGCATGGTTGCCGACGGGCAGCGGTATCTGGCCACGCACCCGATGCTGATGCTCATACCCGGGCTGTTCGTTGTCTCGGCCATCCTGACCTTCAGCGCGCTGGGCGACACGCTGCGGACCCTCTGGGACCCGCGCGAACAGGGAGGCCGCTGATGGGTATCCTTACGCCAGAGGCAACCGCCATCGCAAAACCGCCGCTGCTGGCGGTCCGCGGGCTGAACATCGCCTTCGGGGACACGGGAATTGTCAAGGACCTGTCGTTCGACATCGCTCCGGGCGAGACCCTGGCCATCGTGGGGGAGTCCGGCTCCGGCAAGTCTGTGACGGCCCTCAGCCTGCTCGGCCTGCTCGGCCCGCGGGCCAGGGTAACCGGCAGCATCGCCTTCGGGGGTGAGGAACTGCTGCCCTACGATTTCGGCCGGCTGACCGGTCTGCGCGGCAACGATGTGTCGATCATATTTCAGGAGCCGATGGCGGCGCTGAACCCGGTCTACAAGATTGGCCGGCAGCTCGGCGATGTGCTCCGCAATCACCTGAAACTGTCGCCGGCGGAGGCCCGCGCCCGTGCGGTCGAGCTGCTGCACAAGGTCAAGCTGCCCAATCCCGAGGTCAAATGCGATCAGTACCCGTTCGAACTGTCGGGCGGCCAGCTTCAAAGGGTTATGATCGCGATGGCGATCGCCTGCCGCCCCAGGCTATTGATCGCCGACGAGCCGACGACCGCGCTGGATGTCACGGTGCAGGCCCGCATCCTCGATCTGCTGCGGGAATTGCAGGCCGAGATGGGCATGTCCATCCTGTTCATCACCCACGATTTCGGCGTCGTGGCGGATATCGCCGACCGGGTGCTGGTCATGCGGCATGGCGAGAAGATCGAGACCGGCCCGGCCGGGGATCTGTTTTCCGCCCCGCGCGAGGACTATACCCGTATGTTGCTGTCGGCGGTCCCGTCGCTGGAGAGGCGCGATTTCCTGGAGGATGCGCCGGCGCCATCAGATGACACGACGGTTCTGGAATTCCGTGATGTCGGCATCACCTTCTACGGTCGCCGAGGGCATGAGCTGAAGGCGCTCGACGGCATCGATCTGACCATCCGGCGCAACGAAGTGGTGGCGCTGGTGGGGGAATCCGGAAGCGGGAAAAGCACGCTGGGTAACGTCGCAGCCGGTCTGCTGCGGGTGAATCGGGGACAGGTCACCATCGACGGCAGGCTGCGCCAGGGGGCGGGTACGGGAAAGGATCTGCACTCTCCGGGTGTGAGCATGGTGTTTCAGGATGCCAACGCCTCGCTCAACCCGCGCATGCGGATCGGGGCCACGCTGCGCGCGGCCCTGCAATGGAACCGCCGCTACAAGCCCGGCCTGGATTGCAGCGACGGGCATATCCGCCATCTTCTGTCGGAGGTCGGCCTTGCGCCCGAGCTGTTTGACCGCTTCCCGCACGAGCTTTCGGGCGGGCAGAAGCAGCGTGTGGGAATCGCGAGGGCGCTGTCGGTCAAACCCTCGCTCGTCGTGGCGGACGAGCCGACTTCCGCGCTGGACGTCTCCGTGCAGAAGACGGTGCTGGAGCTGTTCCGCAAACTGCAGCGGCAATACGGTTTCGCCTGCATCTTCATCACGCATGACCTGTCGCTGGCCGCCAGCATCTCGAACCGGGTGGTCGTGATGAACCGTGGGCGCATCGTCGAGCAAGGTCCCGCGGCAGAGGTGCTGCGCAATCCGGCCGATGCGTACACCCGTGCGTTGCTCGACTCGATCCCCTTGCCCGATCCGGCCGCCCAGCGCGCCCGCAGAGCGCGGCCGGCCGGTCCGGGCACGCATCCCTGACGCCGCCAGCACATCGTTCGACGGCAATTTGCGAAGGAAACAGCCATGAAGGCGATTATTATCGGTGGTGGCATCGGCGGAATCATCAGCGCACTGACGCTGCGCTACCACGGCATGGACGTTGAACTCTACGAGCGCGCCGAGGGAAACCCGGAGATCGGCTCGGCCGTGCAGTTCACCGCCAATGTTACCAACATCTTCAAGCGCATCGGGCTGCTCGATCTGGTGAAGGCCTGCGGCTCGCCCGTCGAGGTGCGCAACATGCGCGAATGGAACACCGGCAATATAATCAGCACCAACCGGCTGGGCGACACCATCGCCGAGCGTGAACTGGGGTCGCCCTATCTGGTGTTCGGCCGTTCCGAACTGCTTGACCGGCTGGGTGAGCAGCTGCCCGCCGGTCTGGCCCGGTATGGCATGAGATGTGTAGCGGTGGAGCAGGATGACAGCGGCGTGCGCGCGGTCTTCGAGAACGGCCACGTCGCCACGGGCGATGTGCTGATCGGCGCGGACGGCATCCGTTCGACCGTGCGCCGTCTGGTGTTTGGTGAGATCGAGCCCGTGTTCTCGGGCAAGGTCGCCTATCGCGGCCTGATCCCCGCGGAACAGTTGCCCGATTTCGAAAGCTATCAGTGGACGGCAAATGCGTGGCCGGCGCCGGGGCAGTTCTTGCTGCAGAACTTTGCCGGGCGCAGGACCATCAACCTCAGCCTCTATCGCAACAACCAGCGGCTGGAAGACCTCGACACCGGCCACCGCACTGCGGTCGTGTCTATGGAACAGGTTCTTTCCTTCGTCGAGGGCTGGGAGCCGGCCGCTCGCGAATGGCTGTCCAGGTCGGCCGATTTTCTGCGCTGGCCGCTGTTCGATATCGAACCGCTCAACGCCTGGGCCAAGGGGCGCGTTGCGCTTCTGGGCGATGCGGCGCATGCCACGCTGCCGTTCATCGGCCAGGGAGCGGGGCAGGGCGCCGAGGACGCCAGCGCGCTGGGCGATGCGCTGGCGCACATGCCGGATGATCCGGTTGGCGCATTGATGCTCTATGAGGAATTCCGCCTGCCGCGCGCCTCGCGGGTTCAGCTCGAGTCGCGCGCGCGCTCCAATTACATGATGCTGAAGGACCCCTTCGCCATCAACCAGCGCAACTTGCAATGGCGCGAGGCGTCGAAGGCGATCACCGGCTATTTCGGCAATTCGGTCGACCACTGGATTCTGAACTACGATGTCGCGCGCGCCTTTCAGGAGCACGTCGCGGCCTGATCTTGCTTTCCGGGCACCGGTCGCCCCCGTTGCTGTCCCGCCCTTTCTTGTCCGAGAATATAAGGATTGCTACTATGACGAAGCCACGGATCGGCATAATCATCGGTTCGACGCGAGACAGCCGTTTCGGCGAGAAGCCGGCAAGATGGTTGCTTGAAGTCGCCTCTCGCCGCGACGACATCGATGTCGAGCTGGTCGATTTGCGCGACTACGACCTGCCTTTCTTCAACGAGGCGTCGTCGAATGCATGGCAGGCCTCGCAGGATCCCAAGGTTCTGGCCTGGCAGAAAAAGATCGGCGAGCTGGACGGCTACATCTTCGTTACTGCGGAATACAACCGTTCCATACCGGCCTCGCTGAAGAACGCGCTCGACCAGGCCTATGTGGAGTGGAACTACAAGCCGGCCGCCATCCTCGGCTACGGTGCGGTCGGCGGTGCGCGTGCCGTGGAGCATCTGCGTTCGATTACGGTCGAACTCTATATGGTGCCGGTCCGCTCCACCGTTCATATCAGCGGCACCGAGTTCTTTACCGTTTGGCACGGCGGCGGCGACCAGCCCATCACGGCGATCGAGGGCACGATCGGGCAGGGCACCCAGGAAATGCTGGATCAGCTTTCCTGGTGGGCCGAGATCACCAAGGCCGGTCGCGCCGCCCGGGCGCAAAAGTCGGCTTGACCGCTTGCGTCCAGCGTTTCCCGGAACCCGGCCGCCCGTTCGGCCGGGTTCCGCCATCCCGTCCGTCGACCGGCGTTTTGGCCGAGAACGAACTCATCGTTGGCAAATTTCTGCCAGCCAATCGACAAAAACGCGCACCTTGTTGCTGAGGTGCCGGTTCGGCGGATAGATGATGTGCAGCGGCTTCGGCGCCGTGCACCAATTCTCCAGCAATGGGACGAGGCGTCCATCGGCGATCGGCACCCGGGCCATGAAGGCCGGCAGCTGCATGATGCCGTGGCTGGCGAGACCGGCAGCGAGATAGCCCATGCCGTCATTGACGGCGATGGTATAACGCCCTGAGACTTCGATCGTTTCGCTGTGGTTCTGGTAGATCAGCGGCAGGACCCGGCCGCCGAGCGCCGGCCGGTAGGCCACGATCTGGTGGCCGTCCTCGATGTCGCGCGGATGGCGTGGCGTGCCGAAGCGGGCAAGATAGTCGGGCGTGGCACAGGTGATAAGTTGCATCTCGCCGATCCGCCGGGCGATCAGGCTCTGGTCGGTGATCTCCCCGGCACGCACCGCGCAATCGAGATTCTCGCCGATCAGGTCGGCCGGGCGATCGCTCAGGCCGAGATCGAGCTGGATGTCAGGGTAGCGCGCGTTGAACTCGTGCAGCGCCGGGATGATGATCGATATCGCCAGCGCGGAACTGCAGTCTACCCTGAGCCGGCCACTCGGCCGCGCCTGCGCCAGGGTCAGGCTGGCGTCGAGTTCGTCGAGTTCCGACAGGAGACGGAGCGCCCGCTCGTAGTAGGCGGCGCCGTCCATGGTCACCGTCACGCGCCGCGTGGTGCGGTTCAGCAGCTTGGTGCGCAAGTGCCCTTCGAGCTGCTGGATCAGCTTGGTGACGGTCGGCTTCGGCATGTCGAGGATATCGGCCGCGCGGGTGAACGTTCCTGTCTCGACCACCCGCATGAAGGCCCGTATCGCTGCCAACTGGTCCATGTGATCTCGTATTGTTTCTGTACGTGAATAATGAATGAACGAATAGCCTATTTATTCCGGTGCGTCGATTCACTAATTTCTACCGCAACGCAACATCGAGGATAGGCCATGGCCGAGACCGCCGCGCAGGAGCTTCAGCCGGTTCTCTCCGTCTTCTGGCGGGAAGAAAGCCTGAACGTTCGTGGAGAAACCTTCTCCGGGCGTCTCTACGTTTCGGCCAAGGTGCCGGAGCACGCCGGCCTTGTGCTGCATCTGCATGGCGGCCACTTCAACAGCGGCTCGCCGGCGGAAGGGCAGGCGGTTGCGGCGGCACTGACCGAGGCCGGCGCAGTCGTGTTCTCGCTCTCCTATCCGCTCGCGCCGGCCCACCGTTTCCCCGAGACGCTCGAACTCATCTATGCAGCGCTTGAGGCTCTTGCCAGGGGGCGGAGCCGCTGGGTGGCCCGCGGCGCGCCGCTGTATGTCGCCGGCGAAGAGGCCGGCGGCAATCTCGCCGCAGCGCTCGCCATGATGGCGCGCGATCGCGGCGGCCCGGCGCTGGCCGGCCAGATCCTGCTTTCGCCGATGCTCGATGCTTGCCTCGCCACCGCTTCCCTGCGCGGTGCGCAGGCCGGCCCGGTCGGCTGCTGCTGGGCCGATGGCTGGGCCGCCTATCTCGGCACGCCCGAGCGCGCCGCTCATCCCTATGCCGCGCCGTTGCAGGCGACGCGCCTCGCCGGCCTGCCGCCGGCGCTGCTGATCAGCGCGCAGGACGACCCGATGCGCGACGAGGCGGCGCAATATGCGGCCCGCCTCGGCCAGGCGGGTGTCCATGTCCGTCATATCGAGCGCGCTGCGCCGACGCACTGGCCGCAGGCTTATGCGGATGCACCGGAGGAAGGCTCCTGCCTGTGCAAGACCTGTGGAGAGATCGCCGCCTTCTATGGGCGGACCGCGCCGTCCTGACGGCATCCCTTTCCAGCTATCCCACGTCATTTTCGAAGAAGGACCGACCCCTATGATTCAGGGAACGAACCGTCGCGGCCTCGTGGCTGCCCTGACTGTCTCCGTCGCGCTGACCGCCATCGCCGCCTTCGCCTTTTCCGGCAGCCGCGCGCAGGGCGACACCACCGCTGCTCCCGCTCCCGCCGTGCCGGTCTCCGTCGCCACGGTCGAGGCGCGTGAGATTGTGCCCTGGGCCGAGTTTTCCGGCCGGCTGGAGGCGATCGAGCGCGTCGAGCTGCGCTCCCGCGTTTCCGGCGTCGTCGAGGCCGTGCATTTCCGCGAGGGCAATCTGGTGAAGCAGGGCGATCTGCTCGTCAGCATTGACCAGGCGCCCTATCTCGCCGAGCTGGAACGCGCTCAGGCGCAGGTACTGGCCGTCCAGGCGCGCGTCGCGCTTTCCGAGAGAGAGCACGAACGCGGCCAGCAATTGATCGCCACCCGCAACCTGTCGCAGCGCGACCTCGACACCCGCGTCAACGCCCTGCGCGAAGCTCAGGCCAATCTGCGTGCCGCCGAGGCGGCCCGCCGCGTGGCGCAGCTCAACCTTGACTACACACAGATCCGCGCGCCGATCAGCGGCCGCATCGGCCGGCTGGACGTCACCGTCGGCAATCTGATCACCGCCGGCGGCCAGGTGCTGACCAGCCTGTTGTCGGTCGATCCGATCTATGCGGCCTTCAACGCCGACGAGCGCAGCGTGCTCGACGCGCTTGCCTCACTGCCGGATGGCTCGCATGCGCTGGAGCAGATTCCGGTGAGGCTCACCACGGCGACGACCGAGGCGGCGCAGTTCAGCGGCCGTCTGCACTTCGTCGACAACGGTATCGATGGCGCCAGCGGGACGGTGCGGGTGCGCGCCCTGCTCGACAATCCCGACGGGCGGCTGATGCCCGGCCAGTTCGTCAGGGTGCGGCTCGGGCAGGCCAAGGCCGAGCCTCAGCTCGTCATCAACGAGCGCGCGGTCGGCACCGACCAGAACAAGAAGTTCGTCTTCGTCGTCGGCGACGACAGCAAGGCTGTCTGGCGCGAGGTCTCGCTCGGCTCGTCTCATGACGGGCTGCGCGTGGTCAATGCCGGACTGAAGCCCGGCGAGCGCATCATCGTCAACGGGCTGCAGCACGTCCGGCCGGGCGCGGCAGTCGCGCCGGAACGGGTTCCCATGGCGGAGAAGAGCGAGTTGAAGAAGCCCGCGACCGAACTCACACAACGTTGAACCCATGGCGGTCTGCGGCCGCCGTCAAGCGGGGCCGCAGACGCAAGGCTACGTCGCTCGAAAGGGGACGCTCCATGAACCTCTCCAAGTTCTTCATCGACCGGCCGATCTTTGCGGCGGTCCTCTCCGTTCTGATTTTTCTGGCCGGGCTGCTGTCGATGAGGGCTCTGCCGATTTCCGAATACCCGGAGGTCGTGCCGCCGACCGTGGTCGTGCGCGCGCAGTATCCCGGCGCCAGCCCGCGCGTGATCGCGGAAACCGTGGCGACGCCGATCGAGGAGCAGATCAACGGCGTCGAAGGCATGCTCTACATGTCGAGTCAGGCAACGACCGACGGTGTGATGACTCTGAACGTCACCTTCCGGCTCGGCACCGATCCCGACAAGGCCCAGCAACTCGTGCAGAACCGCGTCAGCCAGGCCGAGCCGCGCCTGCCCGAGGAAGTGCGCCGGCTCGGCGTCACCACGGTCAAGAGTTCGCCCGACCTGACGATACTGGTGCACATCACCTCGCCGAACGGACGCTACGACGTGACCTATCTGCGCAACTATGCGTTGCTCAACGTCAAGGACCGGCTGGCGCGCATCGATGGCGTCGGCCAGGTCCAGATCTTCGGCGCGGGCGACTACTCGCTGCGTGTCTGGCTCGACCCGCAGAAGGTTGCCGAGCACGGCCTGTCCCCCGGTGATGTCGTGCGCGAAATCAGGGCCCAGAACGTGCAGGCCGCCGCCGGCGTGATCGGTGCATCGCCGAACGCGCCCGGCCTCGATTTCCAGCTCTCCGTCAATGCACAGGGCCGCCTCCAGTCGGAGGAGGAATTCGGCGAGATCATCGTCAAGACCGGCACCGACGGCGCGGTCGTTCGCCTGAAGGACATCGCCCGCATCGAGCTTGGCGCGGCCGAATACGCGCTGCGCTCGCTGCTGGACGGTCAATCGGCCGTCGCTGTGCCCATCTTCCAGGCGCCGGGCTCCAACGCCATCGCCATTGCCGACCGGGTCGACGCGGTGATGGCCGAAATCAAGCAGAACATGCCGGAGGACGTCGATTACAGCATCGTCTACGACACCACCCAGTTCGTGCGCGCCTCCATCAACGCCGTCATCCACACCCTGCTGGAGGCGGTGGCGCTGGTCGTGCTGGTCGTCATCGTCTTCCTGCAGACCTGGCGGGCCTCGATTATCCCGCTCATCGCCGTTCCGGTCTCTATCGTCGGCACCTTCGCGGTGATGTATCTGATGGGCTTTTCGATCAACGCACTCAGCCTTTTCGGCCTCGTGCTGGCCATCGGCATCGTCGTCGACGATGCGATCGTCGTCGTCGAAAACGTCGAGCGCAACATCGAGAACGGCCTTGCCCCGCGCGAGGCGACCTACAAGGCGATGCGGGAGGTGTCCGGCCCGATCATCGCCATCGCGCTGGTGCTCGTCGCGGTCTTCGTGCCGCTCGCCTTCATCTCCGGGCTCACCGGCCAGTTCTACCGCCAGTTCGCGCTCACCATTGCGATCTCGACGGTGATCTCGGCTATCAACTCACTCACGCTCTCACCCGCGCTGGCGGCGCTGCTGCTGAAGGGCCATGAAGCGCCGAAGGATGCGCTGACGCGCGTGATGGACCGGGTGCTCGGCTGGTTCTTCCGCGCTTTCAACCGCTTCTTCCAGCGCTCCTCTGAGGCCTATGGCGGCGGCGTGCGCCGCGTGATCTCGCATCGTGCGGTCATGCTGGGCGTCTATGTCCTGCTGCTCGTCCTGACGGGCGTGCTGTTCAAGGCGGTGCCGGGCGGCTTCGTGCCGGGCCAGGACAAACAGTACCTCGTCGGCTTCGCACAGTTGCCGGATGCCGCGACCCTCGACCGAACGGAGGACGTGATCCGCCGCATGGACGAGATCGCTCGCAAGCATCCCGGCGTCGACCATGCGATCGCCTTTCCGGGCCTTTCGATCAACGGTTTCACCAACTCGTCGAACGCCGGCATCGTCTTCGTGACGCTGAAGCCCTTCGACGAGCGCAAGGACCCGTCCCTGAGCGGCGGCGCCATCGCCATGCAGCTCAACAAGGAGTTCGCCGGCATCAAGGAAGCCTTCATTGCGATGTTCCCGCCGCCGCCCGTGCAGGGGCTCGGCACCATCGGCGGTTTCAAGCTTCAGATAGAGGATCGCGCCGGCCTCGGCTATGCGGCCCTCGACGAGGCGACCAAGGCCTTCATGGCAAAGGCCGCGCAGGCGCCGGAGATCGCGGGCATGTTCTCAAGCTTCCAGGTCAACGTCCCGCAGCTTTATGCCGACATCGACCGCACCAAGGCCCGTCAGCTCGGCGTGCCGGTGAATGAGGTGTTCGACACATTGCAGACCTATCTCGGTTCGACATATGTCAACGACTTCAACAGGTTCGGCCGCACCTACACCGTGCGTGTGCAGGCAGATGCGCCCTTCCGCGCTCAGCCCGAGCATATCGGCCGGCTGAAGGTGCGCGCGAACACGGGCGAGATGATCCCGCTGAGCGCCGTGCTGAACGTCCGCTCCGACTCGGGGCCCGAGCGTGCGATGCGCTACAACGGCTTCCTCTCGGCAGACATCAACGCGGGGGCGGCGCCCGGCTTCTCCTCCGGCCAGGCGCAGGAAGCGGTGGAGCGCATCGCCGCGGAGACCTTGCCGCAGGGCTTCGCCTTCGAGTGGACCGAGTTGACCTATCAGGAGATCCTTGCGGGCAATTCGGCGGTGATCGTCTTCCCCGTGGCCATCCTTCTCGTTTTCCTGGTGCTTGCGGCACAGTACGAGAGCCTGACCTTGCCCATCGCGATCCTGCTCATCATCCCGATGGGGCTGCTTGCGGCGCTGACCGGGTTGTGGCTCACAGGGGGAGACAACAACGTCTTCACCCAGATCGGCCTCGTCGTGCTGGTCGGTCTGTCGGCCAAGAACGCCATCCTGATCGTCGAATTCGCGCGCGAGCTGGAATTCGAAGGCAGGACGCCGGTCGAGGCGGCGATCGAGGCGAGCCGGCTGCGCCTGCGGCCTATCCTGATGACCTCGCTCGCCTTCGTGATGGGCGTGGTGCCGCTGGTCATCTCGACCGGCGCCGGTGCCGAGATGCGCCAGGCCATGGGCATCGCGGTTTTCTCCGGGATGATCGGCGTCACCGCTTTCGGTATCTTCCTGACACCGGTCTTCTACGTGCTGATGCGCAAGCTGGCGGGCAACCGCCCGCTGGCCAGGCATGACGTCGAGGCGCCGGTTGCGCAGGCGGCGGAGTGACGGCCGGGTCGTACATCGTCATCGTTTAAAGCGTTTTCAAGCAAAGTGGATACCGGTTTGCGTGAAGAAAGCGCGTAATATCAAAAATTTATATCATTTCGGCGTTTCAATGAAATGTCGAAATGCTATAGACCATTACTGCGTTTACTACGTTTTTTGAGACGCAATAATGGTCTATGTTTCTGTTTTGAAACAGCTTCAGGCGGAGGCGAGGTCGAGAGTCAGGACCGAGCCTGACAGGGGGGCTTCCTCCAGCACGTTCGCGGACAGGCGGATGCGTGCCGTGGTGATGAACAGCGTCTCGTTCGAGGGGCCACCGAAGCACAGGTCCGTGGGACGCGGGACGGGCAGGGTGATGCGTCTGTCGATCTCCCCGGAAGCACTCAGCCGCACGACCGACCAGCCGTCCCAGAGCGCCACCCACAGCCCGCCGTGCCTGTCGAACGTGATGCCGTCCGGGCTTCCGTCGCTGGCGGGAAACTCGGCAAAGGTCTCGAACGCCCCTATGCGGTGAGCCGCGGCGTCGAAGGCGGCGCGCAGGATGGCGCGACGACCGGAATCCACGAGAAAGACTGTCCGGCCGTCCGCGCTCCAGGCCATGCCGCTCGGAACGGACAGGTTCTCGGTTGTGACCTCGATGCCGGTTTCCGACACGTGCAGAAGGGCACCCTCTCCGGGCCGGGCGCGAACGCTCATGAGAGCCAGCCAGAAGCCGCCCGACGGATCGACACCGCAACAGTTGAGGCGGCTTTCTCCCAGCCCCCTCGGCAAGGGCGCCGCAAGACGATGCTCGCCCGTCGCGATATCGAGACGGTGGACGCCGCGGCTGTCCGCGAAGACCAGCTCGCCGGGGCCGGACCAGCCGCAGAGCACGCCCATGTCGGGCTTCAGCAAGGTCCGGCTCAGGCCGGAGGCCGGCTCCGCGCACAGGATCGCGGGGCCGAGGATATCCGCCAGGAAGAGGTTCCCCGACGCCGGCGACCAGCGCGGCGTCTTTCCCAGCAGGGTATTGGCGGCAATGCAACGGGGCTCCGGCTGGCCCGGCTCCGCGGCCGGGCGGGCGCGCGGCTCGATGGACTGGAGCGAGTTCCCGGCGTTCGAGGTAATCCGCCTCGCGCAGTCGATGATCGTGGGGGCGAGTGCGTGCAGGTGGTCGGGCGTCAGCCGGCTCGTCGGGCCGGTCACGCCGATCGCCGCGATCGGCCGGCCGAGATAGTCGAGAATGGGGGCGGCGACGCTCGCCACCCCGTCTCCGCCCGTGCCGACGTGGATCGCGTAGCCGCGCGCGGCCGCACGGCGCATCACTTCGTCGAAGGGCACGTCGCGTCCGTCGGACAGACGCGCGGTTGCGTGTGTCAGGCTGTCGTCGATCTCCGCGGCCACCTCCGGCCCCAGCTCGCTGAGGATCGCCAGGCCGAGGGCACCGGACGCGAGCGGTGCCGTCTGACCGATCGGCACGACCGATCGCACGCCGAACAGGCTCTCGCGCCGGTCCACGATCACGAAGTTGTCGCCCGAGCGCACGCCCAGAACAGACGCCTCGCGGCTGACCTCGCGCAGCCTGTCCAGCGGGCCGCGCGCCAGTGCTCGCAGGTCGATGTCCGCCCACGCCTTGTGTGCCAGTTCGAACAGATGGAACCCGAGGCGGAAGCCCCGCGTCTGGGCCTCCAGCTGGACGAGCCCCTTTTTTTCGAGCGCGGCGACGATTCTATGCACCGTGGGACGGGGCATGGCGAGATCAGAGGCGATCTGGCCGATGCTCAGTGGCTCCTGGGATTTCGAAATCAATTCAATGATGTCGAGGGCCTTCAGGAGAGCGCCAACACCTTGAGTGCCGGATTTTTCGGCCATCGTGAAAATCCTCCGTTGACAGGAACTCGGAATATGCCCTAGCGTAACCACATTATGGATATCACGTCCATAATGTGGACACAAGGGGCTGCAGTAGGGGGCGGAACAATATCCCGCTGAGAGAGCCCCCGCCGCAGGGAGGCCCGGCCCGGAAGGGGCGGGAGAGTTCGAGCGGCTTCGGGAGATGGAGGACGAAGTTGACTTTCATTAGCGGTATCAACCCAAAACTCGCGGTGATTGCCGAGGCCGCACCGTTGCGCGGGGAATGCGGCATCGGGGCGATGATGCCCTGGGCAGGTAAACTGTGGTTCGTGACATTCGTCGGCCACACCGGGCGTTCCGGCGCGGGCACGGGCCTGTATACGCTCGACGAGAACCTGAATCTCGAAAAACATCCGGCGAGCGTGGTGGGCACCTATGCCAATCGCTGGATCCACTCGGCCACCGACCAGCTGGTGATCGGCCCGCATCTGGTGGACGTCAACGGCAATGTCCGCACCATCCCCGACCTGATCCCGCACCGCCTGACCGCGACCATGGATCATCACGAGGATGTGGTGAACAAGGTCAGCTACGTCACGATGGAGGGGTTGATCCTGGAGCTGGACCTGCGCACGCTGGAGGTGAAGACCGCCTTCAACATGCTGCGCGAGCTGACGCTGCCGGTGGGCACCCAGCCGCATTTCAAGGCGGGATTCACTTCGAACGGCCGTATCATCGTGGGCAACAACACCTATGATGAGCGCGATCACAAGGGTGAGTGGACGGGCGGCCTGCTGGCGGAGTACCATGACGGCAAATGGTCGATCCTTGAGCGCACCGGCTTCATGGAGGTGTTCGGCCGGCGCAATCTGGGCGGCACCATCTTCGCCATCGGCTGGGACAAGCGTTCGGCGATCATGCGCACGCTGATCGATGGCCAGTGGACGCGCTATCGGCTGCCGAAGGCGTCTTCCGGCTACGAATATTATTGGTCGCTCGAATGGACCCGTATCCGCGAGATGGAACACGAGCGCTACATCATCGATGCGAGCGGTATGTTCTACGAGGTGAGCCCGGTGAGCTACGAAGGTCGCGTCTGGGGCCTGCGCCCGGTCAGCACGCACCTGCGCGTCGTGCCCGACTTCACCATCTATCGAGGCATGCTGGTGCTGGGCGGCAACCAGATCTCGCCGAACATGGAACTCGACTGGTGGCGCTCCGACCGGACGGAGAACGAGGGTAAGGATGTCGGCGACACGCTCGATCTCGTTACCCGGATCGACAACAACCCGATCGCGGGCGAGCCGCAGACCGGGCTCTGGTTCGGCGCCATGGACGACCTGTGGACGAAATTCGGCAAGCCGAAGGGATGGGGCGGCGTCTGGTGGGAGGACGAGGTCAAGGGCGGCGTGCCGTCGGACCCGTTCCTGATGACGGGCTTCGAGCACAAGTCCATGCACCTGTCCAACGGCTCGGACCATGCCGTGACGATCCGTGTCGAGATCGACTTCCTCGGTAACGGCAGCTGGAAGACCTATGACGAGATCGAGCTGAAGCCGAACGGCTATGTCTCTCACGCCTTCCCGACCGGGTTCGGCGCGCATTGGGTGCGGCTGGTGGCTGACAGGGATGTCATTGCCTCGGGGTATTTCCACTATACCTGAACCTGATCCGCCCCGGCGAAAAGGCCGGGGTGGTCCAACAAGGGCCGCTCCCACGCCGGAGCGGTCCCGCCGCAGGGGTGCGGCCATTATAATCGTTCAGTTCTGGGACTTTGGGAGGAGACCGAGATGAACACCGGCAAAGGACTGTGCGGCCTGGTCGCCGCAGCCCTGCTGTGCGCGTTGGCGCCCGCCACGCTGCAGGCAGCACAGACGACGATCCGCATGTGGACCTTCTTCAACCCTGAGGGGACCACCGTCAGGGAAAAAGCGCTGGCGAAGGTCATCGCGAATTTCGAGGCAAAGAACCCCGACATCAGGGTCCGTACCGAACAGCAGGTCTGGGACCAGATGACGCAGAAATTCCTGGCTGCGAGCCGGGCGGGCAAGGCACCCGACGTGATCTGGGTGAACTCGGACCTGCTCGGCACCGTGATTCAGGCGAATGCCCTGGCGGACATCAGCGGCGCCTTCACGCCTGAGGACATGAAGGACCTGGACAACGAACTCGTCCGCTCGGCCTCGGACGGAGGGAAGGTCTATGGCGTCGGGCAATCCTATATGATCTTCGGCCTGATCGCCCGGAACAAGTTCCTGCAGGAGGCGGGCGTCGACCCGGAGGCGATCCGCACGTGGGACGACCTGGACGCGGCGGCGAAGAAACTGACCGTGGGATCCGGCAACGACGTCCGGCGCTGGGGCCTGTGCCAGGATCTGGGCATGACCAAGATCGATCCGGGCATCCTGCTCGCGCATTTGCTGACGGGCGAGGGCGCGCCCGCATTCGACAAGACCGGACGCGCGCACTGGTCTGATGCGCGCGGCGTTGCCGGAATCCAGCGCACCGCCCGCCTGATCGAGGCCGGTTCGAGCCCGCGGGAGGGCCTGAACTGGACCAATGATGAGATGTATGACCAGTTCTCCGCCGGGCGCTGCGCGATGATAACCGGCGCGAGCGTGCGCATCAGCGGCTTGCAGCAGGCGACGGGCGACGAGGACATCATCTTCATCCCCTATCCCTCGGATACGCCCGGCATGCCGTCGCGGCAGGCGATGAGCAACTGGACCACCTCCGTCTGGGAGGGCTCAAAGAACAAGGATGCCGCCGCGAAGCTCGTCGCCTCCATGGTCAGCCCCGAGGCTGACGAGGTGTGGGTAACGACGGGCGGCACGCTGCCCGCGCGCACCTCGACCGCGGCGGGGCTGACGGACTTTCTGGGCCAGAAATCGCACCGGTTCATGGCCGCCGCGACGGAGTACATCCGCACCAGCGGCTGGGTCCCGCCCTTCGGCGCGGATATCAGCGGCTACCGCGACGACATGAACCGGGCGATCCAGCAGGTTGTCATGAACGGAGCGGCTCCGGAGAAGGCGTTGCAGGAGGCCGAACAGGCCTACAATGCGCGCCACGGATACTGATCCGGCCTTTCTGCCCATCTTTGGAAGACGCCATGACGACAGGTGCTTATCCCGCCGCGAACCGGCGCCGGACCGACTACGGCATGCTTTATGTCGCGCCGACGGTGCTGCTGCTGATCCTGCTTCTCTACGGGCCGGCCGTTTCCGGCTTCTGGCAGAGCCTGTTCCGCCTCGACGGCGCCGACGCCGGCGCCTTCGTGGGGCTGGACGTCTACGGCAAGGTGCTGGCAGAACCTGGCTTCGGCAAGGTCGTGCTGTCCACCACGCTGTTCGTCGTCGGCTCGGTCATCGGCACGGTCGGGCTCGGGCTCGCGATCGCGCTCTACGTCAACAGCCTGGAGGAGGCGACGGCGCGCA
Organism: Pseudochelatococcus lubricantis; assembly: GCF_011762225.1. GTDB lineage: Bacteria > Pseudomonadota > Alphaproteobacteria > Rhizobiales > Beijerinckiaceae > Pseudochelatococcus > Pseudochelatococcus lubricantis. The sequence goes on from NZ_JAASQI010000006.1 coordinate 109,180, forward strand.
TCCTCCAGATCGGGGTCATCATTCCCTGGGCGATCTCGTCCGTGGTGGGGGCGCTGCTGTTTCGCTGGTTCTACATGAGCGACCTGGGCCTGTTCCAGGGGATGCTGCGCGGGTTCGGCCTGCCTGCCTTCGACCCCATGTCCACACAGGCGGGGGCGATGACGGCCCTGATCCTCTCCGCGGTATGGAAGAAGCTCGGCTTTGCGGTGATCCTGCTGCTTTCGGGATTGAAGGCCATTCCGCATGACTATTATGAAGCCGCGCGAATCGATGGTGCCGGCGCTTTCGCGCGCTTTCGGGAGATCACCGTGCCGATGCTGACCGGACCGCTGCTGATCAGCTCTGTCGTGCTCGGCATCGCCGATCTGAACACGGTCGAGCTGCCGTTGATCGTGACGGGAGGAGGGCCGCTCGACAGCACGACCACGGTGGCGCTGTCCATTTATCAGAAGGCATTCAGCCAGTACGATCTCCAGCGCGCGATCACGCTTGCCATCATCACCTTTCTCGTGAACATCGTCCTCGTCGGGCTCTACGTCCGCAGCGTCCGGGGACAGAGCGAATGAGTGCCGCCATGTCCCGCAAGCTTCGTTCCCGGCTGTCGCTGATTGCGTTTTCGGCCTTCATCCTGATCTTCAATCTCGGCCCCATCCTGTGGGGCATCCTCGGGTCGCTGCGCCCGCGCGAGGAGATCATGCGCTTCCCCCCGCAGCCGCTGCCGTCGAGCCTGAGTCTGGAGCATTACGCCGCGATCGCGGAAAGCGGGTTCCTCGGCGCGGCACGCAACAGCCTGATCTACGCGGCCATCACCGTGGTCGTGGCGCTGGTCGCGGGCAGCATCGCGGCCTACGCGCTGGACCGGCTGCGCTTCGCGGGCAAGGCAGTCGTGATGTTCCTCGTGATCGCCGGCATTCCGCTCGCCAGCGGCGCCGCGGCGCTGATCGTCCCCAGCTACCTCTATATGACGTCTCTCGGGCTGAGCGATACGCCGTGGGTGCTGCCGCTGGTCTATATCGCCTATAACCTGCCCACGGCGGTCTGGGTGCTGAAGGGCGCGCTAGGCGGTCTCTCGCGCGAACTCGACGAGGCAGCCGCGATCGACGGGGCAGGGCGCCTGCGCACCCTGTTCGAGATACTGCTGCCGCTCTGCAAGCCAGCCATCGGTGCCGCCGCCCTGTTCTGTTTCGTCGGGGCCTGGAACGAATTCGTCGCGGGTTCGGTGCTGGTCGACAATCCGGATTTGCGGCCGGTGCAGGTCTCGATCTACCAGAACATGGGATATTTCGGTCGCGACTGGGGGCCGCTGCTGGCCGCGGCGACCCTCGCCATCCTGCCGATCATCGCCGCCTTCCTGGTCTTCGGCCGCCTGCTGATCGCGGGGCTGACGAAGGGTGCGGTCAAGGGCTGAGCCCGTCCCTGAAAGTGCCGTGGGAGGAACTGACATGGCCCATATCTCCTTCGAGAACGTCTCGAAATCCTATAGTACGCTGAACGTGATCAGGGATATCAATCTCGACATCCACGACGGCGAGATGCTGATCCTCGTCGGGCCGTCGGGCTGCGGAAAGTCGACCCTGCTGCGAATGATCGCGGGGCTGGAGAGCGTGTCCTCGGGCGCGATCCGCATCGACGACCGCGTGGTGAACGACCTCGATCCGCGCGACCGCGACATCGCCATGGTGTTCCAGAGCTACGCGCTCTATCCGCACAAGACCGTGCTTGAGAACATTACCTTTGGCCTGAGAATGCGCCGGATGGCGGGTGACGAGATTCTGCGCCGCGCGAAACAGGCCAGCATGGCGCTTGGCCTCGATGCCTATCTCGACCGGTATCCCCGCCAGCTCTCGGGTGGGCAGCGCCAGCGCGTCGCGATGGGCCGGGCGCTGGTGCGCGAACCGAAGGCCTTCCTGTTCGACGAGCCGCTCTCCAACCTGGATGCCCAGCTGCGCGTGCAGATGCGCATGGAGATTCGCGCGCTTCAGCAGAAGCTCGGGGTAACCTCGGTCTACGTCACTCACGACCAGATCGAGGCGATGACGATGGGCGACAAGATCGCCGTGATGAACCGGGGAGGCATCGAACAGATCGGCACGCCGCTCGATATCTATGACCGTCCGGCGAACGAATTCGTTGCCACGTTCATTGGATCGCCGATGATCAATCTGCTGGACGCCGAGGTCCGCGGCGACGGGCGCAGCGCCGTGACACCCGGGGGCCTCGTGCTTCCGACCGGCACGGCCGCGCTGTCGCCGGGCGAAAAGGTCAGGATCGGCATAAGGCCCGAGCACGTCCGGCTGGGAGACGACGGCGCCCCTGGCATCGTCGAGGCGGTCGAGCAGACGGGGCTCGACACGCTCGTGCTGGTGCGGACGTCCGGCACGGCGATGCGGGTGCTCATCCGCGAACGACGCTATATGGAGCGGGGGCAGAAGGTTTTGCTGTCGCTCCCGCCCGCCGACATGCATGTTTTCTCGTCCGACACCGGCGCGCGACGCTGACCGGGGCCTCTCGCTCCGGGGTGCGGATGAGGAACGACTCAACATGCATGCAACACCCTGCCATTCGCCGCCGCCACGGATGGCGGCGGCGATCACGAGCGACGAGGCGTGGCCCTGTCCCGAGTTTGTACAATAGACTGATATATAAAGGAAAAGATTGTTTTCCCGGGGCCCGTGGCTGTGGCGGGATGACGGTGACGGCTTCGTCGGGCGGTGACGGCCTCCGCCCGGCGGCCCGCGCCGCCACCTCGCTCGCCGTCCGCCCTTCGAGCCATCCGGGTGCTTCGGGGCCTTCAACAACGGCTTGCGGAACATCTATGGATATTGTTGGCCGCGAGTGCGGCAAATAACGAATAAGTCGATTGCGTCAATGGCCCTACCATTACGGTGCCTGCGCCGGTATCCCATGGCAGGACACCGCGTCGCGCCACTGACATCCCCATCGACCGGGACGCCGCTTTTCGGCACGGCTGCACAGAAATCCGGAGGTCCCGTGGGCGATTACTCTCATCAGATGAAGAGCCGCGTCAGGCGGCTTCTTCATTATGCCGAAAGCTCCCGGCGTACGAAACTGGGTATCGGGGCCATCGTGCGCCGGGCGGCGCGCTGGCTTGAACTGCGCTCGTTCGGGCTGACGCCGGAACATTTCACGGGGGCGGAAGGGCTGCGCGCCGCGCTTGCGGTCGCCTTTCCGCTCATCCTGATCATCGGAAGCAGGCAATACGAATTCGGCTGGGCGGTCTTCGCGGCATTCTGGACCTGTCTTTGCGACAATGCCGGGCCGGACCGTCTCCGCCGTTTCCTTCTGGCGGTTTTCGTCTGCGCGGGAGCGGCGATTGCCTTCGTCGGCTCGTGGGTGGGGTCGTTCGGCACGCCGGAGGCGCTCGCCACCGGCCCGCTGCTGGTTTTTCTGTCGGCGCTGCTGCCTTACCGGCTGGCGCAGGCGGGGACGCTTTCCGTGCTGCTCGGTGTGGTCGGCGTGGTCGCCATCGGCTTTCCGCTGCCGTTCGAGGGTGCGGCGAAGCTTGCGCTTTCCTTCCTTCTGGGGAGCGCGTGGGCGTACCTCCTCATCAATGTGCTGTGGCGCATCGACGCCTGGCTGCCGGTGCGGAAAATGACATCCGCGGTGTTTTCCCGTTTGTCGGACATGATCGCCGAAATGGTCGCGACGCGGGACGGCAGCCATCCGGATGCCATCTGGCACCCCGGACATGCGGAGCACCGCCGGTCGGTGCGCATCGGCCTTGAGCGTCTGCGCCAGCTCCTGTCGCGCTACAAGGGCGAGCCGGATGAGGTGTTGCGCCCCTTCCTGCTTTTTCAGGACGCGGCGGAAACATTGTTCAGCGCCGCTATCGCGCTGGAGCATGATTTCGTCGTCAGGGAAGGCCCGGCGAACGAACGGGTGGTGGCGGCACGTGCCATGCTGCATGCGGTCGTCACCTGCCAGATGGCTATCGATGGCGGCGAGCGGGGACAGGCCAGTCTTCGGCGCCAGATCGGGCGACTTCAGCGCAGCCGCTCCGTCATGTCGGGACAGCTCCCGATCGGCTGCCTGATCGCGGCGGAACAGGCCCTGCGGCTGCTGGTGAACGATCCGGAAACCGAAAGAAGCGCTTCCGGGGCGCCTCTTCCAGAACTGCCCGAGGCCGCGAAAACCGGATTGAAATCCGCGCTGCAGCAGGCGTTGAGGCAGGCGTCGGGCGTCGTGGCCGTCTACTATGTCGCGACGGTGTTCCGGTTCGGTTATCCCTACTGGGCGACGATGGCGGTGATCGTCGTCATGCAGGGCGCGGCGCGCATGACGTGGACACGCGCGCTGGAGCGCATATTCGGAAGCCTGCTCGGCGGTGCGGCGGCGCTGTCGTTCCTGCTCCTCGTCACCCATCCCTATGCGCTCGCGGCGCTGGCGGTGCCTCTCGCGGGCGTATCGATAGCGCTGCGGAGCGTCAACTATACCGTCTTCGTCCTGTTCCTCACCATGCTGTTCGTCATCGTGACGGAACTGCTCCAGCCCGGCGTCGGCATCGCTTCGGCCCGCATTCTCGATAATACGGTCGGCAGCCTGGCGGCTTTGCTTGCCGCGCTGCTGCTCTGGCCGAAATTCGACCCGCCCCTCGCCACGATGATCGGCGACGGGATGCAGACCAACCGCGACTACATCGACGCGGTCACGTCGGGACGGGACGAGACGGCCATCTACGCGGCACGCCGCCGCGCGGGTCTGGCAAGCACGACCGCCGAGGTGGCCCTGCATGACCTCGGCGGCCTGCCGCGCCGCTGGCAGAGATTGTCGAACGAGGATGCGGCCGCGCTTCGCAAGCTCAGGCTGCTCGCCGGGGAAGCCGCCGCCGCCTGGCACCGCCGTCTGGCCGCGGAAGAACGCAGTGGCGCGTGAGGCATCAGCGTTTCGGGCGCCGCATCCCGGCCGAGAGTTCGGAGGCGGCTGCCCACAACTCGCCGAAATCGTTGATCAGACGGTCTGGCGACAGCGCGGCGACGGGAATGTCCGAGTAGCCGAAGGGAACGGCGATTACGGGCATGCCGGCCGCGCGGGCGGTGGCGATGTCCGTGCGGGAATCGCCCACCATCAGCGCGCGGCGCGGGTCCGCCCCCGCGCGTTCGATTGTCAACGTCAGGTGGCGCGGGTCCGGCTTGCGATAGGCAAAGGTGTCGTACCCGCAGATAGCCGCGAACCGGTCGCCGATACCGAGCAGGTCGAGCAGCTTGCGGGCCTGGTCTTCGGCCTTGTTGGTGCACACTGCCAGCAGCCAGCCTTCCGCCCGGAAACGGTCGAGCGCCTCCGGAACGCCAGGAAAGAGCCGCGTGTCCCGCTTGAGATTCCGGCCGTAGAAGCCGAGGAAGCGCTGGAACCGCGTTTCCAGAAGGTCTGCCGGGCTGCCGAAAACGCCGGCCTCCCGGAAACCGCGCTCGACCATGGACCGCGTTCCGGAGCCGAGCAGGCGTCTCGCCCTCTCGGACACGAGCGGCGGCAGGCCCTCTGCCTGCAGCGTGGCGTTCAGCGCGGCGATCAGGTCGGGCGCGGTATCGGCGAGCGTGCCGTCGAGATCGAAGACGACGATCGGACGCGCGCTGTCAGACACGATACCGGTAAACCGGATGGAAAGGCTCGCCGGCATGGTTCCGCTCCTTCTTCGTCGATCGTCCCATGAGTGACTCGTCCCATGAGTGACTCGTCCTTTGGCTGACGGCCCGGTCCGGCTGCGTTCAGTGCCGTGAGAAACGCTTGCGTTCCGACGGACCGAACAGGATCACGTCGTAGGGCGCCGCCGTGTCGGAGACCTCCATGCCCGGCGAACCGGCTGGCATGCCGGGAACGGCGAACCCCGTCGCCGCAGGGCGTTCACGCAGCAGGCGCCGTATGTCCCCGGCCGGCACGTGCCCCTCGATGATGTATCCGTCGATGACCGCCGTATGGCAGGAGTAGAGGTCTTCGGGCACGCCGAACTGCGCCTTGACCGGCGTCGGGTCGTCCCGGAGCCGTTCGTTCACTGTAAAGCCCGCCAGACGCATATGCTCGATCCATCCTCCGCAGCAGCCGCAGTCCGGGGAGCGGAAGACGTCGACCGCCGGCGGCGCGGCCAGTGCGAAAAATGCAAGGCCACAGGCAATCGGGACGGCAAGATTGATCGACACGACGCCGAGCAGCACGCGGCGGGTGAGTTTGCCCATGGGTGATCTCCTCTTTCGTTTCCATGGCCGGGCCTCGCCACGGCGCGGCCATGGCGAGGTTCGCGGAGATGTTCGTCAGAAGACATTCATGACGACGATCGTCAGCAGTGCCATTACCAGACGCGAGACGGCGTAGCCCGTCGCATAGCCGATGACCGGCACGTTGCTCTTCGCCTCCTGCTGGAGGGCGCCGAGGGCGGCGGTCGTGGAGCGCGCGCCTGCGCAGGCGCCGAGCATGATCGCGGGGTGGAACTTGAACACGTAGTGTCCAAGCAGCAAGCCCACGACGAGCGGCATCAGCGTCACCAGCGTGCCGGCGAAGAACAGCGTCAACCCGTATTGCTGGATGCCGCCCACGAAACCGAGCGCCGCGTTGAGGCCGATGCAGGCGATGAAGCCGTTGAGGCCGACGTTGTTGAACACCCAGATGGCAGGACCGGGAATGAAGCCGAAGGTGCGCATGGTCGAGCGCAGATAGCCGCAGATGATGCCCGCCACGATGGCGCCGACGGCGGTGCCGAGCGACAGCGGAATGCCTCCGATATGGATCGTGATCGCGCCGATCAGGCTGCCGACCACGATGCCGAAAGCCATGAAGGCCATGTCGGAACGCTCCACCGGACGGTCGGCGTACCCCATTTCCTTGGCGATCTTGGCGACGTCCGCCTTGGCGCCGAGGATGGTCAGCACGTCGCCGCGGTGGACTTCCATCTCCTCCCGCATCGGCATCACGGTGTCGGAGCGGGTCAGCTTGAGCAGGAACACGCCGCGGCCCGGCTCGCCGAACAGGGTGCGGATGACCTCGCCGAGCGTCCTGTTGGCGTAGGCCTTGTTGGTGACGACGAGATCGAGCTGTTCGGTGGAGAAGTCGAGCAGCGCGACGTCCTTGAGTTCCGGCCCGAAATCGTCCCGGTAGGCCAGCAAGGCGCCGAGACCGCCGGAGACGGCCAGAATGGCCCCTTCGGTCAGCACGGTATCGCGCGTGCACTCCACGATCGCCTCATCCCGGCCCGCGCGCATACGGCGGATGAAGATCTCGTTGTTGAACATCTTTTCGACCTGCTCGACGGTCTTGCCCAGAAGCGCGCTGTTGGCGAGCTGCAGGGCGCGGGCGGAGTATTCGCGATAGGCCGTCGTGCCGATCCTGGCGCCGCCGTTGGCGCGCTCGTAATCCGCGCTGACCTTGGCGAGATCGAAGCCGAGCAGCCTCGGCGCGATGTTGGCCAGCAGCACGGCCGAGCCGATGGTGCCGAAAGGATAGGTCACCGCGTAGGCGACCGGCAACAACGCCAGGGACGCTCTCAGGTCCGCCTCCGCAAGGCCGGACTGGTTCATCAGATCCGCGGCGACGCCGAGCACGGTTGAGTTGGTATAGCCGCCCGACAGCAGACCCGCCGTGAGCGCGGCATTGTAGCCGAGGAGCTTGCCGAGCACGATCGCGGTCGCAGTACCGACGAGGCAAAGAATGATCGCGAAAACGACCTGAGGCAAGCCATCGCTTTTCATGGCACGGATGAACTGCGGGCCAACCGCGTAACCGACCGCGAACAGGAACATCGCGAAGAAGGTGGACTGGAGCACGGTCGGCAGCGTGATGCCGATCTGCCCGACCAGCAGCCCCGCCAGCAGCGTGCTTGTGACGACACCAAGGCTGAACTTGCCGAGACGGACGTTTCCGAACATGAAGCCGATGCCGATCGTCAGGAAGAGCGCAATCTCCGGGTACTTTTGGATGGTTGTGACGAAGTAACTCATGACGGATCCTTCGGAATGCCCGGCCGAGACGGTTCGTATTGTCTCGACCGGACGAAGAAGACGCTCAGTAGGTCGGGTTGTAGAGCAGGTTCTCGATCCACGACCGGATTTCGGGAGGCCGCTCAACCGTGGCAAGGCCGGAATCGAACATGTATTCGACGATGCGCGTGGCTGTGGTGATCTCCGTTTCCATGATCTGGTCCTGGCTCGGATAGAGCATGCCCTTGGCCTGGAGCGACGGGCCGATCTGATCGGCCGTTGCGTGGGCGGCGACGATGAAGCACTCGTCGTTCAGTCGGGTCGGACGCGCGGCGTAGGTCGCAAGGCCGATGGCCGGGTAGATGTAGAAATTGTTGGCCTGTCCCGGGCGATAGGTCTTGCCCTCATAGACGAACTCGTCGAACTGAACGCCGGCCGCGAACAGCGCTTTGCCCTTCGAGTAGGTGTAGGCCTGTTCCGCCGTACATTCCGCCTTGTGGGTGGGGTTGGAGAGGGCGAAGATGATGGGCCGGGGCGTGTGCCGCGCCATGGTTTCGATGACTTCCCGCGTGAAGGCGCCGGCCTTGGTCGACACGCCGATCAGCACGGTCGGCCTGAAGCGCTCCACCACGTCGATGAAGTTCTTGGAGGGCGCCTCGTCCTGCGCCCACGGCTTCTGCGCGTCCGTGAGGTCCGTGCGCGAGGATTCGATGAGGCCGTTGACGTCGAACAGGCGGATGCGCTTGCGGGCTTCCTCCGCCGAAAGTCCCAGGGTCTGCAGCTCGGCGGCGATCAGCTTGGAGATGCCGAGACCGGCGGAACCGGCGCCGAGGAACAGGATCCGCTGATCCTGCAGCTTGCCGCCCGCCTGCTTCAGGCCGGCGGAGATGCCCGCCAGAGCGACGGCGGCCGTGCCCTGGATGTCGTCGTTGTAACACAGGACCTTGTCCTTGTAGCGGTCCAGCATGCGGATGGCGTCGGTGCCCTTCCAGTCCTCGAAGTGGACGCAGCAGCCCGGGAACACCTCGTTGACGGCCTCGATGAACTCTTCCGTCAGCTCGTCGAGTTCCTTTTCCGGCAGCGGCGCCTCGCGGGTGCCGAGGTAGAACGGGTCGGCGCGCAGGTGCTCGTTCGTCGTGCCGATATCGAAAAGGACTGGCAGCAGAACCTGCGGGGGAACGGCGGCGCAAGCGGTGTAGAGCTGCAGCTTGCCGATCGGGATACCCATGCCGTTGGCACCGATGTCGCCGAGGCCGAGGATGCGGCCGCCCGTCGACACGCAGACGAAACGCACGTCCCGTTGCGGCCAGTTACGCAGCACGTCCGCGATGCGGCCCTTCATGTGGCGGGTGATGTACATGCCGCGCGGGCGGCGATAAAGGTTGCCGAAGGCTTCGCAGGCATCGGCGACCGTGGGATCGTAGAGGATCGGGATGAAGCGCTTGGGGTCGGACATGACGGTCTTGTAGAAGACCGTCTCGTTGCGCGCCTCGAGATCCATGAGATAGTTGTACTGGTCCAGATCGTCCTTCAGGCGGCCGAGGTGATCGAGAACGCGCTCGACCTGCCGGTCGAGCGTTTCAACCGCGTGCGGCAGCAGCCCCTCCAGCCCGAGCTGGTGGCGCTCCTCGCGGGTGTAGGCGGTGCCCTTGTTCTGGACGGGATCGTGCAGCAACGTCAATCCGATGTCATTGCTGTCCTGGCTCAGTTCCGCGTTGGTGACGGTGATTGCAGCCATTATTGAACTTCCTCTCCTGTGCGTGTCCGCGAGCCGCGACGTCCACCGCCGGGCTCGCCTACACCTTTGCAACGCGGGTGCCAGGATGAGATTTTCTATCAAACTATTGATAAATAAAGATTATTTTAAATTATTAGCCGAATGCTCTCCGGCATTCGGCCGATTTCCCGAAAATCGCCGTTTTCCGGTTTTCGGGTATCCGACCACGGCGCTTCCGCGGGCCGTCCGCGGGCCGATAAATGGCTGCGGGAGGATGGAAAAAGGGAAAAATCCGCGCCAGGAGCAGGTCTGCGGGTCAACATGTCGCAGGGATGCCGTTGCCGGTTGGCAGCGGCTTGGAAAACAAAAGGCCGCGCCGCCCCGGGTTCGGGGGCGGCGCGGCCGCGGCATGTTCCGGACGGACGGTGGCTCTCAGGTCTCGCGGATGCGAATGTCGTACTTGCGGATCTTGTCGAACAGCGTGGTCTTGGCAATCATCATGGCTTCTGCGGTCCGGGAGATGTTTCCGTTGTTGCGCTTCAGCTCCTCCTGGATGAGGCTGCGCTCGAAGCTTTCGACGGCGGCTGTCAGCGAGATGGGGCCGGAGCCGGCCTCGCTGCCGGGTCCGGATTTGAGGCCGAGGAGAAAACGTTCCGCCTGATTGCGCAACTCGCGTACGTTGCCCGGCCAGTTATGGGCCATCAGGTCGAGGATTACCTGTTCCCTGATCGGCGGCGGCTCGCGATTGAGGCGCAGGGCAGCCTGATCGACGAAGTGCTCGAACAGCAGCGGAATGTCTTCGCGCCGGTTGCGAAGCGGCGGCAGCTCGATACTGGCGATGTTCAGCCGGAAATGCAGATCGCTGCGGAACTTGCCCTCCACGGAAAGCTGCAGCAGATCGGCCTTGGTGGCGGCGATGACGCGGAAGTCGACGGGAATGACCTTGTTGGAGCCGAGCCGCTCGACGACGCGCTCCTGCAGCACGCGCAGCAGCTTCACCTGCATGGACATCGGCATGCTCTCGATCTCGTCGAGGAACAGCGTCCCCCTGTTGGCGTATTCGACCTTGCCGATGCGCTGCTTGGTCGCGCCGGAGAAAGCCCCGGCCTCGTGGCCGAAGATCTCGCTCTCGAACAGCGTTTCGGGAAGGCCCCCGCAGTTGAGCGCCACGAAAGGTCCCTTGCGGCCGGAAAGATCGTGCAGGTATCGGGCGATCAGCTCCTTGCCGGTGCCGGTCTCACCGAGGATCATGACATCGGTCGGCACAGCCGCCAGTTCCTGAACCAGTTCGCGCAGCTCCACGATCGCCTGCGAGGTGCCGACGATGCGGCTTTCGATGTCGCCCATGGCCGCGAGCTGCCGGCGCAGCCGCCGGACTTCCATCGCCAGCCGCCGCTTCTCCAGCGCCCGCTGCACGACGCTGGCGAAATGTTGCGACGCGAACGGCTTCTCGATGAAATCATAGGCGCCGTCGCGCATCGCCTGCACGGCCGTCGCGATGTCGCCGTGTCCCGTGATCATGATGACGGGCAGATCCGGGTCCTTGTCCTTGAGCTGGGCAAAATAGCTCAGGCCGTCCATGCCCGGCAGGTTGATGTCCGAAACGATGATGCCGGGAAAGTCGCGCATCGGCGCCCTCGGCACATTTTCCACCGCCTCGTAGCCGATGGCCTTGATGTTGTGGAGGGCCAGCGCCTGCAGGCAGCCGAGCCGCACGTCCTCGTCGTCCTCGATCACCAGCACGTCATGATCAAGCATTGTCCTTCTCCGGGGTGTTGGCGAGGGGCATCGTGATCCGGAAAACCGCGCCGCCCGCAGGGCGATTGGCTGCCGTCAGGTCTCCGCCGAAGCGGCGGACAATGTCTTGCGATATGGCGAGCCCGAGGCCAAGGCCGTTCGTTTTCTTGGTTGAGAAAAAGGGCATGAAGAGCTTTTCGATGACCGTTGCGCTAAGCCCGTGACCATTGTCCGCGACCTCGATGACCGCCCGGTTGCCGTCTACCCGGGCGGCGATCCCGATACAAGGCTCGCCGTTCCCCTGCAGCGCATCCATGGCGTTGCTGATGAGGTTGACCAGAACCTGTTCGAGACGCACGGCATCGCCGAGGACCTTGATCGGGGCTTCCGGCCGGCGGACATCGATGCGCACTTTCTCTTTCTGGATGCGGTGATTGAGCAGCGCCACGGCGCGTTCGACGGAACGCTCGACATCCACGCTGCCGACCTCCCCATCCGTGCGCCGGGCGAAAGAGCGCAGCTGTCCTGTCAGCACGCCCATGCGGTGGACGAGATCGCAGATGCGCTGGAGGTTGTGGCGCACCGTGCCCAGGTCGTTGAGTTCGAGGAAGCGCACGGCGTTCTCCGACAGGGTGGAAAGCGCCGCCAGCGGCTGGTTGATTTCATGCGCCAGCCCCGCCGAGAGCTGGCCGATTACCGCTAGGTTTTCCGTCCGTATCATCTCTTCCTGAAAATCCTTCAGCCGCTGGACGGCCTGTATGCGCTCGGCCACCTCCCGCCGCAGGTCCTCGTTGGCCGCGCGCAGTTGCCGGTTGCGGTCCTCGAACTGATCCTTAAGTCGCGTATAGGCCTCCTGCAGCGCATCGCGCGTCAGCAGACGCTCCCGGATGACCAGTCGCCGCTGATTGAAGATATAGAGGCTCAGGGCGACCACGACGACGATGATCGCGGCGATCGTCGCGGGCAGGGCGGCCTTGCGGGCGATCCCGGAATAGTCGGAAAGGACCGTCAGCGTCATCGAGACGTTCGGCAGGAAGCGTGAGCCCGCAAGGTATGTCCGGGTGCGCGATCCTTCCGTTATCGATACGAACCGGCTGCCGTCGCTCGCCAGGCTGTCCGTTCTCCAGTCGAGAGCTTCCAGAATGTGCCGGTTATACTGCTGCGTCTGGTTGAATTGCTCGATCTTGCCCGGCTCGATCGGCCCGAGGCTGAGATATTTCCAGTCCGCGCGAGAGGAGAGCAGGACGATGTTATTGGTGTCGCTCACCACCATCAGCGGATCGTTGCCGATCAGCCAGTCCTGCTCGATGCGCTCCAGATCGATCTTGACAGCCACCACGCCGACGCGGTGACCATCCCTCTCCACCGCCGTGGCGAGATAATAGCCGGCAAGATTGTCGGTGGTTCCGATGCCGTAATAGCCTGTCACGCTCCCTTGCCTCGCGATCTGGAAGTAGGGCCGATAGGAGACGTCGCGCCCCACGAAGCTGTTCTTCTCTCCTCCGTTGCTGGCTGCGATCATGGTGCCGCTCGTATCGATCAGGAAGATTCCCACGGTGCCGGCGGCCTCGTTTATCCGGGCAAGATACGCATTCATGTCCGCCACGGCGCCCGCGCGGTCGCGCGAGAGCAGGAACGCACCTGTCTGCTCGTGGGCCGCGATCGCCAGCGGCAGGATGTTGAACTTATCGATTTCATGCTCCAGACGGGCGATCGACTGGCGCAGGCGTTCTTCGCCGAGCACCTTCAGGTCGGCGAACTCCCTGCGCTCCGACCAGACGAAGGTCGCGGCGAAGCAGAGGATCACCAGCAGCGCCGTGACCAGTGCGAATATCAGCGTGCCCCTTCGGCGGTGGCGCAGTATGCACTCCTTCTCGCCGAAGGCGCCCGGGTCCAGCGGATAGTCGTCGAATTGATGGCACGCGATGCTGCAACGTCCCGCATAGCGGCACGGGATCGTCCGCGCGTTGCGTGCGGCGGTATCCTGACCGTCGTTGATTGCTGTTGCCGTCATCGTGGTTCACCTGTCCTGTCCTTTTCAGGCTCTGGCCGCCCGAAGCAGTCCTGGCATATCGCCTGTTTGCGGGAGATCGCATCACCCGTCTTCAGCCGGCGCTCGATCAATATTCAGCAAAACGGATGCCACTCGGGCACGGCGGCCTTCTGCCTTGTTCTGCTGGCTTTTTTCGGGCGACGGATTCTGCGCGTTCGGATTTCCGACTGTCACGCCGGCGGCGGTGTTCGGAAACCCGAACGATCCTGCTGCCGCGGCACGGACGGAGCCGGGATAAATCCCCGCGTACAATGAATTGAGAAAAACTCCAGCCTTGGCACGGCGCTTGCGACGCCTCCGAAGAAGACATGGCCGACCTCTGTGCGCCTGTCGGTCAACGGAATCGGGGAGTTTCCTTCTCATGTCAGATCGTATTCGCTTGAGCATAGACGGCCGGGAACTGACGGTGGAACCGCCTCTGTCCCTGCTGCAGGCCGCGACGGCGGACGGCACGCCCCTGACCTCCAATGTGGGCTGCATGGGGCAGGGCGTTTGCGGGGCGTGCCGCTGTCTGGTGCGCCGGGAAGGCGAAAGGGAGGTCTCCACAGTGCTGGCCTGCGAAACCAGCGCGGAAAACGGCATGCAGGTCAGCTTCATCGACTATTTCACCCCGCACAGGCCGCATGTTTACGACATTGCCGGCATCACCGATAGCTGGCGCATCGCGGACGCGGTGAGGGATGTCTTTCCCGAGGCGGACCATTGCCGCCATTGCGGCGGATGCGACAGGGCCTGTCCGAAAGGGCTTGAGGTGCAACGCGGCGTGGCGCTGGCGGCGGCCGGCAATCTGGCGGGGGCAGCCGATATCTTCGACCAGTGCGTGATGTGCAATCTCTGCACGCTCGCCTGTCCGGAGCACATCTGGCCGAACCATCTGGGCCTCATGGTGCGCCGCGCCGTGACGGCGCTCGGCCTGCGCCCCTCCGATCTCATCGCGCGGCTCGCCGAAATCGAGCGCGGCCAGCAGCCGATCGATTTCTCCGGCCGGGACGATCACGACGCAGCCGCTGGCGCGGCGCGGAAAGGTTGACATCATGATATCCGCAATCGCTTTCGAGCAGGCGATGGCGTCGCTGGTCCGCGACGCCGATCCGGTGTTGCGTCCCGATCCGCTGTCGCGGGAGGAACTGCTGGAAGCCTATCATCCCGACGCCGGGCCGGAGGCGCGCGTATCGCTCAGGGTCGGTCCCAACAGGGGCGATCCCTGCCATCCTGCGCTGGCGCGCGTCGTGGAAGGCGATGCGCTGATTGGCGACGTCGACCTCGCCGCAATCGCGCCCATGAGCACGGACGTTCTGGTGGTCGGCGGCGGTGGCGCGGGCGCGGCCGCCGCGCTTTCGGCGCGCGCCGCCGGGGCCGAGGTCGTGGTCGCGGCCAAGCTGCGCATCGGCGACAGCAACACGGTGATGGCCGAGGGCGGCATACAGGCGGCTGTGGGAGAAGACGACAGCCTGCAACGCCATTTCGACGACACGATGAGAGGCGGCCACCATGCGGCCGATCCCGCACTCGTGGCGCGGCTCGCCGGCGACGGGCCGGATGTCGTCCGCTGGCTGATCGGGCTCGGCGTCGATTTCGACCTCGCCGAGGGGGCTGCCCCTGGCGCGCGCCTCATGCGCAAACGCGCCGGCGGCACAACGGCCGCGCGTATCCTGAGTCACCGCGATTTCACCGGTCTGGAGATCATGCGCGTGCTGCGCGAGGCGGTGGAACTCGACCGCGGCGTGACGGTGCTCAACCGGTCTCCCGCCATCGAGTTGCTGTCGGACGAATATGGCCGTTGTGCGGGCGCGGTGCTCTACGATCTCGAACACCGCGTCTTCAAGCTGGTGCGCGCCGGCGCCGTCATACTGGCGACGGGCGGGGCGGGGCGCCTGCACCTGACGGGCTTCGCCACATCGAACCACTATGGGGCGACTGCCGATGGTCTGGCGCTGGCCTATCGCATTGGCGCGCGGCTGCGGGAGGTCGATTCGTTCCAGTATCATCCGACCGGAGTGGCCCATCCGCCGCATCTTGCCGGCGGGCTGATCTCCGAAGCGGTGCGTTCGGTCGGCGCCAGGCTGATCAACGGGCTGGGCGAACGCTTCATCGATGAGCTGGCGCCGCGAGACGTGGTGACAGCCGCCATCCTGCGGGAATGCGCGCAAGGCCGCGGCGTCGGGCGTGACGGATCGGTCGGCGTGTTTCTCGATACGCCGGGGCTGCTGAAAGAGCGGCCGCAACTCCTCGACAAGCAGCTCGTCTCGCTGAAGCACCTTGCTCACCGTTGCGGTGTCGATCCGTGCGTCGATCCGCTGCTCGTCTATCCGACCCTGCATTACCAGAACGGGGGCGTGGCGATCGACGGGAACGGCGCCACCAGCGTCGAGGGCCTTTACTGCGCCGGCGAGGTGGCGGGGGGTGTTCACGGTCGCAACCGCCTGATGGGCAACGCGCTGCTCGACATTTTCGTCTTCGGCAGGCGCGCCGGCGCGGCGGCGGCCGGTCAGGCGGGCACGCCCCTCGCCCACGGGCGGATCGGCCTAGGGCATGTACAGCGGTGGCGGCGTGAACTGACCCGCGCCGGCGTGACCGGCGGGTCGCTCTCTCCCGTTCTTTATCCGGCCTACGGCAATTTCGAACTGCGCAGCCATATGGCGGCTGGTGGAAAAGGTTGAAGATCATGGCAGGGCTCAATTCGGTTCTTCTCGATCCGGCGATCGGGGTTGGCGCGAACCTCGCCGCCTGGACGAGCGCGGGAGGCGGCGAGGGGCTCGCGCGGGCGCTGGACCGACCGCAGGACATCATCCCCACGCTGCGGGCGGCGGACCTGCGGGGCATGGGTGGTGCCGGCTTTCCCACTTGGCGCAAATGGACGGCGGCGGCCGAGATGGCGGACGGCGAGAAGTACGTCGTATGCAACGGCAACGAGGATGAGCCGGGGACGTTCAAGGACCGCTACCTTCTGCGGCGGACGCCACATCAGGTCATCGAAGGCGCGTTGATCGCGGCTGTGGCCATCCGCGCCGGCACAGTGATCTTCTACATCAATCCCCGCCAGGCGGAGAGCATCGAGGCCATGCGCCATGCGGTGGCCGAGTGGACGGACAGCGGCCTGCTGACCGAGGTGGAGCGTGTCGTGGGACGGAATGTGCGGCTGTCGGTGGCGCCGAGTTCAGGGCGCTACATCGGCGGGGAGGAGTCGGCGGTCGTACGCTGGCTGAACGGAAGCTTCCCGTTTCCGCGCCGCAAGCCGCCGTTTCCTTTTGAAAAAGGTGTCAACGACCGCCCGACGCTGATCAACAACACGGAGACCCTCGCCAACGTCCCGCATATCCTGAAGAACGGCGCGGACTGGTACCGCAATCTCGGCATTGGCGGCGCGAGCGGCACCAAGCTGTTCTCCCTCTCGGGGGATGTGCTCGAACCCGGCCTCTATGAATTGCCGATGGGCACCGGTCTCCAGGAACTGATCTTCACCCACGGTGGGGGCATGCTGGGCGGCCGGGCCTTCAAGGCGGTTTTCACCGGCGGGCCGTCCAACACGCTGCTGACGGCGCGCGATCTCGACGTGCCGCTCGATTTCGATTCGGTGCGCAGCCGTCAGTCCCGCCTGGGTACGGGGGCCATGATCGTTATTTCGGAAGGCACCAGCATCGTGCGCAAGGTCGCCGAATATGTCGAGTTCTTCGCCAATGGCTCGTGCGGGCAATGCCCGCCGTGCAAATGCGGCACCTTCCAGATGGCGCGCCTGCTCGACCGCATTGCGACCGGGCGGGGCACGGAGGCGGACAGGCGGGCGCTCGGCCATCTCTGCCTCATCCTGCCGGGCAGCGGGCGGTGCGCGCTGATCGATGGCGCGGTCACGGTGGTGCAAAGCTCCCTCCAGACATTTCCGGAGGAATATGCGACGCCCGGCGTCTGAGCCCGCCGGCATGTCACTTCCCCAATCTTTCGGCACGATGCGATGACGCAAGGGAATGCCTGATATGATCGTTTCTTCTTCCACGGATTACCGGGAAGCCGCACAGCGGCGTTTGCCGCCCTTCCTGTTCCACTATATCGACGGCGGTGCCTATGCGGAACAGACCTTGCGGCGCAACGTCGGGGACCTTTCCGCGCTGGCGCTCCGGCAGCGCGTGCTGAAGAGCGTCGGCGAGGTCGATCTCTCGACGGAGGTGTTCGGCGAGGCGTTCGCCATGCCGGTGGCGCTCGGGCCCGTGGGCCTGACGGGCATGTATGCCCGCCGGGGAGAGGTGCTGGCCGCGCGTGCCGCGGAGGCGAAGGGGCTGCCCTTCACGCTGTCCACCGTTTCCGTCTGCTCCCTGGAGGAAGTGCAGGGCCGCAGCGCACGGCCGATATGGTTCCAGCTTTACGTGCTGAAGGATCGCGGCTTCATGAAGAACGTGCTGGACCGGGCGTGGGCGGCCGGCATCCGTACGCTCGTCTTCACCGTCGACATGCCGGTTCCCGGCGCCCGATACCGCGATGCCCATTCTGGCATGTCGGGGCCGAACGCAGCGGCCCGGCGCCTGCTGCAGGCTTTCACGCATCCCGTTTGGGCCTGCGATGTCGGGCTTCTCGGACGGCCGCACGATCTGGGCAATGTATCGGCCTATCGCAACCGGAAAACCCGGCTGGAGGACTACGTCGGCTGGCTCGGCGCCAACTTCGATCCCTCGATCGGCTGGAGCGACCTGCAATGGATCAGGGATTTCTGGAAGGGCCCGATGATCATCAAGGGAATTCTCGACCCGGAGGACGCGCGCGACGCGGTGCGTTTCGGCGCTGACGGCATCGTCGTGTCGAACCATGGAGGACGCCAGCTCGATGGCGTCCTGTCCAGCGTTCGCGCCCTTCCGGCGATCGCCGACACCGTTGCCGGCGATCTGGCCGTGCTTGCCGACTCGGGCGTGCGCTCGGGCCTCGACGTCGTCCGGATGCTGGCGCAGGGGGCGAACGCCGTTCTTCTCGGCCGCGCTTTCGTATACGCACTGGCGGCGGCCGGCCAGAAAGGGGTCGAGAACCTCCTCGATATCTTCGCCCGCGAAATGCGGGTGGCGATGACGCTTACCGGAGCGCGCTCGATAAGGGAAATAACACGTGACAGCGTCGTGCGCGAGCTGGAGAAACCGGCCTGACCGGACCAGGACGGACGGTTGCCGAGGATGTACGGGCGGGCCGGCGAGAAGCCGGCCTCGTCGTTTGCGGGCAGCCGGCGGCTGGCTCAACCCTGTCCCGAACCGGGCGTGCGGAAAACCGGAAAACGCGCCGGGACCAGTTACGGATTACCGGACAGGATCGGCGGCGGTGAGGCATTAATTCGCGGAAAATCCATGTTTTTCAAATGATTATAACATTGGCATGCGGCTTGCGAACGAAGTCATGCAGAAGAAGTCCCGTTCATCGGGACAGCGATGGCCGAGGGAGAAGCCGGTGTTGATATCGCAAACCGCCAAACCGATACGCAAACAGCCGTTCTATCGGCACCTCTATGCACAGGTGATACTTGCGATCGTCGCGGGCATCACCCTCGGCCATTTCTGGCCCGAGGCGGGAACGGCCATGAAGCCCTTGGGCGACGCCTTCATCAAGCTGGTGAAGATGATCATCGTGCCGGTCATCTTCCTCACCGTATCCACCGGCATCGGCAGCATGAGCGACCTCGGGAAGGTTGGCCGGGTCGTGGGCAAATCCATGGTCTACTTCCTGTTCTTTTCGACCTTGGCGCTGATGATCGGACTTTGTGTCGGCAACATCGCGCAGCCGGGCGCGGGGCTCAACATCGACCCGGCGACGCTCGACGGCGCGGCGGTGCAGGGTTACGCCGACCATGCCCACGAGAGCACGCTGGTGGGTTTTCTGTTGAGCATCATTCCCAACACCATGATGGGGGCCTTCTCCGAGGGAAACATCCTGCAGGTGCTGTTCATCGCCGTGCTTTTCGGCCTTGCGCTCGCCTCGGCGGGCGAACCGGGGAAACCAGTTCTGGAATTCCTTCAGGCTGTGACGGCGCCGATCTTCAAGCTCGTCTCGATCCTGATGAACGCCGCGCCCATCGGCGCTTTCGGCGGCATGGCCTTTACCGTCGGGCAATACGGTGTCGGTTCGATCGCGAACCTCGTCAAGCTGGTGATCGCGTTTTACTTCACGGCTTTTTTCTTCGTCGTGGTCGTCCTTGGCGCCGTCGCGCGGTTTAACGGCTTTTCGATTTTTTCGCTGCTCCGCTACATCAAGGAGGAACTGCTGGTTGTGCTTGGCACGAGTTCGTCCGAGGCGGCGCTTCCGAGCCTGATGCAGAAGATGGAGGCGGCCGGGGCGACGAAGTCCGTCGTCGGTCTCGTCATCCCCACGGGCTATTCCTTCAATCTCGACGGCACCAACATCTACATGACCATGGCGGTGCTGTTCATCGCGCAGGCGGTCGGGATAGACCTTTCGCTCGGGGAACAGGTCGTGCTGCTGCTCGTGGCCATGCTGAGTTCGAAAGGCGCGGCCGGCATCACGGGCGCGGGTTTCATCACGCTCGCCGCGACGCTTTCAGTCGTGCCCTCCGTCCCGGTCGCGGGCATGGCCCTGATCCTCGGCGTCGATCGCTTCATGTCCGAATGTCGCGCGCTGACGAACCTCGTCGGCAACGCGGTGGCGTGTCTCGTTGTGGCGCGCTGGGAAGGCGAACTGGACGAGGACAGGTTGCGCGCCGCGCTGAGCGGCAACGCAGGGGCCGGCTCTTCCTCTCCGCAGCAGCCGGAGACAGCTTCCGAATGACGACGCATGAATGACGACGCGGGGCGAACGCTTCCAGCGATACGCCCGGCGAAAAATCATCGATCCCCAGACACACATTCAGACACAGGCTGAAGATGGAATTCCGACAGTTACGCGCTTTCGTCGAGGTCATCCGTCAGGGCGGGTTTTCTCACGCCGCCAGGACGGTGCTCGCCACCCAGTCAGCCGTCAGCAAGGCTGTGAGACAGCTTGAGAACGAGATTGGCACGCCGCTGCTCAACCGGATCGGGCACCGCAGCGAACTCACCATAGCCGGGGAGGTGGTCTATCGCCGTGGTGCGAAGCTGCTCGCCGACCGCGACGATCTCCTTGCCGAACTCGATGAAATCCGTGGCCTCAAGCGTGGCGTCCTGAGGCTTGGCCTGTCACCGCTGGGCAGCGGCGCGCTGTTGGCGCCGCTTCTGGCCGTCTATCGTCAGCGTTGTCCGAAAATCGAGATACGGCTCATCGAGCATGACAGCGATCATCTCGAAGAAATTCTGCGAGAGGGCCGCATGGACTTCGCCTGTCTGCCGTTATCGGCTTCGGAAGATCTGGACTGGGAGTCTGTCCGCAGCGAGCCCCTGATGGCGGTATTGCCTGCAAACCATCGTCTTGCCGCCAGGCCGGCGATCTCGCTTGCTGATCTCAGGGATGCGCCATTCATCCTTTTCGACAGCGGCGCAGACCTGCAGCAAACCATCGTTGAAGCCTGCAGAAATTCGGGGTTCGAGCCGAACGTCGTGACGCGCAGCAGCCAGATCGAGTTCATGATCGAACTGGTCGCTGCCGGGCTGGGGGTTGCTGTGCTGCCCCGCCTTGTCGCCTCCGCGAGGTGGAACGTGGCGGTGCGTCATGTCTTGCTCGAAGCGCCCGACATGGAATGGAACATGGCGATCGCCTGGCGACGGGGCACCTATCTTTCGGACGCAGCAAAAATGTGGCTCAGACTGGTACGAGAGGCGCGCGGCGGGCCGGAATGATCGGGCGCCGCGATGTCGGTCAGTCCATCGTCGGTTTCCCCAGGCCAAGCGCCGCGAGGAGGTCAACGGCTTCCGGTTTGCCGATGGCGAATTTCAGCCCGGCCGTCAGCGGCACATTATCCCACCCGAACGTCGCGCGGGCGCCGAGGGCGATCAGGATCGGCCAGGCGGCCATCACGTCCCAGCTTGAATCGCCCATCGCGAGGTAAACGTCGGCCTCTCCGGTCGCGACTTCCATCATCGCCATGGTGGCGGAGTTGCAGGAGCGAATCATCAGCCGCGCGTCGCGCATCAGAAAGCGCAGGACCTCGATCTGCTCATCGACCGGCGCGCCGCTGTCGAGGCCCACGCCGATTGAGCCGCGATCAGGCGCAAAAGGCGTCAATGGTGCCAGGAGTGCGCCATTCAGCGTCGGGGCGCTCCCTTTCCCTCCGGCGAGCATCGTGCCGCGAACCGGGGCATGGATAACCCCGAGCACGGGGCAGCCGTTTTCAAAAAGGCCGATGGAAACGGCCCACTGATCTCCGCCGCGCACGAAATTGAACGTGCCATCGATCGGATCGACCACCCAGATGCGGCGGCTTCCGCCTGTCTGGCCGCCGCTTTCCTCGCCGAAGAGACCGTCATCGGGAAAGGCCGCGCGCAGCCGGCTGGCGATCAGGCTTTCCACGGCCCTGTCTGCCTCGGTAACGAGGTTGAGATGAGCCTTCGAGGTGACCGGCAGGCTGCCTCGCTTTTCGAAATGATCGAGGGCGAGCCTGCCTGCTTCCTCCGCGATGGCTACAATTCTCTCCAGCATTTTCGTCTCCGTTCGCCCAGGTGCAGGAGGGCTGCGCGACAAGCGCACCCGACAAAAGCTGGCGCCAGTAAGCAGCGTAATCTAACAACCAAATGACAATCATATTATTATTCATACCATATGGGCAATTCTGCCAACATGTTGGAAAAAGCGTCAAACTTGCCGTTTATCGTCGTCTGGAGCGGCTTTGGACAAGCATGCAGCGGTGGCCTGCCGGCGGCGGCGATGGAACCGTTCCAGCGTTAATTCAACGAATGCGGATCAGGAAATGACACGGGAATCTTTTGCGACCTACCCAAGCCTCAAGGAAAAAAGTGTTTTCATCACGGGAGGCGGAAGCGGTATCGGCGAAAGCCTCGTCATGCACTTTTCGGCCCAGGGCGCGCGGGTCGCCTTCGTCGACATCGCGGAGGATGCCTCACGGGCCGTTGTCGAGCATGCCGCGGATACCGGCTGCTCGCGACCGCTCTTCATTCACTGCGATTTGCGCGATATCGACGCATTGAGGGCGGCCATCGGCGAAGCCAGCGCCGCGCATGGCGCCATTCGGGTGCTCTGCAACAACGCGGGCAATGACGACCGGCACGCAACGGAAACGGTAGACGTTGCCTATTGGGACGACCGCATGGCTGTGAACGTCCGTCATCAGTTTTTCGCCGCTCAAGCCGTTGTGCCCGGGATGCGGCTGGCGGGTGGGGGCTCGATCATCAACTTCGGCTCCATTACCTGGATCGTCGGCGACCCCGATTGTCCTGCGTATGTCACTGCCAAGGCCGCGATTTATGGCATGACCCGTGCGCTGGCCCGCGAGTTCGGCCCCGCGAACATCCGTGTAAACTGTCTGGTGCCCGGCTGGGTCATGACCGAACGGCAAATGCGGTTATGGGTGAACGAAGCCGGCGAGCGCCAGATCGCGGAACGGCAATGCCTGACGACGCGGTTGCAGCCGTCGGATATTGCCCGCATGGCGCTTTTCCTGGCGGCCGACGACAGCCGTATGTGCACAAGCCAGCAATTCATCGTTGATGGCGGCTGGGTCTGACGGCAGCCCGCCCGTCGCCGCCTTCGTCGACGGCGGCTGTGAAGCGCATCTCAAGCCAGATGGCGGGGGACCCTATCCATGGTCACTAACAGCCTCCGGAGCGCGTTCCGATCAGATGGAAGCATCTGATCGATCAGAATTCGCTCAAAATAGGGAATCGAAAATCTGTCCTGTTTCAACGTAAACAGGACAGATTCTAGACCCCGCTTCGCGCTCCCAGCCCCCGCTCCACGTCGGCCTCCGCGTTGTCCAGCAGTTCGAGAAGTGCTTCCCGCACTCCCTTGGAGTCGCGCGCCTCGATGCAATCGATCACGCGGCGATGAAGCGGCAGTGATGGGCGTTGCCCGTAGGGATTGGCGTTCGACAGATGAAAACTGATGATAACAGCCGCCTTGGTGAGAGTGCCGAGAGAGCCGATGAGTTCGTTGCCGGTCATTCGCAGGATGAGCTGATGGAACGCCAGATCCGGTTCCGCGAAGCGTTCCCCGTCATCGGCATATTGCTCCATGAGAGCAAAATGTTCTTTCAGTTCAGCGATCTGGGCTGCGCTCGCCCGCTGGGCGGCCAATTCCCCCGCCGCCGGCTCGATCGCGCGCCGCAGTTCGAAAAGCGCGCGCGCATCGGCGATATCGACCGTCGAGCCATAACGCCAGGCGAGAATGTCGGGATCAAGGAAGTTCCACTCGCTACGGGGGCGAACACGTGTGCCCGTTCGGGGGCGGGACTCGACCATGCCCTTTCCGGCCAGCACCCTGATGACCTCGCGCATGACGGTGCGGCTGACGTTGTGGGCCGCGCTCCAGTCCTCGACATTCGGCAACGGCGCACCGGGCTGCAGTTCACCACGCAGAATACGCTGTCCGAGTTGATTGAGGAGCGATGCGTGCAGGCTCATTCCTGGCAGGTAGGTTGCTCTTGCAGACTGTAAGGGCATGCGCTTGGGTCCGATCGCCTATTAAATAATATGATATCTATCATAATGTAATTTAGCACCCTGACAAACGGAAGATAGTTTTTCACGACGACAAGCGACATGGGCCTCTTGAGCCGCTTCGCACCTCGCTTCCGTGACGTGATTGAGTGATATGCCGATGGCGTAGATCTCCTCCCGGTGGCCTGGGCGATGCGTCGTTCGCGTTCGAACAGCCCGCGCTCGTCGAGCTTCCGGCCCCCCTCATGACAACGTGCAGATGGTGGGCTGGAAGATCATATTCAGAAGGGCGCCGTGAGGCGCCCTTCCGGTTGACGACATCCATGCGGATCGTCAGACGAAGAGGAAATCGTCGCTCTGCAGGCTCGCGAGCTGGACGCCCGTGAGCGTCACGGTGTTGTCGGCGTCGAGGGTGAACACCGTGTCGGTGCCCACCTGCCGGGCTGCCGCAATCGCCGTGGCGTAATCCGCGAACACGTCGGTCGAGAACTCAAGGACGTCGGAACTCGCGCCCGTCGTCTTGAAGTCCGTCACCGTGTCCTTGCCGAAGCCGGCCGCAAAAGCGAAGACGTCATGGCCCGAGCCGCCCGTGAGCTTGTCGTCGCCAGCGCCGCCCTCGATCCGGTCCGCGCCCGAACCGCCGTCGACCACGTCGTTGCCCGCGCCGGCGCGGATGACATCGGCGCCGGAGCCGGCGTCGATCACGTCGTTGCCTTCGCCGCCGTCGATCACGTCATCGCCGGAGCCCGCCTTGATCGTGTCATCGCCGAGGCCGCCGTCGATAAGGTCGTCACCCGAACCGCCGTCGATGGTGTCGTTGCCTTCGCCGCCCTTGAGCGTGTCGTTGCCGGCTCCGCCCTTCAGCGTGTCGTTGCCCGCGCCGCCGTCGAAGGAGTCGTCACCGTTGCCGCCGTTGATGATGTCGTCACCGGCCCCGAAGAGCAGATTCTCGATGCCGGTGAAGATGTCGGTGCCGATGCCCTCGCCCGAGACGCGGCCAGCGGCGAAGTCGACCGAGACCGGACCCGTCGCCTCGGAGAGGTCGAGCGTGTCGAAGCCCTCACCGCCATTGATGAGGTCATCGCCGGCACCGGCCAGGATGATGTCGTCGCCGGCACCGCCGTTCAGCTGGTCGTTACCCGCCCCGCCGTCGAGGCGGTCGTCGCCGGCGCCGCCGTCGAGCTGATCGTCACCCGCCCCGCCGGCGAGCACGTCGTTGCCCGCGCCGCCGAGAAGCTGATCGTCGCCTTCGCCGCCGTCGAGGCTGTCGTCACCCTCGCCACCGTCGAGCTGGTCATCGCCAGCCCCGCCGAGGAGCGCGTCGCTGCCGATGCCGGCGGCAAGCTGGTCGTCGCCGTCACCGCCATCGAGGCTGTCGTCGCCGTCGCCGCCGACGAGCACATCATCGCCGGTGCCGCCGAGAAGCACGTCGTCGCCCGCGCCGCCGTTGAGGAGGTCGTCGCCCACGCCGCCGACAAGCCGGTTGGCTTCGTCGTTGCCGATCAGGGTATCGTTGCCCGCACCGCCGATGACGTTCTCGATAGCGACGAGTTCGTCCTCGCCGGTGTCGTCGCCGTGGGCTTCGCCGGCTGTGAGGTCAACCGTCACGCCCGCGGTGTCGGCCGAGTAGTCGGCCGTGTCGATGTCTTCGCCGCCATCGAGCAGGTCGTCGCCGTCGCCGCCGGCGAGCACGTCATCGCCGGCGCCGCCGAGAAGTACGTCGTCGCCCGCGCCGCCCTTCAGGGTATCGTTGCCTTCGCCGCCGTCGAGGCTGTCATCGCCTTCGCCGCCGTCAAGGATGTCGTTGCCGGCAAGCCCCAGAATGGTGTCGTCTCCGTCGCCGCCATGGAGGGCATCGATACCGACGGTGCCCGTCAGCTCGTCGTCGCCCGTCGTGGCATCGGTGCTCGTCGTGCTGTTGACGAGCGTCACGCTTGCGCCTTCTTCGGCGACGATGCGCGCATCGTCACCGTTTGCCCCCAGAATGACGAGGCCTTCGAGAACCACGCTGCCGGCGGTCACATGGATCACGGGCGAGTCGCCGCTGCCCTGGATCGTGATGTCGGCCTTGCCATCACCGTCGATGTCGCCGTTGATCGTGAGGTTCTTGGCGATCGCCAGCTCAGCCTCGTCAAGGGTAATGACCTTGCCGGCCAGGGAAGCGTCGAAGGTGATCACGTCGCCGGGATTGGCATTGGTGATTGCTTCGCGCAGTGAAATCGTGAAGTCGTAATTGTTGTCGCTCTCGCCGTTCGTGTTGACGGTCCAGGTGTGATACGGCGCGACTTCCGGAAGGGACGGGTCGCGGTCGAGCGTGTAGTCGAACAGGCGCGTATAGGTGTAGACGTTCTCGTCGCCATCCGGCTCGACGATCATTTCCACCACAATATGCAGGCTGCCGTCGGCCCGCTGCACGATCTCGATCCCTTCGACCTCGTAATCGGCGTCCTCGGGAACGGGAAGCTGGAACAGTTCCTCGACGTGGCCGGTTGCCAGATCGACGCTATAGACCGAACGGGTGTTGTTGTCCGCGGCCATGTAGAGCTTGCCGTCATGGACCTTGGCGCCCTGGACGTTCTTGAGGCTCTGGTCCATCTCAAGCGTACCGACGAAGCTCCAGTCGCTGAGATTGTAGATGTTGATGGTGTTGCCGTTCCGCCATTCCTTGCCGTAGCCGACGCCGTTTTCGCCATCGACGGCGACGAACGTCGCGACGTCGTTGCGCAGGTTGGTCGGCGCACCGTAGAGCGCGTGAAGCTGGCCGGTATAACTGAGGTCGGAGGCGTTGAAGACGGCGACGTAACCGTTCTGGTAGCCTCCGGCCGCGCTGTCCAAGGCTACGTAAATGTGTCCGTTATAATAGTCGATGTCCCCGATATGATCGAGGCCCATGTCATAGAGTTCCCGCGGAATGCCGGTGGAGATCTCCTCGGTTACCGGATTGAGCGAACCGGTGGTCTGCAGGAATTCGAGGTTCTCCGTCAGGCGCGCCATGCCGTGCTGCCAGGTGGCAATCCATTCATTGGCATCGCCGTTCCAGACCAGGCCCTGGGTGAAACGAAGCCCGGCAAGATCGTCGACGTAGTTCATGTCGGTGAAGCCATCGAGGCTCCACGCGGAAGAGGTAGCAGCGTTTTCTGTCACGGAAGTGGTCATTTGTCGTTCCTTAACGCAAGGCGATCAGAAGCTTGCATCAGCCCCCGCTCCCGAAAGAGCGGCGTTGAAAAACCTGCCCGCGGGGAAGGGCCGCAGGCGAATTGTCCCGGGAATGACGGCTATCGGCGCGCTCTCCAGTCGTCGGCGTTTCATTTGCCACCCGGAGGTGACGCGGAGATGACAATTCCTAATATGATATTATTATTCGCCAAACGTATCTATTGCTGAGGACGGCCGAGCGTTTTTTTCATCCTGCCAACCTGGTTTCCCTTGGCGCCGAATGCGGTCGATGCCGGTCGTATCGGCGAGGACCGGCGACGCAGCGGGCGCGGAAATCACCGGTCAGCCGACTTGGCGAGGTTTTGTCAGGGGGCTTTATGGCAAACTCATATCCCGGCGCCACGGCCGCCTCGCGCTTGCGGCAGCGGACACCTTCAGGCAGTCAAGCCCGTGGGGCGCTTGAGCAAAGCCCACACGCGAGCAGTCGAAGACCGGGAGTGTTGGTATAAGCTCACGCTTCCGGGGAAAGCAGTGCTCCAGGTTACGACGATACAGAAATTGAAACTCTTCCCCACTCAACCATAAAAAGCATAGCCAATCAGGATACGCAGACACGGTATCACGATATATGAATCTTAGCCTGTTCGAGAGCGTGGCCATCAGGCAAAAGATATCCAAATATTATGCATCTGCCGCGTATCGGATACCCGGATGCCTGTGTCTTGCGCAGATATTACGTCGCTATTGCAGCAATAAGCCTGGACTATTTGTGGCGTGGCGAGTGCTCGCGGATACTTTTGACATAAACGCGGCCCGTCTCACGATGCGGATGGCCTGCTAATGATCGAAGACGCAATAAACGTCTGAAACAAAGGGGAAGTCTCGGATGAAACGCATTCTTGCCTCTGTACTCGTCAGTCTCGTTGCACTCGGAGGCGTTGTCGGAGGAGCCGTGGCCGACCCGGTCCGCGGCGGGCGCGCCAATGTCGTGATCCAGCCTGAGCCGCCCAGCCTGATGCTGGGGCTGTTCCAGAACACCCCCACCCAGATGGTTGCGGGGAATATCTATGAAGGCCTGCTGCGCTACGATACGAAATTGAACGCGATGCCGTCGCTGGCCCGTAGCTGGACTGTTTCAGAGGACGGCCTGACCTACACCTTCTCCCTGCAGGAGGGCGTGAAATGGCATGATGGCAAGCCCTTCACCGCGGCGGACGTGGTGTTCTCGGCGGACGTCTTCCTGCGCGAGCGGCACCCCCGCTTCCGCGCCGTGCTGGCTCATGTCGAGGCTATCACGGCACCGGACGACAACACCGTGGTCTTCAAACTGAAGAGCGCCTTCGGCCCCTTCCTCAATGCCTTCGAGGTCGGCTCGATGCCGATCGTGCCGAAGCACATCTACGAAGGCACCGATTTCAACGCGAATCCCGCAAATAACAGGCCGATCGGCACCGGCCCCTTCAAGTTCGCCGAATGGGTCAAGGGTTCCTACATCAAGCTGGTCAGGAATGACGAGTACTGGGATAAGGGAAAGCCTTATCTGGATGAAGTATATTGGCACGTGATTCCGGATGCGGCCTCGCGCGCCGTTGCCTTCGAGACCGGCAAGGTCGATATCCTTCCCGGTGGCGCAATCGAGAACTTCGATGTGCCGCGCGTGTCGGCGCTGGACAACACCTGCATCACCGAAGCCGGCTGGGAGTTCTTCGGCCCGCAGTCGTGGGTGTGGCTGAACAATCGCCGGGGGCCGACCGCCAGCAAGGAATTCCGGCAGGCGCTGATGTATGCGATTGACCGCGACTTCATCCGCGACGCCCTGTGGAACGGCATCGGCAAGGTCTCTACCGGGCCGTTCGCGCAGTCGACGAAGTATTACGACGGCTCCATAGCGCCTTATTCCTACGATCCGAAAAAGGCGCGGGAGCTGGTCGCGGCGTCCGGCTACAAGGGCGAAGTCCTGAACTTCGTTCCCATGCCCTATGGCGAGACCTGGCAGCGCGTGGCCGAGGTCATCCGGCAGAACCTCGCCGACGTCGGCGTGAACGTCGAACTCGTGGCGACGGATGTGGCCGGCTGGAACAAACGGTTGTCGGACTGGGACTTCGATCTGGCGACCACCTATCTCTACCAGTATGGCGACCCGGCGCTCGGCGTGTCGCGTACCTATGTCTCCGACAACATCGCCAAGGGGTCGCCCTGGAACAACGTCGAGGGCTACGCCAATCCAGAGGTTGACGCTCTCTTCGGGAAGGGCGCGGGCACCATCGATCAGGGCCAGCGCAGCGCGGCCTACACCGAGGTCCAGAAGAAGCTCGTCGAGGACGTGCCCGTCGCCTGGCTTCTGGACATGAGCTTTCCCACGATCACCCGCTGCAACGTCAAGGACCTGGTCACCACCGGCATCGGCCTGAACGACGGCTTCAAGAACGCCTACATCGAGAAGTGACCCGATGGCCCCGGCGGCAGTGCTGCCGGGGCATCCCGTTTCCGGTCCGGTCCGAGGTTTTCCAAGATGAAGATCATCACCCGCATCGCCGGGCGAGCGGCCAAGGCTGCCATCGTGCTGCTGGCCATTCTTGTCCTGAATTTTCTGCTGATCCATGCCGCGCCCGGCGATCCGGCCACTGTCATGGCGGGTGAGGCGGGCGCCACGGATGCGCTTTTTCTGCAGCAACTGCGCGAGAAGTTCGGCCTGGATCAGCCGCTTTATATACAGCTATGGACTTATGTGGCCGATGTCGCGCGGCTCGATCTGGGCTTTTCCTATCGCCAGCAGATGCCGGTGCTCGACCTGATCCTCGACCGGCTGCCGGCGACGCTGCTGCTGACGGGCACCGCATTCGTCATATCGATCATCGTCGGCGTTCTGGCGGGCGTGGTCGCCGCCTCCCGTGCCGGCACGTGGTTCGACACGCTCATCTCGACGCTGGCGCTGCTTTTCTACGCGACGCCACTCTTCTGGGCCGCTCTGATGGGCGTGCTGCTGTTTTCGGTGGCGCTCGGCTGGCTGCCGCCGTTCGGCTTCCAGACGGTGGGCGCGGACTACACGGGCATGGCGAAGGTGCTGGATATAGCGCGGCATCTGGCGTTGCCGGCGATCTCGCTCGGGCTGTTCTTCACGGCGGTCTATTCGCGGATGACGCGCGCCTCGATGCTGGAAGTCTCACAGATGGATTTCGTCAAGACGGCGCGCGCCAAGGGGTTGTCGCCGTCGGTCATCCAGCGCCGCCACATCCTGCGCAACGCGCTGCTGCCGATCGTGACCCTCGCCGGCCTTCAGGCGGGGCAGCTTGTCGGCGGCGCGGTGCTGACGGAGACAGTCTTCGCCTGGCCCGGCATCGGGCGGCTGATGTTCGAGGCCCTGACGCAACGTGACTACAACGTGCTTCTGGGCGTGTTCTTCGTCTCGGCCGCGATGGTGATCCTGTTCAACGTGATCACCGACGTCATCTACGGGATCGTCGATCCCCGTATCCGCGCTCAGTAATGGAGGCTGCTATGAAAGATTTCTGGCGCCGGTATTCGAGCAACCGTGGCGGGGTCGTGGGTGCCTTGCTGCTCGTTCTGGTGGTGGCGCTCGCCATCGCCGCGCCATTGCTGTTCCCGGGGAGCCCGTGGAAGATGGTGCAGCGGCCCTTCCTGCCGCCCTTCGAGAACAGCGCACTCCTGCTCGGCACCGATACCGTGGGGCGGAATGTCGCTGCCGGGCTGGCGCACGGCGCGCGGGTTTCGCTGCTGGTCGGCCTGGTCTCCACTTTCGCGGCGCTGTTGATCGGCATCCCCGTCGGCGCGCTGGCCGGCTATTTCGGTGGCTGGGTCGACGATGTGCTGATGCGCATCACGGAGTTCTTCCAGACCGTGCCGAGCTTTGCGCTGGCCATCGTGATCGTGGCAATCTTCCAGCCTTCGGTCGTGTCGATCACGCTGGCCATCGCCGTCGTATCCTGGCCGCCGGTGGCGCGTCTGGTGCGGGGCGAGGTGATGTCGCTGCGCCGGCGCGAATACGTCGAGGCCGCTATCCTTCAGGGGCTGTCCGCCCGCTCGATCATCCTGGGGCAGGTGCTGCCGAATGCGGTCTCGCCCATCATCGTGATGGCCTCGCTGATGGTGGCGAGCGCGATCCTGCTGGAAAGCTCGCTGTCGTTCCTGGGCCTGGGCGATCCGAACATGATGTCCTGGGGATACATGATCGGCGCCGCGCGCACCGTGATCCGCAATGCCTGGTGGCTTTCCGTCTTCCCGGGTGTGGCCATCGTCATCACCGTGCTGGCGCTGAACCTCATTGGCGAGAGCCTGAACGACGCCCTGAATCCGCGCCTGTCGCGCCGCCGGTCGTGAGGAGATCAGGATGGAACCGACTCTCAGCATCGAACGTCTGACGATCGACCTGCCCGAAGGCGCGGACCGGCCCCACGCCATCCGCGATGTATCGCTCGCGCTCTATCCCGGCCGCACGTTGTGCATCGTCGGCGAATCCGGCTCGGGCAAGTCCATGTCGGCCAATGCCGTCATGGGGCTTCTGCCCCGTGGCGTGACCGTGGGCGCAGGCCGCATCCTGTTTCAGGGCCGCGACATCACCGGCCTGACCGAGGCGCAGTTTCAGGCGCTTCGCGGCGCCGGCATCGCCATGATCTTTCAGGAGCCGATGACGGCGCTCAATCCGCTGATGCGGATCGGCGCCCAGATCGCCGAGGTGTTCGAGGCGCATGGCCAGCTCACGCCTTCCGCGCGCGGGGAGCGTGCTCTTCAACTGCTGCGGGAGGTCGGCATTCCCGATCCTGAGCGCGCGCAGCACGCCTATCCTTTCCAGCTCTCCGGCGGGCAGCGTCAGCGCGTGGTGATCGCGATGGCCCTGGCGCTGGAGCCGAAGGTTCTGATCGCGGACGAACCCACCACGGCGCTGGACGTGACGACGCAGGCGCAGATCCTGAAGCTGATCAAGGAACTGCAGGTACGGCACGGGATGGCCGTGATGTTCGTGACGCACGACTTCGGCGTGGTCGCCGAAATCGCCGACGATGTGGCGGTGATCGAACTGGGCGAGCTGGTGGAGCAGGGGCCGGCTTCTAAGGTGCTGGTCAACCCCGATCATCCGTATACGCGGCGCCTGATCGACGCGATTCCGAAGGTCGAGTTTCACCCCTCTGGCACGCGGGAGGTGCCGCTGCTGCGCGTGCGCAATCTTGTCAAGGCGTTTCATATCGGGGAGCGCGTGGTCAAGGCCAGCGACGACGTGTCCATCGACGTGATGCGCGGCGAGACTCTGGGCATCGTTGGCGAATCCGGCTCGGGTAAATCGACGCTCGGTCGCGCCATCGTGCAGTTGATGCAGCCCGACAGCGGCACCATCGAAATGGACGGGAAGGACATCTCGCACCTGCGCGGCGCGGCGCTGAAGGCGCACCGCAAACGCATCCAGATGATCTTTCAGGATCCCTACGCCTCGCTGAACCCCCGCGCGCGCATCGGCCGCATCCTGACGGAAGGCCAGATGGCCCACGGTGTGAAGCGTGAGGCCGCCCAGGCCCGCGCGCGCGAACTGCTGAAGCTGGTGGGGCTCAGGGAAAGCGCGATGGACCGCTTCCCCCACGAGTTCTCCGGCGGGCAGAGGCAGCGCATCGGCATTGCCCGTGCGCTGGCGCTCGAACCCGAGGTCGTCGTTGCCGACGAGGCCGTGTCGGCGCTGGACGTGTCGGTGCAGGCCCAGGTTCTTGATCTGCTTGAGGATCTCAAGCAGAGGCTGGGGCTGACCATGATCTTCATCACCCACGATCTGCGCGTCGCGGGCAAGATTTGCGACCGTATCGTCGTGATGCAAAAGGGCAGGATCGTCGAGATCGGACGGGTCGAGCAGGTCTTTCTCTCTCCACGCGCGGAATATACCCGCAACCTGCTGGAGGCCGCACCCGGGCTGGAGCTGGAGGGGCTTGCATGATCGATCTCACCGAACGGCTCGCGGAGCCGTATCCCGTTCTGGACACGGATATCGCGCCGCGCCCGCACGCCGGAATCGCTGCGCCGGCGCAGCAAATGAACGGAACCTTTTTGGCAGAGCACGGCGTGGGCCTGTCCAGGCTGGCGCCCGTGGCGCGCCACAAGGATCCGGCGGCGCTCGATGTGATGCGCGCCATCAAGGCCGCGTCGGACCCGAAAGGCATCCTCAATCCGGGCAAGACGTTGTCCGCAATCCCGACGGAGGCAGGGGAATGAAGGCCGTTTTTGATGAACGCCAGCGGCAGCACGATCCTCAGTTCAGACTGCAGGACGGCAAGGTTATCGTGAACCCGGATCGTCCCGAGCGTGTGGGCGAACTGTTGAAGGGGGTCGGGAAAGCCGGCCTCGTGCTGACGGAAGCTGCCGATCACGGCATGGCACCGCTGGCGGCCCTGCATACGCCGCGTTATCTGGACTATCTGCGGAACATTCACGCGCGCCGCTCGGCCCTGGCCGCGGGACTGGCCGAAGTCGTGCCCGGCCGCATCGCGCCCGATCGGAATGTGCATTACTCCTACGAGACAGAGGCGCAGATCGGCTATCACAATGCGGACACCTCGTGCCCCATATCGGCCGCGAGCTGGGACGCGATCTACTGGTCGGCCCAGACCGCGCTCACCGGCGCCGATCTGGTCCTCGCCGGGGAGCGGGCAGCCTACGCCCTGTCACGCCCCTCGGGCCACCACGCCTATCGCGAGGTCTCCGGCGGGTTCTGCTTTCTCAACAACTCGGGAATAGCGGCGGAATACCTGCGTTCGAAAGGCCACCGGCCGGCCATTCTTGACATCGACGTGCACCACGGCAACGGCACGCAGGGCATCTTCTACGATCGTGACGATGTGCTGACGATCTCGCTGCACGCCGATCCCGCCGAGTTCTATCCCTTCTATTCGGGCGGCGCGCAGGAATGCGGCGCGGGGCGCGGCGTCGGTTACAACCTCAACCTGCCGCTGGCGCGCGGGGCGGGGGACGAGGCGTATCTGGCGGCGCTGGACCGGGCGCTCGGCCAGATCGCGGCTTTCGGTGCGTCGGCCGTGGTCGTGGCGCTCGGCCTGGACGCGCATGAGGACGATCCGTTCCAGGGGCTGAAGGTCACCGCCGCGGGTTTCTCGCGCATCGCGCGGCGGATCGCGGGCCTCGGCCTCCCGGTCCTGAACGTGCAGGAGGGCGGCTACATGCAGCCCGCGCTCGGGGACAATCTGGCGAGCTATCTGGGCGGCCTGCAAGGCGCCTGATCCCGCGCGCCGTCGCGGGAACCGCTGCGGCCCCGGCGGGCCGCCGATATGAGGCGCCTGCCGTGTATATGGTAATAATTATTTATTATCAAATGCATAGCAGGAACCTGTTTATCTTCAAGGGTCGTTGTCGGTTCAATCCGATCCATTCCGGCCCCGATATCAAGAGGCGTTCATGACAATTTCGGCAGAGACCCGTGTCGACCTGATGCGGTTTTGGAGCACGATCGAGCGCTCGGCGCAGATCGGCGTCGGCCGGCCGGGCGGTTTGTCGCGGCTGACGCTGGGAGATGCCGACCGCGACGTGCGCAACCAGTTCGTCGCCTGGTGCCGCGAGGCGGGCCTCGGCGTCGAGATCGACACGATGGGCAATATTTTCGGACGCCGCGCCGGGCAGGACGACACCTTGCCGCCGGTCATGATCGGCAGCCATCTCGATACCCAGATCAACGGGGGCCGCTTTGACGGAATTGCCGGTGTTCTGGCCGGGCTGGAGGTGGTCCGCACGCTCAACGACGCCGGGCATACGACCCGCCGGCCCATCGCGATCGTGGACTGGACGAACGAGGAAGGAGCGCGGTTTTCGCCGCCGATGGTGGCCTCGGGCTGTTTCGTCGGCCGCTATGAAACGGCGTGGTGCCACGACCTGATCGCCGACGACGGCGCGCGCTTCGGGGACGAACTGGAGCGGATCGGCTACAAGGGCGACATTCCCTGCAAGGCGGGCGAGATCGACGCCTATTTCGAGCTGCACATCGAACAGGGGCCCATCCTCGATGCCGAGGGGCGCGAGGTCGGCGTGGTGACGGGCGGCTATCCCAGCTATGGCATGCGCGTGCGTTTCACGGGCGAAACGGCGCACACCGGGCCGACGCCGATGGATTTGCGCCATAACGCGCTGATTGCCGGGGCGCGGTTTCTGACGGCTGTGGACGACATCGGCTGGGAATTCGCCATCCTTGACGGCAAGGCCACCGGATCGCGCCTTGCCGCCTGGCCCAACAAGCCGGGAACGCTGTCCGAAACCGCGGAATGTGTGGCTGACGTGCGCCATCCCGATCCGGCAACCGCCCGCGTCATGGCGGAGAAGATGCGCCGGGCGGCGAGCGAGGCCGCGGCGAAGGCCGGCTGCGCGCTCCAGGTGGAGGACGAATGGTTCTGGGGCGGCGATATCTTCGATCCCGAACTGATCGGCCTGATTCGCAGCGAGGCCGTGCGCCAGAACTGCAATTGGCGCGACATCCAGTCCCAGGCCGGGCACGACGCCTATCATCTGGCGATGCACTGCCCCTCCGCGATGATCTTTACGCCCTGCAAGAACGGCATTACCCATAACAACAAGGAAGACTGCGACCCGGAGTCTTTCCGCGCCGGCCTGAACATGCTGTTGCACGCCGTCGTGAACAGGGCGGATCGTTGATGCGGTTGTACGATCATCACGCTGTCGAGGAGCGTCTGGACTGGCGGGGCCTGATCGAGACCCTGCGCGACGGTTTCGCCGGCGCCTCCGTCGAGGCGCCCGCACGTCAGGTCCTCACCATCGGGCAACCCGACGGTCAGCAGGTCTCGCTGCTGATCATGCCCGCATGGCAAGCCGGTCGTGCGATCGGGGTCAAGGTTGTCACTTTCTTCCCCGGCAACGCGGCGGCGGGCAAGGCGACCATCAACGCAGGCTATCTGATGTTCGACGGAGCGGACGGCCGCTTCGTTTCCGCCATGGACGGCGATGCGCTGACGGCGCGGCGGACGGCGGCTGCCTCGGCGCTGGCGGCGGACTATCTGGCGCGGAAAGATGCGCGCACGCTTCTGGTGATCGGCACCGGCCAGCTCGCCGCGGCGGTGGCGCAAGCCCACGCGACCGTGCGCGACTACAGCCGCATCATGATCTGGGGCCGCAGCCCGGAAAAAGCCGCCGCCGTCGCCGATTCGCTCGCGGAGCAGGGATTGCCGGCAAGGTTGTGCGCCGATATCGAGGCCGGCTGCCGCGCGGCTGATGTCGTCAGCTCGGTAACGGCCTCTACCCGGGCCTTCATCCGCGGCGAATGGCTGGCCGAAGGCAGCCATCTCGATCTGGTCGGCGGCT
Source organism: Pseudochelatococcus lubricantis (assembly GCF_011762225.1). Classification (GTDB taxonomy): domain Bacteria; phylum Pseudomonadota; class Alphaproteobacteria; order Rhizobiales; family Beijerinckiaceae; genus Pseudochelatococcus; species Pseudochelatococcus lubricantis. The sequence goes on from NZ_JAASQI010000006.1 coordinate 145,582, forward strand.
TCAAGGCGGACATGAGGGAGGCTGACGACCTCGCGCTCGTTCAGGCGCGGGTCTATGTCGACGGGCGCGCGGGCGCTGTCCTGTCGGGGGACCTGTCCCAACCCATCGCCGCGGGGGTGTTTCACGAATCGCGGATCGCGGGCGACCTGACCGAGCTTGTGCAGGGCCGCGTTACCGGGCGCGAAAGCGTCGCGGAACGCACGCTCTTCAAATCCGTCGGCCTCTCACAGGAGGATCTGCTGGCCGGCATGCAGGTGGCTGGGCTGTAGAACGTCCGCTTTCCGTCCCGGCGCGTTCTCCGTTCCGGCGTCCGGCCGGCTACGTCATGTCGGGGTAAAGCTTCAGTAGCTCGTCGAGCAGCACGACGAAGTTCCGCTCCGGCACTGTCAGCTGGTCCGGGCCGCTGTAGACCAGAAACACGTCGGCACCCAACGAATGGTCGGCAAGCCGCAGAGGCCACAGGTGGCCTGCCTCGACCTCGTCCGCGACCGCAACCACGGGCAGGATGCCGATTCCGAGCCCGGCAATGATCATTCGCCTGATTTCCTGAAGGTTGTGGCTGGAGCCGCTGATGCGCCGTCCCAGCCCCAGCCCGTCCCGCAGCATGATCATCGGCTCAAGCCCCATCCCCTCGCTCGCGCAACTGAAGGTCACGAAGGGCTCCTGCGCCAGTTCTCGCGTATCGACCTGCTCGCGCCCGAAAAGCCGATGCTCGGCGCCGCAGAAGACGCCGAATTCCTCGCGGAACAGGTGGCGGCATTCGAGGTTGATCATCGGCTTGGTCAGCAGGCAGATGCCGATTCCGGCCTTGTCCTGGGTGATCTGGCGCACAGTTTCCAGCGAGTTCCGCACGTCGATGCGCCAGACGATCGAGGGGTAGCGATGATGATAGAGCCGCAGTGCCTCGTCGAACAGCGGCGAGTGCAGGCCGCTGATGATGCTCAGCCGCAACTCGCCGAATTCCTCGTCGTTGCGGTCCTCCGCCAATAGCGAGATGCGATCCACGCCGCGCAGAATCTCGGCGCATTCCTGATAGATTCTCTCGCCGCGCAGGGTCAGCGCGAAATGCCGGCTGCCGCGAAACACGAGCTGGCAACCCAGTTGCTCCTCAAGCTTCTGCAGCGCCAGGCTGACTGAAGGCTGGCTCATCTGCAGCCGCTTGGCCGCGCGCGTTATGCCGCTCTCCTCCGCGATCACGCAGAAGATGCGCAACAAATTCCAGTTCAGCTCCGCCGTCGCCGGCCGTGACGACATATCGGCCCCTGTCGAAATATCCGCAGTGGGGAGAGGATGCATCCGTTTCGTCGATAAGCAATACCTATTCGCAGCCCAAAACGTGCGGGAAAGCCCGCCATAGGCAACGCCCGCAGCCCCTGTCAGCCGGCACTGCGGGAGCAGGGGGCGAGGTGCCCGCGAAACGGGCTCCGTTCACGGGAAACTCCGTCGCCGCCGTTGCGGCCACGGCCCGTCCGGGGGCTGCGCCTGCGCGGTGATCTGTTTCAACGTCTCGCCCGCCTTGAGACGGCGAAGAATATCGGTCTCGTCGCGTTGCATCTGCAGCGCGGTGTCAGCCAGTTGTCCGGCTTGCGCGGGATCGAGCACGACGACGCCGCTTTCGTCGGCCAGGATGATGTCGCCTTTGCCGACCCTGACGCCGCCGCAGGTGATGAGGCCGCCGACCTCGCCCGACAGGCGCCGGTTGCGTGTCGTGATCGGGGAGCGTCCGCGGCACCAGACCGGCAGGCCAAGCGCCAGCAGCGCGGCCCTGTCGGTGACGAAGCCGTCCACGACCACGCCGGCAACGCGGCGTTCATGGGCCGCCTGTGCCATCACCGCGCCGAAGCAGGCATGACGCAGGTCGCCGCAGCGGTCCACGACGATCACCTCGCCGGGCGCGGCAATGGACAGCGCCTCTATCAGCGCGGAATCGTCCTCGCCGGGAACGCGCACGGTCAGCGCGGGGCCGAAAATGCGCCGGCTTGGAAACAGCGCCTGAATCGACGGCGCCATGAAGCCGTGCTGCAAAAAATGCCCGAGAGTGGCAGTCTCTACATTCGACAAGTCCGGAATCATGGCGGACGTCTCGCTGCTGTTAGCCGGATAACGGCCCTGCTTCAGCGGGCAGCCGTGACAATGAACTCGACGCGGTATCCGGGCGCCGCGAGCCGCGCCTCGCCGCATGCGCGGGCGGGCGGGTTCTGCGGATCGATCCAGGCGTCATAGACGGCGTTCATGCTCTCGAAATCGGCGATGTCCGCCAGCCAGACGATGACCTGAAGAATGCGGGATTTATCGCTGCCGGCTTCGACAAGCAGGGCCTCGACGCTTGCGAGCGCCTGCCGGGTCTGCTCGGCAACCGTGTCGCCCGGCTCGCCGACCTGGCCGGCCAGCCAGACCGTGTCTCCGTGAATCACCGCCTCGCTCATGCGCGGGCCCGGGTGCAGCCTCTTTATCGTCATCGTCCTGCTCATCGTTGTTGATTCTGGCAGAAGGCAGTTTAGGTCCAACCTCCGGCTCCAGCCAGCATTAAGAAAACGGATAGTGTGATTTGAAGGATAGGCCAGGGCTATGGACCTGCCAGTCTCCGGAGATGGCCATGCCCGATGCATGACTGCGGAAATCTTGCGCTACGCCGTAGCGGGCTGGAGCTATCGCGCATCGCCGCTTCCTTTTCGGGACGTGCGGGAACCAGAAGGAAATCCCGCACGTGTGATGTCGAAGGCCGGGGCCGTTGGTATAAGCTCCCGGGCGGTTTCAGAGATCGACGTCGTTCTCTGGCGTTTGCCCGGCGATTTCCTCAGCAGCGCGCTTGAGGATATCGGCGATGCGCTTCTGTTCTGCATCCGATGCGCCGATCCTTGCCGCGATCGCCGCCTTGAGCGCGCGGCGTGCCGCATTCAGCTCGGGCACGGCGTCCGGAATGTCGCGATCGCCGCGCATGCCGGGGCCTTCCGGCCGCTCGCCGCCGAACCAGGCGCGGGCTTCGGCGATCCGCGCGCCGATCCGTTTCAGATGAGCGACGAGGGCGGTGACCGCCTCGCGGTTCTCTTCGAGATGGGCTCGGCCGGCGTCGGTGATCGCATAGACCTTCTTGTTGCCCTCCGTCGTCGCTGCCGCCTGGCCCGCCTCGTCGAGAAAGGTCAGGGTGGGGTAGACGACGCCCGGGCTCGGCGTGTAGGCGCCGCTCGTCAGCTCCTCGATCGCCCGGATGATGTCGTAGCCGTGGCGCGGCTGCTGCTCAAGCAGGGACAGCACGATCAGGCGGAGATCGCCGTCGCCGACCATGCGGCCGACGCGGAACGGATCGTCACCGCGCCCGCCGCGCGGGCCGCGGCCGAACGGGCCGAAGCCGCCCCTGCCGCCGTGCGGGCCCATGAATGCGAAGAAGCCGCCGCCGCAAGGGCGTTGGTGTTGTTCGGAATGATGAAAATGACCCATAGTGGCCTCCAGTGTTCTTACGATATATCGTAAGTAGCAAACTGGGGTATCGGTTTCAAGATATATCTTACGTTATATCTTGTGAAGGAGGCGAGCGGAGTTGGCGGCAGCGGATGTTGCGAGGGTGGAGGTTCCATCCCGATCCGTGCCGTCCGTATTCCTCCCGACATCGTCACGCGGCCTGCGTGCCGGCGGCAAGTAGTCGATGGCGTCTACCGCGTATTGTTTTCTTATGTAATCGATTGTAAAAATTATATATTATTCTTATAATAATTAAAATATGCATTGAATACTTTGTTAAATTATGTGTTGTTTGTGCACTATTTGATACCTGTTTACGATGATAGATTTCGCGCGGAATCACATTGGAGAAGGTGCAGATGCGCAATTTATCGGGATCGACGCCGATCTTGCGGGCAGGCGGGCGACTGCTGATCACTGCGAGTTTGCTGGCGATAGCCTCTCATGCCGCTGCGCAGCGGGCGAGCGGAGCGCAGTCCAACGGCGAGACGGCGGTTCTCGAGACCATCGTCGTGGAGGAGGCGAAGGAAACCGCCGCCGGGCCTGTGAACGGGTATATCGCTCGCCGCTCGGCCACCGCCACCAAGACCGATACGCCTCTCATCGAGACGCCGCGCTCCCTCAGCGTCATCCCCCGCCAGCAGATCGTCGATCAGGGTGCGCAGAGCGTCTCGCAGGCCCTGCGCTATTCCGCCGGCGTCGTCTCCGAAACGCGCCCCACCAACGGCCGCTACGACAGCGTGTTCCTGCGCGGTTTCGGCGGCGGCGGCACGCAGGCCGCCTACATCAACTATCTCGACGGGCTGAAGCTGCAGCGCGGCATCTCCTACGCCATTCCCTCCGTCGAGGTCTACGGGCTGGAGCGCATCGAAATCCTGCGCGGGCCGGCCTCTGTGCTCTTCGGGCAGGTCAGCCCCGGCGGCATCGTCAATCAGGTCAGCAAGCGGCCGCAGTCAACACCGCACGGCGAAATCCAGTTGCAGGGCGGCACGTGGAACAAATTGCAGGGCGCCTTCGACATCGGCGGGCCGGTCGATCCCGACAAGAAGCTGCTTTATCGCATCGTCGGGCTCGGCCGGGCGGCGGATACGCAGGTCGACCACACGCGGGAAGAGCGCATCTACATCGCACCCTCGCTGACCTGGCAGCCGACGGCGGCGACCTCGTTCACCATCCTGTCGAGCTATCAGCGCGATCCGGAAACGGGGTTCTACGGCGGCCTGCCGGCTTCCGGCACGCGGCTGCCCAACCCGAACGGCAGAATTCCGACCTCGTTTTTTCCTGGCGATCCGGTTTTCGAGGGGTTCAGCCGCGACACCGCCCAGATCGGCTATGCATTCTCGCACCGCTTCAACGATACGTGGACCGTGCGCCAGAACGCGCGCTTCCAGCATATCGAGTCCAAGTTCAAGACATTGGCCGCGGCAGGCATCGCGGGTGACCTGCGCACCATTGTCCGCCGGCCGGGATACTCGCGCGAGCGTATGAACGGCTTTGTCGTCGATAACCAGGTCGAGGCGCGTTTCGAGACCGGTGCGCTGAGCCACACGGCGCTGGTCGGCCTCGACTATCAATACAGCTGGGCCAACCGCTCGCTCAATTCCGGCGGAACCGCCCCGTCTATCGATTTCACACGTCCCGTTTACTTCCAGCCGTTTACAGCGCCGGGGATTGCCTATACCGACCGCGAGCAGAACTTTGCAGGCCTCTACGCGCAGGATCAGATCAGGCTCGGCAAATGGGCGTTTCTGCTCGGCGTCCGGCAGGACTGGGTGGAGACGCGCCAGAACGCGCAGGCGAGCCCCGGCAGTTCCGTCTTCAGGCGCACGAAGGAGACCGACGATGCCTTCAGCGGCAATGCCGGCGTCGTCTATCTGTTTGATAACGGCCTTGCCCCCTATGCGAGTTTCTCGACCTCGTTCGAGCCCGTCAGCGGCACGGATTACTATGGCAATACCTTCGATCCCTCCGAAGGCGAGCAATACGAAATCGGCCTGAAATACCAGCCGGCCGGTTTCAACAGCTCCGTTCAGGTCTCGGCCTTCAACCTGACGCAGACCAACGTGCTGACGAGCGATCCTGTCAATGCCAACTTCAGTGTGCAGACCGGCGAAATCCGCTCGCGGGGCGTCGAGGTGGAGGCGCGTGTCAACCTGCTCGACGGGCTCGACGTGATCGGCGCCTATACTTTCATCGACGCCAAGGTCACCAAGGACAACAACGTCAATACGCTGGGGCGCACGCCGGTGGGCGTGCCCAGGCACACGGCCTCGCTGTGGGGGCATTACACCTTCTCGGAAGGCGCGCTGCGCGGGCTGTCGCTCGGCGCGGGCGTGCGCTATGTCGGCGTGACGCCCGGCGACAGCACGGGGTGGTTTACCGTGGCCGGTTTCCCGCCCGTGCGCGCCACCGTGCCCGCCTATACGCTTGTCGATGCTGTGCTGTCTTACGACCTCGGTGCGCGGTTCGGGGAACTGAAGGGCTTCAACGTCGCAGTTAACGCCAACAACCTGTTCGACAAGGAATATGTGTCGGGCTGCTATGCCGTGAACAACGGTTGCGTCTACGGCCCCCGCCGCACCATCACCGGCACGCTCTCCTACCGCTGGTAGAGTCACACCGTGCGGTGCTTGAGCAAAACCCGCGCGAGCGGCCGGAGGCCGGGAGCGCCGGCATCCGGCGGCGCGTCTCCTCACGGGGCGGAGCCGAGCACCGGGCGGGGCTTCGACAATATGTAACGCCCGATATGCATCATGGGAGAAAAACATGAAACGATGGCTTCAAATCACCCCCATTCTCGCGGCCATGGCCGGTGCCGCGGTCCCGGGTGGGGCGATCCTCTGGGCGCCGCATTCTTCCGCCGCGGCTTCCGAAACAGTGGCGGGGGCGGCTGTGAAGACACAAGAGATCCTGCGTCAGCCCGTCGCGTCCGACGTGGTGGAACTGGAATACGGCGCCGGGCAAAACGCGGTCTTCGTCGCCGCCCCCGACTGGAAGGAAGAGGCCGGATCCCGGGTACTGCGGCTCAACCCTGAAACCCTCGCCACAGAGGCGGAGATTGCGCTGACGTCCAAGGGCTTCGGCGTGGCGCTGGATTCCGGAGCCGGCCGCCTCTACCTGACGCAGCCGTTCAATGGCGCCATCGCGGTCGTGGATGCCAACCGAAACGCGCTGGAAACCCGCATTCCGCTGGTGGACAAGGCCAATCTGGAGAATCTGTACCGGGAGCGAGGCGCTTCCCCGAAGCAACTTGCATACGCGGCCGAGCAACTGAAAAAATACAAGATCGTCGAGGACTATCCCTACAGGTTGCGCGAGCTTGCGGTCGACCGCCACAACGGACGCCTCTTCGTGCCGGGCCTGGGTTTCGGCATCGACAGCGTCCTGTTCGTGGTCGACACGAAGGCGCAGAAGCTGGAAAAAACCATTCCCGGCTTCGGCTTCAACGCCGTCGGCATCGCGCTGGACGAGAAGAACAACCGCGTCTTCGTCTCCAACATGCAGGGCCAGTTGATCGTTGTCGACACCCAGAAGCTTGAGGTGATCGGAAAATACGAGATCAAGGCCGACCAGTTGCTCAATCTCGTCTACGATCCCGGGACGAACCGCCTGTTCGGTGTCGATCAGGGGATCGATCGTGACCAGGTACGCAACATGCAGCTCGGTGTGGAATACAAGCGCCGCAGCGCCGGAGACAGGCTCTTCGCGCTGGATCCCGACACCGGCAAGACGCTCGCCCACGTGCCCGCCGGCCCGGACCCGATCAGCCTGCGTCTGGATGCCGGGCGGAAGCGTCTCTACGTGACCAACCGCGGCGGCGTGCGTGTCGATGAAGGCAAGGGCACCTTGGGCGTTTACGACGCCAACACCTATGCGCTGTTGCAGACGATTGATCTGCCGCCGCATCCCAACAGCCTCACGCTGGGCGAGAACGGCGACATCCTCTACGTTACGGTCAAGAACGACGGCGATGGCAAGAAAGCGGGCAAGCAGGAAAGCGTGGTGCGGATCGACCTGAGGTGAGTGGGTCGAAGCGGCGCGACCCCGTCAATGCGGCGGTTGTCGAGCGACGGGGTCGCCGTCCGGCGCCGGTCGGTCGTCGCCGGTTTTCTTCTGTTCCCGCGTCCAGGAGGACAGTACCAGCTTGATGAATGCCTGCCCCTCGGGCACCAGATGGCATCTTCCCTTGTCCAGCGCCCATTCCCCGACGAGGCCCGAGACGGCGGCGTTCAGCGTCACGGCAGCTGTCTGGGGGGACCAGGGAGGCGGCAGGCCGACGTCACGCTCGACGAGCTGGAAAATCTGGGCGAAGTGCTTGACCATCTCCTCGCGGAACGTCGAACCGCCTTCTTCTGCGTTGTCTGCCATGACGATATCGAGGCGCATGATGCCGCGGATCATCCCCTGCTGGCGAGGGTCCGTCTGCAGCCGCTCGAACATCTCCGCGATAAGGTCGCCAAGTTTCGCGAGGGAGGCGGCATCGGGGCTCTCCGAAAGGGTCTGCGCGAGCTTCCGGAAAGGCTCCTGAGCCCTGTCCCGAAGGGCGGTGAGCAGCCCCTGCTTGTTCCTGAAGTGCCAGTGGACGGCGCCGCGCGTCACGCCGGCCGCCGCAGCTATTTCCTCAAGGCTGACCTTATCGAATCCCTTATCTAGGAATAAGCTCTCAGCGGCCTGGAGGATCTGACGTCCCGTCTCGGCCGCCTGCTCTTTTGTTCGTCTCATCACCTTGCCTTTATCGTCTGTTTATTCCGGCATACGGTACGTTTCTTATTATTGCAATAACCCTCACTAGTTGACGGTACTCCCGGCCACGATAGTGTTGAACTCGGCACCCCTGCGCCTGTTGTCGACTGCCGGCGCGCAGAACTTGTGATTTTCCTTGCCGGGCTTGCCGTGACCGGCCTTGGAGATCCGTGGAAGGCCCGTGGAGCCTCCGACCCGCGCCGAGCCCGTTTTATGGCAATGATCTGCTTCATGCTTTCCTCCCGCTCGCCGAGTTGATCCGGCAATCATGACGCCTGTTCCGCGTCCTCATGCGCCGGGTGAGCCGCAGGGTTTCTGTCTAAACGTATTTACAAACGTAACGATTGTATATATAAATCGCGGAGAATGTCAGTCGAGGAACCTTCATGCGTAGATCCTTCCGCGGACTCGTGGCCGCCTGTTGCCTTATCGTGCTCGCCGCGCCAGCGCTGGCCCAGATGCCGGGCGGGGGAGGGCCGCCGGCGGTCGGCGTCGTGACGGTTCAGGAGACGGAACTGACCGAGACGACGGAGTTCAACGGCCGCATTGAGGCCACCGACCGGGTCAATCTCGTTGCCCGCGTCTCCGCTTTTCTTGAGGAGCAGTTGTTCGTCGAGGGCGCCGACGTGAAGAGTGGCGATCTTCTCTTCCGGCTGGAGCGACCGCCCTACGAGGCCGATATCGAGGCGAAAGAGGCGGCTGTCGCGCAGGCGCAAGCGCAGCTCGATAACGCCAATACCGCCTTCGACCGCGCGGACCAGCTGCGCAAGTCGGGTTCGGGATCGCAGAGCGCGCTGGACAATGCGCTCGCGGCGCAGAGAACCGCCGCGGCGCAGCTTCGCGCCGCCCGGGCGGCGCTGCGCGTGTCGCAGATCAACCTCGACTACACCGAGATCCACTCGCCGATCGACGGCCGCATCGGCCGCGTCTCCGCGACCGTCGGCAACGTGGTGTCGCCGACCACAGGCACGCTGGCGACGGTGGTCAGCCAGGATCCGATGCATGTCACGTTCCCCGTGCCCACGCGCCAGCTCGTCGAGCTGCAGCAGAGGCACGCGGCGGAAGGCGGTGTATCCAAGGGGCTGAGGCTCCGGCTGCGCCTGCCCGACGGGCGCGCCTACCATCTGGTCGGGACGCTCGATTTTGTGGATGTGAGCGTCGCCGCCGCCACCGACTCGATCACCTTGCGTGGATCGATCGCCAATCCGGCCGATGAGAACGGCCGGCGTGAGTTGTTCAACGACGAGTTCGTGCGTGTCATCCTGGAGTCCGTCACGGCGCAGAAGGTGCTGGCGATCCCCCGCGCGGCGGTGCTGACCGATCAGCAGGGCAACTTCGTCTATGTCGTTAACGCGGAGAAGGTTGCCGAGGTGCGGCGGGTCAGGATCGGGCAGTCGAGCGCCGGCACAGCAACCGTCGTCGACGGGCTCGTCGTCGGCGACACGATTGTTGTCGAGGGTGTCCAGCGTGTGCGGCCCGGGGCGCCGGTTACGCCCGAGCCGCTTCCCGCCCAACCGGCAACGGGAGGTTGACCGCGATGATCTCCGACGTCTTCATCGACCGGCCGCGGCTTGCCATCGTCATCGCCATCGTCATCACCATCGCCGGCGCCCTGGCGCTGACCAGCCTGCCGGTGTCGCAACTGCCGGATATCGTGCCGCCGCAAGTGTCCGTGTCCGCGAACTACCCGGGCGCCTCGGCGGAAGTGCTGGAGGCTACCGTCGCACAGCCGATCGAGTCGAAGGTCATCGGCGTCGACAAGGCGCTCTATATGAAGAGCACCAGCGGCAACGACGGCACCTATACGCTGACTGTCAGCTTTGCGCTCGGTACCGACGCGGACATCAACACGGTCAACGTCAACAACCGCGTGCAGACGGCGCTCTCGCAATTGCCCGCCGGGGTTCAGGCGCTCGGCGTCACGGTGCAGAAGAAGTCGTCCTCCATCCTGCAGTTCGTCACGCTGAGCAGTCCGGACGAGCGGTACGATCCGCTGTTCATGACGAACTACGCGACCATCAACGTTCTCGACGAGCTGGCGCGCACGCAGGGCGTAGGTTCGGCTTCGCTTTTCGGCCGCATGAACTATTCGATGCGTATCTGGTTCGATATCGAGCGTCTGTCGAGCCTCGGCATGGTGCCCTCGGACGTGATCACGGCCATCGCCGCCCAGAACGTGCAGGCGCCTGTCGGCCGCATCGGCGCGCGCCCGGTTCCGGACGACCAGCAGTTCCAGTTCAACGTGCAGACGCAGGGAAGACTCAGCACGCCGGAGGAGTTCGGCGACATCGTGCTGCGTGCCAATCCGGACGGTTCCGTCCTCAAGGTTCGGGATGTGGCGCGTGTGGAACTCGGGGCGCAGAACGAGGATTCGCTGAACCGGCTCAACGGCAAGCCGTCCGTCGCCATCGGCATCTATCTGTCGCCGGGCGCCAACGCGCTGAACGTTTCCAGCGCCGTGACGGCCAAGATCGAGCAGCTTCAGACCCGCATGCCGGAGGGGCTGAAGGCGCAGATCATGTATGACTCGACCACCTTCGTCTATGACACGATCGAGGCGGTCATCCATACACTGATCGAGGCCTTCGTCCTCGTCGCCGTCGTCGTGTTCGTCTTCCTCGGCAACATTCGGGCCACGCTGATCCCGATCATCGCCGTCCCGGTCTCCATCATCGGCACTTTCGCGGTGCTGCTGGTGCTCGGCTATTCCGCCAATACCGTCTCGCTTCTGGCGCTGGTGCTCGCCATCGGCATCGTCGTCGACGACGCCATCGTGGTGGTGGAGAACGTCGAGCGCGTGATGGAGGAGGAGCCGGACCTGTCGCCTGCGGATGCCACCAAGAAGGCCATGACACAGGTGACGGCGCCGATCATCGCCATCACGCTCGTCCTGCTCTCCGTCTTCGTGCCGATCGGCTTCATTCCGGGTATCTCCGGCGAGCTGTTCCGGCAATTCGCGGTGACGATCAGCGTCGCCATGCTCATCTCGGCGCTCAACGCGCTGACGCTGTCGCCGGCCCTGTGCGCCGTGTTCCTCCGCCACACGGGAGAGAAACGCGGCATCATGGGCTGGATCAGCCGGCGCATCGACGGGGTGCGCGACGGTTATGCCTGGATCGTGCGCAAGACGCTGCGCCTTTCCGTGCTGTCTCTCGTCATCGTGGGCGTTTGCGGTTTCAGCATCTTCAGCCTGTCGCAGATTACCCCGTCCGGCTTTTTGCCGGAGGAGGATCAGGGCGCGTTCTTCATCAACGTGCAACTGCCCGACGGCGCTTCGGTCGCCCGCACCAGCGAGACGGTGCGCCAGGTCGAGGAACTGGTGGGGGCGTTGCCCCAGGTCGAGAACGTCACCTCCGTCATCGGCTTTTCGCTGCTCGACAGCTTCTCGGCCAGCAACAACGCCTTCATGATCGTCCAGCTGAAGCCGTTCGAGGACCGCACGGCGGCGACCGACAAGGTTCAGGTTATCATCGGCCAGGTGTTCGGCGGCGTGCAGCAGATCCGCTCGGCCATGATCCTGCCGTTCAACCTGCCGCCCGTCATCGGCCTGTCCACCAGCGGCGGCTTCGAGGCCATGGTGGAATCGCTGGAGGGCGCCGATCCGGCGACGATGGGCAGCATCGTGAACGCCGTCGTCGGCGCGGCCAACCAGGACCCGTCGCTGAGCCGCGTCTTCACGACCTATGCCGCGAACGCGCCCTCGCTCTATCTCGACATCGACCGCGAGAAGGCGCAGGCGCTGGGCGTCGGCATCAACGACATCTTTTCTGCCCTGCAGACGACGCTCGGCGGGTCCTACGTCAACAACTTCAACCTGTTCGGGCGCACCTGGCAGGTGAACGTGCAGGGCGAGGTCGACAACCGCCGCGACATTCCCGCCCTGTGGAACATCTTCGTCCGCAGCGCGAGTGGCGACATGGTGCCGCTGCAGGCGATCGCGGAACTGAAGACCATCGTCGGCCCTGCCGTCATCACCCGCTACAACAACTATCGTGCCGTCACCATCAACGGCTCGCCGGCGCCCGGCGTGTCGTCAGGCAACGCCATGAATGCGTTCGAGGCCGTGACGGCAAAGGTGCTGCCGGCGGGCTACGCACTCGAATGGACGGGCACGTCCTATCAGGAGCGGCAGGCGGGCGGGCAGACGGTCGTCGTCCTCGCGCTGGCGCTGCTCTTCGCCTATCTCTTCCTCGTCGCCCTCTACGAGAGCTGGACCATCCCCGTTCCGGTGCTGCTCTCGGTCGTCGTGGCCGTGCTCGGCGCGTTCGGTGCGATCGTCGGCTGGGGCCTCACCCTCGATCTATACGGCCAGATCGGCCTCGTGGTCCTGATCGCGCTGGCGGCGAAGAACGGCATCCTCATCGTCGAGTTCGCCAAGGAGCGCCGGGAGAGCGGTCTTGGCATCCGCGAGGCGGCCGAACTGGGGGCGAAACTGCGTTTCCGCGCGGTGATGATGACCTCCTTCGCCTTCATTCTCGGCCTCGTACCGCTGGTCACGGCCAACGGCGCCTCGATGCTTGCGCGCCAGAACGTCAGCTCGCCCGTGTTCATGGGCATGATCGCGGCGAGCAGCTTGGGCATCATCCTGATCCCGATGCTCTATGTCACCTTCCAGACGGTCCGCGAGAAGGTCAAGGACCTGTTCGGAAAGGGGAAACATGCCGCTTCCTCCCCGACGCACCACGGGTGAGGGAGACGACGTCCGGCCGCACGCCCCCTCATCGTTGCCGGACGTCGGCGGGGCGCGCATCGCCTGCGGTGCGCGCCCCGGAATTCTTTTCTGTATGCGGGAGGATATCCTGACCGGGAGCGCGGCCTTCAGGCGCGCGGCATGGCAGACACCCACCGCCCGTTTTCAGGAAAGCTCAAGGGACTTGCCTTGCGAAAAGGAGCCATGTATGTGGTAATAGCGGATAAATGGATAGCCCGTTTTCCGGTGATATAATGATGTATATTATTATTCTATACTGGAATGAAATATATGAGCGATATACCGGTAAATTGCCGAAACGCGGGAGATATTCAAAGTTATCTATCGCGTAACGAGGATAATAATCGCGTTTCCAGAGATAAACCATCCGGGCCGTTCGGACCATTCGGGCCGCTCGCACCGAAGAGATGGATACCTGAAGTAAAAGCAGCGGGCAGCCCGGCCCTGCTCAGTCCGGCGCTTCTTTCACAGCGCAAGGTGCGGGTCGTGGAGCATGCGCATGTGCGTATCCGTGACGGCGTCACGGTTTTTCCGGTCGGCGTGGGAAAGCCGAGGCACGACAAGCGTCTTCCCTATTATTCGGAGCGTTACGTCGCATTCCCCGGTAATCTCAATACGCTGCTTCCTTTCGCGGGCGGATCGACAGAGGCAGACATCATCGCATGCCGTCATCTGGCTGTGCGCTTCATCGCGGAAGCGCGCGCGACCGCCAAGCTGTTGCCGCATCGGCTCTTCGGCAACAAGGAGCTTGTAGCGAAAAACGTCACGCGCGATACGGAAGCGGAATTCGAGAGAATGACGCAGGAAGCGTCCGCGAAACATATCGTCAGCAATGACAGGTTCGGACATCATCTGGCGACGTTTTTCCGTGGCATGCAGTCCGGGGAGAAGAAGCATTTCCTCATCTGTTCCTGTAACCACGCCATGGCGTTCGAACTGCATCGCAAACCCGGCAACGCCGACGGTCATGACGAGTACGTCGTGCGATTTTTCGACCCCAACAGGACGGATATCAAAATTCGCTGCCAGCTCGATGATCCGGGCGGTTTCGAGTGCAATCAATATGCGTTGCGCCATTTTCTTGGTGACAGATACTATAGGGAATATTTTGGCGTCGGTGAGCGGGAGTCGATCCTGTTCGATTGCACGGATGCAGTGCCGGCTCAATCCAGGGTGGTGACGCTTGAGACGGGGGAAGAGCACGACCTTTCCGAAATACTACTCTATCATCTGCTGGTCTTCAGCGGCGATCAGGCAGCTTTTGACGTTGTCCGGCAAAGAATGGAAGCCATTCCTGACGTCATGGAGCGCCGCCGCCTGCTGAAGGCCAGGGATGCAGACGGTGTTTCGGGGCTTCATATGGCCCTGCAAGATAACCGGGCCGTGACAATAGAGGCCTTCGCGACGCTGCTGAAGGCACTGGACCTTGGATCGGACGGGCGCGATGCCTTTCTTGGCCGCCTGCTGGAGGCCAGGGATCCGGGCGGCGTTCCGGGACTCTTTCTGGCGCTGCAGACTGACGGAGCGGCGGCGATCAAGGCCTATACAATGTTGCTGAAGGTGCTCGATCTCGGGCCGGAGGCACGCATTCCGGTTCTTGGTCGCCTGCTGGAGGCCAGGCGACCGGACGACGGTACCACGGGCCTCACCATGGCATTGCAAGGTAATCGCGTTGCCGGTATCGAGGCCTACGGGAGGTTGCTGGAGCAACTCAACCTCACGGGAGACGAACGCGCGGCTCTTCTTCCCGGTCTGCTGGAGACCAGGGATGCGGACGGTGCTCCCTGGCTGTTCACGGCACTAGAAAGTAATGAGGCTGCCGGTGTCGAGGCATACGGGGCGTTGCTGAAGGCGCTCGCCCTTACGCCGGAGGAGCGGGCGGCTTTTCTTTGCGGCCTGCTGGAGGCCAGAGATGCACAGCGTGTGCCGGGCCTTTTCATAGGATTGCAGGAGAATCGGGCGGCCGCGATCGAGGCATACGGGGCGTTGCTGAAGGGGCTCGCCCTTACGCCGGAGGAGCGGACGGCTTTTCTTCGCGATGTGCTGGAAGCCAGAGATGCAGACGAGATCCCGGGCCTCTTCATGGCGGTGGCCCATAGTTGCGCCGCCGCAATCGAGGCCTATGGGAAACTGCTGAACCTGCTTTCCCCCGATCAGGCTGGCGCAATGCTGGAGACGCTGGGAAAAGGGCGCTTGCGCTCCATGGCCCTGGATCTGGCGAACAGCAACACAAAAGAGGCCTATTACAAGCTGGAGAATCAACTCACGATTCAAGCCAAGCTACTTTCCGACCAGATTGAATCAGCTGAACAGAATGCGCTCTAACTTTATATTTTACTGAAACTCTCATTCAACTCGATGCACCGGTTTGCATGAAAAACAATCTAAACCAGTGTTAAGTTCTTCGGGAAGGCAACAATGGTCTGTCTCTTCGTATTTTATGCAGCTCCGAATTTAAAAACGATGTCAATTTTCACTGAGGAATAAAATGAGAAAAGCAATTTCGAAATCGTGTTATTTTGGGAAGGCTGAAGATAACCGCTTGCGCAACGAAAGTGATGATAAGCTTCGCAAGCATGCATCGTTTGAACGCCTCTGGCAGAGCGCCCGGACACCCGATGCGGAAGCGGTGCGCAATGCCGCTGCAGACAATCCGATACTTCTCCCACAGCGCACGGTGCGGGTGGTCGAACACGCGCATGTGCGCCTTCTTGACGGTGCCAGACTTTTCCCCGCCGGTGGAGGGCAACCGGCGCATGACAAGAGCGTTCCCTATTATTCGGAGCGTTACGTCGCGACCGCCGGTAATTTTAACGGACAGGCCTATTTTAATGGCGGATCGAAGATGGCAGACTTGATCGCATGCCGTCATCTGGCTGTGCGCCTCATCGCGGAAGCGCGCGCAACCGCCAAGCTGCTGCCGCATCGGCTCTTTGGCAGCAAGGAACTTGTAGCGGAAAACGTCACGCGCGATACGGAAGCGGAATTCGAAAGAATGACGCAGGAAGCGTCTGCGAAACATATCGTCAGCAATGACAGGTTCGGACATCACCTGGCGACATTTTTCCGTGACATGCAGTCCGGGGAGAAGAAGCAATTCCTCATCTGTTCCGGCAACCACGCCATGGCCTTCGAGCTGCACAGGAAGCCGGGCAAGTCGGGCGGTCATGACGAGCACGTCGTGCGCTTTTTCGACCCCAACAGGACGGATGTCAAAATTCGCTGCCGGTTGGCCGATCCGGCCGGTTTCGAAAGCGATCAATATACGCTGCGTCATTTTATCGGCAGCGACGACTACGATCTTTACTTCGGCGCACGCGAGAAGGAGTCGATCCTGTTCGATTGCACGGACGCTGATCCGGTGCAGTCCAGGTTTGCAACGCTTGAAACGGCGTCGGAGCGCGGCGTTTCCGAAATACTGCTTCACCATCTGCTGAGTTCCGGGGGCGATCGGGCGGCTTTTGATGCTGTCCGGCAGAAAATAGCGGCGATTCCGGATGAGGCGGAGCGTCGCACTCTGCTGGAGGCCAGGAGTGCAGGCGGTGTGCCGGCGCTCTATATGCTGCTGCAGAATAACCTCGCTGCTTCGATCAAGGCCTATGGGGAGATGCTGAGCACGTTTGCCGGTGAGCCGGAAAAGCGCGCTGATTTTCTTCCCGGTTTGCTGAAAGCCAAGCGTGCAAACGGTTTGCCGGGCCTCCATATGGCGTTGCAGAATAATTGCGCTGCCGGGATCGGGGCGTTCACGGTGTTACTGGAGGGGCTCGACCTTACAGGGGAGGAACGTGCGTCTCTTCTTCCTGAGTTGTTGAAGGCCCGGGATGCACGCGGCATCCCGGGACTGTTTATGGCCTTGCACAATAATAGAGCTGCCGTGATCGAGGCTTACGGGGGGTTGCTGGAGAGACTCGCCCTCACGCCGGGGGAGCGGGCAGAATTTCTGCATGCCCTGCTGGATGCCAGGAGTGCAGACGGTTTGCCGGGCCTCCATATCGCGTTGCAGAATAATCGCGCTGCCGCGATCGAGGCTTACGGGGGGTTGCTGGAGAGACTCGCCCTCACGCCGGGGGAGCGGGCAGAATTTCTGCATGCCCTGCTGGATGCCAGGAGTGCAGACGGTTT
>NZ_JAASQI010000006.1:162708-314270 GCF_011762225.1 Pseudochelatococcus lubricantis
GACGGTTTGCCGGGCCTCCATGTGGCGTTGCAGAATAACAGCGCTGCCGCGATCGAGGCATTCGCGGGGTTGCTGGCGCGGCTCGCCCTCACGGCAGAGGAGCGCGCATCACTTCTCCCGGGTCTGCTGGAGGCCAAGGATGCAGACGGTGCTCCGGGGCTGCTCATAGCGTTGCAAAATAATCAAGCTGCCGCGATCGAGGCCTATGGGGCACTGCTGAATGGGCTTGGCCTGACGCGGGAAGAGCGTGCGTCTCTTCTTTCCCGCCTGTTGGAGGCCAAGGATGCAGACGGTGTCCCCGGACTGTTCGTGGCGCTACAAAATAATGGAGCTGCCGGAATCGAGGCGTACGGGGCGTTGCTGAAGGAGTTCGCCCTCACAGGGGAGGAGCGCGCGTCCCTTCTTTCCGGCCTGTTGGAAGCGAGGCGCGCAGACGGTGTGCCGGCTCTCTATATGGCGCTGCAGAATAATAGCGCTGCCGCGATTGAGGCTTACGGTGAATTGCTGGCGGGGCTCGCCCTCACGGGAGAGGAGCATGCATCTCTTCTTTCCGGCCTGCTGGAGGCCAGAGACGCAGAGGGTGTCCCGGGGCTGTTCGTGGCCTTGGTGAGTAATTGCGCTGCCGCGATTGAGGCTTACGGTGAATTGCTGGAGAGGAGGCTCAACCTTTCGGCGGAGAGGCGTGCGTCACTTCTCCCCGGTCTGCTAGCGGCCAAAGATGTAAACGTTGTTCCGGGGCTGTCCATGGCGCTGCAAGATAATCAAGCTGCCGCGATTGAGGCCTATGGGGCACTGCTGGGAAGGCTTCGCCTCACGCCGGAGGAGCGCGTGTCGCTTCTCCCCGGTCTGCTGGCGGCCAGGGATGCAAACGTTGTTCCGGGGCTGTTCATGGCGCTGCAAAATAATCAAGCTGCCGCGATTGAGGCCTATGGAGCACTGCTGAAAGGGCTCAGTCTGACGCGGGAAGAGCGTGCCGCTTTTCTCGGTAGCCTACTGGAAGCCAGGCGCGCAGACGGTGTCCCGGGGCTATTCCTGGCGCTGAAAAATAATGGAGCCGCCGCGATCGAGGCATATTCAAAGATGCTGAACATGCTGTCTGCCGACCAGTCTCGCGAGATGCTGGACATGCTGCAGGAAGGACACCTGCGTTTCGGGTTATTGAGAAAGGCGGACGGCGATACGATATACGCCTATCGCGACATGGAGGCGCAGCTTCGGTCTCAGGCCGAAGCATGATCCGATTTCTGTAAATCGGATCATGCTCTGCAAGTGCTTGATCTCGGCCGAAGTCTTTTACGCTACCTCTTTCGGCACCAGCGCCAGTACACGCAACGGGCTTCCGGAGCCGCGCTGCACTTTCAGCGGCGCGGCGACGAGTACGCTGCCGCGCACGGGCAGTCGGTCGAGGTTGGTCAGGCATTGCAGGCCGTACTTGCCGTTGCCATGCAGGAAGTGGTGGGCGGGGTAGGGCGGATCGAGATGGCCGCCCTGGCCGGCGTCCGTGCCGATGGTCTCCGTGCCGAAGCCCAGAATGTCGCGCTCGATGACGAGCCACTGCATGGCGGCCGCGTCGGGGCCGGGTGTATGCGCGCCGTCGTCGCCGAGGTTGGAATAGGCGCGCCAGTCCTTTTTCGACCAGTCCGTGCGCATCAGCACCCACGCGCCGACGGGGATGCGCCCGTACGCCGTCTCCCACCGTTCGAGAAACGGGACCGTGAGCAGAAAATCGGCATCGGCCACCGCCTCGCGCGTGCAGTCGATGACGATGGCCGGCGCGATCATGTGGCGCGTCGGCAGGGTATCGACGCTGTTGTTCGGCAGGTCACGGCCTGTATACCAATGCACCGGCGCATCGAAATGGGTGCCGGTGTGCTCGCCGAAGCTCAGGTTGTTCCAGTACCACGCGGGACCCGCGGCATCGTAGCGGGAGATTTCCTCGATGCGCACAGGGGCGGACTGGCCGATTTCCGGCGGCATGACGATGACGGGGAAATCGGGTGAAAGGGTGAAGGTCAGATCGACGACATCGATTTCGCCGGAGGCGATTGCTTCCGCAAAGCCCGACAGGTCACAGGTTGGCATGCATTTCCTCCGGCGTTTCTGGCCTCAACCGGCAAGTTCCCGCTCCAGCGCCTTGGGATCGGCGATGAAGCGCGCGTGAATATCCTGCGCGACGTCGCCGACGAAGACGTCTTCCAGCCCGCGCTGCAGGGCATCGACGACGGCGCGCGCCAGCGCGGCGGGGGCGACCTTCGGCGGTGGCTCGGTCTGGAACCACTCAATGTCGAGCGGGCCGGTGAATACGTTGACGACCTTGAGGCCCCCCGGTCGGAAGGAGGCGCGCAGCGACTGGCCGAGCGACAGGCACGCGGCCTGTGAGGCCGACCAGGCGCCGTAGGCCGGCAGGTTCGCGAGCGCATACACGGACAGGATGTTTACCCACGCGGCCGCGCTGTTGACGCCATCTGCGCCGCGCGCGCGCATGACGGGGCCGAATGCCTGCGCGAGCCGCGCCAGCCCGAGGTAGCCGGTTTCCAGCTCCTCCCGTACGACGTTGAGGCCATCGCGGTCCAGCACGCCGCCGGGGCGGATGTGGGCGGCGGTGTTGACGAGGATGTCGACCTTGGCGCCGATGTCTGCGGCGAGATCGCGCACCGATCTGTCGTCGCGCACGTCGAGCGGCACGATGCTCACGCCTTCAAGAGTCCGCAGCTCCGCCTCACCCGCAAACGGTTTCCACTGTTCCGGCACGCCCGCGAACACCGTGCCGGCGCCGGCCGCCTTCAGGGCCTTGACGGCGGCAAGGCCAACGGGGCCGCGCGCATCCGTCACCAGCACACGGCGGAACTTGGGATCGGCGGTCAATTCGCGCCATTGCCGGTCGTCGGCCATGTTCGGAGTCCTCGTCGCGGGATGGGCGAAGGCGACCGCCTGTCCACTGCGGTCGAGCTGCAGGGACAGCGTCACGCGCGCGCCCAGCGTGCAGTCGGCGTGCAGATGCGCGATCACCGCCGGTCCGCAGTCGAGCGTGACGATGCCGGCGCGCCACGGCGCGCGCTCGCGGAAATAGACCTCGCTCGGCACCCTGATCGTGGTTTCGCTCGCCAGAATGCCGCCGGCCGGCGCGTCCGCGAGCTTCACGTTGAACGACAAACACGCCGGGCACGCTTCCCGGGGCGGGTAGTGGAACGTGCCGCACTCCCCGCATCGCGGCAGCATGAAGCGCCCTTCCGCCGCCGGGCGGATGAGGCCGTGCGCCTTGCGGCTGCGCTCGGCCGGGGGCAGGGTGGGCTGGCGCGTGCGCTTGAGGGGATCTTTCCGGCGGGGGGGGGCGATGGGGTCGGTCATGCGTTGTCTCCGCCCAGAATGGCCGCGCCGGAGGAAAGGCCGCGATCATAATTGATCATGCCGAAGCCGGACGCAAGGCTGAGGCGTGCGCCTGCGACCTGGGTCGGTCCGGCCGCGCCGCGAACCTGCCGCATCGCCTCGACGATGCCGAGATGCCCGCCGGCAGCTCCCGCCTGCCCGACGGAAAGCTGGCCGCCGGAGGTGTTTTGCGGAAAGCTGCCGTCGATGGTGAAGTCGTGCTGGCGCACGAAGTCCGGCCCTTCGCCCTTGCCGCAGAAGCCGAGATCCTCGAACTGCATCATGACGATGACGGGATAGTCGTCGTAGGTCTGGACGACATCGAGGTCGTCCGGCCTGATGCTGGCCATGGCATAGAGTTCGCCGATATCCTTTGCCCAGCCCCCGCGTACCTGTATCGGGTCATCGGAAAAGGCATTGTGGCGCTCGATCGTCGCGAGGAGGCGTGCGCCCGCGAGGCCGAGCTGCGTCGCGGTTTCCCGCCGCATCACCAGAAAGGCCTCGGCGCCTGCGCAGGGCATCACGCAATCATACAGATGGATGGGATCGCTGATCGGACGCGCGTTCATGTAGTCGTCGAGGGAGAGCGGCGTCTTCATCAGTGCGTTGGGATTGCGCAAGGCATTGCTGCGTTGGCTGACGGCGATTTTGCCGAAGTCCTCGCGCGTCGCGCCGAACTTTTCCATGTAATGACGGGCGATCAGGGCGAAACTGGCGTTCGCGCCGCCGGAGCCGTAGGGGTAGACACCGTCCTGCGCGAAGCGCGAGAAGGTGGAGAGCGTGCGCCGGAAGCTGTCCGGGTGGTTGGTGTCGGCGGCGACGCAGGCGACGATGTCGGCATCGCGCGCCTGCACCGCGCGCGCGGCCCGCCGCAGAGAGATGATGCCGCTGACCCCGCCCATCGCCACATGGTCGAGCCAGCGCACGCACAGGCCGAAGTGCTGGGTGATGCCGATGGCGGTATCCGGCCCCACCGTGAAGCTCGCGAGGCACAGGCCGTCGATGGCGCCGGGCGCGATGCCGGCCTCCCGTGTGAGTGCCTGCAGGGCGCGGCCGATCCACCAATGGGCGCCTTCGATGGAGTAGCGCACGTAAGGAACGGTGACGGGCGCGACCAGCACCACGTCATCGTAAGGTGTGCGGGTGGCCTGCGGTTCTGGGCGGGTCACGGACATGTCCTTCAAACGCAAGTTCGTTAAACCACTGTCAGCGTCACGTCGACGTTGCCGCGCGTGGCGTTGGAATAGGGGCAGCGCTCATGGGCCTGCGCGACGATCTCCCGGGCGAGGTCGGGCTCTACCCCCGGCAGCGACGCCCGCAGCTCGACCGCGAGCGCATAGCCGACCGCCACGGGCCCGATGCCGACAACGGCGGTGATCGTCGTGTCGTCCGCCAGCGGGATTTTTCGCGTGCGCGCCACGAGCTTCACCGCGCCGAGGAAGCACGCGGCATAGCCGGCGGCGAAAAGCTGCTCGGGATTGGTGCCGGGGCCGTCGTCGCCACCAAGCCCCGCAGGAACGGAGAGCTGTACGGATAGCCGCCCGTCGGTGCTGGCGGCCTCTCCCTGCCGGCCGCCGGTGGCGCTTGCCTGTGCGGTGTAAAATATCTTTTCAGGTTTCGTCATCGCTGGCTTTCCTCATTTCTCATGATGCTGTATCGCCTCCGGCGGTCTGCGGCCCGCGCCCCCGGGCGACGAGTGCACGGAAGTCCTCCCGCGCCCGTGCGGGGGACAGGGCGAAGGCCGGTCCGCGGCTCGGTTCGATGCCGTTCAGCCGGTGCAACTGCACCCACATCTCGGCACTCTTCAGGGCGACTGCCGCGCAGTTGATGACGGGCGCCCGCCCCACGGTAAGGCCGCGCTCGCGGCTGAGCAGCAGGCCGGGCAGGACGCCGGCCGGGATGACGACGTCCGCTCCTGCGTCGACCAGCGGTTGCGCGCAGGCCGCGAAGGCCGCGCACATGCGGGCGTGGGCATCGTCGTCGCCGGCGAAGGCGTCGCTGAAATCGGCGGGCGTGCAATCGAGACCGCGCACGCCGACGACCCGGTGCTCCAGACCGTAGAGCGCCGCCTGCTCCAGATGCCACGTCTCGAAAACGCTGTCGAGTGTGACAAGGCCGAAGCGTCGGCCGAGCTGTGCCGCCGCGTAAAAGGACGCCTCGCCCGTGCCGATCACAGGGATTCGCAGCGAGGCGCGCAGCTCATAAAGGCCCGGATCCTGGAAATGGCCCATAACGACGGCATCATAGCCGGCGTCTTCAGCCGCAAGGCCGTTGTCGATCGCCAGAATGGCGCAGCGCAGCTCGCTGAGGCGGCCGAAATCGCGATCCGGCGGCGATATTCCCGCCACTTCCACCGTCACCCCGGGGGCGGCGATGCCGTTCAGATAGTCCTGCAGGCGCGTCATGTACGGCGCGCTTGCGGACGCATCCACAAAGCTCTGCCAGAAAATACGCATGTCCTCTCCGCCCGTTCTTGCCGGATTCTCAACCGGATCAATCATTTCCGGCTGCTGACGGCCGGACGTGTTCTTAGCGGGTTAAAAAGTTAAAGCATAAACTAATTGGACCGTCAACCGAGGTGAGCAGTCGCCGTAAATAATCTTGCAGCGGCATAGGCCAATGGCTTGCTGCGTGTGCGGTCAGTCTGCCAAAAATGAGGGAGGAATGGATGAACATATTGGCAAAAAATGGAAATTTTGATGCCGTCATAGGCCGCCTGCGAAAAGAAGCGCCACGTCTGAAATATGCCATTGACTTGCGTTGTGAAATTCTTCTAAGCTTAAAATAATAACGCGAGCTAGTCGCGTAAGGGGAATTAAGGATGCCGCAGTCGAGGGTTGACAGGCGCCATCCGGGGAGAGTGCCTCCCATGCAAGTTTGAAACGAATGTGCGCGGAAGTTTGCGTCGTCACCCGTTCCTGCGATGGTTTAGACGGGTATCGCCGGGGCTGACACCGGCGTCGTCCGTCTGCCGGTCCGGTTTCCGCCGTGACGACAGCCGCCTTTCGAGCCGTCATCGAACAATAAAACGAGTGAGGGAAACAGGATGAACAAGTGGCTATCCATCGTATCGCTTCTCGCCGGCGTGTTTTCCGCGCAGGCGGCGCTGGCGGATATAAAGGTCGGGTTCGTGACCGGGCTCAGTGGCAACGGCTCCTCGATCGGCATCCCGTATGCCAAGGGCATCGCCGCCGGCCATGAATACCGTGGTGAGGTCGACGGCGAGAAAATCCAGCTCATCCAGCTCGACGACGGCTCCGATCCGTCCGCCGCCACCCGCGCCGCGCGCAAGCTCGTCGAGGAAGAAAAGGTCGACATCCTCATCGGCACCGCGACCGCCCCGGCCACCATCGCCATCGCCTCCGTGGCGAGCGAGCTGAAGGTGCCGTTCATCGCCATCTCGCCGATCAATCTCAACGAGAAGGAAGGTGCTGAAAAGTGGACGGTCGCCGTCCCGCAGCCGCCGGCGCTCATGGTCAAGGTCGTCACTGACCGCATGCACCGCGACGGCGTCAAGAACGCCGGCTACATCGGCTTTTCCGATGCCTGGGGCGATTTCGTCTACGCGGGCGCGAAAGCTGCGGAACAGGCCGGCCAGTTCAAGGTGATCTCGAACGAACGCTACTCGCGCACGGACACGTCGGTGACCGGCCAGATCCTGAAGATTCTCGCCGGCCGCCCTGACGCCGTTCTGATCGGCGGTTCCGGCACGCAGGGCGCGTTGCCAATCCTGACCCTCGCCGACCGCAACTTCAAGGGCCAGATCTACGGCACGCCGGCGCTCGTCAACGCGGATTTCATCCGTGTCGCCGGCAAGTCGGCGGAGGGCATCCTCGTCTCGACCGGGCCCGTCATCGTGGCGGAGCAGCTGCCCGACGACCACTTCGCCAAGAAGATTTCGCTCGCCTTCCGTGAGGCTTACGAGAAGGTCAACAAGAGCGAGACGAGGGATGGCTTCTCCGCCTACTCGTTCGACGCCTGGCTGATCTTCACGGAAGCGGCTGCGCGCGCCAAGGCGAAGGCCACGCCCGGCACGCAGGAGTTCCGGCAGGCGCTCAAGGACGAAATCTTCAAGACGAAGGAACTCGCCGGCGTGCATGCCATCTACAACTTTACGCCCGCCTCGAACTATGGCGTCGACGAGCGCGGCCTCGTGCTCGTGCGCCTTCAGAACGGCGCCTGGAAATACGAACCCTGAGGCCGCTGGCCGTTCAACAACGACAGGAAGGCGTGACGCAGAATGACGCTTGAAATCGCCGCGATCCTCGGAATAGACGGTGTCGCCAACGGCGCCATCTATATTCTGGTCGCAATCGGCCTCGTGCTCATCTTCACGGTTACACGGGTTATCTTCGTCCCGTTCGGCGATATTGCCGCCTTCACCGCGCTGACGCTCGCGGCGCTGGAAAACCGGCAGGTGCCGGGCACGATCAGCCTTGTCATCGCGCTCGCCGTCATCGCGGCCCTGATAGAGGTCGTGTCTCTTGTGCGGCGCGGGGACTTGCACGCAGTTCCCCGCGCCCTCCTGTTCTATCTCGGCCTGCCGCTGCTCGTGGTCGCCCTGGTGCGCTTCGGCATCGGTTTCGAGCTGCCGATGGCGGCGCGCATCGCGCTCGCTATCCTGCTGGTGCTGCCGATCGCGCCGCTGCTCGACCGCATCATCTTCCGCCCCATCGCCGATGCGTCGGTGCTGCTCCTGCTCATCGTCTCCGTGTCGCTGCATTTCGCGCTGTCGGGGCTCGGCCTGCTGTTCTTCGGGCCGGAGGGCGTCCGCACCCAGCCGTTGACGGAGGCTGCGTTCGATGTCGCGGGCATCCTGATCTCCGGGCAGACGATCCTTATCGTGGTCACGTCGGTGATCTTCAGCATCGGCCTTTATCTTTTCTTCGACTACACGCTGACCGGCAAGGCGTTGCACGCGACCGCCGTCAACCGCACGGGCGCACGGCTGATGGGCATCCGGCCCGCGCGCTCCGGCGCCATCGCCTACATCCTCGGTTCGCTGATGGCTGGCACGTCGGGGGTGCTGATCGCCCCCGTCAACACGATCTTCTACGATTCCGGCTTCCTGCTCGGCCTCAAGGCGTTCGTGGGCGCTATCATCGGCGGGCTCGTCGGCTATCCCTCGACGGCGCTCGGCGCGCTGTTCGTCGGCCTGCTGGAGAGCTTCGCTTCCTTCCAGAGCAGTGCGCTCAAGGAGGTGATCGTTTTCTCGCTGCTGATCCCGATCCTTATCTGGCGCTCCCTTGCCTCCACCCATTCAGAAGAAGACATCGAAGAATGAGCCCTAACCATATCCGTGCGGCGGGCGTGGCGGCGGCCCTTCTGCTCCTGGCGGCACCCTACGCGCTCAACTCGTTCAGCATCACGCTGATGAACTATATCGGCGTCTATGCCCTGGTGGCCATCGGCCTTGCCCTGCTGACGGGCGTGAGCGGCATCGTCTCCTTCGGTCAGGCGGCGTTCGTGGGTATCGCCGCCTATGCGACGGCGTGGGCGACGGCGGTCAACGACTATTCGCCGTGGATCGGCCTTCTGCTCGCCATCGCCCTCACCTGCAGCATCGCGGCCTTTCTCGGGCTGGTGACGCTGAAGCTGCAAGGGCATTTCCTGTCGCTGAGCACGCTCGCCTGGGGGTTGGCCATCGCCTTTCTCTTCGGCAACATCGACGGGCTCGGCCACTTCAACGGCATCGCCAACATTCCGCCCATCGCCATCGGCCCGTTCGAACTGCTGTCGGGCACGCAGATCTACTACCTGATCTGGGTGATCGTCATCGCGGCGCTCGTGCTCGCCTACAACTTGCTCGATTCCCGCGTGGGGCGGGCGATGCGCACGCTGCGCGGCGGCAACCTGCTGGTGGAGAGCCTCGGCGTCGACGCCTTCCGCATCAAGCTGGCCGTCTTCGTTATCGCGGCGCTGCTCGCGGCGATCTCGGGCTGGCTCTATGCGCATCTCGGGCGCTTCGTGAGCCCGACGCCGTTCGAGGCCAAGATGGGCATCGAATATCTGATGATGGCGATGATCGGCGGCTCCGGCAGCCCCATCGGCGCTGTCGTCGGCGCGGCCCTCATCACGCTGCTGAAGGACTACGTGCAGGATATCCTGCCGCTGATCGCGGGCGGCGCCTCCGGGCAGCTTGAGATCGTGGCGTTCTCCTTCCTGTTCATCCTGTTCCTGCAGAATGCGCGCAACGGCATCGTGCCCTATGTTACGCGCTTTCTGCCGAAGTCCGCGGAAGCGCCGCCCGCGCCGGCGACGCCCCTGCCGCGCCGGCAGCAGCCCGCGCCCGGCACGCCGCTGCTTGAGGTGCAGGATGCCGAGAAGCGGTTTCAGGGCCTCATCGCCGTCAACAAGGTGAATTTCGAGATCCGGGCGGGCGAGATCGTCGGCCTGATCGGCCCCAACGGCGCCGGCAAAAGCACCATGTTCAACCTGATCACCGGGGCTCTGCGCGCGACGTCCGGGCAGATACGCTTTGCCGGTCTCGACGTTACCAGAAGCGCGCAGCGCGAGGCCTCGCGCGCCGGGATCGCGCGCACCTTCCAGCACGTGAAGCTGCGCCCGCGCATGAGCGTGCTGGACAACGTCGCCCTCGGCGCCTACCAGCGCACCGGGGCGAGCTTTCTCTCGTCGGCGTTGCGGCTCGACCGGGCCGAGGAGGCGAGCGCCCGTTACGAGGCGTGGCAGCAGCTCGAACGGGTTGGCCTTGCCGACAAGGCATTCGAGCAGGCGGGTAACCTCGCGCTGGGCCAGCAGCGCGTGCTTGAGATCGCGCGCGCCCTTGCTTCCGACCCCGTGCTGCTGGTGCTCGACGAGCCCGCCGCCGGCCTGCGGCGTCAGGAGAAGATCGCCCTGGCCGAGCTGCTCCGTTCCCTGCGGGCGCAGCATCTCACGATCCTGCTCGTCGAGCACGACATGGAACTGGTGATGAACCTCGTCGACCGCATCGTGGTGATGGATTTCGGCACCAAGATCTGTGAGGGCCTGCCCGCAGACGTGCGCAACGATCCCCGCGTGCAGGAAGCCTATCTTGGAGGAGTGAGCTGATGTCGCTGCTTTCCGTCGAGAACGTCAGCGTCAGCTACGGCAAGGTCGAGGCCGTGCGCGGGGTCAGCCTGTCCGTCGAGGCGGGCCGCGTCGCGACCGTCATCGGCCCCAACGGCGCGGGCAAGACGACGCTGCTGACCGCCGTCATGGGGCTCCTGCCCTACAAGGGGCGCATCCTGTACGACGGCATGGATCTGTCGAAGCTGGATGTCGAGGCGCGCGTCGAGCGCGGCCTGTGCCTGGTGCCGGAAAAGCGCGAGCTTTTCTCGGAGATGTCGGTCTCCGACAACCTCATCCTGGGCGCGTACAGCCGCCGAGACCGCAACAATGTCGCGCGCGATCTCGATGCCGTCTACGACCGTTTTCCGCGGCTGCGCGAGCGGCGCAGCCAGCTCGCGGGCACGCTGTCGGGCGGCGAGCGGCAGATGCTGGCGCTGGGGCGGGCGCTGATGACCAAGCCGCGCCTGCTGATGCTCGACGAGCCGAGCCTCGGGCTTGCGCCGCTCATCGTGCGCGAGATTTTCCACGTCATCGGCTCGCTGCGCGATCTCGGCGTGTCGCTGCTGCTCGTGGAGCAAAACGCCCGCGCGGCGCTGGAGACCGCCGACTTCGGCTATGTGCTGGAAACCGGCGAACTGGCGAGCGCCGGGCCGTCGAAGGATCTCATCCACGATCCCCGGCTGATCGCCACCTATCTGGGCGAGCACTGAATGGCGGCGGCCGGGCAGGGGACCCGGCCGCCGCCCGATGCCTCCGCAGCGCCGGATCAGAAAAAGGCGCACGGAGAGAATAGGCAAAGGGAGATTTTCCATGCGAAAACCAGTTTAGATCTGTAAGCGCAAGGTTTCAGTATTGTTATTCAATCTGCTCTGGAATTATTGTCCGGAGATATTTGCGTTTTACAAAGTAAAATACACTATATATTTAAAAAAGATATTGACTCCAAGCATAATTACGGTAACTTTCACGTAAGTTGGTTCGATGGATATGCACGATGACGGGCAGACTGGCCCGCCGACGCAGCCGCGACAATAATCACCAGCGTGAAGACGCGGGCGGCCGGACGACGAACCCAACGACAGAGGGATGTACGATCATGACAACAGACACCGCTCCCGGAGGGCCGGCCGCAGCCGGCACGGAACCCGCCATCGACATGGATGCCGTCCTCGCCGAAATCCGCCGGCGCCGCCTTGAGTTCGAGGTCCTCCGCCATGTGCCGCAGGACGTCGTGCGCAAACTTCAGCAGATCGGCTGTTACCGGGCCTTCGTGCCGCGCGAGTTCGGCGGCGACGAACTCTCGCCGGCGGATTTCTGCCGCCTGCTGGAGCGCATCGCGGTCGCCGATGCTTCCACGGCATGGGTTGCGAGCTTCGGCGTTTCGTCGGTCTATCTGGCGGGGCTGCCGCCGGAGCGGTTCGCGGAAATTTATGGCAACGATCCCGATACCGTGTTCGCAGGCGCGCTGTTCCCGCCGCAGCCGGCGCGGACGAACGGCGACGTGCTGACGGTTTCCGGGCGCTGGAACTATTGCTCGGGCGTGACGGGCGCCTCCCTTGTCGGCGTCGGTGTCAAGGTCGAAGGCTGGGACGACGGCGGCCTGCCGCGCATGGCAGTGCTGCCGCGCGGGCGCGTCACCGTCGACGAGAACTGGGACACCATCGGCCTGGTCGCCACCGGCAGCCATGATGTGGTGCTGGAGGATGCCGAAATCCCGCGGGACTGGACCTTCGTGCGCGGCGGAAAGTCCAGGCGGGAAGGGACGATCTTCCGCTATCCCTCCATGGCGATCGCCGCGCAGGTGCTGGCTGTCGTCGGGCTTGGCACCGCGCGCGAGGCGCTCGACGTGCTGGCCGAGATGGCCGGCGGCGACGGCTCCATCACCGGCGCGCCGCTGCTCGCCAAACGGGCCTATGTGCAGGCGGAACTCGCGCGCGGCGAGGCGGCGCTGGCGGGCGCACGCGGCTTCTTCTACGACACCATCGAGGATGCCTGGCAGACGCTGCTCGCCGGCGACGAGCTGAGCCAGCAACAGCGCATTCGCCTGCGTCTTGGCGCGACGAGTGCCGCCCACGCGGGCGCCGAGGTGGCGCGCGCGGCCTACGTCGCGGGCGGCACGCGCTCCATCGTCCGCCATCATCCGCTCGGCCGGGCGATGAACGATGCCGCCGCCGTCGCGCAGCACGCCTTCCTCGGCCTCGGCACGTGGGAGAGCGCGGGCGGCGCGCTGCTCAACCAGCCGGGCGTACCCGGTTATCCATGACTGGAATCTGTCCTGTTTCAACGTAAACAGGACAGACTCTAGATTTCTTATTTTGAGCGAATTCTGATCGGAACGCGCTCTAGCAAAAGAAGGGGAACCATGATGACCACTGAAGCAAAGCCGTTGCGCGTCCTGTTCTGCATCGCCGTGCAGCAGAACTTTTTCGATCTGCCCGCCGCCGAGATCGGCACCGTCTGGAAGGCCTTCGGCACGATGCTGAACGACCTCAGGAACCTGCCGGGCGTGACCATTCTCGGCACCATCGATGACGACCAGACGATGGTCGGCACCTCGCCCAACGGCTGGCCGTGGACTGCCTACATCCTGGCGGACGTACCCGATCACGCCACCGTGGTCGCCGGCTGCAACCTGTTCCGCACGACGCCGGTGGGCGAATACCGTCTGTGGAAGTTCTGCCGTGTCGAGGCCCGCATCGGCCGCGAACTCGTCATCCCCAATCTGTGAGGCATTGTTCATGACGCAGATTGCAGTCGTTACCGGCGCGACGGCCGGCCTGGGCGAGATCATCGCCCGCACCCTGCACGGCGCCGGCTATCGCGTCGCCGTCACGGGCCGCAACCATGCGCGCGCGCTGGAGATCGCCGCGGAGCTGGACGGGACGGGCGAAACGGCCGTCGGCCTCGAACTGGAGATCGCGAAACGCGACCATTTCGAAGCCGCTCTCGCGCAGGTGGTGGAGAAGTGGGGGCGCGTCGACGTGCTCGTCAACAACGCCTCCGTGACGCGGGCCCAGCCGGTGCTCGACATCACCACGGAAGAGTTCAACGAGGTGATGGCGATCAACGCCGGTGGCACCTTCACCGGCTCGCAGGTGTTCGGGCGCTATTTCAGGGATCGCGGCTACGGCCGCATCATCAACCTGGCCTCGCTCGCGGGGCAGAACGGCGGCACGGCGACCGGCGCCCACTATGCCGCCTCCAAGGGCGCGATCCTGACGCTGACGAAGGTGTTCGCGCGCGATCTCGCCCCCTACGGCGTCACCGTGAACGCCATCGCGCCCGGGCCGCTCGACTCGCCCATCGTCCACCGCACCATCCCGGCCGACCGCATGCCCGGCGTTCTGTCGACCATTCCGGTCGGCACGCTTGGCTCGCAGGAGTTCGTGGCGCGGACCGTTTTGCACCTCGCCTCGCCCGATGCGGGCTTCGTGACGGGCGCGACATGGGATATCAACGGCGGGCTTTACCTGCGTTGAAGGTCCGGGCGGGCGGCGGACCGGCGGCATCGAGCGCGCCATCCGTGCCCGCCCGGCAACAACGTGTCGGCAGGCCGCCTGCGGGAGTAACACTTGATGGTCAATTCGGATGAATTCCGCGAAGCGATGAGCCGGCTCGGTGCCAGCGTCAATCTGGTGACGACGGACGGCCCCGCGGGCCGCCGCGGCCTGACGGTTTCGGCGGTGTGCTCGGTGACGGATTCGCCGCCGACCCTGATCGTATGTATCAACCGCGCCAACCGCTCGCACGACATCGTGCGCGAGAACGGTGTCCTCTGCGTCAATATCCTCGCGGGGCGGCACGAGGCGCTGTCGAAGACTTTCGCGAGCAACCGGATGTCGAGCGACGACAGGTTCGCCGGCGGGGAGTGGGAAACACTGGCCACGGGATCGCCGGTGCTCAGCGATGCCCCCACGGCGCTGGATTGCAGGATTGCCGGTTGCGTCGAGGTGGGCACGCACACCATCTTCATGTGCGAAGTCGAGCGCATCAGGATGCGGGAGGCGGAAAACCTCGTCTATTTCAACCGCAGCTTCCACCATCTGCATCCCGCCTGAGTGGCGGGCGGCTCTTCAATCATCCACGGTTTCGCGCAGACGGCGCAAGTTGGCGAAGGCGCGATGCAGCGTGGCGTTCATGGCCTCGATCTCGGCAGGATCGATCGCCTCGAAGCCGGCGGAGAAGATGCGCTCCGCCTCGGCCCAGGCCAAGCGGCGTGCCTGTTCGCCTTTTTCCGTGATGCGCACCTCGGTGACGCGGCCATCCGACCGGCTCTGGTGACGTTCCACCAGCCCCTCTGTCGTCATGCGTTGGATGATCTTGGTCGTCGTGTTAAGGCGTATGACGCAGAAATCGGCAATTTCGGAAATGCTGAGAGACTGGCCCTCGTGCAGCGACATCAGCACCCGCCACGCCGGCATGTCGAGGTCGATGGGCTTGAGAACGCCTTCCATAACCTGCGTATAGACCGCGGATACGCGGACGATCCAGTAGAACGGCCAGTCAGTCTTGCGAAAGTCCTTGCGGATTTCGTCGGGTAGCGGAAGGGCGTTGCTCATCGTCTGTCCCGGTCTATTGCGGGACGACGATAGCACGTCCGGCCGGCGGATGGCGAAGGGCGAATGCGGCATTCCTTACAACCCGTCCGGATCGCGCCCCTCTTCGACAGCGCGCCGCAGCAGGCTGGGTACGCTCCACGATAGAGGATCGGCGGCAGCGAACGCCGCGAGCCGCCGTTCGATTTCGGCGAGGCCGATACGGCCCGCGTGGTGCATCGGCCCGCCACGCCAGCGCGGAAAGGCGTAGCCGTGGACGAGCACGAGGTCGATATCGGAAGCCTTTTCGGCAATGCCTTCCTCAAGGATGCGGAAGCCCTCCTCGATCATGGCGGTAACGGCGCGGTCGACGATTTCCTCATCGGTGAAGCTGCGGCGGGCGATGCCGGCCCTGGCCGACTCCTCCTCCACGATGCGCCCGACCAGCGCCGACGGGCTGGCTTGGCCTTCCGCATGGTCGTACCAGCCCGCACCGGTCTTGCGGCCGAGCCGCCCGGTCTCCTCCACGACGCGGTCGGCGATGGGGATGTAGCGGAAGTCCTTCTTCGTTTTCCAGCCGAGCCGCTTGCGGTTGGCATAGGCGATGTCGAGGCCGGAGAGGTCCTGCACCTCATAGGGGCCCATCGCCATGCCGAAGCCGCGCATGGCGGCGTCGATCTGCCACGGCGTCGCGCCCTCGATCAGCAGGATGTCGGTTGTCTGGCGGTAGCGGGTGAGGATGCGGTTGCCGATGAAACCGTCGCAGACGCCAGCCAGCACCGGGATCTTCTTCAGCCGCGCCGCGAGCCGCAGCGCGGTGGCGAGCGTCTCCGGCGCGGTTTCGCGCGCCTTCACCACCTCAAGCAGCTTCATCACATGGGCAGGGCTGAAGAAATGCAGGCCCAGGAACCGGCCCGGGTTGCGGATGCCCTCGGCAATGCGGTTGACGTCGAGATAGGAGGTGTTGGTGGCCAGCACCGCCGTTTCCGGCAGCGCCGGGTCGAGAGCGCTGAAGATACGGCGCTTGACGTCCAGATCCTCGAAAGCCGCCTCGATGGCGATGTCGGCGGCGGGGAGCGCGTCGTAGCCGGCGTGGAAGGTGAAGCGGGCTTCCCTGTCGGCGGCAGCGGCCTCGGGCGTGGATTTGCCGCGCCTGACCGCGTCGTCGTAGAGCTTCGTCACGTTGGCGCGGGCGCGCTCCACCGCGGCTGCGTCGGTCTCGACCAGCGCGACGTCGATGCCGATGCCGGCGAGCGCATACGCGATGGACGAGCCCATGGTACCGCCGCCCACCACGACGGCCGAGCGGATGTCGGCGCCGCCCTCGCGGCCGCGTCCGGCGGCGGCGCGCTCGGCGAAGAAGACGTGACGCAGCGCGGCGGCCTGATCGGACGTCTTGAGGTTGAGAAAGGTCTGCCGCTCAAGCGCCAGCCCTTCGGCGAGCGGCAGGCGGGCAGCGGCCGCGACAAGTTCGATGGCTTCCAACGGCGCGGTCTGTCCAGGCATCCTTTTGGCGGCCTGCCGGTGTGCTGCCTCGATGGCTGCGTCGGCGGCGGCCGGCGCAGGCAGGTCGCCGGTCGCGGGACGGTCGGTGAGCGCCAGGGCGCGCGCGGCCGCGACCGGATCGGCATCGACCGCATCGATAACGCCGAGGCGCAAGGCTTCCGCCGCGGCAACGATCCGCCCCTCGCTGATCAGCGACAGGGCCGCCGGGAGGCCGGTGAGGCGCGGCAGCCGCTGCGTGCCGCCCGCGCCGGGGACGACGCCGAGCGTCACCTCCGGCAGGCCGAGCGTGGCGGCGGGTGCGGCAATGCGCCAGCGGCAGGCGAGCGCGAGTTCCAGCCCGCCGCCGAGCGCCGCGCCGTTGATCGCCGCGATCACCGGAACGGGAAAACGCTCGATCCGCGCCACGATATCCGGCAGATGCGGCTCCCGCGGGGGCGCGGAAAACTCCCGCGCATCCGCCCCGGCGACGAAGGTCTTGCCGGCGCCGGTCAGGATGACGCGCCCGACATCCGCCGCCCCGGCTTCGTCGAGGGCTGCCATCAGCCCCTCGCGCACGGCGTGGGAGGTGACGTTGACCGGCGGGTTGTCAATGGTGATCAGCGCGATGCGATCGTCGATGCGGACGGAGACGGACATGAAAACCTCACGGATGCCGGTCGTGGCGGGCGGAGCGCGGGCGCGTCTGCGCTCCCGTTACAAGGGCGGGAGAAGCTTCCACTTCCCGTCCTCGATGCGGATCAGCACGCGCGCCCGTTCGTCGACCCAGTTGAGATTGTCGGGCTTGAAATTGTAGATGCCCTGCGTGCCGACGAATTCCCGCGTGTTGAAGATGGCTTCGCGCAGCGCCTTTCGGAACTCCGGGGTGCGCGGCTGTGCGCCGGAAGCCTTCGCCCGCTTCGCCGCGTCGACGAAGGCGATCCATCCGTCGAAACCATAGGCGGAAAAGCCGTCTGACGGCGGCGCGCCGTTCACCTTCTCATAGGCCGCCCGGTAGGCCAGCGCCACGCTGCGGATCGGATTGGATTCCGGCAGCTGTTCCGCCACCGTGACCGGCCCGGTGGGGCAGATGATCCCGTTCGCCGCGCTGCCGGCGATGCGGAGGAAATCCGTGCTGATCATGCCGTGGTTGCCATATACGGCGCCCTTGTAGGCCCTGTCCTTCAGGGCCAGCACCGGCAGCGCGCCGGACGTGCCGGTGCCGCCGATCATGACCGCGTCCGGGCGCGTGGATACGGCCCTCAGAACCTGCGCCGTCACCGACGTATCCGCCCGGCCGTAGCGCTCGTCCGCGACCACCTTGATGTTCGCGGCTCCGGCCGCCTGGACGAGGGAGTTGTACATCAGATCGCCGAAGGCATCGCTGAAGCCGATGAAGGCGACGGTCTTGACGTTGCTGGCCTTCATGTGATCGACGATGCCCTGCACCAGCAGGGAGGTCGGCTGCGGCACCTGGGCGACCCAGGGGCCATCCTTCCCCGGAGCCACGGGCGAGATGGGCGAGATCGCGATCATCGGAACCTGCAACTCGACCGCGGTGACGGCCATGGCGACCGTCTGCGGCGCGCCGGAGGTGCCGATCAGGAAATCGACCTGATCCTGTTCCACGAGCTTGCGTGCGTTGCGGGTGGAGATGGAAGGATCCGACGTATCGTCGAGCTGGATGATGCGGATTTTCTCGCCGTCGATCTCGCCCTGATACTCAAGCCCCGCCTGCAGGCCTTTCGCATTCGGGATGCCGATGGACGAAACCGGGCCGCTGAGGCCCGTGATAAAGCCGACGACGATCTCCGCCCGTGCGCCGCCGCAAACCAGCGGGACAAGCATCGCGGCGGACAAAAGAAGCTTCTGGTAACGTTTCATGACAGAGTTCCCCTTGTGTTTTCTTGCCCCGTCCGTTTCGGCGTTTCTTTTTTGTTGTTTTCGTGAAGACCGCTGTCGTTCCCGCCGATCACTCGTCCGGAATGACGGCGACGGCCTGTATCTCGATCCGGGCGCGTTCCTCGACCAGCGCGACGACCTGCACGGCAGCCATGGCGGGGAAGTGCTTGCCGATGATCTCGCGGTAAGCCTGGCCGATGCCCTTGAGGTTGTCGTTGTACTCGGCCCTGTCGGTGAAGTACCACGTCATCGACGTGAGGTGCTGCGGCCCCGCGCCTGCTTCCGCGAGGATCGCGACGACGTTTGCGAGCGTCTGGCGCACCTGTCCGGTGAAGTCGTCGGTCTCGAACTGCTGTTGCGCGTTCCAGCCGATCTGCCCGCCTACGAAGACGGTGCGTCCGCGCGCTTCCACGCCGTTGGCGTAGCCAAGGGGCTTGGCCCAGCCGTCAGGTTGCAGGACCTTGTGCATCGTTGACCTCCAGATGGTGGGAAAGGGTGGTGCGGATATCGTCTGGCCATGCAATCGGCCGGTGATTCTTGAGCGACGTCGCGACGAGGCGCTGGCTCGCCGTCCAGACCGTATCGCCGCCGACGGCGACATGATGGGCGAAGTCGAGCGAGCTGCGGCCGATCCCGACCACGCGCAGGGTGAAGTCGAGCCGGTCGCCGTGGAAGGCAGGCTTCGCGAAGGTTACATCGAGCCGCACGGTCGGCACGCCGATGCGGCGCTCGTGGATGAGTGTCGTCCACGGTGCGCCGATGTCCGTGAAAAAGTCCTCGGTCACGCCGACGAGCATGTCGATGTAGGACGGAAAGTAGGCGATGCCCGCCGGGTCGCAGTTGCTGAAGCGCAGGGGGCGCGATGTCTCGAACACATCATACTCCTGTGAGTCAGGGCGCCTTGACCAGTTCGGGCTTGAGCAGCTCGCGAGCGATGATCAGCTTCTGCACCTCTGTCGCGCCCTCGTAGATGCGCAGGGCGCGGATTTCGCGATAGAGCTTCTCGACGGTCTCGCCGCTCGTCACGCCCCGCCCGCCGAAGAGCTGGACGGCGCGGTCGATGACGGTCTGCGCCGTTTCGGTGGCCGTCATCTTGGCCATGGCGGCCTCGCGTGTGGTCGGCTTCTGCTCGACATCCCGCCGCCAGGCGGCACGGTATGTCAACAGCGCGGCCGCGTCGATGCCCGTCGCCATATCGCCGAGCGCGGCCTGCGTAAGCTGCAGGTCTGCCAGTGTCGCGCCGAACATTTTTCGCGCTTTCACATGCACCACCGATTCATCGAGTGCCCGGCGCGCGAAGCCGAGCGCGGCGCCGGCGACGGAGGCGCGGAAAATATCGAGCGTGCGCATGGCGATCTTGAAGCCCTCCCCCGGCGCGCCCAGCAGGCGCGTCGCGGGAATGCGGCAATTGTCGAAACGCAGCGTCGCCAGCGGGTGCGGCGCGATGACGTCGATCCTGTCCTTGATGGAAAAGCCCGGATCATCCGGAAACACCACGAAGGCCGAGATGCCGCGGGTGCCCGGCTGCTCGCCGGTGCGGGCGAACAGCGTGTAGACGTCGGCGATGCCGCCGTTGGAAATCCACGTCTTCTCGCCATCGATGATGTAATGGTCGCCGTCGCGCCGTGCCGCGCATTGCATGGCCGCGACGTCGGAGCCGGCCTCGGCCTCCGACAGGGCGAAGGCGGCAAGCCATTCGCCGGCGGTGACGCGCGGCAGCACCGCCTGTTTCAGCTCGTCCGGGGCGGCGAGGTTGATGGCGCCGGTGCCGAGCCCCTGCATGGCGAAGGCGAAATCGGCAAGACCGTCGTGCCAGGCAAGCGTCTCGCGGGCGAGGCAGATGGTGCGCGAATCGATGGCCGTCCTGCCCGAGTCGCCTGTCGCGGCGGCGAGCAGGCCGGCCTCGCCGAGCAGGCGCACCAGCGAGCGGCAGGCGGCATCCGTGTCGGCATGGTCGACGCCATGGAGCACACCCGAGGCGGCGAAGGCGTCGAGCTTTTCCGTGAAGGCGCGATGCGCCTCCGCGAAGAACGGCCACGCGAGATGCTCGCGCGTCGGGCCGGCGGGCGAGGGGCGGGGGGCCGTCATGTCAGTTCCCCTCGAAGACGGGCTTCCGCTTGGCGGCGAAGGCCTCGAAGGCGCGGCGGAAATCCTGCGTCGCCATGCAGATGGCCTGCGCCTGCGCTTCCGCCTCGATCATCTCGTCGAGGCCCATGGCCCATTCCTGGTTGAGCTGGTTCTTGGTGATGCCGTGGGCGAACCACGGGCCGTCCGCGAGCTGGCGCGCCACGGTCCCCGCCGCGTCGAGCACCGCATCCGCCTCGTGGATCGCGTTATAGAAGCCCCACGCCAGTCCTTCCTCGGCGCTCATGGCGCGGCCGGTGAACAGCAGTTCCGCAGCCCGGCCCTGCCCGATGATGCGCGGCAGGATGCCGCAGGCCCCCATATCCGCCCCCGCGAGGCCGACGCGGGTGAACAGGAAGGCCGTTTTCGCGGCGGGCGTGGCGTAGCGCAGATCGGAGGCCATGGCGAGGATCGCGCCCGCGCCGGCGCAGACCCCGTCCACGGCCGCGATCACCGGCTGCGGGCACTTGCGGATCGCCTTGACGAGATCGCCCGTCATGCGCGTGAAGGCGATGAGGTCCGGCATCGCCATGTTGGTCAGCGGCTCGATGATCTCGAACACGTCGCCGCCCGAGGAAAAGTTGCCGCCCGCGCCGTTCAGCACCACGGTGCGGATGTCCGAGGCGTAAACGAGATCGCGGAACAGGTCGCGCATCTCGGCATAGCTGTCGAAGGTCAGCGGGTTCTTGCGGTCGGGACGGTTGAGGGTCAACGTCGCCACGCGGCCATCTTCGCTCACTTCCCAGAGGAAGTGGCGCGCCTGATAGTCCCTGAAGGGACGCAGATGCGAACGCATCGTTGTGAGAGTTACCGCGCTGCTCATCCTGCCATGACCTCCCCGCCGGCCACCACGATGGCCTGTCCATTGATTGATGATGCACCCGGCCCCGCGAGCCAGCGCACGGCGTCCGCCACTTCTTGTGGTTGAACGAGACGCCCCTGTGGATTGGATCGGGTGAATTCGGCCAGCGCCTCGTCGCGCGAGCGGCCGGATTTCCCGGTGATGATGTCGACCGAGCGCGCCACCAGCGCCGTGTCGGTATAGCCCGGGCACACCGCGTTGACGGTGATGCCGGTGCGCGCCAGTTCCAGCGCCAGCGCGCGCGTGAGGCCGACGACCCCGTGCTTCGCCGCCGTATAGGCGGACACGTAGGCGTAGCCGGTGAGGCCGGCGGTGGAGGCGACGTTGATGATGCGCGCGCCATCGCCATGCGTACCTTGGCCATGCTCGCGCAACTGCGGCAGCGCGGCTTGCGTCATCAGAAAGACGCTGGTGAGATTCGTGGTGACGGTCTGTTGCCAGAGGTCGCGCGTCGTCTTGTGGAAAGGCGCGCTCGGCGCCTCACCTGCGTTGTTGATCAGGATCGAGACCGTGCCGAACGCGGCGTTGGCCCGCGCGAGCCCCGACGAGATGGCGTCGGCGTCGGTGACGTCGAAGCCGTCCGCGACGAAGGCCTGGCCCGGCGGCAGGGTCGCCGCGACGGTGTCGAGCGGCTCCCGCCGCCGTCCGGCCAGCGTCACATTCGCGCCGTTACCCGCGAGGGCCAGCGCGATGGCCGCTCCGATGCCGCCGCCCGCGCCGGTGACGAGCGCGTGCCGGCCGGCGAGAGGTGCTGTTGTCGACATGGCCCGCTCCTACGACGACGTGCCGGCGGCGCGGGCGAGGTTCGACTCATACTGGTACTTGGCGGAGCGGTACTGCTTCGGCCACGGGATGCCGGTGATGCCGATCTTCGCTGCCTCGTGCAGCGACCAGGCCGGATCGGCGAGGTGCGGGCGCGCCACGGCGCACAGGTCCGCACGGCCGGCCGCGATGATCGAGTTGGCGTGGTCCGCTTCCGAGATCGCCCCCACGGCGATGGTGGGGATGTGGATTTCGTTGCGGATCTTGTCCGAGAACGGCGTCTGGAACAGGCGGCCGTAGACCGGCTTCTCCTCCTTCCACACCTGCCCGGACGAGCAGTCGATGAGATCCGCGCCGGCCTCTTTGAACAGCCGTGCGAAAATCGCCGCGTCGTCCGGCGTGTTGCCGCCCTCGAACCAGTCGTGGCAGGACAGGCGCACGGAGATCGGCCTGTCAGCCGGCCAGACGGCGCGCACGGCCGCGAATACTTCCAGCGGATAGCGGGCGCGGTTCTCGTGGCTGCCGCCGTATTCATCCTCGCGCCGGTTGGTGAGCGGCGACAGGAAGCTCGACAGCAGATAGCCGTGCGCGACGTGCAGCTCCAGCCAGTCGGCGCCGGTGGCGGCGGCAAGCTCGGCGGCGCGCACGAAATCCGCCTTCACGCGGTCCATGTCGGCGCGGTCCATGGCCTTCGGCACCTGGCTGTGCGGCAGGTAGGGCAGGGCGGAGGCGGAGAACAGCGGCCAGCCGCCTTCTTCCGTCGCGGGATCGCCGTCGAGCGGCTGGTCGATGCCGTCCCAGGCCCGTTTGGTCGCACCCTTGCGGCCGGCGTGGCCGAGCTGGATGCCGACCTTGGCATTGCTGTAGCCGTGGACGAAGTCCACCAGCCGACGCCAGCCCGCGGCCTGTTCCTCATTCCACAGGCCGAGGCAGCCGGGGGTGATGCGCGCATCCGGCGACACGCAGGTCATCTCCGCGAAGACGAGCCCGGCGCCGCCCATGGCGCGCGCGCCCAGATGCGTCAGGTGGAAGTCGTCGACGAGGCCGTTCGTCGCCGAATACATGGCCATGGGCGAGACGACGATGCGGTTCGCAAGCGTGACGCCGCGCACGGTATAGGGCGTGAACATGGGCGGCAGCGCCCGCGCGTCGTCTGCCACGTTGAGCCCCGTCCGGCGCGCGAACCAGCGCTCGTAGCCTTCGAGCCACTGCCTGTCGCGCAGGCGCAGGTTCTCGTGGCTGATGCGCTGGGAGCGGGTGAGCATGGAATACATGAACTGCTCGGGCTCCAGTGTATCCGCATAGCGGCGGCCGACGACCTCGAACCACTCCATGGCGTTGCGGGCTGCGTTCTGGATGCGCGCCACGTCGACGCGCCGCACTTCCTCATAGGCGTCCAGCACGGCGGGAATAGTCTCCTTGCCGTGGCCGAACTTCTCGAACTGGCGGGTGAGTTCGATGGCGTCGTCGATGGCGAGCTTGGTGCCGGAGCCGATGGCGAAATGGGCCGTGTGCGCCGCGTCGCCCATCAGCACGACGTGGGACTGGCCGTTGAAATGGCTCCATTTGCCGCAGATGAGGCGGTTGAAGTTGAGCCAGGCCGAGCCGCGCAGATGGCGGGCGTTGGTCATCAGCTTCGCGCCGTCGAGCACCTCCGCGAACAGTTTTTCGCAGAAATCGATCGAACCCTGCTGGTCGAGCTGCCCAAGGCCGTGCGCCTCATAGGCCTCCTCGGTGGTCTCGATGATGAAGGTCGAGGTTTTGTCGTCGAACTTGTAAATGTGCGCCTGGAACCAGCCGTGCTCGGTCTTGCGAAAGTCGAAGGTGAAGGCGTCGTAGAGCTTGTCGGTGCCGAGCCAGATGTAGCGGTTGGGCCGCACCACGAGATCGGGCTGGAACACGTCGGCGTAGTGGTTGCGGATCTTCGAGTTGACGCCGTCGGCGGCGATGATGAGATCGGCGTCGGGGAATTCGAGATCGCTCTCGACATCGGTCTCGAACACCAGTTCGACGCCCAGGTCCTCGCAGCGCTTCTGCAGGATATTGAGCAGGCGCTTGCGGCCGATGCCGACGAAGCCGTGGCCGGTGGTGCGCTGGCGGGTGCCCTTGAACAGCACCTCGATGTCGTCCCAATGGTTGAAGGCGTCCTCGATGTCGCCGGCGCTTTCGGGGTCCCACGTCTTCATGGATTCCATGGTGGCGTCGGAGAAGACGACGCCCCAGCCGAACGTGTCGTACGGCCTGTTGCGTTCGACCACGGAGATGCGGTGTTCCGGATGGAGCTTCTTCATGAGAAGCCCGAAATAGAGCCCAGCCGGCCCTCCGCCGATACTGACAATGCGCATGGGAACGGTCCTCCTGCTTTGATGGTTCCCTGTCCGGAGCTATTATTTTAATGTTAAAGTAATGGCCTG
The DNA here is from genome assembly GCF_011762225.1 of Pseudochelatococcus lubricantis. Lineage (GTDB taxonomy): Bacteria > Pseudomonadota > Alphaproteobacteria > Rhizobiales > Beijerinckiaceae > Pseudochelatococcus > Pseudochelatococcus lubricantis. Next base: position 187,206 of record NZ_JAASQI010000006.1, read on the forward strand.
AAACGCGCCGTGTCAAGCGCCAAATCCGTCCTCGGGAGCGGTCGACGTGCAGCTTTTCAACCTGCGGCAGAGGCGGACATTGTTTTTCCGGGATAATTTAAGTATGAAGTAAAGCGGACATGGAGAAACAGGATCGGGTTGTGGACGCCACGGAAGACAATGGCAGCGTATTGATCGATGCCGAGTTCAAGGTGCACGAGAATCCGCATGCGCACCGGACGGAGCTGCGGCTGTGGCTGCGGCTGCTGACCTGCGCCAACATGATCGAGACGGAGATTCGCAAGCGCCTGCGCGAGCGGTTTGCCACCACGCTGCCGCGCTTCGACCTGATGGCGCAGCTTGAGCGCGCGCCGGACGGCATGCTGCTGGGCGAACTGTCGCGGCGGATGATGGTGTCGAACGGCAACCTGACCGGCCTCGTGGAGCGGCTTGTGCAGGAGCAGCTCGTCGAGCGACAGGTGAGTGAGACCGATCGCCGTGCGGCGATCGTGCGCCTCACTCCGCGTGGCCACGCCGTCTTCGCGACCATGGCCGCCGAACACAGCGAATGGATCGCGGAACTCGTCGGCGACCTCGACAGCAAGGAGCAGGACGCCCTCTGGCTGCAGCTCGGAGCGCTGAAGGCGTCGGTCCTGCGTGCCACCGCGCAGGTGGGCGGCAAGGACTGATCAGCTGCCCGCCGGTTTCGTGCCGTCGACAGAAGGCGGCATCGGGATGGCGTTTTCTGCCTCATAAATATGCATCATCATATAATTGTAGGCGCTCCATTCACAGGTGCGGCACTGATATTACTCAATTTTAAGCTGAAATCATATTTGTTAAAAACCCGATTGACAGCCCTTCAATGTATATCATATGATTTTGCAGATTTATAAAATCATAAAGTCCGTTGACGGACGGGGGACGAGGTTATGGCTGAGCGTTCTTTTGCGCGCGAGGTGGAGGACCTGAAGCTCGGTGCCGGCGAGGTGTTCAGGGGCGAGGGGATCCTCGCCATCACCAAGGCATTGCTGCAATCCGGGGTCGGTTATGTCGGCGGCTATCAGGGGTCGCCCATCTCGCATCTGATGGATGTGCTGGCGGATGCCAAGGACGTCATGGAGGAACTCGGCGTCCATTTCGAGACGTCGGCCTCGGAGGCGACCGCCGCCGCCATGCTGGCGGCCTCCGTCATGTATCCCGTGCGCGGGGCGGTGACGTGGAAATCGACAGCCGGCACCAATGTCGCCTCCGATGCGCTTTCCAACCTCGCCTCGGGCGGGGTCACGGGCGGCGCGCTCGTCATCATCGGCGAGGACTACGGCGAGGGTTCCTCCATCATGCAGGAGCGCAGTCACGCCTTTGCGATGAAATCGCAGATGTGGCTGCTCAATCCTCGCCCCAACCTGCCATCCATCGTGCAGGCGGTGGAAGACGGTTTCGAGCTGTCGGAGGTCTCGAACACCCCGGTGATGCTGCAGGTGGGCATCCGCAGCTGCCACATGCATGGCCAGTTCGTCGCCAAGGACAACAGGCGCCCGCAATACACGCTGCGGCAGGCGCTGGAAAACCCCTCGCGCGATGTCAACCGCATCGTGCTGCCGCCTGCCTCCTTCCTGCACGAGAAGGAAAAGATCGAGCAGCGCTGGCCGGCAGCCGTCGCGTTCGTCAGAAACCGCAAGCTCAACGAGCATTTCGGCCCGCAGACAGGCGATGTCGGCATCATCGTATTGGGCGGCCTGTATAATTCGCTGCTGCGCACATTGCAGCAACTCGGGCTCGCCGACGTCTACGGCAATTCCGCCATCCCGCTCTACGTGCTCAACGTCGCCTACCCGCTGGTGGACGACGAGGTGGCGGAATTCTGCGTGGGCAAGAAGGCCGTGCTGATGGTCGAGGAGGGCGCGCCCGAGTATATCGAGCAGTCGCTGCACACCATCCTGCGCCGGCGGGATATCCGGACGCATCTCTCCGGCAAGGATGTGCTGCCCATCGGTGGCGAGTACACCGCGCCCGTCCTGATGCAGGGCCTCAGCGCTTTTTTCGAGGCGCAGGCACCGCACCTGCTCGGCAACCGCCCGCCGGTGCCGGACCCATCCCCGGTTCTCGCCGACAAACGCATCAAGGCCCTTGCGGAAGTGGTGCCGCCGCGCCCGGCCGGATTCTGCACGGGTTGTCCGGAGCGCCCGATCTTCGCCGCGATGAAGCTCGTGGAGAAGGAGCTCGGGCCGCACCACATCTCGGCCGATATCGGCTGCCACCTGTTCTCGATCCTGCCCCCCTTCAATCTCGGCGCGACGACAATGGGCTATGGCCTCGGGCCGGCCTCGGCCTCGGCCTTCAACGTCGAGGCCGACAAGCGGTCCATCGCGGTGATGGGCGATGGCGGTTTCTGGCACAACGGCCTGACCAGCGGCGTCAGCAATGCCGTGTTCAACAAGCAGGATGGCGTCATCCTCGTCGTGGACAACTACTATTCGGCGGCGACCGGCGGGCAGGACATCATGTCCTCTCGCGCGCGTAACCCGCGCCGCAAGACGAACAACTCCATCGTCAATGCGGTGAAGGGCATCGGCGCGACATGGGTGCGCCAGATCGACCGCACCTATGACGTCGCGCGCCTGCGCGACACCCTGCGCGAGGCGCTGACGACGAAGGAGCCCGGCCCCAAGATCATCGTCGCCTCGTCGGAGTGCATGCTCAACAAGCAGCGGCGCGTCAAGCCGCAGTTCGCGAAGGCGGTGAAGGACGGCAGGCGCATGGTGCGGGAGCGCTTCGGCGTGGATGAGGATGTCTGCACCGGCGATCACGCCTGCATCCGCCTCTCCGGCTGTCCCTCGTTGTCCGTGAAGCATACCGACGACCCGCTGAAGGACGATCCGGTCGCGGCCATCGACAACACCTGCGTGGGCTGCGGCAACTGCGGCGAGGTGTCGGAAGCGGCAGTGCTGTGCCCGTCGTTCTATCGCGCGGACATCATCCACAACCCCACGCGGATCGACCGCTTTCTCGCCGCCGTGCGCGGCAAGGTGATCGGCTGGCTGCAGGCCCGCCGCGAGGCGCATCGCATCGTCTTCGCCGAATAGAACGGTTTGAGTTATTGCTGGATCACGGTCCATCGTGAGTACAGTTCCAATTTATACAGTTTATCGCCAACTTGCGTTTAATTAGAGATATAGCTTGAACGCAAACTGCTTTGGGAAGCAGCCATGACCGATATCGTGACGACGGCGGACCGGCACGCGGCCGCCCCCGCGCTGGCCGCCGACAAGCCGCTCGCCATCGCCGTGCTGGCAATGGGCGGGCAGGGCGGCGGCGTGCTCGCCGACTGGATCGTGGCGGTTGCCGAGGAAAACGGCTGGGTCGCGCAGTCGACCTCCGTGCCCGGCGTCGCCCAGCGCACCGGCGCAACCATCTATTACATCGAGGCCATTCCCGCGCGCGAGGGCCGCGAGCCCGTGCTCTCGCTCATGCCCACGCCCGGGGATGTCGATGTCGTCATCGCGGCCGAGCTGATGGAGGCGGGGCGTTCCGTGCTGCGCGGGCTGGTGACGCCGGACCGCACCACCCTGATCGCCTCCACCCATCGCTCCTTCGCCGTGATCGAGAAGGAGAAGCCCGGCGACGGCATCGGCAATCCGACCGTGGTGACCGACGCGACCGATTTCGCCGCCCGGCGCACGATAGCCTTCGACATGGAGACGCTCGCCGTGAAGAACGGCAGCGTGGTGTCGGCGGCGCTGTTCGGTGCGGTGGCGGCTGCCGGCGTTCTGCCGTTTTCGAAAGAGGCGTTCGAGGCGACGATCCGCGCCGGCGGCAAGGGGGTTGAGCCGAGCCTGCGCGCCTTCAACGCTGCCTACGAACGCACGCGGCAAAAGCCCAAGGACACGCTGACGGCCACGCCGCCCAAGCGGCTCGACGCACTGCCGGAAACGGCCGGGCACGCGCAACTCGACGCGCTGGTGCAGCGTATCCGGCAGGAGTTCCCGGCCGAGGCGTGGCCGCTGCTCTACGCCGGCGTCCGCAAGCTGACGGACTTCCAGGACCCTGCCTACGCCGACGAGTATCTCGACCGCGTCGCGACGCTTCATGCGCTGGACAGGGAGCACGACGGCGCGGCGCGCGGCCATGCCTTCACCGTGCAGGCGGCGAAATATACGGCCGTGGCAATGGCCTACGACGATGTCATCCGCGTGGCGGATCTCAAGGTACGCGCCTCGCGCTTCGAGCGCGTGCGCCGGGAAGTTGGCGCGAAGGCCGACCAGATCGTCTACACCACCGAATACATGCATCCGCGCATGGAGGAAATCTGCGGCACGCTGCCGAAGGGGTGGGGGGAGTGGATCGAGAACCGGCCCACGCTCTTCGCCCGTCTCGACCGGCTGGTGAACCGCGGGCGGCGCGTGCGCACGGGCACCCTGTTCTGGTTTGCGGGGCTTTACGGCGTCTCTGCCCTGCGGCGCATCCGCCGCAAGACGCTGCGCCATGCGCGCGAAGCGGCGCACCGCGAGGCATGGCTCGCCCTGGCGGCGGACACCATCGCCGCGAACTACGACCTCGCGGTCGAGGTGCTCAACTGCCGTCGGCTGATCAAGGGGTATTCGGATACCCATGCGCGCGGCCACTCGAAATTCGACCGGGTGCTGTCGGCGCTGCCCGCCCTGACCGCGCGGGAGGACGGCGCTGCCTGGTTGCGGCGCCTGCGGCAGGCGGCCTTGCTGGATGAAGAAGGCGTCGCGCTCGATGGCGCATTGAAGACTGTCGCCACGCTCTGACGGTGGCCGGCGTCCGTTTCACACAATCAGAACAGGAAGAGGGAATTGCCATGAAAGTCGTCGTTATCGGCGGGGGCAACGGCTCCTACGCGGCCGTTGCGGATCTGGTGGAGGCGGGGCATGACGTGCGCTGGTGGCGCCGCGACCGGGCCAGCTTCGAGGATATCCTGAAGGCGGGCGGCATCACCGTCACCGACCATGCCGGCAGCCGCAAGATCGCCATAACGCCCACCGACGACCTCGCCGCCGCGCTCGACGGCGCCGCGCTCATCCTCGCGCCCACGCCCGCTTTTGCGCAGGAAGACATCGCGGCTGCGCTGGCGCCGCATCTTGTCGACGGACAGGTGATCTATCTGCCGCCGGGCACTTTCGGTTCCTACATCATGCTGCGGCGCATCCGCGAGCACGGATCGAAGGCCGATGTCGCCATCGCGGAAACCGGCACGCTGCCATGGCTGGCGCGCAAGCAGGGGCCGCTCGAAGTGCGCATCACCACCCGCGCCTCGCGCCTGCCCACAGGCGTGCTGCCCGCGCGTCTCACGGACCACGCGATCGCCGTCATCGGTGAGGCGTTCCCGGGCGCCATCGAGCCTGTGGAGGATGCGCTCTCGGGCGCGCTCATGAACGCCGGGCCGATCATCCATCCGCCGCTCATCCTCATGAACGCCGGCCCCATCGAGCATTTCGACCGCTGGGACATCCACAACGAAGGCACGCAGCCCGCCATCCGCCGCACCCATACGGCGCTCGACAACGAACGCATCGCGGTGCGCGAGGCGCTGGGCTACGGCGCGCCGCATTTCCCGCTCGCGGACCACTACGAGACCAGCAACTGGATGTACGGCAACCTCGCACACGACAAGCTGGTCGATTCCGGCGACTGGCACGAGTCCCTCGATCTGAAGACGCACCGCTACATGCAGGAGGACGTCGGGCTCGGCCTCGCCTTCCTCGTCTCCGTGGGCGGCTGGGCGGGCGTGCCGACACCGGTCGCCGCCGGCCTGCTGGCGGTTGCCTCCGCCGTGGCGGAAACGGATTTCCGCAACGAGGGCCGCACGTTCGAGAACCTCGGCCTCGCCGGGCTCGACGGGGTGCAACTGCGGGAAATCCTGCGCGAGGGCCTGTCGTGAGCAGAGAGATCGTCGCCTGCATCGGCGCGGGGCGCATGGGGCGCGGCATCGCGCAGAGCGTGGCCTACGGCGGCCATGAAATCCGCCTGCTCGACGCGCGTGCGCGCGACGGGGAGGCCTTCGGCAAGCTCGCCGGCGAGGTTGAGGCTGAAATCCGGCAAGGGCTTGCTGCACTTGCCGATCTGGGCGCCTTCGACGGCGCGGCCATCCCCGCGATCCTTGGCCGCGTCACCGTCTGGCCGCTCGACCGTGCGGCCGAGGCGGTCAAGGGGGCCGCGATCGTGTTCGAGGGCGTGCCTGAGGTGCGGGAGGCGAAGGCCGCGGCCTTCGCCCTGTTCGACGCGCACGCGGATGCGGACGCCATACTGGCTTCCACGACGTCGACCATGCTGTCGACCGATCTGGCGCAGCTGACGCGGCGGCCTGGCTCATTCCTGAATGCGCACTGGCTGAACCCGGCATTCCTGATGCCGCTCGTCGAACTCAGCCCCTGCGAGGAGACGGACGCGGACGTCCTTTCGCGCCTGCGCGCGTTTCTGGAACGCCTCGGCAAGGTGCCCGTCGTCTGCAAGGCGTCGCCCGGCTACATCGTGCCGCGCATCCAGGCGCTGGCGATGAACGAGGCGGCGCGTCTCGTCGAGGAAGGCGTGGCAAGCGCGGAAGATGTCGACAAGGCTGTGACCTACGGCTTCGGCCTGCGTTTCGCGGTGCTCGGCCTGCTCGAATTCATCGATTGGGGTGGCGGCGACATCCTCTATTACGCGAGCAATTATCTGGCGCAGGCGTTCGACGACGACAGGTTCGCGCCGCCCGGCATCGTGCGTGAGAACATGGAGGCGGGCCGGATCGGCCTCAAATCCGGGGCGGGCTTTTTCGACTACGCCGGGGTCGATGTCGATGCGTATCGCCGCCGGCGCATGGCGGCGTTCGTCAGCGCGCTCGGCGCGAACGGGCTGCTGCGGCCGCCGGCGGCGAACGAGACCTGATCAGCCGCCCAGGTTCCGGGTGTTCTGCAATATCCGATGCAGGATGGCGACGAAGTGACGGTATTCGCTTTCGTCGATACCGTCGAACATCTGCCGGAACATCTTGTACATGTTCGGCCACAACTGCTCGAAGGCGGCGCGTCCCTCGGCCGTGATGGTAATATCACGGATGCGCATGTCCTCCGGGCGCGGGGTGCGGCGGATGTATCCTTGCGCCTCCAGCGAGTCGAGCGTGCGGCTCATGCTCGACTGTTCGGTGACGGCGAATACCGACAGTTCGTTGATCGTCAGCGACGGTGCGACGGAGAGGATGGCGAGCACCCGCATCTTCACCGTCGTGATGCCGAGCGCCTTCAGCTCGTCCGACAGGCTGGCGTTCCAGCGTGCGATGACGCGGTTCATCAGGTAGGGCGCGAACTGGTTCAGGCCGATCTCGCCGATGGTCGGCAAGACCGTGTCATCCTCCTGCGAACGAAGAACTGTTCCCGCAAACCGATCCTGCATAGATGCCCGCTTCCACTGACCTTAGAGCGCGTTCCGATCAGATGGAATCATCTGATTGATCAGAATTCGCTCAAAATAAGGAACCTGGTATCTGTCCTGTTTCAACGTAAACAGGACAGATACCAGGTTGCCTGAGCGCCATCCGGCCCGGGACGGTCGGATGATTCCATCCGATGGACGAGCGCCCTGACGAGACTGATATGGCAGCATTTTCGAGCCTGCACAATCGTCATCGGCACGGGCGCATTGCGGCGGATGTTCTCAGCGGCGCACCTGATAGCCCGCTTCTTCCCTGTCCCAGACGCCGGGCACGCGCCCTTCGTCGCGCAGGGCGAACTTGCGGATCTTGCCGTTTTCCGTGAGTGGCATCTCCGCCACGACCCGCACGAAGCGCGGCACCGCGAAATAGGGCAGCTTGCCCTCGCAATGCATGACGATATCGAGCGGCGACAGGGCATTGGCCTGCTTGAGGACCACGGCGACGGCCACCTCGTCCTCGCCGAGTTCCGATGGCAGCGGATAGGCCGCGCAGGCCTCGATGGCCGGGTGGGCGAGCAGCGTCTGTTCCACCTCCCACGACGAGATGTTCTCGCCCCGCCGCCGGATGGCGTCCTTGGTGCGGTCGATGAAGCGGTAGTGGCCGTCCTTCTCGCGCACGACCCTGTCGCCGGTGTGGAACCACAGGTTGCGCCACGCTTCCACCGTCTTGTCGGGCATGCCGAAATAGCCCGTGGCGAAGGCGAAGGGTTCGAGCGCACGCAGGATCAGCTCACCCGCCTCACCGTCCGGCACGGGCGTATCGTCCTCGTCGACGACGCGCGCCTCCATGCCGTCGATCAGGTAGCCCATGGTGCCGGGATGGTCGGAGGGGATCGGACTGCCGAAGACGAAATTCGTTTCCGTGGAGCCATAGGCGTCGAGCAGCGGCACGCCGAAGCGCTCCTGAAACGGACCGTGGAACCGGCCGGGAACGCCGCCGCCAAGCGCCGCGCGGATGGAATGGTCGCGGTCGCCGGGCTCGGGCGGGCGCGAGAGCAGGATGGCCGCCATCGCCCCGAGCAGATAGGTGACGGTGGCGCGGTGCTCGCGCGCGCTGTTCCAGAAGCCCGACGCCGAAAACTTCGGCAGGATGACAAAGCGGCAACCGTGCAGCAGCGCCTGAAAGAAGGTGTTGAGCGCGTTGGTGTGGAACAGCGGCAGGGTGGTGAACAGCACGTCGTCCGCCGTCAGGCCGAAAGCTCTGCCGGTGTTGACGCCCCACCAGAACATCTGCGCATGCGGGCAGCAGACGCCCTTCGACGGCCCCGTGGTGCCGGAGGTGTAGAGGATGGCGATCGTGTCGCCGGGCCGCAGCGCCGCCGCCTCCGCGCGCTCGCCGGGCACGGGCAGCGGCTGCAGCGCCAGCCCCTTGCCGGTGGTGTCCTGCGTGCCGTCGAGCGTCCAGATGAGGTCCGGCACCGGCCCGCCCGCCTCGATGCCCGACTGCAGGGAGGGCAGCAATGCATGGTCGATGACCAGCAGCTTCGCGCCGGAATTCGTCAGGATATGCGCAAGCTGCACGCCCTTCGAGGCCGTGTTGATCGGCACGGCGATGGCGCCGAGCCAGGCGCAGCCGAGAAAAACCTGCAGGAACTCAAGCCGGTTGGCGGCCATGATCGCAACCCGGTCGCCCCTCGCGATGCCGGCGTCGAGCAGTGCGCCCGCGGATGCCGCCGCGAGCTGCTCGACTTGCGCGAAGCTCAGCGTCGTATCCGCGAAAGTGACGAACGGCCGCTCGCCGAGAGCAGCCGCCCGGCGGGCGAGAAGGATCGGCAGGGTGCGTTCCGCAGGCAGAAACTCGTCCGCGAGTGCCGCTCCGGCCGGCAGTGCAGGATTGCTGTTCGGATTGCTCAATCGTCCCTCCCGGACCTTGCGTCCGCGCTCAATTGTTGGTGTCCGTGCACGATATTATATATTTAAAATTTTTGAAATACCCTCTATCGTCGCCACAACCAGAGCATCCGACAACCGGAGGGGAACCATGGCTTCGATCGCGTCTCCATTCGCGGCCTTCGCCGCATCCGTGCTTCGCACGCCGGACGCGCCGTTTCTGACTGCGCCGGCGAGCGCGGGGTTGAGCTACGCGCCGGACGGCTTCCGCATCGCCTATGGTGCGCTTTTCGCCGAGGTAGAGCAGCTTCGGGCGCGCTACCGGGCCGCGGGCTACGGGCGGGGAACGCGCGTCGCGCTGCTGCTGGACAACCGGCCGGATTTCTTCGCGCACTGGCTGGCGCTCAATGCGCTCGGTGCGTCCATCGTGCCGCTCAATCCCGATCTGCGGGCGGACGAAATGACGTTCCAGCTCTCGCTGTCGCGGGCGCAACTCCTCGTCGCCGCGCGCGAACGCATGGAGGGCATGCGCGGCGTCGATCTGGCGCAGGCGCGTCTGATCGAGGCCGGCGACGCCATTCCCGCCGCGCAGGCCGACATCCGGGACGTGGCGGAGCCGGTGGAGGACGACGAATGCGCGCTGCTCTTCACCTCCGGCAGCACAGGCCGGCCCAAAGGATGCATCCTCTCGAACCGCTATTTCATGCAGCTCTCCGAATGGTACGTGACGCAGGGCGGCATCGCCTCCCTGACACCGGGCGAGGAGGTCGTGCTGACGCCGCTGCCCATGTTCCACATGAACGCGCTCGGCTGCAGCGCGGTCGGCATGATGCGCATCGGCGGCGCGGTGGTACCGCTCGACCGGTTCTCCGCCCGCCGCTGGTGGGCAAGCGTGGCGGACAGCGGCGCGACGGTGGTGCATTGCCTCGGCGTCATTCCCGCCATCCTGCTGGAACTGCCCGTCTCGCCCGATGAGCGCCGCCATCAGGTAAAGTTCGCGTTGGCGCCGGGGGTCGACACGAATCACCGCGCGGCCTTCGAGGCGCGTTACGGCATCCCCATCGTCGAGGCATGGGCGATGACGGAAACGGGCGGTGCCGCCGTCACCTCGACCGCAGGCGAGGGCAGTGCCTTCGGTCCACGCTGCATCGGCAGGCCTGTGCCCTCCATGGACTATCGCCTTGTCGACGATGCCGGCGCCGATGTCGCGCCCGGTCAGCCGGGGGAACTGCTGGTGCGCGCCCGTGGCAGCGATCCCCAGCGGGGTTTTTTCAGCGGCTACCTCGACGATCCGCAGGCGACGGAGGACGCATGGGCGGACGGCTGGTTTCATACCGGTGATGTCCTCCATGGCGATGACAAGGGATTGCTGTATTTCTTCGACCGCAAGAAAAGCATCGTCCGCCGCAGCGGCGAGAACATCGCCGTGCTGGAGGTCGAATCCGCGCTCAACCGGCTGCCCGGCGTCGAAACCAGCGCCGTCGCGCCTGTGCCCGATCCGCTGCGCGGGGAGGAAGTGTTCGCCTTCATCGTCGCGGCGGGATCGGGAGCGCGGGATATCGCGCTCGCGCAGGCCATCCTCGAACAGGTGTCGCAGACGCTGGCCTATCACAAGCTGCCCGGCTACATCGCCTTCGTCGACGCCCTGCCGCTCGCCGCAACCCGCAAACTCGCACGCGGCGTCATCAAGGAAAACGCCGCGCATGCCGTCGAAGGCGGCTCGACCTTCGACTTGCGGGTGCTTAAGGGCGCGTTCCGGGCCCGTTAGAGCGCGTTCCGATCAGATGGAATCGTCTGATCGAAAAGCGCTCTGGCCCGGCAGGCGTGCCGGCTTTTCATCAGTCCAGCGCCTTGCCGAGCAGGTATCCGGAGCCGCCGCCGAGGCCCGGGCCCGGATGGGTGGCCGCGCCGATGTGGTAGAGGCTGCGCACATGGGTTGCGTGGTTGATTGTGGTGCCGAGCGGTCGCCAGATGAAGAACTGGTCGATGCCGCAATACCCGCCGTAGGGGTCGCCGCCGACCAGATTGACGTTCAGCGCTTCGAGATCGGCGGGTGAATAGCTCTTGCGTGCGATGACCGCGCTGTCGAAATTCTCGATGTGCCGGCGCAGGATAGCCTCGACACGATCGGCGAACCGCTCGCGGATCGCGTCGGTCCAGCGGCCGTCGCTTTCCGTCGCGATTTCGCCGGCGGCATCGCCCTTGATGCGGCGCGGTGCTTCGGGCAATTGCAGCCAGAGGATGGCCTGTCCCTCAGGTGCGCGGCCGGGATCGAGCGCCGTCGGCTGGCCGACGCAGATGGTCGGCACGGCCGGCAGCAGGCCGCGCTCGGCCTCGTTGGCGGCGCGGGACACACCGTCGAGCCCGGGTGTCAGGTGGATCAGCGCTACGTCGTCGAGCCCGGCGCCCTTCCATTTCGGTTTTTCGCGCAAGGCGTAGTGGATTTGCATGTCGCCCTTGCCGTAGCGGTAGCGGGCTACACCTTCGGTCACCGCCTCTGGAACGGGCTGGCCGGCCAGCAGCTTGCCGTAGAGCTGGGACGGCGCGACCGAACAGATGACGCCCTTCGCGGCGGTGAGCGTCCCGCCATCGGCGAGGCGTACGCCCCGGGCGGTGTTGGCGCCGTCCACCGTCACGCTGATGACCTCCGCGTCGGTGCGCACGGTGCCGCCCTGTTCGGCGATCAGCCCCTCGAAAGCGCGCACGGCGTTGATCGCGCCGCCCCGGACGATCGGCGCTCCCGCCGCCTCCAGCGCGAAGCCGATGACCTTGACCATCTCGCCCGAATAGGTGCTCTCGGGATTCAGCCCGCAATGCAGCACCCAGGGCGCGAAAAGGCCCTGCACGAGGTCCGACCGGTAGCGCGTTTCGAGATAGGGCCGGGCAGGGATGAGTGCCTCGCCGAAAAAGGCGGCTAGGCCGCGCAGGCCGCGCTTCCATGCCTCTCTTGCGACCGTCTTCAGCATGTCGAGCGACCACAGCCGCCCGCCGAGCAGGCCGAAGACGAAGCCGGCATCGGCACCGAAACGGTCCATTTCCTGCTGGAAGGCTTCTCCATCCGCCGGATTGGCGGCGGTGAAGGCAGCGATGTTCCCGGCCCTGTCCGTGCTCAGCACGAGATGGCGCCCGTCGGGCAGCACAACCGCCGTGGGGTTCCGCGTGTTGCAGAACTCCAGCCCATGCCGGGCAAGATCGGCGCCGATGGCGGCGTAGGCCGGCGACGTGGTGAACAGAACGAAAGTTGTTGCCATCACGTCGTGGATGAAGCCGGGCGCGGTGATCGCCTCGGTGCGCAGGCAGCCTCCCGCGGCCGCCTCGCGCTCCAGCACCAGCACCCTGTTGCCCTTCTTGCCCAGCATCGCAGCGGCGACGAGGGCGTTGATGCCGCCCCCGACGATGATATAGTCCGCGTCGGCCATCCCTCGCTCTCCTGATCTGATCTATGGCTCAGCCGCGCGGAACCAGCGCGATGGCGCGCACCGGGCTGCCGCTGCCGCCGACGATCTTGAGCGGTGTCACCACAAGCAGCGCGCCTGTCGCGGGCAACCTGTCGAGATTGACAAGGCTCGCGAGGCCATAGCTGCCGACGCCGAGCAGCAGGTTGTGCGCGGGGAACGGCGGATCGAACGTGGCGGCGTTGCCCGCATCGGTGCCGACGCATTCCGTGCCGAAGCCGAGCACGCCCTTCTCCACCAGGTACTGCACCGCGTCGACGCTGGGGCCGGGCGTGTGGGAGCCGTTGTCGTCGGTGTTGAGGAACGCCTCGGTGCTGCTGTTGCGCGGGTACCAGTCCGAGCGCAGCAGCACCCACGCGCCCTTAGGGATGGCGCCGTGTTCCGCCTCCCAGCGCCTGATGTCGTCGGCGCTGAGCAGGAAATCGGGATCGGCGGCCACTTCCTGCGAGCGGTCGATCACGACGGCGGGTGCCACGAAGTGCTGTACCGGCACGGTGTCCGTGGTGTTGTCCGGCAAGTCCTTGCCGGAAACCCAGTGCGAGGGCGCATCGAAATGGGTGCCGGTATGTTCGCCAAGCTCCAGCCAGTTCCAGGCCCACCAGGGCCCGTCCTGATCGTAGGCGGAGATCTTGTGGATCGCGACCTTGGGCGTATTCCGCGCGAAATCCGGCGGCAGATGCAGGATCGGCGTATCCGGGCCGAGCGTAGCCGTGAGGTCGACGATCTCTATCGTGCCCGCGGTGAGGGCGGCTGCGAGATCAGCCAGGTTCCGTTGTGTCGGGGTCTGCCGAGTGTTGTCTTGCTGCGTGCTCATGTTCCACCTCTTTGTGATTTCTGGGTTTCTGGCGATTTCGAGGAATCCCGGCCTCTTTCCGCCGACCCGTTGCAGTTGAAAGCATATCCGGAAAACCGGGCAAGGAAAGATATTTTATACTCAAAGCATCGGCGGGGATCGAGAGCCGTCAGATGCGGGCGGGTGAGTGCACAAACTGCTTGTCAGCCGTCGACGCGCACTATAAATTTAAGCTTAAACAATATGACGGGAACATCTTTTATATCGGGATATAACGGGGAGGCAGCCGCCTATGGCTTCGGAACGCCCTCTTGCCCGCTATGCACGCTTCAGCACCACGGTCGTGGATGAAGCCCGGGAGCAGGTTGCAAAGGTTTACTGCGATCATCGTCTTGACCTTCTCGGTGGCGCACGCCGGCTCGGTGCCTGGCAGAACATGGCGCGCCTGGGTTCGATGAGCGTCGGCGCGATGAGCTACGGCGCCGACGTGGAGATCGCCCCCGGCCGGCTCGGGGATTTCTATCTCCTGATGCTGCCCTATGCCGGCGCGGCAGACATTCAGCACGGCCGGCGGCAGGCAGTTGCGACAAGCCATTGCGGCACTTTGCTCAATCCCGACGATCCAACGCGCATGCGCTGGTCCGCGGATTGCGACAAGCTCATGGTGCGCATCGACCGGCAGGCGCTGGAGCGGCAGCTCTCCGGCATGTTGGGCGGCGCCCCGGCCAGGGGCATCTCCTTCGATCTCGCCATGCCGCTGCGCGGCGCGATGGCGCGGTGGTGGCGCACCGTCGGCCTGCTGGCCGAGGATCTCGATGCATCGCCGCATGGCCGTGCCTCCCTCGCTGTCAGCCTGTACGAATCCCTGCTGCTCGTGAGCTTGCTGGAGCACCAGCCCAGCAATTACAGTGATCGCCTTTCCGCCCGCTGCGCCGGCATCGCGCCGCGCCACGTACGCAACGTCGAGGCCTATATCGAGGCCAATGCCGACAAGCCCCTCACCATCGACGACCTCGTGGCCGTCAGCGGCGTGAGCAGCCGCGCGCTGTTTGAGGGCTTCCGCCGCTTTCGCGGCGTCTCGCCTCTCGCCTACGTTCGCACGGTGCGCATGCGTATGGTGCGTGAACGGCTGCTCAATCCGCAGGACGGCGACACCGTCACCGCCGTCGCCACCGACTGGGGCTTCTACCAGCTCGGCCGCTTCGCCGCGCAATACCGGCAGATGTTCGGCGAAACGCCGTCCCAGACCTTGCGCCGGTGCTGACACGGACCGCCGGCGGCGGGATCAGCGCACGCTGCCGCTGCCGCCGGTCAGTTCCGCGATGGCCTGGCCCGCGCCTTCCGGTCCCAGCGCCGTGTAGCCGCCGTCCACCTTGAGTTCGGAGCCGGTGGTGAAGCTTGCCTCGTCCGACAGCAGGAACAGCACGCCCGCCGCCACTTCGGCGCCGCGGCCGACCCGCCCGAGCACGTGATACTTCCCGCCCACGCGGTCGGCCTTTTCCTGATCGTTGCCGGACAGGCCGGCGATGGGATCGCTCCATATCCAGCCCGCGATCACGGTGTTGGCGCGGATACCGTCCTTCGCGTAATCCAGCGCCTGCGAACGGGTGAGATGCAGGATCGCGGCCTTGGAAACCGGATAGGTCCAGCGGCCGGATTGCGCCGCGTATGCGCTGATCGATGAGATGTTGACGATGGCGCCCCTCGTCTTGGCCAGATGCGGCCGTGCCTTTTCGCTCAGCAGTGCGCTTGAGACGACGTTCGTATTGAGTGTGTTGAGCCACGACTCGCGGCTGCTCGCCGCGCCGTCGTCGTCATAGACAGCCGCGTTGTTGACGACGAAATCCAGCCGTCCGAGCGCGACGGCTGCGGCCACCAGCGCATCGAGGTCCTCGTCCCTGCGGATGTCGGCCGCGACATAGCGCACCTTGTCGCCCAGTTCGCGGGCGATGGCCTCGCCGGCTTCCTTGCCGCGCGCGCCGATGACCACTGTCACGCCGGCCGCGGCCAGCGCCTTTGTGATGTCCAGCCCGATGCTGGCCGCGCCGCCGGTGACGATGGCGACTTTTCCGTTCAAGCCTGACATTGGCATGCTTCCCCTGAATTCTGATTGTTGCGTGTCATTATGGCCGTCCCGTCATGCTGCCTGCTCCAGGAATGCATCGGCGGCATGCGGATCGGCAATGATGGGGAAAAAGGTGCGCGGGTCGTTGAAGCCGTTCACGAACCAGTGCGCCACGCGCGGGTCGTGCTGGGCGGCGCCGAGCAGCTTCTGCAGATTGTCCGTGGGCGGCAGCAGGGTGCCGTTCGTCCACTCTACCACGAACCGTGCGTAATCCCAGTAGCGCTCGAAGGCGCCCTGCATGAAGGCGGCGTCGAACGGCCGGTCGCCGTGGTCGAGGATCGCCGCGAGGTAGGCGGCAGCGGCATGGCTGGCGTTGTTCGATCCCTGCCCGGTGATGGGATCGTTGAGGCACACGGAATCGCCCATGCCGAGCGCGAGCCCGCCGCACGGCAACGTCAGGACCGGCCTGCGCACGGTCGGCGGGAAACGGCCGGCGAGAACGCCGAGGTCGTCCGTCAGCACGCAGTCCTTGCTGCGTTCGTATTCGCCCGGCACGAACTCCCGGAGGATGCGCAGGCTTTCCGCGAGATGTTCCTGCGGGCTCCCGACGCTGGCCCAGTCGTCCATCGGCCCGCCGATGGCGCCCTCGAAGACCATGATCTCACAGGCGCCGCTCAGAGTAAGCGCGGGGAAGACGAAGTATTCGCCGATGCCGGGCATGAAGTTGAAGTTGACGGCCGTATGCTCCTGGCGCGGGCGCATGCCGTGCACGTAGGTCAGCGCGAGCGATCGTTGCGGCTTGTCGAAGCGCGAGCGGGTATCGTCCCGCTGGAACAGCTTGCCGATCTCGCCCTTGCCGGAGGCGACGATCACGAGGTCGCTTTCCTTGTGCAGCGCCTCCAGTTCGGGAATGCCGACGTCGGCGATGCGCAGTTCCCCGCCCGCCGCGACGAATGCGTCCATCCAGCGGGGCATCTTGAGCCGCTGGTCGATGGCCTGCGCCGGGGCATTCAGCCGGGACGACCACTTCATGACGTTTCCGCCGCCGGGGCCGAGCAGGGCGAACTGGATACCTTCGACCGGCACCTCGCCGTCCCAGAAATCGAGGCCGATGTCGCGCTCGTTCTGCAGCGCGCGGTCGAACATGCATTGGCTGGAAGTGACACGTCCGTTGCGGATCTGCTCGCCGGTCTGGTTGGAGGTAATCACCACCTCGTAGCCGTGTTTGAGCAGCCCGACGCCGAGCTGCAGTCCGGCCTGGCCCGCGCCGACGATAGCGATTTTCGACATTTCTTCCTCTCTGTTATGGTTCTCAGTCATAAGAAAGTGAAAAATAGTACCGTTAGAGACTATGCGGGGAGCGCGGCGGCTGTGCAAAAATTGCGGAATATTGCGATGATCCTGCGCTGCGGCCGCGACATCTGTCCGGAGGTGTCGGCCGGACATGCCGCGCAAAAGCATGCGGCGCCCGGTGTCGCCCGGGCGCCGTTCGTCTGCAGCCGTTGATGACCGTGGCGCGCTATTCGAAGTGGTGGACGTAGCGCAGCACGTATCGTTGTCCTTCCGGCCGGTTGCGCGCGGCAAACTCGTGGTAACCGTTGACGAACAGGAAGTTGTTCTTGTCGAAGCCGTAGACCGCGCCGGGGCCCAGCGCCCATACGCGCTCCTTGCTGCCGGGTTGGCTCAGGCCGTTCACCCGCGTGTTCGTGGTCTGCTGGAGCCAGTAGCCGTTGAGCCCGACCCGCAGCTTCTCCGTCACCGCGTATTCGGTGGCGAAGTTCGCGTGCACGGCCTGCCCGGCGCGCGTGTTGACCGTGCCGATGCCGTGGGACAGCGCCGGATCGGTGTTGGTGTCGTTCCACAGGTAGTGCAGCCGGGCGGAAACCGTCCATTTCGGCGTGATGAAGAACGTGCCGGCGATATAGGGATTGAAGGACCAGAAGTTCGCCCCCGGATTGACCGCCGCGGCCCTGTCGTAGTGTCCTGTCGGCGCGATGAACTGGGCCTCGATGCGGGCAACGAAGCGCGGGCCGTTCGCGCCCATGATCGGGTCGAACTGGTAGAACGGGCCGATGACGATGTCCGCCATCCCCCGTTCCGCCCGGAGCGCCGCTCCGCCGAGGCCGTCGTCGGCGTCCGCTCCCAGCACATAGGGGACGAGGAGGCTGACGCCGAACGCGCCCGGTCCGAGCTTCGCCGGGGAAAGATACATGAACTGCGTTATGCCCGCGAAGATCGAAACATCCTGCTTGGGGAGCGCGAGGCGGTTGCCCTGGCTGTCGGTGAGCCTGTTCGCCGTGTAGTACTGGAAGTACTGTGCCGCGTACCAGCCCGGTCCCGAGGGCGGTGCGCCGTCCAGAAAACTGGTCAGGCCGAGGTTGACGGTCGGCAGATCGTTGGCACGAAGCTCGGGAACCGCAAGAACCGAAAAAGCGCAGGTCAGGCCTATGCAAAGCCGGCGGCGGAACTTCCCCAAGGACCCTGCTTTGCTTGCCTCGCGCCTGAAATCCAATAGCATGTTTGCCCCTCTGGTCGTTGATATTGAGATAGTCGGCGGTGAAAATCTTGAATCAGCCCAGGCTGTGCCAGCGCCGGTCGAGATAGACGAGTGCATCGATATCGGCGCTCTCCGTCGCACAGGCCACGTTTCCCTCCAGCAGAGTGGCGGTGACGAGCGTTGCGCCCTCGACGGGCGTCGTGCCCGTCAATCGGGCGCGGAACCAGGTTTCGACGCTGCGGTAGCGCGGCTCCCCGGTGGGCAGGCGCTCCCAGTCGATCCCGGAGCCGAAGCGGTCGGCGCCGCTGCTGGCGCAGAGGCGGGCCAGTTCCTGATCGGCATAGCGCAGGAAGTGAACGACGATCGTCTCCGCTTTCACGATCGCCTCCGAGGCGCGCGACGAGGAGGACAGCGAAAAGGCGACCACCGGCGGCGCGGCGCAGACCGAAATCAGCGAACTGACGGTCAGCGCGACGGGTCCGTTCTCCGTGTCGGCGGTGATGATCGCCACGCCCGCCGGGTGGCGGCGGAAAGCGTCGCGGAAGGCGTTTGTCATCGGACGTGTCTGGGTCATCGTGGACATTCCTGATCCTGCGTTTCCTGATCCTGCATCGGCCCGTAGCCCTCTCCGAGGATGCCGGCAGGGGCCTGATGGCGGCCGGCGACGAAATCCGCCAGATCCCGGCGAACCTCGGCGCTCAGCCGTTCGAAATCGTCTGCGCGCCAGCCGTGGAGCATCGGCGCGTCGTGCCAGTCGCCGGCGTTGCCGAACTGGAACGGCAGATCGAGGCAATGCGCCGCGCCCAGCTCCGGCAGACCCGCCAGCGCCGCAAATGCGCGCCATGTCACTGTGCAGCCCCGTTTTCGGGCCGATGCGGCAATGTCTTGCGCGAACCGGCCGAACGTCTGCCACGACGCGAGCGCGATGGTCTCGGTCCGATCCGCCGGCCAAGTGGCGGGAGAGGGCGGACAGGCCGGCTGTGCCGGGGTCTGAAGACTGCGCAGGGCGCGAAGGGTGGCGGTTGCCTCGGCCGAGCCGGAGGGGTGGGGTGGCAGGAAAACCGACATTTCGTGCCACGTGATCCGCACATGGAGTGCGCGGACATGCAGCGGCCTGTCCGCGCCGGCATCCTCCGTGGGCCAGACGGGCAGATACATCGGCGGGATCGCTCCCGGATTTTGCGGCGTCCGCGCCAGAACCTCTCCACCGACCCGCAGCAGCGCTTCTGAAGCCGTCTCGTCCGCCCGCCCGGGGAAGCCAGTGGCCTCGGCCACCTTTCCGGTAAAGGCGTGACGGTATGCGGGAGTCCACGGCGTGATCTGCGGGATGCTCAACAGCGCGGCCTGCCGGAACAGCCCCCGCGCCGCCGGCAGGCCGGCCAGCGCCCACGCATACCAGGCGCCGGCCGACTGGCCGGCAAGGGTTACCCTGTCCGGATCGCCGCCGAAGTCCCGGATACATCGCTGCACCCATTCCAGTGCGGCGAGCAGATCGCCGATCGGGCGATGGCCGTCGCCCTGCCCCTTGTCCTCAAGATGCCCCGCCGGACCAAGGCGATAATTCAGGGTGACGACGACCATCCCGCCGGCCGCCAGTCGTTCGCCGCGATACCAGCGCGCCGCGCCGCCGCCGCTGACCCAGGCGCCGCCGTGGAGGAACACCAGCACGGGCAGGCCGTCTGCCCCTTCCGGAGTCCAGACATTGAGATAGAACGCCTCATCACGCTGCGGGTTCTCGCGGATGCCCGGCCCCATCGCCCGCTCCAGCCGGCTGGGCAACTGCGGAAAGACCGGCACGCCGGTCAGTTCCGCCGTTTCGAACTGGCCTTCCGCGGGCGTGACCGGGGAACGGGGATTGCCGGGTCGCGACAACCGCCCATATCTGAGGCCGTAATAGCACTCGACGCCGTTTCGCAGCACACCCCGGGCAGTTCCGCGCCGAAGGCTGTGTCGGCCGTCATTCTCCGCAAGGTTCGGCATCGGCCGCTCCTGAAGCAGTTTCAGCAAAAGTGGACGCCGCTCTCGCGCCCGGAGTTGCATCGCAAAAATGGTCTAGACCAGCGGTGTCGGCGGAGCCACGCCAAGGATCGCCGCGCCGCCGATCTCGTAGCAGAGCGGGCTCGCGGCGATGGCATGGCGCACGCCCGTGTTCACGTCGCGCCACAGGCGGCCAAGGGGGTTGGCCTCGGCGAAAAGCGCGGTGCCGTGCAGCCAGGCGATGTCGTTCATCGCATCGGCGAGATTGTGAGTGGCATGGGCACAGCAATTGCGGATCATGGCCCGGTCCTGAAGCGACAGCGGTGTCGTTCCCTGTGCGGCGGCGTCGATGGTGTCGGCGGCGCGCTGCAGGAACATCTCCGCGGTGTCGATTTTCGCCCCTGCCGCGCCAATGCCCTGAACGAACGCGCCGGAGGTGTTCTGCGGCTGGTACTTCGAATAGGTCACAGGCCGTCTCGACGATGCCTGCGCCGTCAGTTCGAGCGCTGCTCTCGCCGCGCCGAGCGGACCCGAGATGATGACCGTCGGAAACATCGAGACCGGCGCGAGCCTCTGCAGGAAATGCGAATCCGCCGCCGCCTCGAAGCCCGGGCCGAGCAGGGTCTCTGCCCGCACCACCTGATCCGCCGGGACCCATTGATCCCGGGCGACGAAATTGTTGCTGCCGGTGCCGCGCATCCCGATCGTGAACCACGTATCCTTGATATCGTACTGATCCCTGTGCAGCAGCACGTAGCCGGGCTCCTGCGGCGCATCCGGGCTCTCGCGGATCTGGACGACGCCGATGGCCCATTCCGAATTCAGGATGTTGGAGCCGAACGGCCACTCGCCCGTGACGCGATAGCCGTCGCGGTCGCGCACCGCGGTATTGCTCGATCCGACGATGACCGAGGCCATGCGCACCGGCCTGCCGTCGCAGAAAACCCGGTCGCGCAACGATTGCGGAAAACGCAGCGTCAGAAGCGACGAGACACTGGAGATGACCGCGATCCAGGCCGCGTTGGTGCAGTATTGGCCGATGGCGCTCGCTACGTCGAGCAGCATCCGCGCGCCGCCTTCCTGCCCGCCGTTTTGCGCCAGCGTATTGATGCCGAAGACTCCCGTCGTCTCAAGTGCCGCGAGCGAGGCATCGGGAACGCGCCGCTCCCGGTCGGCCTGCGCCGCGTTTTCGTGCAGGATGGGGCCGATCTCGTGCACGCGGGCAATGATCTGGCTTGTCTGTTCGTTCTTGTAAGCGCTCGACATCCTGTTCCCCTCAGAAACCGAAGGCCTTGTTGACGGCGGCAAGATCCATGACCTCGCGCACCTCGACAACCTTGCCCCCACGCACCGTCATCACGT
Source organism: Pseudochelatococcus lubricantis (assembly GCF_011762225.1). Classification (GTDB taxonomy): domain Bacteria; phylum Pseudomonadota; class Alphaproteobacteria; order Rhizobiales; family Beijerinckiaceae; genus Pseudochelatococcus; species Pseudochelatococcus lubricantis. The sequence goes on from NZ_JAASQI010000006.1 coordinate 208,598, forward strand.
CGACGATCTCAAGTTTCACCGTATTGCCGTTCCGCAACGTGGCGGATTCCTCCAGTTGCAGGATGCCGACGCCCTTTTCCTCGTCGGCATAGAGCCCCTTCAACTGCATATCGAGTGTGCCCGGCCAGAAGGCCTGCGCCAGCCCGTCGAGCAATTCGCCGAAGAATCCGTCCCAGCCCCGATATGTTTTCGCGATCGGGCTGGTTCCTCCCACCACGGTCCAGATCAGATCTTCCGAGACGATTTGCTTCAGCGCGGCGCGGTCACCGGCACTGTGACCTTTCCAGAAGGCCTCGACCGTCTCCCTCACGCTCATCATACGCTCTCCTCATCGATTTTTATTTCCGCAAGGCATGCGGGGGCGGTACCCGGCCATGAGGCCGGACCCGTATCAATGTGTTGTTCTTTTTGGAAGCGGTCGCGGTGCCCTCGCGGGGCGTCCTGCCCGAACGTGGCTCAGACGAACTGGATTTCGTGCTCGGCACCCAGCCGGACGACCTCGGCTGGATCGCTCAATCCGCTAATCGCGATCATGTAGTCATACATCCGGCCGGTCGGGGAAACGACGACCAGCGCCCGTGCCAGCGCGTCCGAGCGGTTGTAGAGCGCGTGCGCGATACCCATCGGCAGGGAGACTGTGTCCCCGGCGCCGGCGTTGATGGTGCGGCCCTCCAGCTCGAATTCCATCACACCTTCGAGAATATGGAGGATCTCGTCCTGCGTCTCGTGGACATGCGTCGGCACGAAGCTGCCCGGCCCGAATTCCGCATGCATGAGCAGCGACGACGGCGTCAGATGCAGAGGCCGGTAGGGTTGGCCCAGAATGGTCCACTTCTGGCCCTTGAAGCTGTCGCCGCCGGCAACGATGCCTTTGCTGAAATCCATGATATTGCTCCCGTTTTCGATAGAAAGCCCCGATCGGGTGCCAACTGTGGCGTGAAACGCACGGCTGCGCCGGCGTCGCGAATTGCCCGAGGCAATTCCCCGATATTTCAAGCTGAAACCTTTATCCCCTTGACGAACGTCTCGTGCGGACGTTTTTATATGGTTTAAGCTGAAACTATATGCTCCCGGTCGTCTATCCGCTCGCTGCAGGGAATGTACGAATTATGCGGGAAAACACCTCAACACCCCACGGCACGCATGCAACGCCGATCGCCCGCCATCTCCTTTTCCAAACCACGGATATCGACGAGGCGCGTGAGAGGGTGGGCAGTGTGTTCTGCTGCCATAATATCGCTTACGCCGGCCGAAGGCGGCAGCTTTCGTGCAGGCAGAATTTCGTTTCCATGGGCCGGCTGGCGCTGAGCTACATCACCTATGGCGAAGACGTGGAGATCGACGCCGGGGAGCCGGGAGGCTGGTTCATGGTGCATTCCATCGACCGCAGCTCCTGCGAAATGCGGGTGGGCGGGCGGGATCTCGTTGCGGCACCCGGCATGGATGTCATCAGTTCCGCGACGCTGGGGCTGAAGATGAAATGGGCGGCCGCCTCCGCCCAGCTCGTCCTCAAGGTCGAGCGCCCGGCGCTGGAACAGCATCTGGCGTCGCTGCTGAACGACAGCGCGAGGTATCCAATCGAGTTCCTGCCCGATCCGGCGACCGGTGCGGGACGGGATCCCGGCTATCGGCGGCTGCTCGACTTCATCACCGCGGAAGCCGAGCAGGACGATACCTTCTTCCGGTCGCAGCGGGGCGGGCGGCATCTGGAAGAAACGATCATGACCATGCTGCTGACCGGGTTTCCGAACAACTACTCGGCCGCGCTGGCGGCACCGGTCAGCCCGGCCGCGCCGCGGCACGTCCGTCTGGCCGAGGACTTCATGGCCGCGCATATGGGGGATGCGATTTCCGTGGGTGACGTCGCCGCCGCCGCCGGCGTGAGCATCCGCACGCTGTTCGAGGGGTTCCGGCATTTCCGCGGTACGACGCCCATGGCGGCGCTGCGGGCCATGCGGCTGGAAGCGGTGCGGGGCGAGCTGCTGGTTGCGGCGGGCAGGGCCACGTCCGTCACCGACATCGCCCTGAAATGGGGGTTCATCAACCTCGGCCGGTTCGCCGAAGCCTATCGGAAACGCTACGGCGAACTGCCGTCGCAGACTCTGCGGCGCGTTTCCTAAAGCGAATTCTGATCGATCAGATGGAATAGAACAGTTTGCATTTTTCCTGTGACGCCGGACGCAGTCGACACGGATTGCACTGTCGAGGATCGGCAGCGCAACAGGTGGCCAAAATCACCAGCCAGCCGATCCCGCGAGGTTTCGTCAGGAGTTCTGATGTGCCTGCGGATCGCCGCCGCCCGCTACTCCCTCGCCGGTTGTCTGAAGAACTCGCGCGGTTCCCCCGCCAGCGAGAGCAGCCAGTCGACGAAATGCCGCGTCGGCGTGGCGACCGACTTGACGGTGGGCCAGACCAGATAGAAGGAGGAACCAGTCTTGACGGGCGTCATGAACGGGCGCACGAGGCGGCCGGAGTCCAGTTCGTCCTGCAGGATGTCGATCTGGCCGATGGCGAGGCCAAGGCCATCCCGCGCCGCGCCATAGGCGAGGAGCGAGCTTTCGAAGATCATTCCGGGCTCGTCTGGCAGGCGCTGATCCGCCGCGTGCGCCCACAGATCCCATTCGCGGCGGCGGTACTTGGCATGCAGCAGCGCCGCGTGCGCCAGATCCGCTCCGGACCGGAACCCGTTGAACCGCTCGGCATAGGCAGGGCTGCAGACGACGTCGATCGTCTCGTCGAACAGCTTGCGGCAGCGCGCGTCGCCCCACTCCCCCTGACCGAGCTGGAACGCCAGATCCAGATGAGTGCCGCGGAAATCCAGCGGCTGCACGGTCGTGTCCAGGCGCACGGAATGGCCGGGATAGGCGTCGTAGAAGCGGCTCAGCCGTGGCGAGAGCCAATAGTGCACCAGCGTCGGATAGATGCGCAGGTGCACGACCATCTCGCGCTCGTTGCGCAGCACGCGATGGGTGGCCATTTCCAGATCGTGGAACAGGCCGATGATCTCCCGGCTGAAGGATTTCCCGACCTCCGTCAGCTTCACAGACCGGGCCCGGCGCTCGAAAAGCTGCACGCCGAGATAGCCTTCGAGAATGGCGATCTGGCGGCTGATCGCCACCTGGCTGATGCCCATGTGGTTCGCCGCCGCCGTAAAGGTATGATACTGCGCCGCGATCGCAAAGGCCCTCAGCGGGTTCAGCGGCAGGTTGCGGTACTGTTCTGCCATAACTTTTGGTTTCCCATGCTAGACCACAAGCATCGTTATCGCCGCAGCCCAGTTCGGTCAAACTGAGTTTGATCGGTGCGGAAGGGGCTGAGGAAACAGATGGATTTCAAACTTACCGAAGGGCAGCAGATTTTTTTCGATTCTGTCCGCAAGTTCGCCTTGTCCGAGCTGGCCGAAGGGGCATCGCAGCGTGCGCAGGCCAGGGAATATCCGTGGGACGTGGCGCAGAGATGCGCGGACATGGGGCTGCTGGGGATCGCCTTTCCCGAGGCCGATGGCGGAGCCGGCGGCTCGCTGGTCGACTCCGTGCTGGCCATTCGCGCCGTGGCCGAGGTCTGCCCGAAATCGGGTGACGTGATTCAGGCCTGCAATTTCGGCCCCATCCGCACTTTCGTGGAATATGCGACGCCGGAACAGAAGAGGCGCTTCCTGCCGGCGCTTCTTTCCGGCAAGGCGCTGATCTCGCTGGGCATGTCGGAGCCGGAAGCCGGTTCGGCGGTCACCGAGCTGACCACCTCGCTGACACCGGACGGCGACGGCTGGCGTCTGAACGGATCGAAGATTTTCGGCACCAACAGCGTCGAGGCCGGCGTCTATCTTGTCTATGCCCGTTTTGGGCCGGGCACGCACGGCATCGGCTCGGTTCTGGTCGAGCGCGGTATGGAAGGCTTCATCATCGGCAACCCGTCGGAGTTCATGAACGGGGAATCCTGGTCGCCTCTGTTCTTTGACAACGTGTTCATTCCGAAGGAAAATATCCTGCTGGGCGAGGGCGGCTTCAAGAAACAGATATCGGGCTTCAATGTCGAGCGGCTGGGCAATTCTGCGCGGGCGGTGGCGGTCGGGCGCCACGCCTTCAATCTGGCGCGCGACCATGCGCTGGTGCGCAAGCAGTTCGGCCGGCCGCTGGCGGAGTTCCAGGGGCTGCAATGGAAATTCGCGGATATGGAGCTGAAGCTGTCTGCGGCGGAGTTGCTGTTGATGCGCGCGGCCGTCAACGCAGCCGATGCGCCGGACGGCCTGCCCTCGGCGCAGGACACCGCGCTGGCCAAGCTGGCGTGCAACGAGGCCGGGTTCTTCGCCGCGAACGAGGCCGTGCAGATCATGGGCGGGCTTGGCTTCTCCGGGGAAAGCACCGCGCAATATTGCCTGCGCCGCACGCGGGGCTGGATGATCGCGGGCGGTTCGCTGGAAATTCTGCGCAACCGCATCGCCGAGGGCATCTTCGATCGCCGCTTCGATCAGCGCGGAGGCCGCAAGTGATACGCCACGACGATGCGAGCCTGCTGAAGGCGCTGATCGCGCCCGAAAGCGTGGCGTTGGTGGGGGTTTCCGGCTCGTCGGGCAAGCTGACGGCGCGCCCGCTGGAGCTTCTGCAGGCGAACGGCTGGCAGGGACGGATCTATCCGGTCAACCCGACCCGGGACGAGATCGGCGGGCTCAAGGCGTACAAGTCCGTCCGGGAGCTTCCGGAAGGCGTCGATCACGCCTACATCCTGCTGAACGCCGATCCGGCGCTTGAGGCGCTGGAGGATTGCGCCCGCACCGGGGTGAAGGTGGTCTCGATCCTGGCCGACGGCTTTGCCGAGGCGGGAGAGGAGGGCCGCCTGCGCCAGGAGCGGCTGGTGCGCATCGCCGAGGAGGCCGGCATCCTGTTGATCGGGCCGAATTCCACCGGCGTTGTCGCCACGACACCGGGCTTCGTCTGCACCACCAACGCAGCCTTCCGCGCCGGGGGTATCACGAAGGGAAGGCTGGCCGTGCTGTCGCAAAGCGGCAGCGTGATCGGCACTATGCTCTCGCGCGGCAAGGCGCAGGACACGGGCTTTTCGGTCCTCGTATCGACCGGGAACGAGGCCACCGCCGGAGTGGGCCGGCTGGGGCAGTTGCTGCTGGACGATTCGGGCACCGACGGCTTCATCCTGTTTCTGGAGACGATCCGCGATCGCGACGCGGTGGCGGCCTTCGCGCGCGGCGCGCGGGCGCGTGGCAAGCCCGTCGTGGCCTACATGATCGGCCGCAGCGAGGAGGGGCAGGCGCTGTCTGTGTCGCATACCGGCGCGCTGACCGGCTCGGCCCGGTCGGTGTCGGCCTTCCTCGCCTCGGTCGGGGTTCGCGAGGTCGAGGCGTTCGAATCGCTGATCCCGGTGGCGCGCACCCTGTCGCAGCTCGCGCCGGTGCCGAGCCGCCCGAGGTCGGTGACGGTGGTGTCCACGACCGGCGGCGGCGGCGCGATGGTGATCGACCAGCTTGCCCTGCGCGGCGTGCCCATCGCCGGCCTCTCGGATGCCTCGCGCGCGAAACTGGCGGCGCAGGGCATTCCGCTCGGCCACGGCAAGCTGGTGGATGTGACGCTCGCCGGCACGCGCTATGACCGAATGAAGGAGGTCGTCAGCACGCTGATGGCGGACCCGGAAACCGGCATGCTGCTGGTGGTCATCGGCTCCTCCGCACAGTTCAATCCCGAGCTTGCCGTGGCGCCCATCGTCGATGCCCGTGCCGATGCGCCGGCAGGCGCGGCTCCGGTGCTGGCGTTTCCGCTCCCTCACGCGCCGGAAAGCCTGACGATGCTGGAGGCAGGCGGCGTGCCCGCGTTTCGCACCGTGGAAACCTGTGCCGAGGCGATCGCGGCGCTGTTCGCCCCGGTCCCCGACGTCGAGCCCGTGGCGGCGGCGCTCCCCGCCGAGGCCGAGGCGCTGATCGCCGTGCTCGTCCCCGGCACGCAGGGCGAGACAACCTCGGCCCGGGTGATGCGGGCGCTGGGTGTGCCCGGCCCGCTGTCGGTGGTGCTGGCCCCGCACGCCGAACTGCCGGCCGATCTGGGCATTCCATATCCGGTGGTGGCGAAACTGGTTTCGGCCGATTTGCCGCATAAGACCGAGGCCGGCGCGATCCGCGTCGGGGTGACGGACCGCGCGGCTCTGATGCGGGCGATTGCCGACATGAAGGCCTCGGCGGAGGCGCACCGTCCCGGCTTCCGGCTTGAGGGCATCCTGATTCAGGAGATGTGCCAGGGCCTTGGCGAGGCTCTAATCGGCCTGACGCGCGATCCGGTGGCCGGCCCGATGGTGACGGTCGCCATGGGCGGCGTGATGACCGAAATCTACCGCGACAGCGCCGTGCATCCCGCGCCCGTCGACATCGACGCAGCCCGCGCGATGATCGCCCAGGTCAAGGGGTTCGCGCTGCTGTCGGGCTATCGCAACCGGCCGAAGGGCGATCTTGAAGCCCTCGCCCACGCGGTCGCTGCCGTATCCGCACTCGCCGGCGCCGCAAGGATTCAGGAGGCCGAGATCAATCCGATCCTCGTGCGTCCCGAGGGGGAAGGCGTCGTGATGCTCGATGCGCTCCTGTCCGTAGTCACTGACGGCCTTTAGAATCTGTCCTGTTTACGTTGATACAGGACAGATTCCAGGTTCCCTATTTTAAGCGAATTCTGATTGGAGCGCGTCTTAGGCCAGAACCGCCACCTTGCTCTATCTCTTTGCCTTTTCGTCGGATTTATCCGGGAAACGCCGCTCGTTCCCCGGTCCGGCGCAGGATGCACGGGCTGCGTGAGAAGGGGGAGCCGAGGGGTACGGCGTCGTCAAAAAATAAAACGGGAGGGTAGGTAATGTCCGTCAAGGATGTTCGCGATGTCATCGGCGGTGCGCTGCTGATCGCGGTCGGCATCGCAGCCGCGATCGCCGCATCGGGATATGGCATAGGCAACGCCAGAAACATAGGACCGGGCTTCTTTCCAGTCATCCTCGCCGGGCTTCTGGTGCTGACCGGCTGCGGGATCGTCGTTTCCGCCGTGGATTTCAAGGGAGGCGTCTCCCCGGCACCGCCGATCCGGCTGGATGCGTGGCATCTGTGGTGCCTTGTGGTGGTTGCGGGCGGCTTCGTGTTGTTCGGCCTGCTGCTGCCGGTGGCCGGACTCTTCCTGACATGTCTTGTCAGCATCGCTGCGGTCGGGGCCGGGTCGCGGCTGCTGACGCCGGTGGGGGCGCTGGCAACCGCGGTCGTGCTGGCGGCGATCGCGGTGGTCCTGTTCCGCTACCTTCTGGATCTGCAGGTGCAAGCCTGGCCCTGGGGAGGTTGACGGGTCATGTGGGACAATATCATCCTCGGTTTTTCCGCGGCGGGAACGCTGGCCAATCTGGCCTATGCGCTGGCCGGCGCCCTGCTGGGAACGCTGATCGGCGTGCTGCCGGGCCTTGGACCGCTCGCCACCATCGCCATCCTGCTGCCCTTCACCTATGGGCTGGAGCCGCTTTCGGCGCTGATCATGCTGGCCGGCATCTACTACGGCTCGGCCTACGGTGGCTCGACCACCGCCATCCTGATGAGCCTGCCGGGCGAGACCGCCTCCACCGTGACCGTGCTCGACGGCTACCAGATGGCGCGCAAGGGCAGGGCGGGCGTCGCCATCGCCACGGCAGCCATCGGTTCCTTCGTGGCCGGGACGTTCGGCACGCTGCTGATCGCCGCCTTTGCCGCGCCTCTGACGCGAATAGCGATCGACTTCGGCCCGAAGGACTATTTCGCGCTGATGACGCTCGGCCTCGTCGGCGCGGTCTCGCTGGCCTCCGGCACCATGCTGAAATCGGTGGCCATGGTCGTGCTGGGGCTGCTGCTGGGGCTGGCGGGCTCGGATTCCAATACAGGCGCCCTGCGCTTTACCTTCGGCTTGCAGCAGCTCTGGGACGGCGTCGACTTCATCGTGCTGGCGGTGGGCCTGTTCGCTTTCGGCGAAATCTACTCCACCCTCGCGAACCGCGATGAGCCCGATGCAAAAACCAACCCGATCAACCGTCTCTGGCCGGATCGCGAGGATTTCCGCCGCATGTTCGCGCCGATCCTGCGCGGAACCGGGATCGGCTCGCTGCTGGGCGTGCTGCCGGGGGCCGGCATCTCGATGTCCTCCTTCATCGCCTACAGCGTCGAAAAGCGCGTGTCCCGCCATCCGGAAGAATTCGGCCAAGGCGCGATCGAGGGCGTCGCAGGGCCGGAATCCGCGAACAACGCCGCCGCGCAAACCGCGTTCATCCCCACGCTGACGCTGGGTATTCCGGGCAGCCCGGTGATGGCGCTGATCCTTGGCGCGCTCATGATCCACAACATCCAGCCGGGCCCTAACGTCATGTCGTCACGGCCCGAACTGTTCTGGGGGCTGATCGCCTCGATGTGGATCGGCAACCTGATGCTCGTCCTGCTGAACCTGCCGCTGGTCGGTATCTGGGTCAAACTGCTGAGCGTGCCCTATCGGCTGCTGTTCCCCGGCATCGTCATGTTCAGCTGCATCGGCGTCTATGCGTCGGGTTTCTCCTCTTTCGACCTGTATCTGACGGCGGTTTTCGGGGTGATCGGCGTGGTTCTCAAGCTCCTCGGTTTCGAGCCCGCGCCGCTGGTGCTCGGCTTCGTCCTCGGCCCGATGCTGGAGGAGAACTTCAACCGCGCTCTGGTGCTGTCGGACGGCGACCTGCTGACCTTCGTTGACAGCCCGCTGCCGCTGGCGATGCTGGGCCTCGCGGTCTTTCTGGTCGTGCTGATGGTCATGCCCAAACTGCGGGCGAAGCGCGCGGTCATGTTCGCCGACGAATGACGGATCGGCTGTCGACAGGTTCCGGGCGCGGCAGCTTGTGGCCGCGCCCGTTTTTCTTTTCCGGCGAGGGAGCGAGAAATGAAGATGCACAGCAGCATCCGTTATTCCGGCGCGGATAGGCCCTGGCTTTTGCTGGTGCACGGCATGCTGACGAATGCGCGCCACTGGCTGCCCAACCGCGGGGGCCTCGGCCGGCATTTCAACCTTGTGCAGGTCGATCTGCCCGGCCACGGGAACAGCCCGCCGCCAGCGGAGGTTAACAGCCTGACGGCGGACAGCCTGATCGGCGGGCTCGACCGCATCCGCACGGAGCTGGGCATCGGCCGCTGGTATGTCTGCGGGCAAAGCTTCGGCGCGGGGCTGACGCTCAACTACGCGCGGCGCTATCCGGATCGGGTGGTGGCGCAGGCCTTCACCAACGCCCGGGTCGTGCTGCGGGAGAACGACAGCCCGCAGGAGCGCGCGTCCCGTCTGTCCCGGCTGGAGACGCTGCGGCGGGAAGGCGTGGCGGCCCTGCGGCGCGAGCATTTCCATCCCCGTTTCGCCAGACGCTTCCGACCCGATCTGCGCGACATGCTGTGCGCTGACGCCGAGCGCATCGATATGCCGACCTATACGCGCATCCTCGGCGAGGTGATGCCCTCGCTTTCGCTGCGGCATGTCGTGGATTCCGCGCCGAACGTGCCGACCCTCCTGGTCAACGGTCGCCACGAACGCGCCTTCCAGCCCTTTCGCGCGGAGCTGGCGGCGATCTGGCCGCGGATGCGGATCGTCGATCTGGACGGAGGCCATTCGATCAATATCGAGAACCCGGAAGGCTTCAACGCCGCATTGATCGATTTCTTCACGGGGCATGCGATATTCGCTGAAGGTCCCAATGTAGCATAACAAAGAGTTAGGCATGGGTGACCGGAGCCAAGTTGAGCGTTTGCCTTAAACGCATTTAACTCTGGAGTCACGAGGAGCGGGCGAAGCCCTGAAGAGGCCGGCGCCCGCCGGGGGGAAACATGAATACGATCGAAAGGTCGCCGCTGCGGCGGTGGCAGGACCATTTACGTGCCGGCGAACTGGCCTATCAGTTCAGCCCGGATGCCGGCAGGGCGGTGTTCTATCCGCGTCTGGCATGCCCCTTCGGCGGCATCGCGCCTCTTGAATGGCGCATCAGCGGGGGGCTGGGCACCGTCTATTCCATTTCGTGCGTCCATCCGGCGAAGGGCGATCCCTATCCGGTGGCGCTGATCGATCTGGACGAAGGTTTCCGCATGATGTCGACCGTCGAAGGCGCCAGCGGCGATCCGGCCGAGATTGGCCGGCGCGTGCGTGTGACCTTTCGTCCGGCGGAGAGCGCGGACGATCTCCCCCTGCCGGTTTTCGTCTGGGAGGGCATGCAATGAACGCAGTTCCGAAACGGGGCGGCAGCGCCATCGTCGGCGTCGCCGAGAGCGATCTCGGCGTGGTGGCGGAGGGTACGACGCCGCTCGATCTGATGGCGCAGGCCGTGCTGGCCGCGCTCGCTGACTGCGGGCTGGCGCTGCGCGACGTCGACGGCGTTTTCTGTGCCGCGAGCCAGCTCCGGATGCCGACGATCTCCCTGTGCGAATACATGGGCATCCGTCCGCGCTACTTCGATTCCAGCTACATCGGCGGAGCGTCGTTCCAGAGCCTCGCGGCCCATGCGGCGCTGGCGCTTGAGGCGGGGCTGTGCAACGTCGCGGTGATTGCCTATGGCTCGACCCAGCGCAGCGCACGGGGCAAGTTCACGCCGCAGCGCGACATCAACGACTACGACGGGCTATACAATCCGCGCCTGCCCGTCACCGGCTATGCGCTGGCGGCGGCCCGTCACATGCGTCTCTATGGCACCACCCGCGGCGACCTCGCCGACATCGCGCTCGCGGCCCGCGGCTGGGCGCAGCTGAACCCGCGCGCCTTCGACCGCCGCCCGCTGACGCGCGAGGACGTGCTGAACGCGCCGATGGTGTCATCGCCTTTGGGCGTCAGGGACTGCTGCCTCGTCACGGACGGCGGCGCGGCGGTGGTCATGGTGCGGGCCGACATGGCGCGCGGCCTGCGCAAGGCGCCGGTTTACCTGCTCGGCGCGGGCGAGGCCGAGGAACACCATTCCATCAGCCAGATGGCTGAGCTGACCGAGACCGGCGTGGCGCGCTCCGGTGCGCAGGCCTATGCCGTGGCGGGACTGGCGGCGAAGGACATCGACGTGGTGCAGGTCTATGACGCCTTCACGGTCACCACGCTTCTGTTTCTGGAGGATCTGGGCTTCTGTCCCAAGGGAGAGGGCGGGCGCTTCGTGCGGGATGGCGCCATCGCGCCCGGCGGCAGGCTGCCGGTGAATACCTCGGGCGGGGGATTGTCCTACTGCCATCCCGGCATGTTCGGCCTCTTCACCATGGTCGAGGCCGCCCGGCAGCTTCGCGGCGAATGCGGCGACCGTCAGGTCGCCGGTGCCGAAACCGCCATCTCCCACGGCAACGGCGGCGTTCTGGCCGGGCAGGCCACGCTGATCCTCGGCAACTCTTCAACCCTCTGACGGAACGGACAAGCTATGACCGTGAAACTGCTGCAAGACAAAGTCATCCTCGTGACCGGCGCGGGCCGGGGGGTAGGGCGCGAAATCGCCCTGTGCGCCGCCCGCAACGGCGCGAAGGTGGTCGTCAACGACCTCGGCGCCTCGTTGGCCGGCGAGGGGCAGGACGCCAGCCCGGCGCAGGAAGTGGTGGATCTGATCCGCGCCGACGGCGGCGAGGGCGTGATCAACGGCGACAGCGTCGCCACCGCCGAGGGCGCGAAGCGCATGGTCGACGACGCGATCGCGAATTTCGGCCGGATCGATGGCGCCGTCCACAGCGCCGGCATCCTGCGCGACGTGATCTTCCACCGCATGACGCCGGAGGATTTCGAGGCCGTCCTGCGCGTGCACCTCTTCGGCGCCTTCAATGTTTCCCACGCCTGCGCGCCGCATTTCAAGGCGCAGGAAGGCGGCGCCTTCGTACACATGACGTCGACCTCGGGGCTGATCGGCTCCTTCGGGCAGGCCAACTACGCCGCCGCCAAGATGGGCATCGTCGGCCTCAGCCGGGCCATCTCGTTCGACATGGCGAAGTTCAGGGTGCGGTCGAACTGCATCGCGCCCCATGCCTTCAGCCGGATGATCGAGACCATTCCCGGCAAGGACCCCGAGGAGCAGGCGCGCGAGATGGAAAAGCGCCGCACGAGAACCCGTGCCGACCAGATCGCGCCGCTGGCGGCCTTCCTGTGCTCGGACGCGGCTGCGGGGATCACCGGCCAGATCTTCGGCGCGCGCGGCAACGAGGTCTATCTCTACAACCAGCCGCGCCCGATCCGCACCATGCACCGCGACGACGGCTGGACCGTGGAGGCGCTGGCCGAGCGCCTGCCGAATGCCTGGGCTTCCGCCTTCACGCCGGCGGAGCGCACCAGGGACGTCATCGGCTGGGACCCGATCTGAGAAAGGACGGCCCGATGGCCCTGAACGTCGACGCACTGGAAGCCTGGGCCTTTCCCCGGCTCGAACAGGACTATACCGACAAGGATACGATGCTTTACGCGGTATCCCTTGGCTTCGGTCAGGACCCGCTGGATCCCGCGCAATTGCCCTTCGTCTTCGAAAACGGCCTGACGGCGGTGCCCACCATGCCCGCCATCCTGTGCCATCCCGGGCGATGGACGGCCGATCCGGCGCTGGGTGTCACCCTTAGCAAGGTAGTGCACGGCGAGCAGCGGGTCTTCCTGCATCGGCCGCTGGCCCCCGTGGGGCGGCTCTACGCCCGCGCCCGCGTGGCGGCGGTCGAGGACAAGGGGGAAAAGGGCGCGGTCATTCATGCGGCCCGCACCATGTTCGACGCGCAAACCGGCGCGCCCGTGGCCTCGGTGCTGCATTCCTCCTTCTGCCGGGCGGACGGCGGCTTCGGCCGCAGCTTCGGCCCGGTTCCACGGGCTACGCCCTGCCCGGAGCGGATCTCCGATTATGAGGTGGATGTGGCGACCCGTCCGGAACAGGCGCTGATCTACCGGCTGAACAGCGACCGCAATCCGCTGCACGCCGATCCGGCCTATGCCGCCAAGGCGGGCTTCGACCGGCCGATCCTGCACGGGCTCTGCACCTACGGGCTGGCGGTACGGGCGTTGTTGCCAACCGTGGCCGACGGCGATGCCGCCGCGATCCGCTCGGTCGAGTGCCGGTTCTCGCGCCCGGTTTTCCCCGGCGAGACGGTGCGCTTCGAGATCTGGAGCGAGCGAGACCGGGCCCATTTCCGCGCCCGTGTGGAGGCGCGGAACGTCACGGTGCTGGATGCCGGCTGCGCCCTGCTGGGCGACGGTCACCCGGCCCCCGACTACGCCCTTTTGGAGGAAAGCGCATGAGTCTGCCCGAGGCCTTTCGCGGCCGGCTACGGCTGCCCGTCGTCGCGTCGCCGATGTTCCTTGTCTCAGGCCACGAACTGGTCGTGGCGCAATGCAAGGCCGGCATTCTCGGTTCTTTCCCGTCGCTGAACGCCCGGCCGGAAAGCGAGCTGCAGGTCTGGCTGACGACGATCCGGGAGGCGCTCGCGGCCCACGACGCCGCCCATCCCGAAGCCCCCGCCGCGCCCCACGCGGTGAACCTGATCTCGAACAGGTCGAACGCGCGTTTCGATCACGACGCGCAGGTCTGCATCGACAATGAGGTGCCGCTCCTGCTGACCTCGCTGTCGCCGCCCGGCGATCTGGTCAAGGCCGCGCATGGCTACGGCGGGCTGGTGTTTCATGACGTGACCACGGTGCGCCATGCCGAAAAGGCGCTGGAGCAGGGCGTCGACGGGCTGATCCTCGTCTGCAACGGCGCGGGAGGACATGCCGGCACGGCAAACCCCTTCGCCTTCTATTCCGAAGTACGGAAGTTCTACGGCGGCACCATCGTTCTGGCCGGCGCGATAGGCACCGGCGGGGCTATCCATGCCGCGCTGGGGCTTGGGGCGGACATGGTCTACATGGGCAGCCGCTTCATTCCCGCCGCCGAAAGCCGTGCCCCCGGCGACTACCGCGCCATGGTGATCGAGGCCGCCCTGAAGGACGTGATCTACACGCCCTTCTTCAGCGGGCTGCCGGCGAACTATCTGCGGCAAAGCATCGTGGCGGCGGGGCTGGATCCCGAGGAAGTCGCCGCCGCCAGCCGCGACAAGAGCCGCTACCAGGCGGGCGCCCGCTCCGGGGCCAAGGCATGGCGCGACATTCGCGGCGCGGGGCAGGGCGTGGGTCTGATCGACCGCGTCCAGCCCGTGGCGGAGATCGCCGATCAACTGGAACAGGAATGGCATGCGGCCGAGGCCGCCGACGATGCTGCCCGCGCGCTGCGGGCCGGCTGGCTGCGCACGGGAGGACGATGATGGGCCTGCATCTGGAAAAATCCGACGGCATCGGCCGTATAACCTTCGACACGCCCGGCCGCCGCAACGCGCTGTCGCCCGAGGAACGCTACGAGATGGCCGACATCGTCCGCGGCCTGCGCTACGATCCGGAGGTGCGCGTGGTGCTGATCCGCGGCGCGAACGGCGATTTCTGCGCCGGCGCCGATGTCTCACGCATGGGCAAGGATACGCAGGGCAGTGCCCGTGCAAGGATGCAGCGCGGCGTCTGCGGCGTCGCCCGAGAACTGGCGGCGCTGGAAAAGCCCGTTGTCGCGGCGGTCTCCGGCGTCGCGGTCGGCTTCGGCTGGTCGGTGGCGCTGGCCTCGGACGTGGTGATCGCCACGGAAACCGCCCGCTTCTCCATGATCTTCTCGAAGCGCGGTCTCGCGCCGGATGGCGGGGCGATCCATTTCCTGATCCGCCATATCGGCCAGCTGCGGGCCAAGGAGCTGGCCTTCTCCGGCCGCATCCTCCCCGCGCCCGAGGCGCTGGGCATGGGGCTGGTCAGCCGCGTGGTCCCGGAGAACCGGCTTGAGGCCGAGGCGGAGGACTATTGCCGCCAGCTTCTGGCGATGCCCACGCTCGCGCTCGGCATGACGCGGCATCTCTTTGAAGTGGCGACCGCGACGGATCTGGATACCTATCTGGATATCGAGGCTCATACCCAGTCTTTCCTGAACCAGAGCGAGGACTACAAGGAGGCCATCCGCGCCTTCATGGAAAAGCGCCCCGGTGTCTATCATGGCCGCTGAGGGGAAGGACATGTCCGGCGCCGACCCGGATTGGAACGGTATGCCGGAGGCGGAATTCCGCGGCATCCTGAGCGCCTTTATCGAGGATGAGTGCCCGGCCGGGCTGCGCCACTATCCGCACCGTTTTCCGGCCGAAACCACGATGCCGTGGTACAGGGCGCTGCACCGGCGCAACTTCATCGCGCCCGGCTGGCCGGTGGAATACGGCGGGATGGGGCTTACGCCCGACCGGCACCTCATCTTCATCGAGGAGATGGAATCCGCCGGCACGCCCTGGCTGCATGATGCCGGGGTGCGCAACCTCGGCCCGGCGATCATCGCCTGGGGCACGCAGGAACAGAAAGCCCATTACCTGCCGAAGATGCATGCGGGCGAGCATATCTGGTGCCAGGGCTATTCCGAGCCGGCCGCCGGGTCCGACCTCGCCAGCCTGCAATGCGACGGCCGGATCGAGGGTGGCCGTCTGATCATCAACGGCCAGAAGATCTGGACGACCTCCGCGCATGTCGCCAGCCACATGTTCGCGTTGATCCGCACCAACCGTTCCGGCCCCAAGCAGGAAGGCATCAGCTTCGTGCTGATCGACATGCGGCTGCCCGGCATCACCGTGCGCCCCATCGAGAACCTGTCCGGGCATCCGGACTTCTGCGAGGTGTTCTTCGACGATGTCTCTGTCGGCATCGAGTGCATTCTGGGAGAGCCCGACAAGGGCTGGGCGGTGGCGCGCTCCCTGCTGGGATTCGAGCGCATCTGGGCCGGCTCGCCCAAACGGGCGCTGAAGGTGCTGCTGGCGCTGCGCCGCCAGATGGAGGAGCGCGGGCTGCTGACCGGCGACTACTGGCGCGACCGGCTGGCACAGGCGATCTTCGACACGCAGGACGCGCAGGACATGTACGCCGGCTTTGCCGATCTGGTGCGCAGCGACGGCAAGGTGGGGGTCGAGATCTCGGCCCTGAAGATCTGGTCGACAAGCGTCTTCCAGCGCCTGTCGGAGCTGCTTCTGGAAGTGGCCGGCAGCGATGCGGTCCTCGCCGGCGAGGGAGCGTCCGACCTGCTGGCGCCCTATTACGAGAGCAGGGCGCCGACGATCTTCGCCGGCACGAACGAGATTCACCGCAACATTCTGGCGCGCTCGGTCCTGGGCCTGCCGAAATCTGACTAGAGGCTGGCAATGACAGTTCTCGACAGGGAAACAGCCACGCTTCTTCGGGATGCCGTGGCGAAACATGCCGAACGCCATGCCGATGGCGCGGCAATCCGGTCTCGGCGGGCGACGCTGCCGGGACCGCGCGCCGCCGAGCTTGCGGAGATGGCGCAGCAGGGCTGGCTGGCGCTCGCCATGCCGGAAGACGGCGGCGGACTCGGCATCGCCGCCGCCGCCGTCGTCGCCGAGGGGCTCGCGGGCTGCTTCACCTCGGATCCGCTGGCCGGCCTGTTCCTCGCCGGGCGGGTGCTGGCGCTCACGGGGGCGGAGCCCGACCTGATGGACGGGCTCGCCGCCGGCACCGCCCAACCGGTGCTGGCCTGGCAGGAAGGGCCGCAGGACTTTCCACTACCTTCGGCGAAGACGATTTGTGCCGGCGGCAAGGCCAGCGGCGGTAAGGGATGGATCGCCGGTGCGGCCGGCGCCAGCCATTTCATCGTCAGCGCCAGCGACGACGGCGAGCCGGTGCTGGTGCTGGCGGCGGCGGATGCGCCGGGGCTCGTCCTGACGCAGCAGTTCCGCGCCGATGGCTCGGCCATGGGGCGGCTCGATCTGCGCGACGTTCCGGTCCGTGAACTCGCCCGTGGCGAGGCGGCCGCCGCACCCCTGCGGCGGGCGCTCGACGAGGGCTCGGTTCTCGTTGCCGCTGAACTGATGGGCCATATCGACCGGATGATGGCGCTCACGATCGAGCATCTGAAAACCCGCCGCCAGTTCGGCAAGCCCATCGGCGCCTTTCAATCGCTGCAGCATCGCGCGGCGGACATGTTCGTGCGGCGGCGGCTGGCGCGCGCGGTGCTGGAGGCCGGGCTGTCGCGGCTGGACGCGCTGCCGGACGCGGCGGCGCACGGGATGCAGGCTGCCCGGCTGCGGGCGCGGCTGAACGACAGCGCCCTGTGGATCATGCGCGAAAGCATCCAGCTTTTCGGCGCCATGGGCATCACCGACGAGAACGACCTCGGCCTGCATGTGAAACGCTGCCTCAGCCTGATCGGCTGGCTCGGAAACAGCGCCGAACAACGCCGCTATTTCATGGATCTGGCCGCGCCCGGCGGGCGCCTGGCCGAAGGGGGGATTTAGATGAACGCAGAAATCAGACGGGCCGGGCTCGACGCCCTGTTCCGCCCCGGAAGCATCGCGGTGATCGGCGCCTCGGACGATCCGCGCAAGATCGGGGGGCGGCCGATCCGCTACATGCTGGAGGCGAAGTCGGCGGTGAAGGTCTATCCCGTCAACCCGACCCGCTCGCAGGTGCAGGGGCTGACTGCCTATCCCACGGCCGCCGCCATTCCCGATCAGGTGGATCAGGCGATCATCGCGGTGCCCGCGCGTCAGGCCGAGGCCGCCGTGGCCGATGCCTGCGCCGCCGGCGTGCGTTCCATCGTGATGTTCAGCGCGGGCTTTGCCGAAGCCGGGGATGAGGGTGCCGCCGCCCAGACCCGGATCATGAAGATGATCCGCGATGCCGGGGCGCGGATGATCGGCCCCAATGCCATGGGCTCGTTCAACACGGTGGACCGCGTCTTCTCGACCTTCTCGACCGCGATGGACCGGGGCACGCCCGCCGTGGGCCGGGTCGGCATGGTCAGCCAGAGCGGCGCGGTCGGGTCCTACCTGCAGAACCTGGTCATCAGCCGGGGCATGGCGATTTCCAAGTTCGTGGCAACCGGCAACGAGGCCGATGTGCAGGCCGCCGAATGCCTCGAATGGATGGCGCAGGACCCCGATACCGACGTGCTGATGCTCTATATGGAGGGCTGCCGCAACGGGCCGGCCCTGATCGGCGCCCTGCGCACCGCCCGGCGGATGAAAAAGCCGGTGATCGTGTTCAAGGCAGGCCGCACGGAGGCGGGCCAGACGGTTGCTGCCTCGCATACCGGGGCGCTGGCGGGTTCCGTGCAGGTTTTCGACGCGGTATTGCGCGAGGCGGGCGTGTACTCCTGCCAGACGCTGACGGAAATGGTCGACGTCACCTACGCTTGCGCGCAGGGCCGCCTGCCCGTCGACAAGACGCTCGCCATCGTCACCGTCTCGGGCGGCGTGGGGGTGATGTCCACCGATGCGGCGATGGAGGCGGGAATCGCGCTGCCGCCGGTTTCCGAGGCGACGCTGGCCGAAATCCAGAAGGAACTGCCGCTGGCCGTGGGGCTGAATCCGGTGGATACCACCGCGCAGACCGTCGGCGACCGGGCCATGCTGACGCGCGCGGTGGAGCGCGTGCTGCGCGACCGCCCCTTCGGTTCGGCGATGCTGTTCTTCGCCAATGCCGGGCGCAACGCCCGCGACATGGAAATCCTGTCCGGGCCCCTGCGGGCGCTTCGCGCGGAGTTTCCGGAAACGCAACTGGCGCTGTGCGTGCAAACCACGCCGGAATTCCGCAGCCAAATCGAGGAACTGGGCTATCTGGTTTTCGAGGACCCGGTGTTCTGCGTCAAGGCGCTGGCAGCGGCGGCCGAGCTGTCGGCCGTGCGGCGGCGCCCGCTGGTCACGCCCCAGATCGAGGCGCTTGCCCCGGTTGTGCTGACGTCCTCGCCGGACGAGGCCCGGTCCAAGGAGCTGCTGGCGGCGGCCGGGCTGCATTTCGCGCAGGAACGGGTGGCGGCCAATGCTGACGAGGCCGCTGCGGCGGCGGAGGCCATGGGTTATCCGGTTGTGCTGAAGGTGTTGTCGCCGCAGATCGCTCACAAATCCGAAGTTGGCGGCGTTGCGCTGAATTTGGCTGACGCCACGGCGGTGCGGGCGGCCTTCGACCGTGTGGTTTCGAATGCTGCCGCAGCGGCGCCAGCGGCGGACATTCGCGGCGTGACCGTGGCGCAGATGATCCGGGGCGGCACCCAGACCATCATCGGCGCGCATCGCGACCCGACATTCGGGCCGGTGGTGATGTTCGGCCTCGGCGGCATCTATACCGAGGTGCTGAAGGATACGGTTCTGCGCACGGCGCCGGTCACGCACGAGGCGGCGCTGGAGATGATCCGCTCGATCCGCGCCTTCGCCATCCTCGACGGCGCGCGCGGGCAGGAAAAGGCCGATCTGGATGCGATCGCCGGGGCCATCGTCAGGGTCTCCCAGTTCATCGCGGCGCAGGGTCCGGAGGTCGAAAGCGTCGAGATCAACCCCTTCATCGCCCTGCCGGAGGGCGGAGTCGGCGTGGACGCCCTGATTCAGGTGAAGGCCTGAAGGCCGCCGTTCCGCGCGGCGGCGGTCGCATAACCGCAGCTTATCGTCACGCGACGAGATGTCATTTGCCAGGCGGCATCGCGAGGGCCCTACATGGGCTCAGCAGCCGACTGGCCGCGAAACGGACGATCGCACGAGACGATCGCCGGAGGAGGAGATACCCGAATGAAAGCCGCTTTCAAGTCATGGATCGTGGGCTGCGGGCTTGCGCTTTGCGCAGCCCTGTGGGGTGGCCAGGCCTCGGCCGACATCGCCTCGCAATCCACGATCCAGATCGTCGTGCCGTTCAACCCCGGCGGCTCGACCGATCCCTTCGTCCGCTTTCTGGCGGAGGAACTGCAGCACAAGCTGGGCAAGCCGGTCGTGGTGATCAACAAGCCCGGCGCGGGCGGCGTGGTCGGCACGGCCGAGGCCGCGCGCAACTCCGGAGACGGATCGACGCTGCTGTTCTCCAGCTCGTCGTTCCTGACGGGGCCGGCCTACAATCCGAACGCCGGCTACGATCCGGTCAAGAAATTCAAAGCCATCTCGGTTCTTGGCTTCAACGAGTTCATGATCATCGGCTCGCCCGCCGCCGGGGTGACGACGATCGACGATCTCTTCGCCAAGAACAAGGCGGGCAAGATCGTCATGTCGACGGCCGGCGTCGGGTCATCGACGCACTTCGTCGGGCGGATGGTGTCGAACGAGCTGGGCCTGAAACCGAGGATCCTGCATATGAAATCCTCGGGCGAGGCGATGATGGAAGTCATCGCCGGCCGGGCGGATTACTACGTCGGGTCCGTCGGCTCCTCGGCGCCGTATCTGAACAACAATCAGGGCAAGGCGGTGCTGTATCTGGGCAAGGGGCGCCGCCCGGAATTTCCCGATGTGCCGTCGGCCGCCGAAAAGGGCTTTGCCGAGGTCGAGGCGGCGCAATGGTTCGGCTTCTTCGCGCCGGCCGGGCTCAGCGACAAGGATGTGACCATGCTGAACCGCATGGTAGCGGAAATCATGCTGTCCGAAAAAGGTCGGGAGCTGACGGCCAACCAGGGCGTGCGGTTTGAAGACTGGGATGCCGCCGCGTTCCAGGCCTATATGGCCAGGGAATTCGCGAACTGGCAGGCACTGGTCGCCGCCGGCATGGAGTGACCCTCCCGCCGATGGCAACGCTGCCTCCGTGCGGAGGCAGCCGCCCACCGCTCAGTCGTTCGACAGAATCCACTTCGCGATCACCGGCCAGGTTTCGGCGATGGTCTTGTGGCCCATGAACAGCCCGATATGCCCGCCGGGAACGAGCGCCGAGCTGATCTTTTCAGGCGGCGTTCCGAGCAGATCCTTCGCGGCGAACACCTGTTCGCGCGTCGTGATGTCATCCGCCTCGCCCGCCAGCAGAAACGCCGGGCAGGTGACGTCGCCCAGCTTCAGCGTGCGCCCGAGGCCGGTGAACTGGCCTTTCGCGAACCGGTTTTCCTTGAACAGCAACCGGATCGCCTGAAGGTAATAGTTTCCCGGCAAATCCAGCGGGTTCTCGTACCAGCTTTCGAAATGCTTCGTCCGCTCAACGTAGCTATTGTCGTCCAGATGCTCATAGAGCGTGACGTACTTGTCGATATATTGCTTGTCGGGATGCATGTTCTTCCAGCCCGCCAGCATGAACTTGCCGGGCATGCGCCCCTCGCCCAACGCGACCATCTCTTCATAGGCCGCCAGCGGCATGGCATGGGCAAGCTCGCGGATCGGGCCGTGGCCCGCGTCCGTGTCGATGGGCGCGCCCGCAAGCACCAGGGAAGCGATCTTTTGCGGGAACCGGGCCGCCATCATGGCCGAGAGCCAGCCGCCCTGGCAGAGCCCCACCAGATGCACACGCCCGCCCAGGTCGTCGATCGCGGCATTCAGCTCCGCCAGATAGGTGTCGATGGAGAAATAGCGCATCTCGGGTGTGGCGCTTTTCCAGTCAGTCACCCAGACGGCAGGAGCCTCCGCCGCCAGCAGCGCGGCGACAAGGCTTTGCCCCTCGCCGAAATCGGCGATGGTCGCACCGTGCCCGGCGTAGGGCGCATCGACGAGGATCGGCGTGCCCGTGCTCGGTATACCTTGGCCCGGTGTACCCTGGCCCGGCGTGCCGAATTCCCGCAGCAACATGGTGGAGAGATCGAGCCGCACGGTGTTCTTCGTGTGCCATACCGGCGCCGGCGGATTGTCGATTTCTTCCGCTTCCTTCAGGAAGCCGAGCAGATGATCCGGAACCGACAAGGCGGCCTGTTCCGCCGCGAACATCGCCGAAAGCGGCCAGAACATCGGGACGCTGTGTTCGCCCACGCCCTGTCCGGTCCGCCGTGCTTCAACTTTTTCAGCCATCGCCTGCCATCCCTTCGGTAAGGTTCCCCGCGCCCGGTTCATCCTCTCCCCATCTGGTAGCCGCGGCAAGTTGCATGTTCGTGACGGAAACGTCTGTTGCCCGGCCGCTGGAAACTGTCGTGTTTACATTGAAACAGGACAGTTTCCAGTTTCCTTATGTTGAGCGAATTCTGATCGATCAGATGATTCCATCTGATCGGAAAGCGCTCTAGCCCGCCTTGCCGCTTCTGACTGCGAGCGGCGCGCGGGAGCGGCTGCGGGCGGCGAGCGCGTTGCGGATCGCGAAGCTCGAATGGATGCGCGATACGCCGGGCAGCGTCGAGAGAATTTCCGTATGGACGCGCTCGAACGCTGCCGCGTTTTCCACCTCGACGCGCAGCAGGTAGTCGGCTGAGCCTGTCATCAGATAGCACTCGCGGATCTCTGGATGCTTGCGCACCGCCGTCTCGAAGCGGGTGAGATAGTCCTCCGTCTGCCGTTCTAGCGTGATATTGACGATGACCGCCATGGTGGTTTCCGGCAGGGCGTGGTCGATGATGGCCGTGTAGCCCCGGATCACGCCGCTGTGTTCGAGCTGCCTGATCCGCCGCAGGCAGGCGGAGGGCGACAGGCCGACTTCCTCCGCGAGCCGGGCGTTGCTCATGCGCGCGTCGAGACGCAGCAGGCGGATGATGTTGCGGTCGATGGTGTCGAGGCCGGTCATGCAGGAACCTTCCGTTTTGACGTCGATTATTGCACAAATTATCCAATAGTGAAATTTTCAGGCGCACTTTGCGCATCCATTGCGTGGTCCTTGCGCTAGATTCGATGCGTTTTGCAGGTGGCCTGCTGTCGCGGCGGCAACCCCGGTGCCGAGGTGTTTCATGTACGACGACGTTTCTCCATCCCTCGCGCGGGAGATTTCCTGCGGCGTGCTGACGATCGATCTCGATGCGCTGGCGCGCAATTACCGCGCGCTCCGGGCGCGGCTTGAGGGAGGCGCCACCGGCGCCGTCGTCAAGGCGGATGCCTATGGCCTTGGCGCGCAGCGGGTTGCACCCGTGCTTTACGATGCCGGCTGCCGCGATTTTTTCGTCGCCCATCTCGGCGAGGCCCTGAAGCTGCGGCCCGTGCTCGGGCACGACGCGCGGCTCTTCGTGCTGAACGGCCTGCTGCCCGGCGCGGAAGGCCTGTGCGCCGATGCCGGCATCGTGCCCGTTCTCAACTCGCTCGAACAGGCGGCTAACTGGGCCGCGACGGCGCGGGAGCGCGGGCGGGAGCTGCCGGCGGTTCTCCAGTTCGACACAGGCATGTCGCGGCTCGGGCTTTCCGGCGGCGAGGCGCAGGCCCTTGCGGCCGATCCCGCGCTGCTCGCCGGGGTGCGCCTCGCCTATCTGATGAGCCATCTTGCCTGCGCCGACGAGCCGGGCAATCCGCAGAACGCCGATCAGCTCGCCGTCCTGCACCGCTGCGCCGCGCTGTTTCCGGATGTGCCTCTGTGCTTTGCCAACTCCGGCGGCATCTTCCTTGGCGCCGACTATCATGGTGCGTTGGCGCGTCCCGGCATCGCGCTCTACGGCGGCGTTCCGGCTCCGGGGGCCGACAACCCGCTGTCGCCGGTCGTGCGGCTCGACGTGCGCGTGATCCAGACCCGCACGGTGCCCGCCGGCGCGCGCGTGGGCTATGGCGGCACCCACATCACGGCGGGCGAGACGCGCCTCGCGACGATCGCGGCGGGATACGCCGATGGCATCTTCCGCCACCTGAGCAACCGCGGCGCCGTCTATTTCGGCGGTGTGCGGCTGCCGATCGCCGGGCGCGTGTCCATGGACAGCATCACCGTCGACATCTCAGCGCTGCCGCCGGGAACGCTGCGGCTGGGCAGCCTCGTCGAGGTGATCGGCCCGCACCAGACGCTGGAGGACATCGCCGGGGCCGCCGGCACCATTTCCTACGAAATCCTGACCAGCCTCGGGCGGCGCTATCATCGTGACTATCCGCGCGCCGGCACGGCAACGGAAGAAAACAGGGGAACCGCATGAACATCGTCATTCTCGGCTCGGGCGTGATCGGCGTCACGTCCGCCTATTATCTCGCGAAGGCGGGCCACAAGGTCACGGTGCTCGACCGCCAGCCCGGTCCCGCGCTTGAGACGAGCTTCGCCAACGCCGGCGAAATCTCGCCCGGCTATGCCTCGCCGTGGGCCGCGCCCGGCATTCCGCTGAAGGCGCTCAAGTGGCTGTTCATGAAGCACGCGCCGCTGGTGATCCACCCGGTCGCCGCGCTCGCCTCCTGGCGCTGGATGTTCGCCATGCTTTGGGAGTGCTCAGAGGAGCGCTACAAGATCAACAAGGGGCGGATGGTGCGCCTTGCCGAATACAGCCGCGACAGCCTGATCGCGCTGCGGGCGGAGACGGGCATCGCCTACGACCACCGCACGCAGGGCACGCTGCAGGTGTTCCGCACGCACAAGCAGCTCGACGGCGTCGCCAAGGACATCGCGGTGCTGAAGGCGGACGGCGTGCCGTTCGAGGTGCTGGACGCGGCCGGCTGCGCGGCGGCGGAGCCGGGCCTTGCGCGGGTGCGGGACAAGATCGTCGGCGGCCTGCGCCTGCCGAACGACGAGACTGGCGACTGCTTCAAGTTCACCAACGAACTGCACCGGATTTGCGAGGGGCTCGGCGTCGAGTTCCGTTTCGGCGTCGATATCCGCCGCCTGCGGGTGGCGGGAGACCGCATCGCCGCCGTCGAGACGGCGACCGGCGACATCAAGGCCGACCTTTTCGTCGCCGCGCTCGGCAGCTACGCGCCGGGGCTGCTCGCGCCGCTCGGCCTGCGCCTGCCGGTTTATCCGGTGAAGGGCTATTCGATCACGCTGCCCGTCGTCGACGAGGCGCGCGCGCCGGTCTCCACGGTGATGGACGAAACCTACAAGGTGGCGATCACCAGGCTAGGCGACCGCATCCGGGTGGGCGGCATGGCGGAGATCGCGGGCTTCAACCTCGATCTGCCCCAGGCGCGCCGGGAGACGCTGGAACATTCCGTCGAGGACCTCTTCGGCGGTGCCGGCGACCGGAGGCAGGCGACCTTCTGGACCGGTCTGCGGCCGATGACGCCGGACGGCACGCCGGTGATCGGCCCCACGCGCTACGCGAACCTCTTCCTTAACAGCGGCCACGGCACGCTCGGCTGGACCATGTCCTGCGGCTCCGGCCGCGTGCTGGCCGACCTGATCGGCGGCACGAAGCCGGACATCGAGACGGCAGACCTCGCGCTCGACCGCTACGGCGCATGAGCCGCTGAAGCGCGCCGGGCGCTACCGCCACATGTCCCGCATGCGGGCGGCGACATCGATGCGAACCTGCTGCGCCCGCGGCCCCGGCACCTGTCCGGGCGCCGCGACAGTCCATGCCCTGCACTCGAAAAGCGACAGCAGCGGCGGCGGAATGAAGCGCGTGCGCGAAGCATAGACGTGGCGGTCGCCGGTCGCGGACTGGCCGTGCGTGAAGAAGCGCTGCGGCACCACGAGCGCGAGCCTGTCCCGCGCCCGCGTCATCGCGACATAGAGGAGCCGGCGCTCCTCCTCCACCTCCTCCGATGTGCCGACGCCGAGATCGGAGGGAATGCAGCCGTCGACCGCGTTGAGCACGAACACGGACCGCCACTCCTGCCCCTTGGCTGAGTGAATGGTGGACAGGATCAGATAGTCCTCGTCGCGCAAGGGCGGCCCGGCCTGTCCGGACGTCGCGTCCGGCGGATCGAGGGTGAGTTCGGTCAGGAAGCGCTCGCGCGAGGGGTAGCCTGCCGCGATATCCTCAAGCTGCAGGAGGTCGGCCTTGCGCATCACGGCATCCTCGTCGTGGATGCGTTCCAGATACGGCTCGTACCAGCTGCGGACCTGGCCGATTTCTCCCGGCCATCCGGCGCTGCGCGCGCGCAGGCCCGAGAGCAGCGCGACGAAGCCCGGCCAGTCGGCCGCCGCGCGCGGCGGTCCGGAATGCCCGGTGAGCGCCGCGAAGGGATCGGAGCTGCCGGCCATGGCGTCGAGCACAGCCTGCGCCGACGCCGGCCCCACGCCGGGCAGAAGCTGCATCACCCGGAAGCCGGCCACCCGGTCGCGCGGATTTTCGGCGAAGCGCAGCGCGGCGAGCACGTCCTTCACATGGGCCGAATCCAGAAACTTCAGCCCGCCGAACTTCACGAACGGGATATTGCGGCGCACGAGTTCCACTTCGAGCGGCCCGCTGTGTTGGCTCGCGCGGAACAGCACCGCCTGATCCTTCAGCCGCATGCCCGCCTCGCGGTTCTCCAGCACCTCCGTCGCCACGTAGCGCGCCTGGTCTCCCTCGTCGCGAACGGTCACGAGGCGCGGCCGCTCGGCGGCTTCCCGGTCTGTCCACAGGTTCTTGGTGAAGCGTTCCCGCGCGAGATCGATGACGCCATTGGCGGCCGCCAGAATCGGCTGCGTCGAGCGATAGTTGCGGTCGAGCGTCACCACATCGGCGGGCGGCGAGAACGTCTTCGGGAAATCGAGGATGTTGCGCACCGTCGCGGCCCGGAAGGAATAGATGGACTGCGCATCGTCGCCGACCACGGTAAGGCCGCTGCCCGCCGGCTTCAGCGCGGTGAGGATCGCGGCTTGCAGCCGGTTGGTGTCCTGAAATTCGTCGACCAGCACATGGTCCCAGCGCCCGCCGATGGCGGCGGCAAGCGCCGGCTCGCTCATCGTCTGCGCCCAGTAAAGCAGCAGGTCGTCGTAGTCGAGCACGTTCTGCGCCTGCTTGGCCTCGACATAGCCGGCAAACAGGTCGCGCAACTGCGGCTCCCACGCCGCGGCCCACGGAAAGTTCGCCCGCAGCACGTCGGCGAGCGGCGTCTGCGCGTTCACCGCCCGCGAATAGATCGCCAGACAGGTCGCCTTGGCCGGAAAGCGGCTCTCCGTCTTCGAGAAGCCGAGCTGATGGCGGACGAGGTTCACGAGGTCGGCGGAATCCTCGCGGTCGTGGATGGTGAACTGCGGATCGAGGCCGATGTCGGCGGCGTGTTCGCGCAGCAGCCGCGCCCCGATGCCGTGGAAGGTGCCGGACCACGCCAGCGCATCGGCAAGCGCGCCGGCCTTCCCGTCCGGCACGCCGGCGCAGATGCGCTCCACCCGCCGCCCCATCTCGGCGGCTGCCCGGCGGGAGAATGTCATCAGCAGGATGCGGCGCGGATCGGCGCCGTTGACGATGAGGTGCGCGACGCGGTGTGCGAGCGTGTTGGTCTTGCCGGAACCCGCGCCGGCGATGATGAGCAGCGGCCCCCCGACCGCGCCGCCGGGAATGCCCACGCCGTGCTCAACGGCGGCGCGCTGCCTGTCGTTCAGTTTGTCCAGATATACCGCGCTCACCTCGGGCTCATCCCTGTCCGCATCGAGAATCAACGACCGTCCCCGACTATACGGACATTATCTGTTCTCATCGATCATTCCACGCCGGAAGCAGTCTGTGCGGCGGATACGGCGATTTACGTGCAGATGGGCGGATGATATCAACGGTGCGCTGCCGCATGGCCAGACGGGGAGGACTTCATGTCGCTGGAGATCGTATCACAGGCACGCTGCTTCGGCGGGACGCAGTATGTCTACCGGCATCAGTCCGAAGCCACCGGCACGGCGATGCGCTTTGCCGCCTTTGTTCCGCCCGCCGCCGAGACGGAGCCCGCACCGGTGGTATGGTTCCTCTCCGGCCTCACCTGCACCGAGGAAAATTTCACCGTGAAGGCGGGCGCGCAGCGCGTGGCGGCGCAGCTCGGCCTCGTCCTGATCGCGCCTGACACCAGCCCGCGCGGCGAGGGCGTGCCGGACGATCCCGACGGCGCGTATGACTTCGGGCTCGGCGCCGGTTTCTACGTCGATGCCACGCAGGAGCCGTGGCGCGCCCACTATCGCATGGCGAGCTACGTCGGCGAGGAGCTGCCGGCCGCGATCGCCGGTCTCCTGCCGGTCGATGTCAGCCGGCAAGGCATCACCGGTCATTCCATGGGCGGGCACGGCGCGCTGACGCTGGCGCTGAAGAACCCCGGCCGCTACCGCTCCGTATCGGCCTTCGCGCCCATCGTCTCGCCGCTCGACTGCCCGTGGGGCGAAAAGGCGCTCGGCGGCTATCTGGGGCCGGACCGCGCCGCGTGGCGGGCCTATGACAGCTGCGCGCTGATCGAGGATGGCGCGCGCGTCCCCGACATTCTGGTCGATCAGGGTCTCGCGGACGGCTTTCTCGACACGCAGCTCAAGCCGCACCTGCTGGAGGAGGCCTGCCGCCGGGCGGGCCAGCCGCTGACCCTGCGCCGGCACGAAGGCTACGACCATTCCTATTTCTTCATCGCCACTTTCATTGAGGACCATCTGCGCTGGCATGCCGAACGGCTCGGCTGACAGGCTTGAGCAAAACCCGCGCGCGAACGGCCGGAGACCGGAAGCGTTGGTATTGCGCCGGCCGGGCCGTTCCGCTGGTCAGCCGGCCGCGATGATCTTGTCCTGCGTCTTCGTATCGAAGTCGCTGGCGTCATGGCGCTCGTGCAACTGCTCGGAGGGATCGCCGCTCACGCGGTTGACCATGCGCCCGCGCCGGACGGCAGGCCGGGCGAGGATAGCGTCCGCCCAGCGCAGCACGTTCTTGTATTCCTGCACCTGCAGGAATTCGGCCGCGCCGTAGTTCCAGCCCTTCGCGAGGCCGCCGTACCAGGGGAAGGATGCTATGTCGGCGATCGTATATTCGTCGCCCGCCAGATACTCGCTCTCCGCCAGCCGCCGGTCGATGACATCGAGCAGGCGCTTGGTCTCCATGGCGAACCGGTCGATGGCGTACTGAATCTTGACCGGTGCATAGGCGTAGAAATGGCCGAGCCCGCCGCCGAGATAGGGCGCGCTGCCCATCTGCCAGAACAGCCACGAGAGGCATTCCGCGCGCGCGGCGGTATCGGTGGGCAGGAAGGCGCCAAACTTTTCCGCCAGATAGAGCAGGATGGCGCCCGACTCGAAAACCCGCACCGGCGTCGGGCCGCTGCGGTCCAGCAAGGCGGGGATCTTGGAGTTCGGGTTGACCTTGACGAAGCCGCTGCCGAACTGATCTCCCTCGCCGATGCGGATCAGCCAGGCGTCGTATTCCGCGCCCTCGTGGCCAAGCGCCAGCAGCTCCTCAAGCAGGATAGCGACCTTCTGGCCGTTGGGCGTGGCCAGTGAATAGAGCTGCAGCGGGTGGCGGCCGACAGGCAGTTCCTTCTCGTGCGTCGGGCCGGCGATCGGGCGGTTGATGTTCGCGAACCGGCCACCGTTGTCCTTGTTCCAGGTCCAGATCTTCGGCGGCGTGTATTCGGCGGAATCGGTCATGTCCAAACTCCAGGGATTGCGTCGCACAAGGGAAGGTATGGCGTGCCGCGAACGGTATCTCCCGATCCCGGGGCAAGTCAACGCCGGCGGCGGCCGGGCGGCGATGCCGCTGCTTCTTCCCGTGTCCGGGCGCACAAGGCTGGCCGGTCATCACGCCGAGGGCCGGGAGAACACGTAGGCGACGCCGGCGAGCATCAGCGCGGCCACGGCGATGGCCGAAACCGGCTCCGGCTCATATCCGATCCAGAACAGCAGGAAGCCGACGCTGCTGCCGGCGAGCGACATCAGCTTGGCCTGCCGCGGAACCGCGCCCCGCTCGCGCCATTGACGCAGCAGCGGGCCGAAACGCGGATGGTTCAACAGCCAGCTCTCCAGCCTCTGGGAGGAGCGCGCGAAGCAGGCCGCCGCCACGATGAGGAAAGGAGTCGTCGGCAACACCGGAAGGAACGCGCCGATGAAGCCGAGCGCGACGAACAGGAGGCCGGCCGCAAGATAGAGACCGCGCATCGCGCACGCTCCCCTCACGTCCGCACGTGCTCGGGCCGGAAGCCCATGCCGATCAGCCGGCCGGTGAGGTGGGGCAGGAGGCGCGAACGGGCGATGGCACGCAGGAAGGCGGGCGGCCTGCCGCCGGTGGCGGCGCCCTCGCCGGTGCCGCGCTTGCGGCGCATCATGAGCTGGATCTTCTGCGTCGCCCAGGTCGGAAAGCGCCTGCGCGTCTGCACGGCGCGCAGGTGCGCGTCCGCCAGCGTTCCCTCGCGCAGCGGCCGCGCCAGGATATTGGCTGCGGCAATCGCGTCCTGAATCGCGAGATTGACCCCGACGCCGCCGATGGGCGACATCGCGTGCGCCGCATCGCCGATGCACAGCACACCGGGCTTCCACCATTGCTTCAGCCGGTCCATGCGCACTTCGAGCAGATGGATATGATCCCAGTCGGCCAGTTCCTCGAAACGGTCGGCGGGAAGGGGCGCCACGGCGGCGAGCTTCGCCCGCAGCGCCGGAAGGCCGTCGCGCTTCACCTGCCCGAAGTTGCCCTTGCCGATTACATAGCCGACCTGCCAGTAATCGCCGCGGTCGATCAGGACGATGCCCTGGCTCGGGCCGGCGTGGCTCATGGCCTGCGGCGGGTCGTCGGCATGGCGCGACAGCCTCATCCACAGCACATCGACCGACGAGCCGAGGTCCGTGACGGTGAGCTTCGCCGCCCGGCGCACGACGGAGCCGCGTCCGTCCGCGCCCACGACGAGCGCGGCCGCGAGGGTGCGTTCCGTGCCGTCCGCATCGCGCAGCGTCACGCCGGTGATGCGCCCGTCCCGCTCGGCAAGGCCTGTGACCGCGCTGCCCATCATCAGGCGGAAACCGGGGAGCGCCCGCGCCTTGTCGGCGACGAAGGCGAGAAAATCCCATTGCGGCATGAAGGCGATATACCGGCAGCGCACCGGCAGGCGCGAGAAATCGGCGATGGTGGCGGGCCTGCCATCGATCTCCGCATGCAGGCTCGGTGCCTTCTGGTGCGGCAGGGTCAGGAATTCGTCGAGAAAGCCGAGTTCGTCCATCACCTCAAGCGTCGACGGATGGATGGTGTCGCCGCGAAAGTCGCGCAGGAAATCGCCGTGCTTCTCGACGACGGTCACGCGCACGCCGGCGCGGGCAAGCAGCAGGCCGAGCATGAGGCCCGCCGGGCCGGCCCCGACGATGCAGCAATCCTGATCCCGATCTTCCATCCCGCCCGTGTCCTCCGGCGTCTGCGGAACCATTCGACGATGATGCGGCTGATGCCCTCCCGAAGCAACCGGGGCATAACGCCTCATGGGTCCTCCGGCGGATGTGTCATCCCGGCGGGCGACGTTTGCCGCGCAGCCGATACCGCCTGCCGGAGAAGCCTTTCTTTCTCGCGGGCGCAAAAAAACATTCTTTCATGCGCCTGCGCCTGGCCGGATGATGGTGACCGGCGCGCCCGCTGATGACAGCAAGGGCGCGTTCCGGCCTTCGCCGCACTCACCCCGGCGCATTCAGAGGAGCCCCCGGATCATGACGATTTCCCGCCGTCGCTTCAATCGGCTGTTGCTCGCGACCAGCCTCGCGGGCTTCGGCCTGTTCCGGCCTGGGCCGGGGCAGGCGCGGAGCGATGTCCCGATCCGGGGCGGGACGCTCAAATGGGCCTACACGCTGGAGCCCGGTTCCGCGCTTTTCGCCATCAATACGTCCTCGGGCACCGGGCAGGCCATCGGCCCGAAGGTCGTCGAAGGACTGTTCACCTTCGATTACGACCTCAACCCCGTGCCGCTTCTCGCAACGGACTGGTCGGTGAGCGGCGACGGGCTGCGCTATACCTTCAAGCTGCGTCAGGGAGTGCGCTGGCACGACAGGAAGGATTTCACGTCGGCGGACGTGGCCTTTTCCATCTTCCGCCTCAAGGAGGCGCACCCGCGCGGCAGTATCACCTACCAGAATCTGGTGGCGGTCGAGACGCCGGACCCGCACACGGCCATCGTCGTGCTGTCGAAGCCCGCGCCCTATCTCATCACGGCGCTGTCAAGCTCGGAATCGCCCATCGTTCCCAAGCATGTCTTTGAAGCGTTGCCGCTGCAGCAGGGCCAGACGCTTGCGACGGCGATCGGGACTGGGCCGTTCAAGCTTGTGGAGTGGGTGCCGGGAAGCCACCTGATCTTCGACCGCAATCCCGATTACTGGGACGAAGGCAAGCCCTATCTCGACCGGCTGGTGCTGCGCATCATCACCGATCCCGCCGCACGCGCCGCCGCCCTCGAAACGGGCGAGATCGACATCGGCGCCAACCCCGTCGCCCTCACGGACCTCGGGCGCCTCAAGCAGAACCCCGATCTGGTCGTCGATGAAAAGATCTATGCCTATGCCGGCCAGCAGCAGCAGCTTTTCTTCAACTTCGACCGGGACATCTGGAAGGACCGGCGGGTGCGGCTGGCGGTGGCGAAGTCCATCGACCTGAAAGCCTTCGTCGACGTGGTCACCTATGGAACGGGCCTTGTTTCGCCGAGCCCGATCGCGGTGACGCTGAGCAAGTTCCACGACGCCGGCATCCGCCAGCATCCGTTCGATCCGGCGGCGGCGGAGCGCCTGCTCGACGAGGCGGGCTATCCGCGCGGCGCGAAGGGCTTCCGGTTCCCCGTGCGGCTGCTCTACAACACCTTCCTGGCGCCGAACTATGCCGATTTCATCAGCAACGCGCTGCGAACCGTCGGAATCGAGGCCGAGATCGTCAGGCTCGATCTGCCGACCTATCTGAGGACGGTCTACGGCGAGCGCAATTTCGACCTCACGATCGAGTCGCTGTCCAATCTTTTCGACCCGACGCTCGGCGTCCAGCGCGCCTACTGGAGCCGCAACATCAAGAAGGGCGTGCCCTTCTCCAACGCGGCGGGATACAGCAACCCCGAAGTAGACGCGCTGCTGGAGACCGCCGCCATCGAGGTTGACGAGGCGAAGCGCCGGGAGCTTTGGGTGCGCTTCCAGAACATCATCCACGACGAGGTCGCGTCGGTCGACCTTATCGTCCCCGGCAGCCAGATCGTTGCCAACCGTAAGGTGAAGAATTTCGTCACCGGCGGGCAGGGCATCAACTGGAGCTTCGGCGACATCTGGATCGATCCCGGCGCGTGACAGGGGCAGGCGCGGCCCCTGCCTCAGGGTCGCGGAATTGCCCGCACGGGCACGTTGTCGATGAGGCGCACATCGCCGAGCCAGGCGGCGGCGAGCAGCCTTGCCGGCCGGGAGGCGTCGTCAACGACGGAAAAATCGTCCTCCGCGCGCAGTTCGAGATACTCGACCGGCCCGAAGCCCGCCTCGGCGAGCGCATGTCCGGCATCGGCGCGCAGCCGCGAAAGCGCGGCGCCGGCGGCGATCTCCGCCGCCGTGGCGGACAATACGTGCGCCAGCGCCGGCGCGGCCGCACGCTGTTGCGCATCGAGACGCAGGTTTCGTGACGACATCGCGAGTCCGTCGGCCTCGCGTACTGTCGGGCAGGCGACGATGCGCACCGGCAGGTCGAGATCGCGCGTCAGCCGGCGGATCACCTGAAGCTGCTGGTAGTCCTTCTCGCCGAATAGCGCGACATCCGCCCCGGTTTGCAGCAGCAGTTTGGCGACGACGGTCGCCATGCCGTCGAAATGGCCGGGGCGGTGTGCTCCGCACAATCCCTCGCTGACGCCCGCGACCGATATCGTGGTGGCGAAACCGGGCGGATACATCGCCTCGACGCCCGGCGCATAGAGCAGGTCGACGCCGAGCGGCGCGAGCTTTGCGGCATCCTCCTCCTCCGTGCGCGGATAGGCGGCCAGGTCGCCCGCGTTGTTGAACTGCCGGGGATTGACGAACAGCGTGACGATGACGCGCCCGGCCTCGCGCCGGGCCGCCGCTACAAGCGCCAGATGCCCGGCGTGCAGCGCCCCCATGGTGGGCACCACGGCGACGGTGTCGCCCGCCGCCTTCCACGCCCGGACGGCGGCGCGCAGATCGGCGGGGGTGCGGACAATGGCGAGGCTCATCGAACGGCTCCGCCGGCAGGCGTCTGCGGGATATCGTCGAAGCTGTGTTCCGGCGCCGGGAAACGGCGCGCGCGCACGTCCTCGGCATAGGCCGCCATGGCGCATTCGGCATCGCGGGCAAGTTCCGCGTAGCGCCTGACGAAGCGCGGGCGGAAATCGGCGAACAGGCCGAGCATGTCGTCCACGACGAGGATCTGTCCGTCGCAGGCGGCGGACGCACCGATGCCGATGGTCGGCACGGGGATGGTTTCAGTGATGCGCCGCGCGAGCGGGGCGGTGATCTTCTCCAGCACCACGGCGAAAGCGCCGGCTTCCGCCGCCGCCGCCGCGTCGGCCAGCACACGCTCCGCGTCGCCGCCGCGGCCCTGCACGGTATAACCGCCGAAGGCGTTGACCGACTGGGGCGTCAGCCCGACGTGCGCCATCACGGGAATGCCGCGCTTCACCAGAAACGCCATGGTTTCAGCCATGTCGACGCCGCCTTCGAGCTTGACGGCGGCGCAATCCGTCTCGGCCATGACGCGGGCGGCGGAGGCGAATGCCTGCGCCGGGCTTTCCTCATACGAACCGAACGGCAGATCGACCACCATGAGCGCCCGCTTGAGGCCGCGCCGCACCGCCTTCGCATGCAGGATCATCATGTCGAGCGTGACCCCGAGCGTGGAGGGCAGGCCATGCAGCACCATGCCGACGCTGTCGCCCACCAGCACGACGTCGCAATGCGCGTCGGCGAGCCGCGCCACCGGCGTCGTATAGGCCGTGAGGCAGACGATGGGCGCCGCACCCTTGCGCGCGCGGATATCGGGCGGCGTCAGGCACCGGGATTGGCTTGTCGCACTCATGAACTTGGCACCTCCCCTTGTTGACGTATTTGTGACGTTCGTTCCAGATAATCAAACCAGCGCCGCTTGTCACGCTTTCCGGTCGCGGATGGCGATCCCCTGCGTCAGATGCCGCTTTCCTTCACGGCCTGCATGACGACGTAGGTCGATGTGCTCGCCACGTGGGGCAGGCTCGATATCTTCTCGCCCAGCACGAGCCGGTAGGTGCGGATGCTGGTCGTGCGCACCTTCAGCAGGTAGTCGAAGGATCCCGCGATCATGTGGCATTCCTCGATCTCGCGAATCCGGCGCACCGCCGCGTTGAACTCCTGCAGCGCCGCCTCGCGCGTGTCGGTGAGCTTCACCTCCGTGAAGGCGATGTGGTCGACGCCGAACCGGTGCGGGTTGAGGACGGCGCGGAAGCCGACGATGTAACCCTCGTCGATCAGGCGTTTCAGGCGTGCCTGGCAGGGCGTTTTCGACAGGCCGACGCGCGCCGAAAGCGCTGTGATCGACAGGCGCCCGTCGTCGCTCAGCGCCTCGACGATTTTCCGGTCGATCTGATCGAGTTGTGCCGTATCGATGGATTTTGCCATTCATTTTGCCTGCTGGTGAAGGAAACAATGGTGAAATTACATTCTTTCATGCCTGATTCAAGTGAGAACGAAATGCCAGGCGATGGTATCGTTTCATGATCGGGGGCATCAACAACGGGTTGCACTTTCATGGCGAATATCCTGGAGGCCACGGCAGCGGTGAATGGCGCGGAGATACCCGTGCCGGGCGTGTTTGCGGCATTCGCGCCGGCCCTGCGTCCGCAAACGCCCTTGCGGCGCGCGATCACGGACGCCTGCCGGCGGCCGGAGACGCAGTGCCTTCCGCCACTGGTCGAGGCGGCGACGCTCGGTGACGAAACCCGCAGGCGCATCGCGGCGACGGCGACGACGCTGATAACGGCCCTGCGGGCCAAGCACAGCGGCGCGGGCGTCGAGGGGCTGGTGCATGAATATGCGCTCTCCAGCCAGGAGGGCGTGGCGCTGATGTGCCTCGCCGAGGCCTTGCTGCGCATTCCCGATCTGGCGACGCGCGACGCGCTCATCCGCGACAAGATCGCCGCCGGCGACTGGCGATCGCATCTGGGGGGCGGCCGGTCGCTGTTCGTCAACGCGGCGACGTGGGGGCTCGTGGTCACCGGCAAGCTCGTCGGCACCGTCAACGACGGCAGCCTCGCCTCCGCGCTGACGCGGCTCATCGCGCGGTGCGGCGAGCCTGTCATCCGCCGCGGCGTCGACATGGCGATGCGGCTGATGGGCGAGCAGTTCGTCACCGGCCAGACCATCGACGAAGCGCTGCAGCGCGCGCGCCGGCTGGAGGAAAAGGGCTTCCGCTACTCCTACGACATGCTGGGCGAGGCTGCGACCACCGCCGCCGACGCGCAGCGCTATCATGACGACTACGAGGCCGCCATCCACGCCATCGGCAAGGCTTCGGCGGGCAGGGGCGTCTATGCCGGGCCGGGCATTTCCATCAAGCTGTCGGCGCTCCATCCGCGCTACTCCCGCGCGCAGGCGGAGCGCGTGATGGGCGAGCTGCTGCCTCGGGTGAAGGCGCTGGCGCTTTCGGCGAAAAGCTACGACATCGGCCTCAACATCGATGCGGAGGAGGCCGACCGGCTGGAGCTGTCGCTCGACCTGCTGGAGGAACTCGCCCTCGATCCCGATCTCGCCGGCTGGGAGGGCATCGGCTTCGTGGTGCAGGCCTACGGCAAGCGCTGCCCCTTCGTGCTCGACTATATCATCGACCTCGCCCGCCGGGCCGGCCGGCGCGTCATGGTGCGCCTCGTGAAGGGCGCCTACTGGGACGCCGAAATCAAGCGCGCGCAGGTCGACGGCCTCGCGGATTTCCCGGTCTACACCCGCAAGAACCACACCGATGTGTCCTATATCGCCTGCGCCCGCAAGCTGCTCGGCGCGACGGACGCCGTCTTTCCGCAGTTCGCGACGCATAACGCGCAGACGCTCGCCACCGTCTACCATCTGGCGCAGGAGGTGACCGGCAAGCCGTTCAGCGTCGGCCAATACGAGTTTCAGTGCCTGCACGGCATGGGCGAACCGCTCTATGAGGAGGTCGTCGGGGCGGACAAGCTGGACCGGCCGGCCCGCATTTATGCGCCGGTCGGCACGCACGAGACGCTGCTCGCCTATCTCGTGCGCCGCCTGCTCGAAAACGGCGCCAACGCATCGTTCGTGAACCGGATCGCGGACCCGGCCGTGTCGGTGCAGGACCTCGTCGCCGATCCCGCCGACATGGCGAGGGCGTTGCCTGTCATAGGGGAAAAGCATGAGCTGATCGCGCTGCCGGGCGACCTTTTCGGCGCTTCCCGCAGGAACTCCGCCGGCCTCGACCTGTCGAGCGAGACGACGCTCGCGGAACTCGCGGGGGTACTGCGCGAGAGCGCTGCCGCCGGCTGGATGGCCGAGCCGCTGCTCGCGGACGGCGCGGGCGTCGGCACGGCCCGGGAGGTGCGTAACCCCGGCGACCGCCGCGATGTCGTCGGCCGGGTGGTCGAAACGTCCGACGCGGATGTGGCACGCGCCACCGCCCTTGCGGCCGGCGCGGCGGAGGGCTGGGCGCGCACGCCTGTCGCGGAGCGCGCCTCCCTGCTCGACCGGGCGGCGGATATCATGCAGGCGCGCATGCCCGTGCTGCTGGGGCTCATCGCCCGCGAGGCGGGAAAGTCCATGCCGAACGCCATCGCGGAAGTGCGCGAGGCGATCGACTTCCTGCGCTATTATGCCGAGCAGGCGCGCGGCACCCTGACGCCCGCCGATGCGTCGGCAGGGGCACCGGCAGTGGAGCCACTTGGCCCGGTCGTCTGCATCAGCCCGTGGAATTTCCCGCTCGCCATCTTCACCGGCCAGATCGCGGCCGCGCTCGCCGCCGGCAATCCGGTGCTCGCGAAGCCGGCGGAGGAAACGCCGCTGATCGCGGCCGAGGGCGTGCGCATCCTGCACGAGGCCGGTGTGCCACGCGGCGTGCTCCAGTTTCTGCCCGGCGACGGGCGCGTGGGCGCGGCGTTGGTCGCGGCCCCCGAAACGCAGGGCGTGATGTTCACCGGCTCCACGGAGGTGGCGCGGCTCATCCAGGCACAGCTCGCCGAAAGGCTGTCGGCGGCGGGCAAGCCCATTCCGCTGATCGCGGAGACGGGCGGGCAGAACGCGATGATCGTCGATTCGTCGGCGCTCGCCGAACAGGTGGTCGGCGATGTCATCGCCTCCGCCTTCGACAGCGCCGGCCAGCGCTGTTCGGCCTTGCGGGTGCTCTTCCTGCAGGAGGAGGTTGCCGAGCGCACGCTCGCGATGCTGAAGGGCGCGCTGCACGAACTCTCCATCGGCCGCACCGACAGGCTCGCCGTCGATGTCGGCCCGGTCATCACGGGAGAGGCGCGGGCGGCCATCGAGGCGCATATCGAAAGGATGCGCGGCCTCGGCGCCGCCATCGAGCAGATCGACCTTGCCGGCGAGACGGCGCACGGCACTTTCGTGCCGCCGACCATCATCGAGATCGGATCGCTGGCGCAGTTGACGCGCGAGGTGTTCGGTCCCGTCCTGCACGTGCTCCGCTATCGCCGCGAGGACATCGATGGGGTGATCGACGCGATCAACGCCACCGGCTATGGCCTCACCTTCGGCCTCCACACGCGCCTCGACGAGACTATCGCGCACGTCACCGCGCGGGTGAAGGTCGGCAACGTGTATATCAACCGCAACGTCATCGGCGCTGTCGTGGGCGTGCAGCCGTTCGGCGGGCGCGGCCTGTCGGGCACCGGGCCGAAGGCGGGCGGGCCGCTCTATCTGGGACGCCTCGTCGCAACGGCGCCGCAACTGCCGCGCGGACAGCGCACGCGCATCGATCCGGCGCTGGCGGACTTCGCCGGATGGCTGGAGGCGAAGGGCGCGGCCGAAGAGGCGGCGGCCGCGCGCCAGGCCGGCGAACGCGCCCTGCCCGGGCTCGAACTGGAACTGCCGGGACCGGTCGGCGAGCGCAACCTCTACGCGCTGCATCCGCGCGGGCGGATTCTGGCCGTCCCGCAGACGAAAACCGGCTTCATCCGCCAGTTGACGGCCGCGCTCGCCGCCGGCGACAGCGTGGTCGCGGACGCGGCCAGCGGGCTGGAGAGCGCGTTCCGGGACCTGCCGGCAAGCGTCCTCGCGCGGCTTTCGTGGACGCGCGACGTGCCGTCCGCCTGCCCTTATGCGGGGGCTCTGATCGAGGGCGACGCGGAGCGCACGCGCCAGCTCGTCCGCGCCATCGCCGCGCTGCCTGGACCGCTCGTGCCCGTGCAGGCCGCGACCGGCGAGGTGCTGGCCAGCAACCCGGACGCCTATTGCGGCCACTGGCTGGTGGAGGAGGTGTCGACCTCGATCAACACCGCCGCCGCCGGCGGCAACGCGACGCTGATGGCGATCGGCTGATGCCGGAGCGGCGCGTCACTTCAGGGCGCGGCGCACCATCAGCACGGCGGCGATGACGGCGAACAGCGTCATCGGCAGGGCGACCAGCATCCAGCTCCCGGTGCTGACGAGTTCGGAATGGTCCAGCGCTTCCAGCGACAGCTTGACGAGGCTTGCCGCGTAGTAGGTGATGGCGATGACCGAAAGTCCTTCCACCGCCTTCTGGATCTTGATCTGGGTGGCGGTGCGCGCCTCCATGCCCTGCAGGCGCTGGACGTTCTGCTCCTGCAGGCCGACCTGCACCCGCGTCTGGAGCAGGCTGACGAGTTGCGCGACATTGGCGGCGAGCTTGTCCAGCCGCCGTTCGGTCGCCCCGCAGGTGCGCACCGCCGGGCGGAAGCGCCGGTCGATGAAGGTGCCGAAGCGCTGGAATCCGGTCGCGCGCGTCTCGCGCAGTTCCCGGATGCGTTCCTCGACGATCTCGGCATAGGCGCGGGTCGCGCCGAAACGGTGGCTCACACGGGCGATGGTCCGCGACAGCTCGGAAGACAGCTCCGACAGCCGGTCGAGCAGCTCGCGCGGATCGGTCTTCGACGAACCGACGCTCTGCTCCGACAGAGCGACCAGCCGCTCGTCGAAGCGCGGCAGCGCGGCGCTGGCCTCGCGCGCCAGCGGCAGGCCGAGCAGCGCCATGGCGCGGTAGGTCTCGATCTCATAGAGCCTGCGCACCATGCGGCCGAGGCGGTAGGCGTTGAGGCTGCGATTAACGAGCAGGATGCGACCGAAGCCGGTGGTGTCAACGCGGAAATCGGAATAGATCGTCGCGTCTCCCCCGCCGACGGTGGAAGCGACCGGCTGGATCATGCCGAAGCGCTCCAGCGCGGCGGCATCGATTCCGGCTTCTTCGCCTTCCGTTTCCGAGAGAACGAGAATCTGCACCCGCATCATCACCGTGCCGGCGTTGGTAACGCCCTCAAGGCTTTCTCGCGGCGCCACGGGCCAGGAGGAGGGGTTGTGCGTGAGTTCCACGACCGACGTCAGCGTGTGGAATTCGGCGTGCATCTCGCGCGCCAGCCTGAGACGCCCGTTCATGCCGCCCGACTGCTCGTGATAAAGCGGATGGGCATCCGAGCCGCCCATGTAGGCCGCGTGGCAGACGAGGGCCGGTCCGTCGAAATAGATGGATGGACGCGCATGAAGCTCGCGGTTGAAATCGATGGGATCCATGTCGGCGTACCTTCCCCCCGTTCAGTGCCGTTCGGACAGTGTGTATCATGCACGGGCGACATTGAAACTTTGCTACACGTCCGCCGGTGCGGACGTCCGCGACTTTACATGCGGGGGGCTGACATGCGCCGTTGCGGTCACCAGATATCCTGTGTGTCGCGCCGGTCCCGTCGCGCCTTGCAGATATCCGGGAGGCTGCCATGTCCTTTGCATTCGACAACAGCTATGCGCGATTGCCGGATCGCTTCTACCGCCGCCAGCAGCCACAGCGGATGCCGGCACCGCGCCTCGTGCTCTTCAACGAAAGCCTGGCCGGGGAACTCGGCTTCGATCCCGCGTCCCTTACGCCGGACGACATCGCCGCGCTGCTGTGCGGGACCATCCTTCCCGAGGGGGCGGAGCCGCTCGCCATGGTCTATGCCGGCCACCAGTTCG
This sequence comes from Pseudochelatococcus lubricantis, assembly GCF_011762225.1. Classification (GTDB taxonomy): domain Bacteria; phylum Pseudomonadota; class Alphaproteobacteria; order Rhizobiales; family Beijerinckiaceae; genus Pseudochelatococcus; species Pseudochelatococcus lubricantis. The sequence continues at coordinate 249,118 of NZ_JAASQI010000006.1, forward strand.
GCCAATGGGTGCCGCGCCTCGGCGACGGGCGCGCCCTCCTGCTCGGGGAGGCGGTGAGCACGGCGGGCCGGCGCTACGATATTCACCTCAAAGGCTCGGGACGCACGCCGTTTTCCCGCGGCGGCGACGGGCGTGCGGCGCTCGGCCCGGTGCTGCGGGAATACATCGTCAGCGAGGCCATGGCTCGCCTCGGCATCCCGACAACGCGCGCGCTCGCCGCCATCGCCACCGGCGACACGATCATGCGCGAGGTGCCGTTGCCCGGCGCCGTTCTCGCGCGGGTGGCGAGCAGCCATCTCCGGGTGGGGACGTTCCAGTACTTCGCCGCCATAGGCGATCAGGACGGCCTGCGCCAGCTCGCCGACCACGCTATCGCGCGGCTGCATCCCGGCGCGGCGGAGGCGGAGAACCCATACCGCGCGTTGCTCGACGCGGTAGTCGCGGCGCAGGCCCGGCTCGTCGCGGACTGGATGGGCATCGGCTTCATCCACGGCGTGATGAACACCGACAACACCTCCATCGCCGGGGAAACGCTGGACTATGGGCCGTGCGCCTTCATGGACGCCTTCGACCCCGGTGCCGTCTTCAGTTCCATCGACAGTTTCGGGCGCTATGCCTATGGCAATCAGCCGAGCATCGTCTACTGGAATCTCGCCCGCCTCGCGCAGGCGCTGATGTCGCTGCTCGCGCCGGACACGGAGGCGGCGCAGCGCGAGGCGCAGGCCGCCATCGACCGCTTCCCCGACCTCTACGAGGCGGCGTGGCTTGCCGTCATGCGCCGCAAGCTTGGGCTGCTGACGGCGCAGGACGACGACCGTGCGCTGATCCGCGATCTGTTAACCCTCATGCGCGAGGCGGCGGCCGACTACACGCTGACCTTCCGCGGCCTCGCCGACGCGCTTTTCACGGGCGACGGCGGGCGGGGCGGCATTTTCAGCACGCCGGCCTTCGCGCCATGGCTCGCGCGCTGGCGAAGCCGCACGGACAGCGACTGGCGCGAGCCGGCCGCCCTGCAGCGGCATCTTGAAAGCGTCAATCCGCTCTTCATTCCGCGCAACCACCTCGTCGAGGAGGCGATCGCCGCCGCCTACGCCGGTGACGACGCGCCCGCGCGCATGCTGCACAACGTCCTCGCCGAGCCCTTCATCGACCGGCCGCAAGATGCCCGCTACGCCGAACCGCCGCGCCCCGAGCAAGTGGTGCAACAGACGTTCTGCGGCACGTAGAGGGCGGTACTTATGACGTATAAAATGAAGAATAATAAGTGTTTTCTTACGAGAAACATATAGAATTGCGGCGCGATTTGAGATGGATGTCACGCTCTTGAATATTTATGTGCTACGCTGAAGTGCAAAATATTCCATCTTTTCGTTTCTAAAGCAATTTTTGACGAAAAAACGGTTTCCGTTTTCGTTGCAATTGCTTCAGCCCTCCAGCACGACATGGCCGCCGCCGAGGTCCCTGTAGCGCGTCGGGGGCGGCGCATAGTTCAGCGGGCGCACCGGTGTTTTCCGTTCCTGTTCCTGCTCCTGCCCGCGGGCGCGGATGCGGCGGTGTGCAGGATCCGGAACGGGCACCGAATCCAGCAACTGCCGGGTGTAGCCGTGCGCCGGCCCGGCCAGCACGGCGTCCGTGGGGCCGCTTTCCACGATCCGGCCCTGATCGAGCACCGCCATGCGGTGGCTCATGCTCTCGATCACCGCCATGTCGTGGGAGATGAACAGATAGGCGATGCCGTAGTCGTGCTGCAGTTCCTTCATCAGCGCAAGTACATCCGCCTGCACCGAGACGTCGAGCGCCGAGACGGGCTCGTCCGCCACGATGACGGCGGGGTGCGAGGCGAGCGCCCGGGCGATGCAGATGCGCTGCCGCTGGCCGCCGGAAAACTGGTGCGGATAGCGGTCGATCGCGTCGGCGGGGAGGCGCACGCGCTCCAGCAGCGCGGCGGCGGCATCGCGGCGCTCCTGCGGCTTCATGCCGGTATGGATGGCGAGCGGCTCCGTCACCAGATCGGCGATCGACATGCGCGGGTTGAGGCTGGCGAACGGGTCCTGGAAAATCATCTGCAGGTGCCGGCGATAGGGATGGATCGCCTGCCGGTCGAGAGGTGCAAGATCGTGCCCGCGGAACACGATCGCTCCTTCCTGCGGCTCCACCAGTTTCAGCACGGAGCGGCCGATGGTGGACTTGCCCGATCCGGATTCGCCGACGAGGCCGAGCGTTTCGCCGGGCCGCAGAGTGAAGCTCACGTCCTCCACCGCATGCACGCGCGCCACCAGCCGGCGCAGCATGCCGGCCCGCACGGGAAAGCGCGTCACGAGGTTGCGCACATCGAGCACGGGGGCGTCGGCGGGCTGTTCCGCCGTTTCCATCTTCACCGGGACGGCGGGCGCGGTATAGCGCGGTGCGCCCGCGCCGAGGCGGGGCACGGCGGCCAGCAACTGGCGCGCGTAGGCGCTGGCGGGGGCGGCGAACAGGCGCTGCGTCGGCGCCGTCTCCACCATGCGCCCCTGCCGCATGACGACGACGTTGTCGGCGATTTCCGCCACCACGCCCATGTCGTGCGTGATGAAGATGACGGCGGTGCCCGCGCTCGTCTGCAGATCGCGGATGAGGTCGAGGATGCCGGCCTGGATGGTGACGTCGAGCGCCGTGGTCGGCTCGTCGGCGATCAGCAGCTTCGGTGCGCAGGCAAGCGCCATGGCGATCATCACCCGCTGGCGCATGCCGCCGGATATCTCGTGCGGATATTGCGTCAGCCGCCGCGCGGGCTCCGACATGCGCACGCGGTCGAGCAGCCGCTGCGCCTCGGCGAGCGCGGCGGTGCGGGACAGGCGGCGGTGCAGCATCAGGGTTTCCGCGATCTGGTCACCGAGCGTGAGTACCGGGTTGAGCGAGGTCATCGGCTCCTGGAAGATCATGGCGATCTGGTTGCCGCGAATGCGCTGCATCGCTGCCTCGGAGCAGGCGGCGAGGTCGAGGATCTCGCCGTCCTCCTTGCGGAAGAGGACGCGCCCGCTGTCAATGCGGCCGCCCTCGCGCTCGATCAGGCGCATGATGGCAAGCGACGTCACCGATTTACCTGAGCCGGATTCGCCGACGATGGCGAGCGTCTGCCCCTGCTCCACGGTGAACGAGATGCCCTGCGTCGCGCTGACCGGCGCATGGACGGGACCGAACGAAACCGACAGGCTGTCGACGGCGAGCAGCGGCGCGGAGGAGGCGGTCGTCGCGGCGCTCATGGGATCAGCGGCGCTCATGGGATCGGCGGCGCTCATGGGATCAGCCTTCCGTGCGCTGCAGGCGGCGCAGGCGCGCCTCGGGATGGTCCTCGAAGAGCGGCAGCGGCGTCATCCAGCGGTGCGCCGTGCGTCCCGCGGGCAGCGAGGCGGACAGGGCGTCGCGGCCGTAGACGCGCCAGTCGATGGTGTCGGACAGTTCGAGCAGCGCCCAGCTCGCCGCCGGCTCGGGATGGGTGGTGAAGGTTTCCGTCAGCGATTGCAGGGTGAAATGCGGCTGGCCGTTCACCACGGTGAGCGTATTCCAGTGGACGTGCCCGGCAAAGCAGGCGACCGGCACGCGCGCGCCCGCGAGCACCGCCCGCGCCCGCTCCGCGCCGCCCGGATAGGTGGCGCTGTCCGGGTTGCGTTCGAAATAGTAGTTACCCTCCTGCGCATGGCCGGAGACGGGCACGTGGGAGAAGACGGCGAGCGGCCTGTCGGCCTGTGCCACGACGCCGGCGAGCCACAACAGATCGCTTTCGGGCAGCACGAAGCCGCCGGGGCGGTGGATGCGCGAATCCGCGCGCCAGAGCACGAGCGACCACGCGCCCATATCCACGACCGTGTTGTCGAGCGTCTGTCCCAGAATCTCGGCGTTGTCCGTGACGGTGAGATGGTCGCGGTCGTGGTTGCCGCACAGGTGGAAGCACGGCGGCGCAACGGCGCGGAAGATTTCCGCCACCTCGGTTTCGAGCCGCAGGTCGGTGTCGCGGTCGCGGTCGGAAATGCGGTCGCCCATGTCGATGACGGCATCCGGCTTCGTATCGGCGACGAAGCGGGTGAATTCGGTCAGCAGCCCCAGCGCGCTGGAACCCTTCTTGGTGAAATGGTCGTCGCCGTGGTGGATGTCGGTGACGATGGCGAGGCGCAGGCTGCTGCTCATGGTGCAAATCCGGTTCGGGGCCGCGGGATGCCGGGGCCGCTGCGGCCCCGGCGTGTTTTCAGGCCGTCAGTCGATGCCGATCGCGCCGTTGCGGAAGTCGAGCACGTAGGCGATATGGCCCGGCAGCGGGCGCCAGTTCACGTTCTTGCGCATCGCCCACGATTCATAGGGCTGGTAGAGAACGAGGAAGGGCGGGTCCTGGCGGGTGCGCTCCATCAGCGCGGCGTAGGCGGCCTTGCGGTCCTCCACCTTTTCCGAGAAACGGAACTTGTCGAAGGTCTCGGCGAAGGCGGCGTCGGTCTTGATGCGCCCCTCGCTCTCGGCCGGGCCGCCGGGCGCCCACATCACGCCGAAGCCGCCGAAGGGATCGGCGAAGTACATCGGGTTCGACCAGTTGCGCACGTTCATCGTGGGGTCGCCGCCGGTCCACTTGTCGTCGACGTTGATGCGCGTCTTCACGCCGATGCCGTTCCACATTTCGGAGACGGCCTGCATGGCGAGGAAGCCGTTGGTGTAGTAGGTGGCCGAGGTGTCGAGACGGATTTCCTCGCCATTGTAGCCCGATTCCGCCAGCAGCTTCTTCGCTTCGTCCACGTCGTATTTGAAGATGACGGGTTCGGGCATGTAGAGTTCGCCGAACTGCGGGAAGGTGTGGCTCGTCGGCACCACGCCCTTGCCGAGCCAAAGCGCCTCGTTGAGCGTCTCGCGGTCCACGGCGAGGTTGAGCGCCTGCCGGAACTTCGGGTTCTTCATCAGCTCATGCTGGGTGTTGTAGATGATGAGGTGGAACAGCGGCGTCACCGCGCCCTCGACCTTGAGGTTCTGGTCGGACTCGATGGTGGCGATCTGGTCCGGCGGGATGTTGGTGATGAAGTCCACGGCGCCGCTCTTGAGGGCGGTGATGCGGCTCGCCATCTCCGGGATGCGGATCATGGAGACTTTTTCCAGCGGGGCCTTCTTGTCCCAGTAGCTGTCGAAGCGCTCCCACGTCAGCCTTTCGCCGGGTACGTACTCGCTGATGCGGTAGGGGCCGGTGCCGACGGGGGCGAGCGAGAAGGCCTCGAAATCGCTGTCCTCGGCTACGTTCGGGTCGCCGGTCAGCGCCTTGGTGTACTTGGCGGGAATGATCATGAGCTGCTGCGTGTTGAGCAGCGTCTCCCACAGCGGCTCCGGCCGATGCGTCTGGATGCGCACCGTGAAGTCGTCGACTTTCTCGGCGCCCTTGAAGTTGCCGAAACGGTCGCGCGAGCGCACGGCGTAAGGCGCGAAGGTCGGCTGGAACAGGCGATTCAGCGAGAACACGACGTCGTCCGCGGTGAGCGGATCGCCGTTATGGAACGTCACGCCCTGCCGGAGCTTCAGCTCCATCGTGGTGGGGTCGATGCGCTTCCATTCGGTCGCGAGGCCGGGGCGGAAATCGGCGTCCGCCTTTGCCGCGTCGCGGTCGATGAGCACATCGAAGGTGTTGACGTAGAACTGCTGGCCGACGTTGGAATGGTCGCGGCCGGGATCGAGAAAGGGCGGCATGTTCTGCGAGCCGACCTTCAGCTCCTGCGCAAGCGCAGGGGCGGAGAGCGCGGCCATCAGCGCCGTGGCGGCGAAGACCTTGAACTTCATGACGAATCTCCCGAAAAACGGTTAGCGTGGGCAAGGAGGTGACGACGGCCCGGACAGGGCCGCCGCCGCGGCGGGCGCACCGGCGTCGCGGACGCAGCCGCGGGCGCCGGCCGCCCGGCCGGTTGTCGTTTCGCGCCGCCCGTTCACCGGCCGCGCAGGCGCACGTCCATCCGGTCGCGCAGCCGGTCCCCCAGCATCTGGACGACGAAGGTGGTGAGCAGCATGAAGACGGCGGGCGCGATCACGATCCACGGCGCGGAGGGCATGAAGTCGCGCCCGATGCCGACCATGGAGCCGAGCGTCGCCGTGGGCGGGCGCAGGCCGAGCCCGAGGAACGACAGGCTCGATTCCAGCAGCACGATGTTCGAGAAGTTCAGCGTGAACATCACCACGATGGGCGAGACGACATTGGGCAGGACGTGGCGGAAGGCGATGCGCGCCGGGGAGGCGCCCGCCGCCCGCGCGGCCTCGATGAAGGGCATCTCGCGCAGCTTCAGCACTTCCCCGCGGATGATGCGGGCGTATTGCTCCCAGTAGGCGACGCCGAGCACCGCGATCAATACCTGCCAGTGGCTGCCGAATACCGCGACCGCCAGCAGTGCCACCAGCGTGAACGGCACCGCGATCTGGATGTCCACGAGCGACATGATCAGGCCGTCCGCCCTCCCGCGCAGCATGCCGGCGAACAGGCCGAGCGTACCGCCGATCAGCATGCCGATCATCGAGCCGCTGAGCGCGATCGCCAGTGTCATCCTGAGGCCGTAGAGGCTGCGCGAGAGGATATCGCGGCCGAGTTCGTCCGTGCCCAGCAGATAGCCCGGCCGCGCGCCCTCGAAGCCGATCGGCGGGCGCAGACGCATCAGCAGTTTCTGCGCGTTCGGGTCGAACGGCGCGACGACGGGCGCCAGCAGCGCCGCGAGCACCAGCAGCATGCCCAGTGCGAGCGTGACGCGCATCATCCAGCCGGCCTCGCGCCAGAGGCCCGCAGCCTGGCGGCCGAGGCGCACCGCAAGATGCGGTCTCGCACGGGGGGTAGCCGTCCGTTCCGTCGCGTTGCGGGCCGGTTCGGCCTGCGGCAGGGCAATTTCCGTCATTGTGGCCCTCCTTTGTCCCGGTTCGTCCAGTCGGCTCATGCCTTGCGGCCCACCCGCACGCGCGGGTCGGCAAGGCCATAGGCGAGATCGACAGCGAGGTTGATCAGAACGACGGCAAGCGCGACCGCCATCACCCCGAATTGCAGCACCGGGTAGTCCCGGCGCAGAGCCGCGGTGACCAGCAGGTCGCCGACGCCCCGCCATGAAAAGATCGTCTCGATCACCACATTGCCCGCCGCCATCAGGCCGGCTATCTGCAGCCCCAGCACGGAGAGAATGGTGATGTTGGCGTTGCGCAGCGCGTGCTTGAGGATGACGCGCGGCTCCGGCAGGCCCTTGGCGCGCGCGGTGCGCAGGTAGTCCTGCCCCAGCACGTCGAGCATGGCGTTGCGCGTGAAGCGCGTCAGCCCCGCGATGTAGAAGGCAGACAGCGCGGCGACCGGCATCACGTAGTGCCAGGGCGTGGCGTTGCCGGTGCTGGGCAGCCAGCCGAGCCAGAATGAGAAGACCAGCAGCAGGCCGATCGCCAGCACGAAATTGGGAATGGCATAGCCGAGGAAGGCGAAGGCCATCACCGCCTGCCCCAGCGGGCCGTCGCGCCAGATGGCGGCGGCAATGCCGCCCGGAATGGCGATGAGCAGCGTGAGCAGGATGGCGGCGCCCGCGAGCGACAGCGACGGCCACAGCCTGTCGGCGAAGATCACCGTCACCGGGCGGCGCTCCACGATGGACAGGCCGAAATCGCCCCGCAGCAAATCGCCGATATACTGGACGAACTGCTGCGTGATCGAGCCGGTGATGTCGTAGAAATCCATCAGCCGGCTGCGGTCCTCGGCGCTGAGCCCCTCGTTGCCGGTGTAATCGAGCGGATTGCCGGACAGGCGGGTCGCGACGAAGACGGCGACGAGAATCACGCCCAGCGTGACCACCGTGCGCAGCAGGCGGTTGAGTGCGAAATCCAGCACGGCCTGTTTCCTTCGCTATCAAAGTTGTATAGATGAACTACACATGTTGTGTAACAGACACGTTGCCGAACGATGATGATTCCATGACGGAACGGGCGCGGCGGCTGGTCTCGCCACGGTTGCGGAATCGGCGGCTGCATTGATAACAGATGACTGCGGAGGAGACGCGCATGGAGGCGACGCGGCACATGGAGGCGACGTACAAGCTGGTCCGGAACGGGCGCGACGTACCGGTCTGGCGGCAGATCGAGACCGATATCGAGGTCGATATCCAGATGGGCGTCTTCGGCCCCGGCGACAGGTTGCCGAGCGAGCATGAACTCGCGGCGAAATTCGGCGTGAACCGGCATACGGTGCGTCAGGCCCTTGCCGGGCTCGCGGAAAAGGGCCTCGTGCATGCGCAGCGGGGCAGGGGCGTCTTCGTCGCCGACGAGCCGGTCGACTACACGCTCGACCGCAACGCGAAATGGAGCGAGGTGGAAAAGCGTTTCGACGGCGGCGGCGGGGAGGCGGTGCTGCACGACTGCCGCGAGTTGCCCGCCACGCGGCAGGTGGCGCGCGCCCTGCGCATCGCCCCCGGCACGCCGCTCATCGCCACGGAGACACTGCGCCGGGCCGGGCCGGGCATCGGCACCTACGGCTATCACCTGTTTCCGAAAGTGCGCTTCGACGGCATCGATCGGGAATTCGTGCGCCACGCCAGCTTCACGAAGGCGATCGCGGCCTGCGGCGTGGCGGAGTTCTTCCGCCGCTCGACATGGATAAGCTGCCGCATGCCGCGCCCGCGTGAGGCGGAGGCGCTGGCGATCCCGGCCACGATCCCGGTGATCGTGATGACCTATGTGGACACCGATGCCGAGGATGCGCCCATTCTTTACGGCCACGGCGTCTTTCCGCGCCACCTCATCCGCATTCGCATCGATACCTGACGGCGCGGCCGGGAAACGGCGGCCGTTTCCCGGTTCGCTGTGCTACACGTCCCCGATCTCGCGCAGGATGGCGTCGTGCAGGCGGCCGTTGGAGAATACGCGCTCCCGGTCGCTGTCCGTGGCCGGCGCGCCCGACAGCGTCGTCACCATGCCGCCCGCCGCCCGCACCAGCGCCATGCCGGCGGCGTGGGAGACGACGTCCGTCCGCAGGCCGACGAAGGCATCCACCTGTCCGGCTGCGACCAGCGACAGCTCGAATGCGCCGGAGACGATGACGCGGATGCCGCGGACACGATTCGCGAGCCGCCGGATGATCTCCGTCGTCCGTGCCACGGTTGCGGCTTCATAGCTCGACGTCAGGGAAACGCACACGATGGCGTCCGCGAGCGTGCCGACGTCGGACACGCGCGCCGGGCGTCCGTTCACCGTCGCCATTCCCCCCTTCAGGAACGCCGCCGCGAGCGGGACCGCCGGCGACTGCACGATGCCGAGCACGGTTTCGCCCCCCTCCTGCGCGGCGACCGTCACCGAATACAGGGGCAGGCCGTTGGCATAGTTGACGGTTCCGTCGAGCGGATCGACGATCCAGCGGAGTGGCGCCGTGCCGGGACGGCCGTTGCCGGGCGTTTCGCCGGTTTCCTCGGCGAGGATGTCCGCCTCCGGCGTCAGCTTGCGCAAGCCGTCGATCAGGAGTTCCTCGGCGGCGATATCCGCGTCCGTCACGATGTCGCGCAGTTCCTTGTGCGAGACGCTGCGCGAGCGCGCCTGCATGGCGACGAGAAGCTGAGCTGCCCGGTCGACGATGCCGGAGGCGCCTGTGAAAAGATGCTGGAGATGATCCTGCGGACAGATATCGTTGTGTGACATCGGTAGGCCTTGCATTGCGCGATTCAGATGATGGCGTTCGGGAAGAAGCGGTCGAAGAAGGGCACGCACGCCGCCCCGATCGCGCCGCTCGACGGACCGAGCGTGGAGGGAACGACGGGTGCGACCCGGAGCCCGCGCGACGGCCCGGCGAGCGTCTCCCACGCGATCCGCCCCGTCAACTCCTGAGTCAGCCAGCGCGGCAGGCGCCCGCCGATGACGATGATGCTCGGATCGTAGAAGCCCGTCGCGATGCGCACGGCCTCCGCGAGCTGACCCGCTGCGCGGTCGAGCCACCGCTCCACGGTATCGCGCCCGTTCCCGGGCACGGATTCGAGGTCGGCGACGTCGGTCAGATGGATGTCGACAGCCGCCAGGGTCTCGATGAGATCGGTGCCGGTGGGGCGCGGCTTGCCATAGGGAAACAGCACGCCGGTCACACCCGAATTGCCGTAGGCACCCCTGTAGAGACGCCCGTCGAGCACGATGCCGGCATTGAAGCCGTGCCCGAGGTGGTACTTGAAGAGCATGCGGTGCCGGTGGCCGTTGGCGAAGTAATACTCGCCGAGCGCCGCACAGGCGCCGTCGTTCTCGATGACGGCCGGCATGCCGCAGACGCTGCCGAAGACGTCGGCGATGTTGATGTCGCCGTATTCGAGGAACAGGCTGTGCGCGAACACGGACTCCTTGTCCGGCGCGAAGTTGCCCGGCACCGAGACGCCGACGCCGACGATGGCGTCCAGGTCGATCCCGTGCTGCCAGATCATGTGCGAGAGAATACCGTTCGCCTTTTCGGCGGCCACCGTGGGCGACGATTGCTCGATCCGCTCGCGCGTCATGGATACGACGGTCCCCGCGAGATCGATGATGGCGACGTCGACGACGTTCAGCGCGAAGTTGATGCCCGCCGAAAAGATCTGCCCCGCCGCTATGGTGAGCGTGCGCACAGGCTGCCCGAGCTTGCCCTCCCGCTCCGCGCTCTCGCTCACGATCCCCATCGCGACGAGGCGCGAGGCGATGCGGGAGATGCTCGCCTCCGTCATGTCCAGCCTCCTGGCGACATCCTTGCGCGACAGCGCCTTTTCCATGAACAGCAACTGCAGGAACCTGCGGTCGCTGTAGGACAACAGCGTCTGGACATCGGCCATGGCTTCTCCTCCTCGCCCAGCCATTTACGACACCCAGATTAAATTGCAAGATGTAATTTAATCGTCATCGACAGGTGCTAGGCATCTGTACGCTTTGGGGTTGGTGCGGCTTCCGGTGTCCGGTCGCGGCGCCTGGCGGCTGAATGACGAGGAGGCCACAATGACTGATACTGGTGTTCGTGAAGAAGGCGTCATCTATAGTGGCGCCTTCAATTTTGCGTTTGTCCGTTATGATCAGAACACGGTCGACGCCGGATATATCTCCGCGCAGCAGACGGCCGACGGCAGCGACGGCAACAACGTGACCATTGCGCTCAAGCGGAATACGTACTGGTTCGCGCTGGATCATGGCCGGATCGATAATTCGAACCGCGGCGACTACCACATCCGCGCGGGATCGGCGACGAACGACGCCATCAACGGCATTTTCGTCGCCTCGATCGCGTCGAACGGTGTCGACTGGGGCTTCGGGGACGGCGTCCAGTATGGCGCGGCGTCCATCGGCTACCGCTCCGACAACTCGCTGTTCGTGTCGGTGAATGAAGCGCCGACGGGCAACGAGTTCAACAGCGACATCTCCGCCGCCTATTTCGACTTCTCCCGCTTCACGGGCGCGTGGGTCCGCAACGGCGGCAACACCGTCGTTTCATCGGCCGGCTTCGCGGACAAGGCCGAGGTGTCGCGCAACAGCGACTACACCTACACGGTGACGCTCGACGGCGTGAACAGCCTGACGGACGGCATCCTGCTCGTGACCGGCGGCGCCAACAAGGGCGTCTACACGGCCGCGCGGCCGAAGGAAGACGGCAGCGGCTGGGTCATCGGCACGCATAACAACACCCACAACGGCTATGTCTACGACAACGAGGACTTCGGCTTCACCTACATTCCGACGGGCCACAAGGACGTCACCTTCGGGCGCGTGCTGAGCGACGGATCGTCGTCCGTCTCCAACGGCAATTACAACATCGTCAAGCTCGGCACCGGCGAGTACAAGCTCACCATCAACGGCCTGACGCCGAAGGACGGCGCTCTGGTGCTGAGCCCCGAGGGCCTCGACGGCGCCAACATAGACAATATCGTGTCGTATCAGGAGGTCGAGGACGGCTGGATCATCCAGACGCGCGACATTCCCTCCATGCAGCTTGAGGACGCGGGCGAGACGGTGCATCCGGACCGCTTCGCGGACCTGATCGGCGACGTGAACCCGGACTATGTGAACGCGCCCATCGACCGGATCATCGACTCCTATCAGGACGCCAAGGACGGCAACACGCTGATCGCGGCGCACCGGGCGGGCTATTACGAGGACGGGGCGCGCATCCTGCCCGAGAACTCCCTCAAGGCGATCGAGCACGCGATCAGCCTCGGTGTCGACATCATCGAGACCGACATCCAGCGGACCGCCGACGGGCACTATGTCCTGATGCACGACGGCAGCGTCAACCGCACGACGACCGGAACGGGCAATGTCAGCAGCCTGACGCTGGAACAGATCAAGTCGCTCAATCTCGTCATCGAGGGCACCCGCGAGGTCACGGACCAGAAGGTTCTGACCATCGAGGAACTGTTCGCGGCGATCGATGACAAGGTGATGGTCAACCTCGACAAGGTCTCCGTGGCGAACATTCCCGCCATCGCGAGGCTCGGCGAGGCGGCCGGCGTCGCTGACCAGCTTCTGTTCAAGGCCGCGATCACCAACGATGCGTCCCTGGCCGCCGTGAAAGCGGCGCTCGATGCGTCGCCTGCCGGAATCCACTTCATGCCGATCATGTATCCGGGCGTGTCGGCGGCATTCGTCGAAAAGGTGTTCTCGACGATCCCCGTCGACGCGGTCGAGATCAATGTCTATGCATCGGGCCCCGGGCAGGTCGAGGACCCCGGCTACTTCTTCATGCCCGAAATCAAGGCGCTTTTCGAGCAATATGACGTTCGCTACTTCATGAATACGCTTTTCCAGGGCTCCGGCAATTCGAGCGGCTCGATGAGCGGCAACCGCGGGGACTTCCTCGGCCTGGAGCGTCCCGATCTCGTCTATGGCTTCTGGGCGGATCAGGGCGTGTCGATCATCCAGACCGACGAGCCGCGGATCGCGATCAATTATCTGAACGAGAACGGTTATCGCCTGCCTCTCGCGGTGCTTGGCTATGACCTCGCGGACAACGAATTCGGCGGTCAGGACATCTTCCTGCACGACGCTGATGCGCTGGTTGCCGACCTCGGCACGGACGCCATCGACCGCGTGTTCTACGACGGCGAGAAGGCCACTGTCGTCCTGCCCGACAACATCGAGCAGGGCACCCTCCTCGACGCCGCGAAGGACAGCAACCTCTTCGGCGGCGCGGGCGACAACACGCTCACCGGCAATGCCTTCGACAACGTCATCCGGGGTGGCGCCGGCCGCGACGTCATGACCGGCGGCAAGGGCGCCGACACCTTCCTGTTCGATGCCGCCGACCAGTCCGGCTCGCGCCAGATCGACCTCGTCACCGACTTCAACATCGGCGAAGGCGACAAGCTGGCGTTCGACGGCCTTGGCGTGCACCAGCAGGCGAGCGGCCGCGGCACCTCGCAGGCGTTCACCAACGGCGTGCTGACCAACACGATCTCGAACATGCTGAGTTCGCTGACCAACGACGTGGCGCTGGCGACGACTTACGTGGCGAGCGTGATGGGCCAGAACAGCGTGGCGGCGTTCCGCTTCGACGATAACTGGTATGTCGTTCAGACGGGCGACCGCACGGGCAACATCAACGGGCTGAGCAACGCGCTGACGATGCTGAACCCCACGGGCCTGCGCACGGTGAACAACATGGCGGAAGGCAACCTGTCGATCGAGAACGTGGTCGAACTCGACCTGGTGGGCACGACCGCGATCCGCGACCTCGGCCAGATCGTCGGCTACGACCTCGTGGGCTGACGGCAGACGCCTGATCCAGCGACAAGATATCGGCGGGGCACGCAAGTGCCCCGCCTTTCTGTTCCGTGCGTCGAGACGCATCCGGCAGGCGCGGTGGGGGATTTCGGCAGCTTGATCGCATGTCTGCGACGTCAGGTACCGCCGTTTCAGCCCGTGACGGCGTGCACGTCCCGCCGACGCAGCGTGAGGACCACGTCGGCGCCTGGCGAAAACTGCGTGGAATCGTAGTGGTTGGGCGTTTCCACCTTCAGCCGCAGGCCCGCCGCCGTCACCGTATAGCGGATGGAGGGGCCGGACAGGCTGGCATCGGCCACGACGCCCGGCAGGCGGATGGCCTCGCCCGCTTCGTCGCCAGCCGGCGCGGCGGCCGTGCCGTTCGCGCCTTCCAGCCGCCAGTCCTGCGGCTGGATGACGACCGTGTCGGCGGAGCGGATGCCGGTCAGCCGCTCCAGCTCCTCCGGCGCCAGCAAGTTGCCGTCGCCGATGAAGCCGGCCACGAACAGGCTGTGCGGGCGGTGATAGATGTCGCGCGGATTGCCGGTCTGGGCGATGCCGCCGGCGTTCATCACGGAAATGCGGTCGCCGAGCGTCAGCGCCTCGTCCTGGTCGTGCGTGACCAGAATGCTGGTGAGGCCGGTGTCGCGCTGGATGCGCTTCAGCTCGTCGCGCAGGCGCTTCCTGATCTGCGCATCCAGCGCCGACAGCGGCTCGTCGAGCAGCAGCAGGGAGGGCTCCAGAACGAGCGCGCGTGCGAGTGCCACGCGCTGGCGCTGCCCGCCGGACAGCTGGTGCGGCCGCACGTCGGCACGCGGCCCGAGCGCCACCATGTCCAGCGTCGCCTCGACCTTCCGCGCGATCTCGGCCCGCGAGAGCTTTTTCTGCTCAAGGCCGAAAGCGAGGTTCTGGCGCACGGTCATGTTGGGAAACAGCGCATAGTGCTGGAACACCATGGCGATGCCGCGGTCCTTGGGCGGCAGGTTATCGATGCGCCGCCCGGCGAGGCGAATTTCGCCCGCCGATGGCGCCGCCAGCCCCGCGATGGCACGCAGCAGGGTCGTCTTGCCACAGCCGGAAGGGCCGAGCAGCACGTGCATCTCGCCCTGTCCGATCTCAAGGTTGATCCCGTCGAGGATGGTCGCGGCGCCATAGGTCGCGCTGACTTTGGCGATGGTCAGATAGCTCATCGGCTTGCGCGCTCCTCCGTTCGGGCGAGTCCCAGCGATGCCAGGGTCATGACAAGCAGCAGGACGAAATAGATCAGCACGATCACGCTGGTGATGCGGCCGCTGAGGTTGCGCTGGGCGTACATGTACATCTGCAGCGTCTCGAAATTGCCGCCCACCAGCATCTTCGCATAGACGAACTCGCTGAACAGGATGGCGAAGTTCAGCACGGCGGCGACCATGATGCCGGGCACGATCGACGGCAGGATCACCCGGCGCAGCAGCACGGCGTCGCTCGCGCCCACAAGCCGCCCGGCATCGAGCAGATCCACGATCGCAAGGCCGCGCAGGCTGTTCTTGATCGCAATGTAGAACATCGGGAAGCAGACCGGCACATAAACGAGCACAAGCACCAGCGGCGAGCCGTTGATCTGCAGCGGCGGGTGGGAGAAGACGCGCAGGTAGCCCACCACCAGCACGATCGCCGGCACCGCATAGGGCAGGATCACGAGCCGCGCCAGCCAGCGGTCAAGCGCTGGCCAGTAGATATGCGCGCACACGATCGCCGGCACGATGAGCACCGTCGCCAGTGCCAGCGCCACCGCCGCCACCGCCAGCGAGCGGACCATGGCGGCGGTGAAGCGCGGGTCGGCGATCACGGTGAGGAAATAGTCGGCCGTCAGCGCGGACGGCAGCAGCGTGTCCGACCAGTCCGCGGCGAAGGCGTTGATGGCGGTGGCGGCGATGGGCAGCGCCATCAGCGTCGCCATGGCGATCAGAAACGTCCGCGACAGCAGTCCGTTCGACGGGATCATGGCCGCCTCTCCCGCGCGAGGAACTGGCTGGCGACGATGGGGACGAGCAGCACCACGAGCAGCACCAGCGCGATGGCGTTGGCCAGATTGGGATCGGAGAAGATGTCACCCGACACGAGATCGCTGATGGCGATGGTCACCACGTTGACGCTGGTGCCTGTCAGCGCGTAGGTCGTGGCGAACGTGCCCATCGCGTTGGCGAACAGCAGGATGGCGATCGCGACGATCTGGCGTGCGACGATGGGCAGGCCGACGCGCAGCCAGAAGCGGGCTGACGACACACCCATCAGGGCCGCCGCTTCCTCGATCTCCGCCGGCACGGCATCGAACGCGGGCGTGAGCAGCAGCGTGGCGAGGGCGATCTGGAAGTAGCAATAGGCGATCACCAGCCCGGCGAGGGAATAGACGTTGAAGCCGCCCGGCAGGCCGAGCTTGCCGACGAGGATGGTGAAAAACCCGTTCATGCCGAACAGGATGATGATCGCCATGGCGAGCGGCACGCCGGCGAAGTTGGCTCCCATGCTGCCGAAGGCGAGCGCGAACCGCCGCACGCCGCCGCCCCGCGCGCGCAGGGCGATGGCGAGCAGGATGCCGAGGGCGATGCCGATGCCCGTCGTCAGCACGGAAATCCAGAGGCTCGTGACGAAGGACTGCCGGTAATAGGTGCTTTCCAGCACCGTGCGGTAGTTGGCGAGGGAAATTTCCCCCTGCGCATCGAAGCTGTCGATGACGATGCTGGTCAGCGGCCAGACGACGAGCACCGCGAACACGACCAGCAGGGGCAGCGCGAGGAGGCGCATGCGCAGTGTATTGGCGTCGGTCATGGCGCTGAAGGCCTGCCGCTGCCGCGCCGGATGCGCACGAGCGCCCCGGCATGGCCGGGACGCTCGCACCTGTTGGCTTCACAGGAACCGCCGGGAACGGCGGGGGTCGCCGGATGCATCATCCGCGCCTTTGCGACTGAAGGGCCGTCCGCTCAGAGCTTGGGAGCGACCTGATCGCGCCACTTGGCGGCGATGGTCGGCGCGGACTTCGTCCATGCCTCGCTGTCGATGGGCTTGGCCTTCGCGTACTGCTCGGACGGCAGCAGGCGCGCCTTCGTCTCTTCCGGCAGCGTGATGTGATCGACGCGGATGGGACGGGCGTAGCCGTTGGCGAGGTTGACCTGGCCGGCGTCGCTCAGGATGTATTCGCGCGTCAGCTTGGCGGCGTTGGGGTTCTTGGCGTGCTTGTTGATGATCGTCGCGTAGCCGCTGGTGATCGAACCGTCGGAGGGGATCAGGACCGTGAACTTGTCGCGGCCGACAACGTCGCGGTAGTTCAGCGCGTTGAAGTCCCACAGGGCGGCGACCTGAATCTCGCCCTTCTCCAGGCTCGCCGGGTTGGCGGCGTTGGCGACGAGGCGCTTCTGTTCGGCGAGCTTGGCGAAGAGGTCGATGCCCGGCTGCAGGTTGTTCTCATCACCGCCCTGCGCCACGGCGGCGGCGAGCACGGCGGCGTTGTCCTGCGCGGCGGAACCCACCTGCGCGATGGAGAACTTGTAGTCGCCCTTAAGCAGGTCGGCCCACGACTTCGGCGGGTTCTTCACCTCGTTCGAGACGATGAACGCGATGGTGCCGGTGTAGGCGATGACCCAGTTGCCTTCGGCATCCTTCGCCCAGCCGGGGATCTGCTCCCACGTCGTGGGCTTGTAGGGCTGCGTCACGCCGCGCTTCACCGCGATGGGGCCGAATTCGAGGCCGACGTCGCCGATGTCCGCCGTGGCGTTGGCGCCCTCGTTGGCGAACTTGGCGATTTCCTCGCCGCTGCTCATGTCGGTGTCGGCGTGCTTGAGGCCGTACTTCTCCGTGAGCTGCGCCCAGGTGTCCTTCCAGTTCGCCCAGCCGTCCGGCATGCCGACGCTGTAGACCGCGCCTTCCTTGCGGGCGCCGGCTTCAAGCGTGGCGAGGTCCTGGGCCCGGGCGGGCGCGGCAACGAGCGCCGCAAGAGCGGCGACGGCAAACAGTGAAGCAGTGAATTTGCGCATGGCGCCTCTCCAGAGAGAAAAATGTCCGCGTTTGTCTGCCACCGCGCAATGACGCCGGTGTGACAGGTGCGCGGCGCCGGAGAGGCCGCAATGGATACGGCCGGCGGAGCGATCCGCCGGCCGTACCGGATTCGATGGCGTGTCGCCGTCAGTCGAGCTTGATCTTGCCGAGGTTGATGAACTGCGTCTCGCCGGAGGAACCGTCCACGCCGTCGTTGTCGGTGATGATGAAGCTCACGCCGTCCTTGTCCACGGCGAAGCTCTCGACCTTCTCAAGCACCGTGCCGTTCGCGGCCTTGAGGTCGGGCAGCACGTCGCGCGCCAGCGTCTTCTTCACCACGGCGATCTCCTTCGCGCCGATGGCCGCCGGCTTCAGGCCCGCGATCGAGAAGCGGTAGAGCTTCTTGATAGCGGCGGCGTCGCCCACCTGGTTGTCGCGCTCGATGACCACGAAGTTGTCGTTGCCGACGTAGGTGATTTCCGACAGGCCGACCCAGCCCTTCTCGGACTTGTCCAGCGGATAGTGGAGTTCGCCCCACGTCTTCGCAGCCGGGTTGTAGGCGAGGATCTTGACGTGGCCCTTCGGGTCGTCCTTCCACTCGCGCTGCACGGCGATCCACAACGTCTCGCTGTCGCCCTCGCCGGCCACCGCGATGCCCTCGAAGCCGTAGCGCGTGGCCTGCTTCTTCAGCTCTTCCGGCAGCTCGACGACTTCCTGCACCTCGCCCTTGTCGTCGACGCGGACGATCTGCGACTGGGTCGGGTTCTTCTCGCGCTCCGGATTGCCCTCCGACGCCAGCCAGAAGCCGCCGGCGGGACGGACAGCGATGCCTTCCAGGTCGAGATTGGCGACGGGCTTGCCGTCCTTCGTCACGATGCGCTTCTCGACGATCCGCGCAGGCTTCTGCGCGGCGTCGACGACGTAGATGGCGCCCTGCGAATAGAAGCTGTCGCTGACGACATAGAGGCGGCCGGGGACGGACGGATCGGCGGCTGCGCCGGAGAGCGCGCCCCAGCCGATCGGCAGGCCCTTGCCGTCATTGCCGGAAACGATGGTCGGATAAACGGCCGGCGCCTGCGCGCGCTTGAAGATCGCGACGGTGGTGCCCTGTCCGCCGTCCTTGCGCAGGTCGGTCTCGTTGGCGGTCACGAAGAGATCGCGCTGCGGAATGACCAGCAGGCCCTCGGGTCCGATGCCGCCAGCCGGCAGGAGCTGCAGGAACGTGGGCTCCTTGCCCGCGCCTTCGTCCTTGTAGACGCCGACGACGGAGCCGCGCTCGGAACCGACGAAGAAGAGGTTGTCGTCGCCGTACTTGCCGAAAGCGATGCCTTCGGGCTCGACGCCCTTCTTGTTGCGCTTGTCGGGATAGTGGCCGGCGCGCAGCACTTCATGCTCGAACGAGGCCTTGCTCTCGAACTCGACGGTGCCGTTCTTGTTGAAGATCGTGAAGCCGCGCGCGCCGCCCTTGTAGTCGCCCTCGTTGGCGATGACGAAGCGGTCGTCGTCCAGCCAGCGCACGGCGTCCGGTTCGCGCAGGGCGTTCTCGATCGTGTCGGTGGGGCTGATGACGCCGTCCTTCTTCGTGTCGACGTTCTCAAGCGTCACGGCGCCGGCGGGGAAGTGCGAGACGACCTTGCCTTCCTTCGCGTCGACGATGACGAGGTGGTTGTTCTCCTGCAGCGTGACGACGACCTCGTCCTTGCCGTTGAAGTCGACGAACTCGGGCTCGGGATCTTCCGGAGCGTAGGAGGCGAGGCCCGTCACTTCGACGCGGCGAACGGCGGCGCAGTCCACGTCGCCATCGGCACCCACGGCGGCGAGCGAGACGAAGCCGGCGGGAAGCTGCGGCAGCGCGCCTTCGTTGTGTTCCTCGTTGCGCTCATTCTCGATGGCGATGGCGACGGTCTTCTTGTCGCGGCTCAGCGCGACCGAGTCCGGCTGGCCGCCCAGCTCGCACTTCTTTTCGAGGGTCTTCTTCGTCAGA
Organism: Pseudochelatococcus lubricantis; assembly: GCF_011762225.1. GTDB lineage: Bacteria > Pseudomonadota > Alphaproteobacteria > Rhizobiales > Beijerinckiaceae > Pseudochelatococcus > Pseudochelatococcus lubricantis. The sequence goes on from NZ_JAASQI010000006.1 coordinate 268,808, forward strand.
TCGACCACGCCGAGGAAGCCCGACGGCTCGGTGTAGCTCTTCGAGGTGTTGACGCCGACGAGCGCCTTGTTGCCCACGACGACGACCGAGGTGGGCTCGCCTTCGACGGCGACCGCGCCGCCGGCCTTGGGCGCGGCGGGATCGGTGATGTCGACGAGGCCGACGCGGTTGCCGGGCGAATCGGTGTAGACGAGCAGCGTGCCGTCAGCGTTGGCCGCGATGATCTCGGACACCGTCGGCTTGGCCGGATCGGCGCCTTCCGGCAGGTTGCGAATGACCGGGAAAACCGAAATCCGGTTAAAGTTCAGGGGCTCGGCCGCCATCAGGGCGGTGCCGGACAGCAGGCTGGCGCCGATAGCCAGCAGGATCGACCTTTTCATCTCGTTTTTTCTCCCTAGCCCGCGCGCGGGGCACAGCAATAGCAGTGCCGTATGTCATGGGTTGACGATGACATGGGCATGACATTTGGGGCATGACATTCGGGGCATGTCGTTCCGGGTATGACGCTCCGGGAATGACACGCCCTCTGCCGGGCCGGGCGATCCGTTTTCCCCTATTCCGCGGCAGTGCCGGCGGCGTGGCGCGCGAAGGCGGCGCGGCCGAGATTGGTGCGGATGAGGTTGTTCTGCGGTGCGTGAGCCTTGCCACCCAGCGAGTCGCGGTGGTGGCGCTCCAGCGGGTTGTCCCGGTTGATGCCGGGATTGCCGCCGAGATCGAGGGCGATCAGCGTCGCGGCCTGCGCGTTCTCGATCACCGCGTGCTTGACGATGACGGCGTCGGCGCCGAACGGCCGGCCGAGATCGTAGTCCTCGGCGAGGCCGCGCAGCAGGCGGCGGTTGATGCCGAGCAGCACCTCGATCTGGCCGACGCCGTCATGAAAGCGGGGCAAGGAGGAGAGCGGCGCGCCGAGGCTGCCGGGCGTGCGGCTGGCCGCGAAGTTCACCAGCCAGTCGCGGGCGGCGTGCGCCGCGCCGTCATAGACGGCGGGCACAAGGCCGAAATACCAGGCACTCTCGCGTTCGTCGCGCCGGATGCCCGCCGAGGCCGGTGCGAGGTCGATCGTGTCCTCGTAGGGGATCGCGACGTTCTCCAGGACGATGTCGTCGCTGCGGGTGGCGCGCATGCCGACGGCGTTCCACGTGCGCTCGACCCGCAGGCCGGGTGCGTCCGTCGGCACCAGAAACGAGCCGAGCCGGGGCTCGGTCTCGTCCGTGACGGCGAGCACGAGCGCCCATTTCAGCAGCGGAATGCCTGTTGTGTAGATCTTGCGCCCGCTGATGAGCCACGTCCCGCCGTCTCGCCGCGCAACCGTTTGGGGCAGCGTCCCGTGCGAGGGCGAGCCGACGGCGGGCTCCACCTGCGCCGCGTTGAGCAGTGCCACGCCCTCGCGGTTGGCCCGCGTCACGCGCTCCACGAGATGCGCGGGCCACTTGCCGGAATGGCTGGCGCTGTATTGGTTGTTCAGATGCATCGCGTAAACGAGGGCGGTCGACGGATCGCCGCGGGCGACGGCGGAAACGGCGGCCAGCGCGTCGCGCAGCCCGCCCCCGAGGCCGCCGTGCTCGCGTGCGGTGGTGAGGCCTAGAAGGCCTGCCTCATGCAGCGCCTCGAAATTGGCGACGGGAAACTCCCCCGTTTCATCATAGCGGGCGGCCCGCGCCGCGAACTCCCGGCCAAGGTCGCGGGCGCGGGCCAGCGTGGCGGCTAAATCCGTATCGGGCAGGGCGGTCATCGTCAGGCTGCTCCCGTCTGCCCCGGGACGCGGCTTCCGAGAATGCGGCGCGCGTTGAGACCGGCGACGAGCTGCCGTTCATGCGCGTCGAGCCCGGCGCGGATCAGGTTGTCCCGCAGGCTCGCCTGCGCGAGTGCGGGCAGAATCGGCCAATCGGTGCCGGCGAGGACGCGCTCGACGCCGAAGAAGGAGGTGAGGATGCGCACGATTGCCGGGTCATCGCCCATGGTGTCGAAATAGATGTTGGGGCGCTCGCCGGCGTCGCGTGCCTCCCGTCCGTAGCGACCGCCGCGCGATGCCTGCACGATGGCGCCGAGCCCCAGCGTCGCGAAAACGAAGTTGATGTCGGGGAAGGCGTCGAGGATGTCCGATTCCAGCAGGGACAGGAAGGCAACGCCGTTCATGAGGCCGCGGCCGAGCGAATTGCCCGCCTTGCCCGCGCCGGCGATCAGGAGATCGGCCTGCGGCGCGTTGATGGGATGGACGAAAACCGGCGCCCGGTAGCGGTTCGCCACCTCAAGCGTGGGACGGACGGCGGGATCGGCGAGGAAGCGTCCGTGCCGGGAGGAGTCGATGACCAGCCCCGCGAGGCCGAGCGTGCCGAGCGCCCGCTCGGCTTCCCGTGCAGCCGCCTCGCCGGAGAACGGGTCGACCACGCCGAGAGCCGCAAGCCGTCCGGGATGGGCGGCGACGAGGCCGGCGAGCCAGTCGTTGACCCCTGCGATCGTGCTTTCGTCGGTGGGGCCCTCCACCCCGAACAGGCTTTCGACGGTCGTGCTGACGACGGCAAGCGACACACCCGCGGCCGCGAAGGCGTCAAGCAGCGCGGCGGGATCGACGATCTGGCGCAGGATGTCGTCGCCGAGGCCGAAATTCACCCGCCGCGCGCCGCCAGCGCCCCGGTCGGCCGGCCACAGGTGGGTGTGGATGTCCACGATATCGAGATGTTCCGTCATTGCGATCGCCCGTCGTTGGGGAGAGGTTTTTTCAGGAAAGCAGCGGGCATCCGCGCCCGCCACGTCCGCGTCACTTCACGATATACGCATCTGCCAGCGAGCCGCCGACGCCGTCTGCGGTGATCGTGTGATTGACGATCCGCTTGTTGTAGAGCGTGACTTCAGGGCTGCTGATGACGTCGATGGCGGGCAGATCCTCGACCAGAATTTCCTGGATGCGCCGCCACTGGGCCACGCGCTTTTCCGGATTCGTCTCGACGGCGGACTCTTCCAGAAGCCTGTCGACCTCGGGGTTACTGTAAGCGGCACCGTTGGAGAACGGCACGCCCGGCTTGAAGTTCTTGCTCCAGTAGAGGCGCTGCACGCCGACGGTGGGGTCGAACAGGTTGCTCATGCCCTCGAAGGCAAAATCGAAGTCGCGGTCGGTATAGATACGCTTGGTATAGGTGGCGAAGTCCTGGCTGCGCACGGTCACGTCGAGGCCGAGCGGCGCCAGCGCCTGCTTGATGTAGTCCGCGCCGCGCTTGTAGATTTCGCCGCTCGGCACGTAATCGATGGTGAGGCGCTGGCGCACGCCGTCCCCGCCGCGCGCGAAGCCCGCCTCGTCGAGGAGCTTGTTGGCGGTGTCCGGATCGAGCGGGTAGGTCTTCAGATCCGGATCGAACCACCGGGTCAGGTTCGGGCTGATGGGGCCGGGGATGACGTTGCCGTAGCCGTAGGCGACGGTGTTCTTGAACACTTCCCTGTCGAGGGCGTGGGCGATGGCCCGGCGCACGCGCACGTCCTTGAAGAACGGGCGTTCGAGGTTGAACTCGATGCGGCTGATGCCGTTGTTGTACTGGTTGCCGTTTTTCTCGATGCCGATGTGCGGCAGGCCTTCGAGCCGCGACAGGTCGCTCAGCGAGATGGGCGTGTTGGGCGCAAGGTCGATCTCGCCGGTCTCGATGGCGATCGCCCGCCCCGCCGCGTCGGGGATGAAGCGCACGACGATCCTGTCGAGGTACGGCTTGGGCTTGTCCCAGTAGTCGGGGTTGCGCTCGTAGATGATGTGGCTCGCGCGCACCCATTCCTTGAACTTGTAGGGCCCCGTGCCGACGGGGGCGAGGTTGACCGGGTTCTCCGCCGCTTTCGTGCCTTCGTAGAGGTGTTTCGGCACGATCGGCGATTCCGTGGCGTTGAGCGCCGAGATGAGGTAGGGCGCCGGCTTCGAGAGCACGAGGATCGCCGTCAGCGGATCGGGCGTCTGCACCTCGACGAGGTTGAGGAAGGTGTTGCGGCCGCGCGGATGCACCTCCTTCAAGGTATTGATCGAATAGGCGACGTCGGCGGAGGTGAAGGGCTTGCCGTCATGCCATTTCACGCCCTCGCGCAGCTTGAACGTGTAGCGCAGGCCATCCTCGCTCACGGACCATTCCGTCGCCAGTTGCGGCCGGGGGTTGAGGTCGAAGTCGTAGGCGAGCAGCCCCTCGGTCGTCTTGCCCGATACGAAAACCGTGTTGTACGCCGTGTGGGCGATGGAGGTGAGCACTGGCGGTTCCGCGGCCAACAGCAGAGTGGCCGTGCCGCCATGCGCCGGTCCGGCAAGGGCGGCGCCTGCGCCCGTGGAGAAGGGCGCGCCCGTCACCGCAAAGCCGAGCGCAGCAAGGGAAACGCCGAGAAAGCGGCGGCGTGAGGAATGCAGTGCGAGACGCATCGTGGTCATCCTTTGAAACGGGTGGCGCGCTGGCCCGCGCGCCGTCTTCATCCGGGTCGATGTTGCCAACGCCATAATTCCATAAATTCCATATTACAAGTTATTTTATCGTGCGGTATGCTCCTGCGGGCGGCCATCCGGACCGGCCCGAGAAATGCCGCCGGCAGCGCTTGACAAGGCATTTGCGCAAATGCAATAAACTTTACAGAATTTATAGAGAGATTAGATGGCGCAAACGGAACAACCCGTTCTGGACGTTCGTAACCTGCGGCTGCGTTTTCCCGGTCCCGGCGGGGAAACGACCGCCGTCTCAGGGCTGAGCTTTTCCGTCCGCCCCGGCGAGGCCGTGGCGCTTGTCGGCGAATCCGGCTGCGGCAAGTCCTCGACGGCGCTGGCGATCATGCAGCTGCTGCCCGACACGGCGAAACTGGGCGGCGAGATCAGGGTCGACGGCCGGGACGTCATCGGCCTGCCGCGCAAGGAATTGCGGGCGCTGCGCGGCAGCAAGGTGGCGATGATCTTTCAGGAGCCGATGACCTCGCTCAACCCGGTGCACCGCGTCGGCGAGCAGATCGTGGAGGCGCTGCGCGCCCACAAGCCGCTGTCGCGGGAGGACGCGCGCGAGCGCGCGCTGGCGCTGCTGGAGCAGGTGCGTATTCCCGATGCACAGCAGCGGCTCGACGCCTATCCGCATCAGCTTTCCGGCGGTCAGCGCCAGCGCGTGATGATCGCCATGGCGATCGCCTGCGAGCCAAGGCTGCTGATCGCGGACGAGCCGACAACGGCACTCGACGCCACCATCCAGGCGCAGATCCTGCAACTGCTGGACGACCTGCGCCGCGAACTCAACATGGGCCTGCTGCTCATCACCCACGATCTGGCGCTGGTGTCGCGCTGGACGGAGAACGTCGTCGTGATGCATCACGGCGAGAAGATGGAGCAGCTCGCCGCCGCCGACCTGTTCGGCCGGGCGCATCATCCCTACACGCGCGGCCTGATCGGCGCCTCGATCCGGCTCGACCGCTCGCAGCACTACCGCACGCAACGCCTGCCGGAAATCCGTGTCGTGCACAATGCCGACGACACCTACGAATTCCTGCTGGAGAAGCGGGAGCCGATCCGCCTGCCGCCGCCGGACCGCGGCGGCGCGCCGGTCGTCGAGGTGCACAACCTCGCCGTCCGCTACGATACGCCGCGCGGGCCGTTCACGGCGGTGGACGACGTCTCGCTCGCCATCGCACCGGGGGAGACGCTCGGGCTCGTCGGCGAGTCGGGCAGCGGCAAGTCCACGCTGTCGAAAGCCATCATGCGCCTCGTGCCCGCCCATTCCGGCCGGATCGTGTTCAGGGGCGAGGACATCACGCGCATCGAGGGCAAGAATCTGCGGCGCGTGCGCCGGAACATGCAGATGGTGTTCCAGGACCCTTACGGCTCGCTCAATCCCCGCCACACAGTGGGCGAGATTCTCGAAGGCCCGCTTGCCGTGCACGAGGTCAACGACGCGCGGGAACGGCAGAAGCGGGTACAGCGGATGCTCGATCAGGTCGGGTTGCCGGCGCGCTCCGCCAATCGCCTGCCGCACGAGTTCTCTGGCGGCCAGCGCCAGCGCATCGGCATCGCGCGTGCGCTGATGCTGAACCCCTCGCTCGTGGTGTGCGACGAGCCGGTGTCGGCGCTCGACGTGTCGGTGCAGTCGCAGATCCTCAACCTGCTGGTGGAGCTGAAGGAATCGCTCAACCTCTCCTACCTGTTCATCTCGCACGATCTCGCCGTGGTCCAGTACATCTCCGACCGCGTGATCGTGATGAAGGACGCGAAGGTGGTCGAGGAGAACGATCATCTGCGGATATGGACCCATCCCCGGCACGACTATACGCGCGCGCTCATCAGCGCGGCGGCGCGGGAAGCGTGAACGGCGAATGAACGGATGCGGCGGCGTCCGCGCCCTCGCGGCGCAGGCGTGTTTTTGGTCAATGTTGTCTGGAGTCAATGATGTCGTCCGCCATAGCAACGCCCGCCGCGCCGGCGGCGTGGTCCGCCGGGGAGAGCTTCTACCGCGTTCGCGGGCCGCTGGAGCGCGCGGACAGCCCGCTGGCGCGCGCCGCGCGGCAGCCGCTGATGCTGGGGCTGTTCCTCAATCTGCAGGACATCAGCATCTCCTCGTATCCCACCAGCAACACCTGGACGTTCGACTACAACGCCGACATCGTCCGGCAGGGGGAAGCGCTCGGCTTCGATCTCGCTTTCAGCCGCACCCAGTGGCTGCCCAAGGGCGGCTATGACGGCGAGGCTTCCCTCGATTCCTTCGTCGCGCTCGGCGGTATGGCGGCGATCACGAAGAGCATCCTGCTGATCTCCACGATCCATGTGCTCTACGGCCCGTGGCATCCGCTGCACCTCGCCAAGTTCGGCGCGACGCTCGACCACATCAGCAAGGGACGCTGGGGCATCAACATCGTCACCGGCCATCGCGCCGTCGAGCACGAGATGTTCGGCTGGCAGCGAATCGAGCACGACAAGCGCTACACCATGGCGGGCGAGCTGTTCGACGTCCTGAACCGTCTCTGGACGGCGGACGACAACTATTCCCACGAGAGCGTCCATTCCGCCTGGAAGGTCTCGAACGGCTGGATCACGCCCAAGCCGCTTTATGGCCGGCCGGTTCTCGTCACGGCGACGGGCTCGCAGGCGGGCATCGACTTCGCCTCGCGCTACTCCGACATCCTGTTCATCACGTCCCCTGGCGGCGCGCATATCGACAGCGCCCTGGCGACGCTGCCGCCGCATATCGATGCGATACGGAGCACTGCGGCCTCGGTGGAGCGCGAGGTCCGGACGCTGATCAACCCGGTCATCGTCAGCCGCAACACCGAGAAGGAAACGCAGGCCTATCTCGACGCGCTGCTCGACAATCCGCCGCGCCCCAAAGGGGCGTCGTTCGGGCATGGCCACTACGACAGCGACGCCCATGCCTGGCGTGGCCGTTCGGACAAGACGCACAAGCAGGGCTACGGCCTCGGCGGCAACATCGAGATTATCGGCACGCCGGAGCAGGTCGTCGAGCAGTTCATCGCGCTCAAGCGGGCGGGCATCGACGGCCTGCAGCTCGGCTTCGCGGACTTCCGCGCCGATCTCCAGCATTTCGGCGAGAACATCCTACCGCTGATGAAGAGCGCGGGGCTGCGGTTCTGAAATCACTGCGACGCGGAGCAAGCGGATGTCGAGTCTGGGAAAAATCGGAAGCAGCCTGCGGCGGACGGCCATTCAGGCCGTGCCCACGGTCATCGGGATCGTCATCCTGAACTTCTTCCTGCTGCAGATGGCGCCGGGCGACGCGGCCGACGTGATCGCCGGCGAGGCGGGCTCCGCCACGGAAGAGACCATGCACGCCCTGCGCGTGCAGTTCGGCCTCAACCATCCGGTGCTGGTGCAGCTCTACAACTACCTCAACGAGCTGGCGCATTTCAGCCTGGGCTTCTCGCCGCGCTATGGCATGCCGGTGGCGGAGCTGATCGGCCAGCGGCTGCCGGGCACGTTGCTACTGATGTCGCTGGCGCTGGGCATCGCGCTCTTCATCGGGCTCGTGCTGGGCTCTGTGATGGCCATCTTCGCCGGGCGGTTGCCGGACCGCGTGCTCTCCGTGCTGGCGCTCGTGTTCTATTCGGTGCCCGGCTTCTGGATCGGCCTGATGCTGATCATCCTGTTCTCCGTCACGCTCGGCTGGCTGCCCAGCGGCGGCGCGGGCACCATCGGCGCCGATCTTTCGGGCTGGGCGGGCCTGTGGGACAAGGCCCGCTACATGATCCTGCCGGCGACCTCGCTCGCCCTGTTCTACGTCGCCATCTACGCCCGCCTGACGCGCGCCTCGATGCTGGAGGTGAAGTCGCAGGATTTCGTGCGCACGGCGCGCGCCAAGGGCCTCTCCCCGTTCTCCGTCACGGTGCATCACGTGCTGCGCAATGCGCTGATCCCCATCACCACGCTGGCGGGGATGCATATCGGCAGCATGCTGGGCGGCGCCGTGGTGGTGGAGACGGTCTATAGCTGGCCGGGGCTGGGGCGCCTTGCCTACGAGGCGGTGATGGGGCGCGACTTCACCGTGTTGCTCGGCATCCTGCTCCTGTCCTCGCTTCTGGTCATCGCCGTCAACGCGGCGGTGGACCTGCTGCAAACCTTCCTCGATCCTCGTATTGGAGTGCGTTGATGTCGGCGACCGATCCAGTCCTGCGCGATCCGGCCCTGCTGGGTGAAGCCGCGCCGGCCAAGGCCGCGAACCCGCGCGAGCCCGAGCCGCCGAGCTGGCTCGGCAAGGAAGAGCCGCTCCCCGCGTATGTCGCCGGCACGGGCGCGACCCACGGGCGCCGGGCGCTGCGCATCTTCCTGCGCAATCCCAACGCGCTCGCGGGGCTGATCATCCTCGCGCTCGTGGTGATCGCCGCCGGCATCGCGCCGCTGCTCTATCCCGGCGATCCGCTGGCGATGGTAGCGAAGCCCTTCCTGTGGCCGGGGCAGGATGCCGCCTATCCGCTCGGCACCGATTCCATGGGGCGCGACGTGCTCGCCGGCATCCTGCACGGCACGCGGATATCGCTGACGGTCGGGATCGCGGCGACGCTGCTCGGCCTCGTCGCCGGCATCAGCGTGGGCGCGGTGGCAGGCTATTACGGCGGCCGGGTCGACGATCTGCTGGTGCGCATCATCGAGATATTCCAGACGCTGCCCAACTTCGTGCTTGTCGTGGTGCTCGTCGCCATCACCCAGCCGACAGCCGCGACGATCTCCATCGCCATCGCCATCGTCACCTGGCCGAACGTTGCGCGGCTGGTGCGCGCGGAGTTCCGCTCGATCCGGGAAAAGGACTACGTGATGGCGGCGCGCAGCCTCGGATATGGCGACGCGCGCATCATCTTCCGCGAGATCCTGCCCAACGGCCTGCCGCCGATCATCGTGACGTCGTCCGTCATGGTGGCGGGCGCGATCCTGATGGAGTCCGCGCTGTCGTTCATGGGGCTCGGCGATCCCAACGTCGTGAGCTGGGGGTCGATGATCGGTGCCGGTCGCGAACTGATCCGTACGGCGTGGTACCTGACAGCGCTGCCGGGGCTCGCGATCGTCTCCACCGTGCTCGCTCTCAACATGATTGGCGACGGCCTCAACGATGCGCTGAACCCGCGCTTCCTGCAGGATCGCTGAACGCACCGGCACGGTGGCCGGCACGCGGCCGCCGTTCCGCTTTTTCACCACAGGCGCTTGCCGGCGCGAACGCTTCCGGGCGCAAACCATGAAGACAGTACCATGATCTCCTCGCCAATTGCCGTCGACATCGCCTCTCTCCCGCCCGCCGGCGCCGCGTCCGCATCTCCGCCGCGCGTGGCCGATATCCTGGCCCGGGTGCCCGCGCTCGCGGCGGAAATCGCGAAGGGCGCGGCACGGCGGGACCAGACCCGCGAACTGCCGTTCGAGGCGTTCCGGCTGATCAGGGAGGCGGGCATCGGCACGCTGCGCATTCCCGCGGCGCTCGGCGGGCCGGGAGGCACGGTCGAGAACTACATCGATGTCATCGCGCGGCTGGCGGCGGCGGATTCCAACGTCGCCCATTCCCTGCGCTCGCACTTCAATTTCACCGAGACGCTGGCGCTCGATCCCGAGGGGGGCAAGGCGCGCCGCTATCTCGACGAGGTGCTCGCCGGCAAGCTGTTCGCCGGTGCGCATACGGAGCTGGGCACGGCGCGCCCCGGCGACGTCACGACGCGGCTCACCAGCACGCCGGCCGGCTGGCGGCTGAACGGGCGCAAATGGTATGCGACCGGCACCGCCTTCGCGGACTACGCGACCTTCAGTGCCAAAAACGATGCCGACGAGGTGGTCAGCGTTCTCATCCCCGTCGGCCGGGCCGGCATCGCGGTGCTCGACGACTGGGACGGCATGGGCCAGCGCCTGACGGCGAGCGGCGGCGTGCTGCTCGACGACGTCGAGGTGTTCGAGGACGAAATCTCGGCGCGTGCGCTTGACGGCCGCATCGGCCGCCATACGTCGACCCTACGCCAGCTTCATCTCGCCGCCTCCGCCGCCGGCGCGGTACGGGCGGTGCTGAACGAGGGCATCGCCTACGTGCGCGACCATGCGCGCCCGGCTGCGCACAGCCCGGCGGCGTCGGCGCGCGAGGATCATTTCATCCAGGAACTGGTCGGCGAGATCGCTGCCGCGTCCTTCGCCGTCGACGCGCTGGTGGCGGAAAGCGCCCGGGCGCTCGACAGGTCGGCGGCGGCGTTCGCGGCCGGTGACGAGGCGGTGCTCGACGCGGCGCTGGTGGAGAGCGCGCTCACGACCTCGCGCACGCAGATCGTCGCGTCGCGCCTCGCCCTGCGGGCGGCGGAACAGATATTCGATCTGGGCGGGGCCTCGACCACGTCGAGCAAGTACAACTTCGACCGGCACTGGCGCAACATCCGCACCGTCTTCAGCCACAATCCGCTGCTGCACAAGGCGCGCGTGGTCGGCGACTACTACCTCAACGGAACCACGACACATCTGCGCGAGGGCAAGGTCTTCTGACCGGGACACCCATAGCGTTTTCGAGTGAATTCTCATCGGCCGGACAGTTCCGTCTGATCGGATAGCATTCCAGGAGCAGCCATCATGAGCGACGAAAAACTGTCCGAAATCTGGTACACGCGCTGTCCGGTGCCGACGCCCGTCGGCCTCGCGGCGCAGCTCGGCTATCTCGAAGAAACCTTTGCCGCCGAGGGTATCGCACTGCGCTCGATTATCGATTCGCCGGACCCCGCCATCCGCCAGAGCCATTTCAACCATACCCTGAACTGGTCGTTCCGCCACGGCGGCAACGTTCCGCCGATCCGCGCGCGCTCGGAAGGCCGGAAGACGCGGCTCGTCGGCATCACGTGGACCGACGAGTTCCAGGCCGTCATCACGCTGCCGCAAACGGGCATCCGGTCTGTCAGCGACCTGAAGGGCCGGCGTTTCGGCATCGCCCGGCGCCCGGAGGGCATCGTCGACTTTCATCGCGCCACCGCGCTGAAGGGGCTCGTCTCTGCGCTGTCGCTCGAAGGGCTTTCGCACCGGGATGTCGAGATCGTCGATGTCGCCGTGCGGGACAGCGTGCTCGACAAGTTCGGCGACGCCTCCCTGTTCGGCCTGCGGCGCCGGCCGCCGCACGGCGAGGAGATCGCGGCCCTCATCCGGGGTGAGATCGACGCTATCTTCGTCAAGGGCACGCCGGGCATCGCTGTCGCCAACCTCATCGGGGCTGTGCTCGTCGCGGATTTCGGCTTCCATTCCGATCCGAACATCCGCGTCAATTCCGGCTCGCCGCGCCTGCTGACCGTCGACGAGTTGCTGGCGGAAAAGCGGCCGGACCTCGTCGCGCGGCTGATCGAGGCCATTTTCCGCGCGAGCGAATGGGCGAAGGCCCATCCGGATGATACCCGCCGCTTCGTCGCGCGCGAGGCCGGCGCCACCGAGGAGCAGGTGCTCGTCGCCAACGGCCCGGACCTGCATCACCATCTGGGGTTGAGCCTGGAACCCGGGCTGATCGCGGCTGTGGGTGCCTACAAGGACTTCCTGCTGGAGTGGGGCTTCCTCGCGGGCGATTTCGACATCGGCGAGTGGGTCGATCCCCGGCCGCTCGAAGCCGCCACCCGCCGCGCCGCCGCCTGACGGGAAACTAAAAAACTTAAAATCCATAGAATTTATCAATTAAATATTGACAGGCCGGTGCGCCTGTCTCATTCTTCCTCCGAGGGTGGGATGGGCGCCCTGCACGGATAACGGGCGGCCGTCCGCGGGGCGGGCGGCGGCGATCCGTTCTTCAGGTCGCCCGTGAGGGCGTGATTGTTTGAAGAGCCGATACCACTGCGATGAACATCGACACGCGGGCAAGATCAAGACAACCGTCTCCAACATTGGCGCGTTTGCCTCCGTTAACGGCCCTGCGCGCGTTCGTGGCCACGGCGCGCCATCTCAATTTCACCGGCGCGGCCGATGAGCTGCACGTGACTTCCGCCGCCGTCGGCCAGCAAATCCGCTTGCTGGAGGAGCACCTCGGCCATGCGCTGTTCGTGCGCAACCGTGGCGGCCTGCAGCTCACGACCGCCGGGCGCGCCCTGATGCCGGGCCTGACGTCCGCCTTCGATACGCTGCTCGAAACGTTGTCTGCCCTTGCGGAAGAGCCCGGGCGCGCGCCGATCCGCATCGTCGCGCCATCGTCCTTCGCCGGGAAGTGGCTGGCGCCGCGCCTCGCCACCCTGCAGGCGGCCGGGCCGCGGCTCGACGTGCAGGTGGACGTGTGCTCGCGCGGGGTCGACCTGTTCAGGGACGACGCCGATTGCATCATCGGCTACGGCGCGGGTAACGTCTCCGGCCTCGTCGTGGACCGGCTGTTCGGCGAGGCAGTCGTGCCCGTGTGCAGCCCTGCGTTCGCACAGCGCCATGGGCTGTCGGGGAACCCGCCGGCGCTCGCCGGCGCGCCACTGCTGCACGAGCAGGGGCCGTCTCCCGATCCCGCCTGCCCGGACTGGGGGGCGTGGTTGCGCCTGTTCGGGCTGCCGATTCACCTGGCCGAAAGCGGCATCACGCTGAGCCAGTCGTCGCTGGTGCTGGACGCGGCGGTGGCGGGGCAGGGCGTGGGCCTGGCCAAGCTGCGGCTCGCGGAGGCCGACCTGCTGTCCGGCCGGCTCGTCGTTCCCTTCGGTGAACCGCAGCCGGTGGATTTCTTCTACTTCTTCGCGGCGACGCCCCTGAAGGCGAAGTCGCCGCAGGTGCGCCAGTTCCGGCACTGGCTGCTGTCCGAGACGCGCGCGGCACGGACGGATGTTGACCGCTGGCCGCCCGATGGCCCCTATCCCGCGTCCGGCGCGCATGCCGACACGCCCGCCATTGCGGCGGAATGACGTTGCGGGCATTTAAAATTTTGTCTATAGACGTAATAGATATATAGCGCTATCAAACGCTTCTCCGATGCGGGCGCCCGGCCGTCCGCCCATCCTGCCGATCTGACAAAGGAAACGCTCGTTCATGTCCATCCAGTATCGCACGCTGGGCCGCAACGGCCTGCGCGTATCGCCGCTCGCCCTCGGCACCATGATGTTCGGAGGCGAGACCGATGAGACCACGTCGCGGCGCATCATCGACAAGGCGTTCGATCAGGGTTTCAACTTCATCGACACGGCGGATGGCTACGCGAATTACCAGTCGGAGGTCGTGGTCGGCAACGCCATCCGCGAGAAGCGCGATAGCTGGGTGCTGGCAACCAAGTTCGCGAGCCCGCGCGGGCTCGACGCGAACAGCCAGGGCGCCTCGCGCAAGTATATCCGCCGTGCGGTGGAGGGCAGCCTGAAGCGGCTCGGCACCGACTACATCGACATCTACTACCTGCATCGCGAGGACCATGAGACGAATGTCGCGGAAACGATCCGCACGCTCGGCGACCTGATTTCCGAGGGCAAGATCCGCTACTACGGCCTCTCCAACCACCGCGCCTGGAAAATCGCCGAATTCAGTCGGGTGGCCGATCAGCTCGGGCTCGATCGGCCCATCGCCTCCCAGCCGCTCTACAACCTCGCCAACCGCCAGATCGAGTTCGAGCACCTCGATGCCGCCGACTACTACGGGCTCGGCGTCGTGCCCTACAGCCCGCTGGCGCGCGGCGTGCTGACGGCTAAATACGCGCCGGGCGCGGAGCCGGAGGCGGGCACGCGCGCCGGGCGTCAGGACAAGCGCATCCTGCAAACGGAATGGCGGCCGGAATCGCTGAACATCGCCCAGCGCATCGGCGAGCACGTCAAGTCGCGCGGCATTTCTCCCGGCCAGTTCGCGCTGGCCTGGGTGCTCAACAACCGGCTCATCACCGCCCCCATCGTCGGCCCGCGCACCGAGGCGCAGTGGGACGACTACCTGCCCGCGCTCGAATACAGGTTTACGCCGGAGGACGAGGCGCTGGTCAACGAACTCGTCGCCCCCGGCCACTCGTCCACGCCCGGCTTCAACGATCCGGCGCATTTCTTCTTCGGCCGCCGGCCGTACGCAGGCTGATCCGGTTTTCCGGAAAGCCGGTCACCCGACATGCCGCCTTCCGGTTTCGCCGACCGGAAGGCGGCTTCCTGCGTTCGCTTCCGGCAAGTGTGACGCGCGGCCTGCGGGCGCCACGGAAAGATATTCTTCGTCAGCCGCGAAGCAAAATTGTGCCATCCCGCCGCAGGCAGGGCGGTGTGCGTCTTCCAGCTTGTAAAATTGATTATTTTTATAGAAAATATGATCTTCGACAATGAGCGTGGGCCGGAACGGCGCCACGCTCATTGCCGCCCCCGAATCCGGGGCGTCTCGATCACATTGGAAAAGCCCGCAGATGACAGACATAGCCGATCCGCAACCTGCCTCCGGTAACGAGAATCCGGCGGCGCGCCAGCGCCCGTCCGCGCCGCAGCGACCGCACCGTATCGATAGCGACGCGGAAGCCATCGCCGCCGCGCGCGGGCTTGCAGGGCAGTTCGCGGCGGGGGCCGCCGCGCGCGATCGGGAGCGGCTGCTGCCGTGGGCGGAAATCGAGGCCTTCACCGCGAGCGGACTTGGCGGCATCACGGTGCCGCGCGAATACGGCGGTGCCGATGTATCCTATGCCACGCTGGCGGAGGTGTTCGAGATCCTGTGCGCGGCCGACTCGTCGGCGGGCCAGGTTCCGCAGAATCATTTCGGCGTGCTGGCCCTGCTGCGCGACGCGGGGTCGCCGGAGCAGAAGCGGCGCTTCTACGGCGACGTGCTGAATGGCTACCGCATCGGCAACGCGGGGCCGGAACTCGGCCGCCGGCCCATCACACACTCCGGCACGCGCCTGCGCGGCACGCCGGAAGGATTGCGTCTCACCGGGCATCGCTTCTATTCGACGGGCGCCATCTTCGCGCACTGGATTCCGACGCGCGCCTTCGACGACGAGGAGCGGCCCGTACAGGTGTGGGTGCCGTATGACGCGAAAGGGGTGCGGGTGATCGACGACTGGGCGTCGTTCGGCCAGCGAACCACCGCGAGCGGCTCCGTCGTGTTCGACGACGTCGCCATCGACGATCCCGGGCAGATCATTCCGGTCTGGTCGTTCACCGGGCAGCCGGGGCTTGCCGGGCCGGTGTCGCAGCTCATCCAGGCGGCCATCGATTCCGGCATCGCAGCCGGCGCCATCGATGAAGCCATCGCCTTCGTGCGCGACCACGCGCGCCCGTGGACGGATGCAGGCGTGGAACGCGCGTCCGACGACCTCTACATCATTCACGATGTCGGCCGCCTGAAGATCGACCTGCACGCGGCGCAGGCGGTGCTGCGCAAGGCGGGCCGGGTGCTCGACGAGGTGGCGCGCGCGCCGGTGACGGCCGAGTCGAGCGCGCGCGCCTCCGTCGCCGTGGCGCAGGCGAAGATCCTGACCACCGAAATCGCCCTTGCGGCCAGCGAGAAGCTGCACGAACTCGCCGGCTCCGCCTCCACGCGCGCCGTGCACAATCTGGACCGCTACTGGCGCAACGCCCGCGTGCACACGCTGCACGATCCGGTGCGATGGAAATACCACCTGCTCGGCAACTACGTGCTGAACGGCGTGCTGCCCGCGCGCCATCAGTGGAACTGAGAGGGATTGCCATGAGTATCGCTGCCCTTTCCCCGGCGCCTGCGCCCGCCGTGCGCCCGGCTGTCATCCGCGACGACGCGCAGGCGCTCGACGTGGCGCGCACATTCGCCGACGCCTTCACGCGCGATGCCTCCCTGCGCGACCGCGACCGCCTGCTGCCATGGGACATCCTGCCCGAGTATACCGCCAGCGGCCTGTGGGGCATCACGGTGCCGAGGGAATATGGCGGGCCGGGCGTTTCTACGGTGACGCTGGCAAAAACCGTCGCCACGCTGGCGAGCGGCGACGGTTCGCTGGCGCAGATTCCGCAGAACCACTACTATGCGCTGGAGGTGCTGCGCATCGGCGGCACGGCGGAACAGCAGGCGTTCTTCAACGGGCGCGTGCTGGCTGGCGAGCGCTTCGGCAATGCGCTGGCGGAAATCGGTGCGCGCGACTTCAAACGCCGCACGCGACTGGTGCGCGACCCCGCCGGCTGGTATGTGGACGGCCGCAAATTCTACTGCACCGGCGCGATCTTCGCCCATTGGATCCCGACGCTGACCGTGGCGCAGGAGGATGGCCGGGAGGTCACCTATCTCGTCTTCGTGCCCCGCACGGCCGAGGGCGTGACCATCGTCGACGACTGGGACGGCTTCGGCCAGCGCGTCACGGGCAGCGGCTCGGTCGTCTTCGAGCGCGTGGCGGTGAAGCCCGAATGGGTGGTGCCGTTTCTCGCCTCCTTTGAGCGGCCGACGACGATCGGCCCCTTCGCCCAGATCCTGCACGCGGCCATCGATCTCGGCATCGGCTGGGGCGCGTATCGCGAGATGCTGCCCTTCATTCGCGAGCGTTCCCGCCCCTGGATCGACGCGAAGGTGGAGCGCGCCGCGGACGATCCGCTGCTGCTGGAACGGCTCGGCGATGTCTGGCTGAGGCTGACGGCGGCCGAGGCGTTGCTGGAGCGGGCGGGCGAGGCGGTCGATGCCGCGCAGGGGGCGCCGGACGAGGACAGCGTGGCGCGCGCCTCCGTCGCCGTGGCGGAAGCACGGGTGCTCACCACCACCGCCGGACTTCTTGCCGCCAACAGGCTGTTCGAACTGACGGGCACCTCCGCCACCTTCGCGCAGGACAACCTCGACCGCTACTGGCGCAACGTCCGCACCCATACCCTGCACGATCCGGTGCGGTGGAAGTATCACGCGGTCGGCAACTTCTACCTGAACGGCAAACGCCCGCCGCGCCACGGAGCCCTGTGATGACGGTGAAAAAGCAAATCCTGCTCAATGCCTTCAACATGAACTGCGTCGGGCACATCAACCACGGCTTGTGGACGCACCCGCGCGATACCTCGGCCGACTACAAGACCCTCGGCTATTGGACGTCGCTCGCCCGGACGCTGGAGCGGGGGCTGTTCGACGGCATCTTCATCGCCGATATCACAGGCGTCTACGACATCTACCAGGGCGGCATCGATCTGACGGCACGGGAGGCGATCCAGTTGCCGGTCAACGACCCGACGGTGCTGGTCTCCGGCATGGCGGCGGTGACGGAACACCTCGGCTTCGGCATTACCGTCAACGTCAATACGGAGCACCCCTACACCTTTGCCCGCCGTTTCTCGACGCTCGATCATCTCACGGGCGGGCGCGTCGGCTGGAACATCGTCACCGGCTATCTCGACAGCGCTGCCCGCGCCGTGGGGCAGGAGGCGCTGACCGAGCACGACACACGCTACGACCGGGCGGACGAGTATCTGGATCTGCTCTACAAGCTGTGGGAGGGAAGCTGGGCGGACGATGCCGTGCACCGCGACCGGGCAGCGCGCGTCTTCACCGATCCCGCGAAGGTGCGGCCCGTTGCCCACGACGGCCGCTTCTACAGGTCGCACGGCTATCACCTGAGCGAGCCCTCCGTCCAGCGCACACCGGTGTTGTATCAGGCCGGGACGTCCGGACGCGGCAAGCAGTTCGCCGCGCGCCACGCCGAATGCGTGTTCATCTCCGCGCCCAACACGACGGTGGCGCGCGAGACCGCCCGCAGCTTGCGGGAACTTGCAGTGGCGTACGGCAGAAAGCCGGATGACATCAAGATATTCGTCGGTATCGCCGTGGTGCCCGACCGCAGCAGCGCGGCGGCGCGGGAGAAGCTGGCGGACTATGTGCGCCATGCCAATCCCGAGGCGGGCCTCGCGCATTTCGCGGCGAGCACCGGCATCGACTTTTCCCGTTACGATCCCGATGAGCCGGTCGCCTACGGGCCGTCGAATGCCATTCAGTCTGCGACGCAACTGGCGCGGAAGCGCGGCTGGACGCGGCGGCAGCTTCTTGGCCAACTGGGGCTTGGCGGGCGCCATCCGGTGATCGTCGGCGACGCCGTCACCGTTGCCGACGAACTCGCGCGCTGGATCGACGAGGGCGAGATCGATGGCTTCAACCTCTCGCGCGTCGTCACGCCCGAGACCTATGAAGACTTCATCGACATCGTGGTGCCGGAACTGCAGGAGCGCGGCCTCTACAAGACGGCCTACGCGGAAGGCTCGCTGCGCAACCGGATTTTCGGCGAGGGCAACAGGCTGCCCGCGCGCCATGCCGCCGGCGCCTATCGTTTCAACGCCTATCGCCTTCCTTCGGCGGAAGCTTCGGGAGCATCATCATGAGTCTTGAAATTTTCTGGTTCCTGCCGACCTCCGGCGACACCCGCTATCTCGGCAAGTCCGACTTCGGCCGCAAGCCGACCAACGCCTATCTGCGGCAGATCGCCGTCACCGCCGAGAACCTCGGCTACGACGGACTGCTCATCCCCACCGGATCGAGCTGCCTCGACCCGTGGGTGACGGCATCGAGCCTGGTGCCTGTGACCAGCCGCATCAAGCTGCTGGTGGCGCTACGCACCTCGCTGAGCGGCCCCACCGCCTCCGCCCGGCAGGCGGCGGCGCTCGACGAGGCGCTGGGCGGCCGCCTGCTGCTCAACGTGGTACCGGGCGGCGACGCCAAGGAACTCGCGGCCGACGGCGTGTTCTACGATCACGACACGCGCTACGAGGCGGCCGACGAGTTCCTCGGCGTCTGGCGGCGGCTGTTGCAGGGCGAGACGGTCGATTTCGCCGGCGATCACATCAAGGTCGAGGGCGCGCGCAATTTCCACCCGGCGGTGCAGCAGCCCTATCCGCCGCTCTATTTCGGCGGCTCGTCGCCCGCCGCTCACGAACTCGCGGCCAGGCATGTCGACGCCTATCTGACGTGGGGCGAACCGCCGGCGGCGGTGGCGGAGAAGATCGCCGACGTGCGCCGGCGCGCCGAAAAGTACGGGCGGACGGTACGTTTCGGCGTGCGGCTGCACGTCATCGTGCGCGAGACCGCCGCGGAGGCGTGGGCGGATGCCGACCGTCTCATCAGCAAGCTCACGGACGAGGACATCCGCCTCGCGCAGGAGAACTATTCCCGCATGGATTCGGAAGGGCAGAGGCGGATGGCCGCCCTGCACAGCGGGCGGCGCGACAGGCTGGAAGTGAGCCCGAATCTGTGGGCGGGCGTCGGCCTCGTGCGCGGGGGGGCGGGCACGGCGCTGGTGGGCGACGGGCAGACCGTCGTCGAGCGGCTCAAGGAGTATGCCGATCTCGGCGTCGACACCTTCGTGCTCTCCGGCTATCCGCATCTGGAGGAAGCGATCCGCTTCGCCGAACTCGCTTTCCCCTACCTGCCCGGCAAGCAGCCCGTGACGGTCCGCGATCAGGCGCTGACCGGCGGGGCCTTCGATATCCGCGCGAGCGAGCCGAAGCAGAGGGCGTCGGCATGAGCGCGTCGCATCCCGTCATCGATATGCGCTGCCGGCCGGCCTACCTGCACGACTTCTTCGGCGCGACCCCCGGCACCGCCGCCTACGAGACAGCCCGCTGGCTGAACCGGCGGGTCGGCACGCGCGGCGACGATTCTCACTTCGTCCGCTCGCGCACGCCCGAAGGCTTCCTCGCGGAGGTGCGGGAGGCCGGGCTCGCGAAGGCCGTCGTGGTGGGGCGGCATACGCCGGCGCAACATTTGCCCAACGACCGCATCCACGCGATCGTCTCGGGCGGCGACGAACTCATCGGCATCGGCGCCGTCGATCCGGTGCTGCAGGGCGAGCGCGGCGCGCTGGAGGAGGCTGAGCGCGCGGTGAAGGTGCTCGGGCTCGCGGGCATCGACCTCGAACCCGGTTTCGGCGAGCCGCCGCGCCATCCCGACGATCCGGTCTATTTCCCGGTCTATGAGCTTGCCGCCCATCTCGGCGTACCGGTCTTCCTGATGAGCGGCCCGACAACGCCGGACCCGCGCTACAACGATCCCTCGCCGCTCGCCCGCGTGGCGCAGGCGTTTCCATCGCTGCCCATCGTCGTCTATCACGGCTACTGGCCCAACGTGCAGCAGGCGATCGGCGTCGCCTTCCGCTACGACAACGTGCATCTCGTGCCGGACATGTATCTGTTCCAGCCCGGCACGCAGGCTTATGTCGAGGCGGCCAACAGCTTTCTGGCGGACCAGTTCCTGTTCGGGTCGTCCTATCCCTTCCGGCCGATCCGCCAGACCGTCGATGACTTCCTTGCCCTCGGCTTCCGGGAGGGGGTCGTCGAGAAGCTGCTCTACGGCAACGCCGCGCGCCTCCTCAAGGTCGGCTGAAGCGAGAAGCCGCGCGGCGGCCCCGCGCGGCACCCTTCGTTCCTCAAGCGCTATAGCCTGCCACGCCAGGGAACGAATATCTTCTCCAGCACACGGACCACGGCTTCGAGCAGGAAGGCCACGGCGGCGATGACGAGGATGCCCATGATGACGACATCCGTCACCAGAAACTGGGCGGCGGACTGGATCATGAAGCCGAGACCGCGTGTCGCGGCCACGAGTTCGGCGGCGACAAGCGTCGTCCAGCCCGCGCCGAGCGCGATGCGGATGCCGGTGACGATCTCGGGCAGGGCGCTGGGGAAGATGACATAGCGCAGCAATTGCGCGCGCGTGGCCCCCAGCGACCGCGCCGCGTCCAGCCTGTCCGGCGCGACGGAGCGGACGCCCGCCGCCGTGGACAGGGCGATGGGTGCCAGCATGGCGACGCCGATGACCAGCACCTTCGACACTTCGCCGATGCCGAACCAGATGATGACGAGCGGCAGATAGGCGAGCGGCGGAATGGGCCGCAGCAGCTCCAGCAGCGGATCGAGTATTCCCCGGCCGACGGGGCTGAGCGCGATGGCGAAGCCGACGGGAATGGCGATCGCCGCCGAGAAGAACAGCGCCGCGAACACTCGCGCAAGGCTTGCGCCGAGATGTTCCAGCAGCGTTGAATCGACGTAGCCTTCGGTAAGAACGGCGATGAAACGCTCGAACACCGCTGCCGGAGGGGGCAGAAACAGCGGCGCGATCATGCCGCTCGCCGTCACCGCCCACCAGATGGCGAGCAGGACGAGCAGTGTAGCGGCGGACAGATGGGCCACCCTGAGACGCCGCCCGCCGGCCGGCGCTCCCGCCGTCACATCCGGTTCGAGATAATCGGTCGCCGAACTCATGCGGCTGCCTCCCGCGTGAAGACAAGGTCCAGAACCCGCTCGCGCAGGTCGACGAAAGCAGGGTCGCTGCGCACGGACCGCAGGGTTTCCCCGCGGGCGAGGCGTGTGCCGAAATCGATGCCGAATTCCTGCGCCACACGCCCGGGCCGCGCGGCCAGCACGACGAGCCGGGTGCCGAGCAGCAGCGCTTCCTCGACATCGTGGGTGATGAACAGGATGCCGGGACCGAGCCGCTGCCAGAGGTCCAGCACGACCTCATGCATCTGCGCGCGGGTGAGGGCGTCGAGCGCGCCGAAAGGCTCGTCCATCAGCAGGAAATGCGGCTCCGCCATCAGCGCCCGGGCAAGGCCGACACGCTGGCGCTGCCCGCCGGACAGCTCCCATATCTTGCGACGTTCGAAGCCGGCAAGGCCGAGGCGCGCCAGGACAGCCTGGGCCCGCGGCCGGTATTCGCGTGCCGGAACCCCGCGCAGCTTCAGGGAAAGGGCGGTATTCTCAAGGGCGTCGAACCATGGCAGCAGCGCGTCATCCTGAAAGACGACGCCCCTGTCCGCACCCGGGCCGGTGATCTGTTCGCCGTTGACCAGCACCTGCCCGCCGGTCGGCTGCAGGAACCCCGCCGCCAGTTTCAGCAGCGTCGTCTTGCCCGATCCCGACGGACCGAGCACGGTGACGAAATCCCGCGCACCGAAAGTGAGGGACAGGTTCGCGATCACCGGCGGCGCGTTGCCGTAGCGGACGCTCACGTCCTGAAGCGACAGCCGTGACATGGTTCTCTCCCTCGAAATGCGGTCCGGCGACAGGATGCGCGATCCCCGGGCGGCGGTGCGCCCGGGGACCACGGAAGACGGTCCGCGATGCGCGCCGCGTTACGAGCCCGCCGCCTCTTTCACGAAGCGGTTCGTGATGTAGGGCGTGTAATCGGGCAGGGCGGCAGGTATCTTGTTCTGCTCCTTCAGGAAGCGGGCGGTGTCGGCTATCGCCTTGGCGAGCCCGCCGCCGAGCAGCTCGGCGGAGGCCTGCTCCTCCAGCGTGGGCAGTTCATTGCCCGCGAGGATGCCGGGCACGTCCTCCGCCTTGCCGCCGGTGAGGCGGGCGATGTCCTGCACCTCCTTAGAGGAAGCGGTCCACGCCGCCGGATTCTTGCGGTAGGCGGCATGGGCCTCGCCCGTGAGCTTCACGAACTGCTTCACGGCCTCGGGATGCTTCTCGATGAAATCGTTGCGGGCGATCCAGGCGTCGAAGGTCGGCGCCCCCCATTCCCCCACCTGCCTGGAGGAGGCGAGCACGGTGCCGCTGGCCTTCGCCCTGCCGAGCGCCGGATCCCAGACGTAGGTGGCGTCGATGTCGCCGCGCTCCCAGGCGGCGATGATTTCCGGCGGGCGCAGGTTGAGGATCTGCACCTGCTTCGGGTCGATGTTCCAGTGCTTCAGCGCCGCCAGCAGGCTGTAATGGCCCGTGGAGACGAAGGGCACGGCGATCTTCTTGCCGACGAGGTCTTTCGGCTCCTTGATGCCCGACTTGTCGGAGACGACGAGTGCTTCCGCATCGCCGAGCAGGCCGGAGATGAAGATGGTCTGGAACGGCACCTTGCTGGACGCAGCCGCCGTCAGCGGGCTCGAACCCACGAGACCGATCTGCACGTCGCCCGAGGCGATGGCGGCAATCACGTCCGCGCCGGCGTCGAACTTGCGCCACTCGACAGGCAGGCCGACCGCCTTCTCGTAAAGCCCCTCCGCTTGCGGAACCTTCGCGAGGTCCACGGTCGTCTGATAGCCGATCACGAGCTTGTCGGCGGCGAACGAAACGCCCGTGGAAGCGGCCAACGAGAAGGCAGCCGCCGTTGCAAGCAGAATACGCCGGGAAACAGCCATTGGAACCCCCATTACCAATCCTGAAACAATGAACGATTTAGCGCACGGGAAACGGATAATGTCAATTAATTCCATATAAAATGTCTAATTATAAAATCCACTGAAATATCATGATATTTACAATGAATGAGCCCGGCAGCGAACCGCCGGGCTCCTTTTCGCTCGGGAGAGACGCGCACGAGGCGCGGGGGAGGGCGGCCCCGGGACGAGGGCCGTCCATCTGGAATCAGAACGCCGGGAGCTGACCGGGGAACTTGTCCCTGATGAGCTGGCGGATGGTGTCGTTCTGATAAGCGGCGACCAGCTTCTTGAACACCGGCTTGTCCTTGTCCACGGTACGCACGGCGATGAAGTTGGCGTAGGGGTTGTTCTTGTCGGATTCGATGGCGATCGAGTCCTTGCCCGGCGTCAGGCCGGCCTGCACGGCATAGTTGGTATTGATGGTCGAGGCGTCGGTGTCGTCGAGGCTGCGCGGCAACTGCGCGGCGTCGATCTCGCGGATCTTGAGGTTCTTCTTGTTCTCGGTGATGTCGAGAACGGTCGGCAGCAGGCCGACGCCGTCCTTCAGCTTGATGAGGCCGAGCGACTGCAGCAGCAGCAGCGAACGCCCGCCGTTGGAGGGATCGTTCTGGATGCCGATGACCGCGCCGTCCTTCAGCTCGTCGAGCGATTTCACCTTTCTGGAATAGAGGCCGATCGGGGCGATGATGGTGTCGCCGACCGGGGTGATCTTGTAGCCCTTGGTCTTTATCTGGTTGTCGAGAAAGGGCTTGTGCTGGAAGGCGTTGGCGTCGAGATCGCCTGCGTCGAGCGCGGCGTTCGGCAGCAGGTAGTCGCTGAACACGACGACCTCGACGTCGAGCCCGTCCTTGGCGGCGATCTTCTTGACCTCTTCCCAGATGATCTCCGCGTCGCCCGCGGAGATGCCGACCTTGACCTTCTCCTGCGCCGCCGCCTGCTGGGTCAGCGCCGGGCTGGCAGCGAGCGCGAGGGCCGCGAGGGCCGAAAGAAACCAACGCTTCATGACAGAAACTCCTGACAGGCCGGCGCATGCCACCCCGGCGGCGCCGCCCGATTCAAAATCCGCACGTGCCCGCCGCGATATGCGCACAGCAAGCATTGTTTCTATTGATCATATAAATTCTATAGAATATATGTCAACTCGTTTCGACGGGAAGGGACATTCATACACATGACGATTTATGCGGTGCGGCCGCACACGCCGGACGGGGATGCGGCCGCCGCGCGCGCCGCCCGTCCGCGACATGGCGGGCGGGTGACGTTCGAGAACGTCGGCAAGGCGTTCGATACGCCGGGCGGACAAGTTTCGGCGCTGCGCGGCATCGGCTTCACGGTGGAGCCGGGCGAGATTTTTGGCGTCATCGGCCGCTCGGGCGCGGGCAAGTCGACGCTGATTCGCACGGTCAACGGGCTGGAGAAGCCCACCGCCGGGCGGGTGCTGGTGGAAAATGCCGCCGGGGAGCGCGCCGACGTGGGCAGCCTCTCCATCGGCGAGCTGGCGCGGCTGCGCCGCGACATCGGCATGATCTTCCAGCACTTCAACCTGCTCTCCTCGAAAACCGTGGAGCGCAACGTCGGCCTGCCTCTTCGTCTCGCAGGCGCCTCCCGCGCCGAGGAGGCCGGGCGCGTCGCGGAACTGCTGGCGCTCGTCGGCCTTTCCGACAAGCGCGGCCGCTATCCGCGCGAGCTGTCCGGCGGGCAGAAGCAGCGTGTCGGCATCGCCCGTGCCCTGGCGCGCCACCCCGCCATCCTGCTGTGCGACGAGGCCACCTCGGCGCTCGACCCCGAAACCACCCTGTCCATTCTGGACCTGCTGAAGGACATCAACCGGCGGCTCGGCCTGACCGTCATCCTGATCACCCACGAGATGGAGGCGATCCGCCACATCTGCGACAGGGTGGCTGTGATCGAGAAGGGCGAGATCGTCGAGATCGGCCCGGTCTGGCAGGTGTTCGGCGATCCGCGCGAGGAAGCGACGCGCGCCTTGCTCAAGCCCCACGCCGACGAACTGCCGGACGACCTGTCCGGCCGCATCGTGCCCCTGCCGGGTGAGCGGACGGTGCCGGTATTTGCCGTCACCTACACCGGCGCGGAGGCGGGAGAGCCCGATCTGGGCGGTCTGTTCGGCGTGCTCGGCGAAGGGGCGCGGCTGCTGCATGGCTCGCTCGACCGCATTCAGGGGCATGCGCAGGGGCGGCTGCTGATCGCCGCGCCCGCCGTCGCCCCGCAGCAGGCGGCGCAGGCGCTCGCCCGGCTCAACACCCTTCCCCCACGCGCGGAGATCATCGGCTATGTCGACGGCGCTCTTTAATCTCTTTCTCAACGCCGTGTGGGAAACGCTGCTGATGGTAGGCGTTTCCGGACTCGTCACGCTTCTCGTCGGCGGCCCGCTCGCCGTCGTGCTGGTGACGACCGGGCCCGGCGGCGTGTTCGAGGCGCCGCGCCTCAACCAGGTGCTGGGCGCTGTCGTCAACGGCTTCCGCTCTACGCCGTTCATCATTCTGCTGGTGGCGCTGATTCCGTTCACGCGGTTGATCGTGGGCACGACCATCGGTATCTGGGCGGCGATCGTGCCGCTCAGCATCGCGGCCATTCCATTCTTCGCCCGCATCGCGGAGGTGAGCCTGCGCGAGGTGGACAGGGGCCTCGTGGAAGCGGCGCAGGCCATGGGCGCCAGCCGCCTGCAGATCATCACGAGCGTGCTCGTTCCGGAGGCGCTGCCCGGCGTCGTGGCGGGCTTCACCATCACGCTCGTCTCGCTCATCTCCTCGTCCGCCATGGCCGGGGCGGTGGGCGCGGGCGGCCTCGGCGATCTCGCCATCCGCTATGGCTACCAGCGGTTCGAGACCACGGTGATGCTGCTTGTCATCGCGGTGCTGATCGCTATCGTAATGATCGTGCAGGGAACGGGCGACTGGTTCGCCCACCGGCTCAACAAGCGCTGAGGACGGGAGACATCATGCCGGAACAGGGCGGGATCGCGATCCCCGATGAAATCGCAGCCTTCAACGACGAGATCGTCGCCATCCGCCATGATCTGCACAGGCATCCCGAACTCGGCTTCGAGGAAGTGCGCACGGCCGGCATCGTCGCGGCCAAGCTGGCCGAATGGGGCATCGAGGTGCATCGCGGTGTCGGCCGCACCGGCGTCGTCGGCGTGCTGCGCGCGGGCAACGGCGGCAACCGCAGCGTCGGCCTGAGGGCGGACATGGACGCGCTGCCCCTGCACGAGGAAACCGGCCTGCCGTTCGCATCGGAGAGCGCCGGCCGCTTCCATGGCTGCGGGCATGACGGGCACACGGCGATC
Organism: Pseudochelatococcus lubricantis; assembly: GCF_011762225.1. Taxonomy (GTDB): domain Bacteria; phylum Pseudomonadota; class Alphaproteobacteria; order Rhizobiales; family Beijerinckiaceae; genus Pseudochelatococcus; species Pseudochelatococcus lubricantis. The sequence continues at coordinate 295,529 of NZ_JAASQI010000006.1, forward strand.
CTGCTCGCGGCGGCGCGCTATCTGGCCGCGACGCGGCAGTTCGACGGCACCGTGGTGTTCGTGTTCCAGCCCGCCGAGGAAGGCCTCGGCGGCGCGCGGGCGATGATCGACGACGGCCTGTTCGGGCGTTTTCCGGTCGACGAGATCTACGGTCTGCACAATTCCACCATCACGCCGCACGGGCATGTCCATGTGTCGCCGGGGCCGGTGCAGGCCGGGGCGGATTTCTTCGATATCGTCGTGCGGGGCAGCGGCGGCCATGCCGCTCATCCGCATGCTGCGCGCGACCCGATCGTGGCCTCCGCCGGGCTGATCACCGCGCTGCAGGGCATCATCAGCCGGCACACGCCGCCGCGCGAGGCGGCGGTGCTGTCGGTGACGGCGATCAATTCCAACACCGCCTACAACATCATCCCTGAAACCGTGCACCTGCGGGGCACGGTGCGCACGCTCGACGGCGCGCTGAAGAAGCGCATCGCCCAACGCATCCGCGCCGTGGCGGAGGGCGTGGCGCTGGCGCACGACGTGCGTGTCGAGGTTGATATCCGCGACGCCGTGACGCCCCTCGTCAACGCCGCCGAACAGGCCGACGCCGTTGCCGCGGCCGCCCGCGCCGTCGTCGGCGATGCCAACGTGAGCACGGACTGGCGGCCGAGCATGGGCAGCGAGGATTTCTCCGAATATCTCACCCATGTGCCAGGTGCGTTCTTCTCCCTCGGGCACCATGGCGATATTCCCCTGCACAGTCCGCGCTTCGTCCTCGACGACGGCATCTTGCCCGTGGGCGCGGCGCTGTTCGCCCGTCTCGTCCAGGACCGCCTGCCGCCGGAAGCATGAGCCAGCACTTATTTTCTATAAAATATATAGAGTGTATATTGACAGGGCCGGGCCGCTCTTCCATGCTGCCCGGCATGCGGTCGCCGCTGCCCGCGCCACGGTTGCGTGGCGGCGCGCCTTCCGGTCGTTCGAATGGTGGAAAAACTTATGTCGGATCAACAAACTTCCGCGCGGCGCCAACTTAATCTGAACCTGTTCATCTATCCCGGCGGCCATCACGAAGCCGCGTGGCGGTACAAGGATTCCGATCTCGAACACCTGCTGGATATCGGTTACTACATCGACCTCGCCCGCCAGGCGGAGGCCGCGAAGTTCGACGGCATTTTCTTCGCCGACGGCCCGGCGCTCGCCGACAATATCAGGTATGCCAGCCGCTTCCGGCTGGAACCGCTGACCTGGCTGTCCGCGATCGCCGCGGCGACGCAGCGCATCGGCCTGATCGCCACCGCCTCCACCACCTATTACGAGCCGTACAATCTGGCGCGGCTTTTTGCCTCGCTGGACCACATCAGCAAGGGGCGCGCGGGCTGGAACATCGTCACGACCGGCGCCGAGCAGGCCGCGGCCAACTTCGGCCTCGCCAGCCACCCGGCCCATTCGGAGCGCTACAGCCGCGCGCGCGAGTTCGTCGAGGTGATCGGCAAGCTGTGGGACAGCTGGGAGGATGGCGCCATCGTCGCCGATCGCGCCTCCGGCGTCTTCGCAGATACGGACAAGATCCACACCATCGACCACATCGGCCGCTATTTCAACGTGCGGGGACCGTTCAACTCGCCGCGCACCCCGCAGGGACGCCCGGTCTACGTGCAGGCCGGCTCGTCGGCGGACGGGCGCGCCTTTGCCGCGCAATACGCGGAGGCGATCTTCACCGCGCACCAGACGCTCTCCAACGCGCAGGAGTTCTACAAGGACATCAAGACGCAGGCGCGCTCCCTCGGCCGCAATCCCGATCACGTCAAGGTGCTGCCAGGCATCAGCCCCTTCATCGGCGCGACCGAGGCGCAGGCGCGCGCTCTTTATGACGAGTTCAACGAACTCACCCAGCCCGCCTATTCGCTCGGCCTGCTGAGCAGGCTGCTCGGCGTGGACGTCAGCGGCTACGACATCGACGCGCCCTTCCCGCGCGAGATCATCCCGGCCGAGGGTGAGCGAACGGTCGCCAGCCGCTTCAAGGTGGTGGTGGACATCATCGAGCGCGAAAACCCGACTATCCGCCAGTTGACGCATCGTCTGGCGGGAGCGCGGGGACACTGGGTGGCGGTTGGCACGCCGGAGCAGATCGCGGATAATATCCAGACGTGGTTCGAGAACGGTGCTGCGGACGGTTTCAACGTGATGCCGCCGTGGCTGACGGGCGGCTTCGATATCTTCGCCCAGGAGGTGGTTCCGATCCTGCGCAGGCGGGGACTGTTCCGCGAGGAATATACCGGCACGACGCTGCGCGAGCACTATGGCCTGCCGCGGCCCGAAAGCCGGTTCAGCTTTCCCGTGCGCGAGACTGCGTGATCGTCCGGGGCGGGAGCGCTTCTCCGCCGGTTGAAATCGGCAAGCGGGGCTTCCCCCCGCGCCTTTCTCCGCGATAATGGCCCTCCGTTGCCCTGCTTCACGTCAGGAAGCCGATATAGAGGAAACGACCCATGTCATCAGACGTCAAGCCATCAGACATCAAGCGGCCCGAGACCCTCGCGCTGCACGGCGGAACCTATCGCGCCGATCCGGCGACCGGCGCGGTCGCCGTACCGATCTACCAGACGACGTCCTATCAGTTCATCGACACCGACCACGCGGAGCGCCTTTTCGCGCTTGAGGAAATCGGCCACCTTTATACCCGCGTCTCCAACCCCACGCAGGATGCGTTCGAGCAACGCATCGCGGCGCTGGAGGGCGGCGCGGCGGCGCTTGCCGTCGCCTCCGGCCAGGCGGCCTCGGCCTATTCCGTGCTGAACGTTGCGGGCGCGGGCGACAACATCGTCAGCTCCACCGATCTCTACGGCGGCACGTGGGCGCTGTTCGCCTCCACCCTCCGGCATTTCGGCGTCGAGGTGCGGTTTGTCGATCCGGCGGACCCGGAAAATTTCCGCCGCGCCACGAACGGCCGCACCCGCGCCTACTATGCCGAATCCCTGCCCAATCCCAAACTGCAGGTGTTCCCGATCGCGGAAGTCGCGGCCATCGGTCGCGAACTCGGCGTGCCGCTGATCGTCGACAACACGGCGGCGCCGCTGACGATCCGGCCGCTGGAGCACGGCGCCGCGATCGTCGTCTATTCGGCGACCAAGTACATCGGGGGCCATGGCACCTCCATCGGCGGGGTCATCGTCGACGGCGGCAACTTCCCGTGGGAAGATCACAAGGACCGTTTCCCCACCCTGAGCGAGCCGGACCCGAGCTATCACGGCGCGGTCTGGATCGAGAAGGCGAAGCCGCTGGGGCCGGTGGCCTATGTGTTGCGCGCCCGCACGGTGCTGCTGCGCGACGTCGGCGCGGCGATCTCGCCCTTCAATGCCTTCCTGTTCATCCAGGGGCTGGAGACACTGCCGCTGCGCGTCCGCCAGCACAACGAGAATGCCGTCAAGGTCGCCGAGTTCCTGAAGGAGCGGGCGGAGGTGACGCGCGTCATCTTCCCCGCGTTCCAGACCGGCGAGGACGGGCGGCGTGCGCAGGCATATCTCCGGGGCGGCTACGGCGCGCTCGTCGGCTTCGAACTCGCGGGCGGCGTGGAGGCGGGCCGGCGCTTCATCGATGCGCTACGGCTCTTTTACCATGTCGCCAACATTGGCGACGCGCGTTCGCTCGCCATCCATCCCGCCACGACGACCCATTCGCAGCTCTCGGCGGAGGACCAGCTCCGGACAGGCGTCTCGCCGGGCTACGTGCGGCTCGCGGTCGGCATCGAACATCCCGACGACATTCTCGCCGATCTCGCCCAGGCGCTCGGCCGTGCGGGTGTGTAGGCGTTTCCGTTTTCCACAAGTGAGAAATCAGTTTCCTGAAAGTGAATAGGGGGCAATCATGGGGCTTTCAATCAGCGGTTTCCACAAGGCGCTGACGGCACGCTGGGGCCGCACGCTCGCGGCGTCGCTCGTCGTGGCGGGCGGCCTGCTGTCGGCCGAGGCGCAGGCCGGACCGACGCTCGACAAGATCACCCAGCGCGGTACCATCAAGGCGGGCGTGGGCACCACGCCGGGCTTCTTCTCGCCGGACAGCAACGGGCGCTGGCAAGGCTTCTTCGTCGATATCGGCCGCGCCATCGCCATCGCGACGCTCGGCAACCAGGACAAGATCGAGTTCACCGTCTCCTCGCCCCAGCAGCGCCTGCCGGCCTTGCAGGCGGGCGAGTTCGACATCCTGCTGTCGGGCGTCACCGTCACCATCACGCGCGCCTTCAAGCTCGGCTTCCACTTCGGCCCGACCGTCTTCTATGACGGGCAGGGCATCCTGGTACGCAAGGATCTCGGTGTGACGAAGGCCGCCGACCTCGAAGGCGCCACCATCGGCGTGCAGAGCGGCACGACGGGCGAACTCAACATCGCCGACTTCTTCCGCAGGCACGGCAAGTCCTTCAAGGCGCTGACCATCGAGGACACGCGGCAGTTCAACGCCGCGCTGGAGGAGGGCCGCGTCGACGCGATCACGCAGGACTCCTCTGACCTCGTCGGCAAGCGCAAGCAGCTCAAGAATCCCGAAAACTACGTGCTGCTGCCCGAGCGTCTGTCCAAGGAGCCGCTCGCACCCGCCGTCGCCGGCGGCGACGACCGTTGGCTCGAACTCGTCAACTGGTCCGTGAACGCCCTCATCCAGGCGGAGGAATGGGGCATCACCTCGGCGAACGTCGACGAGTTCCTGAAGTCTGAAGACCCGGCGATCCGCCGCTTCCTCGGCGTCGATCCGTCGGTCGGCGAGGCCATCGGGCTCGATCCGAAATGGGCCTATAACATTGTCAAGACGCTCGGCAACTACGGCGAGCTGTTCGACCGCCACCTGAAGCCGCTCGGCTGGGAGCGCGGCTACAACAACCTGTGGACGAACGGGGGCCTGCTCTATTCGCCGCCGTTCCGCTGAGCCGGAATACCGCACGTGTCTGAAACAGGTCTGACCCCGGCCGCGCCGGGGCCTGCCGGCCGGATAAGGGCCTGGTGGGGGCCGCGCATCGTCACGCAGATCGTGACGGTCTGCGCGGTCCTTGCCCTGTTCTGGCTGCTCGGCCAAAACACCGCCACCACCATGGAGCGCATCGGGATCGCGCCCGGTTTCGGCTTTCTCGGACATTCCGCGAATTTCGAGATCGGCGAGACATCCATCCCCTTCAGCGCCGGCAATACCTATGCCTATGCGATGCTGGTCGGCCTCATCAACACTGTCAAGGTGGCGTTGCTGGGCTGCATCCTGACGACGATACTCGGCGTCACCATCGGCATCGCCGGCCTGTCGGGCAACCTGCTGCTCGCCGGCCTCGTGCGCGGCTACATCGAGATCGTCCGCAACACGCCGCTGCTGCTGCAACTGTTCTTCTGGGTGTCGCTGACGAAGGCGTTTCCACCGCCGCGACAGGCGGCGCCGCTTTTCGACGCCGTGTTCCTGACGAACCGCGGCGTGTTCTTCCCCGCGCCGATCTTCGACGGGATGCCGGACGGCGCGGGCTGGCTGATCGGTCTCCCGCTCGCGGGATACGGTCTCTTCCTGTGGTTCGCCCGCCGCCGGGGCGCGCTGACCTTGCGGCGCGGGTTGCTGGCGGCGCTCGCCTGCCTCGCGCTTGCCGCCGCCCTTCTCGCGGGGAACGGGGTGAGCATCGGTTTCGACGTGCCCGTCCTCGCCGGCTTCAACATCCGCGGCGGCGTTACCATCACGCCCGAGTTCACGGCGCTGCTGGTCGGGCTCACGGTGAAGTTCTCGGCGGCGATCGCCGAAATCGTGCGCGCGGGTATCCAGTCGGTGGGGCAGGGGCAGTGGGAGGCCGCGCGGTCGCTTGGCATGCATCGCGGGCAGATCATGCGCCTCATCGTCATTCCGCAGGCGTTGCGGGTGATCACGCCGCTGATCACGTCGAGCTATCTCGACCTGACGAAGGATTCGAGTCTCGCGGTCGCCATCGGGTATCCCGACCTCGTCAGCGTCATCAACACGACGGCCAACACCACGGGGCAGGCCTTCGAGGCGCTGATCATCCTGATCGGCGTGTTCGTGACCATCAACCTGTCCGTGTCCTACGCCATGAACGTCTACAACCGGCGCGTCGCGTTGCGCGGGAGCGGCCCCCGATGACGACGCTCGACAACATTCCGGGTGCTCTGTCCCGTGGTCCGGAAACGCCGGAGCCGGAGGCCGGGTCGCGTAATGTCCGCCTGCCGCTCTGGCGACGCCTGCGGGCGGGGCTTTTCGGCACCCCGGGCAACACGGCGATCACGCTTGCCACGCTGCTCGCACTTGCCTGGACGGTGCCGCCGTTCCTGCGCTGGGCCGTCATCGACGCGACATGGAGCGGCACGTCGGAGGAATGCGCCGCAGCGGCGGGCGCGTGCTGGGCGTTCGTCGCCGCGAAGTTCCGCTTCATCAGTTTCGCCTTCTACCCGCCCGCGCTGCACTGGCGGCCTTTTCTCGTGGTCGTGCTGCTGCTGGCGCTGCTCGCGGCGACGGCGCTGCCGCGTTTCTGGCGTCGGGGGCTGTTGCTGGCGTGGCTTGCGGGCATCGCCGCCTGCTGGCTGCTGATGGCCGGCACGCTCACGCCGCCCCCCGTACCCTCCAACCAGTGGGGCGGGTTGCCCGTCACGCTGCTGGTATGGACCGTCTGCTTCGGGATAGCGACGCCGCTCGCCATCGGCCTGGCGCTTGCCCGCCGGTCCGACATGCGCAGCGTCAAGGTGCTGGCCATCGCCTTCATCGAGCTGATGCGCGCCATTCCCATGGTCGCCATCCTCTATGTGGCGATGCTGATCCTGCCCATGGCGGTGCCCGACGGCCAGCTCATCGACAAGACCATCCGCGCGATGGTCATGATCACGCTGTTCTGGTCGGCCTATCTCGCGGAGGTGGTGCGCGCCGGCCTGCAGGCGATTCCGCCGGGGCAGGACGAGGCGGCCATGGCGCTGGGGCTCGGCTACTGGCGCAGGATGCAGCTCGTCATCCTGCCACAGGCGCTGCGCACCGTCGTGCCGGCGATGGTGAACCTCGCCATCGGCTTCCTGCTCGCCACCTCGCTGCTCGCCGTGATCGGCATCGTCGACCTGCTCAACGCCGCCCGTGCGGCGGCCACCGACCCGAGCTGGCTCGGGTTCTACGACGAGGCGTATCTGTTCGTTGCCGCGATCTATTTCGCCTTCTGCTTCGGCGGATCGCGCTACAGCATGTGGCTCGAACGCTATCTCGGCGCCGCGAAAGAGCGCGGGTGAGCCAGCTGTACGCGGCGGATTGCGGCGGCAGGGCCTTTACAACGCCCTGTCGCCCGACCATCTTTTCGCCCGAGGGCGGCAGGATTTTTTCCGAGTGACTGGAGGAACGCGATGACCCATGAACGTGCTTTGCTCGCAGGCGGTTGCTTCTGGGGCGTGCAGGACCTTGTCCGCCACCACAAGGGCGTCGTCTCGACGCGCGTCGGCTATTCCGGCGGCGATGTGCCGAACGCGACGTATCGCAACCACGGTACCCATGCCGAGGCGATCGAGATCATCTTCGATCCGGCGGTGGTGAGCTACCGGGAACTGCTCGAATTCTTTTTCCAGCTCCACGATCCGACCACGCCCGACCGGCAGGGCAACGACATCGGGACGAGCTACCGCTCGGCGATTTTCCATACGTCTCCCGAGCAGGAGCAGATCGCGCGCGAGACCATTGCCGATATCGATGCATCCGGCCTGTGGCCGGGCAAGGTCGTGACCGAGGTCGCGCCGGCCGGGCCTTTCTGGGAGGCCGAGCCGGAGCATCAGGATTATCTGGTGCGCTATCCGAACGGCTACACCTGCCACTTCGTGCGCCCCGGCTGGCGGCTGCCGGCGACGGCCGACCGGTCCTGACCGGCCGTCGCGGTTCGCGCCTTGGAGTTTTTCTCATTTTGATTGAATCAGAAAGCTGAAAAACTCTTGAGCCTGCGCGGCGTTAGAGCGTTGAAAAAGCGAAGCTTTTTCTGCCATAGGCAAATACTGGAGTGTTTCTGTCTTTGACAGAAATACTCTAGTCGAGCCCGAGCTTGCCGCGCAGGGTGGAGAGGTCTTCCGCCAGCGTGTTGACGGCGCCGGCCAGCACATTGCGGTCGGCGTCCGTCAGCTTCTCGTAGCTCTGGAAGCCATTGCCTTCCTTGTACTTGGCGAGGATGACGTCGACGCGGTTGAAGTTGCCCTCGACCTTCTTGACGAACTCCCCGTCATCCTTGGGCAGCAGCGGCCGGAACAGATCGAAGATCTTGCGGGAGCCGTCGAAATTGCCTTGGAAGTCCCACAGGTCGGTGTGGCTGTAGCGGTCTTCCTCGCCCGAGATCTTGGTGGCGGCGACTTCCTCCATCAGCACGGCGGCGCCGCCGACGACTTTCTCCGGCGGGAAGGTGAGGCCGGCGATGCGCTTGTGCAGCTCCTCGACGTCGGCCAGCAGCTTGTCGGCAAAGGGGCCGAGCTCGGCGGTGCTGTTCTTCTCCCACAGGCCGTATTCGATACGGTGGAAGCCCGTGAAGCCGGGGTCGGCCTCGGCCTTCTCGTGGTCGTCCGCACGCGAGTCGATCGCGGCGTCGAGGTCCGAGAACAGTTCGGCGATCGGCTCTATCTGCTCGTAGCTCACGCGCGTGGGTGCGAACAGGGCCTTGGCCTTCTCCACGTCCCCGGCCTTCACGGCGTCGGTGAACGCCTTCGTGTCCTTGACGAACTGCTGCGTCGCCTTCGTGACGTAAATCTTGTACTCAGCCACCGGCGCGACGAGGTCGAGCGGCGACACCGCCGCGGCGGCTTGCGCCAGCACCGGCGCCGACGGGGCGGCGAGCGTGAGGGAACCGAGCGCCAGCGTGGTCGCGGCGGCGAATGACAACAGACTTTTCTTCATGAGGGGAACTCCGGTTGTCGAGTGGATCATCCTGCGGCCGGTACGAGGTGCGCCGCCGCGAGCAGCGGGCGGGCGAAAAAGTCGTTTTCGTCGCGCACGCCGGGAAGGGTGAAGAAATAGCCGCCGCCCACGGGCTTGATGTATTCCTCCAGCGGTTCGCCGTCGAGGCGGCGCTGGACGGTGATGAAACCGTTGAGCAGGTTGGCCTGATAGCAGATGAACAGGAGGCCCATGTCGAGCTGGCCCGATTTCGTCACGCCGTTCGAATAGTTGAACGGGCGGCGCAGAATCAGGTTCGTCTCGCTCTCCGGCGTGCGCGGATTGGCGAGCCGGATATGGGAATCGTGAGGCGTGTGGACGCCGTCGGGGTCGCGGCCGAAGTCGGGAACGTCGAATTCGCTTGCCCCGGGACCGCCGTCGAGCGGCGCGCCGCTGTCGCGCGCGCGGCCGAAGATGCGCTCCTGCTCCCGCAGCGGCGTGCGGTCCCAGCGCTCGACGAAGTTGCGGATGATGCGCACGGCCTGATAGGTGCCGCCCGCCATCCACTCCGGCTCCTCCCCGCCGCGTTGCACCCACAGGATGCGGTTCATCAGCGCCGTGTCGTTGGCGTCCGGATTGGCGGAGCCGTCGCGGAAGCCCAGGAAGTTGCGGGCACTCTCGGCCGGCCGGTCCGGCACCTCCGGCAGCACGGGCACGGCGCCTTCCTGCTTCCAGCGCAGCCAGAGCAGATCGGGCAGGTTCTTGACGATGTCCCGCAGCGCGTGGATCGTTGTGTCGGCGGTGTTGGCGCAAAGCTGGATAGACAGGTCGCCGTGGCACAGGTCGGCGTTGAGCGCGTCGTTGGGGAACGCCGTCATGCGCTCCAGATACTTCGGCCTGAAAGGCCCGAGACCGAAGCGCCCGTCGAACAGCGATGAGCCCACCGAGACGGTGACGGTGAGATTGTCGGGGATGACCACCGGCCCCAGGATGCCGGAATCGGTGGGCGGGAAACGCGGGTCGCGCACCGGCGGCGTGCCGCCTTCCATCAGGAAGCGCGTCCGTTCCGTCAGTGTGCGGAACAGGCGCACCAGCTCGTCCGGGGTCTGCGCCAGCACGTCGAAGGACGCCACCATGCCGCAGGCCGGCCGGGGCGTGACGACGCCAGCCTGATGCTCGCCGAGGAAGGGCTGCTTCTCGGCGGTGCGGTCGCTCACCGGCGCCGTTGCCACATTGCCGCCGGCGGCGGGCTCGCGGGCAAGGCCGGGACGGGGCGCGACGCCTGCCATCATACCGGCGAGCGCCAGCGCGTTGAGGCCAAGCGCCTTCAGGATGTCGCGCCGCACGGGCGAATACGGCTTCAGGCGCGGCTCGCGCACGGGGCTGTCCGGTTCGTCGATCATGCGCCGTTCCTTCATTCGAGACCGATGGAGGCGTTGAGCTTGCCCGTTGCGTCCGCCAGCGCCTGCAGGCTCGCGGCGATGGCGGCGCGGTCCTCCCGGCCGACATCGCCGAGGCGCGCGTAACCCTGCGGGCCGCGCAAACCGTCGATGCGGGCAACCGCCGCATCGAGCTTCGCCTGCGTTTCCGTGGCGAGCGCCGGATCGGCCTTCGCCACCAGCGGCTGCAGCAGGCCGATCACCTTGCCCGCGCCGGCGAGGGTCGCGGCGAGCGAGTCGATGTCCGTGCCGCTGTAGCGTTCCTCGCCCTCGCTTGCGATGCTGCCGGCCCAGCGCGTCAGCAGCGTCCTCGCGCCGTCCGCCATCCGCTCCGGCGGCAGTTGCAGGGCGCCGAGCCGTTCTTCCAGCGTGGTGACGTCCGCGAGCAGCCGCTCCGCGACGGGCGTGAGGCCGGCGAGGTCTCCCTGGGCGAACAGCCCGTATTCCAGACGGTGGAAGCCCGTGAAGGCGGGATCGGCCTCGCGCTTTTCGAGATAGTCGGCGCGGGCGCTGATCGCGGCGTCGAGATCGACGAAGCGCTGGGCGGCGGGTTCGATGTGCCTGTAGAGCGCGCGCGCCGGCACATAGAGCGCCCTGGCGCGCGCAAGGTCGCCATCGCGGACGGCGGCGGCGAGGTCCGCCGTGGCGCTCGTCAGGGCGCCGGATTCCAGCGCCAGGTAGACGCGGTACTCGGCGAGCGGGCCGATGAAAGCCGTCAGCGCCGGCCGGGCGGCGTTTCCGGCATCTGCCGAAGGGGTGACGGTGAGCGTGCCGCGCGGATTGCTGAGCAGGCCGCAGGTGATCTGGAACGTGCCCGTATCGAGCCTTGCCGTCAGCGTCGACGAGAAGCCGGGGGCGATGTTCTCACGCTCTTCCACCACCATCACGCCATCGAGAATTTCCCACTCCACGGTGCGGTCGGAGTTGTTGACGATGCGGAAGGTGCGCCGCCCGGCCGGAACCGTCAACTCGTTGGGATCGCAGGTTTTTCCCGTGATGGTGACGGTGATGGCGTCGTCCGGCGCGGGCTGTGGTGTCTTGCGGGAGGCAAGATAGAACACCGCGCCGCCCGCGATCACGAGCACGACGGCGCCGGCGACGGCAAGCCGCGCCAGGCGGGAGGACGGTGGGGCGGCCTTCTCGCGGCCGGCGTTGTCTTGCGGAGATGCCATGATGAAAATGACCTTGTTCAGCCCGGCGATCCGGAGACGGCGGACGGCGCGGGGGGCGCCGGCGTCCACAGGAACCAAGGCAGCGTCAGCGCGAGGAACGCGATGTAGGCGATGACCTCGCCGACCGCCGGCGTTTCGTGATAGCCGAAAAGCCCGGCGAGTACGCTGCCGGCGACGCTGTCGAGGGGGAGCCAGTGGCTCGCGTCGAAGGCGGTTGCCTGCAGGCGGTTCCACACGCCCGCCTCGTGCAGCGCGCGCAGGGCACCGGCGAGGATGCCCGCGGCCACGAACAGGATGAATATCCCCGTCCAGCGGAAGAAGAGGCGCAGGTTGAGCCGCACGCCGCCCCAATAGATGCCGTAGCCAAGCGCCGCGGCCGCGAGGAGGCCGAGGAGCGCGCCGAGCGGCACGGCCAAGCCCTCGCTCTGCTGGAAGATGGCGAGCAGGAAGAACAGCGACTCGAGTCCCTCGCGCGCCACGGCGAAGAAAGCCATGCCGATGAGCGCCAGCGTGGCATTGCGGCCGCCGGTGAAGGCCGCGTCGATATGGTCGTGAAGCTCGTGCCTGATGGACCGCGCCACCTTGCGCATCCAGAACACCATCGACGTCAGCACCACGACCGCGACGAGCCCGATGATGGCCTCGAACAGCTCCTGCGCCTTCTGCGGAAAGCCGGACGACAGCGCCTGCAGGGCTGCGCCCGCGAACAGGGTGAGCGCGAGGGCGAGAAGAATGCCGACCCACACGGCCGGCAGCCACGCGGCACGCCCGGTCTGCTTCAGATAGCCGGCGATGATACCGACGACGAGCGCTGCCTCAAGACCTTCACGCAGCATGATCAGGAACGGAGCCAGCATCGTCTATGTCCACATAACCCTCAAACGTTCGCGGGCGACGAACGCCCGCGAACCCGATAATCGTACATACGAAAATCGGTAATTGCGATATAAATCATTGATATCAAACAATATTTTCTTTATTATAGGTATAATAAGCGGGGTAACCCGTTGATGCGTCAGGCAAGTCGTCATGCGCCAGCGATGCCGTATCCGCTCGCGCGTGCAGCAACGGGCGGGTGGGCCCAATCTGTCAATTGACTCGGCGGGTACGACACTATACGAGCGCATGATGTTCCCGTTTTCAGGTTTCGGGATGCCTTTCGCAAGGCAAGAGGCTGTTATGCAGACCGTTCGGCAGCGTTTGTCCGTAGTGCGTTATTTCGCCGGGGCGAGGGCTTTCTGTCTTTTTGTTTTCCTCTCTTTCATTGGTATAAATACAAGCTTCGCACAGGGCGGCGGGCCGGAGAGAATCGTATCGGTCGGCGGCGCGATTACCGAGATTCTGTACGATCTCGGGCTTGCTGACAGGATCGTGGCCGTCGATACGACGAGCCTGTTCCCGCCCGAGGCGCTGAAGGAGAAGCCCAATGTCGGCTACATGCGCGCCCTGTCGGTGGAGGGGATTCTCGCGCTCGGCCCCACGCGCGTGCTGCTGCTCGACGGCGCCGGGCCGCCGGAGGCGCTGAAGCTGCTGGCGGAATCGGGCTTGCCCATCACGCACATCGGCGACGATCCGACACCTGCGGGCGTCGTGGCGAAGATCCGCGCAATCGGGCAGGTGACAGGCGTCGATGCCGACGCCGCGACACTGTCGGAGGCGGTGGAGCAGCGCTTCTCGCTGCTCGAAGACCTCGGCAGGCAGATCGGGCAGCCGAAGAAGGTGCTGTTCGTGCTCGGCTTTCAGGGCGGCAGACCGCTGGTCGCGGGGCAGGGCACGGCGGCGGACGGCATCATCCGGCTCGCCGGCGCGCACAACGCGGCGCAGGGTTTTCCCGGTTACAAACCCATGACGGACGAGGCGATCATCGAGGCCGCGCCCGATGCCATCGTCACCATGGGCAGCGCCGCCCATACGATGGAGCCGGAGGAACTGTTCGCGCGTCCCGCCTTCGCCGGCACGCCGGCCGCGCGGGAGCGGCGCCTCATCAGCCGCGACGGGCTGTTCCTGCTTGGCTTCGGGCCGCGCACCCCGCAGGCCGCCGCCGATCTGCTGCACGCGCTCTATCCGGCAGTGCCGATACCGCCCGCCCTTGCCGCCGGCGCTCCATAACGGCCTGCGCGGGGAATGTCCATGGCGTCGGCAGCAGCGCGGGATGAACGGTCGTTCCTCGCCCGGCACGGGGGCGTGGGGCTGATGGCCGCCCTCGTCCTGCTCGTGCTCGCTGCCTCGGTCGTGTCGATGGGCACGGGCGCCGTTCCGCTGCCGCCGGAACGGGTGGTGCGGGTGCTATGGCTCGCGGCGACGGGCGCGCCGGATGCCATATCCGCCGGCGACCGGCTCGTCGTCATCGGCATCCGCCTGCCGCGCACGCTGCTCGGCCTGATGGTGGGCGGGGCGCTCGCGGTGTCTGGCGCGCTGATGCAGGGCCTGTTCCGCAATCCACTTGCCGATCCGGGCCTCGCGGGCGTCTCCAGCGGCGCGGCGCTGGCGGCGGCGCTTGTCATCGTCCTCGGCCAGCCGATCGTCACTTTTGCCGCCGCCGCGCTGTCGTCCTGGACGGGCGCTGCCCCGGCCCTGCAGGGCGGGGGAACCCCCTTCGCGCTGCTGCCGCTTGCGGCCTTCGGCGGAGGGCTGCTCGTGACGTTGCTGCTCTATGCCCTTTCCACCCGCAACGGCGAGACGCGCATCGCAACGCTGCTTCTCGCCGGTGTCGCCATCGGTGCGCTGACGGGTGCTGTCACGGGCCTGCTGTCCTACATCAGCGACGACCGGCAATTGCGGGACCTGACGTTCTGGTCGCTCGGCAGTCTCGGCGGCGCGACGTGGGACCGCGTCGTCACGGTCGCGCCGGCCATTCTGCCGGTGTTCCTCGCGGTGCCGTTTCTTGCACGCGGCCTCAACGCGCTGGCGCTGGGCGAGGCAGAGGCGTTCCATCTGGGCTTCGCCGTGCAGCGCATCAAGCGGGCGACGCTGTTCCTCGTCTCCGTGGCCGTTGGTGCGGCGGTGGCGACGTCGGGAGTGATCGGCTTCGTCGGCCTCGTGGTGCCGCATCTCCTGCGCCTGCTCCACGGCGCGGACCATCGCACCCTGCTGCCGGCGAGCGCGCTGCTGGGCGGGGCGCTGCTCGTCGGCGCGGATAGCCTGGCACGCACCGTCGTCGCGCCGGCGGAGCTGCCCATCGGCATCCTGACGGCGGTGCTGGGCGCGCCCTTCTTCCTGTGGCTGCTGCTGGCGCGCGGCCGGGATCTGTCCGCATGAGCGCGCTGGAAGCCCGTGGCGTCCATCTCGCGGCCGGCGGCAGGAGCCTGGTCGAGGCTGTCGACCTGTCGGTCGCCGCGGGCGAGATGGTCGTGGTTGCGGGACCCAATGGCGCCGGCAAGTCGACGCTGCTGCGCCTGCTGGCGGGCGAGGCGCGGCCGACGCGCGGCCACGTGCTCTACGGCGGCGCGGATATCGCAGACCTGCCGCCGTGGCGGCTCGCGCTGGTGCGTGCGGTCCTGCCGCAGAGTGCGCATGTGGCCTTCCCGTTTCGCGTGCACGAGGTCGTGCAGCTCGGCATCGACGGCGTCGGGCGCAAGCTGCCGCGCGCAGCGCGCGCCGACATCATGACAGGGGCGCTGGAGGCGGGCGATGTGCTTCATCTGCGGGATCGACTCTACCAGACATTGTCCGGCGGCGAGCGGCAGCGCGTGCAGTTCGCGCGCGTTCTTGGCCAGTTGCGGGCGGGGATGCGGACCGCCGACGCGGCCTCCGCGCCCATCCTCCTGCTGGACGAACCCGTATCGAGCCTCGATCTGAAGCACCAGAGCGCGCTGCTGCGGGCCGCGCACCGACTCTCGCGCGAGGGCGTGGCGGTACTGGCGATTCTGCACGATCTCAATCTGGCGGCGGCCTTCGGCGACCGGCTCGTCGTCCTGAACCGGGGGCGCGTCGCGGCCCGGGGAACTCCGGTCGAGGTACTGACCGACGCATTGCTGCACACGGTGTTCGAGGTGCCGTTCCGGGTGGGCGCCGTCCCTCCTGCGCCGGTTCCCTTCGTGCTGCCGTTCGAGGACGCGCCGCCGGCGGAAAAGGCCGCCATGTCTCATCGACAACCGTCACGCGCCGACTGATGATGAGCCTTATTGGAGGAGCCACGATGACCAACGCCCCGGAAACACCGATCACGCCGCGCGAGCTTCCCATCGACGAAGCGGCGGCGCTTCCGTTCGACGCCGTGCGGACGGCACGCACGCTCCTGCATACCGTGCGCCGGACGTCCGTCGCCACCATCGATCCCGGCAGCGGCTATCCCTTTGCGCTGGTGACGAATCTCACCGTGCTGCCGGACGGCGCGCCCTGTTTCTTCGCCGCCGGGATTTCGTTGCAGGCGCGTAATTTCGAGACTGATGACCGCGCTGCCGTCTCCCTCGCGCCCGAGGAGGCCGGCGATGCGCTTGTGCTGCCGCGCCTCACGCTCGTCGGGCGCGTCAGCCGGATAACAGGCGACGCCTATGAAGCCGCGCGCCGCCGCTATCTGGCACGCCATCCGAAATCGGCGGTCTATCTCGGCCTGCCCGATGCCCGCCTCTACCGCCTGACCGTCGAGAGCCTCAAGCTGAACGCTGGCCCCGCCCGCAATGCGGCGCAGGTGAGCCCGGCGGACCTCGTGATCGATCCGGCCGGCGCCGAGGCGCTGCTCGACGCCGAGGAAGCGGAAATCGCGCGGCTCGACACGCTTCCGGGCGAGGCTGCCCGGCTCGCCGGCCTTGCGGGCGCGGACGTTTCCGCTGCCTCGGCCCGGCGTTGGCGGGTGAGCGGCATCGATCCCGACGGGCTCGATGTCGTCAGCCGGGAGGCGACGGCGCGCCTGTGGTTCCCGTTCCGCGTCGAAAGTCCCGGCCAGCTCCGGGAAGCGCTGGAGTGTTTCTGTATGAGAAAAACTCTCGCGCACCCTTCCCGAAGCTGAATGCCGTTACCCGTTCCGGACGGGGGTTACGCCAGATCCTGCCAGAGGTCGGCCGGCGGCGTCAGCAGCGCGACCTTGCCGTGAGCCTCGTCGCTCTGCGCGAACGCAAGGGCGACGTCGGCGCGCGCCGTGCCGGCTTCGAGCTGCCCGATCCAGTACTGCCGCCCGGCCTGATCGGCCGCGCGCGCCAGCGCCGTCGTGTAGAGGGCGTCGACGAAGGCGCCCGCCTCCAGTCCCGTGCTGCGCTGGATGAACTCGTCCGAGGCGGCGAACTGGCCGGCGAGCGACCGCACGTCCTGCCCGGTCAGTCCCTGTTCCAGCCAGAAATCGAAGCCGGTGGCATCGGCGTCACGGCCGAGAAAGGCGTGGTAGAGGCCCTGGATGTCGCTCTGGCCCGACGTGAGCAGGGCCACGCTCTGGTCGGCGTAGGTCAGCGTCTCCACGTTGCTCACGCGCTGCACCGCGCCGGTGGCGGCGTTGGTGATCTGGATGAGCCCGCCTTCGACCGCGACGGTGTAGTCCGCCCGCGCGCCGGCGAGAACGAGCGTGTCGTCGCCCGCGCCGCCGTCGATGCGGTCGTTGCCCGCGCTTTCGATAAAGCGGTTATTGCCCGCGTTGCCGAGCAGCACGTTGTCGAGCGCGTTGCCGGTGACCTGCACGTCCTGCGTGCCGTTGAGGCGCAGCGCCTCGACATTGTCGGCGAGCGCGATCTCACCGCCGCCGTAGTAGACGGCGAGGTCGCGGCCGTCCGTTCCCTTGTCCGCCGTCAGGCCGGCGGCGTCACGCACGAGGATGTCGTGGCCGCCCCAGGTGTTGGGGGCGGCGATGGCGCCATCTCCCGCCGCGTACTGGTCGGCGATGATGCGGCCCAGGTCGGGGAAGTCGGTGAACAGACCGTCGAGGCCGAAATCGAGCAGCTTCACGAACTCCTCGACCGGGAGCTGCACGGTGCCGTCGGGGTTGAGCGCCATGAAGGATTCATCGGCCCGCACCGTCCAGAGGATGAGTTCCAGCCCGGCCGCGCGGGCGACCTGCGAGAGATCGAGCACATTGCTGATGATCCGCGTCACTTCCGCCTTGCCGTCGCCATCGGCGTCGACCGGGTTGAGCAGGCGCGTCGTCTGCAGAAGGGCGTCCTTCGCCGGCGCGAGCGCGTCCGCGTAGAGGGCTGCCATCGCTTGCGCGGCCTTGAGCGAGTAGAGATCGGTGTTGAGCGCGCTTTCCTTCGTCAGCGGGAAATCGAAGTCCTTGTAGAGGTCGGGGTTCGCGCCGAGAGCGGCGTATTCCGGGCTGAAGTGGAAATAGATATCCGCCGCGCCGCCGAGCAGCTGGACGAGCTTGAAGTCCACGCCGGCTTCCGGCATGATTTCATTTTTGAGCTGGATCAGGTTCAGCACATCGAACGACTGGATGTAGACGCGATCGCGCTCCGTGAAGTCGAGGTCCACCAGCTTGTCGACGAGCAGCTGGCTCGTATCGACGTGGATGAACGACCCGTCAACATACTGGCCGGTGTACATGAAGTGGGTGGGATGCTTCGTCTCGGGCGCGATGGCGATCTTCTTGCCGGTTTCCGCCTCAACCTCGTTGACGAGGGCGATTACTTCCTCGATCGTCGGGATGCGGAACTGGTCGTTGTATTCCGCGCTTCCCGGGCGGGCGTCCGGAATGCGCTCGCGCGCATAGAGCGTCTTGATCTCGGCGAGCGTGAAGTCCTCCGCGAACCAGCCGGAAACCGTCTGGCCGTCGAGGTTCTTCGTCGTGTAGAGATGCGCGAATTCGGGGTGGTCCGCCACGTCGGTCGTTTCGTTGAGAAGGTTCTCATGGCGGGCGATGAGGTGCCCGTCCTTGGTGACGACGATATCGGGCTCGATCACTTCCGCGCCCTGCTCGATCGCCAGCTTGTAGGCCTCAAGCGTGTGTTCCGGGCGATAGGCGCTGGCGCCGCGATGGCCGATGATGAGCGGAATCTTCGCGGTATCGTTAGACTGTTCAGACATTGGATCACCCCGATATGTTGCAGGCTACGAGTTATCAAAGGCGCCGATGGGCCGGAAACCCGATTGCAGGCCAGATTGCGATGGATACACTCGTATAAGTGATGGGGGATGACCCGCTGATGACGTAGGCCCGCGCGGCGTCGCCTTTGCGGCGCCGCAGGGGCCTGTTCGAGCCGTTAGAATCTGTCCTGTTTACGTTGAAACAGGACAGATTCCAGGTTTCTTATTTTGAGTGCATTCTGATCGGAACGCGCTCTAGGTCGTAGTGAGGAATTAACAAAGGGGATTCCCAACTTCGGGAGATCGTGATTCAAGGCTACATTTTGGAGCTCAGCCAGATGAACGATC
>NZ_JAASQI010000007.1 GCF_011762225.1 Pseudochelatococcus lubricantis
CGGTACGACAAGCTCATAGCAAACTTCATGGGCTTCGTCATGCTCGCCGCAATTCATATCCAATTGCGATAAAACTTAATTCCTCACTACGACCTCGTTTCTTCCAGCTTGTCGGCATTTTTCTCGAAGCACCGCGCGGCGCCGCGGCTTCTTTCGGCGGCGACGTCCGGACACCGGAGGCGCCCGTGCTCGGCACGGTGGATGACCTTTTGCCGCAACTGACGCGCAATTCCTTCGACGTGGTCGTCATCGCCCTGCCGTGGAGCGAGGCCGGCACCATCGGCAGCCTGATCGAAAAGCTCAACCGGTTCGCGATCGATACGATCGTGCCGCTCACTCCGCGCATCTTCGATCTGCGTTTCGCGGCGGTGGTCAACATCGCCGCCCTGCACGGCCTGCAGGTCGTCCGCCGACCGCTCAGAGGGTCGCTCATCCTGATCAAGTGGCTTGAGGACTATGTCGTCGCAACCATCGGCCTGATCCTCGTCTCCCCCATCCTGCTGCTGGCCGCCATCGCCATCAAGCTGGAAGGCCCCGGCCCCGTTCTGTATCGGCAAACGCGCGTCGGCTATAACAACCGCCTGTTCAGCGTCTACAAGCTGCGCACCATGACCGTCGATCCCACGGACGACGGCTCGCTCGGAACGCAGCGGGACAATCCCCGCATCACCCGCTGCGGCGCCTGGCTGCGCCGGCTTTCGATCGATGAATTGCCCCAGCTCATCAACGTCCTGAAGGGGGAGATGTCGGTCGTCGGCCCCCGGCCGCACGTCCCCAACATGCTCGTGGGCGAATCGTTGCGCTACGAAACGCTGCGCGCGTACACCAACCGCTATCAGATGAAGCCGGGCATCACGGGGTGGGCGCAGATAAACGGCATGCGCGGCGGCATCAACACCCTCGAGAAAGCCATGGCTGGTATCGAGCTCGATCTCTATTACGTAGAAAACTGGTCCCTATGGCTCGATATAAAAATCATGTTGCTGACGGTCACCAAGGGCATGGCCGGACGCGACGTCTTCTGACCCGTCACGCAGGCTGGCTGCTCGCCTGCCTGTCGGCTGTCCTCCTTCTCGCCGGCGCGGACAACGCCCGGGCGAAGGAGCGACGCCATTTTCTGGCCTACCATGCAAGCTGGTACGAGACGCCCGCCGCCACGGCGGAAGCCACGACGCTGGCCGGCATTCCCGGTTTCATGGATATCGTGGCCCTCGCCTTCGCGCGACCCGATGCCGTCTATGCGGGCGACCTCGACATCTCCCGCACCGGGCTTCAGTATCCGTATCCGGGCCCCCTCCTGAGAGACGCCATTCGCCTGCTGAAGAAACGCAATCCCGGCACGCGCGTCGTCATCTCGGTCGGCGGCAAGAACTGGCATCGCTTCGACGAGCATGCGCTGGCGCGGCTTGTGCGCGATCTGGGGGCGGACGGCATCGATCTCGATTTCGAGCCGGAGGACCCCGCCTGCACGACGCTGCCGGCGGGGAAGATCGTCTGCGGGAGTTACGCGCTGTGGACTGACTACATCGAGCGCATCCGTGCCGTGCTGCCGCGTCCGTTTCTCCTGACCGTTCCCGTCTGGAGCGTTGGTGCCTACGGCGAGGGCGCCTTCGCCGAAGACCAGCCCCGCAGCCCGTGGACGGGCTCCATGCTGGGCGTGCTGCGCTCATCCGCAGCCCGGCATATCGATATCGTATCCATCATGGGATATGACGCCGGGCCGCGCTACGATCCCGAGCGCGCGTTCGCCGCCTATCGCAGCGTCTGGAGCGGCCCCTTGCTGCTGGGCATCGCTTCCCAGCCCGTGGATCCCTCCTCGCCCGTGCCCACGGCCAAGGACGTGGCTAGGCTCATGGCCACCGCCCGGCGCGACGCCAAAGGCGGAGCGATGCTCTACGCCCTGCGCGTATGCTCCCCTGAAACCGGTTGCCAGCACGGCACCGACTATCGGGCGCTCGCACGGGACATGTGCCTCGCGATGCGGCTCGACGGATGCGATCGTCAGGTGCCGTGATGCGCCCGGTCGTTGTGCCGGCGCTGCAGCGGACCGGTCTCTGGCGGAAAAAGCTCGGCTTTTTCGGCGCAGGATCGACACGCGGATTTAAGCGCTTTTCGCGTTCCTGCTTCAATCAGAATGCGAAAAGCCTTGGAGCGCGTTCCGGTCGGATGGGATCATCTGACCGATAAGAATTCGTTCAAAATCAATAAAATCAATAACTGTGTTCGTCGCCGGTATCGCCGGCTCCGGCAGGGCGGCCCGGCGGCGGCATGCGCCGCAGGTTTCTGCGGGTCGCGAGAGGGCGTTCGACCGTCAGATAGAGGGCGATGGCGACAGCGACGCAGGCCGCCATGGCAGCCGGAACGAATGTCCATGCCGGCGCGCCGATGCCGGGCAGGCCCATCTGTTTCCAGATCCGGCTGGCGGCCGAGAGCACCAGCGGATGCGACAGATAGAGGGAGTAGGAAGCGTCCCCGAGCAGCCGGAGACCGCGCCAGTCCGGGATGCCGCCGGCCTGTTCAAGCCTCAGCGCCGCCGCGACGATCACCGCCGCCGGCAGGCCGAGGCCGATGAGACGCGGCAGCTCCGGCCAGAGGGTGGGCAGCACGCCCATGGCGGCGAAACCGCCGGCCAGCAGAGTGAGGGACAGATGCACCGTCGGCCGCCGGCGCTCCCGCAGGTGCCAGACGCCGATCCATATACCCAGCAGGAATTCGAGGATGATGCTCGACGTGTAGAACGACAGCAAGGTGTCCGGCGACGGATTCAGCGCCTGCAGCGACACGATGGCGCAAAGCAGCACGGAGACGGCGATAACCCTTCCGCGGTCGGGAATCAGCAAGGCCGCGCCGAACAGCAGATAGAAGAACATCTCGTAGTTCAGCGTCCAGCCCGGGATCAGCAGCGGCTCCAGCAAACCGGTCGCCGGGTTGGGATACGGAATAAAGGCGAACGAGGCCAGCACGTGCCACGGATCGAGGCGCGCGCTATACAGCAGGTCCGGCGCCAGCAGCAGGACCGAGACGATGAACGCCGTCATCAGCCAGTACAGCGGTACGATGCGCCGGAAGCGCCTGCGGTAAAAGACAAGCGGGGTCTGCGGCCTCCCCCGCGTCGTCAGCCACATGATGAACCCGCTGATGACAAAGAAGATGTCCACGCCGCCGATGAGCCACTGGGGCCACGCACCGCCGTGGTCCAGACGTTCGAGCTGGGGCTGCAGATGGACGCCCGCAACCATCAGCGCCGCAACGGCGCGCAGATACTGGATCGAGACCCGTTCGGCGGCTTTTGGTTGCGCGAACCCGTCGCGGGCGATCAACTGTCCGTGCATCAAGGTGCCATGATTTGACATATGATTATAATAAATAGCCTTATATATGCATATCAAAATATAAAAACTGTTTTTTTACAGAATAGAATTTTTCATGACGAACTTCCACGAACCGATTTTAGCAAGAGATACGCCGGCTTTTCAACCGTTTGGAGAGGCGGGCGGGCCGGAAACCGTTGTCACCCTCCCTGATATGATGGTATGAAGCGGGCATGTTGCTGATCGTTTTTCGCTAAAGGAGATGCTGGTGCGTGTAACAGCTTCGTCAGAAACGCCTTCAGCGAATTCCCTTTCCCGCAGCCTGAAAAATATCCTCAAGCGTAGCCTTTATGTTCAGTACATCTACAGAAAACTGATCGTACCGGCGTTGAAACTGTACTCGGATACGGACGAGCTGCTGCTCCCCTCTCTCGACATCCGCACCGGCATCGACGTTGGCGCCAATGCCGGCACTTATGCGCTGCATCTCGCGCGCGTCAGCAAGACCCTTGTCTGTTTCGAGCCTGTTCCGTTCATGCAGCGGCTGCTTAACATGCTTTTCGCCGGGCAGAAACACGTCATCATCCGGAACGAGGCGCTTTCGGACAGGAACGGCGTCGCCACGCTCTCGATTCCGGTCCAGGAAAACGAGGCGGTGACAGCCATGGCTTCGCTGCACACCGCGTTTCCGCAGGGACGCGACATCGCGGTCAACACCATCCGGCTGGACGACTTCTGCCGCGAGAGCACCTGGCTCGACCCTGCTCTCATCGATTTCATCAAGATCGACGTCGAGGGCTTCGAGAACGAGGTGATCGCCGGTATGCGGGAGGTGCTGGCGAAGGCGCACCCCGTGTTGCTGATCGAGATCGAGCTGAGGCACAACTCTCGCTGTCTGGACCTGTTCGCCGAGTTGCGGGAAGCGGGCTACGCTTCCTACGTGTCGCCGGTGGGCGGAGCCCTCACGCCCGTTTCCATCACCACGGCCGAGCAGCTCGGCGCCATTCAGGATCTGAACAGCCTCGCGCTGGAAAAGCCGGGCTATCGCATCAACAGCCGACGTCACTATCTGAACAATTTCTGGTTCGTCCACCCGGACAGTGTGCTGAAAGATTCCCTGAGCCGCTTCATCCGCGCGTCAGACTGACGTCGGCGCCGCGACGCCGCTGCTGTCGCGCGCACCCGTTTCCCGCGCACCCGGCTCCGCCAGATGGTGGGCGAGCCGTACCGCAAGGGCGCAGGCGGTGAAGGTGGGGTTGGCCTGGCTGCTCGTCGTCATGACGCCTGTCGAGGCGACGTAAAGATTCGAGAAGCCGTGCACCTTGCAGTTGCCGTCGACCACGCTCGTCGCCGGCGCGTGCCCCATGCGCATCAACCCTTCCTGGTGGTAGCCATCCGTCAATTGCCCCAGCACGGCCGCTTCCCGCTCCTCGGCGGGGACGTGATACTCCAGCCGGCCGATGCCGTTGCTTCTCAGGCTTCGGTCAACCAGATCATACGCCCTGACAATGGAAACAGCGTCCGCGGGACAGAAGCGCAGATCGATGCGCAATGCGCCGTCGGCAGCGTCGTCGGCCAGCAGGACGGTGCTCGCGCGCTGCGGCATCTGTTCGGCATGGAAGGTCAGCGCGTAGCGCCCTGCCTTGTTGCGGATGAGGAAGCCGGGCCGGCGCGGCTTGTCGAGATATCGCTGCCGCAGGATTTGCCAGGCCGCCGCCACGGTCGAGAACGGATTCAGAATGACGTTGGCGAGGTGGGCCGCATAATTCCGGTTCGTGCCGATATGAACGCGCCGGATACCCTCGGAGACGAGCAGACGGCCGATGGCGGGAAAGCTCAGGGCCAGGAAGACGGCCGAAAGGATACCGCTGCGGTGCCGGTGATCGTGGAAAGGCGGGTTGTCGACCCAGAAGGACGTATTCAGGATTTCATGTGCGATCTGGGCCTGCGGCGTGATGGCGAGGCGGCGGCGTACCCATGTCGCGTCGTCGAGAAAGAAATCCGCGCTTTCGGCCAGTTCCGGCCTGTCGAAGACGATGTCGGCAATCGATCCGTGAACGTGCCCCATGTAGTAGTGGCCGAGCGCCCCCTCCCTGCCTCCGAAGGCCGGGGGATGGCGCCGCCGGTATTCCAGAAGCAGCTTCGTGGAGCCGAGCCCGCCGCCGGCGAGAACGTGGAAGCGTGCATTGACCGTCGCTTCTCCCCCGGCATCGCGAACGCGGATGCGGGCGCGCCCGTCCTCCTGCTCGATGGCGATCGCCGTCGTCCCGAGGCATACGGTGATGGCGGCGGCGTCCCGCAGAAATGCGCCATGGCGTTTCGGCGCCGCGCGCGTGCGCGCCCACCGTTCGAGCCGGGAAAAGGTCACGTCTCCGCTGTCGTCGAGTGCCTGGAACGCAACGGCCGGACTGCTGAACACGAGGTGCCCGCAGTCGAGGAAGGCGGCGGTCTTCTCGTAGTAGGGCGCGATATCTTCCTCGTCGATCGGCCATCCGGAATCCGCCACGAAATCGCGTGGCGCGAAATCGATGGGATCGAGCGGCATGCAGCAACCGCCCCACCACCACGAATTGCCCCCGAGAGCGCGGCAGACGGCGACGTCGAGCGGCGCATGGCGGGCCGGATCGACCACCTCGCCATAGGGCGGCAGGGATGCGCCATCCTGCGGAAGCATGCCGCCCGCCTCGACGACGACAACGGACAGGCCGAGTTCCGCGCAGTGGATGGCGGCCGCAAGCCCCGCCGGGCCGCTCCCGACCACGCAGACATCGTGGATGCCATCGCGAGGGTATCCCGTTCGTATGGTCATGCTTGCGTCTCCAGAAGAGGCGAATGGCTCAGGCGCCCGGCCCGCCCCCGAGCCCGGGGCGGCCGCGGAGACATTGCCATCATGAGGACGCACATCCAAGCCCCCAGGAAGTCGCATAGACGGTCTCCCGCAGGGCGCTCGCTTCTGCTAGACGGTATCAGGCCGGTGCAGCCGGCTGCGGTATTGTCGAACGGGGCCGGACAAATGAGACGCATCGCGCGGACAATCGCCGCCGCAATCGTGGGCGCCGCCGGGATCGTGTTCCCGCAGGCCGACGGCGCGCGGGCGCAATCCCTTCAGGGCATGCCGCGCGAGGCGTCGCCTGAGGGCTTCATCAATCCGGAGGAAAACCCCTATCCCTTCGACCCGCGCCGCATTCTCAAGGAATATTTCGAGGAGCACCTGCCGACCTCCTGGTGGATCAACGATCCGCTGCCGCAGTTCAACTCGTTCCTCGTCACCATCCACATCCCCGCTCACTGGCGGGGCAATCCGGTGCAGGCCGTCATGACAATGTGTCCCGAACACAACGATTCGCTCTGGAACGGCCTGAAAACGCTGGACCTGCAGCCCTATTACCAGCGCAGGCCATGGCCCACGGTAACGTGCCGGCCGTAAGCGGCCCGGACAACCGTCAACGGCGGCAGCACACCGCGGGCGCGCCAGTTTCCGGGGAGAATTCTTGATGGGATCCATGGTCAGCCGGTTATGGTCGCTTGCTCCCGCAATGGCCGTCTACGGGGTCGGCGTTGTCGTGCGGGGCATGGAGGTGATCGGGAAATTCCTCCTGTACGTGCTGGCGGCCCACCGGTTCGGCGTTTTCGAAGCCGGGCTGTTCTTTCTGTGCCTGACATGGATGGGGCTCGCTTCCACCATCGCGCGCATGGGGCTGGAGCGCGCGCTGACACGCCATCTGGCTGCGGCAGCCGCCGTGAAGGACTTTTCCTCGGTGCGGTCTGATCTGCTGAAAGGCATGCTGCTGACGACCTGCGGAGGCGTCGTCGCCGCCTTGCTGACCTATGCCTTCGCCGAGCCGGTGTCGATTCACCTCTTCGGCGAACCCGCGCTGGTGGCCCCGATGCAGACGGCAGCGCTCGCCATCGTTCCGTGGACGCTGAGCGTCGTCATCGGCGGCATTCTGGCCGGTTTCCAGCAGGGTGTGCTCGCCCAGCTCATCCAGAACTCGCTATGGCCGGCCCTGACCGTGTTGGGCCTGGTCGCCCACGCCGCGAACACCATCGAGGACCTGCTGGTGTTTCTGGCGGCGGCCATGCTGGCGGCGGCGGCTCTGGGTGTCGTCCCGATCCTGCGTTTCCTCGCGCGCCACCCGGCAAGCACGACGGATACCACGACCTCCCCGGCACTTCCGGAAGGTGTCTACGCCATGCCCGCGCTGTGGCGCACGGCGCTGCCGCTGAGCGTCGTCGAGATCGTTCAGGTCTCGCTCAGTTCCCTCCCCATGCTGGCGCTGGGCATGTTCACGGATGCGTCGACTGTCGGCGCCTTCAGCGTGGCCCATCGCATATCCATGATGATGTGGGTCGTCATCCTCGCCATCGGCACGATCTCCGCGCCGCGCTTCGCTGCCAGCCACCGGCGCGGCGACATGGCGGAGCTGCGGCGCGTCAATGCGAATACCCGGCTGTGCATCACGCTGCTCGGGGTCCCCATGATCGCGGTGATGATGCTGTTCCCGTCCCATCTGCTGTCCATCCTGGGGAATGGCTTCGAGATCGCCGCCACGGCGCTCGTCATCATGGCGGCGGGCCAGCTCGTGAACTGCCTGCTGCCCTGTCAGGACATCCTGCTCGCCATGACGGGATATGGAGTTCAGCTCCGCACGCTGAATCTCCTGCAGTTCTTCACCTGCATCGTTCTGGGCGCAATCCTGCTGCCGGCCTTCGGCCTTGTCGGCTGCGCCATCGTGACCGCGATCTGCATAGCCCAGGGCGCCATCGGCGCCACAGCAATCGTCTGGCGCGTCATGCCGGAGGCGCTGCGGCCGCCCCGCGCGGCATGAAATATCATCGCGCGGGCAGCCGAGGTGAGGCTATATGCAACGCGGCGATTCATGCTAGAGGGGTGGGCGCGATGCCTTTTCCCACGGTCCCTGTACAGGCGAGCGATACCTTGAATATTTCCCGACGGTTGTTCTCATGACGATCACGACATCCGACCCATCCCTCGATAATGCCGACAGCCGCTCGCGGCGCCTGAGGGCGCTGACGCATGAAACGCATGACCGGCTCGACAAATCGATCATGGCGGCGGATCCGTTCGGGAGCGTAGAGGGGTACACGCGCTTTCTCGGCGTGCAGCACCGTTTCCATCGCGACATAGACGCGCTCTACGACGATCCCGGTCTGCGCGCCCTGTTGCCGGGCCTTGCCGAACGGCGGCGCCTCGGGCTGGTCGCGGCCGACCTCGCCGATCTGCGCGCGGACGCTCCGGCCGGCGACACACCGCCGTTCTTCACGCCGGATACGGTCGACACGGCCACGGCGCTGGGCTGGCTCTATGTGGCGGAAGGCTCGAACATGGGCGCCGCGCTGCTGCGCAAGATGGCCGAGAAGCTCGGCCTGTCGGATACGTTCGGCGCGCGGCATCTCGCCCCCGCGCCGGAGGGCCCCGCGGCGCACTGGCGGACATTCACCGCCTCGCTCGACGCGGCGACACTCGTGCCGGAGCAGGAGGCGCGCGCAGTCGCAGGCGCGCAGACCGCCTTCGCCCGCGTCCAGCAGTACGTCGACACCGCGTTCGCCTGATCGGTGCGGACCGGCCGGACGTCCGTGTCATGAAGCGCCGCAGGTCTCGAAGCGCCGCAAGTCTCGAAGCCCAGCAAGTCTCGCGGGCAAGGCCGATCCGCGTCACGTGGACGCGGCATCCGTCGGCTTCCGCACGATGGGTATCTGACAGAAGCAGTCGGAAACGACGATGCTGACGCTATAACCGGTCATGAAGACGGACGGAGTGCCGCGCGCCGGCGCCAGTAGCGATATATCGTGCAGCGGTTCCTCACGAACCGGGGTGTTTTCAGCCGCTGCAAGGGAGGTTGCCTGTGTTTCCGCCCTTTGATGCCGGGATGACGGCAGTCGATCTGGCGCGCGCGCTGATCGGCGCGCAGCTTGTCGTCCGGGGGGCTGGCGGCATCATCATCGAGACCGAGGCTTACGGACGCGACGATCCCGCCTCGCACAGCTTTCGCGGCCCGACCGCCCGGAACGCCGCCATGTTCGGGCCCGCCGGCCATGCCTATGTCTACCGGTCCTACGGTATCCATCTTTGCCTCAACGTGGTCGGGCGCCCCGGCGAAGCCGTGCTGATCCGGGCGATCGAACCGCGGATCGGGCTCGGGATCATGCAGGCACGGCGGCAAGGCAGAATGCCGCTCTGCGCCGGGCCGGGCCGTGTGGCGCAGGCGCTTGGCATCTCCCTGACGGACAACGGCGCTCCGTTCGATGGTGGACAACTGTCTCTGGTCCTGCCGCCCGCAGCATCGCCGGCGGACATCGTGACCGGGACACGCATCGGCATTTCCCGCAACCTTCATCAGCCCTGGCGCTTCGGGCTTGCCGGCGCGGCGGGCCTCAGCCGGCCGTTTCCGGCGGCGGCTCCTTTCTGACGGATGCGGCGGCCGGCGGGATCGGCATTCGCGACATCAGAGGCCCACGGGAAGGCGGGCATGCACGAGGCGATAGCTTCGGGCGATCATCATTTCCAGACGGTCGCGGCCCGACCGGGCGATCGCCGCCACCGGGCGCACGCTGAACGGCCGCGCGCCCGTCACGCCTTCAGGCTGGTGCAGCAGCGCCGCCATATGCCCGATGAGCGCCTCCTCCTCCGGCACGAGCAGCGGATGCTCGATCTGCTCCGGCCGACCGCAACCTGCAGGACAAATTCTTTCAAAAACATCCAATAATATATCCATATACTGATAATAATCGAGATTCCGCAGGCGAATAGCCAGCATATGCACCGCGACTGCTGTCGTGGGCGCGCCATGGCGCCAGCCGCGGAACAGCGACACCAGCAGCACCTCATCCGGCTCCAGATCGGAGAAGCCGATCGGTTCCCCGCCCGGCTCCGCACCGGAAAAGCTGTCTGCGCGATCGGTATCACCGTTTTCAGACCTGCTCATTGCTCACCCCGTTTACTGAGTTATAGAAACTTAAATATACAACATGCCGATTGACTCTCAATACATAAGCAAATAATGATGAGACTCGCAATAACGTTGATCGCCAGAGTCGATCATAAATAAATAATAATTCCAGATTATTTTTTCTGGAATAATTACATTTTTTGCCTTCACGACAACGGTGCAAGGAGAGAATATGAACGCCCACAATTCGGATCCGAAAGACACCGAGGTTCGTCGCCTCGGCCGCTTCGTTGCGTCCGCGGATGCCGCCTCGCTGTCCGCTGAGGCCCGCGATGAGCTGAAGAAGCGTATCCTCGATAGTATCGGCGTGGCAATTGGCGCTCTCAATGGAGAGCCTATCAAGTATATCCGCACGCATGTGGAGGATTTCGGCGGCAGACCGCTCGCCACGCTGATCGGCGGCGGCAAGACGGCGCCGGACCGTGCGGCGTTCTACAACGGCGCGCTCGTCCGCTACCTCGATTTCATGGACAGCTATCTCGCCAAGGGCGAGACCTGCCACCAGAGCGACAATCTCGGCGCGGTGCTCGCCGCCTCCGAATACGCCGATCAGGACGGCGATGGATTCCTCGCGGCGCTCGCCGTGGCCTATCAGGTGCAGGGTCGGCTGTGCGATGTCGCGCCGGTGCGCGCCAGGGGCTTCGACCACACCGTGCAGGGTGCCTATGCAGTGGCGGCCGGCGTCGCGCGGGCGTTGCGGCTCGACGCCGGGAAGACGGCGAACGCCATCGCCATCAGCGGCACGTGCAACAACGCGCTGCGCGTGACGCGCACGGGCGCTCTGTCGCACTGGAAGGGTCTCGCCTATCCGAACACCGCTTTCGTGGGCACGCATGCCGCCTTCCTCGCCTATCGCGGCATCACCGGGCCGGAGGAAGTGTTCGAGGGCAACAAGGGCTTCAAGGAAGCAATTGCCGGGCCGTTCGAGATCGACTGGTCGAAGGAAGATCTCGAAAACGTGAAGCTGTCGATCATCAAGAAATATAACGCCGAGATCCATTCGCAGTCCTCCATCGAGGGCGCGCTGGAACTACAGAAACGGCATGGCTTCAAGGCCGATGAGATCGACGGCATCGAGATCGACATCTTCGACGTCGCCTATCACATCATCGGCGGCGGCGAGGAAGGCGACAAGACCGTCATCCGCACCAAGGAGGAGGCCGACCACTCGCTGCAATACATGGTCGGCGTGGCGCTGATCGACGGCAACGTCCTGCCTGCGCAGTACGAGCCCGGGCGCATCCTGCGCGACGACATCCAGGGCCTGCTGAAACGCTTCACCGTGCGCCCCAACCAGGATTACACGGACCGCTTCCCGCAGGAAGTTGCGACGACCATCACCGTGACGTTGAAAGACGGCCGGAAATTCTCCATCGACAAGACGGATTACGAAGGTTTCCGCACCCGCCCGATGAGCTGGGAAACGGTCATCGCCAAGTTCAACGGCCTCGCGGAGCCGTTCACGTCAGAGCGTGCCCGCACGTCGATCGTGGACGCGGTGCGGAACATCGAGAAGCTGCGCATCCGCGACTTCGCGACCATCCTCGCGAACCTCAACGCCTGATTTCCCCCCAACCGACCAAGCAAGGAGATAGCCATGAGCACGGAAGAAATCGCCCGGGAGCAGTCCGAAGTGTGGAAGAACCGCCTGTTCCCCTTCGTGCCGATGAACAACCGCGACCCGAAGCCGCGCACGAAGTCGATCACCGAAATCCGGGGGCCGTACTATGCATCAGTCACGCCGACCTATCTTCGGGAAATACTCGAAGTATTCGGAGAGCACATCGACGGCTTCAAATTCTCCGGCGGCTCTTTCTCGTTGCTGCCGGAGGAGGCGGTGAGGAAATACCTCGACATCTGCCACGATCACGGCCTCTACGTCTCGACGGGCGGATGGATCGAGAACGTGCTGGCGCGCGCCGCCCATCATGTCGATGACTACATCGCCGAGGTGAAGCGGCTCGGCTTCGATTATGTCGAGCTGTCCACCGGCTTCATCCAGTTGCCGGTGCCGGACCTGCTGCGCCTCGTCGAGAAGGTGAAGAAGGCCGGGCTGAAGGCCAAGCCCGAGATCGGCATCCAGTTCGGTGCCGGCGGCGACACCTCGCGCGAGGAACTGGAGGCGGAGGGCACGCGCGACCCGCAGATCCTCATCGACACCGCACGGGCGGCGCTCGACGCCGGCGCCGACATCATCATGATCGAATCCGAAGGCATCACCGAGAACGCCGATCCGTGGCGCACTGATGTCGCGGCCAGGATCATGAAGGAGGTCGGGCAGGCAAACGTCATGTTCGAGGCGGCCGATCCCAAGGTGTTCGAGTGGTACATCAAGAACTATGGCATCGACATCAACCTGTTCGTCGACCACAGCCAGATCTTTCAGCTCGAATGCCTGCGCCGCGGTGTCTGGGGCACGAAGAGCACTTTCGGCCGCATCACCACGCATCGCTGAGCCGTCCTGCCCGGCCTGAAGCCGGCGCTCCGGGAATGTCTCCCGGAGCGCCTTTTCGCGGGGGACGTCTGGAGGCTGCCGCGCACTGGCCGGCCGTCAGCTCCGCCGCCCCGACAGCAGGGAACGGATGAGCACGGCGATCGTGGTGCCGTTGTGAAGCGTCGCAGTCGCGAGCGATGGCAGAAGGCCGGATACCGCGCCGGCGAGGATGGCGGAATTCACGCCCACAGCCACCCTGAAATTCGAATGAATCAGCTTCATCGCGCCCTGCGACAGGCCGAGCACCGTTGCAAGCGACGCGAGGTGATCGTCCAGCAGAATGATGTCGGCGGTGGCACGGGCGATATCGGCGGCGCGTGGCATGGCGATGCCGACATCCGCCATCATGAGCGCCGGCCCGTCGTTCACGCCGTCCCCGACATAGGCGACGCGGTGCCCTGCTGCCTTGAGGTCCGCCACGATGCGGGCCTTGTCTTCAGGCTGCTGTTCATAGTGGACATCGTCGAGCCCGAGCGCTTCGCCGAGCGCAAGCGCCTTGGCGCGATGATCGCCGGTGATCATGACGAGACGTCTGATGCCCGCCTCGCGCAGACGGCGGAGCGTGTCCCCCGCTTCCGCGCGCACCCGGTCGCGCAGGGCGAAAACGGCGAGCGGGCGGTCGTTGCATGCCGCATAGAGCAGCGACTTGCCCTGTGACTGGAAGTCCCGCACCAGTTCCCGTTCACGGGCGAATGAGATGTGCTCGTCGTCCTCCAGATAATGGCGGCTGCCAAAGCGCACGACGTCCCCGCCGATCATGCCCTGAACGCCGTGACCGACGATGAAATTCACCTCCTCGTGGTCCACATGGGCGAGCTTGCGGGCGCGGGCCAGTTCGACGACCGCGCGCGCGATCGGATGGGACGTGTGTTCGCCCAGCGACGCGACGATCGCCACGGCGCGGTCCTCGGTCAGCCGATCGGCAAGCGGCACGATGTCCGTCACTTCGAGGGTGTTGTGGGTCAGCGTTCCCGTCTTGTCGAATACGACAGTGTCGACGCCGGCCAGCGTCTCCACGGTCTGGCCGCTTTTCACCAGGCAGCCGCGCCGGGCCGCGTTGTACATCGCCGTCTTGAGGGCAATGGGCGTGCCGAGCTTCACGGTGCAGGAATAGTCGACCATGAACACGGATTCGATGCGCCGCCAGTCCCGCGTGACGGCGAAGACACCCGCGGCCGAAGCCAGCGTGATGCCGACGCGCCGGTCAGCCAGCGCCTCGGAGACGGACTCGATTTCCGCCGGGCGCTCAAGCGCCTCCTGAATATAGCGGGTGATGCGCCCCGTGGTCGTGGCCTCGCCCACGCGCTCCGCCCGGATCACGAGACGTCCGTCCGTGACGATGCTGCCGGCAAGCGCCTCGTCGCCATGCGAACGGGGAATCGGCAGGCTCTCGCCCGTCACCGCCGACTGGTCGACATAGGCGTCGCCCGACACCACGCGGCCGTCCACGGGAACGGTTTCGCCGAGGCCGACCGCCACGTGCTCCCCGCCCTTCAGGCTCGCGAAAGGCGTCTGTGCCAGCTGCCCGCCGGGAAGCTCCACCCACACATCGTCCGGCTTGCGGTGCAGCAGGGAGCGCAGCAGCTCATCGGAACGCTCCACGGTAGTGGACTCGATATAGGTGGCAAGTTCCATCAGGAAGCGGGTGAAATTGGCGGTGACGAAGCGGCCGCGCAGCGTCGGCACGCCGATGGCCAGCGCGTCGAGCACCTCGACCTTGAGACCTTCTGTAGCGGCGGCCGCAACCCCGCGCACGATCGTGCCCGCCACATTGGCGGCGGTGAGCAGGCGCGCGGCATCGCGCGGCAGCACGAGCGAGGCCAGCACCGCCGCGCCCGCCAGCGCCAACTGCGACCCTTCCGTGCCCGGCGTCGGCTGCACCAGCGGATAGGCCGCCGGCGGCGGATGAGCGGCGTCGGCCAGTATGCGTGTCCGCACCTGCGGATCGCCGTCGTAACGCACCACGAGCGAACCGCAGCCGGGGTTGACGCGCACGCGGGCGACGCCGGGAACATCGCGCACGGCGGCCGCCGCGCGGGCGAGCGCATCGGGGGTTTCCGCCAGCTTCAGACGCAGACGTCCCGGCAGTTCATGAACGACCCGCACCATGGCCCGCTCAGTTGCCGGCCTGGAAGAAGCGCGGCGCGATCACGGAAGGATCGCTGTCGGCAGGTTGCCGGGCCGGCTCCTGTGCCGGTTCAGGTGCTGCGCCGATACCCGCCGCACCGGCGTCAGGCGTCCGGGTGGCGGCAGCCGCCCCGGCCTCGGGCCCGGCCGTGGCCGCAGCGGCCACTTCAGCCTCGGCATCGTGCAGCTTTTCCTTCAGCTCCTCCACGCCGCCCTGCACGGCCGTCCAGAGCTGCACGGCCGTGCGCATGATGGTGCGCTGGGCCGCTTCGTTGGTGAGAAGCCAGGCGGCGCCCGCGCCGATCAGCAGGCCCTTGACGAAGGAGTCCGCCCCCGGATGCGCATGAAGGTTCGCCCCCGCCGACCCGGCGCCTCCCGGAAACGGGCCTCCCGCGAACGGGTTCGGACCGAAGCCACCACCTTGCGGATCGCCCTGCTGCGCGTCGGCCCCCTGCTGCTGGCCGGCCTGCGCGCCGGGGCCGGTGCCGTAAAAATGATAGTGGTAATGAATACCCTGCTCATCCTGCTTGTTCGACATGATCGTTTCCCAGCTCCGTTAAAGCGTTTTCAAACAAAGTGGATACCGGTTTGCGTGAAGAAAGCGCGTAATATCAAAAACTTATAGCATTCTGGCGTTTCAATGAAATGTCGAAATGCTATAGAGCGCGTTCCGATCAGAATTCACTCAAAATAGGAATCTAAAATCTGTCCTGTTCCAACGTAAACAGGACAGATTTTAGGTCAATTTGCAGACGGCGGGGCGTCGCGAGACGGAGCAGCGGCAGGCGCGGCCTCACCTCGGAAAACGCCAGAAACCGCCGCGCGCACTTCGGGACGGCGTGCGAGGACGACAAGGCCCGCGCCGATCGCCGCTCCCACCCAGAAATTCGAACCGCTGGCGCGGGCGATGCGGGTGAGGTTGGAGACGCTGAAGCCATCCTTGAGCACACCTTCCAGAACGTCGAGCGCATCGATGCGCTGGCCCTGCCCCGGCCCATAACCATTCCACCGATAGTTTTCCTGAGACATGATCGTCCTCATTTTCTGTTTCGACGGATACAAGAAGTTTCAATAACAACTCAATATCGCATCATGATTGTGTATCAATCGTTCAAAATTGAAACATGCTTGCCACTCTAGCCTGCGATTGATAATAAGAAAATGCTCTTGCGCCATTCGAAATTAAAATTCTTCCGAAGCGGGCGCATGTACTTATTGGAAACGGCATGGCTATTCCCTTTTCTCCGGAAACGGCAATACATGAACAGCATTCCCGGCTGCGCGGGGCGCGAATCGTCGTCGTCTCGCTGGCGCTTTGCTGCCTGCCGCAGCCGGCGGCTGTCGCCGGGGAAGCGGTCGACGGCAGGCAGCTGTTTGACGAGGCCTGCGCCGCCTGCCACGGGCCTGGCGGGCAGGAGACCGTGCGCGGTCGTGCCCGCCGGCTCGATTCCCTGTCCGCAGATGCCGTCCGCGATTACCTGATGGCCGCCCGTGCCATCGACACGCCCACCCGGCCCTACCAGCGGCTCAAGAAAGGGCTGAGCGACGCGGAGGTCGAGGCGCTCGCCAGCTACGTCGGGCAGTTTCTCACGCATTGAGGCGTTCCTGTCCTGTGGTGGCCTGCGCTACAGCAGCCCGGCCAGCTTCGCTTCGAGCCCGGCGATATCCACCGGCCCGACGATCTTCTCGATCAGGCGGCCCTCGCCGTCGATCAGGAAGGATGTCGGGGCGCCGACCACCTGATAGCGATCGGTCGTGATCTTCAGGCCGTCGAGCAGCACGGGAAAGGAAACGCCGAGCCGCGCGGCTGCCCGCTGCACGGCCGCATCCGGCTCGCCCATGTTCAGCGCAAGCACCGTGAAGCCGCTGCCCCTGTCCCGGTTAGCGCGATAGACGGCGTCGAGCGCCGGCATCTCGGCGATGCATGGCCCGCATCCGCCAGACCAGAAGTTGAGCAGCACCACCTTGCCACGGAAATGCTCCAGCTTCACCAGCGTGCCGTCGAAGGTGATCGCGGCGATTTCGGCCACGGGCTTGCCCCGGGCAATCTCCTGCTCCGCCTTGCAGCCGACGAGCAGCGCCGCCATTGCGAAGGCGGACAGCCAGGCCATGCGACGTTTCATGCAACCCTCCTGCCGTGCTGGAGCCGGATGACGTAAT
The DNA here is from genome assembly GCF_011762225.1 of Pseudochelatococcus lubricantis. Lineage (GTDB taxonomy): Bacteria > Pseudomonadota > Alphaproteobacteria > Rhizobiales > Beijerinckiaceae > Pseudochelatococcus > Pseudochelatococcus lubricantis. Next base: position 17,064 of record NZ_JAASQI010000007.1, read on the forward strand.
CCGTCTGCGCCCCCAGATCCGGATTGTGCGTGACCAGAATGATCGTGCGCCCGCCGGCCTGCAACTCCTTGAACAGCCCCATGACCCGTTCCTCGTTTCCTTCGTCGAGGTTTCCCGTCGGCTCGTCGGCAAGGATGAGGGCGGGGTCGTTGATGAGCGCGCGGGCGATGCAGACGCGCTGCTGCTCTCCGCCCGAGAGCTGCGAGGGCAGATGGTCCGCCCGGTCGGCAAGCCCGATGCGGTCGAGCGCCTCCATCGCCTCCCCCCGGTCGGCCATGGAGTGGTAGTACTGGGCGAGCATCAGGTTCTCCACCGCCGTCAGATACGGAATGAGGTGGAACTGCTGAAAGACGAGACCGATCTTCTCGCGGCGAATGACAACCTGTTCCGCTTCCGTCAGCCGGGCGGTTTCCACGCCGTCGAGCCGGTAGGAGCCGCCGGTCGGTACGTCGAGCAGCGACAGGATGTTGAGCAGCGTCGTCTTGCCCGACCCCGATGGCCCCATGATGCCGACGAACTCCCCGGCGAAGACGTCGAAGGTGACGTTGTCGACGGCGCGAACCGATCCGAAATCCTTGGTCAGGCTGTCGAGGCCGATGACCTTGCGGCGCGTTTCATCGGTGGATAGCGGCGCTTGCCGGTCGATCTGGTTCACCGCGTTCATTCTCCTCTGAGCACACGGGCGGGCACGACATTCACCGCGCCGCGAACGGGCAGCACGGCCGCAAGCAATGCGGCGAGCAGCGACACGCCGAGCGTGAGCGGCACGACGACCGGCCGGAAGGTTACCCACGCGCCGAACACCGCCTGCCCCAGCAGTTGCGCGAGGCCGAAACCCAGCAGCAGCCCGATCGCGACCGCCGCGAGGCAGATCGCCGCCGTCTCGGCCAGTATCTGCGCCACGATATCGCGGTTCGAGGCGCCGAGCGCCTTCTGCAGGCCGATCTGCGGCGTGCGCTCGGTGATCATGGCTGTCAGCGTCGCGTTGACGCTGAGCGTGGTGATGACGAGAATGATGGCGGCGACAAGCGCCATCAGGCCCTCGATACGCTTCAGAATCTGACCGTCGTTTTCGGATACCTTGCGGATCGGGCGGGCGTTGAGTTCCGGGAAGCGTTCCGTCAGCGCCGCCGTGATGGCGTCGGCCTCCGGCCCCTGCGCCGCGACGCTGACCATGGCGAAATCGGCGCGGCCCGGCATGCCGAGCAGCCGCTGCGCCAGCCCCAGGTTGACGACGATCTGGCTGTCCTCGTTTTCACCGGTGTCCATGACACCCTTCACCGTCACCCGCGCCTGCGCACCGTCGGCGCCGGCGATGGTGACGACGCTTCCGGGCGCGAGTTCCATGCTCTGCGCCAGCCGGCGGCCGACCATGGCGTTGCGGTCGTCGAAATCTGCGCTAACCCACGAACCTTCCACCTGCCAGTAGGGCGAGATGGCGTGGAGTGCGGCGAGGTCCGCCCCCATGAGAACCGCGTTGCCGAGATCGAGCCGGACCAGCCCGTAAAGATATGGACTACCGCTGACCAGCTTCTCCGGTGGAATGGCGGCGATGGCCGCGCGCAGCATCGCCTCGTCGACGCCGCGCCGGCCGGGCGCGTCCGCCTCCACCTCGCGCGGCGAGACGATGAGATTGGGGCCGAAGGCGCGCAGCTCCTGGCTCATTTTGATCGAGATATCGAAATAGAGGCTGGTCAACGCGGAAACAATCGCCGCGCCGATGACGATGGCGCCGAGCGCGATCTCCAGCCGCCCGCTGCGTACGAGCAGCGAGCGCCAGACAAGGTGCGCGAACATTGCCAGCCGCGCGACCGGCCGGCCGCGGCGGGCACCTACGGGAGCCGTGGCCGGGACGGCGGTGGGGGTGTTACTGTCGGCCATGCAGCACCTCGGCCGGCAGCAGCGAGGCGATCTCGCGCGATGACACGATAGACCCGACCAGCACCGTGATGACGGACGTCACCAGCACCACGGGAACGGTGATGGGCCGCACGTCGACGCCGGTGCCGAACACACTCCAGCCCACGCCCTGCGCCATGAGGTAGCCCGCGACGACGCCGATGGCGCCGCCGGCCAGCCCGACGATCACGGCCTCCCCGATGAACAGCAGGTAGATCTGCCACGGCGCGGCGCCCAGCGCCTTCATCAGGCCTATTTCGGCCGCGCGCTCGGCGATGGTCGTCGTCGTCAGCGCCGCGACCGCCATGGCGGCGGCGATAATCGCGGCCACGCTGACCACGAACAGCAGGCTCTGGATGCGCCCGATCACCGCGCCCTCGCCCGACGCCACCTGCCAGATGGGCCGTGCGGAGACGCCGGGGATGGCCTCCTCGATCTGGTGAGCGATGGAACTGACGTAGGCGGTGCAATACCAGACATCGTATTCCTCCGGCGTCAACGCTTCCGCGCCCCGGCTCGCCTTGCGCGACAGGTCGTTTTCGGCCACCGTGAGCGCGCTCACGTCGATGGACTGGAACTTGCCGGGCTGGCCGGCGAGCTTTTGCACGAAGCCGAGCGGCGCGACCAGCGCCTGATCCTCGATGTCGCCCGTGGTGAGGATGCCCGTCACCCGCACGACGGCCGCGGTCGCCAGCGGCGTTTCCGGCGCGGCCAGCGCCAGCTCCGCGCCCACGGCCGCGCCGAGCCGCTGCGCCAGTCCGCCGCCGATGAGAACGCCGACCGGGCCGTCGCCCGCTTCGTCGGCCGGCCAAGCGCCCGCGACGTGCCAGAACGGGTTGACGGTGCGCACCCCGGTGCGATAGCCGGGATCGTCGGGCAGCGGCACGTTCCTGTCGAAATAGGTGCCGATGAGGCTGAACTCCGGCGCGCTACCCTGATCCGCCGCCACGACCGGCAGCGTCAGCCGCGGTGCGAAGCCGACGATGTTGTGCCGCCAGAAAATATCCTTGAGCTTCGGCAGACCGGCCTCGTCGATGAAGTCGCGCCCCCGGAGCGGGTTGAAATCCCGCCCGCCGATGATCAGGGGCATGTTCTCCGAGCGCGGCGTGACACGGATGTTCGACCCGTAGGCCTTCATCTCCGTCGCCATCTTGTCGCCGACATCGACAGAGAGCGCGAACAGCGTGGTGATCAGCGCGGCGGAAAGCGCCACCGTGATCGCCGCCAGCGCCTTGCGCTTCCGATTGCCGGCGAAGGACTGGCGCAGCATGCGCACGAACATCGTTCACACCCTCCCTGGCTGCCCGGGCGTCGGCTTCACGAAGGCATCCGGCGTGGCGCGGAAACGGTCGTAAGTATCCCGGTTCTCGAAGAACCAGGTGCGCCCGTTGTGCTCGTACTGATACGGCGCGTTCGTATTCTTCACCGCCGCGCCGCTCACCGGGTCGGCGACCGTGATCTCGACGACCTCGCTGAAGTAGCGCGTGCCTTTCTCCAGCGCACCCGCCGCAATGACGATGACGCCGTCCGCCAGCGTGTGGTCAAGCGGTATCGGGTTGCAGCCGCCGGGCTTGCCGATACTCGGGCGATACATGCGCACGTTGCAGGCGATGCAGAAAATCTCCTCGCCGCGCTGGACATAGCCGCCCTCCCCGCAGATCAGGCAGGCGTCGAGCACCACGCCGATGCTTGCATGCGCCTCGTCGTAACGGTTGACGAGGAAGAAGCGCACCCTGTGCCCGTCCGACGCGATGTAGGCGAAGCGATGGAGGTTGCCGTCCTTAACGTTCTCGACCGGAATGCGGATGGTGCCGCGCTCGTCGGGAACCATCTCGACGGCCTCGGAGAGGCGCGGCGGGCGCGAGGCATACAGATCCTGATAGAGCATGACGGCGAGCAGGAATGCCGCAGTCGCCGCAAGGCCGTTGCGCCAGCGCCGCTCGCCGAGGCCGCGCGCCCGCAAGCGCCGGCGCTCGATGCGGCCGGCGACGTCTTCCGGTATGCGCAGCCGGCGCGCCAGCGCTGTCGCGGCAAGGCCGAGGGCGATGACGAGATGGCCGTAGGCAAGCCACGGCGTGATGATCGACAACCGCGCCACCAGGGAGACGCGCCCGGCCGTAACCGGCACGAGATCGATGCGCAGCATGCCGAGCAGCGTCTTCTCGGCTCCCGCGACGGTGAGCAGCAGGAGTGCGGCGGCGAGCGCGAGGGTGGAGGCCGTGTGCCCGGCAAGGCGCGCCACCCGCGCCAGCAGCAGCCCGAGCGCAGTCAGGGCCGCGAGGGCGATGACGATGGCGGCGCAATTGACGATGAGTTCGGTATTGATGACGTCGGTCGCCGTCAGCGTGTGATTGGCGCTCAGCCGCCAGGCGTCGAAAACGCCCTGGGTCGACACCGTCGCGATCAGCACGCAGCCCGCCGCAAGCCGCCATAGCGCCGGCCAGCCCGCCGATGCGCGACCGATGCGTGCGGCGAACGGCAACAACAGCAATCCCGACAGAACCACGACCAGCGCCGCCGCATGCACGAGCGTGGCGATGGCGGTCGCGGAACGCGGCAGGCCGACGGCGGCGGCAACGGCAATGAACCCCCCGGCCGCGCCCGCCAGCAGCGCAAGCAGCGTGCCCGCCCGCCCGGCCTCCCGGGCACCGGCGACGAAGGGCCAGAGCGCCGCGGCGAGCGCCGCGACGGTCAGGGTCTGTGCCACGATGGTGATGTAGTAGGCCAATGCCGTGCTCCGCGCCGCCGTCCGCCCGACTTACTTCAGGGGCACGAAGGTGAAATCGAACTCGACATCGAAGGGCTCGAACCACTTGCCCACGCCGCTCGCCCTGTCGGTGTGACGCCCGAACCCCTGCCGGGCCGGCGGTTCGACGTGATAGACCAGCTTGTAGTTGCCGGCGCCCGGCAGCTTGATGTTGGAGCCGTAGTGGGGCCCGTCGACAGCCACCATGGGCATGAAGTTGCCGCTCTGGACCTTGCCGGTGTCCTTGTTTTCAAGGCGGTAGGTGACGGTGAGGTAAGGCACGAACTCGCCGGCGCCGAAGCCGTTCGGGTTGCCCTCGGCGGCGTGGATATCGGCCTCCAGATGGATGTCGGACTGCGACGCCGGCAGGTCGATACCGGCAGGCTCCAGATCGATGGGCGCGAGGTAGACCGCACCGATCTCCAGCGCGTTGACGACCTTCGGCTCGCCGATCGGATACTCGACCAGCTCATGCGCGCCCTGATGCTGGGCCTGCGCGCCGGAGGCCGCCACGAAGGCGAGGCCGGCCGCTATGAGAGCAATCTTTTTCATGGTGCAACTCCTCGGTGGATGGGTCATGAAGCTTTCGGCAGCGCCGCAGCCTGCCGCTTGCCGCGCCGCCAGATGATCACCAGCGACAGCGCGGTGACGGCGACGAAGACGGCCTGCGGCAGCAGCGTCTCCCGATAGGGATAGATGCCGAGCAACGGGATTTCCGGCGCCCGGCCGACGAGTGTCGGGGTGATCACCTTGCCCTCGATCAGTTCGAAGATGCCCTTGCCGACGAAGACGAACGCCATCAGGTAGAGGATCGCCCCCGTCACGCGGAAGAACGGGCCGACCGGCAGCCTGAGCGCCCCCTTCTGCATCGCCCAGTAAACGGCGACGAGCGCCAGCGCCCCGACTGCGAAGCCCGCCGCGATGGCGATCACGCCCGCGGCATCGGTGTCGATGGTCAGCGCCTGATAGAACAGCACCGTCTCCGCGCCCTCGCGATAGACGGCGAGGAACGAGACGAACCACAGCGCCCTCAGCGAGCCGGCGCTGATGGCGCCCTCCACCTTGCCCCTGATGAACGCGCTCCATTGCGCCGCCTCGGCCTTGGCCAGCAGCCAGTTGCTGGTGAAAAACAGCACCACGGCCGCAAGCAGCATCGTCGCGCCCTCCAGCACCTCCTGGCTGGCGGCGGACGTCCGGAACACGAGCTTGAGCAGGATCGCGGTGATGACGCTGGCGATGACCGCCACGACGACGCTGTTGACGATCACGCCTCGCTTGTCGCCGTGCCCTGTCTTGACCAGATAGGCGACAATGGCGGAAACGATCAGGATGGCCTCGAAGCCCTCGCGCACGATGATGAGCAGAGAGGCAAGGAACAGCGCGCTCCAGCTTCCCGCCCCGGCCCCGCCGAGCAGCTCGGCGGCCTGCGCCACGTCGGTGTTGAGGTTATCCGCCACCTCGTGCAACGCGGGAGCGGGCGCGCCATCGCGGATGAGCGCCATCAGGCGGCTGAAATGCGCCTCGATGCGGGTCTTGAAGGCGCTGTCGCGCGCGCCCACGCGCGCCTCCATGCCGCTCGCTTCGAACACGTCGAAATAGGTGTCCTGCAGGATGCCGACCGCGCCAGCCGCATCGCCCCCGGCGGCCAAAGACAGGGCATGCGCCGCCTGATCGCGGATCTTGCGGGCAACCGCATTCCAGTCGGCGGAGGATGTCGACGCCTCCGCCTGCTCCTTCGCCGTGCCGACGAGCGGCAGGCCGAGCAGCAGCGCGGTGAGATCGTCCCGCAGCACCCGCGCCGAACCGCGAACGAGCCGCGGCTCGCGGTTGTCGTTGACGAGGCCGACGATGCGGTTGAACTCCGCGTTGAATTCGCCGTCACGCTGCTGCGAGACGTAACGGCGGATGGCCGTCTCCAGCAGGCTGTTCTTGTAGCCGTCGAACTGGCCTTTGCGAATCAGCGCACGCGCCTCTTCGGGGTTGCCGCGCTCAAGCGCGTCGGCAGCTTCCAGCAGGCGCCTGTGGATGGTTTCCACCGCCCGCTCCCAATAGGGTTCGACGGTTTTGGGGCCGATATCGGCGCCCTCCTCCGCGACTGCCTCAGGCTGGACGGCCGGTGCATCGCCGCCCCGCTCGGCGACGATGCGATGACCTTTCTCAAGCTGCGGCACGATCGCGTCGAGCGCGGCGATATGCGTGCGAATACGCGCCTCGACCTCTTCGATGGTCGCACCTTCCGTCATCAGCCGCCGTATGGCGCCGAATTCGGATTCGAGCTGGTAGCTGCGTCTTGCCGAGATATTGACGCGAATGGGCCCTTCAAGATTCTCGAATATTTCAAAATAGGAGCGCTGTACGGCCGTCTTCGCCGCATCCACGCGGCCGGCGCGATAATCGTCGAGACCCTGTGCGAGCAGCGCATCTATACGCGAGACGAGCAACGCATAGTCGAGACCGCTCCGTGCTTCGGTATTCTGAGTCTGGGCATGCGGAGATGCGCTGCCGACAAAAGGATCGAGAATGAAAATCTGCGCCGATAACAGCAGAATCGCCAGAAACATCCGCATAAGGGTCTGCTCTTCTCCCGAACAGCGCGCAATCGTCTCGATTACACACCGCTCTGCATGCCTTTCTTCGACAATTTCGGAACCGATGGCCGGCATCGACCTGAAAGGCCGCGCCGCGAAACTATCCTCGTGCAACATAATCCACGTAAAATAAACGTGTGTTGACAGTAATCAATAATCTTCGCGATAGCAAAAATATTCCTGAAAGAAATCAGTTTATAATTATTCTTATAAATATTTGGCGTATTATATAAGACGTGAAAGGAAGATACCGACAGCCCGTTCAACCGGCCCCTGTCGAAGCCCCTTGCGCCCTCGGGCCCGGAAGACGGCGATCGGAAGACGGCTGGCATCAAGGCTCCGGCTGCAGCCGGAGCTTGCGGAGCGAGCACTCGATTTTTCGATGAGAAATCGACTCATGCCGCAGGGCCACAGAATGCGCGCGGCCGCCCGGCAGCGGACTTCGCCGCTATGCCCCGCGGTTCGACGTCCGCGCATTGGCGGCGGACTGGCGCCCCGGTTTCGCTTGCGGGCCTGCCCGATCCCGTTCGTTGGTCGCGCAATTGCCCGCCCCGGTGAACCGACCGTCATCGGGTGCGGCACGCGCGCTTCGTGCCCATTTCCTGCGCCGCCGCCCTCTCCCGAGCGCGGCAATGCCGATGACGATTACCGAGAGCATCAGGGCGGCGATTAGTATGAGCGATATCTGCACGAACGTCGTCACGTACTGCGCAACGGATATCCAGTCGATGGAGCCTAGCCAGGCAACAAAGCGCATGAGAAGAGTCATCTGCAACGGGTGCCTTTCAGCGCCTGCATGACGCCAGAGAGGAATGTTTGGGCTGATCCCGGCCGGTTACCGGATCCCGATAGATGCTGTAAGAGCAATCGAGTTCCCGCACCCGCGCCAGCTCCGCAGTCACGAGCAGGCAGGCCATGCCTATCCAGACAATCGCAAGGGCAACCCCGAAAACAGAGGCTGCCAATCTGCTGAAGAAATACACCGTCATGGATGCAGAACCTCGTGCAGCAGAGTCAGGGCGTAAGGAAAGGCCAGTGCCAGCCCGACACACACGCAGCGCCGAATCTGGATCAGGCAGGGCCAGGTGCGGAGTGTGCGGCCAAAAGACTTGCAGTGCCTGACAGGGAGGCTGTCATGTTCCGGAACGCTGTCACGCATATTGACTATCTCATGAATGGGATATTTTCCCACATTTATAACATATCCCATTTTCCGGCAAGGGCGGTTTGAGATATTTCGTGGCATTATTTCCCACGCTTAATTGCGATAAACGAAACCGGAATGACACGATCCGTACTTTTTGTAAGAACGTCCACGACGGTTGATGGGATTTATTCCCACCTATATCCCGCACGGTTCATCGGCGGGTCGGCGGGCCAATCCATATCCGTGCTTGAAATCACCGATGGAACATTCCGGCGCCCAACGCGGGGCGGGCATGGACACGTTTGTTTTTGCAATCGGGGCACTCATCGGGGCGTCCGGTTGATTATCGCAAGTTTTTGAAATATGCATGTGGGATAATTTACCATCAAGAAACGGTTGTCACGTGGAATGACGGACGTGCGGCGGGATCAATTACCGGATGCAGGGCGGCTTCATCGTCCGCTGGAAGCGATTCTGCGGCCGATCGTCAAGCTGTGCATCCGCAGCGGCCTTACCTATCCTGCCCTGGCCAAGCTTTTATGCGCCCTTTATGTCAATGTCGCCGAGCATGAATTCGGCATTCCCGGCAAGTCCCAGACGGACAGCCGCGTGAGCCTTCTGACGGGCATCAACCGCAAGGAGGTCGCCCGTCTGCGCGGCGCCGGCGCGCCGGTACACAAGGCGCCGGCCTCCGTATCGCGCACCAGCCAGATCGTCGCGCAATGGCTGGCCTCCTCCCGCTTTACGGATGCGGACGGCAACCCCCTCCCGCTTCCCCGCCAGCCGGTGGACAACGCGCCCTCTTTCGAGGAGCTGGTCGCGCTGGTCACCAGGGACGTGCATCCGCGCTCGGTGCTCGACGAATGGATCGACAGGGGCATCGCGGCGGTTGACGAGCACGACCGCGTCCAGTTGCGGGAGGAAGCCTTCGCCCCCCGGCCCGACGACGAACGCAAGCTGTATTACTTCAGCCGCAACCTGCATGACCACGTCTCCGCCGCCGCCGCCAACATCGGCGTGGAAAAACCGCCCTTTTTCGAGCGCGCGGTTCACTACGACGGCCTCTCCGTGCAAATGGCCGCACAACTTGAGGCGTTCTCCCGCAAGCTGGGCATGGACGCGCTGCAAAAAGCCAACAGAGAAGCGCACAAGATGGCGGGACAGCAACAGGCAGGCAATGCCCGTTGGATTTTTGGCATTTATATCTATCGCGAAACCGGCGATGAAGATGCCGCCGGAGCCCCGGGAAATGGGGAGACAGAATGACGAGTCCATCCGCCTTTTCCCGTCGGACGTTTCTGGCTGGCCTCGCCGGCATCGGCTCTGTCTCCCTCGTCGGGCCGGGAAAGGCGAACGATGAGGAAACGAAGCCTTATGCCGGTGACCGTGGGCTCGGCGGGACAGGCTTCATCGGCACCATTCAGCGTTTCGGAAGCATCATCGTCAACGACAGCCGCATCGGCTTCAGGCCGGATGTCCGCGTCACGCTCGACGGCAACCCTGCATCCGTGGGCGACCTGCGCATCGGCCAGGTGGTGCAGACCGTCGCCCGGACCGACGGAGAAGGCTTCACGACCACGCATATCGCCGTTGTCAGCGAGGTCGTCGGCCCCATAGACCGGATCACGCAGACGGGGCTGACGGTTCTGGGCCAGCAGGTGGAAACGGCCGGCCTGACGCGGCAGAACCGGTGGCGGGCGGGCCAGCGGGTCGCCGTCTACGGTCTTCGCCGGATCGACGAAACCATTTTTGCATCGCGTATCGAGTACCGCGCGCCGGGTCGATCAGCGCGGCCGGATACGGTTTCCGGCGTTGTCGTCAACGATGGCAAGGCGCTCTGGATCGGCAACTTGCCACTGAAGGGCGTGCCGCCCGAGGCCGTGGGCCGGCGTGTCACACTCACCGGCAGCCGGGAGAAGGGGTGGTTCGTCGCGCGGTCAGTCAGGCGGGACGATTTCATCCACACGCCGGGCCTGCGCCGCCTGTCCATCGAGACCTTCGCGCGCTCGGTCGGCGATGCCATCCAGACCGTGGCCGGGCTGGCGCTGGACGGACACCGCCTGACGCGGGGCGCGGATTTCGACGAGGCTCGCGTCGTGATCAGCGCATCCGTCGACGAGCGGGGCCGGACCATCGCCGACAATGTCGGTCCCAGCAGCAGCCGCATCGGAGACCGCGGGCCTGGAGCCGGACGCGGACCGGGACCGGGACAGCCGACGGGTCGCACGCCACAGCCGTCGCCGATGGCCGAACCCTCCTTCGGCAGAAATCGCGCCTCGCCGGGCGTGCCGGGACAGGGGCCGATGGGCCCGTCGCCCGAAGACAGTCGCTTCGGCATGGACGGGATGGGACCACGCAATGCGGGAGGCGGCGGTTTCAGCGGCTCCGGAGCTGACGGCGGCCGCGGCGGTTTCGGCTCACCGGGAGACGGCGGCGGACGAGGCCGTGGTTCGGGGCCAGGCGACGGCCCGCGATGACCGTGGCTTGCCGGGCCGGCCGCCGTCTGAAGCCTGGCTCGATCTCACGCCATCAACGACAAGCCCCCGCTGACCTCCAGAACCTCGCCGACGATATAGTCGGCCATCGGACTGGCCAGGAAAAGCACCGGGCCGGCGATGTCGGCCGGCTGCCCCACCCGGCCTGCGGGAATGCCCTTGATGCGTTCGGCATACTTCTCGGCCACGCTGAAGTTGCCATAGAATGCGGTATCCACCAGACCCGGCGCCACCGCATTGACGTGGATGCCGCTTGCACAGAAATCCTTGGCGAACGCCTTGGTCAGCGAGGACACCGCGCCTTTGGCGGCGGCATAAGCGCTGCCGCCGGGGGCCCCACCATTGCGCGCCGCCGTGGAACTGACGTTGATGACGCGCCCGCGTGCGGATTTCTTCAACAGTGGCAGGCAGGCCTGCGTCACCAGAAACACCGAACGCAGGTTGATGCTGATCACGCGATCCCATGTTTCCGCGGGCAGCTGGTCGAAGGCCATCTTGTCGGGCGAAGCGCCGGCGTTGTTGACCAGCACATCCAGACGGCCGAAGGCGCCATCAATCTGCCCCGCGATGGTCCGGCTGACGGCGGGATCGGTAAGATCGCCGTCCACCAGCAACGTGCGGGCGCCGCCGGCCTCCAGTTCCTTTTGCAGTGATTGCGCCGCTTCTGCGAGCCCGAAATCGTGCAGCACGACGCTGGCGCCAGCATGCGCGAACTCACGGGCAATCTGGCTGCCGATGCCGCCGCTGGCGCCAGTGATGAATACGATCTGGCCGGAAAAGTCTGACATGAGGTCTCCTGAAAGTGGATCGGATGCCGGGAACGGCGGCGCGGAACGCTCGCCCGGCAAAGAGCGCCATGGCGAGGCCGCTTTTGCTGGAACTGATTTAGCCGGGGTTGGCGACCAGATAGGCTTTCTTGCGCACGAAGCGCGTGATCGAGTCGTAGCCGAGACGCGAACCTGCCAGCCCCGAGTGCTTGAAGGCATTTTTCTCGTGCATGTCGCCTTCGCCGATGGCCGCAGTGCCCAGTCCGGTGCCGTTGATGCTGACGGCCCCCACATCGATGCGCCTGGCGATCGACAGCCCCTCCTCCGTCGAACCGGCGAAAACCGCACCGCTCAGCCCGTAGCTGCTGTCGTTGGCCAATGCGATGGCTTCGTCGATGGAGTCGTAGGTCATGACAGGGATGACAGGGCCGAAGGTCTCCGCCGTCATCAGCTCCATGCTATGATCGACATCTGTAATGACGGTGGGTTCAGCCCACCAGCCCCCGTCACGCTGGGTCACCGGGCCGCCGCACAGGATTTTCGCACCCTTGTCGACGGCATCCTGCAAGTGACGGTTGATGATGTGAGCCTGACTTTCCTGGATGATCGGCCCGAGGGTGCCGTCCTGCAGCGTGGGATAGGCCAGCCTGACCTTCCGGGCATGTTCGATCAGCTTGTTGATGAAAGGTTCCGCAATCGCCTCAGGCACGTATACACGCTCGATCGACACGCAGACCTGGCCCGCATTGGCGACGGCACCCTGAACGATCCCGGCGGCCGCCCTGTCGATGTCTGCGCTGGCCGTGACGATGGCGGGGTCCTTGCCGCCCAGTTCCAGAAAGGAAGGGATGAAGGCGCGCGCAGCCGCCTGCGCCACTTTTTGCCCGGTCGGCACGCTGCCCGTGAAGCACACGGCATCGACGTGCTCGATGAGTGCCGCTCCCAACGAGCCGTCACCGGTGATGTAGCGCAGTACGCTTGCCATTTCCGGTACGCGCTCCAGCGTGGCCACGAGCGGCGCGACAAAACGCGGCGTGACTTCGCTGGGCTTGACGATGGCGGCACATCCGGCGACGAGCGCCGGAATGGTGTCGAGCAGCGAACTCGACAGCGGAAAATTCCAGGGGCTGATGACGCCAACCAGCGGAAACGGGCTGAGCCCGCCATGAATATCGACATGGTTCAGCGAGCGCAGGCGCTGGCTGCGTTCGGTGAACACCTCGCGCGCCATGATGGTGAGCTTGTCGATGCTGCCGGGCAGGCGCAGCAACTCCCGCTCCGACTCCACGACACGGCCCGTGTCGGCGATCAGCGCCTGCAGGATGACATCGCGGTCCTTGTCGACTTCGTGGCGCCATGCGTTGAGCACCTCCAGACGCCTCTCCAGACCCTCCTGCTCCCACTGTGGCTGGTGAGACCTCAGTTCCCGGGCAATGACAGGGAGTTGAGCTGGGTCTGTCGCCTGAAATTCATAGTCGAACTGGCCGGTACGCGGGTTGCGCACAGTAATGGTCTGGCTCATGACGGGCATGGCTCCCGGTTGAGTGAAAGAAAGGGTGAGTTATTCGACATTGATATTGGACTCGCGGATCACCTTGCCCCACTTTTCGCGCTCGGTCTGGATGAAGTTCTGGATCTCGGCGATATCCATTTCGCGGGCAGTGAAGCCGATTTCGAGCAGGCTTTCGCGAACCCCTTTTTCGCGCATCAGCTGGTTGATGGTCTGGTTGAGCTTCTGGTCGACGGCCGCGGGCGTTCCCTTGGGCAGCACCAACAGGTTCCAGATGTCGGCCTCATAGCCGGCAAGGTCGCCTGCTTCGGCCACGGTGGGAACATCGGGGAAGGTGGAGATGCGTTCTGCGGACGTGATGGCCAGCGGCCTCACGGAACCCGCCTTCATGTGGGAAAACACGCTGGCGATGCCGACAGTCGCGAAATCTATCCGTCCTGACATGAGATCAGTCATCAGGGCAGAATCGCCGGTATACGGAACATGGGTCATCTTGATGCCTGCCATGCTGGCCAGGTATTCGGTTGCCATGTGTCCGGGCGATGCGTTTCCGGCGGACCCGAATGAAATCGAACCCGGCTCCTTCTTGGATCGCTCGATGATATCCGCGAGCGTCTTCAAGCCGGAGTTGTTACCGGTGATTACGACCATCCCCGAAGAGCCGAGATAGGCGACGGCATTCAGATCCTTCTTGGGGTCATAAGGCAATTCCCTGCCCAGCAGGTCATGGATCATGGTGGAGGATACGCCGGACACGGCCATCGTGTATCCATCCGGCACGGACCGGAGCGCCTGCCCAACGCCGAGCGAGCCGGCAGCTCCCGGCTTGTTCTCGACCACGACGGACTGTCCGAACGCCGCCCCCATGGCCTTGGCGACGATGCGCCCCGCCAGATCGGTCGTACCGCCCGGCGCATATGGGACGATCATCTGTATGGTTCGATCGGGATAGGTGTCTGCTGCCTGCACTGGCACGGCGGCGGAGAAAAAGCCGGCAGCGGCCAGGCCGATCATCCGGGATAGAATGTTCAGTTTCATGGCGTCCACTAACTATGTTCGAGTTCAGGGAGTCTCGGAGCATTTACACTGCCGCGCGTCTGGCACGGGCATTTTCAGAAAACATCAATTTTTATTGATGTTTTCATTTGCATAATTTGAATATATTCAAGTTACATATTTTATTTCGGCAGCCATTTTCATCTATGCTACCAGCAGCGGCTGATGCTCCGGTATTTTTCGACAAGAGCTAGTCTTCAACAAAGGCCTCCTCCCTTTTTCTGCTGATGAAGGGAACGGAGGCGACGACGATCATTGCCGCCGAAGCCAGAAGCAGCCCTGCCGAGATCGGGTGGGTGAGGAAAACGCTCCAGTCGCCGCGGGAAATGATCAGCGCCCGCCGCAGATATTCCTCCATCATCGGCCCAAGGATAAGGCCGAGCAGAAGCGGCGCGCATTCGCAGCCCAGTTTACGGAAAACATAGCCCGCGACCCCGAAGATCATCAGCATCCAGATATCGAAGACACTGTTGTTGAGAGAATAGACGCCGATGACGCAGAACAGCAGTATCACCGGGAACAGCAGCCGATAGGGGATCGTCAGCAGCCGCACCCAGATGCCGATCAGCGGCAGGTTGAGGATGACGAGCATCAGGTTGCCGACCCACATCGATGCGATCAGGCCCCAGAAGAGCTGCGGGTTGCTCGACATGACCTGCGGTCCGGGCTGGATGTTCTGGATCATCATGGCGCCGATCATCAGGGCCATGACGGCGTTGGAGGGAATGCCGAGGGTCAGCATCGGGATGAACGAGGTCTGCGAGCCGGCGTTGTTGGCCGATTCCGGACCGGCGACGCCACGGATGTTGCCCCGCCCGAATGCCGGGACGGAATCCTTGGCGATCCACTTTTCCAGTGAATAGGATGCAAAGGACGACAGCAGTGCACCGCCGCCGGGCAGGATGCCGAGGATCGATCCCAGAAATGTGCCGCGCAACACCGCCGGCATCGATTCCCTGACCTCCGCCCGGGTGGGGTAAAGCCGGTCGATCTTGTTGACCAGCATACCTTCGCGCCCCTGCGGCGTCGACAGGTTGACGATCACCTCGCTCAGCCCGAACACGCCCATGGCGACGACCGTGAAATTGATGCCGTCGGAGAGTTCCGGAATCCCGAAGGCGAAGCGCGTGACGCCGGAGGTGATGTCAGTGCCGCCAAGCCCCAGCAAAAGCCCGATGATGACCATGCCGATGGCCTTGAGCAGGGCGCCGGTCGCCAGCACCACGGCACATACGACGCCGAGTAGCATGAGCGCGAAATACTCCGCCGGCCCGAACTGAAAAGCGATGCTGGTCATTGCCGGCGCGAAGGCGGCGATAATCAGGGTGCCGACGCAGCCGGCGAAGAACGACCCGAGCGCGGCAACCGAAAGAGCGGCCCCCGCCCGGCCGTTGCGCGCCATCTGGTAACCGTCGAGCGCGGTGACCACCGAGGAGGATTCACCGGGCAGGTTGATGAGAATCGCCGTGGTCGAGCCGCCGTATTGGGCGCCGTAGTAGATGCCGCTCAACATGATCAGGGCGCTGACAGGATCGAGGCCATAGGTGATCGGCAGCAGCATGGCGATGGTGGCGACCGGCCCGAGGCCGGGCAAGACACCGATCATGGTGCCCAGAAAGCAACCGATAAAGGCGTAGAACAGGCTCTGGGCGGTCAGGGCCGTTTCGAACCCGATTGCGAGGTTGCTGATGAGATCCATTGCGGTTCCCTCGATCCGGCTTACAGAAAGGCCGGCCAGAACGGCACGGGTAGCCGCAAGGCCAGATGAAAGATCACATAGCAACAGACTGCCAGGATCGCGGCGGTCAGGACCATCTCCTTGATGCGCATCGGGCGGATCGCCATTCCGACAACGAAAACCAGACCTGCGATGGCCACCAGCATGCCGAACGACGGAAGCCCTAACGATGGAAGCCCGCCCAGAAGCACACCGAAGACGAGATTGGCGGCAAGAACGAATATCAGGGGTCGTGGCGCGAAATCGGTAATCGCACCCTCCGGATCCGCTTCGCCGGCAAGGGAAAAGTAGGTGACCATAACGCCGATGCCCGTCAGCAGGATGGCGAGCAGAAGAGGGAAGTAACCGGGCCCCATATTCGACGCCGAACCGATCTTATAGCTGCTGGCGCCGATCACGTAAGCCATGCCCAAAGCTATGAACATGAGACCGGACAGGAAGTCCTTTTGGCTCTTTATGCCCATGATGGGCTCCTTATACTGGTGAGCATTTTTCAATATTGAAGCGCATTTCGGGACGATCCGCTTGCGGCGCCGCTGTCAGCGGTGGAAATCATAGCGGTCCCGATGCGGACATGCCGTCGCGGACATCCCTGACGTCCATTGCCGCCTCCCTTTTCGCCCGCCGCGGCGGCCGTGATCCACCTCTCACGAATTCCGGATACGCCCGGGCAGAAACCGTTTCTCCCCGTCCCCCGGGGCATGGTTGACGAGGGGGTGGATCGGCGTGAGGTCGCAGGCGTGGGTCATGCCACCCGGCTTCGGGCGGCTGGCGGCGCGAGTGACAAGCACTGAATCCGTTGGCAGCCCACACGGGCCGCGATCGTTTGCGGGGAAAGCGCTTGCCGAAGGCTCCATATCCGCAAGCTTCTGCGCCGCCTGCCGGGCGCATTCCCGCGCATTCGTGCGCCGCACGGCGCTCTCGGCCTGTTCCGACAAGGCAGACCTGCGGGCCGGGCTGAAAAAAGCTCGCTGCTCTTCGGGCAGTTCGATATCCATGGTTCCCTCCCCGGACGTTCGCCCTGTTGGTTAAGTGTACTTTGACACAAAGGGAATGCGGCGATAACGATGCTCTGGTCTAGCATAGGAAACTAAAAGTTATGGCAGAGCACAGCCGGATCCTGCCTCCGACCCGCCGCGTGCGGCTGTTCGAGCATCGGCACCGCGCTGCCGAATAACCGGCCGGATCACCGGGCACGACAGGGGGAGAACAGCATGAATCTGGAACTCGACGGCAAGACGGCGCTCATCACCGGCGCCTCGAAAGGCATCGGCCTTGCGGTTGCACGAGCGCTGGCGAAGGAAGGTTGCGACCTTCATCTCGCCGCCCGCGACGGCGAGGCGCTCGCAGCCGCCCGGAAGGAGATCGAAACGGCGCACAAGGTTCGCGTGGCCCTGCACGCGCTCGACCTGTCGCACGCGCAGGCGACGGAAAAGCTTGCGGCCGATGCCGGCGATATCGATATTCTCGTGAACAACGCGGGCGCCATCCCCGCCGGCTCGCTGGAACATCTCGACGGCGAGGCATGGCGACGCAGCTTCGATCTCAAGGTATTCGGCTATATTACGCTGGCGCGCGCCTTCTACATGAAAATGAAAGGCAAGGGAGGCGTCATCGTCAATATTATCGGCAACTCGGGCGAAAACTGGGATGCCGGCTTCATCGCGGGCAGCACGGGCAATGCCGCGTTGATGTCCTTCACCAAGGCGCTGGGCGGCGCGAGCTTCGAGGACGGGATACGGGTCGTCGGCATCAACCCGGGCCCCGTCGCGACGGAGCGGGTATCGACGCTCATGAAGCGCAAGGCCGACGAAACGCTGGGCGACGAAAACCGCTGGCAGGAACTGTTCGAAAAATACCCCGGCGGCCGGCCGGCATCCGTGGAGGAAGTCGCCGATCTGTGCGCCTTCCTGTCGTCCGCGCGTGCCAGCTACATATCGGGCACCGTCGTCACCATCGACGGCGGCTTCTCCGCCCGTCGCCGCGCCGTATGACGGGACCGGCAGGCGCGTTTCCAAAGAATACGCGCCTGCCTTTCATACGCAATTCACGTGGCGCGACCCGAAAAGGCCGCCCTTGTTCATGGGGCGGCCTTCTGTTGCGAGCGGTCGCCGGCATGCGGCGGCTTGTCCCTTCCGGAGGCGTTGGTATTACTTGCCCTTGGTGATCGGACAGGCGCTCTCGGAAAGCGGCCGGAAGGCGCGTTCCGCGGGAATGGTGGAGACCACGCGGTAATAATCCCAGTCGTAGGCCTTGTCGGCGGGCGACTTCACCTCGACCAGATACATGTCGTGGACCATGCGGCCATTGGGCAGCAGCTTGCCATGGCGCGAGAACATGTCCTCGACGGGGTTATCGCGCATCCAGGTGAGCACCTGGTCGGAGTCCTTGCTGCCCACGGCCTTCACCGCCCTGAGATAGTGCAGCACGCCCGAATAGATGCCGGCCTGCGCCTCGCCCGGCATCTTGCCCGTGCGCTCGTGGAAGCGCTTGGCGAAGGCGCGGGTCTGGTCATCCATGTCCCAGTAATACGGCACAGCGAATTGCAGGCCCTGCATCATGTCGAGGCCAAGGCCATGCACATCGGTAATGAAGGTGAGCAGGCTCGCCAGCCGCTGCCCGCCCTGCTGCAGGCCGAACTCGCGGCCCTGCTTGATGGCATTGATCGTCACATCGCCGCCCGACGCCAGCGCCACGATCTTGGCGCCCGAATTCTGCGCCTGGAGCAGGTAGGAGGAGAAGTCGAGCGTCTGCAGCGGATGACGGACGCTGCCGACGATCTTGCCGCCGGCCCCGGTGACGGCTTCGCGCATGGCCTCCTCCATGCTGTGGCCATAGGCATAGTCCGCGACAAGCAGAAACCAGGTGTCGATCCCCTGCTCGATCAGGGCGCGGGCGGCGCCGCGCGTCTGGGAATAGGTGTCGAAGGTCCAGTGCAGCCCGTAGCCGTTGCACGAATCCTCGGTCAAGCGGTCGGTGGCCGCGCTTGCATAGATCGCAATCTTCTTTTTCTCGGCGGTGAGCGTGTTCACCGCCAGCGCGATGGCGGAATTCGGCACGTCGAGGATGACGTCCACGCCGTCGACGTCATACCATTGCCTCGCGGTGTTGAGGCCCACGTCGGGCTTGTGCTGGTGGTCGGCGAAAATCAGCTCGATCTTCTCCCCCAGCACCTCTCCGCCGAAATCCTCGATCGCGAGGCGCGCGGCCTCTACCGATCCCGCGCCGGAGAGGTCCGAGAAGGGGCCGCTCATGTCCGTCAGCACGCCGAATTTCACCTTTTCCGCCACGGCCGCGCCCGCCGTCAGGTTCATGGCCAGCACCAGCGGCAACAGATATTTCCAGGGTTTTCCCATTACGATTCCTCCTTTGGATTCTGCTTTATAGTTGTTGCTTCAACCGGCCCGCGATGAAGCCGACGATGCCCTCCCTGAAGATGAGCACTGCGAGGATGAAGATCCCGCCCTGCACGACAGTGACCCACGCGCCGAGATGGGCGAGGTAGTTCTGCATCGACACGACGACGAGCGCGCCCGCGATGGGCCCGAATACGGTGCCGATGCCGCCGATGAGGGTCATCAGCACCGGTTCTCCCGACATCGACCAATGAACGTCGGTGAGAGAGGCGAGCTGGAAGACGATGGCCTTGGTGGCGCCGGCGAGGCCGGCGAGACCGGCGGAGAGCACGAACATCGCCAGTTTGTAATGCAGCGGGCGGTAGCCGAGCGAGATGGCGCGCGGTTCGTTCTCGCGGATCGCCTTGCAGACCTGCCCGAAGGGTGAATGGATGACGCGGTAGATGAGCAGGAGCCCGCCCATGAAGACAGCCATGACGAAATAATACAGCACGCGGTCGTCGGCGAAGCTGATGAGGCCGAGGAGCCTGCCGCGCGGCACGGCCTGAATGCCGTCCTCGCCGCCGGTGAAAGGGGCCTGAACGGACAGGAAGTAGACCATCTGCGCCAGCGCAAGGGTAACCATGGCGAAGTAGATTCCCTTGCGGCGCACGGCGAGCGCGCCGAACACCGCGCCCAGCACCATCGCCACCGCGGTGCCGGCCAGGATCGCGAGTTCCGGCGTGAGGCCCCATACCTTGGCGGCGTGCGCGCTGACATAGCTCGCCATGCCGAAATAGGCGGCGTGGCCGAAAGACATCAGCCCGCCAAAGCCGAGCAGGAGGTTGAAGGCGCAGGCGAACAGCGCGAAGCACAGCACCTTCATCAGAAAAACGGGATAGACGAGGAAGGGCGCGACTGCGAGCATCAGCGCAAGGCCGATGAAGATGGCCCGGTGCAAGGTCCGGGTGCGGTCGCCGCCGGAGGCGGGTGCGACGCCGGCCGCGACGGTCGTGGAAACATTGGCCATCAGGTAGCCCTCCCGAACAGGCCGGCCGGCTTGATGAGCAGGACGATGGCCATGATGATGAAGATCACGGT
Organism: Pseudochelatococcus lubricantis; assembly: GCF_011762225.1. Classification (GTDB taxonomy): domain Bacteria; phylum Pseudomonadota; class Alphaproteobacteria; order Rhizobiales; family Beijerinckiaceae; genus Pseudochelatococcus; species Pseudochelatococcus lubricantis. The sequence goes on from NZ_JAASQI010000007.1 coordinate 37,446, forward strand.
CGCGGAGATTTCCGGATAGAACACCTTGGTCAGCCCCTCGATGAGGCCGAGACCGAAGCCGGTGATGATGGAGCCGAGGATCGATCCCATGCCGCCGATCACCACCACGGCGAAGACGACGATGATGATGTCCGCGCCCATATTGGGATTGACCGAATAGATCGGCGCCGCCAGCACACCCGCGAAGGCGGCGAGCGCGACGCCGAAAGCGTAGGTCAGGGTGACCAGACGCGGCACGTTGATACCGAAGGCCTCGGTCAGGACGGGGTTCTCGGTGGCGGCCCGCAGATACGAGCCCAGGCGGGTTTTCTCGATCATGTACCAGGTCGTCAGGCAGACCGTGAGCGACGCGACGACAACCCAGCCGCGATAGTTCGGCAGGAACATGAAGCCGAGATTATGCCCGCCCGAAAGCAGCGGCGGGATGGCATAAGGCAGGCCCGAGGCGCCGTAGTAGTTGCGGAACAACCCCTGGATGACCAGCGCCAGCCCGAAGGTGAGCAGCAGGCCGTACAGATGGTCGAGCTTGTAGAGTCGCGATATCAGCAGCCGCTCCGCCACTATCGCCAGGGCGCCGACGATCAGCGGCGCGAGGAGCAGCGCCCACCAATAGCCGATGCCGGCGTAGTTCAGCAGCATCCAGGCGGCGAACGCGCCCAGCATGTACTGCGCACCGTGCGTGAAATTGATGATGTTCAGGAGCCCGAAGATCACTGCCAGTCCGAGGGAAAGGATCGCGTAGAACGATCCGTTGATCAGACCGAGCAGCAACTGGCCGAACAGAACCTGGGGTGTGATGCCGATCAGCTCGAACATGGCACGGCCCATGCCGATGCAAGCTGCGATCCGGCCCGTGCCGGCAATCTCGCCTGTCTCATTTTTCTTCCTCCCCTCCCCTCACCCGCCCGGCGTCAGACGCCGAGATAGGTCTGGAGCTTGTCGTGGTTGGCGTCGAGTTCGTCGTTGGCGATCATGTCGATGACCCGCCCCTGCTCGACGATGTAGTGGCGATCCGCGACCGATTGCGCGAACCGGAAATTCTGCTCGACCAGCACGATCGTGAAGCCCTCCTGCTTCAGCCGCGCCAGCGTGCGGCCGATCTGCTGGATGATGACCGGCGCCAACCCTTCGGTCGGTTCGTCGAGCAGCAGGGTGCGGGCGCCGGTGCGCAGGATGCGGGCGATGGCCAGCATCTGCTGTTCGCCGCCCGACAGCTTCGTTCCCTGGCTCGCGAGCCGCTCCCTGAGGTTCGGGAACAGCTCGAAGATCTGCTCGACCGTGAAGCCGCCCGGCCGCACCTGCGGCGGCAGCATCAGGTTCTCCTCGACGTTGAGCGAGGCGTAGATGCCGCGCTCCTCCGGCACATACGCGATACCGAGGCGCGCGATGGCGCGCGACACCATGCCGATGGTTTCGGTGCCCGCGAAGGCGATGGAACCGGTGCGCCTGCCGACGATGCCGATGATCGATTTGAGCGTCGTGGTCTTGCCCGCCCCGTTGCGCCCCAGCAGCGTCACCACCTCGCCCGGCTTCACCGCGAAGGTGACGCCGTGCAGCACGTGGCTTTCGCCATACCATGCGTGCAGGTTCTCGACGGCGAGCTGCGGCGCCGGGTCAGCCTGTGCCACGTTCCTTGCCGTCTCAGCCATGACCTGCTCCGATGTACGCCTCGATCACGCGCGGATCCTTCGACACGGTGGCGTAGTCGCCCTGCGCCAGGACCCGCCCGCGCGCCAGCACGGTGATCGTGTCCGACAGCGAGGCGACGACCGACAGGTTGTGCTCCACCATCAGAATGGTGCGGTTGGCGGCGATGCGCCGGATCAGCGCCGCGATGCGCTCGACATCCTCATGGCCCATGCCCGCCATCGGCTCGTCGAGCAGAAGCATCTCCGGATCGAGCGCCAGCGTCGTGGCGATCTCCAGCGCCCGCTTGCGGCCGTAGGGAAGCTCGACGGCCTTTGCGGCGACGAAATCGCCCAGCCCGACGGCGCCGACGAGATTGCGGACTTCGTCGTCGAGCGTGTCGAGCGTCCGCTCCGAACGCCAGAAATCGAAGCTTTCGCCGCGCTTCTTCTGCAGCGCGATGCGGACATTCTCCATGACGCTCATGTGAGGAAACACGGCCGATATCTGGAAAGAACGGACCATGCCGAGACGCGCGACATCGGTGGGCTTCGTCGCCGTGATGTTACGGCCGTTGTAGGTGATCGTTCCCCTGGTCGGTTCCAGAAACTTGGTCAGGAGATTGAAGCATGTCGTCTTGCCGGCGCCGTTGGGGCCGATCAGCGCATGGATGCTGCCGCGGCGGACGCGCAACGTTACGTCGTCCACAGCCGTAAAGCCCTTGAAATCCTTGGTTAATCCTTCTGTTGCGAGGATAATGTCATCGGACATGGCCATCGGCATGCGCTGCCGCCCTCCTCCCTTTGGGGTCCCTCCAGACCCTGTGTTATTTTTTGTGATTAGTCGCATAATATGCGATTTTCGTCAATACGCATCATACGCGATACATATTATATCGTGCTCAACGGGATTGTCGCCGCTTCCTCGGCACCGTTGTTCAGAGAGGGCTTTCGCGCGGAAAATCCGGCTGTCGTTTTTCGCGGTGCGCTGCCAGGCCTTCCCTGACATCCGGGGAGGAGAAGCCGAGAAACTCCAGCGCCAGCGACGTGTCGAAGGCCGGGCCGGCCGAACGCAGCCAGTTGTTGAGCGCGTATTTTGTCCAGCGGATCGCGCTGGGCGCGCCCTCGGCCAGCCGGACGGCGATCTCCAGAGCCCTGGCGTCCAGCTCGGCGTCGTCCACCGCCAGCGCGACGAGGCCGATGCGCTCCGCCTCCTCGCCGGACAACGCCTCGCACAGCAAAAGGTGGTACTTGGCCTTGGCCATGCCGCACAGCAGCGGCCAGACGATCGCCGCATGGTCGCCCGCCGCGACGCCAAGTCTGGTATGGCCGTCGATGATGCGCGCATCCTTCGCCGCGATCGGGATGTCCGCGAGGAGGCCGCAGGCCAGTCCCGCGCCGACCGCGGGACCGCGCATGGCGCTCACCACGGGCTTCGAACAGTTGAGCAGGTTGAAGACGATGTCGCGCGCCTCCTTCCAGTTCCGGGCCCTGGTATCGAAGTCGTTCATGATCCGCTCGATCATGCGGAAGTCGCCGCCGGCAGAGAAAGCGGCGCCGTGGCCGGTGATGATGACCGCCGACACCGAAGTGTCGACATCGACATCGCGCCAGACGCGCGCCAGCTCCCCGTGCATGACCTGATCGACCGCGTTCAGCCGCTCGGGATTGTGCATGACGATACGCAGGACGTTGGGATGCGGCCTCTCGAAGCGCAGGCGCTCGTAGCCGCGAAAGATTTCGCCATTCGATGCCGCGGCGCTCATGTCGGAACCTCCGCCTCGCCCGGCCGGGAGCGCAGCTGCGCGACCGCCTCCGGATTCACCAGCCCCGACACGTCGCCGACCGGCTCCCCGATCCAGATCGACCGAACCACGCGGCGCATGATCTTCATGCTGCGGGTCTTGGGAAGATCGCCGACGAACGCGACCGCCTTCGGCCGGAAGGACGATCCGAGCCCCTCGACCACGGCCCGCCGCAGTTCGTCCACAACCTCGGGCGTCTCGCTGACACCGCGCGCGAGCACGCAGACGCAGACCACGGCAGAGCCCTTCACCGGGTCCGGGACGCCGATCGCCGCAGCCTCGGCCACCTTGCCGGTGCCCAGCAGGAACGCCTCGATCTCGGCCGGTCCGGTGCGTTTGCCGGCGATCTTGATCGTGTCGTCCGAGCGGCCGTGGATGAACCAGTTCCCGTCTGCGTCGACCGACGCGAAGTCGCCATGCACCCACAGGCCGGAGATGGTCGACCAGTAGCTCTCAAGATAGCGGTCCGGGTCGCGCCACAGGCCGCGCGTCAGGCCGATCGACGGAACTGTCAGCGCCAGTTCGCCGACCTCGCCGCGCGGCAGCGGGCGACCCGTCAGATCGACGACGACCGCGCCCATGCCGGGGATGGGGCCGCCGAAGGCGCATGGCTTGAGGTCGCGATGCAGGATCGTGCTGGCGATGATGCCGCCGCCGATCTCGGTGCCGCCCGAGTAGTTCAGGATCGGAGCCCGGTTGCCGCATACCTTGTCGCGGAACCAGTTCCACGCCTCCGGCGTCCACGGCTCGCCCGTCGCGGCGGTGACGCGCAGCGTCGACAGGTCGTAGCTCTCCACGGTGCCGGGCGGTTGCTGCATGAAGGCGCGCACCATGGTCGGCGCGACGCCGAGGAAGGTGATGCCGTAATCCTGCGCCAGCCGCCACAACCGGCCGGGCTCGGGATAGTCGGGAACGCCCTCGGCCAGCAACATGGTCGCACCGACCATGGGCGAGGCGACGGCCAGTATCGGCCCCGTGAGCCAGCCCATGTCGCTCATCCACAACAGCCGGTCGTCGGGCCGCAGGTCGAGGATGGTGCCGAAGTCGAGCGCCACCTTCGTCATGAACCCGCAATGCGAGTGGACCGTGCCCTTGGCCTTGCCCGAGGTTCCCGAGGTGTAGACCAGCATGGCCGGCGTCTCGGCCGGCAGCTCCACGGGCGCCACCGGCTCGCCCGTCGCGAGCAGCTCCGCCCAGCCGAGCCAGCGCGGATCTGGATGGGCCGCATCCCGCGGCACGACCACGATATGGCGAAGCGACGGCGTCATGCCGCGCAAGGCATCGATCGTTTCCGCCATCTCGATCGCCTTGCCGCGGCGCAAGGTCCGATCCACGGTGACGACGGCGACCGCACCGGCGTCCCCGAGACGCTCGGCCACTGCCTGCGCGCCGAAGCCGGAGAACATCGGCAGCGCGATGGCGCCGATGCTGACGATGGCGAGGAAGGCGGCGATGGTTTCCGGAACGGAGGGCATGAACAGACCCACGACGTCGCCCCTGCCGATGCCGAGCGCCGTGAGCCCGCCCGCGGCCCGGGCCACGGTCTCCTGCAGCTGCGCGTAGGACACCGCCCGCCGCGTGCCGTCCTCCCCTTCCCACAGGACCGCGTCCTTGCCGCCGAGACCATTGGCGATGGTGCGGTTCAGGCAATTGTAGGCGATGTTGGTGGTGCCGCCGATGCACCATTCTGCCCATTCCGGCCCCTTCGACACATCGAGCAGACGCTCGTATGGCTTGAAGAAGTGCAGGCCGTGAAACTGCATGACCGCCGGCCAGAACCATTCGGGATCGCGCGCGGCGCGTTCGACCAGTTCGTCATAGCTGGTAAGGCCGTGGAGCGTGAGGAAGCGCTCGATGGGCGCGGTGCCGTTTTCGCTGCTCATGCTGCCACCTCGGTATCGAGCACGACGATGCGGGAAATGAAGGGCGACATATATGTCTTCATTTCCACATGCGCGGGGGAGACCTGATAGGCGTCGTGAGCCTGCGAGGACCGGAAGGTCGCAACCACCCCGTGAGTGAGGCCGTCGCTGCGCGAGGCGCCGTTCTGCGCCATCGCATAGGTGACGAGGCCGTCGCACTCCGCGCGCACCCGCCGCACGTAGTGTTCGACCTTGTCGAAAAAGGCCGCGTTCGCCTCGGACGTGAAACTCATCAGAACGATGTGATAGAACATGGATCGTGTTCCCCGTATTGTGCCTCTGTCGTTGGCTTGCTGCCGTTCATCCCGCGGTCCATCCGCCGTCCACCATCAGCGACGACCCGGTCATCAGCGCGGATGCGTCCGAAGCGAGGAAGACCGCGGCGCCCATCAGGTCCTCGACCCGGCCGAGACGGCCGAGCCTGATGCGCGACAGGACGAAGTCGCGGAATGCGGGATCGGAAAGGGCCGGGCGCGTCATCTCGGTTTCGATGAAGGTCGGGCACAGGCTGTTGACGCGGATTCCGCGCGGTGCGAGTTCGACCGCGAGCGATTTGGTCATCCCTTCGACGGCGAACTTGGAAATCGTGTAGGCGGACCGTCCGGCGGCGGCGACATGCCCGGCCTGCGACGAGACGTTGACGATCGCGCCGGCCCGGCCGGCCGAAATCATGCGGCGCGCGGCCGCCTGCGCCACGAAATAGGCGGCACGCACGTTCAGGCCCATCACTGTATCGAACTCCTCCTCCGTCGCATCGACGAAGGGGCGCGGCCGGTTCGTGCCGGCGTTGTTCACAAGGATGTCGCACGGCTCGGCGGCGTCCATCGCCTCACGCACGGCATTGCCGTCGCGCACATCCACCGCGCGGCCTTGCGCCGCGCCGCCATGGGCGCGGATCGTCGCGGCGGCGTCCTCGATCTCATCGGGCGAGCGTGCCCAGAGCGTGACGCGGGCACCCGCCTGGGCGAGCGCGGCGGCAAGCGCGAAGCCGATGCCGCGCCCGCCGCCGGTCACGATCGCATGGCGGCCGTCGAGGCGAAAGCTCGGCGTGATCGGCACCTGGGGCTGCATTGTCCTGTCCCTCCGGATATAGGGCTGTCAGTGAATGTGGATGCCGCCGTTCACGTCGATTTCGCTGCCGGTCATGTAGGCGGACAGATCGGAGCCGAGGAACAGACACACGCCAGCCACGTCCTCGGGCCGGCCGAAACGGCCGAGCGGAATGCTCTCGACGATCTGCCGCCGCCGCGCCTCATCGAAGGCCCGGGAATTCATGTCGGTGATGATGACGCCGGGATTGACCGCGTTGACGCGAATGCCCTGTGGGCCGAGTTCGCGCGCCATGCCCTTGACGAGACCCAGCACGCCGCCTTTCGAGGCCGCGTAGTGGGAACCGCCGACGAAGCCGCCGCCGCGCTGCGCGGCAACGGAGGCGATGCACACGATCGACCCCGACCCCCGGGCGGCCATTGCCGGGATGACCGCCTGCGACATATGCAGGGCACCGCGCAGGTTGACGTCCATCAGCAGATCGTAGTCCGCGCGCGCGATGTCCATGACCTTGCGCGACTGGGTGATGCCGGCGTTGTTGACGAGAACGTCGATCCGCCCCCAGGCATCCAGCACTTCCTCCGCCAGGGCCTCGCAGGCGGCGCGGTCGGTGACGTCGCAGGTGTATCCCCGCACTTCATCGCCGATGTCCCGCGCGCGGCGCGGCGCACTGCCTTCCGCCACATCCGTTATCGCGACCCGTGCGCCCGCCGCCGCGAATGCCTTCGCCGTTGCCAGGCCGATGCCGGCGGGCGAACCCGCGCCCGTGACAATGACGACCTTGTCCCGCATGAGATGCTGCATGCCGATCTCCCGTTTCTCTCCCGGTTGGTGTTGCCGGTTTCCGTCACGAGATCGTCAGGCCGCTGTCAACCCTTATAATATGGCCGGTCGTGCGCGCCGCCTCGTCGGAAGCGAGAAACAGCGCCGCCTGGGCGACATCGCGCGGCTCGGCAAGGCCGAGCAGGTGCTGCTCGGCGAATTTTTGCGTGGTGGCGTTGGCGGCAAGCTGCTCCATCACCCGGGGCGTGCGTGTCACGCAGGGGGCGACGGCGTTCACGCGCACCTTGTAGGGCGCATACTCCACCGCCATCGAGCGCGTCAGCGCCGTCACGCCACCCTTGGCGGCGGTGTAGGCGTCCTTGCCGCCCCAGCCGATCAGGGCCACCACGGAAGAGGCGTTGATGACGGAGCCGCCCCCGGCCTTGATGAGTTCCGGAATGCCGTAGCGGCAAACCAGCCAGGTTCCCAGCAGATCGAGCCTGATGGCGCGCCAGAATTCGTCGAGAGGCACTTCGGTTACCGGGCCGTCGTGCATCGTGGAGCCGCCGGCGTTGTTGTAGAGGATGTGCAGCGCGCCGAACGTCTCGACTGCCTGCCGCACGCCGCTTTCGACGCTCTCGGGCTCGGTCACGTCCATGGCAACGAAGCAGGCGCGGCCGCCCGCAGCTTCGATGAGGCGAACAGTCTCTCCGCCGGCCGTCCCGTCCAGCTCCGCCACCACGACGCTCGCACCCTCGGCAGCAAACAGAATAGCGGCCTCGCGCCCTATTCCGGCACCGGCTCCGGTGATGAGGGCGATCTTGCCCGCCAGACGCGCCATAACAACCTCCCTTGTGAACGCGCAACCATTATCGGATAATTATCAGTTGTCGCATATAATGAGATTTATAACAATTTCCGGACCACGTCAAACTGTTGTATGCATGATCGGGGAGAAAAAGGAGCGGCGCGGTCGCTGCGGGATTCGGCCGGCGGGGGATATCCGGAAGGGGCCGCAATGCGATGCGGGCCCGGTATGCCCGGACCTGATATGTATGGACCTTATATGCCTGGACCTGGCGGCGGACTTCAGGGCCGCGCAATGTGATAGGAAGCTACGTCACGATAACCATGTCGGCTCGGATGGAGGATTATGAGACCAGCAAATGATACGGAAACCCGCATGACGAGCCTGGACAAGATGCTGGGCATTCTGGACCTGTTCGACGATGACAAGGTCGGTGTGCAGCTTGAGGATGTCATGCAGCTCACGCGCCTCTCGCGGGCGACGGCCTACCGCTATCTGCAGTCTCTCTCGAAGGCCGGCGTCCTCGCGCCGGCGACCGGCAACACCTACGTGCTGGGGCCGCGGGTGATCGAGCTGGACAGGCTGATGCGGCTGACCGATCCCCTCCTGACCAACGCCAGCCCGGTCATGCACGAGGTGGCGGGCGCGCTTCGGATCAACTTCATGCTGTGCAGCTATTATGGAAACAAGGTGATGTGCGCCGACCTCGCCTGGCCGGACGAAAGTCTCACCCGGTTCTATGAGCGCGGCCGCCCCATGCCGATGTTCCGCGGCGCGATGGCAAAGGTGATCCTGTCCAATCTCACGCCCTACCAGCTGCGCAGCATCATGCTCTGGCACGCCGACGAGATCCGCGCCGCCGGCCTTGGATCGAACTGGGACGAGTTCCGCACGACGATGTCGCGCATGCGCAAGGAGGGATGCGTCGTCACCCACGGCGAGGTCATACCCGATCTCGTCGGCATCGGCGCGCCGATCTTCGATCCCGACAAACGGGTGCTCGGCAGTCTGGTGATGATCCTGCGGGAGGAGACTTTCGCGCACTCCGGCGAGGAACTGATGCGCCGGCACGTGATCGACGCGGCCGTACGCATCGATGCGAAACTTGCCAGCGTCGCCGAGAAAACCGGCATGCCGGCCCTGCCCGCAAGGCCGCGGCGTGGCAACGTTCTCCGAAACGGCGGAGCGGCATGAGCCCCGCCGGCCGCCGTAGCCGGAACTCCCGATAATTCATTGAATATCAATCCGTTATCAAAAGCTCACACTTTGCCCTTCCAAATTTCATAAAATATATAGAATTAGTTGACATAAAAGCGACCGCTTGTAACACTCGCGATGACGTTCGGGTACGCAGCCGTGCCAGCCCGACGAATCCGGGTTCCTCCGTCCGGATGTCCATTTCCTGCGGTGTTACAAGGAGTTGAAATGTCGCGCAAAATCAGGCTTGGAGCCTTTCTCCCGGGTGGCGGCCAGCATATCGCTTCCTGGCGTCATCCCGACCAGCCGGCCGACGGGGCGGTGAGTTTCGACTTCCATCGCCAACTCGCCCAGATTGCCGAGCGCGGCCTGTTCGATGCCTACTTTCTGGCCGACGGCCTTTCCGTCGCCATCGGCGGCAAGGAGGGCGGCAATGCCAAGGCGGCCGGCTTCGAGCCGCTGACGCTGTTTTCGGCGCTTGCGCCGCTTACCACCCATCTCGGCTTCATCGCCACCGCCACCACGACCTATGAGGAGCCCTTCACCACCGCCCGCAAGTTCGCCTCGCTGGACCTGATCTCCGGCGGCCGGGCAGGCTGGAACGTGGTGACCACGGTAGGCGACGACACCGCCCGCAACTTCAACCTCGACCACCAGCTTCCCCATGCCGATCGGTATGATCGGGCGCGCGAATACGTGGAGGTAGTGACCGCCCTGTGGGATAGCTGGGAGGATGACGCCTTCATTCGCGACAAGGCGTCCGGCCGCTTCCTCGACAGGGACAAGGTCCACGCCATCGACCATCGCGGCCGGCATTTCCGCGTGCAGGGGCCGCTGAACATCTCGCGCTCGCCGCAGGGACAACCGGTGATCGTGCAGGCGGGTTCGTCCGAGGCGGGCCGCCAGCTTGCGGCGGAAACGGCGGAGGTGATCTTCACCGCCCACCAGACGCTCGACTCCGCGCAGGAATTCTATCGCGACATCAAGCGCCGCGCCAGGGCTGCGGGCCGCAATCCGGACCATGTGCTCATCATGCCCGGCTTCGCCCCCTTCGTCGGGCGGACAGAGGAAGAGGCGCGCGAGAAATACCGCGCCCTCACCGATCTGATCGTTCCGGAAGACGGCGTGGCGCTCCTCAACTCCCTCACCGGCGGCACGCTCGACCTTTCCGGCTATCCGCTGGACGGCCCCCTGCCCCCGGCGACAGAGACCGAGGGCAACAAGAGCCGGCAGGTACTCATCCGCCAGATCGCCGATGAGAACAACTTCACCATCCGCGAGCTTTATTCGTGGATCGCGACGGCGCGCGGCCATTACACCTTCGTGGGCTCGGCCCTCCAGACCGCCGACAAGCTGCAGGAGTGGTTCGAGAACGAAGCCGCCGACGGCTTCAACGTCCTGCCGCCCTATCTGCCCACCGCGCTTGAGGATTTCATCGATCTGGTGGTGCCGGAGCTGCAGCGGCGCAACCTGTTCCGCACCGCCTACGAGGGGCGGACGCTGCGCGAGAATCTTGGCCTGCCCAAGCCGGAAAACCGCTGGAGCCGCCCCGCCGTGCAGGCGGCGGAGTGAGCATCTCACACAGAAGGAGAACGACATGAGCGTTCAGGACGTGAACAGCACCGTCGTCGCCCTCAACGGTGAGGAAGAAACCGGCGGCCAAAAGCCGCTGCAGTCCTTGCTGGAGGGGGCCGGGCGTTTCCTTTCCCGCTACGGACTGCTCATCGGTTTCCTGCTGCTGTGGCATGTGGCCAGCATCCAGCGCTGGGTGAACCCCTCCGTCTTCCCGCCTCTGGATGACATTGCCGCCGCCTTCTGGCGCGGCATGACGCAAGGCTCGCTGCTGGCGGACCTGGGCATCAGCCTGCAGCGATCGGGCATCGCCTTCGTGGCTGCCGTGGCGGTGGCCGTTCCGCTCGGCCTTTTCATGGGACAGATCCGGGCGGTGGAGCGGGCGCTGGACCCCATTCTCCAGCTCTTCCGCCAGACGTCGGCGCTGGCCCTCTACCCGGTTTTCATCCTGCTGCTGGGGCTCGGGGAGTTGTCGAAGGTGTTCGTCATCTTCTGGGCCACGATATTCCCGCTCCTGCTGTCCACCATCGGCGGCGTGAAGGAGGTGGACCCCAAGCTGGTGGAGATGGCACGGGTTTACGGCGCCTCGCGCCTGCAGGTGTTCCGCCGGGTCGTGCTGCCCGGGGCGCTGCCCTCCATATTCGTGGGCCTGCGCCTGTCGGCGACGATGGCGTTGCTGATGCTGATCGCCTCCGAGATGATCGGCGCGAACCAGGGCCTCGGCTTCCAGGTGATGAACGCCCAGTTCAACTTCCAGATCCCGTTGATGTTCTCGGCCATCTTCCTGCTCGCGGCGCTGGGGCTCGCGGCCAACTACACCATCGTTCTCCTGCAGCGGCGCCTGTGCCGGTGGAGCAACGCCCCCGTCTGACGCACTTTTCCCGTTCTCTACCAGAAAGGCACGACCATGACCTTTTCCTTCCGCAAGCTTGGCGCGGCCGCGCTTCTCGCCGCCGGCCTCGCAGCATCCGGCATCGCGCCCGCCTTCGCCGGTACCTCCGCTTCCCCGGCCGATGCGTCCGACCCCTACACCTTCCGCTTTCTCCCCAACCGCGGCAGCGTCAGCCCGCACGAGTTGGCGGAGGTGCTGGGCTACTATGAGCCCTATGGCATCAAGCTGGAGAACAAGGGGTTCGCCGGTGGCGGGCCGGAGACGCTGTTCGCCCTTGCCGGCGGCAGCATCGATCTCGGTTCCGCCGCCACCTCGGCGGTCTTGAACTCCATCGCCGGCGGTAACGACTTCCTCATCGCCTATCCGTCCAATGGCATCAAGAAGGGCGTGGAAAGCGTCTTCTACGTGCTGGAGGACAGCCCGATCAAGACCATCGAGGACCTGAAGGGCAAGACCATCTCGGTCAACACACTCGGCGCGCACCTCGACTACACCATCCGCGAAGCCTTCCACCAGAAGGGGCTGCCGCCGAAATCCGCCAAGCTGGTGGTGGTGCCGGGCCCGCAGCTCGAACAGACGCTGCGCGCGAAGCAGGTGGACGTCGCCGGCATCGGCTATTGGCAGACCACCTTCGGCGGCCAGCTCGAAGCCAATGGCGGTGTGCGGCCGATCTTCACCGATACCGATGTGCTGGGCGAACTCGCCGGCGGTTTCGTGGTGTTCCGCCGCGATTTCGCCGAGGCGCACCCGAAGGCCGCCCGCTACTTCGTCGAGGGCGCGGCCCGCGCGGCGGACTGGGCGCGCGAGAACCCGGAGGAGGCGCGCAAGGTGGTCGGCAAGCTTCTCGACTCGCGCGGCGAGGATGGCGGGCTGGCGAAATTCTGGCTCGGCTTCGGTCTCCAGCCCGGCGCGCCGATCACCGATCGCGACGTGGGCTTCTGGGTGGAGGCTCTCTCGCGCGAAGGAACCCTGCCCGCCGGCAAGATCAACGTGTCCGGGATTATCTTCCGGCCCGCTTCCGCCAAGGCGGGGAACTGAGGTCCGCCATGACAGCCGCAGCGCTTTCCGCCAACGGCTCTTCCCCCGCTTCCACGCGGGGGGAGGTCTCGATCCGGGATCTCTCCAAGTCCTTCCGCATTGCCGGCCGCGATTTCCCGGTGATACGCAACCTGAATGTCGCGATCGGCGCCGGGGAGAGCCTGGTCATCGTCGGTGCCAGCGGCTCCGGCAAGACGACGCTGCTGCGCATCCTCGCGGGGCTGGAAACGGCCGACGCCGGCGATGTGCGGGTCAGCGGCCGTCAGGTCAGCGGCGTCGGCGCGGAGCGGGCGATGATCTTCCAGGAGCCGCGCCTGCTTCCCTGGGTGAACGTGCTCGGCAATGTGGCCTTCGGGCTGGAGCTGCGGCAGGGGGCGCGCAAGGTGCCGCGCAGGGAGGCCGAGGCGCAGGCGCGGCACTACCTTTCTCTCGTGGGGCTCACCGATTTCGCCGATGCCTTCCCGCGCCAGCTCTCCGGGGGCATGGCGCAACGGGTGGGCATTGCCCGCGCACTGGCGGTGCAGCCGGAGATCCTGCTGCTGGACGAACCCTTCGGGGCACTCGACGCCATGACCAGAATCACCATGCAGAACGAACTGACCCGCATCTGGCACGAGGAACAGGTGACCATGGTGCTGGTGACGCACGATCTGGAAGAGGCGGTTTATCTGGCCGACCGGGTGCTCGTTCTGCCGAAGGAGAAGCATCGCGCACCCCGGCTGCTCGACATTGATCTGCCCCGTCCGCGTGACCGCAGTTCCCCGGCGTTCACGCGCTATCGCGAGGCGCTGCTGCAGGAGTTCGGCCTGCATTGACGGCCGTCAATGCAGCGGGTTTGCATAAACGAACTTCGGCATCCTCCCGCCGAAGCCCCCGTGCGGGGCCGTCCTCAGCCGGCCCGGGGGATGGTGTGGTGCGCCGGTGGTGTCAGGGATTCGGCTTTTCATCGTCCGGATGCCCCAGTTCGCAGAACCAGCCCCCCAGATATTTCACCGCCGCCGCCTTCGGATCGGGCAAGGGCGTCCTTGCCTCGACTGCTGCCCGGAACGGTTCCGAGCTGTCCCGCGGAATGTAGCCCAGGTGGCTGGCGCCGCCGTTGTCCACGGTCTTCACCTTGTTGTCCGACAGGCCGAACGAGATGGTGTGGCCGACGCGCGGCGCGGTCAGCGACGCCTCGACCAGCCGGATGCAATCGGCGAAGGACAGGTAGGACCAGAGCATGCGCCGGTCGGCCGGTTCGGGGAAGGACGAGAAGATACGCAGACAAACGGATTCGATGCCGAACTTGTCCCAGTAAAGGCGGCTCAGGCTCTCGACGAAGTTCTTCGACACTCCGTACAGGCTGTCGGGCCGCACGGGCGCATCGACGCCGATGTGGGCCTCGATCTCGTGATAGCCGATGGCATGCACCGAGGATGCATAGACGACACGTCGCGCGCCATGTTTCCGCGCACCTTCGTAGACATGATAAGAGCCGCGGATATTGGCGTCGAGAATGGTCTGCCAGGGCGATTCCAGCGATGCGCCGCCGAAATGGACGATCGCATCGCAATCGCGGGTCGCCTCGATAGTGGCCTCCATGTCGGCGAGATCGAAAACAGCCTGTTCCTCGTTGGATGCAAGATCATCGAAGGCGTTTCGCGCGCCCAGCCTGATCTTGCCGGCGAGCGGCGCCAGACCCTTGCGCAGTTCCGTGCCCAGCCGGCCGGCGGCGCCCGTGAGAAGAATGCGTTCGTAACGTGCCATAACGATTTACTCCAGTTCTTCCACGGCGGACCCGATACGCGCCACTGCCTCGGTCAGAATATCGTCGGCGGTGGCGGTCGAGATGCGGAAATAGGGCGACAGGCCGTATGCCACGCCCGGCACCGACGAAACCCTGCCCCTGTGCAGCAGGTAGTTCGACACCGCGGCGTCGTCTTCCAGCGCCGTGCCGTCCGGTGTCCGGCGTCCGATCAGGCCGGCGCAGCCGATGTAGGCATAAAAGGCACCTTCCGGTGCTGCGAGCGTCAGGCCATCAATGCCGGCGATGCCGTCGACCACGAGGTTCCTGCGCCGTTCGAATGCGTCGCGGAATCGCGCCACACCGTCCTGCGGCCCGTTGAGGGCCGCGACGGTTGCGGCCTGCGCGATGGAACAGACCGAGGTGACGGACTGGCTCTGGATCGTCGACATGGCCTTGAGTAGCGGAGCCGGGCCCGCCGCATAGCCGACGCGCCAACCCGTCATGGCGTAGGACTTGGCGACGCCGTTGACGATCAGGCTGCGTTCCCTCAGACCGGGACACGCCTGGCCGAAGGAAACGAAGGTGCGTCCGTCGAAGATGATGTGCTCATAGATTTCGTCGGAGAGCACGAGCACCTGCGGGTGCCGCGCAAGGACCGCGCCGAGCGCCTTCAGGTCCTCCTCCGCGTAGGTCGCGCCGCTGGGGTTACCCGGCGTGTTGAGGAACAACCATTTGGTGCGCGGCGTTATCGCGGCTTCGAGCCGCTCCGCGGTGAGACGGAAGCCATCGGCCTCCGGGCACTCCACCGCCACGGGCGAACCGCCGAGAAGCTTCACCATTTCCGGGTAGGAAACGAAATAGGGCGCCGGCACGATCACCTCGTCACCCGGCTCCAGCGTGGCCATCAGGGCGTTGAAGATGATCTGCTTGGCGCCGTTGGCGACGACGATGTCATCCGCGCTGTAACCCAGCCCGTTCTCGCGACGAAACTTTGCCGCCACGGCCTCCCGTACAGCCAGTGTGCCGGCGGCGGCCGTATAGAGCGTCTCACCCGCTCTGGCAGCCGCGAAGGCCGCTTCGATGATATGGGGCGGAGTCGGAAAATCCGGCTCGCCGAGGCCGAGGTCGATGACATCGATGCCCTTGGCGCGCAAGGCTCTGGCTGCCTGCGAGGCAACCATCGAGGCTGACGGCTTCACGACCGACAGCCGGGATGAAATATAGCTCATGTGGAACTCCCCGAAACGTATCCTCTGGTCAGGTCGAGCTGGCGTGCCTCGCTGCTGCGGCGCTCGGGCGGGCCGTAGCCGCCGCCGCCGGGCAATTCGAGCACGAGCCGGCGGCCGGCCGGCACGTGCTGCCAGCCTTTTGGTCGCATCGGCGTGCCGTCATCAAGCCGCGCGACGCCTGCACGGCCATCCACTCCCCCTGCCCGCCCCCGTGCCGGATGGCGGACGCGGTCGAACATCGCCGAGAAATCGAACTCGTGGCCCGCGAGCGCCTCGATCTCGATGATCTGGCCGAGACCGCCGCGAAACTCGCCGTCGCCACCGGAATCAGGCCGCAGCTCCTTGCGCCAGATGACGATCGGACCCGTGTTCTCGGTCGCCTCGATCGGCATGGTGTGAACGCCGGACGGGAAGGCCGTGGCCGAAAGACCGTCGAGACCGGGGCGCGCGCCCATGCCGCCGGAATTGAACATCAGCACCTCGGCGCGACGCCCTTCCGCGCCGGCAACAGGCCGCACGGACAGGTGGATATTCCACAGCGCGCCCGCTCCTTCGGCGAGGATCCGGCCAGGAAGCGCCGTGGCCAGCGCGCCGAGGATCAGGTCCGGCACCAGGTGCCCGATGACGTGACGCAAGGACACCGGCGCCGGACGCGCGGCGTTGAGGATGTTGGTCGGCGACGATACCGTGAACAGGGCCAGCGAGGCCGCATTGTTGGGGATGTCGGGTGCAACGACGCATTTGAGCGCATAGCAGGCGTAAGCCTTGCTGTAGATGATCGGGACGTTGATGCCCCATCGGCTCATCGCATCGGTGCCGGAAAAGTCGACATGCAGGCCGCCCTCGCCGACCGACACGGTCGCGGCAAGTTTCACCGGTTCGTCATAGCCGTCGGTCGTCAGTTCGTTAGACCAGCTTCCCTTGGGCAGGCTGGCGATCCGCTCCAGCATCGCCTCGCGGGTGCGCGAGAAGATGAACGTGCCGAGATCGTCGAGGGAAGACAGGCCTGCCTCGCGCATCATGCCGGTCAGCCGGCGGCGGCCGACGTCGTTGCATGCCGCAAGCGAATAGAAGTCGCCAACCACCTGGTTCGGCTCGCGCACATTCACCCGCAGCAGATGCACGAGATCGCGATTGACCACGCCCTTCTCGGCGAATTTCATGATCGGGATCTGGATGCCCTCCTCGTAGACGGACTTGCCGTCCGCGCCGAAACCGCGCCCCCCGACGTCGACCACATGCGCCGTGCAGGCGAAGAAGGCGACGAGCTTGCCGTCGAGGAACGACGGCGACACCATGGTGATGTCGTGCAGATGTCCCGTGCCGAGCCAGGGGTCGTTGGTGACGTAGGTGTCGCCCACGAACATGTCGTCGCGCGGGATCGCGGCCATGAAATGAGCGACCGCCTCCGCCATGGTGTTGACGTGGCCGGGCGTGCCGGTCACCGCCTGCGCCAGCATCTCGCCCTTCGGGTTGAAGACGCCGGCCGAGAGGTCGCCGGATTCACGCACCGAGGTCGAGAACGCGGTGCGCAGCAGGGTCAGCGCCTGTTCCTCGACGACGGAAACCAGGCGGTTCCACATCACCTGCATGCGGATGTTGCCGATGTCGCTCATGCCACGATCTCCTTGCGGACGAGCAGGATGGAGCCGTCGTTTTGCAACACGGCGTCGAACAGGGTGGTGACGACCGTGGAGGTCTCGCGCTCCACGATCACCGCCGGGCCGGGCACGCGGTCGCCGGGCCGCAGATCGGCGCGCTCGATGATGAGCGAGCCTCGCATCGAGGCCGTCGCCGGATCGAATACGTCGCGCACGGCGGCGGACGAAACAGTGCGGCTGCCGCGCGTGATTTCGTGGTGCACGGGCACCTCCTGCTCGTCCTGCGCCTTCACCGACCAGGTGACGATCTCGATCTCCAGCCCGTCGAGGCCATCGATCGCGCGGCCGAAAAAGTGGGTATAATGGGAGCGAAATTCGTCCATCAGCCATGCCGCGTCGCGGGCGTTGAAGGGACGGTCGGGCAAGGGAACGGGAATCTCCCAGCCCTGCCCCGCATAGCGCATGAAGGCGGTGATATCGCGCGCGATCCTCCGATCCGTGCCGGCGCGCACGAAACCTTCCGCCGTCGTCTTCAGGCTGTCGAGCAGCGTGTTGACCTCGCCGGCGTCGAAGCGCGACAGTCGCACAAGCCGCGAGGCAAGCGCCTCATAGCCGAACGGCGCCTTGAGGAAGCCGATGGCCGAGCCGACACCCGCACCCCGCGGCACCAGACAGCGATCGATGTCGAGTTTCTCGCACAGTCTCGCCGCATGCAGCGGAGCCGCGCCGCCGAAGGCAATCATGACGTTGTCGGAGATATTCTTGCCATTTTCCACCGCGTGAACGCGCGCGGCATTGGCCATGTTCTCGTCCACCACCTCGCAGATGCCGAAGGCGGCCGAAAGTGCGCCGAGCGAAAGGCGGTCGCCGATATCGCGCGCGATGGCGGCCTCCGAAGCGCCGCGATCCAGCCTGATAGCGCCGCCGGCGAAGTTGTCGGGGTCGATCTTGCCGAGTACAAGATCGGCGTCGGTGATGGTCGGCCTTTCGCCGCCCCGGCCGTAGCAGGCCGGGCCCGGCTCCGAAGCCGCGCTTTCGGGCCCGGTCTGGATGCGGCCCATGGCGTCGATCCAGGCGATGGAGCCGCCGCCCGCGCCGATCTCGATCATCTCGATGACGGGGATCGAGATCGGCATGCCCGATCCCTTGCAGAACCGGTATGTGCGCGCGACCTCGAAGGTGCGGGCCGTGCGGGGCGTGAAATCCTCGAT
This sequence comes from Pseudochelatococcus lubricantis, assembly GCF_011762225.1. Lineage (GTDB taxonomy): Bacteria > Pseudomonadota > Alphaproteobacteria > Rhizobiales > Beijerinckiaceae > Pseudochelatococcus > Pseudochelatococcus lubricantis. The sequence continues at coordinate 55,884 of NZ_JAASQI010000007.1, forward strand.
GAGGCAGATCTTCGCGGTGGTGCCGCCCATGTCGTAGGAAACAACGGACGAAATGCCGAAACGGCGGGCGATGTCTGCGGCGAAGATAGCGCCGCCGGCCGGGCCGGATTCGACCAGCCGCACCGGAAACCGCGATGCCGTCTCGACCGAGATCAGGCCGCCGCCCGAGTGGATCATGAACACCGGCCCCGTCACGCCCATCTGTTTCAGCCGCTCCTGCAGGCGCAGAAGGTATTCACCGATCTGCGGGCGCACGTAGGCATTGGCGCAGACTGTGTTGAACCGCTCGAACTCGCGCATCTGCGGCGAGACCTCTGCACTGATCGAGATCGGAATGTCGAGCTTGCGCGCAAGAATTTCCCTTGCCCGCCGCTCATGCGCGGGATTGGTGTAGGCATGGATGAAACCGATGGCGACGGCGCCGAAGCCCTCGGCTGAAATCCTGTCGGCGATCTCCTCCAGTGCCGCCTCGTCCAGCGGCCGAAGCTCCTGCCCGTCGGCGCCGATACGGCCGGCGACCGTGTAGCGGTGTTCCCGCGGGATCAACGGCGGCGGCAGGCGCAGGTTGATGTCGTACTGCTCGAAGCGGTTTTCCGTCCGCATTTCGATGACGTCGCGAAATCCTTCAGTGGTGATGAAGGCCGTCTTCGCGCCGCGCCGCTCGATCAGCGCGTTGGTGGCGAGCGTTGTCCCGTGAATGACGAGATCGAGATCGCCGAATGCGACGCCTGCCTGTTTCACCACCTCCTCGATGCCGTCGAGGATCGCCTGTTCGGGCGCGGCGTAGCTGGTCAGCACCTTGGTCGAATAAATCGTGCCACGGACGTCGAGCGCGATATCCGTGAACGTTCCTCCTATGTCCGCTCCGAGGCGGATGTCGTTTGCCCTTCTTGTCATTCCTTGGCCTTCAGCGAAGCGAGCGCGGCGGCGCGCATCTGGGAAAGGGTCTGGCGCGGCGTGAGCGCCTCCGGGGAGATATCGAATTGCCGAGACGGACGCCGACGGCGAGGACCGCGTCGGCGAAGATCGGCGAATGGTTGTCGAACCGATCCTGAAGGGCCTTGCGGCCCTTCATGCCGGTGCCAGCCGGCCCGATGAACAGGATCATGACGCGCTGTCCCGCATGGCGGCGCGGATGGCGCGGCCTTCGTTATGGCAAAGGACGTGATCGCGTTCCCCGGCGCGATCGTACGGCGCATCGATAACAGCAAGATAGCTCCCGCCGGGGACACCGAAGCTTTTCGTTGCTCCGAGCGCCGGAAGACATTCAACGACAAGCTGACCGCCATTCCGCATCATGTATCTCTTGCTTTCAGCCGGCATCGCCGGAGTGATCGACCTGTCGAATGTGACGGTCAGCGCGCCAAAGGGAAATGAAGAAATCCGGCTTATTATAAAGTTATTCTTTCGGGAGACGGATCAACCGCATCAGTGCCTCAGAACCTGCGACAGAAACTTCTTCGTGCGTTCATTGGCCGGTGAGACGAAAAAGGTTTCGGGATTCCCCTCCTCGACGATCTCGCCCGCATCCATGAAGATGACGCGGTCGGCGACGCGGCGGGCGAAACCCATCTCGTGCGTGACGCAAATCATCGTCATGCCCTCGGAGGCGAGCGAGACCATGACGTCGAGCACCTCGTTGATCATTTCCGGGTCGAGCGCCGACGTCGGTTCATCGAACAGCAGGATTTCCGGCTGCATGCACAGGGAACGGGCGATCGCGACGCGCTGCTGCTGGCCGCCGGAAAGCTGGCCGGGATACTTCGAAGCCTGTTCGGGAATACGTACCTTCTCCAGATAACGCATGGCGGTGGCTTCGGCCTGCGCGCGCGGAATCTTGCGCACCAGCATCGGCGCCAGCACGCAGTTTTCGAGCACCGTCATGTGTGGAAAAAGATTGAAATGCTGAAACACCATGCCGACGTCACGGCGGATCTCGTCGATGCGGGCGACGTCGTCGTTCAACTCGATGCCGAGCACGACGATACGACCCTCGTCATGCTCCTCAAGCCGGTTGATGCAGCGGATCATCGTAGACTTGCCGGAGCCGGAAGGGCCGCACACAACCACTTTCTCGCCCTTGCGCACAGTCAGGTTGATGTTGCGCAGGGCCCTGAACGATCCGTAGTTCTTGCTCATTGCCTCGATCTGGACAGCCGGCGTTTCCGGTAACGTCTGGGTCATGGTGATTTCCTGGAGCCTCTATAGCATCTCGACATTTCATTGAAGCGCCGAAATGCTATAAGTTTTTGATATTACGCGCTTTTTCACGCAAACCGGTATCCATTTTGCTTGAAAACGCTTTAGCGTGTGCCGATTGCCATGTGCCGCTCCAGGAAGGCGCCGTAGCGGGACAGGCTGTAGACGAAGATGAAGTAGACGAGGGCGATGAAGGCGTAGACCTCCACATAGGCGAAGGTCCATTCGCCGGTGCCGTAGGCCGCGTTGCCGGAGGCCAGTATTTCGAAGAAGCCGACGACGATGACCAGCGACGTTTCCTTGAAGGAGATCACGAACTGGTTGATCGTCGCCGGCAGCGCATTGCGCATTGCCTGCGGCAGGAGAATGCGGCTTATGCGGTGCCAGTAGCCGATGCCGAGCGCCATGGACGCCTCCTCCTGCCCGCGCGCCACGCCCTGAAGACCGCCGCGCACGATTTCGGCCTGATAGGCCGCGAAGAACAGCGCCGCTCCCCAGATCACCCGGTAAAGCTTGTCGCCCTGAAGCCAGCTCGGCAGCATGAACGGCACCACGACCGCAAAGGCGAACAGGATCGAGATCAGCGGCAGCGAGCGGATGGAATCGATGATGAGACCTGTCACACGCGAAATCCAGGGCAACCGGGACCGGCGCAGGAGCGCCAGGCAGATCGCCAGCGGAAAGCCGATGACGCAGGTGGAAACGAAGATGAACAGCGTCAGCGCGAGGCCGCCCCACGCCTCCTCGCCGACATAGCGCAGGCCGAAGACGCCACCCTTCATGAGGCCGTAGAACAGGCCCACGCCCAGTATCCAGATCGCGGCAATCCTCTTGCCGGTCCAGCAAGCCGGCAGGCAGCTCAGCACGATCATCACGACGACGATGACGCAGGAGAGCGCCGACCGCCACTGCTCTTCATAGGGATAGAGGCCGAACATGATGATGCGCCAGCGATTGGCGATCACCGACCAGCACGCGCCCTCGGCCGCCTTGCAGGCGGCGGGTCCGCCCTCACCCGTGAACACCGCCGACAGGACCGCCCAGTCGAACGCCTTCCAGGCGAGCGTGCCGAGCAGCAGCAGCGAGGCGAGCGACAGGGCGGCCTGCAACGGCGTGCGGAAGAAGCGCTTGCGCAAACTCGAAAGCCGATAGCCGGCAGCAGGGTGAAGAGCCGTCATCCGTTAGCTCCGCAACTGGTTGCCCTTGAGGGCGATGGCCTTATTGACGCGATTGAATATCGCGGCCAGAGACAGATTGATGAGAAGGAAGCCAGCCATCAGAATGCCGATGGCTTCGAGCGTCTGGCCGGACTGGTTGATGGTGATGGCCACGATCATGAAGAAATCCGAGAAACCGATGGCGATACCCAGTGTCGTTGCCTTGATGAGCCATATGTACTGATTGGCCAGGATCGGCAGCATGGCGCGCAACGCCAGCGGCAGGCGAATGCGGCTGAATGCCTGCCACGGCGTCAGGCCAAGGGATGCGGCCGCCTCGACCTGCCCCCGCCCGACAGCCTTGAAGCCACCGCGCACGATCTCGCCGATATAGGCGCCGCCATAGAGTGTGATCGCAATCACGAGAGCGGAAAACTCGGGCGAGATGCGCGTGCCGCCGCGCAAATTCAGCCCCTGCAGTTGCGGCACGCTCAGAAATGGCTCCCCCGGAACACGACCCGCGACGACAATCAGCGAGGCGAGCGCCAGAAGGCCGACAGACGCAACCAGGCACAGACCGCGCCTCTGCTCGGGCGGGCGGGGGATCCTGCGGGTCCGGGTAAGCCAGAACGGCAGCAGAACAGCCGCGACAAGGCAAACGGCGGATGCCAGCAGATAGATTCCGTCCACGTTGAACACAGGAACGTAGAGGCCGCGGCTGCTGAGTTTCATGCCCCACAGGTCATGGGCGTTACGCGGCGCCGGCAGATGCGTCACGAACGCATGCCAGAAGAAAACCTGCAAGATCAGCGGAATGTTTCTGAAGAAATCGACATAGATCCGCCCCAGAAGCTGAAGCATTTCGTTCGACGACGTCCGCGCCAGCCCGACCGCCGCGCCGACCAGCGTGGCCGACATCAACCCGGCCGTGCCCAGAAAAAGCGTGTTGGCAATTCCGACGACGAAAAACCACCAGTACGGATCATTCGGAGCTGCAGACAGGATAGAGAAGTTGCCTTCCCAGCCGGTCGACTTCCACAGGAAGCCGAAGCCGGAGGTGATGCGCTGCTGCGCCAGAGTCTGCTGCGCGTTCAACCAGCCGCCGATGACGATGCAGGCTATCGCCCCGACGAAGAATACTTGCAGAATCGCATTTCGGACTTTCTGGTTGCGCAGCAGGGCGAACATGAAGGCTTCTCCGGGTGTGGAAGCGGCTCCGCCCGGAGCCGGGCGGAGCCGGTCCGATCAGTCGATCAGGTAGGGGTAGAGAACGCCGCCGGCGTTCCACAGCGCCGTCAATTCGCGTTCCATCCTGTAGGGCGAGCCCGCGCCGAGATTGCGGTCGAATATCTCGGCGTAATTGCCGACCTTCCTGATAACGTTGTAGGCCCAGTCATCGCCCAAGCCGAGGCCCGTGCCGATGCCCGGTGTCACCCCCAGGAACTTGCCGATTTCGGGGCTTGGCGGGTTGGCGCGGATTTCGTCGACATTCTTCGAGGTGATGCCCTCCTGTTCGGCGAACCAGAGGGCGGAAAGCGTCCAGTTGGCGATATCGACCCAGTTGTCGTCACCCTGCCGCAACACGATGACCTCCGGCTCCACCGCCAGAACATCGGGGAGAATGTCGTGTTCCTCGACCTTTCCCTTCGCGGTGCGTGCGATGGCCAGCACCGGCCCCCACTGCGTGTAGAGGTCGCAACGGCCGGAGAAATAGGCCTGCTCCAGTTCCTCCGTCTTCTCGATCAGAACCGGTTCGAGCTTGATGCCGAGCTTGGCGGTGTAGGATGCGATCTGCTGCTGCTGGGTCGTGCCTGCGGGAATGCAGATCGTTCCGCCGTCGGCCTCCTTGAGCGACTTGATGCCCAGTTCCTTGTGCGCCATGATCTTGGTGGTGCCGAGATAATACGACAGCGAGAACTGGAGGCCGAGTTCGGCATCGCGGCTCAGTGTCGCGCCAGACGCCTTGATGACGAGATCGACCTCGCCAGACTGTAGTGCCGGCCAGCGCTGCGCCCAGCTGATCGGGATGACGGTCACCTTCGACGGATCGCCCAGCACCGCGGTCGCCACGGCGCGGCACAGGTCGATGTCGAGGCCCCTCCAGTTGCCCTTGTCGTCGACCTCGGCGAAACCGAGATACGAGCCGTCGTGCCCTGTGCACAGGAGCGTGCCGCGTCCCTTGACGGTTTCAAGCGTCTTTCCGCCGGCTGCCTGGGCGGCGGGCGTGAACTGGCCCATGGCAAGTACAAGCGCCATGGCTCCCAATTTCAGTGTTTTCATCGTCCTCTCCATTATTGTGATCTCCTCTGGTAAAACCCGTCATCGGATCGGTGATCGGAGCCGAGCCCGAACACAGTCCGGAAGCTGGCAGCAATGCCGCGTCGATCTCCGGAATCACGGAGTTTTCACAACACGCTCCACTCCTGCTGGACCAGCCAGCGGTGAAGCGCGGCAACGCCCTTCACCCTCAGATGCCCGCGCGGAAGCACGAGATAGAAGCCCGGAACCTCGTCGGCGTTCATGCCGGCCAGCACATCGCGCCCGAGCGGCGCGACCAACGCGCCGGAGCGCAAGTCCTCCTCCGCGTCGGCGGAGGAGAGGAGACCGATCCCGATGCCTTGCAAAGTGGCACGCCGCATCGAGGCGGCAGTGTCGAAGCTGACGCTTCGGTCCCCGTCCGATTGCTCGCTGCCGAGGAAACGCAGAATATCCGGCCACAGACGCAGGGACTTGACCGTATCGAGCAGCGTGAACTTGATAAGGTCGGCAGCCCCGGAAATCTCCGCTCCGATCTGCGGCGTACAACAGATGAGCTTTGGGTCAGGAACAAGCAGTTTGCACTCGTATTCCGCCCAATCGCCATACCCCCATTGCACCGCCATATCGATGTCGTCGCGGCCGAAGTCCGGTATGTCGATCATCGTGGTCAGACGCAGGTCGGCGCCCGGCAGAATCTCGCGGAAAGAGGACAGACGCGGCAGGAGATAGCGAGTTGCAAAATAAGGACTGGCGTTGAGGTTTATGCGGTTGCGATAGGCGGCCTTCGTGACCCGCCGCACCCCTTCCGCGAACTCGCTGAAGCCTGCCTCCACATAGTGAGACAGGAGGATGGCCGACTCCGTCAGCTCGATCGAACGGCCTCTGCGCTCGAACAGGGTTACCTGAAGCGTATCCTCAAGCAGCTTGATCTGCTGCCCTACCGCCTGCGGCGTCACCAGCAACTCGTCGGCGGCCTGACGCAGGCTCCGGTGGCGGGCGACCGCATGGAAGACCCGCAGGGCGTTGAGCGGGGGAAGGCGTGGCTTGCCGCTCATCGTCATTCCCTCCTTCTGTTCAGGCCGTCGCCGCTGGATGCAAGGCCATCCGGGCTGCCCGACCGGAGCGGGACCGGATGCGGTCAGGCATAGATGTATCCGCCGGAGACGATGACGTTCTCGCCGGTCATGTACGTATTCTTCGGGCCACCGGTCATCAGTACCCATTCGGCTATCTCCGCCGGCTGCGCACCGCGGCCGAGCGGGCTGGCCTTGGCCAGTTCCTCCAGGAAGCCAAGGGCGCGGGCACGCTCGGTAGCCATGCCCGCCGGCGCTACGGAGTTGACCAGAATGCCATCCCTGGCGACATGATGCGCGAAGGAGCGCGTGAGGCTGACAACGGCGGCCTTGGTCGCGGCGTAATGGGCGTTCTGCGGGTGGGCCTTGAACGCATCAACCGAAGTCAGGTTAACGATGCGGCCGCGGACATGATCCTTCGGCTCCTGTGCCGCCATGTGCCGGACCGCGGCGACCATCATGTGATATGTGCCCTTGATGTTGATGCCGTTGGAGGCGTCCCACTCGGCGTCGGTGATTTCCATGACCGGCCGGCGGGGATAGATCGCCGCACAGTTGATGAGCGTATCGACGCGCCCGATATCGGCGGTGATGGCCGCGAACGCTTCATGGCACTGGGGCCCGATCTGAATGTCCGCGCTCGCGGCCGCAGCCGGCAGGCCTTTTGCGCGCGCGGTTTCCAGCGCGGCCTCCGCGGCGTCGCGGTTGATATCGATGATGCCGAGCGCAGTGGCGCCCGCCTCCACGGCCATGCGGGCGAGCAGCGCGCCGAGACCCGAACCGCCGCCGACGATTACAACTGAAAGTCCGTTCACGTTCATATCCTCACTTGGTGCCGCTGGGGGAAGTCGGACGGGTTGGCACGATGTCGAAACGGGATACATCCGCCCACGCGGGCAGGCTCAGGACCGCAAGAACCATGTGCGCGATATCATCGGGTTGTACCGCCTTGGTCGCGGCATACATCGCCTCGCGCGCCCTGGCGTCGAGGATGTCCTTGTAAAGCGCGGTCTCCACGCGCCCGGGAACGATCTCCGTCACCCGCACGCCATGGGGAGACATGTCGGCGCGCAGCGCGGCGGCGAAGCCGGAGATGCCGGCCTTGGTGGCGGAATAAACCGCGATGTTGGGAAAAGCGGTATGAGCCGCAGCCGAACCGGTGAACAGGATATGGCCGCTGCCGCGATCGCGCATCTGCGGCACGACGAGGCGGGTCAGCAGGATGACCGCGCTCAGGTTTACCTCCAGCGCGGCGTCGATATCCGCGACCTGCATGTCGGCGAAGTTGCCGAGCGGCGGCATCATGCCGGCGTTGTTGACGAGAACGTCGATGTCGAGGCCGTTCACGACGGTTTCGAGCGCCTCGCGGTCGGTAACATCGACGGCGATGGGCGTAATACCGCCCTGCGTGGCGCGCAGTTCTTCAAGGGCTTTCCGGCTTCGACCGACGGCGTAGACCCCGTACCCGGCTTGAGCCATACCGATGGCGATCGCCCGGCCAATGCCGCTCGTCGCCCCTGTCACGAAGGCTGTTTTCACTTCTCGTTCCCCTTGTCATTTTTATATGCTCAGTTTGCTGGCTCACGCGGCGGCAAAAAATCAAGAAAATCGGTAAATAGGAAAGAATGACTTTCCTCTCCGGACAGGTTGCTCCCCGCACAAGAGCAACATCCATGCCACCGCGGAGAGGCGTGCCCGCCGCCGCGCGCATGGAACCTTCTGCGGTATCGGCATTTTTGCCCGCGCCATGACGCGGCGCGGCTTCCGTTGCTGAACGAAACCGTCGCTTTCGCTATCTTCTCGCACCGGCTGCCCTGGCGGACGCCGCGGCCCGGCTTATCCCCCCGCCGGTATTTTCAGACCGGCGAACAGTGTGCCGGACGCCTGCGGCTGCGTCGCATCATCGGCGTTGATGCCCGTCGCCAGCGCAAGGGCGCGCACTCTTTCGAGGCTGTTCTGGAGATGCTGGCGCATGGCCTCGCGCGCGGCAGGCGCGTCGCGCCGTTCAATGGCCGCGACGATGCTGTCGTGCTCCGCGTGGATGCGCGCGTAGTAAGCTTCCTTGTATTCGCTGGCCACGATATGGCCGAGCCGAAAGCGTGGCGCGATGATCGGGCGAAGGTAATCAAGAAAGCCGAAGATGAACTCATTGCGGGTGCATTCGGCGATCTTGAGATGAAAATCGTAGTCGTAGTGGATCTGGACCTGTTCGGGATCTTCGTGAAGCGCATCCACCTGTTCCATCAGGCTGCGGATGGCGCGGGCTTCCTCATCGGTTCGCCGCTGGGCGCACAGCCCCGCCGATTCGACCTCGACGCTGAGACGAAGCTCAAGCAAAGCAATGGTTTCTGGCAGGGTCGCGAGCGCCTCGGCCGGGATCATGAAGCCTTGCTGGTGCGGCGCCTCGCTGACGAAGATACCCTTTCCCTGCCGGGGGATCACAAGACCGGCAGAACGCAGTCGCGCGATGGCCTCGCGCACCACCGTCCGGCTGACGTTGTATTCGGCGCCCAGTTCCGCCTCCGTCGCGAGCTGGGCACCCGGCGCCAGCGCCCCGGACCGCACCTTTTCGGACAGGCTGTCAGCCACCATGGTGGACAGGGGTTTGCGCTTCGCCACGAGTTTTTCCTTCACCTTGCTGCGGCCATGCGCGGAACCAATCCGGGCGATGGCCACAAAAACCGTCATACGGCCGCGGTCACGATGAGTTCCACCAGCATTCCGGGCTTTGCCATGCGGCCCTGCCCCGAGGAACGGGCCGGCGCGTATTCCTTCGGCATCCATTGGTCCCAGACGACATTGACCTCATCGAAATCGCGCACATCGTCAAGCCACATCTGTACGTGCAGAATGCGCGTCTTGTCCGTGCCGGCCTTCGCGAGGAGAGCATCAATCTTGGCAAGAACCTCCCGCATCTGGCCTGCGGCAGACTGGCCGGGCGCGGCCACCTGTCCGGTCAGATAGACCGTGCCGTTGTGGATGACACCATGATGGATACGGGTGTCGAAATCGAAACGTCTGATCTCGGTCATCTCTTCTCAATCACCTTGTTGGTCGGAAACAGTCCTGATCGGATTGCCGCGCAGGTAGTGGGCGTAAGGCGCCTGAACCAGCCAGCCGGCATCGACAGGCAGCGTTACGCCGGTAATCGAGGCCGCGCGCCAGGAACACAGGAAGAGCGCCGCCTCGGCGACATCCTCGGGGGCCACGAAACGGCGTAACGCCGTGGTGGCACGTATCGCGTCCGGATCGCGCTCTCCGGCGGCGATCCTGGCTTTCAGCCCGTCCGACAGCGTATAACCGGGCGCGACCGCATTGACACGGATGCCTTGCGGACCAAGCTCGGCGGCGAGAATGCCCGTGAGGCCGAGAACGGCGTGCTTTCCGGGTGTGTAGGCCGGCAGCGACAGGGGCGCGAAGGAGGCCAGCGAACCCACGTTCAGTATGGCGCCCCCGCCCTTGCGCGCCATCAGGCGGCCGAAAATCTGACAGCCGAGAAGCGTGCCGCGATAGTTGATGCGCCACAGGCGCTCGTCTTCGTCGAGATCCTGATCGAGCACGCGCTTGCCGCTTTGCAGAATGCCGGCGCAGTTCACCACCACGTCGGGAATGCCGAAGGCGGCCCCGGTCTCGCGGCCGAGCGCCTCGACGGAGGCCGGATCGGCGACATCGGCGGCGATGAACCGCGCGGCCGGCGCACCCTGCCGCCCGCATTCCGCCGCAACTTCGTTGCCGCGCGCAGCATCCCGTCCCGCAACAACGATGTTCTCCCCTTCCTGCGCGAAGCGGAGGGCAATGGCGCGGCCGATGCCCGAGGTGCCGCCGATGACGACGACGGTGCGTGCTTCATTCATGATTGCGCCTCGCACGGTCTATATTGAAGAATTCAGCCATGGCCTGCACCTGGAAATCCATCATCGGCCGGCCGGGCTGAACGGGGCATCCGATCGCCTTCGCCGCGCGCAGGAGCGCGGTTTCCGCCGGCTCCATGATGATGTCCACCACCGTCGTTTCAGGGCTCAGCCGGCTGACGTCGAACGGCAGTGGATCGCTGGCGCGCAGGCCCGACGGAGTTGCGTTGATGGCCATGTCCATCCCGGCCGCATCGGCAGGACCGACGGCGATGCGGCAGGCGGGAAACGCTTCGGCGACAAGGCCCGCAAGTTGCGAGGCACGCCCTTCGTCAATGTCGTGGAGGCGGATATCGCCTGCGCCCGCCTCTGCCAGACAGTAGGCCAGCGATGCACCCGCGCCACCTGCGCCGACCTGAAGAATGCGCTGCCCCTCGATGCGATGCCCGCCGGCCCTGAGACCGTCGATGAAGCCGACGCCGTCGAAATTGTCGGCATACCAGCTCCCGTCGGCCTGCCGGCGAACGGAGTTGGCGCTCTTCACCCGCGCCGCCCTGTCATGCGCCGCCCCGCACTTATGGAAGACGGCCGTCTTGTAGGGCACGGAAACGATGACGCCGCGAACATTCTCGGCGGCGGTGATACCGGCCCAGAATGTGTCGAAGTCCTCCGGCCTGCAACTCAAAGGAACCATCAGGCTGTCGAGGCCGCGTTGCTCGAAAATCTCGTTGAAGATGCCGGGACTTTTCGCGTGCCCCACGGGGTGGGCCAGCATCACGAAAACATCTGCTTTACCGGTTCCGCGCATCAGGCAACTCCTCTTGTCTCAGCCACGGGATGGTTTGCCAGCACTTCGAGAGCCTGCACCAGCGCCGCGTGATCGGCATCGCCTGCGCCGCGCGCCGCGCAGGCGTTCAACAGTTCCTGCACGGTTGCGGTATTGGGCAGCGCCACGCCGAGCGCACGCGCGCTTTCCAGCGCAAGACCAAGGTCCTTCTGGTGCAACCGGACGCGGAACCCCGGCGCGAAGGTGCGCTCGATCATCCGCTGGCCGTGGACTTCGAGCACGCGCGAGGCTGCGAAACCGCCCAGCAGCGCCTTGCGCACCGTCGCCGGATCGCAGCCCGCCTTACTGGCAAAAACCAGCGCTTCGGCCACGGCCTCGATGTTCAGCGCCACAACGATCTGGTTGGCGATCTTGCAAATCTGTCCCGCGCCATTGTTTTCTCCGACGAGGGTGATGTTCTTGCCGAGAGCTTCGAAAATCGGCAAGGCACGCTCGAACTCGGAAGCGGGGCCGCCGACCATGATGGTGAGGCTGGCGGCCCTGGCGCCCACCTCCCCGCCCGAGACAGGGGCGTCGAGATATCCCGCCGCTTTTTCCCGCACGGCCCTGGCAAAATCCGCCGTGGCGATCGGGCTGATCGAACTCATATCGATCACCAGCGCGCCCGCCGAAAGGCCGCCGACGACGCCGTTATCGCCGAGAAGCACACGCCCCACATCGGGGGTGTCGGGCAGCATCGTGATGACGATTTCGCTGGCGCGCGCCACCTCGCGAGGATCGGGAACGACCGTTGCCGCCAGACCTTCAGGCAGCGCCGAACGATTGAGCGACGTGACGATCTCGTGGCCCGCCGCGGCAAGGTTGCGCGCCATCGGCGCCCCCATCACCCCCAGCCCGATGAAACCGATTTTCACAGCGATTGTCCTTTCCGCGTTCGGCTGCCGCTGTTGCAGCAGACAGTAGATATGATATATGACATCATACAAATTTCAATCGGCCTCAAGACACGGAGACACCAAAATTGCAGGAACGTCCCAATTTGCTGAAAGCGACCTTGCGAGAGGGCAAGCCCTGCATCGGGTTGTGGTGTTCTCTGGCATCGACGCTGGCAACCGAGATCGTGGCCGGCTCCGGCGCGGGGTGGCTGCTTGTCGACGGCGAGCATAGTCCCAACGACTTGCGCAGCGTCATGGCGCAGCTTCAGGTCATCGCCGCCTTTCCTTGCGAGGCGGCTGTGAGGCTTCCCTCCGACGATCCCGTGCTCATCAAGCAGTTCATGGATGCCGGTGCGCGCAGCCTCATGATTCCCAACGTCCGCACTGCGGCGCAGGCACGCGACATCGTCGCGGCCATGACCTACGCGCCCGACGGCTTCCGGGGCTTTTCGGTCGGGCACCGCGCCAACCAGTTCGGCCGCATCGCCGGTTATCATCAGAAAGCACGGGAAAACCAGCTTCTCGCCGTGCAGATTGAATGCAGGACGGGCGTCGCCAATGCCCGCGAGATTGCCGCCGTCGATGGCGTGGACGTGCTGTTCGTCGGGCCGGGCGATCTTTCCACCAATATGGATGCCATGGGCAATCCCGGTGCGGACCATGTGCAACAGGCCATCGCCGCCGTCCGGCAGGCGGCGGCCGGCGCCGGCAAGGCAAGCGGGATACTCGCACCGGCGAAGGCCGACGCCGACCGCTATCTTCGCGACGGCTTCACCATGGTTGCGGTCGGCTCGGACCTCGGCCTTCTGGCGCGCGGCGCCGACAACCTGATTGCATCCTTCTCACGCTGAAAGCTGCCACCATGGCCATCCCTTCCTATAAATCCCCGTCCCGCACTTCCTACGATGTCGTCATTGTCGGCGGCGCCGTCATCGGCTCCTCCACCGCCTACTGGCTGAGCCAGAAGCTGGGGGCGCGCGCTTCCGTCCTCGTTGTCGAACGCGACAGCAGCTATGAGTTCTCTTCGACTGCGTTGTCGACCAGCGCGATACGCCAGCAATATTCGAACCCCATCAATGTGAAGATCAGCCAGTTCGGCGTCGAATTCATCAAGGGATTCAGGGATAGGATGGCGCCGTTCTACACGAATGAACCGGCGCCCGACCTGGGATTCAGGGAGAACGGCTATCTTTACTGCATTTCTCCGGAAGGGATAGAAGCGGCGCGCGAGCGCGTTGAACTGCAGCGCAGTCTCGGCGCCCATACTGTCTTTCTCGAACCCGGTCCTCTCAAGGATCTCTTCCCGTGGCTCAACGTCGACGATCTCGGCGGCGGCGCCTGGGGTTCGCGCGACGAGGGATGGTTCGATTCCATGGGGCTGTTGAACGGCCTGCGCCGCGCCGCCCGGGCCAGCGGCATCGCTTATGTGGACAATGCCGTGACCGGACTGGAACTGACCGGCGGGCGCGTCACGGCCGCACGGCTGTCGACCGGCGAGACCGTTTCGTGCGGCGTCCTCGTCAATGCCGCCGGGCCGCGGGCTCAACAGGTCGCCGCCATGGCCGGCTTGTCCATCCCCGTCGCCCCGTACAAGCGCTACAGCTTCGTCTTCGCCAGCAACACGCCCATTCCCGGCCGCATGCCGAATGTCATCGATCTCTCCGGCACTTTCGTGCGCCCGGAAGGCGAGCTGTTCCTGACCGGCAATACCCCGCTCGACGACGGACCCGCCGACTATGACGACTTCGAGACCCGTCATGAGGAGTTCGACGACCGCATCTGGCCGGCGCTGTGGCACCGTATTCCCGATTTCGAGGCCCTGCGCGTGATGCAGAGCTGGACCGGGCACTACGAATACAACATGCTCGACCACAACGGCATCGTGGGTTTCCATCCGGAGGTGAGAAACTTCATGTTCGCCAACGGCTTTTCGGGCCACGGGCTGCAACAGTCGCCCGCTGTCGGCCGCGCGGTCGCGGAACTGATCGTCGACGGCGCGTTCCAAACGCTGGATCTGACGCCGTTCCGCTATGAGCGTATCCCGCTCGACGAGCCCTTCATGGAAGAGGCGGTCATATAGCGCGCGGGACCTTCAAGCTGAGGCGCGCTGCCACTCTGCTTCACGAAGCGGATTTCGTCCGCGCGGGCCGGGAAGCCGCGCGCGCGGGCGCATCGTGGCTTGTCACGATAACGCGCGCGCCGGGCTGAACCCGTTCATAGAGGTCGACGACGTCCTGATTGAACATGCGAATGCAACCGGCGGAGACAGACCGTCCGATCGAGGACGGATCGTTGGTCCCATGGATGCGATAATAGGTGTCGATGCCGTTCTGGAACATGTAGAGCGCCCGCGCGCCCAGGGGATTGCCCAGGCCTCCGTCTACGCCGTCGGCATACTTGGCGTAATGATCCGGACTGCGCTTGATCATGTCCTTCGTCGGTATCCAGCGTGGCCACTGCTGCTTGTGCTCGACGACCGCCTCGCCTTCGAAACTGAGACCCGCAGCTCCCACGCCGATGCCGTAGCGGACGGCTTTTCCGTCCGGCAGCACGAAGAACAGGGAATGCTGTGTCGTGTTGACGACGATCGTGCCCGGCGGCTCCTTCGTCCTGAAGTCGACCACCTGCCGGACGTTGCGCGGCTTGACCTTGGCCGGGTCGATGCGCGCCAGCTGGAACTGGCCGTCGAGTTTCTCGTCATAGATGACTCGCGGATCCCAATCCTCCACCTGCCACGCTCTCGCGTCCGACACCTCGGCAAGGGCGAGAGGCGAAGTATCGACGGCAGAGACATCGACGGAAGGCAAAGCCTCGGCGGGAGGCGACTGCGGCCCTGCGGTCGTGGAGCCTGTGCCGACGGCCGCCGACCGTGTCGTAGGGGAACACGCCTGCAGCATCAGCGCCAACGCGATAAGAGAGGCAAGCTTCGCCAAGCCGACATTGATCAAGATAGAAATCCTTCACCTCATCCGACAGCGCGTAGCAGTGCCGAATCAAACGCTTCCACCATATCGCAGGGTCGCGTGACGCCTCGGCTTACACCATCCCCGTCGACGGTCACCAGATCGTTATTAATGAGAAATTCCGGATCGTGTTGCAAATGCGCATCGGTTGGCGGCAACGCTCGACAGATCGTCCGGGCACTTCGTTCATGAAGCAGGCCTCACGCGGGTCAGCGCCTCCGCATCGGCCCCCTGCCCCCGCGACCTTGGTCGTATGTCGCGTCCGGCGCTTCCGGCCTATCGTTCCATAGGGAGAGCCGGCGCGAAAAGAACCGGTCCCGAAACGTTCCCTGGGAGGAACCGGCCGATGTGGAGGAGACTGGCGGTCCGGCTGGCCGCGCAGGCGTTCGCGCTGTGGGCTGTTGCGCTGCACGGCGCATTGCTGCCCGCCATGGCCGACGTGCCCGGCCCGCTGCCGCGCGAGGCGCTGGAGCCGATGATCGTGCCGCCCTATGCGCTCGGCGAACCGGTAAATGACAAGGGCGTGTGGAGCCTGCTGAACTCGGGCGGCGCGGAAGCGGGCTACGTGTTCCAGACCGGCCCGCTTGCCCCGCTGCCGGGCTTTTCCGGCGCGCCGATCGACATGCTGGTGATGCTCGATCCCGGCGGCCGCTTTCTCGACGTGCGGCTCATCTCGCACAACGAGCCGATCTTCGTCTCAGGGTTGGGCGAAGCGCCGTTTCGTGCCTTTCTGGAGCAATATCGTGGCCGCTCGATCCGCGAGTCCCTGGTCGTCGGCACGCCCTATGGCACGGGCGGCGCGGGCGCGGGACAGGTCCATCTCGACGGCGTGAGCAAGGCAACTGCCTCGGTGCGCATCGCGCACGACTCGATCATGGCCGCCGCCTTCGCGGTGGCCCGCGAGAAGATGGCGGGCATCGGCGGCGCCACGCCCGTGCGTCCCGATCCCTCGGTGGACGAGACGCTCGACTGGCAGGCGCTGATCAGGCAAGGGCTTGCCATAAATCTGCGCGTGACTAACGCCGAACTCGACGCCGCCTTCGCTGGCACTGTCTGGGCCGACGACGATCCCGACGCCTCGGCCGATCCCGGCGCGCTCTACCTCGATCTTTGGGCGGTGGACATCGGGCCACCGGCCGTCGCCCGCGCCGTGCTGGACGACGCGAGCCTCGCCGAGCTTCAACGCTTCCTTGATGTCTCCGGCGACGACGAGCCGCTGCTGCTGATCGACGCGGGTCGCCATGGCCTCGTCTCCGACGACTTCGTGCGCAACACCGCGCCAGACCGGCTGCTGGCGGAACAGGGCGGGCTGCCCGTCGCGCTGCGCGA
The DNA here is from genome assembly GCF_011762225.1 of Pseudochelatococcus lubricantis. Classification (GTDB taxonomy): domain Bacteria; phylum Pseudomonadota; class Alphaproteobacteria; order Rhizobiales; family Beijerinckiaceae; genus Pseudochelatococcus; species Pseudochelatococcus lubricantis. The sequence goes on from NZ_JAASQI010000007.1 coordinate 72,437, forward strand.
TGCCGATCTCGCTGTCGCGACGCGCCCGGGTGTGCCGGAGGGCAAGACCATGATCCTGCGCATCGACCGCCGGCTGGGCTTCGACCCGACGCGCGACTGGACGCTGTCCGCGCAGGCCGTGCGCGCCCACGGCATGCTGCAGCCGCAAACCGGCACCCGGAGTTTCCCGCTCGTGCTGCGTGCCGATGCCCGCTTCTATACGCGCGTCGGCGGGGCTCCGGCCCTGCCGCCGTGGCAGGAGGCGATGCTCGGCCGCAAATACGATCTCGTGGCGCTCGCCCTTCTGCTGTTGCCGCTGCTCGTGGCGCTCGGCCCGGCGATGCGCCGGCTGGCCGCGCTGCCGCACTTCGGCCTGCTGCGGCTCGCGGTGCTGGCGGTGGTGATCGGCTTCGTCGGCTGGTGGGGGCAGGGTCAGCTCTCCATCGTCACCGTGCTCGCGGCGCTGCGCGCGGCCATCGGCGGCGGCTCCTTCGCCGTGCTGCTCTACGATCCATTCTCGCTGATGGTGTGGGCGGCTGCCATTCTCGGCTTCGTGCTCTGGGGCCGCGGGCTGTTCTGCGGCTGGCTGTGCCCCTTCGGGGCGATGCAGGAGTTCGCCCATCGCGCCGGCCGGTTGCTGCGCCTGCCCGAGCGCAATCCCTCGCCCCGCTGGGACGGGCGGTTGAAGGCGGGGAAGTATGTCGCGCTCGCCGGCCTCGTCGCCACGGCTTTCCTGCTGCCGGGCGAGGCAGAGAAGGCTGCAGAGATCGAGCCGTTCAAGACGGCCGTCACCACCGCCTTCCAGCGCGAATGGTACTATGTCGCCTATGCGGCCTTCTGGCTGGTGCTGGGCATGGTGACCTTCAAGGGCTTCTGCCGCTACGTCTGCCCGCTCGGGGCGCTGATGGCGATCGGCGGCTGGCTGCGGCTGCGCGACTGGATCCCCCGTCGGACCGAGTGCGGCTCGCCGTGCCAGCTCTGCAAGGCACGCTGCCGCTACGGCGCCATCGCGAAATCGGGCAGGATCGCCTATTCCGAATGCTTCCAGTGCCTCGACTGCGTAACGATCCACGACGACGCGAAGCAATGCGTCCCGCTGGTGCTGGCGGCAAGGGCCCGGCAGAAGGGACGCCCCGCGCGGGCGCGGGAGGCCGCAATATGATGAACCGCCGCCGTTTCATGGCCATTGGCGCCGCCTTTCTCGCCGCGCCGGCGCGGGCGGAAGTGATCACCTGGCAGGCGCCGGCGCTGGGCGGCCTGGTGCGCGTCGACCTGCGCGGCCCCCGCGCGCTCGCGACGGAGACCGCGCGGGCCATCGCCGCGACCATCGAGGAGGTGGAGGCGGCAGCGAGCCTCTTCCGCCCGGAATCCGGGCTCTCGCGGCTCAACCGCGCCGGCCGCCTCGACGATCCGCCGCCAGCATTGCGTGATCTGCTGGCACTCGCCGGGCGCGTGCATGCCGCCACGGCAGGTGCATTCGACGCGACCGTCCAGCCGCTGTGGCAGGCGCTGGCGGAGGGCGCCGATCCCGCTTCCGCCCGCGCCCGGATCGGCTGGGAACGGGTGCGCCCCGGTCCGCCCGTCATCCTCGGCACCGGTCAGGCGCTGACGCTCAACGGCCTCGCGCAGGGCTACGCCGCCGACCGGGTGCGCGAGACGCTGCACGCGGCGGGCTATGGGCGCGTCCTCGTCGACATGGGCGAGTTCGCCGCCCTTTCCGGCCCGTTCCGGATCGGTGTCGACGATCCGGAACTCGGCCAGATCGCCATCCACGATATTCTGGGAGATGCTATCGCCACATCGAGCCCCGGCGCGATGCGGCTCGGAGGCGCCTTCCACATCCTCGGCCCGGCGGGACAGCGGCCGGTGTGGTCCACGGTCTCGGTGCAGGCGGCCAGCGCGGCGCTAGCGGACGGGCTTTCCACCGCCTTCTGCCTGATGGACGCGCCCGCGATCCGCACGGCGCTGGCGCGGCTTCCGGAAGTCTCGGCCGTCACGGCGGCAAGCTTTTCGGGCGATGTGACGACGTTCTGAGCGCTTGCCGATCAAGCGCAATTATCTGGCTGCCAAGAATCCGCTCAAGATAGTGGAATTGAAACGTGGATGTCAGCGTTGCGGCGGCTCGAAAGTCAGCCCGTGCCGCGCGAAAATGGCAGCGATGCGCCCGTCCGCCAGCGCCGCCTCGATGGCCGCGTCGACCGCATAGGCGAGGTCGCGGTGCTGGAAGTTGACGCCGACGCCCACGGTCCACCGGCTCCGGGAAAAGCCGACAAGCGGCGGCTCGTGCATCTTGATGCCGGCTTCCGGATGCCGCGCCATCCCCGCCTGCAGCTCGGCGCGCGGCCCCATGGCTGCCCTGGCCTCCCCCGTCGCAAGTGCATCGACGGCGACGGGCGTGCTGCGGAAGCGGTGAATCTTGTCCACCGGGCCGATCAGCGATGTGAGGTAGAAATCCGAGATGGAGTCGTTCTCCACCGCCACAGGATCATAGCGGAAGAAGGGCGCCGTCGGCCCCTTTTCGGGGTATTCCGCAGCGCTGTAGGCAATCGCGATGGCTTCGGTCGCATACTGGCCGGTAAACACCACCTGCTCGATCCGGCAGGTCAGCAGACTGTCATAGGGCACGTGCAGCATCACGTCGCTGACGCGCCCGCCGACGGCTGCGCCCTTCCAGACGTAATTCAGCAGGTCGGCGTCGAGGTTCTCCCCCGCCTGCACCAGCCGGAAGCGCGGCTCGACCTTGAGTTCGGCGGCGATGAGGCGGCCGATTTCGACATCGACGCCCCGTGCCTTGCCGCCTTCCTCCCACGACCAGGGGCGGAAATCCTCATAGACGGCGAACTCGATCCAGCCCTCGTCGACGATGCGGTCGAACGTGCGCCCCACATCCTGCGCGAACGTGTTCTGCGGCTTGGGTTGGGGCGTAAAATCCTCGCAGCGCGCGAAGGCGCCGCCGGGGAGGACGGCGCCGAGCGCAAACGCCAGAATGGCCGCCGGCAGCGCGGACAGGAACCGGGCCATGCCTTACTCCGTCGCCGAAAGCCCCACGGTCAGGATTTCACCGGCCCGCTTCCAGCTATCGGGCGCATCCGCCAGAACGCGCGCCGCCTCATAGGCCACGCTGTCGGCCACCGGCGCCCCCGACGCGGTCTTGATCTCGCTGGCGATCCCCTCAAGCTCCGTCTTCAGCGCCGCCGGGTCGGCCACCTGGCCGGAAGCCAGTTCGTTGCGGATCGCGTGCAGCCGGTCCGAGTGGGCGTCCACCGCGCCATCCTCCGGCCGGGTCTCGATATAGGTGCGGATCGCCCAGGCCGCTTTCTGGCCGAGAACGTCGCCGAAAGCGGGCATCTTGGTGACGCCGTCCTGCGTATAGCCGTGGCGGAAGCGGTCGACGAACCACTCGTCGCCGACTTCCTCGGCCTCGATGAAACGCAGGTCGGGCGCGAGGCCGCCGGAAACCGCGCCCAGCCCGTGGCAGCGCGCGCAGTTCTGCGTGAAACCCGAAGCCCCGGCCTCGACAGCCCTCAGCCAGACATCATGGCCGGCCTTGCCCTCCCGGTAGGGGTTTTCGGTCAGCCATTCCTCGCCCACTTCGGGCAGGGCGTCCGTGTTCACCGGCTGCGGCGCCACATCGCCGTGGGCGACGACCATGCTGACCGTCGCGAGAAGCGCCAGTGCGGCGATGCCGCCGCGCATGTGGTTCCTGGACATCTTTCCTCCACCTGTGTCTTTTCAAACGTGCTTTTTACTTATTTCAAGGTGTAGAGCCACGCGGCGCACGCGCGATATGCGACCTTGGTCGCGATCTGCATAGGACCTTGGTCGTATTTCACCCCGCAAGTGTCCGCTCCTATTCTTTGAGAAGGGGAGGAAATCATAATGCGGAAAGCCTGCATGCGGGGGGCCGGAAGGGCCTGCCTGCTCGCTGCGGCCTGGGTCGCCGCGCTCGGAACGGCAGCCTTCGGAACGAACGCCTCGGCGGAGATTGCCATCTCCCTCACCTATCTGCGCCAGGAGGTGGAAGCGCCTCCCGTTCTCTCGAACCTCGACCCCGTGCCTGAGGATCTTGGCATCGCCGGCGCCGAGGTCGCGCTGACCGACACGAAAACCACCGGGCGTTTTCTCGGCCACCTCTACAGCCTGGATGTGGTGTCGGTTGCGCCGGGCGGCGACCTCGCCGGGGCGGCGAAGACGGCGCTCGCGGCCGCTTCCTTCCTGCTGCTCGACGCGCCGGCCAACGACATCCTGAAGATCGCGGACCTGCCGGAGGCGGCGGGCAAGCTCATCTTCAACGTGGCCTCGGGCGAGCGGCGGCTGCGCGATGGCGACTGCCGGGCGAACCTGCTGCACACGATCCCCGAGGACGCGATGCGCGCCGACGCGCTGATGCAGGTGCTGAAGGCACGGCGCTGGACGCGGACCGCGCTGATCGTGGGGCCGAAGCCGCAGGACCGGGCCTTCGCCGACACGCTGCGCGCCTCGGCCGTCAAGTTCGGCGTGGCGATACTGGCCGAGAAGGAATGGACCTTCAACACCGACCTGCGCCGGGCGGCCGGGCAGGAAATTCCGCTGTTCACGCAAGACTTCCCCGACCATCACGTGCTCCTCGTCGCGGACGAGGCCGACGACTTCGCCCGCTATGTGGAGCACAACACCTGGCTTCCACGGCCCGTCGCGGGTTCGGACGGGCTGCGCAGCGAGGGCTGGGCGCCGGTGCTTGAGCAATGGGCCGCTGTGCAGCTACAGAACCGCTTCGAGAAGGCCGCGAAGCGCGAGATGCGCAGCCGCGACTATGCCGCCTGGACGGCGCTGCGCACTGTCGGCGAAGCGGTGACCCGCACCGGCTCGGCCGATCCGGCCGCACTGCGCGGCTACATCCTGTCGAACGCCTTCGGTCTCGACGGCTTCAAGGGCCGGACGCTGACCTACAGGCAGTGGAACGGCCAGTTGCGCCAGCCGATGGCTGTGGTGAACGCCCGCGCGCTGGTCGAACTCGCGCCGCTCGACGGCTACCTGCACCAGACCAACGAGATGGACACGCTTGGCCTCGACCGGCCGGAAAGCGCCTGCAAAGCCTTTGGAGGATGATATGGGCCCCCGCACCCGCCTTGCCGCAATCCTCATGATGACCGCGCTGCCGATGGAAGCCTCGGCCGGGGAAATCTGGGTCACCAACGAGAAGGACGACAACATCTCCGTCATCGATACGGAAAGGCTCGAAGTCGTCCGCACGATCCCGACGGGCGAGCGCCCGCGCGGCATCACCTTCAACGCCGACCACAGCCGCGTCTACATCTGCGCCTCCGACAGCGACACCGTGCAGGTGATGGACCCGGAGACCGGCAAGATCCTGCACGAGCTGCCGTCGGGCGAGGACCCGGAACAGTTCGTGCTCGCGCCCGACGACCGGCATCTGTGGATCGCCAACGAGGACAACGCGGTGACGACGGTCGTCGATGTCGAGACCCGCCAGGTCGTGGCGCAGATCGATGTCGGCATCGAGCCCGAAGGCATGGCGATCTCGCCCGATGGCAAGATCGCCATCACCACCTCCGAGACGACGAACATGGCCCACTGGATCGACACGGCCACCCACAAGGTCTTCGCCAACACGCTTGTCGACAGCCGCCCCCGCCACGCGGAGTTCACGAAGGGCGGGCGCGAGCTGTGGGTGTCCTCCGAAATCGGCGGCACGGTCACCGTCTTCAACGTCGCGGACCAGAGCGAAAAGGGCAAAATCCGTTTCGCCATCAAGGGCGTGAACGCGGACCTCATCCAGCCCGTGGGCTTCGAGTTCACGCCCGATGGAAAGACTGCCTTCGTGGCCCTTGGCCCGGCGAACCACGTCGCCGTGGTCAATGCCGAGACACTTGAGGTGGAAGACTACATCCTCGTCGGCCGCCGGGTGTGGCACCTGGCCTTCTCGCCCGACCACAGCAGGCTCTTCACCACGAACGGTGTTTCCGGCGACGTGACGGTGGTCGATGTCGCGACGCGCGAGCCGCTGAAATCGATCAAGGTCGGCCGTTTCCCATGGGGCGCGGCGACGAGGCCATAAGCATAACTGAACGAAGGGAGGACTGGATGAAACGCATGACGATGATCGCGGCCCTGCTCGCGGCGGCGATGCCGCTCGCGGCGCTGGCGGACGGCGACGACGATGGCGCCAATGGCAAGCTCGGCCTCGCGGGCCTGTTGTCGGCGCAGAACCGCGAGACCCTGCCGAAGCTCACCCTTTCCGCCGGCGCGCCGCTGGCGGAGAAGCCGATGACGCTGAAATCCGGCAAGTACTACAAGCTGACGATCGAGGCGGACGGCAGCCAGGAACTCGCGCTCGAAGGCCCCGGCTTCTTCCGCGCGGTCTGGGTCAACGAGATCGTCATCGAGGGGATCGAGGTTCGCCCGCTCGGCGTCGACTCGCTGGAGTTCGACGAGGCCGGCGAGGCCGAGATCAGCTTCGTCGCCGTCAAGCCGGGCAGCTACCACCTCAAGGTGCCGGGCACGACGGGCGACCTGCAGACCGTCGCCATCACCATCGAATAGGCGCATCATGGCCGGGCTCGTGGCCGAGGGACTGACACACGACTGGGGCAGCAGGCGCGCCCTGGACAATGTCGGCTTTCGCGTTGAACCCGGCCGGTTCTGCGCGCTGCTCGGGCCGAACGGCGCGGGAAAATCCACGCTGTTCGGCCTGCTCACGCGGCTGTTCACGCCGCGCGCGGGCCGCATCGTCATCGCGGGCCACGACCTCGCCTGCGAGCCGCGCGCCGCGCTGGCGCGCATCGGCGTCGTGTTCCAGCAATCGACGCTCGACCTCGACCTCACGGTGCGGCGCAACCTGCTCTATTTCGCGGCGCTGCACGGGCTTTCCGGCCGCGAGGCCGGCATGCGCATCACTGCGGCGCTGGAGCGGCTCGGCATGGCCGAGCGTGCCCATGAGCGGGCGGCCGCGCTCAACGGCGGCCACCGGCGACGCATGGAGATCGCGCGCGCCCTGATCCACCGGCCCTCCGTTCTGCTGCTCGACGAACCGACCGTGGGCCTCGACGCAGCCTCGCGCCGGGCGATCACCGATCACGTTCACGCGCTCGCCCGCGACGACGGGCTCACCGTGCTCTGGGCCACGCATCTCGTGGACGAGGTGCGGGCCGACGACCGGCTCGCGATCCTGCATCGCGGCCGCGTCCTTGCCGACGGCGAGGCGGGGGAGATCGGCGGCGCGGATCTCACCGCCCGGTTCCTTGCCCTCACCGATGGAGCACAGGCATGACGGGTTCGCCACCGGACATCTCCGCAAGTAAAGCCGCCCGGCATGCGCTCGTGGCGCTTTGCGCCATCCTCCACCGCGAGGCCTTGCGCTTCCTTGGCCAGCGCGGGCGGCTCGTCGCCGCGCTGGTGCGGCCGCTCGTCTGGCTCATCGTCTTCGCCTCCGGCTTCCGCGCGGCGCTGGGACTTTCGATCACCCCGCCCTACCAGACCTACATCACCTACGAAATCTACATCGTTCCCGGCCTCGTCGGCATGATCCTGCTGTTCAACGGCATGCAGTCGTCGCTGAGCCTCGTCTACGACCGCGAGATGGGCTCGATGCGCCTGCTGCTGACGGCGCCGCTGCCGCGCTGGTGGCTGCTGTTCTGCAAGCTCGTCGCGGGCAGCCTGATCTCCGTTTTGCAGGCCTACGCCTTCCTCGCCGTGGCGGCTGCATGGGGCGTGCGCTTCACATGGTGGGGCTACCTGGGGGCCTTGCCGGCGATTTTCGCCGCCGCGCTCATGCTGGGGGCGCTCGGCCTGTTGCTGTCCTCGCTGATCAGGCAGCTCGAAAACTTCGCCGGGGTGATGAATTTCGTCATCTTCCCGATGTTCTTCCTGTCCTCGGCGCTCTATCCGCTGTGGAAGATGGCGGAAGCATCGATGCTGCTGCGCGACGTCTGCGTCGCCAACCCTTTCACCCATGCGGTGGAGCTGATCCGCTTCGCGCTCCACGGGCAGGCGAACTGGCTTGCGGGCGCGGTCACGCTCGGAGCGCTCGCCGTCTTCGGCGGGGGCGCGATATGGGGCTACGACCCCGCCCGCGGCCTCGCCGCGCGCAAGGCTTGAGGCGCGGCTATAGCAGCGATGCGCCGTCGGCGCCGGAGACGAGCCGCGCGGACCCCGCTGCCGCGGCAAACGCCCGGATGCCCATGACAATTTCTCCCTTTTCAGTTTACTCTAATCGCGTCACCGTAGCCGCATATACGACCAAGGTCCGGGTTGGAGCGGAGGCACGGCCGTTGTCCGATGTTACGACCAAGGTGCAATATACCGTCGCCCCGCGCGCACCAATAATGAGAAAGTAATGAGAAGGAGATGGCTGGCCGCCGGCGGCGAAACCCCGGCTGCCCGTGCCGTAGAGGGAGGAAACAAATGAGAAGAATCATGCTGGCCGCGGTCACGGCCGTGGCTTGCGTCGGGCTGGCGCAGGCGCAGGTGACGGAAGAAGATCTGGCGAAGGACGCCGACACCGTCGGCGACGTGCTGACGAACGGCCTCGGCCGCGGGCTGCAGCGCTACTCGCCGCTGAAGACGCTGAACAGAAACAACGTGCAGAAGCTCGTACCGGCCTGGGCCTTCAGCCTCGGCGGGGAGAAGCAGCGCGGACAGGAGAGCCAGCCGATCATCCACGACGGCGTGATGTACATCACCGGTTCCTACAGCCGCATCTTCGCCATCGACATCGCAACCGGGAAAGAACTCTGGCAGTACGACGCCCGGCTGCCCGAGGGCATCCTGCCTTGCTGCGACGTGGTGAACCGGGGCGCCGCCATCTATGGCGACAACGTCTACTTCGGCACGCTGGACGCGCGGCTGATCGCGCTGAACCGCAAGACGGGGCGTGTGGTCTGGAACAAGAAGCTCGCAGAGTACAAGGAAGGCTATTCCTACACCGCCGCGCCGCTCATCGTGAAGGGCCTCATCATCACCGGCAACTCGGGCGGCGAATTCGGCGTCGTGGGCGAGGTGCAGGCGCGCGACGCCAACACCGGCGAACTGGTCTGGTCCCGCCCGACCATCGAGGGCCACAAGGGCACTTTTCAGGGCAAGGAATCGAGCATGACCGGCACGCTCAACGCCACCTGGCCGGGCGACGCCTGGAAAACCGGCGGCGGGGCAACCTGGCTCGGCGGCTCCTATGACGCGGATACCGACACCCTGATCTTCGGAGCCGGCAACCCCTCCCCCTGGAACAGCCACCTGCGCGGCGCCGGCACACCTGTCGAGGGCAACAAGGGCGACAACCTCTATGCCGCGACCCGCCTCGGGATCGACCCCGCGAACGGCGAGATCAAGTGGCACTTCCAGACCACCCCGCGCGAGGGCTGGGACTTCGACGGCGTGAACGAGGTCGTGCCCTTCGTCGCCGCCGACGGTGCGAAGCGGTTGGCCACCGCCGACCGGAACGGCTATTTCTACATCCTGAACCGCGAGGACGGGAAATTCGTCAATGCCTGGCCATTTGTGAAGAACATCAACTGGGCCAAGGGTATCGACAAGGACGGCCGCCCGATCTACGTCGAGGAGAACCGCCCGGGCAACCCCGCCGCGGCGGCAGACGGCGCCAAGGGCCAGCAGGTTTTCGCCGTGCCGTCCTTCCTCGGCGGCAAGAACTGGATGCCGATGGCCTACAGCCAGAAAACCGGGCTGTTCTACGTGCCCTCTAACGAATGGGGCATGGACATCTGGAACGAGCCGATCAACTACAAGAAGGGCGCGGCCTATCTCGGCGCGGGCTTCACCATCAAGCCGCTGTTCGAGGACTATATCGGCAGCCTGAAGGCCATCGACCCCAACACCGGCGCAATCCGGTGGGAGTACAAGAACGCCGCGCCGCTGTGGGGCGGCGTCATGACCACGGCCGGCGGACTCGTGTTCACCGGCAATCCGGAGGGCGAGTTCCTCGCGCTCGATGACGAGACGGGCGAGGTGCTGTGGAAGTTCCAGACCGGTTCGGGCATCGTCGGCCAGCCGGTGACGTGGGAGCACGGCGGCGAGCAGTATGTGTCTGTCATCTCCGGCTGGGGCGGCGCTGTGCCGCTGTGGGGCGGCGAGGTGGCGAAGAAGGTCAACTACCTCAACCAGGGCGGCATGGTCTGGACCTTCCGCCTGCCGAAGGAAGTGGCCGCAGCCAATTGATGCCCGGCGACGGGGGCAGGCCGCCCTGCCCCCTTAGCCCCGTTTCTGGCCAGGATCGACCGGAGTATGCAAAAGATGCCCGGCTATTATGAAACTTTCCGCGAAACCGCCGTCGCGCCCCGCACCGAGCCCCCGCCGGTCGCGGTGGACCTGCACTCGGTGCTCATCGTTGACGACCATCCGCTGTTCTGTGACGCGCTGGCGATGACGCTGACGCGCCTCGTCGGCATCGAGACAGTGGAGGCGGTCGGCACGCTGGAGATGGCGCTGCTGCGGCTGGAGGCCGGCCCGCTGCCGGATGTCGTGGTGCTCGACCTCAACCTGCCGGACGTGAACGGCCTCGACGGCGTGGTGCGCCTGCGCAAGGCGGTCCCCGCGACGCCGATCGTCGTCGTGTCGTCGCTCGACGAATTGCGGGTGGTGCGTGCCGCGCTGCGGGCGGGGGTGAACGCCTTCGTGCCCAAGCACGCCGACCGCGAGGAATTCCGCGCCGCCTTCGCCGCGATCACCCGCGGCGATATCCATGCCGCGCGCATGGCGCTGGAGATGGCAGCCGCCTCGCCGTCCGAACAGGTCGTCTCGCGGCTGGCGTTGCTGACGCGGCAGCAGGCGAAGATCCTGCAGATGGTCTGCGAGGGCCTGATGAACAAGCAGATCGCCTACGAGCTTTCCATCGCCGAAACGACGGTGAAGGCACATCTGACCGCGATCATGCGCAAGCTTGGCGTGCAGACACGGATGCAGGCCGTCCTGTTCGTGAAAGAGGCTAGCTTCGCCGCCATGACCCCCGAGGGATGAGCATTCCGCCCATCCCGCGGGCCTTCAGGGGAAACAGACGATGACCATGGCGGGAAGGCACACGGATGCGCGCGCGCCAATCGTCCGGCGTGCCTCCGTGCCGGCGCGGGGGCCGCGCCCGGCCGAGGAACTGGCCGAGGAGCTGGGGCCGGGGCCGTTCGCGCTCGTCATGCTCTTCGCCTCTCCCGAGGCCGACCTCGTGCGGCTCGCCGGGCAGGCCGCGCGGATTTTCACCGGGGCGCGGCTCGTCGGCTGCACGACGGCGGGAGAGATTTCCCGCGCCGGCTACGACGAGGACACCATCGTCGCCGTCGCACTGCCCGCATCGCATTTCGGCGCCGAGACCCTGACCATTCCCGACCTGTCGCGACTGGAGCCGCGCGACCTGACAACCGCCGTGGTGCGGGCGCGCGAGGCGCTGGCCCAGGACCATCCCGCCTTCGCGCACGAATTCGCCATGCTGCTTGTGGACGGGCTGTCGGTGAAGGAGGACGAGCTTGCCTCGGCGCTCGCCACGGGCCTCGGCTCCATGCCGCTCTTCGGCGGCTCGGCGGGGGACGGCACACGCTTCCGGCAGACGCTGATCATGGACGGCGACCGGCTGCTGCGCAACGCCGCCGTGCTGAGCTTCGTGCGCAGCGCCTGTCCGGTGCGGATATTCAACCTCGACCATCTGGTGCCGACCGCGAAGCGCATGGTCGTGACGCTGGCCGAGCCGCGCCGCCGCATCGTGCGCCGGATCAACGACGAGCCGGCGGCGCGGGAATACGCCAGGCTTCTGGGCAAGGACGGGCAGCAGCTCACACCCTTCACCTTCGCCGCGCATCCGCTAGCGGTGCGCATGGGCGGGCGCCATCACGTCCGCGCCATCCAGCAGGTGGCGCCGAACGGCGATCTGCTGTTCTTCTGCGCCATCGACGAAGGAGTCGTGCTGACGGTGGCGGAGCCGCAGGACCTCGCGCTGCATCTGGAACGCGAACTCGACCGGCTCGGCGACCCGGCGCAGCCGGCTGCCATCCTCGCCTTCGACTGCATCCTGCGCCGGCTTGAGGCACAGGAGAAGCAGCTTACGGGCCGTGTGTCGGACATCCTGCGTCGGCACGGCGTCACCGGATTCTCGACCTATGGCGAGCAACTGGGTGCGATGCACGTCAACCACACCATGACGGGCATCGCCTTCTACCCGCCGGGCACGGCATTGCCGGAGGACGGCTGATGGCGCGCATCTCCGACTGGCTGATCGATCCCGCCGACACGCAGGAGCGCACCGTCGAAAAGCTCCTGACCGTCACCGAAGTCCTGATGCGCCAGGTCGAACAGGCTTCCGGCGAGCGCGGCGCGGCCTACGAGCAGTTCCGCCGCGCGGCGCTGCTGGAGGACCGTGTGCGTCAGCGGACGCGCGATCTTGAATACGCCCTGCGGCTTCTCGGCGAAACCAACGGCCGCCTCGCGACGGCAAAGCGGACGGCCGAACGGGCGCAGCGCGACCTCGCCAACGCCATCGAAGCCGTGCAGGAGGGCTTCGCGCTGTTCGACGAGGCGGACACACTGCGGCTCTACAACTCCCGCTTCTGCCGCGACATGCCGGACGTGCGGCAGAGCCTGCGCGCCGGCATGCCGTTTTCCGAATATGTGGAACTCGTCAGCCTTTCGGCCGCGCTCGCCCTGCCGCCCGGCCAGGCGCGGCGGGACTGGGTGGCGGCGCGGATGCAACGCCACCACGACAGGCAGGTGTTCAACGTGGCGCTTGCCGGCGACCGCTGGCTGCAGGTCAGCGCCCAGCGCATCAACGGCGGCGGCACGGTCATGTTCCAGACCGACGTGACCGACATCATCCGGCTGGAGCGGATCGAGCGCGGCAAGATGCTCGACGATCAGGCCCGCATCATCCGCGCGACGCTGGAGCATATCAACCAGGGCGTCTGCGTCTTCGACGCCGGGCTGCGGCTCGTGGGCTGGAACCAGCGGCTCGCGCAGCTCCTCGACGTACCGGCGGCGGTGCTGCGCCAGGGGACGGGGTTCGACAGCCTGCATCGCCGTTTCGGCCACGACAGCGTCTATGACGAGCACCTGTCGTTCGAGGCGCTTTCCGTCTGGGCGCACGGGAACGGACCGCGCCCGCCGCTCTCCTTCGAGATACGCCGCCCCTCGGGCGTGATCCTGGACGGCTTCGCGCAGGAAACGCCCGAGGGCGGCTTCGTCATCTCCTTCAGCGATGTCACGCGCGAGCGGCTCGCCGTGCAGGCGATGCTGCGCGCCAACGCCTCGCTGGAGGCGCGGGTCGCGGCGCGCACGCTCGATCTGGAAGCGGCACTGGCGGACGCGGAGCGGGCGAACGCATCGCGCGTGCGCTTCGTGGCGGCGGCGAGCCACGACCTGCTGCAGCCGCTGTCGGCGGCAAAGCTCTTCGTGGCTTCCGTGCGCGACGACGCGCAGAACCCGCAGACGCGCTCCCCGCTGGAAAAGGCCCTCAATGCGCTGGTCAGCGTGGAGGGAATCCTGCATGCGCTGCTCGACATCTCCCGGCTGGAGGTGGGCGAATCCGCCGTCGAGGTCGTGCCGGTGAGGCTTGCGCCCCTGCTCGCGCAGTTGACGGACGAATTCGCGCCGGTCGCCGCCGGCAAGGGGCTGCGGCTGACGATCCTCCCCTGCCGTCTCACGGTGGCGAGCGATCCCGCCTACTTGCGGCGCATCCTGCAGAACCTGATCGGCAACGCGATCCGCTACACCCGCACGGGGCGGGTGTTGGTCGGTCCCCGGCGCATCGGGGGCAACGTGCGGATCGAGGTGCACGATACCGGGCCTGGAATCGCACGCGAGGACCAGCAGGCCATTTTCCGCGAGTTTCACCGGCTGGACGGGTCGGCTTCCGCCTCGGAGGGAATGGGGCTCGGCCTCGCCATCGTCGAGCGCGCCTGCGCGCTGCTCAACCACCGGCTGTCGCTGGCGTCGGAACCCGGGCGGGGCACGTCGTTCTCGGTCGAGATGGGGCTCGTCGCCTCCCGCGCCCTGCATCCCGACGTGATGGCGGCCATCGCCGACGAGCCGCGCGACGGCAGCAACCGGATCGCACTGCTGGTCGGCAGCGACCCCGACCTGCGGCGCGACATCGGCCTGCTGCTGGAAAGGCGCGCTATCGCCGTATGGGAGGTGGGCAGCGGCGAGGAGGCGCTGGCGCTGCTGGACGAGATCGGCATCGTGCCTGATTTCTATCTCGTCGACCACGAGTCCGACCATCAATCCGGCACAGGCATGCGCTGCGTCGAGACCGTGCTGGCCTTGCGCGACCGCCATGGCGACAGGCCGACGTGCATCCTGACGGCAGACCCCGCCTGCGGAACGTGGGCGGTAGGGATCGGCTGCATGCGCAAGCCTGTCGACGCCGCCGCGCTCGACGCCTTCCTCGCCAGCGTCGCCTCGATGCCGGCACGGCCATGATAGGGCACTACGACCAAATCGCGACCAAGGTCGCATTGTTCCCGGCGGCGTTTCCATGTCCTCTGTAGGTAACGAACAATCGACGGAGGAAGGGATGCGCGCAGGTTTGGGGATCGTTGCGGCTGCCTGGCTGGCGGCCGGCGGCGCGATTGCCGCCGAGCATGAGGTCCGGATGCTCAATCAGGGCAAGGACGGGGCCATGGTATTCGAGCCCGCCGCGGTGAAAGCCGAACCGGGCGATACGATCCGCTTCGTCCCCGCGGACAAGAGCCACAATGTCGAGGCGATCAAGGGCATGTTGCCGGACGGCGTGGAGCCCTTCAAGAGCAAGGTCAACGAGGAGTACGTGCTCACCGTCGCCGCGCCCGGCATCTATGGCGTGAAATGCACGCCCCATTTCGCCATGGGCATGGTGGCGGTGATCCGGGTGGGCGACGCGCCGGCCAATCTCGACGCCGCAAAGGCGGTGAAGCTGCCGAAGAAGGCCGCCGAACGGATGGAAGCGGCGTTCGCGGCACTTCCCTGAACGCGCCTGCGCGCCCTCTTGTTGCGAAAGCGAAAGTCGACAGATAGAATTCCACTCTAATTGTAAAGTTTACGGTGCCATTGAATGCTTTACAATTCGCATTCAATATCGTAAAAATACTCTCTCTTATGAGAGAGACAAAAGAAAATATATTTCTCAACCAACGAGGAGGATAACATGAGCTGGACCACTCCGTATATTGTAGAAGTCTGCGTCGGCCTTGAGGTCAACGCCTATTTCCCGGCTGATATCGAAGCCTGAGGAAAGCAGGAAGCGGTGCGGGCATGAAAATGCCCGATCACCCGTTCCATCTGCGTCTCGTGGTGCTCGGCTCGGCAGCCGGCGGGGGCTTTCCCCAATGGAACTGCCGTTGCCCGGTCTGCACGCTGGCGTGGGAGGGGGACCCGCGCGTCCGTCGGCGCACCCAGACATCTGTCGCGGTTAGCGCCGACGGCGAGCGGTGGGCGCTGGTGAACTGCGCGCCGGAGGTCCTGTCCCAGATCCAGGCGGTGCCGGCCTTGCATCCACGCGGATGCGGCCGGCACACGCCGATCGAATCCGTGCTGCTGACAAACGCCGACATCGACCACATCGCCGGCCTGTTGAGCCTTCGGGAAGCGCAGCCCTTTTCCCTCTACGCGACAGGCGCGGTTCATGACACGATCCGCGCCAACAGCGCCTTCGACGTTCTCGCGCCCGGCGTCGTCGACCGGCGGCCCGTGGCTTTCGGCGTGCCCTTCGAGCCCGTGGCGGGCGTCACCGCCGAAATTTTTCCCGTGCCGGGCAAGGTCGCGCTTTATCTGGAGCGCGGAGAGGTCGAGACGGCGGCGGAGGGCGAGCAGACCGTCGGGGTCGAACTCGGCGACGGCACGCGCCGCGTCCTGTTCATTCCCGGTTGCGCACGCATGACCGACACGCTGCGCGCCCGCATCGAAGGTGCGGACGCGGTGCTGTTCGATGGCACGGTATGGCGCGACGACGAGATGATCGCCGCCGGCGTCGGCAGCAAGACCGGGCGGCGCATGGGCCACATGGCGATGTCGGGCGCGGAAGGCTCCATGGCCGCCTTCGCGGACCTGCGCGTCGGCCGCAAGATTTACATACACATCAACAACACCAACCCGGTGCTGGTCGAGGGATCGCCAGAAAGGCACGCGACGAACCGCGCGGGCTGGGAAATCGCAGGGGACGGAATGGAGATTGCAGGATGACCGGATTGCTCTCCCCGCAGGAACTTGAGGCGCGGCTGCGCGACGTCGGCACGCGGCGCTATCACAGCCTGCATCCGTTCCACAGGCTGCTGCACGGCGGCCGGCTCGATTTCGGGCAAGTGCAGGCGTGGGCGCTCAACCGCTATTACTATCAGGCGATGATCCCGGTGAAGGATTCCTCCGTCCTCGCCCGCATGGAGGACGCGGAACTGCGCCGCGTCTGGCGCCAGCGCATCATCGACCATGACGGCGATCACGCGGGCGAAGGCGGCATCGCGCGCTGGCTGAAGCTCACGGACGGGCTCGGGCTGGACCGCGGCTACGTCACCTCGCTCGTTGGCCTGCTGCCGGCGACCCGCTTCGCCGTCGAGGCCTATGTGCATTTCGTGCGCGAGAAGAGCCTGCTCGAAGCCATCGCCTCCTCGCTGACCGAGATGTTCTCGCCCGGCATCATCGAGGAGCGCGTCGCCGGCATGCTGAAGAACTACGACTTCGTTTCCCGCGAGACGCTGGCCTATTTCGACAACCGGCTCACGCAGGCCCCGCGCGACGCGGATTTCGCGCTGGATTACGTGAAGACGCACGCGCGCACTCCGGAACAGCAGCAGGCGGTGATCCGTGCGCTGGAGTTCAAGTGCGACGTGCTCTGGGTGCAGCTCGACGCGCTGTATTTCGCCTATGTGGACCCGAAGATGGCCTATCCCGGCGCCTTTCTGCCGACGGAAAGCCACGCGCCGGGAGAAAGGCGATGAGCGCCCCGTTGTCCGCCGGCGGGGTGCCGAGGCTCGCGCGCGGCGTGCGCCTGCGCCATGACGAGGCGCGCGGGCAGTGGGTGCTGCTGGCGCCCGAGCGCGTATTCCAGCCCGATCCCGTCGGTGTCGAAATCCTGCGGAAAGTCGACGGCGTCCGCCCTCTTTCGCTCATCGTCGACGAGCTGGCGAGCGCCTTCTCGGTTGACCGCGCGCGTGTCGCGGCGGATGTCGGCGCCTTCCTCGCCGGGCTCGTCGAGAAGGGGCTGATCGAGTTCGGCGGATCAGGAGAGGCAGGACCATGAACGCCCTCGCGGATGCACCGGCGCGCAGCGAGATGCCCGCCCCTCCCCCGCCGCCCGCGCCATACGGCATGCTGGCGGAGCTGACGCACCGCTGCCCGCTGCAATGCCCCTATTGCTCCAATCCCGTGGAGCTGGAGCGCCGCAACGGCGAACTCGACACGGAAACGTGGCTGCGCGTATTCTCCGAGGCGGGCAAACTCGGCGTGCTGCAAGTTCATCTGTCCGGCGGCGAGCCGACGGCGCGGCGGGATCTCGAACTGATGATCGGCCATTGCGTCGCTGTCGGGCTCTACACCAACCTTATCACCGCTGGCGTCGGCGTCACGCCGGAGCGCCTGCGGGCGATCGCGGACGCCGGGATCGACCATATCCAGTTGTCATTCCAGGGCGCGGATGCGCAGACGACCGACCACGTCTCCAACTTCCCCGGCGCGCATGGGCGCAAGCTTGCCGTCGCCCGCGAGGTGCGCAGGCTCGGCCTGCCGCTCACCGTCAATGCTGTGGTGCACCGGGCAAACATCCACCAGATTCCCGCCTTCATCGAACTGGCACTCGCGCTCGACGCGCGGCGCATCGAAATCGCCCACGCGCAATACTACGGTTGGGCGCTGCGCAACCGTGGCGCTCTGATGCCGACGCGCGCGCAGGTTTTTGAGGCGCTGGCCATCGTGGAGGAGGCGCGGGAGCGCCTGAAGGGGCGCCTGACCATCGACGCCGTCGTGCCGGACTATTATGCGAAATACCCCAAGCCCTGCATGAACGGCTGGGGTCGGCAGTCGCTCAACGTCTCGCCGTCTGGCAAGGTGTTGCCCTGCCACGCGGCGGAGACCATCCCGCACCTCGATTTCTGGAACGTGCGCGAGCACGCGCTGGCGGACATCTGGACCGGCTCGCCCGCCTTCAACGCCTTTCGCGGCACGGACTGGATGCCGGCACTATGCCGGAGCTGCGAACGCCGCGAGATCGACTGGGGCGGTTGCCGCTGCCAGGCGATGGCGATCGCGGGCGACGCCGCCGCTACCGACCCGGCCTGCCACAAGTCGCCCCTGCACGCGCACATGCTGGCGCTGGCCGAAACCGACGCCGTGACGGCGGACGCCTACGACTATCGCCGCTACCTCTGACGGGGCGAGCGTTCCGGCGCGCATCGTCGCCGGATATCCTCCGTCGTAGCGGCGGCGAGACGGGCTTGCCCGCCCGCTCCGCGAGAACCGCGAGGATCGTGCCCGGCTTCAGGCTGACGTCGCCCGTCATCCCGCATCCTCCTCGATTTGCTCCTGGACGACCTGCCGGATACCGCCGTTGACGCGCTCGGCGGCAAGATAGCCGAGCGCCACGGCGATCAGGCACAGAACGACGGAAAGGCCGATATTGATCAGGGCGCGCCCGGGCGCACCCGCACGGATCAGCTCCAGCGTCTGGAGGCTGAACGAGGAAAAGGTCGTGAAGCCCCCGCAGATGCCCACCATGAAGGCGGCACGCCAGAGTTCCGGCGCGGGGTAGCGGCCATGCTCGACCGTCAGCGCGCCGAAAAACGAGATGGCGAAGGACCCGACGACATTGATCAGCATCGTACCCCATGGCAGGTCGCGGCTGAGCGGTGCCATCCAGAGAGCGATCCAGAAACGGGCAACGGTGCCGATCGCGCCGCCGAGGGCGACCCATAGTGTGGTCTGTATCACGCTGTCGCCCCCCCGGCGGCTTGCTGAAGGTGCCGCAAAGCGGAGAGCGGCATAACGGCCACCGCGCCATCGGTATCTGAATGATTGCTGAAAACCACCATGTCTCCTGCCGTCAGGCGCATCGCGCCCTTGTTATCCCCGAAACGGGACGGTTGGCAGGGGTCATCAGCCGGATGGCGGTTTCGGGAGACTCCATTCCCCGCTCTCGCTCAATCGGCGACAGCGTTTTCCTTGTAGTCAGTTGCATGGGGCAGGTCAATAGCCCCATGAAACATGATCTTTTCCAATAAGCGGCATCTGCTTTTCGGGAGCATGCGCAGGCCCTTTGCTCCGCGTTGCTTCACACCACGTCGAACTTCACGCCCTGGGCAAGCGGCAGCGTGCGGCCGTAGTTGATGGTGTTGGTGGCGCGCCGCATGTACGCCTTCCATGCGTCCGAACCGGACTCGCGCCCGCCGCCCGTCTCCTTCTCGCCGCCGAAGGCCCCGCCGATCTCCGCGCCCGAGGGGCCGATGTTGACATTGGCGATGCCGCAATCGGAGCCACGCGCCGACAGGAACGTCTCCGCCTCGCGCACGTCGTTGGTGAAGATCGAGGAGGACAGGCCCTGCGGCACGGCGTTGTGCAGGTCGAGCACGGCATCGAAATCGCTGTAGCGGATCACGTAAAGGATCGGCGCGAAGGTCTCCTTCTCCACCGGGCCGGCCTGTTCCGCGATTTCGACCAGCGCGGGGCGGACATAGTAGGCATCGGGGCCGAAGCCCGCGTCTTCCCGCCCGCCGCCGGTCACCGATGCGCCCGCGGCTCTCGCCTCCGCCAGTGCGGCCTGCTGGGCCTCGAAAGCCGCCCTGTCGATCAGCGGGCCAACGAGATTGCCCTCCTCCAGCGGATTGCCGACCGGAACGGACTCATATGCCTTCCTCAGGCGCGGCACGAAACTGTCGTAGACGCTGTCATGCACGAACAGGCGGCGCAACGTGGTGCAACGCTGGCCCGCCGTGCCCATGGCGGCGAAGACGACGCCGCGCAGCGTCAGGTCGAAGTCGGCTGTGGGGGTGACGATGGCGGCGTTGTTGCCGCCAAGCTCCAGGATGGTCCGGCCGAAGCGCGCCGCGACGCGGGGGCCGACGGCGCGGCCCATCGCCGTGGAGCCCGTGGCCGAAACGAGCGGCACCTGCGGATGATCCACCAGCACCTCACCTACGTTGCGGCCGCCGATGAGCACGGCGGACAGCCCGTCCGGCGCGCTGCCGCCCTCCGCCTTGAAGCGCCGGAGCGCGCGGTCGAGCAGTGCGTCGGTGGCGAGCGCGGTCAGCGGCGTTTTCTCCGACGGCTTCCAGACGATTGCATTGCCGGCGACGAGCGCCAGCGCCGCATTCCACGACCACACGGCGACGGGAAAGTTGAAGGCCGAGATGATGCCGGTGACACCGAGCGGATGCCACGTTTCCTGCATGCGGTGTTCAGGTCGCTCGGTGGCGATGGTCAGGCCGTAGAGCTGGCGCGACAGGCCGACCGCGAAGTCGCAGATGTCGATCATCTCCTGCACTTCGCCAAAACCCTCCGAGGTGATCTTGCCCACCTCGATGGAGACGAGGCGGCCGAGCCTCTCCTTATGGGCGCGCAGTTCCTCGCCGAGCAGGCGCACCAGTTCGCCACGCCGGGGCGCGGGCACGAGCCGCCATTCCAGAAAAGCGGCATGGGCACGCGCGATGGCGGCCCCTGCCTCCGCTTCGCCGGTCCCGGAGACTTCCGCAATGATCTCGCCGGTGATGGGCGAACGGGCCTTCAGCGCGCCGCCGGTGTAGCGCGCCGCATCCACGCCGAGTTCCGCCAGCAGCGCCGGAACTTCCGCAGCGAAGGAAAGAGGGGGAGAGGAATGAGATGGCATGACAGTTTCCTTCTCTGGTTTGACGACGGCGGGCGGATGGAAACGGTCCCACTGTCAGCGTCGGCGGAATGCATCGCCCCGGAACAAGACCGGGCTTGCGCGGTCATCCCGCTCCCCTTCGTCACGGCTTGTACCGGCGGCCAGTATGCGGCTGAATCGATAAAATCAGCACCGACCGATGTTTGATAGTGCCATGTTATCAGTATTCCATTCCCGCAGGAAACGGTACGACCTGTCGGGCATTCCCGAAGGCGCCGGTCCGGAACGGCAACAACGCAGGCCGAAGAGCCTTTCAGCCGGAAGCGGTTACCGACCGGCGTTGCTCGTCGAGCCCCATGGAGACGATGACGGGATCGGTCTCCTGCAGCCGCTGGAAATCGGCCTTGGTGCGCATGTCGCGCCAGTTCGCGCGGATGAGCGATTGCGCCACCGCCCCGCCGAGCGTCGCGCCTGGCCCGGTGATGATGAACAGGTCCGGTGCGAACTCGCGTGCGGCGGTGAGGACCGCGCGGGTGAAGTCGTAGGATGCGATGACCTGCTCGCCCAGCGTGTAGTCCCTGAGCGTGGCAGGGTCGGAGGCATGCGGCCACCGGATCGCCCCGCGCCCATCGATGAGCGGCAGATCCGGCTCGCCGAACAGGTCAGGGCCAAGCAGCGCCCGCCCCTTCCCCGCCACGGGCTCCTGCAGGGCGGTGTGGAACGCCGCGTGGTTGGCTAGCCGCATCGGAAAGCGGCCCTGCACGGGCGGCACGGCGGCCTCGAACGCCGCGAGCCCCGCCGCATCGCCGGCCAGCACCAGCATCCCGCCGAGGTCGATGGATAGCGCGAGATGGCGTTCCGGCGGCGCGTGGATGCCCGCGACGAGCGCCAGCAGTTCCCGCCGCCGGGCATCGTCGTCGGCCCAGTCCTCGCCGACGACGGGATAGACGATCTGCCCGCCGATGAGGTGCTCCTGCATCAGCGTGCCCATGGTGTTGACGACCGTGAAACCCGCCTGTGGGGAAAGGGCGCCGGCGCAGGCAAGCGCCGAATACCAGCCCATGGAGTTGCCCGTGACGGCCACGATATCGACAGCCGTGCGGTCGATGGCGAGGAAATCGAAACAGGTCGCGGCGTAGATCAGGCCGGAGGCGTTGTCACCGCGCGTGTGGCGCGCCACCGAATAGGCTGGCGCGCCGTCGAGGGAGGCGAGTTCCTCCTGCCCTTTCCGGCGGCGTTCGGCGTCGAAGCCGGCGAGCATTTCCGTCTTGTCGGCATGATGGCGGGCAAGATAGCCGAGTTCGCCCTTGTTGTAGGTGCCGCGCCCGGGACAGATGACGACCGCGGTTCTCATGCCTTCACTCCGACGAGTTCGAGTACCTTCCCGATGATCGCCGCGGCAGACGGCAGCGTCGCGGCATAGGCCGGGCCGGTGGCGATGAATGAATCCTCAGCCGTGACGCGCGCCGCCGGTATGCCCGTGCGCTCCGCGAACAGCGCCATCAGCGCTTCCGACTGGCTGCCCGTGCGGCGGCATTCGTCGACGATGAGGACGCGCCGGCATTCGGCCGTTGCCGCCAGCAGCGCCTCCTCCGGCAGCGGCGCGAGCCAGCGCAGATCGATGATGCGCAGGCCGATGCCGCGCTCACGCAGCACCTTCTCCGCCTGCCGGGACAGGTAATGACCGTTGCCGTAGGTGACGATGGCGAGATCGGTGCCGGAGCCATGTATTCCAATCTCGCCAAGCCCGATGCGCTCGTCCGGCGGCGGATAACGGGTCATCCACAGGCCATCCTTGTCGTCATGGAGGTCGCGCATCGGATAGAGCGCGATCGGCTCGATGAACACCACGACGCGCTGCTCCTCGCGCGCCAGCCGCACGCATTCGCGCAGCATCCGTGCAGCGTCCGTGCCCGTGGAGGGACAGGCGATGACGAGGCCGGGAATGTCGCGCAGCACCGCGAGCGAGTTGTCGTTGTGGAAATGGCCGCCGAAGCCCTTCTGGTAACCGAGCCCGGCGACGCGCACCACCATCGGATTGGCGTAGCGGCCGTTGGAGAAGAAGGACAGCGTGGCCGCCTCCCCGCGGATCTGATCCTCCGCGTTGTGGAGATAGGCGAGGAACTGGATTTCCGGCACGGGCAGGAAGCCGTTATGCGCCAGCCCGATGGCGAGCCCGAGAATGGCCTGTTCGTCGAGCAATGTATCGATGACGCGGTCCGGCCCGAAGCGCGTCTGCAGTTTTTGTGTGACGCCATAGACACCGCCCTTGCGCCCCACGTCCTCGCCGGCGAGGACGAGTTCGCCCCGCTCCAGCATCAGGTCGGCCAGCGCCCAGTTGATCAGGCGGCTCATGGGCTGCGGCTCGTCCATGGCGCGCATGTCGCTGCCGAACATCTCGGCGCGCGCCTCGGCGGACGGTCCATTGCCCTGCTGACACTCCCGGCGCGGCGGCACGATGCTCGCCATGACGCCTGCGGCGTCGCGCAGTTTGGGCCGGGTGACGGCGTGCGCCGCGATGCGCTCCGTGCGCGCGCAGGTCTCCTCATAGATGGCGAGCGCCTCGGTGGGCGCGAGCGCACCCGCCTCCTGCAACAGGCGCACCGTATGCAACAGCGGGTCGTTCGCTTCCTCGGCCTCGACCTCGCCCTTGCTCATGTAGGTGGTCGGCATGTCCGCGCCCGCGTGGCCGTAGAGGCGCACCGTGCGCAGATGCAGGAACGCGGGCTTGCGCCGGTTGCGCACGTAGTCGGCCGCCTCGCAGGCCACGACGAACGTGTCGTAGATGTCGAGACCGTCGGCGTGGAAGTACTTCAGGCCCGGCCGGTTGGCGAAGCTCGCCGCGATCCAGTCCTTCGGCGTCTTCGTCGAGATGCCGATGCCATTGTCCTCGCAGACGAAGAGCAGCGGCAGCGGCGTGCCCTGATAGCTCGTCCATTGCGCGGTGTTGAAGGCGCCCTGCGCCGTCGAGTGATTGGCGGAAGCATCGCCGAAGGAGCACACAGCGACGGCGTCCGCCGGCAGCGCGCGATGTTCCGGCGGGCGGCGTCGCGCCAGGCCGAGCGAGTAGGCCGCGCCGACCGCCTTGGGCAGGTGGCTCGCGATGGTCGAGGTTTGCGGCGGGATGTTCAGAGCCCGCGAGCCCAGCACCTTGTGGCGACCGCCGGAGATGGGGTCCTCGCACGACGCCGCGAAGGACAGCAGCATGTCCCAGGCGATGGTCTGGCCGGGAACCTGCGCGGCCCGGGCAATCTGGAACGCCGCATCCCGATAGTGCAGAAACGCGATGTCCGTTGGCCGCAGTGCATGGGCCACGGCCGCCATGCCTTCATGGCCGGAGGAGCCGATGGTGTAGAAGCCCTGCCCGGCCTTCTGCATGGCGCGGCTCGTGCGGTCGAGCGCTCGACTGAGGCATTGCGAGCGGTACAGGCTGACGGCTTCCGGATGCGTCAGGCCGGGAGCGGGCGCGCCGCCCGCCGGCAGGTCGCCGGCGCCGACGCGCCGCAAGAAGTTTTCGTGGACGATGAGCGCGCGGGGCATGTCAGGCTCTGGAATGTTGTCGTATGGGCTTTGTGCGCGGAACCGCGAGATGGCCCATCTTCCGGCTTGCGCCGATCGCGACAAGCGATGGTATGTTGTCGCCCCATGACATTCCGGAATGACAGGAGCCCGCAATGGCGTTCTCGCGCAGTCTGATGCCATCGTTTCAGGAGATGACGGCCTTCGAGGCGGCCGCCCGCCATGGCAACTTCACCCGGGCCGCCGAGGAACTCGCCCTCACCCAGAGCGCCGTCAGCAAGCAGATACGCCAGCTTGAGGACACGCTCGGCGTCGTGCTGTTCGACCGCACCAAAGGCCGCGTCACGCTGACCCGGCCCGGCGAGCGCTACCTGCGCTCGGTGCGCAAGATCCTGCGCGATTATGAGGTGGAGACGCATGCCATCGTCGCGTCGGCGGGAAGCGACACGACACTGACCATCGCGGTGCTGCCGACATTCGGTTCCCGCTGGCTCATTCCGCGCCTGCCGGATTTCATCGCCAGGCACCCGTCGCTCACCGTCAACCTGACGTCGGAGCCGAAGCCGTTCGACTTCTCCGAAAAGTCCGTCGACATCGCGATCCATTACGGCGCGCCCACCTGGCCTCAGGGCGAGGCGACCTATCTCTGCGACGAGAACATCATCGCCGTGGCAAGCCCCGCGTATGCGCAGGCGCGGGGGCTGCGAGACGCCGCCAATCTGCTCGACGCCACCTTGCTGCAGCAGGCGTCGCGGCCCGGCCTCTGGCGACACTGGTTCGACGAGGCGCATATCGACCATCCGCACCCCTATCGCGGTCCGATATTCGACCAGTTCGCCATGACAATCCAGGCCGCGGCCGTCGGCATGGGCGTGGCGCTTGCGCCCGGCTTTCTCGTTGAGCAGGAATTGGCCGACGGCCGGCTGATCAAGCTCAATGAGGTTCCATTTGCCGGGCCTGGCGCCTACTACATCGTAACCCCGCTGAAAACCCAGCACAGCGCGCTGATCAGTGCGTTCACCGAATGGATCATCGGAAAGACGACCGAAAGTCGCGCGGCACCGGCATAGGCGGCGGCGTCAGGCATATGATACGCGACGCCGGCCACGGCAGCGGCGCGGTATTCCCGCCGCGGCAGTGGCCTCCCGGACGCGGTCTCCCCTGACGCTCAATGCGCGACAAGCACGCCCTGGGCCTCGAAGATCTCGCGGATCTTGCGCACGTAGCCCTGATAGCCGGGGTTCTCGTGCGCGTTGCTCCAGCGGCGGGGCCGGGGCATGTCGATCGTCAGATCGAGAGCGATGCGGCCCGGGCGCGGCGACATCACCAGTACGCGGTCGGCGAGAAACACCGCCTCGTCGATGCCGTGGGTGATGAACAGCACGGTGTTGCCGAGCCGCGTCCACATCTCCTGCAGATCCATGATCATCTGTTCGCGCGTCAGGGCATCCAGCGCGCCGAACGGCTCGTCCATCAGCAGCAGGCCGGGCTCCTGAATGAGCGCGCGGCAGATGGCGACGCGCTGGCGCATCCCCCCTGACAGCTCGGAGGGATATTTGTTGCCGAAGCCCTTGAGGCCGACCTGCCGCAGCAGTTCCTCGGCCTTCGGGATGTGACGCTTGACGTCGAGATGCTTGATCTCGATCGGCAGCAGGATGTTGTCGAGCACCGTGCGCCAGTAGAGCAGGAGATCGGATTGGAACACGACACCGATCTTGGGGTGAGGTCTGTTGACGATATGTTGATCGTCGATCTCGATCCGCCCGTCGGAGGCCTCGACAAGCCCCGCCACCAGCGATAGCAGCGTACTCTTGCCGCAACCGCTGGGGCCGACGACGGCGACGAAACTGCCCCGCTCGATCGTGAGGTCGATATTGTCGAGCGCCAGCACGTCGACGTCGTCCCGTGTCTGGTAGGTTTTCACTAGACCGGAAATGGAGACCCGCGCGCCGGCGATCCGGGATGCAACGTTCATTGGCTACTTCCTTTCTGATGATCCGGCTTTCCGAAGGGAACAGCCGGATTGCCGCGCGGTTGTCACCGGGCCGTGTCGCGCCTGAACACCACCTTGGACTCGATGAACGAGAGGATGAAGAAGAGCGTCACCCCAAGCGCCGAAATGGCCGCGACGCTCGCGAAGTTCAGCGTGGTGTCGAACTGGGCATTGGCCTGCAGTTGCAGATAGCCAAGACCGCGTTCCGCCGCCACATACTCACCGATCACCGCGCCGATCACCGAGAGCGAGATCGCCACCTTGCAGCCACCGAAGATGTTGGGCAGTGCAGCCGGCAGGCGCACCTTGCGGAACGTCTGCCACTCGCTCGCTCCCATCGAGCGCGTCAGATCGACGAGGTTCCTGTCGAGGCTTTGCAGCCCGACCACCGTCCCTATCACGATGGGAAACAGCGCGATCAGGAAGGCAAGTGTGATCTTCGGCGCCCATCCATAGCCAAGATAGAGCACGAGCAGCGGCGCAAGCGCCACCTTGGGCACCGTCTGCAGGGCCACCAGCAGGGGGTAGACGGCGGACTGGAACGGAGGCGAATAGAAGATGGCGAGGGCGAGCGGAACGCCGATCAGCACGCCGAGCCCGAAGCCCGCCAGCACCTCGAACAGCGTCACGTAGCCATGCATCGCAAGCAGCGGGAAGTCTTCAACGATCCTTGCGACGATCGCGGCCGGCGTCGGCAGGATGAACTCGGAGAGCCCGGAAAGCGGCACGAGAATCTGCCACAGCAGAAGGATGAAACCGGCGAGCATGATCGCCGAATATCTTTCGAGGACACGGCGCTTGCGCTTCTTGCGGACGGGTACCGCCATCGGGGCCGTCTTGCCGCCACGGCCGGCAAGGGCCTCCCGGGCGTCCGGCTTCAGGGCTTCCGGCTTCAGGACATTGGATCTGGCCACGGCTGCCTCACTCGGAAAGGAGATCGTTCGTATAGAAAGCGGCGGTCGGGCGCGGCTTGCCGAAGTCCGGCTCCGTCGCCAGCAGCGCCAGGGCATTTTCGATGGCCTGTTCGCTGATCCACCCGAGCGGTTTCTCTCCCTGCGCGGGGATGGAGCGCGACGTCTCCACGATCTGCTTTTCAAGCACCTTGTCCGACGGGCTGCCCGCCCAGGCGGCCTTCAGCGCCGTCACAGCCGCCGCCGGATCGGCGCGCGTTGCCTCGATCGCCTCGTTGGTCGCGGCCAGGAACCGGCGCAGGACGTCGCCGCGCTTGCGGATGCCCTCTTCGCTCGCCACGATGGCAAGGCCCGGCACCTCCAGCCCGAACTGCGCGAGATCGAGCACCGGATAGTCGACGCCCGTCCGCTCGGCGAGCAACGGGAGATCGTTGGTCAGATAGACGCTGACGAGATCGATCTTCTTCTGCAGGAACTGGGGCACGCGCGACTGCGAGTCCATCTGCACCTTGCTGAGCTTGCCACAATCGACATTGTTCTTCGCGCACAGAACGGACAGATAGGACGTGCCCGTCTCGCCGACGGCGTGGGCGATCGTCTTGCCCTCAAGTTCGCCGGGCTTCGTCACAGGGTTTTCCGGATGGGAGATGATCACCACCGGCGCGGCAGGCTGATACAGTGCGATCAGCTTGACCGGCATGCCCTTCTGGATCGCGGAAATGGCAAAAATGCCCGGCAGGATAGCCACATCCTCCTGCCCCTGGAGCACCGCGCCGAGCGCCGCCTGGGCCCCCGCGCCCTCGCCGAGGGAGAGCCCGATCTGCTTCTTGCCGTAGAGGTCGCGTTCCTGGCCAAGGTAGAAAAAGGCATACTCGCCCTTGAGCTTCCAGCTGAAACGGGCCTTCACCTGGTCCGCGGCACTGGCGGAGGACATAGCAAGCCCCCCGGCGAATGCGACAGCTGCAATGGTCGCCGCCACTCTCGCGAGCGAACGTTTGAATATCATGTCATTCCCCTTCCTCACGCGCATTTGTCTGCGCTTCATTCTGGACCGGCGCCGTCCATCATGCGGGTCATGACGGGGCCCGTCGGACGTCGCTTTCTTGATCTCATACTGTGATCACAACGATACGCTGTCAAGCTGCTATAATAAACAGGCGGACAATTGGCGAATTGCAGGCCTTCTGCGGGTTTTCGGCCTCTCGCTGATGAACGATTACGCCGATTGCCCGTTTTCAGGGCAGTGATCTGCCGGGTGCGGCAGCACGTCCAGCCTGCGTTTCCGGGCCGTCCTGCTCGCCATCCACAAGGTACAGCGTGCGTTCGAATCGTTCGATCAGCCGATGCATGGCCTCCCGCGCGGACCGGAACGCCGGTGAACCGCCACGCACACGCATGTCGTCGTCGTAAGCCTCACGGCTGGCGAACGCGCATTGCCAGCGCACGACGGGCCCGTCGCCCTCCAGCCTGACATGGATCACGCCCGGGTCGAGGCCAAGCTCCCTGCGTATGGCGCACGCTGCCCGCCGTTGGGCGAGAACGGCCTCCACCTTTTCTTCCTGCGCATGGTAATTCGTGGTTTCCACAATCATGACCGGCTTCTCCATCCCTGGGCTGCGCCCGGATTTCCGATGCGCTTGACGGCCGACATCAAAGATCATATTATGTGATCACACTAAGTGATCTCGCACATTAAAGCACAGCTCCAATCACATCACAATGCCGCCGGCAGCCCGGCTTCTGTCGGCAGAGCCGGCAAACGGCGGCGACCATTGCGGGGGAAAATCGACATGCCAGTCATAAAGTCCGTCGAGACCATGATCGTCCAGTTGCCCACCCGCCGCGAGCACAAGTGGACCGGGCTGACGGAGGTCATCGGGCGCTATGTGATCGTCAGGATCACGGACAGCGACGGGCGCGTCGGCTGGGGCGAGGCGCCGGCGCTCAAGGACTGGGGCGGCGAGTTCGGCCGCTATTTCGGCGAATCCGCACTGATCACGCGCGCCGTCATCGATACCTATCTTGCCCCGGCTATCACGGGCGTCGAGGTCGGCGACATCGTCGAGCTGCACCGGCGCATGGACGCCATCATCCGCGGCTACCCCTATTCCAAGGCGGCGGTCGAGTTTGCGGCCTATGACCTTGCCGGCCGCTGGCTCGACGTTCCCGTCCATGTTCTCCTCGGCGGCCGGGCCCGCACCCGCGTGCCCGTCACCCATTCCATCGGCCTGATATCGGTCGAGGAAGCGGTGGCCGAGGCGGCGCAGCTCGCGCGGGAAGGCATCCGCACCATCAAGATCAAGATCGGCGTCGACCCCGAGCGCGATGTGCGTATCGTGCACGCGGTCCGCGAAGCGGCGGGCGAGCAGATGGAAATCTGCGTCGACGCCAACGAGGGCTACGCCACGCCGGGCGAGGCACTGCAGGTCATCCGCCGCATCGAGCCCTGCCGCATCAAGTATGTCGAGCAGCCGACGATGGGCATCGAGCGCATCTCCGAAGTCGCGCGCAAGATCGATATTCCGGTCATGGCAGATGAATCGGCCTGGAACGCTCACGACGTGCTCCAGATCATCCGCGAAGGCACGGTGCAGATCGTCTCCATCTACACCACGAAATCAGGTGGGCTCTACAAGGCGCAGGAGGTTGCCGCCGTCTGCCGGGCGGCGGGCATCGTCTGCAACGTGAACGGCTCCATCGAGACCGGCATCGGCAATCTTGCCAACGTGCAGCTCGCCCTCGCCTCGCCTGCTGTCACCCTGTCGTGCGTCATACCCGTCTCCGTTCCGGCCGAGGCGCAGACCGGCCAGATCGGCGGCATCTACTACAAGGACGACCTGCTTGCCGGGCCGATGCGCCTGGTCGACGGCGCCATCGAGGCACCGACCGGACCGGGCATGGGCATCGATGTCGACGAGCGCAAGATCGAGCAATACCGCGTGCGCGACTGACGGCGGCGCCGTGGCGCATCGGCGGGGATCGGCGACGCGGCAAGGCCGGAACACCGGCCAGCCGACCTCGCGAGGTTTGTCAGGGGCTCCAGAGCGCATGCCGATCGAACGGAAGCATTCGATCGAAAAAACCCATTATAAATCAAATAATTATATCGTGTCGGCGTTTCCGTGAAACGATGACACGATCTGGATGCAGAGGGAACGATAATGCGACCGGAAATCATCGAGAAGCAGAAGAAGGCCATGGCTGAGCACGGGCTTGACGCCATCGTCTCCGTATCGCCGGAAAATTTTGCCTATGTCACGGGTTTCGTGGTGCCTTCCCAGCCGCTGATCCGCCATCGCCACGCCTTCGCGGTGGTGACGGCCGATGGCGGCGTCTCGCTCGTCGGCGTCGACATGGAGGCCGGCACCATCCGCCGCCGCGCTCCGGACACCCCGTTGCGGGTATGGGCGGAGTTTTCCGACGATGCGATGACCGTTCTCGCGGAGGAGCTGCGCGCACGCGGACTGGCGAGGGCTCACATCGGGCTGGAGATGGATTATCTGCCGGCCGGCGACTTCGCCCGCCTGAGGGCGGCGCTGCCCGACGCCGCGTTCACACGCGCCGAAAACGTCCTCGCGCGGCTGCGCCAGATCAAGACGGCGGAGGAGATCGCCCTGCTGCGCCGCCTGTCGCGCATCGCCGACCAGGCGATCACCGACGCCCTCGCCGCCGTCGACGCGGGCGACACGGAGATGGACATCGCGGGCCACCTCACGCGCAACGTCTATGCGCTCGGCGCCGAACATTTCAAGCTGATGATCGTGGCCACCGGCGAGCGCAGCATGCTGCCGAATGTCGGACCGAGCGAACGGGTGCTGCGGCATGGCGACGTTTGCCGCGTCGAAATCTTCTCGGTCATCGGCGGCTATCAGGCCGGCGTCTGCCGCACTGCCTTCGTCGGCGAGGCCCCGCCCCATGCCGGGCGGATCTGGAGCCACCTCGTCGAATGCAAGTACGAGATCATGAACATGGTGAAGCCCGGTGCGAGCTGCCGTGCCATCTACGACGCCTTCTGCGCGAAACTGGCGCAGCTCGACCTGCCGCCCATTTCCTTCGTCGGCCACGGCATCGGCCTGCATCTGCACGAAGATCCCTATCTCGGCACGACGCCGATCCTGGGCGCGCCGGGGAGCGACGCCGTCATCGAGGAAAACATGGTGCTGGGCTTCGAGCCCCTCTGCTATGATACCGGCCACGGCTTCGGCATGCAGAACAAGGACATGCTGCTCGTCACCGCCACCGGTTCCGAGCTTCTGTCCGATTATGCCGACACCGATGCCCTGATCCGCACCGGAACCGCGCGGGCAGGCAACGCCGCGGGCCGGGAGGATGCCGCGCGCGCCGCCGTCGCCTGAGCGGCGGCAGCACGCTCGCCGCCCCATCCTTTTCGTCACGTTACAGCGGGAGCCCGTCAATGCGCACCCTGATCCGGAACCTGAATTTCCTGTTTACCGTCGACGAGAGCGACACGGTCCTGCGCAATGCCAGCATCGTCATCGATGCCGACCGCATCGCGGATATCGGCCCGGCCGCCGCCATCGCCGACCGGCATGCGCCGGAGAGCTTCGATCAGGTGATCGACGGCAGCATGCTCGGCATGTGTCCGGGCTTCGTCGACAGCCATGTGCACCTGTCCGAAACCCTGTCGCGGGCAGCCTTCCCCGACAATCTCAACACCCGCGCCTGGGTGTTCCACTGGGCGAAGCCCTTCTACGCCCACATCACGGCCGAGGACGAGTACTGGGGCGCGCTGCTCGGCATCACCGAGATGCTGCGCGGCGGCACGACCTGCTTCCTCGACATGGGCTCGCAATACGACCCCGGCATCGTCGTCCGCGCCATGGAGCCGACCGGCATCCGCGGTATCACCGGCCGCCACGCCGCCGACAACCGCCCTGCGGAACTGCCGCGCGGCTGGACGGAAGAAATGGCCGACCATCATTTCTTTCCCGATGCGCAGACCGCGCTTCGGGAACTCGAAGCCTGCGTCGTCAAGTATAACGGCGCGCTCGACGGACGCGCGCGCTGCTGGGTCAATATCGAGGGCAAGGAGCCCTGCACCCTGGAACTGCATGTCGGTGCCGTGGCGCTGGCTGAGAAGCTCGGCGTCGGCACGACGTATCACCTCACGACCTCCATCGAGGAGGCCAGGGTGTGCGAGAGCAAATACGGCTGCTGGCCCATCACGCGCATCGATCGCGTCGGCGGCATCCGTCGCAATCTCGTCATCGCCCATTGCGCGGCGGTGACGGATGAGGAAGTGCAACTGCTGGCCGAGCGCGGCGCGGGGGTGGCCTTCTGCCCCTGCTCGTCCTTCAAGCTCGGCAAGGGCGCGACGGCCATCGGCAAATATCCGGAAATGGCGCAGGCGGGCGTCAAGGTCGGCCTCGGCACCGACGGCGTGTCGGCGGCCGGCAACCTGAACCTCATGCGCCAGATGCTGCTCGTCGCAGGCATGTTCAAGGACGCGCGCATCAAGCCGGACGTTTTCACGGCGAGGCAGGCGCTGCGCGCCGCCACCATCGAGGGCGCGAAGGCGCTGCTGTGGGACGACGAGATCGGCTCGCTGGAAATCGGCAAGAAGGCTGACTTCGTGCTGTTCGATCTCGATCACGTCGAATGGACGCCTTTCCACGATCCGCTGCAGGCGCTCGTGTTCTCCGCCTCCACAGCCTCCGTCAGCCAGACATGGGTCAACGGCGTGAAGGTCTACGGCGAGGGCAAGGTGCATGGCGTCGACGAGCGCCACGTGCGGCGGAAGGCGCGCGAGCTGGCCGCCGCCGCCGTGGTGCGCGCCGGCCTCCACAAGGACGACGTGGAAACGGCCACGACGCTCTACGACGAGGGCAACTGAAAGGCGGCGGGCGCCGGCGCCCGCCATCCCGGGGGAAGTCATGCCCGGCCCGTGTACCGCGCTTGACATTCCCTTATGTGATCATAAACTGTGATCAAATAAAACCGCCAACAGCACGGATGACAAGAATTCGGCTGCACGAACAGCCGAGGGGAACAGGGCCGGCGCGTGGCCGCCGGCGATAGCGGACGTTGGAGGAGTGGATGAAGATTGCGGTATTGGGCGCGGGTGCAGGCGGCGCGGCGGCAGCGAGCGAGCTGTTTCTCGCCGGGCACGACGTCCATCTCTGGGCGCGCTCGCCGGAAACGCTTGCCCCCCATCAGGCGGCGGGCGGCGTGGAATATGAGGGCGTGCTTGGCACGGGCCTCGCAAAAATGGCCCGCATCACGAGCGACGTCGCGGCGGCGATCGAGGACGTCGATGCGGCGGTGATTGCACTGCCGACCTTTTCGCATGCGCCGATGGCGGCGACGCTGGCGCGGGCCGGGTGGTCCGCCGGCAAGCCCATCATCCTCAACCCCGGCCATACCGGCGGTGCGCTGGAATTCTCGCATGCTTTCCGGAGCGCGGGAGCCGCACCGCCGCCGGTGGTCGCCTTTTCGACGCTGACCTATGTCGCGCGCAAATACCGCCCCGACGGCGTCACCGTCAGCGGACGCGCCCGGCAGGTTCGCGCGGCGGCGCTGGGCGGCGGGGCGGCGGAGCTTGATCTGGCGGCGCACCTGTTTCCGGGCGCGGCGCCAGTGCGCGACGTGCTGGCGGCGGATCTCAGCAGCACCAATCTTGTGCTGCACCCGCCCGGCGCCGTGCTGGGCGCGGCCTGGGTCGAGGCGACCGGCGGCGACTTCACGTTCTACGTCGAAGGCATGACGGACGGTGTCGCGCGCACCATGCGCCGGCTGGACGGGGAGCGGCTTGCGGTGGCGCAGGCCTTTGGCCACGCGCTTCCCGACCTCATCGGCGAGATGCAGCTTGTCGGCACGGTCGAGGCGGATTTTGACGATCCGGGCAACTACCGGGCGGCGATCGCCGGCGGCGAGGCGAACCGCCGCATCATGGCCCCCGACTCTTTCAAACACCGTTATTACCGCGAGGATTTCGGCCACGGCCTGCTGCCATTCATCGAACTGGCACGCATCGCCGGTGTCGACGTGCCGGTCGCCGAGGCGCTCTACACGCTGGCGGAGACTGCCGTCGGCGTCGATTACCGGCAGGGCGGGCGCACGGCGCAGGCGATGGGCATCGCCGGCCTGTCGAAGGATCAGCTTCTGGAAAAAGTGAGGGCGTCATGACCCGGCAAGACAGCTGGCAAGATAGCTGGAACGACATCACCATCGCCGTCGTCGCCGGCGACGCGCGCGAGCAGGAAATCGCCCGCTGCGCCCGCGACGCGGGCGCCAGCGTGCGCGCCTTCGGCTTTCCCTGGCCCGAAGGCGGCATCAAGGGCGTGACGCTCGCGGACAGCCTTGAGCAGGCGTTGAATGGCGCCGACATCGCCCTCTTTCCCATTCCCGGCATCGCGCCGGACGGGGCACTGTTTGCACCTGCGGCGGGCGGGCGGATCATCCCGACCCGAGAGGCGCTCGCCGGCATGAAGCAGCCCGGCCATATCATCCTCGGCTGGGCGGACGCCAATCTGAAGGCCCATTGCGAAGCGCTCGGGATCACGCTGCACGAGTACGAGTGGGACGTCGACCTGATGCTGCTGCGCGGTCCGGCCATCGTCGAGGGTGTTCTCAAGGTGCTCATCGAGAACACCGACATCACCATTCACAGGGCCGATATCCTGCTCGTCGGACAGGGCACGATCGGCTCGCTGCTCACTCACACACTGGTTTCCCTCGGCGCGCGGGTGCATGTGGCGGCGCGCAATCCCGTCCAGCGCGCAGCCGCCTATGCGGCGGGGGCGGAGTCGTGGAGCCTGGAGGATTTGCCGTCGCTGCTGCCGCGCATGGACATGGTCATCGGCAGCGTGCCCAAACAGATCATCGGACGTGATCTGCTGGCGACGCTGCGGCCGTCGACGCTGCTCGTCGACATCGCCGCCCCGCCAGGCACCATCGACCGGGAGGCGGCGGCAGCGCTCGGCCTCAAGGCGGTATGGGCGCGCGGCATGGGCGCGCGGGCGCCGGTCACGGTCGGCCGCAGCCAGTGGAGCGGCATCAGGAGACGCATCGCGGAACTGCGGGAGAAGCGGGCATGAAAGTCGATCTGGTTATCAGGAATGCGCGCGTGGTGCGCCACGACGGCGAATTTCATGGCGGGGTCGCCGTGCATGACGGAAAGATCGCGCTCACCGGCAGGGACGACCTTCTGCCCGACGCGCATCGCATCATCGACGCAAAAGGGCTGGTGCTGATGCCGGGCCTCATCGATCCCCATTGCCATCTGGGGGTCAAGTTCCCGTTCGATGAGGACATGCGCACCGAAACAGCCGCCGCCGCATCGGGCGGGGTGACGACGGCGCTGCTCTATATCCGCAACCTGAAGGAATCCTACCTGCCGTTCTACGCGGAGCGCAGGGCGATCGGCGAGGCCAATGCAGCCATCGATTTCGGCTTCCACTTCGGCATCCAGCGCGAGGAGCACATCGCGGAGATACCGGAGCTTGTCGCGAAAACCGGCGTCCGCTCGTTCAAGTGCTATTTCGGCTACGAGCCCGACAACCCCATCGGCATCGTCCCCGCCACCGATGGCTGGGTCTACGCGGCGATGCGCATCCTGGCGAAAATCCCCGGCGGGGTCATCAACGTCCATTGCGAGAACACCCAGATCGCCGCCTGGGTGAAGAAGGAGATGATCGCCACCGGCCGGCAGGATCTCGGCGCCTATACCGAATCCCGCCCTGCGCTGTGCGAGGTCGAGACCATCCGTCGCATGATCTTTCTGGCGGAGAAGACGGGCTGCTCCCTGCATCTCGTCCACACCTCCGTGGGCATGGGCCCCGTGCTGGCGGCGGAAGCACAGGCGCGCGGCATCGAGGTCACGGTCGAGACCTGCCCGCACTACCTGACGCGCACCTGCTATGACGAGGATCTCGACATGCGGGCCAAGATCTCGCCGCCGCTGCGCGACCGCTCCGAGCTGGAAGGCCTGTGGGCGGGCATCCTCAACGGTTCCGTCTACAGCCTGGGCACCGACCACGTTCCCTTCCTGCCGAAGAAGCTGGAAGACATCTGGACCGAGTTCCCGGGCGTGGTCAGCTTTCCCTGGGAATTGCCGCTGATGCTGCATTTCGGCGTACATCAGCGCGGGCTGCCGCTGTCGCGCCTCGTGACGCTCAATTCCTACAACCCTGCCCGCCGCTTCGGGCTGTGGCCGCGCAAGGGCGATATCGATGCGGGCTTCGATGCCGATCTCGTTCTTGTCGATCCGGACGAGGAGCGCACGGTGCGTCACACCGGCAAGGGCACCTGCATCTACGAGGGCTGGACGCTCAGGGGCTGGCCGGTGCTCACCGTCGCGCGCGGCGAGGTGGTCTATGAAGACGGCGCCGTCGACGACAGGCACTTCGGCCGCGGCCGCTGCGTGACGGTGCCGGCGTGAGCGCCATGCCGGAAGCGGCCGCCCTGCCCGATCTCGCAGGCCGCCTGCCGCTGCTGCCCGAACGCCGCAGCGCCGGCGCGCACGTCGCCGATCTCGCCGCACGCGGGACAACGATCCGGCAGGAGCGGCTCTCCGGCATCCACAATCCGTGGGGGCTCGCGGATGCCATCACCGATCCATGGGCCTTTCTCGACCTGTGTGAAAGCGCGCCCGTCGTGGCGACGGCCCAGTCGCTACTCGGGCCGGACATCCTGCTGTGGGACAGCGAGCTGTATCTCGACGGTGCGCACTATTGCAGTTTCCTGCGGGAAGACCGCGAGGGACGTTACTGGCCGGCCACGCCGCTTGCCGGCGCCGTGATACTGGTCGCTTTCGAGGACCGGGAAACCGCCATCGAGGCGATTGATATCGCGGCCATCGGCCGGGGTACCGTTCCGCAACTGGCCGCGCGCGGCGCTGGTAGGCCGCTCTATGTCATCCGCGTCATGCCCGCAACGAGCCATTACGACCGCGATCCGCGCAGCCCCGCCAACCGGTGCTGCATGGAGGAACAGGTGCTGATCAACTACACGAACCGCCCGCTATGGCTGCTGGCCGGTGAAAACCGGGGCGGCAGCGATCTCGTGCGCGGCTTCTCGATGACCGTCCCGGTGTGGATCGAGGCCGTCGCGCCAGCCGCCTAACGCCGGGTTTCGATGAAAGGGCCGCAGAACCGGCCGAGCGATAAGGGGAATTAACCGATGCCATTCGTCATCGTCGAAATGTGGGAAGGCCGCACCGTCGAGCAGAAACGCAATCTGGTGCGTGCCATCACCGATGCCATGGTCAATGAGGCCGCCTGCAAGCCGGACCACCTGCATGTGGTCATCCACGAAACACCGAAGGCAAGCTGGGGCCGGGCCGGCGTTCTCGGCATCGACATGCAGGAAAACAAGCAGGCGCAGGCAGCCGCGGACGCAGAGGAGAAGGGGCAATGAGTCTCGACGTACTGGAGCCGGGCAAATCCGCCCTTCTCGTGATCGATCTGCAGAACGCCTTCATCCATGAGGAAGGCACACTCGGCGTTTCGGGTGTCGACACCCGCCGCCTGTCGGCCATCGTGCCGCCGCTGAAGACGCTGATCGAGCGCTTCCAGCAGGCCGATATTCCCGTACTGTGGACGCTGCAGGAGCACTTCGCGACCGATCACAGCCGTGCCGGGAAGAAGCTTGCGAACCACACCGCGCGCCGCAAGCAGATTTCCGCGCTCGCCAACACCTGGGACGAGGAAATCGTCGACGAGCTGAAGGACCTTGCCGCTGTCAATCCCGCCCATGTCATCCGCAAGCACCGTTTCGGCGCCTTCCACGAAACCCGGCTGGAGATCCTGCTGCGGATACTGGGCGTGCGGCACCTGTTCGTCACCGGCGCCACGACGAACGCCTGCGTCGAGACCTCCATCCGGGAGGCCTATCTGCGCGATCTCGACGTCGTTGCCGTTGACGACTGCATCGCCGGCGTCAACGGCACGTGGGAGACGACGGCGAAGGAGGTCTGGCAGCAATATTTCTGCGAGCTGTCGACCAGCGCGGAAGTCGCGTCGTGGATCGATGAGAAGAGCAGGCCGCGCGTGCTCGAATACGGCCACCAGTTGATCATGGTCGAGGACATCGACCGGTCGGTGGACTTCTACACGCGGTTGCTCGGCTTCAGCATCCGCCCGGCCAAGCCGCTGGCGGACGGGCGCCCCTTCACCGCCTTCCGGCAGGGCATCGCCCTGATCGCAGGCAAGGAGGCGGGCCATCGCCAGATCGATCACATCGCCTTCGAAGTCAATGACGTGCGCGGCCTTGCTGCCCGGCTGAAAGAGGCTGACGTGCATTTCTTCAACGATCTGCACGACGGCCCCTATGGCCTGTCGATCTATGTCCGCGATCCCGACGGCACCAAGATCGAGCTTTACGAGACCGGGGCCGCCGCCTGACCGGAAGGGACGCCGGCCGAGCCCTCAGCTCAGCCGGCTTTCCAGCGATCTCTGGATCGCCGTCCGGGTCAGGTCGCGCGCGATGAAGACGAGGCCGGTCCGCGTCGCGCCCGCCGGCCACGCCGGCAAAGTCTCCAGCGGAAACACGCGCTGCTGCACCCCCTGCACCACATGCGGCAGGTCGCTGCCGGTGACGGCCAGAAGGCCCTTGACCCGCAGAATGGACTCGCCCCGGGCGGCAAGCAGCAGTTCGAGCCATTCGATGAAAGCGGCGCGCGGCACCGGGCAGTCGAGCGAAACGGTGAAGGAGCCGATACCGTCGCTATGCGACGTCCAACTGGCGGAGAAGCCGCTTCCGGCGGGGAGCGGATCGTCCTGCGGCCGGAGGGCGAACAGGTCGGCGAAGCGCGGCGCCGCCTGCATGGAAAGCCGCACCGGCGGCGCCAGCGGGTTGAGGCCAGCAAGCGTCCGCTCCAGCACAGCGATCCCGTCGTCGTCGGCGATATCCGTTTTCGTGATCAGCAGCCGGCTGGCCAGCGCCACCTGCTGGCGCGCCTCGACAAAGCCTTGCAGGCTTTGCATCCCGCTCACCGCATCGACGGCGGTGGCGACGACACCGGGCGCGAAATGCACGTTCAGCGCCCGGTCGCTGACGACGGCGCCGAGGATCGGCCCCGGATCGGCCAGACCGCTCGTCTCCACCACGATGCGGCGAAAGGGCGGGATGGCGCCGGACGCCGCGCCTTCGAGCAGATCGATGAGCGTCGACGTGAGATCCCCCCTCACCCCGCAGCACAGGCAGCCCGACGACAGCAGAACCACATCCTCCGCCACATCCCGCACCAGGACGTGATCGAGCCCGATCTCGCCGAACTCGTTGATGATGACTGCGGTGTCGGCGAACTCGGGACTCTGCAGAAGCCGCCGCAGAATGGTCGTCTTGCCGCTGCCGAGAAAGCCCGTCAGCACATGGAGCGGAATCCTGCCGCCCGCGCCGGATCGCGGCGGAAGCGCCAGCGCCATCAGGAAACCTCGAAGATGGCATCGACTTCCACGGGCACGCCGCGCGGCAGCGACGACACGCCGACGGCCGCCCGGGCGTGGCGGCCGGCATCGCCGAAAACCGCTACCATGAGATCGGAAGCACCGTTGAGTACCTGCGGATGCCGGGTGAAATCAGGCGTCGCGTTGACGAAGCCGCCCAGCCGCACGACGCCCGTGACGCGGTCGAGATCGCCATCGAGCGCCGCCTTCACCTGCGCGATGATATTGATGGCGCACAGGCGGGCGGCCGCCTGTCCCTGTTCGACGTCATAGGTGTCGCCGAGCCTGCCGGTGAAGGCGTCCTTGCCGTCGACATGCGGCACCTGCCCGGAGACGTGGAGCAGATTGCCCGTCCTGCGTGTCGGGACATAATTGGCCGCCGGTGCGACGGGCGACGGAAGATCGATGCCCAGTTCCGCCAGACGGGTTGTCACGCGATGGCCCGTGTTATTATTGTCCATGCCGATGTTTCCTCCCTGATTATGCGCATCACACCGGGGGTCGGTCCCGCTTCGGTAAAATCCGGCACCCGGCCTGGCGTGAGACTGGCGACAGTCACGCCCCCCTTGCAGACGGATAGGTCAGCGCGCCGGCGCGCGCGATGAACGGCAGATCCGCAATGCCGGACTCGCCGGTGACGCTCAACAGCGCTGCGCAGGTGCTGCGGATGTCGCCGACGATGGCCTGCCGCACGCCCGCGCCGTCGCCCGCGCGCAGCGCGTCAACGACGTGCTCGTGGTGCGAGGCGTCCCACGGCATGGAGGGTATGAGCAGCGACATGTACATCGTCGGGCCGAACTGGAGCCAGAGCGACTCGATCAGCGGCACCAGCACGTCCGATCCCGAGGCCTCATACAGCATGAAATGGAACTGCTGGTTGAGCGACAGGCATCCCAGGATATCGCGCTTGTCGATCGCCGCGTGCAGTTCGTTGTTGATCCTGAGAAGATCGTCCGCCAGCGTCAGCCCGCCGTGCTTTGCCGCCCATTCGCCTGCCGTTCCCTCCACCACCTCGCGCACGGCGAAGAGATCGCGCAGCCGCGCCGGCCGCAGCCGGGGAACGCGGGCCGATCCGCTAGGCATCTCCTCCAGGGCATTGGCCGCCACCAGCCGGCTCAGCACCTCGCGCACCGGCATGGCGCTCGTGCCGAATTCCGCCGCGAGCTTGCGCAGGCTCATGACCTCGCCGGGCAGGAAGGCGCCGATCATCAACCCGCGACGCATGCGGCTCATGACCGTTCCGTAGACATGGCGGCGTTCCCGCTTCTGCGGCGATTCCTCCGGATCAGGGCTCTTCCGCTCCGGCGCCGGGTCCATGTCCCGGCCTACCATGTCCCGGCCTACCATGTCCCGGCCCACCACGTCCCGGCTCATGTCCTGCGGATCGAAGTCCGCCTGTTCCCGCCCCGGTTTGTCGCGCCCCATGTTCACACCTCATAGCTCGGGAGGACACTGCCGGCGCGGGATGATCCTCCGCCGGATCGCATCGGGCTCCACGCCTTCCGATCCGCTGCACGCCGCTTCATCGCTGGCCCGCCGATGCCGATATTGACAGAAATCAAAATGTGATCTCATACTGTGATCAATAAATGATCTTCTCGCCACATGCAAGATCTCCCGACGACCGTTCGTGCAAAGGTATTCCCGTAGGGGGATAGGCAACGCCCGGGAAGGCAGATCGGGGAAGGCAGATCGGGGAACGCGGATATCGTGATGATCGCTGACATCCGGACGATGGCGGATATCCGTGACGCCATCCGGCGCGGCGCGGCGGCCGGCGGCTACGTGCTCACCAATGCCCGCATCCCGGCAGCCGTACTGGCCGCCGATCTCCCGGGCCAGGAGACGGCCGCCACCGGCTTCGTCACCGCCGATCTCCACATCGCGGGTGGAGGCATCCGCGGAATCGTCCCGCGCGACATGTCTGCGCGCGAACCGTGGGCGCCGGATGTCGCCCGCCCCGCGCCCTGTGCGGTCATCGACCTGCGCGGCAGGATCGTGCTGCCGCCGTTCGTGGATTGCCACGCCCATCTCGACAAGGGACATATCCTGCCACGCACCGCGGACGGCGACGGCACGCTGCCCACGGCCATCGCAGTGACTGCGGCCGACCGCACCCACTGGACGCCGGCCGACCTGCGCCGGCGCATGGGCTTCGCGCTGCGCTGCGCGCATCACCATGGCACAGCGTCCATGCGCACGCATATCGATTCCCAACCTGGCCAGTATCGGGTGTCATGGGAGGTGTTCGAGGAATTGCGCGATACCTGGCGGGGACGGATCGCCCTGCAGGGCGCGAGCCTCTTCAGCATCGAATACGTTCGCGACGAGACCTTCTTCACGGAAGTCTGCCGGCGTGTCGGCCGCGCGGGCGGCGCGCTCGGCGCGGTCGTGTTCCCTACGCCCGACGTGGACGACCTGCTGGAGCGCATGTTCCGCGCCGCGTCCGATCATGGGCTCCCGCTCGACTTTCATGCCGACGAGACCAGCGATCCGTCCTCGAACATGCTGGAGCGCATTGCCGACCGGGCTCTTGCGCGCGCGGAATCGCCGCCGGTTCTCGTCGGCCATTGCTGTTCGCTCGCCGTGCAGGACGAGAACGACCGAAGGCGCACACTGGAAAAGGTGGCGCGGGCCGGGCTCGGAATCGTGTCGCTGCCCCTGTGCAATCTCCATCTTCAAGACCGGCGCCACGATGCCACGACACCGCGCTGGCGAGGCATTACCGCCATCCACGAAATGCACGAACAGGGCATCCCCGTGGCGATCGCCTCGGACAACACGCGCGACCCCTTCCACCCCTTCGGCGATCTCGATATGATGGAGGTCTTCCGCATCGGCGTCCGCGTCATGCATCTCGACCGTGCCCCCGGCAGTTGGATCGACACGGTCAACACCCTCCCCGCGAAGCTCATCGGTATCGCAGGCGGCCCGCTTTGCACCGGAGCCGGGGCGGATCTCGTCATCTGCGAAGGACGTTCCTGGTCGGAGTTGCTGTCACGGCCGCAGGCCGCCCGCATCGTGGTCGCCGGCGCCAGCCCGCTCGACAGCCCCCTGCCCGACTATGCCGAACTCGACGAATCTCCCAACGAGATGGTCTAGAGCGCACGGTCTTATTCCGTCAGAGCGTCTGGCGTTTTAACCCGTTTGCTTCGCCAGCAAGCCTGCCGCCATGAGCTGAAACGCCTCAACGGCTTTGGGCAAAGCCGATCGTGGCTCATCGCTCGCGGCCACCCACAGGGCCGCGTTCAGCGCCGCGCCGTGGAGAAGGCGCGCTGCGGCGTCAACGTCGACGGGCTTGAGGATGCCCGTGGCGATCAAGCGGGCGACGGCCTGTTTCGTCATTTGCAAACAGGCATTCTGGCTTGGCCATTGCGACGGATCGCCGAGGAAAGCAGGCCCGTCCAGCAACACAATCCGCTGCACTTCGGGGTCGAGCGCCATCTCGATATAGGCCGCCCCCTCGGCGAGCATCCCCTCCCAATCGTTCCCCGTTGCGGCACCGGCCTCTTGCGCGCGCCTGGCCATCTCGCCATCGACCTGGGCGACAACGGTGGCAAGCAGTCCCCTCTTGTCGCCGAAGTTGTGGTAGAGCGCCCCGCGGGTGAGGCCGACATCCGCAGTCAACTCGTCCATCGAGGCCGCAGCAAAACCCTTCTCGGCAAAAGCCTTGCGCGCGGCCGAGATCAGCCTGACACGGTTCTCCTCCATCATTTCGATGCGGCGCTTCGGAGCCATGATTCACTTTCATTTCAGATACGCAACGTATTTGATTTGACATGCGTCTCGTATGTGAGATTATACGGCATACGCAGCGTATATCAAATCACATTACCTCTTGTAAGTCCCGACCGGCGGTAGCCAAGCCGGTTTCACGCGGGACAGCAGTATCTGAAAGGACCATGACATGACGCAACGCGAGGCTGTTTTCCCTGCAAACCGCCATGCCCTCTACGAGGCACACGGCTATTCGGCCGCGATCCGCTCCGGCGATCTGCTGTTTGTTTCCGGTCAGGTCGGCAGCCGCTCCGACGGCTCGCCGGAACCGGACTTTGCAGCCCAGGTTCGGCAGGCTTTCGCCAATCTGAAGGCGACGCTTGCGGCAGGGGGCTGCACCTTCGACGACATCGTCGATGTGACGACCTTCCACACCGATCCCGAGAACCAGTTCGAAACCGTCATGGCCGTGAAGAACGAGGCATTTTCCCGCGCGCCCTATCCGAACTGGACC
This sequence comes from Pseudochelatococcus lubricantis, assembly GCF_011762225.1. Lineage (GTDB taxonomy): Bacteria > Pseudomonadota > Alphaproteobacteria > Rhizobiales > Beijerinckiaceae > Pseudochelatococcus > Pseudochelatococcus lubricantis. Next base: position 116,226 of record NZ_JAASQI010000007.1, read on the forward strand.
GCGGTCGGTGTCAACTGGCTTGCCGGCTTCGACTTCGAAATCAAGGTCATTGCCCGCATTCCCGACAAGGCGTAAGCCGCCGCGGCCCGGCGGCGGTTTTCCATAAACGGATGCCGGACCTGCGCTTTTCGCGGAAGCGGAAGTTCCATGGCATTCGAGCATGGCCGCCCGATCGCGAACCTCGGCATGCAATCCGGCGTCAAGGCTCGCCCACACCTGACCTAACCTGCCGGCGGGATCGTGGAAACCTGCTCTGTCACCATTCGGTGGCGGCCGATCGGAAGCATGATCGGCCTCCCCGAGGTCGGATCGACGATGATGCGACTTTCGAGGCCGAAAACCTCTCGCACATGCTGTTCCGTCAGCACGTCTTCCGGCTTGCCGGAGACGTGCAGGCGCCCGCCCGCCATGGCGACGAGGTGGTCCGCATAGCGCGCCGCCAGGTTGAGATCGTGCAGGACCATGACGACCGTGGTGCCGCGCGCCCGATTCAGATCCGTCAGAAGATCCAGAACCTCGATCTGATGACTGATGTCGAGAAATGTTGTCGGCTCGTCCAGCAGCAATATCTCCGTCTGCTGCGCCAGCGCCATGGCGATCCATACACGCTGGCGCTGGCCGCCGGAAAGTTCGTCCACCGGTCGCTCCGCGAGGGCGACGGTTTTGGTCGCCACGAGTGCCGCCGCTACGGCTTCGTCGTCCTTGCGCGTCCAGCGCGAGAACAGGCCCTGATGAGGGTGCCTGCCGCGGCTGACGAGATCGGCAACCGTAATGCCCTCCGGAGCGACGGGAGACTGGGGAAGCAGGCCCAGTGTCCGCGCCAGTTCCCGCGATGGAATGCGGTGGATCGACTTGCCGTCGAGCAGCACCTGCCCCTGACGCGGCGAGATGAGCCGGGACATCGTGCGCAAGAGCGTGGACTTGCCGCACGCATTGGCGCCGACGATCGCGGTGATCTTGCCCGGCGGCACGGCAAGATCAAGCCCGCGTAAAATGTCGGTGTCGCCATAACCGGCGGAAACCCGGTTGGCGACAAGGGAGCAAGCAGTCATCGGATAAGCGGTCATCGGATAAGCGGTCGTGGCAAGTTGGCGGTCATGGCGAGTTGGCTGTCCGGTTGGCGCGGACGATCAGGAAAATCAGATACGGCGCTCCCAATGCGCCGGTAACGACACCCACCGGATAGCGGCTCGGCAACAGGAACTGGCCGCAGTAGTCCCCCGCCAGCACAAGCATTGCGCCGATCAGCGCGGACGGGATCAGCAACGATCCGTTGTTTTCCATAATGCGGGCCGCGATTGGTCCCGACAGGAACGCGACAAACGCGATCGGCCCCGCCACCGCCGTTGCGGAGGCGATCATGCCGACCGCCGCAACGATGACCATGACGCGGGTCCTTACGACCCCTACCCCCAGCGCCGCGGCAGTGTCGTCGCCCAGCTTCAGCGCGTCAAGGTCCCGCGCGCGGCTTGCCAGCAGCCCGCCGAAGGCAACCACCGCCAGCACGAGCGGAAGCGCGTCGCTCAATTGCGCGCCATTGACGCTGCCTGTCAGCCAGCGCATCGCCTCCTGCAGGGTCCAGGCCGGGGCGCGGGAAAGGACATAGGCGATGAAGCTGTCCAGCATCGCCGAAACGCCGATCCCGACAAGGATAAGCCGCATGCCCGCAACGCCGTTTCTGAATGAAAGAGCATAAACCAGCAACGCCACCCCCAGACCGGCCGCGACGGCAATGACCGAAACCAGAGGCCCCTTCAGCGATAGAACGACGATGGCAAACACCGCCGCCGCGCTGGCGCCGGAGCTGATGCCGATGATGTCCGGGCTGGCGAGAGGATTGCGCAGCATGATCTGGAAGGCCACCCCGCCAAGGCCGAAGCTCAGTCCCGCGAGGATCGACAGAACCGCCCTCGGCAGCCGCAATTGCCCGACGGTAAAGCTCGCGCCCGCCACCTGCTCCCCAAGCAGCACGCGAATGACGTCTTCAGGCGGTGTGAAGGACTGCCCCAGCAGCAGCGTCAGGGCGAACATCGCCACGAGCAGGACCGCCAGGACGCCGATCACAAGGCTGCGCCTGCGTGCGCGCCGGCGGCGATTGTCGATGATGGAGTCGAGGGTGGGAGAAAGCAACATCACAACTCGTGAACCCGCTGGCGTCTGACCATCCAGATGAAGACCGGCGCTCCGACGAAGGCGGTGACGATGCCGACGTCGAGTTCGGCGGGACGCGCAATGATGCGCCCGACGATATCGGCGGCCAGAAGCAGGCAAGCGCCACCCAGTGCCGAGAAAGGCAGGAGCCAGCGGTGATCGACCCCCACCAGCAAGCGGCCCAGGTGCGGCACGACCAGCCCCAGAAAGCCGATCGGCCCGCAAATCGCCGTGGTTGCCCCGCACAGCAGAACCGCGCCAAGCGCTGCAACGGCGCGAGCCATGGCGACGCGCTCGCCGAGCCCGGCGGCCAGTTCGTCGCCCAGGGCGAGAGAATTCAACCTCCGGGCCGACAGCAGACCGATGGCAAAACCCGCGGCGAGAAACGGCAGGACGTGGAAGATGCGGTCGAAAGTCGCTCCGCCCACACCGCCGATCTGCCACGAGCGGACGCCGCCCGCGATGTCGGCCCGCGGCAGCACGACGGCGATGACCAGCGAGGAAAAGGCGACCGAGGTCGCGGCGCCGGCAAGCGCCAGCTTGAGCGGGGTCGCCCCGCCCCGCCCGAGCGAGCCGATGACATACACGAACACGGCGGAGACGCCGGCTCCCAGAATGGCCGCAACGATATAGGCATGGGCGGAGGAGATGTCGAACCAGGCGATTCCGACAGCAACCGCCAGAGACGCACCCATGTTGACGCCGAGAATACCCGGATCGGCAAGCGGGTTGCGCGTCACGCCCTGCATGATCGCCCCGGCAAGGCCAAGCGCCGCACCGGCGAGCAGGGCCAGCAACGTTCGCGGAATACGGACGGCGACCGCAGCCTGGCCTATGTTGTCCACCTGACCGCCGAGAACCTGATTTTCAAGCGCGGCGACGATGTCGGCCCAAGGTATCGCGCGCGTGCCGATCGCAACCGACAGGGCGCACAGCGCGGCGAGGATCGCGACCAATGCAGCCAACGAGAGGCCGCGGGCGCGGCGCGATCTTTCGGGAACCGGGGCCCGGGCGGATGCTTCCGTGCGGCCGGCCGTCATCGGGATTTTCTGGCGGCTTCGCCCAGCAAGGACACATAATCCTTCAGCACCCACGGAATGGACAGCGGTGTCGGATTGGCTGCCGTGCCGAGCGGGTTTCGGCCGAGCATGACGATCGCATCCTTGCTGACGGCCGGCATCCTGGACAGCAGCGGATCGGCCCGCACGGCGTCGAGCAGCGGCTGGCTGCCGTAGGTCACGACGATATCGACATCGTCAAAGGCATCGACCCGCTCGGCGCTGACCTCCGCCGCGAACTGCCCCGGTCTCGTCGCTTCCAGGACGCTTTTCGGCGATTTCAGCCCCAGATCCGCGAAGAATTTCACCCGCGTATCGTTGGCGGTATAGAAACTGACGATGCTGAGATTGGTGGTGTCGAGATGCGTGACGAATATCGCCGACTTGCCCTCAAGCTCTGGATGACCGGCGGCTGCCCGGGCGATTTCTCCCTCGATGCGCGTGATGAGCGCTTCGCCTTCGGCCGCCATGCCCAGCCCCGCGCTGTTGAAGCGGATCATGCCGCGCCAGTCGGTCGCCCAGGCGGATTCGGGATAGGCGACGACCGGGGCGATCCGGCTCAGCGTGTCGTAGTCGGACTGGCTCAGGCCGGAGTAGGATGCCAGGATCACATCGGGTTTGGTGGCGGCGACAGCCTCGAAATCGATGCCGTCGCCTTCATCGAACAGCACGGGCTTGCCGGCGCCGGGTTTATCGGCGCCAAGCTCGGCCAGTCTCTCGGTCACCCACGGCAACAACCCGTCGCCGTCATCGTCACCGAAGTTGGCGGCGGCAAAGCCGACAGGCACGATACCGAGCGCCAGCGGAACCTCATGGTTCGCCCAGGCGACCGTCGCAACGCGCTCGGGTTTTTTCGCAATGGTCGTCGTACCGAGGGCGTGCCTGATGACGATGGGATAGGACGTGCCCTCCGCGGCCAGCGCGCCGCCGGAAGCGATGATCGAAAAGGCTGTGGCGATCAATATCACGGAAGAGCGAACGAACCGTAGCATTCGGCAGAAACTCCATGTCGTCCGAGGTGGCTTTTTAGTTTCAGGTTCACCGGCCGGCGTCAACTCCGGAGCCGGCCTCTTCCCGAAAAAGCCGTGAGATTTCCGTGGCTTTCTACAAAGGCGGGGAAATTTACAATACCCGGCGAGCACGCTCGGGTTAGCACGTATTCCGACATGATACCGAACGATCTCTATTGTTGTCCGCAATCCGGAAGGACGTCCCGGCCAGGTGGCCGGCCGCGCGAGACAACGGGCACGATACCGACGAGGGTTACCAGGCAGGCTTTTCGGTAAGGCCGGCACGCATTTTCAGACCGCCGGCGATAGCAACACCAATTTCTGGAAATTGACGATGAATTTCAAAAAAACGGGTGGATGCGGCAGACGGTCCATCAGCCACTATCGGAATGCGCTGCTCCTGGGTTGTGCGGCAATTGTCACCCTCACGCCATCCCGTCTGCTGGCCCAGGAGGCTGAGACGTCGGACACCGCCATCGTTCTCGACACGATCACCGTCGGGGGCACCCGCGCGGATGACGATCGGAGATCAATCGTCGCAACGCAGACGTCGAGCGGCAGCAAGCTGCCGGCGGCCATTCTGGATACGCCGGCCTCCGTCTCCGTGATCACCGCCAAGGAAATGCAGCAGCGCGGCGTTCAGAGCGTCGAGGATGCATTGAAATATACCGCCGGCGTGACCACGGATTACTACGGCTCGGACAACCGTTTCGACTTCTTCAAGATCAGGGGTTTCGACGCCCATATGTATCGCGACGGGCTGACACTGGGCCGCCCCTTCGGCGGGGTTAGGGAAGAGGTCTATGCCTTTGAACGCATCGAGGTCCTGAAGGGCGCGAACTCAACCGTCTTCGGCGTCGCGGACCCGGGCGGGGCGGTCAATTTCGTCACCAAACGGCCTAAAAATGAACGGTTCGGCGAAGCTTACCTCACGGGCGGATCGTTCAACCGCAAGGAAGTCGGTCTCGATTTCGGAGACAACATCACCCCCGACGGTAAATTTTCCTTCCGTGTTACCGGCATGGTCAGAGACGCGGATGATGAATATAAACATTCGCGGGATGACCAGCAGTTCTTCATGGGCGGCCTGACATGGCGCCCCAGCGACGCGACCAGCCTGACCGTCGTCTACGACTATCTCAACCGCGACGGCGTTCCCGGCAGCGGCGGGCATCCGGTGGGGTCGGATCTGAACAGAAGGCTGTTCTTCGGGGAGCCCGACTTCAACTATCGCGGCACGGACAGAAGCACTGTCAGCGTCATGTTCGACCACGATTTCGGCTCCGGCCTCAGCTTCAGCTCGAACGCGCGCTACAGCGATACCAAGACTGACTTCGGCTATGCCTACATCTCCGCCACGCCGACGAATGGCTCAACGCTCGTCAACCGGGCTTTCTTCGGCAACGACTACTCAAGCGAGCATTTCATCGCCGACGCGCGCTTGCAGTACGATGCGACTTTCAACAACATCAAAAGCCGCACCCTGGCCGGGGTAGAATATAACGACTTCCTGTCCAGCACCGATACGTATTGGGGGGCTGCGCCAAGTATCAATTGGCTCAATCCGATTTTTACGGGCCCGCCTGTTTCTCTTCCGCTTATCAGCAGCACGAAGAACGATCAGAAGACCAAGTCCGTCTATCTCCAGCAGGAGCTGACCATCGCGGAGAAACTGATCGCGACCGTCGGCTTGCGAAACGACTGGCTCGATCTGAAATCGACGAACCGGCTCACCGGCAGGCTGTCTGACGACGACGTCAGTGAGTTCACGAAGCGCATCGGCGTGACCTACAAGTGGACCGATCAGCTGGCGACGTACGCGAGCTACGCCGAGTCCGCCGCGCCTCCCACCATCGGCCTTGAGCCCGAGCGCGGCGAGCAGTTCGAACTAGGGATCAAGTATCAGCCCGATGCCTTCCCGGGTTTGTTCAGCGCCGCCATTTACGATCTCAGCAAAACCAATATCACGGTCACCAATCCGGCTACACTGATTCAGTCCACGATCGGCGAGGTGCGTGTTCGTGGCATCGACTTGGAGGCAAAGGCGGAGCTGATGAACAACATCAGCCTCACTGCCGCCTATTCGTATCTCGATGCCGAGATCGTCGACGATGGAAATGCCGGGAATAAGGGCAATCGTCCAAGCTTCGTGCCTCGACATACGGCTTCGCTCTGGCTCAACTACCTGTGGAAAGGCAGCGGCATTCGCGGCGACATGACGTTCGGCGTCGGCGGGCGCTATACGGGCTCGTATTACTTCAACGAGGCGAATACGGCGTCAACCGGAAGTAACTTCGTCGTCGATGCAGCCGTCAGCTACAAGGTCCGGGAAAGCACCTCGCTTGAACTCAACGTCAGCAATCTGTTTGACAGGAAACACGTTGCTTACGGCGGTTTCGGAGCGGACTGGTACAACCCTGGCCGCAGGATTTCGGCGACGCTGCGCCATACCTGGTGACGAAACCATCCCGCCCGCAGTCATTGCGGGCGGGATTCTTCCGCCCTTGACGGCCTTATCCGGCCGACAGGACTTCGCTCAAGATCAAGGCTGCTGCATCCGGCGCCATGCGGCGGGCGTTTCCCCGGCAATCCGCCGGAAGGCTTTCGTGAGATGAGCCTGATCGGAAAACCCGAGCTGGGCCGCTATATCCGCTATGGTCAGGTCGCTTTCCGCCAACAGCTTTTTCGCAACATCGATGCGTCTTTCAAGCTGCCATTGCAGCGGCGTTGTGCCGGTGGTCTGCTTGAAAACATTGGCGAACCAGCTCTCGGACAACCCCACCGTCGCGGCCATCTCCGCGACGGTCAGGCGGCAATCGTTGCAGGCGTTGATGCGCGAGACCAGCTTGTTCATCTGCGCCTGGGTGAGCCTGCCATTGGCCCGCTCGCTGCTGTTCTCGGGAATATCGAGAAGCCCGGCCACGATGCTGCCGACGAGGCTTTCGGCATAGACTGCATGTTTCGATGGATTCGACACTTCATTGACCAACAGGCTGGCCAGCATTTCGATGGCAACGATATCCTGAACTTCCACCGAGCGGCGCAATGCCGTGAGCGCACCCGAGGTGCCGACTGACGGCGACAGGAATTTCAACATCCGGTCCTTGTGAACGTGCAGATCCAGATGCGAGAAGCGATGTGAGGACGTGAAGCTGGTCCACAAGGGAACACCGGCAGGCACATAGATCGCGCGCGTCATGCGGCGATAATGCCTTTCGACTCCGCCTTCCTGGTTCGTCATCCGGATATGGGAGGACACGTCGTTGAAAAAGATCACGATGCGCGGGTCGGGAGACAGATAATAGGCTCTCGCCCCGGTTTCGCCTTCCGCATCCCAGAAGACGCTCATCAGCCCGTCAAGGCCGCGCCATTTGACGGGCGCGAGCGGCCGGATGCCTTCTGTATGGCAGGTCATGGAATGCTGATAGCCTAACATCTCCACTCAACCTTATCCATGGCATCACGGCCGCAAGCACCTGCATCTCGACGCGCCCGGTCACGGCCAGTTCTCCAGAAAGGGGTGGAACGGACGAGATGGGCTCGCGTTCCGGCAGTCCAGCTTTCCGGTGTATCCACTTGCCGCCTAAAGACAGAAGCCGGAAACGCCGGGTAATCATGAAAAAAGTCAGCACACTCCGCTCCGACCATTGCGGAAGCAGATATTTATATTGCCGAGAGAACTTATGCAACATATAAATAATACAGAAGCAAACTTTATGATAGTTATATTCTGCACTACTCTAAAATTACTATAATGTAAATTATTGAGCTGTTCTCGATGAAATGCTCTACAGCCGGCACGGCTTTGCCCTGTTTCGTGAAAGGCGGCAAGAACCGCAAGCTGGGCAGCGCCAAGCTCAGCATCGCCCGCCAGCGAAACATCCTTTCACTCATCTCCGGCCGCGAGAGTATCGTCGCCGAAGACCTCGCCGGCCGTTTCGGGATCTTCCAGGAAACGATCCGGCGCGATATCCGCACCCTGAAGGAAACCGGCCAGGTGCGCTGCGTCCACGGCGCCGGTGAGGTCTCCATGCCGGATGCGAACATCCGGAGCAATTCCGCCATGAATACCCTATCCATGATCACCAACAGCCTATAAAGCGTTTTCAAGCAAAGCGGATACCGGCTTGCGTGAAGAAAGCGCGTAATATCAAAAACTTATAGAATTTCGGCGTTTCAATGGAATGTCGAAATGCTATAGCCCACTGAAAACGACTGAAACACTGTCATTCAGGCAATAACAGCTTTTGCTAGGAGCCTTGCATCAGCGGCCGCACAGGTACGGCGCAGCGAGAGGCCGGGGCAAGGCGATGGGTTCATCGGAAATGACGATCCGCGACGTGGCGGCACGGGCAGGATGCTCGATTGCCACCGTGAGCCGTGTCATCACCGGCAACGGCCCTGTGAGCGAGGACATGCGCAAGCGCGTGGTCCAGGCCGCTCTGGAGGTTGGCTTCGCGATCGCGCGCGCCTTTCCCGAAACCCGTCCCATCATCAGCATTCTGATTCCCAGCCTGACCAATCCCGTCTTCGCCGTGGCTGTCGCCGGGGTCGAACAGCGGGCACGGTCGGCGGGGCTGTCCACCGTCCTCGGTCAATCGAATTACGACCCCGCGCAAGAAGAGGAGATCGTGACCGCGCTGATCGGCGAACGTCCCGTCGGGATGATCATGACAGTCTGCGATCCCGTCTCCAGCGTGGCGCTTCAGCGCGTTCGCAAGGCCGGGCTGCCCGTCGTGACGATCTACAACGAAGGCACGCCCGAGGGTGTCGGCGCGGTGTCGGTCGACAATCGCGGCGCCGTCCGCCGGATGACCGAGGAACTTCTGGCGCTCGGCCATCGCAACATCCTTTTCGTCGGCGGCCGGTTCGTCTCCTCCGACCGGTCGGCCCGCCGCTACGAAGGCTACCGCGACGCGATGACCGCGGCAGGACTGCAAACTGCCCCGGCGATCGAAGTCGACTTCATCGACGCCACGAAAGACATCGACCTCACGGAAGTCATCGCCGACCACAGACCTACCGCGATCATCGCCTCGAACGATCTCCTGGCGGTGACGGTAATCGGCTCGTTGCGCCGTGCCGGCCTGTCCATCCCGGAAGATGTATCCGTCGTCGGTTTCGACGGGATCGACTTCGCCCGGCATGTCTCGCCCAGGCTTTCGACGATCCAGCAACCTTCCCAGGCCATGGGCACGCTCGCCGCTTCCCTGCTCCTGGATATGGCCGCAGGGCACAAGCCCCCGCAACAGCTGCGGCCCGACGTCATCCCGCTCAGCGGGGAGACAATCGCACCGCCCCGGCAGTGCGGATTATCGACAGTCAACCAACCTCCCAAACCAGCCTGACTCCCACGCCAACCCAGTCCTCTTGATCGGAAGGTCCAGACCATGAAAGCCAGCCTCCTCTCGCTCGGCCTTGCCGCCGCCCTGAGCGTCTTCACCCTCGTTCCGCTTCAGGCCAAGGCCGCTGACGCGATCTGCTACAACTGCCCGCCGGAATGGGCGAACTGGGGCGAGATGCTGAACCGCATCCGCGCCGATCTCGGTATCGATATCCCGGGCGACAACAAGAATTCCGGCCAGGCCATCGCCCAGATCATCGCCGAAAAGGCAAGTCCCGTGGCCGATATCGCCTATCTCGGCATCAATGCCGGCATTTCCGCCGCCCAGCAGGATCTGGTCGAGGCCTGGAAACCGGCCCGCTTCGACGAGATTCCGGCAGGCCTGAAGCACCCCGACGGCCGCTGGTGGGCCGTTCATCAGGGGACGCTCGGCTTTTTCGTCAATGTCGACGCCCTGGGCGGCACGCCGGTGCCCGCTTGCTGGGCCGACCTGAAGAAGCCCGAATACAAGGGTCTGGTCGGCTATCTCGACCCGACTTCCGCGGCCGTCGGCTATGTCTCCGCCGTTGCCGTCAACACGGCGCTCGGCGGCTCGCTCGACAACTTCACCCCTGCCATCGACTACTTCAAGGCGCTGGCCGGCAACGGCGCGATCGCGACCAAGCAGACATCCTACGCCCGCGTCGTTTCCGGCGAGTTTCCGATCCTGCTGGACTACGATTTCAACGCCTATCGCGCCAAATACACCGAGAACGGAAACTTCCAGTTCGTTCTGCCCTGCGAAGGCTCGGTCACCTTCCCCTACGTCATGACCCTGGTAAAGGGCGCCCCGCACGCCGAGGCGGCGAAGAAGGTGCTTGATTACCTGCTTTCGGACAAAGGCCAGCTTTTCTGGAGCACCGCCTATCTGCGCCCCGCGCTGCCGGTCGAGATGCCGCAGGAAATCGCCGGGAAGTTCCTGCCGGCGAGCGAATACGAGCGCGCCAAGGCCATTGACTGGGCGCAGGCGCAGGCCGCGCAGGCCGCATTCTCCCAGCGCTACCTGTCTGAAGCGCGCTGACGGCCAACGTTGCCGGGGGAGGAGCGCGCTCCCCCGGCATCGCCCCTCACCGACCGGAGGCTCCCGTGCGCAGCAGACATTTCGACTTGTTGCTGATATTGCCGGCGGCGATTTTCACGCTGGCCTTTCTCATCCTTCCCCTCGCGCGGCTGACACTTGAGGCCGGGAGCGGACCGGGCGGCCTGGCGGGCTTCTTCGTCATCCTGACCGAAGCGCGCTTTCGCAACAGCCTGATCGTCACGCTGGTGCTGGCGATCGTCACCACGGTCGCGACACTCGCGGTCGCCACGGTCGCGGCGCAGACGCTCGCCCACAGGAAGTTCCCGGGGCGCGGCCTGCTGCTGTCGATGCTGACCTTCCCCCTCGCCTTTCCCGGCGTGGTGGTGGGCTTCATGATCATCCTTTTCGGCGGCCGGCTCGGACTCGTGGGCAGCGTCACGAAAAGCCTGATCGGCACCAACGTCGTTTTCGCCTATTCGTTGTTCGGCCTGTTTCTCGGCTACCTTTATTTTTCGGTGCCGCGCGTGTTGCTGACCATTCTCGCAGCCGCCGAAAAGCTCGACCCGTCGCTGGTCGAGGCGGCGCGTTCCCTCGGCGCCGGCCCGGTCGCGATCCAGCGCGATGTGGTGCTGCCCGCCCTGTTTCCGGCCATGTACACCGGCGGCGCGCTGTGTTTCGCCACGGCGATGGGCGCCTTCGGCACCGCCTTCACGCTGGCAACCAACATCGATGTCGTGCCCATGCTGATCTATACCGAGTTCACGCTGGCCACCAACGCCAGCATGGCCGCCGCCATCTCCATCGCTCTCGGACTCATCACCTGGGCCGCGCTCGTCGTCGCCCGCAGCCGCGCCATGCGCGACGTGAACGGAGGCTGACATGCGCATTCGCTGGACCACCTGCGCCGGGATCGTCATCACGGCCCTGCTCACCCTGTTCCTGATCGTTCCTGTGCTGCTGTCGGTATATGCCGGCCTGACCGTCAACTACGCACGCGGCATTTCGGCGGGCTTCACCCTCGACTGGGTCCGGCAGGTCTGGGGGCTCTATTCGGACACCGTCCTGCGCAGCCTCGTCGTCGCGCTGCTGACGCTCATCCTGACGCTGCTGATCGGCGTGCCCGGCGCCTATGCGCTGGTGCGCCGGGGCGGCCGCTTCGCCCGCATCGTCGAGGAGATCGTGACGCTGCCCGTCGCAATTCCGGGTCTGGCGCTCGCGCTCGCCATGATCCTTCTCTACGGCGGCTTCGGTGCGTTCCGGCAATCCACGCTGTTCGTCGTGATCGGGCACGTGCTCTTCACGCTGCCTTTCATGATGCGCTCGGTCATCGCCATTCTCGAAACCATCGACTGGCGGACGCTGGATGAAGGCGCGGCCAGCCTCGGTTCCCCGGCGTGGCGGCGTTTCGTGGATGTGATCCTGCCGAACGTGCGCCCCGGCATCGTGGCGGGCGCGCTCACCGTCGTCACCCTGTCCATCGGCGAATTCAACCTGACTTGGATGATGCATACGCCGATGACCAAGACCCTGCCCGTGGGGCTGGCCGATGCCTATGCGTCGATGCGTCTCGAAATCGCATCCGCCTATACGCTCGTCTTCCTCGTCATGGTGATCCCTCTGCTCGTCGGCGTGCAGGCCGTTGCGGACCTCTCGGAGAAACGGACAAAGTCATGAACGCCCACACCGCAAACCCGACGGCTGCCCGGCGCGGCTCGTCCATAACCACCCGCCGGCTGTCCAAGACGTTCAACGGCGTCACCGTGCTCCAGCCCACCGATCTCGAAATCCCCGCGGGCGAGATCCTCGTGCTGCTCGGGCCGTCCGGCTGCGGCAAGACCACGCTGCTGCGGCTGATCGCCGGCCTCGAACAGCCCGACGGCCCCGACATGATCCGCTTCGACGGCGAGGATGTCGGCGGCGTGCCCATCGAGAAGCGCAATGTCGGCATGGTGTTCCAGTCCTACGCCCTGTTCCCGAACATGACGGTTGCTGAAAACGTCGCCTACGGCCTGAAAATCCGCAGGATCGGGCGTGCGCAGCGCGAGGCTGAAACCCGCCGCCTGCTGGCGCTCGTGGGCATGGACGAATATGCGGATCGCCGCATCTCGGCCATCTCGGGCGGGCAGCGCCAGCGCACCGCGCTGGCCCGCGCCCTTGCCATCAAGCCGCGCGTCCTGCTCCTCGACGAGCCGCTCGCCGCGCTCGACGCCGTGCTGCGCGAGCGCCTGCGGGTCGAAATCGGCCTGCTGCTGCGCGAATTCGGCATCACGGCCGTCTATGTAACCCACGATCAGGCCGAGGCCATGGCCATCGGTGACCGCATCGCCGTCATGCAGCGCGGGCGCATTGCCCAGATCGGCGCGCCGCAGACGATCTACCACCGCCCCGCCAACGACTTCGTGGCCGATTTCGTCGGCACCATGAACCGGCTCGAAGGGCGCGTGGCCGGCGGGGTGCTGGCCATCGAGGGCGACGGCACCCACGCGCGCCTGGACGTCGGCGGCCCCGATCGCACGGCCGCGATCTGCTTCCGTCCCGAAGCCGCGCGGCTGTCGGCCGGTGAGGCCGCCGTTGCGGCGCGCGTCGTCGCCTCGACCTTTTTCGGTGCCACGCAACGTCTCGTCGCCGAGGTCGCGCCGGGCCGCAGGTTGCAGCTCGACCTGTCGTCCAGCCTGTCCTTCACGCCCGGCCAGATCGTCGCTTTCGATATCGATCCGCAGGCGATCATCGAGTTCCAGCAAGAAGCCTGATCAATGCTCATCGCCCAGATTTCAGACCTGCATATTCGGCCCGGCGGCCAACTCGCCTACGGTATCTCCGAAACCAATCTCCTCGCCGAACACGCGATCCACGCGCTGCTGCGCCTCAACCCGGCGCCGGATTGCGTTCTTGTGACCGGCGACCTCACCGATTGCGGGAGGGACGACGAATACGAGATCGTATCCGGGTTGCTGTCCCGGCTGCCCATGCCCGTCTACGCCATTCCGGGAAACCACGACAGGCGGGAGCCGTTCCGGCGCACCTTCCGGGCCGCCGGGTATCTTCCCTCTGCGGGCCCGCTCAACTACGCCGTGCGGTGCGGTCCGGTGCGCATCGTCGCCCTCGACAGTCTGGTGCAGGGCGAAAGCCATGGCGCGCTGCTGCCCGAGACGCTGGCGTTTCTGGAGCGCGCGCTCGCGGAGGCTCCGGAAGCGCCGACGCTTGTCATGCTGCACCATCCTCCCTTCGAAACCGGCATCGGCCATATGGACAGGGCACGCCTTTTCGACGGCGCGGAGGAACTGGAGCGCCTTGTCAGAAGGAACCCCCAGGTGCAGCGCGTTCTCTGCGGACACGTGCATCGTTCGATCCAGCAGTTGTTCGGCGGAACGCTATGCCAGATCGCGCCGTCCGTGGGCCATCAGGTCGCCCTCGACCTGCATGCCGATGCGCCGTCGTGCTTCATCCTGGAACCGCCTGAGCTTCTGCTGCATCGGCTTGCCGGCAACCGGATCGTCACCCACACGGCCAAGATAGACAGGGCACCCGGTCCGTTCCCGTTCATATTGCCCGACGACTACCCCGGCCGCCGCCCGGATGCGGTCCCGTAGGCAGCGCGGCCATCTCGATCGCACGCCGGAATTACGTCCCGAACGAACTGTTCCGGAACAACTCGCTGAGCCGCCGGGCGGCTGACGACAACCGGCGTTCCTTGTGCTTCAGGATGGTGAACTTGCGTGACGGCAACGGTATGTCGAGTACCGTGACCGTGCCGTTCCCGATGAAAGGCTCGACAACCGCTCTGGAAAGGGCCGCGGCGGCCCCGCTGGAGAGAATTCCCTTCAGAACGGCCTCGTTCGACGGCAGGGTCAACAGAACCTTGAGTTCGGAGACATCGATGCAAAACGCCTGCAACGCTGCCTCGAATTCCGAACGTGTGCCGGAACCGGGCTCCCGCATGATCCAGGCAAGCTCCCTGATGGTGTCGACAACCGGCAGTTTCCCTGCCGGCGCAAGCTTGCAGCCCGACGGCACCACGACGACGAGTTGATCGAGAGCGATCGTTTGCGCCGCGATGGCCGGCTCATCGATGGTGCCTTCGATGAACCCCAGTTCGGCAGTGCCCTCGACGACAGCACGGGTGACGGTCATCGTATTGCCGACTGTAAGACTGAGTTCTATTTCCGGATAGACGTCGCGAAAACGAAGGAGTCTCTGTGGCAGCCAGTAATTAGCGATTGTCTGGCTTGCGTGAATATCGATATGCCCTCTCTTGAGATTACCGAGATCGCCCAGAACGAGTTCCGCGGCTCGTACGCGGGCAAGCGTTTCCTTCGCTTCCTTGAGAAAGGTTTGCCCGTCGCGCGTCAGTTCGATGCCGCGGCCAACCCGCTCGAACAGACGTACGTTGTAGAAAGACTCAAGCGTCTTGATAGAGGCGCTGACAGCCGATGGCGTTAAGCCAAGCGCGGAGGCGGCGCGTGTGAGATGCTCGCGCTCCGCGACCGCGACAAAGATGGTGAGCTGCTCAAAAGTCATGGCAAACCGTTCGGTTTCGTCAAACAGAATGTATCATTTTTCTCGATAGATATATTTTTTTAACAATGCAATATATTTCAAGTCAGTCAAAAACATACGAAATTTATGATATTTATCATGAAATATAAAAAACTTCTAACTGGTCTGTCCGCTTGCGTATTTATCACGATTTCAGCTATCTTCCTTGCGAATATTGAATTCATATTTCTTGGATTTACCTGGATTGATAGTATTATCCTATCGATCCTGCTTGGAACGGCAATCCATACAATCTGGAAAATTCCGCCCTGCTGGCTCCCCGGGGTGCAATTCGCCGCCAAATGGCCTCTGGAAATCGCCATTGTGCTTCTCGGCGCCTCGACCAGCATTACAGCGATTGTGGATGCCGGCCTCGCCATGGTCGGCGCAGTGATGACGGTTGTCGTCATGACGCTGTCGGCAGGCTATGGCATCGGTCGAATGCTCGGACTGCCGCGGCGGGTGGCGATACTCGTCGCTTGCGGAAACGCCATCTGCGGCAATTCCGCGATCGCCGCCGCCGCCCCCGTGATCGGCGCGAAGGGCGAAGAAGTGACCGCTTCCATCACATTCACGGCCGCCCTGGGCATCCCGGTCGTGGTGCTGCTGCCGCTGACATTCCCGCTTCTCCATCTCACACAGTGGCAATACGGCGTCATCGCCGGCATGGTGCTCTATGCGGTGCCGCAGGTGCTGGCGGCCACCATACCCATTGGCCAGGCAAGCGCCGAGATCGGCATCCTGGTGAAGCTTATACGTGTTCTCATGCTTGGTCCCGTGATCGCCTGCCTCGGCCTGATGCGCGGCCGTGCCGGGGGGCAGGCGGGAGCCCGCGCGGTGCCGGTTCCGTGGTGCGTCATCGGTTTTGCCGTGCTGATGACGGCGCGGTCGCTGAACCTCGTTCCCGAAGCACTGCTTTCGCCGCTCAGTCACCTGTCGTCCGGCCTCACCAATCTTTCCATGGCGGCGCTGGGCCTGTCCGTCAATCTTCGCACCGTTCTCTCTTCGGGCGGAAGAGTGCTCGCCGCCGGCGGCCTGTCCCTCATCACCCTCGCGGTGCTGAGCGCCACCGCCGTCGCCCTCCTCTCCGCGCCGTAACGAACAGAGCAACAACCGGCACGTCCCTATTCCATCAGAAAGGCGACGAACCGGTGGATTTCCGAGTTCGGCGGTGTCTTCGCCGGTATGATGACGTAAATGTCCTTCGCCAGCGCCGCGTCCTCGATTTCGATCGCGTGGAGACGCCCGTCCCTTACCTCGTTGGTCACGGAGGCATCGAGCACGATGGAAATGCCAAGGGAAGCCGCGACGGCGTGCTTGACCGCGTCGGTGGGGCCGAGGTTCTGGGTGACGGTCAGGCGATCGGCGATCGGCGATCGGCACACTGGGTTTCGACATTCTCCGCAGCCGGCGTGCCCAGCGCACCCATCAATACCTGCGGCTCCGCCCTGTCGGACAAGCAGGTGGCGCACCTCGGGCTCGCGTATCCGCTCCCCGGTCAGATAGCTGTCGCGCGCGTCGATCAGGACGTGCAAGTGGACATCGGCACCCGATGCGCCCTCCGTCAGTTTGCCCCGCGCTTCCTCGTCGACATCGGCCGTCGAGTGGAAGAGATCGATCTGCTGCGAGAGCGGCCAGTCCGGTGTGCCTTTCTGAAGCGCCATATGCTTCATGCGGGCAAGAAACGGCGTGATGCCGATGCCGCCGCCGATCCAGATCTGCCGCGGCCGGTCGTCGCCGAAAGTGAAGCAGCCGTAAGGACCTTCCACCCTGACGTCCTGCCCAACGCGAAGCGTCTCCCTCAGGCGGCCCGTATGGTCTCCAAGTTCCTTGGTGACGCAGGTGATGCCGGGGCGTTCGTCGTTCCAGCGGAGGCAATTTTCGACGATTTCGCAATTTATTACTATATTATGACTATGGATAATTTCCTGAGAACAGCTTCTCGACGAACATTCTAGCGGCGAGCGAAGGCTCGGGAATGCGCCTGACCTGCTGCACCGCTTCCAGTGTCCAGGCACCGTTATCGAGACGTGAAAGGAACGTGGCCAAAATGAAAGTCCGATCGGCTTGTAACATGTGTTCATAAAGCGCTGCGATCTCATTGGGAGGCAGTGCATCGACACAGGTGAAGTTGATATCAGCTTCCCCACCAGCGTTGTCTCGGACCTTGAAATACGTGCTGTCAGCTGAACACAGCTCTTCATAGGGCAGCGCGATGAAACGTTGGCTTGTCTCACCTTTATCGACTTCTGCCTCCCCGCTACGCAGCGTCATGCGGAACGGCGGCTTTCCGCCGAACCAGATAACAGGCACACCGCCGGAGGAGCGTAGAAGATTCTGGCGCACGCCCTTCGAAACCGGAATACGTAACGGATCATTCTGCTCCTGGCCCGGACCGCGCGTCACACTGTTGGCGGCGACCGGTGACGGATTGAGCATATCGACAATCTCGGTCCAGTACTGTGGAAGCTGCCGCCAGAAGCCGGAGCCCTGAGCTTGCCATGAGCACTCGGAGTTACGCGCCGTCACCTCGCAGATGACATGCGACCCGCCGGATCGCATGATATGGACAGTCACGTCCCGGTTAGGCACGCGAATGACGTCGCCTTCCAGTAGCTCCTCAGCGATACGCAATGAACGCTCGGATTGGTTTGCTCTGCGTATAAGCACTGCGGACGACGATTGGGGCACGGGTTCGAAGTGAGAAACGACGCCGACCGGCGTCTGCGCATGGGCGGAATCAGGATGAGCCGCTACGATAGCCGCGGCGCAAACAAGAATTCCCGTGGTCGAAGGCCCCGCTATCCGGGCGGCAAGGCGCCGGACCAACCCGGTGAACTGGCTCAAACGCCTGGAAACCATCACGTAGAACCTCCGTAGAAGGAGCGCGAAGCCGTATAATACCGTTCCCTTGAAGATCGTGGATGACAGAGATGCAGGGGAGAAACCAGCAAGAGAGCCGAGCACCACGATCGCCAGCACGAGAGACACCGCGAATAAGCCGAACAATAGCGGCCTCAGGAAGGAGGACAGCAGCAACCAGCTCAGGGCGAACGCAATCGGTGCCCATTCCAAAAGACGCGCGTCATCCTGGGCATCCATGATTACTGCGCTGCCCCCGGAAGCTATATTCGCAAGGATGTGCATTCCAGGCATCGTGCCGAGCGGCGTCACGTGATGATCGCCCGTATCGATGTGGGTGGCGCCGATCACGACGATGCGATCACCAATCAGATCGCATCCGGGGGCCGCACCACGAAGCACGGCCTCTTCGGCATGGATCGCCGCGCAATCGAGGCGCGCGAAGCTCTTGTTCTCCATCATGTATGGCGAGACGAGGTTGCGGGCGGAAAATGCAGTAACGAGGTTCCGTAAACGCCCATATCTGTCTGTCGCCATGGCGGCGCTGAACTCCCGCGTCCCCGGCGTGAACCTGAACACGAAGGGAATCGGCAAATTCCAGTTCGGTCCCGCCAAAAAACCGGTCTTCAAGAAGCTGGGAACTGTGCTCCCTTTCGAGGCTTGCGGTCCGCACCGAAGTTCCGCAACATGTTTTGCGACGCCCTTGGCCCGCTTTAGGGCGAGCAATGGCTCAGGGGTGTGGACGAGTTCGCCTACCACCGTCCCCGGCGACAGAAAGGCCGTCGGGAACTGTGGATAGGGCGGATTGCACGTCAGTCTTGCGATCGACCAGGTGCGCACAACCCCGCGTTCATCTCTTTCCAGCAGCGCATTGACCCATAGGACAAATTCGGCAGACTGCATGAAACTTTCCAAATCCGCGAGCTTCCCGGCAAGCGCGTCTCTCCCCCGCATGTTATAGGTCGGTACGCTGACGTTACCGCCCGCGTCGACAAGCGGCCAAAGCCGCCTCACGAGCAGCAGGGGCACGATATTGCTGCCGTTGCGCGCCTGTTCGTTCTCGTAAGCGTTCAGGAAGGACAGAAGCTCGTCGAATTCCTTCTCGTCGGCAGATGCCGTCAGGTCGACGTCGACGATGATGGCTTCCGCCCCGCCGCGTGCGGCGAAGCGGACCAGCCCGTAAAGCTCGTCGCGGGGAAAGCGGGGAGGATGCCCCCAATGACGGAATGTCTCGTCATCGAACTCAATGAGGCTCACCGGCCGTTGCGCCTGCGGCGCGCTGTTGCTTTTAAGGGCAAGCCATACGGCCCAATCAGGCGTCACCATCCTTTCCAGAAACTGCGGGATCTTTTCGGGAAGGTTTGAGAACAGGCCGAAGAGAATGATGGCCAGCACCAGCACGACTGCGCGGAAAAGCTCTCGCACCCTCGGATACCGAGCAGATAAACCACGGAAGCAACGCATCACCGTCTCCGCGCGTCGTCACCCACAACGACGAACGCGCCCCAGTTCGCGGGATGGGAATACGTTGGCTGGTCGGGATCGTTCACCATGGACCTGATCGAATCTCGCAGTGCGACAGACCATGAGGGTGCGCCCTCATGCGCATGAGCCGCAAAAAGCCTCGACATCAGTTCGGACGTTTCCGCCGACGGAACGGACCAATGTGAGACCAGAAGCGCCCTTGCGCCGACGCTCAGGAAACCGCGCGTAAGGCCGGAGAAGCCCTCGGCGCGCGGGCGACCATCGGACGCCGCCGTGTTGCACGCGGATAGCACGACGAGGTCTGCATCGAGCTTCAGTGACAGGATTTCGCTCAGCGAGAGATAGCCGTCGTCGTTTTCGGAGGGGGTGTCGAGGGGCGTGAGGACCAGTCCCGGTTCAACATGTCCGGACAGCTCTCTGGCGACCATCGCATGGGTGGCGAACGCCACGACCCGATAGCGTGACAGATCGGTTTGCCGCAGCAGGGTTTCACTTGCATGTTCGCCCAGGCGGATGACGTCGTCGCCTGAGCCAAGGGCTTTCGCCATGCGTCGAAGTTCTATGGCCGTATCCGGCAAGGCAGGCAGATTGGCAAGATCCGTCACCTTAATGCCGCCACGGGTAGTTGACGGCCACAACAAGGTGTTGAATGCAACCTGCATCTGCGCTTCTTTCCGCGCGGAACCGATCAACGGGTCACCAAAGCCGAAGAACGGTTCGGATGCAGCGCTGGCGACCGGCGACCGGCGGGTTGCCACCAGTGTCTGGGCAGACGGTGTATAGGTAATGGCGTGGCTCACGCCGAGCCATTCGATCCCGCGATGGAGGGATCCGGACGGCCCTGCTGACGGGGAACCTGTCACGTCAAGGGGTAGAATTGCAAAGGACAGGGACTGTAGGGGGCCATCGGTGGCAATGATCAGCCGATCGACCTCCTTGAGATGCGCTTTCACCGGCCCCAGCAGAAGATTGGCAAGATCATGCGCTTTTTCGAGCGGGAAAGGTGGCGGCCTTCCACCCTCGATCATCACCCCCTGACGCAGCGTCGCGATTTGCCGATCCAGTTCCGCAGCGCGAATGGGACTGCGCCAGATCATCGGCGATCCGGTCCCATTGCCGAAATAGAGCCCGTAAACCGCATCGCTCCCGACATGAAGCGACAAGAAGCCTTCGCCATGGCGGAGAACCTCCCGCGTTTCACCAATGGAGACCGGGGAAAACGCCGTGATGTCGCCGGAGGTGGTGAGCAGCCTGGCAACCTGCTCCTCGGCCTCGCGGCGACGGTCCTGCAGCGATTGCCGCTCTTTCTCGGCCCAGAATTCATCAGCAGCTTCGATCACCGTCTCGTGGGCTTCATGGAGTTCCAGCAAAGCGGACGCTTCATCACGGCGCGTCAATGCCGCTTCGAGCGAGGGGTCGGACAGTATCCTGCGCCGGTGCGCGGACTGGAGCGTGAGGCCGGTGTCGCCGAGCATGGCCAGCTGCAAGTCCCTGTACGCCTGTTCCGGAAGATCCGGCAGGAGGCGCAATACCTTGGGATTGGTGGCAAGCTTCAGGCGTGTTTGAGCGGCAAGGCGCAATGCGCCTGACAGTTCGCGGAACAAGAAGACGGTGCGTTCGCTGCCGGCACGCCACTCGGCCGTAAAGCGATCCTCGACAAGTCTACGCATCGCGTCGAGATGACGGTTAGCTTGCTCGAAGTCCTCTTCCGCCAGGGCATAGGCGGCCTCGCGCGCGTGCGCCGGGGCGGCGAGCCCAATGAGCGCGAGCTTGGCTCGATCAGTAATGCTCACCTGCGACGGATTGGCCGGATCGCGAGGTTCCATGCGCTGCAGCATGTCCTGCCAGACGATCCGCGCAGCAGTATCGAAGCCATGGGCAGAGAGAAGCCTGGCGCCGTTCTCAAGCGTTTGCAGGTATTTTGTATCCATTCCCCATTGATTGAAGTCACTATCGAACCAATAATCGGAGTAATCTTTCCACAATTTTTTCTGTAAATTGTAGTCTTTATGAAAAAGAAATTTAAAGAATGCAACTGAAAAATCATCATATGAGTCATTAATGCGAAAGTGACTTACGATAGATATTGCGCGAGCTGTTTGATCACTTTTCATCTTCTTCGGCGCAAAAAGTCGAGCGCTACGCTCGATATCGACAGATATGCTCGGATTTGCGACCCGCACTGAATTTTCTCTTGTCAATGCAAGTGCAGCATCGACAATAGTATTTCTATCTTGCGGCGTCATGAAATGCTTGTCGAGATAGGGTATCATAAGAACAGGCCAATAATCTGTGGCGTCCATTTCGTTAAATTTGCCAAACTCTGCAGCCCTCTGTCTGAACCACGACTTAGCAACGGCATCCATCTCTTCGCCACAACCGCCGCAAAACTTACCTCTCCAGTAGAACCACACTGCTTCATCCAGCGCCTGCCGGATGTTGCTTCGTATCTCAGCATTATCCTGGAGTGCCACAGTTTCATATAGCGCGATGAGCCGTCGCGCCGCCTCGACGACCGCTTCGTCATCGAGCTTCGCGTCGGCAATCTTCATGCCGAGCAGCAACATGCTCACGCGCGTTTGGAGAGATATATCCTCTATGCTGGAAGCTTCCGTGAACACCGTTTCGGCACGACTGGCCGAGCCATACGACCATTCAAGCTCAGCCTGACGGACCAGAGCCTCGCCGAGCACCATGGGGTCACGAGAATGGCTACGTACCGCCTTGAGGTAGGAAGACTGTAACTCGCGTGCGAGTGTGAACACCTGCAACTGGGAAAATGCATCCACGAGTATATGCTCGACGCAGTAGGAGCGCTGTATTCCCTCACCGCATACGAGCGGATCGATAATATTCATCGCCTTGCGATAGATGTCGGGATACGAGTTTCGCACACGGAATATCGGTGCGACGTTACTAATGGCACCGATGTAATCCGTTTCCAGCATACCATCATTGGCAGCGTGGGGAATCCCAAACTCTATCGCACGCCGGCGTTCTGCGTCATCGGCGCTTTTCGAAAACACTGAAAGAGCCGTTTCGACTGCTTTGAGCGAGATGTGCCGACAATCGTCCTCCTTCCGTCCCCGTTCGTCGATTACCGTGTCCAGCTTCGCCAGCCGTTCAACTTCGTCGAAATGCTGCCGCAGCTCGTTCTGCAGACGCTCGACTGTGCTTGCATCGGAGTTCATGGATACGAAGGAGGCAACCGCAAGGTGGCTTTCAGCCCGCACCCGTGGCGACCTGTGCTCCCGATAGAGGGCAGCCGCGTGCTCGGCAGTCTTTCGCCACTCGGCGCGTACTTCCGGATCAAGATTGCGGTAACCGTCCGTGTTCTCACCCGCTATACGAAACAGGGGCCAAATCTCACCCGGATCATCAACGAGCGTGCTGAGATACGTCAAAAACTGCCGGGCCCGCGTGATCTCTTTTATATCGGTGGATTGACGGTTCAAATCCCGTTCCGCGAGGACAGAGAGCGCTTCTACGCCCTTGGCGTGCTTGCGAAGATCGTTCCGCGCTGCTTGGAGAGCCTCATTGAGCTTTCGATCGGACGTCTCAGCCACCATGGCGTTGATGTTTGCCAGGTCGAAGCGCACCAGCAGTTCCTGGTCACGAGTCAGTTTTTCCGCACGCACGGCAGCCTGCATTTTCGGCAGGCGCTTTGAAACAGCTTCTTTATCCGGCGAGCCTTTGGCGATGAGATTCAGGATCTCCGCGTGCGCCGCATTGACGGGGGTGCGTTTAGCAACAAACTTGTTTGGTTCCGGCCCGCAAGTACTCGCCGTATCCGTTGCCGATGCCGGAGACCAGAACAGGCAAACTACGATCGCAAGAAACGCGCCAAGTCGGCGGCTCATCATGAACCTAGCTCCTTGATTTCTCGCGATGCCCGTTCAATTTCAAAATAACGGCGCCGCCTCCGCTGGCGAAATGTGGCAATAAATCGGCACTTGGTCAATGTGTAATTGTCGTTGGCGGCTCCATGAACCTTCGTGCTTATACCATGCCACCATTGGCACGCAGGGTCTGGCCGTTGATCCACCCGCCTTCAGGCGAGGCAAGGAAGGCGACGACGCTTGCAATGTCCTCGGGTGTGCCAAGACGCTCCAGCGGGTTCATCTTTGCCATCTTCTCGATCAGTTCGGCGGATTTACCGTCAAGAAACAAGGCGGTTGCCGTCGGCCCGGGAGCTACCGCGTTGACGGTGATCCCCCGTCCGCGCAGTTCTTTGGAAAGAATGGCGGTGAGCGTCTCGATGGCTGCCTTGGTGGCAGCATAGACACCGTAGTTTTCCAGCTTCAGGCCGACGACGCTGGTGGAAAAATTGATGATGCGTCCGCCGTCGTGCAGTCGCTCCGCCGCTTCGCGCATTGTATTGATCGAACCCTTGAGGTTCGTGCCAATCTGACTGTCGATGAGCGCGTCATCGGCCTTGGCAAGCGGCGAAAGCTTCATGATGCCCGCATTGTTCACCAGCACATCGAGGCCACCGAAGGCCGCCTCGGCGCTGTCGAACATGCGGCGTACTGCCGTTGCGTCGGCTACGTCGGCCTGCGCGGCCATGGCCTTGCCGCCCGCGGAGATGATCTCATGCACCACTGCATCGGCGGCGGCGGCATTGCCGGCGTAGTTCACCACCACCGCGAAGCCGTCACGGGCCAGACGTGTGCAAATGGCAGCGCCGATACCCCGCGAACCACCAGTAACGAGGGCAACTTTCTGTTCAGGCATTTGATTTTCACCTTGTGTTCGTGGACGCCTTGCGCTGCGAACTGGATAGCACAATCCGTAAAGCGGATAATTACTATTAAATCGATATTAGTTTCCGTGTGTAACGGACAATGAACAGCTGCGATGCGATGCGCTTCTTCGTCCGCATCGTCGAGCGGAGCAGCTTCACCCTTGCAGCGAAAGACCTTGGCTTGCCGCGCTCAACAGTCACCGATGCGCGAAGTGCTGGAGCAATTGTATGCGCCGCCTGCGCGGAGCGCCAGTCCCGGCCCCGGCGTCTTCGTGGGCCGGGTGGACGAACCGTTGGCCGAGTGCATTCTTTCGGAACGGCGAGCGTGACGGATCACACCCCGCATTCGTATGAGGGGGCGAGTTTATATGACGACCCCACCAGAGCAGCGACGCCGCCGTCCCGAACGCTGGCGGGTATCTGCCCTCGGTCTCGCGGGCCGCTGGTCAGCGGCCCTGAACTGCACCGGCCGTTCCCTCAGAAATGGATAGACCGTGCCATCGCCGGCTTTTCCAGCGGCGGGGCGAACTTGGTCAGGTCAATCCCTTCCACAGCGGCCCTGTACTCTTCCGCGCTGGGCGTCCGCCCGAGGATCGCGGAAAGGACGACGACCGGGGTCGAGGCAAGCAGGGATTCCCCCTTTTTCTCGACGGTATCCTCGACGACCCGTCCCTGGAACAGGCGCGTGGACGTGGCCAGGACGGTATCGCCCTTCTCGGCCTTTTCCTGGTTGCCCATGCAGAGGTTGCAGCCCGGACGTTCGAGATAGAGAACGTTCTCGTACTCGGTGCGGGCCTTGTTCTTGGGAAGCAGATCGTCGAACTCGAAGCCCGAATACTTCTGCAGGATTTCCCAGTCGCCCTCTTCCTTGAGTTCGTCGATGATGTTGTAGGTGGGCGCCGCCACGACCAGAGGCGCCTTGAACTCGACCTTGCCCTGCGATTTCTCAAGGTTCTTGAGCATCTGGGCGACGATCTTCATGTCACCCTTGTGCACCATGCAGGAGCCGACGAACCCGAGATCGACCTTCTTCTCGCCGCTGTAGTAGGACACCGGGCGGATGGTGTCGTGGGTGTAGCGCTTCGAGACGTCCGCGTTGTTCACGTCGGGGTCCGCGATCATGGGCTCGTCGATCAGGTCGAGATCGACGACAACTTCCGCGAAGTACTTTGCGTTGTCGTCGGGCGCGAGCGCGGGCTTCTCGCCCGAGCGGATTTCCGCGATGCGCTTGTCGGCCTTGGCGATCAGGCCGCGCAGGGTGCCCGCCGCGTTCTCCATCCCCTTGTCGATCATGATCTGGATGCGGCTCTTGGCGATTTCGAGCGATTCGATCAGCGTCTCGTCCTGCGAGATGCAGATCGAGGCCTTGGCCTTCATCTCGGCGGTCCAGTCAGTGAAGGTAAAGGCCTGGTCGGCCAGCAACGTGCCGATATGAACCTCGATCACACGGCCCTGGAACACGTTGTCGCCGCACTGCCTGAGCATCTGCGCCTGCGTTGCGTGGACCACGTCGCGGAAGTCAATGTGACTGCGCATGGTGCCCTTGAAGGTCACCTTCACCGATTCCGGAATCGGCATGGTCGCCTCACCCGTGGCCAGGGCAAGCGCCACGGTGCCCGAGTCGGCACCGAAGGCCACGCCCTTGGACATGCGGGTATGCGAGTCGCCGCCGATGATGATCGCCCAGTCGTCGATGGTGATGTCGTTGAGCACCTTGTGGATCACGTCCGTCATGGAGTGATACACGCCCTTCGGATCCCGCGCGGTGATCAGGCCGAAGTTGTTCATGAACCTCATCAGCTTGGGGATGTTCTCCTGGGCCTTCTTGTCCCAGACCGAGGCTGTGTGGCAACCGGATTGGTAAGCGCCATCCAGGGTGGGGGAAATGACGGTCGCGGCCATCGCCTCCAGCTCCTGCGAGGTCATCAGCCCGGTCGTGTCCTGCGAGCCAACGATGTTCACCTTGACGCGCACGTCGGAGCCGGCGTGCAGCACCTTGCCCCCGGTGACGCCGACGGCGTTGCGGTTGAAGATCTTCTCGACGGCGGTCAGGCCCTGACCCTCGCGCGAAATCTCCTTGTTCGGCGCGAAGACGGGCGTCGGCTCGATGCCAAGGGTCTCGGCCGCAAAGGTCTGCAGCTTCTTGCCGAAGACGATGGCGTAGGAACCGCCGGCCTTCATGAATTCCATCTTCTGCGGCGTGAAGGCCGAGGATGCGTCGACAAGCTCGTTGCCGGCCTCGTCGAGCAGCTTCTTGCTCTTGGCGTTGATGGTCAGAACAGTGCCGGTCTCGACGGAGTACTTCTGCTCCAGGACCGGGTTGCCATCGTTGTTCAGGATCGGCTTGCCGTCCGCATCGACCTTCTTGACCCAGTTCTTCAGGTTGATGCCGATGCCGCCGGTCACGTCGACCGTCGTCAGGAAGATCGGCGAGATGCCGTTCGTTCCGGCAACGACCGGGGCGATGTTCACGAAAGGCACGTAGGGGCTGGCCTTCCTGCCGGTCCACAGGGCGACGTTGTTCACGCCCGACATGCGCGAAGAGCCCACGCCCATCGTGCCCTTTTCCGCGATCAGCATGACGCGCTTGTCGGGATGCTGCTTCTGCAGCGCCTGAATTTCCGCCTGCGCTTCCGGCGAGATCATGCACTGGCCGTGCAGTTCGCGGTCGGAACGCGAGTGCGCCTGGTTGCCGGGAGACAGCAGGTCGGTGGAAATATCGCCTTCCGCGGCGATATAGGTCACGACCTTGATCTCTTCCTGGACATCCGGAAGCTTGGTGAAGAACTCCGCCTTGGCATAGCTTTCGAGAATGTCCCTGGCGATCGCGCTGCCGTTCCTGTAAGCCGCGCCCAGCCGGTCGGTGTCCGCCTCATAGAGGAACACCTGCGTCTTGAGCACGTCCGCGGCCTGCAGGGCGATTCCGGCATCATCCCCAAGCGCAAGATCGAGGAGGACCTCGACGGACGGACCGCCCTTCATGTGAGACAGAAGCTCGAAGGCGAATGCGGGAGTAATCTCCGGTACGATAGCCGTGCCGAGAATGATCTTCTTCAGGAATTTCGCCTTGACCCCCGCGGCGCTCGTCGTGCCGGGCAAGGTATTGTAAATGAAGAAGTTCAGAGAATCGGACCTGTGCTCGTTCCCAGCCTCCTCGATCTGCGCGATAAGCTCTTCCACCAGTGCGCCATCATCGATGGGCTTGGGATGCAGGCCGCTGCCTTTGCGCGTTTCAATTTCAGTGAGGTAGTCTGTGTACAAGCTCATGACGATCCCTACGATTCAGGGCTGGATTAAGCAGGCATACCTGGCCGTAAAAGTTTCCGGCGAACGGCGACAAGCTGATTGTATGCCGAGGTATACCGAACGCGATCAGGTAGCAAGAGGCCCGCCGTGCCAAAGGAGGCGGTGTAATATCATCAATTTAGACGTAGCCCAGTTTTGCAAGCCGCGAGGACGGGTCGTCTGGAGAGGGGATTATCGCTGACGATGCAACGGTTTGCCAGCGTCATGCAACGGCGCCGGCGGGTCCATTCGTCGTAGGCTCCGGACATTGGAGTTTTTCTCATTTTGATTGAATCAAAAAGCTGAAAAACTCTTGAGCCCGTGCGGCGTTTGAGCATTGGAAAAGTGAAGCTTTTTCCGCCACAGGCAAATGCTGGAGTGCTTCTGTCTTTGACAGAAACACTCCAGAACTCCTCACAAAACCTCGCGAGGTCGGCTGAGCGGCGATTTCGCCCCCGCCTCCCGGGCGAAGATCGCCCCCCGCGCGCAACCATCCTTCAGCCCCGCAGCGTCAAGTGGCGCACGTCGATATAGTTGGCGCGAAAACCGGCCTCACAATAGTGCAGGTAAAACGACCACAGCTTGCGGAAACGCTCGTCGAAACCGAGCGGCGCTATCGTTTCCCAGCTATCGTGGAAACGGCTGCGCCATGCGGCCAGCGTGCGGGCGTAATCGTGCCCGAAGATGCGTTCGCCCGCCACGCTCAGGCCGTGCTCCGCCGAGAGTTTCCGCATGATCGACGGCGTCGGCAGCATGCCCCCGGGGAAGATGTACCGCTGGATGAAATCGGGCTGCGCGCGGTAACGCGCGTAGGCGCTGTCCCGGATGGTGATGACCTGCATGCCAGCGAGCCCTCCCGGCTTCAGCCATGCACGCAGCTTGCCGAAAAAGAGGGGCCAGTAACGCTCTCCTACCGCCTCGAACATCTCGATGGACACGACGCGGTCGTAGATGCCTTGCTCATCGCGGTAATCCTGTAGCCGGATGTCCACCTTATCCGTCAACCCGGCGCGGGCGATGCGCTCACGGGCGAAAGCGTGCTGTTCGCTGCTGATCGTCAGCGCGGTGACGCGGCAACCGATCTCACGCGCGGCGAACTCTGCAAATCCGCCCCAGCCACAGCCGATTTCGAGCACGTGGTCAGACGGACCGAGACCTGCGTCGCGCGCCAACGCCCGATATTTCGCCGCCTGCGCGCTTTCCAGATCGTTCGCCCCATTGGTGTAAAGAGCGGATGAATAGGTCATCGACGGGCCGAGCCACTGGCGGTAGAACGCATTGCCGAGGTCGTAGTGGACCGAGATATTGCGCCGCGCGCCGGCGCGGGTGTTCCGGTTGAGCCGGTGACGCAGGCGCTGCAAGACGTTGAACAACGGAGCGGCGCCCCGCGCCACTTGCTGGCCGGCGGCTTCGTTGACGGCGAAAAGCTGCAGCAGCGCGGTGATGTCGGGACTGTTCCAGTCACCGTCGATGTAGGATTCGGCCACGCCGACGGTTGCGTTCGCGAAGGCGCGGCCGGCCAGATTCCAGTTCCTCAGAACGATCTCACCATGCGGCCCCTCGGCCCTGCCGCCGATGAACAGCGCAAGCCCTTCCGGCGTATGCACAGTCAGCGAACCGCAGGGAAGATCGACAACCGCGCGCAGCATCATGCGCGCCCGCCAGGACAACGAGGCCGTCATGGAGGAGAAATTGCCGCGATCGAGGCGAACGGTTGGCAACGTGCGGCAATGGCCCCCTGTCCGCTGCGTCGTCGGCTCAAGCTTGATCCCGTTTTCCGTCGGAGCGATCATGACAGACAAAGGCGGCCTCCTGCATTGCGGTTTTCAGTGATGACGATGCGGCCGGATTCGTCCGCGACGTCCCACGGCCGCCTGAGGCCGCCGAGCTGCTCCGCGACCGCAAGACCGGCCTGAAGGGCGTCCTCGTGAAAGCCCGCGCCGAAATACGCGCCGCAGAACCAGGTATTCCGCACCCCCTGGCACGACCAGAGGCGCGATTGCGCGTCGCCCGTGGCGGCGTTGAAGCGCGGATGCTCATAGATGCCGCTCCACAGCACGGTGCGGGCGTCCGGTTCCAGCGGTGGGCACAGGGTGACGAAACGCGGTGTGGCGAGGTCGATGTCCTGCAGCTTGTTCATCCAGTAGGTCACACCGGGAGGCGCGGGCGCATCGCCTGATCGCGCCGACGTGGCGAGATAGTTCCACGCCGCCCAGGCACGTCGGCGGCGCGGCATGAGGGCGGCGTCCCCATGCAGCACCGTCCGGTTGCGGCCGTAGGCAAACGCGCCCAGAAGACTCCGTTCCTCGGCGGAGGGATCCGCGAGCATGCGCATGGCCTGATCCGCATGCGCGCCGATCACGACGTGATCGAACTGCTCGGAAGGTCCGCCGGCGACACTCACATCAACCCCCTCCTCCGTTCGGCGAATGGAGACGACCGGCGACGAGGTACGGATATGCCCCCTGAAAGACGCCGTCAGCCGATCGACATAGGTGCGGCTTCCGCCCCTGACCGTGCGCCATACGGGCCGCCCGATGAATTTCAGCAGGCCATGATTCTCGCAGAAACGGATGAAGGCCGCCGCCGGATAGTCACCGATCTCGATGGAGGGCGTCGACCAGATCGCCGCCGCCATGGGATAGAGATGGTCTTCGCGGAAAGCCGCGCCGAAGCCTGCGGTATCGAGATATTGCGCGAGGCCCACCTCCGGCCCGAGAGTACGCACGGCGCGTGGCGCTTCCCGATAGAAACGGACGAGATCGCCCAGCATGGACCAGAACCGGGGGCTCACCGCATTGGCCGGCTGCGCGAACAAGCCCGCGAGGTTCGAGCCGGCATACTCGATCCGCCCCCCGTCGATGGACACCGCGAAAGACATGTCCGTCGCCACGCTCGGCACGTCGAGATGGCGGAACAGCGCCGTGAGATTGGGATAAGTCACTTCGTTGTAGACGATGAAACCCGTATCCACCGGCACCCCGCCGCGATCGACGGTATGGCTGTGGCCGCCGACGCGGTCGTCCGCCTCGAACACCGTGACCTGATGGCGTTGCGACAGCAGCCATGCCGCAGAAAGCCCGGCGATGCCACCGCCCACGACGGCAACCTTCAACCGGTGGGGAGGATTAGCAAGATGTTTCATGGCAATCCGTTGGCGCTGAAAGCAGGCGGTGTGGATTCGGCGACGTGGTTCAGCTAGGTTCTACGGGCGGCGGCGGCGCGCGGATCACCGGCAGTCATCGTCCGGAGGGGAAAACCGCCTTCCGCAAGAAGTCATCCCGCGTGTGATCCGGTGCGTACGCCGGGGCGTAGAAAGGCGCATGAATGACACTCTGGAACAGTTCGCATCCGCGCCCGCTCCAGCGCCATCGGCCGGGCGGGTCCGTCTGGTGAGCGCGGCGGGAGACGGCTTGGCGGCGCTGGCGCCGGACGAGCTGACGCGGCTGGTGCGGCTCGTTGCCGAGGATCGGGATCGTCAGGCTTTTGCCGGGCTGTTCGGCCATTTCGGCCCCCGCCTCAAGACGTTCTTCATGCGCGCCGGTGTTTCGGCGCCGGTGGCGGAAGATCTGGTGCAGGAAACGATGCTGTCGCTGTGGCGGAAGGCGTCCTACTTCGACAGCGCGCGGGCGGGCGTATCGACATGGGTGTTCACCATCGCGCGCAACCTGCGCATCGATCACCTGCGCCGTGAGCGCGACCCGTCCGCCCTGCCGCAAGAACCTGTCGAGGAGCCGCCGACGCTGGAGGAAACCGTGCTGACCGCCGAGCGCGAGCTGCGCGTGCGCGGTGCGCTGGCCGGGCTCTCCGCCGAGCAGTCGACCGTCATCCGTCTGACGTTCTACGGCGAGAAATCGCAATCAGAGATCGCCGAAGAACTCGGCATTCCGCTCGGCACCGTCAAGTCCCGCATCCGGCTGGCCATGAAACGCCTGCGCAGCCTCCTGGAAAACGAACCATGACAATCGCCCATCATCCAACCGACGAAACGCTGCTGCGCTACGCCGCCGGCACGCTCGCGGCGGGACCGGCGATCGTGATCGCCGCGCATCTGGCCGTCTGCCCGCTCTGCCGAAACCGCCTGAGAACCTTCGAGGCGCTGGGCGGCGCCGTGCTGGATGAGACGCCCGCGACCGCCCTCGCGCCCACCGCGCTGGCCGCCGCATTGACGCGCATCGACGCCGAGGCGGCGCCCGCGCCAAGCGGGCGTCATGCCGGCCCGTCGGCCGCGCGGCCATCTCCCGTCACGCGCGATGGTCTCAGATTGCCGGACGCTCTTGCCGGCTGCGATATCGGCGCCTGGCGCTGGCTGGGCCCGGGCGTGCGCATGAGCCGGATTAGCACGCCGCGCGAACCCGACGCCAGCATCATGCTGCTGAAAGTCGCGCCCGGCAGGAAGCTGCCTGAACACGGTCATTCCGGCACCGAGTTCACCCATGTCCTGTCAGGTTCGTTCTCCGATGTACTGGGCCGCTTCGGCCCTGGCGACCTCGCCGAGGTGGACGACGAGGTGGAACACCAGCCGATCGTGGATCGCGACGGCGAATGCATCTGCCTTGTGGCGCTGGACGGGCGCATGCGCCTGAGCGGCCTCTTCGGGCGCATCGTCCAGCCGCTTTTCGGCTTCTGACATGCCCGCAGCCGTCGCCTTCGCCGCCACGGCCATTATCCTTTCGCTGGCCATGACCACGGCATGGGCGGCGGTGACGCGCGGCGCGAAATCGGGATGGGTCGACACGACATGGTCCTTTCTCGTCGGCGCGGCGGGCGTGGCGCTGGCGCTCGCGCCCATTCGGGATTGGCCTGCCGACCCGGCGCGGCAACGGCTCGTGGCGGCATTGGCGGCGGCGTGGTCGCTCCGGCTCGGACTGCACATCGCCCTGCGCACAGCGCGCGGTGCGGACGACCCGCGCTATGCGACGCTGCGGCGTGAGTGGGGGGCCGGATGGCGCGGCGAGCTGTTCCGGTTCCTGCAAATACAGGCTGCGGCAGCCCTGCTGCTGGCGGGGGCGATTTTTCTCGCCGCCCGCAACCCGACGCCGGGACTTGCGTGGACTGATGCAGCGGGCATCGTCATCGTGCTCGCGGCCATCGCCGGCGAAGGCATCGCCGATGCGCAGCTCGCACGTTTCCGCAAGGAGCCATCCAACAGGGGGCGCATCTGCGATGCCGGCCTGTGGGGACTGTCACGCCATCCCAACTACTTCTTTCAATGGCTGGGGTGGACGGGATACGCCGCGATCGCCATCGGCACGGGTGGCGATTATCCGTGGGGTTGGGCAGCTCTGGCGGGACCGGTGTTCATGTACTGGATTCTTGTTCATGCGTCGGGCATTCCGCCGCTGGAAGCCCATATGCTGCGGGAGCGCGGCGAGGCCTATCGCGCCTATCAGCGGCGCGTCAACGCCTTCTGGCCCGGGCGGCCGCGTAGTGACTAACAATCAAAGCACCTGAACCGCTTCATTCGCGCGCAACGATCTCGCCCTCATCGCGAAAACTCGCCGGCGGCGGCAACGGCGGGCTTTTGTGGAAACGCGCGCCCTTGAGCCAGAGTTTCAGCGCCTCCCAGTGGATTGCGGCGATCACCTTGAATGTCATCAAGGGAAAGCGCCCCAGCAACACGGCGAGGTTAAGGCTCGTGAGCGGTTTCGCCGTGCCGTCGAAAGTCGCTGTCAGCAGCCCTTCTCCCGCATCCGTCTCATGGATATGGACCCGCACGCGCCGCCCCGGCGGCAGAATGCGGAAGTCATAGCGCGCCCCCATCGGGATGAAGGGTGACACGTGGAAGATCTTTGTCCGCGTCTGCCTGATGCCGGCCGGCCCTGCCTCTCCCTCGCGCACGGGCGCGACATAGGTATGGCGTTCGCCGAACGTGTTGCGCACCGCGTAGATGAGCGCCACAAGCTCGTCGCCCTCCCCGTAGGCGAAGTAGACGGACAGCGGGTTGAAGACGTAGCCGAGAATGCGCGGATAGGCCAGCAGCAACACCCGCCGGGCTGGTAGCGCGAGCCCCGCTTCACGCAGCAGCCCGTCGACATGCGCACGCAGCGTTTCGCCACGATGCGGCACGTGATCGCTCTGGCGGAATGAAACGACACCCGGTGCGTCGACGGCCAGCAGCCGGGTGGCGCGGCCGAGTTCGGGCAATCGGTCGATATCGACCAGCAGCGAGAACACGTTGTAGGTGAACCGATGGCCGAACGGCCTCAGCCGCTGATGCATGACCTCGCCCGGATAGAGCACGCCAGCTTCCGCGGGCGGCGGCCCGTTGGCTTCCACAGGGGCGATGCGCTGCACGTTCATGGCGCACTCCGGGCGGTTTCATAAGCTCCCAGCGCCCGCTCACGCGCAAGGCGGTGGTCCACAATGGGCCGGGGATAGGTTTCGCCAAGCCTCACGCCGCTTTCCGCGAGGACGGCGGGTGGAGCCGCCCACGGCTTGTGGATATAACGCGCGGGCAAGCGCGCCAGTTCGGGCAGCCATCGGCGGACATAGCGGCCTTCGGGATCGAATTTTTCCCCCTGCAGAACCGGGTTGAAGATGCGAAAATAAGGTGCGGCATCCGCTCCGCATCCCGCCACCCATTGCCAGTTGCCGGGGTTGCTGGCAGCGTCCGCGTCCACCAGTGTATCCCAGAACCAGCGTTCCCCCGCACGCCAGTCGACAAGCAGATGCTTGGTCAGGAACGAAGCCGCAATCATGCGTGTGCGGTTGTGCATGTAGCCCGTCTCCCACAGCTCGCGCATACCGGCGTCGACAATCGGGAATCCGGTCAAGCCACGCTGCCACGCCCGCAACGCTTCTTCATCCTCGCGCCACGGAAATGCGTTGAACGACGGCTGAAAGTTCCGCGTACCCAGATGCGGGTTATGGAAGAGAAGATGGTAGCAGAACTCGCGCCAGCCCACCTCCTTGCGAAACTTTGCAGCGCCCGCGCCGGACACGTCACTGCCCGCGCCCTGCAGGGCAGCGAAAATCTGAAACGGCGTGATCTCGCCATGCGCAAGATGCGGCGACAGGCGGGACGTGGCTTGATAGGCGGGGTAATCCCTGCCCTCCGCATAATCCTGCAGCGCCCCGGCTACGAAATCGTCCAGCCGCACCCGCGCCCCGGCCTCGCCCGGCGTCCAGCTCTGCCGCAAGCCGCCCGCCCAATCGGGTTTCGTTGGCAGCAGCCCGAAGGCATCGGGAGCGTCTGAGGCGAGATTGCCGGCAAAGGGCTCCAATCCGTCCGGCACGTCGAGCGGGTCTCGCGGTTCGGGACCGGCCGCCACCGCTTTCCAGAAAGGCGAATAGACCTTGTAATATCCCCCCGTCGAGGTAACGAGGCGCGATGGCTCGTGCAACAGATGGCCGGCAAAACTCTCCGCCGCAACCCCGCGATTGCGCAGACCCGCCTTCATCGTCGTATCGGCTGCGATGGCTCCGGGATCGTAGCGCCGATTCCAGAAAACGGTATCCGTGCCGCTTTCCGTGACAAGGCTATCAACCACCTCGCCCATCGCTCCGCGCCGGAGCACAAGTCGCACCCCGATTGTCGCCAATGTACCGTTGAGCGCCGCCAGCGAGTGATGCAGCCACCAGCGCCTGGCGCCACCGAGAGGGCGCGCGCCGGAAGACGCCCCTTCCAGCACAAAAGCGGCGATAACCGGCTTGCCACTGCGAGAGGCGGCGGCGAGCGCAGCGTTGTCCGCGACACGCAGGTCATCCCGAAACAGCACCAGCACGGGGCGTTCAGCATCGGATGCCGGTGATTTCAATTCATCTCCCCCTTGTCGGGCCTCCGCACGGCAGGCGTCAAAAGCCATATCGTTGCCTTTTACGCTGGAAACGCACGAACGGTTTACGCAATTCACCGCAGGCCCCCAAATTTCCCGGGGCTCCAAATGGCCTGCAAGTGATCCGCCCTGCAAGTGATCCGCGTTGTCGATAAGCACGTAAAAGTAACGACGCTCACAGGAGAGTGCCGAGCATGAAAACCGCGTTCATCGCCTATATCGCCGCCGGGGTCGTCTTCCTGGCTATCGATTCTGTATGGTTGAGCATCATGGCCGACAGGTTCTATCGCCCTTTACTCGGCGACAGGCTAATGGAAGGCTTCAGTCTGGCTCCGGCTGCCATTTTCTACCTTATATATATTGGCGGCATCGTCTTTTTCGCGATCCTGCCGGCGCTTGCATCCGGCGGACTCGCGAAAGCGGCCATCAACGGCCTCGCCCTCGGCCTCGTTGCATATGCAACCTACGATCTGACCAATCACGCCACGCTGCGCGACTGGCCGGTAGCCATCTCGGTCGTGGATATTGCCTGGGGAACGATCCTCACCGGCCTGTCGGCATCGGCGGGCTATCTGGCGGCGCTGTGTTTGCGGGAGGCTCTCACCTCCAAGTAGGATGCTTGAATATGGTAGACTGCCGGATGTTCCGGCCGACCGTCGCGGGCACTCTTTCCGGGTCAATTCGAAATATAGCTGCTCACCATGCGTCGACCTGCGCGAGATTTGGCGGAAATACCCGACGGGCTAAGACCAAATGAATGGCCCCTACCCGACAACTCTCCATATAGGACAATCGCACGACGGACGACGACATTGGGCGGCCTTGGACAGCTATTCCGCAGCCCGGCGCCTCGACGAATGCGCCTCGGCTCAGAACGCCCTCGGTCGCAGCTTAGCGCATGAGCCCATCTTTCGTCTATCGGACTTGTCGCATTGTGTGTTTGGTTGCGTGCTACCCGAGCCTCGATTTGAACATGACAAGCTAATATATTGATTTTACTATAATAAAATTTTCTACTGCAAAGAATGGCTTTCGCGGCAGTTCGTCGACGACCTGTTCGAGATCTTCTTCCGGGGTAACCTCACGCACATAAACGCCGGTCATGCCGCGCTCGGCAAAGGAAATTGCCCCCGACATGTCGCGCCCCACCTGCCCCAGCAGGACCAGCACATCTCTGCTCGGGACGTCGAGGATCCGCGCCATTATGGGGATAGCGCATTGTCCTCGGATAGCAGGTTGATCAGCCAAGGGGCGGCCACTGGCCAGCCCATGGCTCGGACCGAAGCGGCATCGTTGTCGGGAGCGGAAAGGCACCGTCCTGCACAAGCTGGCCTGCCTCCGATAGCGGAACAACTCGACAGAGGTGGAAAGAGGACTGGCAGTTTGCAGGGAATAGGCGCGGTAA
The DNA here is from genome assembly GCF_011762225.1 of Pseudochelatococcus lubricantis. Taxonomy (GTDB): domain Bacteria; phylum Pseudomonadota; class Alphaproteobacteria; order Rhizobiales; family Beijerinckiaceae; genus Pseudochelatococcus; species Pseudochelatococcus lubricantis. The sequence continues at coordinate 152,944 of NZ_JAASQI010000007.1, forward strand.
AGCGGATATCAGAGATGCCACACTCTGCCTTTCACCAATGGCATTTCGTCACGGCGGAGCGTCAACACTTCAACGCCAGTGCTGTTCACGGCGACTGTATGCTCAAATTGCGCCGAGAGCTTCCCGTCTTTAGTCACGATGGTCCATCCGTCGTCAGAAGCGGAAACCCTGCGTGTGCCCTGGTTCACCATTGGCTCGACAGTGAAGACCATACCCTCGCGCAGCTTCATGCCCGTGCCTGGCCGCCCGTAGTTGAGAATCTGCGGCTCCTCATGCATCTCGCGGCCAATACCATGGCCGCAATATTCCCGTACCACCGAATAGCCGTTCTTCTTGGCGTGCCGTTCGATTGCGAAACCGATATCGCCGACATAGGCACCGGGACGCACCTGCCTGATGCCCTGCCACATCGCCTCCTGTGCAACCCGGACCAGCCGGCGCGCAGCAGGCGAGGCACTGCCGACGAGGTAGGTCTTGCTGGAATCGGCGATGAACCCGTTCTTTTCGAGCGTGATGTCCAGATTGATAATATCCCCGTCACGGATGATCTCCTCACGATCCGGCACGCCGTGGCACACGACATGATTGATCGAGCAGTTCAGGACATACTCAAATCCATACTGCCCCTTGCTCGCCGGACGGGCGGCGAGATCATCGGTAATGAACCTTTCGACCAGATCATTGACCTGCAGGGTCGACAGGCCGACAAGGTCCTTGCCGTCGAGCATCTCGAAAACCGAGGCGAGCAATCTGCCTGACGCTCTCATGAGCGCCAGTTCGTCAGGCGTTTTCACCATGTTAGGCGACTACCAACCCCCTTGGCCTCACCTCTGCTTCCTCCAACGTCATCTTGACGATGTCATTGAAGGAAAGCGTCGGGTTGGCTTCAGCCAACATGCCTATTTTCATCCAGAACTCTGCCTGCGCATTGATGGAGCGGCACATCACCGTGCTAGCGCGGCGAACTTCATCATGCAGGCCGTCGGCGATTTTTACGATGCCCATGGATAACCTCTAAAGCCGGTTAATATGTGAATCGTATATGCTTCGTATATCTTGTAGTCAAGACGGCTCTCCGTATCTGACGGGCGACCGGTTTTGGCTAGTGTCAGGACCCGGGACGGGTGGCCGAATGGTGAAAGCGCGCCCGTGAGGGCGCGCTTTTTTATCATTTGGCCGGAGAAGGAACTCGATGCCCAAACCTCCTGGTTGCGTCGGGAAACCTGGGAACGCTTACCTTAGAAGCGCCAGGCTGAACCAAGGAACGAAGGTTAGAAGCAAAAGCGCAACCAACCGGATTCCATAGAACGGCATGACGCCCCGTGCGACCTGTTCCACCGGTATGCGCGCGATACCGCTCATGACAAAGAGATTGAGACCGATCGGCGGAGTAAGCGTCGCAATCTCAACGTTTGCCGTCAGGATCACGGCCATATGGATCGGATCTACGCCAAACTGCGGCGCCATCTGGAACAACGTCGGCGCGGTCAAAACAATGAGGGAAATCCCGTCAACGAACATGCCCAACAAAAGCAGAAACAGGTTAACTGCAATCAGGAACATCCACGGCTGCATGTTGACTGCCTTGGCCGCGGTGATCAACTGATCCGCAAAGCCAATTCGTGTCAGAACATAGGCGAGAAGCGCACCGCCAACGACGACCAAATAAATCATGGCCGACGAGCGCGCCGCAGATTTACACGACTGCCAGACTCCGGCCAGTGTCGTCGTCCGGTATACGACAAGGCAGAGTAGCGCTGCATAAAGCGCTGCAACCGCGGCGACCTCTGTAGGCGTAAAGATACCGGCGTAGATTGTGCCAACGATCAAGATCGGGAAAAGAACTGCCGGCAACGCCGGGCCGATAGACCGGCGGAATGCCAGCCAGTCCGGCCGCTCCAACTGCGTGCCATAACCGCGGCGCCGCGCGATCGCGGTTGATGTTATCGCAAGCAGGATAGCCTCGAGCACGCCGGGTAGAATGCCGGCGACGAAAAGCCGGTCTATTGGCAACCCCACCATCGAACCGATCAGGATGAATGACAGTGACGGCGGGATCATCAGGCCCAATGTACCGCCCACCGCCACCAACGCCGCCGAAAAATGCTTGGGATAGCCGTCGCTGGCCAGAATCGAAACGGAAGACCGCCCGATTGCCGCAGCCGACGCAACCGAGCTGCCAGAAACCGCCGCAAAAAAGATGCAGCCCAGCATCACCGTCAGCGCCAGCCCCCCGCGGATAACCCGCACCACCGCGCCAATCAGATCGACGAGCACCTCGGCGATACGCCCGCGCATCATCAGCTCACCCGCCAGAATGAAAAACGGCACTGCGACGAGCGCGTAGCTGTTAACCGACCTGAACGCATTCTGTGCCACCGCCTGTAACGGCAACCCTTCGAGCCAAAGGATCACGATGGCGCTCAACCCCATGGCAACACCGACATGCATCCCGACAGCAAGCAGCGCGAGAAGCAGAACGACAACAATAGCGATCATTCCTCGCGCTCCTCACCATGTTCCTCGGCCAGGGGATCAATCTCTCCGCGCGCCAGGCAATAGAGAGAGTACAGATAGAAGATCAGAAACAGCGCCGCCCCGACCGGGATGACGGCCGCGATGATCCACATCGGCAGTTCGAGCGAGCTTTCGCTGCGCATCCGGCTGAAGATAAACTGTCTGGTCTGCAGCCAGCCCGTCCACATCAGCACACAGCAATAGACTGCACTCAATCCGATGACCGCTGCCGACAGGAGGCGCCGAGGCAGCTCCGGCAGCCGGCTGACCATGAAATCGGTGCGGATATGCCGGCGGCTGATGCCAGCCGATGCGAGGCCCAGAAAGGCCATTGCGATAATCGCGAAGCGCACCAGTTCATCGGCCCAGAAGGCGCTCTTGCTGAAAAGAAGGCGCGAGAATGCTTCAAAGGCCATGGTTCCCAGGGCCACCAGCAGCAGGCTCGCAATAACAAAGGCTAAAAGCTGCTCGAAGATACGCACGCCTCGGTCGAGCAGACCCGCGCGGGCGACCGGATCACTGTGCGGCATATTTTTCCACCAATGCAGTATAGGCTTGCCAAGTCTCGGAATTCGCGGCGCCGAAGGCATCTTTGACCGGTTGCAGTTTGCCACGGAAGGCGTCATAGGCAGCGCCCTCCACCACGACATAGCTCGCACCCGAACTGACCATCGCATTGGTGTCGTCGCCGTCCAGACGGATCGCATCCGCCCACTGGCTTGCAGCAATTTCCTCAATCGACGAGATGACCGCTGTGCGGCTTGTTTCGTCCAGGGCGTCAAGCCAGGCGCGATCGACGACCACGGCATAGGTGGTCAATAGCAGCCCCGGCACAAGCGTGCCATTGCGCGCCGAGTCAGCGAGGATTGTCCGCCAACCTGCGGGCGAGGTCATCACACCGTCGATCACGCCCTGCGACAGCGAGGTCACCATCTCCGAGGCCGGCAGGTTGATAGGATTTGCGCTCAGAGCCCGCATCATGTCGCGGAACTGGGTGCCGGCCGGGCCACGGATGCGCTTGCCGTTCAGATCGGCGACCACTGATACGGGCGTGCTCTTCATGACCAGAACAGCGTCAGTCGCGCGCATCAATGCAAGGACAGCCAGGTTGCGGTCCCGCACCTTCTCGGACAGATAGGCCGCGAGATCGCGGGCGAAGCCCGGCTTGGCCATCAACTCGTCCGACAATGTGAAAGGCAGGCCGAGAAGCCCCATGCCCGGGTCCAGCGACTCCAGATGAGTGCTGATGGGCCATACCATATGCACCGTGTCGGATCCGAGTGCCGCCAGCCCATCGCGATCGCTGTAAAGCTGGCCGGCGGGATAGAATTTGACCTTGATTTCGCCGCCGCTACGTTCCGACACCAGTTGGGCGAACCGTTGAACATAACCTGTTTTCCAATGGGTATCCGGCACCTCGGTAGTGATTACCATCTCCTTCGCCGCGCCAACTGTTGCAAAACATGCCAACGCGAACGCCAAAATTAGACGCTTCATGTTTTCCTCCCTTTTGTATTTTCAAGTTTCTGGTCAAGTATTGGTTTCTTGCGTAGCCAGGCGCCTCCTCATGATCTTGACTACCGCCTCATCGACCAGTTGCCCTTCGAAAAGCACCGCGCCGGAGCCCACTGCAATCGCTGCGTCATATGCCGCAACCACCCGGTGCGCCTCCGCCAGCTCCTCGGCGCCAGCCGAGAAGGCGCTGTGAATGGCTTCGATCTGCATCGGGTGCAGCGCCCACTTGCCGGCATAACCCAAGGCCTTGCCTCGCTGCGCATCCCGCGCCAACCCCTCCAGATCCTTGATCCAGGGCCAGACCTGATCCACGGCTTCAAGCCCTGCCCCAAGCGCCGCCAGAGCGACCTGCCCACGGGCAAGCTCAATTCCCTCAGCCCCGAAGGCGATACCGGTCTCTGCCATGTAGTCGCCCACCCCGAACACGAGTGCCGCGTTGCGCTCGCTGCTGCGCGCAATCTCGGGAGCCCGCAGCACCGCACCGGGGGTCTCGATCATCGGCAGCAGGGCCAAGAGCACCCCCCGCTGCATGGTCAGCTGACGACAGACACGGTCGACGCAGACGACATCCTCGGGACGGCGCACCTTGGGAATCACGATTGCGCCAACCGGCAGCTCCCGCAGTGCGATCAGATCGTCGAGCCACCACGGGGTATCGATGCCATTGATCCGCACCGCTACTTCACCGACCGAAATCTCGGCCGTCGCGAGGGCCTCGACAAGCGCTGCCCGGGCGGCGGCCTTCTCCCCCGCGGGCACCGCGTCCTCAAGGTCCAGGATCACGCTGTCGGCAGCCGAAACCAGCGCCTTCGCAACCGCCGAAGGGCGGTTGGCCGGTGTCACAAGCTGGGATCGGCGCAGCACCGTATCGCGCGTCATGCGGGCGCTCCGGCCAACGCGATCAACGGCGCGGTATCGGTCAGCGCATCAACCGTGGCAACGCCGGCAGCCAGCTGCGCAGCCCGGCCCGCACCGAGAGGACCGGCAGCGAGACTGGTGAATTTGGCGCAAACGCTATCCCAGCTCAGCGGGCGGGTCGGCTCGCCCAGCGGCTCCCGGATATGCACCGCGAGTTCCGGCGCGGACTTCGGCGTGAGCACCGCCTCACCCAGGGCCAGGCCCACGTCTTCAGTAACCTCGATCCGGGCGGCGATCCGGTTGACCTCGGCGTCGCCAAGCAGCCGATAGCTGTTCCAGTCGTTGCGGCCGTCGATCAGCGAAGCGGCAATCTGGAAGTAGACACTGAACTGACCGTCGACGATATTCTGCGCTGCACGCTTCAGCGGCAGCGGTTCGCCAACCATGCGATAGGCGGTCGCACCGAGGCGTAGCGCATAGGATTCTTCCTGCGGCGCGGCCAGGGTCTCGCGGAGCAATAGCGCAGCCTCGATAGCCGAATGGTTCAGCCGGCAGTTGGGATAAGGTTTGATCGCCGTTTCCGCGGCCGCCCAAAAGGTGCCGAGCCCGTCGGTCAGCAGGTCGGGCCGCGGCGCGGGCGAGTAGCTGGTCAGAACCCCTGCCCGGCCCTCCAGCGCTGCGGCTGCGCCACTCACCCCGGCCTCCGCCAATGCCACGCAAAGTGCGGCATCATGGGCAGCGAAGCCCGTATGCAGTCGCTTGTTCCAGGCGCCGTTCTCCAGATATTGCATCGAACCCGCCGCCCGGCTGCCGGCCAGTCCGAAAGCGGCTTGCATCTGCGCTGCATCAAAGCCACGCAACCGGCCCATCGCCGCTACAGCGCCAAAAATGCCGCCAAGCGGCGTGGGGTGGAAGCCGCGCGTGTAGGTGGCCTCCCCAAGCGCGGCCCCGACTCTGCAAGCCACTTCGTAACCTAGCGCGATGGCGGCCAGCAGATCGCCGCCGTTAGTATGGGTGCGCTCCGCCTCGGCCAGGGCGGCCGGGATGACGGTCACGCCCGGATGAATCTTGCCGAAAAGATTGGTATCGTCAAAATCCAAAGAGTGGCCGAAGGTACCGTTCAGCAGCAGCGCTGCCGAAAGGCTACGGCGTCCGGGTTCTCCGGCAACAGTGTGAGCACCCGGCTCGGTGCCCGCGAAGGCGGCTATGCCTTGGCGCACCGACGGTGCGCTATCGGCGTGTTGGGCCGCGAATACAGTATTGCCGAACCAGTCGAGCAGGCATACGCGCATCGTCGCCAGAACGGTGGCGGGAATCTCATCCCCCGCCGTAGACACCGCAAAGGCGGCAAGACGCGCTGTTGCGCCGGAACGTTCCAAGCCGTCAGCCATTTGCCACCTCCTCGATCAAACCAACGGTGCCGTGAGCAACCAGGGCTGCGACCGCATCGCTGTCCATTCCCATCTCGGCCAGAATTGCGGCGGTATGTTCGCCCACTAACGGGGGACCCAGTCGATTGACCGCGGCAACGTCAGACAATCGGGGCGGAAAGTCGAAGACCTTGACCGGCCCCACAGCGCTCTGTACTTCCTTGATCAGATCCCGGTCGCGGAAGCGCTGATGGTCCAATGCGTCCTCAAAACTGTTGAGCGCCCCGGCCGGAATGCCAAATTCATGGAAACGTGCCAGCCACCAGGCCCGGTTGCGCTTCGCAAAGGCCTCGGAAATGCGGACATCAAGTTCAGCCCGGTTGGCCAGACGGTCGTTGTTGTTGCTGAACCGCGGATCGTCGAACAGCGCCAGATCGTCAATCGCCTCGCAGAACTTGCGCCACATCACGACATGTCCGCCACCGCCGGCGACGATGACTTGTTTGCCATCTGCAGCCACATACGGCCCATAGGGCGCCATCGTGTGGTGATGCAGGCCGACCCGCACCGGGGCCTTGCCGCCATACCACATCATGTAGGGGAAATAGCCTGTCCACGTCATGATCGAGTCGAAAAGCGCGACCTGAATTTCTTGGCCTCTGCCCGTGCGTTCGCGGTGAAACAGAGCCTCAAGGATACCGACTGTCGCATACATCGCCCCCGAGATATCGCAGAGCGAGAGCGAGATCTTTGCCGGCTCCTCGGGCGTGCCATTGGTCGAGATCAATCCCGTTTCGCCCTGGACGATCAGATCCAGCGCCGAGCGAGTGGAATACTCGCCTTCCTGCCCAAAGCCAGAGATGCGGCAGAAGATGATCTTTTCGTTGCGGGCGCGGAAGGCGTCGTAGGTCAGTCCCCAGGCCTCCAGCGTTCCTGGCACGAAGTTCTCAATCACCACGTCGGCGGTGGCGACCAGCTCCATCAGGATGTCCCGAGCCTTTTCGTCTTTTAGGTTCAACGCGAGGCTTTCCTTGCCGGGATTGACCCAGGCGTGACCCGAGCACATGCCATGGACGATGTTGTCCCAAAAGCGGATGATGTCGCCGCCGCCCGGACGCTCGATCTTGATGATCCGCGCGCCCATCTGCGACATCAGCCGCGTGCAGAATGGCCCGGCGACACCCTGGGTCAAGTCGATGACGGTGATGCCGTGCAAGCCGGCTGGTGAAGCGCTGCTCATGCTGTGATCTTTCCGAAATTCATGTCCTTTTCGGCCCAGAAGGCCGCGCGTTTGATCATTACGGTGCGCTCGCCCGTGGCGACCTCGATCCCGTCCTGATTGCGTCCCGTGAAGCGATAGCGCATCAACCCGGCGTCGGGGCGCGAGGCATCGGAAAGTGCAAGCACCTCGGACCTTGCATAGAGCGTGTCGCCCTGAAATACCGGCCCCTTCAGCCGAATGCCGGTGACCGCGATGTCCATGAAGGCATTCTCGCTCATGTCCTCGGTGGTCAGGCCGATGACGATCGTCAGCGTGCAAGGGCCGAGGACTAGTCTTTCGCGGAACCGCCCGTCCATCGCAGTGGTGGAAGCAACCAGATCGAAATGCGCCGAAGCTGTATTCATCGACATGTGGCACATGGCGTAGTTGTCCCAGTTGGTGACCGTGCGTCCTCTCGCATGGTCATAGACCTGCCCAACCGAAAAGCTTTCGAAGTAGTTGTTGCGCCCTGTGACTGCCATCAGCCGCGCTCCTCGACGAGACGGCGGGCGATGACTTCCCGCTGGATTTCCGAAGTACCCTCGCCGATGGTCAGCAAGCCGCTGTCGCGCCAGTATCGATTGACGGCGGTTTCGACAGCAAAGCCCATACCGCCATGAATCTGCACCGCCTCCTGGCAAACCTTCTGCGCCATTTCGGCGGCAAACAGCTTCAGCTGCCCCGCTTCGAGATCGGCACGCTCGCCCCGGTCAAGCTTGCGCGCAACCATGTAGCCCAGCTGCCGCGCCGCCTCGATCCCGGTGGACATGTCAGCAAGCTTGAAGCGCACAGCCTGGAAGCTGTTGATCGTCTTGCCGAACTGCACGCGCGTGGCGGCATAGTCACGTGCCTTGTCAAAAGCCGCCTGCGCCAGGCCGATGCAGCGGAACGCAAACTGCATGCGAGCAAATTCGTAGGTCGCCATCAGTTGGCGGAAGGCAAGACCCTCGACACCGCCAACAAGATTTGCAACCGGCACCTTCAGGTTATCGAAGAACAGCTGGTAGGAATGCATCCCGTGATAGCCAACGGTATTCAGCTTCTGGGCGGTGAATTCAGGTCCTGGAAACTCGCCACGCGGCTTTTCGATCAGCAGAAGCGAAATACCGGCGTGTTTGTGATCTTTCGATGTCCGCACGAAGCAAGAGATGACTTCCGCCCGTCTTGCGTGGGTGCACCACAGCTTGGTGCCGTTCAAGATGTAATGGTCCGCGTCTTTAACTGCCGTGGTCTTGATATTCGCGGCATCCGATCCGGCTTCGGGTTCGGTGCCGGAATGCGCCGCCTGCTTGCGTCCCGAGATCAAATCGGGCAGGAATCGCTGCTTCTGCTCGGCAGTCCCGTTGCGCAGCAATATTTCGATCAGCGCCCAGTTGCGCGCAGGCAAGGCCCCAACCGAGAACCAGGCACGGGACAGCTCTTCCGTCACCACCGCGGCGGCCAGATTGCCCATATCAAGGCCGCCCACCTCTTCAGGCGCCGTCAAACCAAAAATGCCCAGATCACAGAGCTTTTGCAGCAGATCGTCTGGTATTTCGGCTTCAGCAAGGTGCAGGGCCTGGGCAACGGGCTCCACCTCCTTGTCGGCAAAAGTCCTTGCCGCCTCTTGCATCTGGCGGATTTCTTCGGAAAGTTCGCTCATTTGCAGTTCCTTACGTATTGCGGCAGCGCGACAGATTGCGGCGATGGAAGGTCACCACTTCCTCGCCATTCTGGTTGTGACCGCGTGTGTGCCATTCGGTGATGCCCCAGCCGGGACGACTCTCGGTCAGGCGCTGTGAGACCACGGTGGATCGCGCATAAACGGTGTCGCCGGCATGAACCGGCACCCCGAAGGAAAGATCATCGACGCCCAGGAACGGGCCACCTGCCTCGGAAAGATCCTCCACCGAAAGCCCGAGGATCGTGGCAAAGACGAACATGGGCGGGACAATGATGTCGTCGTAGCCCAGGGCCTGCGCATAGGGGGCATTAAAGAAAATCGGGTTCATCTGAAGAAACATATTGCTGAACAAACTGGCGTCCGACGCATTGAATGTCCGGCCCCAGTGGTGTTCGAATTGCTGGCCGATGCTGAAATCCTCATACAGCAGGCCGCGTTCTTGCCGGATCATGCCGCCACATCCTCCACGTTCGAGCGGGTGGCGGAAAGCAGCGGAGCGATCGATTCCAGATCGCAAAGACTCAGCGCGAGTGTTTGCAGGCGCTCCGTCGCATCGGGCGACAATTCCCGCAGCACATTGGCGCGGAACTTGGCGAGGATCTCGGCCCGCTCCAGCGGAAGCCCCGGCGTTCCGCGGCTTTGCGGCTTGCGCAGGACATGCCGGCTGCCATCGCGAAGAGTCAGCCGTAACTCACCGGGAAAACGGGCAGGAAAATCGCTGAGCTGATCAACCGTGCAAGTGACCTTGCGCGAGAGGCCGACCACTTCGGGATCAGCCAGATTTCCGTCGAAAAACCCAGACAGATCAACCCTGCCCCGCGCAAGTGCGAGAGCAATCACGTAGGGCGTGCTGAACAGGGCATCATACTCGCTTTGCGGTTCGATCTTGCTTGTCCGGGGTTCCCAGACCAAATGATGCAGCCGTTCGGACAGCGGAGCCTCGATTGCGATAATCTCGTCCGCAGTAAAAGGTGCCCCTCTTTCAGCGACCAGCTCCAACGCAGCGTCGGCGAAGGCATGGATGAAATGACAGCAGGGATATGGCTTGATCGCCAGTCCCGTCAGCACCCACTCTTCGTTCAGTCTGCGGATCAGGCGCTCAGTGTCGGGCAGATAGCCCAGATGAGCCATGAAGTAGCCGTGAGGCCCCTCGAACACCGTTTTCGGCCCTGTGAAACCGGCGCGGCCGAGCGCGACTGCCGTAATGCCCGAATGGGCGGCCCAGCCGGGATGCAGCCGCTTCAACCACGCGCCCTCGAACTGTAAGATGCCGCCGGCAAGGGATCCACAAAGCCCCAATGCATCGACAAGCTGTGTCTCGTTCAGCCCGTAGAGCCGCGCCGCCGCAGCAGCAGCGGCAAAAGGTCCGCATATTGCCGTTGGATGCAGGTGCTTGTCATGGAATTCGCCTTTGGCCGTCAGCGCCAACCGGCAACCGATTTCGAGCGCGACAATAAACGCTTCGAGTACCTCCCGGCCCGACGCGCCGGTCTCTTCACCGACAGCCAGGACTGTCGCCATAGCCGTCGCGCTGGCGTGGTAGATTCCCTCGATATGGGTATCATCAAAGTCTAGCCCATGTGCCAGTGTGCCATTGACCATGGCCGCAAGATTGGCCGGAAGTGTGCGGCCCGTGCCGATCACCGTTGCATCGCTGCCCTTGCCAAGACTCTCGGCTGCAACGTTAACCGAAGCCGCGAAGGGAAAGCCGGACGAGGCGACCGCAACTCCCAACGTATCCAGAAAATGATCTTGCGCCTTCGCATACACGTCAGATGGCAGATCGAGCCGCCCCAACGCAAACGCCGCAAGCGCTTGGGAAAGCGTGTTCATGGTGTTCCCTCCTCATTGAAGTGGGGAGGCGACCATGCGCCGGTTAAACTGGTGCATGGTCGCCTCCCAGTGGCACCGTCGCATGTATGGAATTTATCTTTCAAACGGATATTTTTTATATAATTATCTATCCAATTTATGAATTGGATTGTTAGCGATAGGAATGGGGGGCTTGAGCTTGGCACGACTTCCAATTGATCTTGGCGCGTTGGAGGCTGTGATCGCTGTGGCCGAAACTGGCAGCTTCAGCGCCGCAGCCGGGTTGCTCTCGATCTCGCAATCGGCAGTTTCATCACGGATCCGGGTGGCGGAAGAAGTTCTTGGGGTTGAGTTATTTCACAGAACAACCCGACGGGTAATCCTGTCCGAACACGGCGCCCGCCTGAAGGCGCGCGCCGGAATGGCACTTTCCGACCTGCAAGCCATCATCGACGAATTCCGCGACGAAGCCCGCTTGATTCGAGGCCGGGTAAATGTTGGAGCAACACCCACCGTTTCAGCCATCGTATTACCAGGTATCGTTCGCGCATTCCAGGACACTTACCCAGGAATTAGGGTGACGATTTATGATGATTTCTTCGGAATGGCATTGGAACGAGTCATGCGCGGCGAAGTGGATTTTGCAATCGCGCCTTATGACGAGCATATAGATAATGGATCTTTGCTATTGGAAAAATTTCTTTTTGAGGAAATGGTGGTAATTGTTCCCGAGGGCCATCCGCTTGCAGAAGGTGACTTCTCTCTTCAGCGAATGGCACAATACCCTATCGTCTCAATGCCACCCCATTCGGCGACCTACCATTACATCCACCGTCTGTTTGCCGAGCACGGCTTGAGTTTTGAGCCGACGATGCAGACGATGCACGCTCTGTCGTCTATCGCCATAACCCGTTCCGGTCTCGCGAGCGCTTTCATTCCGGTGGGCCTGCAGAAAATTTGCAGCATGCACGGACTCGTGACACTTCGGCTGCCTGACAAGGTGCTCGGGCGTTCGATCGCTATCGCAACCGCCCCCGACCGCAGCCTTACCCCGGCGGCACGCGCGCTGACAAACCTGATACGCATCAGCCACTATTGCTGACCGATCCGCATCGTATCTCCACGCTCCCACGCGAGGAACGACTTATCTCTTGGCCGGCAACGAGCCCAACCCGGTCTGACCGTTCGACCAATGTAAGGTTATCGCATTCTGAACGTAAGCGCGACGCTGATCCCCTCCTGCCGCTAGAACTCTGACCGGGCCATTCTCCGTGCGCATGAGCGATGGAGATGTTGGCTTGGAACGACGCTGGCGGGTCTACGACTGGTGCAAGCAGCTACGGATGGGGCAGCTTGCCGTGCACGAAAGTGGCGGCGTCGCCGACGATGGATGCCACCTTCGGGGTGGAGATCGTCGTCGGTGATGTCGTGATCCGCGCCGGGGTCGGCGCCCTGCCCGCGAACCTTACGGGCCTGCCCGACCCCGCGCTGATCGCCCGGCTGATCCGCGCCGGGGCGTGGCAGCGGCGCATCCGCCGCTGCCTGGACGACGGTGACGACCGGCCGGCGGAGAACTGACCGGGCCCCGCTACAACAGCACGAGGATCAGTATCCCCAGAACGATGAGAAGGCAGCCCGCCGCCTCGAACCGGTTGATCCGCTCGCGGAACACGAAGACGGTGAAGGCGAAGGCGAAGATCATCTCGACCTGCCCCAGCGCCTTGACGACGGCGGCCTGTTGCACGGTCATGGCCGTGAACCAGCACAGCGAGGCGGTAGCGCCGACGAAGCCGACGAACAGCGACGGTTTCCATGCCCGACGGATGCGAGCGAGTTCGTCCCGCTCCCGCCACAGCAGCCAGACCAGCATGGCGGCGGCCTGAAACAGGATGACGCAGGCCAGCGTGATGGTTGCCTGGACGATGAAGTTCGACCCGGCAAGCGACAGGGACGCGGCGCGGTAGGCCACTGCGCTGGCTGCGAAGGCGAGCCCGGACGTCAGGCCGATGGCGACGCTGCGCGTGCGGAGCGAGGTGAACAGCGACCGCAGGCTCACTTTCGTATGCGCGACCGAGATGAGCATGACGCCGAGCACGCTGATGGCGACGGCCGCCAGCGCGCCCACGGTCGGGACTTCCGCCAGCAGCACCCCGCCGAGGATCACCGCCTGCGCGGGTTCGGTGCGTGAATACGCGGTACCGATGGCGAAATTGCGGAACGAGAACAGGTGCACGAGCAGATAGGTCGCAGCGATCTGCGTGAATCCTCCCACCGCCACCCAGCCGACGAACGCCGGATTGAACGCCGGGACCGCAGCACCCGTCACGCGCAGGACCAAGAAAAGATACAGCACGGCAAACGGCGCGCCGAATCCGAAGCGGACGAAGGTCGCCCCGGATGTGCCCATGACGCCCTTGAGATGCTTCTGCCCGGCCGATCTCAAATTCTGAAGAAACGCCGCAATAACGGTTGCTGGTATCCAGATATCCATAGAACGAAAGTGCTTTCACGGCGGGAGAAGATGAACATCACAGGATTATATTATCAAACCGGCCCGGTCGAGACCTCCGACAACCCCAGCCAATGGGCGAGCGACGCGAGTTCAACGCGGAGCGCGTCCCTCGTCTCCGGCGGAGCCTTCGGTTCGAGATGCACGGCGTGCACGAGAAGACGCGAAGCCTTGCGGTCGGACTTCAGGTCTACGCGCGCCACGAGCCTGTCGCCGAACAGAAAGGGCAGCACGTAATAGCCGTGCTGACGCTTCGCAGCCGGCACATAGATTTCGATCCTGTAGCGGAAGCCGAACAGGCGCTCGGTGCGCGTACGCTCCCAGACGAGCGGGTCGAACGGAGCGAGCAGCGCCTGAGCGTCGACCCGGCGCGGGCGGCGGGCCTCGTGATGCAGGAAGGCCGGGGGCCAGCCGGGAACTGCGACCGGGATCAGCACTTCCTCCTCGACCAGCGCCGCAATGGCGGCCTTCGCATCCTCCGGTCCGATGCGGAAATAGTCGCGCAATTCGCCCACCGTCGCGATGCCGAGGGCGCGTGCCGATCGCTCGATCAGGGAGCGGTGGGCCTCGGCCTCCGGCAGCGTCGGCAATGCGAGAACGGCCGGCTGGATCACCCTTTCCATGAGATCGTAGACGCGCTCGAAACTGCGTTGCCGCGTGGCGGTGGTGATATGGCCGGCATAGAAGAGCCATTCGAGCATGCGCTTGGAATCGCTCCACTCCCACCAGCCGGCGCGGCTCGACTCGAAGTCGGAGGCGGCAAGCGGCCCTTCCTGCCGGATGCGCTCCAGCGCCTTCATCGCCTCCTCGCGGCGCTCGCCCGCGAAGACACGCATGCCTGCATAGCCGGCCTCACCCCGGTCCGCCCGCGCCATGCGCCAGCGCAGGAGAGGATGGGTATCCAAAGGCAGCAGCGAGGCCTCGTGCGCCCAGTATTCGAAAAGCCGCCGCTCTTTCCGCTGCCCCCACGCCGCGCGGTCGAGAAGCGTCCGGTCGTAGGCACCTAGCCGCGAGAATGCGGGCAGGTAATGCGCCCGCGCGAGGACGTTGACGCTGTCGATCTGATGCAGGCCCAGCCGCCCCACGACGCGGTGCAGATGGCCTTGATCGACGCGGACGGGACGCGCCGATCCGAACCCCTGGGCGGCAAGCGCGATGCGTCGTGCCTGTGCGACGCTGATCTCCCCGGTCTGTGGCGGCACGGCATCCCCGCGATCATTCGGCGCGGATCGCGCCCGGACAATCATTCGACAATAACCGATTCGTCCCGACCCGGGATCGCAGACTCCACCCGGATCCCGAGCCGTCCCGCATGAAACCGGTCGTCTTGCATTGCGAGGCTCGCCGGCTGCGGCGCTCGGACCGTGTCACCGGCCGGGCAGATGGTATGCCTGCCGAAAATAGGATCGGAAAGCGGGCATCTGCGGCGAAAGCTCCATGAAAGCTCCATGTCGCGCCGCCAGGCTAGCCCGACGTCCATGGCGGGAATCTGTCATCAAGTGTATTACTCTTCGGAGGTTCTGACTGGCTCGTTACCCCCCTCGATACGCCACCCTCAGCAAACCGTCATCACCCAGATTCCGACATAGCTCCCGGAAAGTTACTCCTCCCGACCGCCTCTGTCCGGCGTATCGGATCGATGGGCCTTGCTGTCAAAAAGGGTAATGGGTGGCGCGATGCCCGCGAGGATGTACTGCCCGACGTCGCGCTCCCTGTAGCTGACCGGATCGCTCAGCGTATGGGTCCGAACGTTGCGCCAGAACCTGTCGAAACCATAGGAGGATGCCGTCGATCTTGCCCCCATCACCTCGAAAATCCGCGAGGTGACCTCGAGTGAGACTTCGGTCGCCACGATCTTGGCCTGATAGACGTCGCAGGCGACTGCGGCCCTCTGGTCCGGATCGAGCGCGTACCCTGCGTCGCCCGCCCGCTGGAGGCGGTCCCCGATGTCATCGGCAAACGCCTCCGCCGCACCCAGATGCGCCGAAAGGCGGCCGATCGTCGCCGCGATATAGGGGTCCTTCGTTGCCGAAGAAGCGATTGAACCGGGCCACGGACGAGTATGCTCCTTGACATAAGCGACAGCGTGCGTCAGGGCCGCGCGCGCGGCGCCGAGATAGATATTCGAGAAGAACAGCTGGATCCTCGGCGTAGTAAGGTCGAGGTGGGACGGCGCATCGTCGGGCTGTGGCAGAATGATGTCCTCGTCGCGGACAGAGACATCGACGAAATCGACACTGCCGCTCATGGTGAGCCGCTGCCCGAGGTTGTCCCAGTCGTCGTTGATGGTCACGCCGGCACGGCTCGTCGGCACGGAAAGCTGAAGCCGGCGGGTCCCCTCCCCGTCACGCAGGACGGCTGCCAGCATCAGCCTGTCGGAGACGCCGGCGCCCGTGCAGAATGTCTTGCACCCCGACAGCGCATAACGATCGGGGGAAGCGCGTGACAACACGAGATCGGGATCGCGCGGATTGACCGCCGCGCTCCACAGCAACCTGCGCGACGCCGTCTCCCTGATCAGCGCTGCCGTCACCTCGTCCGTGCGGCCGAATAGGGATGTCGCCTGAACGTAGTGATTTCCCAGGATCTGGGCAATCGACATGTCCCCCTCGGCGACGGTGCGCAGGATGCGGAACGCCTGCCGCCAGTTGCCCCCGCCCCCTCCCACCGTACACGGATGGAGGAAGGCGAGCAGCCCTGCCTGACGCAACAGCCCGATTTCGCCATGCGGGGGAGCGGTCTGCCGCTCGCGGGCGTTGGCGGTTTCCGCAAGGCGGACCGCTACCTGGCGCGCGCGGTCAAGGGCGCCGGCGAAACCGGCTCCATTATCGGCACCGTCGGCGGAATCGCATTCCCGGCTCATTCTTTTATGAACACATCGGCCAGATTGCCGCGCAATCCGTCCGCGGTAACGGTGTGGTCGTGGACTTTCCTGTTGAACAAGGTTACCTGCTTGACGGTGATTGTGTTGATGAGCGGGATTTCGCGGGCAACGATCTGCTGGAACCGTGCGAAGAGATCATAGCGCTTCTTTTCGTCAGGTTCGATAGCGGCGGTTTCCAGCAGGGCATCCACTTCGCTATTGGCGTAGTGCGAGGCGTTCGAGAACGGCACGCCCTTGACGAAGCTCTTGCTCCAGTAACCGCGCTGCACGCCGACCGTCGGGTCGAAGGTATTGCTCAGGCCGTTGCTGACGAAGTCGAAATCGCGGTCCGTATAGACGCGCTTGATCCAGGCACTGAGATCCTGGGAGCGGATGGTGACGTCGATGCCGATCCGGGCGAGGTTGTTCTTGAGATAGGCCGCGAGATTCTGGAACTCCGATCCATAGGGCAGGTAGTCGTGCGTGATGCGAAAACGCACGCCGTCCGGCCCCCGTGGATAGCCGGCCTCGTTCAGAAGCGCATTGGCCTTGTCCAGATCGAAGGGATAGGTCTCTACACCGTCGTAGTAGAAGCGTTTCAGCAACGGGCTGATCGGCGACGGCGCCACGATGCCGTAGCCATTGTAGACAACATCGAGGATGGTCTGGCGATCGATGGCATGGGCGATTGCCTGGCGCACCCGCAAGTCCTTGAAATAAGGCTTGTCCAGATTGAACTCCAGCTGGTGCTGATTGGGGCTGTAGCTGTAGCCGTCCTGCGTATACGCGATATGCGGCAGCGCCTGAAGCCGCTTGATCTCGGAGAGCGCCACCGGATTTTCGCTCGCGACCAGCAGTTCTCCGGTTTCGAGTGCCGCCGTGCGGGCGTTGATATCCGCGATGAAGCGTGCGACGAGACGATCGACATACGGCTTCGGCTGGTCCCAGTAATCCGGATTGCGTTCGAATACCGCGCTGGTGCCACGTTCCCACGCCCTGAAGATATAGGCGCCGGTACCGATCGGCGATAGGCTGGCCGGATTCTTGGCCGGGCTGTCGAGGCTGTCGTAGACATGGGCCGCGACGATTGGGGACTCCGCCGCCGAAAGCGCATAGAGAAGATAGGGTGCGGGCTGGGAAAGCGCGATTTCGACGGTATGGTCGTCGGGGGCCCTCAGAGCCTCGACGTTGGCGAAGGTCTGCTTGCCGCGTGGGTGCCACGCTTTGAGCAGCTCGATCGACCGCACCACGTCGACGGCCCGGAACGGCTTTCCGTCGTGCCAGCGGACGCCTTCCCGCAGGGAAAACGTGTAGAGCTTTCCATCGGGCGACACGGTCCAGCCCGTGGCGAGCTGCGGTTGCGGGGTCAGATCGAAATCGTATTTGAGCAAGCCCTCGTGCACCTTCGAGCTGACCCTCTGCTCGGCGCCTGATGTCGTCGCGATGCTGACGAGGGATGTCGGTTCCGGGTAGACGAGGAAGGTCAGCGTCCCGCCATGGACGGGCGCGGCCGCGTCGTCGGCGAACACGACGGAAGGAACCCCGAGAGACGCAAGCAGGGTCACGGAAAGACTGGACTGAAGAAGCTCGCGGCGGCTTCGTGAAAATGTGCTGCTCATGCTGTCACCTGATTTTCGTGTTGACGTCACGCCACCTGACGGTCGATGGACGTGAAATGTTCTTTTCGGGGAATGCCGAGATGACTACGCAATGTCGATCCGGCGTATTCCTTCCTGAACAGACCCCTTTCCTGAAGGATCGGAACGACCTGCGACGCAAACTTCTCGAAATGTTGCGGGTAGAGCGCGGGCAGGACGATGAACCCGTCGGCGCCGCCGGCCCTGAACCATTGCTCCATGACCCCGGCAACCGTCTCCGGCGTCCCGATGACCGTGTGATGGCCCCGCGCACCCGCGATCGCGGTATATGTCTGGCGTATCGTGAGCCGACCGGATCGCGCGATGCCACGGATGAGCTCGAGACGGCTCTGAATGGCGTTGCTCCCGCCGAGTTCCGGCAGGGGCGCATCGGGAGACAGGCCGGACAGGTCGACGCCGCCCAGCAGCCGCGAGAGCATGGCCATTCCCACTTCGGGATCAATCAGCCCCTGCAGCTCTGCGAACGCGCGTTGCGCCTCCTCCTCCGTGTCCCCGACCACGGGCATGAGGCCGGGCAGCACTTTCAGCGCGTCGGCGGGGCGACCCGCCTTCTCCACCTGCTGCCGCAAGCCTGTGCGGAAGGCGATAGCGGATTCCAGATTGGGCTGGGCGGTGAAGACGACATCGGCCGTTCTCGCCGCGAGCTTCTGTCCCGCTGCGGACGACCCTGCCTGCACGATCACCGGATGCCCCTGCGGGGAACGGGCGATGTTAAGCGGTCCCTCGACGGCAAAGTGTTCGTCCCGGTAGCCGGCGGGGAATACGCGCTGGGGATCGAAATACTGTCCGCCCGCCTTGTCGGCTGTGAATGCGTCGTCGGACCAGCTGTCCCAGAGTTTCCTCACGACATCGACGTAGGACTCGGCGCGCGCATATCGTTCGGCATGCGGCAGGTGCTCGTCGAAGCCGACGTTGCGTGCCTCCGCCACGGATACGGAAGTGACGAGGTTCCAGGCCGCGCGCCCGCCGCCGAGATGGTCCAGGGAGGCGAACTGCCGCGCAACGTGAAAAGGCGCCGTGTATGACGTGGACGCAGTTGCCGCAAGGCCGATACGCTCAGTATGCACGGCAAGCGCGGATAGGAGCGTCAATGGCTCCAGATGGACACCGTGCCCCATTCGGCTGGTGATGTGTGGCCCTTGTTCGAAATTGCGCACTGCAAGGCCGTCTGCAAGAAAGACCATATCGAACCGGGATTCCTCGGCTGCCCGGACGACCGCAAGCTGCGTGCGGAAATCCATCCCGGCCAGGGAACTGCTTCCGGGATGCCGCCATGCGGCAAGGTGGTGGCCCGGCCCGCGCAGGAACAACCCGAGATGTATCATTCGTTCCGCCAATCCCGTCTCCCACTACATCCCGAAAGGCCAAAGCACAGCCCGCCCCAGCTCCGGAAAGCGGCTTGCAGCCACGCCTCGCAGCGGACAGACAATCAGGGGGCGTCAACCAGCAATCATTATTTTCGTGGGGAGCCGGGCGCTCAAACCAAAATTTCTATCGGTGCAGAAATTATACTTTCTTGCCGGCAAGCGACGCGCACGTCTACTCAGGGCCGACGATAGCGGCATCCGTGTCACCCTCTTCCAGCTCCACGTCAGGCTCCCGGCACCCGTGGCCCGGCGCTGTCCACGACGGTTGCCGACAGTTCAGCGCTGACAGTATGGAACAATCCAGACGATGACGGCAGTCTCATTCCCTGAACCGCTCTTTCACGACATTCCTTTCTCCGTCGCCGTCGTCGGCGGCGGGTTTACCGGAACCGTATTTGCCATCAAGTACCTTGCCGTCGCGCGGCGCCCCGTCACCATCGCCATCGTGGAGCCGCGCGAGATGCTCGGCGGCGGCGTGGCGTATTCCACACGCGATGACGTCCATCTCATGAATGCGCCCGCGACCGTATTCGGCATTGACAGGAGCGATCCCGAGGGATTTTCACGCTGGCTGGAAACGGCATGTGGTACGGAGCGGCTTTCGGAATGGACCGTCGCCGGCGAAGCCTATCCACCGCGCCGGCTTTACGGCGCGTACGTGCGCTCGGAACTCGAACGCACGGCCACGACTGCCCGCGCCACGGTCCGGCACATCAGGGATGTCGTGACAGACCTGGAGCTGGGCGCGGATGCCGCCACTCTCCATCTTGCCGAAGGCGGAAAGCTATCCGCGCGACAGGTCGTCCTCGCAGTTGGCGTGACCTCGGCAAGACCCGCGTTCGTGACCGGGGAGGCCGGCGCTCACCCCGGCTACGTGGCCGACCCGTGGGAACACGGGGTGCTGGACCGGCTGGCGCGGAGCGGAAAAATCGTCACGATCGGCACCGGACTAACGATGCTGGATGTCGCCGCGTCCCTTGAACGGGCCGGGTTCGGAGGAGAACTCGTCGCCATCTCCCGCAGCGGTCTGGTTTCGGAGGGCCGCCGCAAGGTCGTCAGCCTTCCGGTTCTGGCCGAAAACGAAGAAGCGCCCGACAGGCTGGTCCCTTTCCTGCGGCAGGTGCAGATCATGCGGCATTCCCTTGCTGCGTCCGGCGGCGATTGGCAATCGCTCGTACCAGCGATCAAAGCCCAGATACCCGGGCTCTGGCGGCGCGGGTCATCCCGCGAGCGCCGCAACTTCCTGCGGTTCCTGCGCAGGTTCTGGGAAACTGCACTGCATCGCGCCGCACCCCAGACGGCGGCAGCCGTCGAGCGCTCGCTGGCGAGAGGGCGACTCACGACGTTGAGTGGCCGCATCGTATCGGTTTCGGTCACCAGTAGCGGCGCCCTACAGATCTCGTTGAGGCAGCGCTCCGACGGATCCGCTGTCATCATCGAGGCCGACGCCGTGGTGAATTGCTCCGGTCCCCGCCACGATATTAGCGACGCATCTCAGCCCGCGCTCGTCCGCAACCTGCTTGGAAGAGGGCTGATCGTGCCCGGCCCGGAACAGTTCGGGCTCCTGGCAACCCCGGATGGCCGGGTGATCGATCGCAACGGAAATGTCAGTGATCGTCTGAGTGCCATCGGCCCGCTGATGCGCGGGATTCACTGGGAGTCGAATGGCGCCATCGAATGTCTCGATCAGGCCATCGGCGTCGCGGAAAGGCTCGCCCGGTAAGCCGGCGCACGCGCGGAGGTAATGATCGGGGTCCGGATATTCATCCGGCGCACCTCAGTACGCAGGCGAGTGATGAAGCGCTTCGGACTTCAGCCATTTCCTGAACGTCTGCACGCGGCGAATTTGCGACTTCTGCTTCGTGGTAACGAAGTAGTAGGAAAAGTTGACGCCTGCCGTCTCGCCGAACGGGACAACAAGCCGGCCGGCATCCAGATCCGCCTGCGCCAGACGAGATTTTGCCAGCGCTATGCCCATGCCCGCCACCGCGGCGTCGATGGCCAGCGCTGAGAGGTTGAAGTGCGGGCCGCTGTCACCGGGCAAGATGCCGACACCGTGCCGGCCGAGCCAGACTCCCCAGCTGACGCTGCCGTCCTCGTTCTCTGACGAGTCGTCGTGAATCAGGGGGACCGTGCGAACAATCTCCCCGATAGACAGATTGTGTATCTTCGCATGCAGCGAAGGACTGCACACCGGCACGATGGATTCCGAGAGAATGAGTTCGGAAGCGAGATTCCGGCATATGCCGGAACTGAATCGGATGGCGCAGTCGATGTTATCGTCCGAAAAGCTGCCGAGCGTCAGGCTGGAGTCCAGTTGGATTTCGAGATCGGGATGCTTGCTGCGCAGCCCCGCCAGCCTGGGAACGAGCCACTTGTAGGCGAAGGACGGCGTCACGGAGACGCGTAGCGGCCCTTCAACGGCGATCCGCGTTACATGTTCCACGCCGTCCGAGATCAGGTGAAAGGCCTCCTCCAGATAAGGATACAGCGCCTCTCCTATCTCGGTGATCTGCAAACGGTTGCCATCACGGACGAACAGCTGCGCCCCGAGATGATCTTCGAGCGCCCGGATCTGCATGCCCACGGCGGCCGGCGTCACGTAGAGCTTGTCGCTCGCATTCTTGAATGAAAGCTCACGCGCCACGACGACGAACGTACGCAACGCGGTGAGCGGCGGCAGCTTCGACAGGGAGGGCGGACGAAGCCTCGACGGGCCGGAATGATTTTTCGTGAACGCCGCAATGTGTGAGATTGCCATCTGAATGCGCCAGTCTGGTCGATGCCAATAACGGAAGCTTCCCACAACTCATGATGCCGCATATGGGGAGTCGTCGCGAAGCGGTATTTCAGAAGACGGGCGTCGGCCGTTTCCGCGAAAGCCGGACTATCGCCGAGGACGGATGCAACACCATTGCACGAGCGCTGGTCTGGACGATATCCGGTTCTATCTACCTTTGATCGGCTGGCTGCTCCAATTCCACCATTTATTTAATCAAATACATAGATTTTGTATTTTTTTAAATGAGTGCACGTTGGCTGTCAAGGGACGGTCTCTCGTCCTCATCGGATGTAGACAGAAGCAGGAAATGGAACGGGAGGCAGCGGCGAGAATCTCGCTGACGATCCGTTTCTGCAGGACGAAATAGGCACGCGCCCCACTGATCGTGAGGCTCCCGTACGGAAGGAGCCTATCAGGATGCTGAGCTGCCAAGATGGGTGCATAGCATAACCTCTAAGGCAGTTTACTTCTCTTCAAAAATGAGATAGGCGATAATAATCATAAATATGATAGTTTTAATATAATTTCTGCTGTCACCATCCATTGTCAGGCGTCGCGCTCGTCCATGTCCCTTCCTACCCGGCCAACCAGTCAACGTAACGGCGAACAAGATATGCATCTCGATGCAGACGTGCTGGTGATCGGCGGCGGGCCGGCCGGATGCTGGGCCGGGCTGGCGGCGCTGCGGAGTGGCGCGTCGGTCGTTCTGGTCGACAAGGGCTATGTCGGCACGAGCGGCGCGATGGCGGCCGGCAACAACACGGTCATCGACACGTTGGCGGGCTCCGTGGAACGGCAGCGTTCGGTGGACCAGCGGCTGCGGCTCGGCTGCGGCCTCGCCGACGCGGAGCGGCTGGAGCGCGTGATGGACCACACCCGCGCGAGCCTCGACCTGCTGGCCGAGTGGGATTACCCCTTTCCGCGCCGCGAGGACGGACGGCCCTATCGAGGCATGCTGCGCGGGGTGGATAACCTGCGCTTCCTGCGCCAGCGGCTGATCAAGGGCGGCGCGCGCATTCTCGACCACAGCCCGGCCGACGCGCTGCTGCTCGATGCCGAGGGCGCGGCCGCGGGCGCGACCGGTTTCGACCGCCGCACGGGGGCACGCTGGCGGACGGACGCCGGCGCGGTGGTGATCGCGACCGGCGGATGCGCCTTCCTCAGCGGGGCGATCGGCACGCACAACCTCACCGGCGACGGCTATCTGCTGGGCGTCGAGGCGGGCGCAACCCTGTCCGGGATGGAGTTTTCCGGCCAATACGGCATATCGCCGGTCTTCTCCGGGGTGACGAAGGGCATCATCTATTTCTGGGCCACGCTGACGACCGCGCAGGGCGAGGTCATCGACCCCTCGCGCGACAAGCGCACCGTCGCGCACCATCTGCTGCGCGGGCCCGTCTACGCCGTTCTCGACAAGGCGTCGCCGCGCCTGCAGGAGGGATTGCGCAAGGGCCAGCCCAACATCTTCGTGCCGTTCGACCGCACCGGCATCGATCCCTTCAGGGACAAGTTCGAGATCACGCTGCGCCACGAAGGCACCGTAAGGGGCACGGGCGGACTGCTGCTGACGGACGGCAGGGCCGGCACCGCCGTGCCGGGTCTCTTCGCCGCCGGCGACGCCGCCTCGCGCGAGCCGATGTCGGGCGCGACGAGCGGCGGCGGCGGTCCCAACGCCGCCTGGGCCATCGCGACCGGAGGCTGGGCCGGCGAGGACGCCGCCGCCTTCGCCCGTGCGCTGGGGCCGCGCGCGCGGGAGCGGACGCGCAGGTCCGCGAACGCGCCGGCACCGGGCGCCGGCGCCTCCTCGCGCGTCGCAGCGGAAATCGTGGCGCAAGTCGTGACGGAGGTCCGCAAGGCGATCCTGCCGCTCGACGGCGGCTATTTCCGCACCGAAGCCTCGCTCCTGCGCCAACAGGCCCTCTTTGACGGGCTGTGGCGCGATCCCGCGTGGCGGACGGGCCTGCCCGGAAGCCGCGAGGCGGAGGCGCTGCTCGCGACCGCGCGCTGGGTGACGCAGGCAGCGCTGCTGCGGGAAGAAACTCGCGGCACCCACCGCCGCACGGACCGGCCGCAGAGCGATGACCGCCTGGCGGGTTCCTTCCACCTCCGCGGCGCGAACGAGCCGCGGAGCCTGTTCGCGCCTTTCGCCGAAGAAACCTTCCCCTACCGGAGCGCAGTGCGATGATCGAGCTTGTCAGCAGCGAACGTTGCATCGGGTGCGACCTGTGCGTCAAGGCATGCCCCGACAACGTTTTCGACAGCGGTCCCGACGGCATCCCCGTCATCGCGCGGCAGGGCGACTGCCAGACGTGCTTCCTGTGCGAGCTGTTCTGCCCTGTCGACGCTCTTTACGTCTCGCCGTTCTCGGAGCGTGTCGAGGGCGTGAGCGAGGCGGATCTCGCGGCGCGCGGCCTCCTCGGCAGCTTCCGAGCGGAAATGGGCTGGAAGAACGCCAAGCCGCGCGGAACCCACAAGGATCTCAGCTACCGCATGTTCGAGAGCGGTGCGATCACGCCATGATGCAAGGAACGATCACGATGAGAAAGCTTCTGAAAGCGGCCCTTGCCGCCCTGTTTCTGACTGCCGCAGTGCAGGCCGCCACCCCGCTTCAGGCGGCCGGGAACCCGGATGTCATCCGGCTCGGGGACGTGGGCTTCGGCTTCGGCACGCCGTTCGGCGTCGGGGTGCTGGCCATCGCCGACGCCAAGGGATTCATCGCCGAGGAGTTCAAGGGAAGCGACGTCAAGCTCGAATGGACCTACTTCACCGGCACCGGCCCGGCGATCAACGAGGCGCTGTCCAACAGGCAGCTCGATTTCGCCTCCTACGGCGCGGTTCCCAACATCATCGGCAAGGCCAACGGCCTGCCCACCATCCTGCTCGCATCCTATGGCGGCACGACGATCTTCGGCGCGGCGCGGCCCGACCTGGATATCAAGTCGATCGCCGATCTGAAAGGCCGCAAGATCGCTATCCAGAAGGCGACGATCATTCATTGGGGCGTGATCGACGCGCTGAAGCGGGCGGGCCTGAGCGAGCGCGACGTGACCATCGTCGACCTCAAGAACGCTGACCAGTTGGCCGCGCTTGCCGCGAAAAGCGTCGATGCGGCCTTCGGCGCGGACTTCCTGCTGCCGCTCGCGGACAAGGGGCTCGCGACGATCTTCTACAGGTCGTCCACGGCCGGCAAGACCGGCGACGGCTTCGGCGCCTTCCTCGTGACGGAGAGCTTCCGCGACAAGTATCCGGAAGCGACGGAAAAGGTCGTGCGCGGGCTCGTCCGCGCGGCGGCGTGGCTCGGCGACGAGGCGAACCGCGAGGAGGCCTTCACGATCTGGAACCGCGCCGGCACGCCGGTCGAGACGATCCGCAAGTCGAACGACGGCGGTTCGCTCAAGGACAAGTACAACCTGCTGCTCGACGACTTCTTCCGCAGCCGCTACGAGAGCGCGATCGCTTTCAACAAGGAGCAGAAGCTCACACGCCGCGACGTCGACCTTTCCGCCTGGATCGATCCGACCGTCCTCGACAAGGCCCTGAAATCGGCCGGGCTCGAAACGTTCTGGCGCAAGCGCGACGCGCAGGGCAACGACCTTCCCTGACGTGACGCGGCCGCCCGCACACATCAGCCAATCAACCGGAGACGAGATCGGCCATGCCGCTTGACAGCAAGGCGCTCGACACCAAGGATCGGGCCGGCATCCTCCACCCGCCGCCACTCCCGTGGAACGGGCGGGAGGCGGAGCGCGGCGACGGGGGCAGGCGCCTCTTCCGGCCGGCCGGCGCGGGCCGGCTGCCCGACCGCCTGTTGCCGTTCGCCCTTCCAGGCGCGCTGCTGGCGTCGTGGCAGGCGGTCACCGCGGCCGGCTTTATGCCGGAACAGGTGCTGCCGCCGCCCTCGCTGGTGCTGCGGACCTTCATCGCGTTTCTGGGCGACGGCGAGATCGCGAACAATCTCCTCGTCAGCCTGCGGCGAATCGCCTGCGGGCTCGGCATCGGCGTCGTGACTGGCTTCGCCTTCGGCCTTCTGCTTGGCGTGTCGCGGCGGGCGGAGGCCTATCTGGGGCCGCTGTTCCGCGCGTTCGCCGCCGTCCCGGCGCTCGGCTGGATTCCTGTCCTCATCCTCATCCTCGGCATCGACGAGGCGCTCAAGATCGTGATCCTGTCCAAGGCCTGCTTCGTGCCGATGGTGATCGCCACCCTGGACGCCTACCGCAACATCCCGGCCCGGCTCCGGGAGGCAGCCGACGTCATGCGGCTTTCGCCCCGCACGCGCCTTCTGAAGCTGACCCTGCCGGCCATGATGCCGATGCTGTTCGGCGGCCTGCGCCTATCGGCGGGGCAGGCCTTCGTCTCGCTCATCGTCGTCGAGATGCTCGCGGCGACCGAGGGCATCGGCTACATGATGGTATGGGGACGCACCCTGTTCCAGATCGATATCGTGATGGTCGGCATGGCGATCGTCGGCGTGACCGGCTTCCTGCTAGACGCGCTGCTGCGGCGGATCGAGCGCGGCATCGGCGCGCGGATGGGCGAGCGGACGGGCAGCCATGGCTGAGCAGGCATCGTCCTCCCTGCCGCCGGCGGGCTTTCCGCGCGGTGCGGTCATTCCGGCCGCGCTCGTCGTCCTCTGGGCGGCGCTGACCGAGACGGGGCTGTGGCACGGCCCGCTCGTCGTCTCGCCCTCGCAGGTTCTCGCCGTGCCATTCCTCGACGCGTCGGGCCGTGAAATCTGGGCGGGCGTCGGTGCGAGCCTCCTGCGCCTTGCCGCCGGCACGGCGATCGGCGCCGCGGCCGGTCTGGCGGCGGGGCTTTTCGTCGGCATGTCGCGCCGGGGCGGGCTCGCGCTCTCGCCCACCCTGCATACGCTGCGCCAGATCGCGCTGTTCGCGTGGATTCCGCTGCTGACGTCGTGGTTCGGCAACGGCGAGGCGACGAAGCTCTGCTTCGTGGCCATCTCGACCTTCTTCCCGCTCTTCCTCGCCACGGAGCAGGGACTGCGCACGGTCCCCGCGACGCTGAGGGAGGTGGCGGGGGTGCTGCACCTGTCGCGCCGGCGCACGATCACCGCCCTGCTGCTGCCGGCCGCCCTGCCCTCGATCGGCGTCGGCGTCCAGATCGCGTTGATATCCGCCTGGATCGGAACGGTGGGCGCGGAATACGCCATCGGCAACGGCCGCGGGCTCGGCAGCTATATCGCCAGCGCGCGGGACCAGTTCCGCATGGATATCGTCATCGTCGGCGTCGCCGTGCTGGCGGCCGTCGGCGCGGGCCTCCACTACCTCTCCCGCGCCGCCATCGCCCGGCTCACGCCGTGGAACAGCCCAAGGAGCAGCGCATGACGCCCGTTCAGTCCTCGCCGGCCCCGTCGCTGGCCATCGAGAACGTCCGCAAGACCTTCACCGTCGAGACGCGGACATTCGCCGCACTGGACGACGTGAGCCTGACCCTGCGGCACAACGAGATCGTCAGCATCCTCGGCCCCTCGGGCTGCGGCAAGTCCACCCTGCTGCGGCTCGTCGCCGGCCTCGAAACGCCGGATGCGGGGGCGCTCTTCATCAACGGGCGCAGGCCGGTGGCCGGCCCGGCGCGGGATTGCGCCATCGTGTTTCAGGACCATCGGCTGTTTCCGTGGCTGACGGTGAGCGGGAACGTCGATCTCGCGCTCGATTCCTGCCGCCTCGCGCCGGCGGAGCGGCGTGAGCGCGTGCGCCGCTACATCGCGCTCGTCGGCCTCGGCAGCTTCGCTTCCGCCTATCCCCGGCAATTGTCCGGCGGTATGGCGCAGCGCGCCGCCATCGCGCGGGCGCTGGTCGCGGAGCCGGCGCTGCTGCTGATGGACGAGCCGTTCGGCGCGCTCGACTCGCTGCTGCGCACCCGCCTGCAGGGCGAGTTGCTCGATATCTGGGAGCGCAACCGAGTCACCATCCTGCTCGTCACCCACGATGTCGAGGAAGCGATCTACCTCAGCGACCGCGTCGTCGTGATGCAGCCCAATCCCGGCCGCATCCGCGCCGTGGTCGATGTCGGCCTGCCGCGACCGCGCCAGCGGGAGGAAACGGCGTTCATCGCCCTGCGCAAGTCGCTGCTGGAACTGCTTTCCTGAGACGAATCCGGCATGGCAGCCATGGCCGCCGCTGCAGCCGGGCGGTCCTGCGGGCCGGTGCCGAACACGGAGCCGAGCAGCTTCGTCTTCTCATTTTGAGATAAATTCAGTAGATTTAATATAATTCGCCTTGCGAGACCTTTTTTGGGGTTATAGGATAACCCCATCAATCATCGGCGAAGGTACATCCCGCTATGCATTCATCGTCCGGCATTTTCCGCCTCCCGCGGCGCACCGTCATGACGGCCATCCTCGCGTCCGTCATTGCGGCGGCGGTTCATTCATCGCCCTCCCCGGCGCAGGAGGCGGGCAAGCCTGCCGGACAGGCGGCGCCCGTGGAGCTGAACTTCGGCTTTCCGTGGAACGGCGGCGTGGGCTTTCCGCCCGCGCTGACCGACGCCACTGGCTATGCCATCCACCTCGGCCTCGCAGGGCCGATCCTGGAGGCGCACGGCTTCAAGCTCGGCCGGCAGATCGGCTTCAACACCGGGCCCCTGGCGCTCGCAGGCCTGCAGAGCGGCGAGATCCAACTGGCGCAGACGGGCGAGACGCCGGCCGTGCTCACGGTGGTCAACGGCCAGGCGACGCGCGCGGTGACGATCGGCGCGCCGGCGGGAGACCTGTGGATCGTCGCGCGGAAGTCCGAGGCGGGCAAGCTCGAGGACCTCGCCGGCAAATCGATCGGCGCGGCCTTCGGCTCCAACTTCGACAAGTTCGCGCTGGCGGCGCTGAAGCGCACCGGCCAGCAGGACAAGGTGAAGCTCGTCAACCTGTCGCCGTCGGAAACCTATCCCGCCCTGCAGAGCGGCGGCGTCGCGGCGGTGGTGGCGAGCCCGCCGCAGGCCGTGGGCTGGCTGCGGAAGGACAAGGACGTCCACATCATCGCCCGCGCCCGCGAGGGAGATCCCACGCTCGAACTGAGCGCGAGCGTCGTGGTGACGACCGAGGACTTCGCCGTGCGCAATCCCGGCCTGCAGAAGGCGTTGTGGGAGGTGCAGAAGGCCGGCATCGCGGAAATCCGGAGGGATCCGCAGAAGTACTACACATTCTACAGCCAGAAGACGGGCCTGTCGCCCGAGGAATCCAGCACCGTCGTCCTGCTCAACTTCGCCGACGCGCCGATTGCGCCGGACGGCCTGAAGGTGATCAGGAGCTCGCTGGCGTTTCTCACCGATACGGGCGTCATCAAGCGCAGCGCCGATGTCGACGCCTGGACTCTGAAATAACGGGCCCGGCGGCGGAAGATGAGCAACTCCCATGGAGCGGCGATGACCGGCTGCGCGCCGGCAGGGGCCGGGGGCGAGGCGGCGGGACGGCGGGGCGGATACCGGCTCGTATCGCCGAAGGCCGCCCGCGCCGCCCGGCCATCGGCGGCGGCGGACATCGCGATGCGCGCGCTCGTGCCGGCGGCGGCCGTCGCCTTCTGGTGGCTCGCCTCGCGGCAAGGGTGGATCAGGCCGCAATTGCTGCCCCCGCCCGGCGATGTCCTGACGGCGTTCCTCACGCTGATGCAGAACGGCATGCTGTGGGACAATCTCTCCGTCTCGCTCGCCCGGGCCGGCGTCGGCTTTCTGATCGGCATCGCGATCGCGCTGCCGCTCGGCATCCTGGCCGGCCTCTACAGGCTCGGCGACCAGTTGATCGACCCGACCCTCCAGATGATCAGGACGATACCGTTTCTCGCGGTCGCGCCCCTGTTCGTCGTCTGGCTGGGGATCGGCGAACCGCACAAGATCGCGCTGGTCGCGCTCGCCTGCGCGGTGCCGTTCTACCTCAACACCCAGGGCGGCGTGCGCCAGGCGGATCCCGCCATCCTGGAGGCGGCGCAGGTCTTTGGCGCCTCCCGGGCGGAGGTCGTCTGGCGCATCATCCTGCCCAACGCGCTGCCCCAGATGCTGATCGGGCTGCGGCAATCGATCGGCCTCGCCTTGCTCGCGCTCGTTCTGGCGGAGCAGACGAACGCACCCAAGGGCATCGGCGCGCTGGCGCTCGCGGCGCAGCAATATTTCGAAACCGACATCCTGCTGGTCTGCATCATCGTCTACGCGGTCTGGGGGCTGGTCGGCGACGGCATCGTGCGCTTCCTCGAAGCCGTCGCCATGCCCTGGCGACGCAAGCGGAGAGAAGCGTGATGCCGGATGCGATCGACGGGAACGGCGGGCGCGACCACGGCGTCCTGGCCGTCGACATGCGCGGGGTCGGCAAGAGCTTCGGCGCATCGCCCATCCTGCGGGGTTTCGACCTCGCGATCGAAAGGGGCTCGTTCGTCGCCCTGCTCGGCGCGAGCGGCAGCGGCAAGAGCACGGTGCTGCGCATCCTGCTCGGGCTGGAGGACATCGATTCCGGCAGCGTGCTGGTGGCGCCGAACCGCACGGTGGTGTTTCAGGACGCGCGCCTCGTCCGCAACCTCGACGTCAGCGCCAACGTCTTGATCGGCCAGAAGAGGACCGCCGCCGCGCGGCAGGTGGCCGTGCGGGCGCTGCACGAGGTGGGACTGTCGCACCGCCTGCACGCCTGGCCGCACACGCTGTCCGGCGGCGAGGCGCAGCGCGTCGCCCTGGCGCGCGCGCTGGTGCGCGAGCCGCAGCTTCTGCTGCTGGACGAGCCGTTCGCCGCCCTCGACGCGCTGACCCGCATCCGCATGCAGCAGTTGGTGGCGGAACTCTGCGACCGCCACCAGCCGGCGGTTCTCCTCGTCACGCATGATGTCGACGAGGCCCTGCTGCTCGCCGACCGGGTGGTGATCCTGAGGGAAGGCGCGCTCGCGCTCGACCGACCCGTGCCGCTGGGCCGGCCGCGCAACCGGAATGCGCCCGGCTTCGCGGCCCTGCGGCAGGAGCTGCTGCAGATACTCGGCGTGAACGACGACGTCGGCGCCGGCCCGCAAGCGCCCGCGATCCGGGGGGCGGCGGAATGATCGAGCTCATCAGCGCCGAACGATGCACCCTGTGCGACCTCTGCGTCGACATATGCCCGACGGACGTGTTCGAGCTGAGGGAGAACGCGCCGCCCGCCATCGCGCGTCAGGAAGACTGCCAGACCTGCTACATGTGCGAAATCCATTGCCCGGCAGATGCGATGTACGTCGCCCCCCGTCGCGAGCCGGCGGCCGAGGAATCCGTTCACCGCGACGAGAGCCGACTGGCGGCTGCCGGCATTCTCGGCAGTTTCCGCGCGCGCCTGGGCTGGGGCAAGGGCAGGCGCCCCCCGCGCACCTTCGACGAGGCGCTGGCACTAGCCCGCACCGGACCGGGAGCGGGACCGGGACCGGAGGGCATGTCCGCGCCGGACGCGGCGCATGAGCGGGGCGAGGCCCTCCCGCAAGGCGCCCTGCCCCAAGGCGCCCTCCCTCACGGCGACGAAGGCACGGCAGACCGATGAACAGCGACATCAGCGATGGTCTCGCGCTGGAGACCGACGTGCTCGTGATCGGCGGCGGACCCGCGGCGACGTGGGCCGCGCTGACGGCGCGCGAGGAAGGCGCCCGCGTCGTCCTCGCCGACAAGGGCTATTGCGGATCCAGCGGCGTCGCGGCGCCGTCGACCATCGGCCACTGGTGGGTGGCGGAGGAGAACCGCCCCGCCGCGATGGCCGAGAAGGCGCGGGCCGGGGGCTATCTCTCCGATCCGGCGTGGATGGCGCGCATCCTCGATGAAACGTGGCGCACCTGGCCCCGCATCGCCGACCGGAGGGGATACCGCCAGGGCGACGACGGGGACGCCGGCGCGCAGCCCCTCGTCCAGGGGCCGGTCTACCTGCGGGAGATGCGGCGCCTGATCAAGCAGGCCGGCGTCACGATCCTGGATCATTCCCCGGCGCTGGAGCTGCTGGCCGCCGATGGCGCCGTGTGCGGCGCGCGCGGCCTGCGCCGCCATGCCGCCGGCCCGTGGCGGGTCCATGCGGGCGCCGTCATCCTGGCCACGGGCGGCTGCGCCTTCAAGAGCGGATGCCTTGGCGGCAATGTCGCGACCGGCGACGGCTATCTCATGGCGGCGGAAGCCGGCGCCCGGCTGACGGGCATGGAGTTCAGCAACTATTACGGGCTCGTTCCCGTCGGCTGTTCCATCGACAAGAACGGCTACTACCTGCTCGCAACCTATTACGACGAACGGGGCCGCGAGATCGACCGGGGCTGGAGCCCGCCGGCGGGCGTCGTCGGCACGGCCATCGCGCGGGCGTTCATCGAAGGCCCGGTGTTCGCCCGCTTCGACCGCGTCGCGCCGCAGGACCGGCTCGCCGTCAGGGCTTCCCAGCCCAACCTGCTCATCCAGTTCGACCGCCTCGGCATCGATCCGTTCACCGAGAAGTTCCGCATAGAGCCCATCATGGAAGGTTCGGTGCGGGGCACCGGCGGGGTCGTCGTCGCCGACGAGACGTGCTGGACGGGCGTTCCCGGCCTGTGGGTGGCGGGCGACACCGCCTCCCGGCAGCACATCACCGGCGCGGCCAGCGGCGCGGGCTCGGCGAACGCGGCGTGGACGGTCTCGTCAGGGCGGTGGTCCGGGAAAGCCGCCGCCCGGCATGCGCGCGAGCGCGGCCGCCCGCGCGGGCATCCGGCGCCGGCCGCGCCCGAGGGCCGGAACGGCGCGGCGGCCCGGCCCACCACGGAAGCCGGCGCATTGCAGCGCCTAGAGAAGCTGATCGGCGCCGAGGTCCACCCGCTGGAGAAGAACGGCCTTCGCTCCGCGACGGGCATGACGGAGGCGCTGGGCCGGCTGGAAAACGGCTGGGACCTGCTGAGAAACGGCCTTGCGGCCGACGACGTCCGCGCGCGGATCCGGCTGCGGGAGACGGAGGCCATGCTCGCCACGGCGCGCTGGTCGTACATCGCCGCCCTCGCCCGCGAGGAGACGCGGGGGATGCATGTCCGCGCCGACTTCCCCGCCACGGAGCAAGGCCAGCACCGGCAACTCATCCTGTCCGGGATCGACGCGCCCGTGCTGGAGGCCGTGCCGGTCGCACGGAACGATTTCGGACAATGAACGGGAGAACGAGATGAGCCACAGCGCAGAATACATCAAGAACCTGCGTGTCGACCATGTGGGCAGCCTGCTGCGGCCGCAGGCGCTGAAGGATGCCTTCCGGGATCACCGCACGGGCACGATTTCCGCCGGCGAGCTGCGCGCCCGGCAGGATGAGGCGATTGCGCAGGTCGTCCGGGAGCAGGTCGACCACGGCCTGCCCATCGTCAACGACGGCGAGTACCGGCGCCAGGTGTTCCTGCAAAGCTTCTCGAAGGTCGCGGGCTTCGAGGAATGGGAGAACAGGGAGATCCCCAAGCGGGAGAATGCCAAACCCGCGGATGTCAGACCCGCGGAACACGCCCACGACGGCGCCTGTTGCGGATATAGCCCCGTGCCGCTTCCCCTGCGCCGCGCGACCCGCAGGCTCGAACTCGTCAACAACGACATTCTGGACGAATATGCCTTCGTGAAAGGGCTCACGGATACGCCGGCCAAGGTGACGCTGATCGGCGTCGACCGCATCATCCACGGCTACGGCAAGCCGCAGCCGCAGGACATCTACCCCTCGCTGCAGGCTTTCATCGACGATCTCGTGCGTATCCAGCGGGAGTTGATCGCGGGCGTCGCCGCCGCCGGCTGCCGGTATGTCTCGATCGACGAGCCGAGCCTGACGGGCTATGTCGACCCCGCCTCCATCGCGGAGCAGATCGCGCGCGGCGAGGATCCGGCGCAGAATCTGAGCCATGCGATCGCGGCGGACAACGCCGCCATCGCGGGGCACGAGGGCGTCGTGTTCGGCGTCCATCTGTGCCGGGGCAACCGCCAGAGCCTGTGGCACCGCGAAGGCTTCTACGACGGCATCGCGGAGCGGCTGTTCAACGAGCTGAACTTCGACCGCTTCCTGCTGGAATACGATACGCCGCGCGCCGGCTCCTTCGCGCCCCTGCGGTTCGTGCCCAAGGGGAAGATCGTCGTCCTCGGCCTGATCACGACCAAGGTCGGCGAACTCGAAACGGCCGACGGCCTGATCCGCCGCATCGAGGAAGCGTCGCAATACATGCCCGTCGAGCAACTGGCGCTCGGCCCGCAATGCGGCTTCGCCTCGGTGATCGAAGGCAACCTGCTGACGCCGGACGAGCAGTGGCGCAAGATCGACCTCATGCTCGACGTCGCGAGGCGGGTCTGGCATTGAAGCCCGCGTGCACGTTGCCCGCGCGCCTGCGGTGGGTTAACAGGGGAACCGGTAGCCACCCGTCAATCAGGAAAGCAGGTGCTGCGGCGCCGGGACAAGCATGCCGAAAATAAACGTCTACCTGCCGGACGACCTGTTCGAGCAAGTCAAACGCGCCAAGCTGCCCGTATCGGCGATCTGTCAGGATGCTCTTTCGGCGGCGCTGCGCACGATCGCGGAAACGCTCGAATCGGCGAACCCCCCGCAGCCGCCGCTGCCCGAGGAGCCCGATCTGGGCATCCGCCTCGGCCAGCACGTGCGCGCGATCGTCGCCATCGCCTATCCGATCGCGGCCGAGCGCGGTTCGCCGACCGTCGAGGCCGAAGACATCTTCGCCGGGATCATCGAGCAGGGCGAAAGCCTGCTCCTCCTCCTGCTCGAACAGTTCGGGTTTCCGCCCCACCGGCTGCGCGAGGCGCTGGAGGCCGCGTCCCGGGCCGGACGGCCGCCGATCGACCCGGCGGAGGTCCGGTTGTCGGACGATGCCCGCGGAATCCTCGCCCGCGCAGCGGCCGAGGCGAAGGACGCGGGCGCCGAGATGCTGACAGGCCGTTACCTGTTCCTGTCCCTCGTGAAGGAGCGGGAAGGTGTGGTCGCCGAAGTGGTTGAAGCCCTCGGCCTCGCCCATACGCTGACGAACGCCGTCTTCGACACCAGCGATGCAGGTGTCGCCTACGGCACGCACGGAATCGCCATGCGCAAGCGCGACGTGATCCTCGAGACCATGTGGTCCGACATTCGAACGAGGCTGGACAGGATAGAGGAAAAGCTCGGAACGGACAGGAACGGACACTCCAAACACTGATCCGTGCGTTGCGCCCTTTTAAGTCGATTTTCTTTCATGTAAGGGCGCTGCGCACCGCTCCATCCCTGCGCGCGCAGCCGAAGCCGACATGACTGGTCGGAGGTATCGACGGGTTGGGCATGGCGTGCGGCGGGGCGGTAGCGGCGGCAGGAGTTGGGGGCGCAAAGGTGAGAACCGCCCTTCAGCACCTTGCGGGGAATGGGGTTGTGCGACCGGACGGGATCGAGACTCGCGTCCGCCGAACCACCGCGAGGATTGACAGGCACGCAGCATGCCGTCCGCGCGTCCGCGGGATGGCCGGGCGACCAGAAATCCGCCGTCCACTCCCACATGTTGCTTATCATGTCATAAAGCCCGTAGCCGTTGGGCGGTGTCAAGTGAACTGCAAATTTGACCCCTTTGGGGAACTGACGAACTGACCCCTCTCATGCTGTGGCGTTTTCGTTTGTCTTGAGCGCAGGTCCGGCCTTCTGCAGAAGGCCGGACCTGCGCTTTTCGCGAAGCCGGTAGCTGTCGCCGCGGATGGTGATGACCGTCGAGTGGTGAAGCAGGCGATCCAGTATCGCCGTTGCGACGACGGGATCCCCAAAAACACTTCCCCATTCGCCCACGGAGCGATTTGAAGTGATCAGGATTAAGCCCTTCTCATAGCGTCGGGACACCAGCTGGAAGAACAGATGGGCGGCGTTGGCCTCGAACGGCAGGTACCCGAGCTCATCGATAATGAGCAGCCTGGGCCGGGCAAGCTGCGTCAATTGCCTGTCGAGCGTGCCATCGTCGTGAGCCTTGCTCGACAGCGCGCAACAAGGGCACCTGCGACAACCGTTTGACCATCAGCCAGTCAGTGCTGGAAGAGCGCGTTCTGAGCGCCCTGCACAATCGTCTGATGAACCCGGAAATGACCAGGCTGTTTTGCGAGGAATATGTCTCGGAAATGAACCGCCTGCGCATGAACGCGAACGCGGACCTCGCGAAAAACCGCAAGGAGCTTGAAAAGACGGAACGGGCCATCCGCAAGCTGGTCGAGGCGATCAAGAACGGCGTCGATCCGCCGCTTATCAAGGATGAGATCAACGGCCTGTCCGCTAAGAAGGACACGCTGACGGCAAGCCTGAACCAGAAAGAAGAGGTTCCGGCCTTCATTCATCCAAGGATGGGGGAGCGTTACGCCACGGCTGTGCGAGAGCTTATCGCGTCTTTGAACGATCCCGATCACCGCGATGAATCGGCAAAGATTCTGCGCGGCCTGATCGACAAGATTATCCTCACACCGAACGGGGATAGAAGCGCCCTTGTCGCTGACCTGCACGGCGATCTGGCAGGTATCCTGCAAATCGCCCAAGGCGGCAAAGGGATTAAACTGAAACCACGGGAAGAGCTGAACAGGAGGCAGATTTCCGAGATTGAGCAGGTCGAAACCCTGACAAACTCCCTAGAAACCTTTGATTTCCGTACCCTGCCGGGTATGCAGGTCAAGATGGTTGCGGGGGCTGGCTTCAACCTTTGTCCTAACTTCCCCCGGTCGCTGCCGGTGTTCCGCCTCAACGAAGTCAAGAATGCCGAACAACTCGCCGCGTAGCTTGGCGTGAACCTCGCCGCGCTTCTCGCCGGGCATAAGGACGACTTCCTCGATCAGCGAACGCAGTTCCTCGGCGGCAATACGGCCATCGTCATCGTTGTGCAGGGCATCGGTGAATTGCTCCACCCGGTTGCGGTAGATGCTGGCGATATTGGGATGCACGTCCGGCGTGTCGGCCGGTGCTTTCATCTGCCGGGCGACGATCTCCGCCTTCTGCCGTTCCAGCTCGTCCATGCGCGCTTTCATCGACGGCTGATACATGCCGTCCTCGATGGCCGCGATGATGCCGGTGATGGCCCGCTCGATCTTCTCCAACGCCTTGCGATCCTGCTCACCCTGCGCCCGGCGCTCCCGGTTGAGGCGATTCATTTCCCCGGCGAAGGCACGCACGGTTTCCTCGACGACGCGCGCAGAAATCAGCCTGTCTTTCAGACCGGACAGAACACGCTCCTCGATCTTCGCGCGCGGGATGGTCCGGCCATTGTCGCAGGTGCCGCGCCGGTAGTGATTGAGACAACCGTAGCGGTCGCGCATGATGAGGCCGTATTTGCCACCGCAGCAGCCGCAGGTCAGCAGGCCGGAAAGAAGGGAAACGGGCCGCTTCTTCTCGTGGAGCTTCCGGGCCTTCGCCTTCCTGACGCCCTCGGCGGTCGCCTCGAACTGGACGGCGATGTCCTTCTGCCGCGCGCGAACCGCGTTCCAGAGTTCATCATCCACGATGCGCAGATGCGGAACTTCGCTCCTGACCCACTTCTCGGGCGGGTTGATGCGCGACACGCGCTTGCCGGTGGACGGGTCTTTCACGAAGCGCAGGCGGTTCCACACAAGGACGCCGGCATAAAGCTCGTTGTTGACGATGCCCGTGCCACGCGAGACATGGCCGCGAATGCTGGTGTCGCCCCATGCGCGACCGAGCGGACCGGGAACGCCGGCCCTGTTCAGATCAACCGCGATGGCCTTGGGGCTTTTGCCGGATGCGAACTCGCGAAAGATGCGGCGGACGATTTCCGCTTCCTCGGGAACGATCTCGCGGTCGCCACGGATCGGCTCGCCATTACCGTCGAACTTCTTTACAACACGGTAGCTGTAGCAGATACCGCCGCCCGCCTTGCCCTTCTCCACCCTGCCCCGCAAGCCACGCCGCGTCTTATCGGCAAGGTCTTTCAGGAACAGGGCATTCATGGTGCCTTTCAAGCCGACATGAAGCTCGGAGATTTCGCCCTCGGCCAGAGTGACGATGGTGACGCCCGCGAATTTCAGGTGCTTGTAGAGGGTCGCCACGTCCGCCTGATCGCGGCTGATGCGGTCCAGCGCCTCGGCCAAGAGGATGTTGAACTCGCCATGCTGCGCATCGCGCATCAGTCGCTGGATGCCCGGTCGCAGGATCGTGCTCGATCCCGATATGGCAGCATCCTCGTAGGAGCCGACGATCTCCCAATGCTCCCGCTGCGCATGTTCCCGGCAAAGCCGGAACTGGTCCTCGATGGACGCCTCACGCTGGTTGTCGGACGAATAGCGGGCGTAAAGGGCAACGCGGGTCATGGCGGTCTCCGTTCGGTCAGTCCTTGATGACATCCTTCGGCATCGGCGGCACGTCCGGCGCACGATCCAAAAGCCTCGTCAGATCGCCTTGCTTCGCCGTGCCTGCGCGTGCCTTGAGGAAATCGGCGGCTGTCTCCACGGCTCCAATCTTCTGCGCAACCGCCGAGACGATCCATTGATTGAGTGACACGCCGTCTTCCATAGCCAGACGTACCGCCGTCTCCTTGAGCGACTGCGGCAGTTGCAGCGGGTACTTGTAGCGTTGGGTCTGCGTCATGTGTTCAATCTCCTGACGATCTCTCCCGGCGTTGCAATGGTGACGCCCAGCTTGAGGGCCGGGCGGAAGTCCTTGACGTTATGCGTCACGATGGCCTCGGCCTGTCCATTCAACGCGGCCTCCAAAACCATTTCATCGGCGACATCGGACAACATGGGCCGCGTCCGAAACGAAATATCGATCCCCTCGGACACGGCCGCGAGCGCGCTCATCACCGCCGCGACATCCTCCAGACTGTGCCCCGTCACGATCCGGGTTTCCTCGCGGCACAGCACCGCCTCATATTCGAGAAACAGCGCCGTAGAACAAAGCGGCGTCACCATGCCCCGATCAACAAACCGCAACAGCAGGTTGCTCGCGCCGTTGCGGCTGCGGAACGCGGCCACAATCACGTTGGTGTCCAGAACCAGTCTCATGGCAACAATATAGAGACATCTCATAAGATGTCAATTCTTTGTGCAATTGAAATTGCCTCCCGTCCATGCCGCCGTCTGGTCAGTCCTCATCCTCGGCTCCCGGCGATACCTCATCTTCGGCCGGAGGTTGGTTATCGTTTTCTGCCTGCAATGCCTCGAAATGCTCCCGCGCGATTTGGCGTCCAATCAGGCGGGCGATGGTCAGCACCACTCGGTCCAGCCGTTCGGACGCATCGGTCTCGCCTGCGGCCCCCTGGCCCTCGGGCGGGCGGTTGTCATTCGCCGGTTTCTGTTTCCCGTCACCGCCCACGCGATCAGAAGTCATCGAAGTCGAACTCGCCGCGTGGCCGCCATCCGGCGGGGTTTGCCACCCAGCGGTTGATGTCGGATTCATGCCATCCTGCGCCGTTGGTGCTGATCTTGAGTTGAGGCGGGAATGTGCCCTCTGCGATCTTGCGGTAGATGGTGGACCGGGACAGGCCGGTGCGGGCGAGGACGGTGTTCAGACGGATGATACGGTCTGGCTGACGCATGGTCGCGCTGCCTCCTGCTGACTGTTTCTGACGGCTTCTGGTCCAGTCAGAACAAGCAGTTGCGCACGCGCAAGAGTATTTTTCGCTCCGTCGTACTATAGGATACAATCGGCGGTAAAAAGGATGGTTGTATTAGCCGGTCTTCCATCCCCCTCCAGACAAATGCCCTGAGGGAATGCCAGTTCTGGCCGAAAGGAAAACCTGATCCGATCTGGATTACGATGCCCCGAGATTGACCGAGACGAAGCCCGATCACGTCCGCAGGAGGATCGCCAGCGCTCCCACCAAGCCTTACTTGCTTCCTCACGCTTTGCCGGGCAGTGAACGGGACTGTCAAGGCTGGCGCGGAACGCGCCACCGCGAAGCGGCTGCGGTCTTGACAGCCCGGCTCAGGTCCGGCCCCATGCAGGGAAGCAAGTAAGGCTTTCTCTGGATCGGAACGGTGGCGGTCTGCGGACAGGCTGCTTCTGCAACAGCCGATTGGAAAGCAGACATTTGGCCGCTGTCAAAAAAAGTACGCTTCCATACAGGCGACTTTCAGGCATCTATAGTGGAGCAGCTGCTGTTCATTGAGCTGCGACATTGCAAGGATTGGGCACAAATGGCCTATGACGAGGGGGAGCACGTCAAAGAGGTCTTTGCCTACTTCGGCCGAGCATATTACGAAGCAGGCGTGTTGGAAACAGGACTATCTATTGCACTTATGCAGATTGATTACCTTAGTCGCGTCCGTGATCAATATTTGGCTGATCGGGGAAGATCATTTGATCGGACACAGTACGAAGCTGAATTCGATCGCTTCATGGAGAACCAACACGCGCAGACACTAGGTAATCTGATTAAGCGCGTTTCGACATTACCCGAGCTTAGTGATAGCCTAAAAGAAAGGCTCAGGGATGCCAAAAAGCGCAGGGATTTCTTGGGCCATCACTACTTTAGGGAAAGGGCAGTCGAGTTCAGCAATCGCACCGGCCGCGACAAGATGATAGCGGAACTGCACAATGACGGTGATATGTTTGAAGCGATCGATCGTGATCTTTACGCTGAATTGGCTCCAATCCGTGAGAAACTCGGAATGAGCGGCGAAAAATTCCAAAAATATCTTGCGCAGTTTTACGCTGCACACGGCGTCGACTCTTCGACGGAATAGCCGACGCTGCTAATGGGGACATGAAAATTCTTTGGGGGTAAAATGCCTTGGTCGGATGGGTTAGCGGTAGGAAGTCCTGCCTACCAGATTGCGTCGTCAACAAATCTCCGCGTGCGCGTCGTGGCAGGTCCCGGAACGGGAAAATCGTTCGCGATGAAACGGCGCGTGGCGCGGCTCTTAGAGCATGGGATCGCGCCGGCGTCGATCCTGCCGGTCACGTTTACTCGTGTCGCCGCAGAAGACCTCCATCGTGAGTTAGTCAGCATGGACGTGGCAGGTGCGGACGGACTGACGGGCGTTACGCTCCACAGCCTCGCCATGCGTATGCTGATGCGAAATCACGTGCTTGGCGCAACCGGCCGAGTGCCAAGGCCGCTTAACGACTTTGAACTGGAACCGCTCATTTGCGACTTGATGGGCGCACATGGAGGAAAGAAGGCGGTAAAGAAGTTCAAGCAAGCGTATGAGGCGGCTTGGGCTCGACTGCAACATGAACACCCGGGATATGTTCTCGATCCCGCAGACGCTACGTTTCAACATGACCTACTAAATTGGCTCCGCTTCCATCGCGCTATGCTAATCGGTGAGGTGATCCCTCAGCTATACCAATATCTCCGAAATAACCCAGCAGCGCAGGAGCGCGCCGAGTTTCAGCACATTCTGGTCGACGAATATCAGGACCTCAACCGGGCGGAACAATCGGTCATCGCGCTTCTTTCCGACCACGCGCAAGTCTGCATTGTTGGTGACGATGACCAGTCGATATACAGCTTCAAGCACGCTCATCCGGACGGGATTCGCCAATGGCTTGTTGCAAATGCTGGGGCGGATGATCTTGGGCTAGATGATTGTCGCCGCTGCCCGACTCGCGTCGTTCAGATGGCCAATAGCCTAATCGACCACAATCAAATCAGGCCAGTCCCTCGCGCGCTGGTCCCGCTCCCCACCAATGGGCCGGGCGATGTCCGTATTGTTCAATACCCGTCGCTCACAAACGAGGTGAATGGCGTTGCGAACATCATCGCGGGGATGGTGGCGAACGGCACGCCTCCCGGTGACATATTGGTGCTTGCGCAGCGTGGCGTGATCGGAACCCCGATCTATGAGGCGCTTGTCGCCCGGCAGATTCCAGTGCGGTCCTATTATGCGGAAGCGGAACTGGACGCATTGGAAGCCCGCCGCGCGTTCGCGAAGCTGAAACTCCTTATCGACAGAGACGACCGTGTCGCCCTGCGATGGCTGGTCGGCATTGATGGCAACAATTGGCACGCAGCAGGCTATCGTCGTGTGCGCGACCATTGCGAGGCTTCCGGTCTGACGCCGTGGCAGGTGCTAGAGCAGATCGCAGCCGGAAACCTCTCCTTGCCTCATACTGGCGGGATCGTCGTTGCCTTCAATGACCTCGTGGCTGAGCTTGATGCCTTGGAGGCACTTCCCGACCTAGCGTCTATCGTGGATGAGCTATTTCCGGCTGGGCAGATTGCAACACGCGATATCCGGCAACTGTCGCTCGACATTCTTGCCGAAATGGACATGGAAGAAGGCATTGACGGCGAGGACATCAACAGCGAGTTCCTGTCGCGACTTCAAGAGGCGATAAACCAGCCTGATATCCCTTCGGAAATCCAAGACGTGAGGATCATGAGCCTTCACAAGAGCAAGGGACTCAGTGCTCCTGTCACAATTATTGCGGGCTGCATTCAAGGCTTGCTCCCAAAGCAGCCTGACAACACCCTCCCCGCTGCGCAGCAAGCCCTAGAAATGGAAGAGCAACGGCGGCTGTTCTATGTCGGCATCACGCGGGTGAAAGCAGCGCCAAATGCCGGCAAACCGGGCACGCTCATTCTGACCTACTCGCAGACCATGCCGTTGGCATCCGCCCTTGGGGCTGGCATCGCGCCAGCGCAAATGCAGTATGGCCTCGCATCCCTTCATGCGAGCCAATTTATCGCCGAGCTAGGTCCGGCAGCGCCACAACCAATCGCGGGCTAGGACATTGGCGACACGCGATGAACTCTACGCAAAGTTCGGCATAACGGCGGAAGCCGCACAGCTATTCGAGGTTGAACTTGGCTCGCTGCTTCTGTGCGCCCGCGCGATTGAACAGGGCTGGAGGTTCAATGCCGACTCCGACAAGGCACGAAAGCTCCTTCGCGACATCGATCGGAGCACGTTGGGCCGCCTTCTTGGCAGCCTGAAAAAGTGTGTAGGGCTGGACGATGGATTAGCTGATCGCTTCGCGTCCGCGCTGCAAACGCGGAACAGGCTGTTTCATCGGTTCTATGAATCACACAACTTCGAAATCCAGACCGACGAAGGACGCGATGCGATGATGGCTGACCTTGAGACTATGCATGTCGAGCTTTTCAATGCATGGCAGGTCGCTAGCGGCATGACCGCAACGGCGACAGCCTTCTTGCTTGAACTAAGAAGCAACAGGGCTTAGCCGCTGGGTCGATCTACGGTGTATATTGGCCCGCGAAGCCTGCTTTTCGGCGCGTGCCAAGTCTGCTTGAACGTTCGAATTGTGGTGCAAGGTGGACGGTTCAAATTGGGCGCGAAGCAAAAATATTTGAACCATTATCGGAAATTTCTGTGCGTCCCGTCTTATGAAGAACTACGTCAGCCCTTGTGTCGACAGAAAATTTGAAGTGATGATTGTGCTTCAACCTATGAAGCGGGGGCATGTATGTCCGTTCTAGATATCCCTCTCCGAAAGGCGCTGCAATTATTCTATGCGCCAGATTCGTTGCGGCGATCAATTTTGAAGGAGGATATTCGGCTTGACCGCAAAAAAGAAACCGGCGGCACTAGAAGCCGGGGTGGCGATTTTTATTTGCCTTTCTGGTCAGATGTAAAAAGGCACATATCGGGCGACAGTGATCTAATACAACTAACTGATGACCGTATAAAGTCGAACAGAAATTTCAAGCGACTATACCCCCTGCTGAGAGACGGTGTCCTAGAATTGCTTAGTGCAAAATTGCGCTGGTCAAACGAACCAGTCGAGATCATCCCCCAAAGCGTGCACGGTAACCTGCGAATTGAGGACTTCGGTGGCACAATTCGTATAAGGGATGCGCTCCATGCTCGCGTCAGAGGAGAATATACCCGCGTCGTATACCCATACTTCAGCGAAGAACCGGCGCTCCCCGAAGAGGGCGGAAGGTTGGGCTTATGGGTGATGCAACAGGCCCTGACAGAACTTGATCCAAGTGACATGCGTATTATCGACCCTCTTCGTCGGACATTCTTCTCTCCGCAAACGACGCCGTTGCAAGGCAACGAAAAGGTGGTTTTCCGTGAAAAATACAGATCGTTGATCGGTGAATGGGAACGTCTAAAGCACGAATGAGTAGGTGCGGGATCGTCCAGACGATGGGCACCCGAGATGCGGTCGCAACTGCCAGTTTGGAGTGGCGGGCCGGTTCTACAGTCCGAGACCCCGGCCTATGCCAAGGTCGATGCCGTGGGTGAAGGCGAGTTGCTGGCCAAGGCTGCGGCCTGAGTCGATCCCGATACCGAGGTCTTTCTTGCGGTTTGCGAGGATGGATTCCATCTGGGGATCGCGTTCGAGGCTTTTCGCCATGTT
The DNA here is from genome assembly GCF_011762225.1 of Pseudochelatococcus lubricantis. GTDB lineage: Bacteria > Pseudomonadota > Alphaproteobacteria > Rhizobiales > Beijerinckiaceae > Pseudochelatococcus > Pseudochelatococcus lubricantis. The sequence continues at coordinate 197,314 of NZ_JAASQI010000007.1, forward strand.
GCCCATCTCGGCCCGCGTGGATCGGTAGCCGGACATGTCGCCAGTCTGATACTGGCGCTGGCTGGTCTGGTCGAGCTTCTGCCAGCGGTCCACGAAGCGATCCGCGCGGCGGCCCGGATCGGTGCGCAGTTCGGTTTCCAGTTGCAGGGCGCGTCTGGCGGATGCGGCGCGGTCAGGATTGCCCGAAGCAACATCAGCCGCAAAGTCGGGGTTCTTCTTGTAAACCGCCTCGGCATCGCGCGAGCCGTGGGAGCGAAGTTCGTCAAATCCGGCACGGGATTCGTGCAGTTCCCGCACCTGTCCGGGTGTTGCGGCCATGTCCTGCGCCTGCGCCTTGAAAATTGCGTCCACGGCGCGGGCGTGGCGGACGAATGCCCGGCCACGGGCGCGGCGCAACGCTTCCTCCGGGTCAGCCTCGGCCTGCCGTTCCGCCTCCCGCTTCCCGGCCTTTTCTCTTTCCGGCTGCTTCACGGCATCCGCGCCAGGCACGCCGTCGCCGGGGGAACGCAGACCGTCGAACATCCCGTCGATCCTGTCGCGGACGTTCTCGGGCACCAGCTTGCGCATGATCTGTGCGACACGGGCGCGGAAGCTGATGCCGCGCCGTTCGGCATAGTCCTGCGCCGGGTCGATCTGTTCGTAATCCGTCGCCATGTCCTTGGCCCGGTCGCGCGACAGGGTGTTGACGAGCTTGTCCTGACCGGCGAAGTCGTCGCGACCGTAATGCAGGTCTACGCCCTCGCGATGCCGCGACAGGGCAACATAGCTGCCGTGGGCGTCCATGCCCGGCGTTGCCAGCACATACGTCCGGTCCACCGTCATGCCCTGCGCCTTGTGGATGGTGGCGGCATAGCCATGGTCGATCCGATTGTAGTCTTTCAAGTCGAAGGCGATGGATCGGCCATCGTCGGTGCGCACGGCCATGCTCTGCGCGCTGACATGCTCGACGGTGCCGAGCGTGCCGTTCTTGACGCCAAGGCCGCGTTCGTTTTGCAGGAACATGACGCGATCCCCGGCAGCGAAGTTTCTAGCGCCGCGCTCGACCGTGACGCGCACATCCTCGCCCAGATCGCCCGCCGCCCGCATCCGGTCGCGGGCGGCCTCGTTGAGTTCCCGCACCTCGGCATTGGTATGGGTGAGAATGGTGCGGCTGCTGTCCGGTGACACCTGCCGGTCGCGGTCCCAGCGGTCAATCAGATCGTCGCGCGCCTGTTCGCGCGATTGTGCCTCATGCACCATGTCGTGCGCGTCATAGGCATGGATCGCTTCGCCGGTTCTGCCGGTCGCCAGATCGCGGGTGGCGTCGCGTTGCCAGTCCTCGCGCTGGCGGCGCACCTCGCCGATCTCCGCGCCGCCGTGCCGGTCATGAATTGAGCGGAAGGCTGCGCCCGCCTCGATGGATTGGAGCTGCTGCGGATCGCCGACCAGCACCACCTTTGCGCCTGCTTCCTGCGCATGGGACAGCACGCGCTCCAACTGCCGCGTGCCGACCATGCCCGCCTCGTCGATGACAAGCACATCGCGGCTGGTGAGCATGTCACGCCCTTGTCCCCAGCTATGTTCCATGCTGGCGATGGTGCGTGATGCAATGCCCGATCCGCTTTCGAGATTCTCGGCGGCGATGCCGGACAGGGCAACACCGCGCACCTCGTAGCCCGCTGCCTCCCATGCTTCACGCGCCACGCCGAGCATGGCGCTCTTTCCCGTTCCGGCATAGCCGACGACGATCCCAAGATCACGCCCGTCCGTGACATGCGCAAGCGCGTCGGCCTGCTCGCCGGACAGGACAAGGCCGCGCTGCTCTGCGCGCGCAAGTGCTGCCTCTCTGTCCCTGTCGCTGACTTCGTGCAATTCCTTCTCGGCCATGAGTTCCGCTGCGCGGTGCAGGCGCTGTTCGGCCTCGATCATCTCGCGGGTGGTGAACCGATCCTCGCCGCGTCCGTCCTTGCCGAGTTCGACCAGATCGGGCGAACCGCGCATCGCGCCCATCACCTCGTTGAACTGGTCGATACCGTCGCTATGCCGATGCGCGAACATCGCCATGTCTCGGCGTGTGAAGGTCAATTGCTGATGTGTGATCGCGTCCAGCGCAACGGAAGGATCGGCGATGATCCGCGCACCATTGTTCCGCGCGATCTCCCGGTGCATGTCCGCGCGGTCGGCGGCTTCGATGCCTTCGCCCTCGATCCGCTGCGCGGGCGCACCGATCTGGCTCTGCGGCTCAAGGCCGATGCCCTGCGCCTCAAGGCTGCGATGGTCGATCCGGGCGTCGATGTCGAGTTCGGCAAGGCGGTCGTTGACATGCTCGGCCCAGCGTTCCCGCCAGCGTTCGACCATCTCCGTGCGGTTCCAGTCCCGCACCTTCGGGCCGAAACCGTTCTCATCCACGCTGCGCATGGTGAGCATGATATGGGCATGGGGTTTGGGGCTGCCGTCCTCGGCGAAATCCCAATGCACGTTCAAATCGGCGATCATGCCCTGATCGACAAATTCCACCTGCGCGAAGTCGCGGGCCAACTCGATGCCCTGCGCCTCACTCATCTCGCGCGGAATGGCGAACTCCACCTCGCGCGCAAGCTGCGCGTCCTTCCTGACCTCAAACGCCTCCACATCGTTCCAGAGCCGTTCACGGTCGCCAAGATGCTCCGGCGCATGTTCCGGCAACATGACCTCGGAATGGACGACGCCCCGCTTGTTGGAAAAATCCTGCACGCGGTCGATGCGCTCGTCGCGCAGCCGTGACGCCGAGCGGTAGGCGGCGGACACCACCGCGCTCGACCCGGCCTTACGGCCGATGACCTTGACGTGAAGATGATAGATCGCCATCGCGATCAAGCATTGGCACGGCCAAGCGCACGTCGGAACGACGTATAAGCGCGCCCTCCCTCGAAAAAATCTCGGGATGGACCGGGCCGTGCCAGACCGTCCCGGCAACAATACTGCGTTCCGCCGTCCGCGCAACTATGCTTACCGGATCAACGACTTGCGACCGGGAAAGGACACGATGATGCGAAAGCCACGGGACTATGACGCGGAACTGAAGGCGCTTGAGGACAAGGCGCGGGAACTCAAAACCCGCAAGGTGCAGCAACTCGGCGAACTGGTCATCGCCACCGGGGCAGATGCGCTCACTGCCGACGAATTGGCCGGGGCGCTGATCGTGCTGGCGGAAACCACCGATGCCGGAAAGAGGGAGGTATGGGCCAGGCGCGGCGTAGCGTTCTTTCGCAGCAAATCGCGGCGATCTGCACCAGCGCCTGACCGCAACGCTGGCGGCACTCCGACGCAACCGGGCGTCGCGCAACCGGCATCAGGCGGCGCGGGCGCGGCATGACATGCGCACATGGCAGGTCGAACGCCGCAAGAGAACGCGGCATCTGATCGAGTTGGGCGGTCTCGTCGTCAAGGCTGGGATCGTGGACCTGACCGGTGATGACCGCGCCACGATCTACGGCGCGCTGCTATGGATGGCCGAAAAGCTCAACCGCGAGGATGCCGAACGGGCGAGAGAACTGTGGGCCGGTAAGGGAAAAGAGACGTTCGAAGCGGAACAGCAAATCAAAACGCCGACGACATTGCACCCGCAGCAGGATAGGGCGTGACCGATGGCGGGCGGCGCGGAGACCCCACATATCGCAGCGCCGCCCGCCATCGCGCGGCAACGCCGCGCAAAAACAGGGGAACGGAAGCCTTGTCCCCAACGGCCTGTCATCGACCGCCAGCTTGGCCGCGAGGTCATGGGCGTCGTGCAGGACGGATCGGTGTCGTGGCAGTTGGGACGGCAGCGAGGATTGGGGCTATTGGCCGTTTCGCACTTGTATCGAGATTGTCCTCACCGAACGCCTTGAGCGCGAGGATGATAATGGCGTGAGTTTGAGTCTGATGCAGCGAGAGCCGGTGATCGAGCGGCGGCTCGGGCGGGAGCCTTTTACTACGGTACGCGGCGGAATCGCCTCAGGACATCACGCGACAGCACGGGCATTCTGTTCGGTTTCGCCTCAAGAACACAAACCAGAATACGGAGCTACGCTACTCATTGACGCGCCTCGGGAAAGACGATAGTTTTGGATTATATAGTACAAAATAGGGTGCACGGATCGCGATGGGACGTCCACGAGAGTTCGACGAGGCGGCGGTGCTCGACGCATCCGCCAAGCAGTTCAGGGTGCGCGGGTTCGCAGACACGTCGACAGAGCAATTATGCGAAGCTGCCGGCGTGAAGCGGAGCAGTCTGTACAACACCTTCATCTCGAAGGATGAGCTGTTCATTCGCTCTCTGGAGCGACACATCTCCGTCGCGCTCGATGCGCAGAAGGCGATCTTGACGGAAAACGCCTTGTCCGGCTGTGAGCGTCTCGCCGCCCTCTTTGATCTGATCCTTGAGGAGGAAGGTTCTGCGAGAAAGAAGGGGCATGCCGCCGGCTGCATGATCGTCGCCTCGCGGATGGCGCCGGGTATCGGCGACAGAGAGCCGCGAGTGCAGCGTATTCTCGACCGCTTCATGGACCGCCAACTCTCTCTCGTGGCCGAGGCTGTCGCTTCGGGGCGGCTCGACGGGAGCTTGCGAAATGACCTCTCGCCGCGCGATGCAGCGCTCATGATTGTGTCAGCAATCTCGGGAATCCGGGTTCTCTCGCAATCCGGCACGGGGGTTTCTAGCCTGCGCAAGGTAGCCGATCTCCACCTCGATTCACTTCGCGCGTAAGTCGCGGGGTCGCATGATCCGTCATTTTTTAACGTGTTTTGTATTTTAAAATACAAAATGGACTGACTGAAAAAGAAGAGCTACCTATGAAAAGACACCTGTTCCTGTTGGCGCTGACCATCCTGATCGTGGTCGCAAGCGAGCTGCAAGTTCCGGCCATAATGCCGGAGATGGCTCGTGATCTTGGAGTGGACACCGGCAGGATCGGGCTGCTCGTCTCATTTTTCGCACTCGGCATGGCGCTCGGCGGGCCGGTGATCGCCTATGCGTTGCGCGATCTCCCACCCAAAAAAGCGCTGCTGACCGTGGTCGCCGCCTACGCGATCCCGGAACTGCTCGTCCCGCTCGTGCACGACTACTGGTGGGTCGCTCTCATGCGTGTCCTGACCGGGTGCCTCGCGGGAGCCGCAGTCGGACTGTCCGTCGCCTACGCGGCAAGACTGGCACCAAGCCCAAACAAGATTGGCGAGGCTGTCTCTATCGTACTCAGCGGCATCATGGCCGGCATCGTTATCGGTCTTCCGGTGTCTCATTTCATCGCCAGCCGGTGGAATTGGCAGGCGACATTCTACGTCCTCGGTGCGGCGGCATCTCTCGTTTTTCTTTTGAGTCTTCTGACGCTCCCCGACAGAAGTGCGGCCTCTGCCGACGACAGTGCCCAGGACCTGCGCAATCTCAGACTGCCCAGGCTTTGGTCGCGCTATCTCGTAAGCTTCCTGACCATCGGCTCGGCGTATGCAGCGTTCTCCTACTTCACACCGCTTCTCGAACAGAGCGCCGGATTCAGCACGGATGCGACCACGCTGATTCTTCTCGCGTACGGACTGTGTTCGCTCGTCGGGAATCTCATCGTCGGAAAGCTCGCGGACAATCATGCGGTCGGTGTGCTGCGCTTCGGACACGCCTTGCTCTTCGTCTCCTTGGGCGTGCTCGCCATCGCCAGCCAGAGTCAGCCTCTGGTGCTCGCGATGGTCCTGATCGTAGGCCTTGCCGGGGTCACGATGAACCCGCCGCTGGTCACTCGCGTCGTGGAGGTCGGGGGCAGCGGGAACCTCGTCGCGACTGTCCACATGTCGGTCATCACGCTGGGCATCACCGTCGGCACCGCCGTTAGCGCAGGCACGATCAGCGCCTTCGGCGATGACCCCGCCGTTGCGATGTGGACCGGAAGCGCCTTCGCGCTGCTCGCAGCAGTAGCGCTCGCTTTCCAGACCGGGCGCAAACGAAGCACGGACCCACTTGAGGACCGCAAAGAAGTCGCATGAGAACAGGCAAGCACGACTGGAGATGACATGGCTTTTGGTTTTCTGGAAGTGGCGGTGACACCGGCTGTACGGGCGGTGCAAGAAGCCCTCGGCGTGGCGCACATGTGGTCAAACTTCAAAGGCCAGCGAGAATTTGATCGGTTCACCGAAAGGGAGGCTGCCTTTGTCGCGGATCGGGACAGTTTCTACATGGCGACCACTTCGGAGACGGGATGGCCCTATATCCAACATCGCGGCGGACCCCGAGGCTTCTTGAAGCTTCTGGACGACCGGACGCTGGCGTTCGCCGACTATCGGGGAAATTTCCAGTATCTCAGCATTGGCAATCTGTCCGCCAACAGCAAGGCCTGCCTATTTCTGATGGACTATCCGCGCCGAGCCCGGCTCAAGATGTATGTGCATGCAGACGTTGTTGCTCTGGATGCCGATCCTGACATGACTGAAAAGGTGCTCGACGGTGCCAGCGGAAAGGTTGAGAGGATCATCCGGCTGCGTCTGCAAAACTTCGACTGGAACTGTCCTCAGCATATCGTCCCCCGCTTCACGGAAACGGAACTGGCCAGCGCCTTGCAGCCCATCAGGCAGAGATTGGAGTCGCTGGAAGCAGAAAACGCTCAGCTACGGTCCCAACTGGCAGGCAAATCGTCGCCAGATGCACACGCCCAATAAAATGAAGATGGCATTATCACCTTTCCCACCGAGATCGGGAGTGCGGTTTATAGATAGAGCCGCGAGTGTCCGGGCCTAACGCGATGCGGCGGCGGTGGCATTCAGCACCGATGGTTGACCGCCAATAGATGGAAGGGTGCGTCATGTTAAGTATTAATTGGTGCGCGACATCGGCTTACGGTTACGAAAAGGTCATTCTTCCTACTGATTTTGCGTGGGAGTATCTTCGTCGTCATGAAGACTATCACTGCGACTTCCAGACAATCAGCCGCGTAAAGGAACCGGAAGCAGCCGATTTGAAAAAATTCACCCATCGCTGGGGTTTGCTGTTTCCCAAGCGATCCTGACACGGCGGCTGATCTGCAAGCTCCGCTCTGGTCGCCGTATGTGTATCCGAGCGCCTTCATGCTGTTGCCTGTTGCGCAGATAGTCGACGCCAGTGGTCCGACCATCAAGCTCGCCGATCTCGACGACCTCGACCTGCGCCGCGCGGCCGATGGCTGGCATGGCATCTGGCGTGCCGATGGCATCGCGCATCAATTGTGGCTTCCCCGCGCCGCTCCCGATGCTGCGACCTTCTACGGTACGTTCCTGCCGTTAGACGCCTTCTACGACCTGCGGTCGCATGCCGCCCGGCGGTTCTGGCGCTCCGTCGAAGGCCGTCGGCCGGGACCGGAGTTTCGGGTCATGCCCGCCCAACTCCGCCAATGGCACATCTTGTCCCTACGAGCCTTGGACGCCCGCCTGCACGGCGAGAGCTACCGCACCATCACCGAAGTGCTGCTCGGATTCAGCGGCACGAAAGAGGATTGAGAAGTCGATCCGCGCAAGAACAAGGCTCGCCGCCTCGTCGCCCACGGCATCAGGATGATGCGCGGCGGCTATCGGCTGCTGCTGCACTATCCCATCAAAACGGGCGGCCATTGAGCGCATACGGTTTCGGCCCGGTCGGAACGACCGATATTCCGCCCGCTTCAAAATGGAAAAGGCCGCCTTTCGGCGGCCTAAGCATCTGATCACACTTGGATTTCGAGTGCTTTATGACAGAAGTGGTTGCGGGGGCTTGCAACCAACGATTCCTGCGGTTAGTTGAAAGGTCTATCCCGAGGCTATCGGCTTACTCTCGACGTATGCCCAGTTCGAATCCCGCCAGCCCCGCCATTGCTTTCAAATGAAGCGTCTCCCCGAACGCCGCGCGGCAGAAGAAAGCGCAACGTTCCAAAGGCTTTGCAGGTTCGACCTCTGCACTGCGCTGCCCGCGAACTCCGGGCCGCATTCTCCGAATGGCCCGTTTCTCTCCCGACCTGTGGACTGAAGCCACCACCATACGGACAGAAACCCTCGCTTCTTCATACGGTTGGGCGATCAGGCCGGAGCGGGAGTTCGAACTTCAAATCGTCATGGAAACAACAGCTGTCGCGAACGTACGAACTGAATTCGTTGAGATCTTGAGCGCCGGCCGGTCGTGCACGGGCAACAAATCTCAGGGAGTAACCTGGACGAGAGCAGCTACGCCATCGCCTCTTCGAGCCTCTGCTTGCGCCTTGACCAGTCCGGAAGGACAAGACCCAAAAGCTCGAAAAACTCCGCTCCATGGTGCGGCACGGCCATATGGCAAAGCTCGTGCGTGATGACGTAGTCAATCGCGTCTATGGGCGCCTCGATTAGGCGGCGATTGAGCAGAAGGCGCGATGCTGGTGACATCGAACCCCACCGCTGCCGGAGTTGGCGCACAATCAGACCTCTGGGGCGGAAGTCTTCAGGGGCCGGGAAGCGCAGCAAATTGACTTCAAGGCGCTCTACGAATTTCACATAAGCCCGCTCCCGATACCAACCTTCGACAAGTTCGCGGGTGACCTCGGTCCTTTCAGGCCTGTGCGTTTGGACCACGATGAAGCCACGGACAAGCTTCACCGTCGCCTGAATGTGGTGCACTATCTTCAATCGATACTGGCGTCCGAGATAGAGATGGGTCTCGCCCGCCACATACTGGCGATCCGGTGTGCGCGGCAGGAACTGGATGAAATATCGCTGCTGACGCTGGATCCATGCGGCGCGCTTGCGCACTTTCTCCTCGATGGCCGCCAGCTGAGCATCCCGTGGAGCAGCGACCACAACAGAGGCATCAGGCTCTACGGCGATTTCCAGCGTCGTCCGGTCGCGGCGCACGATGGAGAAATCGATCCAGTGTTCCCCATATCGGATGCTGTGACGTTCCGGCATCATCCGGGAAACCGCGCCCGCGCGAGGTCCATGATCCTGAGTTCAAGATCGTCCATCATCTCGACCGTGAGTTCGATGCCGCGCTCATCGCGAAGGACGTCAAAGAAGTAGTCGTCGATGGCGTTGCGCATCTTGTTTTGAGCGATGTCGTTGGACCAGACGTCGACGATGTGATGGGACTTAATGATATCGATGATCGTGAGTGCGATGGCGGCCACCTCATCTGACGCAACCGGTTTACCGTCGTCGGTCGCGAGCACGCCCTCAAGAATCCCGAAGAACGCCTGCCCATCGTCGTTGCCCTTGATCGCATCCGGCACCTCGCGCCCCCGGTCCTTGCGGGCGACCTTGCTGGCCAGATCGACTACGTTCTTGAGATAATCGCGCTCGGAAATCCTCTTGGCCCGATAGTCGCGGATGGTTTCCTCCAGAAGCTCCGAGAAGCTGCGGTAGAAGGTCGGGTCCTCGTCCATCTTTTCCGTGATGGTCCGTCGCGTCGCGCTGGCGATCCGGTCCGCCCTCGACGCCTCGGAGACGCCCGTTTCCTCCACCACGGCCTTCAGGGCGTCCGGGTCGTTGATGTTGACCATCTCGATGATCGTTTCAGCCGGCATGGCAACCACATGGTCGTCCAGCAGCTTCTGGATCTTTGGCTCGAACTCCTTAACGTCGACGGTCTCTTGGTAGCGCAGTTGAACTGACCGACGCAGTTCGGAGAACTGTTTCCAGTCCCTCTTCATGGAATCGATCTTCGCCTCGTTGAAGACGTCGAAGAGCTTGTCGGACGACAGCGAGATATGGAGGCAGCGGCTGAATGCCTTCAGCCGTTCATAGAATTCCTGCCGGATCGCTTCATCGGCCAGGAACTGCTCGAATTGCTCCATGTCCTTCTTGTTCTTGACTGGTTTGAACAGGTCCCAGAGCTGATCGTGCAGCTGGGGCAGCTTCCGGATTTCCTCGCGCACGTCGTGAACTGTGCCGGCGAGATCGACGGCGTCAAAACCCTCGAAGGCGCTGTACGTTGTCAGGGCCGTGTCGAGCTCTCCGAGCAACCCCTCATAGTCGATGATGAAGCCGAACTGCTTCTCGGTCGCGCCGTCTTCATAGAGCCGGTTCACGCGGGCGATCGCCTGCAGCAGGTTATGTTCGCGCAGCGACTTGCACACGTAGAGCACGGTATTGCGCGGCGCATCGAACCCGGTGAGCAGCTTCGACACAACGATAAGGATCTCCGGATCGCCCGAGCCTTTGAATGCGTCGATGATCTGCCGGGTGTATTCGTCCTCGGTCTTGTACCGGGCAATCATCCGCGCCCAGAATCCGCGCACGAGGTCCTTCGATTCCTTGTCGACCTCCTCGTTGCCCTCGTTGTCATCGGGCGGCGAGATGACGATTTCGCTGGTGACGTGCCCGATTTCGTCGAGCACCTCCTTGAAGCGGACAGCTGCCGCCTTGGACGGCGCGACAAGCTGCGCCTTGAATCCCGTGCCTTGCCAGTGCTGGCGGAAGTGCTCCGAGATGTCGAAAGCCTTCGCTCGGATCGACTGGCCTGTCTTTGACAGCGCATCCATGCGGGAGAACTTGTGCTTGAGGTCGGCCTTCTGGCTGGGGGTCAAGCCCTCGCTGATCTTGTCGAACCACTTGTCGATCACGCCCCCATTGACCTGCTGCTCGACAAGCCGTCCCTCATAGAGAAGCGGCACGACGGCTCCGTCAGCGACGGCCTCGTCGATCGCATACTTGTGGATCAGGCCGCCAAAGGTCGACAGGGTGTTCTTCTCCTTCTTCAGGAGCGGCGTGCCGGTGAAGCCGAGATAGCAAGCCTTAGGCAGCAGGCGGCGCATCCTTGTTGCGAACTGGCTGTGACCTCCATATCGGCCGGTCTGCGAGCGATGGCTCTCATCGACCAGGACGAACACGTTGGCATCCTCATCGACGTCCTCGGCAGCTTTGGCGGCCGTATCGAACTTGTTGATGATGGTCGTCACGAGGGGCGTCCGGTTTCGGATCAGGTCGATCAGATGGGCGCCGCTGGTTGCCCGCACGGGTTCCAGTTCGCACGACTTGAACGTGTCCTTGATCTGCTTGTCGAGATCGTCGCGGTCGGTGACGATCAGAATGCGCGGATTGGGGATGGCTTTGTCGAGCGCGAGAGAGCGCCCCAGCATCACCATGGTCAGCGACTTGCCCGACCCTTGGGTATGCCAGATCACGCCACCCTTGCGGCGCCCGTCCACATTGAACTGGCGGACGCGTTCGACAGCTTTCCGGATCCCGAAGAACTGCTGGTGGCGCGCGACCTTGCGTGCGCCACCATCGAACACTGTGAAGCGACGGATAAGGTCCAGTAGGCGTTCCGGCCGGCACATTGCATGAATTGTGCGGTCCTGCGCGGTGATCGCGCGCGCACCCTCGGCCGCCAGAGCCTCGAAGTGAGCGCGGGCGAAAGCGAAGTCGCCCGAGAAGACAGCGTCCGCCTCCGCCGCCGTGAGCGGTCGATTGGCCAGCGGATCAATGATCTCGTCGCGGTCTTCCTCGTCCCGCCACGTCTGCCAGAACTGCCGCGGCGTACCCACGGTAGCGTAGCGCGCCTCGACACGGTTCATCACCATGAGAAGCTGGGCGAAGTGGAACAGCTGCGGGATGTTGTCCTCGTTCTGATAGCCGATCAGCTGGCTACCGGCCTTCTTCAGGCTCTCGGTCGGACGTTTGTTCTCGATCACCAGGAACGGGATGCCGTTCACATACGCGACGATGTCACACCGCTTGGTCTGGGTGCTGGCCGTCCGCTCGACAGAAACTTCGGCCGTCACATGAAAGACGTTGTTCGACGGGGTTTCCCAATCGACGTAGCGGAATGAGTAGGACTTCGAGTCTCCCTGGATCGTCTTGGTGATCGTCGTCCCGAGCACGAGCGTGTCGTAGATGTCCTGGTTGGTGCCGCGCAGTCCCTTTTGCCGGTCAGGCGTGGGCTTCAGCCGGCGGATGGCCTCGTGCGCATCCTCAAGGTCGAAGGGATAATCCCGGCCACGATAGCTGAAGCTGTTGATCCGCAGGAGTTGGTCCGCAAGGATGTCATCGAGCACCACGTTGCGCAGACGACCGGCGCGCAGGCGCACAGCCTCCGCTTGGGAGAGCGGTGTGAACCCCAGCGCCACGAGAAGCTGCAGGGCGGGGATCTGGGACTGGTGCTTCTCGGCGGCATCAAAGGTCATTGCGGGCCCTCCGAAAGCAGCCCGGACAGCGCCGCGCGTGCCGCGACAGCGTTGATGTTCGCCTTGATGACGCGGTCCAATTCACTGCCGTCCGTGTAGGCTGCGGGCACGGCGCAGTGGACACGGCCATCCTTGATGTAGTTGTCGGCCTTGCCGCGCGCGCCCTTGGTGTGGGGCTTGAACACCGCGACCGAAAGGCCGCCCTGTTCCTTCACGAGTCGAAAGCACGGAATGTCAGTCGAGCCGTCGCCGATGAACACCATGTTCTCGAAGGGCACCGGCCGATCACGCTTCTCGACGAACTGGTTGACCTTGCTGTTGTCGCTGAGGTCGAAGGCGCCCTTGTTGATGCGGAACAGGTACTGCGTCTTTGTCGTGTAGTTGACGGCAAGCGCCGGCCACGCGGCCACGCCGTTTTCATCGAACATGAACTTCGATGCGTAGACCTGCGCGAACTTCGAGGCGATCGGCGTTCCGGCGAAAATCTCGGCATTCCCCGACGAGACGAGATAATGCGTGATGCGGACGCCCTGCGCCCTGCCATAGCCAGTGATGCGGTCAAACCAGTCCTCGACCCCCTCGAACAGCTGGATCGACTTGCCCCGCGCTTTGAAGTCGTCCCGCCTGACCGGAACGCCGGCGGCGGCGGCCTTGCGCAGCATCAGGTTCATGTAGACGAGCACTTCGTCGGCCTGATGCTCCTTGGTCAGGCGCTTGACCTCGGCCCAAAACGCAGCCGGTTTCATGCCGATGTCGGGCAGGAACTGATGTTCCTGCATGTTACCGTCCGCCAGCGTGCCGTCGAAGTCGTAGGCGATCGCCATCTCGATGTGTTTTTTGGCCATTGGGATCGCCTTTCAGTCCTTGGCTTTATGGGGATCATCTGCAACGCGCAGGAAGACGCTCAACTGCCTCAGCTTTTCGAGGAGCTCATCAAACGTCACGATTTCTACGTCTTTGGAATTGCGTCGAAACAGCTCGAAGGACTTCTTCTGGTCGTCGCCGTCGGGCGCCCTGCCGATGACAAGGCAGCAGTGCACGGCATAGGACTCGATGTCATAGAGCCGGGTGTTGTCCTTGATCTGGGCAATCTGCTTCTGAAACTGGTACTTCTGATCCAGCGCCTGATTAATCGATCCCGACAGATCGGCCGACGGCGTGAAAACGCCATCGCGAAACGGCGTCTTGTTGAGGATCGCAGTTTGCGGCGTCTTGATTTCGAAGATCGCCGTGTTGTTGGTCAGGCTGTTCTTGACCAGAAAATCGGTGATCTTCTCTCCATCGCCCGACAGCTTCCGTCCGCCAACTGAGGCCTGGTCGCGCACTTTGATCACCGGATAGCCGAACGCCATGTTCAGGATGAAGGGATTCTCGTTGAAGAAATCCTGCCAACGGCCCTCAGGGAGCTTCTCACCGAGCATCTCCTCATATCGCTTGATCAACGCTTCGAGCGTTACAAGCTCGATGTCCCCGCGCAGCTTGGCGAGTTTCTCGGGCTGCTCTTCGGCGATGCTCGCGGCGTGGCTGCTCAGGGCACCGATAACGGCGTTCTGGTCTTCCTCGGACAGTTCCTCCTTGCCCTGCGCCACGGTGGTGAAGAGCTTTCGGTAGGGGTGCCGGCCGGCCTTAGGTTCCAGCTTTGGCACGCCAAGCCGGTCTGCGATGATGTTGTGAGCCGTTGTTTCCTTCACGGCACGCGCGGCGGTCTGAGCGAGGTTATCAATGCTGTTCAGAGCGCGCCGTACCTGCTCGAAGTCTTTCTTTGATATATAGAAAATTTGGACGTTCTTCGCGTCTGGTCCTGTAACTTGATCGCTTGTGATGACGATCTCGGTGCAGTCCGATAGCTCCTCCACAGCATCGATGATGAATCGATACGGCTTCGCCAGGCCGAGGCCGTAGGCGTAGTCCTTGGTGAAGGCGGAGGGCAGCTTTTCCAGGACATCGAGCACACCTTCGGGCTCCGTTGGCACGGCTCCGTCGAAGCCCGGAAAGATGATGTCCGTGCGATCGAGGGTGATCCGCTCCACCTGACCATATTTTGGCTTCAGGAAGTCGGATTTGTCGCCGAAAGTGTTGATTGGATAGATCGTCAGGAATCTGTGCTGGCCGTTGATGTCCAGCAACTTGGCCCGGTATTGGTTCGCCTTCTTTGTGTCGATATTGGCCGCGCTGAGACTATGTTCCGGCGGCACGAAATAGACTTCGACGAAGTTCGGATGAACCTCCTCGACCTCAAGGGTACCGTCACGCGCAGGGTCATGTTGCCGGAAACCGAGCGCCATCAGTGGGCCTCCACCTTCACGTGCCATTCGCCCGTCAGCAACTTCTGCATCAGGCCACGTTTCTGGCGGGAGAGGGCTTCGATCTCGGCGCTCAGGGCATCGAGGTCCACCTTGGCCGTGCGCAACACCTCTGCGATGGCTTTCTGTTCGGCCAGCGACGGCACCGGAAACGGCAGCTTTGAGAACTCGGTCCAGCGCAGACTGCCCCGCCTGTCGACAGAGGCGCTCGTGCTAACCTCGAAGATGTGTCGGTAGAGCCCGGTCTTGAGCACGGCAAAGGCGTAGTCCGCATCCACTTTCTCGGGGGCGAAGCGAAATACCGTGTAGATGGGGCTGACGACGCCCACCTCCATCAGGTTCTGAAGGCCGATTGAGCCTTCCTCGACGTGATTGCTGGGAAAGCCGAAGTCGCCGCGCCAGATTTTCTTATAGCCTGACAGATCGGCGCTGAAGACCTGCTTCTTGAAGTATTCAAGCGACCGGACGAACCCGTCGTATTTGGAGCAGGAGAGGACTTCATGCTGCTCTGCGTCGCCATTCCGCTCGGAAATCTCGCGCGCCAGCTTGCCGATGGGCTTTATGCTCCAGGTTGCGGGAAGCGTGAACCAGCGATGCGTGGCCACTTCGTCCGTGGTGCGGAAGCGATCCAGTTGGCGCGTTCCGAAGACCAGAGAGTGGGTCAATGCGCGATGCCGACGCAGCTTCGCCGCCCGCAGCGCGTCCAGCTTTTCGATGGCCTCGTCCCATGTCCGCAGGATTTCGGCGATCTTCCGCTGTTCGGGGAGCGGGGGCAGATCAATGGCCTGTTCTGTGATGTCGTCTTTCTGGACGTGAACAAGTGAGGATTTGAAGCCATGTGCATTGGCTTCGATCCGAACGGTTGCGACCTGCAACGCCAGATAGAGCCAATACTTGTCGACGCCCTTTTTTGGAACGACACGAAAAATATGCTGATTCAAGACTCCGCGCGGGCCGGGCCAAATGGTCGGACCGAACGAAACGCCCTTCACTCCTGCCCATGCGAACAGGAGATCACCAGGCTCGACAATCCATTTCTGCTTTGGTTCACCGTCGAAGTAGTTGAACGAAGTGGAGCCATTCAGATTTTGAATTCGGATGATGGGAAGGCCAGACTGCTTCCAGTCGGGGGGGCGGAAGCCGTTCCCATTGACGAAGTCGCAGAGCTCCCCAATCGATGAGCGTTGATTAGCTCTACGCATCTTCGCCACCTTTCCTCGCGGCCTTCTCCATCTCCTCCAGCTGAGCGATGTCAGCCTCATCCGCCGCCAGCACCTCCGTGGCGCGGCGCTTGGCGTCGAACACGTCGAACCGCTCGGCGGCCAGCTTCTGGGCCACATCCATCCGCAGCCGTCCGGCATGGGTCAGCACGTCGCGTTCGTTGAAGGAGAGGAAAGCGTCGAGCTTGTCGGCCCATTCGGCCATGGCGACCGGGCGACGGCGCTTCGCCTGGTCCTCGGCATAGTCGAGATACATCACGACGATCCGGTTGAGCTCCTCGACCTCCTCGGCCTTGAGGTAGTTCTTGGCGGTGCCGACATCGCCCTTGCGCACGACCGAGCCTTTCCAGCTGGTCAGGCCCATGTTGGGGGCGCGTGGATCGCTGCGGTTCTCGATCAGCTCGGCGGCCGTCTTGCCCGTGACCGCCCAGAGCATCTTGTTCTGAACCTTCTTGAAGAAGGCTTGGGCCTGTTCGGACGTCTTGTCGTAGTCGATGGCTGTCGTGTAGAGGTCGCGCACTTTCTGGTAGAAGCGCTTCTCCGAGGCGCGGATGTCCCGGATGCGGGCGAGCCACTCGTCGAAATAGTCCCATTGCTCGGCCTGCTTCAACCGGGCATCATCCATGGCGAAGCCCTTGACCAGGTATTCGCGCAGGACGGTGGTGGCCCAGCGGCGGAACTGGGTGCCGCGCGCCGAGCGGACCCGGTAGCCGACCGACAGAATGACATCGAGGTTGTAGCTATCGACCTCGCGTTCGACCTGCCTGGAGCCTTCGGTTTGAACTATCCGGAATTTCCGGATAGTTGCCCCAGGATCGCATTCGCCCTCTGAAAAGACGTTCTTGATGTGCTCGTTGACGGTGCGCACGTCCTTGTCGAACAGTTCCGCGATCTCCCGCTGGCTCAGCCAAACGGTCCCGTCCACGGCCCGCAGGCCGATGGTCGCGGCGCCATCTTCGGTGCTGTAAAGGATCAGTTCGCCTTCAGACATCGACGCCCAGCTCCTTCAGGTAGCCGGCCATCTTGCCCCGCACCTCGGCCAACTCGGCCTCAATGGTGTTGATCTGCTTCTGCAGGGCGGCCACGTCGATCTCCTCCTCCGCTTCGAAGGTGTCGACGTAGCGGGGGATGTTGAGGTTGAAGTCGTTCTCGCCGATCTCCTCCGGGCTGGCGCGGTGAGAGTATTTTGGTGTGTCCGCCCGCGAGGCGTAGGTTTCCAGCACTCTGAGGATGTGCGCGTCTTCCATCACGTTCTGGGTCTTGCCGGATGTGAATTCCCTGCTCGCATCGATGAACAGAACATCGCGCCGGCCCTCGTTGGCTCCCCCCTGTTCGCGAGAGCGGTCGAAGACCAAAATGGCCACCGGGATGCCCGTGGTCGTGAACAGGTTGGCAGGCAGACCCACCACCGCGTCGAGCAGGTTCTCCTCGATCAGAGCCTGCCGGATACGCCCCTCGGCTCCGCCCCGGAACAGCACGCCGTGCGGAACAATAACGGCCACCCGGCCGCTCTGGCGCTTAGCGATCTCGATCATGTGGGTGATGAAGCCGTAGTCGCCCTTGGACTTCGGCGGAATGCCGCGCCAGTACCTCTTGAACTGGTCGGTGTCCGCGCTCTCTGCCCCCCATTTATCGAGGCTGAACGGTGGATTGGCCACCACGACGTCGAACTTCATCAGGTGATCGCCCTCGACCAGCGCGGGGCTGTTGAGCGTGTCGCACCACTCGATGCGCGCGGCATCCTTGGCGTGGAGAAACATGTTCATCCGCGCCAGCGCCCATGTGGCCCCGTTCACTTCCTGGCCGTAGAGGGCAAAGTTCTCGGACCCAACTTCCTCGGCCGCGCGGATCAGCAGCGATCCGGACCCGCAGGCCGGGTCGCAGATCGTATCGCCGGGCTTGGGCGCTGCCAGCTTCGCCAGCAGGCGGGAAACGGCGGAGGGCGTGTAGAACTCGCCGGCCTTCTTTCCCGCATCCGAGGCAAAGCGCGAGATCAGGTAGATGTAGCACTCGCCGATGATGTCCTCGGTCACGCGGCTGGGGCGAAGGTCCAGTGCGGGCTTGGCGAAGTCCTCCAGCACGTTCTTGAGGCGCCGGTTGCGGTCCTTCACGCGACCGAGATTGGCCTCCGAGTTGAAGTCGATGTTGCGGAACACGCCTTCCAACTTGGTGCGGTTGGCATCCTCGATCCGCTCCAGCGCGATGTTGATCCGCTCGCCGATGTTGGGTTCGTTCCGCGCTTCGTAGAGGTCGTAGAAGCTGGCGCCTTCGGGCAGGACGAAACGCTCACGTTCCAGCCTGCGCCGGATCCGGATCTCATCTCCACCGAAATGCTTGCGATAAGTTTCGAGGTGATCCTTCCAGTGATCAGAGATATACTTCAAAAACAACATCACGAGGATGTAGTCCTTGTACTGACCAGCATCGACGACACCTCGGAACGTGTCGCAAGCGGCCCAGGCCGTCTGGTTGACCTGCTGCTGTGTGAGTTGGTCGGTCATTTGGACGTCCTTTCCATCCCAGTACCGGGGCTATTCCTGTTTGCTTGCTCGACGAGGATCAGGCTGATCATCTGTCTTCGCGTCTCGGCGGCGAGCTGCGAAAGCAAGCGCTCTCGCTCGGCCAGGGCGTCGACCGCTACGATCTTTTCTTGAGTTTCGATGTCCGGCACATCGAGTTCGAGGCTGTCGAGACTGGATCGGGGTATCATCCGGATGTTCGTGCCCCGGGCCGCGGCGTCGAAGTGGCGCTGAGCTGGCGGCTGATTGATCGCCCACGCCAGATACGCTGGCGTCACGACTTCAAGATTCGGACGCAGAACCATCAGAGGGAGCACCGCAAGCGCAGGTTCCTGCAGGCGCTCGTCCAGGGCGGAAGCCGTGTTGCGATCACCCCGTGACCGAAACACAACGTCACCGGCGCGCACGAAGTAGCGGTCCGCCAGGTCTTCCAGTTGGACGCGAGCGAGACGCTCAGGGTGGATATGGCCTTCCGAGGATATGTCCCGCAACTGGATTGCGAGCACGCCCCCAGCGGCCATCGGCTCGAGTCTGCCGCGAGCGGTGTAGCCGGTGTGGATGATGCAGACGTCGGCGAGACGCATCGAGAATCCTCTGTAACCTTCGCTACAGAAGATAGGATCTCGCCACACCGCTGTCAATCGTGATCGCGCTGTAGGGCAACCTACTGCAAAAATGATCAGTTAGGCGCCCGGCGAGATCGGCCGCGGCCCTTGGGGATGCAAGAATGCGAGCCTCTGATCTCCCCACTCCACCGGAAAGGGCACGAGCAGGTCGTCCAACTGCAGCCCCGCCGGTTGCCGCCCGTCGAGAATGGCTTCGACGATATCCGGGGCGAGCAGCGTGAGGCGCAGAACACGGGCGATGTAGGACGGGTTGATCTTCTCGGCCTCGGCAAGATCCTGGACAGTCTGGAAGCGCCCGGAGTCGAGCTGCTTCTTCCATCGATGGGCACGGGCCAGCGCCTTGACCATGGTGTTGTCGATGCGGGCGCGCGGCAGTGCCCACGCATCAGCCCCGTTCGGCGCGATGACGAGCTTGCGCCCACCACGCTTCCGGAAGGTCATCGGCACGGTAACGGTGAGCGCGCCTGCTTCGTGGAAGAAAGCGCCCTTCGCCATCAGGCCGCGTCCTTTCGGTCAGTGAAGGTCTGCAGTTCGCCGAGCAACTTGGTCAGCCCGCCGGAACGGAGGCGGATCGCGATGCCATCGACCTTGACGTCGACCCTTTCGACCAGAAGCTGGACGATGCGCGCCTGCTCGGCGGGGAACAGCTCGTCCCACATCGGATCGAGCCGCTCGAAGGCATCGCGAACCTCCGCCTCTGTGATGCGATCGTCGTGCCGGATCGCGGTCATCCATGTCCGCACGATCAGCTCCGGCGCGCGCAGGAAGCCGCGAAGCTGCTCGATCACCGCCGTCTCGATCTCGGCGGCGGGGATCCGACCCACGGGACAGGTTCCGGGACCGCGTTTGAGGACTGACTGCGTTACATAGTAGCGGTAGAGCCGGTCGCCCTTTCGGGTGTGGCTCGGCGACATGGCGTCACCATTCGGCGAGAAGATCAGGCCACGCAGCAAGGACGGTCCCGACAATCGGGTCTGGTTGGCGCGCATGCGCGGGCTTTCGCCCATGATGGCGTGAGCGCGCTGCCAGAGATCGGCGCTGATGATGGCCTCGTGCTCGCCGGGATAGGCTTCGCCCTTGTGCACGGCCTCGCCGATATAGACCCGGTTGTTGAGCAGCTTGTAGAGCGCGCCCTTGTCGAGCATGTAGCCGCGCCTGCTGCGGATGTTGGCCGCTTGCAGTTCCCGCATCAGCAGCTTGATCGATCCGAGCTTCACGAACCGCTCGAAGATCAGCCGGACGGATGCCGCTTCTTCCTCGTTGACGAGCAGCTTGCGGTTTTCGACGCGGTAGCCGAGCGGCACGTAGCCGCCCATCCACATACCCTTCCGGCGCGAGGCGGCGACCTTGTCGCGGATGCGCTCGCCGATGACCTCGCGCTCGAACTGGGCGAAGGACAGGAGGATGTTGAGCGTCAGGCGCCCCATCGACGTCGTCGTGTTGAACGACTGCGTGACGCTGACGAAGGTGACGCCGCGCCGCTCGAACACCTCGACCAGCTTGGCGAAGTCCATCAGCGAGCGGGACAGCCGGTCGATCTTGTAGACGACGACCACATCGACCTTGCCGAACTCGATATCGGCGATGAGCCGCTTCAGCGCTGGACGCTCCAGCGTGCCGCCCGAGATCCCGCCGTCGTCATAGCGGTCGGCGACGGCAACCCAGCCCTCCGGCTTCTGGCTCAGGATATAGGCGGCGCAAGCCTCGCGCTGGGCGTCGAGGCTGTTGAACTCCATGTCGAGCCCTTCCTCGGACGATTTGCGCGTGTAGATCGCGCACCGCACCTTCGGCGTGATTTTCGTCGTCGGATGATGGCTGGTCGCTGCACGCCTCATGTGCCGCTCCCCGCGCTTTTCAGGCCGAAGAATACCCAGCCGTTCCATTTGACGCCGGTAATGGCCTTCGCGATGGCAGAGAGCGATTTGTACGGTCGGCCCCGGTACTCGTAGCCTTCGACGGTGACCGTCACGATGTGCTCGATGCCCTGAAACTCACGCAGCAAGCGCGTGCCAGCAACCGGCTTGCGGTCGGTGCGAATCCGCCGCGTCTTGGGGTTGGTGTCCTCGACGCCGCGCGCGAGTGCATCGAGCCGTTTCGCCGTCTCGGGCTTGAGCCCGCCATAGGCCAGTTCCTGGATGCGATAGGCCAGACGGCTTTCGAGGAAGCGCCGGTTGTAGGGCGGTGCTTCGGTGCCATGCAGATCGCGCCACATCGTTTTCAGGGCGGGCGTGGGCATGGTCTTAATGGCGGCGACGCGCGCCAGCACGGGATCATTCATGGGCGGTCTCCGCCGAGTTGCGTGTCCGCATGACGGCGTCGGTCGGCGGTGAAGTCCACCGAACTGTCTCCGCACTCGCGAGATAAAGGTGTGGATCGTCCCTCCCGCCGCTGCCGAAGCCGGACGACGCCGCGTGCGAGGATCTCGGCGGCCTCGTCGAGCCGCTCGGCATCGCTCATCAGTTCGGGGCGCAGGGCGTTGGGGCCAGTCATTCGGTCACCGGGTCTCCTCCCCGGTCACCTACTCAGCATGTGGAGAAACCGTCTCAGGGGCTGCAACCTGAATCGACTCACGGCCACGCTTGCGATAGAACGTAGCAAGAACATCACCTTTGCTATCGGACCGCTGCCATGGCCAAGAACGTCAAGAAATTCGTGAACCGCGATTTCGCGAAAACCGTCGACCTCGATCTGCTCAAGCGGTTGATCGATCCCTACGCCGCGACGATCCATCTCGACTGGAATGGACTGCCTGCTGATGAAAAGGAGAGGCGCGAGGCGATCTTCGAGTTCTTCCGCGGGACCGACGAGACGTTTCCGGCCGAACTGCTCGATGCGCTCCACAAGATCATGGTCTTGTCCAACGAGAATGGCGCTCGGCTACTCCACGAGCAGGCCGATCTGGCAGGGGTGGCCATCGTGCCGCCCGATGAGGCCGACGCGAAGATCGTGACGCCTCGCCATCTCGCTCTGCGGGCGTTCCTGGACCATCGCGCGGTCTTCGACCTGACCCTCGACAAGTTCGCCTTCTGGGCGGTGAAGTCGCCGACGGAATTCAGCGGCGCGAAGGAAGGTGTCGAGTCGCGCCACACGGATGACGCCGCGAAGGAAGCCTTTCGCGCTGCCGCTTCGGGTTATTTCGCCGGACGCTACCTCGGCAAGTACTGCGACGTGCGCTGGTATCCGGAGGACGATGAAATCTGCATCCTCGTGCTGCACGGCAAGAACGCCGTGACCGCCAACGT
Source organism: Pseudochelatococcus lubricantis (assembly GCF_011762225.1). Classification (GTDB taxonomy): domain Bacteria; phylum Pseudomonadota; class Alphaproteobacteria; order Rhizobiales; family Beijerinckiaceae; genus Pseudochelatococcus; species Pseudochelatococcus lubricantis. The sequence continues at coordinate 219,301 of NZ_JAASQI010000007.1, forward strand.
GGAAGAGAACGGGTCCGAGCGCACGTTGACCTATCGCGAGATCGCACAAGACACGATCCGGTACCATTCCGCGACAGGCCGGGTCTGGATCAGCGCCACGGCGGCGGCGGAACGCAAGAAGTTGGCCGAGCTGTTCGCCGAGCACATGCTCGGAGACAAGAACTTCTTCAAGGGCGCGAACGCCGAACAGATCTACACGCTGGCTCCGATCCAGCGGCAAGGCACCGGCTTTCGCTTCAACCACGCCTGGGATCCCGACACCAACGCCATCCTGGTGAAGGAAATCCAGATCGACGAAGGCGAGCATGAGGTCGACGGCAAGGTCCGCTATTCGCCCTGGGCGATGACGGTCCGCGACAGCCAGAACGCGATCGTCCGGCTCGTCGAGCTGGCGCCCGACATCGACTTCGACGATCTGCGCATCAATTACGTCAAGCTGGAGTTCCGTTTCGAGAGCGGCGGGCGCGAGCACAAGGTGATCGTGAAGGTAAAGCCGCCGAATATCGCAAGCTTCCGCAACCACGCCTTTGAGAAGCAGATCCTGGAGCATCTTGAGCGCAATGGCATCCGCCTCACACGTCAGCCTGTCGCGACTGCTGTTGCAGCGGAGTGATCAGCATCCGATCAGGATCATCGATGGGGCCGATCTTCGCGACCAGCCGCCGGAGATCGTGCGCCAGTTTCTGACGCTCGGATTGCTGGTCGAGCGCGAAGCTCCATCGGATGTCGACGGCTTCGCGATCCAGCACAGCGGCGGTCGAGCTATTGCCGTCAACCTAGACGGCGACGGGATCACGACGGAGGTCGATCCGACGTCGATTCGTCAGTTCGACATCGACATGATGGCAGTCTGCCGCCAGTTGCGGCGGGCTTCCACCGTGCTGGCGGGAAGACCTGTCGAGCCGGTGGGCGTCAGCGCATTCTGGCTCGGCGCGATCGGAACCGGCAGTCGCAGGCTTGAATACTTCCTGGCACGACGTCTGCGCGCAAAGACTGCGGTCGACATCGCGTTCGCCTTGAAGGCCCATGCCGGGGGCCTGCCCATTGTCGTCCTGACGCCAACCGAACGCGATCTGCCCATGGCGGTGCGACGGCAACTGGATGGCGCGGACATCACGCTCGCCGCAATCGACGAACTTCTCGACGCCAACGCGTCTGAACCGCTCGCGATCAAGATCCCGACGCCGGTCAGCAAGACACCTCGATCAGCGCAAACACGTCTTGCCGTCGATGTTGAGGGCGGCAGCGCGCGCTGCGATGGGACGCTGCTGTCGCTGCCGCGCCGAGAGTTCCAAGTGCTTGTCCGACTGGTCAACGAGCGCACGAACGAGGACGGCTGGGTCAGCCGCGATGTCCTCGCGGATGCCTTGAAAGCCGCGACCGGCAGCAACGACCGGAACGACGAGCAGATCGACAAGGTCGTCAGCAACCTCCGGAAGGTGCTGCGGGCTGCCGGTATGACTGACGGTCCGAAGGGGACCTATCCGATCCAATCTGGTCGCGGTCAGGGCTGCCGTCTGCTGATCCCCGCAAACGAGATCCACGTCTTCTGAGCGCCGGCAGGTTCGCGGCAGCTTCACGAGAGCTCCGCGACAGGGTTCGAACCGCTCGAATGGGCACCGTCTCGCCATCGAAACCCGATGACGAGGCTCTGCCCCATGTCCTTCACTCCCTCGCCGGAACAGCTCCATACGCTGTTGCACGAAGCCGATGCCGCTGCCCGCAGCCTGGTGCGGCGGATGCGACTGCCCCGCCATGATCTCGAAGACATTCGCCAGGATCTGATCACGGACGCCTTCGCGCGGCTGGCGGCTTTCGATCCGGCGCGTGGGTCGATCGGTGCGTTCGTCGCGACCGTTATGGCGAACCGCGCCACGCGGATCATGCGGCGTGTGATCGCCGAGCGTCGCATGTTCGGCTTCGAGCCGATGTCCATCGATGCGCCGTTGATGGACGGCGACGCCGAGACGTTCGCCGACACGACGCCTGAGGACGCAGGTCTCGGCACGCTCTGGGGACAGAGCAGCCGCGGTGTCCATGCCGCGATCACGCGCCTCGATGTCGAGCGCTGTCTCGGAGCGATCGATCGGCGCGACGGCGCGCTTTGCGCGGCCCTGACGGGGAAGAGCGTCGATGCGCTCGCCGCCGAGGGTCGCGGCTCGCGCGCCGGCCTCTACCGCCGGATCCAGACGCTGCGCGGGACGCTTCTCGCCCGCGGCCTTGCGGCCGCCTGAGACGGTTTCCGGACCTGGTGAGTAGGAGCCGCTCATGAGCAACACGATCATTCCCTTCTCGACGGCGAGGCTCCGGATCTCGGAGATCGACTTCTGTGGCTGGCTGGGCCAGGCCACGCCCGGCGACTGCCTCGAATACCATCGCGGGTTCCTCGCCCTCGACGGCATGCCGATGGCAACCCGGCTTCCGCCCAAGGACCGCACCGAACTCCTGAAGCTCGGGCGGCGCGCGATGTGGGCGGCCGAACAGGGGCTCGCGCATCTCGTCCAGCGGCGTCACGGACCTGACGACTTCTCCTACCTCGCCGTAGCGCGGCGGAAGCCGAAGTCGTCGCCGGTCTCGCTCTCCGCCCTCCTCGCCGAGGAGGTCGCGTGATGACCGATCCTCACAACAACCTGCCGACGCTCGACGCGCTTCGCACCATGCCGATCGCGGAGATCACGGCCTTGCCGGCAGAGGTTCTCGCCGTGCTCCAGGACGAAGCTGACGCGGCGCTCAAGAGCGCGAGGTCGCTGAAGGACTGGCTGGACGGCGCCATCGCGCTGAAGTTCGGCGAGCGTGCGCGTGAAGCCCGCGCGGCTCTGGGCAAGGACACCGGCACGGTCCGCTTCACCGACGGCACGGTCACCATCGTCGCCGATCTGCCGAAGAAGACCGAGTGGGATCAGGCCAGGCTCGCCGCTCTCGTCGAGACGATCCGCGCCTCCGGCGACGACCCCAGCCAGTACGTGGAGATCAGCCTCTCGGTCTCCGAGCGCGCCTTTGGCGCCTGGCCCGACGCGATCCGCCGCACCTTCGAGCCGGCCCGGACGCTCAGGACCGGCAAACCGACCTTCCGACTGCTCCGCGACTGAAAGGACCACCTCATGTTCTCGTTCGGCAAATCCACCCCAGATGCGCCCCTGTCGGCGATCAAGGCGCTGCAGAAATCCCACTACAGCCTCGGCTCCTTGCCGGAGACGATCCGTGTCCCGGCAAGCCCCGGTCACGACGCGGTCGATGCAAGGCCCATCACCGAGGCGACGCTCGACGACATCGCCTTCGCGCTGCGGGGCCTCGAAGCCGAGTTCAACGCCATCGGCGACCGGATGCATGCGCTCCGGAAGCTCTCGCAGATCGCGCGTGACGCCGGCGGCGTCGGGGCCGATCGCGCGGTCGAAGCCGCAGCCCGCGCCAAGGCGGAGCGCTGATCATGGCGCTCCCGATCATCACCGCCGATCAGCGCCTTGCCGAAGCTCGTTGCGTCAAGGGCTGCATCTTCGGCAAGTCCGGTATCGGCAAGACGAGCCTGCTCTGGACGCTCGATCCGAAGACGACGCTCTTCCTCGACCTCGAGGCGGGAGACCTCGCCATCGAAGGGTGGACCGGCGACGCGCTGCGTCCCCGCACCTGGGCCGAGTGCCGCGATCTGGCGGTGTTCATCGGCGGGCCGAACCCGGCGCTGCGCTCCGACCAGGCCTATGGCGAGGCGCATTTCGCGGCGGTCGCCGAGCGCTTCGGGCCGCCGAGCGTGCTCGATCGCTACGAGACGATCTTCGTCGACTCGATCACCGTCGCCGGCCGGCTTTGCTTCCAGTGGTGTCGCGGGCAACCCGAGGCGATGTCCGAGAAGACCGGCAAGCCCGACGTGCGCGGCGCCTACGGTCTCCATGGCCGGGAGATGATCGGCTGGCTCACCCAGCTGCAGCACGCCCGGGCGAAGAATGTCTGGTTCGTCGGCATCCTCGACGAGCGGCTCGACGACTTCAATCGGCGCGTCTTCTCGCCCCAGATCGACGGCTCCAAGACCGGCCTCGAATTGCCCGGCATCGTCGATGAGGTCCTGACGATGGCCGAGGTGAAGGCCGAGGACGGCACGAACCGCCGAGCCTTTATCTGTCAGACCCTGAACACGTTCGGCTTTCCCGCGAAGGACCGCAGCGGCCGTCTTGCCATGGTCGAGGAGCCGCATCTCGGACGCCTGATGGCGAAGATCCGCGGGCCCTCGCGACAGCCGCTCGACTTCTCCGGCCGCCTGCCGGCCTCGACCCCGTCCCACGCCGCTTCGAACGACCAGACCAAGGAGTGATCCATCATGTCCAACTGGAATGATTTCAACGACGCAAGGTCAACCACCAGCGTCATCCCGAAGGGCGCGATCGCCAAGGTTCGCCTCTCGATCCGCCCCGGCGGCTACGACGATCCGAGCCAGGGGTGGACCGGCGGCTACGCAACGCGCGGCTCCACCGGCGCGGTCTACCTCAACGCCGAGTTCACGGTGCTCGAAGGCCCGTACGCGCGGCGCAAGATCTTTTCGCTGATCGGGCTTTACAGCCCGAAGGGCCCGGACTGGGGCAATATGGGACGGGCGCTGGTGCGCACGATCCTCAACTCGGCGCGCGGCATTTCCGACAAGGACGTCTCGCCCCAGGCCCAGTCCGCCCGGCGCATCCGCGGGCTCAGTGATCTCGATGGCATCGAGTTCGTCGCCAAGATCGATGTCGGCACCGACACCAATGGCGATCCGAAGAACGAGATCAGGACCGCCGTCACGCCCGATCACAAGGAGTACGCCGGGGTCATGGGGCCGGTGGCGCAGTCCTTCGGTTTCCAGAGCGGCGGCGCTGCGCAGACGGCAGCCCAGCCTGCGGCGACTCCGGCGGCCGGCATGCGTCCCTCTTGGGCGCAGTGAGGCGACGCCATGCTGCTTCGCCCCCGTCAGAAACTCTTCGTGGAGCGCAGCGTCGCGGCGCTGCGCAGCCACGGCAACACGATCGGCGTGGCGCCCACCGGCGCAGGCAAGACGATCATGCTGTCCGGCGTGGTCGGCGAGATCCTGAAAGAGCGCGACACGAAGGCCTGCGTGCTCGCGCATCGCGACGAGTTGACGGCGCAGAACCGCGCCAAGTTCGCCCGGGTCAATCCGGGCCTGTCGACCTCCGTGGTCGATGCGGGCGAGAAGTCCTGGCAGGGGCGCGCCACCTTCGCCATGGCGCCGACGCTCGCGCGCGAAAGCAATCTCGACCAACTCCCGGCGCTCGATCTTCTCGTCATCGACGAAGCGCATCATGCCGCCGCCGACGGCTACCGGCGCATCATCGACCGGGTCCAGACGCGCAACCCGAAGGCGCTGATCTATGGCGTGACGGCGACGCCGAACCGTGGCGATCGCAAGGGCCTTCGCCCGGTTTTCTCGAATGTCGCCGACCAGATCCGGATCGGCGAACTCATCGCCTCCGGCCACCTCGTGCCGCCGCGGACCTTCGTGATCGACGTCGGCGTCCAGTCCGACCTCGGGCGGGTCCGCAAGACCGCCGAGGATTTCGACATGGCCGAAGTCGCGAAGGTGATGAACCGGACGCCCGTGACGGAAGCCGTTATCCGCCATTGGCGCGAAAAGGCAGGTGATCGGCAGACGGTCGTGTTCTGCGCCGATGTCGCCCACGCCACCGCTGTCGCGAACGCCTTCCGTGAAGCCGACGTGCCGACGGTGCTGGTCACCGGCGAGATGACGGAGGCGAGCCGCAAGGCTGCCCTCGCCGACTTCGCCGAGACCCGAGCGCGCGTTATCGTCAACGTGGCGGTCCTGACCGAGGGATGGGACCACCCGCCGACCTCTTGCGTCGTGCTGCTGCGCCCGAGTTCGTGGCGCTCGACCATGGTCCAGATGGTCGGTCGCGGCTTGCGCACGGTGAACCCGCAGGAACACCCGGGCGTCGTCAAGACGGACTGTGTCGTCCTGGATTTCGGCACGTCCACGCTGCTCCACGGCTCGCTGGAGCAGGATGTCGATCTCGATGGTCGCGAGGCGACCGGGGAAGCGCCGACCAGGACGTGCCCGTCCTGCGATGCGATCATCCCGCTCTCATCGCGGGATTGCCCGCTCTGCGGCCATGCCTTCACCTGCGACGACGCCTCGGATGCGCCGCAGCCGCTCGGCGACTTCGTGATGAGCGAGATCGATCTCCTGAAGCGGTCGAGCTTCAAGTGGTGCGATCTGTTCGGCGACGATGCCGCGCTGGTCGCGACCGGCTTCTCCGCCTGGGCGGGCGTCTTCTTCCTGAACGGGCGCTGGTACGCGGTGGGCGGCCGGCAGGGCCAACCAACCACGCTCGTCGGCACCGGCGAGCGCATGGTCTGTCTGGCGTCCGCCGATGACTGGCTGAACGAGCACGAGAGCGACGAGACCGCGCATAAGACCCGCCGCTGGCTCTCGCAGCCCCCGACCGACAAACAGCTGGCGCTGCTGCCGATGGAGTATGCCCAAGACTTCGGTCTGACCCGCTACCAGGCCTCCGCGCTGATCGCCTTCCAGTTCAACAAGGCCGCGATCCGTCGGCTCGTGTTCGGGGCCGATCGCGATGCGCTGGCGAGGGCGGCGTGATGACAGGCGACGCCCATGACACCTTCGCAGCAACCGATGTCGGACCGGGAGCGTCTCTGGCACCCGAAGGGCATCCCCTGCGCCGTCTGCGGGAAACCATCACGCGGCTTTGGCTGGCGCGAGCCCTTCCGTACGAGCCGGCCGCGCCCGGAGCGCTGGTTCTGCTCGATCACCTGTCAGGCCTTCTGGTCCTCGTCGGCACGGAGGCGTTCCGTGGTTGATCTGACCGAACAGGAACGCGCCGCCATGCGTGCCGCGCTACGGCCCGTCGCCGAGCTCATGGAGGAGATCGGCTGGACGACGCCGCTCGCCAGCCTCTCCGAAACGCAGGTGCTGACCCTGATCGAAGCCGCCATCGGCGGATTTCAGGAAGCGATGGCGGCGAGCGCCGCGCAGGCGAGCACGGAGATCCCGTTCTGATGCTCGACTTCAATTCGCGCACGACCTTTGAAGACCACCTGAACCAGCGCATCGATGCGGCGCTCGTGGGCGAACGCGCTGCCGTCCCTGCGCGCGGCTATCTCGGAGCTTCCCGCCTCGGTGTCGCCTGCGACCGCGCGCTTCAGTTCGAGTTCACGGACACCCCGCGTGATCCTGGCGCGAGCCTCGTTGGTCGGACGCTCCGGATCTTCGAGATCGGCCATGCTCTCGAAGAGGTCGCCATTCGCTGGCTGCGTGCAAGCGGCCTCGATCTCGTCACACGCACGAGGGACGGCGGGCAGATCGGCTTCTCCGTCGCGGGCGGCCGCATCCGTGGTCATGCCGACGGCGTGGTGTTCGGAGCTCCCAACATGCCGGCCCTTCAGGTTCCGGCGCTGTGGGAATGCAAGACGATGAACGCCAAGGCGTGGCGGGAGACCGTCGCCAAGGGCGTTGTCCTCGCGAAGCCGATCTATGCCGTCCAGATCGCAATCTATCAGGCCTATCTGGAGCCTGCGCTGCCGGGCGTCTCCGAGCATCCGGCGCTCTTCACCGCCATCAACAAGGATACCGCCGAGCTTCACCACGAACTCGTGCCGTTCGACGCCACCAGGGCTCAGGCCGCGAGCGACCGCGCCGTGCGCATCCTGCGCGCCACCGACGCGCATGAACTGCTGCCGCGCATCGCGCACGACCCGACGCACTTCGAGTGCCGCTTCTGCCCGTGGGCCGAGCGTTGCTGGAGGCTGCCCGGATGAGCGCTGACGCGGACCTCCGATCCAGCGATGCCCGGTCCGCGGCCGAGCCCATGCTCGCACCGGACCAGGACGCCATCGCGCTCTTCATCGACCGCGTCTTCGGCTATTGCGATGGGCTGATCCCTGTGCGCGGCCTTGCCGAGAAGGGAAGCTCGGGCCGCCCCCACACCGCCTGGATCGAAGCGGATCGCGACGCCGCCGCGAAAATCCTGACCTCGGCCATCTGGGCCGCGCGCGAAGGCGCGGCGCTCTATGTCGTGCCCGGAACCGTCGCCGAGACGGGCAAGGCCAAGGCCGAGGACGTCCGGCAGATCCAGACCATCGTCGTCGATCTCGACTCCGGCGATGTTGAGGCGAAGCTTTCTCACCTCAGGCAGCATCTGCCGCCACCGGTGATCGTGGTCGAAAGCGGCGGCCGCACCGAGACCGGCGCGCCGAAGTTGCATGTCTGGTGGCGCCTCAATGAGCCCGCCGAGGGCACCGACGTCGATCTCGTCTGCGCGCTGCGCGGTTTGATTGCCGACAAGGTCGGCGGCGACCCGCATTTTCGCTCGGCGCATCAGCCGATCCGCGTCGCGGGATCGGTCTACTTCAAGGGCGGAGCCTCGCGCCTTGTCGCCATCCGCGAGAGCTCAGCGAGCGAAATCGACCTGCGTGAATTCGCCGACGCGGTCGAGGCGATGCCGGCGCTTCCGGGTCTCGCAGCGCCCATCGAGACGCACGCAACGCCTGACAAGCCGACGCTCGATGACGTTCTGTCCCGTCGCACTCGCGCGGGCGGCGTCGATCCCGTTACCCGCTTCGAAGCGGCCAGCATGGCGATCGGCCATCATGTCCGGCTCGTTCATGAAGGGCGCGAGACCGAGGACGAGGCCCGGCGCGCGATCCAGGAGTTCAACCAGGCCTGCCTCGATCCGCCCTGGCCGCCGGAACGCATCGATGCGGAATTCGATCGGCTCTGGCGCCGGCATGTCGCCCGCAACGGACCCGGTCTGACGCTTGGCCACGCACCGGTCGCATCGATCCCGGCCTTCACGCTCGGCGCGCTCATCGACGACAAGAGCCCCATGCCGGCCGACATCATCGCGCCGCGCGTGCTCACGCCCGGTGGCATGCTGGTGCTCGGCGGCGCGCCGAAGGTCGGCAAGAGCGATTTCCTGATCAGCCTGCTCGCCCACATGGCGGCGGGGGCCGCGTTTCTCTGCTTCAAGCCGCCGCGCCCTCTGCGCGTGTTCTACCTTCAGGCGGAGATCGACTACCACTACCTGCGCGAACGGCTTCAGGGCCTCAGCCTGCCGAAGCCGGTCCTCGCCATTGCGCGCGACAATCTCGTCGTGACGCCGAAGCTCCGGCTCATCCTGGACGGGCGTGGCCTTGGCCTGGTCGAAGCCGCGATCCTCGGCGCGTTCGAGAGCGAGCGCCCGGACATTCTGTGCATCGATCCGATCCGCAATCTGTTCGACGGCGGTCCCGACGGTGGCGGCGAGAACGACAATGACGCGATGCTGTTCTTCCTGCAGGCCCGGGTGGAGGCGCTGCGCAACGCTGCAGCCCCCGATGCCGGGCTGATCCTCTGTCACCACACCCGCAAGGCGCAGAAGAAGCAGATCGCCGAGGATCCGTTCCAGGCGCTTGCCGGCGCCAGCGCGCTGCGCGGCTTCTACAGCGCCGGCATCCTCATGCACCGCCCCGACGAGGAGCGCCCCGAGCGCCGCCTCGAGTTCGAACTGCGCAACGGCCCCGCGATCGATCCCATCCTCATCGACAAGCGGCAAGGCCGCTGGATCATGCTCGATCCGAAATCCGAGCGCCTGGTGCGCAAGGACCTTGGCGAGCGGCTCGATGCCGAGCGCGCGCGCAAGCGCGACGTGATCCTCGACATTCTCGATGAGCAGGCGCGCGCCGGACACCTCTACACCGCCCTGCAATTCGCCGAGGCCTTCGAGAACCAGGCGGGGCTTGGCGGGCGCACGACGATCCGTGAGCGCGTCAGCGTGCTCGCCACCAAGGGTTACGTGAAGTTCACCCGCGACGGCGGGCCCTATGGCCTGCCTAACGCCCGCTCGAAGCTCGGCTACCTCGTGATCGAAGGCATGCAGTTCCCGTCGGGCGAGAGCGTCGATGCGGACACCGGCGAGGTGACCCCCGCCTTCATCCCCGTCCTTCCGACCCACTACAAAGCAGCCCAGACCGGCGCGGTTCTCGACGTCGAAAACCCGTTCGTCTGGGTCTATCCCGAAGGAGAGACCCCATGATTTCCCCCGGCGAGAAGTTGCCAACGGCGCTGTCCTGGCAACTGGCAACTTCGGCAACTGGCAACTTGCCGACACGAAAAGTCGTTCCGTTCCAGAGGCTTAGCGAAGCGACGAAGTTGCCGGTCGGCAATCTGGCAACTTCCCTCCGGCAACTTGGCAACTTCAAAAGATCGTTCGAATTCAACGGCTTGAGGAAGTTGCCAGATTGCCAGAATTCCTGCTCTCCCTACGGGAGAGACGAGCGAGCGCCCATCAGGCGCGCTCGTCCGTCGCGACTTGTGTCGTCGGCAGCGGCGTTGGCAACCACCCTCCAGCCTGTCTCCGTCGCACCGCTCGATCCGACCATGGTGCACCTTGGCACCGATCCCCTGCGACCGGGACAGGGCCCACTCCTCGCCCTTGATCTCGGCACGACCACCGGCTGGGCGCTGCGGCTCGCGACCGGTCAGATCCTGCATGGCTCGGTCTCGTTCCGGCCGAGCCGCTTCGATGGCGGCGGCATGCGCTTCGTCCGCTTCTCCGCCTGGCTCGCCACCCTGATCACCGACGCAGGTGGTCTCGAAGCGATCTACTTCGAAGAGGTCCGCCGCCACCTCGGTGTCGACGCAGCTCACCTCTATGGCGGCTTCCTCGCCACGCTGACCGCGTGGTGCGAGCATCGAGCCATCGCCTATCAGGGCGTGCCCGTCGGCACCATCAAGCGCCATGCGACGGCCAAGGGCAATGCGGGCAAGGACGCCGTCATCGCCGCCGTCACTGCGCGCGGCTTCAACCCGAAGGACGACAACGAAGCCGACGCCATCGCGCTGCTCCTCTGGGCCATCGAGACCAAAGGAGGCGTGCGATGAGATGGGCGCCACCCGGCTTCGGCGGCAAACGGCGATCGCCGGAAGAGATCAAGCGCGAAGGCTGGCGCGAGCAGAAGGTCCTCGTGGTCAGCGAGACCGATCCGCGCCTGACCTGGCCCGAGCGTGAGCTCGTGCGGCAACTCGGAGACAAGCTCTACGGATACAGAAAGGAGGCGCGGCATGGACGTCTGGACCCGTGATCAGGTGGAAGAACGGCTCGCCGAGGCGGCTGATGCCCTGAAGCGCCTGCCTGATGCGAAAGGTCAGGGGTATTTCAGCACCTGGCCGCAGATCGTGTACGAGTTCGCGGATCTCGTCGGCCAGGAGCCCCCACGACTGCGCCGCCCCCCGCCGTCGCCTGCCGCCATCTCGCGGATGGAAAAGACCTTCGACTGGTTCGCCTGGCTGGAGCCGGAAGACGCCAAGCTCGTCTGGGCGCGCGCCGAGGGCACACCGTGGAAGCCCATCTGCTGGCGCTTCGGGCTGTCGCGCGCAACGGCGCACCGCCGCTGGGAGTACGCGCTGAGCGTCATCACGTGGCGGCTCAATGGACGGCGGCCACCCGCGAAGCGCTCGCAGCGATTCGTGGTCGATGCGACGCGGCGCGTGTCAAGCTGAATGCATCTCGTGAGACAATTTTCAGTGAGACATTTCCCGGCGAGACATAACGGCCCGAATTCGCGTATCCCGGTGGCATGTTCGCGAGAGGCGCATCCGAAGCGGCCCGGCTGACGCGTTTGGTTCCTTCCCGGCGGATACCCTATGCGGGAGGGCGCGGCGCGAAACGTCGCTAGCGGCAGGCCGGATTTTTTGGGAAGCCACCCGGAGTCCAGCGCCTTTCATGGCCGCTCCGAAGTCCCGACGAACACAAGCATTTTGCCTCGTAGCCGCCTGCCACGCCTGGACCCTTCGCGGAGTCCGGCTCGGTATCCGGCATCCAGCGGCCAGCGGATATCCACCTTGGCACATGCCGCCAGATAATCAGTAGGAACCCGCATGACGTTCGCGCTCGATGCGTTCAACGCGCCTGGGACGGCGGTGGCGTTGGTCCAGCGCTCGCATGTGAAGAACCGGCGGATGCGCCTTCGCAGTTGCCCGGACTGCGGCAGGATCGATGAGGTCAGGGCCGACAACCTTGCGCCACGATGCCGACGATGTGCGGGTCGCCCGATGCTGGAGATGGGACGCGAACTAAAATCCGCGGGACGGAATCGTGAAACGTGCCAGCATTGCCGGATCGACTTTCCGGCACCTCCCAGCAGCCGCCAGAAGTTCTGCAGCCGGGCGTGCCGGGTTGCCGCGCGGTCGACCGAACGGACCTGCACGACCTGCGGCACTGAGTTTCGCATTGCGCGGTCGATCCTGTCTGGACGAAGCAACTCTTGCGGGCGCTTCTGCTCCCGGCCTTGCTACGAGCGTCACCTCTGCCGCACGCCCCGCATTCGCGGACGGGGATCACGCTGGGTTGCTGTTCGACGGGAAGCGCTCCGGCTGACACCGTTCTGCGCCTGCTGCGGCGGGCGAAAGCACCTCCAGGTGCACCACATCATTCCGTTCCGCCTCACGCAGGACAATTCGCAAACCAATCTCATCCCGCTTTGCCGCGTCTGCCACAAGCGGGTGGAGACGGTGTTTCACAATATCGAAGCCGCGGCTCCGCCGATCCCGCTCACCAAGCTGGTTTTGTTCTGCAGCATTCATGCGATGCGGACGGTAACCCTCCACAAGCTCAAGGCCTTGAAATCAGATGCTTCACACCGCGCTGCAGCTTGAAGACTGGCCCATCGGCCGGCTGATCGAATATGACCGCAACCCGCGCAAGAACGATGATGTTGTCGACCGGATGGCGCAGGCCATCGTGGAATTCGGGTTTCGCATTCCGATTGTCGCGCGCAGTGACGGGCTGGTTGTCGACGGGCACCTCCGGCTCAAGGCGGCACGGCTGCTTGGCCTTGACAGCGTGCCCGTGGTCCTGGCGGACGAGTTGTCGGAAACCCAGATTAGGGCGTTCCGTTTGCTCGCCAACCAGTCGGCGAATTGGGCCGAGTGGGACGATGCGCTGCTTTCCGGTGAGCTTCAGGAACTCGTCGCCGATGATTTCGACCTGTCGCTGATCGGCTTTTCCGATGGCGAGCTCGACCGGCTGCTCGCGTTCGAGCCGGGCGCCGAGACCTCCGATGCTACAGGCGTCGCCCCCGTCGTTATCCCGGAACCGCCGCGCAATCCGGCATCTCGCCTCGGCGATCTGTGGACGCTGGGCGATCACCGGCTGCTCTGCGGCGACAGCACGAGTGCCGCCGATGTCCGCCGCCTGATGAATGGCCAGCGGGCGATCCTGTTCGCCACCGACCCGCCTTATCTCGTCGACTACGACGGCTCGAACCATCCGACCCGCAACAAGGACTGGTCGCCATCCTACGGCGTCACCTGGGATGACAGCAGCCAGGGCGCGGAGCTATATGACGGCTTCATCGCGGCGGCCGTTGCCGAGGCGATCGCGGAAGACGCCGCCTGGTATTGCTGGCACGCCTCGCGCCGCCAGGCGATGCTGGAAGCCTGCTGGGAGAAGGCGGGCGCGTTCGTCCATCAGCAGATCATCTGGGTGAAGGACCGCGGAGTTCTGACCCGGTCGCACTACCTCTGGAAGCACGAGCCCTGCTTCATGGGCTGGATCAAGGGCAAGCGCCCGCCGAAGGTGGCCGAGGAAACGCTGCCCTCGACATGGGCGCTACCGAGTTTCGCCAAGGACGATCGACCAGATCACCCGACGCCGAAACCGCTCGATGCCTTCGGTATCCCGATGCGTCAGCATGTGGCGCGGGGCGGGCTTTGCTACGAGCCGTTTTCCGGTTCAGGTTCGCAGATCATGGCGGGCGAAGCCAATGGCCGCCGTGTCTTCGCGATGGAGATCAGCCCGGCTTATGTCGATGTCGCCATCGAGCGCTGGCAGGCCGACACCGGACGCGAGGCGATCCTCGACGGCGACGGACGGACCTTCTCGCAGGTGAGGACCGAGCGGTTCGGCGAGACCGCGCATCTTCAGGACCCGGCCGCATGAAGCAATCGCGCGCCATGTCGCTGGCCGAGTCTCTCGTCAACGTCGCGGTAGGCTATGGGCTTGCCGTCGTCACACAGCTGCTCGTCTTTCCCCTGTTCGGGCTGCACACGACACTTGCCGAGAATATGACGATCGGCGCGATCTTCACCGCAGTGTCGATCGGCCGATCCTATTGCCTTCGAAGAATATTCGAGGGACTGCGCGTATGCCGGGAGATCAAGGAAGCCGCCGAGGCCTGACCTCGACGGCTTTGGAATGTTCGAGTCAGACGATCCGGTACACCCGTCCGCGCGCTTCAACCTTTTCCGATGTGACATCGAGCCCGAACTTCTTCTTGAGTGCTCCGGCAATCGCGCCGCGCACCGTGTGGGCCTGCCAGCCGGTAGCGGCTGTAATTTCCTCGATGGTTGCGCCTTCCGGCGCGCGCAGCATGGCGATCAGCGCGGACTGCTTGGTCCCGGCGCGTGGCGTGCGCGTCGATTGCGCGGCTTCGGAAGCAGCGTCCGGCGTGGGATCCGCCTTCGGCGCTTCGGTCGTGATCGTGGGCGCGGTTTCGGCATCATCCGGCTCGATCCCGATAGCGGCAAGGCCAGCATCGGTCGCGACCAGCGTCGTTCCGTGGCCGTCACCGGTTTCGCGCCAGAGCGGTTCGCCCCGGCGTGAGTTTGCTTCGACCTCTTCGATCAGCCCCTTCGCGATCATCGCGCCGACGACCTTGGCGGCTGCTCCTCCCCGCAGGCTGTCGGGCAGCGGCAGGGCAATGCGCTCGGGCCGCTGTGCGGCGGCGCTCAGGATTATGGCTTGGGTGTCGGAAAGCTGTGTCATCGGAACCTCCAGTTCGAGAGCGCCGCGACCATCGCGGGGCTTCTACGAGGCCAAGCCCCGCAAGCGCGGGGCTGGCGCGACGGTCGACTGGATCATTCGGCGTGTTCGCCTTCGCGGAAGGCGCTGTCGGTGATGCGCTTGAGCAGTTCGGCGTAGTGGGCAAGCGTCCCGACATGGCCCCAATGCACCTCGTCCGGATGAACGTCGAAATGGTCGTCGCTCAGGGCGACAAGTCGCGCCAGCATGGCGTCGATCTCGACCTTGCGGGCGATGAAAGCGTCGAGGGCCTGGGCGTTCTTGGTGCGGCTGGTCATCCGGGGTCTCCTTGGTTCGTGACCCCATACAGGCTCTGTCCCGGACGCTTATCAAGGCAATAAGTGCATCAAATCATTATGTTTTTGGAGCTGACATGCAGGGCATGAGCGAGCGCCAGTACGCGTCCCATGTCGGCCTGTCGCGGGGCGCGATCCAGAAGGCGAGGATGTCGGGACGGCTCGTCCTGCATGCCGATGGTTCGATCGATGCGCGGGCCAGCGATGCGCGCCGCGCGTCGATGACCGACCCCTCGAAGCAGCGTCGTGATGGAGCCGAGGCCAAGCTGAAGCCCGTCCCCGATGCGGCCTTGTCCGCAGTCGGCGACACGCTGCGCGAAAGCGGGATCGCGCCATCGCCGGCTGGCGGCGGGACCACGTTTCTCCAGGCCAAGACCGCCAACGAGGTGCTGAAGGCTCAGGAACGGCGTCTGCGTCTGCAGCGCATGAAGGGCGAGGTCATCGACCGAGCGCGGGCGACGGCGCTTGTTTTCCGACTGGCGCGCGAGGAGCGCGATGCATGGGCGAACTGGCCGGCACGGATCGCGGCACTGATGGCAGCGGAACTCGGCCTCGAAGCGCACGCGATGCAAAAGGTTCTGGAGACCCATGTCCGAGCGCACCTCGCCGATCTCGCCGAGGTCGCCACAGATTTTCGCTGACGCGGACCGTCGGTCAGAGGAGCTTTTCGCCTTCGAAGGCGTCGATGCGCTCGTCCAAGCCTGGCGCGATGGGCTCACGCCCGATCCTACGCTTACCGTGGCGGAATGGGCGGATCGGCATCGGTTCCTGAGCCCCCGCGCTTCGGCCGAGCCCGGGCGGTATCGCACCGATCGCACACCCTACATGCGCGCCATCATGGATGCGCTGTCGCCCGGCAACGCCGCGCGCCGCATCGTCTTCATGAAGGCGGCGCAGGTCGGCGCGACCGAGGCCGGCAACAACTGGATCGGCTACGTCATCCACCATGCGCCGGGACCCATGCTCGCGGTCCAGCCGACGGTGGAACTGGCGAAGCGCTTCTCGCGCCAACGCATCGATCCGCTCATTGCGGAAAGCCCGGTGCTGCGCGAGCGCGTCAAGCCGCAGCGCTCGCGCGACGCCGGCAACACGGTTCTGTCGAAGGAGTTCCCGGCGGGGCTTCTGGTCATCACCGGCGCCAACAGCGCGGTCGGCCTGCGCTCGATGCCGGCGCGCTACCTGTTTCTCGACGAGGTCGATGCCTATCCCCCTTCCGCCGACGAGGAAGGCGATCCTGTCGCCTTGGCCGAGGCCCGGACGCGCACGTTCTCCTGGCGCTCGAAGGTCTTTCTCACCTCGACGCCGACGATCCATGGCGTGTCGCGGATCGAGCGCGAGTTCGAGGCGAGCGACCAGCGACGCTACTTCGTGGCGTGCCCGCATTGCGATCACCGCCAGTGGCTCCGCTTCGAGCGTCTGCGCTGGGAGAAGGGTCAACCGCATACGGCACACTACTCTTGCGAAGCCTGTGAGGGCCGGATCGAGGAACATCACAAGACGGCCCTGATGATGTCCGGCGAATGGCGACCGACGCGCGATAATGCGCATTCGGGAACGGTCGGATACCATCTCTCGGGGCTCTATTCGCCGGTGGGCTGGCTCTCATGGGCTGACATCGCCCGAATGTGGGACGCTGCGCAGACCAGCGACGAAGCCAAGCGCAGCTTCAAGAACGGCGTCCTCGGCGAGACCTGGATCGAGACCGGCGAAGCACCGGACTGGCAGCGGCTCTACGAGCGGCGCGAGCCATGGCGCATCGGCACGGTGCCGAGCGGCGGCCTGTTCCTCACGGCGGGCGCAGACATCCAGAAAGACCGCATCGAAGTCTCGATCTGGGCCTGGGGTCGCCGGCTCGCGAGCTGGCTCGTGGACCACATCGTCATCCCCGGCGGCCCGGACAGCGCCGAGGCTTGGGCGGCTCTGACGGTTCTCCTTGGCCAGACATGGCCGCACGCCCATGGCGTTCGGCTGAGCCTGTCGAAACTCGCGATCGACACAGGGTTCGAAGCGCCCGCCGTCTATGCATGGGCGCGCCAGCAGGGATTTGCGCAGGTCATTCCCATCAAGGGCGTCGAAGGCTTCAATCGCACGGCGCCGGTGACAGGCCCGTCCTTTGTCGATGCGACGGAAGGCGGCCGCAAGATCCGCCGCGGCGCGCGGCTCTGGACGATCGCCGTCGCAACATTCAAGGCCGAGACCTATCGCTTTCTGCGGTTGTCGAAGCCGACCGACGAGGATGCGGCGGACGGAGCGCAGGGTCCGGCCGGGCTTGTGCACTTGCCCCAGGGCGTTGACGCCGAATGGGTGAAGCAACTCGTGGCCGAGCATCTTGTGACCGTCACCACCAAGCGCGGCTTCCAGAAGCTCGAATGGCAGAAGGTGCGCGAACGCAACGAGGCGCTGGACTGCCGGGTCTATGCCCGCGCCGCCGTCTGGATCGCCGGAGCCGATCGCTGGTCCGACGAGAAGTGGCGAGACCTCGAAGATCAGGTCGGCCCGCAGCCTGCGGACACTGACGACACGCAATCGAACATCGAAGCCGGGCGTCTCGCCCGTCCAAACCCGCCATCCACCAAGCGGCAGAGCGACTGGCTCGGCCCGCGCGGGAAGTGGTTCTGAGGATATGTCATGGCCTGGACGACCGACGAACTCGATGCGCTGAAGCGCGCCTATGCCAGCGGTACGCTCCGGGTCAGCTATGACGGCAAGACAGTCGAGTATGGCTCGGCGGATGACCTGCTGAAGCGGATCCGCACCATCGAGGCCGAGATCACCGCATCCTCCGGCGTGCCGCGCGCCATCGCGGGCTATGCCGGGTTCGGACGAGGCGACCGGTGAGCCAGATCACCTTCCTCGACCGGATGGTGGCGTGGGCCGCACCCGAGGCAGGCGTGAGGCGGGCGCTCGCGCGGCGCAGCTTCGAGGCGCTGAGCGCCAAGATCCCTGGCCATGCCCGTGGCTATGACGGCGCAGCCAAGGGACGGCGCACGGACGGATGGAAAACGGCGGGAACATCGGCTGATGCCGAGATCGCCGCCGCCAGCGGCCTGTTGCGGGATCGCATGCGCGATCTCACCCGCAACAATCCGCATGCGGCGAAGGCTGTCTCGGTGCTGGTCAACAACATCGTCGGCAGCGGCATCATTCCGCGCGCTGCGACGGGCGACGCCAGGCTCGACGAGACGGTGGACCGGCTTTGGACCGAGTGGACCGCCGCCTGCGACGCCGACGGGCAACTCGACATCTTCGGGCTGCAGACCCTGGCGGTAAGGGAAATGATCGAGGCTGGCGAAGTCCTGATCCGCCGCCGCCCGCGACGTCTCAGCGATGGTCTGGCCGTGCCGCTCCAGGTCCAGATTATCGAAGCCGATCTCCTCGACAACACCCGCAACGGCGATCTCGCCGATGGCGGGCGGTTGCTTCAGGGCATCGAATTCGATCCCTTGGGCCGACGCCGCGCCTATTGGCTTTATGCCCAGCACCCTGGCGACGCGGTCGTCACCATGCGGCGGCGTCTGGAGAGTCTCGCCATCCCGGCGAGCGACGTGCTGCATCTTTACGAGAAGCAGCGCACGCAGGTCCGAGGCGTCCCGTGGGGCACGCCGGTGATGCGGGCGCTGCGCGATCTCGATGACTGGACGCAAGCCGAACTGGTCCGGAAGAAAACGGAAGCCTGTGTCGTCGGCATCGTGCTTGGCGCCGACGAAGCCGATCAGGGGATTGCCCCTTCGGTGGTCGACGCCGACGGCAACCGCGTCGAACAGTTCGAGCCCGGGCTGATCGCCTATGCGCGCGGCGGCAAGGACATCCGCTTCAATCAGCCTGCGACGACAGTGGGCGTGGGCGAATGGCTGCGCGCGCAACTTCACATCGTGGCGGCAGGATTCCGCATGCCCTACGAGCTGCTGACCGGTGACCTCAGCCAGGTCAATTATTCATCGATCCGGGCAGGGCTCGTGGAGTTTCGCCGCCTGATCGACGCCGTCCAATGGCAGATCGTCATCCCGGTTCTCTGCCAGCCCATGTGGGTCTGGTTCTGCCAGGCCGCGTGGGCAGCCGGGAAGTTGCCACGCCCGGACATTGCGGTCGAATGGTCGCCGCCACGTTTCGAAGCCGTGGACCCGCTGAAGGACGCGATGGCCGATCTCTTGGCGTTGCGCTCGGGTACCATGTCGCTGGCGCAGGCCATCGCGCGTCAAGGCCACAACCCGGACGCCGTGCTCGCCGAGATCGCCGCGATGAACGCCAAGATCGACGCCCTCGGGCTCATCTTCGACAGCGATCCACGCCGCGTGACGAAAACCGGCGTGATGCAGGCTGACACGACCGGCCAACCCATCAATCCCGACACCTGAGCTTTTCACCATGACCCGAAACATCGACCTGCCACCGCTGACGCGGGCGGCGGACCTGTTGCCTGCCTCGATCGATGCGGTCGAGCGCACCATTGACGTGGTCTGGTCCACAGGCGCGCGTGTGCGCCGAAATCCGTTCTTCGGCGATCCCTTCGACGAGGAACTGGCGATGGATCCGCGCGCCGTCCGTCTCGATCGCCTGAACGCGGGTGCGCCTCTCCTGAAGGTGCACGACGCCTCCGTGCTCGACAGCGTCATCGGCTCGGTCGTGCCTGGCAGTGCCCGCATCGAGAACGGACGCGGCATTGCCCGTGTCCGCTTCTCCGACCGGGCCGAAGTCGAACCGCTCTGGAAGGACGTCGAGGCCGGGCACATCCGGGCGGTCTCGATCGGCTACCAGGTCCATCGCTTCGAGGTGTCCAGGCAGGCAGGCGCGCCGGAGCTGTGGCGCGCGGTCGATTGGACGCCCTTCGAGATTTCCGCAGTGCCGATCGGCGCTGATCCGGCAGCGGGTTTCCGCGCCGAGACATCCTCCGAAAGTTCTTTGCCCCTTCACCCCTGCGTCGTCCACCGCGCCGACGCTCCATCCAAGGAGAAAGCAGCCATGGACGACGCTGTGACCGACAACACTGAGACGCAGACGCGCCAGGCCGCGCCTGAACCGCAGGATCGCGTGCCGACCACACCCGTGACCGATGCGGAGACGATCGCCGCCCGCGCGCGCGATTCCGAACGCGAGCGGGTCGGAACTATCTACGATCTTGCCGGCCGCCTCCACCTCGAGCGCAGCTTCGCCGACGATCTCGTCAAGCGCGGCGTGACGCTTGATGCGGCGCGCAGCGAGATCCTCGACAAGGTCGCGACCGACGCCGAGAAGACGCGGGTTTCGCCTCAGGTCAGCATCCCGCTCGGCGGCCGCGATGAGCGCGTCACGCGTCGTGACGCCGTGTCGAACGCTCTTTTGCACCGCTACTCGCCGACGCTCTTCCCCTTGAGCGAACCGGCGCGGGAATATCGCGGCATGACGCTCGTGGAGCACGCCCGCGAGTTCCTCTCCAGCTCGGGCGTCAATGTCCGGGGCATGTCGCGCGACGAGATCGCCACCCGCGCGCTGCATTCCACCTCGGACTTCCCCGAAGTCCTCGCCGCCGTGACGGGCAAGACGCTGCGGCAGGCCTATGATGCCTATCCGCGCACCTATGTCCCCTTCTGCCGGCAGGTTCTCGCGACCGACTTCAAGGCGATGCACCGTGTCCAGCTCGGCGAAGCGCCGCAACTCGTGAAGGTCAACGAGGGCGGCGAGTTCAAGCGCGGCACCCTCGCCGAAGGGCGCGAGAGCTACCGTGTCGAGACTTACGGGCGGGTCGTCGCGGTCACCCGGCAGGTGCTCATCAACGACGATCTCGACGCCTTCACCCGCATCCCGGCGATGTATGGCACGGCGATCGCCACGCTGGAGAGCGACGTGGTCTGGGGCATCATCCTGGCGAACGCCGCGATGAGCGACTCCATCGCGCTGTTCCACCAGAACCACGGCAATCTGGCCAACCCGGCAACCGCGCTCAGCGTCACCGCGATCGGCGCGGCGCGCGCGGCCATGGCCCGGCAGACCGGACTCGACAAGAAGACCATCCTCAACGTCCGACCCGCCTACCTCATCGTGCCCGCATCGCTCGAACTCGCCGCCGAGCAGCTGGTGGCGCAGAACCTCGTGCCTGCCCAGACCGGCAACGTGGTCCCGTCCTCGATCCGCACCCTGACGCCGATCTCCGAGCCTCGGCTTGACGCCGCGAGCCTCACCGCCTGGTATCTCGCCGCGAATCCCGCCCAGATCGACACCATCGAGTACGCCTATCTCGAAGGCCAGCAGGGCGCCTACATCGAGACGCGCAACGGCTTTGACGTCGACGGCGTCGAGATCAAGTGCCGCCTCGACTTCGGCGCGAAGGCGATCGACTGGCGCGGCCTCTACCGCAATCCCGGCGCGTGATCGCCGCCGGAACGCTTCCCCATCATCTGACACTCTCGGAGAACTCCCATGCGCGGCTACATCCAGCCCGGCAACACCATCACGCTTCCCGCCCCCTATGCCGTGGCATCCGGCGACGGACTGCTGGTCGGCGCGATCTTCGGCATCGCGACCGGATCGGCGGCCATCAACGCCGAGGTAGAGACCCTTACCGAGGGCGTGGTCGAACTGCGCAAAGCCCCGTCCCAGGCATGGGCCGTCGGCGCGCGCATCTATTGGGACAACGCCGCCCGCCTCGCGACGACCGTGGTCGCATCGAACACCCTGATCGGCGCTGCGACCGAACCGGTGGCAGGCGGGGCCAACGATACGATTGGCCGCGTTCGGCTGAACGGCAGCTTCTGACGTGAACGCGTTCGCGGCAGCGACCGACGCCCTGTTCGCGGACCCGAACCTTGGCGAGACCGCGCTCTGGCAAGCAGGCGGCATCGGGCCGGGGGTTCCCGTCCGCGTGATCCGCCGCCGCCCGGACGCCGTGGTCGAGTTCGGCGCGTCCCGCGCTTTGATGGCGACCGTTCTCATCGACCTGCGCAGGACCGAAGCTGCGACAATCGATGAGGGCGATCTCGTCGTGATCGGCGCCGACACCTTCAAAGTCATCGGGACGCCCTCATCCGATGCCGTGGGGCTCGTCCTCACCTGCGAGGCGGTCAAGGTCTGATCCCATGCGTTTCAGCCTCGAACGGCCCGACCTACGCAAGGCGCTGGCGGGCACGCAGCAGGATATCGAACGCGCCGTCACCTCCGGGATGCGGGACGCATCAAATGAACTGAAGGAGCGCTTGCGCGAAGATGTCATCTCATCCGGCCTTGGCGAACGCCTCTCGCGGACATGGCGGGGCAAGGTGTTCCCCGAGGTCGGCGAGAGCGTCGAAGCCGCAGCCTTCGTCTGGTCGAAAGCCCCGAAGCTCGTCGACGCCTTCGACCGTGGCGTCACCATTCGCTCGGCGCGAGGGTTCTGGCTGGCGATCCCGACACCAGCCGCAGGAGCGCGTGGGCGCGGGCCGAACGGGCGTGCGTCACGCATCACGCCTGGAGGATGGGAACGGCGCACCGGCATGCGGCTGCGCTTCGTCTACCGCAAGCGCGGCCCTTCGCTGCTGGTCGCCGATACAGCCCGCCTCAACAGGCGCGGACTGGCGGCAGCGAACAGGCGCAAGACGGGCCATTCAACGGTGATTGTGTTCCTGCTCGTACCCCAGGTCACGCTCCGCAAGCGGCTCAACATTGATGCGAGCGCCAAGCGGCAAGCCGCGCGCGTGCCAACCCTGATTGCACGGCACTGGCCGAGATCCTGAAAGCTCTTTGTCCATGCCCTCGAAACGCGAAACCGTCCTCGGCGCGGTCAAGGCGCTCGTCGCCGATGCCCTGCCGGGCGCGGACGTGAAGCGCAATCTCACGAAACCGGAGCGCATTCCGCCGGGAGGACTGGTGGTGATCCGCGATGGCGATCCGGGTGAGCCCGCGGTCACGCTCTCGCCGGTGTCCTACCTCTACACCCATCGTATTCCTGTCGAGATCGCCGCCTTCGAGAGCGCCACGCTCACGCGCGAGGAAGTGCTCGACGAGATGCTTGCCGCCATCGGCGCGGCGATCATCGCCAACCGCAGGCTCGGGGGGCTTGTCGACTGGATCGAGGCGGAGGCCCCGTCCTCCGAAGACATCGAGACCACCGGCAGTCAGGCAGGCCGCTTCGCCGATGTCGTGATCGTCGCGACCTACGCCACCGCCGATCCGCTCAACTGAATGACGGTCCTTCGACGGCGCTCGGACCTTTGGAACTGAACGACGCCGGTCCGGCCCCGCTCAGGCCCCGACACCACACCACATGGAGAACGACCCATGCCTCGCGCACGCGGCGTGAACGCGGCTCTCGCCGCCGTGTTCGAAAGCACCTATGGCACACCGCCCGGCACCGGCTTTCGCCGCATGCCGTTCGCCTCGGTCAACATCGGCGAGGAACAGGGCCTGATCGCGAGCGAGCTTCTCGGCTTCGGCCGCGAGCCGCTGGCGCCGGTCTATGACGTGATCACCAACACGGGCGATCTCGTCGTTCCCGTGGATACTCGCAACATCGGCGTCTGGCTGCGCGGCCTGATGGGCGCGCCGACGACGGTCGCCGCGAACGCCGCCACCGGCACGATCACGCTGACCGCGAACCTTCTGGTCAACGACACGGTGACGGTCGATGGCACGGTCTATACCGCCGTCGCTTCCGGCGCGACGGGCCAGCAGTTCAACCTCGGCGGCACGGCGGCGCTCACCGCCACCGCGCTCGCCGCGATCATCAATCCGAGCGCGAACGTCGCAGCCGCGGCGGTTGGCGCGGTCGTCAACCTGACCGCCAAGGCGCTGGGACCGGCCGGCAATGCGCGGACACTGGCGACGAACGCGCCGACGCGCGCCACGTTGTCGGGGGCGACGCTCTCTGGCGGCGCCAACAGCCACACCTGGTTCTCGGGCGCGCAGGCTCTGCCCTCGATGTCGATCGAGGTCCAGCTTCCCGACGTGCCCTTCTTCGGCATGAACTACGGCGCGCGCATCAACAGCTTCCAGGTTCAGGCGCAGCGATCGGGGCTCCTGACCGCCTCGCTCAACATCATGGCGCAGGGCGAGACCATCGCCGCCACGGCGCAGTCCGGCACGCTGTCGGAGTTCGTGCTGGAGCGCTTCGGCCAGTTCCAGGGCGAAGTCCGACGCAACAACGTGGCGCTCGGCAACGTCATCTCAGCGGAACTCACCTATTCGAACAACCTCGAAGCGGTCGAGGTGATCCGAAGCGACGGGCGCATCGCCGATGCCGATCCGGGCATCATCGCGCTGACCGGCAACATCACCACCCGCTTCGAGGACCGCGTCCTTCTGGATCAGGCCACCAACCGCCTGCCTTGCGAGCTTCAGTTCCGCTGGGCGGCGGGCGCAGCCGCGTCGCTCGTCTGGACGGCGCACCGGGTCTTCCTGCCGCGCGGCGACCGTCAGATCCAGGGGCCGGGCGGCGTGCAGGCCCCGTTCGCATTCCAGGCCGCGATCGATCCGGTGCTGAACCGCGCCGCGACCTGCGTGCTCACCAATGACGTCGCGTCCTACTGACCCGTTCCGACAGGAGGCTCCCTTGCTCAAGCTCTCGACACCATCCCGCGAGCCGTTCTGGCTCGACATCTTAGCCGGCGTGCGCATCCAGTTCCGGCCGATCTCCGTCGCCGACATGCTGGTCGCCCGCGCCGCCGCCGCCGAGTCTCTCGGCACGAAGGTCGAGGGCGATGCGCCGCTCGACCGGAGCACCACGGTCGCGGCCGGCGCGGCCTTCACGCGCTCTCTCGCGCTGAGCGGCATCGTGGCGTGGGAGGGCATCGGCGATGCCGGCGGCAAGCCGATCGATCCGAACCCGGTCGCTATCAATCAGCTGCTCGAGGTCTGGCCGGCCTTCGACGCCATCGATCGGCTCTATGTCGGCCCGGCCTTGACGAGGCTTGACGAAAAAAACGTCTGATCGCCCTCGCGCGCTGGCACTTCGAGGGCGGCGAGGGCTACTGCGCTGCCTGTCCGTCGCGATGTGGGGCTTGCGCCTATGTCGAGCACGCGCCCGTGACGGCCGAGGGGCTTCTTGCTTGGGAGGTCATCCGCCGCTGCGCGGGACAGGTGCGCGCCGTGATGGGCGGTGTCTACGCCATCGACTTCGGCGCGGTGCTCGCTTTGGCTGAGGCCATGGATGCAGCCTCGCCGCTGCTGGCCGACATCCTCCCCGAGATCGAGCCGATCGTCGTGGCCGCCTACGGCCGCGACGCTGGCCGTCCCAATCGCGATTGAGCAAACCTACCCATGTCCACCACCAATGTCTCGATCCGCCTCGGCGTCGAAGGCAAGGCGGAGGTCAAGCGCGCCTTCGAGGAGGTCGGCCAGGCGGGCACGCAGGCCTTCGGGCAGGTCGATCGGGCGCTTGAGAAGACGGGAGCCGCGACCGATCGCGAAACTGCCCGGTTCAAGCGTCTGGCGGAAGCCGCCCGCATGGCGGCTCAGGCCGAGGCCGCGCAGGGACGGTTCAATCAGGTTCTGGGCGTCGACCGACAGGCGGCGGGTTCGGCGCGCGCGTCGGCCGAGGTCTTCGAACAGGCCGCGAGGGAAGCCGAACGTTACGAGACCCGCGCCCGGGCGCTGCGCGCGACGCTTGATCCGCTCGCCGCCGCGCAGGACCGGCTCAATGCCGAACTCGCCGAGCATGCGGCGCTCGCCAGCCGTGGCGCGATCACGACCGCCGAGCAGGCGGCCGCGAATGCGCTGGCGAAGTCGCGCTTCGATCAGACCGCGCAGGCGATCAAGGGCGTTGGCGCCAACTCGAAGCTCACGACCCAGCAGGTCATGACGCTTCAGTACACGGTGAACGACGTGATCGCGTCGATGTCCACCGGCATGTCGCCGATGACCATCCTGATGCAGCAGGGCGGACAGGTGACGCAGGCCTTCGGCGGCTTGCGCGGCACGATCATGACGCTCGGCTCCGCCATCGGCGTCGTCGGCGGAGTCATTGCCGGCGTTGCCGTCTCGGTTGGCGTGCTCACGGCGGCGTGGTTCGCCAATGACGCCTCGACACGAGCTGTCGCCACGGCGCTCGCCGGTGTCGGCCGCGCGTCCGGCGCGACCGCCGCACAGCTTGAGCAGGTCGCGCAATCCTCCGCCGAGGCCGGCAAGGTCTCGGTGTCGTCGGCGCGTGACATGCAGGTCGCGTTCCTGCGCACAGGCAAGATCGGCGCGGAAGAAATGGGCCGCGCCATCGCGGTCTCGCGCAATCTTGGCGTCACGCTCGGCGTCGAGACCACGCAGGGCGCGGAGGAACTCGCCCGCGCGCTGGCCGATCCGTTGCGCGGTGCGGATGAACTCAACGACCGCATCCGCTTCCTGGATGACCGCACCCGCGCCTATGTCCGCACGCTGGTCGATCAGAACAACCGGGCGGAAGCGCAGCGCGTCATCCTGAACGCGCTTGCGCCCTCGCTGGCCGACGCCGAACAGGCGGTCAATGCGCTCGGGCGGGCCTGGCAGTTCGTCGGGCGCTCGGCCTCGAATGCCTTCGACGCGCTGGGCAAGGCCGTCGACCGGGCGGTGGATGGCCGCACACCCACGGAGGAACTGGACCTGCTGCGCTGGCAGCAGGAGCGGCTCAGGGCGAATGTGCGCGGCAATGTCGTGCCGCTCATGCTGCCTCAGGTCGAGCGGCGGATCGCTGAACTCGAACGGCAGCTCAACGACCAACAGGAGCGTGCGAGGCGGATCGCCGCGGAGGCCCGCGCTAACGAGCAATCGGTGCGCGCTGGCGAGATCGCCCGCGACACCAACCCCGGCGCGCGCGAGATCGAGCGGCTGCGGACGCAGGAAGGCGTGCTCCGCGCCGCGCTCGCCGATCCGCTGGTCCGCTCGAAACTGGCCGATGTGGCGGAGGTCGAAGCGGCCTACCGGCGTGTCATCACGGAACTCGCCCGCTACCGACCCTCGGTCGATGCGGCGACGCAGGCCGTGGTGGAGCAGACCTCCGCCACGGACATCTCGATCCGCGCGACGCTCTCTCTGGCCGAGGCCTATCTCGAAAGCGCCGAGGCCGCCGCGCGCGCGGAAGCACGCCGGCAAGGGCTCGTCGATCAGGCCCGCGAGGGCGTCAACGCCGAAACCCGCGCGCGGCAGGCTCTGCGGGAACGGATCGCCGAACAGGCGGTCGAGGCCGCCCGGCAGGTATCGGAACTGGGCCGCCAGATCGACGGCCAGCGTCGGCTGAACGAAGCGATCGCGTCCGGTGCGCTCTCTTCCCAGCGCGCCCAGCAGATCATGCAGGTCGAGCAGGCGCTGCGCCCGCTGATCACGGCGCAGACGCTGGCCGAAGGCGAGGCCAAGGAGAAGCTCGGTCGCATCATCGACCGCACGCGCGAAGCCTACGAGCAGCTTCACCGCGAGCAGAACCGCACGGACCTTCTTCAAGGCATCGAACGACGCCGCGACGAGATCGCGCTGCGTGAGCGGGAACTGTCGCTGGTCCGGCGTGGCCCGGCCGCGCGTCGCGAGGGCGTCGATCAGCTGCGTTTCGAGCAGGAGCTGAAGCGGCTCGGGATCGACCCGAACGATCCCGAGGCCAGTTACTCCCGCGAGCAGATCAGGCGGCTCAACCAGTTGGGGCGCCAGACGACGGGTCGCGAGGCGGCGTTTGATTACGAGCAGCAGAACACCGGTCTCGCCCGCGAGGTCGAGCTCCTGAAGCAGGGCGTCTCGGCCCGCTCGGAAGCCATCGCCATGATCCGCGCCGAGCAGCAGCTTCGGCGGCAAGGGATCGATCCGGCGGGAGCCGAGGGACAGGCCGCGCTTGCCGCCGCCCGCCGCCAGTTCGCGCTTGAGCGCCAGGCGGAGGCGCAAGTCGCCTTGCAGGATCAGCGCGCCGAGATCGCCCTGATCGAGACCCAGATCGGCCTGATCGGCGCCTCCGCCCAGCAGCGTGAGACGGTGCTGGCGACCATGCGCGCCGAACAGGATCTGCGCCGGCGCGGCATCGACCTCGCGAGCGAGGAAGGCCGCGCCATTGTCGCCAATGCCGTCCGGTTGCAGCAACTGACGACGGAACTGCAGCGGCAGGAAGCGACGCAGCGGGCCTTGCAGGGCGCGATCGGCAACGCGCTCGACCGGTTCGGAACGCTGCTGGCGCAAGGCAAGACCGACTGGAAATCGTGGGCGGATGCCGGCCAGGCGGCGATCAACGACATCATGAACGAGCTCATCAAGCTCGCGGTGATGAATCCGCTCAAGAACTTCCTGTTCGGCGGCAATGCACCGACGTTGGCGACCGGCGGCGGCATCTTCGGAGAACTCGGGAAGATATTCGCCGGTCTGTTCCATGAGGGCGGGCTGGTCGGCGCGGGAGGGCCGGGCCGCAATTTGCCGGCCCTCCTGTTCGCGGGCGCGCCGCGCCTTCATGGCGGCGGCTACATCCGGCCCGGCGAGGTGCCGGCCATCCTGCAAACCGGCGAGCGGGTATTGAACCGCAAGGAAACCGCAGCCTACGACCAGCGGGGCGAGCAGGCCGCGCCGATGATGGTGACGTTCAACATCACGACCCCGGACGCGGGCTCGTTCCGCCGGGCGCAGGGCCAGATCACCGCCGAGATGGCCTCGGCGCTTGAAAGGGCGAGGCGAAACCTTTGAGCTTCCATGACGTGTCCTTCCCTGACGCCATCGCGCGCGGCGCGACCGGCGGCCCAGAATACTCGACCGACGTGGTGATGGTCGCGTCCGGCTTCGAGCAGCGCAACCAGAACTGGTCGGCCTCGCGCGCCCGCTACGACATCTCGACCGGCATCCGCACCCGCGAGCAGATGGCCGAGGTGATCGCCTTCTTCCGCGCCCGCAAGGGCCGCGCCTTCGGTTTCCGCTTCCGGGATTGGGGCGACTTCGAAGCCACCGACCAGCAATGCCAGGCGGTCAGTGCGACGGTGTTCCAGCTGGTGAAGCGCTATCCGTCTGGCCCCGTCGTCGAAATCCGCACCATCACCCGCCCGGTGGTCGGTTCGGTCGTGGTGCGCGTCAACGGTAACGTCGTCACGCCGACCATCGATCACGCGACGGGTCGGCTCACCTTCGGCGCGGCCCCGGCGGCGACGCCGGTCGCGACCTTCCGTTTCGACGTGCCCGTGCGCTTCGACACCGACCACCTTCAGGTGATCAGCCGCGCCTATAACCTGCAGAACGTCCAGTCGATCCCGCTGGTCGAGATCAGGGCTTGACCCATGAAACCCACCACCCCCGCGCTTGCCGCGCATCTCGCCGGCGAGGTGACCACGCTTGCGACCTGCTGGCGGCTCGAACGGGCCGATGGCTGGGTTCGCGGTTTCACCGACCATGACCGCGAGCTGGTCGTCGATGGGCTGACCTATGTCGCGTCGACCGGCTTCCTGCCGTCCGCGATCAAGACCGCCTCCGATCTCTCCGTCGACAATCTCGATGTCGACGGCTTCCTCGACGATGCGGCGCTGCGAGCCGAGGACCTAATCGCCGGGCTGTTCGATGGCGCGCGGATCGAGGTCTTCATCGTCAACTGGGCGGACCTTGGCCAGGGACGGCTCCTGCTGCGCAAGGGCTTCCTCGGCGAGATCAAGCGTGCCGATCAGCGCTTCTCAGCCGAGATCCGGGGCTTGTCGAACCGACTGCAACAGACCGCCGGCAAGCTCTACTCGCGCCTTTGCCGCGTCGATCTCGGATCGAGCGAATGCGGCGTGGCGCTCGGCCCGCGCACCGATACCTATGCCGTGACACAGGTGATCGCCGCCGACACGGTGCGGATCGTCACCGCACGGGCGACCGGTTACTTCACCTTCGGCAAGGCGACCTTCACGACCGGCGCCAATGCGGGCGCGGTCAACGAGGTGCTGCTACATGACGGCCAGACCATCCGGCTGTTCGTGCCGATGCCGCGGCCCATCGTGGTCGGCGACCAGATCGTGCTCGTCGCCGGTTGCGACAAGACACCGGAGACCTGCAACGCCAAGTTCGCCAACATCCTGAACTTCCAGGGCGAGCCGCACATTCCGGGGAACGACAAGGTGTTCTCCTATCCGGTGCGCTCATGACCGCCTTCACGCGTGCCGCCCTGATCGCCGAGGCGCGGACGTGGCTCGGCACGCCCTGGCATCACCAGGCGGCGGTGAAGGGCGCGGGCTGCGACTGCATCGGCTTCGTGCGCGGCGCGGCCGAGCCGTTCATTGGCTTGATCACCCAGCCGATGAACTATGCCGCGACCTGGCCGCTCTACCGGGCGGAAGAGCGCCTGCGCGACCAGATGGCGGCGCATGCCACCGAGATCGACATCGCCGATGCCTTGCCCGGCGACATCCTGCTGTTCGGCGTCGGCAAAGGTCCGGCGCACCATTGCGGCTTCCTGAGCGATGGGAACCGCCTGATGCATTGCTACCGCGAGGCCGGCGCGGTCGTCGAACAGGACCTGACCGGGTTCTGGATCGAGAAGACGCGCGCCGCCTTCCGCCTGCCGGGCATCGCCTGATGGCGCGCATCGTCCTGACCGTCGCGGGCAATGTCATCGGCAACCTGCTGCTGCCCGGCCTTGGCGCTGCCATTGGCGGGGCGATCGGCGCCTATGTGGGCGGCGTGGTTGACAGCCAGCTGTTCGGCAAGACGCAGAACAACGTCGTCACCGGCCCGCGCCTGCAGGATCTGCGGGTGCAGTCATCAGGCTACGGCTCTGTGATCCCGCGCGTCTATGGCAAGGCGCGGCTGTCGGGAAACGTGATCTGGATGCGCGGCTTCGACGAGGAAACGCGGACCCAGACGCAGACGGTCGGCGGCGGCGGCAAGGGCGGCGGTGGCGGCGGTAGGCAACGCACCACGACGGTCACCTACGTCTATTTCTGCGACGTGGCGGTGGCGCTCTGCGAAGGGCCAATCACCGGCATCGGAAAGATGTTCGCCGACGGTAACGCCATCGGCTCCGAGCACTATGCGGCGCGTCGCGTTTACCTCGGCGACGCCACCCAATCGGCCGATCCGCTGATCGCGGCGACCGAAGGCCTCGCGCCCGCCTATCGCGGCCTCGCCTATGTGGTGCTGGAGCGCTTCGCGATCACGCCCTTCGGCAACCGCCTGCCCAACTTCTCGTTCGAACTCACGGCCTGAAGGTCCGATCCATGGCGCAACTCGTCCTGACCGTCGCCGGCGCATGGGCGGGCAACGCCATTGGCGGCGGGCTCGGCCAGGCGGCGGGCGCGATGCTGGGGTCCTATCTCGGCGCGGCGATCGAGCAGGATTTGTTCGGCCCAGGCCCCGCGGCCGTCAACAGGAGCGAGGGCGCGCGCGTCACCGACCTGCAGGTCTCGGGCTCCGCTTACGGCCAGCCGATCCCAAGGGTGTGGGGACGCGGGCGGATCGCGGCCAACATCATCTGGGTGCGCGGCATCAGGGAGACCGCGATCACCGAAACCGAGACCACGGGTGGCGGCGGCAAGGGTGGCGGCGGCGGTCGTCGCCAGACCACGGTTCACACGCGCTACGAATACTCGGCCGACATCCTGCTCGGCGTCTGCGAGGGCCCGGTGACGGCGATTTACCGGATCTGGGTCAACAACACGATGCTGGACCCCGAGCATGTCGGCGCAATCCGGGTCAGCTATGGCGAGGAAGCGCAGATGCCCGATCCGTTGGTGGCGGCGGTGGAAGGCGTTGGCCGAACACCAGCCCATCGCGGCCTCGTCACGGTCATGCTGGAGGACTTCAAGCTCACCCCGTTCGGCAACCGCTTTCCGAATTTCGAGGTCGAGGTCTACCGGGGCTCGGACGATCCGGGCAATGCGCGCCACCTCGTCGAGGGCGTCTGCCTGATCCCGGCCTCGGGCGAGTTCGTCACCGACACCGAGATCGTGCGCAAGGTCGGCCATGGCTCGGCGACGTCGCAGGCGGCGATCAACGCCAACACCGGCACGAAGCGCTCGGACTTCCTTGTCTCGATTGACAATCTGAAGCGCGAACTGCCGAACGTCGAATGGATCAACTTCGTCTACGCCTGGTTCGGCACGTCGATCGACGTTGCGACATGCGATCTCGTGCCCAAATGCGAGTACGCGCAAGGCCAATCCGGCGCATTCGGGGCTGAGACCGCGCCGCATATCTGGTCGGTCGCAGGTGGCGGGCGCTCCGTGTGGCCGGTTGTCACCTCCTACACGCTCCCAAACGGGCAGACCGCTCTCTCCTATGGCGGCACGATCAGCGACGGCTCGGTCATCCGGGCGGTTCAGGAACTGAAAGCGCGGGGCTACAAGGTTCTCTTCTATCCCTTCATCATGATGGACATCCCGCCGCCCGATCCGGCGCCGTTCCCCTGGCGCGGCAGGATCACCGGCGCTGCGGCGGATGTGGCCGGGTTCTTCACCCGTCCTGCGGGCTATCTCCGCTTCATCCGCCACTGCATGACGCTCTGCGAGCAGGCGGGTGGCGTCGATGCCTTCGCCATCGGTTCGGAAATGGTCGGCCTCAACCGCATCCGGGATGGAAGCGGAGCCTATCCCGCCGTGCCGTTCTGGCAACAGATCGCGGCGGACACCAAGACCAGGCTCGGCGCGAACTGCACCGTGACCTACGCCGCCGACTGGTCGGAATACCGCTACCATGATCGCGGCGGCGCGAACGTGGACTTCCCGCTCGACGCGCTCTGGGCCGACAGCAACATCGATGCGGTCGGCATCGACGCCTACTTCCCCATCACCGACACCGACCGTTCGCTCACCGACCCGGCGACGATCGGCGCGGGCTGGGGCTCGGGCGAACTGATCAGCTATTTCTATGCGAGCGAGGCCGACCGGGACTTGGCCGGGCGCGGCGCCAACCGTGTCCAGTCGCCGATCAGCGAGCCGTTCTGGGCGCTCAAGGACCTGCGCTGGTGGTGGGACAACGCCCACACGCCGCGCGTGGCAGGCGTGCCGACGGGAGGGCCAACCGCCTGGACGCCGAAGATGAAGCCGATCTGGCTCACCGAATACGGCTTCCCGTCGGTGCACTGCTCGCCGAACCGCCCGAACGTCTTCGTCGATCCGAAGTCGGCGGAGAGCTTCTACCCCTGGTACTCGAACCGCTCGGTGGACCGCGTGGTCCAGCGCGTCGCGATCAAGGGCACCGAGGATTGGTGGCGTGAGCCCGCGAACAATCCGCTCGACGGCCAGGGGCGGCGAATGGTCGGACCGCGCTTCCTCTGGTGCTGGGACGCGCGGCCTTACCCGTTCTTCCCGTCGCTGAAACGGGTCTGGCAGGACGGCGACAATTACCGCCTCGGCCATTGGGTTCAGGGAAAGATCGGCAACATGCAGCTCTCCGAGATCGTGCGCGATCTGTGCCTTCGCGCGGGCCTGACCAATGCCGATATCGATGTGACGAGCCTCACCGACGAGGTCTCGGGCTATGTCGTCTCGGAGCGCAAGTCGCTGCGCGAGATGATCTCGGTCTTGCAGGCCGCGTTCTTCTTCGATGCGGTCGAGAGCGGCGGGGTGCTGCGCTTCGTCAAGCGCGGCGACGGAACCATCGTTGCCATCGACGCCAATGATCTCGGCGCGGCGGAAGGCGATGGGGACCGGGCGCGCATCCGCATCGAGCGCGCGCAGGATGTCGAACTGCCGATCTCGATCGACGTGGTGCATCTCGACGAGGCGCGCGACTATCAGAGCTCGACCGTCACGGGTCGCCGCCAACTCGGCACCTCGCGCAGCGTGACCACGTTCTCGCTGCCGCTGATCCTCTCGGTCGAGGAAGCCCAGACGATCGCCCAGCGTGCGCTCCGGGAGATCTGGCAGGGGCGCGTCACGCTCGAAGCCAAGCTGCCGACGCGCGCGATCCGCATCGATCCGACGGATGTGATCGAGGTGCCGGTCGATGGCGCGATCCGCCGCTTTCGGGTGACGTCCGTGACCTATGGCAAGCCGGGGCTCGTGCTTGTGCGCGGCGTCGCCACCGATGGCGACCTGCCACAGTTCGTCACCGTTCCGACCGGATCAGGCGATCTGCAGCCGAACGTGCCCGACACCGCCGCGCCGACGCGGGTCGAAATGATGGACCTGCCGTTGGTGACGGAAGCCGAGGCAGACGAAGCGACCTCGTTCTACATGGCCGCGTGCTCGCTCGGCGGCGCGCCGTTCCGGGGCGTCTCGCTGTTCCGGCCCACAGCGGACGGGCTCGACTACACCGTCTCTGGCGTCGCCGACGTGGCCTCGGTTATCGGCGACACGCTGACCGCGCTGGCGCCGGGACCGGCGCATGTCTGGGACAACGGCAACACTGTCGAGGTGCAACTCGCCTTCGGCTCGCTCGAAAGCCTTCCCGACAGCCGCATCCTCGATGGCGCCAATGGCGCGTTGATCAATGGCGAGATCATCCAGTTCGCCAACGCGGTGCTGATCGGACCGGGACGCTATCGGCTCTCGCGCCTGCTGCGCGGGCGGCTCGGCACCGAGCACCGGATCGCGACGCACGCCATCGGCTCGCGCTTCGTGCTGCTCGATCCCGGCCGGCTTGAGCGGCCGACCTTCTCGGCCTCCAGCATCGGCCTCGCCATCGCCTGGCGGTTCGCGCCGGCGCCGCAGGGGCCGACCGGCGACCAGTCCGGGCAGATCAGCTTCATGAATGGCGGCGAGGCCCTGAAGCCATGGTCACCCGCGCATGTGCGGGGCGCGCGCAATGGCGCGGGTGACATCACGATCAGCTGGGTGCGCCGCACCCGCTATGGCGGCTGGTGGCGCGATCTGACGGACGTCCCCCTCAATGAAGAGACCGAGCGCTACGAGGTCGATGTGATGAACGGCTCGACGGTGGTCCGCACGCTTCCCGTGTCCGCGCCCGCCGCCACCTACACCGCCGCCCAGCAGGTCGCCGATTTCGGATCGGCGCAGGCGAGCGTCACCGTCCGCGTCGTCCAGCTCTCGACCGCGATCGGGCGCGGCACGCCGGCCGTGGCGACGATCTGACCCCGATCATCTGACCCCGACCATCTGATCCAGAAACCCCACCAAGGCGCTCTGACCGAGCGCCTTGAAGGAGCCGTCATGACCACACCGAACCTTGGCCTGCCCTTCATCCTGCAGGGGCAGGCGCAGAAGGAGGTCACCCATAACGAGGCGCTGATCCGCCTGGACGCGCTCGTGCACGGCAGTGTCCGCAGCCGGACTTTGGCGACGCCGCCCGGCTCGCCCGCAAACGGCGAGCGCTGGATCGTGCCTTCCGGCGCGACCGGCGCATGGGCGGGCCAGACGGGCCGGATCGCCCACTGGAACGTCAATGCCTGGGCGTTCTATGTGCCCGTCACCGGCTGGCGCTATCATGTCGAGGACGAGCGGCTCACGGTCGTCTGGGCGGATGGCGATTGGCGCGATCGCATCGTCGGCACGCCCAATGGCGGCGCGATCCGGCTCGTGGCGCTCGAACAGGAACTGACGCTCACCGGCGCCTTCGTCGACACGACCACCGCCGTGATCGCCGACCGCATGATCGTGCTGGCCGTCGCCTCGCGCACGACCTTGGCCATCACCGGCGCGACCTCCTACGGCGTCGGCGTCGCCGGCAACACCAGCCAGTTCGGCGGCTCACTCGGCATCGCGCTCGGCTCGAACAACATCGGCGTGATCGGCCCGACCGCCTTCTACGCCAACACGCCGATCCGGGTCACGGCGGCTGGCGGCAACTTCACGGCGGGCCGCGTGCGCGTCGTCCTCTACGCGCTCGCCTTCACCGCCCCGACCGCGTGATCTGAAGTCCAACATCCAGGAGACTATGATGAAGAAGGATCTGCTCTGGCCGAGCGCGCCAGGCGGCGGCGCTGACGTGCCCGGCGGCATCGCGGGCCATGTTCGGGGCGCTGCCCTGCAGGACCAGGATGGCCGCGTCGCGCCCATGGTCAGCATTCTTGGCGCGCCCACGAAGTTTCGGGACGCCTTCGAGGCGTTCGATACAACCACGCGCTGGAACGCCGTCCAGATCGCGCCCGGAGACATCGTGCAGGCCGACGGCAATATCGCGGGCGCGAGCTATCTCGTGATCTCGAAGGATCCGCTGACCGATGCGACCGAAACCGTCATCGAGACGCTCGACAGCTTCACCATGCCCGTGCGCGTCGCCGCCGGCATTTCGCTGTCGCAGCGGATCAACGGGCAGGAGTTCTCGCTGGAACTCGTCTCGACCGATGACTGGCCAGGCGTCGTGCCGCTCGTTCCAGCCGGTCCGGCCGCCATCGCCTCGATCTCCCAGGCGACCACGACGCTCAGCGTCACGACCGCCGCGCCGCATGGCCTCAGGATCGGCGAGCGTGTCTCGATCTTCGGCGTCTCTGACAGCCGCCTCAACTATCCCTGTCTCACCATCGCGACGACGCCGACGCCCACGAGCTTCACCGCCACGGCCGGGCCGCAGGGCACGATCCCCTCGGTGACGGCCGGGCCATTCACCAGCGGCTCGATCATCAAGGCCGATCCGCTGGGCTATGCGCGCAACGGATCGAGCCTTGTGTTCGAGGGCACGACCGCGACGAACGAGAGCTACTATGTCCGCTCCGAGGGCGGCGATGCGCTGCCATCCGGCACGATCGCAGGCAACCATGCGGCTGCCTTCTCGGTATCGACCGCCGCCACCCAATTGGTCGCAGCGGCGGGGGCTTATGCCTTCGCACCTGCCGCCCTGTTCGAGATCCTGCCCCAGCTCGAAAAAGTGACCTTCAGCGGCTCGGCCATCGACAGCGCGGGCGCGATCTCGGCCATTTTCAAGCGCACGCAGGTCGTCCCCAATCCGGCCCGCGACTACAAGCTGCGCCTGCGCGCCAAGAATCACCGTTCCCTGTCGCGCCCCGTCGGCAGGATCGTCTCGGCGGCCAAGGCAGGTTCGGCGACGGTGACCATCACCTTCGACCAGCCGCACGGACTGACGGTCGCCGATCTCGTGACGGTCCACGGCATCCGCGATCAGGTGAACTTCGCCAATCTGGCGACCCCGACCGCCGTCGCCAGCGTGCCCAACGCCACGACGATCACGATTCCCATCGGCGCGTCGGCGACCGCGACATCCATTGGCGGCGTCGTCTTCCGCGTGAATGGCGGTGTGTTCGGAGCCCCCATCGGCCAGGTCGCGCAATCGGTCGCCCGAACCACGAATGTGCTGACGGTCACCGGTTCGGCCGCCTGGTCCGGACTGCAGATCGGCCAGTACGTCAATCTGCATGGCGTGCGCGACGCCGTGTCCGGAGCCGATCTCGGGCTCGACGGACCGTGGCGCGTGCGCGACGTCGCAACGACCACGCTCGTTCTCGAACCCATCGGAGCAGCACCGACAGGCGCCGATATCGCCACGACGAACTGCGGCGGCGCGGTCCTGCCGCGTACCGATTTCCGGGTGCACTTCATCCGCGTCATGGAGTTCACGCGGCTCATCACCGAATCCATCGGCGGCTTCGGACGGGCCGACCAGATGGATGCCGCCCCGGTCCTCGTCACCAACGCCGTCTCGGCGGTCACCGTCACCGGCGGCGTGGCGCAGGACGCTGTCGCGGGCAACCCGGTCGGGATCGGCGCGCGCGCCGCCAACATCAACCAGGCGGCGATGTCCGCGACCGGCGACCTCGTGCACCTCATGGCGACGATGATCGGCGCGCTCGTCAACAAGCCGTTCTCGATCCCCGAGGCCGATTGGACCTACGCGCCAGCCGGCGTGATCACCAACACGGCGGACGTGGTGATCGCCGCAGCAGCCGGTGTGGGGATCCGGCGCGATGTCACCGCGATCCAGGTGATCAACACCAATGCGGTCGCCACCGAGTTCGTGATCAAGGACGGCGCCACGGTGATCTGGCGCATCTGGCTCCCCGCCAGCATGACGACGCCGTGGGACATCGACTTCCCCACGCCGCTTCGCTCCAGCGCCAATGCGGCCCTGAACGCCGCCGCCATCACGACCGGCGCCAACATCTATCTCGACGCGCAGGGCTACACCGCGCCCTGAAGAGCCTGTGACTTGGGCTTTGGCCACAGGCGCGCACACGGCGCGATAGTCCCACGCCCGCATGGTGGGCGCAGCCGCATTCGCATTGGCCACACGGCGCGCCCTGTGCGCCACCAAGGGCCAACCCCAAAACCAGAGGAAGACACCATGCCCGCAACAGCTGCGGCGGCGGTCACTGTCGCCCCGGAAACCTTGACGATCACCTGGCTGGTTGCGGGCGGGATTATCGCCCAGCTCCTGATCCTGATCGTTTTCCTCGTCCGAGTAGCCTGGTGGCTGTCGCACCGCTTCACGCTGATCGATGCCACGCTTGCCGGTAACGCCAAGGAGATCAGCGCGATCAAGACGGATGTCTCAAACGACATCGCCGGCCGCAAGGTTGTGGCCGAGGCCCGCACCGACATCGCCCAGATGAAGGCGACGCTGATCGAATTCCGGGAACGCATCGACCGCATCGAAGCCAATGAGGATGGGCGCAAGCACGCCTGATCTGCCGCCACCAACTCAACCGCAACCCGACGAAAAGCCCGCCCCAAAAGCAATCCGGAACGGATTGCGTTCCGCAATCCTATGCCGGGCTTCGTCGTTTCAGCCGCCCGCGAGCGGGCAACCCGAAAGGACACTCGCAATGCTGCCTGCCCAATACCGATGGCTCGAAGCCGAGCCCGGCCCGCGCATGATCGTCGAAGCGCTGAAGGAATACGGCACGCTCGAAGCGCCAGGCGAAGCCGACAATCCGAAGATCATCGGCTGGCAAGCGGAAATCGAAGCCGCCGAGCTCGGCCGTGTCTATGCCGGTGTCTATCGGCACGACGCGATCCCGTGGTGCGGCCTGTTCATGGCGATTATCGCTCACCGCGCCAACATCGAACGCCGCCCGGAACGAAATCCGCCGCGTCTCTATCTCTCGGCGCTCGAATGGGCGTCCTTCGGCGTCTCGGTTCCGAAGGGCGCTGCGGCGTTGGGTGACGTGCTCGTCTTCAAGCGCAAGGGCGGCGGGCATGTCGGCCTCTATGTCGGCCACGACGCCTCGGCCTTCCACGTTTTCGGAGGCAATCAGTACGATCGCGTCTCGATCACGCGGCTGTCGCGCAACCGGCTCGTGGCGGTGCGCCGCCCGGCCTATCGCGCCCAGCCCGCGAACATTCGACCCATCGCCCTCGCAGCGAGCGGGAGCCTCTCCGTTAACGAGGCCTGATCCAACCCAACCAAGGAGATTTCCATGAACGCCGTTCTTCAGTTCGGTGCGGGCTACCGCACGTATATCATCGCCGCCGTGCTCGTTCTCGTCGTGGTCGTCGAGAAGGGCCTCGGCATCGATGTGCCGGGCGTCGATGTCGGTTCCGACTGGCTCACCCAGATCCTCGCCGCGCTCGGCCTCGGCACGCTGCGGGCCGGGATCACCGGGGCGAACAAGTGACCGGCTGGTTCGCTCTTGTTCTCATCGTCGCGGTGGTCATCGCCACTGCGGCCATCTTCGCCGCCGGCCGAAAAGCGGGTGCCGCCGCCGAGGCGACGAAGGCCCGCGAGGCCGAACTCGCATCACAGAAGGATGCATCGGATGTCAGGGACCGAATGCTCGATGCGGCGGCTCGCCGCCCTCGCAATCGTGACGATCTCGCTGACCGGCTGCGCGACGGGCGGTTCTGAACCCCGCATCGCCACCGTCTGCCCTCCCGTCATCGAGCACAGCCGAGAGTTGCAGGCGCATGCCGCTGACGAGCTCGATCTGCTGCCGGATGGGTCGGCGATCGCCGAAATGCTCTCCGACTACAGCGTCATGCGGGATCAGGCTCGGGCGTGCTCTCAGTAATCTGAGAAATATAGTTGTCTTGATGTTGACCACACTAAACCTTTAGCCCCGCCCATCTGACCATAACACTCCCGGCCAGCATGCTCATGCCAATCGCGAGGAGTAAAGGACCAGCGAATTCCTCTGCAACAATGCCCGATGTCGAGGAAGCCGACAGCAGCATCAGGCTGAATTCTCCTCCGTGGGCCAGAATGATCCCAGTCCTCCATGCGGTCTGAAGCGACTCGCCGAATATTCGGGCGACGACCAAAACAATCAGCGTCTTGCCCGCGAAAATGATCGCGAGCCAGCTCAGCACGACTGGCCACGCATACGGGATGATCCAAAGTGGCAATTGCGTTCCGATGCCGACGAAGAATATCCCGACAAACAAATCGCGGAAAGGCCGTATCTCGTTCTCGACAGCATGGCGCGCGTCTCCCTCGCCGATGATCATGCCGGCCGCGAATGCGGCGAGTGCCGGAGAAAGGCCGGCGGTGGCCGCGACAATCGCAGACCCTAGTGCAATGGTGAGCGCGAGAAGCTGGGCAAGTTCCGGATCGCCACGCGACGCTACCCAACGGGCCAGCAACTGCAACGGGCCACGGGCAATGAACAGGGCTGCAACCAATGCCGTTGCACTGGCGACGACCGTTATGACGCCATACCCTTCGACGGCTCCACTCATCGAATCGTGCAGAAGCAGGAATGCGACAGCTGCCAAGTCTTGAAACAAAAGCACCGCAATGGCCAGGCGTCCTTGGGCCGATCCCAGAGCATTCGCGCTTGCGAGCACCTTGAGGCACATGGCCGTGGATGACATGGCAACGGCCCCGCCGATGAGGATTGCGGGGACGGGCGCGAGATCGAAGATCAGAGTCGCTATCAACGACACCGTTATCGTCGTGACTGCAACCTGCACGGCTCCAAGACCGAAGACATGCTTCCTGAGCCTTACGAGCTTCTCGAACGAGAAGTCCAGGCCAAGCGCGAACAGCAGCAGCGCCACTCCGATCTCACCAATGCTGCTAAGGGCAGCGTTTTCGGCAATCAGGTCGAGGCCGGCGGGTCCAATGACTATACCGGCAAGAATGTAACCGACAATGCTGGGCACGCCAATCCGTGAACATATCGTCACGAGCACTAACGCGGCAAAGACCAACAAGGCCGCACTCTCGACAAATCCGGTCACGCCATGCATGTTCTTCTCCTGATGGCATGGCGCAGGGAAGGCCGCTACCTGTAACCTCTAGACGTGCGAGCGCGCCCACTGCGCTATCTGCGCGGCAGGCATTGCACCGCTCGTCCTCGCGATTTCCTTGCCGCTCCTGAACAGGATCATGGTGGGAATGCCGCGGATCCCGTAGCGGCCGGCAATCTGCTGTTCGGCCTCGGTGTCGAGCTTGCCCAGGCGGACATGGGGTTCGAGCGAGCGCGCCGCCGCCTCGAACTGGGGCGCCATCATCTTGCATGGCCCGCACCACTCGGCCCAGAAATCGACCAGCATTGGCAGTTCGGCATTCGCATGGCGGTCAAAATTAGCCGCGGTGAGCATGACGGGCATGCCTTGAAAGAGAGGCGCGCCGCAGCGTCCGCAATTGGGGTTGTCGCTCAGGCGCTCTTGCGGCACCCTGTTGGTGGAATTGCACTGCAGGCAAGCGACCGTGGGCATCCTGTATCCTTTCGTTGACGAGCCGGGCTCGGCGGCCGAATGACGCAAGCGTTCAGCGCGTGGATATGGCGCGGCGGGCCTCTCGCTGCCGCGGCTCGGGCAGGTATTCCACGCCACCGCCCTGGCGCCGAACCGGCTGCGGATAGAGCGTCATCAGCTCCAGTATTTCCTTGGGCATGTCCGTTCCAACGGGCAGGCCCATGTCGCGGGCCTCATCGGCAGAGATGGGATAGTCGTGGGTCCAGGTGCCTGTCGCCAGCTTTGCCGCCAGCGCCGCCGCGCGGTCCTCGTCCATCTTGTCGGACAAAAGACGCTTCGCGAACGCCTCGATCTGCGCAATGGCCTTGCGACCGACGTCGGCCATGATGAGAGTCTGGTCGTCGATCTCGGCGATGGGTTTCTCCTCGACGACTTTGAGGAGCGAGGCGGCCGGCAACTGGCCAAGTTGCGGATCGACGGGTCCCAGCACGGAATGTTCGCACATCACGATTTCGTCGGCGGCGAGGGCGATCAGCGTGCCGCCCGACATCGCGTAATGCGGCACGAACACGGTGACCTTGCCCTTGTGGCCCTTAATGGCCCGAGCGATCTGGGTCGCCGCCAGCACAAGGCCGCCCGGTGTATGCAGCACGATATCGAGTGGCACTTCATCGTCGGTCATCTGGATCGCGCGCAGGACTTCCTCCGAATCATTGACGTCGATGTAGCGCATCAAGGGAAATCCCAGCAGGTTCATCGTCTCCTGCCGATGGATCAGCAGGATGACGCGACTGGCACGCTTCTTCTCGATGTTGGCGATCTTGCGTGTGCGCATCGCCTCAAGATATCTGCGCTGCAGAACCGGCTGCAGCGCCGAAATGATGAAGAACAGCCAGAAAAGCTGCATTATGTCCATGGACCCTGTCCTCCTTCCCGTCGGCCATCCGGCAGAAAGCCATAGATGCCCTCGTGGCGATAATAGTGGCGATAGACGTCGGCGCGCCTTCGCAGGAGTGGCGTTACAAGCCAACCGGCGAGAAACCCGCCGATATGCGCCCACCAGGCAACCCCGCCCGTGGCCGTATCGCTGCCGAGCGATAGGAAACCGGGAACGACCTGCATGAAGAACCAGATCATCGCGAAAATGACCGCGCGCACTTCGAAGAAGAGAGGAATGAACAGAATCGGCACGATCACCACCAGCCGAGCCGCCGGAAACATGCGTGCGTAGCAACCGATCACGCCCGCGATGGCCCCCGATGCGCCAAGCGCGGGAACGACTGAGTCGGGGTTCGCCAGCGCGTGAGCCAGTCCGGCCGCCACACCACAGAACAGATAGAACAGTGTGAATCTACCCGGTCCGAGCCGATCTTCGACGGCGCGGCCGAAGATCCAGAGCGTCCACATGTTCAAGATGAGGTGCAGCCAGCCCCCGTGCAGGAAGATGTTGGTCAGGAACGGGGTCCAATCGGACGGGGCGATGAGACGGAGCTGACCGAAGACGCGCGACGGCAGCGAAGTCGAACAGGAACCGGTTGAGCGCACGCGGCGGCAGGCCCCTCTGGTAGAGGAAAGCGAGAAGGCTGATCCCGACGACTGACCAGACGGCCACGGGGGGGGTATCTGCGAGCAACGGTATCGGCCCATGGAAACATCTCATTTCCCCGAGCGCATGTAGCTGGCCGTCATCACGTCGTCTTTCTTGCAATTGTCACACCCGTCCACGCCGGAGGATCAGAGGCGGGGAAGGATTCGAGCGAGGCTTCGAGGACCGGATCGAAACTCTCCCTGTCGCTGGTAGACGGGTCGGCCGTGCTCTCATGCTGGACGCCTCTTGAGAGGCGGCGATCGGGGCGGAACGGGACCCGGAAGGCTCCCGGGGCATCGACGCCCCTGTGCAGCCGGTGGCGCGTCTCACCCGCCCAAGGGTTCGCCATCCGGGCTCCCCCAGCGTCCTCGCGCACGACATAATGCCAGTCCTGCCGCTCTGCGAAGTCCACGGCGCTGTCGCGATCCGGAAACTTCAGCCGGATCGGACGATAGGGATCGCCGCTGGACGTGTATCCCATCAGCGGCTCGATCTGCGGCGGCCGGGACGGCTCGAACTCGAGGACCCAGTAGTTGGGCCGAGGCGCCGATGTCATCGCGGAACGGGCAGGACGGTAGATGATTGCCGTCGGCACGTCCCAGGATGGCAGATCGGTTCCGGGAATTTTCGGCGGGAATGGTGGGCGATTATGGCCGCGCATATCAGTTCTCCCGGGAGTCGGTGGATACGAGAAGGTGACGTTCGAGATCGCCGAGTTTTTCCATTCGCCTCGAATTCAGGCGAACGGCGCGTTCGGTGTTCTGCGAAGGAAAGGCAGCAGCGTGCAGGACGTCCGACCGCATCGCTATCGTGAGATCGGCGACGGCATTCATCACGCCCTCTCCGTCCCCGTCCGAGAGCGTGCCGTCAGCAAAACCGGACTGCAAGCTCTCCAGTACCTGCTCGAAGCTGGACACGACCCCTGCACTCGCGACCACAGCCAGCTTGTGGCTGAGAACACGCAGTTCATCGATCAGCTTCGCATCGTGCCTTGCGGTTTCCACGATCTCTGCGACCTTCTCGATGCAGGCCATGTAAATGTCGCATTGCTGCTGGAGGATGATGACCCTTCCTTCCTTGCGAAGCTCGAGATCGGTCTGGCGATTGAGAAGCGCCGCGGTCAGAATGATCGTCACGACAGCGCCGAGGAAGATGAGCGTCATCTCCTGCGCGAAAGGCAGTATGTCTTCGGCAAGATACATCGAACGAAAAACGAAAACGATGCCGATGCCCAAGGCAGCGGCCGCAGCAGCAAATGCCAAGTCAGGCAGGCGGTTCGACATCAGCACCTCGCATTTTCGGTGCCAGGTGGCATGCACGGCTTTGCATCGGCGTCCGGCGCCTCTGCGTCCCGGTGCCGCAGGAAGATCGGCGTCGGTCCGCTGCCGAAGGGATTGAAGCCGGCCCCCAGGCAACGCTCGAAGATCGTTTCGTCCCATCGGGTGAAATCGTCCTCCTCGCCGGCAAGTCGCCCGTCATCCACCACAGGGCACCTCACGCCTTTGCCGATGGGGGAGCGTCATCGAAGGCCGCACCGTCCGAACGATCCGCCTTGCGAAGCCGTAGCCCGAGGAGGATCATCATCACCCCGAAGACCGCGGCGTAGAAGCCGATCAGCCAGCCGAGCGCGAGGAAGCTTTCGACCGGGCGCGTCAGCAGCATCCAGGTCACGACGACACCGAGAACGACCGAGAGAAGGCCGCTGAGGATCAGCCAGATT
This sequence comes from Pseudochelatococcus lubricantis, assembly GCF_011762225.1. Taxonomy (GTDB): domain Bacteria; phylum Pseudomonadota; class Alphaproteobacteria; order Rhizobiales; family Beijerinckiaceae; genus Pseudochelatococcus; species Pseudochelatococcus lubricantis. The sequence continues at coordinate 264,030 of NZ_JAASQI010000007.1, forward strand.
TCGCCGTTGATTTCCTTTCGCAGGCGGATCGCTGCCGCGATCTCGAGGGCACCCGAGAACACGGACCAGAATGCGATGCTGGCCCAGAGGAATGTCGCAAGCACAAGCGTCGCGACAAAAGGCGAGACAACCACGACGACGCCCGTGGCGATGCCCAGAATGCCGCTGAACATCAGCCAGCCCCAGCGTTCGCCCTTGCGGATGTTACGTATCGCGGCGACGAGGCCGAACACGCCGTCGGCAAAGGCGAACGCGCCGAAGACCAGCGTGAGCGCCAGAAGCGCTTCCGCAGGCATGACGAAGGCTAGCACTGCGATGATCAATGCGAGCACGCCGCGTAACACGAATGCCCACCAATTCCGGGACAGGCTGCACAGCATGTCCTGCATCTTGTCGGTCGGGTTTTCAGAGGCTGTGGTCATTGGTCGATCTCCTATTCAGTTCCATGTCAGGTGTCGGAGCCGGCCTCCTCGCCGGTTAGGGCGGCGGCCACGCGGCGGCGATCCTCGATCGGCTGAGGCAGACGCTGCGTGTGAGCGATTTCCCGTTCGATGGGCGCGCGGCCTGATGGATCTCTGACCAACCCGGCTTCGGCAAGCCTCGCGCGTAGTGTCGCGCCCGCATTTTCTGCGATCTCGGCGACCACTGTCTCGGTCAGGCCGAAAAGGTCTGCCGTCTCCGCGATCGTAGCGTTGTCGAGGTGGAGCCGATAGAGAACGCGGCGTTCGACCGACGGAAGATCGGCGATTGCCCGGTGCAGCACCATGGCGATCTTATGCCGATCCGCTTGGCTCTCGGGGTCTGTGCCGCCGTCGTCGGCGAGGAGGTCCTCCAGCATCAGCACTTCGTCGGGCTGGTAGAACTCGAACATCGCCTGATCCGCCTCGGTCGGATCCTCCGCCGGTGCCTCGGGTTCCGCCTCGATGGAGGCGGCATCCTCAGGCACGGCGCGGCGGGCGGCGCGGGATTCTTCCTCGATGGTCTCAAAAGCCAGCCGTTTCAGCCAGTCGCCGACGGAAAACTCCGAAGGCCGATCCTCGAAGCGGGCCAGCCCCTTGAGGATCGTCGCATCGAAGAGACCGCGAACGCTCAGATATCCCTCCGGTACCGATCCGCTGCATTCGAGATAGGTCAACTCGCGCCTGACGGTGTCATAGATCGTATCGAGATGATCCTCGATCAGGTCAAAGAAGAGCTGGCGCCGGTCCGCTTCCGCCGCATCCCGCGCGGGCGGCAGCGGGGCGCCGATCCGGCGCCGGCGGGCGGGACGCTTGTATTCAGGCTCGTGCTTCAGGCGCGCCACATGCCGATCGACCTGGTGGCGCAGGTCGGCAAAGGCCTTGCGCAGGACAGGCTCGATCTCGAATCCCTCTTCCCGCGCCGCGATCACGCCCGACGGCAGTTGCAGGCGCAGGCTGACTTTGATGCGCTTCTTGCCCCTCGTCTGCGAGGCAACGACTTCGAGCCGGACCAGATCCTCGCGAAAGCGCGCAAGGTGCGGTTCAAGTTGCCGCACCTCTTCCTCGATGACCTCAGGCGCGCGCTGTTGGCCGTGCCGGTCGAGATTGCGGAATGATCTAATGGCGTTCATGCCGTGGACCTTCCTATAACTCTCCGAAGAGATGGTCCGGCGCGACCGATATCGCGCCGGGCCAGTCTTTTGCGCTGTCACTCGGCGGACTTGTCGTCCTTGGACTGCACCTCATCCCCAACGCTGGGCTTCGGAACGTCCGTCTTGTTTTCGGCAACTTCGCTGGGCTCCTCGATCCCGGCCTTGGCCTGATCGTCCGGGCTGTCGTCACCGGTGTCCTTTACGATCTTTTCGAACACGACCCTCTGTTCGTCTTCCGACCAGGCGACGCGGACCTTGTCACCATCCTCGATCCGCCCGGAGAGCATCTCGCGGGCCAACTCGGTCTCCAACTCCGACCGGATCAGTCGGCGCAGCTCGCGGGCGCCGAATTCGGGGCGGAAGCCGACCGCGCCGAAGTGATCCACGATGCTCACGTCGAATTCGAGTTCGACGCCCTGGCCGAGGGCGGTCCGTTTCACCCGGTTCAGCTGCAACTCGACGATCTGGCGGATCTCCGACTGGTTCAGCGAATGGAAGACGATGATCTCATCGATCCGGTTGATGAACTCTGGCCGGAAATGACCGCGCAACACCTCCATCAGTTCGGATTTCTGCTTGGCCTCGTCGAACTCCCTGCTGCCGCGTTTCGTGAGGTTGCGCTGGATGATGTCCGAACCGAGGTTCGAGGTGGCGATGATGATGGTGTTAGTGAAGTCCACCACGCGGCCCTTGCCATCTGTCAGGCGGCCATCGTCGAACACCTGAAGCAGGATGTTGTAGACATCGGGATGCGCCTTTTCGATCTCGTCGAGGAGCACGACCGAGTAGGGCCGACGGCGCACCTTCTCCGTCAGCTGCCCGCCTTCGTCGTATCCGACGTAGCCCGGAGGTGCGCCAACCAACCGGGCAACCGAGTGGCGCTCGCCATACTCCGACATGTCGATACGGATCAGCGCATCCTGGTCGCCGAAGATCACCTCGGCGAGCGTCTTGGCCAGTTCCGTCTTGCCAACCCCGGTTGGCCCGAGAAACAGGAAGGTCGCAGTCGGACCGGAACCTTCGCGCAGACCCGCACGCGCCAGGCGCACCGCATCGGCCACGGCGCGGATCGCTTCTTCCTGGCCGATGACGCGCTCGTGCAGCTTCTCCTCGAGCTTGAGGAGCTTGTCCTTCTCCTCGGTGGTCAGCTCCGTGACCGGAACGCCGGTGATCTTGGAGACGATCTGCGCGACGTGATCGGCGCGCACCTCGGCGGTCGCCGAAGCCTGGTCGCGCTTCCAGATTTCCAGAAGCTCGTCCAGCTCCTTCTGCTTCTGCTCCAGCTCCTTCTTCAGTTCTGCTGCTCGGTCGAATTGCTTGCGGGCTGCGGCATAGTCCTGTTCGCGCTTGATCTGCGCGACCTCGGCTTCGAGCTCCTGCACGTCCACGGGCCGCGCAGTGGCCGAGATCTTCACCCGCGCCGCGGCCTGGTCGATCAGGTCGATCGCCTTGTCGGGCATGAAGCGACCGGTGATATAGCGATCCGAAAGCTCCGCGGCGGCGATGATCGCCTCGTCGGTGATCGTCACCTTGTGGTGGCTTTCGAGCGTGTCGCGCAGGCCGCGCAGGATCATGATGACCTGAGCTATCGTGGGCTCGTCCACATAAACCGGCTGGAACCGTCGCTCGAGCGCCGCGTCCTTCTCGATGTATTTCTGGTACTCGTTGAGCGTCGTCGCGCCGATCAGGTTCAGCTCGCCCCGCGCCAGCGCCGGCTTGAAGGTGTTGGCGATGTCGAGACCACCTTCGCCACCGCCCTGGCCGGCGCCGACGATGGTGTGGATCTCGTCGATGAACAGGATCAGGCTGTCCTTCTCCTCGGTGATCTCCTTGAGGATCTTCTGGACTCGCTCCTCGAACTCGCCGCGATACTTCGACCCGGCCACCATCGAGTTGATGTTGAGCTCGACCAGCCGCTTGTCGCGCAGCGCCTCGGGCACTTCGCCCGCGACGATTCGTTGTGCAAGTCCCTCGACGATGGCGGTCTTGCCCACGCCGGGCTCGCCGATCAGCACCGGGTTGTTCTTTTTCCGGCGGGCCAGCACTTCGATCGTCGTCTCGATCTCGCGGGCGCGGCCGATGACGGGATCGAGCTTGCCATCGCGGGCGAGCTTCGTCAGGTCACGGCTGAACTGGTCGAGATCGGGGGTGTTCGACGGAGTCTCGACGCGGCCTTCCTCGGCTCCCTTGCCGACCACCTTCGTCACCTGCTGGCGAAGCGCCTGCGGCGTCAACCCCAGCTTGCGCAGCATCGCCGCCGCGAGGCCTTCGCCCTCTTCGGCGAGCCCGATCAGCAGATGTTCCGGCCCGACATAGGAATGGCCAAGCTCGTTCGAGGCGATGAAGGCCCGGTTCAGCGCGTCCTTGAGACGCGGGCTAACACCGATTTCGCCTTCCGTCTTGGCGTCTCCACGCTTCGCTTCCTTCTCGATCTGGCGCCGCAGATCGTCCACATCGACCTTGAACTGTTCCAGGATCGTCTTGACGACGTCAGACGAGGTCAATGCCAGAAGCAGATGTTCGGTATCGACCTCGCTGCGCCCGAATTCCCCGGCCTTCTGTGCTGCATCCTGCAGGAGCTTGTTGCCCTGTTCGCTCAGCCGGTCGGCGATGGTGCGTCCGCCGCCGCGCCGCGATCCACGCCGCGGCGCGCCCTCGCCGACAGTGGCGTCGACGACAGCGTCATCGCCATCACCCCTAGAGCCGAGCGTGCCGCCTCGCAGCGGACTGTCACCAAAGAGGCTGCCGAAACCGCTCTCGCCGAAGAATTCGTCAAGAAGGGAACGCCGTCCGAACAGGGACTCCAGCGGCGAGGCGCTGCGCCCCGACCGGCGCGCCATTTCGCTGTAATGCTGGTCGCAAAGCTCCATGTTCTGAACCCTGCCGTTCACCGAGGCGCGCACGCGCGCCGTCGCCGGGCGACCGCAAATATCGCAAGCTCCGTTTGCCATTCGTCTTCTCCGTTTCCTTATCCAGTCAGGGTTGTCCGCGGATCATCTGCGCCAGTGACAGTGTCAGGCAGCGACCGCTTCCGTGCGTTTCACCTTGGACCCAATTGCCACCAGATCGGGCTCGTCCAGTGTCTCTCGTTGCAGGAGATCCTGCGCCGATTGCTCGAGAAGACCCCGATTGCTTTCAAGAAGGGTGAGGGTGCGCTTGAACACACCATCCACGATGTCGCGCACCTTCGCGTCCATCCGCTCAGCCGTGGCGTCGCTGTAGCGGCGGTTCAGCCACGACGACTGGTCGCCGGTGCCGAGAAAGCCGGGCCGGTCGGTGTCGTAGCTGACATGCCCGAGGTCTTCGTCCATCCCGTACCGCGCGACCATGGCGCGGGCGATATCGGTGGCCTTGACCAGATCGTCGGCCGCCCCGGTCGAGACATGATTGTAGATGATCTTCTCGGCCGCGCGCCCGCCAAGCAGGACTGCGATCTTGTTCTCCAGCTCCTCCCGCGTCATCAGGAAGCGGTCCTCCGTCGGCCGCTGGATGGTGTAGCCGAGCGCGCCGATCCCGCGCGGGATGATCGAGACCTTGTGCACCGGGTCCACCCCCGGCAGGGCCATCGCCACCAGCGCGTGCCCCATCTCGTGGTGCGCCACGATCTCGCGCTCGCGCGGGTTGAGCACGCGGTTCTTTTTCTCGAGACCGGCGACGATGCGCTCGACGGCATTGTTGAAATCGTCCATCGTCACCGCCTCGGCCTTCCGCCGTGTGGCGAGCAAGGCGGCTTCGTTCACCAGATTGGCGAGGTCGGCCCCGGAGAAGCCCGGGGTCAGCGCCGCGACCTTTTCAGCATCCACATCGGGGGCGAGCTTCACCTTCTTCATGTACACGCCGAGGATCTGGATGCGCCCCTTCTTGTCGGGCCGGTCCACCAGCACCTGCCGGTCAAAGCGTCCGGCCCGCAACAGCGCCGGATCGAGAATCTCCGGGCGATTCGTGGCCGCAAGCAGCACGATGCCGACTGATGGGTCGAAGCCATCGAGCTCGGTCAGAAGCTGGTTCAGCGTCTGCTCACGCTCATCGTGGCCACCGGCGATCTGTCCGGAGGAGCGCGCCCGCCCAAGAGCGTCGAGTTCGTCGATGAAGATGATCGCCGGCGCGGATTTCCGGGCCTGCTCGAACAGGTCGCGCACCCGTGCGGCACCGACGCCCACGAACATCTCGACGAACTCTGATCCCGAGATCGAAAAGAAGGTCACGCCCGCCTCACCCGCCACCGCGCGCGCGAGAAGCGTCTTGCCGGTGCCCGGCGGCCCGACGAGCAATATGCCTTTGGGGATATGTGCGCCCAGCTTTCCGTATTCGGCGGGGTTCCTGAGGAACTCCACGACCTCCTCCAGCTCGGCCTTGGCCTCGTCCACGCCGGCCACGTCAGCGAAATTGACGCCGGTTTCCTTTTCCATGTAAACTTTGGCTTTGCTGCGGCCGACCTGCATGAACCCGCCGAAACCCTGCTTGTCGGCGAACTTGCGGAACAGCAGCATCCAGATCCCGAAGAAGACAAGCGCTGGCGCCACCCAGGAAATCAGCGTGCCAAGAAAAGTGTTTTGCGGAACGCCAGTGATCTCGATACCTGACCGGTCTATCCGCTCCAGGATTGCGGGATTCACTACGGTCGTCACGAACTGCTTCTTGCCGTCGACCGGTTCGGCGAAGGTGCCTGTGATCGTGTCTGACCCGACCGCGACAGAGGAAATTTTCCCGTCAGCGAGATACTTCTCGAACTGGCTGTAGCTGATCGGCGCGACGGATTGCCAGCCGGCGATCAGGTTCTGGATGAAAAGCACGGCTATGAAAGCCACCACCCAGTACCAGATGTTGTATTCGGTCTTCTTTTCCATGCCGCTTGTCCCTTTCACTGGCGCCCGAGCCGCGCCCTGATCCGCTCGAGCAGCGCCAGCAGGATGCGCCTTTCGTCCGCCGACAGATCCTGCAGGATTTCATCTTCGAGCGCCGATTGCCGCGGCGCGAGTTCCTCCAGCATCTCCCGGGCCTTCGACGTTGCGGTGACGATCTGCGACCGCCTGTCGTCGAGCGAGGGCGACCGCTCCACCCAGCCGCCCCGGACCATGCGATCGACGAGCTGGCCCGCAGTGGCCGGGGCGACCTCAAGTCGGTCGGCCAGATCGCCGATGGTCAGCCCGGGCGCATCCTCGACATGCGCCGCCGCCATCCAAGACAGGCGGGTCAGTCCGCTGTCGCGGATGTCTTGGTCGATCCGCTGCTGGATGAGCTGCGCGACTCGGTGGATCGTCGTCCCGATCAGCGCGATGTCCGAAGAGATCATGGGTATCCTTCCTCCGGTTGCATGATACACAGGATAGACCGCATTCCATACAAAGTGCAATGCATGCATCATATATGCTTGCATAATAAATAGAACCACCTATCTTGATGGGCGGTCTCCGAACCCACATCCGGCCGGCACCGTTGCCCGGTCCCTCCATGCCGTCGGTTCGGGGGCATCGATCAGCAACAGGAGGCCAGCAATGCTCTACCCGACATATCTGCGCCGCAGCGATCCCTTTGCGCTGATGCGCTCCATGATGCGCGATCTCGACCGCGGCTTCTGGCCGCCGTCCCGCGCGGCGTTCCCGGCGGTGAATCTCTGGCAAGGCCCTGAGGCCGTTGCCATCGCCGCTGAACTTCCCGGCATCGAACCGGGCGACATTGAAATTTCGGTCAAGGACAACGTCCTGACGCTTTCGGGCGAACGCAAGGCGCCCGAGGTTCCCGACGGTGCGCGCTGGCATCGCAACGAACGCGGTTACGGCAGGTTTTCACGCGCGATCCGCCTGCCGTTCGCGGGCTCGGATGACAAGGTCGAGGCGAGGATGACGAACGGCGTATTGCGGATCGTCATCTCCCGGCCCGAGGAAGAAAGGCCGAAGAAAATTGAGATCAAGGCGGCCTGAGAGGAGCTGGAACGATGAGCACCGACATCACGCAAGCCGCCGAAAAGACGCCGACCGACGCGCCTGAAACCGCCGCCAGCGGCCGCATCTACCGTCCGCTGACCGATATCGTCGAGACCGATCAGGGTGTCTCCATGATGCTTGAAATGCCTGGGGTCGCCGCCGATGCGGTCGAAATCACGCTCGAAAATCGTGTGTTGACGATCCGCGGCAAGGTTGACCCGGTGCGGCCGGAAAACCTCGAACTTGCCTATGCCGAATATGGCGAGGGCGATTTCGAGCGTGCCTTCACGCTTTCCGAGGACTTCGACCCCGACAGGATCGAAGCCGAGATGCGTGGAGGTGTCCTCACCCTGACGCTCCCCCGAGCCCCTGAAGCGCAGCCGAAAAGGATCGCCGTCAAGGGCGCCTGAAAACCGAAGGAGATCATATCATGCAGATCAAAGACCTCATTCCCTGGGCGCGCAAGGACGGCGCGCCAGATTCCAAGAACAGCGAAGATAACGCGATCGCGACACTCCAGCGCGAAATGAACCATGTGTTTGAGAACTTCTGGAACCGGGTCGGTCATTTCGAATGGCCCTTTGGCAGCGGCGAAGCGAAATCCGACGTGGTCGAGACCGACAAGGCGATCGAAGTATCGATCGAGCTGCCGGGCATGGAGATGAAGGACATCGAGGTGACGGTCAACGATGACATGTTGACTGTGAAGGGAGAGAAGAAGATCGAGCGCCAGGAGGAGAAGAAGGGATACTATCTCTCCGAGCGCAGCTACGGCGCGATCTACCGGACAATTCCGCTCCCCCCCGGTGTGGATGGCGAAAAGGCGCAAGCATCCTTCAAGAACGGGGTTCTGACGATCAAGCTGCCCCAGACTCCCGAGGCGCAGGCCAAGGTCAAGCGCATCGAGGTCAAGAACGGCTGATTTGCCACATGGGGGTCGCCGGTTTGCGGCGTCCCCTCCGCTCCGTGCGATATCGCACCGTCTGGCAAAGCCCCGGGGAGCCTGTCTCTCCGGGGCGGCTTTCGAGAGGCAATCATGAAAGACTTGCAGCGATCCGGGCTGACCCGTGAACAATGGTCGGCGATGACGCTCTACGAGAAGTTCGAGCAAGTTGTCATCTTCGTCCTCAGCGTCATCATTGCGGCGATCGTCGTGGCGTCGGTCTGGGCGCTGATGCGCGAAGTCGTGAACCGCCTGCTTCTGGGGGCATTCGATACTCTCGATTACGCCACCTTCCAGGTGGTGTTCGGCATGATCTTCACCGTGGTGATCGCGCTCGAGTTCAAGCGCTCCCTTCTTGTTGCGACCGAACGCAGCTTCGGGATCCTCCAGGTCCGCACGATCGTGCTGATCGCGCTCCTCGCCATCGCGCGCAAATTCATCATCCTGGACCTCGGCGAGACGGAATCATCCAAGATTGCCGCACTCGCGGGCGCGGCGCTTGCGCTCGGGGTTGTCCACTGGCTGGTGCGCGATCAGGACCGGCGCGAACAGCTCCCTACTGAAAATGCGGATGGCGGTCAATGAACCGAACCTTTTTCATTCGACTTATTTCGGCAACCTCTGCCGCACTCCTTATCATAATTGTGTGGCAGAGCTTTCCTATCATTCAGAGCGTTGTGCTGGGTCGGTTTGCCGAACCGCGCGCCGTCGCTCCGCGCGGCGACTTGGCGGCGTTCGAACAAAGCACCATCACGGTTTTCAATGCCGCTCGAGACAGTGTCGTCTTCATCACGACGGCCGAGCGTGTAGTGGATCCCTGGACCCGGAACGCCTATGACGTTCCGCGCGGGAACGGTTCAGGATTCGTCTGGGACCAACTCGGTCATGTGGTAACGAACAACCATGTTATCGCTGGTGCAAGCCGGGCAGTCGTCAGGTTGGCTGATGGCCGTGCCTTCGCCGCGCGTCTGGTGGGGCGCGCACCCGAGCACGACCTGGCAGTCCTGCACATCGGTGTTGGTGCGGGTCGACCACCGCCGATACCCATCGGAGCCAGCAACGATCTACGTGTCGGTCAAAGCGTGTTCGCCATCGGCAATCCGTTCGGCCTCGACTGGACGATGACGACCGGAATTGTCTCGGCCCTTGGCCGCGAATTGCCGGGCGAAAACGGTCTCCCGATACGGGGCCTGATCCAGACGGACGCGGCAATCAACCCCGGAAACTCCGGTGGCCCTCTGATCGACAGCGCGGGGCGTCTGATCGGCGTCAATACGGCCATTTTCAGTCCATCCGGCGGCAGTGCGGGAATCGGCTTTGCGGTTCCCGTCGATACGGTCAACCGGGTGGTGCCACAGCTCATCGCTCGCGGCAGCTATGCACCACCACGACTCGGCATCTTATTCGATCCCAGGGTCGACGCGATGCTCGCGCAGGATGGCTCCTCCGGCGTCCCGGTCCTCGGAGTCGATCCTGACGGCCCCGCTGCCCGTGCGGGACTGGTGCCCGCCCGCATTAGCGGCGATGGGCTCATTGTAGTCGGCGACCGGATAATCGGCCTTGGAGCGACTAGAGTTGATGAAGCGGCTGACCTGATCACAGCGCTCGAAGCGCATCGCCCCGGGGATCAGGTTGAATTGCACATCCGGCGCGGCGATCAGCGCAAGAGCCTCAAGATCACACTCGGCGAACCGCGATAGGAGCCGGAAATGCCCGCTGTCTCGACGAGGCATCGATTTATCAATCTCGTCCAATCCGCGCTCTTGCTTGGCCTTATGGCGATGATCGCCTGGGTGTCCATGACAGCGGTCGTCGGCGCGGAGGTCGGGCTGCTGCTTGCCTTCGGAATGGTTGCGGGTCTGATTTTTGTCCCCAATCTGCCGCAAGACTTCTTGCTGTCCGCATATCAGGCGGAGCGCATAACGGGACGTGATGCGCCCGGCCTTGTCGCAGGAATAGCGGAACTTGCGCGACGTGCCGATTTGCCGCGCGCGCCGAAGCTCTATCGCGTATCGAGCCCGTTGCCGAACGCCTTCGCGATGGGCAGTCCGGAAGACAGTACAATCTGCGTCACCGATGGACTGCTTCAACTCCTCGACGGTCGCGAACTCGTCGGCGTCCTGGCTCACGAAGTTGGCCACATCGCGAACCGCGACCTGTGGATCATGGGATTGGCAGATATGATGTCACGGTTGGTTTCCATCGCGAGTTGGCTTGGACAATTCCTGCTGCTCCTCAACCTACCTCTTATTTTCGCGGGCGCGGTCTATGTTCCGTGGCATATCGTGGCGCTTCTCATCTTCGCGCCCACCTTGATGGCGCTCGTGCAGCTCGGCCTGTCGCGCACCCGCGAGTATGACGCAGATCGCGCGGCGGCGGAGCTGACCGGCGACCCGGAGGGTCTCATGAGAGCGCTGAGCAAACTCGAACGCCGTGTCGGAAGGTTCTGGGAAGAAATTTTTCTTCCCGGCCGACGCATTCCCGAGCCGTCTCTCTTGCGGACGCATCCAAGCACAGAAAGCCGGATCGCCAGGCTGCGTGAACTCACCGCCCTGGCAACACCGCAATATCCGACAATCGCGGGCATGTCTTATAAACCACGGCTACCCTCGTTCTTGCCGCCCAAATTCCGTCGACACGGAGTCTATTGGTAGAAATCACCTGTCTTTCGTTGCACTCGGGCAAATCTGCGCATACGAGGAAATGCTCGGAGGTGGGCGGGAGTTGTGGGCGATTCGCCATGGCTTATCAGAGAGTTAGAGGATGAGTCCTTTCCCTCCGCCACTACTCAGAATTTCGCCCAACTGCGATGGGTTGCGCAGGAACCGGAGCAGACGCCTCGCATCCGGTTTCCGATCCTCCGCCACTTCGGTATAAAACCGGGAACGCCGATTCCCGCCGTTTTCCCTCCCTTAGCGGCCACCAGCGTCCGCAACAGGACGTTTTTGCTTCCTTTGATGTATATCGCGTCATCCGCGACCTCGACGTGCTGGGCGAAGGCCCGGACGTGTTCCCGCCGATAGCCGCCCTTTCCAAGCCGCAGTCGGGTGCGTGCTTCGCTCGCCAGTTCCCGCACGGCTGCCCCGGTGAGGCGCTGGTGGGTTGAGCTTGCGAGCATAGCTTCGATCCGCGTGGCATCGGCCCGCGCCTGATCCCGAAGCGCTGTGAGGCCCGCGATGCGCTCGCCAAGGGAAGACTCGGCCGGGTCGAGCGAACCGGCTTCAATGGCGTCGTAGAGGCGCTTGAGGCGGTTGTCGGCCTCGGCCGCGCGATGGTTCAACTCGGCGATATGCTGGCTGCGCCGCTCGACGCCTTCCTGCCGGCGATCCAGAAGCGAGGCGAGAACGTCTTCGATCCGCTCGGGGTCGAGTAGCCTTTCCTCGATATGCGTCACCACCATGCGGTCGAGCTTATCCATCGGGATCGCACGGCCCTTGCAGCCAGTTTCGCCCTGCCGCGCCCGGATCGAACAGGCATAATAGCGATAGCGGCCGTTCTTGCCGGTGCGCAGCGTCATGGCCCCGCCGCAGTTGCCGCAATGGCAAATGCCAGTCAGCAAGTTCGGGCCGCTGACGACGCGCGGCGGCGTCACCTTCGGATTGTTGACCTTCAAGCGGTTCTGAACAGCCTCGAATATCTCAAGGTCGATCAGCGGCGGCACGGGAACGGTAACGATTTCTTCCTCGGACTTCACCACGCCCTTGTTGGAGCGGCGATTGAAGCGATGCTCGCCGATATAGGTGCGCCGTGTCAGGACACGGTGAAGCTGGCCGATGCCCCAACGCCCGCCGTTGCGCGTGAACATGCGGTTCCTGTTGAGGTAGCTGACGATATTCTTGACGCCCATCGGGCCGGAAGTGCCGTCGCCTTCTGATGCAAGGCGGAAGATCAGCCGCACGGTGTCGGCATGAAGCGGGTCGATCTCCAGCTTCTTCTTCATCTTTGCGCCGCGCTGCTCGGCATCGACGACACGGTAGCCGATGGGCGGCAGGGAGCCGTTCCAGAAGCCTTGCCGGGCGTTCTCCTTCAACGCCCGGATGACATGCTTGCCGTTCTCCTTCGACTGGTATTCGTCGAACAGGGCCATGATCTGCCGCATCATGACGTGCATGGGATCGTCGCCCATCTCCTGCGTGATGGACACTAGCTTGACGCCGTTCTTGGCGAGCTTCCTGACGTTGAACTCCAGCTCGAAGTGATCGCGGAAGAACCGGCTGAACGAATGGACCACAACCACATCGAAGGGCGCGGGCTTGGACGTGCCTGCCTCGATCATCCGTTGGAACTCGGGGCGGCGGTCATTGGTGGCCGAAGCGCCGGCTTCCGCGAAGGTTTCGACAAGATGGTAGCCGCGCGAGGCGCAATAAGCCTCGCCCTGCTTGCGCTGGTCGGGGATCGACACGTCATGCTCGGCCTGCCGTGTCGTGGAGACGCGCAGATAGAGCGCGGCGCGCAAGGCGACATGGGGACTTTGCATATTCATAGCGCGTTTCCTTTCGCGGCCCGGCGTTCGATCAGCGGCAGCTCCAGCGCCACGCGGTCATGCAGCACCTTGGGAACGACCTTCTGGCCCTCGCCGGGCTCCATGCGGACAAGGCCGTAGTTCGCCATCGTTTTGAGGGTCCGGGACAGGCTGGGCTTCGACCGCCCGGTCATCCGCGACAGTTCCTCCAGCGAGCCGGGCGACTGCTCGTCGATGACGCGCAGCAGTTCGCGGTTCCCGCTGGACAGGATTTGCGCGAAGGACTCCGTGGACGTGAACCACACCTTCGGATCGCCGGGCGCGGGCTTTTCCTCGCCCCTGGCGATCCGCATGGTGCGGGCCTTCATTTCTTCATAGTCGGCAATCCCGACTTTCAATGTAGTCATGTTACGCCTCGCTCCTTCAACACCGCGTCCACCGCCTGCCAGAAGTCGGCCAGCAACGTGGCCGCATCCTCGTAGGCATAGGGCTTCACGGTCTGGAGGCGGTGCCGATGGTCCATCGACTCGCCCCTCCTGCCTCGGCCAACCGGATGGGCGTTATCGAAACCGACCAGCCGTTCGCCCGAAGGCCCGTGAAGCGTGAGCGAATAATCGAGGCCGTGCGGCCTCGAAGGCGATGCCGGAACGCGGGTGATAACGAACTTCGCCCAATGGCCGCCCTCGGGATCGACAACGAGCACCTGTCCGTCGAGGTCCAGAAGCGTGTCGAGGCTCGGGTCACGATCCTCGCTCATGGCTTACTGTTACCATCTGTTGGTAATAGCTGCAAGCCCTGATTGTCGGGATCGGGGTCGATGGGGCCGAACAGCCGGTCAAGCACGTCGCCGAAATACCGCTCGAAGATTTGCAGTTCTTCCTCGGTGATCGGCACCTTCTCGGGCCAGTCATCGAAGACGGGCAACGACTCCACATCGACGATGCGAAGCGGCGACCTGCGGCGCTCCCGGCCGTCTGGCGTAGGTTCGTCAGCATAGTCGAAAAGATCGTCGGGAAGTGTTTCGGGGACCGGCTGTCGCGGTCGCCCTTTGCGGGCGCGACGGCGCTCTGCACACACGGAATCCTCCTTGGTTCTGGTGGATTCCGGGGCGCTATAGGCCCCGGAATTAGGCGAACCATGGAGGGCAGTCGGCGGCCTGTAGCGTGCCGAATTTGCGTTGATGTGCTGGCGGCACCCCTTACACCATTACGCAGAGAGCCCTAAGTAGTCATTTGCGTCCGAAGCTGGACGCTGCGCAACCAAGCGCAACACATATCGGTCAGGCGGGCTTTCAACGCCGCAATCTGTTCCTTGTCCAACTCCCGTTCAAAGGCGTTGCGCACCGCGCCATAGATCACGGTTGTCAGGGTCAGATTTATCGCTGCCGCATCCTCTGGCGGCAGGTCGGATGCCTGACGAAACATTGCAGTTGTTGCAGTGTCTACCCGCGTGGCGAAGGCATTCATCAGCGCATTGTTGTCCAGTGCCGCAACCGAACGATAGAGTGCCTGTGTCAGGTCGGCCCGCTCGGTCTTAGCAGTCCAATAGGTCTCGATCAGCGCCGCGACCATTTCTGAGACCTGGTGCCCCGCCCTTCTTGCGCAGGTCTGCTCAACACGTTCTGCCAAGGCATTCAAATAGCGCTCGTTCAACGCAATGATGAGCGCCAGTTTGTTCGGGAAATACTGATACATAGTCCCGACCGATACGCCCGCCCGCTCTGCCACGCGTGTTGTTGTCAGGCGGGCCATACCTTCGGACAACAAAACCTGAATGGTTGCCTCGAAAATCGCGTCCACCGTGACACGCGAGCGACTTTGCACCGGTGTTTTTCGGGGCTTAGCACCTTGCAAGGCATGGGACGTCATATGCGAATCCAAAATCTGAGCTTTCCTTCATATATTGCAATCAAAGATATGAAAGGAACACAGAAATGACGGAGAACCGCATCGCCCTCGTGACCGGTGGCAACAAGGGCATCGGCTTGGAGATCGCCCGTAAGCTGGCTCAAGCCGGTGTCCATGTGCTGATCGGCAGCCGCGACAAGATGCGCGGAGACGAGGCCGCCGCCGCCTTGGCCAAGGACGGGCTGACAGTGAAGGCGGTTTCGTTGGACCTCGATAAACCGGAGACTATCGCCGCCACGGCGGATGCCATCTCCGCCGAGCACGGTCGTCTGGACATTCTGGTAAACAACGCTGGGATCTTTGATTTTGCAGATGCTCCACCCAGCAGGGCCTCGGTTGATGCTGTGCGGCGGACGATGGAGGTGAACTTCATAGGCACACTAGCCGTAACGCAGGCCATGCTTCCCTTGCTGCGCGCCGCGCCAGAAGGGCGCATCGTCAACTTATCCAGTGCGCTTGGGTCTCTGACAATGAACGCCGATCCGACCTCGGCTTACTATTCGCAGCAATTCATCGGATACAACGCATCGAAAGCGGCGCTGAACATGTTGACGATCCAGCTGCACGAGGAGCTGCGGGGCACAAATATCAAGGTGAATTCGGTCAGCCCCGGCTTCGTGAAAACCGACCTTACCGGTTATGGCACAATGTTGCCCGAAGAGGGAGCACGGCTTCCTGCAGAATATGCGCTGAACGCTACAGGCAGTGGTGGATTCGTTGAACCAGACGGCAAATCACCTTGGTAATGAGTGCGGGGCAAAGCAGAATGACCAAATTGTCCCGCATAGCCGTCATCCAACTTGCAAGTCCGCAATAGCTCGCCGTGCCTTGGCGAAGCCGCGATCCGTGGCGATGAACCGCTCCAGCATGGGCACGATCAGCCTGACGGGATCGGCGGCGGGCTGGCCGCTCTCGCGGGCCAGCACCTCGGCATAGGCGACCAGATCGCGGTGAATCGGCGCAGGCAACTCCACCGTCACCTTGACGGGCTTGTCGTCGGGCAGCGGGCCGAGTTTCAGCCTCGTCATGGTCAACCTCCTGCCGGCTCGAACACAAGGTCGCGGGTGACGATGATCCTGACCGGGAAGCCCGGCCGGATGGTCAGCGTCGGCGCGACCTGCAACTGGCGCTGGACGATCTGCTGTCCCGCCTGATTGACGGTATCCTGCGCCCCGTCACGGATGGCGCGGATGAGCCGGTCCTCGTCGCTGGTCGCCAGCTCCGTGCCCACTGCGAGCAGCGTGGACAGCCCTGCGGCCTTCATCAGATCCCACCAATGGTAATCTACGCCATCCTCAAGCCCGGCGTAGCCGCTGGCGTCCGCGCCCGGCAGGCGCTCCAGAACGATGGAACGGCCGCCCGGCAGGATCAGGCGGTTCCACACCAGCAACACGCGGCGCTGGCCGAAGGTCACGCCGTCATCGTATTGGCCGATGATGCGCGTTCCCTGCGGGATCAGGAGCAGGCTGCCGGTCGGGCTGTCATAGACGTTCTCCGTCACTTGCGCCGTGATCTGGCCCGGTAGGTCCGAGCGGATGCCGGTGATGAGCGCGGCCGGGATCACGGCCCCGGCCTGAAGGACGTAGGGCGATACCGGCGGCGTGACGCGATCCGTCGAAACCGTCTGCCGGTCCACGGGTCCATTCAGAAAAGCCGTTTGCCGATCCTGCGTCGCGGGCTGGCCGCCGAGGCCGAGTCCTGCAAGGCCGGGCATGGACGTTCCTGCCGGCGCTCCCGTGCGTGGGCCGGACTGGAAGAACACATTGCTCAAGCGCGCGGCTTCTTCCTCGGCGAGACGGCGCTGTTCGTCGGGGTCGACGGCGGGCGTCGCCATGACGGGCGGTGTAACCGACTGTCCCCTGTTCTGCGCGTCGAGGATCGGGCCGCCGAGGTCGCCCGGCAGCGCGGGGCCGAGCACTGGCCCGGTATAGTCGCGCGGCAAACCGGCAAGGCCATCCGCCGTGGATCGGTTCTCGGTCGAATAGAGTTCTTCGCTGCCCTGTCCCCTATCTCGGGTCTGGAGCGCGTAGATCAGTGCCCCGCCGATCCCGAACAGCGCGACGGCTCCGACACCGGCGAGCATCTTGCGGGACAGGCGGGTGACGCGCGGCGGTTCGGCACGCAGCCGCATGGGCGCGGTGGTGTCTGCTGCGGCTTCTAAAGGGGTCGTGTCTTCGGTCATGATGGGGATTCTCCGGTCGCCTTTGCCGGCTGTGCGGCCTGCCGTTGCTCGATGCGGACGATCCTGACGGTCTGCTGGCGATCACCGCTGCCAAGGCGCAGTTCGGCCGCGCCGAACAGGCGGTCCACGATCAGGATGTTCTGGTGGATGCGGCTGTTGGCGATCTGGGTCTCGCCATCGGAGCCGATGACGAAGATCGGCGGCATCTCGCCTTGCACGATGCCGCGCGGGAAGACGACATAGACGCGGCGGCCGTCGTCGAAGACGGAAATGGGCCGCCACGGCGGACTGTCTCCGGTCAAGCCGTAGCGATAGTTGCGCGCAGCCTCTGCCGGAATGATCGGCGCGGCGGGAACGGTCTGGCGCTGGCCTGCTGGCGTCGCGGGATAGGCCCATGCCACGGCCGGCATGTAGAGCGATTCCCGCGCGCGCAGCTCGATCATGTAGGTGCGCCGGTCGGTGGTGACGACAAGGTTGGTGGAAATGTCCGGCCGTGTCGGCTTCACGAGGATATGGACACGGCGGTTTGCACCGCTGCCGCTCTCGGTGTCGCCGATGATCCAGCGGGCGGTATCGCCTGCCGCAATTGGTCCCGCGCCGGTCAGGCTCTCGCCCGGCTCCAGCGCGATGGTGGTGATCTGTCCGGGCGCGGCATAGACCTGATAGAGCGCGCCTTCCGACCAAGGATAAATCTGGATGGCGTTATAGTAAGACGACAACAATCTGACCCCAAAGGATTCGGCCTCCGCGCATACAGGCTCCAGTCGGCAAAAGAGACGGAGCCGATCAGAGAGTAGGCAAAATCGGGACGGGCAACGGGAAACAGGATGCCGGAGGGCTGCCGGATACTATCGGCGGCAAATAGGACGGATTACCCTGAGCCGCTATCCGGCCTGGTGGTCGCCGCTGCGCAACTGGCCGGGCGAATCGCTGCGACGGCTCATACTGTTTGCGAGGTCGAGCAGATTCTTCAGGGCGGCGCTGCGATTGAACGGCGACCAGACGGCGGTAAAGACAACCGGCTCTGGCTCATCGGCGAAGGGCAGAAAGACGATGCCTGTCGGCGGCAGCAGCGCCGTGGCGGCCCCGACAATGGTGATGCCGAAGCCCTGTCCGACCATGGATAGCAGCGTGCCCCGCCCCACGTCGAAACGCAGGATAGACGGCGCGGGCCAGCGCCCGGCGAGGCGCAGCGCAATATGGTCATGAACCTGCGGGCCGGTGCCGCCATGGCGGACAAGAAAGGTTTCGCCGACCAGATCGGTCCAAGTAATTTCCGATTGTCTGGTGAGGCGATGTTCAACTGGCAGCACCGCCACTAGCGGTTCGGTCCAGATCGGCCGGGTGTGGCAGTCGGGCAGTTCGGGCGTGCCGGCAACGAAGACCACGTCCAGCCGGTCGGCGCGAAGCTGCATCACCGCATCGCGCGCTGTGCCTTCGGTGATTTCTACCTCGATGCCGGGATGGTCTTCTCGATATTGTGCGATCAGATCGGCGGGGAAGCTGCGCGGGATCAGGGCATGGATGCCGATGCGCAGACGGCCACATTCCCCCGCCGCTGCCATGCCTGCGGTCTTCACCGCATGGTCGAGCTGATCGACGCCAGCAGCGACGCGCTCAACGAAAAGGCGTCCGGCCTCGGTCAACCTGACTCCGCGTGCGTGGCGCTCGAACAGAAGGATGCCAAGGTCTTCCTCCAGAGCCTTCACGCGCGCGCTAACGCTGGATTGCGCCACTCCTAGCGCGTTCGCCGCGTGGCGGAAGTTCAGATACTCGGCAACGGCGAGCGTCTGGATCAGCGAGACAAGCGGGATGCGCGACCCCAGCCTGGTCGGCATCACCTGTTGACGATCAACAATCGGAGTTGAACGACGGCGCATCGCCAAAGCGGGCGCTCACCAAGGATATGCCCCGTCAGGCCCAGTGAAGCTTCCGGTCGGGCTTTCCGTGTCTAGCGCCGCAAGAACAAGTGGCCGTGCCCCGACCTCAACGGTGTCCGTTCCTTGGAAATCGTTGATGGCGGTTGCCGTGTAGCTGGGCCCCGCCACACGAACCTTGATGCCGGTGCCTTCGAGTTCGATGGCGAGCGCCAAGGTAAAGGCGTTGAGCAGCGTCTTGGAGGCTGTGTAGGTCGCACCGAAATAGGGGCGGAACGGAAAGTTTGGGTCGGAATTGAGCGTCAACGAACCCACCCCGCTAGAGACGTTCACAATGCGTCCTGCCGAGGACGAGCGGATCAACGGCAGCAGCGCTTGCGTCACGGCGAGAGCGCCTAAAGCATTTGTCTCGAAGACCGACCGAATTTCGTCCAATGACGCGACACTCGCCGCGCTCGCGGCGATGACTTCTTCCCCGGTCGCATAGCGCCCCGATTGAACGATTGCAGCGTTGTTGACCAAAAGGTCGAGGCGGCCGAATTCAGCAGTAACACGTTCCGCCGCGCTCGCTATGCTCGCCGCATCTGTAACATCGAGCTGGATGGCAACAGCGCCTTCCCCGATCTCCTCGGCCGCCGCCTGCCCATTCGAAGAATCCCGTGATCCCACAAGGACGACGTAGCCGTGACCGACCAGTTCCTTGGCGACCTGCTTTCCAAGCCCTTTATTGGCCCCGGTGACTAGGGCGACCATCTTCTCCTGCATTGATCTTGGCTCCTTTGCACTGTTCGCTCTCGTAGATCGCAAGAGCGGTTCGCCACATATCTATGACGCGCCAAGGCCACGCAGTAGGCAGCAGACAGGACTAGCTTTCATTCCTTCATGGAATGGATTACTGAAGCCGGAGGCTGGCGTGCCTATCCAGACATTGCGTGATGAAATCGCTCACTACCCGGACCCGTTGTGGAACCCGAGCGCTGCCGTAGATCGCATGAATGGGGATAGGCTCTGGAGTAAAATCCCCCAGCAGTTCGACCACATCCCCAGATCGAAGTTCCGCTTCGAACAAGGCGCGCGCGCTTTGCACGATTCCAAGGCCCGCAAGGACGGCAGCATGCGTATCCGCTGGATTATTGCAGCTAAACCTTCCAGAGGCTGGGGTCACGATCTCCCGCTCGCTGTTCTTAAAATGCCAGTTGCTGATCGCGCCGAGATATCGATTTGCCAAGAGGTGGTGCGCATCTAGATCGGACGGCTTTAACGGCACGCCGTGGCGCGCTAGATACTTAGGACTTGCGATAGTCGCAACCTGCATGCTTCCGACCCTGCGCGCCAAAAGCCCGGAGCTATCAAGCTTGCCGATGCGGATAGCTAGATCGAGCCCCTCTTGCACCAGATCGGCGTATCGTTCGGAGACGACAAATTCAACCGTAACGCTGGGAAAGCGGAGAAAGAATTCCGGGAGTGTAGGCACGATCATCATGCCTGTCAGGAGCGGCGGGGTTGCCACTCGAACGGTCCCGTTTGGTTGCTCGTGAGCGTTGGCAGCCCGACTCTCGGCGTCATCTAGCTCGCCCAGTATTCGAATGGCTGCCTCATAAAAATCGACGCCCGCTGGCGTGAGACGAAGCCTGCGCGAGGTTCGGTTTAGTAGTTGCGCTTTTAGTCGCTGCTCCAGTGCTGCGATCTGTTTGCTGACGGCCGGTTGCCCGACACCAAGCTCGCGCGCAGCTTGGGAGAAGCTCCCACTCTCCACAACGCGGACGAAAAATTGTAAGGCTGCCATCCGATCCATTCCTTGAGAGAATAGGTCAGGCAAGCGTCATTGCCAACCGCTTACATCGTCAAATCCGACTCCATCGACGGCGGCCTTCGATCACGACCGACTCCGTTTTTGTTTGGCGAGCAGGAGCACAACCACAAGCGCAAGGGCAAAGAGTCCGGCTGTGCTGGCGAACGTGATGCGGTAGGCACCGATGTCCGAAGCTGTTCCCGCCAGCTTTCCGCCCGCAACGGCTGATAGAAAGATGGTGTTGAGCATGGCCGAACCGAGGGCTCCGCCGACCTGTTGAGTGGCGTTGACGAGCGCGCTCGCAACACCGGAATCCGTCTCATCGACTTCGAGCAGCGCCAGACTCGATGCAGGAGCGAAGTAGAGCCCAAGCCCCAAGCTCATCAGCGTGAGAGCCGGTAGCACCAGACTCAAAAACCCGGAGGTTTCGCTGACCTGTGCAAGCCAGATCATGTTCAGCAACGCGATACCTAAACCAAGGATCATAACTTTGACCTCGCCGAAGCGCGGAGTCAGACCCGACGCGATCATCGCGCCCGCAACGATGCCGATCGTGAACGGCAGAAAGGCTATTCCGGCCTGGAAGGGCGTGAAGCCTAGCGTCACTTGAAGGTAGAACGTCAGGAACAGCGACACTCCCAAAATCCCTGCACCCACAAGGAGGAAAGACAGGAATGCTGCCCCTCGATTTCGGTTCATGAAGATTCGCGGCGGCAAGAGAGGGAAGGAAGCCTTGGCTGATCGGAGCGCGAAAGCGATCAAAAGGATCACCCCTGCCAGCACCGAAGTTGAAGTGATCGGCGCAAACCATCCTCCGGCTTCACCGGCCAGCGTGAAGCCATAGACCAGGGAAGCCAGTCCAAGCATGGACAGCAGCGCGCCCGGTATATCGAAGGGGCCGGCCGCCTCGGCGCGGCTTTCACGGATTGAGCCGAGCGCCCCCAAGATAACGACGAGAGCGATTGGCACGTTGATGAACAGGCACCAGCGCCAACCCAAGTATTCGGTCAGGATGCCTCCGAGCAGCATCCCGACAGCAGCCCCGAATCCCTGGACAGCACCATAGACGGAGAATGCCTTTGCGCGTTCGCCCGGCTCCGTAAAGGTAGTGGTCAGCAGGGAGAGCGCGGCAGGTGCGAGCAATGCAGCAAAACCGCCTTGCAGCGCACGCGCCGCGATCAGACTTACGCCGTCAACCGCAAAGCCGCCGAATGCGGAAGCCGCCAGAAACCCACACATTCCTATAATGAAGACCCGGCGACGGCCGAAGAAGTCGGAAATCCGCCCACCAAGGAGCAGCAATCCTCCGAAGGTCAGAGCATATGCCGTCACTACCCAGGGACGATGCACGTCGCTAATGCCAAGATCGGCCTGGGCCTGCGGCAGAGCGATGTTGATGATGGACCCGTCCAGCACCATCATCGCTGTCGCAATCGCGATAAAGGTCAGCGCGGACCAACGTTTTGGGTCGGGCGCTTCTTGAAGAAAATCTTGTTCCATTTTTTAATCCGGCGTCAGAGACGTTTGAGAAAAATGACGCTGTCGCGGACGGTGGCGATTTCGCCATCTGGCCCGGTAGCCTCTCGATCGAGTGCGTCGACGTGGACGGGAGCCCAATTCCGCTCGTCCAGATCAAGCGTTTCCAGCGTTTCGGCGGCGGTCAGAAATCGCCAGTCGGCCGGCGCGGACGACCAAGGCGATCGGGAACCATGGTCGATGATGAGAAGATGACCACCCGTCGCGACGGCCTGCGCTGCGCGTCTGAAAACCCCGTCGCGCGGGAAAGCGGCAAGGAAGCTCACTGCTACAAGATCGAACGTGCCGTCGGGAAAGGTGCGAGACAAATCATGTTGCTCGAAGGCAATTCGATCCGATACGCCGGCCCGCTCGGCATTCGCCGCAGCATAGTCGAGTGCCGTTCGCGAAATCTCCACGGCCACGACGGACCATCCTCGTCCGGCCAGCCATACCGCGTCGTCTCCCTTGCCGCAGCCGAGCTCCAAGGCACTTCCTGTCGGCAAAGAACCTGCAAAGCGTTGCAGCGCCTTGCCGGGCTTCCCGCTGGTGCGGGGCGAAGCGGCACGATAGCGTTCCTCCCAATATCGCGCGGCATCGGCTTGCATGGCCTCGAAATCCCGGCTCATTGCGCATCCCCTCCAAGGCCGTAGATCAGAGAGTGATGGGCAGCGCCGGCCGCCATCGCGCCAGCGGCAGCGGCAAAGGTCGCGTTCGCCATCGGGCTTGCCGCATCCCCTGCCGCGAAGACGCCGGGCACCGACGTTTCCTGCCGTTCGTTCACCGCGATGAACCGTCCTGTCGGTCCGTCCTTGAACGTGCAGCCCAGCGGCCCGGCCAGGTCGATGTCCGGCTCCGTCTGCGGAGCTATGAACAGACCGAACAGTGGCACCGTTCTGCCATCGGTGAGGCGAACCGCCTCCAGGGCCGGGCTTGGGCCGAGAAGTTCCGCGATCGGCGTCGTCTCGATCGTCACGCCTCGCGCGGCGAGTGCGACGGACTGCTCCGGGTTGGGCACGAAAACGTCCTGCGTGAACAGGGTCGTCGGTCCCCAGTCAGGCACCAGCATGGCTTGGTGCATAACCAACTCACTGCTGGCGAGAACGCCTATGGGTTGCTGGCCCAACTCGAACCCGTGGCAGTAGGGGCAATGTAGGACGCTCACGCCCCAGCGTTCTTCCACCCCCGGAAGTGGCGGCAGCTTGTCGCGAACCCCGGTCGCAAGGATGAGTCGCTTGGCCGACACGTCGCCGCTGTCCCAAAGCGACACCTGGAATCCCGCGCCGCTCGCGCTGGCCTTCCCCGCATATCCCTTATGCAGTTTGACCGTGGTGTATTTGGCGAGCTGCGTCCTGGCCGTCGCGATGATCCCGGCTGGCGACTGCCCGTCCTGTCCGAGAAAGCCGTGCGAGGACCTGGCAAAGCGATTGCGGGGCTCGCCCGCATCGACCAGTAGCACGCGCTTGCGTGCTCTACCTAATTGCAGCGCAGCGGCTTGCCCGGCAAAGCTTCCACCGACGATGATGATCTCGAAGTCCATGAGCAAGTCCCCTTCTCGTATCTCTATAAGTTACGGAATAGAGCAGTGGCCGTCAACTCCCGTGACTCGCATTGTTACGGTAAGCGAAGGCTGCTAGGATCGGCGTAGATCGAAAGGAACATTGATGCCCCGTGATACCCGCATGTCCCGCATGCTTCATGTGTTGATCCATATGGATCGGCATGTTGAACGGGCGACGTCAGAAGACATTGCGAAGATGCTCAGCACAAACCCCGCCGTCGTGCGAAGAATGATGGCAGGGTTGCGCGCAAAGGGCTTTGTCAAGTCTGAGGCAGGACACGGTGGAGGCTGGCAACTAAGTTCCGGTTTGGACGCAATCACGTTGCTCGATGTTTATTCGGCGATCGGCAAACCACCGTTGTTCAACATTGGGCCGAATGCAGAGCATGCGGAATGCGGCGTCGAACAAGCTGTGGATGCGCGCATGGAGAAAACATTGGGCGAGGCGGAAGCGCTGCTCATGCAGCGTTTTGCAACAATTACCGTTGAGGACTTGGCGGAAGACTTCGACAACGCGGTGGCTGCGCGAAAATCCACCGCACAACAGAATTGCGCCGGAAGCGAGCAAACCCTGCGTCCTGGATCGCGAAAATAGGCGGCGAGCATCGTGACCCCCCGATGACTTCGCGATCGAACTGGCGTTTGATAGCGCCCCGGCCGCGATGCCAACTAAAGCCCCAACCCTCTCTGCCGCCCCAACTGCCACGACACCGATCCGCCCTGCACGACGCCCACAACCTCGCGGCCGAGCTGGCTGTCGATGACTGGCCGCCACGGGACAAGCGTGAACTCATGGGATTTCTCCACCACGGCGAACTTGCCGCTCGATAGCTGCACGGTCCCGGTGAACTTGCCGCTGACGCTCTCGCCGTCCGTCGCTGCCCGGAACGGCAGCACCTTGCTTTCCGCCATCTCTGCCCCGACACGGGCAACCTCCCGCTCGCGCAGCGTGGCGAGAAGGCTGCGTCGGTAGAACACGCGGCCGTCCCGCGCTCGGCTGGCATCGCCCTGTTCGATGTGATGCTCGCGGCGCTGGTCCATCGCCTCGCGCACCTGCTGGCCGAAGCCGGTCGGGGCAAGGTCGGTGGTTTCGCTATGGATCAATCGCCGGTCCAGCCAGGTCGCGCCGTCCGATCCGATCTGCTTGCCTAGCTCGACCGGGGACAGGACGCGAACACTGGCCTGCCTGTCGCGGCCGGCATCGTAGTCGGCGGCGCGGCTGACCAGATCATCGGGGATACGCCATTGGTCGGCGTCAATCCTCTCGACGATCCCGGCCCGGCGCAACGCCTCCAGCCTGCGGACATGAGCATCGACATAGCCCTCATAGTCGCCGCCCGGAACGCGGCCCTCGAATTTCGCCCGCTCCAGATGGCGGCTCGGCCGATAGATACCATCCTCGGCGATGGCCGTGATGGTGCGGTCGGACGGCCGGGCCGTCGCCTCGTCGGGGCCGATCTGGACAACGCCGCCGATACGGGCGTCCTCCAGCCGCTCGGGCGCGATGCCGGCGACGTGGTGCGTCCTGCCGTCGATCCCGTCCACCACGATTGTCAGGTTCTCGCCCAACTCGTCGGACAGGTGCTTGTCCACAACGCGGCCGACGATGGGCGTCTCGGGCGCTCCGTCATGGATTTGGAAGCTCATCGGATCGCGCTCGCCGGCCTGCGGGCCGAGCGCCTTTTGCATGGTGCGGATAATGTCGCCACGATCGCCAAGCTCGCGCAGGGCCGGCTCCATGTCCTTGTTCAATTCCCAAACGCCGGGCGCGTGCTCGGTCGCCAGCCCCATCTTCTCCAGCTTGGCGAGGCGGCGCAGGCGTAGTGTCCGCTCGAACTGCCGTCTTGGCGCTGCCGGCTCGTGGCGAAGGTCGAGGAAACGGGCATCGGCTTCCTCGGTCATGGCGCGGTCGATCCGGGTGAAACGATCTTGGTCGATTTCGGCCGACAGTTTGCGGGTCTGCTCGATCTCGGTCACGGGGCCAAGCTCCAGACTGGCAAGCTCGCTGGCGCGCTCGCGCAGGCCAGCAGAGAGATAGTCGCCGTTGATGACCAGATCCCCGCCCGTATCGTCGCGGCCGTTGACGATGATATGCACATGGGGATGGCCGGTGTTGTAGTGATTGACGGCAACCCAATCGAGTTTCGTGCCGAGGTCGGCTTCCACCTGTTTCATGAAATCGCGGGTGTAGGCCGTGAGGTCCGACAGCTCCGCGCCGTCCTCGGGCGAGACGATGAATCTGAATTGGTGGCGGTCGTCCTTGCCGCGATCAAGGAAGGCGTCGCCATCGGCACGGTCCTCGGTCGCCGAATAAAGCCGGCCCCGCTCGCCATCGCGCGATGTTCCGTCACGCTGGACATAGCGCAGATGCGCGCGGGCACGGCCGCCCTTCCATGCGGCCCTGACGCTGCGCTGCTTGACGATCACGCGGCGGCTGCCCGGCTGGCGATGATGCCAATGGCCGGAGATATTGCGGGCGCGCACGAAGCTCGCGCCCCGACCGCGCTTCACGCCCTTGCCGCTGGCGGCGACGGTGCGGGATCGGCCCGTCGATGACGGGCGGGCGGATGACGGCATGGAAGGGTTGCGGGAGGCTGCCGCCTGATGCTGGCGGGTGATCTTCTTGACCTGCGTGAAAAAGCTCTTGGTCTTACCGGCCTTCGGCGTGTCGGATCGGATGCGGCCGGGCTTCGGTCGGAAGCGGTTTTCGTCGTCGGCGCTCAAGGGCGCGACTCCAGCCCAAACCGCCTGAAAACGGCCGATATGGGCATATGGTGCCGCTCGAAACCCAGCAAAGCCAAGGCTTTGCGCGAAATCGCGGCACGCGGCCCCTCAAAACCATGGTGCCGGAACCGGCTACCTAACCAGTGTGCAGACAACAATAATTTCCAGAAGCGGCCCGATATGGTGCCGTCTTCTTTAATCTTGCCCTCCGCCCTTTCTGTCTTTTCTGCCCCTCCTGCCGGGCGCAAACCTGCCCGACCGGATGCCGAAACCAGCGCCGCCGAGCGCGGGAACGCCGCCCTCATGGCGTTCTCCCATCGCTGGCGCTCGCCACGAAAATGCTGCCGTCCTGCGGCTCCGCACGGGCGGGGTCGCGCGCCGGAACAGCAGCGCGGCCGTCGCCCGTTTGCACCTCGGACGGCGGCGCGGCGGCAGCCCGCGCGTCGCCCGGACGCATGACGAACAGCGGTGCCTCGCGCCAATCTGGCTGCGGTGGCGGTACCGATGACGGCGCTTCGGTTGCAGTCGCGCCGCCGAGGATCGGCGCGAGCGCGGCGACATAGGCCCGCGTTTCGGCCGGCAGCGTGCGGCCGGTCGCAACGTATTCGTCATAGCGGCCGGGACCGGCATTGTAGGCCGCCAGCATCGCGCCGACATTGCCGTAACTGTCGAACATCTCGCGCAGATAGGCGGTGCCGGCGAGGATGTTATCGCGCGGGTCGTAGGGATCGCGGCCGAGGCCATGGCTCACACGCAGGCCCGCCCATGTATCGGGCATCACCTGCATCAATCCCATCGCCCCGGCCGACGAAATCGCGCGCACGTCGCCCGCGCTCTCGGCGCGCAGCACGGCGCGTATCCAGTGCTCGGGGATGCCGAACCGCTGCGACGCCTCCGCGATGTGAGCCGCATAAGGATGGGTTGCGGCCGGGCGCTCGACCGACACGGATTGCGCGACAGCGACGCCCGATCCGATGCAGACGGAAAGCGCCCCCGCCAGCAGCAGGACGGCACAATGCCATGCCGGCCTGTCTCCGCTTCGCCGCCAGCCTGCCAGCGTGCTCGCTGCGGTCAAGGGCAAGGCGCAAGCGCCGGCCGATGGCCGCCCCTGACCTTCGCTGCGCGCGCCGGCCGTCTGCTCGCCGAGCGGGACGAAGGGATGAGACGGCTTTTCTGCGAACAAAGGGATGCCGATCCTTGACCGGATGGCGGGCCGAACGCGCGCGGCCTTCATTCCTCATCCTCGATCTTCCGGGCGTGCTTCCAACGCAGGGTCCAGACCGAAGGATCGTCGTTGGACTGGAACAGTTTGGCGCGGATCGGGAACGGGAAAATTGGCCCCTCCAATCGCATCGACACGAACTCGCCAGCGTTTTCGCTGGAGTCTTTCCATGCGGGGCCGGCGTCCGGGCCGTCCTCGCTATCGAGGCGCACGCGATAGTCGGGCGCGTTCTTCACGTCGCTCGGCTTGGCCGGAACGATGAACAGCTCATCGCGGAGGCCGAACGAATGTAGCTTCCCGGCATAGCCGGTTTCGGTGCGGGTGAAGGTGCCTATCTCTGCCATGGAAATCTCCTGCGGTTGGTTTTCGGGGGTTGGTTTCAGTGCGTCGGCGCGCGCCACTCGTAGCGGCCGACGCCTTCCTCATCGGTCCAGAGCGGGACCGCTCGGCCGATGACGGAAGCTGCGGGGATGGGTCCGAAATACCGGCCGTCGAGGCTGTCGCGGACTTCCCAATTCATGAGGAAAAGGTGGTCGTCGCCGATGACACGGCAGCCCTGCCAGATGGGCAGATCGCGGCCGAGGCTATCGCGCTCCAGCGCCTCGCCCATCTCGATCCCGTTCACCGTGATCGTGCGGCCGGCGCGACAAACCCGCTGTCCGGGCAGGCCCAAGACACGCTTCAAGAGCGGGACGCCTCGCGCGATATAGCCGCGCTCGACCATGAAGGCGGCGAGCGGTTCGGGCGGCATGATGGCGACCAGCTCGGGCACGTCCATCCGGTCGGCCGGCTCGACGGTGTAGAACCCGACCGGCGCGCTTGCGGTGGCGTTCCAGATGAGTTTCGTCGACGTCTCGACCACGCTTGCGGCGGCGATGCCGATGACGGCGAGCGCCGTCACCGTGAGGGTGCGGCGGCGCGTCATGGCTCGATCCTTCGGCGATGAAGCCAAGCGGCGTGTCGCTCGGGCGTGTAGGCGTGCGGCTCCAGATTGGCGCTCAGACGGTTGTGGACGTGCCGCCAGTGGTCCGGCGAGGCATCGGTCGGATCGAGGCCGAGCGACTCCACGGCGTCGATGGCGGCAAGCGCGCGCTGCACTTTCGACCAGCTATCGAGGCGCAACAGGATTTCGCCGCCGGGGCGGACGAAGGGCAATGTCTGGAACGGCTCGCCCCTGCCGATGGCCCGCACAATGTCGATGCGGGAAACGACCGTGCCATGGTCGCCGCTCGCCCATCGCACGAAGGCAAAGATGCTGTTCGGCGCGAAGCCGACGATGCTGCGGCGACGGTCGATGATCTGCTCGTAGCTCTTGCGGCCGAAGCGTATCCAGTGCTCGACCTTGCGTTTCTCGAAGGTCAGATCGACCAAGGTGGTGAAGGGCGCAGGCCCGTCCGGCAGCGGACGGCCGTGCGCGCTGCGGTGAGCGCGACGGGTCATTATTCGTCTCCGGGGATGTGCTGGGGGCTGCGCGGGCGCGGCGTTTCGTGCGCGGCGGCCGTCATGGCTCGCCCCTTCGGGCAGAACCGGCACCACGTGTCGTTTTTCCAGGTTTCGTGAATCGGCGAGAGAGCGGACGTGAGTCCGAACAATGGTTTGCGCGCATAGATGTTGTTCCATGTTTGTGAACTG
>NZ_JAASQI010000008.1 GCF_011762225.1 Pseudochelatococcus lubricantis
CAGTTCACAAACATGGAACAACATCTATGCGCGCAAACCATTGTTCGGACTCACGTCCGCTCTCTCGCCGATTCACGAAACCTGGAAAAACGACAACCTCGTCCGGCAGGCCGCAACTTCGCTCAGCGTCACCCGGAAACGGCGCGCCAACCCCTCCGCACCTGCCAGCACCGGCTCCGGAACGGCCGACGCCCACAGCCTTCCGCAACTCCCCTTCGATCCTCGTGCGGGAGGCCGCCGATGATCGTGGCCTTCCTCAACCAGAAAGGCGGCGTCGGCAAAACGACGCTGGCGCTCAACCTCGCCGGCGAATGGGCAAGGCAGGGAAAGCGCGTCATGCTGATCGACGCGGACCCGCAAGGATCGGCGCTCGACTGGTCGCAGCAACGGGAGCATGCGGGCAAGCCCCGCCTGTTCGGCGTCATTGGCCTCGCCCGCGATACGTTGCACCGGGAGGCGCCCGAACTCGCTCGCGATGCCGATCATGTCGTAATCGACGGGCCACCGCGCGTTGCCGGCCTGATGCGTTCGGCGCTGCTCGCCGCGGATCTCGTACTCGTCCCGGTGCAGCCATCGCCGTTCGACGGTTGGGCCTCGGCAGAGATGCTGGCGCTCATCAGTGAGGCGCGCATCTACCGGCCTCAGCTTACGGCCCGTTTCGTGCTGAACCGCTGCGATGCACGCACCATGCTTGCACGCGAAACGGCTGAGGCGCTGGCCGACCATGATCCGCCCGTCCTAGCCGCCACCATCGGCCAGCGCATCGCCTTCGCGGCCGCCGCGCAATCGGGCTGCCTGGTGTCCGAGCTGGACGACGACACGCCCGCCGCGCGCGAGATCGCAGCGCTGGCGGATGCGATCGACGGGCTCGGCATCGGGAGGGCGACACGATGAGCGAGCGTCCGGCCCGTCGCGGTTTCGCTTCCCGGCCCGCCGATCCCGATCAGTGGATCAAGGCTGCTGGTTCGTCGCCGCGCAACGATAGCGCCACTGGCTACACCGCACGGCTCACCATCGATGTGACGCCGGACCAGCGCGGCCGGATCAAGATCGCCGCGTTCCAACGCGGCGTCACCGTCGCCGACATGCTGCGCGATCTGCTCGCGCGCGAATTTCCCTCCGTCGAAGGAGAACGTCCATGACCGGCAACGCGGTCCTCCGCGTGCGCAGCGGCCCCGCGCCGATCGCCCAGACCTCCGACAGACTCACCCATGTCGAGCTGACCTGGATCGAAAAGCGGATCGAGAACTGGATCAGGTTCGGCCAGGAAGTCCGCGACGAGGTGCTCGACCGTCGCCGCCGTGTCTTCTCCTATCGTCCCGGCAGCGTCTTCGCCTTCGTCCGCTGGGCGGCCAACGACTTCGGCACGACCAGTTCGCGCATCGACATCGTGCGCGCGGTCGAACCGAACGAACCCTATCAGACTCTGCCCTTCGTGCAGCCGGGCGGCGACATTCTGCTGAAGATCGAGGGCTGGCCCAAGGTCGAACAGGTGCTTCGCCACATCGACGCAGTGGAAGCCATCGGCATCCTACCGCATGACGTCGCCCCCGATCACTGGCGGCACGTCGCCAACCGGATGAGCACCGGCCAAGAGCCGCGCGCCTACACCAGGGAACGCCATCAGGCGTGGCTCAAGCGGCGGGAGATCGAGAGATGACCCGCCGCAGCTATGTCATCGCGACGTGTCTCGCCGTCATGGGGACGACACTGGCGTCGCTCGTTCCGGTTCCGCTCCGCCTGATCTGGAACGCTTCGGCCAGCGTGCCGATCGGCTTCTATGACCTCGATCCTCCTGGTCATCTGGAGGTCGGAGATCTGGTTGCGGTATTGCCGGACAAGCCGCTCGCCGATTTCCTGGTCGAGCGCGGCTATATCGGTCGCGACGTCCCGCTGATGAAGCGCGTCATGGGGCTTGCCGGCCAGCGGGTCTGCCGCACCGGCAACGCCATCACGGTCGACACGATACCGCTTGGGCGTGCGCTCGACCGCGACCGGCGCGGACGTCCGCTGCCGGTCTGGCAGGGCTGTCGCCGCCTCGCCGACGGTCAGATTTTCCTCATGAACCCCGATGTCAGCGACAGCCTGGACGGCCGTTACTTCGGTCCGATCCCGGCGCGCGGCGTCATCGGCAAGGCGACGCGGCTCTACACCGACGAGGGTGGTGATGGCCGCTTCGTCTGGCGTGCCGCCACACGCTGACCGCTTCCGATCGATGGGAGCGGTGCCCGTCGATGGCCTTCCCAACACCACCGCCATGGAGACAGTCATGCCGCAGATCGGTCAATTCACACGTGAGACGTCCGGCTTCACTGGACGCATCGAGACATTCACGCTCTTCCGCGACATCGCCATCGTGCCCGCCGATCCGTCCGATGCGGAAAACTCGCCGGACTATCGCATCCATGCCCGCGATGACGGCGCCGAGGAGAGCGGCCCGGAGGTCGGGGCGGGCTGGAAACGCACCGGCGAGCGCGCAGGCGAATATATCGCGCTGCTGATCGACGATCCGGCCCTGCCGCAGCCGATCCGCGCCAACCTGTTCCGCGACGATGATGCCGGTAACGCTTGGTCGCTGCACTGGTCGCGACCGCGCGACCGCGCCGAGAAGGATTGAGCGATGGCTTGGCCTCGTCCGACGACGAGCCGCCGGGATGTGTCCGGGCTGCGCTCTGCAACTCGGCGCATGGCTCTCCTTCTCCTTACCGGCATCTCTGTCGCAAGCGTCGTACCGGTGATCGCTCTGGCTCAGGATGCGCCGATCGCACGACCATCGACCAGCGATCGCCACGCTGCATATGTCGCCGAAGCGGCCGCGCGCTTCCGGATACCGATTGCATGGATTCGCGCGGTCATGCGGGCGGAAAGCGCCGGTGATCCAAGCGCGACATCACCCAAGGGCGCGATGGGCCTGATGCAGATCATGCCCGAAACCTGGGCGGGCCTGCGTGCTCGCCATCGCCTCGGCACCGATCCTTACGATCCCCACGACAACATCATCGCGGGCGCGGCCTATATTCGCGAGTTGTTCGAGCGGTACGGTTCGCCCGGCTGGATCGCGGCCTACAATGCTGGCCCCGGCCGTTACGAGGACTCTCTCGACGGCCGCCCGCTGCCCGCCGAGACGCGCGCCTATCTCGCCATCGTCGCGCCGTCGGTCAGCAGCGGCGATCCCGCCAGCCCCGTCATGGTCGCGGCGGCCGATCCGCTCGTCTGGACGCGCGCACCGCTGTTCATTGCGCGATCGGAGCGCAGCGCCGCTGCCGATCCTTTGCCGGTTGAACGCGCCTCCAGTGACGCGAGCGCGACGCCGGCCGTGCGCGATGTCTCCGCCATCGTGCCGCAGTCCGGCGGGCTTTTCGTCGCCCGCGCCGACGATCGGACCGCGCGATGAGCGCCCGCGTTCCTGATCGCGCGATAGCGTATCCCGGCGTGTCATGGCGTGGGCCGAGGCGGGAAGCAGGCAACACGACCGAACGAGGGCGAGATAAAAAGCCGCGAGGTGCGGCGTCGGTCGGTCGTTTTGTTTCAATGGGTTACTCCGCTCTTTCGCGAGGTGCGCTGTTTTCGCGAACCTCGCGAGCGCGCCGTTTCTTCCCTGATTTCATCTGTTTGATGCGATGTGCGGAGTCTCGGCGATGAGCGGCAATGAAGATTTCCGCATCCGGCCCGGCCGTATCCGATCGTCAAGCGCGCAGCGTGCCAGGCCCTTTATCGCGCAGGCGCTGGCTGCCGCGCAGAAGGCCGGCGCTCGCGTCTCGCGTTCTGGCCGGATCAGCTCCGGCAATCGCTCGACCTTCGGGCGGGGCCGAACGGCGAGTGTTCGCGCCAACCGTCTCCTCACCGGCCGCTCGCGCGTCGTCGTCATCAAGACTCGCCTGGTGCGCCATCATGCCCGCACGGCTCCGCTCGCGGCCCATCTCAACTATCTGCGCCGCGAGGGCGTGACCCGTAACGGAGAGAAGGCCCGGTTGTTCGGGCCGGAGACCGATGAGGTCGAGGGCCGCGCCTTCGCCGAGCGTTGCGGCGACGATCGCCACCATTTCCGCTTCATCGTCTCGCCGGAGGACGCCGTGGATATGGCGGACCTCAAATCCTTCACCCGAGATCTGATGAACCAGATGGAGAAGGATCTCGGCACGAAGCTCGAATGGGCCGCCGTCGATCACTGGAATACCGACAACCCGCACGTCCACATCATCCTGCGCGGCCGTGCCGATGACGGGCAGGACCTCGTGATCGCGCGCGACTACATCAAGGAAGGCATGCGCGGCCGCGCCGCCGACCTCGTCACGCAGGAATTGGGGCCGCGCACGGATCTCGACATTCACCGCGCTCTGGAGCGACAGGTCGAGGCCGAGCGCTGGACGCAACTCGACCGCCAGCTTGCCCGCGATGCGCACGCCACGGGCGTCATCGACATGGCGCCCGACCGACAAACCCGGCCCGACGAATATCATGCGTTCAAGGTCGGACGGCTGCACAAGCTGGAAACGCTCGGCCTCGCCGTCGAGGTCGGCCCCGGCCAGTGGATGATCGACGGCAAGGCCGAGGCGACGCTGCGCGAACTCGGTGAACGCGGTGACATCATCAAGCGGATGCACCGGGCGTTGACGGAACGCGGCATCGAACGCGGATCGGCCAGCTATGTGCTAGCCGCCGAAAGTCTCGATACGCCGATCGTCGGGAGGCTGGTCGATCGGGGCCTCGACGACGAACTGAAGGGCACGGCCTATGCCGTCGTCGATGGCGTCGACGGTCGCACCCACCACGTCAAGCTGCCCGATCTCGATGCGGCCGGAGACGGCGCGCCCGGCTCGATCGTCGAGCTGCGCCGGTTCGATGACGCGCGGGGGCAACGCCGCGTCGCCATAGCCGTTCGCTCCGACCTCGACATCGATCGCCAGATCACGGCGTCGGGCGCGACCTGGCTCGACCGCCAGAACATCGCCCGCGGGCCGGTTGCGCTGTCGGAAGGCGGTTTCGGCGCCGAGGTGCGGCAGGCGATGGAACGTCGCGCCGAGCACCTGGTCGATCAGGGCCTCGGCGAGCGGCATGGGCAGAGCATCACCTTCACTCGGAACCTGATCGACACGCTGCGCCGCAGAGAGCTGGAAATGCTCGGCGAGAAGGTCGCGGCGGAAACCGGCCGGCCATTCACCCGCGCCGCGAGCGGCGAATATGTCGCCGGCTCCTATCGGCAGCGCTTCACGCTCGCCTCCGGGCGCTTCGCCATGATCGACGATGGGCTCGGCTTCCAGCTCGTGCCCTGGACGCCCTCTCTCGAAATGCAGCTCGGCCGCCACGTCTCCGGCGTCGCCCGTAGCGACGGCGGCGTCGACTGGAGCTTCGGGCGCAAGCGGGGCCTCGGCCTCTAACCCCTCGCAGAAAGACCCCTTGCCATGTCCGCGACGAAAATCCTCTGGGGCCAAATTCTGATCGTCTCCGCGATCGTGCTCGCCACGACCTGGGGCGCGACGGAATGGGTGGCCTGGCGGCTCGCCTTCCAGCCGGAGCTTGGGCCGCCGTGGTTCCGGCTGTTCGGCTTTCCCTTCTACATGCCGCCCGCCTTCTTCTGGTGGTGGTATGGCTTTGATGCCTATGCGCCGTCGATCTTCGTCGAGGGCGCGTGGATCGCGGCGTCAGGCGGATTCATCTCGGTGGCCGTCGCCATCGGCATGTCGGTCTGGCGCGCCCGCGAGGCCAAGAAGGTCGAGACCTACGGCTCCGCTCGCTGGGCCGAGACGGAGGAGGTGAAGGCGGCGGGACTTCTCGGCCCCGATGGTGTTGTGCTCGGCCGCTACGACCGCAACTATCTTCGCCATGATGGACCGGAGCATGTGCTGTGCTTCGCGCCGACCCGTTCGGGCAAGGGCGTCGGCCTGGTCGTCCCCTCGCTGCTGACCTGGCCTGGATCGGCGATCGTCCACGATATCAAGGGCGAGAACTGGCAACTCACCGCCGGCTTTCGCGCGCGGCATGGCCGCGTGCTCCTGTTCGATCCGACCAACCCGAAATCATCGGCCTACAATCCACTACTGGAGGTCCGCCGCGGCGAATGGGAGGTGCGCGACGTCCAGAACATCGCGGACATCCTCGTCGATCCCGAAGGCTCGCTCGAGAAGCGCAATCATTGGGAAAAAACCAGCCATGCACTGCTCGTCGGTGCGATCCTCCATGTCCTCTACGCGGAAGAGGAAAAGACGCTCGCTGGCGTCGCCGCCTTCCTCTCCGATCCGAAGCGGCCGATCGAGTCGACGCTCGCCGCGATGATGAAGACCGCGCATCTCGGTGAAGCCGGGCCGCACCCCGTCATCGCCAGCGCCGCGCGCGAGCTGCTCAACAAATCCGACAATGAGCGATCGGGCGTGTTGTCGACCGCCATGTCCTTCCTCGGCCTCTATCGCGATCCTGTCGTGGCAGAGGTGACGCGCCGCTGCGATTGGCGGATCACCGACATCGTGACAGCCAGGCATCCGACCACGCTCTACCTCGTCGTCCCGCCGTCCGACATCAACCGTACCAAGCCGCTCATCCGCCTGATCCTCAATCAAGTCGGTCGCCGCCTGACCGAGGATCTCCAGGCCAAGGCCGGTCGCCATCGGCTGCTGCTGATGCTCGACGAATTTCCGGCGCTGGGCCGGCTCGATTTCTTCGAGTCCGCCCTGGCCTTCATGGCGGGCTATGGCCTGAAGAGTTTCCTGATCGCGCAGAGCCTCAACCAGATCGAGAAAGCCTATGGCGCGAACAACTCGATCCTCGACAACTGCCATGTGCGGGTGAGCTTCGCGACCAACGACGAACGCACGGCCAAGCGCGTATCAGACGCACTCGGCACCGCGACCGAGATGAAGGCGATGCGAAACTATGCTGGGCACCGGCTGTCGCCGTGGCTCGGGCATCTGATGGTGTCGCGCTCAGAAACGGCCCGCCAGCTGCTTACCCCCGGCGAGATCATGCAGCTTCCGCCGAGCGATGAGATCGTCATGGTCGCGGGCACGCCGCCAATCCGGGCGAAGAAGGCCCGTTACTACGAGGACGCGCGTTTCAAGGAGCGCATCCTGCCGCCGCCAGCGCTGGTCGTCCCGAAACAGGGGCGTCCCGATGATTGGACCGCGCTGCCGCTCCCACTTCGACCTGAGAGGACCGAGCCGGGATCAGCGGCGGAAGCCAGCGATGAAGATCCGACCGATTCCGAACGTCGTCAGCAACCCGAACTCAACCGCGCGGAGCCTGTCGAGATGAAGGCTCCGCTCGAGAACGAGTTCGAGATCGGCCTTGCCGACGACGTCGAGGGCGACACGGTCCGCAACAGCCGGATGAACCGGCTGATGCAGGGCGTCGCCCGTCAGGTCTCGCTCGATCCGGGCGATGGCATGGAACTGTGAGGTGGTCATGCCGAAGTCACCCAAAAAGCAGCGCCTGTCCGTCTATCTCGACCCGGCGGTGATGCGCCGTCTCGCCGAACATGCCGCGCGCCGCGATTATTCCCGATCGCTGATCGCCGAAGCAGCCATCGAATCCTTCCTGTCGCCCGATGCCGCCGAGCGGCAGGAAGCTGCCACCACCAAGCGCTTGGACCAGATCGATCGCCGCATGACACGGCTGGAACGCGACGTCGGCATTTCGGTCGAGATGCTGGCTTTGTTCGTGCGCTTCTGGGTCGCCACCACGCCGGCGCTGCCGGAACCCGCCGCTCAAGCCGCCCGCGCCAAGGCCGGCGAGCGCTATGATCAATTCGTCGTCGCGCTTGGCCGACGATTGGCGAAGGGACCAAAGCTCAGACAGGAGATCGCCGAGGACGTTGGCGCTGCCGAGAATGACAGCTAAGCGGCAATTCTCTGCTTTTGGAAAAGCTCAGGAAAAATTCTTAGAACGATACTCCCGGCGATGCTCTCCGGCGCATCCTGGGGTTCCTGTAAGGCGCGATCAAATTTCGCGGCTACGCTTGTCTTCTTCAGGATCTCCGTGCCGGCGGTTACTGCCAGGACCTTTCGCATGATGCGCCCAAACTTGTATCTCCGCTCGCTCGACAGGAACGTGTTGATAACCTCCGTGAGGTTCTTCTGGGCTGAACCAATCGGCTTTCCTTCTACGAAGGATAGGATCGCATTCAAAAGCGAACCGATGTCAGCTTCATCAAGATTTTCCCAATTGAGCTGAGGATCGCCGCTCTTCTCGGCCAGCTCAGTGAGCAAATCTCTTCGCGTCGGCCACTTCGTACCGCTCGCCGTCGTTGCCGATAACCAGCGATTCCGAAAATCCACATGCCAAGGTGGAGGCGGAGCAACGGCGAAGGGCAATCCCGACACCGGCCATTCGAGCTCGGGAAGACCGGCGATCTTTGAATGCCAACCAGCACCATGCTCCCAGAATGCCCGAAGCAGAAATGCCTGCCGGGCACGGCCCTCCGCAACGACGGCGTCATCGAGGGAGAACAGATTCTTATTGTGGGAATACAAGATGTCCTCGAAGGCTGTTAGAAGCCGAGCCCGCTCCACTGGCTCAAAATTCCATGTCAGCCAGATCAGATGCCGACCTTCTCGTCGGTAAAAATCTTCTCGCGCGACGATGATTGGGATCTGCGTTGTTGCCAACTGAACTTCTACGGCAATGGGCTTTCCATCATAGATTGCCCGAACATCGGGACGGCGCCTACTTCCCCCGTTCGCAACATACTCATCAACCACGACAGACCCAGGCTCGGTCAATGGGTCCAGATTGAGCAGTTCAGCGACAAGGTTCTTCAAACGCACATGCAAGGGGCTCTCCTGCGCCCCTTGGAACTGCGAAGCGTTTACCTCATCGGTCGAACCTGGCTCTCCAGTCCACCATGGACAGGTTCGTGGCGCACCTTTGTGATGCCGCCAAAATGGCAACTTCGTCGTGGGTTCGCGCGGCGCATAGACAGGATAGCCGCAATGGTCGCAGACGAACGCGGCGTGCTTATCATTGCGTGCGCGCGTGGCGGCTCGGCGGATTACTTGGTAACCGTCGGCATCAATCTTCAGCAGGTCATCGCTCGATATGACGGCCATATCCTGAAGACGAACGGCGCGCTTCAATGTTCGCTGCAATCGCCCCTTCACTCTTCACCTCCGCCCCTCGCGAATCACTGCGCCTCCTTAAGCGACTTCTCGATGATACCTGTAACGCAACCTACGCTTTCTCCTGTATTTGCACGCCACGCTACTACTACGACCAAATCTTGTTGAATCGGCCTGATTTCTGGCTCTTTTAATCATCCCCGTCCGGGGACCATCTGATCTCTCCCCGGCTGTATCGGGGATCAGATGGCGATTTCACCGAATAATCCAGAGGGCTTGGCGCGCGGCGCACGGATGCTGCGCACAGCGCTCGGCGCCGCCATCGCCCGGTTTCTGGAAGACGCAACCGTCGTCGAGGTGATGTTGAACCCGGACGGGCGCATCTGGATCGACCGGCTCTCCGAAGGGCTGGCCGATACGGGCGAGATGCTATCCGCCGCCGATGGCGAACGCATCGTGCGTCTGGTCGCTCACCATGTCGGCGCAGAGGTTCATGCCGGTAGTCCGCGTGTCTCGGCCGAGCTGCCCGAAACAGGCGAGCGGTTCGAGGGTCTGCTGCCGCCGGTCGTTGCCGCACCCGCCTTCGCCATCCGCAAACCTGCCGTCGCCGTCTTCACGCTCGACGATTACGTCCATGCGGGGATCATGTCAGCGCGACAGGCCGAGGCACTGCGCCAAGGCATCGTTGCCCGGGCCAACATCCTCGTCGCCGGCGGCACCTCGACCGGCAAGACCACACTCACCAATGCGCTCCTCGCGGAAGTCGCGAAGACGTCCGATCGCGTCGTCATCATCGAGGACACCCGCGAGCTGCAATGCGCGGCGCCCAACCTCGTCGCCATGCGGACCCAGGACGGGGTGGCGTCGTTGTCGGATCTCGTCCGCTCTTCGCTGCGCCTGCGCCCCGACCGCATCCCGATTGGTGAGGTCCGCGGCGCCGAGGCCCTCGACCTCCTGAAAGCATGGGGGACTGGCCACCCAGGCGGCGTCGGCACGATCCACGCTGGCAGCGCCATTGGCGCGCTGCGGCGCATGGAACAGCTCATCCAGGAAGCCGTCGTTACCGTCCCGCGCGCCCTGATCGCCGAGACGATCGACCTCGTGGCCGTCCTTTCTGGCCGCGGTTCCGCGCGCCGCCTCTCCGAACTTACGCGCGTCGAAGGCCTCGGCCCGGACGGCGACTACCGCGTCGCGCCCGCCGTCTGCGCCTGGGCTTCCAAGGGTGACGGCGCAGCCTCTCTCAGCCCAAGCCTCGAAGGAGAAACTCCGTGATCCAACGCCTGCACCAAGCCCGCTATCGCGTCGTCATGCCCCTGTCCGTCGCCGCGCTTTCCGTGGTGATGGCCGCGCCCGCCCACGCCTCCGGCTCGTCGATGCCGTGGGAGGCGCCGCTGCAATCCATACTTCAGTCGATCGAAGGTCCGGTCGCCAAGATCGTCGCCGTCATCATCATTATCACCACCGGCCTGACGCTGGCCTTCGGCGACACGTCGGGCGGCTTCCGCCGGCTGATTCAGATCGTGTTCGGTCTGTCGATCGCCTTTGCCGCTTCGAGCTTCTTCCTCTCCTTCTTCTCGTTCGGCGGCGGGGCGCTGGTCTGATGGCGGACGCGGCCGACGACGTGCCGGGCTTCACCGTGCCGGTCCATCGGGCACTGACCGAGCCGATCCTGCTCGGCGGCGCACCGCGCGCCATCGCGATCATGAACGGAACACTCGCTGGCGCTGTCGGCCTCGGTCTGCGGCTCTGGCTGGTCGGTCTTGCGATCTGGGCCATCGGCCACTTCGCGGCGGTGTGGGCGGCCAAGCGCGATCCGCTCTTCGTCGATGTCGGCCGCCGCCATCTGCGCATTCCCGCGCACCTCACGGTCTGACGAGGACGCGCCGATGATGAACCTCGCCGAATATCGCAACCGTAACAGTCGGCTCGCCGACTTTCTGCCCTGGGTGGCGCTGGTCGGCTCAGGTCTCGTGCTCAACAAGGACGGCAGCTTCCAGCGCACGGCGCGCTTTCGCGGTCCTGACCTGGATTCCGCTGTCGCGGCCGAGCTGGTCGCGGTCGCCGGCCGGCTCAACAATGCCTTCCGTCGTCTCGGCTCGGGCTGGGCGATCTTCGTGGAAGCGCAGCGCCATCCCTCGAACCTTTATCCCGACAGTCATTTTCCGGATGCCGCATCGGCGCTAGTCGACGCTGAGCGCAAGGCCGGTTTCGAGGAAGCTGGAGCGCATTTCGAGTCCAGCTACTTCCTCACCTTCACCTACCTGCCGCCGGCCGAGGATGCTGCCCAGGCAGAAAGCTGGCTCTATGAGGGCCGTGAACAGAGGGGCCTCGATCCGCACGAGGTGCTGGGTGGCTTCACCGATCGCACGGACCGGCTGCTGTGCCTCATCGAAGCCTTCATGCCGGAATGCCGCTGGCTTGATGACGGCGAAACGCTGACCTACCTGCATGGATGCGTTTCGACGGACCGGCATCGCGTCCGCGTTCCCGAAACGCCGATGTATCTCGACGCGCTGCTCGCCGATCAGCCGCTCACCGGCGGTCTGGAACCGCGCCTTGGGCAGGCACATCTGCGTGTTCTCACCATCACGGGATTTCCGACCGCGACGACGCCGGGCCTGCTCGACGAGCTGAACCGGCTGGCTTTCCCCTATCGGTGGAGCACGCGCGCGGTCCTGCTGGACAAGACTGACGCGACCAAGCTGCTGACCAAGATCCGGCGGCAATGGTTCGCCAAGCGCAAATCGGTCGCCGCGATCCTCAAGGAGGTGATGACCAACGAAGCGTCCGTCCTTGTCGACACAGACGCAACGAACAAGGCGGCGGACGCCGATCTCGCGCTTCAGGAGCTGGGCGCCGACTATGCCGGCATCGCCTATGTCACCGCCACGGTGACAGTGTGGGATGCTGATCCGCGCGTTGCCGACGACAAACTGCGGCTGGTCGAGAAGGTCATCCAGGGCCGCGACTTCACCGCGATGGCGGAAACCATCAACGCGGTGGACGCCTGGCTCGGCAGCCTTCCTGGGCATGTTTACGCCAATGTGCGGCAACCGCCGATCTCCACCCTCAATCTCGCCCACATGATCCCCCTGAGCGCCGTATGGGCGGGGCCGGAACGAGACGAGCATTTCGCAGCGCCCCCACTGCTGTTCGGCAAGACCGAAGGCTCGACCCCGTTCCGGTTTTCCCTTCACGTCGGCGACGTCGGCCACACGCTGATCGTCGGCCCGACCGGCGCGGGCAAGTCCGTCCTGCTGGCGCTCATGGCGCTCCAGTTTCGCCGTTATGCCGACGCCCAAGTCTTCGCTTTCGATTTTGGCGGTTCGATCCGGGCGGCGGCCCTCGCCATGGGCGGTGACTGGCACGACCTCGGCGGCGATCTCAGCGACGGCGCCACGACGAGCGTCAGTCTTCAGCCACTGGCTCATATCCACGACGTCTCCGAGCGCGCCTGGGCCGCCGATTGGATCGGCGCCATCCTGAT
Source organism: Pseudochelatococcus lubricantis (assembly GCF_011762225.1). Taxonomy (GTDB): domain Bacteria; phylum Pseudomonadota; class Alphaproteobacteria; order Rhizobiales; family Beijerinckiaceae; genus Pseudochelatococcus; species Pseudochelatococcus lubricantis. Next base: position 12,535 of record NZ_JAASQI010000008.1, read on the forward strand.
GCGCGAGGCGGTCGCCATCACGCCAGAAGTGAAGGAGCACATCTGGACGGCGCTGACCTCGCTGGCCTCGGCGCCGGTCGAGGAACGCACCCTCACCGGCCTCACCGTTCTGCTCCAGTCCAACGACCTGAAGCAGGCGCTGCGCTCCTATTGCATCGGCGGCCCCTATGGGCGGCTACTCGACGCCGAACGGGAACATCTCGGTACGGCGACGGTCCAGGCGTTCGAGACCGAAGGGCTGATCGGCACCGGCGCGGCGCCCGCGGTTCTCTCCTATCTCTTTCACCGCATCGAGGACCGCTTCGACGGATCGCCGGCCCTTCTCATCATCGACGAGGGATGGCTCGCGCTGGACGACGACGGCTTTGCCGGTCAGCTCCGCGAATGGCTGAAGACGCTGCGCAAGAAGAACGCCAGCGTCATCTTCGCTACGCAGAGCCTGTCAGACATCGATGGCTCAGCCATCGCGCCAGCCATCATCGAGAGCTGCCAGACCCGCCTTCTGCTCCCGAACGAGCGCGCCATCGAACCGCAGATCACGGCGATCTATCGGCGCTTCGGCCTCAACGACCGCCAGATCGAGATCATCGCGCGCGCCATGCCCAAGCGCGACTATTACTGCCAGTCCCGGCGCGGCAATCGCCTGTTCGAGCTGGGCCTGTCGGACGTCGCCCTCGCGCTCTGCGCCGCTTCCTCGAAAACCGACCAATCCGCGATCTCGCGGCTGTTCGCCGAACACGGGCGGGCCGGCTTCCTCGCCGCCTGGCTCCGCCACCGCGACGTCGGCTGGGCGGCTGATCTCATTCCGACGCTCACCAAAACGGAGAAACTGCCATGACCTTGCCTCGCTTTCGCGCAGCCCGGCTTTGTGCCGCGCTGCTCGTCGCCCCCGTTGCGTTCGCCCCGATGCTGGCGACGCCAGCCCACGCGCAATGGACCGTGTTCGACCCGTCCAACTATGCGCAGAACGTGCTGACGGCGGCCCGCACGCTCCAGCAGATCAACAATCAGATCAGCTCGCTCCAGAACGAGGCTCAGGGACTCATCAACCAGGCCCGCAATCTGGCGAGCCTGCCCTACTCGTCCCTGCAACAGCTCCAGCAGTCGGTGCAGCGCACGCAGCAATTGCTCAGCCAGGCGCAGAACATTGCGTACAGCGTCCAGCAGATCGACCAGGCGTTCCAGAGCAAATACGCCAATGTCTCGATGTCGGCGCCGGACCAGCAGCTCGTCGCCGATGCGCGCTCGCGCTGGCAGAACACCGTGGGCGGGTTGCAGGATGCCATGCGCGTCCAGGCTGGTGTCGTCGGGAATATCGACACCAACCGCGCCCAGATGTCGGCGCTGATCGGCGCCAGCCAGTCGGCGACCGGCGCGCTTCAGGCGACGCAGGCCGGCAACCAGCTTCTCGCGCTCCAGGCGCAGCAACTCGCCGACCTCACCGCCGTCGTCACGGCCAACGGCCGGGCTCAGGCTTTGCAGTCGGCGGAACAAGCCGCCGCCGCCGAACAGGGTCGCGAACAGCGCCGCCGTTTTCTGACGCCGGGCGCGGGCTACCAGCCCGGCAACGCGCAGATGTTCTACGGAAACAAGTGAGGGCGACGCGATGGACGGCAAGACCCTCGCGCGCATCGGTGCCGTCGTGTTCGTCGCGATCGCGGTTACGGCAACCGCGATCGAGATGACCCGCAAGGACGACCGGCAGAATAGCCCTGCGATGCAAGCTCGCGCAGTGACGGAACGAGATCCGCTCGCCGCCGAACTCGCCCGGTGCAGCGGGATGGGCGAAGCCGGCGCGCGTGATCCGTCCTGCCTGAAGATCTGGGCCGAGAACCGGCGGCGCTTCCTCGGCGAACCGGCCCCGACGCCAGCCCCGACCACGCCAACGGCAATGTTCCCGACTGCGCCGACCAGTGAGCCCTCGAACAAGATCCCCCCCACCATTCGGGCGGAGCCTTCCGAGCCAGAGGCTCGCTGATCGTGGGCCGCACCGGCGTCATCGACCATTTCCTCGAGGTCTTCACCCGCTACATCGACGGCGGCTTCGGCCTGCTCGGCGGCGAAGTCGGATTCATCGCCACAACGCTGATCGTCATCGACGTGACGCTCGCCGCGCTGTTCTGGTCGTGGGGCGCCGATGACAACATCATCGCCAGGCTGGTCAAAAAGACACTGTTCGTCGGCATCTTCGCTTACCTGATCTCCAACTGGAACAATCTCGCCCGCATCATCTTCGAGAGCTTCGCCGGCCTTGGCCTGAAAGCCAGCGGCACGGGCTTCGCGGTCAGTGATCTGATGCGGCCCGGCAAGGTCGCCCAGACCGGTCTCGACGCCGGCCGGCCGCTGCTCGACTCGATCTCGAACCTGATGGGCTACTGGTCGTTCTTCGAGAACTTCATCCAGATCGCCTGCATGTTCTTCGCCTGGGCGCTGGTGCTGCTCGCCTTCTTTGTCCTCGCGATCCAGCTTTTCGTCACCCTGATCGAGTTCAAGCTGACGACACTTGCCGGCTTCGTGCTGATCCCGTTCGGCCTGTTCGGCAAATCGGCGTTCATGGCCGAGCGGGTGCTGGGCAATGTCATTTCCAGCGGCATCAAGGTTCTCGTCCTCGCCGTCATCATCGGCATCGGCTCGACGCTCTTCTCCGAATTCACCGCGGGTTTCGGCGGCGCCACGCCGTCGATCGACGACGCGATGGCGATCGTGCTCGCCGCGCTTTCTCTTCTTGGCCTCGGCATCTTCGGCCCCGGCATCGCCAACGGCCTCGTCTCGGGTGGCCCGCAACTCGGTGCGGGCGCCGCCGTCGGAACTGGCCTTGCCGCCGGCGGCATGGTCGCGGCCGGCGCAGCGACCGCTGGCGCCGTCGTCTCCGGTGGCGCCGCCCTTGCTGGCGGCGCGGCCGCCGCCGCCCGTGGCGGGGCAACACTCGCAGGTGGTGCGACCAGCGCCTACAGCCTTGGTGCGGCCGGGCAATCCGGCGCGTCTGCCGTCGCCTCTGGTCTCGGCAATGTCGCCAGCACGGGCGCGAAGGCAGCAGTCTCGCCGCTGAAGCGCGCCGCTGGTCGTGCTGCCGATAGCCTGAAGCAGAGCTACCAGGCCGGCAGCCAGGCCGCGACGGAGATCGCCACTAGCGCATCCGGCGCAACGGCGAGCGAAGCCTCCGCTGGAGCCGCCTCTCCGGCATCATCCGCCACCGACGGTCCACCGGCCTGGGCGAAGCGCATGAAGCGTTCTCAGCAGCTCACGCATGCCGTCCAGGCGGCCGCTCACGCCGTTCGCAGCGGCGACAGCCACGGCGGCGGCTCCTCCGTCAACCTTTCCGGAAGCGACTGACCATGTTCAAACGACCAGCCACCCACTACGGCAAATCTCCACAGCCCGAGACACCCTATCAACGCGCCGCGCAGATCTGGGACGACCGCATCGGCTCCGCCCGCGTGCAAGCCCGCAACTGGCGCTTCATGGCATTCGGCTCGCTGGCTCTATCCATGGGCCTTTCCGCCGCGCTGGTCTGGCAATCCACCAATGGCTCGATCGTGCCCTGGGTGGTGCAGGTCGACCGGCTCGGCCAGGCCCAAGCCGTCGCGCCGGCGACCGCCGACTACCAGCCGAACGATCCGCAGATCGCCTTCTACCTCGCGCGCTTCATCGAGCAGGTCCGTTCGATCCCGGCCGATGCGATCATCGTGCGGCAGAACTGGCTGCGCGCTTACGACTTCACCACCCAGGTCGGGGCTCTGGCGCTGAGCGACTATGCCCGCGCCAACGATCCCTTCGCCAAGGTCGGCAAACAGCAAGTCGCGGTGGATGTCTCGTCGGTCATTCGCGCCTCGCCGTCAAGCTTCCGCATCGCCTGGATCGAGCGCCGCTATCAAGACGGCGCTCTCGCCTCCACCGAACGCTGGTCCGCCATCCTCACCGTCACCGTTCAGCCGCCGCGCGATGCCGACACGCTGAGAAAGAACCCGCTCGGCATCTACGTCAACGCCATCAACTGGTCGAAGGAGCTTGGACAATGACGCCAGCACTCCGAAAAGCCGCCCCCTGGAGTGCAGGGCGTCCGGCTTCCCTCAACCACGCCATTCCGATTTTCCGTAAGGCCGGAATGCCGCTTCTGCTGCTCGGCGCATCGGCGCTCGCCGGATGCGCGACGCATACACCGCCGCCGGAAATCTCCTACGACAATGCGGCGCCGGCCGTGCAGGCCGCCGATCCGCCCAAACCCGTGCAGGTGGTGGAGTTGCCGAAGCCACTGCCGCTTCCCGGCCAGTTGAAGCCGGTCGGCAGGGACGGCAAACCCGAACCGGAAGCCGCCGACCCGACGGTGCGCGTCAACCAGGCCAACGCCGCTGCGCGTGTCCAGCCCGTCCGCAATGGCTTCATCAACTCGATGCAGGTCTATCCCTTCGTCGATGGCGCGCTCTATCAGGTCTATGCCTCACCGGGGCAGATCACCGACATCGCTCTCCAGCCCGGCGAACAGCTCGTCGGCTCCGGCCCCGTCGCCGCCGGTGACACCGTGCGCTGGATCATCGGCGATACCGAAAGTGGCGCCGGCGCGGGCAAGCAGATTCATATCCTTGTGAAGCCAACGCGGGCCGAGTTGCTGACCAACCTCGTCATCAACACCGACCGCCGCACCTATCATATGGAACTGCGCTCGACGCCTTCGACCTATATGGCGTCGGTTTCCTGGCAATATCCGCAGGATCAGCTCATCGCGCTACGCCGCCAGAACAGTCAGGCCGAGGCTGCGCAGCCCGTTGCCGATGGCGTCGACCTCGCGCGCGTAAACTTCCGCTACGATGTGAAGGGCGATCGTGCGCCGTGGCGACCGCTACGGGCCTTCGACGACGGCCGACAGGTCTTCATCGAGTTTCCGCGCGGGATCGGCCAGGGCGAGATGCCGCCGCTGTTCGTGGTCGGGCCGGAAGGCGACAACTCCGAGCTGGTCAACTATCGGGTGCGCGGCAACTACATGATCGTGGACCGGCTGTTCGCCGCCGCCGAACTGCGCTTCGGTGCGGGCAAAGATCAGAAGCGGGTCCGCATCGTCCGCACCGATGGGAGGCCGGCATCGTGAGCGACGAACGCGATCCGGAGAACGAGGCTGAGCGGAAGCCCGATGGGGCGCCACAGCCAGAGGCGGTCGAAGAAAAAGACGACCGGCCGCTCACGGGCGAGCCGGTCGCGCCAATGCGGCTGCGCCCCGAGCCGCCGCGCGTCACCCGCCTGTCACGCAAGGTGCTGACGGGCCTCGGCCTGGCAGCGAGCCTGGGCGTCGGTGGCGCACTGGTCTATGCGCTCCAGAATCGGAACGGCGGCAATCAAGGTCAGGAACTCTATTCCACCGACAACCGCTCGACACCTGACGGATTGGCTGGCCTGCCCAAGGACTATACCGGCGTGCCCAAACTCGGCCCACCGCTCCCCGGAGATCTCGGCCGCCCGATCCTTAATGCACAGAACGGCGGGCCATCCGTTTCGACACCGGGAGGCACTGCTCCCGCGCCAGTCGGCCCCAGCCCGGAGGAGCAACGTCGGACGCAGGAACTGGAGGCGGCTCGCACCGCGCGCATGTTCGCGTCCACGGAGACGCGGCCCGCCAATACCGCGACGACCGCACAGCCATCCGCGACGGCTGCCCCCGCAACCGATCTCGCCAGCCTCGGTCTCGCACCGCAGCCAGCCACACCGTCGGCGCAGGATCGGCAGCTCGCCTTCCTCAACCAGGCGCCAGACAAGCGCACCGTCTCGTCAGATCGAGTTGTAGCGCCCGCCTCGGGCAATGTCCTTCAGGCCGGAGCGGTGATTTCCGCCGCGCTCATCACCGGCATCCGCTCCGATCTTCCTGGACAGATCACCGCGCAGGTGACGGAAAACGTCTATGACAGCCCTACGGGCAAGATTCTGCTCGTACCCCAAGGCACCCGCGTCATCGGGCAATATGATAGCGGCGTCGGCTTCGGCCAGCGGCGTGTGCTGCTCGTCTGGAACCGAATGATCTTTCCTAACGGCCGCTCGATCGTCCTCGAGCGCCAGCCTGGTGCGGACGCCGAGGGCTATGCCGGGCTGGAGGATGGCGTCGATTACCATTGGGGCGAGTTGTTCAAGGCTGCGGCGCTCTCGACGCTGCTCAGCATTGGCGCCGAGGCCGGCTCGTCAGGACAGGAAAGCGACATTGCCCGCGCGCTGCGCAATGGTGCGTCCAACAGCGTCAACCAGACCGGTCAGCAGATCGTGCAACGACAGCTCAACATCGCACCAACGCTCACCATCCGGCCGGGCTTCCCCGTTCGCGTCATCGTCACGCGCGACCTTGTTCTCGAACCCTACGGAGGCTGACATGGCGAAGTTGAAATTGGGGCCGATCGCCGACGACAAACCCGTCAAGATGACGGTGGAACTGCCTGCTGGCCTCCATCGCGATCTCACCGCCTATGCGGAAATTCTCGGCCGTGAGACGGGACAGCCCGCGACCGATCCGGCGCGCCTGATCGTTCCTATGCTGGAGCGATTCATGGCGACAGATCGAGGCTTCGCGAAGGCAAAGCGCCCTGCAGGAGGTTCAAAGCTGGAAGGCTGACCTCGACCCGCAATTCACCCGAGCCATTGACCGCGCGAGGCTGAGCAATCGCCGACATGCGGGATTATCGTTCCGCGGCGACCACACCGCGCAAAATGGAAGAAGCTCGTTCGCGACAGGCCGGTAGGTGATACCGGGGATTTGGGCGACCGTTGTTGCCTCACTGGTAAGCGTCAAGCCTCGACCCACCGCGACAAGCGACAGGAGATTGTCCCTACCAACGCACTGTGCGTGTATCTCCGGGTGATGGCCGAGATCCGCGAGGCGTTGAACAAGGTAATCGTGAATCTCGGGTCCGGGCGCTGAATCGCTCACAATGAACCGTTCGCCCGCCAAGTCATGCCAGGTGAGTTCCCGCTTACCGCAATGGGGATGATCGCATGGGAGGACGACAAATACCCGTTCCGACCATAATTGGTCGGTCTCGCAGTCAGACCACTCTGACGTTCCTGTGATGAATGCCACGTCGAGCCGAAACTGCCGGATTGCCGCTACGTGGTCCGCCGGATCGCCGTCGATAAACTCGATCCGCACGCGCGCATGAGCCTTGTCGAACGCCCGCAGCAGGTCCGAGAGAAAGCCAGAGGCGAGCGAGGAGAAGATGCCCACCTTGATGCAGCCGTCTTCGGAACGGCCGATCGCCGCGACGTCCTTGGCCCCTTGGCCAATTTGCCGAAGCGCCTTACGCGCGCGGCGCAGGAACTGCTGCCCCGCCAGTGTCAAGAAGACGCCGCCGCTGTGCCGTTGAAAGAGAGAAGCACCAAGATGGTCTTCGAGATCTCGGATTCGGCGACTAACCGCTGACTCTTGGATTCCAAGGGCCAAAGCTGCCTTGCGAAAACTCCCGTGTTCGGCCGCTGAAAGGAAATATCGGATTTGGCGGAATTCAATCATGAGATGTCGCATCTCGTTTCGATCGCTGCACGCACGATCGCCGAGCGTTCTGCCCGCCGCCACCGCTACCCGTTGCCCCAACACCGACGCGCCGGAAGAAAACTGGTTCGATCATCAGGGGCAGCGACGCAGACTCCCGTCGAACGATCCTGCGCGATCAGGCTTCGCGAGCACTGGGGCCGATTGCAGCGGTACGTGCTGATGTATCCAGCAACGGGGCATCCCGCGACATCTTGAAGAGAACGATCCCAGCTTCAAGCCGATCGAGAACGAAATGGTCTCTTGCCGCCTTTGCGCTCTTGATGTCGGCCTTCGAAAATACTGTCAGGGATACGGCGCAACGATTCCTGAGTTCACAATCGAGGACGGCCTTGACCTGAGACCAGTGGGTATCGCTCGCAAAGTGCGGGTGGTTTACAATGACCCAGAACTCGTAATCTGAGAAGTAGAGCGAGGCTCGATCCTCGTACCAGGTACGCCGAGCGTAGGGGCCAATAAGAACGATCTTTTGTATCTTTCCTTCAACTGGAACAGCAGCTTCTTCAAAAGGCACTGAATTGCGCAGGATACGCGTGATGCGCTCGATTTCCTGTTGTTTCCGGCGTATCAGATGCCCGACGCGCGCCATGACGACCTCACGGGCATAGACATCTTGGATGACTTGGTCGTGTGCAGACATGGCTTCAGCTCCTACTTCCATTCCTCGATAGCCATCGCCGGCGCGGAATCGGCGAGAATTATATGGGAATAGAGTAGCTTGCGCACGGCTTCGGCAATCCCTCCAGGCAGAGGGATTGCCAAATGTACTTTACCATGTGCGTAGGCTACGCAGTCAGCGGCAACGCGATCATGATCGTCGCGTGGCAACCGAAAACGTGCGCAAATCTTATTTCATATGATTGAAGCTGATTTTCCCATCACGGACAGCGGCTAGCACCAACTGGCTCCGCGTCTTCACCTGGTATCTGCGGCGAGCTTCCTCGATATATTCATGGATCGTATTTTGACTAAGGCCAAGTATCGTCCCAATTTCCCAATCTGTTTTCCCCTCGGCAATTAACTCGAGGCATTGGATTTGCCGAGGACTGAGAGACACCGAGGGAACCGTCAACTCTATCCCCCCGACCAGCTCCCGCCCCCTCTGAAAGGCTACTCCGGCGATGAGCCGTGCGGTCATCATTTCCACATTCGAAAACGGTCTGTCCCTTTTCCGAGCGACGGTAAAGAATGCCCCTCGTTCGCCGGGTATCCGAAACGGGATTGTAAAACCAGAAACCAGACCATGATCACGTCCTCGCGTCAGAACCGATAGCTGCCGACGGGTCGGAGCGATGACATCGGCAATACGCTCCCAACACAACCCAAAGGCGCTACGTGCGCTCGCAATATGGACGGGATCATGCATGTACAATCGGTCGCTGATCACCTCGTCCACCCATGATGCCGGGTAGTTTGTCATCATTAATTGCTCAGGCTGTTGCTTCTGCAAATGACCATCATGCACGAGCGCGAACCAACGGAACCCAAATTCACGGATCGCAGCGTCGATTACGGAGGACAGCTGCGCCGTCGTAACGACCTTAGCGCAGGCCTTTTGGACTTCGTCGAAATCGCTCAGTTTGGCATGATCAAGACGACGACCCACGTGTCACCTTTCTCCTGAAATCGCCGGAGAGGATTACCAAAAATACCGGCTTTCAGCCATGCTTTCTTATCCGATCAAGGTGGCGGATCGCCTTGGCCATATGGTATTCCACCCCGCTTCCGCTCAATCCAGTCTGCGCAGCAATTTCTTTGTGGCTGAGTCCATCGAGGCGTCGCGCCAGAAATACCGCTCGAGTTCTGGGATTGAAACGGCTCAATGCCTTCTGCACTTGGTCAATCTGATCCCGAGCCTCGAGCTGCCCCACCGGGTCGTCGCCTGCAATCGGAACGTCGTCGACTGAGACGTGGCGGGCGAACGTGCGCCGGGCCTCCATTCTGGCACGATCTCGCAGCAGATTAATCGCAATCCGCATGAGGTAGGCCGCAGGATTCTCTACCTTGGTAGAGCATTTGGCCTGAGCAATTGCAAAACGAAGAAAGCTTTCATTGACAAGATCACCGAGGTCCTGCCGCTCAGCGCGACGCGAAAGGAAGCGCAGCAGTCCGGGGGCATGAGCTCGATAGATTTCGGCGAAGGCCGCATCCCCCATTTGAGTGTCGGCGACACCGGCACGTTCAAGGCATTGAATGTTCCCAATCATAAATTACCCCCTTTCCCGTCACGCGGTTTCCGGCTGGGCTTGCCCAGCCGGAAATAGAGGAGGTTGATCAATGTTCGAGCAATCCCTCTAAGCAGGGGGATCAGGGTGACAAGGACCGGGACTTCTCGACCGAGTTCTTAACGGCGCAACTCGATCATAAAGCCCCTTGTCTCCGAAACTCTTTATCTGTGTGCCACTTCACGCACCCCAAGAACGCCCTTTGGCTCAAGGGCTTTGACGCCCGCGACTTTGTCGCCGAACTGCGCGAGGTTAGCGTCACCCCGCACCTGGCGCAGAACACCAGCGGACGACGCTCGGCCATCAATGGCCGAACCACGCGCCATCCCGGCTACGCCGTCAGCCAGCGCATCCGCAAGCTGAGAGAGGAGGCGTTTCGCTGGACCAAGACTGTCGGCGGGCTGCGCAAGGCCCGGAACCGCGGCCTGCCCAAGATCGACTGGCAGTTCCACCGCGCCGTCGCCGCCTCAGGAGCCCCACTTTGTCGGACAGTACCCCGCTCCGACTCAGCAGGCAGCCTTTGCAGCAGCATGACAGCCTCTCGATCTAATGGTTCGCTAGCTTCGCGGGCACAAAAATCGCTGACATCGGGCTTGCCGATGCTTGCCAACTTATGCCAAAATAGCACAAGCTAACCATCACATGCCGGCGGCCCCATGATTGAACAGCCCGATGAAATCCTCACGATCGAGGAGGTCGCCGCCTACCTGAAGGCGGGGCGGCGCACGGTCTATCGCCTCGCGGCCAATGGGCAGATCCCGGCTTTCAAACTGGGCGGCGTATGGCGCTTCCGCCGCGCCGAGCTGGAACGATGGATCGCCGCCCGCATCGGGACGCACGAAGAAAGGCCCAAGCCGGACGAGGAAAAGCCATGACCCATGCGTTCGCATCGTCAGCAGAGGTGGCCAATCTCCCCGCGCTTGAACGGCTCATCGGGGAAATCAACGATCTCCAGAGCAAGCTGATCTTGCTGGCCGGCAGCAGCGGCAAAACGCGCCTCCTGCGCGCTTTGGCGCGACGGCTGCATGCTGAGCCCCTGAACATCGGGGTGACGCTGGGACGCCGCTTGGCGGTCACCCCCGTTTCCGATCGGGCGTTCTCGACGAACGAACTGCTGCGCGAAGTCACAGATGGCGTGGAGGGTGACGCTCCGCTGCTGCTCGACAACCTCGAAGTACTCTTTGAGCCGAGTCTGAAGGTCAATCCGCTCAACGTCATCAAGCTGCTGGCACACTCACGCCGAGTAATCGCGGCATGGCCGGGTAAAATACGCAACGACCGGCTGATTTACGCCGAGATGGGACATCCCGAATACCGCGACTACACCCGCGATGGCGTCGTCGTCTTTGAAACGGCGCAACGCCAACAAGGGACCGGAAGGTCAAGAGCATGAAGTACAAAGATCTCATTCAGTTCGAGCAAATCGAGTCGGTCGTTCAACTGCTCGATGCCGATCGCCCGGACGAAGCCAAGAAGCTCGTCTCAACCTTCGTCATCTCTGACGACATGGCCGAGCGCATTGCCAAGCTCATGGTGCCGCAGCTCGGCTTCGACGAATCTGTCGACCACAAGGGCGTGCTCATTGTCGGCAACTACGGCACCGGTAAGTCCCACTTGATGTCGGTGTTGTCCTTGGTGGCCGAGGACGCGGCCTACGCTCAGATGATCCGACACCCCAAGGTGATCGACGCGGTCTCGTCCATCGCCGGCCGCTTCAAGGTGCTGCGCATTGAGGTCGGTGGTCTTGAAATGCCCTTGCGCCAAATCATCACGCAGCAGATCGAACGCTATCTCAAGAAACTCGGCGTCGATTTCACCTTTCCGAGCGCCGACCAGGAACTTAACAATAAGGACTCCTTTGAGGAGATGATGGCCGCGTTCGGCGAGAAGTTCCCCAACCAAGGGCTGCTGCTCGTGGTGGACGAGTTTCTCGAATACCTGCAATCGCGTCGCGATCATGAACTGGTTCTCGACCTGGCCATCCTTCGTCAGATCGGCGAAGTCGCCAAGCATTTGAAATTCCGCTTCGTGGCGGGTGTGCAGGAGGCCATCTTCGATAGCGGACGGTTTCAGCACGTGGCCGACAGCATCCGTCGCGTCAATGAACGCTTCACGCAAATCCTGATCGACCGCCAAGACGTGAGCTTCGTTGTATCCGCGCGGCTACTCAAAAAGTCCGCCGACCAGCAGAACAAAATTCGCGAATACCTAAAGCCATTCGCCAAGTTCTATGGCTCGATGAACGAGCGTATGGACGAGTATGTTCGGCTGTTTCCGGTCCACCCAGACTACCTTAAGACCTTCGAGCAGATTCACTTCACTGAAAAGCGTGGTGCGCTCAAGACCATTGAAGCCGCAATGCAGGCCATTCTCGATCAGGACGTGCCAACTGACCGGCCACAACTGATCGCCTACGAAAGTTTCTGGAATACGGTCAAGAGCAACCAGGTGCTGCGCGCCGATCCCAACATTAAGGAGGTGTTGCGCGTCTCCGAAGTGCTGGAATCACGCATCCAGCAGGCATTCACGCGACCAGCCTACAAGCCAATGGCGCTGCGCGTCGTCAACGGCCTGGCTGTGCATCGCCTGACCACCGGTGGCGACATCCACGTCCCGATTGGTCCCACCGCCGCTGAACTGCGCGACTCTTTGTGCCTGTTCCAGCCAGGTGTCGGGGAGATGCCCGGCGAGCCCGCCGAGAACCTTCTGTCGATGGTTCAGACGGTAATGCGCGAGGTGCTAAAGACCGTCAACGGCCAGTTCATCTCCAAGGCCGCCGACACAGAGCAGTATTATCTCGATCTCAAAAAGGACGTCGACTACGACGCCCAGATCGAGAAGCGCGCCGAAGCATTGTCAGACGATGCTCTAGACCGCGCCTACTATAGCGCCGTCAAGGCGCTGATGGAGTGCAGCGACGATCTTCGCTACCCCGGCTTCCAGATCTGGCAATATCAGATCGAATGGCAGGAACACCGCGTCGAGCGTCTCGGCTATTTGTTCTTCGGGGGACCAAATGACCGTCCCACCGCGCAGCCCGAGCGTGATTTCTACATCTACTTCATTCAGCCCTTCGACAAGGGGCAGCGCACCTACTCGCAGCAGCCGGATGAAGTGTTCTTTCGCTTGAAAGCGCTTGATGAGGACTACAGGCGCTATCTGTCCCAATACGCTGCCTCGCTCGACCTGGGTTCCACCGCCAGTGGCGGTGCGAAGGCTGTCTATCAGTCGAAGGCACAGGACGCTCTGCGCGCCATGAGCAAGTGGCTGCAAGAAAAGCAGCTGACCGCGTTTGAAGTCACCTATCAGGGCAAGGCCAAGACGCTGCAAGACTGGGCGAAAGGCGTGTCGCTGCGCGACCGTGCGCGCTTGGGGCCGGAAGAACGGATCAACTTCCGCGACATTGTGAACATCGTCTCGGGCCTGGTTTTGTCCCAGCATTTCGCCGACATCGCGCCCGAATATCCCAAGTTTCCGGTGCTCGTCACCGAGGCCAATCGCAAATCCCTGATCGCCAGTACGCTGCGCGCGCTGGCGGGCGGCACGCGCACCAAGGATGCGACCGCGGTACTCGATGCGCTAGAAATGCTCGACGGCGAACGTATTGACCCGGCCAGCTCCCGCTACGCTCAAGAAGTGCTGAACCGTCTCAAGGCCAAGGGCCATGGGCAGGTGCTCAATCGCAACGAACTCATCATCGGCGCGACTGATATAGAGTACTTCTCCCCAGCCAAGCACCGGCTCGAGCCCGATCTGCTGGTCGTTGTGCTGGGCGCACTAACCTATTCCGGCGACATCGTGCTCGCGATCTCCGGTGACAAGATCGACTCCGGCAAGCTCTCCTTGCTGGCCGAGCGCTCGCTCGACGAACTCAAGCAGTTCAAGCACATCGAGGCGCCCAAGGAAATCAACCTCGCGGTGCTGCGTGCGCTGTTCGAGTTACTCGACCTGCCCTCCGGCCTGGCGCAGAAGGCCAGCCAAGGCGACACCGAACCCGTTGTCGCATTGCAGGAAAAAATCAGCGCCCTGGTGCCGCGTGTGCTCAGGGCGGGCTCCGATCTCCAACAGGGCAAGCTCGCCTTCTGGGGCCAGAACCTGCTGCGCGAGGAAGAAGCCAAGGACTGGTATGCGCGGCTTGATGTGCTCAAAAAATTCACGGAATCCCTGTCGCCTTACAACACTGTCGGTAAGCTCAAGAACCTGCGCACCACGCTCGAAGACATCGACATCCAAAAGAAGAACCTGGACGTGCTCGCCGGCGTCGAGCGCTTGTTGGAACTGGTCGGAGAATTGGGGGGTGCCGCATCTTACCTGTCGCAGGCGGAGATGATTTTGCAGCCCAACCACGACTGGGTGAAGCAGGCCGAAGCAGCGCGCAAAGCCCTGTTCGACAAGCTGGCCGAGGACCGGACCGCGGAACGTGCCGTCGCCATCCTCGGGGAAGGCCGCCAGACTCTCGCCGGGCTCAAGAAGGATTACGTCACCGCCTATATCGCCAGCCACAGCAAGGCCCGGCTCGGTGTTGCCGAAGAAAAGACACGCAATGCGCTGCGCCGCGACGACCGCTTGTTGTCGTTGCGCGTGCTGGCAGGCGTCTCTCTAATGCCCACCAGCCAGCTCACCGGCTTCGAGGACGCGCTCAACAGCCTAAAAAGCTGTTCCGCGCTGGACGAGCCGACGCTGCTCAGAACGCCGGTATGCCCCCACTGCCAATTCCGGCCGTCCGCCGAGCAACTGGAACTGCTGCCTGCCGCCAGTCGCCTGAACAAGCTGGACGACGATCTGGACCGGTTGCAAGCCAGCTGGCAGCAGACATTGCTGGAGAATCTGGAAGACCCATTCACGCAAGACAGCCTAGGCCTTCTGCCGCCCGCATCGAGGGCTCTGATCGATGCCTTCCTCACCGCGCGCAAGCTGCCGGAGCCTATCACCGCCGATTTCGCCAACGCCGTACAGGAAGCACTGTCTGGGCTGGAAAAGATCACGATCAAGGCAGACGAACTGCGCCAAGCCCTACTGCAAGGAGGCTCGCCCGCCACGCCGGATGAGCTGCGCAAACGCTTCGATGCGCTCATCAGTGAGCGTGGCAAGGGCAAGGACACCACCAAATTGCGGTTCGTGATCGAATGAAGGAAAGCGTCGTGCTCCTCAAATCCCTAAGATTGAACAACTTTCTAAGCTTTGGCGAAACCAAGCAATTTTTGGACCTTCGTCCACTCAATGTTGTGATTGGCCCCAATGGCTCAGGCAAATCCAATCTAATCGAAGCTATCGACCTTCTCAGTTCTACGCCGAGCTCAGCGAAAGAAACTAGCTTGCTTGCAGCCATTCGTGACGGCGGCGGTGTGCATGATTGGCTGTGGAAAGGAGCCACCAAGACACCACACGCAACAATCGATGCAGTGTTGACAAATCCGAAAGGATCAATTGATCTTCGCTATGTATTGAGCTTTGCCGAAGTCGGACAGCGCTTTGAAATAATGGACGAGCGCGTCGAAAATTCCGAGCCGGACGAAGGGCATCCCAAGCCCTATTTCTATTATCGCTTTGAGAATGGTCATGGTGTCCTAAATATCAAAGGCAAGCAACGTCGCCTGCGTCATGAAGATATAGATCCGACAGCATCAATTCTTTCTCAGCGAAAAGACCCCGACCAGTACCCTGAGCTTACCTATCTTGGGAACACATTCGCCAGAATACGTCTATATCGCGAATGGAGCTTCGGACGTTACACCACGCCTAGATTGCCGCAGAAGGCCGATCTTCCGAACGATCATCTGGAGCCAGATGCGAGAAACTTAGGTCTTGTGCTGAATCGTTTGCGCCGAGATCCAGCCGTCAAAAACATGCTGCTCGATTCCCTTCGCGCACTGTATGGCGGCATTGATGACTTCGACGTGCAAATTGAAGGGGGCACCGTTCAGGTGTTCTTTCAGGAAGGCAAGTACACCGTCCCTGCGACTCGTTTGTCGGATGGGACATTGCGTTATCTGTGCCTCCTGTCCATCCTGTGCCATCCGAACCCGCCCCCTTTAGTGTGCATCGAAGAACCGGAGCTCGGCCTACACCCTGATGTACTGCCGACATTGGCGGGCCTGCTCAAGCAGGCAGCGGAAAGGACGCAATTAATTGTCACGACACACTCTGATGTGTTGGTCGATGCAATGTCGGATCAACCCGAGGCGGTTGTCGTCGCTGAGCGCGGCCCGGAGGGAACCAACCTGACTCGGCTAGATGCCGAAAAGCTCAAACCTTGGCTCGAGAAGTACCGTCTCGGCCAATTGTGGACACGCGGCGAGATCGGGGGTACCAGATGGTAAAGCTTTACGTCGAAGGCGGCGGCGACACGGCCGCGTTGAAAACCGCCTGCCGAGAAGGGTTTACAACCTTCGTAACAAATGCTGGCATAAAAAACCGCCCACGGATTGTGGCCTGCGGCAGCAGGCGCGATGCGTTTGATTCCTTTTGTACAGCAATTGCCGGCGGCCAAGAAGCCATTCTGCTCGTCGATAGCGAAGACGTCATCACCGCTCAGAACCAGCAGGGAACGTCTGACACCTGGCAACCGTGGGCTCACCTGAAAACCAGAACAGGTGACGGCTGGGACAAACCGCAGAATACTCCCGACACAGATTGCCACTTGATGGCGCAAATCATGGAAAGCTGGTTCCTCGCCGACAGGAATGCTCTCAAGACATTCTTTGGCCAAGGCTTCAAAGAAAGCGCTTTGCCAGCGGCCAACAACGCCGTGGAAAGCATTGCAAAGCAACAGGTTTATAACGCTTTGGGGCAGGCGACCAAAAGCTGCAAAACTAAGACCGCTTACGGCAAAGGAGAACATTCGTTCAAATTGCTCACGAAGATCGATCCCGCCAAGGTCACGCAGGCATCACCGTGGGCCAAGCGGTTCGTGGACGAGCTGCGCAAAAAAATGGATGCCTGAAAGCATGACCAAAGACGACCTCGTCACCACGCTCCAATCCATCGAATGGAACGACATCGAATTCAAGGAAGCGACCTGGGCTGTGCCCAAGGACGCGCTTTCGACTGTCAGCGCCTTCGCCAACACGGAGGGTGGGCATCTGGTGTTCGGCGTCAAGCAGACCAACGGCACATTTACCGTCACCGGCGTGACCGACGCCGATCAGATGCAGAACACCTTCCTCGGCCAAGTACGCGATACCAACAAGGTCAGCGTTCTCCTGCCTATCGAGCCGAAAAAGCACGACTTGCCGGAAGGCATTGTGTTGGCGTTCTACATCCCCGAAGCCCCACGGCAGCAGAAGCCCGTCTATATCGATGGGAATCCGAAAAAAGCCTACATCCGCCGTGGCGGTCGTGACGATACCTGCACGGGCGACGAGCTGCTGCGCTACATCCGCGACGCATCGAACACCCGATACGATGCCGAAACGCTGGACGTGGATATTGGCCGTTGTTTCGATGAAGCCTCCGTGCGCTGGTATCGCGCGCGCTTTGCCGCCAGCAACCCTGGCAAAGACACCGCCACCGATGACACCAGTTTCCTGCGGACGTGGGGATTCCTCGTCGAACAAGGCGGCGTGTTGCGTCCCACCCGCGCCGCCATTCTGGTGCTGGGCAGCGGCGAGTACGTCCGGCAGGTGCTGCCGCGCATGGTCACGGACGTACAACTCTACCGCAATACCAGCACCGAATATGACTCCGCCGTCCGCTGGGCCGACCGCCTTTCCGTTGAGGACAACCTCATCAAGGCCTGGCAGGCCATCGTGGAGTTCTACTTCCGCCACAGCGAGCGCCCCTTCGCCGTGGACGCAGCCACCCTGCGGCGTGACGACGATCCGCCCGACTATATCTCCTTCCGCGAAGCCGCCATCAATCTGCTGATCCACCAGGACTTCGGCGACACCACCCGCGTTCCAGTCATCCGCCTCTTTCGTGACCAGACCGAGTTCTTCAATCCTGGCGACGCCTTTGCCTCACGCGAGCAGCTACTTGATCCGGGCGACAAGGAGGTTCGCAACCCCAGCATCGTCAACGCCTTCCGACGCATCGGTCTGTCCGATCAAGGCGGCACCGGCGTGCGCGCCATCTTCGATGGCTGGCGTAAGTTGGGCTACCTGCCGCCCGAGATAGAAAACCACAGGGCCGAAAAAAGCTTCCGCCTGCGCCTGTGCAAGGTAAAGCTCATCACCGAAGCCCAGCTTCTCGCGCAGGCAAGCCTGGGCGCACGCCTGTCCGAGCACGAGGCGGCGGTGTTTGCCTTCCTTCTGCGCAGCGGCCAGGTCGATGTAGCAGACATCAAGGCGCTGACGGGTCTTACCGGCGCGCAGGCGCTGGATCTGGCGCAGCGCCTGACTGTGCAAGTGCTGACGGAACCGCTCGGCGAAGCGGCCCACACTTGGCGGCTGGTCCCTCATTTGCGCACCCGCTTCGCCGCCGAAGATACTCCGGAAAATCAACTGACTGGCGCGGAAACGGTGATGGCAGGCGCTACCGATCAAGTGACCGAACAAGTTGCGACGGAGCACACCGGACTTGATCGGTCGCTTGATCGGTTGACCGAGGTGCAATGGCGCATCGTCGATTTCGCCGATGTGCCACGCTCGCTGGCGGAACTGATGGCCCACGCTGGCTACAGCCAGCGCCCACACTTCGTGGCCGCTCACATGAAGCCGCTCCTGTCCGGCGGTGTACTGCGCCCAACCATTCCCGACAAGCCACGCTCGTCGCAGCAGCGCTATGTTCTCACGGACGCGGGCATCCAGCTCAAGCTGCTACGCGAACAGACCGCAGCCAAGCCTGGGGACGAACATGGACATTGAAACGGCTGGTGCAATCAGGCTGTTTTTCCCCAATCCGTCGTTGACGCTGGTCTACTTCGAGGCGTTGGCGAACGCCCTGGATGCTGGCGCCACCGAGGTGTCTATCGAGATTGATGTCCAGGCATTTGACAAGCCTGAGACGCTGAAAGTCACCGTCTCGGATAACGGCGATGGGTTCACGGACGACAATTTTAATCGCTTCAAGAAGCTGCTTCTTCCGAGAGACAAATTCCACAAAGGGATCGGCCGCTTAGTATTCCTGAACTATTTTAACCGCGTGGAGATCGACAGCCGCCGCGATAACTGGCGCCGAACTTTCACATTCAAGAACGACTTCGATGGCAATGCGCCACTTGAGCTTCTTGCCGACCAGCAGGAGGCCAAGACGACGCTTGTGTTTAGCGGGTTCGCTAAAGAACGCGTCAAATCCTATGATGATTTGAAGCCGGACGCGCTCAAGCCGCTCATCATTGAGCAGTTCTTGCCGACGCTTGATGCACGCAAGCGTGAGGCCAAGCCGTTCAAAATATCAATCAATTTGAAAACAAGCGAAAGCAACGCGCAGAAGGAATTTTTCACCGACAGCACCGAGATAACGGTCAATGATCTGCCGTCGATGACGACCGTAACGATCAAGGATAGCACCCTGGATGCAATATCGGCGATCGATATGCATTATCATATCGAAGCTGTTTCGGGAAAAGGCAGTTCGCTTGTCGCGTTCAGCATCGATGGGCGCACGATCGCGGCGAACCTCATTCCGCCATCGTCATTTCCGCCCGGCTACCTTTGCGTTTTCCTCTTTGAGTCAGAGCTTTTTCATTCGAACGCGGACAGTTCACGGCAGAAGCTCGTGCTGCCGGGGGGCACTCCCGAGACTCAGCTTTACCGTGTGCTTCGTCGGGAGCTCGGAAAGGTTCTGGCTGAAAAAATTCCGCAGATCACTGAGAAGAACCAAAAAATCAAAGAGACGTTTGAGGAGCAATTTCCTCACCTTCTCGGTTTTTTTGAGGACGACACTGTCGGTCTGATCGATCGGGACGATGCGCTGTCGATAGCCCAGCAGCGCTTTTTCAAAGAGCAGAAGGAAATCCTCCAGTGCGAAAAGCTCAGTGACGCGACCTATGAAAAATCACTGGAAATGTCATCGCGCACCCTGACTGAATATATTCTCTACCGCGATAAGATTATTACACGGATGAAGGAAATGACCGGCGGCAACGCGGAGTCGGAGATACACAATCTGATTGTACCAAGGTTCAGGGAATATTCCCAAGGCACAATGCCGTCTGAAATTTACCAGAACAATGCCTGGCTTCTCGATGACAAGTTTATGATTTTCAGGACAATCCTGAGCGAAAAGAGCATGGACAGCGTCATCAATGCCATACGCCTTGACGACGAGAGCGTGGGGGACACGGGCAGGCCAGATATCGCGATGATCTTCTCCGCAGACCCCTGCGACACCACACCCGTCGATGTTGTGGTGGTCGAGATCAAAAAGAAAACGGATGCCGAGAAGGACAATTTTTACGCCGTGAACCAGCTGCTCGACCGAGCGGGCAAGCTGGTCGCGCATTGCCCAAACATTCAGCGAGTCTGGTACTACGCGATCATGGACGTCAATGAGGCGACCGCATTCCGCTTAAGGCAATTCAAGTGGACGCCCTTCTTTTCAAAAGGGAGGGTTTACTATCAGGAATTCGACACACCGCATCCGGATGGGCGCATCATCCCAACGCCCACATTCGTGGTCTCCTTCGACGCAATCATTGCCGACGCTGAGGGAAGGAACCACACCTTCCTGGAGATCCTGCGGGAAGGCATGAAAAAATACGCTGACGAACATGGCGACGCCAAATCGTCTGGCGAGGAATAAAGAAAAGATAGGCTGATATGAACGATCTACTGCAAAACCATCGCAGCGGAGCAAGCGGGCCGGTCGAATGCCTCGGCCAGACTTTTGCCAGCGACGACGCGCGGCGCGAGCACTTCCTGAAGCTGCTGGCCGAGAAGTTGCTCGACCCGGCCTTCCGTAAGCAGGATGGTTTTCCGAAAGGATCTGACGCGGCCATCCTCGCCATGTCCGATCCGCCCTATTACACGGCGTGCCCGAACCCGTGGCTGGCGGAGTTCGTGGCGCATTATGGCAAGCCCTACGACTCGGCGGTGAAATACAGCCGCGAGCCGCTGGCGATCGACGTGAGCGTCGGCAAGACCGACGCTCTCTACAAGGCGCACGGCTACCACACCAAAGTGCCTCACCTCGCCATTGTGCCGTCTATCTTGCACTACACCCGGCCGGGCGATGTGGTGCTGGATGGCTTTTCCGGCTCAGGTATGACCGGGGTGGCCGCACAATGGTGCGGCACAGCCCCGTCCAGCTACCGGCACGAGTTGGAAATGGCCTGGAAGAAGGAAGGCCGCGCCGCGCCCGAATGGGGAGCGCGACGTGCTGTGCTGAACGACCTGTCACCTGCCGCCACCTTCATCGGCGCTAACTACAACATCCCCTTCGATGTCGATGCCTTTGCCGTGGCGGGTACGCAACTGCTCAAGGCCGTGGAGCAGGACATCGGCTGGATGTACGAAACACTGCATAGTGACGGCACGACCAAAGCGCGGATTGACTACACCGTGTGGAGCGAAGTGCTGGCGTGCCCTTCGTGCGCAGGCGAGATCGTGTTCACCGATGCGGCCCTAGATGAGGTGACCAAGACAGTCGCAGATGTACTGACCTGTCCACATTGCGGAGCGCAGGCCAAAAAAGAGCAGATGGATCTGCAGTTCGAGACATTCATTGACCCGGCAACCGGGCAGGCCGACAAGCGGCCCAAGCGCGTGCCGGCACTCATTGCATACAAGCTTGGTAGGACAGCCTACGCTAAGAAACCGGACAACGCTGACTTGGAGCGGATTGCGGAGATTGCGAGGCTCCCGCTGCCGAAAAACCTGCCTGTGGACCGGTTTCCCGATATGCAGATGACACGTGTGGGTCGGATGAAAACGACCAACTCGGCCGCGGTTCACTTCATGTTTCTGCCGCGAGCAGCGCAAGCGATGGCATTGCTTTGGGAGAAGGCCGAGTCCAATTTGGACCCACGCACGCGACATATGTTGCTATTTATGGTCGAGCAGGCAATCTGGGGGTTGTCTATCCTTGCAAGGTATACCCCCACGCATTTTTCTCAGGTAAATCAATATCTGAGTGGTGTGTATTACGTCGCTTCGCAACAGGCAGAATGCAGCCCTTGGTACATCCTAGATGGCAAGTTGGATCGACTTGGAAAAGCCTTTCTTAAGCTGAAAGTCGACTCTGGCGGAGCGGCAATCACTACAGGCACGGCGGCAAGCATGCCGCTGTCAAACGATTCCGTAGATTACATCTTCACCGATCCACCATTCGGTGAAAATATCTACTATTCTGATTTGAACTTCCTCGTTGAGTCGTGGCACGGGGTGAAGACCGACCCGACGCCTGAAGCCATTGTCGATCGCGTCCGACAGAAGGGAATCCCTGAATATCAGCATCTGATGTACAGCTGCTTCGCAGAGTATTTTCGCGTACTTAAGCCTGGGCGTTGGATGACGGTGGTGTTTTCCAATAGCAAAGCGGCTGTCTGGAACGCCATTCAAGTAGCATTGCAGCAGACCGGCTTTGTGGTGGCTGAAGTCACAGCACTGGATAAGAAGCAAGGCAGCTTCCAGCAAGTTATGTCGCCAAATACGGTCAAGCAGGATTTGGTAATCTCTGCTTACAAGCCCAACGGTGGGCTGGAAGATCGCTTCGAAAAGAGCGGTGCGACAGTGGATTCGGCTTGGGATTTCGTACAGACGCACCTACGACAACTATCTGTCACTAAGGTAAAAAATGGCCAGCTAGAGTTCATAATCGAGCGTGACCCTCGCCGCATCTATGATCGCATGGTCGCGTGGTTCGTGCGTCATGATGCGCCCGTACCGCTATCGAATAGTGAATTCCAGATCAGTATCCGCAGCCGCTTCCCAGAGCGCGACGGCATGGTCTTCCTGCCCGAGCAGGTGACGGAATACGACAAGAAGCGCGCGCAGGCCGCCCAGGCGCCACAGATGGAACTGTTCGTATCAGACGAGCGCAGCGCTATCGACTGGGTGGCGGACTTCCTTAAAGCCCGGCCGTCCACCTATCAGGACATCCACCCCGAGTTCATCAAACAGCTCGGCGCGGGCTGGAAGAAGCACGAGGCGCGGCCGGAACTGTCGGCACTGCTGGAAGCCAATTTCCTTCGCTTCGATGGCGCAGGCGAGGTGCCCAGCCAGATTCACCGCTATCTGTCCACCAACTACCACGATCTGCGTGGCCTCGAGAAAACCGACCCGCGCCTCAACGCCCGCGCGCAAGACCGCTGGTATGTGCCCGATCCGAACAAGGCGCAGGATCTGGACAAGAAGCGCGAAAAGGCCCTGCTCAAGGAGTTCGAGATCTATAAGGCGTTCACTGGGCGCAAGATCAAGGAAACGCGGCTGGAGGTGCTCCGCGCTGGCTTTAACGCGGCTTGGGCGGCGAAGGACTATGCCACCATCCTCGGGATCGCTCACAAGCTGCCGGAAGAGACACTGCAAGAGGATGAGCGGCTGCTCACCCTATATGACATGGCGCTAACGCGCTCCGAAGACGGAGCATAATCCGTGATGGGAGGTGGCTTCGACATCGGCGACTGGTGCTGGCACACGCGGCAGGCTACGCCCTGCCGCGTGGTCGAGCGGCTGGCGCTGTGGGGGGAAGCGGCCTACCGCGTGTGGCTACCTGCGAAAGACGCCGTGCTACGCGCACGGGCGGCGGAACTGGCTGCGCTTTCCAGCGTGCGGCCTACGGTGGAGCAGATTCTGCACGCCACGGCGGCGGCAAAATTGCAGGATGCGCTCGAAGACAACCTCCTGCTGGCGCCCATCCAATCTAGCGTCATTCCGTTGCCTCACCAGCTCTACGCGCTGAATCGCGCCGTCGGGCAGGACCGCATCCGCTACCTGCTCGCCGACGAAGTGGGTCTGGGCAAGACCATCGAGGCTGGCCTCGTGCTGCGCGAACTGAAACTGCGCGGCCGCGCCAAGCGCATTCTGGTGGTCGCGCCTAAAGGGCTGGTCCGGCAATGGCAGGCGGAAATGCGCCAGCATTTCGGCGAGCCGTTCCATTTCGTCGATCCCTCATCGTTGGCCGCCTTGCGGCAGTGGCGTGGGGATAGCGAAGAAGACAATGCTTGGCGGATGCACGACCAGGTGATCTGCGCGCTGGATTCGGTGAAGCCGCTGGAATCGCGGCGCGGCTGGAGCCTGGAGCAAATCCAGACCTACAACCGCGAACGCTTCGAGGATCTGGTGTCGGCGGCCTGGGATCTGGTCATCATCGACGAGGCCCATCGCATGGGCGGCAGCACGGAACAGGTGGCGCGCTACAAGCTAGGCGCAGCGCTGGCGGAAGCCTCGCCCTATTTGCTGCTGCTCTCGGCCACGCCACACCAAGGCAAGACTGACCAGTTCATGCGCCTGATGCAGTTGCTGGACCGGGACGCCTTCCCCGACGAAGGCAGCGTCAGCCGCGAGCGCGTTCAGTCCTTCGTGATCCGTACCGAAAAGCGCGCGGCCATCAATGCCGAAGGGCAGCCCCTGTTCCGGCCCCGGCTCACACGCTTACACGCTGTCGCCTGGCAGGCTCGGCACGCGGCGCAGCAGCAGTTGTACGAAGCGGTCACCGACTATGTCCGCCATGGCTACAACCAGGCTCTGGCGGCCAAGCAGCGCCATGTCGGCTTTCTGATGATCCTGATGCAGCGACTGGTGACATCCAGCACCGCCGCGATCCGCGCCACACTGGAAAAGCGTCAGGCCGCGCTGCACACGCCGCAGACGCAACCGCGCCTTTTCGACACTCTCAGCGCCGAAGACTGGGCCGATCTGGATGGTGAAGCGCAGGTGGACCTGGCGCTGCAAGCTAACGGTCTGGAACTGGAGAAGTCGGAAGTCGAAACGCTGCTGGCGTTGGCGCGCTCCACCGAGGCCGCCGGCACCGACGCAAAGGCCGAAAGCCTGCTGGAACTGATTTACAAGCTGCAACAGGAGGAAGGCGACCCGGCGCTGAAACTGCTAGTGTTCACCGAGTTCGTGCCCACGCAGGCGATGCTGGCGGACTATCTGGAAAGCCGGGGCTTCACGGTGGCCACGCTCAACGGCGGCATGGACATGGAAGCCCGCACACGGACTTTGCAGACTTTCGCAGGGGACGCGCGCGTACTGATTTCCACCGACGCAGGCGGCGAAGGTCTGAACCTCCAATTCTGCCACGTCATCGTCAATTTCGACATGCCGTGGAACCCGATGCGCATCGAGCAGCGCATCGGCCGCGTGGATCGCATCGGCCAGAAGCACGTCGTTCGCGCCCTGAATTTTGTGCTGGAAGATACGGTGGAGCACCGCGTGCGGGAGGTTCTCGAGGAAAAACTCGCCGTCATCGCCGAGGAGTTCGGCGTGGACAAAGCGGCGGACGTCATGGATTCGGCCGAAGTGGAGCCGGTGTTCGACGAGTTGTTCGTCCAAAGCCTCCAGCACCCGGAAGCCATCGAGCGCGAATGCGACAGCGTGGTCTCGCAGTTGCGCGCCACGCTGGAGGAATCCAACCGGAACAGCGATCTGCTGGTCGTGCCCCACGACCTGGACGCGGAGCAGGCGCGCAAGTGGCGCGACCACCCGGCGCAATTCTGGCTGGAACGCGCCGTCGTTAACGGGCTGGCAGTACGCGGCGGATCGGCGACCCAAGATGGCGACCTCTGGCAGGTGCGCTGGGCTGATGGCGCCGAGACCCCACAGGCCTGCTTCGACGCACGCGCCGCAGGCGAAAATCCGGCGGCGGAATGGCTGACAATGGAAGACCCGCGAGCGCGGGCTATCATCAGTGACATACCGCGGTTCGTCGCAGGCCAGCCCTTGCCGGTGATCTGCGTGACAGGACTGCCTGACTCGGTCAGCGGCATCTGGTCGCTGTGGGAGATCGGACTTGCCGCGCCTGGCGCGAACCGCAAGCGTTTCCTGCCGGTCTTCATCAATGACGAAGGCCGCCCGTTCGTGCCTACCGCCAAGCGTGTTTGGGACTTGTTGCTGACCGAAGCCGTGTCCGTATCGTCAGTGGCAGACCCGGAAGATTCGGCACGCTGGTTCGAGACGTCATTCGAGGTGGCAGGCACGCAAGGCGAAGCCTTGTTCGCGGCACTGGCGGAGGAGCATCGCTCCCGTATCAAGGAAGAGCGGGATCGCGCCACCTACGCCTTCGATGCCCGCAACCAGGCGATCGGACGCATCGGCCTGCCGGCCGTGCGCCAGTTCCGTCGCCGCCGCCTGCAAACCGAGCACGAAGCACGCCTGGCCGCGCTCGACGAAATGAAGTCCAGCGTGCCGGAATTGAATGCCGTGGCCATGGTCCGGATTGACGCCAATGCCGGAAAGACTAGCGAGCGTGCCGCATGAACCAATGGCATCAGCGCATTCTTGGCTCTTTCACGGCCGATCTCTCCCGGCTGTGGGTGGCCTGCGATCCAGACGGCGTGCTGCTGGATGAAAAGCTGCTGTCTGAATTGCGCGCTCGCGGCTTCGAGGTGATGGGATACGACGACCCGTTCAGGTTCCGCGCGGAGTATGAGGAGCGGTATCGCACAGCGTGGGATGCCAACGAGCAGGCTCCATCACCGGCACTGATCGTGCATCTGCGCCACGACAACGCGAACGATTTGCCGTGGGACATCGTGCATAACGCTCGCCCGGCGGTGCGGCTGAATCTCGCCGAACTGTTCCCCAGGCTGGCCTATGGCGCCGTGCGGCAAGTGGAGCCGGAACGGCTGGGCTCACTGTTCGATGCCCACCAGACCGAGTTGCAATCGGCGCGCGGTGAAAGCGAATCGAAGGACTTCATCCTCGAACACGTCTATCAGTTGACGCCGCGATCCATCCGCACACCCGTAGACTTCTGGCGCGAAACGCTGCGCCTGCACTTCGCCGGGCGAGCCTTGCCGGAACCGTTCGCCGAGCATGTGGCGACCATCCTCCACGGCAGAGGCTTGCTTGTCGGCCATCCGGTTTCAGAGTGGCTGTCATCCAGGAACGCGTTGCTGCGCGTGGTGCAGGATGCGTGGTATCGCAATCTCGAAAAGCTGAAGCTGGATGGCAGGCATGTGCCCGAGCTTAATGCGCCGGCTGATGGCGCAGGCGAAACCGGTACGGAAATCGAGATCCCCTTCGATCACACCGACGTACACGCAATCATCGATTCGATGTTCCTTGACGGCAGCTTGCATCCGCTGACGGTATCCACCGTACCAACCACCATGCCGGGCTGGATCAAGGCCGGTGTCGTTGCCGATAAATCGTCACAATTCGCGCTGGCTGCAAAGAGCATTGAGGCGCTTGCCGCTGCGGTGCCGGAGGCGGATTCCTCCCACAAGCAGTGGAGCGACTTTGCCAAACGCTTTGGCGAGATGCTGAGCCGAGTTCACGATTTGCCAGGCAAGGATGCCGGTGAACGGATGACTGCCGTCAGTGCGCGCATCAAAGAGATCCAAGCACTGGCAGACGAACGATTGCAGGCATGGGTCATCGCAGGCCACTACGCCGACCTGATCCTGCAACCGTCGATCAAAGGCCCGGTGATGGTGCATCACGTTCCGCGCTTCCTGCGGCAGCGCCGCAGCGCGGGTGAAGCCAGGGTGGCGCTACTGGTGTTCGACGGATTGGCCTTCGATCAATGGGTGCGGATCAGGGAGCATCTGATCGCCGCCCAGCAGCCTTTCGCGTTCGACGAGAACACCGCCTTTGCGTGGCTGCCCACGGTAACATCGGTGTCCCGCCAGGCGCTGTTCTCCGGTTTGAGACCGCGTGAGTTCGACGATTCGATAGACCACACCAACAAGGAAGAAACCTTGTGGAAGGCGTTCTGGCAAAACGAAGGCGGTATCGCGTCCGGCGAGGTGATGTACCGGCGCGCGCTGCATCAGGTCGAGCAACTGGATGCCCTGGAAGCCGATATTGCGAGTCGCAAGCACACAGTGCTGGGGCTTGTGATCGATGAGGTGGATGAACGGCTACACAAAGAGCGGTCCAAGGAAGATGTAGCACTGTGGATCGGGCGCTGGCTAGGCTCCGGCTTTGTTGAGCGCCTGTTTGCCTTCCTGCTAAGCGAAGGTTTCAGCATCTACGTCACCGCGGATCACGGCAATGTCGATGCTGTCGGCATAGGCCGGCCCAATCAGGGAGTGATCGCGGAAACACGTGGCGAGCGCGTGCGGGTTTATCGTAGCGACCCGTTGCGCGCCGAGTCCGCGGTCGCCTATCCGGGCACGGCGGCCCTGGACATCGCAGGGTTGCCAGCGAACTTCAAACCTCTCTTCGCTGGCGGGCGCACTGCCTTCGTTCCGAACGGTGATCAGGTGGTCGTCCACGGCGGCGTGTCGGTCGAGGAACTCGTCGTCCCCTTCGTGAGGGTCTCAGATGTGAATGGAGCTGGGTGAGTTTTGAATGATGACGTTGGCTCCACGAATAGGCTTTGATCGGTTCATCGCTCTCGAATGGGCAACGACCGCGCTGAAAGTTCGCGCTGGTATAGCGAAGCTCGAAGATTTGGAGTCATTGCTGGATGCCGCCGGTTTGGGGGCCGCCGCGCAAACGAAGACACGCACGGTGTTGAAACGCCTGTGGCTGGACCCGCGCGTTGAGTTGGTGGACTTTGCAGATCGTGGTGCGGCGATCTTCAAGGCGCACCCAGGTGTTCCCGTCACAGCAATGCATTGGGGCATGGCCGTTGCCGCCTATCCCTTCTTCGGCAAGGTTGCCGAATTGATCGGGCGCTTGTCCGCCCTTCAAGGCGATTGCGCGTCAGCCGAAATCCATCGGCGCATGAGCGAGACCTACGGCGAGCGCGAAGGCACCTACCGAATGACCAATATGGTCATCCAGAGTCAGGCCGGCTGGGGTGCCGTGGAGCGGGTTGAGAAGGGCAAACGTGTCCTCCGTCTGTCCCCAGCCGTTGTGGAGAACGACGAACTTACGGTGTGGTTGATCGAGGCGGCCGTGCGGAACGCGGGCAGGCCGTTGGCAATTCCAAGTTTGCAATCGCTTCCCGTGCTTTTCCCATTCAACCTGACACGCCCGTTGGCCTACCTTGTGTCGAACAACGACTATTTGGCCGTGAGAAGCGAGGGACCGAACAACCAGTTCGTGGCCCTGCGTAAAGGGATTTGAAGGCAGGCAGACGGGAAGCCACGTCTTCCGCGCATTGTCCTATATGCACGCCAGAGTGCGCCACGCTTCTACGCCCGGCAATTCGAGCTTCCATTCGGCGGTGTCTATCGCCTTCTATCCGTCCAAACAGATGGAAGAAGGATCTTCAGATGAAGTCACAAACACATACCGCCGTGTCGCGGACCATCCGGCGGCACGAACTCCGGGAAATCGTGCCTCTCGCCGATACTACCATCTACGACATGGAGCAGCGCGGTGAATTTCCCCAGCGCTTTTATCTCACGTCCCGCTGCGTGGTCTGGGATCTGTCCGAGGTCGAAGCCTGGTTGGAAGAACGGCGCCGAGCTTCACGCGCCAAGGCGGTGAAGCGCGCGCCCATTCCGGACGTCCAGCTCCGCAAGACCCGCCCCATCAAACATCCGGCTCGGGCGTAAGCAGGTCCATCGTCGGCGGATAGAGGGTCGGCGTGTATTTCTGGCCGGCGACCCAGGCGTCCACCAGGTTGGACCATTCCTGCATCATATGCCGGCGCTGATGCTCGTATTCCGCCTTGTTGTAGATGCCCCGTGAGGACCGCCCGTCCTCATGCGCCAGACACTTCTCGATCCAGTCGCTGTTGAAGCCCAACTCGTTCAGAAGGGTCGAGCCGGTGCGCCGGAGATCGTGAACCGTAAAGGACTCCAGCGGCAGCCCTTCCTTCTTGGCCCGCTCCACCACCGCCGTCGTGATCCGATTGAATGTCGCTCGCGACATCGGAGCGTCAGCGTCGTAGCGCGACGGCAGGACGTATTTCGAGTTACCCGCGCAGGTCTTGAGGGCGATGAAAATATCGAGCATCTGCTGGGACAGATAGACGTTATGCGCCTTCGAGCGCTTCATCCGCTCCTTCGGGATCGACCAGACGGCGTTCTCGAAATCAACCTCATCCCAAACCGCGTCCTGCAATTCGCTCTTTCGTACCATCGACAGCAGGATCAGCTTTATCCCGAGCCGAATCGTCGGCAGCGTCGCCACATGCTCAATCTGGCCGAGCATGATGCGGATCTCCGCCGGAGACAGGGATCGGTCCTTCGGCACGAAGGTCGCGATCGACGCCGGGCCAACTTCGTCAGCCGGATTGGCGACCTTCTCGCCGTGCAGGATGGCGAAGGCGAACACGAGCTTCACGATGTCCCTGACGTGGACCGCCGTTGCCGGAGCTCCACGCTCCTTCACCTTCGCGCACAGCCCGCGCAAATCCTCCGGCAGGATCTCCGGCAGCAGCCGGTTGCGAAACGCTGGAAGAATGTCGCGCTCGAAGATTGATCGACGCATGGCGCGCGTGCTGTCCGCCATTCGCGCTTCCTGAAGCCAGCGCTCACCGAACTGGCCGAAGCTCTTGGCCTCCTGGAGGCGGCGCTTCTCGCGCTGCTTCTCCTGCGCCGGCGAGCGGCCTTCCGAAATGGCCCGGCGGGCATCGACCACCTTCTCACGCGCCCGAGCCAGGGAAAGCCCAGCGGGACCGTAGCGCCCCAGCGTCAACGTCTCCCGGCGGCCGTTCAGCCGGTAGTCCAAGCGGAACACGATCGCGCCCGAGGGTTGGACCACGACGTACATACCGTCACGGTCCACGATCTTGTATAATTTCTCTTTCGGTTTCAGAGCCTTAATTGCGGCGTCGGTCAACATCCACACCCTCCAGATTGGTCAAAACATGCCGGAGAGCGCCCAATTATACCGTCAGGCCATAAGTGGCCCTTCTGATCGGATATTTTTCCTGTTTTTACAGCGCGTTACGCCAAAAAATATACCGTCAGAAGCTCTCTTGGCCCTGACGGTATATGCGATTTTGGACTGAGACAAGATGCACCATACCGTCAGCCATACCGTCATTCCGGAGGCTAACCCAGCGATAGACGCCGAAAGATTCTGAGATATTTATTTATATATTTCAGTCACTTATGTCGCATCATAGCGTATTTTCGGATACGCCCGGATGGGCAAAAATCATTCCCACTCGATCGTGCCCGGCGGCTTCGAGGTGACGTCGTAGGTGACGCGGTTGATGCCCTTCACCTCGTTGATGATGCGCGTCGCCACCCGTCCGAGGAAGCCCATGTCGAAGGGATAGAAATCCGCCGTCATGCCGTCCACCGACGTGACGGCGCGCAGCGCCAGCACGTAGTCGTAGGTGCGGCCGTCGCCCATCACGCCCACCGTGCGCACCGGCAGCAGCACCGCGAAGGCTTGCCAGATGTCGTCGTAGAGGCCGGCGCGGCGGATTTCCTCCAGATAGACGGCATCGGCGTGGCGCAGAATGTCGAGCTTTTCGGCCGTGATCTCGCCGGGGCAGCGGATCGCGAGTCCCGGGCCGGGGAAGGGGTGGCGGCCGACGAAAATCTCCGGCATGCCAAGTTCGCGCCCAAGCTTGCGCACCTCATCCTTGAACAGGTCGCGCAGCGGCTCCACGAGCTTCATGTTCATCCGCTCAGGCAGTCCGCCCACGTTGTGGTGGCTCTTGATGGTGACGGACGGGCCACCGGTGAGGCTTACGCTTTCGATTACGTCGGGGTAAAGCGTGCCCTGCGCCAGGAATTCGACCGGCTTGCCGTCCTGCGCGGCGAGCTTCCGCGCCTCGGCCTCGAAGACGTCGATGAACAGCCGGCCGATCGTCTTGCGCTTCGCTTCCGGATCGGTGACGCCTGACAGCTCCTTGAGGAACAGGTCCTGCGCCTCAACGTGAACGAGCGGGATATTGTAGGCATCGCGGAACAGCTGCACGACGCGCTCCGCCTCGCCGAGCCGCAGCAGGCCGTGGTCGACGAACACGCAGGTGAGCTGGTCGCCGATCGCCTCGTGGATCAGCACCGCCGCCACCGCCGAGTCGACACCGCCGGAAAGCCCGCAGAGCACCTTGCCCGTGCCCACCTGCTCCCGGATGCGGGCGATCGCCTCCTGGCGGAAGGTCGCCATCGTCCAGTCGCCCGCACAGCCGGCGATGCGGCGCACGAAATTGCGCAGCAGTCCGGCGCCGTGGGGCGTGTGCACCACTTCGGGATGGAACTGTACGCCGTAAAAACGCCGTGCCTCGTCGGCAATTGCGGCGAACGGCGCGTTCTCGGACGTCGCCACCACCTTGAACCCGTCGGGCAGGCGGGTCACCCGGTCGCCGTGACTCATCCACACCGGGTAGGATTCGTCGACGCGCCACACCTCCTCGAACAACGGGCTTTCCGCCTTGACGTCGACCTCCGCACGGCCGAACTCGCGATGGTGGCCGCTCTCGACCTCGCCACCGAGCTGCGCGACCATCGTCTGCTCGCCGTAGCAGATGCCGAGCACGGGCACCTCGGCCTCGAAAATCTCCTCCGGCGCGCGCGGACTGAAATCCTCCGTCACGGAAGCCGGGCCGCCGGACAGGATCACGCCCTTCGGCTTCAGCGTGCGGAAGGCCTCCGCCGCGCGGGTGTAGGGCACCACTTCCGAATACACCCGCTCCTCACGCACGCGCCGGGCGATCAACTGGGTGACCTGGCTGCCGAAATCGACGATGAGGATCTTGTCGTGCGTTGCGTCGGTCATGGTCTCAATCTTGTCGGTCAGGGATCAGGAAGCGCTTGCGGCCGGACGGGGCGCTGGCGGCTGTGGCCACAATACCTTGTCCTGCGGAAAATCATAGATGATGCCGGTCTGCGTCCACGCTGGCGACAGCAGGCGCACGAGGTGGGGCGCGAGTTCCTCCGGCGTGCGCAATGTCTGCGGATCCTCCCCCGGCATGGCGGTGGCGCGCATGCGCGTGCGCAGCGGGCCGGGGTTGACGAGCGACACACGCACCGGCGTCGTCTGCGTTTCCGAGGCGTAGGTCAGTGCCAGCGCCTCAAGCGCCGCCTTCGAGATCGCGTAGGCACCCCAGAAGGCGCGGAACCGGTGTGCGGCGCCCGACGTCACGAACACCGCCCGGCCTGCGTCGGAAGCCCGCAGCAGCGGATCGAGGGAGCGGACCAGCCGCCAGTTGGCGGTGACGTTGACGGCGATCACGTCGTCCCAGCGCTTCTGATCAAGATGGGCGAGCGGCGTCATGGTGCCGAGCACGCCCGCGTTCGCCAGCAGCGCATCGAGCCTGCCCCAGCGCTGGAAGATGCTGAGGCCGAGCCTGTCGAGCGCGTCGAAATCCTTCACATCGACCGGCACGAGCGTCGCGGTGCCACCCAGAGACTGGATGCTGTCGTCGAGTTCCTCCAGTGCGCCGACGGTGCGCGCCAGCGCGATGATATGGGCCCCCGCCCGTGCCAGCTCCAGCGCCGCCGCGCGCCCTATGCCGCGCGAAGCGCCCGTGACGAGAGCCACGCGGCCGGCGAGGGGTTTTTCCGCGGCAGAGCTGCCGGATGTCGCTGCCGTCATGACACTCAGCCCGCTTCGGCGAGCAGCGCCGCCTGGCGCGGGGCCTCGCCGTCGACATCGGTGAGCGGCGTGGGATAATCGCCGGTGAAGCAGTGGTCGGCGAACTGCGGCCGCCGGGGGTCGCGCCCCTGATAGCCGCAGGCGCGGTAGATGCCGTCCACCGACAGGAAGGCCAGAGAATCGGCGCCAATGAGCGCCCGCATCTCCTCCACCGAGTGCGTGGCGGCGAGCAGCTTCTCCCGCTCGGGCGTATCGATGCCATAGTAGTCGGGATGCGTGATCGGCGGGCTCGCGATGCGGAAATGCACCTCGCGCGCGCCGGCGTCGCGCATCATTTGCACGATCTTCATCGAGGTGGTGCCGCGCACGATGGAATCGTCTACGAGCAC
The DNA here is from genome assembly GCF_011762225.1 of Pseudochelatococcus lubricantis. GTDB lineage: Bacteria > Pseudomonadota > Alphaproteobacteria > Rhizobiales > Beijerinckiaceae > Pseudochelatococcus > Pseudochelatococcus lubricantis. Next base: position 46,109 of record NZ_JAASQI010000008.1, read on the forward strand.
GATGCGCTTGCCCTCCACCGCGCCCCGGTTGGCGGAGTGCTTCATGCGCACGCCAAGCTCGCGCACCGACTGCGTGGGCTGAATGAAGGTGCGCCCGATATAATGGTTGCGGATGATGCCGAGTTCGTAGGGAATGTCGCAGGCGCGCGCGTAGCCTATGGCGGCCGGCACGCCGGAGTCCGGCACCGGCACCACGACATCGGCCGCCGCCGGCGCCTCAAGGGCGAGCTGCGCGCCCATCTTCTTGCGTACGTCATAGACGCTGCGCCCGTGGACGATGGAATCGGGACGGGCGAAATAGATGTATTCGAAGATGCAGGGGCGCATCGGCTGTGCCACGAAGGGCTTGATGGACTCGATGCCGTCATCGTCGATGACGATGATCTCGCCGTTCTCCACGTCGCGGATGAACTGCGCGCCGATGATGTCGAGCGCGCACGTCTCGGAAGCCAGGATGTAATGGCCGTCGAGCTGGCCGAGCACCAGCGGGCGGATGCCGAGCGGATCGCGCGCGCCGACGAGCTTCTTGTTGGTGAGGCCGACGAAGGAATAGGCGCCTTCGAGCTGCACCAGCGCGTCGATGAAGCGATCGACGAAGCGGCTGTGGCGGCTTCTGGCGACGAGGTGCAGGATCACTTCCGTATCGCTCGTCGACTGGCAGATGGCGCCCTCTCGCACCAGCCTGCTGCGCAGCGTCAGCCCGTTGGTGAGGTTGCCGTTGTGCGCCACGGCGAAGCCGCCGCCCGCGAGTTCCGCGAACAGCGGCTGAACGTTGCGCAGCATCGTCTCGCCCGTCGTGGCGTAGCGCACGTGGCCGATGGCGGAATTGCCGGCGAGCTGTCGGATGACATCGTGGTCCGAGAAGGCGTCGCCGACGAGGCCGAGACGCCGCTCGGAATGGAAGCGCGCGCCATCGAAGGAGACGATGCCCGTGGCCTCCTGTCCACGGTGCTGCAGGGCGTGCAGCCCCAGCGCCGTGATGGTGGCGGCCTCCGGATGTCCGTATATGCCGAATACGCCGCATTCCTCGCGCAGCGTATCATCGTCGGGATCGAAGTCCCAAGCGGAAAGCAGGTCTGTGGACCGACCGTTATCCATCGAACATCCTCCGATAGCCTTGCGCCGCAACACGCTTCCTGACGACATCCCCTGCCGGAAGGCCGGGAACGGGCCGGAAATGGGGCGACAGGCCTTCGCTCCTTGCCGGCAACGATCATGTGCGCGATGAGCGCCGGGAATACCACCCTTGCGGGTGCACGACAGCCCTGCTTCACAGGACTGTCATACAGCATCCGTGCCGGGAATCGCGAAGCAAATTTTCGCGATTCCCGGCACGATACACGCTATTCCGTGGCGCCTGCCGCAGACCGCGTCACTGCGTCCGCGTCGGGCCGCCGAGCAACTGCTGGATCTGGTCGCCGGAGCCCTGTCCGGGATCGGCGTCGGCGGGCGAGGCGTCGTCGCCCGCCTGCTGCGGCTTGACCTTCTGCAGGATGGCGTTGCCGAAATCGGCGGGCAGCAGCGCCAGCAGGCCGTCGCCGGTGCTTTGCAGCAGTGGGCGCGACTTGGCGTCGCGCGCCCATTCGGGCTGCGCCTCGGGCTTCACGAGCCAGTTGAAGAACAGGAAGGCGATGGCGCAGATCAGGATGCCGCGCGCTGCTCCGAACACGAAGCCGAGCGAGCGGTCGACGGCGCCGATGCGCGAATCGAGGATGAGGTCCGAAATCTGCACCGTCACGAAGGAGACCAGCACCAGCGTGACGATGAACACTGCGGCGATCGCTGCCACCTGCGCCACTGTCGGATTGGAGATGTAGGGCTCCAGATGCGGCAGCACGAAGGGGTGCAGATAGAGCGCCGCGATGGCGGCCGCTATCCACGAGACGATCGCCAGCACCTCCCGCGTGAAACCGCGTACGGAGGCGAGCAGCGACGAGATCAGCACGACGCCGATAACGATCAGATCAAGCAGGGCGATAGGCATGGACCGGCACCTTGGTGGCAAGCGGGACGGGTGGAAGGACGCGCACGGCGGAACACATTCGGGAAGATGTGGTGCACATACGGGTCATGGCTGCGAATGTTGTCCGTGTGTATAGCGGCAGAATTGCGCCGCGTCACCTGTCCGCGCTCAGGCTGCGCCGCTCGCGCGGGGTCTGTGGCCGCCGTGCCGCGATGGCGGCGACGAGATCGGCGATATGGCCGAGGCTCTGCAGCGCCAGCGGCGAGGCGTCCGGCGCGTCCTTCAGGGCCGCGGGCACCACGGCGCGGCTGAAGCCGAGCTTGCCGGCCTCCTTCAGTCGCGCGGGCGCCTGGGCCACGGGCCGGATCGCGCCCGACAGGCCGATTTCGCCGAAATAGACGGTCTCCGGCGACAGCGGCGCGCCGGCGAGCGAGGAGATGAGGGCTGCGGCGGCGGCGAGGTCGGCCGCCGGCTCGTTGATGCGCAGGCCGCCGGCCACGTTGAGGTAGACGTCATGCTGGCCAAGCTTCAGCCCGCCGCGGGCCTCCAGCACCGCCAGCACCATGGACAGGCGGCTCGGGTCCCAGCCGACCACGGCCCGGCGCGGCGTGCCCAGCGACGAGGGGGCGACGAGTGCCTGTATTTCCACCAGCAGCGGGCGCGTGCCCTCCATGCCGGCGAACACGGCGGTGCCCGGCGCGGAAAGGTCGCGCCCGGCCAGAAACAACGCTGACGGGTTCGCCACTTCGGACAGGCCATGCCCGGTCATCTCGAACACGCCGATTTCGTCGGTCGGGCCGAAGCGATTCTTCACCGCGCGCAGGATGCGGAAATGATGGCCGCTGTCGCCCTCGAACGACACCACCGCATCCACCATGTGCTCGACGACGCGCGGCCCCGCGATCTGCCCATCCTTGGTGACGTGGCCGACGAGGATGACGGTGGTACCCGTGGTCTTCGCGAAGCGGATCAACGCCTGCGCGCTGCCGCGCACCTGCGTCACCGTGCCGGGCGCCGCCTCGACGGCGCTGCTCCACATGGTCTGAATGGAGTCGATCACCGCGAGCTGCGGAGGTGCGCCCGCGCCGAGCGTCGCGACGATGTCCTCGACGTTGGTTTCGGCCGCGAGTTCCACCGGCGCGTCGGTGAGGCCCAGCCGTTCGGCGCGCAGGCGCACCTGTGCCACCGCTTCCTCGCCCGAGATATAGGCAACCCGCCGGCCCCGGCGTGCCAGCGCCGCGCAGGCCTGCGTGAGCAGGGTCGACTTGCCGATGCCCGGGTCGCCGCCGATCAGGATCACCGATCCCGGTACGAAGCCGCCACCCGTCACCCGGTCGAGTTCCGCGATGCCGGAGGCGACGCGCGGCGCCTCGCGGCTGTCGCCCTTCAGGCCCTCCAGCGCGAACACTCGGCCCTTGCCGCGCGCACCGCCGCGCACCGCCCCCGCGACGGGCGCGGCCACGGCTTCCTGCGCCAGCGTGTTCCAGCCGCCGCAGGCGTCGCATTTGCCCTGCCAGCGCGAATAGACCGCGCCGCAGCTCTGGCAGATGTAGGAGGGGGAGCGCGCCAAATGTCAGGCCTTGTCTTGTGTTTCAGAAGCGCCTGCGTGTCAGAACTGATCCGGCATATGGTCGTCGCTCGCCAGATTGCCGAAGCGTGTGACGTCGGCCTGGAACGAGAGGCGCACCGTGCCGGTGGGGCCGTGGCGCTGCTTGCCGATGATGAGTTCGGCCGTGCCGTGTGCCTGATCCATCTCCGCCTGCCACTTGAAATATTCCTCGCTGCCCATCTTGGGCTCCTTGTTCTTGAGGTAATACTCCTCGCGGAACACGAACAGCACCACGTCGGCGTCCTGTTCGATGGAGCCCGATTCGCGCAGGTCCGACAGCTGCGGGCGCTTGTCGTCGCGCTGCTCGACCTGGCGCGAGAGCTGCGACAGCGCCATGATCGGCACGGCCAGCTCCTTGGCGAGCGCCTTGAGCCCGGTGGTGATCTCGGTCAGTTCCTGCACGCGGTTGTCGCCGCGCTTCGTTGAGCCGGAGAGCAATTGCAGGTAGTCGACCACCAGAAAATCAAGCCCGCGCTGGCGCTTCAGTCGCCGCGCGCGCGCCGCGAGCTGGGCGATGGAGATGCCGCCCGTCTGGTCGATATAGAAGGGCAGCATCTGCATTTCGCGCGCCACGTCCGACACCCTGTAGAATTCCTCCTCGGCGATGTCGCCGCGGCGGATCTTGTAGGAGGGCACGCCGGACTGCTCGGCGATGATACGGGTGGCGAGCTGTTCGGCCGACATTTCGAGTGAGAAGAAGCCGACGATGCCGCCATTGGCCGTCTTCACCGCGCCGTCGGGCTGCTTCTCGCCCCGCCAGGCGCGGGCGACGTTGAAGGCGATGTTCGTGGCGAGCGCCGTCTTGCCCATGCCGGGACGCCCGGCGAGGATGATCAGGTCCGAGGACTGCAGGCCGCCCATGGTGCGGTCGACATCGGTAAGCCCGGTAGCGATGCCCGAAAGGTTGCCGTCGCGCTTGTAGGCGGCGGCGGCGACGCTGATGGCGGTGGTCAGCGCATCCGAAAAGCGCATGAAGCCGCCTTCGTAGCGGCCGGTTTCGGCAAGCTTGTAAAGGCGCTGCTCGGCGGTCTCGATCTGCTCGCGGGGGCTCGAATCGACCGGGGCGTCATAGGCGGTGTTGACGATGTCCTCGCCGATGGCGATCAGCTCACGCCGCACCGCGAGGTCGTGAATCGCGCGGCCGTAGTCCTCGGCGTTGATGACGGTGGTCGCCTCCGCCGCCAGCCGCGCCAGATATTGCGGGATGGTGATGCCGCCGAGATCGTGGTCGCCGAGGAAGGTCTTCAGCGTGATCGGCGTCGCGACCTTGCCCGCCTTGATCAGGGAGGACGCGACCTCGAAGATGCGCCGGTGGATATCCTCCTGAAAATGCCCCGGCTCCAGAAAATCCGAGACGCGGAAATAGGCGTCGTTGTTGACGAGAACGGCCCCGAGCAACGCCTGTTCGGCGTCGATGTTGTGCGGCACCTGCCGGTACTGCGGCTCCTGTCCGGTATCCAGCCTTGCCACGAGCGAATTGACGATGCTCATTCCCACCCCACCGGCGCGCGGATTTCCCACGATTGCGACTCACCCGTCATCGTAGAGAGATTCCCGGCGGCGGGGTACTCCCGAACCGCCGGGAAGGGACGTTTCCCCGCAATGCACCTGCGGGTCACTCGCCCGCCTGCCGCAGGCCGCCGTCGTTGTCCTGCGCCAGAAGCTCCGCCTCGCGCCGGCGCAGCATCGCCTCCTGCCGGGCGATATAGTCGCGGGTGAGGGGCACTGCGTCCTGCCGCCGCGCGAGCTGTATCTGAAACACCATCATGCCGTCGTGCCGGAAGGCCATCTCGGAGCCCGCCAGGTAGAAGTCGAACATGCGGAAGAAGCGCTCGTCGAACAACGCCAGCACCTCGTCGCGCCGGGCGTGGAACCGCCGCCGCCATGCCTTGAGGGTTTCGGCGTAATGCAGGCGCAGGATTTCGATGTCCGTGACGACGAGCCCCGCACGCTCGATGGCCGGAAGCACTTCGGAGAGCGCCGGGATGTAGCCGCCGGGGAAAATGTAACGGGCGATCCACGGGTTGGTGCTGCCCGCCCCGTCCATCCGCCCGATGGCGTGCAGCAGCATCACGCCGTTATCCGCGAGCAGCTTCGCCGCCTTGTCGAAAAACACCTGATACCACGGCACGCCGACATGCTCGAACATGCCGACCGAGACGATGCGATCGTAGGTGGCGTTCAGCGTGCGGTAGTCCGCCAGCGCGAACTGCGCCCGATCCGCGACGCCGAGTTCCTGCGCCCGGGCCTGCGAGACGCCGAGCTGCTCCCGGGACAGGGTGACACCGGTGACGGAAGCGCCGCAAAGCCGCGCCAGATAAAGCGCCATGCCGCCCCAGCCGCTGCCGATGTCGAGCACCTTGTATCCCGGCTTCATCACCAGCTTGGCGGCGATGTGGCGTTTCTTGGCGAGTTGCGCCGCTTCAAGGCCATCCGGGTCCGGCACACCGCCGGCCGGCGTTTCGGCGACGTTGCGGCCGTTCTCGCTCGCCAGCGTGCATGGCGCGCCGAGGTTCTCGAAGTAGGCGCAGGAGTACTGAAGGTCGCGGTCGAGGAACAGTTTGTAGAGGCGGCCGTCGAGATCGTAGTGATGCGCCACGTTACGGCGGGAGCGCCCGATGAAGTTGAGCTGCGCGAACGTCCGGAATATCCGGCGCCACCAGCGCGTCAGCCGCACGGGCAGGATGGTGTCGGCGGCGTTGTAGTTGCGCATCGCGAGTGCCAGAAACTCGCCGATATCGCCCTGCCGGATTTCCAGTTCGCCGTCCATGTAAAGCTCGCCGATCCGCAGGTCCGGGTTGCGCAGCAGGCGGCGGACGGCGCGGTCTGTCTTCAGATGCATGGCAAGCGGGGGACCAGACCCGTCGCCGACGGTAAATGGCGGATGCGCGGCCACCGACACAGTCAGCGACCCCGATCGGATCAGGTGAGTGAGAACGAACCGCAGCAATTTTTCCATGCCCGACTCCGTATGCTTATGTTCACTCCATTCGTTCATTCCCGCATGAATTCGGGATCGCCGCCCTCCAGTTCGCAAGGTAATCCCATTCGGACAAAAAACAACGGGGAGCGTCGTCGCGCCCCCCGCCAACATGATCAGCAGTCCGTTTCCGGACGATTGCCGGCGACAATTTTGTCGCCGCCCCGCAATTGCGGATGTTATGCTTCGTCGTCTTCGCCGGCGGCATCGGCGAGCGCCGCGCCGACTTCGAGGCCGAGTTCGTCGAGGTCGATCTCCTCACGGGCGATGACTTCCTCGCCACGGCCCTGACGTTCGGCCTCCTCGGGGCTGCGGGCGACGTTCAGCGTCACCGTCACCTCGACTTCCGGATGCAGCGCCACCGGCACCGCGTGCAGGCCGAGCGTCTTGATCGGCGTGTGCAGGACGATCTGCTGGCGGTTGACGGTGAAGCCGCCCTGCGTCAGCACTTCGGCGACGTCGCGGGTCGCGACCGAACCGTACAGCACGCCCGACTCGCCGGCCTGACGGATGAGCACGAAAGTCTGCCCGCCGAGCTTCTCGCCGACGGCTGCGGCTTCCGTGCGCAGTTCGAGGTTACGGGCTTCAAGCTGGGCGCGCTGGTTCTCGAAGCGCTTCTTGTTGGTGTCCGTCGCGCGCAGCGCCTTGCCGCGCGGCAGCAGGAAATTGCGGGCATAACCGTCCTTCACGCGCACCGTGTCGCCGATCTGGCCGAGGTGGGAAACGCGCTCAAGCAGGATGACTTCCATTGTTATTTCTCCTTTTAGAGTGTCTTTTCGTTCAGTTTCAGATTCAATTCGGGTTGCCGGGCGGTTGGGGCGCACGGCCGGGCCGGGCCTTCAATGCGACGGCGGCCGCGCCCGCGCCTGCCAGAATGACGATGATCCAGACCGACAACAGCAGCAGCGACAGATAGAGGAGCGCCAGCAGCGCCGGCCGCGCCCGGTTGCCCCGGGTCGCCGCATGGATCGCCGCGAGCCCCTGCAGCGCGAAGGCCGCCGCGAAGCCGCCCAGAACCGCTATCGCCGTCAAACCCGCATAGCCGGGCAGAACGGCCGCCGCTGCAACCGCGCCGCCCGCGATCGCGAGCGAGGTGCGCGGCATGAGGGTATCGGGCAGGGAAGGCCATGGCCGCGGCAGCCGTCCCGATACCCGGACGGTGAAGGCGGCGAGCCACAGGTTGATCACCAGCATGAAGACGAAGGTCATCGCCGCGACGGCGGGCACGGCTGTGGCAACGAGGCGCACGAACTGTTCCGTATCGGCATCGTCCGGCAGGGTCGTCGACAGTTCCGCGCCGGCCAGCGCGCGAATCAGCTCTTCAAGGCTGTTCCGGTAGGTTTCATAGGAAGGGCCGAGCGCGATGGCGCCGATCAGCGTGATGAGGGCGGCTGTGGCCGCCACCCACACCAGGATGCGCCCGAGCGGATACCACTCGATCCGGCCGGCGCTGTCCGGGCGCCCGAGCAGGGCGAGATACGCCAGCCACCACGCCGGCAGGCCGACGGCAACGGCGAACACGGCCCCGGCGGCGGGCGCGAGGACGATGGCGCTCACGACCGCGCCAACAGCGGAAGCAACCAGCCCGGCACGGTGATTCCAGCCGAGAGCAGCGATCAGGACGGGGAGGGGGGCGACATAGGACAGCAGCAGGCCGAGCGGTGACAGCGTCGCCACCACGCCGAACAGAAGCGCGGAAACCAGGCCCGCGCCCGCGCCGATCAGGGAAATCCTTGTCATCGTCCAGCTGTCCCACTGCTTTTGCAGGGTTAGAAGCGTCTGCCGCCCCAACAAACCTTCCGGCGCTGCACGACGGAAGGCGACTTGTTCATTTCGTCTCGTGACGGGTCGCGCGGTTTCGCCCGCGCGGCCCGTGGTTCGTTCAGGTGCCGCTTACGCGATCACGTAGGGCAGCAGGCCAAGGAAGCGCGCGCGCTTGATCGCCTGTGCGAGTTCGCGCTGCTTCTTGGCCGACACGGCGGTGATGCGCGAGGGCACGATCTTGCCGCGCTCCGAGATGTAGCGCGACAACAGGCGCGTGTCCTTGTAGTCGATCTTCGGAGCGTTGGCGCCGGAGAACGGGCAGGTCTTGCGACGGCGGAAGAAGGGGCGACGGGGAGCCGCTGCGGTCGTCATGATCAGTTCTCCTCCGATTCTTCAGCTTCAAAGTCGTCACGCGGGCGCTCACGGCGGGGGCCGCGGTCACCACGATCGCTGCGGTCAAACCGGCCGCCGCCGCGCTCGAAGCCGCCGCCGTCACGCTCGCGGCGGTCGTCGCGGTCGCGCTTCTGCAGCATGACGGACGGGCCTTCCTCAAGCTCCTCGACACGGATGGTCAGCGAGCGCAGCACGTCCTCGTTGATGCGCTGCAGGCGCTCGACCTCGGCCAGCGCCGCGGACGGGGCGTCGACGTTGAGCAGCGTGAAGTGCGCCTTGCGGTTCTTGCGGATGCGGTAGGCGAGGGACTTGATGCCCCACGGCTCGATCTTGGTGACCTTGCCGCCGCTCGTCTCGATGATGCCCTTGTACTGCTCGACAAGCGCCTCGACCTGCTGCGACGTCACGTCCGGACGCGCCAGAAAGATATGCTCGTATAAAGACATAGTGGCCTTTCAATCCTGTTTTCGACCGTCGTTCCGGCGCCAAGCCCTTCGAGCCTCGTCACCAAGGCCCGAGTGGTGTTGCGTCGAAGGCGGAGACACGGGACGAAAAGGGAGCACCCTCATGCCGCAAGGCACCGTCCGTTCAGCCCCCGGCCGGAGACAACGAGAAGCAGGCCCAATACACGACAAGCGGGCGGAAAGCAAGCTGCCCCGGGCAATTTTCCGCCCCTGCCGGCGGAGCGCTCGCGCGAGGCTTCATATATAAGGAAGCAGGCGGCAGGAGAAAGGACAAGGCATGATCATCGGTATCGGCTCCGATCTGTGCGACATCGACCGCATCACCCGCACGCTGGAACGCTTCGGCGAGCGTTTCACGCATCGGGTCTTCACGGAAGGGGAACGGGCGCGTTCCGACAGGCGGGCGGCGCGGGCGCCCTCCTATGCGCGCCGCTTCGCCGCGAAGGAAGCCTGCGCCAAGGCGCTGGGCACCGGCATGGCGCGCGGGGTTTTCTGGCGGGACATGGAGGTGGTCAACCTGCCGGGCGGCAAGCCGACCATGCGGCTCACAGGCGGTGCGGCGGAGCGCCTCTCGGAACTGCTGCCCGACGGTCACCGGGCGGTCGTCCACGTTTCCCTCACCGACGATCCGCCGCTGGCGCAGGCCTTCGTCATCATAGAAGCGCTGCCGGAGTAAGCCGCCGCCGATGCCCGGCAAAGGACAGGGGGCCTGACAAGAAAAAAGGGCCACATGTAAACATGCGGCCCAAGTCTAGGGAGGAAACGCCCAAGAAGGGCAGCGGCAGGCAGAGCCATACCGCAATGCAACAATACCCGGATTGGAAAATATAGCAAGAGGTTGTCTATGCAAATTTTGCATTTCTCAATTGCACGGACAGGGAAGTCGGAGTCCGGCAGGGCATGAATTTCGCCTTCTTAATGCCTGAATCGTTGCCCTGCAGGGCGCCGGCGCTGCGTGGATGCAATTGGCAGGATTGATGCATTATGCGTCAGAGGCATGCCGCCCATTGTGCACCCCCGCATCAGAAGGGGTCTGCGGAAGCCTGCAGCGGGCAAATACTGCTTACTTTTTAGGCAATCTCCCTGATGCATCCATGGCGGATATCCGCCGTCCGGCGGGCCTCGGCGGCCGTCTCCGCCCCCGGCGCTCTATCAACGGGGCGCGGCATCGTTTATCAGGAAACAATCCGTATTTTTTTGACGCTGTGGATGAACGAACATGTCGCACAACACCTTCGGCCACCTGTTTCGGGTCACTACCTTCGGCGAGAGCCATGGGCCGCTGATCGGCGCGGTGGTCGACGGCGTGCCGCCCCGCATTCCGCTGACGGAAGCCGACATTCAGGCCGAGCTTGACCGCCGCCGTCCCGGCCAGTCGCGCTACACCACCCAGCGGCAGGAGCCGGACCAGGTGCGAATCGTTTCCGGTGTCTTCACGGATCTGCGGACCGGCGGGCAGGTAACGACGGGCACCCCCGTCGGCCTGATCATCGACAACGTCGACCAGCGCTCCAAGGATTACGGCGACATCCGCAACACCTACCGGCCCGGCCACGCGGACTATGTCTACGACGCCAAGTACGGCATCCGCGACTATCGGGGCGGCGGGCGCTCCTCGGCGCGCGAGACGGCGATGCGGGTGGCGGCGGGCGCCATCGCCCGCAAGGTCGTGCCGGGGCTCTCGGTGCGCGGCGCGCTCGTGCAGATCGGCCCCCACGTCATCGACCGCAAGCGCTGGGACTGGGACGAGGTTGCCCGCAATCCCTTCTTCACGCCGGACGCGGTGGCGGCGGAAGTGTTCGGCAATTATCTCGACGGCATCCGCAAGAGCGGCTCGTCCGTGGGCGCGGTGATCGAGATCGTGGCCGAGGGTGTGCCCGTGGGCCTCGGCGCGCCGCTCTACGGCAAGCTCGATGCCGATATCGCCGCGCTGCTGATGAGCATCAATGCGGTGAAGGGCGTCGAGATCGGCGAGGGTTTCGCCGCCGCGGCGCTGACCGGCGAGGAGAATGCCGACGAGATGCGCCCCGGCAACCAGGGCGGGCCGACCTTTCTCACCAACCACGCCGGCGGTATCCTGGGCGGCATTTCCACCGGTCAGCCGATCGTCGCCCGCTTCGCCGTCAAGCCCACGTCGTCCATTCTGACACCGCGCCGCAGCGTCGATCGCAGCGGCGCGGAGGCCGAGGTGCTGACCAAGGGCCGTCACGATCCCTGCGTCGGCATCCGCGCCGTGCCGGTGGGCGAGGCCATGGTTGCCTGCGCCATTGCCGACCATTACCTGCGCCATCGTGGACAGGTCGGGGAGTCGCCCGAGTGGCCGTTCCCCGATCATTGATCTGTGCTCAATCGCACAGGCTGTTGCATATGCGTCGATTTTAGTTGAACTAAAATCAGACGTATTCTAGCGTTTGCCTATGAAGCTTGCGGATTGGCTCGACAGGAACGGAATCACGCGCGTGGCGTTCGCGCGGCGCATCGGTGTGACGCCGGGCGCGGTGACGCAGCTTTGCAACAACCCGGCCGGCTGGCTCTCGCGCGAGACGGCCGAACTCGTTCTGCGCGAGACGCGCGGAGCCGTGACGCCGAACGACTTTCTCGGCAGCCACGGCGCTCAGGAGAATATGATGACCCAGTCGGTTACAGAAGCCATTGAGGCCTTTGCGCGTGGCGACATTGTCGTTGTCACCGATGACGACGATCGCGAAAACGAAGGCGATCTGATCTGCGCCGCCTCCCTGTGTACGCCGGAGAAGATGGCCTTCATCATCCGCCACACTTGCGGCATCGTCTGCGCCCCGCTGTCGCTGGAGGAAGCGCGCCGGCTGCGGCTGGAGCCCATGGTGGCCTCCAACGACGCGCCGCTCGGCACCGCGTTCACCGTCTCCGTGGACGCGCGTCACGGGCTCACCACCGGCATTTCCGCCGAGCAGCGCTCCAACACCGTGCGCGCGCTCGCCAACAACAACATGGGGCCGAACGATTTCGTCCGTCCGGGGCATGTCTTTCCGCTCATCGCCCGCGACGGCGGCGTGCTGATGCGCTCCGGCCATACCGAGGCGGCGGTGGACCTGTGCCGCCTCGCCGGCCTGCCGCCTGTCGGCACGATCTGCGAACTCGCCAACGACGACGGCACGGTGATGAAGGGCGCGCAGATCGAGGCCTTTGCCCGCGAACACAACCTGAAGCGCATCTCCGTCGCCGATCTCATCGCCTTTCGCCAGGCGCGGGAGAAGCTGGTTGAGCGTGTCAGTACCTTCCCCGTGCAGACGGATATCGGCGAGATGACCGGCTATGCCTACATCACGCCTTTCGACGACGTGCAGCACTTCGCCTTTGTCTACGGCGGCATTGGCGACGGGCGCGGCGTGCCCGCGCGGCTGCATCGGGCGGACGTCATCGGCGACATTTTCGGCGGCAAGCTGCTGCACCGGGCGCTGGACTATTTCCGTCAGCAGGGAAGGGGCGTGCTCGTCTACCTGCGCGACGGCACCGCCGGCGTGCCGGTGAAGCGGCCGGACGTGCTGGAGGGAACGGAGGCGCAGCGCGCGCAGCAATGGCACGAAGTGGGCCTCGGCGCGCAGATCCTGCGAGACCTCGGCGTCACCTCCATCGACAACGTCACCTCGACGCAACGCGGCTACGTCGGGTTGTCCGGCTTCGGCATCACCATCGACCGCAGCGTCGCGCTGGACAAGTGACGTCTCCGCCGCGCGGCCGCGGCACGAGCGGCGCCGTCATCCCCGCATCAGGGTGGTGACGTGCGCCGCGACTGACCGCGAGAGGCCGACGAGATCGTATCCGCCTTCCAGAATCGATACGACCCGCCCGCCGCAGCGCCGGTCCGCGAGGTCGAGCACCATGCGGGTGGCGATCGCGAAATCCGCTTCCGTCAGGTTGATGTTGGCGAGCGGATCGCGCCAGTGGGCATCGAAGCCGGCCGAAATGATGATGAGGTCCGGAGCAAACGAATCGATGCGCGGCAGGACTGCGATATCCAGTGCCTCCCGGAAGACGGGGCTGCCGTCGCCGGCGTGCAGCGGCACGTTGACGATGTTCTCGTACTCGCCGCGTTCGTTCTCGGCGCCGGTGCCGGGGAAGAGCGGCATCTCATGGATCGATGCATAGAGCACATTCTTGTCGGCCCAGAAGATGTCCTGCGTGCCGTTGCCGTGATGCACGTCCCAGTCCAGAATCGCCACCCGCTCGATGCCGTGCTCCTTCATCGCGTAGCGCGCCGCGACGGCGGCGTTGTTGAACAGGCAGAAGCCCATCGGCTTGTCGCGCTCGGCGTGGTGGCCGGGCGGACGGATGGCGCAGAAAGCGTTGTCGACCTTGCGCGTCATGACCTCGTCGACGGCGTACCGGCAGGCGCCGAGCGCGCGCATGGCCGCGTTCCACGATCCCGGCGACAGAACCGTATCATCGGCGATGCTGACGATGTCCTCGCGCGGCAACGCCTCGTAGATGTCGCGCACATAGTCTTCCGGATGGGCGAGCAGGGCCAGGGTTTCGTCCCCGCGCGGCGCGGCCTCGCGCAGCAGGCCGGAGAAAACCTCCTGCTCCAGCGCCCTTTCGACAACCACGAGCCGGTCCGCCCTTTCGGGATGGCCAAGCTGCGTCTGGTGGTCGAGACAGTCCGGGTGGGAGAGATACAGCGTATTCAATGAACGTTTCCTGCCCTGCGGCGTCCGGGCCGGATTCAGGCAAAGCGCTGATTCCCGGACGCATCATTGTTCTTTCAGGCCGGGGTGATTTTCCACGAATCGTTATCCCGTCCTATCCTTTTGTTTTTACAGCATATTTTCCGGAAGGCGGCATCCGCTTTCCGGAACCGTGAGCGAGAGCGGCGGAGAGAAAACTACAGTGGCGCCGTCGCTCTATCTCTTTGTTTTTTCACCCAATCCAGCCAGGAGACAGCATCCGTTTCCCGGTCTGGTATTCTAGAGCATAACCATTTTCCCGGCGGCGGCACGTCTTTTTTAGCCGGCACGCGCGGCCGGGCGGCGGGATAGCCGGAGAAGCGCCGGATTGTCCTCTGAATTCATGCTGTTGCCGTCAATCTGTTAACCATTTTCGACATGGTTAAACAGCACAATAGACGTGGTGAATCTGATACATGCTGAGCCCGGAATCGGGCACTCCGGCGGTGAGCTGTTGCGCAGCCACCGGACGGATCGCCGGGGGAACCGGTTCGCGTGTGTCTGGCCCGGTCGCTGTGTTTTGTCTGGGGCGCGATCCCGGAACGGGATGCCATTTCCGGGACAGGTCGCGTCCGTTCATATGGATGGGTCGGGGCGGCGCTTCAGCGGAAGTCGTCCCGATCTGGAGGGGAAGAGGCGGGCGCTTCGACGTCCATCGCACTTTCATGCCGGCGCTCGCCATGGAACCGTTCCGTGGCGCGGGGCCTTATGATCCGTGAAGGTGCGAAGGGACGGGGAACCGTGCCGGCCGTTTTGAGCTTGCGGAAGGACAACGAATGGTGAGGTCCAGGATTGTGCAATGGAAGCGCGTGCTGCTGATGCTGGTGGCGGGCATCGGTCTGGCGCTGGCGGGCTGCACTTACAAAAGCACGCCCGATCCCTCCGTTTCCGGGCGGGACGCGGAGTGGATGGCGCAGATGCCGAATGCGGACGTCGGTCTGGAGTTCGAGCGTTATCTCATCGACGACCCCACTGGCGAAGCGCCGGGCACCATCGTCGTGGACCAGAAGAAGAAGCTGCTTTACTACGTGCTGCCGGACAAGAAGGCGATGCGCTACGGCGTTGCCGTTGGCGACGAGGCATATGGCTGGACGGGCGAGGCGACGATCCGGCGCAAGGCCGAATGGCCGAACTGGAATCCGCCTGCCGAGATGGTCAAGCGCTGGCCCCATGTCCACCCGGTGAGCGGCGGCCCGCTCAATCCGCTGGGCGCGCGGGCGCTCTATCTCTATGACGCGCAGGGCCGCGATACGCTGTACAGGATTCACGGCACCAACGAGCCGGAGAAGATCGGACGCGCGGTGTCCTCCGGCTGCATCCGCATGCGTAACATCGACGTGATCGATCTGTACAACCGCGTCGATCCTGGCGCCCGCGTGGTCGTCAAGTAACGGATGAAGGCGGCATCGGCGCCGCTTGCCGGCGCCGATGGTTCGTGGCTGCGTCAGCTATAGTGGGGCTGGCGCAGGAAGACGGGCAGATCGTGGGCGGCTTTTGCCGTGTCGCGGCTCCCCTGCGCGCGGCGGGTCGCCGCCGCGAGGGCGGGGATGCCGAGCGCCCGGAAGGGCGGGGGCAGACGCTTGCCGGTCGGCTCGATGGCCGCGCGCTGCGCCTGAACTGCGGCCGTGTCATGGATGGCGGTCGTGTCGGGTTGGTACTGCTTGGCGGTCATGATACTCACACAACGATGCTGGAACCGGGATGCCGGAGTTGGGGTTAGGCGGAACGCTGCCGCAGGATGCTGGCGGAACGCGCCGACACACTAGCGATGACGAATGATAGCGACGGAGTATTGACCGGTGCATGGCAAACTCGTGGCATCCCGCCGGGCCGGCGGGAATTTTTGCGAGTGTTGCTAATGAATGATTAAGTTCTGTCGCGCACATGTTGACCCGGTGCGCCCGGATATCGTGATCCGGTGATCGCTTCAGGCCGGTGGAACATGCGACGTCTCGTTGTCGAAGAACCCGTCAGCCGCGCCGCTGTCGCTGGCCGGCGCGTCGGGCTGTTCAGCCTGCCGGTGCTGGCCGCCGGCGTCGTGCTGCTGCGGCTCGGGCTTGTGGACCTCGGCGCGGGGCTCGCCGTCATCGGCGCGGCCGCGCTGCTGGCCGCCACCGCGGCGGCGCTCGCGGTCGCCGCCTTCGTCCAGATCTGGCGCGAGGGCCGCCGGGGCCTCGGGGAAGCCATCCACGCGCTGCTGATCGCCGCCGTGGTGCTTGCCTATCCCGGTTTTCTGGCCGTCCGCCTGCTGCTGATGCCCTATTACGCCGACCTGTCGACGGATACGACGCGCCCGCCAGCCTTCTCGCGCACCACGGCCGCCGTGGACGCGCGCGGCGGATACGTCCCCGGCGCCGCGATGCCGGCGGGCGGCGGGACGTGGCCCGGCGTCGCCCTGCCGTTTCCGGACAAGGCGGTGCTGCGGCAGTTGCAGCGGCGGCAGCATCCCGATTTCGCCCCCCGCAGCAGCGATCTGGCTGCCGACGTGGTCTTCGCGCGCGTGCAGCAGATGGCGGCGGCGGAGGGGTGGCGAATCATCGATTCGGCCCCGCCGGGAGGGCGCTTCGGCACGGGTCATCTGGACGCGCTGCTATACACGGGAGTGCTGAAGCTGCCCGTCGACGTGACGGTGCGGCTGCGCATTCACGCCGACGGCACCACCATCGACGTGCGCTCCGTGCCGCGCTATCCACTGTTCGACGTGGGCACCGGCCCGCAGCCCATCGAACGTTTTCTCGAAAGGGTGGACCCGGAAGAAGGCGTCGCCCGGGGGTGAGGGTGCCGGCCCGGCCGGGCTGCTACCGCCGCCGCAGGAAACGCCCGCCGAGGTGCGCCGGCCCTTCGGATTCCACCTGCCCTTCGGCGATGAGGCTTTCGATGTGCGCGAAGACGGAACGTGCCGCGCCGTCGCGCAGTTCCGGTGCGAGGCCGGTGTAGAGCTTGTCCACGATCTCGCCGATGCGGCCGTCTCCCGCCTCGATCCGCGCCAGAATCGCCGCCTCGCGCTGCCGGCGGTGATGGAGGAGGGCGCGCACGTAGCGGCGCGGGTCGCGCACCGGCCCGCCGTGGCCCGGCCAGTAGATGCGATCCTCCCGCATGCGCAGGCTCTCCAGCGAGGCCATGTAAGCGGCCATGGAGCCATCGGGCGGCGCGATCAGCGTCGTCGACCACGCCATCACATGGTCGCCGGAGAACAGCGCGCCGGTTTCCTCCAGCGCGAAGGCGAGATGATTGGCCGTATGGCCGGGCGTGGCGACAGCGATGAGCGTCCAGCCCTCGCCGGAGAGCCGCTCGCCGTCGGCCAGCACGCGGTCGGGGGTGTAGGTAAGGTCGGCGGCGGCCTCGATCTCCTCGGCCTCGCCCGGTGCGCGCGCGGCGAAGTGCGGCGCGCAGCCCGTCACCTCGGCCCCCGTCGCGGCCTGCAGAGCGGCAAGGCCCGCCGTGTGGTCGAAGTGTGTATGGGTGACGACGATCCGCGACACCCGCTCGCCCTTCACCGTGTCGAGCAGGCGGGCGAGATGGGCGGGATCGTCGGGGCCGGGGTCGATGATGGCGACATCGCCCTCGCCGACGATGTAGGTGCAGGTACCGGTATAGGTGTAGGCGCTGGCGTTCGGCGCGATCACCCGGCGCACGAGCGGCTCGGGTCGCGAAACCTGCCCCGCGACAGCGCTGTCGTCTCGCTCGAAGGGTATGTCTGACATGGGATGCTCACTTGTCGGGATGGTCGCGCCGAGGGAGGCCCGCCTCGCGGCGCCGGTTCGGCCATCCGGCGCCTCCTGTTGCACGGCAGCATAGCATAACCGGCGGGCGCGGGCAGATCCGCCATGCTGCGGGCGTTCAGAACCCCAAACAAAATCTCGCGGCATCCCCAGTCCGGAGGTTTGTCAGGGCTTCTTGGTCTCGTCCGGATTGCCGGCCGGAGCCTGCGCGCATGTGTCACGAATAACAACCAAGTCATTCAAAAACGCAACTGAAAGTTGCATATTGCGCGAGGTCGTGTATATAAACGACGGGTCAAACGACAAATTTCGCAATTTTTCGGTCGTTGACGCAATTTATGCGCTTTTCACCGTCATTATCAATATCGGGTGCCGCGGCGTTCATGTCGACCAACGGACACTGGTTCACTGAGCCTGTCATGTTGGTTTCACTAGAAATCTTGAGAAAGTGACGAATATGGACATCGACGTAAAACAAAAGTATATCGACGGAAGACGTGATCGTATACTGTTGACAACGGATGGCCCGGGGGTTGATGCAAGCGCTATTGAAACCATACGGTGCGTCAATTCCGCGGAATTCAACAAGGCATGTGGATCGGTAGTGTCTGCGACCGCCAGTCCGGACGATCATTCGTTCAGGGCGGACATCGGGCTGACGCCACAACTGTCCGCTGTTGCCGCGACGTGCGGCGAGCAGATACGCCATGTCGCCGGGGAGCGGGACATGCGCGAACCGGCCGTGATCCTGCTGTTCCGGCGCGCCGGCGGCATGACGCTGCGGGTCGGCGGCAAGCTGACGCCTCTCGACGTGGCGATCGTCAGCTCCGATACCGACTTCGCCATCCGTGCGGGCGACGTGCATGCGCCCTGTTCCATCGGCTGGATCAGCCTGACGGGCACGTCCGCTCTCGCGGCTCGCATGCGGCAGCCGGTGGTCGTGCCTCACACTGCTGCCGCGCCGGCAGATGACGGCGCCAGCCAGGCTGATGCGGGCACGGTGCTGCGGCAGGTCGGTGGCTCCGTTCTCGCGGCGCTGGCGCACGGCAATCCGGCGCCCGGCGCGGATGTGGCACATCTTGCGGCGCAACTGGCCGGCCTGATCGGCGAGGTGCTGGAGAATTGCGAGAGGACCGGGCGGCAGGCAACGGGAGAGGCCGGTCAGGCCGCGGACGGAGACAGGGACGACCGCGACATCATCGCCGCCGTGCAGCGCTATCTGCGCCAGCATGCGCGCGACGCAGACCTGACGCCCGCCCGCCTTGCGCGCCATTGCGCGGTTTCGGTCCGCAAGCTCTATAATGCCTTCGCGGAGGCCGATCTTTCGCTGCACGGCGCGGTGCTGAGCCACCGGCTGGAAGAGGCGCGCCGCCAGTTGAGCGCCCCCGGCGCGAAGAAGGTCACGTCGATTGCCTTCGACTCCGGCTTCAAGGACATATCGACGTTCTACCGGAATTTCCGCCGCGAATTCGGCTACTCGCCGCGCGGCTCCGTGGCGCCTTCGCCGATACAGCGGAGGGCCGCGCCGGATCGCGGCACGGCGCGGCCGGCGGCGGAACCGGCGGGCCGAATCGGCGCGCGGCGCGATGAGGAGGGGGAAACCGTTCCCTTGCCGCGCGAAATGCTGTTCAGGCGTCGCGCTCCCCGTCGCGCCGTCCGCTGCCACCCGATGCCGGAGGGCCGCCGTTTCACCGAATAGGGACCCGTTCCGCCCCCGGTTACTCCATGCCGAAAAGTCTGAAGCGGCGCAGCAGCCATTTCTCGATTTCAAGTACGATCATGATGGCGATGCCCAGCAGAACGAGCAGGCCGCCGTCCTGCCAGGTGACGGGCCGCGTGTCGAAGGCCGCCTGCATGAACGGCGCATAGGTGAAGATGAACTGTCCCAGCGCCACGGCGCCGACGGCGGCGAGCACCGCCCGGGTGCCGAGCGCTCCCCGCAATGTAAAGGAGGAGGTGTTCAGATAGCGCACGTTGAACAGATAGAATGTGTCGAGTATGACCAGCGCGTTGACGCACAAGGTGCGTGTCAGGGCGAGATCGTCGCCGCGCGACAGGCTGTAGAAATAGACGGCGAGCAGCGCGATCAGGAACAGGACGGAAACCAGAAGCACTCGCCAGAGCATGAACGGCGACAGCAGTCCCGCACGGGCATCGCGCGGCCTGCGCGCCATCACGCCCGGCTCGGCCGGCTCGAACGCCAGCGCAAGTCCCAGCGTGCCCGCCGTGATGAGGTTGAGCCACAGGATCTGCGCCGGCGTCAGCGGCATGGCGAGGCCGGCCGCGATGGCGAAGACAACGGCGAGGAGTTCGCCGCCGTTGGTGGGCAGCGTCCAGGCGATCATCTTGCGAATGTTGTCGTAGACCGTGCGTCCCTCCGAAACGGCGGCGACGATGGAGGCGAAGTTGTCGTCGAGCAGCACGACCTGCGCGGCCTCCTTGGCGGCCTCTGTGCCCTTGCGGCCCATGGCGATGCCGACGTCGGCCTGCCGCAGGGAGGGCGCGTCGTTGACGCCGTCGCCCGTCATGGCGACAACGGCGCCCGTCGTCTGCAGGGCCTTGACGATGCGCAGCTTGTGCTGCGGGCTCGTCCGCGCGAAAACGTCGGTGCGTGCGGCGAGCGCCGGCAGTTCGTCGTCTGACAGGGCCTCGACATCCGCGCCGGTCGCCACGGCCGGGGTCGGCGAGAGACCAAGCTGCCGGGCGATCGCGGCGGCGGTGGCGGCATGGTCGCCCGTGATCATCTTCACCGCGATGCCGGCGGTGTGGCACTCGCGGATGGCGGCAACGGCCTCGTCACGCGGCGGGTCGATGAAGCCGGTGAGGCCGATGAACACCAGCCCGTCGCGCAGGTCGTCGAACGTGAGGCGGGAGGCGAGCTTCGGCAGCGGGCGGAAGGCGAAGCCGAGCACACGCTCGCCATGCGCCGCTGCCTTGGCGATTTCCTCGTGCCAGTAGTCAGCGTCCATGGCCGCGCGGACGTCGTGCCCGGTTCCGTCGCCGGCCATCTGGCTGGTGCACACCTCGATCAGCCGCTCGGGTGCGCCCTTGACGAAGATGATGCCTCCCCCGCCGGGGGCGTGGTGCAGTGTGGCCATGAAGCGGTGGCCGGAATCGAACGGGATCTCGTCCAGGCGCTCCCACGTACCGCGCTCCTGCGAAGGGTCGAGGTCGGCCTTGCGGGCGAGCGTCAGCAGCGCGCCCTCCATCGGGTCGCCGTCGACGATCCAGCGGCCGTCGCGCCAGTGAAGTTGCGCGTCGTTGCACAGCGCCCCGGCGAGCAGGAGCCGCCCGACAGGGTCTGTCGCGGCAGGGTGCACGGCCTCGCCGTGGAGCGTGGCGATGCCGCCCTCCGGCGCATAGCCCGCGCCCGCGACGCGCAGAAAGCCTTCGGCGGTGATGATGCTGCGCACCGTCATCTCGTTGCGGGTCAGCGTGCCGGTCTTGTCGGAGCAGATGACGGAGGTCGCGCCGAGCGTCTCGACGGCTGGCAGCCTGCGGATCACGGCGTTGCGCGCGGCCATGCGCCGCACGCCGATGGCGAGCGTGATGGTGATCACGGCCGGCAGCCCTTCCGGCACCACACCCACGGCCAGCGCCACCACGGCAATGAGCGCATCGGCCCAGCCGAAGCTGCGAGCATGGACGGCGAAGAAGAACAGCACCACGCCGCAGGCCAGCGCCAGCAGCGTGAAACGTCGCGCGAATTCGTTGATCTGGCGCAGCAGGGGGGTCGACATCGGCTCGACATTGGCGAGCAGCGTCGAGATGTGGCCGATCTCGGTGGCGGTGCCTGTCGCCACGACGATGCCCGTACCCTGTCCCGCGGCGACCATGGTGCCGGAGAAGGCGAGGCTGGTGCGGTCGCCCAGCGGCGCGTCGGGGGCGGCGGGTGCATTATGCTTTTCGGCGGCGACCGATTCGCCCGTCAGGATCGCTTCGTCGATCAGCAGGTTGCGCGCGTGCGTCAGGCGCAGGTCGGCTGGCACCCGGTCGCCTGCCTCCAGCAGCACGATGTCGCCCGGCACGAGTTCATCCGCCGGGACGCTGGTGCGCGCGCCGCCGCGGATGACGTTGGCGCGGGGCGAGATCATGTCCCGGATGGCGCCGAGCGCCGCCTCCGCCTTGCCCTCCTGCACGAAGCCCACGACAGCGTTGACCACCACCACCGCCAGAATCACCGCCGCGTCGATCATATGGCCGAGCACGAGGGCCGCGACCGCTCCCGCCAGCAGGACGTAGATCAGCACGTTGTCGAACTGGGCCAGAAAGCGCAGGATGGGGTTGCGGCGCGGCGGCTTCGGCAGCCGGTTGAAGCCGTGAATGCCGCGCCGGCGGCGAACCTGCGCGTCGTCGAGGCCGTCCTCGCCGACCTCCAGTTCCCTGCGGACCGCCTCGGCCGGCAGGGCGTGCCACTGGGGCGCGGGATCGGCGGGGGCTGCTGGCGGTATGGCGTTCATGAAACCTCGTCGGCGTCGATGGGGAGCGGCGGAAGGCTAACGTGTACTGCTAACGTGTATCGCTTACGCCGCAATGTTCATGCCAGGATATCGCAACGTCGCCGCAGGCGGATGAACGGGAGATGACAAAGCGGCGCAAGGCGGGCTGACGATGGCGGTTGCCCTCGGGCGCCGGAATACTCTATTAGCGTCGGGCGGCATGCCTGACGCGCCTTGCCGCGTTCAAGGTGCTTTTCAATGCGCGCGCTGTCGCGCCCGGACCGGGACAAAATGTCGCTACGTATCGTTTTCATGGGCACGCCGGATTTCGCCGTTCCCACACTCGCCGAGATCGTCGGGCAGGGGCACGAGGTCGTCGCCGTCTATACGCGCGCGCCGGCGAAGCGCGGCCGGGGCCTTGCCGAGCAGCCCTCGCCGGTGCACGCCATGGCGGACAGGTTCGGCTTTCCCGTGTTCACGCCGCGCACACTGCGCGATCCGGAGGCCATCGAGACCTTCCGGTCGCTGGAGGCAGACGTGGCGGTCGTGGTGGCCTACGGCATGATCCTGCCTCAGGAGGTGCTCGATGCGCCCGCGATAGGCTGCCTCAACCTGCACGCCTCGCTGCTGCCGCGCTGGCGAGGGGCGGCGCCCATCCAGCGGGCGGTGATGGCGGGCGATGCGGAGACGGGCGTCGCGGTGATGAAGATGGAGGCTGGCCTCGACACCGGCCCTGTCGGCATGCTGGAGCGCGTCGCCATCGGCCCGGACGAGACGGCGGGCGAACTGCACGACCGTCTGTCCCGCCTTGGCGCGGACCTCATGGCGCGCGCGCTCGCCGCCCTGTCGCGCGGGGCGCTCGGCTTTGTGCCGCAGCCGGAGGAGGGCGTGGCCTACGCCAGCAAGATCACCAACGAGGAAGCGCGTATCGACTGGTCCTGGCCGGCGAAGAAGGTGCACGACCACGTGCGCGGCCTCTCGCCTTTCCCCGGCGCGTTCGTGCTCGCCGACCTCGGGCGCGGCGCGGAGCGGCTCAAGGTGCTGCGCACCGCCGTCGCCGGGGGGGCCGGCGATCCCGGCACCTTGTTGGATGACGAATTGACCGTCGCCTGCGGCGAGGGCGCCGTGCGCCTGTTGCAGGTGCAGCGTGCGGGCAAGGGCGTCGTTACGGCGGCCGATTTCCTCAACGGCGTTTCCCTGCACAAGGGCGCTGTCCTCTCCGCATCGGCGGATGACGGAAAGCCCGACTGAATGCCGCGTTACAGGCTGATCGTGGAATATGACGGCACGCCCTATGTCGGTTGGCAATGGCAGGACAACGGGCGGGCGGTTCAGCAGGCGGTGGAGGAGGCGATCGCCGCCTGCACGAATGAGCGTATGCGCGTGCAATGCGCCGGGCGCACGGACGCGGGCGTGCATGCCACGCATCAGGTGGTGCATGTCGATCTGGCGCGCGATTGGCGCGCCGACCGGCTGCGGGACGCCGTCAACGCGCATCTGAAGCTGCAAGGAGATACGGTGGCCGTGGTTGCCGCCGATGCCGTCGACGAGGCGTTCGACGCGCGTCATTCCGCCATCCGGCGTCACTACCTCTACCGCATCCTGAACCGCCGCCCCCAGCCGGCTTTGGAGCGCAACCGCGTCTGGCACGTGCCGCGGCAGCTCGACGCGCCGGCCATGCATGAGGCGGCGCAACGCCTTGTGGGCAAACACGATTTCACGACATTCCGCGCAGCCGATTGTCAGGCAGCGAGCCCTCTCCGCACGCTGGAGCGGCTCGATGTGGAACGCACGGGCGACGAGATCCGCATCTTCGCCGCCGCCCGTTCATTCCTGCACCATCAGGTGCGCTCGATGGCGGGCACGCTCGAACTCGTGGGCGCGGGAAAATGGACGCCGGACGACGTGACCGACGCGCTCGAAGCCCGCCAGCGCGCCCGCTGTGGCACGATGGCGCCAGCGTGCGGGCTTTATCTGATCGGCGTGGATTATCCGTGAGGGCCAGGGGGCGGCTAGAGCGCGTTCCGATCAGATGGAAGCATCTGATCGATCAGAATTCGCTCAAAATAAGGAATTTAGAATCTGTCTTGTTTCAACTTAAACAGGACAGATTCTAAGGTCCGAAATAGCGCTCCAGCGCACCGCGGTAGATGGCGGTGAGGCTGGCCAGATCGTCGACCGCCACGAACTCGTCCACCTGATGCATGGTGCCGCCAACGGGGCCAAACTCCACCACGGGGCAACAAGCCTGGATGAAGCGCGCGTCGGAGGTGCCGCCCGTCGTGGAAAGCGCCGGCCTGCGGCCCGTCACCGCTTCGACGGCGGCACTCACGATGTCGACGAACGGGCCGGGGTTGGTGAGGAAGGCGACCGCGTTGCTGTAATCGAAGGTGAGGCTTACCTCGGCGTCGCCCTCGCGCCGAGCGCGGGCGAGGCGCCCTTCGATCTCGGCCTTCAGGCTGTCCAGCGTCCAGCGGTCATTGAAGCGGACGTTGAACACCGCCTTCGCCTCGCCGGGGATGAGGTTGGTGGCCGGGTTGCCGACGTCGACGGTCGTGACTTCCAGATTGGACGGATCGAAATGCGCGGTGCCATCGTCAAGCGCCGGCCCGGTGAGGGCTTCTAGCGCGCGCAGCAGCGTTGGCAGCGGATTCAGGGCAAGGTGCGGATAGCCGACATGGCCTTGCCGCCCCGTCACGGTCAGCCGCCCGGTGAGAGAGCCGCGCCGGCCGATCTTGATCATGTCGCCGAGGCTCGCGGGATTGGTCGGCTCGCCCAGGATGCAGTGCGAAAACTGCTCGCCGCGCGCCTTCGCCCATTCCAGCAGCTTCACCGTGCCGTTGACGGCCGGGCCTTCCTCGTCCCCCGTCAGAAGGAAGGCGATGGAGCCGCCGAATGACGGATGGGCGGCGATGAAATCGGTCGCTGCCGTCACCATCGCCGCGACGCCGCCCTTCATGTCGCACGCGCCGCGCCCGTAGAGGCGGCCGTCCACGATCTCGCCGGCGAAGGGATCGTGCCGCCAGCGCGCGATATCGCCCGTCGGCACCACATCCGTATGCCCGGCGAAGACGAGCAGCGGCGCGCCCGTGCCGTAGCGGGCGTAAAGGTTGTCGACGTCCGGCGTGCCGGGGGCGGAGAAGGCCACCCGCTCCACGGAAAAGCCGGCGGCGGCGAGGTGGGAGGCGAGCAGCGTGAGCGCGCCGCCCTCCGCCGGCGTGACGGAGGGGCAGCGGATCAGATCCTGCGCGAGCAGGACGGCGGGGTGGATCGCGGCGTCGGACATCGGGAACTCAGTCGCGCAGCAGGTCGTTGATGCTCGTCTTGGCGCGCGTCTGCGCGTCGACGCGCTTGACGATCACCGCCGCGTAGAGGGAGGGGCCGGGCGTGCCGTCGGGCAGGGGCTTGCCGGGCAGACTGCCGGGCACCACCACGGAATAGGGCGGTACCTCGCCGCGGAAGATTTCGCCGGTCTCGCGGTCGATGATCTTTGTCGAGGCGCTGATGAACACGCCCATCGACAGCACCGCGCCCTCGCGGACAATTACGCCCTCGACCACCTCGGACCGGGCGCCGATGAAGCAATCGTCCTCGATGATGACGGGGTTCGCCTGCAGCGGCTCCAGCACGCCGCCGATGCCGACGCCGCCGGACAGATGCACGTTCCTGCCGATCTGCGCGCAGGAGCCGACAGTCGCCCAGGTGTCGACCATCGTGCCCTCGCCCACATAGGCGCCGAGATTGACGAAGGAAGGCATCAGCACGACGCCGGGCGCGATATGGGCGCCGTAGCGCACCGTGACGTTCGGCACCGCGCGGAAGCCGGCCTCGCGGAAGGTCGGCGCATCCCAGCCGGCGAACTTCGAGGGCACCTTGTCCCACCACACGGCGCCGCCGGGGCCGCCTTCGATGACGTGCATATCGTTGAGGCGGAAGGAAAGCAGCACCGCCTTCTTCAGCCACTGGTTGACGCGCCACGCGCCGTCGACCTTCTCGGCCACCCGCGCCCGCCCACTGTCGAGCAGGCGCAGCGCCTCCTCCACGCCGTCGCGAATCTCGCCGGCGGTGGCGACGGAGATTTCGGCCCGCTTTTCCCAGGCGCTGTCGATGATGGAGGCGATGGCGTCGTATGTCATGGTTATCCGTGTTCTCGTTGCGGCACGGTCGGGAGCGTGCATCGAAAACGCAAATTTGCCCGCCGCCGCCCGCCTGTCAATGGCCGACGACAGGATCTGGCCACAGGCGGGACCGGGCACGATCTCGCGGAACGGCATGCCGGAATCTCAGCCCCTCGCGGGGCTACCCTCGGCATAGCCTCTCTGTCGATGCTGCCGGCGTTTTTCTCGATCGCCGGTAGGAGGGAAGAGCTGCCGATTACTCGGTAACCGGCAGATCGCTTTCCACGGTTTTCTTGCGGGTGCGCGTCGCCCGCAGCTTGCGCACGGGGGCGGCGGCCTCTTCTTCGCCCACGCTGCCTTCCTCCACACTGGTGACCGCTACGGCCGTGGTGCGGCGGCGGCGGGTGCGCGGCGCGGGCGCCTCGGCGGGCTCTTCCGCGGCGGTGACGGGAGCAGGCGGCGCCGGCTCCGGCGCAGCAACGGCGACCGGCGCGGCAGCCGCCACATCGGCAGTCTGGTCGCGGGGAGCGGCTTCGGGCGCCTCATCGGCGGTGCGGGGGCGCGCGACAACAGGCTGCTCGTCGGTCTCGACAGCCGTGGTGCGCACCGGCGTGGTCAGGAAAGCGGGCAGGGAAGGCTGGCGGGCCGCGCCGGCATCCTCGGCGGGTTGCTGCGCATAGCCGTTGATGTTTTCCTCGCGCCTGCGGCGGAAGCGTTCGCGGCGGTCCTGCCGTTCGCTCCTGTCGTGCGCTCCGCGCTCCTGCTGGGCGCCATCCTGCGTGCGGTCCTGTCCCCGGCCGGACCTTTCGGTGCGTTCGCGCTGGGGAACGGGCTGGCCCTCGTCATCGAAGGCGGCAAGACGCGAGTCAGTCTGACGCTGGCCGCCCTGTCGCTGGTCGGAGGTGCGCGTATCGGGCTGGGGCGAGCCGTAGTCCTGCACGCCATAGCCGTAGCCGCCGTCCTCGCCCGCATCCTCCTGATCGTCGTCGAAGGGACGCGGGAAACCGAAGTTCTGCTGATATTGCGCCTGGGCGGCGAGAATGATGCGCAGGTAGTGTTCCGCGTGCTGGAGATAGTTCTCCGCCGCCACCGGATCGCCGGCGACGTGCGCGTCACGCGACAACTGCGTGTATTTCTCGGCGATGTGCTGAGCCGTGCCCCGCACCTTCACGTCCGGCCCATTTGACTCGAACGTTTTCGTCAGCGGGTTGGGAGCCTTGCGGTTGCGGTTGCGCATGCGTCTGTTTTGACCTGGTCTCATCGACTATCTCATTGGGAGCTGTAACTGGGGGACGTCACGTCCCCGCTGCTATCCGGTGGGCCGCGGAAATGCCGATCGCTCGCTGCATCGGTTACTCGTCCGTAACGCCGGTACTTCAACCCTCGCGCTCATGCGGCAAGGGCACCTGGTTGCCCCCGTCGCGCAAGGGCGGCAAAAGGCCTTTGGTTCGTTAATGTTCTTATATCCTCGATACCGCTTTCCAGAATCCGCGCACGCCCGCAAGCATGCGCTCCGGCGATGTCCGGCCCGGCGCGCGGGATGCCACGCAATTCAACAACACGGCGAAATCCGCGACCGCCCGCACGCGCCCTCGGCGGGAAGGCGCGCTGCGACAGTCGAAAACAGCCGGATACGTCGATGGATCACACGAAATCCCGATCTGCTGGAATCATCCATTACGATAGATGCGATCAGTTCAACAGATTGTGCGAAAAGCTGCCCGGAACCTGCACGCAGTGGAGGCGTCCCAGGTAATACAGTCAACAGCCAAGCCTGATTCACGCTTCGACACTACCGGCTTACCCCTGTCCCGCCAAGCGTTTTTTGTCTGGAAAGTATCAAGCAGCCTCATCTTTCATATTAATGTGGCAACAATGACGCGCTCGATTCCAGACAGGTCGGCGAGCGGCGGGCGGGCGGACAGCCCCTGCGCCCGCGCTATATCCGCAACGGACGCCGCCTGTCCACGGCCGAATTCCACGATGACGGCGCCATCCGCGCGCAAGAGCCGGCGCGCATCGGCGAATATCTGCCGGTAGGCATCAAGCCCATCGGCACCGCCATCGAGCGCGAGATGTGGATCGTAATCCCTTACATCGGGTTCCAGCCCTTCCACGTCAAGGGTCTCGATGTAGGGCGGGTTGGAAAGGATCATGTCCGCGCTGCTGTCGGCCAGCGCCGATCCCCACGATCCCGCGATGATCGACAGGCGCTCCGCGACGCCGTTGCGGCGGGCGTTGTCGCGGGCGACCCGCGCGGCATCGGGAGCGAGATCGACGGCGATACCGCGCGCCGCCGGCAGTTCGTGTGCCACCGCGACGGCGATGCAGCCGGAGCCGGTGCCGAGATCGACAAAGGTGACGGGCGAATCGCCACGCGCCGCGGCGATTCGCCCGTGTTCGGCGACGGCCGCCTCGACGACGAATTCCGTCTCCGGGCGCGGCACGAGCGTGGCCGGGGAGAGGGTGAACGGCAGGCCCCAGAATTCCCATTGCCCGAGAATGCGCGCCACCGGCTCGCGGGCGCGGCGGCGGCGCGCCATCGCCGCAAGGCGCGCGAGCGCGGCGTCGCCGAGCGGCGCGTCGGGCCAGGCATAGAGATCGGCCGTCGACAGATTCGCCGCCGCCTTCAGCAGAATGCGCGCGTCGAGGGCGGCGGTGTCGATGCCCGCTTCCCGCAGGTCTGCGGTCAGCCGCTTCAGGGCCTGCGCGCGGGAGGTCGGCTGCGTCATCGGCCGGCGATCATGCCTGCGCCGCGAGCTGTTCGGCCTGATGCTCGGCGATCAGGGCATCGAGCAGCTGGTCGAGGCCGGTGCCCATCATCACCTCGTCCAGCTTGTAGAGGGTGAGGTTGATGCGGTGGTCCGTGACGCGCCCCTGCGGGAAGTTATAGGTGCGGATGCGCTCGGAGCGGTCGCCCGAGCCCACCTGCAGCTTGCGGTCCTGCGCGCGCTCGGCATCCTTGCGGCTGCGCTCGGCATCATAGAGACGGGCGCGCAGCATGGACATGGCCTTGGCGCGGTTGCGGTGCTGGGAGCGCTCCTCCTGCACCAACACCACGGTGTTGGTGGGGATATGCGTGATGCGGATGGCCGATTCGGTCTTGTTGACGTGCTGGCCGCCCGCGCCGCCGGAGCGCATGGTCTCGATGCGCAGGTCCGATTCGTCGATGGCGACATCCACCTCCTCCGCCTCCGGCAGCACGGCGACCGTGGCGGCGGAGGTGTGGATGCGGCCGGACGCCTCCGTATCCGGCACGCGCTGCACGCGATGCGTGCCGGATTCGAACTTCAGGCGCGCGAACACACCCCGGCCCGTCACCTCCGCGACCACTTCCTTGTAGCCGCCGGCCGTGCCGGGGCTCTCGGACAGAATCTCGACCGACCAGCCCTTCGTGGCGGCATAGCGCGTGTACATGCGCAGCAGGTCTCCCGCGAACAGCGCGGCCTCGTCGCCGCCCGTGCCGCCACGGATTTCAAGGATGGCGCTCTTCTCGTCGGCGCTGTCCTTCGGCAGCAGCATGATCGTCAGCGTGCGCGCGGCTTCCGCAAGTTGCGCCATGGCTGCCGGGCGCTCGTCCGCCGCGAAGGCGCGCATCTCCCGGTCCGTCTTCGGGTCGCCGATGAGCGAATCGATCTCCGCGAGGTCGCTCTCCGCCGTCTTGAAGGTGCGGATCGCCTCCACGACGGGGTCTAGCTCCGACAGCTCCCGCGACAGCGAAACGAACGTGTCGGAATCGGCACCGGCCGCCAGCGTCGCCGTCAGCACGGCGTGGCGGTCGAGAATGGCGGCGAGCCGGTCGGCGGGAGGGGTGATGATGTCGGTCATGAATATCTTGTCGGGGAAATGGATGCGGCAGCGTGGAACCGCAAGGGCGGCGGCGCGAAACGGAGACGCGCTACACCGGAATCCCCCGCGCGGCTGCAAAGCCCGCCAGCGCCTGGCGCAGCGTGCCCCGGTCGCCCGCCGTCGCCAGCAGTCGGTTCATCTCCGCCGTGATGGCGCCCGTGTCGAGCGACAGCAGCATGGCCTTCACCGGGCCGATGGAGGCCGGTGACATGGAAAGCGACCGGTAGCCGAGGCCGATGAGCGCCATCGCCTCCAGCGGCTTGCCGCCGATCTCGCCGCACAGCGTCACCGGCGTGTTGCCGGCACTGGCGCTGTCGTGAATGACCTTCAGCGCGCGCAGCAGCGGCGTGCTGAGCGGGTCGAAGCGCTCGGCCACCTGCCGGTTCTCGCGGTCGGCGGCGAACAGGAACTGCATCAGGTCGTTGGAGCCGACGGAGAGAAAGTCCGCGACCCGCACCAGTTCCTCGATCTGGAACACCAGCGAGGGCACCTCCACCATCACGCCCACGGCGATGGAGGAGGGCTCGACATGGCCGTGCTTGCGCAGGTAGGACAGCTCGCGCGTGACGATGGCCTTCGCGCGATTGAACTCCTCGACGGTGGCGACCATCGGGAACATCACTTTCAGCGCCCGCCCGCTGCAAGCCTTCAGCAGCGCGCGCACCTGCGCCCGCAGCAGGCCGGGCCGGTCGAGGCCAATGCGGATGGCGCGCCAGCCCAGCGCCGGATTCTCCTCCTCCACCGCCTGCATGTAGGGCAGTACCTTGTCGCCGCCGATATCCAGCGTGCGGAAGGTCACCGGCGCGCCGTTCAGTTCGTCGAGCACCTGCCGGTAGAGTGCCTCCTGCTCGCTGGTGGAGGGCATGCGCTCGGCGATCATGAACTGCAGTTCCGTGCGGAACAGGCCGACGCCGTCGGCATTCGTCTCCGACACGTGCGGCAGGTCGACGAGCAGGCCGGCGTTGAGATTGAGCGATATCCGCTCGCCGTCGAGTGTCAGCGCGGGCAGGTCGCGCAGGCTGCGGTACTGCTCCTGCCGCTTGGCGCGCAGCCGCGCCTTCTCGGCGTAGGCGGACTGGACGTCGGGCTGGGGACGCACCTGCACGTCGCCCGCCGAACCGTCGACGATGACGGCATCGCCCGCCTCCAGCATGCCGGCGATGCCGGCGATCTCGCTGACGGTGGGGATGCCGAGCGCGCGCGCGACGATCGCGATATGGCTCGCCGGACCGCCTTCCTCCAGCACGAGGCCGCGCAGGCGCGAGCGGTCGTAGTCGAGCAGCGCCGCCGGCCCCATGGAGCGCGCCACCAGGATGGCGTTCTCCGGCAGTTCCTCGCGCGAGGCGCCGAAATGCTCGCCGGCGAGCGCATGCAGCAGGCGGTCGGACAATTCGTCGAGATCATGCAGCCGGTCGCGCAGATAGGGGTCCGTCTGGCGCAGCATGCGCGCGCGCACGTCCGACTGCACGCGCTCGACGGCGGCCTCGGCCGTGAGGCCGGTGCCCACGACCTCGCGCACGCGCCTGATCCAGCCCTGATCGTTCGCGAACATGCGCACCGTCTCCAGCACGTCGCGGTGCTCGCCATGATGGGCGACGTCGCCGCGCTCCACCAGCCGGTCGATGGTCTCGCGCACTGCAGCGACGCCCTTGTCGATGCGTGCGAGTTCGTGCGCCGGATCGTCCGCGAGAAGATTGTTCACCACGACGCGCGGCTCGTGCAGCACCGCGTGGCCGAGCCCCACGCCGTCTGCCAGCGAAACGCCGCGCAGGTGCAGGGAGCGGCGCACGGCGATGTCGGCGCCCGGTTTCGCCAGCGCCTGCAGCTCGCCGGAGGCGATCATCTCCGCGAGCACCATGGCCGTGGTCTGCAGCGCCTCGATCTCTTCTTCCGTATAGTTGCGCTGGGCGCGGTTCTGGACGACGAGAACGCCGAGCGTGTTGCCGGCGCGCAGGATGGGAACGCCAAGGAAGCTGCGGTACACTTCCTCCCCGGTTTCCGGCTTGTAGGAATAAGCGGGGTGGAGCTGCGCGTCCGCCAGCGCGAGCGGTTCAGCGTCGCGGGCGATGGTGCCGACGATGCCCTCGCCGAGGCGCATGGTCGTCATGTGGACGGCCTCGGGATTGAGGCCCTCCGTGGCGTAAAGCTCCAGCGTGCCGTCGATGCGCAGCACGTAGACCGAGCACACCTCCGCGACCATGTTGGAGGCAATAACGACCACGATCCGGTCCAGCCGCTCCTGCGCACTGACCGGTTCCGCCATGACCTCGCGCAGACGACGCAACAGCAATCGTGGGCTCCCCAACGCTCCCCGCATCAGCCCGTTCCCGAAAAGCCGCTCCCTGTCGCGGGGCGGCACCACACCGGCCCGAAACCGCGACTCACGACGCAGCTCCCCGGCAGCCCATGTGCGGGGTATAACCAAGCTTCATGCAACATCGCAAGCGTCAACGCCCAAAAGAATGATGCGGATTGCAGTTGTGCAATGCAACATTGACCTCTCCAGGACGTCACGCGCGTTTGTCGCACGCAATCGTGCACGTCACACGACAACGGCGCAATCCGCCGCCGGCCCGTTCAGCTTGCGGCCTTCGTTTCCGCCTCGGGCTTCCTGTCGAGTCCGTAGAGCGCGTGGAGCGTGCGCACGGCAAGCTCCGTATATTCGGCATCGATCAGCACCGAGAACTTGATCTCCGATGTGGTGATCGCACGGATGTTGATGCCCTTGTCCGCCAGGGCGCGGAAGGCGCGCGCGGCGACGCCCGCATGGCTGCGCATGCCGATGCCGATGGCGGAAATCTTCACAACGTCGGTTGCGCCCTGCAGGGAGGTGAAGCCGATGGTGGCGCGGTGGTCCTCCAGGATCTGGCGCGCCCGCTCATAGCTGGAGGCCGGAACGGTGAAGGTGATGTCGGTTGTCGTCGTGTCGTCGGAAACGACCTGGATGATCATATCGACATTGATATTGGCATCCGCCAGCGGGCCGAAGATCGCCGCGGCGATGCCCGGATGGTCTGCAACGCGCCGCAGCGTGATCTGTGCTTCGTCTCGCGAGAAGGCGATGCCGGTCACGACCTGTTGTTCCAATATATCCTCCTCATCGCAAATCAGGGTGCCGGGCCGGGGCGCGGCCGGATCGTCGAAACTGGAACGCACGAAGGTGCGCACCTTGTAGAGCATGGCGAGTTCCACCGAGCGCACCTGCAGCACTTTCGCGCCGAGCGAGGCCATTTCGAGCATTTCCTCGAAGGAGACGCGGTCGAGCCGGCTGGCGTGGGGCACCACGCGCGGGTCGGTGGTGTAGACGCCGTCGACGTCCGTGTAGATATCGCACCGGTCGGCGTTGATGGCGGCGGCGACGGCCACCGCGCTCGTATCCGAGCCGCCGCGCCCGAGCGTCGTGATGCGCCCGGTCTGCTGGTGAATGCCCTGGAAGCCTGCGATCACCGCGATCTGGTTATTCTTCTCGAACGCCTCGATAAGCGGCGCGCCGTCCATGCCGGTGATGCGGGCGGCGCCGTGGGCGCCGTCGGTCAGGATCGGAATCTGCCAGCCGAGCCACGAGCGCGCATCGAGCCCCATGGATTGCAGCGTGATTGCCAGGAGGCCGGCCGTGATCTGCTCGCCCGACGCGACCACTGCGTCATATTCGCGCGCGTCGTGCAGGGCGGAGGCCTCGCGGCACCACCCCACCAGTTCGTTGGTTTTGCCCGACATGGCCGATACGACGACGGCGACCTGATGGCCTGCATCCACCTCGCGTTTTACATGGAGAGCCACGTTGCGGATTCGTTCAATCGTGGCGACGGACGTACCGCCGAACTTCAACACCAGACGGGCCATGATGGAATCGGGTTCGCTTTCCGTTGGCTTGCACCGCCGCAGCGGCCGGGAAAACCGGGACTGAAGGAACTGGCGCCAGATGGAACCGGAGCCTGTGGAACTGGCATTCAACCGCTGAAAACGGCATGAAAGGCGTGTATAGATGCCGGGGGCGGGCCCGCATGTCAATGGCCCGCATACCGGTCGGACGAACGGCGGGTGACGTCTGACGACGCCCGCCCGGCCGGGCGCGGGACAGGGGCTTGCCCGAGATGCAGCAGGAGGACGCGGTGACTGGCACACGACAGACTGAGGCGGGAACGGTCGATCCCGACGAGGTGGCCCGCTTCGAGCGCCTCGCCGGCACATGGTGGGACCCGCGCGGGCCGATGCGTCCGCTTCACCGCTTCAACCCCGTGCGGGTGGGCTACATCCGCGACCTCGCCGCGAATCGCTTCGGGCGCGACATCCGCGCCGATGCCCCGCTGGCCGGGCTTTCGGTGCTCGACATCGGCTGCGGCGGCGGCGTGCTTTCGGAGCCGCTGGCGCGTCTCGGCGCGTCCGTCACCGGGCTCGATCCGGCAGAGAAGAATCTTGCCGTGGCGCGAGCGCACGCGGCGGGGGAGGGGCTCGCCATCGACTACCGCGCGCAGACGGTGGAGAGCGTGGCCGCCAGCGGCGAGCAATTCGATGTCGTGCTCGCCATGGAGGTGGTGGAGCACGTGGCCGATGTCGAGGCTTTCGTCGCCGCGACCTGCGCCGTCGTGCGGCCGGGCGGTCTGCTCGTCATGGCGACCCTGAACCGCACGGCGAAATCCTTCGCGCTCGCCATCGTGGGAGCGGAGTACGTGCTGCGCTGGCTGCCGCGCGGCACGCATGACTGGCGCCGGTTCATCACGCCCGACGAACTTGCCGCCGCCATCTCCCGGCACGGCCTGGCCGTCACGGACCGCACAGGCGTCGTCTATCGGCCGCTGGGCGATACGTGGCAGACGTCGTCCGACCTGTCGGTGAATTATATGCTGGCGGCGGCGCGCGTCTGAGCGGGGCGCGTCTCGCCCGCCGCTTCCTCCGGTGCCAGGGGCACTTCCTGGGCCGCCGCGTTTTCGCGTGCCTTGCGCCGCAGCGCCGCGATGGAGGCGTTGAGTTCCGCCCCGTAGATGAAAATGGCGGCGAGCATATAGAGAAATACCAGCACGATCATGCCCGACGCCAACCCCGCGTAGGTCGAGACATAGTTGCGCGCGAAGCTGTCGAGATAAAGGCCGAAGGCCGTGCCGCCGACGAGCCAGAGAACCAGCGTCACCGCGACCCCCGGCAGCACCGACAGCAGCGTGCGCCGTTCGCCGAGCAGGCGGTCCTTCTTGCGGCGCGCGCGTTCGCTGGGCAGCCACAGATGGCCGACGAAGAGCGCGATCACGATCACCAGCGTCGCCACCGAGAAGCGCGCGGCGAATACGAGGCCGTGCAGAGGCTGGAGCGCGGGCACGTATTCCACCAGCGTGCGCCATAGCAGCGGCCCTAGTACGACGAGGAACGAGAACACGATCAATGCCGCCGCGCCGCCGATCACATAGGCGAACGCCTCAAGCCGCGTCAGCCACCACGGGCGTGTCTCCGTCACGTCATAGGCGCGGTTGAGGCCGATGCGCAGCGCCTCCACCCCGTTCGACGAGAAGTAGAGCGCAAGCAAGGCGCCCACGGTGAGCAGGTCGCCGCGCTTGATGGTGAGCACATGGTGGAGTTCGCGCCCGATCGGCCCTGCGACCTCCTGCGGCCAGGCCTCCAGCATCAGGTCGGTGACGGAATCGGCAAGCCCTTCGGCCTGAAACGTACTGGCGAGCGCGGCGATGAGGATGACGAAGGGAAACAGCGACATCAGCGCCGAGAGCGCGATATGGCTCGCGATGGCCCAGCCATCATGGGCGTCGAAGCGGCGGAACGACATCCAGATCAGCTTTGCAAGGCGGGTCACGATGTCCAAACCGACCCCTCCGCGTGCCAGTAACGGGGATGGACGGCGCCTGCCTAGCGCGATCCATCCCCATCAATAGCATATCCGGAACACGAATATGTGGTGCGCGAGGCGCACCGCTCCGTTATCGCCGCAAGGAAACGGAGGTGGGGAGCGAAGGGCGCCGGATCGGAAATGCCTATTTCGCGGCTTCGGTTCCCGCCGCCTGTGCCGCTGCCTCCGCCGCGTCGTGGATTTTCAGCGTTTCGGTGCGCGGCATCGAGATGATGTTGTAGCCGGAATCCACGTAGTGGATCTCGCCCGTGACACCGGAGGACAGGTCCGAAAGCAGGTATGCCGCCGCACCGCCGATTTCCTCGGTGGTGACGGTGCGCCGCAGGGGCGAGTTGGCCTTCTGGTAGGAATACATCAGCCGCGCGTCGGCGATGCCCGCGCCCGCCAGCGTGCGCACCGGGCCGGCCGAGATGGCGTTGACGCGGATGGAATCCGCGCCGAAATCGTTGGCGAGGTAGCGCACGCTCGCCTCCAGCGCCGCCTTGGCAACACCCATGACATTGTAGTTGGGCATGACGCGGGTAGCGCCGCCGTAGGTCAGCGTCACGATGGAACCGCCCGCCGGCATGATCGCGGCCGCGCGCTTCGTCACCTCGGTGAAGGAGAAGCAGGAGATCAGCATCGTGCGCAGAAAGTTCTCGCGCGTGGTGTCGGCATAGCGGCCCTTCAGCTCGCTCTTGTCCGAGAAGGCGATGGCGTGCACCAGAAAATCGATGCCGCCCCACTGCTCCTTCAGCGCGTCGAACACCGCATCCACGGACGCGAGGTCCTCCACGTCGCACGGCAGGATCACGGTGGAGCCGACCGTTTCCGCAAGCGGCGCCACGCGCTTGTGCAGCGCGTTGCCCTGATAGGTGAAGGCCAGTTCCGCCCCGTGTTCGTGCAGCGTCTTCGCGATGCCCCAGGCAATGGAATGATCGTTCGCGACGCCCATGACGAGGCCGCGTTTTCCCTGCATCAGACCTTTTGTCACTAGCATTCCTCCGCCTCAGGCTTCGAGTCGCTTGAAGACGAGGGTAGCGTTGGTGCCGCCGAAGCCGAACGAGTTCGACAGCACGCAATTGAGCGATACGTCGTCAATGCGCTCGCGGACGATCGGCATGTCCGCGAAGGCGGGGTCCAGTTCCTCGATGTTGGCGCTCTTGCAGATGAAACCGTTGTTGAGCATCAGCAGCGAATAGATCGCCTCCTGCACGCCCGCCGCCCCCAGCGAATGGCCGGTGAGAGACTTGGTGGCGGAGATGGGCGGGCAGGCCTCCCCCGCGCCGAACACGCGCCGGATGGCCTCGATTTCCGGCCCGTCGCCGGCCGGCGTGGACGTGGCGTGCGGATTGATGTAGTCGACCGGCACATTGACGGTGGCGAGCGCCTGCCGCATGCAGCGCTCCGCACCCTCGCCCGAGGGGGCAACCATGTCGTAGCCGTCGGACGTCGCGCCATAGCCGACGATTTCCGCATAGATTTTCGCGCCGCGCGCCCGCGCGTGCTCCAGCTCCTCCAGCACCAGGACGCCGGCGCCGCCGGCGATCACGAAGCCGTCGCGGTGGAGGTCATAGGCGCGGGAGGCGGTCTGCGGCGTGTCGTTGTATTTCGAGGACATGGCGCCCATGGCGTCGAACAGCACGGAGAGCGTCCAGTCGAGTTCCTCGCAGCCGCCCGCGAACATGATGTCCTGCTTGCCGTACTGGATCTGCTCGACGGAGTTGCCGATGCAGTGGCTGGACGTGGCGCAGGCGGACGAGATCGAATAGTTGACGCCCTTGATCTTGAACCAGGTCGCGAGCGTGGCGGAGGCGGTGGAGGACATGGCCTTCGGCACGGCGAAAGGCCCGACGCGCTTGGGGCCCTTGGTGCGGGTGATGTCCGCCGCGTCGACGAGCGTGCGCGCGGAAGGCCCGCCGGAGCCCATGATGATGCCGGTGCGCTCGTTGCTGATGTCGGACGGCTCCAGCCCCGAATCGGCGATGGCCTGATCCATGGCGATGTGGTTCCAGCCCGTGCCGCCGCCGTGGAACCGCATGGCGCGCCTGTCGACATGCTCCTCCGGCCGGATGGTGGGGGCGCCGTGCACGCGGCAGCGGAACCCAAGGTCGGCATAGTCCTGCGCGAAGACGATGCCGGAACGCGCTTCGCGCAGCGAAGCCAGCACTTCCTGCGCGTTGTTGCCGATGGATGAGACGATGCCCATCCCCGTCACCACGACACGTCTCATCGCAAACGTTCCCTCTTTCGCAATATTCGGTTCAGTCAAGTCGTTCGCACGCGGCCAAGGCCCATCCCGGCATCTGCGGGGGAACCTGCGGGCGGTATCCGCCCGCGCCGGCACTTGTCGCAGCATATGGCGCGCGTCGGTGGCGTTGTCCAGCCATCCCGCATCCCGTCGCGGAAAACCGGCCGGCTGCGTCAGGCGCCGGCTGCGGCCGCATCCGTGGTGAACAGGCCGACGCGCAGGTCCCTGGCGGTGTAGATGCGCTTGCCGTCGGCCTCCAGCCAGCCGTCGGCAATGCCGAGCACCAGCTTCGAGCGGAAGACGCGCTTGAGATCGACGCCGTAGACGACATTACGGATGGTCGGCAGCACCTGATCCGTGAACTTGACCTCGCCCACGCCCAGCGCCCGGCCGCGTCCCGGCGAGCCTAGCCAGCCGAGGAAGAAGCCGACGAGCTGCCAGAGGGCATCGACGCCCAGGCAGCCGGGCATCACCGGGTCGCCCTTGAAGTGGCAGGAAAAGAACCAAAGGTCCGGCCGCACATCGAGTTCCGCCCGTACGCCGCCCTTGCCGTATTCGCCGCCTGCCTCCACGATGGAGGTGATACGGTCGAACATCAGCATCGGCGGCAGGGGCAACTGCGCATTTCCGGCACCGAACAGCTCTCCCCGCCCACAGGCGAGAAGCTGTTCATAATCATAACTCGACTGGCGCTCCATGTCCCCCGGTCGTTCCTTTCATCTTTTCGTCATCGTTCAGGGCGCTAATGCACCGTTGCCCGAACCTTTAGTGACGGTGGGCGGATCAATCCCGACGTGGCCGCACGGCGCGTTCACCTAATGCGCCGATACGTCATCCGTTAGTAACTGGTGAAGCCGCGTCCGCGAACCGATTCCCGATCCCCGACCCAACCCCGTTTCGCGCTTCCTAACATAATGGTCGCCGACCTGAAAGCGGCGACGGGGACTTTAATGTTGTCTACAGGCTTGATTCCGCAAGATCACGACAGCGGCGGCCGCTTGAGATTGTCGCCACCATACCCCATCTCCCATTACCCGTCGCGAAAACGGCCCGTCCGGCTGCCGGCCAGCTTTCCGCACACGGGCCGGCGCGGCAGGCCGCGCCGGGATCTCGTTACCGCCGGCCGGGAAGGTTGAAGACGCGCGATGGCGTATGAAGAAAACGAGGCGCGGGCTGCTCTGGCCGATCCCGCGGCGGCCGGTGTCGCAAGCGGCGATGCCCTGCCCGGACACAATGACGTTTTCGCGCATGTCGAGACGTGGATTTTCGACCTCGACAACACGCTGTACTCGCATGAGGCAGGGCTGTGGCCGCAGGTCGATACGCAGATCACCCTCTACATGTGCGAGTTGTTCGGCCTCGACGCGATGTCGGCGCGTGCGCTGCAGAAATATTATTATCATCGTTACGGCACGACGCTGCGCGGCCTGATGGCGGAGCACGCCGTCGATCCGCAAGCGTTTCTCGATTTCGCGCACGACATTGACTATTCGGCCGTCGTCCGCGACGAGCGCCTGCGCCGCGCGGTGGCCAATCTGCCGGGGCGCAGGTTCGTCTTCACCAACGGGTCGCGCGCCCACGCGGGTGCCGTCGTCGGGCGGCTGGGCATCGCCGATCTGTTCGAGGATCTGTTCGACATTGTCGACGCCGCATTCGTGCCCAAGCCCGAAGCCGTCACCTACGCGCGCTTCATCGAGAGGCACGGCATCGACCCCACGCGCGCGGCGATGTTCGAGGACCTCTCCGCCAATCTCGCGGTGCCACACGGGCTCGGCATGCAGACTGTGCTCGTGCTGCCCGCGACGCCCGACCCACACCGCGAGGCGCACGAGCAGGGGCGCTCCGCCGAGGCGCATATCGGCCACCAGACGACGGACCTTGCGGCCTTTCTCCATTGCGCGGCGGGCGGCGTGAGTCAGTTATCTGACACCCGTCCGATTTATGACGTGTTGCAGCGCACTGATGGCGTGCGCCAACGGTGATAATAAAGTGGGCGAGAGGCTGGAACTCCCTAGCGGAGAGCTTTCGGCGATCCCTTGTCGCCCGTGTGCCTGTGGCGCGCGGGTGCCTGGCCCGGCAGCCGGCATGAACGGACCGTTCGCGGTGCCCCCTCCCGTTCATGCTGCTGCCGGGCATTCTTCCTGCCCTTCGGTCTTCTCGATCATCGCCCCCGCGCATCGTCGGGGCCAGGCGCCAGTCCGAATTGCGATTGCGGCTGCGAACGTGTATTGGCGCACTGTCTTCCAGTCTGATTGAGAGTAGACTGCCTTCATGTCTGCGCTTATGCACCCTCTCGCTGTCCAGCAGCCCCTCCCGGCGGACGCCCTGTCCGTGCGGTTCTGGGGCGTACGCGGTTCATTGCCGGTGTCCGGGCCCCAGTATGTGGCGTTCGGCGGCAATTCGTGCTGCGTGGAGATCCGCTGCGGTGAGCGGCTGTTCATCGTCGATGCGGGCACCGGCATCCGCCCTCTCGGCGAATATCTCGGCGCGGAGCGCTCCGGCTGCGAGATCGATATCCTGCTGAGCCATCTGCATCTCGACCACGTCATCGGCCTGCCGTTCTTCAGGCCGGCGCTGGTGCGCGGCAACACCATCCGCGTTCATGTCGGCAATCTCGGCGGGGCGGACGGCAGTGCCGCGCTGGGGCGGCTGTTCTCGCCGCCGCTGTTTCCGCTGGGGCTCGACGGGCTGCCGGCGCGCTTCGAGCATGTCGGTTTTCGCGCCGGCGACAGGCTGGCGTTCGTCGACGGCCCTTCCGTCGCCACGTGCCCGCTGCTCCATCCCGATGGCGCGAGCGCCTACCGGTTCGAGTTCGGCGGCCGGCGCGTGTGCTACGTCAGCGATGTCGAGCACAGCCTGGGCTGGCCGCCGGAGGACCTCACCGATTTCGTCTCGAACGCCGACCTGATGATCTTCGACGCCATGTATGCGGCCGATGAATACACGCGGTGCAAGGGCTGGGGGCATTCCACCTGCGAGGCGGGCCTCGCGCTCTGCGCGGCCGGCAAGGTGAAGGCGATGGCGGCGTTCCACCTGCACCCCTGCCACGACGACACGCGCCTGGAAGCCTATGACGCCCGGCTGCGCGCGGCGCTGCCGGGTTCCTTCGTCGCCCGCGACGGGCTCGCCGTGTCGTTTTCCGCGCTCGATCATTTCACTTGACCGGAACGCGCGCCGGACCGTTTCCACGTGCGCATGCCCGATCGCAGACCGGGCATGCGGGCAGGTTCAGCGCAGGCTGTTGACGAAACGCTGGATGCGGTTACCCGCTTCCTCCAGCTTGTCGTTCGACGTGGCGTAGCTGACGCGGAAGTTCGGGCCGGAGCCGAACGACGAGCCATGCACCGTCGCCACGCCCTCGGTTGCGAGCAGTTCCAGCACGAAGTCCTCGTCCGTCTCGATCTTCTTGCCGGACGGCGCCGTCTTGCCGATCAGCGGGACGATGGACGGATAGACGTAGAACGCGCCCTCCGGCGTCGGGCAGGTGATGCCCGTCGTCTGGTTGAGGATGGAGACGATGAGATCGCGCCGGCCCTGGAATGCATTGCGGAACACCGCGAGGTGGTCCTGCGGCCCGTCGAGCGCCTCCACGGCCGCCCATTGCGAAATCGACGACGTGCCCGACGTCTGCTGGCCCTGCACCGTGTCCATGGCCTTGATGAGCGTCTCCGGGCCGCCGGCGTAGCCGATACGCCAGCCCGTCATCGCGTAGGCCTTCGACACGCCGTTGATGGTCAGCGTGCGCTCGTAGAGGTTGGGCTCGACCTGCGCGGGCGTGACGAACTTGAAGTCGCCGTAGACGAGATGCTCGTACATGTCGTCCGTCATCACCCAGACGTGGGGATGGCGCACCAGCACATCGGTGACCGCCTTCAGCTCGTCCCACGTATAGGCCGCGCCGGAAGGGTTGGAGGGAGAGTTCAACAGCACCCATTTGGTCTTGGGCGTGATGGCGCGCTCCAGATCCTCCGCCTGCAGCTTGAAGCCCTTGTCGATATAGGTATCGACGATGACCGGCGTGCCGCCGCACAGCGCGACGATTTCGGGATAGCTCACCCAGTAGGGCGCGGGAATCACCACCTCGTCGCCGGGGTTCAGCGTGGCGAGGAAGGCGTTGTAGATGACGTGCTTGCCGCCCGTGCCGACGATGGTCTGCGAGGGCTTGTAGTCAAGCTCGTTCTCGCGCTTGAACTTGCGCGCAACCGCCTCGCGGAGCTGCGGAATGCCAGCGACCGGCGTGTACTTGGTCTCGCCCCGGCGAATCGCCTCGATGGCCGCGTTCTTGATGTTGTCGGGCGTATCGAAATCCGGCTCGCCGACGGAAAGCGAGATCACGTCGCGGCCCTGGGCTTTCAGATCGCGGGCTTTCTGCGTCAGCGCGATGGTTGCGGACGGCTTGATGCGTGACAGAGCATCGGCGAGAAAGGCCATGATCATGGGCTCCTTGAGAGAAGGGATGGTGCAGCGCTTGATTGATTTGGGGCGGATCGCCCGCTTCGCGGAGCGCGATCATTCCGAAAAGCGTGGAAACGTAGTCCGCCCGCCGCTCGCTGGCAAGCCTGAAAACCGCCGTATTGCGCCATCGTGGGTGCAGCGATGCGCCTTTCGGTGACGATTCCGTGAAGATGTAGGAACTATTCGTTAACCGCCCCGTTAACATGGCAGGGCATCCACCGGGCGTCTCTGGCATAGTGCAACTTCAGGCACGGCGCGGAGGCAAGACGATTTCGCCCGCTGCGGCAAAATGCCCGGAACGACAGGAGGCGGACATGACAACGAACGACCCGATCCGCATGTCGGATTACCAGCGCCGGCAACGGGCGGCCATCGCACCGGCAGAGGCGGCGCGCCAATTCAGGATATCGGCCGTGCTGGCGCTCGTCCTGATCGCGGCGTCGGCAATCGTCGCAGCTGGAACGCTGTTCGGCCCCGCGCACACTGCGCATACGGAGCCGCCGGCAGGAATCGCCCGCGTTTCCTGATGGCGCCCGGAGGCCAACGCGATTAAACTGACACGCAGGTCCGCGCGATCTGCGAAAGGTTCTTCGATGAGGTTTTCCGGACGGTTTCCGAAGATTGTGGCCGCAGGATTGCTGGCCGCCGCTGCCGTCGCGCTCCCCGATGGCATGGCGACACGGGCGGCCGCGCAGGTCGCACCCGCCGTGACGGAGCGGACGGAAAAGCTCGACATCTCTGTCGAGACCGTGACCTCCGGGCTCGAACATCCCTGGGGCCTCGCCTTTCTGCCATCCGGAGAGTTCCTGGTGAGCGAGCGGCCGGGGCGCCTGCGCCGCGTGAGTCGCGATGGCAAGCTTTCGCCGCCCGTTGGCGGCGTGCCTGCCGTGCTCGCACGGGGGCAGGGAGGGCTGCTCGACATCGCGCTCGATCCCGACTTCGCGCGCAATGGGTACCTGTATTTCGCCTACGTCGAGCCGCGTGAGGGCGGTTCGGGCATTGCCGTCGACCGCGCCGTGCTCAACCGGGAGAAAAACACGCTGGAGCAGGTCGAGGCGATTTTCCGCCAGAAGGATACGGCATCGGGAACGGCGAATTTCGGCGTGCGGCTGGTGCCGGCGGAAGAGGATACGCTGTTCATCACGATCGGTGACCGTTTCGGCACCCGCGACAAGGCGCAGGATGTGGGCAGCCATCTCGGCAAGGTGCTGCGAATCAACACCGACGGCACCATTCCCATCGACAATCCGTTCGTCGGGCAGGACGATGCCCTGCCGGAAATCTGGTCGCTGGGGCACCGCAACGCGCAGGGTGCCGCGCTGCATCCGCAGACCGGCGAATTGTGGACCGCGGAGCACGGTGCGCGCGGTGGCGACGAGATCAATGTCGTCCGCCGGGGCCTGAACTACGGCTGGCCGATCATCACCTACGGCGTCGACTATTCTGGCGCGCCGATCGGCATCGGCACGGCGCGGGAAGGGCTGGAGCAACCCGTCTATTACTGGGTGCCGTCGATCGCCCCTTCCGGCCTCGCTTTTCATGAAGGGGGAGCGATCGCGCCCTGGC
Source organism: Pseudochelatococcus lubricantis (assembly GCF_011762225.1). Taxonomy (GTDB): domain Bacteria; phylum Pseudomonadota; class Alphaproteobacteria; order Rhizobiales; family Beijerinckiaceae; genus Pseudochelatococcus; species Pseudochelatococcus lubricantis. The sequence goes on from NZ_JAASQI010000008.1 coordinate 90,215, forward strand.
GCGGCAGCGTGTTCGTCGGCGCGCTGGCGGGGAAGGCGCTGGTGCGCCTCGAAGTCGCGGACGAGAGCGTCACCCACGAGGAACGGCTGCTGACGGATCTGAACGAACGCATCCGCGACGTGCGCACGGGCCCGGACGGCTATCTATATCTGCTGACAGACGCGGATAACGGCCGCATCCTGCGCATTGTCCCCGCCAGATGAGACGTGGCGGCGATCGGGTTCTTGACAGGCACGGCGGATGTTCCCTATATGCGCTTGATAAGACGCGCGGCGAGGTCGCGCGGGTTGAGTCGTCGTTATCGGTTCCCGCCTCGCGGAGACGGTGACGGAAGCGGCAGTGTAGCTCAGTTGGTGAGAGCGCCGGATTCATAACCCGGAGGTCGGCAGTTCAAATCTGCCCACTGCTACCATTCCGCTTCGGATTTCGTGCGATTCGCCCTGTTCTCACACACTGATTCTCTTGTTTTCCCCTCCCTGATCGATGCAAGATCGAAGAGCCGTGCCGGCTGGCCGGGCCTCGGCGTGTATGCGTCAACAAACCGTTTCATGGTGCGGGTAAGGGAGCGTATCGACCGCATGGTCGGGCTGCAGGAAGGGGCATGTCGTGGCATCATACGCAATCGTCAGCATAGAGGGCATCGGGGAAAACGACGCGCAGGCACTGAAGGTGGCGGGGATCGCCACCACCGACGCGCTGCTGGAACGCGCGCATGACCCCAAGGGGCGCAGGGAACTGGCAGCGGAGACCGGCATCGACGAGGCGCTGATCCTCAGGTGGGCGAACATCGCGGATCTCCTGCGCATTCACGGCGTTGGCAAGGAATATTCCGACCTGCTGGAAGCCGCGGGCGTCGACACCGTGAAGGAACTCAAGCATCGCAACGCCGTCAACCTGACGAAGGCGCTGGCGGAGGCCAACGAAAAAGGCAACTACGTCCGCGCGCTGCCCACCGAAAAGGTGGTGGCGAAGTGGATCGAACAGGCGAAGGAACTGCCGCCGCTCCTCACCTACTGATGCGGTTTTCGCCCGGTGACAGCCGGAAAAAGGTTGTTAACCGGGCGTTCCCGATGTATGGGTCTGAAGTCCGGAATGCGCTGCCCGCGGGTGGTGGCTGGGGCGCGTTAACCGCGCCCTTTTGGTGTTGTTGCATATGTGGCGCTGTCGCATGCAAAACGACCCCGCCGCCCGAGCGCGCCGCCGGAATCGTTCCCTGCTGTCGGCCATGAGGCGCCGGCCCGCCGTTACGGCGGAAGATCGTGCGGCAAACCAGACCGCGCGGCGCCGGCAGCGTGGGAGCGGCCCGTTATTCGAGCCGCCGGCGCCGTTGGTCAGGAGTTTTCATGTCCGTAACCGCTAACCATGCCCCGACCCGCGACGATTTCGCGGCGCTTCTCGAAGAATCCCTCGGTGGGCATGAGTCCCAGGAAGGGACCGTCGTCAAGGGTATCGTCGTCGCAATCGAGAAGGACGTCGCCGTCATCGACATCGGCCTCAAGACCGAGGGCCGCGTTCCGCTGAAGGAATTCGTCGGCCCCGGCCGCGATCAGACGCTTGAGATCGGCGACGAGGTCGAGGTTTATCTGGAGCGCGTGGAGAATGCGCTCGGCGAGGCCGTGATCTCGCGCGACAAGGCGCGCCGCGAGGAGAGCTGGGTCAAGCTTGAGAAGGCTTTCGAGAACAACGAGAAGGTGACGGGCGTCATCTTCAACCAGGTCAAGGGCGGTTATACGGTTGATCTCGACGGCGCCGTGGCGTTCCTGCCGCGCTCGCAGGTCGACATTCGCCCGGTGCGCGACGTCACGCCGCTGCTCAACGTGCCGCAGCCGTTCCAGATCCTCAAGATGGACCGCCGCCGCGGCAACATCGTCGTCTCGCGCCGCACGGTGCTTGAGGAGACGCGCGCCGAGGCCCGTTCCGAGCTCGTGGCCAACCTCGAAGAGGGGCAGGTCATCGAGGGCGTGGTGAAGAACATCACCGAATACGGCGCCTTCGTCGATCTCGGCGGCATCGATGGCCTGCTGCACGTCACCGACATGGCATGGCGCCGCGTCAACCACCCGACCGACGTCGTCAGCATCGGCCAGTCGGTCAAGGTCAAGATCGTCAAGATCAATCACGAGACGCACCGCATCTCGCTCGGCATCAAGCAGTTGCTGGCCGATCCGTGGGAAGGCATCGCCGAGCGCTATCCGGTCAACAGCCGCTTCAGCGGCCGCGTGACGAACATCACCGACTACGGCGCGTTCGTCGAGCTGGAGCCTGGCATCGAGGGTCTGATCCACGTCTCCGAGATGTCGTGGACCAAGAAGAACGTCCACCCCGGCAAGATCGTCTCCACCTCCCAGGAAGTGGAAGTGCAGATCCTCGAGGTCGATCCCGTCAAGCGCCGCATATCTCTCGGCCTCAAGCAGACCCTGCAGAATCCGTGGGAAGCCTTCGCCGAGAAGCACCCGATCGGCTCCGAGGTCGAGGGCGAGGTCAAGAACAAGACCGAGTTCGGCCTCTTCATCGGCCTCGACGGGGATGTGGACGGCATGGTCCACCTCACCGATCTCGACTGGAACCGTCCGGGCGAGCAGGTCATCGAGGAGTTCAAGAAGAGCGACGTCGTGCGCGCTGTCGTTCTGGACGTGGATGTCGAGAAGGAGCGCATCTCGCTCGGCATCAAGCAGCTTGAGGGTGACCCCTTCGCTGACGCTTCGGACATCAAGAAGGGTTCGACCGTCACCACCGAGGTGCTGGAGGTCAAGGACGCCGGCATCGAGGTGCGCATCGTCGACACCGACCTGACCTCCTTCATCCGCCGCGCGGAGCTGGCGGGCGACCGCAACGACCAGCGGCCCGAGCGCTTCTCGCCCGGCGAGAAGGTCGATGCCCGCGTGGTGCAGTTCGACCGCAAGGCGCGCCGCATCCAGCTCTCCATCAAGGCGCTGGAGAAGGCTGAGGAGAAGGAAGCCATCGCGCAGTACGGCTCCGCCGATTCGGGTGCGTCGCTCGGCGACATCCTCGGCGCCGCGCTGAAGAAGGCGACCGAAAAGAAGTAAGGCCGGCAAGGCATTGCGCACGCTTCCATCACGTCTTTCGTGATGGAAGGCGCCCCGCGCCGCAACGAACGGAAGATCGGGACCCGCGCGGAAACGCGCGGGTTTTTCTTTTTGCCGGCGCACCGTCAGGAATCGGCCGCGCCGCATGTGAAATCTTTATGAAGACCGTTTATATCAATTACTTATCAAAAATAGGGTTTCCCTTCGAGCCGGAATTGATCTAGTCTTGCGGTGGATCGAGGGCCGGATGGCGGCCCGCCGTTTCGGGATGGACATGGGTTACGAAGCCGACCTTATCGCCGATCGCCGCCGCTTGCGTGGCCGCGTCACCCTCTGGCGGGCGCTGGCGTTCGTGGCACTGATCGCGGTGGCTGTCGTGGCGGGCTTCTCGCTGCGGGAGGGCGGCCTTTCCGCCTCGCGCCCGCACGTCGCGCGGGTGACGATCGACGGCCTCATCACGGGCGACCAGCGCACGCTCGATCTCATCGGTGACGTGCGCAAGAGTTCGGCCGTGCAGGCGGTGATCCTGCGCATCGACAGCCCCGGCGGCACCACGGCGGGGTCCGAGGCGCTGCATGAGGCGTTGCGCCGTCTCGCTGCGGAGAAGCCCGTGGTCGCGGTGGTGGACACGCTCGCGGCGTCCGGCGGCTATATCGCGGCACTCGGCGCCGACCGGATCGTGGCGCGCGAGACGTCGCTCGTCGGGTCGATCGGTGTGCTGTTTCAGTTTCCGAATGTAACGGGCCTGCTCGACAGCGTCGGCGTCAGCGTCGAGGAGGTCAAGTCAAGCCCGCTGAAGGCGGCGCCCAACGGGTTCTCGCCCACATCGCCGGAGGCGCGCGCGGCGCTGGAGAGCCTGGTGCGCGACAGCTTCGACTGGTTCAAGCGCCTCGTGCGCGAACGGCGCGGCTACGATGATGCTGGCCTCGCGCGGGTGGCCGACGGGCGGGTGTTCACCGGGCGGCAAGGCGTCGATCTCCGGCTCGTCGACGAACTCGGCGGCGAGCGCGAGGCGGTGGCCTGGCTGGCCCGCGAGCGCGGCGTTGCCGAGGGCCTGCCGCTGCGGGAATGGAGGCGGAGCCTGCGGGACCGCAGCTTCGGCTTCCTCAGCGGTGCGACACTGGTGGCGCAGGCCGCGGGTTTTGAAAGGCTTGCGGCGTTTTTCGGCGGTCTGGATGCCGGTGCCGGCGTGCGGCGGCTTGACGGCCTGCTTGCGCTCTGGCACCCTGAAGTCGAAAACTAGTATTGTTTCAAGTATATACCCTTGGCAAGCATTTGAGCTAAAGCAAGAGTGGGGTTGATGATCAAATCCGAACTCGTTCTGCGGATTGCGGAGCAAAATCCCCATCTCTACCAGCGTGACGTCGAGAATATCGTCAATGCCATACTGGAAGAGATCACACGTGCGCTGACCCGCGGCGATCGGGTGGAGCTGCGCGGCTTTGGAGCGTTTTCGGTCAAGAAGCGTGAGGCGCGGGTCGGCCGCAATCCGCGCACCGGCGAGACTGTCGAGGTTGACGCCAAGATGATTCCGGTGTTCAAGACCGGAAAGGAAATGCGACTGCGCCTGAACGGGGGGCGGGAAGCGCTCGGCGATGGCGACGAGGCCGCCGAAACCGTCCGTCGTTCGTCGGCAGGCAAGTAGCAGGGCGCAGGCAACAGCAGGGTACGCGCGGTGAAGACGCTAATCAGAATCCTGATCATTCTGCCGCTGACGGTGGTGATTGTCCTGCTGTCGGTCGCCAATCGCACGCCCGTGCAGGTGTCGCTCGATCCATTTTCCGGCGCTGCGCCGCTGGTCGCATTCTCCGCGCCGCTGTTCGTCATTATCCTGACGGCTGTTGCCGTCGGCGTGTTGCTGGGCGGCTTCGCCGTCTGGTGGTCGCAGGGCTATTATCGCCGCGCCGCCCGCCTGCGCGCGCGTGAACTCGATCGCGTGAAGGCGGAGGCCACCGCGCGGCAGGCAGGCAGCGCCCAGGCTGCGGGCGGCGCATCCTCCGGCGGCGCGCTGGCGTTGCCGACGCATGCCAATGCCCGCTGACACGCGGGGTCTGCCGGTGCAGAAAGCCAGCCTGCTGATCAAGATCTGCGGGCTGAACACCCCGCAGGCGGTGGAAGCCGCCGTGGCGGCCGGCGCCGATCTGCTCGGTTTCGTCTTCTTTCCGAAAAGTCCGCGCTATGTCGTCCATCGCGAGGCGGCGGAACTCACCGCGCTGGCGCGGCGCCTCGCGCCCGGCGCCGGGATCGTGGCGCTGACCGTCGACGCATCGGACGCCGATCTTGAGGCAATTATCGGTGCCATCGCGCCGGACTGGCTGCAGCTGCATGGCGGCGAAACGCCGGAGCGCGTGGCGGCGGTGCGCGAGCGTTTCAAGGGCGGCGTGATGAAGGCGCTGGGCGTCGGCAGCGCCGGGGATGTCGCGCGGGCACACCGTTTCGCGGAGGTGGCGGATAGCCTGCTGCTCGACGCGAAGCCGGCGGCGGACGCGGTGTTGCCAGGTGGCAACGGCATTCCCTTCGACCACCGTCTCATCGCCGGGGAGCGCTTCGGCGTGCCGTTTCTGCTGTCCGGCGGGCTTCATGCCGACAATGTCGCCGACGCGATCCGCCTCGTGCGCCCCCAAGGCGTCGACGTCTCGTCGGGGGTCGAGTCGGCGCCCGGCGTCAAGGATGCAGCGCGGATAGCGGCGTTCGTCCGCGCGGCGCGGGAAGCATTGGACATGGTCAGGCAATAACAGTATGTCCGACTCCTGAACCAATGGAAGCGACGCTTCCCGAAAAAACTGATCCCGAGGACACGACAGCGTGAGCAACAAGCTGAATTCTTATACGTCGGGGCCGGACGAGCACGGCCATTTCGGCATTTTCGGCGGCCGGTTCGTGGCCGAGACGCTGATGCCGCTCATCCTGTCGCTGGAGAAAGCTTACGAAGAGGCGCGTGCCGACCCCGATTTCGCGCGTGAGCTTGCGCAGTATCAAGCCCATTATGTCGGCCGGCCGAGCCCTCTCTATTACGCCGAGCGCCTGACCGAGGCGGTGCGCGCGGGGGCGGGCGAGGGGAAGGGCGCGAAGATCTATCTGAAGCGCGAGGAACTCAACCACACGGGTTCGCACAAGGTCAACAACGTGCTCGGCCAGATCATGCTGGCGCGGCGCATGGGCAAGACGCGCATCATCGCGGAGACGGGCGCGGGCCAGCATGGCGTGGCGACAGCAACGCTGTGCGCCCGCTTCGGCCTGAAATGCGTCGTCTACATGGGCGCGGTGGACGCCACCAGGCAGAAGCCGAACGTGTTCCGCATGGAGATGCTGGGCGCGGAAGTGCGGCCCGTGCAGGCGGGCGCGCGCACGTTGAAGGACGCCATGAACGAGGCGCTGCGCGACTGGGTGACGAACGTCGCGGATACGTTCTATTGCATCGGCACGGTTGCCGGGCCGCATCCCTATCCCGCCATGGTGCGCGATTTCCAGTCCGTGATCGGGCGTGAGGTGCGTGAGCAGGTGCTGGCGCAGGAAGGGCGGCTGCCCGATTCGCTGGTTGCCTGCATCGGCGGCGGCTCCAACGCCATGGGGCTGTTCCATCCCTTCCTCGACGAGCAGTCGGTGGAGATTTTCGGTGTCGAGGCTGCCGGACACGGCCTCAGCTCCGGCGAGCATGCCGCGTCGATCGCCGGCGGGCGTCCCGGCGTGCTGCATGGCAACCGCACCTACCTGCTGATGGACGACGACGGCCAGATCACGGAGGCGCACTCGATTTCGGCCGGGCTCGATTATCCGGGCATCGGGCCGGAGCACGCCTGGCTGCACGAGACCGGCCGCGTGACCTATCTCTCGGCGACCGACGACGAGGCGGTGGCGGCGTTCCGGCAACTGTCGCTGCTGGAGGGAATCATCCCGGCGCTCGAATCCTCTCACGCACTTGCGCGCGCGGCGGATCTCGCGGCGCAACGGCCGCGCGATCACCTGATGGTCGTCAACCTGTCCGGTCGCGGCGACAAGGACATCGACATGATCGCCGAAAGGCTCAACGCCGCGAAGCGCGAAGGGGAAGCAGAATGAGCCGCATCGACCGTCGTTTCGCAGCGCTGCGCGCCGAGGGCCGGGCGGCGCTGGTAACCTACATCACCGCTGGCGATCCGGATTTCGATACCTCGCTCGCCGCGCTCAGGTCGCTGCCCGAAGCGGGCGCCGACATCATCGAACTCGGCATGCCGTTCACCGATCCCATGGCCGACGGTCCGGCGATCCAGCTCGCGGCGCAGCGCGCGCTCAAGGGCGGGCAGACGCTGGCGCGCACACTCGCGCTGGTGCGGGCCTTCCGCGAGGGTGACGCCGACACGCCGATCATCCTGATGGGGTATTACAACCCGATCTATATTTATGGCGTCGATCGGTTCCTGGCCGACGCCAAGGAGGCGGGCGTAGACGGTTTCATCGTCGTCGACCTGCCGCCGGAGGAGGATGAGGAATTGTGTCTGCCGGCACTGCGGGCAGGGCTCGCCTTCATCCGGCTTGCGACGCCGACGACCGATGACGCGCGCCTGCCCACGGTGCTCGCCAACACGCGCGGATTCGTTTATTACGTGTCCATCACCGGCGTGACCGGCACGGCCGTGCCGGACTTCGAGGCCGTCGCGGCGCAGGTCGCGCGGATCAAGCGCCATACCGACCTGCCGGTTGCGGTGGGCTTCGGCGTGCGCTCCGGCGCGCATGCGGCCGCCATCGCCCGCGGCGCGGACGGCGTCGTCGTCGGTTCGGCGATCGTCGGCGCCCTCGCCAGCTCGCTCGACGCCGAGGGCCATGCGACGGCGCGGACGGTGCCGGCGGTCCACGCGCTGGTGCGGGAACTGGCGGAGGGCGTGCGCTCCGTCGCCAAACAGAACGCCTGAGCGGCGGGTGCGGGTGCGAGCCCGGGAGAGTGTTCTATGAACTGGATTTCTGACGTTGTCCGGCCGAAGATCAAGACGCTGTTCCGGCGCGAAGTGCCGGAGAATCTGTGGATCAAGTGCCCGGAAACGGGCCAGATGGTGTTCCACAAGGACGTCGAGGCCAATCTCAACGTCATTCCCGGCTCGAACTACCACATGCGCCTCGGCGCGCAGCAGCGACTGAAAATCACCTTCGACGATGGAGTCTGGGAAGATGTTCCGCTGTCCGACGTGGCGCTCGACCCGCTGAAGTTCCGCGACGAGAAGCGCTATACGGACCGCGTGCGCGACGCGCGCTCCAAGACGGGGCTCGCGGACGCGATCAAGGTCGGCGTCGGCGCCATCGAGGGCTCGCCGGTCACGGTCGCCGTGCAGGACATCAACTTCATCGGCGGTTCGCTCGGCATGGCAGCCGGCGAGGCATTCATCAGGGGTGCGCAGACGGCTGTCGAGCGCAATATGCCGTTTGTCATCTTCACCGCCTCCGGTGGCGCGCGCATGCAGGAGGGCATTTTGTCCCTGATGCAGATGCCGCGCACGACCATCGTGATCGACCGGCTGCGCGAGGCGCGGCTGCCGTATATCGTGGTGCTGACCAACCCGACGACCGGCGGGGTGACGGCCTCCTACGCCATGCTCGGCGACGTGCATATCGCGGAGCCGGGTGCGCTGATCGGCTTCGCCGGCCCGCGCGTGATCGAGCAGACCATCCGCGAGAAGCTGCCGGAAGGGTTCCAGCGCGCGGAATACCTGCATGAACACGGCATGATCGACATGGTCGTGCACCGCCACGAGCTGAAGGCGACCATCGCGCGCCTGTGCCGTTTCCTCACCCGCCAGCCCAAGCCACCGGTGGTCGAGCCGCTGCCGGAGACGGAGGAGGTGGCGGTCGAGGTGGCCGAGGCGGCGGCCATTCCCGCCGTTGTCGAAAACCGGCCGTCCTGAACCCCGCATTCGCCGGACCGGCCACCACGCGCCGCACCACTGCGGCGCGTGCGGGAGTATCATGAATGGAAGCATCAGAGGTTTTGCTGGCGCGGTTTCTGGCGCTGCATCCCAAGGCAATTGACCTGTCTCTCGAACGCATCGAGCGCCTGCTGGAGAAGCTCGGTCATCCCGAACGGCGGCTGCCGCCGGTCATCCATGTCGGCGGCACCAACGGCAAAGGGTCGACCATCGCCTTCATGCGGGCGATTCTGGAGGCGGCCGGACTCATGGTGCATGTCTACACGTCGCCGCATCTCGTGCGCTTTCACGAGCGCATCCGGATCGCGCGGCCTGGCGGGGGGCGGTTCGTCAGCGAGACCGATCTCGTGGAGGCCTTCCGACACTGCGAGGCGGTGAACGCGGGTGCGCCCATCACGTTTTTCGAGATGACGACGGCGGCGGCGCTGGTGTTGTTCTCGCAGCACCCGGCCGACGTCCTGCTACTGGAGGTCGGGCTTGGCGGGCGTTTCGATACGACGAACGTCGTCAGCCATCCCGCCGCCGCGGTGGTGACGCCGGTGTCGCTTGACCACGCCGATTTTCTGGGCAACCGCGTGACGCTGATCGCCGCCGAGAAGGCCGGCATATTCAAGAAGGGCGCGCCTGCGGTGATCGCGCCGCAGGACCCGGAACCCGCCGCCGTGCTGGAGGCGCAGGCGGAGCGGGTGGGCGCGCGCCCGTTCGTCGGCGGGCAGGATTTCACCGTGCATGAGGAAAACGGCCGCCTCGTCTATCAGGACGAGCAGGGCCTGCTCGATCTGCCGCCGCCGCGCCTGCCGGGGCGTCACCAGCACGTGAACGCGGGCACGGCGATCGCGGCGCTGCGGGCGGCGGGCTTCGGCAACCTCCCGGCATCGGCCTTCGAGGCGGGTATGCTGCAGGTGGACTGGCCGGCGCGCCTGCAGCGGCTGACGCGCGGCCGCCTGGTCAGGCTGCTGCCGGAAGGCGCCGACTTGTGGCTGGACGGCGGGCACAATCCCGACGGCGGCCGCGTGCTGGCGGAGGCGATGGCGGAACTGGAGGAAAAGAATCCCGCGCCGCTGGTCATCGTCTGCGGCACGCTCGGCACCAAGGATTCAAGCGGTTTCCTGCAGCCGTTCAAGGGGCTGGCCAAGGAGGTGCTGGCCGTGCCGATCCGCGCGCAGGCGGCTGCGCGCCCGGCGGAGGAGGTGGCTGACATCGCCCGCCGGGCCGGGCTGCGGGCGTCGTCCTTCCCCAGCCTGGAAGCGGCGCTGGCATCGACCCGCAATACGGTGTGGGAGCACCCGCCGCGCGTGCTGATCACCGGGTCGCTCTACCTCGCCGGCGATGTGCTGGCCGCGAACGGCACGCCGCCGGTGTAGACAGGTTTCGGCGCCGCCATGGAGTGGCGTAACGATGGAGTAGAGTAGCATCTGTAACGGAACCGGCGCCGGTCGAGGACGGGCGCCGGATTCGCTTCACGCGAAGGCCGCTAGAGCGTTTTCAAGCAAAGCGGAGATCGGTTTGCGTGAAGAAAGCGCGTAATATCAAAAACTTATAGCATTTCGGCGTTTCAATGAAATGTCGAAATGCTATAGGCCAGCGGGCATCATGCGTTGGTGGTGATCCAGTTGGAGAGGTCGCCCTTGTGCGACGCGCCCACCTTCTGCGCGGCAAGCTTGCCTTCCTTGAACAGGAGCAGCGTCGGAATGGAGCGGATGCCGAACTGGGCCGCCGTGTTGGGATTCTCGTCGACGTTGAGCTTGACGATCTTCACCTTGCCTTCAAGCTCGGTGGAAATCTCTTCGAGCGCCGGCGCGATCGCGCGGCAGGGACCGCACCATTCGGCCCAGAAATCCACGACGACGGGCTCGGCCGACTTCAGCACGTCGGCCTCGAAGCTCGCGTCAGTCACCTTTGCTGTCATGACGGTTATCCTCGATCAGGGTTGCGCGCAGCGAAGCGCATGGTCGTTGTTCAACGTAGGCACCGCCCCGTGGGCGGTCAAGCTGCGTGCTTTCGCCCGGGCCGGGCGGGCGTGTGTTTGCACACTTTTATGGCGCGGCTGCGCGTTGCAGTGCAGACCATCGCCGGCGGCTATGGACGGCGGTCGCCGGCAGATGATATGCGGCGGACAGGGGCGCGTCGCGGCGCCGCGCCTGTTGTGCTGTTCCCGCGTCGGGATACGCAATCCGGGATGACATGATGCGCTTGTCCGTTGATGCCTTGGCCGCCTTGCCAACTGCCGGCCGCTGGGGCGTGTTGCTCGTGGCCTCGGCCCTGCTGGCGGCGGGGCTCGAAGCCATCGGCGCGCCGGCGGCGCTGTTGCTGGGGCCGATGCTGGCGGGCGTCGTCGTCGGCGTTCTGAACGGCAGGCTGCATGTGCCGCCGCTGGCGTTCAGCCTTGCGCAATCGTTGGTCGGCTGCCTGATCGCGGCCGACATCACGCCGGGGATCGTGACGTCTTTCCTGCGGGACTGGCCGCTGTTTCTCGGCGTGGTGGTGGCGACTATCCTGGCCAGCAGCTGGCTCGGCTGGCAGATCAGCCGGACGAACGTTCTTCCCGGCACGACAGGCATATGGGGGTCGTCGCCCGGCGCGGCCTCGGCGATGGTGCTGATGGCGTCTGCTTTCGGCGCGGACGTGCGTCTCGTCGCCTTCATGCAATATCTGCGGGTGATCTGCGTCACGCTGGCCGCCTCGCTCGTCGCGGGGCTCTGGACGCAGACGGGAACCGTGCACGTCAGCAGGGAGTGGTTTCCGGCCCATACGGCCGCCGAATGGGCGACAACGGCCGCGCTGGTGCTCGCGGGCCTCGCCGCCACGCGGCTGCTGCGCTTCCCGTCCGCGTCGTTTCTGCTGCCGATGCTGTTGGGCGGCCTGCTCAACAGCCTCGGCCTCGTCAGCTTCGCCCTGCCGCCGTGGCTGCTGGCGCTGGGCTATGTCGCGCTGGGCTGGAGCATCGGTCTCGGCTTCACCCTTCAGGTACTCGCCGTGGCCATGCGGGCGTTGCCGTGGATTCTGGCCTCGATCGCCTTGCTGATCGCCTTCTGCGGCGGCCTCGCGGCGGTGCTGGTCTATGCGCTGGGGGTTGACCCGCTGACGGCGTATCTGGCGACGAGCCCGGGCGGGCTCGACTCGGTCGCCATCATCGCCGCCGCCAGCAATGTCGATCTCGGTTTCGTGGTGGCCCTGCAGACGGTCCGCTTCGTGATCGTCGTCCTTGCCGGGCCACCGCTGGCGCGGTTCACTGCCCGCCGAGCGTCGTCGGGGGAACGATCGTAGCGACGATGGAGGAATCGAGCGCCTCGTAGTCGTGCAGGCCGATGGTGTCGTAAAGCTCGGCGCGGGTCTGGAACTGGTCGAGGATGGCCTTGACTGAGCCGTCACGCTTCAGCGTGGCGTAGAGCGTCTCCTGCGCCTTGTTGGCGATGCGCAGCGACGACACCGGCCAGATGATCAGCTTGTAGCCGAACTCTTCGAACTCCTTGGCGGTGTAGTAGGGGGTGCGGCCGAATTCCGTCATGTTGGCGAGCAGCGGCACACCGGGCAGGCGGCGGGCGAACTCGCGGAACAGCTCGGCGTCGTTCAGCGCCTCGGGGAAGATGGCGTCCGCGCCGGCTTCAACATAGAGCTTCGCGCGCGCAACGGCACCCTCGATGCCCTCGCTGGCGGCGGCGTCGGTGCGGGCGATGACGTAAAGGTGGCGGCGCGCCTTCACGGCAGCGGCGACCTTTGTCGCGAAGTCGTGGGCGTCAGCGATTTTCTTGTCGTTGAGGTGGCCGCACTTCTTCGGCAGAATCTGGTCTTCGAGATGGATAGCGCCCGCGCCCGCGTCCTCGAAGGTGCGCACGGCGTGCATCACGTTCAGCGCCTCGCCGTAGCCGGTATCGCCGTCGACCAGCACCGGCAGGCCGGAGGCACGCGCCACCTGGCGGATGAAGAACGCCACTTCGTCGACGGTGATGATGCCGAGATCGGGCAGGCCCATGGAGGCCGTCATCGCCGCACCCGAGAGATAGACGGCGTCGAAGCCGGCATTGCGCGCCTGAATGGAGGCCTGGCCGTTGTGCGCGCCCGGGATCTGCAGGATGCCTTCGCGCTCGACCAGCGCCCGGAAGCGCAGGCCGGCGGGCTCGTTCGGGAGGTCGGAAGCAACAAGATAGGGCATGGTTTCGTTCCTTAAAGCAGTTTGCATTTGATTTAAGTATTAAACTAAATGCAAGTTGCGGAAAACAGCAGAAATTGGAGCGGCTTGCATAACAGCCCCGCTTCAACGATTGTGCAAACCGCCCCGCGGCGTGCCATCATTTCATGGAACGACGACACGCTCCGAAATCCTGATCGGCGGAGGGCTGACGATCGCCGCTTCGCGGGATCATACACCTTTCCCGGGCCGGAATGAAAACCGGCGGGCCATGCCCGCCGGTCGCTGTTCTTCAGGCTGCGGCGGCGCCGCGCTCCCCGATGGGCACGAATTCAAGATTCTCCGGTCCCGTGTAGTTCGCGGACGGGCGGATGATCTTGTTATCGATGCGCTGCTCGACGATGTGCGCGGCCCAGCCGGAGGTGCGCGAGATCACGAACAGCGGCGTGAACATCGCGGTCGGCACGCCGAGCAGGTGATAGGAAACGGCACTGAACCAGTCGAGGTTGGGGAACATCTTCTTGATGTCCGCCATCACCGATTCGATGCGTTCCGCAACGTCGAAGAGGGCGGTGGAGCCGGCCTCCTGCGACAGCTTGCGCGCCACTTCCTTGATCACCACGTTGCGCGGATCGGACACCGTGTAGACGGGGTGGCCGAAGCCGATGATCACTTCCTTCGCGTCGACGCGCTTGCGGATGTCGGCCTCGGCCTCGTCCGGATGCGCGTAGCGCTTCTGGATTTCGAACGCCACCTCGTTCGCGCCGCCGTGCTTGGGGCCGCGCAGCGCGCCGATGGCGCCGGTGATGGCGGAGTAGAAGTCCGCCCCCGTGCCGGCGATGGAGCGCGCGGTGAAGGTCGATGCGTTGAATTCATGCTCCGCGTAGAGAATGAGCGAGATATGCATCGCCCTGACCTGCGACTCGGTCGGCTTGCGGCCGTGCAGCAGGTGGAGGAAGTGGCCGCCGACGGAATCGTCGTCCGTCTCCACCTCGATGCGCCGGCCGTTGTGGCTGTAGTGATACCAGTACAGCAGAACGGAGCCGAGCGAGGCGATGAGCCGGTCGGCGATGTCGCGCGCGCCCGGGTGGTTGTGGTCCGCCGCTTCCGGCAGCACGCTGCCGAGAACGGAGACCGCCGTGCGCTGCACGTCCATGGGGTGGGAGGAGGCGGGCAACGCCTCCAGCACCTGACGCAGCGTCGCGGGCAGGCCGCGCAGGCCGCGCAGCTTCGCCTTGTAGGCGTCGAGTTCCTGCCGGGTCGGCAGATGGCCGTGGATCAGCAGGTGGGCGATTTCCTCGAACTCGCTATCCTTGGCCAGATCAAGAATGTCATAGCCACGATAGTGCAGATCGTTGCCGGTGCGCCCCACGGTGCAGAGCGCGGTATTACCGGCGACGACGCCCGACAGCGCGACCGATTTTTTCGGCGCAGGCTTCTTGACTTCTTCTGTCGTGCTCATTGCTCAGTTGTTTCCCTTCCAGTCGAAGATGCCGGTAGCGGGCGTATCCAGCTTGCCGGCGGGCAGGGTGAAGGTAAGGCCGCCGAGTTCCGCGGCGGTCAGCTCCGGCAGGCGCTCCACGATGGCGAGGAAGCGGTCCTGCTCGGCCGTCTCCAGCACGCCTTCCGTCAGCGTGCGGAACTTCTCGATGTAGTTGGGGCGCTTGAAGGGGCGCGCGCCGAGCGGATGCGCGTCCGCCACGGCGAGTTCGTCCTCGATTACCGTGCCGTCTTCCAGCGTGACGACGACGCGGCCGCCGAACGCCTTTTCCTTCGGGTCATGCGAGTGGTAGCGGCGCGTCCACTCGGGATCTTCCAACGTCGAGATCTTGTGCCACAGGGCGACCGTCCCGGGACGATTGGCGCGCTCGGGCGCATAGCTGCGCTCGTGGTGCCAGCCGCCGTCCTCCAGCGCCACGGCGAAGATGTACATGATGGAGTGGTCGAGCGTCTCGCGGCTCGCCTTGGGGTCCATCTTCTGCGGGTCGTTGGCGCCGGTGCCGATCACGTAGTGCGTGTGGTGGCTGGTGTGGATGACGACGCTCTTCACCTTGGACAGGTCGCCGACCTTCGGGCCGAGGCGGCGGGCGAGGTCGATGAGCGCCTGGCTCTGGTACTCGGCCGAGTGCTCCTTGGTGTAGGTGTCGAGGATGGCGCGCTTGGGCTCGCCCTTGGCCGGCAGCGGCACGACGTATTCAGCCGACGGGCCGGAGAGCAGCCAGGCGATGAAGCCGTCCTCGCCTTCCCACGCCGGCGACGGCGCGCCCTCGCCGCGCAGCGCGCGGTCGACAGCCTCGACGGCCAGCTTGCCGGCGAAGGCCGGAGCATAAGCCTTCCAGCTCGAAATCTCGCCCTTGCGCGACTGGCGGGTCGTGGTGGTGGTGTGCAGCGCCTGCTGGACGGCCTGATAGATGATCTCGGTCGGCAGGTTCAGCAGCGTGCCGATGCCAGCGGCGGCGGACGGGCCGAGGTGGGCGATGTGGTCGATCTTGTGCTCGTGCAGGCAGATGCCCTTCACGAGATCGACCTGGATTTCATAGCCCGTGGCGATGCCGCGGATCAGGTCCGCGCCGTTCTGGCCCGTGTGCTGGGCGACCGCGAGGATGGAGGGGATATTGTCGCCGGGGTGCGAGTACTCGGCGGCGAGGAACGTGTCGTGGAAGTCAAGCTCGCGCACGGCGACGCCGTTGGCCCAGGCTGCCCATTCCGGCGACACGCGCTGGCTCTGCTCCAGGCCGAACACGGTCGCGCCAGGCTGGTAGGGATGCGCCACGGCCTGCCCGCGGGCGCTCGCCACCGGATGGCGGTTGACGGACGCAGCGGCGACGGCGGCGTTGTCGATGATGCGGTTGCCGATTTCCTCGACCACGGCCGGCTCGACGGCAACCGGGTCAGCGGCGACCTCGGCGATCTTCCATGCGAGCTGATCCTCGCGCGCCAGATGTTCCGACGACTTGTAGGTGCGGACCTTGTGCTGCGTAACCATTGGGTGCTCCTCTGACATTAGTGGGGCCGGGTGACATCGGCGCTGCCGGATGCTCGCAGGCTCGCCGGGCCGGAACCTTGACAAACCGCAAGCGAACGGGCGGCCGCGCAAACCGACGTGCGGGATCGCCGTCACACGCATCACACTTTGCAATATCTGCAATTTCAGGGGCCGGCAAGATGCCGGAAATGCATAGTTTCCAGCGCGTCTGCGTGCTATTTTGCGAATGTTGCAAATCGGGGGAGGCAATCCTTGGGAAGAAGCCTTGTGGCTGTAAGGACTTCAGCAGGCGGAGCACCGGCGGGGCTGCCGGGCGCGAAGCCGGAAGGGGAGAAGCCGCAGGGCGGCAGGCGGCGGGCGGCCAGGCGGGAAGCGAAGAAGAACTTCATCGGCGTGCGCCTGCGGCGCCTGCGCGAGGAGCGGCAGATGACGCAGCAGGCGCTGGCGCTCGCCATCGGTCTGTCGCCGAGCTACCTCAACCAGCTTGAGAACAACCAGCGTCCGGTCACGACGAAGGTGCTGCTGCGGCTCGATGCCGTGTTCGGCGAGCATCTGCAATTGCTGTCGCAGGACGACGAGGCACGCCTTGTCGCCGACCTCGGCGATGTGGTCGCCGATCCGATGCTGGGCGAGTCCATCTCGCGGGCGGAGCTGCATGCGCTTGCGGCCTCCATGCCCGCGGTGGCACGCGCCTTCATCGCCCTGCACACGCGCTGCCGCCAGATGAGCGAGCAGTCGGCGACGCTTGCCGCGCGGCTGGGGGACGAGCGGGCCGACGCGGCTTCGCCTTTCGCACCCTTCGAGGAAGTGCGCGAGTTCATGTACGAGCGGCACAATCACATCGCGGAACTCGATGTGGCCGCGGAGAGCCTCGCCGTCGCCGCCGGCCTGCGTCCGGGCAACGCGGCCGACGAGATCGCGGCGTTGATCGCCCGCCGTCACGGCGTGCGCGTGGAGATCGCGGTCGCCCAAGAGGGGCCGGAGCGCGACATGCAGCGCAGCTACGATCCGGAAACGCGCGTGCTGCGCCTGTCGTCGCGGCTGCGGGCGGGTCAGCAGGCGTTCCAGATCGCGACCCAGCTCGCCCTGCTGGAGCACGACGGTCTGATCGCGGCGCTCGTCGCGCAGGGGCGCTTCACGAGTGCCGAGGCGCGCAAGCTCGCCCGCATCGGCCTCGCCAACTATTTCGCCGGCGCGCTGGTGCTGCCCTATGGCACGTTCCTGCGGGCGGCGGAGGCGCGGCGCTACGATATCGACCTGCTCAGCCACCGGTTCGGCGTCGGTTTCGAGACCATCTGCCACCGTCTCAGCACCTTGCAGCGTCCCGACGCGCGCGGGGTGCCGTTCTTCTTCATCCGGGTGGACAGGGCCGGCAACATCTCGAAGCGCCAGTCCGCCACCGACTTTCACTTCTCGCGCATCGGCGGCACCTGCCCGCTGTGGAACGTCTACGAGGCCTTCGCGCATCCCGGGCGCGTGCTGACCCAGATCGCGCGGATGCCGGACGGGCGCGCCTATCTGTGGATCGCCCGCACGGTCGCGCGCGATCACGGCGGCTACCGCGCGCCCAGCAAGACCTTCGCCGTCGCGCTGGGCTGCGACCTGCGGCACGCGGGCCGGCTCGTCTATTCCGACGGGCTCGACCTCAACAACCCGGCCGCCGCCACGCCGATCGGCGTCGGCTGCAAGGTCTGCGAGCGTCCCGCCTGCCCGCAGCGCGCCTTCCCGCCCATCGGCCGGGCGCTGAAGGTGGACGAGACGCGCCGCCACTTCTCGCCCTATTCGGGCGAGTGAGCCGGGGGCGCCATGCCGCGGGGAGGTAGGCCGCGAGAAGCGGTGCCGTTCATGTCGCGCGGGGGCGGGGCGTCCTCGAAGTCGAGGGCGGCGATCGCCTCGCCTCGCCTCGCCACCTTGTCGGCCGAGACACGGATCTGGCCGACGTCCTCCTGCGCCTGCCGGAAATGCGTGTCGAGCTTGTCCACCCGCTCGCGCAGGCGGCCGATGTCGTCGACGAGGCGGCCGACCTCCGTCTGGATGACACGCGCCTCCTCGCGCATGCGCGTGTCGCGGATCAGCGACTGCACGAGCTGGATCGCCATGGTCAGCAGCGAGGGCGAGACGAAGATCACCCGCGCGCGGTGTGCCCGCTGCACCAGATCGTCGAAATGCTCGTGCAGGTCGGCGTAGATCGACTCGGAGGGCACAAACAGCAGCGCGATGTCCTGCGTCTCCCCCGGCAGCAGGTATTTTTCGGCGACCTCGCGGATGTGGTAGCCGATGTCGTTGCGCACGCGCTGGACAGCGCGCCGCCGCGCCTCGCCGTCGTTCGCCTCGCGGAAGGCCGATAGGCCCTCCAGCGGAAACTTGGCATCGACGGCGAGCGGCAGGTCGCCCGGCAGGTCGATGAGGCAGTCCGGCCGCTTGCCGTTGGCGAGCGTGGGCTGGAAGCGATAGCCGTTCGCCGGCAGGCCGTCGCGGACGATCGCCTCCATCCGCCCCTGCCCGAAGGCTCCGCGCGCCTGTTTGTTGGCGAGAACGTCCTTCAGCCCGAGGACATGGCCGGAGAGTTCGGACAGGTTCTTCTGCGCCGCGTCGATGAGCGCAAGCCGTTCGTTGAGGCTGGCGATATGAGCCGCCGTATGCCGGGCGGAGGCGTCGAGGTTCTGCCCCACACGATGCTGCAGCCCCTCCAGCCGCTCGGACAGGAAGCGCGCCAGATCGTTCTGCCGCGTGCCGAACACCTCGGCGACGGTCTGCATGCGGCCCGTGAGCTGCGCCTGCAGGCCGCGCATCTCGGCCAGCCGTGCGTCGAGTTCCCGCGCCCGCTCGTGGGCGGCGAACGCCTCCTCGCGCCGCGCCCGCGCCAGCCCGGCGAGCTGCACGGCGATGGCTGCGAGCAGCACGAAGGCCGCCGCGCCCGCCCCCGCGAGGGCATGGAGCAGCGGCACCGGATGGCCGAAGAGGACGATCGCGTCATTCATGTCGCATCTATAGCCGATTCGCGCTGCGGATCGAACGAATAAAGAACAAGTTGACCTCGGGGTAAAGAATGCTTATCTCGCTGCCATCAAGGCAGAGGCACGATGACGATCCTTCCCATTCTTGTACTTCCCGACCCCCGGCTGCGGCTGGTTTCCAAGCCGGTCGAGGCGGTGACCGACGATATCCGCACGCTCGTCGCGGACATGTTCGAGACCATGTACGACGCGCCCGGCATCGGGCTGGCGGCGATTCAGGTCGGCGTGCCCAAGCGGCTGCTGGTCGTCGATGTCGGCAGCCGCGAGGAAGAGCGCCAGCCGATGACCGTCATCAACCCCGAGATCGTCTGGGAGTCGGACGACGAGTTCCGCGTTCATCAGGAGGGGTGCCTCTCCATTCCCGAGTATTATGAGGAGGTGGAGCGCCCGGCGCGCGTGCGCGTGCGCTACATGGATCTCGACGGCGCGACGCGGGAGATCGAGGCTGACGGCCTGCTCGCTACCTGCCTGCAGCACGAGATCGATCATCTGAACGGCGTGCTGTTCATCGATCACCTGTCGCGGTTGAAGCGCGAGCGGGTCAGCCGCAAGTTCGCAAAGGCGGCGAAGCATGCCGGCCGGGCCGGCGGCGAGGGCGAGCACACGGAGGCATGACGCAGGAAATGACGGAACTCGACAGTCCGGCGGATGCGATCACGGGCGGGCGCCGGCCTTCCGCGGGCTCTCTGCCGTTCGCCTGGCGCCCCATGGAGCCCGACGACCTTGACGGCGTGCATGCCGCCGGCGAGCGTGTGCATCCCGGCTATCCGGAGCGCATCGAGGTGTTCGCGGAGCGGCTGCGACTCTATCCGGAAGGCTGCCATGTGCTGGAGATGGACGGCGGGACGGCCGGCTACGTCATCAGCCATCCGTGGCATCCGATGATGCCGCCCAAGCTCGACAGCCTCGTGGTGGCGATGCCAACCTTCCCGGCGACGTTCTACATCCACGATCTCGCCCTGCTGCCGCAGGCGCGCGGCAGCGGCGCGGGCGCGCGGGCGGTCGCGCATCTGGCGGAACACACGCGCGCCATCGGTCTCGCCGACCTGTCGCTCGTGGCGGTGAACGCCTCCGCGCCGTTCTGGCGGCGGCAGGGGTTCGAGATCGTCGAGGATGCGCGTCTCGCCGCGTCGCTGAAAAGCTACGACACCGACGCGCGCTTCATGATGCGCCGGCTTGAGGCGGTTTTGCCGCTGTAGGCGGCGATTCGGGTTTGTAATCCGGAAAAAAATCTTTATAAGACGCTGGCGCCCGCGTGACACCCTTGGAGGCACGGGCGCTTTCGTGAGCCGGAGACCACCGGGCCGTGCATGTGCGCGGCCATTTGCATTTCCGGCAGTCGTTTACATTTTCGTTTGTCAAGGATGATCAATATGTCCGCTGCCCATTCGGCAAAGCCGCTCAAGGCTACGGCGCGCGCAGGGGTCGGCAAGGGGGCCGCCCGTGCAATCCGCCGTCAGGGTCAGGTTCCCGCCGTGATCTACGGCCTCGGCGCCCCCGCCCAACCCGTCGCGCTCGACTTCAACGAGACGAAGCGTCTCATCTACGCCGGCGGCTTCCTCAGCACGCTGTTCGAGATCGACGTCGACGGCAAGAAGACCACCGTCATTCCGCGCGATTACCAGCTCGACAAGGTGAAGGATTTCCCGATCCATGTCGACTTCCTGCGCGTGGCACGCGGCGCGAAGATCGAGGTCGAGGTGCCGCTGCACTTCGTCAACGAGGAAGCCGCTCCGGGCCTCAAGAACGGTGGCACGCTGAACATCGTTCACCACAAGATCGCGCTGGTCGTGGCGGCTGACGCCATCCCGGACAGCGTCGAGGTCGACGTCGGCAATCTGGAGATCGGTGACTCGGTCCACGCCGAGACCCTGAAGCTGCCGGAAGGCGCCGAGTTCGGCGCGATCGAGCGCGACTTCACGGTCGTCACCGTCGTTCCGCCCACGGTTTCCGAGGCGGCGGAGACGGAAGCGGCCAGCTAATAATCCGGCTGGACCGGAGACGGACGCTCGCGGATCGTGGCATGCGCGGGCGCCCGTCCCCCGGACGCGGCGGCGGAGCGTCATCGAGGGGGCGTCATGCAGCTCATTGTTGGACTGGGCAATCCCGGCGAACGTTATGCGCGCAACCGCCACAACATCGGCTTCATGGCTGTGGATGCCATCGCCCGCGGGCACAATGCCGCGCCCTGGCGCAAGCGCTTCCATGGGCTGACGTCGGAGGCGGTGATCGGCGGCGAGCGCGTGCTGCTGCTGCTGCCGCAGACGTTCATGAACGAATCCGGCATCGCAGTCGCGGAGGCGGCGCAGTTCTACAAGATACCGCTGTCGGGCGTCGCGGTGCTGCACGACGAACTCGACCTCGCCCCGGCGAAGCTGCGCGTCAAGACGGGCGGCGGCAACGCGGGTCACAACGGCCTGCGCTCGATCACGGCACACATCGGCAACGATTACCGGCGCGTGCGCCTCGGCATCGGCCATCCGGGCGACAAGTCGCGGGTGCACGCCTATGTGCTGGGCGACTTCGGCAAAGGTGAGTGCGCGTGGGTGGACGACCTGGCCCGCGCCATCGCCGACAACGCGGCGCTGCTGGCGAAGGGCGACGATCCCACCTTCCAGAACCGTGTGCATCTGGCCATGGAGGCGCGGGGCTGGACGGACGTGAAGAGCGTCACGGAGCGTACCCCCGGCTGACCTGCGGGCTGCCCCGCCGGGTTGATTTGCCCGGTTGACCCGGGACGCGCCATAGGGCACTCAGGCCGGGATATCTTTGGCATCGATGCCCGTGCCCGGGCATCTCAGAAAGGCGGCCGCCGCACGGCGTCGCGGGCGAGGATCATGGGTTTCAAATGCGGCATCGTCGGCCTGCCGAACGTCGGCAAGTCCACGCTCTTCAACGCGCTGACGCAGACGGCGGCGGCGCAGGCAGCCAACTATCCTTTCTGCACCATCGAGCCCAACGTGGGCGACGTGGCGGTACCGGATGCGCGCCTTGACGTGCTGGCGGAAATCGCCGGCTCCGCACAGATCATCCCCACCCGGCTGACCTTCGTCGACATCGCGGGCCTTGTGCGCGGCGCCTCGCGCGGGGAGGGGCTCGGCAACCAGTTCCTCGCCAATATCCGCGAGGTCGATGCCATCGCGCATGTCGTGCGCTGCTTCGAGGACGGCGATATTACCCATGTCGAGGGCCGCATCGACCCGATCAACGACATCGAGACCATCGAGACGGAGCTGATGCTCGCCGATCTCGACAGCCTCGAAAAGCGGGTCATCGCGCTGGAGAAGAAGGCGCGCGGGCAGGACAAGGAGGCGAAGGAGGCGCTCGACCTCATCAACCGCACGCTGCCGCTGCTGCGCGACGGCAAGCCTGCCCGCCTCGTGGAGCGGAAACCGGAGGAGGAACGCACCTTCGCCCAGCTCGGCCTGCTGACCTCGAAGCCCGTGCTCTATGTCTGCAACGTGGATGAGGGCTCGGCCGAGGCGGGCAACGATTTCTCCGTCCGTGTCTTCGAACGCGCGAAGGCGGAAGGCGCTGTCGCCGTCGTCGTCTCGGCCCGGATCGAGAGCGAGATCGCCGTGCTGCCGCCAGAGGAGCAGAAGGAATATCTGGAGGCCATCGGCCTGACGGAGCCCGGCCTCAACCGCGTCATCCGCGCCGGCTACAAGCTGCTCGGCCTGCTGACCTATTTCACCATCGGCCCCAAGGAGGCCCGCGCCTGGACGATCACGGCCGGCACGCGCGCACCGGCGGCGGCGGGTGTCATCCATTCTGACTTCGAGAAGGGCTTCATCCGCTCCGAAACCGTCGGCTATGACGACTACGTCGCCTGCAAGGGCGAGGCCGGCGCGCGCGAGGCCGGCAAGTTCCGCCTCGAAGGCAAGGATTACATCGTCGCGGACGGCGACGTGCTGCACTTCCGCTTCAATACCTGACGGCCGCGTGCCAGCCTCATGCGCAGGTCGCCTTCCCGAAAACGGGAAGGCGACCCTCTCGCCGGGCACGGCTCCGGCTCAGCGCATTTGCTCTACGTCTTGACACCGCTATTCGTGACCGGAGGCTCCGGAGCAGGCGGCGAAAGGCTCTTCTGCACCTTCTTGCAGATGCCCACGACAACCGGGCACACAAGGCCGGCTATCGGGCCCGAGACCAGCAGCGGCAGGAATCCGAGCCATCCCAGGGTCGCGAAAAGAACCGTTCCTATCCATGCCACCACTTCCATCGAAGACGCGAACTTTTTCATGAACTCCGTCCGCGCGGGCGACTTGGCCGCCCAGGTGACGAGCTTCCGGGCACACGTCGTCACGAAAGACTCGATCCACCTTGGAAAGATCGAATTCGCGTCGTTTTCAGGAAGCTTGACGTCTACCGCAGCTTTCGGCTTGATCTCCGAGGGTGCCGTGAGGCTGAGACCGCCCGATGTCGAGATATCGGACAGGTTCTTGAACAAGTTCTTGTTGCTGTTGAGCGGCGAGTTCCTGTCACTGAATATGCCAGATTTTGCCTGGCTCTCTTGAATCGCAACGTTTATCTTTCGCCTGCGGGGCGAAGAAGCGGCTTTTTGCTGCTGTGCAGTCGCCAGTCTCTCCGCCTGCCCGGTCTCGAACGCGGCATCGCGCCCGCTCGTCTCCATATAGCGCAGTTGCTGTTCGGATAGCGTCTGGACGCACTTGTTTTGCCGGTGCAGAGGCGTACCCTCTGACTTCGTCACGCCAACCGCCCGGTTCCTGAAGCTGTCCCTGCCGTTGTTCGTTACGATGATTTTCGTGCCGAGCCGTGCCGCGATGCCCGATGGGCTGTCGCCATTCGTGGGATTGGAGCTGACTGTCTGTCGGGAGGCGGTTCTGGGCAGGGCGGGCATCCCTTTCGCGGGGCCGGATGCGACGTCCCGATAATGCGGATACATCAAACGCGCTGAAAAATTATGAACATTGGACATGACTGTCCTCCGAAGTAATAAAGATCTATAAAATTGTTCTGGGCATACCTTTTGCGCAACGTTATGTCGAAAAAAGACAGTGACGGGATTCTTAATTTCTACAGGAAGCCAAAACGCCTGAAAAAGACGCCTCCGCCGCTCCCCACACCTCCATCTTGACCCTCTGAGGCCTATAAATATCGAATTATGCTTATGGTTTATTATGATTCTTCTTAATTATACTGCGGAACGGAACTCATATGAAACATTTATGTAGTCTAGCTCCAATATGACGAAAAACGCAAGCATGCTGTGTGCGGTTCAGCACACTCTGTCAAAATAATAACATTGATTCATATATTCTATAGAATGTATATAATTTTTGTCAAGCCGGCGAACGATGCGTCTGACAGCGCTATGCGGCCGCGGCGTGCTGCGCTTCTTTACGCCGCGAAGTAAAGAGCGATCGTGTAGACCAGCACGTAGAGAGCGTACGTCTGTCCGTTGCCGCTATAGAGCAGCCGGACGTTGCCGGCCAGCCAGAGCGTGAGGCCGGCCAGACCGTCCCATAACGCGCTGAAGCCGGGCACGTTGACCCTCCCGAGCACCCCCTTGAAGAACATCAGGAAGCCGGAGATCGGGGAGGTTCCGCCCGTTTCGTCGCGCGCGGGGGCGCAACGGCGGTACACCAGCACGGCAAGGCCGAACAGCGCCAGCGAGATGACCACGGCCATGCTCATGACCGGCAGTGGATTGAGCGCGTCGTAGATTTGCTCCAGCGACCGCCCTTCCCAGATCAGC
This sequence comes from Pseudochelatococcus lubricantis, assembly GCF_011762225.1. Lineage (GTDB taxonomy): Bacteria > Pseudomonadota > Alphaproteobacteria > Rhizobiales > Beijerinckiaceae > Pseudochelatococcus > Pseudochelatococcus lubricantis. The sequence goes on from NZ_JAASQI010000008.1 coordinate 115,007, forward strand.
GAGGCGGCGAAATAGGGATCGATGGCCAGCGACAGCGGCTCCATGAGCAGCTTCGGGTAGAACGACAGCACGAGGATGCCCGCCACCAGCAGGGCTTGCGGAACGACGAGCGCGGCGGGCGCTTCCGCCACCTGCGCATAGGCGGCGCCCCGGTCGCGCAGGAAGAGGCCGTATGCGAAGCGTGCCATGTAGAGGAAGCCGGCGAAGGTCGCGAGGAAGCCGACGGCGGCGAGCGCATACCATTCCCTGTCCATCATGGTGCCGATCAGCAGCCATTTGGAGCCGAAGCCCGCGAGCGGCGGCAGGCCCGCCATCGCGATCAGCGCGATGACCGAGGCGGCGAACGTCCACGGCATGCGGCCGGCCAGCCCGCCGAGGCTGCTGAAATTGCCAGCCCCCGTGCGCAGGATCACGCCCGCGACGGCAAGGAACAGGACGCCCTTCACCAGCAGGTGGCTCGCGACCAGATAGAGGGCCGTCACCCAGCCGATATGGCTCATCAGCGCGATGGCGGCGACGATGTAGCCGATCTGGCTGACGCTCGAATAGGCCAGCATCCGCTTGACGTTGTCCTGAAAGAGGGCGAGCCCGGCGCAGATGAGCGTCGTCGCGAAGCCGATCCACGCGAGCAGATGCGCGAGGTCCAGCCCGGATTGCGAGCGAATGGCGAGATAGGTGATGCTCAGCAGCCCGAAGATCGCCACCTTGCTGATCACCGCCGAAAGCAGCGCCGTGAGGTCGTCGTCCGCCAGCGCGTAGGTGCCGGGCACCCAGACATGGACGCCCAGCACGCCCGCCTTCACCAGACAGCCGGCGGCCAGCAGCACGAAGGCGAGGTTCGCGTCAGCGTCGAGCATGCGCAGCACGCCGAGATCCACGGTGCCGCTGACGCCGTAGATCTGGCCGAAGCCCGCAAGCAGGAGGAAGGCCGCGGCAAGCGAGAACAGCAGGTAGCGCAGCGTCTGCGAGCCTGTTCTGCCGCCATGCGCGATCAGGAAATAGGACCCGAGCGTGACGAACTCCCAGCACACCAGGAATTCGAGGCCCGTCATCGCCCCCGTCAGCGCCGGCATCGACAGCAGCGTCACGGCGAGCAGCGGATAGTAGTAGGGCCGGGGCTCGGCGCGGTAGAGCGCGCCCAGCCCCACCACCAAACCGCCGCCGATAAACAGGGCGCCGAACAGCCAGGCGATGCCGTAGACCCCGGGCAGCAGCCACGGCCCGATCACGGCGACGCTGAGCAGTGCGAGGGCGGCCTTCACACGGCCGGACGGATGCAGCAGCCGCTCGACAAGGGCGAGCGCCGCGCCGGCGGCCAGCGGCGCGAAAATCCACAGCGAAAAGGGTGCGGCGAGAAAGGCGGCGAGGCCGCCGCCCGCGAGCAGCAGCAGGATGGCGCCAGCCACGGGCGCCACCTGGAGCGGGCCCGTCACCGTCAGTGTCTCGTCCGTGCGTGCGTGGAGCGAGCGCCCGAGCCAGCGGAACATGTAGGCCGCCTCAAGCAGCGAGCCGACGAGCACGGCGGCGATCGTCCAGCCATAGCCCGCGGCGGATAGCTGCATCACCAGTTCCCACTTCGCGAAGAAGCCGGGGAAGGGCGGCAGGCCGGAAATCGCCACCACCAGCGCCGCGAACGAGGCGACGAGCACCCTCCGGCGGGCGACGGGCGACCATCCGGCCGTCGACTGCCGCCCGACGAGGTCCGCCAGCCAGAACAGGCCCGCCTTCGCCAGCAGGTGGTTGAGGAACAGGCCGCCCACCACCAGTGGTATCGCCGGGACGGCGCCGTTCTTTTCGAGCAGCGCGAGCGCCAGCGTCAAAAGGCCCATCTGCCCGACGGAGGAGTAGCCGAGCATCCGCTGCACCCGCACCTGCCGCAGGCCGAGGAGATTGGAGGCGACGAAGGTGAGACCGCCGGAAAAGGCGATCAGATCGAGCCACGGCGCGAACAGCGGCAACAGCTTGTAGAGCGCGAAGAACACGCCGGCCGAGACGCCCACCGACACGAAGGCCGCGATGCCGCCGGGCGCCGTCTCGTAGACGTCGATGCCCCAGCCGTTGGCGGGGAACGGTTTCAGCTCCACGAGCAGCGCGGCGAGCAGCAGGATGAGCGCCGTCGTCGCGATGGGGCCGGCGGGCGGTTCGGGCAGGCTTGCGAGCGCGTCGATGTTCAGCGTGCCGGTCGTGAAATAGAGCAGCGCGGTCGCCAGCAGGAAGAAGGTCGAGGCGATGACGGTGGCGACGATGTACTTGAACGCTGCCGCCAGCGATCGCGCCGTGCCGGCAAGGCCGAGCAGCCCGTAGGTGGCGATGGACACGATCTCCAGAAACACGAACAGGTTGAAGAGATCGCGCGTCATCACCATGCCGTTGATGCCCATCACGCCGATCAGGTAGAGCAGCATGGCGCCGTAGTGCTCGCGCAGGCGCGGCCACAGGTGGATGGCCCCGAGCAGCGACACGACGTTGACGGAAAAGGCGAAGAACCCCTCCACGACGCCGAGACGCAGGCTGATCGACACGGGCGGCGCGGTGCCGGCGGTGAGGACCTCGATGGCGGGCGCGCCCGACAGCACCTCGATGAAGCTCACGCCGCTGACGACGGCTATGCCGGCGAGCGCGAAAAAGAACACCAGCGGCAAGCGGGACTTCGCCAGCCTGTAGAGCAGCGGGATGAGGAAGCCGCCGCCGAGCCCGAGGATGTAGATGTTCAGCGGATGGAACAGGACACTCACCACTTCGACTCCGTGAAGGCATCGATGGAGAGCGTACCCTTCGCTTTATACAGCCTGATGGCATAGGCGAGCATGATGGCGGTGACCGAGAAGCCGATGACGATCGCCGTCACCACCAGCGCGGAGGGAATGGGGTCGACCGCGTTCAGCGCCGCCTCGCCCGGCCCCATCGTGTCGTCGAGGATGGGGGCGGTGGCGCCGGTGACGTAGCCCGTGGCGACGAGTACGATGTGGATGCCGGTGTCGACCAGCGAAAAGCTGATGATGATGCGCAGGATGTTGCGATGCGACAGCAGCCCCCAGAGGCCGATGAGCACGAGCCCGAAGCCGACGGCCAGGGCGAGATGGGAAACCGGAAAGTCCATCGCGGAACTCCTCAGGCGCGGAATCTGTCGACGATGACGGACAACTCCGCGCCCACCTTGACGCCGAGCAGGATGGAGATCGCGGGGATAGCGCCCGCGCTGACGAACGCGCCGAACTCGCCCGCCGGCAGGAAGCGGCTGTCGAGGAAGCCGCCGGCGAAGAAGACGCCGAGCAGGCCGAGCGATACATAGAGGACGCCGGCAAGCGACTCCGTGATCGCGAGCGCGCCGAGCGGCAGCGTCGTCAGCGGGCGCGCGAGCAACAGCAGCACCACGCCCGAGGCGACGATCGCGCCACCCTGAAAGCCGCCGCCTGCCGACAGATGGCCGTTGGCGATCACGTAGGCGCCGAAGAGGAAGATCAGCGGCAGCAGCGTGGCGGCACCTGTTTCCACGATCTCGCCCGAGGAGCGCGCCGGGGGGCGGGCCAGCAACTGGCCGGTGGGCGCGGGGGCGGGACGCAGCAGCAGCCCGACGCTCGCCGCCACCATGAACAACACCGCGACCTCGCCCAGCGTGTCGAAGCCGCGCCAGGTGATGAGGATGCCGGTCACGATGTTCGGCAGGCCGAGTTCGAGCGGCGTCTGGGTCACGTAGAACTCGGCGAGCGGGCGCAGGAACTGGCGTTCGTCATAAGCACAGACGATCCCGGCGAAGATCACGCCGAACAGCGCCACGACGATTGCATTGAAGATCTGGCGTCTCATGTCCGGCGTCTCATGTCATGGCGCTTGCGCCGGGGCGCTGCCGGCATTGCCGCTGCCATCCGCCGCCTCGTCCTCGCGCAGCGCGTCCGCGCCCGTCGTCGGCGCCATGGGCGTGCGGGCGCGGTGGGCGGCGCGCGAGAGGGCGTGAGAGGAAACGGGATTCGTCATCAGCACGAAGCCGGCGATGACGAGCAGCTTCAGCGCCCAGTCGGGGTGATGGATGCCGAGGCCCGCGAGCACCAGCAGGTTGCCGAGCGTCGTGGCCTTGGTGCCGGCCTGGATGCGGGTGAAGGGGTCCGGCATGCGCAGCACGCCGAGCCCGGCCGAAAACAGGAAGAACGCGCCGAGCAGGACGACGAAACTGCCGACAATCTCCATCGCCGCGCCCATGGTTCAGGCCTTTCCCGCGCCGGTCTTGTGGATGGTGTAGAGCAGGATGAAGGTCGCGAGGCCGGAGCCGATCGCCGCTTCCGCCATCGCCACGTCGGGCGCGGCGAGCAGGATGTAGATCACCGAGGCCGACAGGCTGGCCAGCCCCGCGCTCACGGCCGCCGCCAGCACGTTGCGCAGCGCCACCGCGAGCACGCCGCTCACCAGAATGCCGAGGGAGACGAGAATGGTGAGCAGGCTGAGCATCACAGCCCCCTTTCCAGATAGCGCGCGATGGCGAGCACCGCGAGGAAGCTCAGGAGGCCGTAGACGAGCGCGACATCGATATACGCGAAGCGGCCCGACAGATGGGCGTAGAGCGCGATCAGCGAAATCGTGATCACCGTGAGCATGTCGATGGCGACGATCCGGTCGACGATGGTGCGCCCGATCACGAGCCGCGCCATGGAAAGGGCGATGCCGAGAAAGATCAGCACGCCGGAGATGGTCAGCAGGGCATCAGCCAAAGGCCGCCTCCAGATGCTTCTCGAAGGGGCCGACGATCTGGCGGGTGGCCTCTTCCCGGTCGCTCGTCCGCACGTCGAGCCAGTGGACATAGAGCACGCTGCCCTCCAGCCCGAGCACCAGCGAGCCGGGCGTCAGCGCGATGGAATTGGCAAGCGCGAGCCGCCCCAGCGGCGAGGCGAGGCGCGTCTCGACCTTGACGACGCCGGGATGGATATCGATGTGGCGGGCGTAGACGTAACGCAGCATGCCGACGTTGGCGCGCACCAGCTCGATCAGGAAAATGCCGAGATAGGCGAGGAAGTGCCACAGCGCGCGGGGGGTGACGGCGAGGGAACGCCAGATGCGGCCGGACCAGGACCTCTCCCGCCCGGAGAAGAGCCGGGTAATGGCCAAAGCCACCGCGACGCCCGCCACGATCAGTGCCGGCTCCAGTGAAGCATTGACGATTGCCCACAAAACAAAAAGCAATATAAACAGAGTCGGCGAGCCAATCGATATGACATCTTTTGATGTCAATTTCATATTGTTATTCATCCGCCGAGCCCCATGAAAACACGGGCGAAGCTACCTGTAATCCCCCCGGAAATCAATCCCCAAGCTGCCGCGCGCCGCCGCGCGGGCGCGCCCGTGTTCTTGGTGCATCGGGGCGTTGACGCGGAGCTGAAATGGGAGCATAGACGAGAACGAACGTTCATTCTCACTCTTCGATCGCGGACCCATGACTGATCGCGGACCCATGACCGATCGCAGACCCGGGCCGGCATCGACCTCCGTCTTGCCGGCACACGCCGACGCCCCGCCGCCCGGACAGCGGCCGGAGGCGCGGGCACACGAGCCCGAGCGCCTTGAAGTCCAGCGCACGGAGCGGCGCGACCTGATCTTGCGCGCGGCCGAGCGGTGCTTCACCAGCTTCGGCTTCCATCGCACCACCATGCAGCTGGTGGCGAAGGAGGCGGGCATGAGCCAGGGCAACCTCTACCGCTATTTCCCGTCGAAGAACGCCATCGTCGAGGGGCTGGTCGAGCGCGACCGCGACGAGGCCCGCCGGCGCTTCGACAGCGTCGATCCCGGCGCGCCGTTCTGGGACCAGTTCCGCAAGCTCGGCGAGGACTACTTCATTGGCGATGCGCAGTGCAAGGCGGCGCTCTGCATCGAAATCTGGGCGGAGGCGACGCGCAATCCCGAGATCGACGCCATCAACCGGCCCATCGAGCAGGAGATCGTCGCGCGGCTCGTTGCGTTGCTGGAGCGCGCACAGGTGCGGGGCGAGATCGCCGCCGACATCGACTGCGCGGCTGCCGCGCAGATGATCATCGTCATCACCAGCGGTCTTTACGTCCGCTCCGCCCTCCGGCGCGACGGCGACGGCACGGAGCAGCTCGAACGGGCGCTGGAGGCCGTCTACGGCCTGCTCTCGGGCGCGCCGGCGCTTCGCCTGTCGCGGTCGGAGGCCTCCGGCGGCCATTGCGGGCCTGAGCGCCCCGCTTCCACACAGGAGCCATCATCATGAAGGCAAGCCAGCTTTTTGCCGGCCTCATCGTCGTCGCAGCCGCGGCATGGATCGGCTCGGGCATGATCGGCGGCAGCGAGCCGGCCAGCAGCGCGCCCGAGACGCAGCCGCAGTCCGCGCGGCCGCCGTTCCGCGTCGCCGTCCAGACGGTCGAGAACGCGGATCACGCCCGGCGGATCGTGCTCTCCGGCCGCACCGAGGCCGACCGGCGGGTGGATGTGGTGGCGCGCACCAACGGCATCGTCGAGAAGCTCCCCATCCGCCGCGGTTCCGTGGTGAAGCAGGGCGAGGAGATCGCCGTCCTGTCCGACGAGGCGCGGGAGGCGCTGGTCGGGCAGGCGAAGGCGCGGCTGGAGCAACGGCGCGCCGAACTCAAGGCGCGGCTGCGGCTGATCGAGACCGGCAACCTGGCGGCGCTGCAGAAGCCGGTTCTGGAAGCTGAGCTGAGCGCGGCGGAGGCGGCTTTCGCGCAGGCCGAGGCGGAGCGCGACCGCAACGTCGTCCGCGCGCCCTTCGACGGTGTCGTCAACGTGCTGCATGTACGCGAGGGGCAGGCGCTGCAGGTGGGCTCGAACATCGCCGAGGTGGTTGCCCTCGAACCCATGCTGGCCGTGGTCGAGATCGCGGAGCGGGAGCTTGGCGGCGTACGGGTGGGCGATGCGGCAGAGGTCGCGTTCGCCAACGGCGGCACGGCGCGGGGGCGGGTGCGCTTCGTCTCCGCCGTTGCAAGCCCGCAGACGCGCACCTACCGCGTCGATGTGGAACTCGAAAACGGCGCGGCGCCGGTTCCGGACGGCATCACCTGCGAGGTCGCGCTGACGCTGGCGCGCGTGCAGGCGGCGGCGGTGCCGCGCTCCGCACTGGTGTTCTCGGCGCAGGGCCAGCTCGGCCTGCGCACCGTCGATGACGCCGGCGTCGTCGGCTTCGTGCCGGTCAAGCTCGCCGAGGACGGGCTGGAAAGCGTGTGGGTGACGGGTCTGCCGCCGTCCGCGCGGGTGATCGTGCAGGGGCAGGATTTCGTCGCCGAGGGCCAGAAGGTCGAGCCGGTGACGACCACGACCGTTTCGCAGCGGAGCTGAGCCGATGGCGAACCCCGTCGACTACGCCATCTCCCACGCGCGCCTGACGCTGGCGATCCTCATCTTTCTGCTGATCGCCGGCATGATGTCCTACATGGCCATCCCCAAGGAGGCGGAGCCGGACGTCAAGGTGCCGATCGTCTACGTGAACGTCACCCAGCGCGGCATCAGCCCGGAGGATTCGGAGCGCCTCATCCTGCGCCCGCTCGAGACGCAGCTCAAGACGGTCAACAATGTCAAGGAAATGCGTTCCGCCGCTTATGAAGGCGGCGGCTACGTGCTCGTCGAGTTCGAGGCGGGCTTCGATTCCGACGTGGCCATGGCCGACGTGCGCGCCAAGGTAGACACCGCCAAGAGCGATCTGCCGCGCGACGCGGACGAGCCGCAGGTGCACGAGGTCAACCTGTCGCTGTTCCCCGTCATCGTCGTGGCGCTGGGCGGCGACGTGCCTGAACGCACACTGCTGAGGCTCGCCCGCGACACGCAGACGATGATCGAGCAGATTCCGGGCGTGCTCTCGGCGGACCTGCGCGGCGCGCGCGACGAGGCGGTGGAGATCATCGCGGAGCCCATGCTGATGCGCAGCTACGGCATCTCCCTCAACGACCTCACGCAGTCGTTCGCCGCCGGTAACAGCCTTGTCGCGGCGGGCGCTCTGGAAGGGGCCGCGGGCCGTTTCGCCGTCAAGGTGCCGTCGCTGATCGAGAAGCCGGAAGACATCCTGGCCTTTCCCGTCGCGGCCTCGCGCTCCGCATCGGTGACGTTGGGCGACATCGCGGAGGTGCGGCCCACGTTCAAGGACCCCACCTCGATCACCCGCATCAACGGCAGCTCCGCCATCACGCTTGAGGTGGTCAAGCGCACAGGCGCCAACCTGATCGAGACCGTGGACGCGGTGAAGAAGGTCGTCGCCGAGCTGCAGAAGACGTGGCCGGCGACGGTTCAGGTCGCCTTCACGCAGGACAAGTCCACCGAGATCAGGTCGATGCTGCACGAGCTGCAGAACAGCGTGATCACGGCTGTGCTGCTCGTCGTCATCATCATGCTGCTGGCTCTCGGCGGACGGGCTTCCGTCTTCATCGGCATCGCCATTCCCGCCTCCTTCCTCGCCGGCATTCTCGGGCTGCATCTGGCGGGGCTCACCGTCAACATCGTCGTCCTGTTCTCGCTCATCCTCGCGGTCGGCATGCTGGTCGACGACGCGATCATCGTTTCCGAATTCGCGGAGCGGCGCATGGTCGAGGGCATGCCGCCCAAGGCTGCCTATTCGCTGGCCGCCAGGCGCATGGCGGGGCCCGTCGTCGCCGCGACGCTCACACGCATCGCCGCTTTCTCCCCGCTGATGTTCTGGCCGGGCATCGTCGGCGAGTTCATGAAATACCTGCCGCTGACGCTGATCGCGACGCTCTCCGCCTCGCTCGTCGTGGCGCTGTTCTTCACGCCCACACTGGGCGCGATGCTCGGCGCGCCGACCCATGTGCAGGACGAGCGCATGGAGGATCGCGGCCTTTACATGCGCATTGTCAGGCTGGCGCTGCATCATCCCGGCACCACGCTCACACTTGCGGTGGCGCTGCTCGTGGGTGTCGTCGGCGCCTACGGGCGCTTCGGCAACGGCGTCGAGTTCTTTCCCTCTGTCGAGCCGGAATATGGGCTGGTGCAGGTGCGGGCGCGCGGCAACATCTCCATCACGGAGAAGGACAGGCTCGTGCGCGAGGTCGAGAGGCGCCTCGCCGGCATGCCCGAGCTGGACACCGTCTATGCGCGTGCGGGCGAAGGGCAGCGGGGCTCGAACGAGGTGACCGAGGATACGATCGGCACCGTGCAGTTCGAGTTCGTGGACTGGCGCAAGCGCCGCAAGGCGCATGTCATTCTGGCCGAGATCCGGGAGCGGACGCAGGACATTCCCGGCGTGATCATCGAAGTGACGGAGCCGCGCGCCGGTCCGCCCACGGGCAAGCCCATCACGCTCGAAATCGCTGGCACGGACCCCGTGCCGATCTTCGAGACCGCGCGGCAGGCGGCGGCGGCGCTGCGGGCGCGCCCCGACACGCGCGACGTCGACGACGGCCTGCCGCTGCCCGGCATCGACTGGAGGCTGACCGTCGACAAGGCGGAGGCCGCGAAATACGCGGTCAACCCGCTGATCGTCGGCACGGCCGTCCAGCTGGTGACGAACGGTGTCAAGATCGCCGAATACCGGCCGTCGGACACGGACAAGTCGGTCGACATCCTTGTGCGCTTTCCGGAGAGCCGCCGGAACCTCAACGAACTCGACAACCTGCGCATCAATTCGGAACTGGGCGCGGTGCCCGCCGGCAATTTCGTCGTGCGCTCGGCCGAGCGCAGCGTCGGGCTGATCAACCGGGTGGACGGCCGGCAGGTGGTGAACGTCACCGCCAACGTGGCCGAGGGCGTGCAGACGGCGGTGGTGCAGAAGGCGGTCATGGACGGCATGGCGGCCATGAGCCTTCCGCCCGGCATCACCTATCGCCTGAAGGGCGAGGACGAGGAGCGCGAGAAGGCGGGCGCGTTCCTGGTGAGCGCGTTCGGCGCGGCGATGTTCCTGATCTTCGCCGTGCTGCTGGCGCAGTTCAACAAGTTCACCAGCGTGTTCCTCGTGCTTTCGGCCGTGGTGCTCTCGACGATCGGTGTCCTCATCGGCCTCATGGTCATGGGGCAGGCTTTCGGCGTCGTGATGACCGGCATCGGCATCATCGCCAACGCCGGGGTGATCGTGAACAACAACATCGTGCTCATCGACACCTACGACCGGCTGCGGCGCGAGGGGGTGGAGGCGTATGACGCCATTCTGGAAACCTGCCGGGAGCGCGCCCGCCCGGTGGTGCTGACGGCGGTGACCGCGCTGCTCGGCGTGCTCGCCATCGCGTTCGGCATCAACCTTGACTTCGTCGCCCGCTCCGTCGACATCGGCGCGCCCTCGACGCAGTGGTGGACGCATCTTGCTACCGCCATCGTGTTCGGGCTCGGCTTCGCCACTATCCTGACACTGGTGGTGACGCCGGCCGCGCTGATGGGGCTCGCCAATATCGCCGCCTGGCGGGAAGGGCGGCGGAAGAAGCGGCGCGCCGGCAGGCAGGCCGGCACCGCGCTGGAAACCTGAACGGAAGGCGCCTGCCGCTGCCATCGGCCGGCAGACGCCTTTCCCGGATCGCGTTGTACCAAGCCGCCCGGTCGTTCCTCGGTACGTAAAAACCCCCGGCGAGGGATCGCCGGGGGTCTCAATCGTCGCGGCTGCCGCCTTGCCTTCCCTGGAGCCGTGTCCGCCCCGGTTCGGCGCTCTATCGTTTCGGCAACAGGTGCAGCGCGTTGACGAGGGCGTCCACGTCCTCGCGGGTGTTGTAGAAGGCGAGCGAGGCGCGCACCGTCGTTTCCACGCCGAAACGGCGCAGGGCCGGCTGGGCGCAGTGGTGACCGGAGCGCGTGGCGATGCCGTGCCTGTCGAGATGGCGCGCCACCTGTTCGGACTCGAATCCCTTGACGACGAACGACAGGACGCTCGCCTTCAACGGCGACGTGCCGATGATGCGCAGGCCCGGAACGGTGGCTAGGCCCTCGTTCGCATAGTCGAGCAGGGCATGCTCGTAGGCCGCGATATCGGCGATCCCGACGTTGTTGATGTAGTCGACGGCGGCGCCGAGCCCCACCGCGCCGGCGATGTCGGGAGTTCCCGCCTCGAATTTCTCGGGCGGACCCTGAAAGATCGTGCGCTCGAACGTCACGTCCCGGATCATGTGCCCGCCGCCCTGCCACGGCGGCAGCGCCTCCAGCCATCGCTCCTTGCCGTAGAGGATGCCGATGCCGGTCGGGCCGAAGATCTTGTGGCCGGACAGCACGAGAAAATCGGCATCGAGGGCGCGGACGTCGAGCGGCAGGTGCGGCGAGGACTGGGCCGCGTCGACCAGTACCGGCACGCCCCGAGCGTGGGAGAGCGCGATGATCTCCGCCACCGGGTTGATGGTGCCGAGGGCATTCGCCACATGGGTTACGGACACGAACTTCGTGCGCGGTCCGAGAAGCGCGGCGAACTGGTCGAGCAGCAGCGTGCCGTTGTCGTCGACGGGCGCGACCTTGAGCACCGCGCCCGTGCGCCGGGCCAGCAACTGCCACGGCACGATATTGGCGTGATGCTCGATATGCGTGATCAGGATCTCGTCGCCCGCGCCGATGAACTGCTGTCCGAAGCTGTTGGCGACGAGGTTGATCGCTTCCGTCGTGCCGCGCAGGAACACGATCTCGCGGGAACTGGCCGCGCCGATGAAATCGCGCAGCTTGTCGCGCGCACCCTCGAACAGGTCGGTGGAACGGGCGGCGAGCGTGTGGGCGGCGCGATGGATGTTGGAGTTATGCCGGGAATAGAATTCCGACGTGATGTCGATGACGCTCTGCGGCTTCTGGGTGGTCGCCGCGTTGTCGAGCCACACCAGCGGCTTGCCGTTGACGGTTTGGTGAAGGACGGGGAAATCCCTGCGCAGGCCCCGCGTCTCGAAGGCCGTCAGCACGCTGTCGCGTGGCGCGTTCGCCGCCGCGTGTGCGGTCGCCGGATGCGCGGGAGACGCGGCGGTGCCGCCCGGCCCCACGCTTGCCGGCACGGCGTCTGCCCGCGGGGGCGCCTCCCGCTGCTGCAGGAAGTAGTAGTTCGGCGTCGAATCATGGCGCGCATGATGCTGCGCGATGACCGTGTCGCCGCCCTGCCTGTCCTCGTAGCCGCCGAGGAAGCGCGGCTCGCCGAAAACGAAAACCTCGTGCGGATGCAGCACGTGGTCGAGCGCCAGCGCGCCGTCGGATGTCGGTGCGCCGGAGGGGGCGGGATGGCCGCCCGCCGGCGCGTAGGCGCTGACCGGCGCATAGCCGCTCACGCTGGCGTAGTCCCCCGGCGGGGTCAGGTAGTCGCCGGGGAGGAAGCCGCTGCCGGGCACGGAGACATGGCCGGAACGGTCGGGCGCGAAGGCCGGCGCGAGCGCGGCTTCGGGCACCTGCGCCGCCGGGTCCGCATGCGCGGCGGCCGGCGCGATGACGGGAAGGTCCGCCGGCAGCGAGGGAGCTGTCAGCGAGACGGAATCCACCGGCGCGGGCGGCGCGGCGACGGACGGGATAGCGGCCCGTTGCGGCGTGGCTTCCGGCAGCCCCTCCGGCAGGGAAGGGGCGGCCGACGCACCCGAGAACGCTTCCCGCACCAGTTGCGAGAGCAGGGAGGTGAGCGGCGATTGGTCCTGACCCGACGGCAATACCGCGCGGGGTTCAGACTGCGTAGTCATGGTAGCGGCCGATCAGGACGTTATCGAGACGGGCAACGGCGTCGTTCACGAGCACCGCCACGGAGAAGTAGCGGGTCACGAGATGCGAGGCGATCGAGTGCTCGTCCGTGCCGCTGTAGCGGACCGACAGGCCGGGCTCCACCTCGCCGGTGACGCCGGTCTTCTGCAGGCCGACGACGCCCTGATCCGCCTCGCCCACGCGCAGCAGCAGGATGCTGGTGCTTTCCGGCACGCCATTGAAGCCGCCGGCGATCGGCAGCTTGTCGGAAGGCACGAGCGGCACGCCACGCCACGTGAGGAAGGGCGCGCCGAACAGATGCACGATGACCGGCGGCACGCCCCGGCGGGTCGCCTCGCGGCCGAATGCGGCGATGGCGCGCGGATGGGCGAGGAAGAATGCGGGTTTCTTCCATACACGGGCGAGCAGTTCGTCGAGATCGTCCGGGGTCGGCGGCCCGGAACGGGTCGGGATGCGGTTCCCCGGGGCGACCTCATGCAGCAGGCCGAATTCGGCGTTGTTGATGAGTTCCCACTCCTCCCGCTCCTTCACCGCGTCGACGGTGAGGCGCACCTGCTCGCGGAGCTGGTCGATCTGGTTGCTGTAGAGATCGGTGACGCGGGTATGCGTCTGCAACACGGTCTGGATGGTGCTGAGGTGATATTCGCGCGGATGCTCGGCATAGTCGACGAAGGTCGTCGGCAGGCGCGGCTCGCCGCTGTGGCCGGACAGCAGGTCGATGGCAACCTCGCCCCATTCGTTCGTCCGCGCCGCGAGCGCGTGCTGCTCGTCGCTGGAGCGGGCGATGGCCTGGCGCAGGCCTGACTGCTCGTCGATCTTCGAGACATCGAGCTTCAGCACCGTGGCGGGCGTCAGCGCGGCGGCCGTGGTGGCGATGGGGCTGTCCTGCAGCAGCGTGCGGTGGCCGAAGAAGCTGCCCGCGCCGATCAGCCGCTGGCGCAGCTTGCCGCCGAAGGGGTTGACGCCCGTCTGCTCCACCGTGCCCTCGGCAACGATGAACAGCTTGCGGGCGCTGCTGCCTGCTTCCGTCAGCCGCTCGCCGGCCTCGACGTGCTTGACGGCGAAGAGCCCTGCAATCTTCTTCAGTTCGTCCGGGTTCAGGCCGGAGAGGGCCGGAATCGCGGCGAGCGATTCGGGGGATACGGCGAGCTTGCCGCCGTCGTTGACGATGACGACCTGTCCCTCGCGGGCGCTCACGACCTTGCGGCGGTTGACGCGGTAGACACCGCCCGCGACATCGACCCACGGCAGCAACTTGTGCAGCCAGCGCGGGGTGCGTTCCGTATTCTGGACGACGGTGACGGTCGCCGTCGCAAGATTGCGTGCCGCGGGAGCGCTGACGCTGCGTTGCGCGCCGTGGCTGGTGGAAGACGCAGTCATTATTAACCCCATTCGTTCGGTTGGATGTCGAAAACGGTGTCTGATGACGAAGGCCGATGAGCTTGCCTCATGGGCCTTCGTTAAACCCGCGCGGCAGCGAGCGAGGCCATTCCGGCACCGGTCGGGCCCCATGGCATCGCGTCGGGGCGACGCTGTTTATGGCTGTGCGGATCGTGGGCGCGCGCACGTCTGAAAGCACGTTCTTGTCTTTTTCTGGCAAGTTCTGTCAGTTTCAGCCAGTATAAACTGGCCGATATGACTTTTTGGCTATTACATTTGTTTTTGAAAATTGCTATCATAGCCATTTCTCTTTATAGGAAAACAATAAAAATGACATATTTTCATCTTTAATTATTTAGTTTTACATAAAAACTCATGAAATTTGCGGATTTTCGCCCTGAAGGTGCTTTTTCATACACTGCAGCGCTGCATCCGCAGTCCGGCCGTCTGGCGCAACGGCCCGGCGCACCCCACCTGCAGAGTTGAAAAGCGGAAACGGCGAAGGGGCACGGCGGCATATGCGCCTTGACGACACCACCTGCACGAGACATCCGAGCCCCCCAGCCAGATCGAACGCAGGCGCATCTCACCCGCGCTGCACTGGAAGCTTTCCGATAATTGTCTATAATGTCAATAGACAATATGAGTTACGAACGTGAGGGCGTTCGCCAACCAGCGGGCGCGGATGCGGCCTGCGCGCGAGGATGAGACGATGAGTACACGGCAATTGAAACTTGGCGCCTTCATGCGTCCTGTCAGCATTCACACCGGCGCCTGGCGCTATCCCGGCGCCCTGAAGGACGCCAATTTCAACTTTCCCGCCCTGAGGCGCTATGCGCAGCGGCTGGAGGAGGCGAAATTCGATGCCTTCTTCATGGCCGATCATCTCGCCGTGCTCAACATGCCCGTCGAGGCGCTGAAACGCAGCCATACGGTGACGTCCTTCGAGCCGTTCACGCTGCTTTCGGCGCTGGCCGGGGCCACGCAGCGGCTGGGGCTCGTCGCCACCGCGTCCACCACCTTCGAGCACCCCTTCCACCTGGCGCGCCGCTTCGCCTCGCTCGACCATATCAGCGGGGGCCGCGCGGGGTGGAACATCGTCACCACGTCGAACCCGGACGCGGCGCTGAACTTCGGCCTTGATGAGCACGTCGCCCACGCGGACCGCTACGCGCGGGCGCGCGAATTCTATGACGTGGTCACCGGGCTGTGGGACAGCTTCGCCGACGACGCCTTCATCCGCGATGCCGAAAGCGGCATCTATTTCGATCCGGAAAAGATGCATGTGCTCGGCCACAAGGGGCCGTCCTTCTCGGTGCGCGGCCCGCTGCACATCGCCCGCCCGGTGCAGGGCTGGCCGGTGATCGTGCAGGCGGGAGCGTCCGAGGCGGGACGCCAGCTCGCGGCGGAAACGGCGGAGGTGGTGTTCGCCGCTGCCGGCACGCTCGCGGACGGGCAGCGCTTCTATGCGGATGTGAAGGGCCGGCTCGCCGCGGCGGGGCGCGAGCGCGACCATCTGAAGATTTTGCCCGGCGCCTTCGTCGTGGTGGGAGAAACGGTCGACGAGGCGCGGGCCATCCGCGCGCGTCTCGACTCGCTCGTCCATGCCGACAGCGCCATCGCCTCGCTGTCGATCGCGCTCGGCCACGACGTATCCCATCTCGATCCCGAGGGCTTCCTGCCCGATATTCCCGAAACCGAGGCCAGCAAGTCCAGCCGCGAGCGGGTTCTGGCGCTGGCGGAGCGGGAAAAGCTCACCATCCGCCAGCTCGCGCAGCGGCTCGGCGGATACGCCGGCCTCGCCTTCGTCGGTACGGCGCAGACCATCGCCGACGAGATGCAGGAGTGGCTGGAAAGCGAGGGATCGGACGGCTTCAACATGATGTTTCCCTACCTGCCGGGCGGCCTCGACGCCTTCGTCGACCGGGTCGTGCCGGAACTGCAAAGACGGGGCATCTTCCGGAAGGAATATGAAGGCGAGACCCTGCGCGACAACCTGGGGCTGCCGCGTCCGGCGAACCGCTTTTTCGCCTGACGGCGGAGTTGCGGCATTTACATATTAATTTCATCGACTATCTGGATTTATGGGCTGTCGTCGTTATAGACTGGGCCTTCGCAGGTTCATCGCGACGACCGCTCTTCACAATCAGGAGACGAAGACATGTCCATCCAGCTCGGCCAGATCGCGCCCGATTTCGTGCAGAACAGCACGGCGGGCGAAATCCGCTTTCACGAATGGCTCGGCAATTCGTGGGGCATCCTGTTCAGCCACCCGCGGAACTTCACGCCGGTCTGCACGACGGAACTCGGCGAGGTTGCCCGCCTCGCGCCGGAGTGGGAGAAGCGCAACGTCAAGGTCCTCGGCCTGTCCGTCGATCCGCTCGACGCGCATGAGAAATGGGGCGCCGACATCGCGGAGACGCAGGGCCATGCCCTGAACTTCCCCCTGCTCGCCGACGACGACAAGAAGGTGTCGGAACTCTACGGGCTCATCCATCCCGATGCGGATCCCAACGTCACCGTGCGCGCGGTCTTCATCATCGACCCGAACAAGAAGGTGCGCCTGACCTTCACCTATCCGCCGAGCGCCGGGCGCAACTTCGCCGAAATCCTGCGCGTCGTCGACAGCCTGCAACTCACGGACGCCCGGAAGGTCTCGACGCCGGTGAACTGGAACCCCGGTGATCCGGTAATCATCGTCCCGTCCGTTTCCGACGAGGAGGCGAGGCAGCGCTTCCCGCAGGGCTTCAAGACGCTGAAGCCTTACCTGCGCATCGTTGAACTCGACGGGCAGCAGGACAGCTGACGTCCAGGTCGGTGTCAATTCAATCTATATATTCTATAGATTGAATTGACATTGGATGTGTTTGCATGTACCGGATATAAATGGCTTGCGGAGCCGTTTTCCTGCTGCATCAGACCGGAGAATGGGCACAGTTTTCTGGATCAACCTGATGTCTGAACAAGAATAGAGCGGCGGCATGCGTCGGTTTCTCCGTTCGCTGCTCCGTCCGGAAATGTCCAGCGTATCGTGTCCCGCCAGAGGCGCGAGGGAGATGCTGGTATTGTGTTATTGATGGTCTGGCGGGAGAATCCCGTGCCGGTCGTCGCGATCCCGGTCCCGCACGCGCATGTGGCGGGCGCGCGTCGGGATGCAGCGGATGGCGGCGGACGCGGGGATATCCGGATGTTGCGGAGCTGATCAGTGTCTGAAAATGCCAATGTCGTCGCCTTGCCCACCGGAAAGCGCTTCCCCGAAGCCCGCGCCGGCGGGATCAGTCTCGGAGCGGCGGTGGACGCCGGCCGGTTCAAGCTCGGAATGCGCCGCCTCGCGGCGGGTGTATCCATCATCGCCACCACCCTTGAGGAGGTGCGCTACGGCCTCGTCGCCACGGCTGTGAACTCGGTTTCCGCCGATCCGCCGACTCTTCTCGTCTGTGTCTCGCAGACGGCTTCCGCGCATGATTTCATCAGCCGCGCCGGCCGTTTCAGCGTAAACGTGCTGCATGCCGACGACCGGGAACTGGCCGAGAATTTCTCGCGCCCCGAATTCCGCACCCGCCGCTTCAGTTTCGGCGAATGGTCCACGGCGACGACCGGCGCGCCGGTTCTCGACAGCGCGCTCGTCGCCTTCGACTGCCTGATCGCGCAGGAGGCTCGCGTCGCCAGCCACACCGTGTTCTTCGGGCAGGTCGTGGATGTGCGCCTGAGCGATGGCCCGATCGATCCACTGCTGTTCTGGAACAGCAGCTATCATACGGCGGAAGCCGGCCCGCGGTGAGCCTTAAGCGGGCGCCCAAGGGGCGCCGCCGCGTTGCCTGCTTCATCCCTCACACCGCATCCAGTTGGCTCTGAAGCCTGATCTGGTCAAGCGGCTGGACGTTCGCGCCGGCGGTCAGTTCCTGATAGGAGAGCACCGGCAGGTCGGGAAAATCGCGCTCGATGATCTTGCGCATGAAGCGCCTGATATCCATCGGCGCCATGACGACCGGCGCCGTTATGTGCCGGTCGACATCGCCGATGACGCGCTTCATGGTGGCGATGAGCTGCCGGTGCACGTCCGGAGACAGTGCGAGATACGAGGCGCCGCTCGTCTGCCGCACCGCGCCGCGCACGACATCCTCGACCTCTTTCGAGATCAGATAGGCTGGGATGATGTTCTGTCCGGCCGAGAACTTGTGGGTGACATATCGGCTCAGGGCACCGCGCACATGTTCCGTGAGGATGATCGGGTCCTTCTCCCGTTGCCCCCACGTCACCAGCGCCTCAAGGATGGTGCGCATGTCGCGGATGGAGATTTCCTCGCTGACCAGTCGCTGCATGACATCGGTGATGGTGATGATCGGCAGCAGGCGCGTTACCTCGCGTACCAGTTCGCCGAAGTTCTTCTGCATCTGGTTCATCAGGAACATGGTTTCCTGAATGCCGATGAATTCCGAGGCGTGCGTCTTCAGGATGTGCGCCAGGTGATAGGTCATCATGGTCGACAGGGTCATCACCTGGATGCCCGCCCGTTCAAGCAGCGGCAGGTATCGGTTGGAGACCCACAGGCTCGGCGTGCGCGGCAGGAAGTCCTGCCCGCGCTCCACCGGGATGTCGAACATCCGCAGGTTTTCCTCGCTTTCCCGCACCATGACGTAGCCCGGCCGCGCCGAGCCCGACGCGACGGGCACCTCGTTGACCAGAACACGGTATTCGCCGTCGGCCAGGTTGTCGTTGAGCCGCAGGTTGATGCCGGGAAAGGGGACGCCGAGGTCGAAATAGAGCGCCCGGCGCACCTTTGCCACCTCGCGGTCGAGCTTCTCGGGCCGGATGGAATGGCGGACGCTCGACGCGATGTCGACGATCAGGGGAACGGTCAGCGCGAAGCTCACCACCTCGACGGGCGCGACCGGTTCCTTCTCGTCGTCATCGTCCGGAAACGTGGGCATCTGGCCGCCGGCCGCCAGCGCCGGCGCGAAGGCCGGCAAACCGTGGGCGCCGGGTCTGGCCGCCGCCTGTTTCGCCTTGCGCGAGAGAAAATAGCCCGCCCCGCCCGTCGCGCCGGCGAGCACGAGGAACACCAGCGTCGGAAAGCCGGGGACCACGGCGAAGATCATGAGGATGCCCGCCGTGATCAGCAGGGCGCGCGGCTCACTGCCGAGCTGCAGCACGATGTCACTGCCAAGGTCGGCGTTGTCGTCCGACGACACGCGGGTGACGATGAAGCCCGCCGTGATCGAGATGAAGAGCGCCGGTATCTGCTGCACCAGGCCGTCGCCGATGGTCAGCAGCGAGTAGCGGCTCATGGCCTCGTTCAGCGGCATGCCGAGCTGCATCACGCCGATTGCCACGCCGCCGATGAGGTTGATGGCGGTGATGATGAGGCTCGCCACCGCGTCGCCCTTGACGAACTTCATGGCGCCGTCCATGGCGCCGTAGAGTTGGCTCTCCTTCTCCAGCTTGCCACGCCGGCGCTTGGCCTCGTCGAGTTCGATCACCCCCGCCCGCATGTCCGAGTCGATCGACATCTGCTTGCCGGGCATCGAATCAAGAGAGAAGCGCGCTGACACCTCCGCGACGCGCTCCGACCCCTTGGTGATGACCATGAAGTTGACGATGGTCAGGATGAGGAACACCACGAGACCGACGACGAGGTTGCCGCCGACGACGAATTCGCCGAACGCCTCGACGAGATGGCCGGCATCTGCCTGGATCAGGATCAGCCGCGTGGTGCTGATCGACAGCGCGAGACGGAACAGCGTGGTGATCAGCAGGATCGACGGGAACGACGAAAGCTGGACGACGTCCTTGATATACATGGACGCCATCAGCAGGATCGCCGCCAGCGTCAGATTGACGCCGATGAGCAGGTCGATCAGATCCGTCGGCAGCGGCAGTATCATCATGAAGATGACCGCGACCAGCAGGAAGGCCAGCACGAGGTCGTTACGCTGCGCCATGAGATGCAGAAAACGGGTCATGTAAAACGCCTTCTGCGCATCCGGATCATTATCTATGCGACAATAATGTCAGAATATGCGCACATATGTCAACGATGTTGCAACCGCGATGTCGCGGCCGTGATCGGCCGCGACATCGCGCTGCCACGTGTCAGCGCGTATGCAATTGGCTGCGCAGCAGTTTTGTGATGTCCTCCAGTTGGGAGCTGTTCCGGATCACGCGCGGCGTCAGCATGATCAGCAGCTCGACCCGGCGCACGCGGTCCGTCCGCGTCTTAAACAGGTTGCCGATGATCGGCGTCGATTTCAGCACCGGCACGCCCGTCTCCGTGTCCTCGAAACGGTCCTGGATCAGGCCGCCGAGCACGATGGTGCGCCCCGACTGGCCGAGCACGTTCGATTCGACATTGCGTGTCGAGATGACCGGGTTGCCGTTCTGCAACGTGGGCGAGGGCGTGCTCACCGACTGGTTGATGCGCAGCGCGACCGAGTTGCTGGCGTAGATGCGCGGCGTCACGTCGAGGACGATGCCGGTGTCCTTGATCTCGATCTGCTGCGTTACTGTCACGTTGCCGGAGCTTTGCGACGTCTGCGAGCTGATGGCATAGGGAATCTGGTCGCCGACGACGAGGCGCGCCGTCTTGCCGTCGAGCACGGTGAGATACGGCGACGAGATCACCTTGACCTTGGTCACGGCCTGCAGCGCGGACAGTATCGCCTCGATGCGATAGTTGCCGACGTTGCCGCCGAGCGAAACGAACGCGCCGTTGCCTTCCGGAGCGGTGACAACGCCGGTGCCGCCGGTGGGCAATGTCTCGCCGGTCGTTCGGGCGGCCACATACGGCCCCTGGAGGTACATCTGAACACCGTGATCGAGATGGTCGTTCAGCTCGACCTCGACGATCATCGCCTCGATGGCGAGTTGCGACTGGGGTACGTCCATCGTCGCGACCACATCCCGGATGCGCTGGAAATCCGCATAGGTGGCATGGATCATCAGCGTATTGGTGCGAGGATCGGGGACGATGCGCACCCGGGGGGCGGACGGGGCTTCAGCCGCTGCCGCCGCACCTGCGCCGCGGCTCCCGCCGGAGGGTGTGCCACTCCCGGCGGCGGACGCGGCGGCTTCGACGATGCCGCGCATGTTGAATTTGGGTGCCGCTTCCGATCCCGCGTCGCCGTCGGCCAGCGGTGTCTGCTGGGGAATCGCCGGCATCTGCCGCGGCGCCCGTTGCGCCGGTTGTTCCTTGCCCCGCGATTCGGTGGCTGCGGCGGTGTCGCCTTCCCCCGACTTGCCGAATATTTCCGTCAGCGGCTTGGCGATTTCCTCGGCGGTGAGGTGGCGCAGCTCAATGATGCGTAACGCCGGCTCGTCCGTCGCCTCGCGGTCCATGAGCTGAGCAAGCTGCTTGACGCCGTTCATGATCTGCAGATCCCGCGCGCCGATGAGCAGCGCCTGCTGCCGTTCGAGCGGCAGGATGGTGGGCATGTCGCCGCCTGCCGGCACGCGCGCCTGATAGAACGCGATGAGTTTTGCAGCCACCTTCTCGGGCGTGCCGTGATGGACGGGCACGACCGCCACCTTGTCGTCGCCAAGCCCGTCGCGGGAGATGGATTGCAGCGTCTGCTCCACCTGCGCGATATCGTTCGCCGGTGCGCGGACGATGACGGCGTTGGCCGCATTGCTCGGCGTCAGCGAAATGCTCTGGGGAAGCAGCTGGCCAGCGATGCCGATGACATTGGCCGCATTGTTCCTGTCGAGTTTCACCACCCGGGTGATCTGTTCCACCGTCTGATTCCGGCGGGCATTGGCCTCCAGCGATTCGACCATCTCCGGTGTGCCGATATGGTAGACGCTGTTGACCTGCCGCATGGCGAAGCCGTTACGGGCCAGGATATCGCGGACGACGTAGAGCACCTGGCTCTTCGGCAACGGCTCCTCCGTGCGGAAAGTGACAGAGCCGCCGAGATCGTCGGGCGCGATGTAGTTGACGCCGAGCGCGCCGCCGAGCAACTGCTTCAGCACGAAGCCGATGGTGGCCCTGTTGAAGTCGATGTTGACCTTCGCCTCCGGGTCGAGCGCCCGCGCGCCTGCGTTCTGCAGGCTGGCAAGGTCCTGCTGGACGCCGCCGGGGGTGGGCTTGTAGTCCACGCGAACGCTGTCGACATAGCCGACGAAGGGCAGCACGCGCGGCGGGGGCGCGTTCAGCCGCGCGGTATCCAGCACGCCGCCGGCGGGCGCCGCCTCGCCCGTGTAGAACAGCGACCTGTCGCTGCCGTTGTAAAGCACCGCACGCTGTTTCCGGGCCGAGAGGAAGCCGTCTTTGCAACGCCCGTCCGTCTTGCCGGTCTGCTCCTCCCCGGTGGGAACGGTGCAGGCATCGCCCTTCAGCGCCTCGCAGGATGTAAGCACGAAGGTCATCAGAAGCCCGAGCGCAAGGTTGCGCATCAGGAGGAGAGACCGCGCTGCGGCTAGGAAGCTTGTGTCATTTCTGCCTTTTCTCCCGCTTCGTCTGGTTCGTTGCTGGTTACGCATCACACCTACCAGTTCGCTCGGAGCCCGAACAACGGGTTGCCGCTATCATAGATATTGAACGCTAAACATCTCCATATGCGATAGTATAATTAATCTTCCCATGAAAGAGAAATATTTTATATATGGATGAGAAAATAATTGACTTGATATTTATTTAAATATGAGAGAATTTATTATAATATATATAAAAATATACATATTTAAACAATTTATTTCTTATTATTTTCAGTATTTATGTATTCGTTAAGCATATATTAACCAAACGTTCCAGGTGCCGAATCCGGAAGACTATGATTGATTCGCTTTCTTGCCCGGTCAGCATCCTGCCCATCGAATGGATTCTGTGACGTTCGGCACACGGAGGAGCGCCGAAGCAGGGTAGCGTACCTTCCGATTATTCACGGGACCGTCCCGCCGGCGTCTGCACAGGTCCTGCCGTGCTCCGCCGTTTCGGAGGCGCGTCAGGGCGTTCCCGCACAGGTTGGAGAAGCCCATGCCGTCGCGTTCTTCCGCGTTGCGTTCTCCTGCTCTGGGTGAAGCGTTGTTGACGCTGCCAGAGGCGCCGGAGCGCGCAGTCCTGGCGGCAAACCTTCCGGACGCCCCCGACGTCCGCGAGCAACTGTCGCGGGCGCACGCGCATGCCCAGCGGCGGGCTCAGGCGGGGGAAGACGTGTTCAGGGCGGCATTCGCGCTTCGGGGCGGCCGTATCGATGACATGTTGCCGCTGGTCGCGCTCGAAATCGCGAACACGCTGCACAACCTTCCCGATGGCGCGGGACACTGTGTGCCCGGCAGCGAATTGCCAGCAGAGGAGCCGCGAGACGACGCGCGCGGCGTCGTCGCCGCCCTTCAGGCGGGGGCCGCCTCCCTCGTTGCCGCCGGCGCCGTCAGCGACGCCGTCACGTTTCTGTGCGCGCTGCTCGATTGGCCCGAGGCGCGTAGCGACGCGCTGCTGGGCCTCGCCATCTGCGCGATCCGGCTGGAGCGGCACGAGGTAGGGCTGGTGCTGGCGCTCGATTATCTGAAGCGCGGCGGGCGCCACCCGCGAGCCCATTGTATCGCCGGCCTGTGCCGGATGCGTTGCGGCAACCGCAGGGCAGCACAGAATCATCTCGCGCTGGCCGCCCGAGCAGCACGAAGCGATCCTCTGTTTCGGGACGAACTGCGCGCCGCGCAGCGGTTGCTGATCGCACTGAACTTCAGCCGCTAAATCAGATGAAAGAATAATTAATGTATAACATATAATAAAGTGAAATAAAAATAATAAATTAATATATAATATGTGGAATTTTAGAAAATTATTGTCTATCTGATGGCTTTGTTTGGCCGGAGGCGCTCTAGGAGACAACCTCCGGGCGGGCCCTGCAGAAATTGTGGAGCATTGCTGTATGTTGCGTACTGAAGACGTCAGGCTGCTGGCATCGCTGGGATTCATCGCCGTCATGCGCAGCCGCGACGCGCACGCCCGCGCGATATTCGAGGGCGTCATGGCTGCACGCCCCGAGCAGGAGGCCGGTGCCGTCGGGCTTGCCATGCTGCACCTGAAGGACGGCGAGTACGACAGGGCTATCGAACTGCTCAGACCGTTCAGTTTCAGCGAGACAGCACTTGCCTTCCTGGGGCTGTCCTTTTTCCGAAAAGGCGATCGCGAGAGAGCGATGAAGATCCTCAGGGACGCGGTCGTATTGTCGTCCGGAGGGGACGGCGGCGCGTTCGCGCAACAGATGCTCAATGCGATCGAGGCCGAGGTGGGCAGCAGGTCCCCGCTTGTCTGACGCTCTGCGTCATTACGGTATGCGTGCCGCGCAGCCAGGCCATAAACGCCTATGCCAGACGATTGTGTGCCTCGATGAGGCGGTCAACACAACGCTCGATCCGCGGGGCGTCTATCTCATGGTCTTCCAGCATGAACGACAACACGATGGCACCACCCGCGGTCAGTCCTGCATGAAGGAACAGGCCGGTCGCAAGATCTGGCCCCGCAGTCTGCAACGCCCGTAGTTCCTTGTCCGGATCCTCAAATGCAGGCGTTCGGAGCAAGCTGACGATCAGGCGTGTACCGTCCATGGAAGGCAGGAACGTCAGGTCGCCGGAGCGTGCAAACCGGAACGCGAAGGTGCCGTCCTGCGCCGGCATTGCCGACAGGCCTGCGCGCGCGGCGAAATCCGTAATCGCATGCAGGCCGGTGCTGGAAAAGGTAATCGTCATTGGGTCGCTCAAAGGTTCCTTACGCTGCTTTCGCTTCGTCCTCGATGGCGAGTTCGGCGCGCCACAGTTTCAGAACGGCGTCCTGAGCGTTTCTATGCGTCTGGTCCCCGTTGATCTGCCCGTTCGGGAACAGGTCATCTGGCAATTGCTTGTGCAGGCTGGCAATGCAGGTTGAATAGACGACGCGGTCCTGAAGTGCGGCGTGATTGGGCAGCACGGCTTCGAGCGGCCGGATGGCGCTGCGGTCGACGTTGTCGTTGGAAATGAAGCCGAGAACGGCCCTGGTGACATTCGTCGCGTCAAGCGTCTTTTTACCCGGCGTGCCGTTATCGAAACGGCGGGCAATAATATGCATCGGCTCCACCACCATCTGCTGCACGTGATCGAATACGGAGTTCAGTTTTTTCAGCACTGCAAGCTCGGTCAGGAGGCGATGCCGGAAATCATCATCAAAGGCCGGGCCGTTGCCGTCGGCAAGATTGCTGCCGGCGCCCGCCATGAAGTCGCCGACGACCTCCCGCAGAGTGCGCAAAGGGTCGGATTTTTGCAGCGTCTCGAATATGTTGCTGAAATTCTTGCTTTCCTGTAGAAGCTGGCGCTGCTGCTCGCGGAACAGGGCGGGGCTGCTCTCCAGCGTGGCACTGGTGACAGCGAGGCGGTTGATGGCGGACAGCGTCTCGCGAACGACACGCCCGACAGTCGCCTCGTCGAACTCGTTCCGGATGCCCAGTAGCACTGACTGGAACGCCTCGTCGGTCGGATTGTCCGTGCTGAAATGGCCGAAGATGATTTCCAGCGCCGCCAATTGTTGCACGGCGTCCGTGTCATACGCATGCAGGGCCATCCAGATTTGGCCATGGATATCGCGCCGTTGTGCATCCGTAAGCCCGATCTCGCCGGCACCGGCCAATGCCGCCCTGGTTGCCATCTCGTCGCGGATGGCGGAGAGACCTTTCAGCAGATTGCCGGTGGACTGCCGAATCTTTTCGCCAGTAACGCGCGCGAGCTGCGCATATTGCCGCTGCTGCTGATTCTGTTCGGTGCCGGCATCGCCGCCGGAGAACTCGCGGAAGGCGAGCAGGCGCAGAATCTGATCACGCTGCTCGTCGGTGTCGGACGTCGGGGAGGAAGTGCTTTCGATGTCCGGGCTGCTGCCCTTGCCGGCGACTGCCTTTCGGCCTGCGCGTTGCGTCATGTTACCAAGCGGGATGCGGCCGGCAAGAAATGCGCCGAGTTCTTCGGCGTTGTCCTGGAGATTGGCCAGCAGGTCGGCCGCCGGCAGGTTGAGGATTTCCACGCTCTCGCCCTTGCGTTCGCCCACTTTCGATCCGAAGCTGTCGATCGCCGCGCGAGCCGCCGCATTGGGCTCGAACAGGGGAGCGTTCAGGTTGCGGTCCTGCTGCGCCTCTTGCGTATCGGGCGGCAATTGCGTTCTGCCTGCGAAATAACCGATCTGGCTCATCAGACTCCCCTTTCCGTAATGACACCTGACGCCACATCCGCGCAGATACGTCGCGCGTAGCCCTCCAGCCTGAGGCCGCCGGCTGATTGTCTGGAACATTATCGCGCGGCCCGGCATATCTGCTTGTGCCGAAGGTCACAGAACGCGCATTTTGAGCCGCTGAAAGCAAACCGGAGCAACCGGTTGCTCCGTCCGTTGGTTCATACGCCAGATTTACTCAGGGAACGCTATCCGTTCCTCGGCCTGAGGCTCTCGAAGCCTGTGCCGCGCCTCTCCGGCGCGCCGGGCGCCTTCACTGGATGTTGCGCACGATGCCCTTCAGCGTATCTGCGACACTCTTGATAATGTTGGTGCGCAGGTTGCTGATCGCCGACCATGTGTTCATGGCAATCTGCATCGCGAACATACGTTCGGTGTCCGACAGGTTGGCGTTCGCCTCGATTGCCTGGATTTCCGCCTCTATGGACCGCATCTGCTCGCCCATGTGCGACTGGGCCCAGATGAGGTCGAGGCCGTCTTCTTCCGGCAGCTTGAAGGTGTCCTTGTTGGCGATCGTCGCCGGCGTGAGGCTGCTGCGTATCGCTGCGCCAGCGTCGAATTGCGTAATGGCCATTTCAATCTCCGTTTCGTTAGATTTCTGCGAGAAGCCGTTTTGCATGCTCAATAGCGTTTAGAATTGCGGTTGCAGCGGCATGCTCTTTGTAACTCAGCCCGCTATTCAGCGTGTTCTCAACCTCTGTTTTCGCGTGATCGAGCCGTTGCACGATTGCCGCTGAAACAGTTTCCCGCTCTTTCCGGAACAGCAACTCTTCCAGGTCGCTGACTGAAAACGGCGATATGTCGTCCAGTATGCCGGCCCCGGTCGCAGGTCTGTTCAGTGTCGCCTGGCTCATCGATCAGAGCCCTTCCTGCAGGGCCAGCGATTCCAGCCTGGCGCGATCAAGAACGATGATGGAGCGGTCGCGGATGGCGATCCATCGGTCGCGTTCCCACGCTTTGAGCGCGCGGTTCACGTTACTGCGCGCGCCTCGCGCCATCAGGCCGAGGTCGGTCTGCGTCACCGCCGGGCCGATGCAGGGATACATGCGGTCGCCGGCCTTGACGCGCGTGCCCAGCCCGTCCGCAAGCCGTAGAAGCGTTTGCGCGAGACGGGCGGCGAGGGTCCGGAGGCTGAGCATGCGGGTGAGTTCCACATAGCTGCGGTACCGGCGCGCCACCACGTGCGCCACGGCAGCATCGATTGCGGGAAACCGTTCCCGCAGGCTTCGGAACTGGTGCAGCGGCACGGCGGCGGCGGTCACGTCGCCAACGGCGCTCGCCATCTCGCAATGCGTGCCGCCCTCGAGGATGCCGAGTTCGCCAAAACTTTCGCCCGGTGGCAGGATGCCACAGAGCACAGCCGACCCGTCTTCCATCAGATAGGAAAGTCTGACGTAGCCTGAGCGGATGAAGTAAAGGTTGTCGGCGTCGTCATCCTGCAGATAGATGACGTCGTGCGGCGCGAAGACGCGCAGGATGAAAGATGCAGCCAGTGCAGCTTCTGCCGCTGCGCCCAGGTTTTGAAACTCCGTCGCGACGGAAAAGAGGCCTCTGCCGTCCGCAAGTGTGATCCCTCTCGCCAGAGGCGCCGGCGCATGTCCGTCGGGGATGGCATGCAGCGGCGGCAACGGCAGGGCGCCGATCAATGCGGGCGGCCCGGAAGGCATGCTGTGGGGCGAGGGCGCGATGCTGCTCATGCCGCATTATCCGTCAGACGACGCTCCGGCGCCGTGGGTGGCGTGTCATCGGTACGCTGCAACATATCCTCCATCGAACCGGCGCTCCATGCGGGAGGTTTGCGTCATTGACGTTGCGGATCACGTTTACGATTGATCTTTGACACATATGCTGAAAAAAGTCACTATGATTCGACAAAAATAGCGTATATAACGACTTATATGTCTAGGCGAGGCGAGGCGCGCTGGACGGGGTATCTCAGGGGGGGGTTGATGGCGGGCGCGGAACTCATAGATGGCGCGATCCTCAAGATCCTCAGCGGCGTGCAGTCCGGCGTCGAGGTTTCTCTCCTGCCCGGGCAATACGGGCTCGGCTCGGGGCCCGACGACGACATCCAGATCATCGATGTCAGCCTTGCGCCCGGCCATCTGGAACTGCGGATAAGCCATGCCGGCATACAGATCCGCGCAGCTGCCGGCCCCGTCAGAACCGCGAACGGCGTCGTTCTGGATGTGAACAGCGACTGGCAGGAGATCGAGCCGCTCGACGTTCTCACAGCCGGTACGACGCGGCTGGCGTTGGGCCCCTCGTCGGCATTGTGGACATCCATCGCGGATGCCGAGGTGGAAGCGGATCGCCCGCAGGCACCGGTCGCCGCGCGGCGCCGCCCTTTGCACACGCTGGCTCTGCCTGTGTTGGCGCTGGCGCTGGTCACGGCGATCGCCGTATGGTATCTGAATACTGGCGATATGGCGCGGCCAGGCGCGGGTGAATCGGATCTGGCCGGCTTGGAGCAAGTCCGTGCGGCCCTATCGACGCTGCCGTTTGCGCGCGATCTCGCGGTCGTGCAGCAGGTCGATGGCGTGATTACCGTCACCGGCTATGTAGACACCCAGGCCGAGCGGCGGGCGGCTGTCGGTGCCATCGGGGCGGCACGCGCCGGTGCACATCCGCGCATCTGGGTGCTGGAGGCGATGCGACAGGAAATAGAGGGGCTCATCGCCGCGAAAGGGCGGAATCTGTCCTTTGACGTGTCGCGGAAGGGCGCCGTTACGCTCGACGGCCGGATTCCGGACGACCGGGAGGCCGAAACCTTCGTCATGACCGTGCGCGAGGCGGTGCCGGGTGTGTCGTCGGTCGACTCGCGCCTGCGGACGCCGTCCACATTGCTGGAGCAGGTCAACGCTCTGGCCGATTCGTCGCAGATCAGGCCATGGGTGCTGCTACGTCTCGACGATGGCGTGATTGAGGCGACTGGCTCCGTACCGGTGGAAAAGATTGATGCTTGGTCGGGCTTCCTGCAGGTCTACGCGCGTCGCTTCGCGGCTGATATCGGGCTGCGGTCGTTCGTGCGGCTACAGGATGTGACGAGAGTGGCGGCGGAACTTCCCGTGCCGGCTATTTCCGCGAATGCCGTCATGATCGGCGTGCCATCCGCGACCAGCGCCGATGTCGTGCTCGACGTCGCCCGTGTGCAGAGGGGCGATTTCGCGCCGAAAGATGTGCTGGTCGATGCCGAAAGGCCGGCGGCGAAGACAAACAGCAATTTGCCGCTCGCCAGCGGAAATGTTGGGACGCTGGTTCGTCCGCTGACCACAAATGCTGGGCCGGGCGAGCACGAGGCGACCGGCGACGGTTCGCAAAACCCCTCGGTGGATAGGCCCGTCGAGCCGCAGGTGAGCGACTTGGGTGTAGTGCTGCCTGCGATTGTGGGCACGCAAGTCGCTTCCGGCGATGAGCCACAGCAGAACGCGCGCAAGGCGACTGGCGACGGTTCGCAAGACTCTTCGGCGGATAGGCCCGTCGAGCCGCAGGCGAGCGACTTGGGTGTAGTGCTCCGGGCGATTGCGGGCACGCAAGCCGCTTCCGGCGATCAGCCACAGCAGAATGCGCGCAAGGCGACCGGCGGCGGTTCGCAAAACTTTTCGGCGGATAAGCCCGTCGAGCCGCAGGCGAGTGACTTGGGTGCGGTGCTTCGGGCGATTGCGGGCACGCAAGTTGCTTCCGGCGATCAGCCGCAGCAGATGTCGCAGCCGTCGCGTGAAGCCGCGATGCAGCTGTCGGGAAACGATGGTGCCGTCAGTGCGCGCGGAACTATCGGCGAGGCGTCATCGGAGAATTCGCAATCTTCATTAGAGATCGTGTTACCGTCGGCGAACAGCGGTAACGGGTCGAATGCTGCCGTTGAGGTCTCCGGAGGCAATAGCCAACCGGTTCCCGTGCTGCCGCGTAATGCTGCACGGCAGCCATCCGGCAGCGTTTCCCTGTCTGGCAATGTCACGCCCTCGTTTCCATCACCCATTACGGACGAGGCCGCCGCGGCAGTCCTGCCTGCTTCCGCGCCGGCTAGGCACTTGACGCTTTCAGACAGCACACGTCTCCTGCTCCAGCAGTGGCGAGACGACCGCCTGCCATCCGTCAGCGGCGCGCAGCTTTTGCTCAATGCTCTTCAACGTCTCAGTGCAATGCTGCAGGATCGCCCCGACGACGTCACGCCTCCGTCCCGGCTGGCGCGGCAAAAATTGCACGATCAATATCTGCCAGCGCAAGGCTTGCAGGGCCACTCCGGCCATGACACCTGTTGGCCGGGTGCGGCGCTTGGGCCCGACGATGCCATGACGGCAGTATTCTGGCTCGACATTCTGAGCGTTGGCCGGACGCTGTCGTTATCAAGTTTTGAGCCGCGCTTCCAGCTCGTCATCATGGAGGCCGCGATCAATCCGCGCCGCACGATGCAATGTGTGATCGACGCCTATCAGGGTGGCACGGTCGCGGCGCAGTCGGTATTCCTGCGTGAGATCGGGCGTAATCCGGCTTTCATTCGCTTCATCGTGCGAGACATCGCGCCCCACACTCTCGACATTTCGGGCGCCGGGCCGGGCGCGCCGTCACGTTTCATCCAGACTCGCAGCGGCGAGAAAATCCATGAAGGTGCCGCGCCCGACATAGCGAGCCGGTTGCTTCTGGTCGGCGAATTGGGGGCAGTGCTGGAGGTCGCAAACGGCCTCGCCGTGGCGATTTACGGCGGTGAGTTGGCTTGGATTTTAGAATAAAATAATATTGTGAAATTTAATTACATAATAAAAACATGGAATTTTTTAAAAATTAATTAATTATTAAATATTTATATTATTTAGCAAAATAAACTTTATATATTGGCTGCCGTCAGCGTCGCGGCGCAGTGTCAGCCTGCTCGGTCGCTGCCCTTCTTCTTGTGACATCTGCGCGGTGGTCTCCGGCCTCCATGTCGAGCACGCCGTGGTCGAGCCGTCCCTTGTAGAGCGTGTTCCGGTTGCGTGCGACCCATGCCAGCACTTCCGCCACCGCGTCGAACAGTTCGGTGGGTACATAGTCGTCGACCTCCGCATCGGCGTAGAGTGCCTGTGCAAGTTGTACATTCCGGAAGACGGGAACGCCCGCTTCCTCGGCCTGCGTACGCAGGAAATGCGCGTGCCGGTTGCGCCCTTTGGCCGTGACGATGGGCAGTGGCATCTTCTCTGAAGTATACAGGATGACGACGGCGAAATGCGTGGGGTTCACAACAACGGCCGTGCCTTCGCGCGCTGCCGCGCCGCCGCCGTTCATCGCCAGTTCCTGTGCGATCTGGCGGCGCTTGCCCTTGATATGCGGATCGCCCTCGCTCTCCTTGAATTCGCGTTTGACCTCGTCCTTCGACATCATCAGAGTCTTGATATGGCTGCGCCGCTGATAGACGATGTCGACGACCGCGACGACGACGAAGGCCAGCGCGGAATAGACGAAGGTCTGAAACATGAATTGCGAGGTAACGCCAACCAGGCAGGACATGCCGCAGGAAAGAGATGAAATGTAGGCGCCGAGCGCATTCTTCACGACAAAATAGAGCAAAATAGAAAGGATGGCGATCTTGATGATCGACTTCAGTGTTTCGACGAGCTGCTTCATCGAAAATATGCGCTTGAACCCCTTCCCGGGGCTGATCTTGTCAAGATTCGGTTTCACTGCTTCCGCCGAGAACAGGGTTCCGATCTGGAAGTAGTTCGCGAGAATGCCTGCGAGAAAAACAACTCCGAGGACCGGCAGCATGATTCTGGTAATGTCATAGACAATGATTTCGATCGCCTTGGCGGCGTTAACCCTGAACTCACCCACTGAAAGCTGTGCGATTTTGTCGAACAGGCCGAGCAGCGTGCCCATCGTGTTGTGCCAGTTCACCCAGATGAAGGCGATCACCGCGAACAGCGACGTCGTCGTGACGATTTCCGTGCTGCGTGCCACCTGACCCTTCTTACGGGCATCCCGCAATTTCTTGGGCGTTGGTTGCTCTGTCTTTTCTCCGGATGAGTTCCCGCTCATGGCGTGCCGCTACTCCGTCACTGCCGAAGGTCGGGTACGGTGGCGGGAATTAGGATATATAAGTATTCGACGTATTGATGTATCTTGTAAATGTTTGATTCAGAATATATGAGCAATGCAGAAAAGTAAAAAACAAGCATGAAAATGGCGATTATACTCTTTATAGGCATCGCCAGTACGAAAACCTGAATCTGTGGTGCGAAGCGGCTTACCATCGCCAACGCGAACTCGGACAGAAACATGACCGCAACAACGGGGCCTGCCAGAATGACCACGAAACGAGTGGCGTGGTCCATCACGCCCAGTATGAAGATGGGGAATTCCGGCGAGATGACGGGAATGAAACGGGTGACAGGCCAGAGTGCAAACGACTGGTAGACCATCCCGAAAATGGGCAGCATCGCGCCGGTGACGAACACGTAGGTGATGAAGGCATGCGAGAACATGAGGGCGAGCGGAGACGCCTCGTGCCCCTGCATGGGATCGATGCTGGCCGCGATGGCTGCGCCGCGTTGGTTGTCGATCAGCGCGCCGGCCGCCTGCACCGACCAGAATATCCAGCCGACAAGATAACCCATGACGAAACCGAGCGCGTATTCCTTGGTGAACAGCAGGGCGAAGACGAAGACGGAGCCGTTGAAATGCAATGCGTACGGCATGTTGATCGGCACGCTGATGACTGAGATGGACAGCACGCATGCCGTGCGCGCCAGGCGCGGAACGGCTCCTGAACTGAGCAACTGGGATGTCGACAGGAAAGCGTAGAGGCGGGGCAACGACAGCAGTAGCGCGACCAGCTCCCCATGGAACAGATCCGCGAAAAGCAGATAGGCCGCCCTGAGTTCGTTCATGTCATGTCCGGAAAGCCGTTGAAGATCTTCAGCGTGTAGTTCAAGATTTCGCTGCCCAGAAAGCCTGCCACCGAGGCGATGGTGATCGCCACAGCGATGAGCTTGATGGCGAATGACAGCGTTTGTTCCTGAACCTGCGTCAGCGCCTGCAGCAGACTGACCAGAATGCCCACAACCGAGGCGACCACGATGGGCGGCATCGACAGCAGCATGACGAGCATCATTGATTCCGTGATCTGACGCAGGGCGACTTCGGGCGGCATGCATTTCTCCTCGCGTATCGATGCCGCGGATCGGGCGCGGCTCGCGCTGCTACGGGACATACGTCTTCACCAGTCCCAGAATGAGCCGCGACCAGCCATCGATCATGACGAACAGGAACAGTTTGAACGGCAGGGAAATTGTGAGCGGGCTAACCATCATCATCCCCATGGCGAGCAGGATGTTCGACACGATGAGATCGATGGCGATGAATGGCAGGTAGAGCAGGAAGCCGATCTCGAACGCTTCCCGCAACTGGCTGACGGTGAAGGCCGGCAGCACGACCGCGATGCTGTCACCGGTTAGCTGGCTTGCGAGATTCTCCGGCCACAAGGTGCGGGCGGCCTCCAGAAAGAATTGCTTCTCCCGCTCGGCGGCATGTGTGTTGAGGAACTGTGTCAGCGGCCCCTTGCCCGCCTGATACGCCTCCTGGATGCCCTCGACGGTCTTGAACGTATGGTTGCCCTGTTCGAGGATATTGTATGTTTCCGCCACCACGGGAAACATGATGTAGCCGGACAGAATGATCGCCAGCGCATTCAACGCCATGTTGGGCGGGATCTGCTGCACACCAATAGCGTTGCGCACGAGCTGGAAGACCACCGAAATCTTCACAAAGGATGTAGCGACTACAGCCATGAATGGCACCAGCGCCGCCGTCAGCAGCACAAGGATGAGATTCAACGGATCGATCAAGGGAAACTCCTGTCCGCCTGGCTGTCTCAGGTTCGCAGCAGGATTTTCGACAATCTCACCGCCAATCTGTCGTCGATCGCGACGAGATCACCGGTGGCGACCGCGCACCCATTGGCCCGCAGCGTTACCGCAACCTGGTCTGCGAGGGCGGGGGGATCGAGCGCCACTACGGCGCCGGGCTGCCATGTCTCGATTTCGGCCAGCGTGAAATCCCGCTCGCCGATGTCGAAATCGATGGTGATGGCAAGATCGGACAGGCACACGCTCTTAGCGGCGTCCTCCTGAGGCGGTAAACCGGGTTCAACATCGCTCTCGCCGTCCGGCCAGACCTGTTCTGTCACTGCACTTTCCCTCAACCGGCGGCGCCGTGTTTCTTCCTGCAGCCGCTTCCTGTTGCCGGCGACGAGCCATCCCTCGTCAGTGAAACGAAAATCCCACAAGATCTGCCCAATGCGCAGCCAGCGCCGTTCGAGAGGCGCCGCCGGCAGCAGGATGACGGTGCCCTCGGTCAAGCCAGCCAACTCCCGTGCCGTAAGCGGAAACGCGCCGAGCGTGAAGGCACTCGCCACAATCATTGTGCCACGGGCCTCTGCCCGCACAGCGGCGGGCACAATGGGCCATGCGGCCGATGTCGAAAGCAGCAGGCTGCGCGCGCAGCCGAACGTCAACCGCACCGGTTCCGGCGCGAGGCCGGCGAGGATTATGTCGAACCAAACGATGTCTGCGTCGGCCGTGGCGCTGCCCCATCCGGCGATGGCGACATCGCTGGCCGCGTCGGCCGGCAGGGTACGGCGGATGACGTCGACCATGCCCTCTATCAGCGCGTCGCGCAGCGTTGGCGGCAGCACCGGAAAGTCATCCACCGTCAGCGGCGTGTCGAACATGTCGGCGAACGGGAACATGCGCCACACGACGTAGGCTGCGCCGTCCCGGCCGAGGCGTAATTTCGTGCAGAGTATATTTGGCCCAGGGGGCGCCGCCGGCGTGAAGACCAGATGCGCCTTGCCGGCGAGGGGAAGGGCCGTCCCCGCGTGGCTGAGTATCGCATTCCACAGTGCTTCGGATTGTCCGATGCCGGGCAGGGCCGGCGGATGCCAGGGCATGGCCGTCATGCCAGGCGACCCGCGCGGCCGGCGACGGCGTCCGCGAGCGGCGACGCCGGAACATCCCCGTCGGCTTCATCCGCGCCGGCTTCCCGTCCGGCGGCGAGAACGCGGATCGTGCGGCTACCGAAGCGCTTCGACAACCTGTCCGCCAACGCCTGCGCGGCATGGACGGCGTCCTCGGCGAACATTTCACCGCTCCCCGCGAGCACGATGTCGAGGCCGCCGGCCGACAGGCGGATAGTAACGGCGCTGATGCCGTTCATCGCTCCCCCCAGATCGATGCTCAGGCTTCGCATGCCGTCGGGTGTGACGGCGAACTCCGCCCGGATCGCCCGTTCGACACGGACGGCGATGGCATCGAGCGCCTCCTGCAGCCGGGCGGGGGCGGCGGCCGTCGCTTCTGCCTGCTGGATGGCGTTGAACAGCGGCAGGGTCGAGCCCGTCCCGGCGCATGTTGCCAGCACGCGCTCATCCCCGGTGGCATCGGCCGACCGGGGGCTTCCGCCCGATGGCTCTCCTTCGTTCTCGGCGCTCGCTGCCTGGTGCAGACGGTGCTGGAAGTCGTCGGCGCGCATGGAGAGGCTTGCCGGTGTTTCGCGGCCTTTCGTGTCGCGCGGCCAATCGCCGGGAGGCCGCGCACCGGCCCCCGTTCGGGCGCCGGCGTGCTCTTCCTTCGCTTGTCGCTCGCCGAAGCCGGACCAGGTGCCGTTGCCGGAGGCGCCAGTGCCGTCACCTGCCGGATAGTGGCGGCTGCCGCCGCGGTCCAGCCGGTCTTCATCTCCTGTCCCGCCGGGGCGGTAGGGGCCGAGGTGGCTCATGCGATCCTCCGTGCAGGTCTGGTGAACAGGTCCTCAAGCTCGATTTCTTCCCTGAGCGCCGCCATTTCCTCGGCTTCGACCTGCATCGTCCCGGTAATGTCGATGTACTTGTCGCGGTTCTTCACGGCGGTTCGGTAGGCGGCGATCGCCTCGTCCAGCTCTTCCTTGCGCCGTGCCTCGATCTGGCGCGCGCGGTCCCAGTCATCGCGCAACGCCGTGTATTCGTGCTCGATGGCGACGATGTCCGCCCGCACGTCATCGAGACTCCCGATGCCGACGACGCGCCCCAGCACCCGGGCGTAGACGGCATCCTCACGCGCCGGGATCGTCACCCGGAACGCCTCGGCGGTTTCGAAGGCCCGTCGCGTTGCCTCGCGCGCCTGTTCAAGCTGCGCATGCCTGGCGTGCATGGTGTTCAGCGCCTGCTCCTGCTTGAGTTCCTTGATGCGCAGCAGCGCCTTCATCTGCCTGATCATCCGGCCAGCTCCGCAAGCTTGCGCAACGTGTCGTCGAACGTCTCGAACTCGTCCGTACGTTGACGCAGGAAGGCGTTGATGGCCTTGTTCTTCGCCACCGCGATATCGGTATCGGCATCGTTACCGGGCTTGTATTCGCCGACCTTGATCAGCAACTCGACGTCGGCATATGCGGCGAGCCACTGGTTAATCTGCCCGGCCAGCTTGCGGTGCTTTGCGGAAACGACGGCGTTCATTACGCGGCTCTTCGACGCGAGCACGTCGACCGCAGGATAGTGGTTTGCGGAGCCCAGCTTGCGCGACAGGATGATGTGGCCGTCGAGAATGGAGCGTGTTTCGTCCGCGACCGGCTCGTTCATGTCGTCGCCCTCGACGAGCACCGTGTAGAGCGCGGTGATCGACCCCTTGTCGTTCATGCCCATACGCTCCATCAGCTTGGGCAGGACGGCGAAAACGGACGGGGGAAAGCCGCGGCGCGTCGGCGGTTCCCCCGCGGCAAGGCCGATCTCGCGCTGGGCGCGGGCGAACCGCGTGACGGAATCCATCAGGAACAGCACACGCTTGCCCTGATCGCGGAAATACTCGGCGATGGCCGTGGCGGCGAAAGCAGCCTTGGCGCGCTCCATCGAGCTGCGGTCGGACGTCGCCACCACCAGAACGGACTTCGCGAGCCCCGCCGGGCCCAGATCGTGCTCGATGAACTCGCGTACCTCCCTGCCGCGCTCGCCGATCAGCGCGAGCACCGTCACGTCGACATCCGCGCCCTTCACCAGCATCGCCAGCAGCGTGGACTTGCCGCCGCCCGCCGCCGCGAATACACCCATGCGCTGGCCCTCGCCGCAGGTGAGCAACCCGTCCAGCACCCGCAGCCCGAGCGACAGCGGCCGGTCGATGATGCGGCGGCTCATCGGGGCCGGCGGGTTCTGGTAGATGGGGTAACGGGTTTCCGCCGCGAAGGGGATATCCTTGCCGTCGATGAAATGCCCCATGCCGTCGAGCATGCGGCCGAGCAGGCCGTGGCCCACGGCGATCGACTGCACGCGCCCGGTGCGGCGCACCTCGGTGCGTGGGGAAATGCCCTGCGTCTCCCCGATGGGCGACAGCAGCGCCTCGTCGTTCAGGAAGCCGACGCATTCCGCCAGCAGCTGTAGGCCCGTGGAACGAGTGAACAGCTCGACGATCTCGCCAATCTGTATTTCCGGCACCGAGGCATGGATGATCGTGCCCACGACCTTGCGCACCTTGCCCGTCGCCGCGTAGGGCACGAACGCGCCGGCGCGTTCTGCGAGCCGGCTTGCGAACTCGCCGGGCCATGCGGCGAGCAGCCGCTCCCGCTCCGCCAGAAAGATATCGAGATCCGGCGCATCAGCGTTCATCGGCGCCGCCTTCGTGTTTTCCGTCTCCGTCACCGACCGGCGCGACGAGGATGCCGGAGGCGATCTCGCGGACGATGCCGGCGAGTTCGTCGAGTCGGGAGCCGAGATCGCCCTCGACTCGGCCGATGCTGGTCTCCACAACGACGCGCGGCGCCGACAGCGAGGCGTCCTCGACGACCTCGATCAGTTCGAAGCCGGGGAACTCCGCCAGAATCGCGTTCACGCGCGCGCGGAAATAGCCCACCTGTTCGGAGGAGATGCGCAGCTCCGCTTTCTTTTCGCGGCGCATCTGCTTGAGCGCACCGCGCACCACCGCCATCGCCCGGGCGTCGGCGTCGAAGCCGTCGACAAGCTTGCGCATGGACGCCAGCACGATCGCCGACAGTTCGCGCTCGAGCGCCTGCAGCCGGGCGTCGAGATCGGCGCTCTGACGCAAGGTTTCCCGGGCGGCGCGCAGCCGGCCTTCCAGCAGCCCTTCCTCAAAGCCCCGGCGGCGCTCGTTCTCGCGCTCCGTCCGGGCTTCCTCAACGATCTCTTCCGCCCTTGCGCGCGCGTCGGCAACCAGCCGCGTCGCCTCCGCGACCGGCGCGAATGTTGCAGCCGGCAGGATGTGCAGGCCTTCGGGCAGCGCGAACCCGAGTTCCGCCAGCTGATAGCGCGCGCTCAACCGACGATAGGCGACCACGGCGGGAACCTCCGTTGAAGCAGTTTGACGATGTGCGCGCAGTGCTGATCGGTCAGCGGGGCAACCACGCCGGCGCCGTTTCCGCCATCGGGCGGGGGAGGATTGCGGATGGCGAACAGCGGCGCGAGGAAGGGCTCCGTCCTCTCCACCAGCAGGCATAGCGTCGCGTGCCCGGTTGCGGTTATCCGACGGCCGATATCCCGCGCCCGCTCGTCATCCGTCGCGATCGAAGCGTCGATGGAGAGCGAGCCACCCGCGAGGCCGGCGAGGGGGGCGTAAAGCACGGGTGCCTCACGTGTCGCCACCAGGTAGAAGTCGTTGCCGAGAATGCCGCGTAGCGCTTCGCGCTCGCTTTTCAGCGTGCACGACAGGAAATGCCGGTGGAGGATCGCCGCGCCGACAAGCAAGGACGCCTGGGCGACGACTGCGGGATCGTCCGTGGCGAGCGTGAGCGACAGACTGCTCGCGCTGCTGCGCCCGAGCTGGCGCAGATGCCCCGTATCGATGAAGATCTCCTCCAGTTTCGACAGCCGTGCGGCAGCGCGGTTCAGCGCGGCGCCGAAGCTTGCATGGCGCGCGATGGCGCTCATGCCGGCTACGGAAATCGGTCCGGAGCCGGTGAAATCGCCTACGGCGACGCGCGTCGCGCCGAGAGGGCGGGCGATCGCGGCGGCGATCCGGGCAGCGATGGCGAAATCGACATTGGGGCGGGAGTAGTCCTCGCCGGACGCCCGCGCATCACCGTCCGCTGGCAAACCGCTGCGAGCCGTTTCGTCGCCCGCAAGGCTCCGTTCACGCGCCGGTATCGTGTCCGGCGAGAGGGTGGCAAGCCGTTCCGCGCTCGTGCTGGCGCTGGCCGTGATGGCGCTCATCCCGCGCCTCCCTTTCCGCCAAAGCGATGCGGCGGCGCCACTCTCCCGTTTTGCCTGTGCATCGCATGGAGCCGGGAAATGGCATCCGTTTCCCGGTTTGAGGTGCCTGTTGCCGCGCGCTGTTGTTTCATGTCGGTTCGAGTGCGGATGGCGTGGCGTCGTCCGCGTTAGCTCTGGCCTTGCCGGTCCGCGCGCGCCAGTACAGATAGAGGCAGGCGATCACCGCGATCACCAGCAAGGCGACGACGCCGGCCACGATATAGAGGATTTCCCGGAAGCGGGCGGCGTCGGTTTCGCGTACAGCGAGGCCGGGGAGCAATTCGATCGTGGCATCGAGATGCGCGGAGGCGTCGGGCTTCATCGGCACGGCCTCCGACAGGATGACGGTGACGGCCGCGTAATCCAGGCCTTCGATGGAACTGCTGACGAGGCGCCTGATCTGGGGCACGAAGAAATCGAGGTCTACGCCCGCCTGATGCTTGATGAACACGGCCGCGGAGGCCGGCGTCGGCTGCTTGCCCATCTGCGGCGGATCGGGCTGCACGATGTGAACACGCGCCGCCAGAACCCCATCGATGAAACTCAGCGTCCGCGCGACTTCATCACCCAGCGTGCTCACATAGCGTACTTTTTCCTCGAATGGCGAGGACATGATGCCGGACTTCTGGAACACTTCGTTGATCGACGCATGTGAAATGGTAGGCAGTCCCTTGCCGTTGAGCAGGGCGAGCGAGCGCAGGACATCCCGCTCGTCGACCCGGATGGCGAAGCCGCTCTTGCCGGAGACCACCTTTTCCGCGGTGATGCCGCTTGTCAGCAACTCGGCGAGCATCCTGTTCGCTTCCACTTCCGTCAGGCCGGTGTAGAGATCGCTCTTGCAGCCGGCGAGCAGAAGCGCAAGCCCTACCGCCAGCCACACGGCCATCCGCCGCCAGCCGGATGCCGCCGGCCTGCGTTCCATGAGAAGCGCCGTGCACACCTACTGGCCCTTCATCAACTGGTCGATGGCCTGCGAGGCCTTGCCCGTCAGCTTGGACGACATGTCCAGCAACATCGAATACTTGGCTACTTCGATCTGCATTGCCGCCAGAGCGTTCGGAACTGAGAGATTTTCCTGCGCCACGCTGGCTATTCGCCCCTGCTGCTCGTCGAAAATGCCGCGCATCTTCTTCAGGCCGTTCAGGATCGAGTCGCCCGACGTGATTGAGGACGTCGTCTCGGGATCGGGCGTGCGCCCCTGTTCGCCCGCCGTTGCCGGGACGGTGACAACCGCTGGGCCGCCCGCAACGATGGGCGGCTGCTCCGGCGCGGGGTCAACGCGGTTGCGGCTCAACGCATTCTCGAATGCGATTGAAGCCTCACCTGCCTTGCGCGCACCGTGAAGCCCGCTTTCGGCAGGCGTAAAGGGCATTGCACCGAAGCTATTGGGTAGCAGTCCCAGATCAGGCATGGCTCACCTCCGATGCCATAACGAATACGACAATATAAATCGCCAATCAAGATGCAAAATTGAAATATTATTTAAAATAATACTTTGATATCAAAAGAAATTCTGAATAAATATCTTTTAAATAACGATGGGTATATACAATATTTTTTCTTATAAAACAGAAAAATACAAATTTTATGTAAGTATATTTTTGGCATGATGGCAGCCCCTTGGCGTTTTTCTTAACGCCGTCCGCGAGACTGGACAGCCTGAGTCCGCTGCTGGCTTTGCCCGCTCCAAGGAAGCTGCCGCTCCTCATGACAACGGGCGGGATGGCGTCTCCCGCCATCCCGCCCGTTCCGGTATTCCGTCCGGATGTCGCCGCCGGTCAGCGTGGCAGCAGGCTTTCGCCCATCAGGAACATATCGATGGCGTGCGCCGCCTGACGCCCCTCGCGGATCGCCCAAACGACGAGCGATTGGCCGCGCCGCATGTCGCCTGCCGCGAACACCTTGTCGCGCGATGTGCGATAGGCCTGCGTGTCGGCGGCGACGTTGCCGCGCCGGTCGAGTGCCACGCCCGCCTGTTCGAGCATGCCTTCGTGAAGGGGGCTGGCGAAGCCGATGGCGATGAACACGAGATCGGCCCGGCGGATGAACTCGCTGCCGGGAATGGGCTTGCGTTTCTCGTCCACGCGGGCGCACCGCACGCCCGTCACCAGCCCGTTCTTGCCCTCAAGGCCGAGCGTCGCCGCCTGGAACTCGCGCTCGGCGCCTTCCGCCTGGCTCGACGAGGTGCGGAACTTCGTCGGCCAGTAAGGCCACACGGCGAGCTTGTCCTCATGCAGGGGTGGCATGGGGCGGATGTCGAGCTGCGTGACCGACAGGGCGCCCTGCCGGAAGGCTGTGCCGACGCAGTCGGAGGCCGTGTCGCCGCCGCCAACCACCACCACATGCTTGCCGGTTGCCAGGATGGGTTCCTCCTGCGCCGGCAGTTCCTCATCGCCGTTACGCCGGTTTTGCTGGATCAGGTATGGCATCGCGTAGTAGACGCCCTTGAGGTTGGTGCCCGGCAGTTGCGGGTCGCGCGGCTTTTCCGAGCCCCCCGTCAGCAGCACCGCGTCGAAGCCGGCGACCAGATCGTCGAACGGGTGCGTGACACCGACATTGACGCCGTAGTGGAAGCGCACGCCCTCGGCCTCCATCTGCGCGACGCGCCGGTCGATATGGTGCTTCTCCATCTTGAAGTCCGGGATGCCATAGCGCAGCAGGCCGCCGGCCTTCGGCTCGCGCTCGAAGACATGCACCTCATGGCCGGCGCGCGCGAGCTGCTGCGCCGCCGCAAGCCCGGCCGGGCCCGAGCCGATGACCGCGATCCTCTTGTCCGTTTGCCGGTCCGCGATCTCTGGCACGATCCAGCCTTCGTCCCACGCCTTGTCGGCGATGGTCTGCTCGATGGATTTGATCGTCACCGGCATGTTTTCCAGGTTCAGCGTGCAGGCTTCCTCGCAGGGCGCGGGGCAGATGCGGCCGGTGAACTCCGGGAAGTTGTTGGTGGAGTGGAGATTGAGCGCCGCCTCCTTCCAGTCCTGATGGTAGACGAGGTCGTTCCAGTCCGGAATCTGGTTGTGGACCGGGCAGCCCGTGTCGCCGTGGCAGAACGGGATGCCGCAATCCATGCAGCGCGCGGCCTGCCGCTCGACGTCCTTGTCGTCGAGGGGGAGCGTGAACTCGCGAAAATGGCGCACCCGGTCGCCGGCCGGCTCGTACTTGCCTTCCTGCCGGTCGTATTCGAGAAATCCTGTCACCTTGCCCATTGTCGCCTCCCTTACTCCGCAGCCTGCAACACGCGCGCCCGTTCCATCTCGCGGATGGCACGCCGATACTCGACCGGCATCACCTTCACGAATTTCGTGCGGTAATCCTGCCAGTTGTCGAGAATGGCGCGCCCGCGGGCGGAGCCGGTGTAGCGGACGTGGTTGGCGATGAGCTGCATCAACCGCTCTTCGTCGTGGCCGGACATGTTCGCCAGAATGTCGATGCGGCCCTTGGTTTCCAGATCGCCGCCATGGTGGTGCAGACGTTCCAGCAAATCCTCCTCTTCCTCCACCGGTTCGAGATCGACCATGGACAGGTTGCAGCGGCGGGAGAACGTGCCGGCCTCGTCCAGGACATAGGCAAGGCCGCCCGACATGCCGGCCGCGAAGTTGCGGCCGGTCTCGCCCAGCACGACGACAACGCCGCCCGTCATATACTCGCAGCCGTGATCGCCGGTGCCCTCGACGACGGCGACCGCCCCCGAGTTGCGCACCGCGAAGCGCTCGCCCGCGACGCCGCGCAGATAGCATTCCCCGGAGATCGCGCCATAGAGCACGGTGTTGCCGGCGATGATGGCGCGCTCCGGCTGCGCCTGCATGCCGGGCGCGGGGCGGACGATGATCTTGCCGCCCGACAGGCCCTTGCCGACGTAGTCGTTCGCCTCGCCTTCGAGGTCGAGCGTGACGCCCGCCGCGAGGAAGGCGCCGAAGCTCTGGCCGGCCGTGCCCGTGAGCTTCACGGTGACGGTGTCGTCCGGCAGGCCCTCCATGCCATAGCGCTTGGCGATGACACCCGAGAGCATGGCGCCCGTGGTGCGGTCCACGCTGCGGATGCCGCGCTCCAGCACGACGGGTGTGCGGGTTTCTATAGCCTCGCGCGCCTCCTCGATCAGGCCGAGGTCGAGCACGTTGTCGATGGGGTGGTGCTGGCGCTCCGTATGATGCAGCGGCCCCTCGGTTTCGGGCTTGTGCAGCAGGCGGGAGAAGTCTAGCCCGTTCGCCTTCCAGTGTGCCATGGCCTCGCGCTGGTCGATGAGGTCCGCACGGCCGATGAGTTCCTCAAACCGGGTGAAGCCCATTTCCGCCATCAGCCCGCGCACCTCCTCCGCGACGAAGAAGAAGTAGTTGACGACGTGCTCCGGCAGCCCCTTGAAGCGCTTGCGCAGCACCGGGTCCTGCGTCGCGACGCCGACGGGGCAGGTGTTGAGGTGGCACTTGCGCATCATGATGCAGCCGGCCGCGATCAGCGGCGCCGTGGAGAAGCCGAACTCGTCCGCGCCCAGCAGCGCGCCGACGATCACGTCCCGCCCGGTACGCAGGCCACCGTCGACCTGCAGCACCACGCGGCTGCGCAGGCCGTTCAGCACCAGCGTCTGTTGCGTTTCCGCAAGCCCTGGCTCCCACGGGGAGCCGGCGTGCTTCAGCGAGGTGAGGGGGCTTGCGCCCGTGCCGCCTTCATAGCCGGAAATCGTGATGTGATCCGCGCGCGCCTTGGCGACGCCCGCCGCGACGGTGCCCACGCCCGCTTCCGACACCAGCTTCACCGACACGTCGGCGGTCGGGTTGACGTTCTTCAGGTCGAAGATGAGCTGCGCCAGATCCTCGATGGAGTAGATGTCGTGGTGCGGCGGCGGGGAGATGAGGCCGACGCCCGGCGTGGAATGGCGCACGCGGGCGATGACCGCGTTGACCTTGTGGCCGGGCAGCTGGCCGCCCTCGCCGGGCTTCGCGCCCTGCGCCACCTTGATCTGCATCATGTCCGCATTGACGAGATA
This sequence comes from Pseudochelatococcus lubricantis, assembly GCF_011762225.1. Classification (GTDB taxonomy): domain Bacteria; phylum Pseudomonadota; class Alphaproteobacteria; order Rhizobiales; family Beijerinckiaceae; genus Pseudochelatococcus; species Pseudochelatococcus lubricantis. Next base: position 159,338 of record NZ_JAASQI010000008.1, read on the forward strand.
TTCCGCCGTCACGCCGAAGCGGCCGGAGGCCACCTGCTTGATGGCGGAACGGCGCGAGCGTCCGTCCGGCATCGGCACGAAGCGCTCCGCCTCCTCACCGCCCTCGCCGGTGTTCGACTTGCCGCCGATGCTGTTGAGCGCGATGGCCAGCGTCTCGTGCGCCTCGCGCGAGATGGAGCCGAACGACATCGCGCCCGTCGAGAAGCGCTTCACGATCTCCGACGCCGGCTCGACCAGTTCGAGCAGCACGGGCTTGCGGCCCTGCTCCACCGCGCCCCTCAGGCGGAAGAGGCCGCGGATCGTGGTGAGGCGGTTGTCCTGCTCGTTGATGCGCGCGGCGAACGCCTGGTACCTGTCCTGCACGTTGAGGCGCACGGCGTGCTGCAGCTCGGCGACGGCGTCCGGCGTCCAGACATGGTCCTCACCGCGGATGCGATAGCCGTAGTCGCCGCCCACGTCGAGCGCGTGGCGAAGCACCGGCACGTTGGCGAAGGCGGCGCGGTGGCGGCGCACCGTCTCCTCCGCGATCTCCGCGAGGCCGATGCCCTCGATGCCGGTCGCCGTGCCGAAGAAGTAACGGTTGACGAAGGCGCTGCCAAGCCCGATAGCGTCGAAAATCTGCGCGCCGCAATAGGACTGATAGGTCGAGATGCCCATCTTCGACATCACCTTGAGCAGCCCCTTGTCCACCGCCTTGATGTAACGGTGCACGATCTCGTCCTCGGAAACCTCCTCGGGGAAGTCGAGCGCCTCGTGCATGGAGAGCAGCGAATCGAATGCGAGATAGGGGTTGATAGCCTCGGCGCCATAACCCGCGAGACAGGCGAAGTGGTGGATTTCGCGCGGCTCGCCCGATTCGACCACCAGCCCCACCGAGGTGCGCAGGCCCTTGCGGATCAGGTGATGATGCACGGCCGCCGTCGAGAGCAGCGCCGGGATGGCGATGCGGTCTGGCCCCACCTGCCGGTCGGAGAGGATGATGATGTTGTAGCCGCCGTGGACGGCCGCCTCGGCGCGCTCGCACAGCCGCTCCAGCGCGCCCTCCATGCCGGCCGCGCCCTGCAGCGCCGGGTAGGTCATGTCGAGCGTCTTGGTGTCGAAGCGGTCTTCGTAGTGGCCGATACAGCGGATCTTTTCGAGGTCCTCGTTGGTGAGGATCGGCTGGCGCACCTCAAGGCGCTTCTTTCGCGACGTTCCTTCAAGGTCCAGGATGTTCGGGCGCGGGCCGATGAAGGACACGAGGCTCATGACGAGTTCCTCGCGGATCGGGTCGATCGGCGGGTTCGTCACCTGCGCGAAGTTCTGCTTGAAATAGCTGTAGAGCGGCTTGGACTTCTGCGACAGCACGGAGATCGGCGCGTCGTTGCCCATGGAGCCCACGGCTTCCTGCCCGGTGACGGCCATGGGCGGCAGCACCAGCTTCAGGTCCTCCTGGGTGTAGCCGAACGCCTGCTGGCGGTCGAGCAGGCTCACGTCCGTGCGCGACTCCCGCGCCTGCACGGGCGGCAGCTCCTCCAGCACGAGCTGCGTGCGGTCCAGCCACTCGCGGTAGGGATGGGCGCTGGCGTAGAGGCGCTTCACCTCCTCGTCCGGCACGATGCGGCCCTGTTCGAGGTCGATGAGCAGCATCTTGCCCGGCTGCAGCCGCCACTTCTCGACGATCTTTTCCTGCGGGATGTCCAGCACGCCCATTTCGGACGCACCGACCACAAGACCGTCGTCCGTGACGACATAGCGGGTGGGGCGCAGGCCGTTGCGGTCCAGCGTCGCGCCGATCTGGCGTCCGTCCGTGAACACGAGCGCGGCCGGGCCATCCCACGGTTCCATGAGGGCGGCGTGGTACTCGTAGAAGGCGCGCCGTTCCTCGTCCATCAGCGGATTGCCGGCCCAGGCTTCCGGCACCAGCATCATCATGGCGTGGGCCAGCGGGTAGCCGCCGCGCACGAGGAATTCGAGCGCGTTGTCGAGGCAGGCGGTGTCGGACTGGCCCTCGTACGAGATGGGCCAAAGCTTGGCGATGTCGTTGGCGAAGAGTTCGGAATCAACCGATGCCTGCCGCGCCGCCATCCAGTTGACATTGCCGCGCAGCGTGTTGATCTCGCCGTTGTGCGCCATCATCCGGTAGGGATGCGCCAGCGACCAGGTGGGGAACGTGTTGGTGGCGAAGCGCTGGTGAACGAGCGAAATGGCGCTCTTGAAGCGCGGGTCGTTGAGATCGAGGTAATAGTCGCCGAGGCCCGTGGCCAGCAGCATGCCCTTGTAGACGAGCGTGCGCGAGGACAGGCTCACCGGATAATAGCCGTCCGTGCGCGGGTCCTTCATGTCGTAGACCGCGTTCGACACGACTTTGCGGGCGATGAACAGCCGGCGCTCGAACTCCTCATGCGTGGCGACGCCAGGGCCGTGCCCCACGATGATCTGGCGCTGTTGCGGCTCGGTCGGGCGCACGGATTCGCCGAGGCCCGAGGGATCGACCGGCACCACGCGCCAGCCGAGCAGCGTCAGGCCCTCATCGGCAATGACCTTCTCGACGATATCGGTGACGAGGCGGAAGCCTTCCCCGTCGCGGGGCATGAACAGATGACCCACCGCATAGTCGCCGGGCTCGGGCAGGGTAACGCCGAGCTTCTGTGCCTCCGCCTGGAAGAAGGCGTGCGGGATCTGCACCAGCATGCCGCAGCCGTCGCCGGCCTTCGGGTCCGCGCCCACGGCGCCGCGGTGATCGAGGTTCTTCAGGATGGTGAGGCCGTGCTGCACGATCTCGTGCGAGGGCTCGTTGCGCATGTTGGCCGCGAAGCCCACGCCGCAGGCATCGTGCTCGTTGCGCGGGTCGTAGAGCCCTTGCGGTTGCGGCAGGCCATGGCTGCGGCGAATGAACGGCGTTTTTTCAATGGAAGCCGTTTTATCGATGGACGTTGCGGCGGCGATATCGCGGGCGCGGGTCTCGACCGGCTGCGACGGCTGCAATCCATGATGATGCTTCTCATTGAAATCGTTCATTTTTTCTTCCTGTGCGCGGCCGGGAAGGCCTCCTTGGGATCGGGGTCGGGAAAGCGTGCGGCATGCCTGGAAGGCACGCCGCATTCAGCGTCGGCCGGTCCATCATCGGGAAGGGCCGATGCCTGAACCGGTCAGATTATCCGTTGGCAGGTTCCGGTTATCTGGAGCGGGCACGCCTGCTCCGTGCCCGCTCCCGTTGCGTCATGCGCGCGTCGGGCGGGGCACGGCCTAAGGTCGCGCTTACCCGCCCGCTCGCGTATCCGTTTTACGGACGGCGGGTTCAGTCTCGAAAGGGGCTACAGCGAACGGGACTGCAATAATGCGTGCCATGATAGCCAACGAGCCTCAGAACGGCCGGCGACCAACCCGCCGCCATGCCGCTATTCAAAAAACCTTTCCGGCGGGGGCGGGTTCCCCCTGACCGCCGAAAAAGGCAAAAATTCAGAATGGGACAGTCAAGCTGTCCTAATCTCAGGCGGACAATGCCAGATTTCTCGAACCGTTACAAGCGGCGATCATGGTATTTTTTGCACGAAAATGCGAGATAAACCGGTATTGCTGAAATTTGTGGTCTGCAGGAAGCCTATCAGGGAAATTTAATTGCGCGAATCATGCATTCGCGGGCCGGCAGTCAAAAAAGGGGCGCCCGAAGGCGCCCCCCTGTCTGTCTCATGTAGACCTGATGTCAGGCGGCCTGCCGCGCGGCGCCGTGGCCTGCCCCTTGGCCGTTCGTCCCGGCATTGCCGGCCGGCGCCGGCGTGTTGTCGACGATGGCCTCGCCGGCCTTGCTGCCCCGGATCGGGATGAGGCGCGGCTTGTTGGCTTCCGGAATCTCGCGCACGAGATCGATGTGAAGCAGGCCGTTCTCCAGCAGCGCGCCTGTCACGTGGACATGGTCGGCGAGCTGGAAGCGGCGCTCGAAGGCGCGCGACGCGATGCCCTGGTAGAGCACGTCGACGGGCTTCTCTTCTGCCTGCGCCTTCTTTTCGCCGCGCACGGTCAGCGTGTTGTCCCGGGCCTCGATGGCGAGCGTGTCCTCGGTGAAGCCCGCGACGGCGATCGAGATACGGTAACTCGTCTCGCCGGTGCGTTCGATGTTATAGGGGGGGTAGCTCGGCCCCGCTTCGCCACCCGCGGCCTGATCGAGCAGCGAGAACAGCCGGTCGAAACCGACGGTGGAGCGATAAAGCGGAGCAAGATCGAAATGACGCATGACACATCCTCCTGTTGAAGCGATATGATATGACATCGACATCGGACCCGCCGATGGCCGGGCCGTATGATCGTCGGATGCCGCAAGGCAGCCGCGCTGGCCTGCCCGGTTATTGAGGTAGGCAGGCAAAGATCGTTTTCAAGAGGATGGCCGCAGGGTCGATACATGAAAAGCGCACTGCCGGAACTCGTCGCGATTCCCGACAACCCGATCCCGCCCTCCGTCTCTGTGCGGGAAGTGACGGCGGTGGACGGCGTCCGCCTGCGCATCGCGCACTGGCAGCCCGCCGGGGATGCAACGCCCGGCCGCGGCGTCGTGATCATCCTGCAGGGGCGGGGTGAGTTCATCGAGAAGTATTTCGAAGTCGTCGCCGAGCTGCGCCAGCGCGGCTTCCATGTCGTGGCCTTCGACTGGCGAGGGCAGGGCGGTTCGCAGCGCCTGCTGCGCCGACGCGGCCGCACACCCGTGCAACCGGGCCACGTGCGCGACTTCGCCGACTACCAGCATGATCTCGACGCAGTGCTGGCCGATGTCGCAGCCTTGCTCCCTGATCTGCCGCGCTTCGCGCTTTGCCATTCCATGGGCGGGGCCATCGCGCTGCTACGCGCCGCGACGGAGGGGCATGGCGGCGACTTCGCGCGCATCGTCGCCATCGCGCCGATGATCGCGCTGTCGCCCGCGATCGCCCCTTCCTTTGCCCCCGCCGTCGTCGCTGTCGGGCGCAATCTCGGGCTGTCTCGGCTCATCATTCCCGGCGGCAGGCGTGCGGCGACGGTCATGCGTCCCTTCGTCGGCAACCGGTTGACGAGCGACCGCGTCCGTTTCGACCGCATCCGGGCCGTGATAGCGCAGGCGCCGTGGCTGGCCGTTGGCGATCCGACGGTGGGGTGGCTCGCGGCCGCCTTCCGCGCCATGGCGCAACTATCCGTGCCGCGTTTTGCGCTCTCGGTTGCAACGCCCGCGCTTGTCGTCGCTGCCGGCGCCGACCGCATCGTCTCCACGCCGGCGACGGAGCGATTCGGATCGCGGTTGAAGGCGGGCAACGCCGTCGTCCTGCCCTACGCGAAACACGAGATCCTGATGGAGAACGACGACATCCGCGCCGTCTTCTGGGCGGCGTTCGACGCCTTCGTGCCGGGGCAGGGGCTGGTGGATGGCGGCGACGAGATCAGGCCGGGCGACGGCAACCATTTTCTGAACAAGTCCGACGCCTGAACGGGCGAGGAAGCGGGGCAGCCCGGGTTTCCCTCCGCCGCCCAATCAGCCGTTGAGCAGGGCGAGTGCCACCTCGTGAACGCGGGGATCGCCGGCCGCCACCGCCGTGCCGCCCGCTGTCACCGGCCCTCCGGTCCAGCTCGTGACAACGCCGCCCGCTGCCTCGATGACCGGCACCAGCGCCACGATGTCGCAAGGCTTCAGCCCCGCTTCCACGACGAGATCGACGTGACCGGCAGCTACCATGGCGTAGGCGTAGCAGTCATAGCCGTAGCGGGCGAGGCGGCATTGGCCTTCCACCCGGTTGTAGGCTTCAAGATTGGTCCCCGTGAACATGCGCGGCGAGGTGGTGGAGATGGTCGCCGAGGAGAGATCGGCGCACTCGCGCGTGCGCAGCGTGCCGCTCGCCGTCCCGCGCCGGTAGAGTGTGAGCGGCGCTGCCGCCGGAAACGCGGCGCCGGAGAACGTTTCGTCCGTAAAGGGTTGATGCATCAGCCCGAAGACGGGCGCGCCCCGGTATTTCAGCCCGATCAGCGTGCCCCACAGCGGCAGGCCGGAGATGAAGGCGCGCGTGCCGTCGATCGGGTCGAGCACCCAGACATAGTCGGCGTCGAGGCGCTCGCCGCCGTGCTCTTCCCCCTCGATGCCGTGATCGGGGTAGGTCTGGCGGATGAGCGTGCGCATCACGGACTCGGCCTCGCGGTCCGCATCCGTCACCGGGTCGAAATCGCCGTCCTCCGCCTTGTTATCCGCCGTCAGGGCGGTGCGGAACAGCGGCAGGGTGACGCCGGCAGACGCGGTGGCCAGCCTGTCGGCAAAGGCCATGATGTCGGAAATATGCGGATCGGACGACAAGACAAGCTCCCTGGAATGGTCCGTCCGCTGCTCTAGAGCGCTTTCCCACCAAATGGAAGCATTTGAATGAGGAAGTCGTTCCGGAGAAGGCAACACAAGGCCCCCGCCACCCGGGACGGGACGGCGGGGGCCTTGTGCACAGATTCGGACGCGCAACAACGCCTTGATAACCAACAGGTTGCGCCGAGAAAAGCCTCATCGTTCCGGCAAGCGGCAAAAAGTCCGCTCGCCGGTCTTGTGTTTTGTGCAGCGCGGTGGCATATTGTTGCAGTGCGATATGGCGATGGCGTCGCCTTATCGCTGCCCTCCTTGGGCGTTTCCTCCCTAGACTTGGACCGCGCATGCAAATGTGCGGTCCTTTTTTATGGGCGGACGGGTTCCTGTCATTGCGTTAACGCAATGACAGGGGTCGTTTCGTTAAATTTTCAGTCGAGCGACTTCAGGATGCTTTCGACCGTCTTCTTCGCATCGCCGAACAGCATCATCGTGTTGTCGCGGAAGAAGAGTTCGTTCTCGACGCCGGCGTAGCCGGACCCCATGCCGCGCTTGCAGAACAGGACCGTCTTCGCCTTTTCCACGTCGAGGATGGGCATGCCGAAGATGGGAGAGGACGGATCGTTCTTCGCCGCCGGGTTGGTGACGTCGTTGGCGCCGATCACGAAGGCGACATCGGCCTGTGCGAATTCCGAGTTGATGTCCTCAAGTTCGAACACCTCGTCGTAGGGCACGTTCGCTTCCGCCAGCAGCACGTTCATGTGGCCGGGCATGCGGCCGGCGACGGGGTGGATGGCGTACTTCACGTCGACGCCTTCCGCCTTCAGCTTGTCGGCCATCTCGCGCAGCGCGTGCTGGGCCTGCGCCACCGCCATGCCGTAGCCCGGCACGATGATGACCTTGCCCGCGTTCTTCATCAGGAAGGCCGCGTCTTCCGCCGAGCCCTGCTTGACCGGGCGATTCTCCACCGCCCCGCCGGCGCTCGCCGCGGCCGCCTCGCCGCCGAAGCCGCCGAGGATCACCGAGATGAACGAGCGGTTCATGCCCTTGCACATGATGTAGGACAGGATCGCACCCGACGAGCCGACGAGGGCGCCCGTGATGATCAGCGCGAGGTTGCCGAGCGTGAAGCCGATGCCGGCGGCCGCCCAGCCCGAGTAGGAGTTGAGCATCGACACCACGACCGGCATGTCCGCGCCGCCGATGGGCACGATCAGCAGGAAGCCGAGCGCGAAGCTCACCAGCGCGATCAGCCAGAACACCACGTGGCTTTCCGTCGTCACGAAGACGACGAACAGCACCAGCAGCAGCACGGCGAGCGCGATGTTGATGGCGTGGCGGCTCGGCAGCAGGATCGGCTTGCCGGACATGCGCCCGTCGAGTTTCAGGAACGCGATGACCGAGCCGGAGAAGGTGATCGCGCCGATGGCAAGGCCGAGGCCCATTTCCACCAGGCTTGCGCCGTGAATTTCGCCGGGGGCGCCGATGCCGAAGGCGCGCGGCGCATAGAGCGCGCCGGCCGCCACCAGCACGGCGGCGAGGCCGACGAGCGAGTGGAAGGCGGCGACGAGCTGGGGCATGGCCGTCATCGGCACGCGCCGCGCGATGACCGCGCCCGCGCCGCCGCCGATGGCGATGCCGAGCACGATCAGCAGCCAGGCGAAGCCGTCGGCCGGCGGATGGCCGACCAGCGTCGTCGCGATGGCGAGCGCCATGCCGATCATGCCGTAGAGGTTGCCCTGCCGCGATGTCGCCGGGGAGGAGAGGCCGCGCAGCGCCAGGATGAACAGGACGCCCGCGACGAGATAGAGAAGGGCCGCAAGGTTTTCGGACATGACGATCAGCCCTTCTTCTTGTACATGGCGAGCATGCGCTGCGTCACGAGGAAGCCGCCGAAGATGTTCACCGAGGCGAGAATCAACGCGATGAAACCGAAGAGGCGCGCCCAGCCCGAGCCGCCCTCAAGTGCGGGCGCGGCCTCGACGCCCACCGCCAGCAGGGCGCCGACGACGATCACCGACGAGATGGCGTTGGTTACCGACATCAGCGGCGTGTGCAGCGCCGGCGTCACCGACCAGACGACGTAGTAGCCGACGAACACCGCCAGCACGAAAATGGCGAGGCGGAACACCGTGGGGTCCACCGCGCCGCCCGTTGCACCGTGGGCGATGGCGCCGATGGCGGCGGCGGCCTGATCTGCGTAGACCTGTGCCGCGTCGGCTGCGGCACGCGCCGCGTCCGCCGCCGAGCGGGCCTGTTCAAGCGTATGTTCCGGCGAAAGGTTTGCCACGGGGGTTGCCATGACGCGCATCCTCTCAGATCAGGAGAAATTAAGCCTTCGGCTGGAAGGCGGGATGAATGACGGCCCCGTCGCGGGTCAGCGCGGTGGCTTTGACGATCTCGTCGTCCCAGTTGATGGCGATCGCCTTCGACTGTTTGTCGATGAGCTGCTCGGCGAAGGCGAGCAGGTTTTTCGAGTAGAGCGTGGAAGCGGTCGCCGCGAGGCGGCCCGGCACGTTGAGGTGGCCGACGATCTTCACGCCGTCTACGGCCGCAACCTCGCCGGGCTTCGCGCCCTCGACATTGCCGCCGCGCTCCACCGCCAGATCGACGATCACGGAGCCGGGGCGCATCGAGCGCACCATCGCGTCCGACACCAGGCGCGGCGCGGCGCGGCCGGGAATCAGCGCCGTCGTGATCACGATATCCTGCTTGGCGATGTGGGAGGCGATGAGTTCCGACTGCTTGCGCTTGTACTCGTCCGACATCTCGCGCGCGTAGCCGCCCGCGGTCTCCGCCTGCTTGAATTCCTCGTCCTCGACGGCAATGAACTTGGCGCCGAGCGATTCCACCTGCTCCTTGGCAGCGGGGCGCACGTCCGTGGCGGTGACGATGGCGCCGAGGCGCCGGGCCGTGGCGATGGCCTGGAGGCCGGCGACACCCGCGCCCATCACGAACACGCGCGCGGCCGGCACGGTGCCGGCGGCCGTCATCATCATCGGCAGCGCCCGGCCATATTCCGCCGCGGCGTCGATCACCGCGCGATAGCCGGCAAGGTTCGCCTGCGACGACAGCACATCCATGACCTGCGCGCGGGTAATGCGCGGCGTCAGTTCCGTGGCGAAGGCGATGATGCCGGCTTCCGCCAGCGCCCTGATCGCATCCTCATGACCATAGGGGTCGAGCTGCGCGATCAGGATGGCGCCGTTCTTCAGCAGCCCGATTTCCGCCTCTGCCGGACGGCGCACCTTGAGGACGACATCCGCCCCCGCCAGCGCCGCGGCGGCATCGCCAGCGACGGTCGCGCCGGCAGCCTCGTAATCGGCATCCGGAATACCCGAGGCAAGCCCCGCACCAGCCTGAACCCGTACGGTCGCGCCGAGCGCAACGAATTTCTTGACGGTTTCGGGCGTCGCGGCGACACGGCTTTCGTCAGCCAGGGTTTCTGTGGGAACGGCGACCAGCATGGCATTCACTCCGAAGCGGCACAGGGCGGCATGTATCTGGTTGGTCTGATTTTCTGATTGCTACAATGCGTGAATGGGCGGAATGTCAGGCGTGTGACGGGCCGGCGCGGCTGGTGTTTCAGGCGGCAGGGCTCCGCGCAGCCCTGCAAGCGATCGCGCGCAGCGGCCGCTCCCGCGGGACGTTGCCCGCACACGCATCTGGCTGTGAAGCTTCCGGAAAGCGCCGACGGCGCGCATGACGGGCCGCTCCGGGCGAGGGAAAAGGCAATCTGCCGCTATGGTCGAATGACGGATGACAGCGCGGGCGCGGCGCCTGCCTTGCCGGGACCCGGCGGTGGAGGCCGGTCCATTCGCACCCAAACCGCCCGGCGATCACAGCAGGAAGATCGCCATCAGGACCAGCACGGCGATGATGGCGCCGCCGCCGATCTTCGCTAGGCGCATGAAGCCCGCATAGGTGCGTTCGTGCTCCCGATAGTCCATCTCGACAATATCATTCGCCACGGCGCCACTCCTCCCCATCCGATCCTCAGCTTGAGGTCGTACCTCAAGGCGCGCGCTCTTGCAATGGTGTCAAACCAGTTTGGTTTATTTTGGGCGGATCAAGGGCTACGCGATGTTACGCACAGGAGTTTTTTCGACTGATACTATTCCTTGCTGGCAAATGGTTCGATGCGTTTTGCCGCACCCGCTTGAAAATCCCCTCTTGCGTTCGGTGAAGTTTCGTGCGCAACTATGGCCATCCAAGAATGGTCGCCTGTAAGGGTCCGGTCCTGGATAGACGGACAATACAAAAACCGCGCATCGTTCCGTGAAGCGGTCCAGGTCTAGGGAAGAAACGCCCGTCAAAGGGTAGGCGGCAAAAAGCGTCACCGCGACGCTCGTCTGAATAGCACCCGCCACGAGGTGCAAGGAACCCGTCCTGTACGACAGGACGGGTTTTTTCATGGCCTTGGCCTGTCTATTGCGCGGATACGGTCGCGGTCTGCACGGTTGTGCCCGTTCCGTCGGGCGTGGGGGATGCTTCAAAGCTGGCGTTGAGCGGGCGCTCCGGAGGCGGCCAGGAAAAATCGTCGGCCCGCCCGGCTACGGGTTCCGGCGCGCGGCCCTCGCCGTAGACGCGGTGCACGAGCACAGCGGCGTCGCCTTTCAGGACGGGGCGTTGGGTCAGCAACTGCCCGTCCGGCGCGGACTGCAGGCTGGCGAGCGGCAGGATCGGCCCGGCGGCCGGCTTGACGGGAATGACGACCGGCACCGGCATGTCGGGCAGCGAGAGCAATGCCCCTTCCTGATCCGCCTCGGCCTGCGGGCTCGTCTCGGCCGGGGTGGCGGCGATGACCGTCGACAGCCCGCGCGCCTGCAGGAGCCGGCGGATCTCCAGCTCGACAAAATGCGCCGCCTTGCGCCCGCCGGCCTTCGTGAGGCCGACGCCGTCGCCGTTGCGCAATTGTGCCGTCTGCCCGCGGACATCAGGCCCGTTGGCGGTGAACTCCTTCTCATCGTTGGAAAATCCGGCCCAGATATCCACGAATACGCCGCCCGCCTTCAGCACCTCCTCCCGGTAGAGCGCGTTGAGGGCGCTGGCGGCGTCGGAGTGCGCCTCGTTCTTCATCGGCGGCAGGCCGACCCAGATCAGCGGAAGGTCGCGGTCGGCGAAGGTGCGAATCAGCGAATCGATGCGCCCGGACATCAGCTCCTTCCAGCGCGCCGACTCGAAGGGCACCTCGACCTCGCCGTCCATCAGGCTGCGCGGCGGCTCGGCCCCGAGGAGCACAACGCCGACCGTTATGGGCTGCGGCGCCGGCATGCCCTCGCGGCTGTAATCGCGCATCAGGAAGGCCCAGTCGGGCAGGGTGGCGCGCGTCAGGCTCGTCTCCGCGCCGGCGCGGCTGACAACGGCGATCTCGCGCGTGGTGGCGAACGCCTCCTGCAAGCCGCCGGCCAGCGCCTCACCGAGAGAATCGCCGATCACGGCGATGAACGTGTTCGCTTCCCGCTTCTGCTGCGCATCACGCACGATCACGGTCGCGGGGCGGGGTTTGCGCGGCACCTTCCGCGCCTGCGCGGGCGCTGGCGGGCGGGTGGGCTTCTGCCTCACGCTACGGGCGGCAGGCGGCTGCGCAGGCTGCTGTTCCTTCTTGAAAATGCTGTCGAGGAAGCGCGTCAGCGGGTCGGACGCAGCATGGAGCGGCGCCTGCGCCGCGCCCAGAACAAGGCCGACGCCTGTGATCGCCGCGATAATGCGCAGCAATCCGCTCCCGGTTGATCCGTTTCGACGCGACGGCATGATGCTTCACACGGAATGACAGGTCGCCGCTTGTCTTCGCGACAAGCGGCATGGGTTCATACCTTTGCATCATAGGGCAGAAACGGCGACGAGTCTCGCGTCGCCCGCGCGTTCGCGGGTCAGGGTAAACGCGGGGAAGGTCGCCGCCTTCCCGCTGCTTACAGCTCCCGCCGGAGGTGCGTCAGCAGCGTCTGGCTGGGATGGCCGTCCGGGATCAGGCCCTTGCGCTCCTGATAGGCGGTGATGGCGGCGCGCGTCTGGCTGCCGATGCGCCCGTCCGGTTCGCCGACCGAGAAGCCGAGGTTGGCGAGATAGCGTTGCAGATCCTCACGCTCGTCGCGGCTGAGGGGCTTTTCGTCGAGCGGCCAGGCGGCCTGCACGCCAGCGCCCCCGTGGATCATGTCGCCGAGCAGCGCCACGCCGAGCGCATAGGCGTCGGAGTTGTTGTAGCGCTTGATGACGTCGAAGTTCTTCGTGACGAGGAAGGCGGGACCGCGCGCGCCGGCGGGCAGGAAGATGCGCGCCTCGCCTGCGGCGGGCATCGTCCGCCCATCCATGCGCCGCACGCCGGTGGCGGCGAAGGAGGCGAACGTACCGTTGCGGTGGCGATAGTCGTAGCCTGTCGGCAGCTTCACCTCGAAGCCCCATGGCAGCCCCGCGACCCAGCCGTGCTCCTTCAGGTAATTGCCGGTGGAGGCGAGCGCGTCGGGTACGGAACTCCAGATGTCGCGCCGCCCGTCGCCGGTGAAATCCACGGCGTAGCGCGTGAAGCTCGTCGGCATGAACTGGGTCTGGCCCATGGCGCCGGCCCATGAGCCGATCATCTTGTCGCGGGTGGTATGGCCCTCTTCCAAGATAGTGAGAGCGGTGACGAGTTCGTTGCGGAAGAAGGGGCCGCGATACTGCGCGTGCGCCAGTGTCGCCAGCGCCTCGACCACATAATAATTGCCCATCGTGGAGCCGAAGTTCGTCTCCATGCCCCACACGCCGGCGATCACCTTGCGGTCGACGCCGAATCGGCTCTCGACCGTGGCGAAGGTGTCGCGCCATTTTGTCGTTTGCTCGCGGCCGCGTTCGAGCCGTTGGGCGGAGGTGGCGGAGGCGAGGTATTCCCAGACCGGCTTGACGAATTCCGACTGCTTCTTCGTCAGTGCGATGATCTTGGGATCGGGTGCGACGCCGGCAAGCGCGGCATCGAAAGTGCGCCGAGAGACACCGCGCGCAGCGGCTTCCGGCCACAAATCCCTGATGAAGGCGGAAAAGTTCGTCATATCGGGCTCGGACGACGCTTGCGCATAGGCCATGGCCGGGCTGGCGGGCCGGGGTGAAGAGGCAGGAATAGACGCGGTGGTGCCGTTGTCCACGGTGCCCGGCCAGTAATTGAAGGACGAGCAGGATGCGAGCAACGCGCTCGCCGCCAGAACGGCAAGCGCGGACCTTGCGGAAGCCGCACCGGCGTGAAGCCCGGAATGCCGCTTGCCGGAATACCACCTGCCGGGATGCTGTCTGCTCGCTGCCATCGGTCGCCCTTCTTGCGGTCGCGCCATCTGCTTCGTCTGGTTTCCGGAAACGGAAAGCCGGTGCGACTGTTCACCAAGCTGGTAAAAACCCCAACAACGATGCGCCCATATGGTTTAGAAACCGTTGAGACGACGTGACGGCATGTAGCGAGAAGGACGCTAATTCAGCGCTTTGCCCTATTCCTGTCGCGATGATACATCACGTCATAATAAGCGGCGGCTGGCACGCCGTTTCCAGCGGTGGGGCGCGTCAGGGGTGGCGCGGACTGCCGGCCCACAACTCACCCCACCTGTTGAAACGGACATGAACAAACCCATTCGCAAGGCTGTGTTTCCCGTGGCGGGACTTGGTACGCGCTTCCTTCCCGCGACCAAGGCAATGCCCAAGGAAATGCTGACTGTCGTCGACCGGCCCGTGATCCAGCATGTGGTGGATGAGGCGCGCGCTGCCGGTATCGAGCATTTCGTGTTCGTCACGGGGCGCAACAAGGGCGTGATTGAGGACCACTTCGACAACCAGTTCGAACTTGAGCGCACGCTTCTCGAACGCGGCAAGAAGCGCGAGCTGGAAGCGTTGCTGCACGATCTGCCCGGCCCCGGCCAGACGAGCTTCACGCGCCAGCAGGGGCCGCTCGGCCTCGGCCATGCGGTGTGGTGCGCGCGCGACATCGTGGGCGACGAGCCGTTCGCCCTGCTCCTCCCTGACATGCTGCATCATGCCGAGACGCCCTGCCTCAGCGAGATGATCGATGCCTACGCCAACCACGGCGGCAACATCATCGGCGTTTACGAGGTGCCGGCCGACCAGGCGCATCAGTACGGCATCGTCGACGTTGCCGATGCCGGCGCCAAGGTCTCGCCGATCAGAGCCATGGTCGAGAAGCCCGCAAAGGGCACCGCGCCCTCCAACCTCGCCATCTCCGGGCGCTACATCCTGCAGCCCGAAATTTTCGACATCCTCGCGAAACAGGAGCGGGGGGCCGGCGGCGAGATCCAGCTCACCGACGCCATGATCACGCTTGCGACGTCGCAGCCCTTCTTCGCGACGCGCTTCGACGGCGAGATCTACGATTGCGGTTCCAAGATCGGCTTCCTCGCCGCCAACGTCGCCTACGCGCTGGCGCGCGACGACCTCGCGCCCGACTTCCGCATTGCCCTGAACGCCCTGCTCAGGCAGTGAACGGCGCCGATCGCGCCTGAACCCTCGCCGCCCGCGCCTTTCGCGCGCGTGCGGCGCGAGGCCGTTTGAAAACCGGGGAGTAATGCGATGAATCTGCCGTCGTCCCAGACCGTTATCGGTATCAGCGAACCCGGCGAGCCGGATGTCCTGCGTCCGGAAACGCGCCCGGTGCCGCGCCCGGCGGCGGGGGAGGTGCTGGTGCGGGTGCATGCGGCTGGCGTCAACCGGCCGGATGTGGTGCAGCGGCAGGGCCATTATCCGCCGCCGCCCGGCGCCTCCGACATCCCCGGCCTCGAAATCGCCGGCGAGGTTGTGGCCGCGGGCGAGGGCGCGGACGTACCCGCGCCGGGCAGCCGCGTGACGGCGCTGGTGACGGGCGGCGGCTACGCCGAATATTGCCTGGCCGACGCCGCGCTCGCGCTGCCGGTTCCCGACGGCCTCGACTTCGTCACGGCGGCGGCCGTTCCGGAAACCTATTTCACCGTGTGGTCGAACGTTTTCGACAGGGGTGCGCT
Organism: Pseudochelatococcus lubricantis; assembly: GCF_011762225.1. Taxonomy (GTDB): domain Bacteria; phylum Pseudomonadota; class Alphaproteobacteria; order Rhizobiales; family Beijerinckiaceae; genus Pseudochelatococcus; species Pseudochelatococcus lubricantis. The sequence continues at coordinate 174,584 of NZ_JAASQI010000008.1, forward strand.
GAAACCGGGCGAGACGCTGCTCGTGCACGGCGGCACGTCCGGCATCGGCACCACCGCGATCCAGCTCGGCAAGGCGTTCGGCGCGCGGGTGCTGACGACGGCGGGCTCGGCGGAAAAATGCGCCGCCTGCATGCGGCTGGGCGCGGACGCCGCCATCAACTATCGCGAGGAGGATTTCGTCGCGGCGGTAAAGGCGGCGACGGCCGGGCGCGGCGCCGATGTGATTCTCGACATGGTCGGCGGCAGCTACATCCCGCGCAACTATCAAGCGGCGGCGCAGGACGGGCGTATCGTGCAGATCGCGTTCATGCAGGGATCGAAGGTCGAGGTCGATTTCATGCGGCTGATGCTGAAACGGCTCACGCACACCGGCTCCACCCTCCGCAGCCGGCCGCTGGACGAGAAGGCGTCAATCGCCCTCTCCCTGCGGCAGCACGTATGGCCGCTGCTGGCCGAAGGACGCTGCTTGCCCGTGGTCCACAAGACCTTCCCGCTGACGGAGGCCGCCGCCGCGCATGCCCTGATGGAAACGGGCGAGCATATCGGCAAGATCGTGCTGCGGGTCGCCGGGTGAGGCTGTATTACAGCTTGCTGCCGATGGCCAGGAACTTGTCGGCGCGCGCGCGTTTCACGTCGTCCGCGGACAGCCCCGCCAGCTCCTGAAGGGAGGCGGCGATGGCGTCGCCCGTCGCGTTGATGGCGGCGTCGGGGTCGCGATGCGCACCGCCGGCGGGTTCGGGGACGATGGCGTCGATGATCTGGAAACGCAGCAGATCCTGCGCCGTGATCTTCATGGCGGTCGCTGCGTCCTGCGCCCGTGTGGGGTCGCGCCACAGGATGGACGCCGCGCCTTCCGGCGAGATCACCGAATAGATGGCGTGCTCCAGCATCAGCACGCGGTTGGCGGTGGCGAGCGCGATGGCGCCGCCCGATCCGCCTTCGCCGATGACTATCGAGACGTTGGGCGTGGGCAGAAGCAGGCATGCGTCCGTGGAACGGGCGATGGCCTCGGCCTGGCCGCGCTCCTCCGCGCCGATGCCGGGATAGGCGCCCGCCGTATCGACGAAGGTAATGACCGGCAGATCGAACCGCCCGGCGAGTTCCATCAGCCGCACGGCCTTGCGGTATCCCTCCGGCCGCGCCATGCCGAAATTGTGCCGGATGCGCGTTTCGGTCGACGAGCCCTTTTCCTGCCCGATGATGCAGACACTCTCGCCCCGAAACCGGCCGAGCCCGCCGACGATCGCCTGATCCTCGCCGAACTTGCGGTCGCCGGCGAGCGGCGTGAAATCGGTGATCAGTGCCGAACAGTAGTCGACGAAATGCGGCCGCTGCGGATGGCGGGCCACCAGCGTCTTCTGCCAGGGGGTGAGGGAGGCGTAGACATCGTTGAGCGCCTTGCGCGCCTTGGCCTCCATATGCGCGATCTCGTCGCCGATGGCGACCGCGCTGCCCGAATCGGCCAAGGCCCTCAGCTCCTCGATCTTCGCTTCGAGTTCGGCGACGGGTTTTTCAAAGTCGAGATAGCTGCGCATCGGTTAGCCAGTCGTTGCCTCGTGAACGCCGCGGACGCACGCTCTGGCGAACCGCGCCGGAGCGCTTCCCGATCGGAATCCGCTCCAGGAAAGAATCGGGAGGCGCCTGCCGGACGGGCCGTCCGGCAAACGCTCTTGTGTGCGCGGAACTTGGCGTCCGCGCGTCTTCAAGTCAAGGGCGGCGATGGAGCCCTTGCCGCGTCTCCCGCGTCTGTGCGGGCCGGGGGATCGTCAGGTGCACGGAAGACGCGGGCGCGAAAACCGGTGCCATGCGTGCGGATTTGCGCGTCGCCCGCAGCGGGATCGGCCGGTAGAGTTGTTTGACCGCCTCCATCACGTGCACCCCGGCGAACGGCAGCGACAGGCCCGCGCCGATGCGCTCCCACGCCACGGCGGAGCGCAAGGCCAGGCGGCGCGGCACGGGCGGAATGTAGAGTGCCTCCCCCCACGTCTCCGCGGAGAACAGGCTCGCCTGCATCAGGCGGGCGAGCTGCGAGCGGCTGAAGGGCTGGCCCTGCCCGAAAGGCGTGGTGTCCATGCGTGTCCACAGGCCGCGCCGGTTGGGAACGATGACGATCACCCGGCCTCCAGGCGTCAGGACGCGCCAGATTTCCTCCATCAGCGCCTGCGGGGAATCCGTGGTTTCCAGCGCATGCGCCAGAATGACGCGATCGACGCTGCCGATCTGCAGTGGCAGCGACGTCTTGTCGACGAGCGCCGTCGCGTTGGGGCCGTGGCGGGGCCAGTGCATGACGCCCTGTGCCGCCGGCATGAAGGCAAGGAGCCGGTCCGCGCTGCTGCGGTAGGCCGAGAGGTAGGGCGTGGCGTAGCCGAAGCCGAGCACTGTATGGCCGCGCGCATCCGGCCATATCCGCTCGACAGCCTTCTTCACAAGCCGGCGCGCGACTGTGCCGAGCGGGCTCGCGTAGAAATCTCTCAGTTCGACGATGTCCACATCCATGACCGATACAGCTTTAGACCATTTCCAGCGCCAGATGTAGTCTTGTATTATAAAGCGTAAATATCACGGGTGTGCGGGCGCCGGGAGAAAGATCGGCGGGCGGCTGCCGCTTTTCATACGGAACGGAGGCACTGGCACGATGACGGCTGAAACGCATGTATTCCTGGCCCGCACCGACAACATCGGTGTGCTGCTGCACGATCCGCAGACCGGCGCAACCGCCGCCATCGATGCGCCCGAGGAGGCCGCTGTCGTCGATGCGCTGGCGCGCACCGGCTGGCAGCTCACCGATATCCTCGTCACACACAAGCATGCCGATCATATCGACGGCATCCTGCCTCTGAAGCAACGCTTCCCCGCCGTCCGCGTCACCGCGCCCGCGCTGGAGCGGGACGCGATCCCGGCCGTCGACGCGACGGTGGGGGAGGGCGACAGCGTGCCGGTCGGCTCCCTGACGGCGCAGGTCATCGCCACGCCCGGTCACACGCGCGGCCATGTCGCCTACTGGTTCGCGCAGGACAGGGCGCTGTTCGCGGGTGATACGCTGTTTTCGCTTGGCTGCGGCCGTCTCTTCGAAGCCGACGCGGCAACGATGTGGGCGTCGCTCGAAAAGCTGCGGGCGCTGCCGGACGATACGCGCCTGTTCTGCGGGCACGAATATACGCTGTCGAACGCCCGTTTCGCGCTCGCCGTCGATCCGGACAATCCTGCGTTGCAGGTGCGCGCCGCCGCCGTCGAAGCCGCCCGCCGCGAGGGGCGGTTGACCGTTCCTTCCCTCCTTGGCGGCGAGAAGGTGCAGAATCCGTTCCTGCGCGCCGACGACGCGGCCTTCGCCGCCCGACTGGGGCTTGCGGGACAGGCACCGGCGCAGGTCTTCGCCGAACTGCGGGCCCGCAAGGACAGGGCATGAGCAGCAGACAAAGCCCCGGGGAAACTCCCCGGGGCAATCGTGAAACGTAGTGAAGGGCCTGTAAAGGCCGCTCAGCCGTTGGCGATGTACTGGGCGCCGTTGACGGTGAGCACCGATCCGTTGAAGAAGCTCGCCTTCTCGGAGGCGAGGAACGACACCGTGGCGGCAATTTCGTCGGCCCGACCGAGACGGCCAGTCGGGATGGTGGCGATGATCTTCTTCAGCACGTCCTCCGGCACGGCGGCGACCATCTCGGTGTCGATGTAGCCGGGCGCGATGACATTGGCGGTTATGCCCTTGGAGGCGTTCTCTTGCGCCAGCGCCTTGGTGAAGCCGATGATGCCGGCCTTGGCGGCCGAATAGTTCGTCTGCCCCGCCTGGCCCTTCTGGCCGTTGATCGACGAGATGTTGATGATGCGGCCCCAGCCGCGCGCCCGCAGGCCCTCGATCACCGGACGGGTGACGTTGAACACTGAATCGAGGTTGGTGCGCAGCACCTGCGACCACTGTTCATACGACAGGCGGTGGAACGTGGCGTCGCGCGTGATGCCGGCGTTGTTGACCACGATGTCGATGGGGCCGTGCTCCGCCTCGATCTTGGCGATGCCTTCCGCCGACGAAACCGGATCGGCGACGTCGAACTTGATGACCGGAATGCCAGTTTCGGCGTTAAACTTGGCCGCGGCCTCTTCGTTGCCTGCGTAATTGGCGACGACCTTGTGTCCGTCCGCCGCCAGTGCCTTGGAGATCGCCGCGCCGATGCCGCGCGTACCCCCGGTTACTATCGCTACCCGTGCCATGGTGATCCCTTTTCTTTTTTTGTGTGTGAGGCGGCACAGGTATTGTTGCTGAGGAGACCGATGCCGCCCGAAAGTTCTGCCAAGATCGCAGCTGTGGAGCCCTGATTCAGAACATTGTCAGGATATTACGAAACTTTAGCATTGTCTCCCGCTCAATCATTATTATGGATCAATTTTTTAGACTTGTTTCTATTGCGACTATTCAGGCGGAAGACAGAAAACGTTTACTCAAACCGAAATGCGCGCTCAGCCGGGGATAGCCGCCGGAACGCCGCGGAAAACTGCGTCATGCCAAGGCTCCCGATCCCCGGCCGCTCCGCGCAGGCTTGGCTCAAGCGCCGCACGGGCCAGTCCGATTTCCGATGAGTCGCGCCCGCCGGGAATCGGTCTTATGCTGTGGCCGCGAAATCATGTGCGCCAAGCGGACCGCCCCTTCGAGCGGACCGCCCCTTCGAAAAGTGCCGATCCGCTTCATCTTCCCGTCTCTTATCGCTGCCAGGGGAGAAGCGTCTCACGCCTCTCCCCAAACCGGCTTCAGCGTTCGACGGTCAGCGCGACACCCATGCCGCCGCCGATGCAGAGCGTGGCAAGGCCCTTCTTGGCGTCGCGGCGCTGCATTTCGTAGAGCAGGGTGGTGAGGATGCGCGCGCCCGAAGCGCCGATGGGGTGGCCGATGGCGATGGCGCCGCCGTTGACGTTCACCTTCGACGTATCCCAGCCGAGATCGCGATTGACCGAGATCGCCTGTGCGGCGAAAGCCTCGTTGGCCTCGATCAGGTCGAGGTCCTCGACCTTCCAGCCGGCCTTCTCCAGCGCCTTGCGGGCGGAGGGGATGGGGCCGGTGCCCATGATCGCCGGGTCGACGCCCGCGGTCGCCCACGAGGCGACGCGCGCGAGCACCTTCAGGCCGCGGCGCTCGGCTTCCGCCGCCGTGGTGATGACGAGCGCTGCCGCGCCGTCGTTGAGGCCGGAGGCGTTGCCGGCGGTGACGGTGCCGTCCTTCGTGAAGGCGGGGCGCAGCTTGGCGACCGCGTCATAGGTCGCGCCGTCGCGGATGTACTCGTCGGTATCGACGATCACGTCGCCCTTGCGGGACTTCACGGTGACGGGCGCGATCTCGTCCTTGAACTTGCCGGCGTCGCGGGCGGCTTCCGCCTTGTTCTGCGAGGCGACGGCGAACTCATCCTGCTCCTGGCGGGAGATCTGGTACTTCTGCGCGACGTTCTCGGCGGTCTGGCCCATGTGGTAGCCGTTGAAGGCTTCCCAGAGGCCGTCCTTGATCATGGTGTCGATGAAGTTCAGGTCGCCCATCTTTTGGCCGGCGCGCAGGTAGGCGGCGTGGGGAGCGAGCGACATCGATTCCTGGCCGCCCGCGACGATGAACGTGGCGTCGCCCGTGGCGATCTGCTGGGCGCCGAGCGCAACGGCGCGCAGGCCCGAACCGCAGACCTGGTTCAGCGTCCATGCCGTCTTCTCGACCGGGATGCCGGCGTGAACGGCGGCCTGGCGGGCGGGGTTCTGGCCCTGAGCGGCGGTCAGCACCTGCCCGAGAATCACTTCGTCGACATCGCCCGCCTCGATACCGGCGCGGGCGATGGCGGCCTGAATGATCTGCGCGCCAAGCTCATGAGCCGGCACGGTTGCGAAGGAACCGTTGAAGGAGCCGACGGCGGAACGCGCTGCGGCGACGATGACGATATCGTTGAAGGCCATGAGATCAGTCTCCAGTTGAGCGTTTTTTAAAAAACGTTCTGCGGGGCTTTCTGCCCGGAGCGGGCGGTGAAAATCCTCCCCCCGTCGCTAATGTGGACGCGGCACGTGGGGCGTCAAGCGTTGAAACCGTGAAGGGGGCGCCCGTATCCCTCGCGAGAGCTGCGGACACCCGTGTGAAACCACACCGAAGCAACGGGTTGCTGCGAAAAGTGTTTGCCAGAACGCGCGAACGGCCTATCGTCCCCGACTCAGGGGCCGGAGCAATGACTTGCGTCAATTCGCAGGACGCTGCAAAAGACCGGCGGGGACAAGAGACGGTAAGGATGCTCATGGCGACCGATAAACAACCCACGGTTATCAAGAAGTACGCTAATCGCCGCCTGTACCACACGGGAACCAGCACTTATGTGACACTCGAGGATCTGGCCGGCATGGTGCGCCAGGGAGAAGACTTCATCGTCTTCGATGCGAAGTCGGGAGAGGACATCACCCGCTCGGTGCTGACCCAGATCATCTTCGAGGAAGAGGGCAAGGAGGGACAGTCCCTGCTGCCGGTCGCCTTCCTGCGCCAGCTCATCCGTTTCTACGGCGACAGCATGGAAGCGCTGGTGCCGAGCTATCTCGAATTCTCCATCGAGAATTTCACGCGCGAGCAGCAGAAGCTGCGCGAGAAGATGGCGCAGTCGTTCGGTCCCGCCGCCGCATTCCACGCCATCGAGGAGCAGGTGCGCTCGAATATGGCGATGTTCAGCGAAGCGCTGCGGCTGTTCACGCCTTTTCCGCAGAAGACAGCCGAGGACGAACGCCGCGTCGTGCCGCCCGTCACCGATGCGTCTGATCTCGAAGTGCTGAAGAAGCAGATGGCCGACATGCAGGCGCGCCTCGATGCGCTGGTGGGGCGGAAGGGGGAGCAGGACAAAAGCGGCGGCTGAAAATCAACGGCTGCTTCGCTCAAGGCGAAGCAGCATGCCAACCCGGCGAGCGGGGTCAAGGCCTCGCTCAATCTCCGATTGCAATACAGCAGCAAGGTCTGGCGGCAGCAAGGCGCCGCTGACTTCGCGAAAACCCAGCGATTCGTAAAACGGTCGGTTGAAAGGCGCGAAGCGGTCGGTCGTCAGCGTGGCCGTCCGCAAGCCCCTTCGCCTCGTTTCCGCGATGGCCGCCAGTATCAGCGCGCGGCCGATACCGCGCCCCTGCCAGCGCCGCCACACGTCGATCTCGCCGATATAAAGCGCCCCGTTGCGCGCCTCCGCGGCCAGAAACCCGAGCGGCGCATCGTTTTCATCCGCGGCCACAAACAGCAGGCCATCGGCGGCGCACCGTTCCATCAGGTCGCGCTGCGTTGCCGATAGGTCGTCGGGCGGAATGGCGCCAGCCTCGATCAGCGCATGGGCGGCATCGATTTCAAGTGCCGCCAGGCGGTCCAGCTCGTCAAGCCGCCCGGGCCCGGACAGGGCCGGACCAGACTGCTCTTGCCGGGCGACCGCCGGCCGCGTCCATGCCGATCAGCCGAACGTGGGATCAAGCTCGCCCGAGGCGTAGCGCTTGGCCATGGTGGACAGCGGCAGCACCTTGATCTTCGAGGCGTTGCCGGCCGTGCCGAACTGTTCGAGACGCAGCTTGCACAGCTTCGTCATCGCCTCCATGGCGGGCTTCAGGTACTTGCGCGGGTCGAACTCCGCCTTGTCGGTGGCGAGCACCTTGCGGATGGCGCCTGTCATGGCGAGTCGGTTGTCGGTGTCGATGTTGACCTTGCGCACGCCATGCCGGATGCCGCGCACGATCTCTTCCACCGGCACGCCCCACGTCTGCGGCATCTCGCCGCCGTAGGCGTTGATGATGTCCTGCAGGTCCTGCGGCACGGACGAGGAGCCGTGCATGACGAGGTGGACATTCGGCAGGCGCTTGTGGATTTCCTCGATGACGTTCATCGCCAGAATCTCGCCGTCCGGCTTGCGGCTGAACTTGTAGGCGCCGTGCGAGGTGCCCATGGCGATGGCAAGCGCGTCGACCTTGGTCTTCTTCACGAAGTCGACGGCCTGGTCCGGATCGGTCAGCAACTGGTCGTGCGAGAGCTTGCCCTCGGCGCCGTGGCCGTCTTCCTTGTCGCCCTCGCCGGTTTCCAGCGAGCCGAGCACGCCGAGTTCACCCTCGACGGAGACGCCGCCCCAGTGGGCGATATCGGAGACGCGCCGGGTGATGCCGACGTTATAATCATAGTCGGCCGGCGTCTTGCCGTCTGCGAGCAGCGAGCCGTCCATCATCACGGAGGTGAAGCCGTTCTGGATCGCCGTGACGCAGGTGGGCTCACCATTACCGTGGTCGAGATGCATGCAGACCGGGATGTGCGGGTAGATTTCCACCAGCGCGTCGATCAGGCGCGCCAGCACGATGTCGTTGGCATAGGCACGCGCGCCGCGGCTCGCCTGGATGATGACCGGCGCGTCGACGGCGTCGGCGGCGGCCATGATGGCGAGGCCCTGTTCCATATTGTTGATGTTGAACGCCGGCACGCCATAGCCGTGCTCTGCCGCGTGGTCGAGAAGCTGCCTCAGGGTAATGCGGGCCACGATCGTCCTCCTGAACGAAAGGTGTAAGCGTCTGCAATAACTCGCCGACGGCGCAGCGCCACCGGCGACCGTTCATCAAGCCTGCCCGGCTGCCGCACGGGCGCGTTCGGCCGCCAGCGACAGGGCGGCGATGCCGGGCAGGGGCTTGCCCTCCAGCCATTCCAGAAAGGCCCCGCCAGCGGTCGAGACATAGGTGAAATCTTCCACGGCGTTCGCCTTGTTGAGCGCCGCGATGGTGTCGCCGCCGCCGGCCACCGACACGAGCTTGCGTTGCCGTGTGCGCTCGGCCGCGTGGCGGGCCGCCTCGACGGTGCCCCGGTCGAACGGTTCGAGTTCGAAGGCGCCGAGCGGCCCGTTCCACACCAGCGTCACGGCGTCGTCGATGGCGGCGCGCACCCGCTCGATGGACTGCGGGCCGATGTCGAGGATCATGCCGTCGTCGGGAATGGCGTCTAGGCCGTAGGCATGGCTTTCCGTGCCCGCCTTGAACTCCCACGCCACCACACCGTCGACCGGCAGGATGACGCTGCAGGAGTGCTTTTCGGCCGCATCGAGAATGCGCAGCGCCGTGGGCGCGAGGTCGCGCTCCGCCAGCGACTTGCCGACAGGCACGCCCTGCGCCAGCAGGAAAGTGTTGGCCATGCCGCCGCCGACCACGAGCGCGTCGACCCGGGTGACGAGGTTTTCGAGCAGCGCGAGCTTGGTGGAAACCTTCGCGCCGCCGACGATCGCCACCACGGGCCGCTGCGGTGTCTCCAGCCCCTTCGCCAGCGCCTCCAGCTCCGCCTGCATGGTGCGCCCGGCAAAGGCCGGCAGCACGTGGGCGAGCCCTTCTGTCGAGGCGTGGGCGCGGTGGGCAGTGGAGAAGGCGTCGTTGACGTAGAGATCGCCAAGCTTCGCAAGGGCCGCGACGAAGGCAGGATCGTTCTTTTCCTCGCCGTCGTGGAAGCGCGTGTTTTCCAGCAGCACGATGTCGCCGTCGCCGAGCGCAGCAACAGCCTGTTCGGCGGCCTCGCCGACGGCCTCGTCGGCGAAGGCGACGGGCCGCCCGAGGATTTCGGCGCAGACGGGCGCGAGCGCGCGCAGGCTTTCCTTCGGGTCGCGGCCCTTCGGGCGGCCGAAGTGCGACAGGACGACCACGCGGGCGCCCCTGTCGGCGAGTTCGCCGACAGTCGTCATGGCGCGGGCGATGCGGGTGGTGTCGGTCACGCGGCCATCGTCATCCGTCGGCACGTTGAGATCGACACGGACGAGCACACGCCGACCTTTCACATCGGCGTCGTCCAGCGTGCGAAAAGCGGTCATCGGGCATAACTCCGGTCGTGGAAAAGGCGCGGCATCCGCCGCGCCTCAGGTGATCAGATCAACTTGCCGAGGAGAACGGCGACGTCCGACATGCGGTTCGAGAAACCCCATTCGTTGTCGTACCAGCTCAGCACACGCACCAGCTTGCCGTCTATAACCTTGGTCTGGTCCAGCGCAAAAATGGACGAGCGCGGATCGTGATTGAAGTCCACCGATACGTTGGGCTGGTCCGTGACGCCGAGAATGCCCTTGAGCGCCCCGCCAGCGGCGGCCTTGACCGCCTCGTTGATCTCCTGCACCGAGGTCGCGCGGCTTGCGACGAACTTGAAGTCAATGACCGAGACATTGGGGGTCGGCACGCGGATCGAGCTGCCGTCGAGCTTGCCGGCGAGTTCCGGCAGCACGAGGCCGACGGCCTTGGCCGCGCCCGTCGAGGTCGGGATCTGCGACAGCGCCGCCGCGCGTGCACGGTAAAGGTCCTTGTGCACCTGGTCCAGCGAGGGCTGGTCGTTGGTGTAGGAGTGGATGGTGGTCATGAAGCCGCTCTCGATGCCCACCGCCTCATGCAGGACCTTGGCAACGGGCGCGAGGCTGTTCGTCGTGCACGACGCATTGGAGATGACGAGGTGCTCCTTCGTCAGCTTGTCGTGGTTCACGCCGTAGACGACGGTGAGATCGGCGCCGTCGGCGGGCGCCGAGACGATGACGCGCTTCGCGCCGGCCTCAAGGTGCGCGGCCGCCTTGTCACGGGCGGTGAAAATGCCCGTCGATTCGAGCGCGATGTCGATGCCGAGATCCTTGTGGGGCAGCTGTGCCGGATCGCGCACGGCCGTGACCTTGATCGGCCCGCGGCCCACGTCGATGGTGTCGCCGTCGATCTTCACCTCGCCGGGGAACCGCCCGTGCACGGAATCGAAACGCAGCAGGTGGGCGTTCGTCTCCACGGGAGCGAGATCGTTGATCGCCACGACCTCGATGTCGGTGCGGCCGCTCTCGACAATCGCGCGCAGAATGTTGCGCCCGATACGACCAAACCCGTTGATTGCTACCCGAACCGCCATTTTCTCGTCTCCTCGCAATAGATGCTCACTCGGTTATTCTGGCTCGGCCGAATTTTACAGCCCATATCGTCAGCTATTGTGGCGCTTGATCACCTTTTCGACGACGGCTTCGGGCGTGATGCCGAAATATTTGTAAAGTTCCTTGTAGGGAGCGCTGGCGCCGAAGCCGCTCATACCGACGAAAATGCCGTCCGAATCGATCACGGCATCCCAGCCGAAGCGCACGGCCGCCTCGATGGCGACCTTGATCCGGGCGTTGCCGACGACGGCCCTGCGCACGTCTTCCGGCTGTTCGAGGAAAAGTTCCAGCGACGGCACAGATACGACGCGCGCCGCGATACCCTGTTCCTTCAGCAGTTCCTGCGCCTTGAGCGCGATCTCGACTTCCGAGCCCGAGGCGAACAGCGAAGCCACCGCCACGCCTTCCGCCGGCGACAGTTCGTAGGCGCCGGTGGCGGAAAGGTTCTGCGGCGCGGGCTCGGTGCGCACGGTCGGCAGGTTCTGGCGGGTGAGGGCGAGCAGCGTCGGCCCCGTGGTGCGGCCAAGTGCGATCTGCCACGCTTCCGCCGTCTCCACTGCGTCCGCCGGCCGCAGCACGCGCAGGTTGGGGATGGCGCGAAGCGCCGCCAGATGCTCGACGGGCTGGTGCGTGGGCCCATCTTCGCCGAGACCGATGGAATCGTGCGTGAACACATAGATCGCCGGCGTTCCCGTCAGTGCAGCAAGGCGGATTGCCGGGCGCGCGTAGTCGGAGAACACAAGGAAGGTGCCGCCGGCCGGGCGGTAGCCGCCGTGCAGCAGGATGCCGTTCATTGCCGCGGCCATGCCGTGCTCGCGGATGCCGTAGTGGATGTAGCGCCCCGCATAGTCGCCGGGCGCGATCTCCTTCAGGCCTTTGGTGCGGGTGTTGTTGGAGGGCGTGAGGTCGGCGGAGCCGAGCAGCAGTTCCGGCACCTCGCCGACAAGCGCTTCCAGCGCCAGCTCGCTCGCCTTGCGGGTGGCGATGGCCGGCTTTTCGCCGTTGAAGCGGGCCTTCAGCGCATCGATGGCCGCATGCAGGCGCCGCGTGTCGGGCTCGCCGGTGATGCGGCGGGCGAACTCGGTGCGCACCGCCTCCGACTCGCCGGCGAGCCGCTTCTGCCAGGCCTCGCGCGCCGCCCGCCCGCGTTCGCCGAACGTCCGCCACGCCTTCAGGATGCCGTCGGGCACCTCGAACGGGCCGTGGTGCCAGCCGAGGGCCTCCTTGGTGGCGAGTATCTCTTCCGCGCCGAGCGGCTCGCCATGAGCCTTCGACGTGCCCGCCTTCTTCGGCGAGCCGTAGCCGATGACGGTTTTCGCCGCGATCAGCGTCGGCCGGTCGGCATTGCGCGCGGACTCGATGGCGGCGGCGATCGCGTCGGGGTCGTGGCCGTCGACATGCACCGCGTGCCAGCCCGCCGATTCGAAGCGCTTCGCCTGATCGACCGAATCGGAGAGCGACAGCGGCCCGTCGATGGAGATGCCGTTGTCGTCCCACAGCACGATCAGCCGGTTCAGCTTCAGGTGGCCGGCGAAGGCGATGGCCTCCTGGCTGATGCCTTCCATCAGGTCGCCATCGGAGGCGAGGACATATGTAAAGTGATCGACGAGGCCGTCGCCGTATTCCGCGTTGAGCAGCCGCTCGGCCAGCGCGAAGCCGACCGCCGTGGCGAGCCCTTGCCCGAGCGGGCCGGTGGTGGTTTCGACACCGGCGGTGACGAAGTTCTCGGGATGGCCGGGCGTCTTCGAATGGAGCTGGCGGAAGTGCCTGATTTCGTCGAGCGTCACGGAAGGCGCGCCCGTCAGGTACAGCAGCGCGTAGAGCAGCGCGGACCCGTGGCCGGCGGAGAGGATGAATCGGTCGCGGTCCGGCCAGCTCGGATTGGCGGCGTCGAACTTCAGAAAGCGGGAAAACAGGACCGTCGCGACGTCAGCCATGCCGAGCGGCAGGCCAGGATGGCCGGATTTCGCCTTTTCCACCGCGTCGATCGCCAAAGCGCGGATGGCGTTGGCAAGCTCTTTGTGCTCGACTTGTGCTGTCACGGGTGAAATCCTCTGATCGTCAAGTGCGGGTGTGGAGGAGCGGTCGGGTCCGGTGAACGCAGGCCGCAGGCCATGCTGATGAACTGGCTTGATAGCAGGCTGTATCCCCATGTCAAAAGGGAACATGACAATCAGACGTATTGACGCGCGGAAAACTGCCGTTCACCCTGCGGCGAAGTGCGTGTCGTCGTCATGTTCCGGTTCAGGGGCCATATTATGTCGCTTGCGGATGCGTTGAAAAGGCTCGACGCCGCCGTCGCGGCGCTGGAGAGAGCGACCGTGCGCAGGCTGGAACTGGACCGGCGCGGCGGCGACCTGCCAACCGAGCTTGCGCTGATGCAGGACGATCGCGCGCGCCTTGCCGTCGAACTCGACGGGACGCTGGCGCGGCTGGCGCAGCTCGAAGCGGTGGCGGGAGACGTCGACGAGCGCCTCGCCACGGCGCTCGGCAAGGTAGAGAGCGTGCTCGCGGGCGAGCGGGGGATCTGATCGTGTCAGTTGGAAGCGGCGGCACCGTCACGCATGTCAACGTCACCATCGCCGGGCGTCCATACCGCATGGCCTGCGACGCCGGCGACGAGGCGCGGATCGTGGCGCTGGCCGCGCGCGTCGATGCGCGGATCGGGGAACTCGCATCGGCCTTCGGCACCATCGATGACCTGCGCCTCACCGTCATGGCCGCCTTTTCCATCGCCGACGATCTCGCGTCGGCCGACCGGCGCCTTGTCGAGCGGGAGGCCGAGATCGCGCAGCTGCAGGAGCAACTCGCCACGGAGAAGGAACGCGCCGGAGCGCAGGAAGCGCAGATCGCCGCCGCCGTCAACGCCGTCGCGGAGCGGGTGGAGAACATCACGGCCGACTTGACGCCCACCGTGCAGGCGTGATTGCCGCCGGACGGAGTTTTCCACGGAAGGGCGCGGTTGGACGGATGCGTTCCCCGTTTGTTTTTGTTACACGGACAGCATGACGGGAAGACACGTGATTCGCATTCTGGGGATCGATCCGGGCTTGCGCCGCACGGGCTGGGGCGCGATCGCGGTCGACGGGTCGCGATTGTCTTTTCTTGGCTGCGGCTGCGTGGAGTCCGACGGCGCGCTGTCGCTGGCGGAGCGGCTGCGCCAGCTGCACGACGGGCTCGCGCGGGTGCTCGCCGAGGCCGCTCCGGACGAGGTGGCAGTGGAGGAAACCTTCGTCAACAAGGATGCGCAGGCGACGCTGAAGCTCGGCCATGCGCGCGCCGTTGCCCTGCTGGTGCCGGCGCTCAGGGGGCTTTCGGTGTCGGAATACGCGGCTAACCAGATCAAGAAGACGGTGGTGGGCGTCGGTCATGCGGAGAAGGCGCAGATCGCGGCGATGATCCGCGTGCTGCTGCCGCTCTCGAACGCGAGGACGCCCGACGCGGCGGACGCGCTCGCCGTGGCCATCACCCATGCGCATCACCGCCGGGCGCGGGCGCTCTCGAACAGCCTGCTGGCGCGGGTGGCCCCATGATCGGCAAGCTCAGGGGCATCGTGGATTCGCAGGGCGAGGATCACGTCATCCTCGATGTCCATGGCGTTGGCTACATGGTGCATTGTTCCGCCCGCACCCTGCAGGCGCTGCCGCAGGCGGGGGAGACGGCGACGCTCGCCATCGAGACCGTGGTGCGCGAGGACATGATCCGCCTCTACGGCTTCCGGTCGGAGGCGGAGCGCGAGTATTTCCGCCTGCTGCAGACCGTGCAGGGCGTGGGCGCCAAGGTGGCGCTGGGAATTTTGACCGCGCTCGATCCCGCCGCGCTTACCGCCGCCATCGCGCGCGCCGACAAGACTGCGCTGGCGCGCGCGCCAGGTGTGGGGCCGAGGCTCGCGGTGCGCATCGCCACCGAGCTGAAGGACAAGGCGCCGGTCTTCGTGCCCATGCCGGGCGGGCCCGCCGCGCCACTGTCGCCCGCCGTGGCGGACGATGCGCCGCAGCCGCTGGCGGATGCGGTTTCCGCGCTCGTCAACCTGGGCTATGGCGAGCCGCAGGCCGCGCGTGCCGTGAGCGCGGCGGTGGAACAGGCGGGTGAGGGCGCCGATGTCGCCCGGCTCATCCGCCTCGCGCTCAGGGAGCTTGCCTCATGAGCAAGGGCGTGCTCAGCCCGGAGCAGCGGGCGGACGATCAGGAACTGTCGCTGCGGCCGCTGGCGCTCGGCGAATTCATCGGGCAGGCACAGGCGCGGGCGAACCTTTCGGTATTCATCGAGGCGGCGAAGACGCGCGGCGATGCGCTCGACCATGTGCTGTTCGTCGGTCCGCCAGGGCTCGGCAAGACGACGCTCGCGCAGATCGTGGCACGGGAGCTTGGCGTCAATTTCCGCTCCACCTCCGGCCCGGTGATCGCCAAGGCGGGCGATCTCGCGGCGCAACTCACCAATCTCGACGAACGCGACGTGCTGTTCATCGACGAAATCCACCGCCTCAACCCGGCCGTGGAGGAAATCCTCTATCCGGCGATGGAGGACTACCAGCTCGATCTCATCATTGGCGAGGGGCCGGCCGCGCGTTCCGTCAAGATCGACCTGCCCAAGTTCACGCTCGTCGGCGCGACGACGCGGCAGGGCCTGCTGACGACGCCGCTGCGCGACCGCTTCGGCATCCCGATCCGGCTGCAGTTCTATACGGTCGAGGAGCTGGAACTCATCGTCACGCGCGGAGCGAAGGTGATCGGCATCGGCATGAGCGCGGATGGAGCGAACGAGATCGCGCGCCGGGCGCGCGGCACGCCGCGCATCGCCGGACGGCTGCTGCGCCGTGTGCGTGATTTCGCCGTGGTGGGCGGCTCCGACATCATCACCCGCACCATCGCCGACCGGGCGTTGCAGTTGCTGGAGGTTGACGGGGCGGGGCTAGATCTGATGGACCGGCGCTACCTCACGCTCGTGGCGCAATCCTTCGGCGGCGGGCCGGTCGGCATCGAGACCATCGCCGCGGCGTTGTCCGAGCCGCGCGACGCCATCGAGGAAATCATCGAGCCCTATCTGATCCAGAAAGGCTTCGTGCAGCGCACGCCGCGCGGGCGCACGCTGACGCCGCATGCCTTCGGCCATCTGGGGATGGTGGCGCCAGGGGGCGGCGAGAGGCGCGACGAAAAGTCGCAGGCGGCGCCATTCTCCGCCGGTCTGTTCGACGAGGAATCATCCGATGACGCATGACGACGCATCCAGCGGCCCAATTCGCCCGCGCGGCGACTGGCCTGATCTGGCCGGCCGGTTCGCGGGCGATACGCACATCCTGCCGGTGCGGGTCTATTATGAGGACACGGATTTTTCCGGCGTCGTCTATCACGCGGGCTACCTGCGCTTTCTGGAGCGCGGACGCACGGACAGCCTGCGCCTCTCCGGCGTGGGGCAGGGGGAGTTGCACGCGGGCGGCGAGGGGCTCATCTTCGCCGTGCGGCGCATCACCATCGACTATCATCGCCCGGCTCTGATGGACGACGTGCTGGAGGTGCGCACCCGCACGGAGGAGGTGCGCGGCGCCTCGCTCGTCCTCGCGCAGCGGATCGTGCGCGGGCAGGAGCTGATCGTCTCGGCCGATGTGCGGGTGGCGGCGATCGCGGGCGGACGCCCTGCGCGTATACCGGATGGGCTTCGGCAAGTGCTGGAGGGCGTGTCCGGCCCGCGTTCGTAACCGGGCGTTAACCGTAACGGGTGTTTTGTGTTGTAGCAGCGTCTCGCGGAGTGGCGGCGGCCGTCGAGACGGTCGGCCCTCATTTCGACAGATTCGCACGCGAGTTACAGACCGGTAATCATCAAAGGTGCGGCGTCGTCCCGACGTCCTGCGGATGCGATTCCGAAGGCGGACGAAAGGAAACCCTGCAGGAGGCGCTGCCGTCGCGCCGGCAATGTCCCTGGGGCGTTCGGGAGCGCGTTCGTGCCGGTCGGGTGATTCCGTTCGACGGACGGATGCTCGGGCGTCGTGACCGGAGTTTGAAAGGAATTTCGATGAATACCGCCGCTGTGGTCCAGACGGCCCTGCCATCTGCGGAGATTTCACTCTTCGGCATGTTCTGGCAGGCGCATATCGTCGTCAAGCTGGTGATGATGGGGCTCATTGCCGCCTCGGTCTGGTGTTGGGCGATCATCATCGACAAGTCGCTGCTGTTCGGCCGTTACCGCCGGTCCATGAACCAGTTCGAGGAAGTGTTCTGGTCGGGCCGCTCGCTCGACGAACTCTACCGCTCGCTGGAGGACCGGCCCGTGCACGGCATGCAGGCCCTGTTCCAGGCGGCGATGCGGGAGTGGCGGCGCACGTTCGACGGCCAGCGGCGCGCCGTCGGCAGCCTGCAGCAGCGCATCGACCGGGCGCTCGACCTTGCCATCCAGCGCGAGGGCGAGACGCTGCAAGCCCGCCTCGGCGTGCTGGCGACGGTGGGATCGTCGGCGCCGTTCATCGGCCTTTTCGGCACGGTGTGGGGCATCATGACCAGCTTCCGCTCGATAGCGGCCTCCAACAACACCAGCCTCGCCGTGGTGGCGCCCGGCATCGCCGAGGCGCTGTTCGCGACGGCCATCGGCCTTTTCGCCGCCATTCCGGCGGTGATCGCCTACAACAAACTGCAGTCGGAAGCGACGCGGACGCAGGCCCGCCTCGAAGGTTTTGCCGACGAGTTCTCGTCGATCCTGTCGCGCCAGATCGACGAGCGCGTGGCCGCCTGAGCCGTTAAGGGAGTTTGCGATGGGCATGTCGGTTGGCGGAGCGGGAGCGGGCAGCACGCGGCGGGGACGCCGCGGCGCGCGCACACCCGCCGTGATGTCCGAAATCAACATGACGCCGTTCATCGACGTGATGCTGGTGCTGCTGATCATCTTCATGGTCGCGGCGCCGATGATGGTGGTCGGCGTGCCGCTCGACCTGCCGCAGACGGCAGCGAAGCCGCTCAACATGGAGCACAAGCCGCTGACGGTTTCCGTCGACGAGGCGGGGCGGATTTTCGTCGTCGACACAGAGGTGACGGACGGCGACATCGTCGAGAAGCTGCGGGCTGTCGCACCCGCGGGCGAGGAAGAGCGCATCTATGTGCGCGGCGCGAAGGCCGTTGATTACGGGCGCGTGGCGGAAGTCATGTCACTGATCACGGCGGCGGGTTTCAAGAAGGTGGCGCTGGTGACGGAGCCTGCCCCCGAAAAGCATGCCAGCGGATCGAACTGAGGAAGGGTGAGGTGCGCATCTCGAAGAACGAGCCCGGACTGCTCGCCTCGGCGATCGCGCATGGCGTGTTGCTGGTGGTCGGGCTCGTGGCTTTTTCATCGCCGTCGAAGTTCGCCGACCAGCAGGAGTCGATCGCCGTGGAAGTGATCTCGGAAGAGGCCTTCTCCACGATGACGCAGGGTGACCGCAAGGCGAAGACCGTGCAGGACAGCCCCAAGCCACGTGTCGACAGGGTGGCCGACGTTGAGCAAACCCGGCCCGAGCCGGGGGAGGCGAAGCAAGACGTGCCCGCCCCCGTAGCGCGGCCGGTGGAGCAGGACAAGAGCGAGGACCGTGCGGCCGTGGAGCCGGCGCCGACGCCCGAACCCGCTACGCCGCCGCCCGCGCCCCAGCCGGTCGCCGAGCAGGCCAAGCCCGAACCTGCGAAACCCGAACCCGCGCCGCCGCTGCCCCAGCCGCGGCCGCAGCAGACCGCGCAGGCAGAGGTGACGAAGCCCGAGCCCGCGCCGAAACCTGAACCGAAACCGGAACCAAAGCCCGAGCCCAAACCGGAACCAAAGCCTGAACCCAAGCCAGAGCCGAAGCCGGAACCGAAGAAGCCTGAGCCTCCCCGGCAGGAGCCGAAACCGGAGCCCAAAAAGCCCGAGCCGCCGAAACCGGAACCGAAGAAACCCGAGACCAGGAAGCCGGAGCCGAAGAAGCCTGAGCCCAGCGAGACGCAATCGAAACAGGCGGAGGCGAAAAAGCCGGCTGGCGGCAAGGAGCCGGTGAAGGCCGCCTCGCGCTCGCAGAACGACAAATCGTTCGATCCGAACGCGATCGAGAAGCTTCTGGCCAGCAAGGACACGGCGCAGTCGGCCGGTTCTTCCGGGCGCCAGAAACAGGCGGCCTCGGCGGGCACGCCCACAGGCAACGCACCCAAGCTCTCGCTGTCGCAGAGGGATGCCATCGGCAACCTGATGAAGGAGCAGATTTCGCGCTGCTTCTCCGCGCCGCCGGGGCTGGCGGATGTGCATACGTCGCCGCTGGTCCGGGTGTCGCTGAACGAGGACGGCACGCTCGCCGCGCCGCCGCAAGTCCTGAGCGGCGCAAACGATGCGGCTTCGCGCGCGTTCGCGGAAAGCCTGATGCGGGCGATCCGCCGCTGCGCGCCATACAGCTTCCCGGCGCAATATGCGCCCTATTTCCACGAATGGCGCGACTGGCGAATCGATGCCTCGCCCGGCGATTTTCTGGGCTGATCGGGGGACACGTGCCATGGCGGCATCGTTTGACGTAATTCCTTCATGCGAAACGGTATCCACTGGGCGCGCAAGTGCCGCGGCGGGGGCGGGCACGCCGCTGCCCGCGGCCTTGCCGGCCGGACAATCCGTGATCAAGAGACTGGCGACGATGAAGATGAAATTCCTGCTGTCCCGGATCGCCGCTGCCCTGCTGGCGATGCTTCCGGTCGGTCTGACCATTCCCGCCGCGCGGGCGGAAATCTCGATTACGCTCAACAGCGCGACATTCGCGCCGCTGCCCATCGCGGTCGTCGATTTCTCGGGCGATCCGGAGGTTGCCGCCGGCATTACCGAGGTCATTACCGCGAACCTGCGCCGCATCGGCTACTTCGCGCCGCTAGACCCCTCGACCTTTATCGAGAAGTCCGTCAACTTCGACGCCGTGCCGGATTTCGCGTCGTGGCAGAGCATCAACGCGCAGGGCCTCGTGACCGGCCGCGCCGTGCGCGAATCGGGCGGGCGTATCCGCGTGGAATTCCGCCTGTGGGACGTGTTCGCCGGCCAGCAGCTCGCCGGCCAGCAGTTCTATACGGACCCGGTGAACTGGCGGCGCATCGGCCATATCATTTCGGACGCCGTGCTCACGCGCGTCACCGGCCTCAAGGGCATGTTCGACACGCGGGTCGTTTTCGTCGACGAGACCGGCAGCAAGGAAAACCGCCGCAAGCGGCTTGCCGTTATGGATCAGGACGGCGGCAACCTCCGCTACCTGACGCGCGGCGAGGAGCTGGTGGTGTCGCCGCGCTTCTCGCCCGTGTCGCAGGAAGTCGCCTTCATGTCCCAGCGGCTGAATGAACGCACCCGCGTGCAGCTCCTCAATATCGAGACAGGGCAGCGCGAAGTCGTCGGCAGCTTCCCGGACATGACGTCGAGCCCCCAGTTCGCGCCTGACGGCCAGCGCGTGGTGTTGAGCCTGCAGCAAGGCGGCAACGCCAATATCTATGCGATCAACCTGCGCTCGCGCACCACGACGCGCGTCACCTCGACCAACGCCATCGACACGTCGCCCTCCTTCTCGCCCGACGGCAGCCGCGTCGTGTTCGAGTCGGACCGCGGCGGCGGACCTCAAATCTACGTGATGGGCGCGGATGGTTCCGGCCAGCAGCGCGTCTCCTTCGGCGAGGGGCGCTACAGCCAGCCGGTCTGGTCGCCGCGCGGCGACTACATCGCCTTCACCCGTCAGCGGGGCGGCCAGTTCGCGATCGGCATCATGAAGCCGGACGGCTCCGGCGAGCGCATCCTGACGGAGGGCTTCCACAACGAAAGCCCGACCTGGGCGCCCAACGGCCAATTCATCATGTTCTTCTCCGATCCCGGCGGACAGGGCGGCGGACGACTCTATATGGTGGACGTCACCGGCCGCGTGAGGACGCAGAT
Source organism: Pseudochelatococcus lubricantis (assembly GCF_011762225.1). Classification (GTDB taxonomy): domain Bacteria; phylum Pseudomonadota; class Alphaproteobacteria; order Rhizobiales; family Beijerinckiaceae; genus Pseudochelatococcus; species Pseudochelatococcus lubricantis. The sequence goes on from NZ_JAASQI010000008.1 coordinate 195,334, forward strand.
ACCGACGCCGTCCTACGCATCCGATCCCGCCTGGTCGCCGCTGCTGAGCGATCTGCGCTAGATCACGTCATCGTTTCACGGAAACACTGACATGATCTAATTCTTTGATTTCGAGCGATTATTATCGATCAAACGATTCCATTCGATCGAAACGCGCTCCAGGCTTTTCACGTCATACGGTTCAAGGCACCCCATTCAATTCCAGGAGATTAGACGATGTTCGGTATCAGGGTTTCCGCCGGTCTCAAGGCGGCTGCCGTCATCACGGCGACGCTGGCGCTCGGCGCGTGCGCTTCCAACAAGACGGACCAGGCGGGAGCCGGCGGCGCGGGAGGCCTTTACGGCGCGGGCGCGTCGACGCCGGGCTCCGCGCAGGATTTCGTCGTCAACGTCGGCGACCGTGTATTCTTCGAGACCGACAGCACCGACCTGACGTCGACTGCGGTCGCGACGCTCAACAAGCAGGCCGTGTGGCTGCAGCGCTATCCGCACTACACGTTCCTGATCGAGGGTCACGCCGACGAGCGCGGCACGCGCGAATACAACTACGCGCTCGGCGCCCGCCGTGCCCAGACCGTCTATGACTACCTCGTCTCGCGCGGCGTCACCTCGAACCGCATCCGCGTGGTCTCCTACGGCAAGGAACGGCCGGTCGCTGTCTGCAACGACATTTCCTGCTGGTCGCAGAACCGCCGCGCCGTCACTGTTCTCGACCGCCCGGCCGGCTCGTGACGACGGCTCGCCGGCGCGACAGCGGCGGCGGCCGGGCAGGGCGTGCCATCGGGCCGTTTCCCTCCCGGGAAGCGGCCCTGGCGGCGCTTTGAAATGACGCGGTGAATGGTTTCGGGTAAGAATGCCTGTCTGTGGTTTATGCCATCGTGTAGAAAAGGACGAGGTTCTTTGCTGATGACCGCACGTCGTTTGTTTTTTTCCCGCGCCGGGCTGGCGCTCGCGGCTCTCGTGCTGCCGGCGTTGTTGCTCGTGGCGGCGGCCCTGCCCGCGAGGGCGCAGGACAGCACCGATTTCTTCCTGCGCCTGAACCGGCTGGAAAACCAGGTGCGCGAACTTTCCGGCACCGTCGAGAAGCTCCAGTTCGAGAATCGCCGCCTGCAGGACCAGTTGAAACGCTTCCAGGAGGACGTCGAATTCCGCTTCCAGGAGCAGCAGGGCTCGGGTGCGCAGCCCGCCCCTCCGAAGCAGAAACGGTCGGACCTCGGTCCGCAGGACGCTTCCCCGACGATACAAGCAACGACGCCGGCTCCGCCGGCGTCGTCTCTTCCGGCCGATGCAGCAGCAGCGGGAACGGAGATGCCGGCGCAGCCCGAGGGGGAGGCGGTCGCCGCCGCCGGAGAAAGCACGGAAAAGCGGGCCGAACCGCAGGTGAACGCATCCATCGCCGGCGAACAGCCTGCCGGGAGCTTTGCCGGGCCGGGGCGCCCGCTCGATCTCGGCGCCGTTGCCGGCGTCGCCTCCCGTCAGAGCCGTAACGGATCGGCGACGGCCAGCGACGGGACCGCCGGGGCGGAAGACGCCGCGCCGATTCCTTCCGTGGCCGCCACCGCGCCCGGCGATCCGCGTGCGAGCTACGACGCGGCAGTCGCCCTGATGCGCCGGCAGGCGTATGAGGAGGCGGAGATGAGCTTCCGCCAGTTCCTGCAAAGCCATCCGCGCGACAAGCTGGCGCCCGACGCCACCTTCAATCTCGGTGAGAGCTATTTCTTTCGCGGCCGCTACCGCGAGGCGGCGGAGCAGTATCTCAAGCTGAGCACCGCCTATGCCGACAGCCCCCGTGTGCCCGAGGGCATGCTGAAGCTTGGCATGTCGCTCGATGCGCTAGGCGCCCGCGATCAGGCCTGCGCGACGTTCTCCGAAACCACGCGGAAGTTTCCCAATGTCGGCGCCGACGTCAAGGCCGCGCTCGGCCGCGCCCGCAGCCGCGCCAATTGCGCCTGAGCCCCTGTTTTCGAAGAGACGCGCCGACCGCGCCGCATCCATGGCCGAAGCCGATCCATCCTTTGCCGACAGCGTTTTCTCCGCCCGCGGACCCTTCGCTGCAATCGCCGATGCGGACGTTGCCGCGTTATTCGCGCCGCTGCTCGCGGCGCGCGGTCTGGTGCTCGCGGTCTCGGGCGGTCCCGATTCGCTCGCGTTGCTTCTGCTCGCCGCGCGTTGGAGAGAAGTGGCCGGGCGAGCATCCTTTCCGGCGATGACGGTCGCGACCGTCGACCATGCGCTGCGCGCCAGCGCCGCCGACGAGGCACACATGGTGGCGCACCTTGCATGCGCCATGGGCTTGCCGGCGCGCGTACTGGTTTGGCGCGGGGAAAAACCCGCCCGGGGTATCCAGGAGGCGGCGCGCGCGGCGCGATATGGCCTGCTGGCGCAGGCGGCGCGTGAGGCCGGCGCGAGCCACATCGTCACCGCCCACCATGCCGACGATCAGGCGGAAACCGTGCTGATGCGCCTTGCTGCCGGCAGTGGCATCGGCGGGCTCGCGGCCATGCGCCCCTGCCGCGCGCTGGACGAGGCGACGGTGGGGGAGGGGGGGCCTCTTGTTCTGGCCCGGCCGCTGCTTGGACTGACACGGGCGCGACTGGACGCGATCGTGCGGGAGGCAGGGATCCAGGCCGTCGACGATCCTGCCAACCGCGACCCGCGTTTCACCCGTGCCCGGCTGCGCGCGCTGGCGCCGGAGCGCGAGGCGCTCGGCCTGACGACGGCGCGGCTTGCCCTGCTCGCCGCGCGCTGCGCCCGCGCGGATGCCGCGCTGGCGGCGGTCGCGGTGCAGCGATATGCCGCGCTCGCGCGCCATGAGGGCGACCGCCTGACGATCGGCGCCGATCTGTGGCGCGAGCCGGACGAGATCGTGCTGCGCTGCGTGGCGCTTGGCGTCGAGGCAGTCGCCGGGGGCGGGACGAATGCACCGCTGCGGCTCGAACGGCTGGAGCGCCTCGTCGAGGCGCTGCGCGACGCGACGAAAGAGGGAAACATGCTGCGGCGCACGCTCCACCATGCCGTCGTCAGGATCGCTCGCAGCGGCGAACTCGATATCCGGCGGGAACCGGAGCGCCGCCGGGGCGTTGAAACGGGCAGTCGGAAGGCCTAAAACTGTCCGTCGGTTACAGGAGAACGGCCGGAAGATGGCGATTCTTGCCGGTTACTCCTATCAGGACCTTGGCAAGCGCGGCCACGGCACCTAGATTATCGCCAGATATGCTATCGTTCCAAAGGCGCTCAGCCTTTCAACCACGCGGGACAACAGACACACGATGAACCCCAATTTCCGGAATTTCGCCCTGTGGGTCATCATATTCCTGCTGGTGCTTGCTCTGGTCAGCCTGTTCCAGAACCCGGGTCAGCGCGGCAGCAGCAACGAGATCCCCTATTCCCAGCTTCTGAACGATGCGGAAAGCGGCGGCGTCGCTACCGTCACCATTTCCGGCCAGGAAATTACCGGCACGTACAAGACGGGCGGCACCTTCCGCACTTACGCGCCCTATGACCCCAGCCTCGTCAGCCGGCTGTCCGAGAAGGGCGTGCAGATCACGGCGCGTCCGCCCAGCGATTCGACGCCGTGGTTCATCGCGCTGCTGGTCAACTGGCTGCCGCTGATCGTCTTTATCGGCGCGTGGGTGTTCCTGTCGCGCCAGATGCAGAACGGCGCGGGACGCGCCATGGGCTTCGGAAAGTCGAAGGCCAAGCTTCTCAGCGAGGCGCACGGGCGCGTCACCTTCGAGGATGTCGCCGGCGTCGAGGAAGCCAAGGAAGATCTGCAGGAGATCGTCGAGTTCCTGCGCGATCCGCAGAAGTTCCAGCGCCTCGGCGGGCGTATCCCGCGCGGCGTGCTGCTCGTAGGCCCGCCCGGCACAGGCAAGACGCTGATCGCGCGCGCCGTCGCGGGCGAGGCGAACGTGCCGTTCTTCACCATCTCCGGTTCTGACTTCGTGGAGATGTTCGTCGGCGTCGGCGCTTCGCGCGTGCGCGACATGTTCGAACAGGCCAAGAAGAACGCACCTTGCATCATCTTCATCGACGAGATCGACGCGGTCGGCCGCCATCGCGGCGCGGGCCTGGGCGGCGGCAACGACGAGCGCGAACAGACTCTCAACCAGTTGCTGGTCGAGATGGATGGTTTCGAGGCCAACGAGGGCGTGATCATCATCGCCGCCACCAACCGGCCTGACGTGCTCGACCCCGCGCTGCTGCGTCCCGGCCGCTTCGACCGCCAGATCGTGGTGCCGAACCCGGACGTGCTGGGCCGCGAGCGTATCCTGCGCGTCCACGTGCGCAAGGTGCCGCTGGCGCCCGACGTCGATCTCAAGACCATCGCGCGCGGCACGCCGGGCTTCTCCGGCGCTGACCTGATGAACCTCGTCAACGAGGCGGCCCTGCTCGCCGCCCGCCGCGGCAAGCGCATCGTCACCATGGCCGAGTTCGAGGACGCCAAGGACAAGGTCATGATGGGCGCCGAACGGCGCACGCTGGTGATGAGCGAGGACGAAAAGCGCCTCACTGCCTATCACGAGGCCGGCCACGCCATCGTGGCGCTCAACGTGCCCGCGACCGATCCTGTGCACAAGGCCACCATCATCCCGCGCGGGCGGGCGCTCGGCATGGTCATGCAGCTCCCGGAGCGCGACAAGCTCTCCATGAGCTACGAGCAGATGACCTCGCGGCTTGCCATCATGATGGGCGGGCGCGTGGCGGAGGAACTCATCTTCGGCCACGACAAGGTGACCTCCGGCGCCGCCTCCGACATCCAGCAGGCGACGCGGCTCGCGCGCGCCATGGTGACGCAGTGGGGCTTCTCGGAGGAACTCGGCACCGTCATGTACGGCGAGAATCAGGACGAGGTGTTCCTCGGCATGTCGGTCGGGCGCCAGCAGAATGTGTCGGAAGCCACGTCGCAGAAGATCGATGCCGAAATCCGCCGCTTCGTGGAGGCGGGGCTGCGGGAGGCGCGGCGCATCCTGACCGAGAAGAGTGCCGACCTCGAAGCCCTGGCGCAGGGGCTGCTGGAGTACGAGACGCTGACGGGCGACGAGATCGTCAACATGCTCAACGGTAAGCCGCCGGTGCGCGACTCCGGCGAGCCCACACCCTCGCGCGGTTCGCCGGTGCCGTCGGCCGGGCGCAACAAGCCCAAGGACGAGCCGGGGCTGGAGCCGCAGCCGCAGTCGTAGCAGCCCGCGCCCGTCGGCGCTTCCTGCATCGTCATGTCATGAACGGCCGGAACCATCCGGCCGTTTGCCTGTGGGGTGACATTTTTGCTTACAATTTTTGAACAGATTTCAGCGTATGGCGGCTTCTTTACGGTTTATTCAGCCAAACGGGACGCATATTCTGCGCAGGCAACCCGATAGACAGGCTCAGCGCAGGTGAAAAGACAGATGACGCGAAGCTATTTCGGAACCGACGGCATCCGTGGCCGCGCCAATGCGGCCATCACGCCGGAACTGGCCCTGAAAGTCGGGCAGGCGGCCGGGCTGATCTTCCAGCGCGGAGATTATCGCAACAGGGTGGTGATCGGCAAGGACACACGCCTTTCAGGCTACATGATCGAGAATGCGCTGGTTGCCGGCTTCACGTCGGTGGGCATGGACGTGCTGCTGCTCGGCCCCATGCCGACGCCGGCCGTGGCGATGCTGACCCGTTCCATGCGCTGCGACCTGGGCGTGATGATCTCCGCCTCGCACAATCCTTATGAGGATAACGGCATCAAGCTGTTCGGGCCCGATGCGTACAAGCTGTCCGACGATGTCGAGGCAGAGATCGAGGCGCTGATCGGCGCCGATCTGCGGCTGCGGCTCGCTTCGCCGGAGCGCATCGGCCGGGCCAAGCGCATCGAGGGCGTGCATGCGCGCTACATCGAGTTCGCCAAGCGCACCCTGTCCTACGGCAGGGGGAACGGCGGCGGGGCCGGCCTCGGCCTCGATGGCCTGCGGATCGTGGTTGACTGCGCCAACGGCGCCGCCTACCGCGTCGCGCCCGAGGCATTGTGGGAACTCGGCGCCGATGTCGTCACCATCGGCGTGGACCCGGACGGCTTCAACATCAACCGGGATGTGGGCTCCACCGCACCGGGCGCGTTGATCGCCAAGGTGCACGAGACGCGCGCCGACATCGGCATCGCTCTCGACGGCGACGCCGACCGGGTGATCGTGGTCGACGAAAAGGGCAGGGTCGTCGACGGCGACCAGTTGATGGCGGCCATCGCCACCCAATGGAAGGAAGACGGGCAGTTGTCGCGGCCGGGCGTGGTGGCGACGGTGATGTCCAACCTCGGTTTCGAGCGCTACCTGCGCCATATCGGCCTCGACCTGGCGCGCACCGCCGTGGGCGACCGCTACGTGCTGGAGCGGATGCGGGCCGAGGGCTACAACCTCGGCGGCGAGCAGTCGGGACATGTCATCATGTCCGACTACGGCACGACGGGGGATGGCCTGCTGGCCGCGCTGCAACTGCTGACGGTAGTGCGCCGGCGCAACCGACCGGTGAGCGAGGTCTGCCACCTGTTCGAGCCGCTGCCGCAGGTGCTCAAGAACGTGCGTTTCGCCAAGGGTGCCGCGCCGTCCGACGCCGTGATCTCGCCGGTCATCGAACGTGGTCGCGAGCGGCTGGGCGAGGGCGGGCGGCTGGTTGTGCGGCCCTCGGGCACGGAACCTGTCATCCGTGTGATGGGCGAGGGCGATGACCGCGATCTCGTCGACGAGGTGGTCGACGATATCGTTCAGGCGCTGGCGAAGGCTGTCGCCTGAAGGAGCTTTCCCCATCCATCCCCATGGTTAACGAACAAGGTTAATTTCTTGTTTACCATGATGGGTAAAAGTGCCTCCGGGTCCCTTGCGAGTTCAGGGGCCGGATGGAGGCGCGCGACAGATGGCGACAGGGAATTCGTGGTGCGGTGCGGCGGCGCTGGTGACGGTGCTGGCCTTGTCCGAAGTGGCTGCGCCCGGTGCGGCGCGGGCCGGTGACAATCTGCTCCAGCCCGAATTCTCCGATGGCGCGACCTTCACGGCCGCTGCCGATGGCGCCCTGCCCGACGCACCGGACCTCGATTCGATCCCGTTCTTCAGCACACCTGACCACGCGGCCTATTTCAGGATCGACACCGGCTTCGGCGCGCTGGCCGCCGGCGATGCGCTCACCGCGAACGGGCGCTTCAACCCGACGTTGTCCGGGCCGGTGATCGCGGGCGTCGGCATCGGCTACAAATTCGGTTTTCTGTTGCGTGGCGACGTTACGGCCGAATATCGCTCCCGCGCCCGGGTGCGGACGCCGGACGGCATACATGCGCATCTATCTGGCGCGAATGTGATGGCCAATGTCTATGCCGACATCGGCACGTGGTATGGCGTCACTCCTTATATCGGCGCGGGTGCCGGCATCGGCTGGGACAGATTTTCCCGCCATGATGCCTTCGGCTCCGGCGGAACGCGCTCCGGCTTCGTCTGGGCGCTGATGGGCGGGTTCGCCGTCGAGGTCACGCCGTCGGTGACGATCGATGTGGGATACCGTTATCTCGATGCCGGCACACGGCGCGCGCCGGGCCTTGCCCTGAAGGAAAGCGGCTCGCACGACCTGCGCATCGGCCTGCGCTGGCGTTTCGGCGCAACCGCCGATGCGGCGAGCCTGCCGTAGCGGGAGCGTGATGCGGAAGGCTCACCCGTTGCTTGACCGGACGCTTGAACGGAGAGCGGGATAGCGATTCCGGGAGCGGCGAATCCTGCCCGAAGGGCCCTGCGTCTCGTCCGCTTGTCCATCGAAAACAACTGTCTGTGTTTCTCCACCTGTATTCCCCTGGCGGCGCGTCCGGCTGCGACCTGTGGTTGCATGCCTCGGCTTCCGCATGCCCTCGGCACGGGGGTGAATTATCGTCCGGAATCCGCTGCACGCGCGGCGGCTGTCATGTCACCGTTATTGGGTTATGGCACAGACTTGCGGAATGGCGGGTATCGTTCTTTTGCAACCCGGAATTTTGCCCCCGGTTTGTGTAGCGTCAAGGCACGTCAACGCAAATTCGGGTGGAGTATCCGGCAAGCATGGGCGATGCGCGGCGGACGTTGAGGCATTTCTGTTTCCCCGGACGGCTCGAATGCTTTCAGCGTTTCTGTTTTTATTGCGCTTTCGGCGGGCAAGGGCGGGTATCCGTTCCTTCCGGTGGCGCATGGCAGGATATCGGCCGTGCTCGGATGTGCATGCTGATCGTGTATGCAGAATGGCGTATTCACCGGCGCGTGCGCCGGACGGTCTGACGGGATTGGTGGCTGACCGGCGATGGTGCCGGCCATAGATGCAGCAATGGATGGAGAGTGGGACATGACGCAGACAGATAACGTCCTGAATGAACGGATTGCACAGGTCGCGAAGATCGTCGACGATCAGATCTCGACCGCGCAGCGACTGGCGAACAATCTGTCCGAGAGCAGCCGGGCGATCGTCTCGACCCACACCAACGAGGCCATCGATCGCTTCTCGCGCAACCAACAGACGCTGGTCGCGATCGACCCGCTGACGCTCGGCAAGGACTGGGTCGAATACGCCGCCGACGCGGTGGAGCGCGGCGTGCTGTACCTCGACATCCTGCGCCAGCGCGGCAACAACTATCTCGCCCATGAGGCGGCCGGCATGCCGCCGGTGCTCGACTTCGAGTATGAGACGATCGTCGACGGCCGCTCGCTGGCGCGCCCCGTCAACTACTCGCTGCTGCGCATCCTGCCGCCCCCCGGCGTGACGGTTGACGACACGAAGCGCCCCTTCGTGGTGATCGATCCGCGTGCCGGTCACGGCGCCGGCATTGGCGGCATGAAGCCCGTCAGCCAGGTGGGCGTCGCGCTGCATGCGGGCCATCCCTGCTACTTCGTGGTGTTCCGTCCGAAGCCGGAACCGGGCCAGACCATCGCTGACGTCTGCGAGGCCGAGGGCCTGTTCCTGAACGAAATCGCCGAGCGCCACCCCAAGGCGCCGCGTCCGGTCGTGATCGGCAACTGCCAGGGCGGCTGGGCCAGCATGCTGCTCGCTTCCTCCAACCCGGAGAAGACGGGCGCCGTCGCCATCAGCGGCGCGCCGCTGTCCTACTGGGCCGGCAAGGAAGGCGGCAGCCCGATGCGCTATTCCGGCGGTCTTGGCGGTGGCGTGGTGCCGGCGCTGATCTCGTCCGACCTCGGCAACGGCGTGTTCGACGGTTCGTCGCTGGTGACCAACTTCGAGAACATGAGCCCCGGCAACACCTGGTGGAAGAAGTACTACAACCTCTACGCCAAGGCGGACACGGAAGGCCCGCGCTTCCTTGAGTTCGAGCGCTGGTGGTCGGGCTTCTTCTTCATGAACGAGGCCGAAATCCGCTGGATCGTCGAGGACCTGTTCATCGGCAACAAGCTGGGCACCGGCGTGTCCAAGCTCGGCCACAAGAACATCGACCTGCGCGACATCGCCTGCCCGGTGATCGTGTTCGCCTCGGTGGGCGACAACATCACCCCGCCGCAGCAGGCGCTGAACTGGATCGTCGACCTGTACGGCTCGACGGAGAACATCAAGGCGCGCGGCCAGCGCATCATCTACATCGTCCACAAGACCATCGGCCATCTGGGTATCTTCGTCTCGGCCAAGGTCGCCGGCCGTGAGCACGGCGCCATCACCGACACCATCGAGGCCATCGAGGCGCTGTCGCCGGGTCTGTACGAGCTGGTGCTGGAGGACGGCGAGGACCGCCTGCACATCAGCCTCGAACCGCGCACCATCGACGACATCAAGGCGCTCGATGACGGCCGCTCGGAAGATGCCGCCTTCGCCGCCGTGGCGCGCTACTCGGAACTCGGCGCCCAGTTCTATGAACTGACGATGCGTCCGATCATCCGCTCGCTGGTGACGCCGCAGAGCGCCGACCAGTACTTCAAGTCGGCCTGGCCGCGCGTGCAGCGCGTCTCGGTCTCCGACCAGAACCCCCTCGTCGCCCCGATTGCCGGCATGGCGGAGCAGGTGCGCGAGAACCGCCACGCGGTGAAGCCGAACAACCCGTTCTTCGCGCTGCAGAACGTGTGGGCGGATGCCATCGAGAACACGCTCGACACGTGGCGCGACATCGGTGACGCCCTCAAGGAGTTCGCCTTCATCTCGATCTACGACACCCCGTGGATGCAGGCGGTCGGCAACGAGGAGCTGCGCCGCCGCGCCACACAGAGCGACAATCCCGAGGAAGATCTGCGCGCCCGCGCCGAGGTGCAGGCCATCCTGGGCCGCGTGGCCGAGGGCGGCTTCGCCGAAGGCGTCGTGCGCATCCTGATCTTCCTGGCGAAGGCTCGTGGCGGCGCGGTGCGCCGCACCCGCCTCGCCCGTTCCGCGCAGGTGCTGACGCAGACGGCGCCGTTCGACACCCTGAGCGAACCCGCCCGCGCGCGTCTCATCCACGAGCAGAGCGTGATCGTGGAACTGGAGCCCGGCGAAGCGCTCGCCACGCTGCCGGACCTCATCAAGGACCCGAACGAGCGCCAGCGCGCCATCGAAGTGGCGGTTTCCATCGCCGGCCCGACGCGCGAGGAGATCGATCCTTCCGCGCTCGTCAAGCTGCAGGAAATCGAAGCGACTTTCGCCGCTGCCCCGCATACCCGGCCGGTTGCGATCGCAGCCGCGGAATGACCGCCGGTCGCTGAAGGAGACAGGACCATGACGGAACAGACGACCGTTCGCAACACGACCTGGGATGAACTCCAGGTCGGCGACGAGGCTTCGGTGGAGCGCACCGCTTCTGCGCAGGACTTCTACCTGTTCGCGCACGTGACGGGCAACATCAACCCGGCCAACCTGCCGGGCAACGAGGGGGCGCAGCCGCTTGCGCCCTCCATGTGGATAGGCTCGCTCATCTCGGCCGTGCTGGGCAATCGCCTGCCGGGGCCGGGCACGCTCTACCGCGTGCAGAACCTCGCCTTCCACGAGCGCGTGCATCTGGGCGAGAAGCTCATTGCTTCCGTGCGCTGCACGCAGAAGGGCGAAAAGCCGCTCGCGACCTTCGAGACGCGGGTGACGAAGGAAGGCGGCGCGCTGGTCGCGGAAGGCATCGCGGAAATCGAGGCGCCCATCGAGACGATCGTGGCGGATGCGCGCCAGCTTCCGGAACTGATCCTCGATGAGCATGACCACTTCGGCAAGCTGGTGGCAATCGCGGCGCAGCTGCCGCCGCTGCCGACCGCCGTCGTGTCGCCAGACGACCACAACTCGCTCGGCGGCGCGGTGCTGTCGGCGCGCAAGGGCCTCATCATCCCGATCCTGATCGGCGACCGCGTGGCCATCGAGAAGGCGGCGCAGGAACTCGGCGTCGACATCAGCGGCTACAGGCTGATCGAGATCGAGAGCCACCGCGCCGCCGCGGCCAAGGCCGTGGAGCTGGTGCACTCGGGCGAGGCCCGCGCGGTGATGAAGGGCAATATCCACTCCGACGAACTGCTCGGCCAGGTGGTGAAGAAGGAAGGCGGTCTGCGGGGTTCCCGCCGCATCAGCCACACCTTCGTCATGGACGTGCCCACCCTCGACCACCTGCTGTTCATCTCGGACGCGGCCATCAACATCGCGCCCGACCTGCTGACCAAGGTTGACATCACGCAGAGCGCGATCGACCTCGCCATCGCCTGCGGCATCAAGGAGCCGCGCGTGGGTGTGCTGTCGGCGGTGGAGACGGTCAACGTCAACATCCCCTCGACGCTCGACGCCGCCGTGCTGTCCAAGATGGCCGAGCGCGGCCAGATCCAGGGCGGCATCGTCGACGGTCCGCTCGCGATGGACAACGCGATCGACATGGAAGCAGCGCGCACCAAGGGCATCGCCTCGCTGGTGGCTGGCCGCGCCGAAATCCTCGTGGTGCCGAACCTTGAGGCGGGCAATATGCTGGCGAAGGAACTGACCTTCGTGGCACGCGCGGAAGCCGCCGGCCTCGTGCTGGGCGCCAAGGCGCCCGTGATGCTCACGAGCCGCGCCGACGACGACCGGGCGCGTCTGGCTTCGGCGGCTCTGGCGCAGCTCTATGACTACTGGCGCCGCAACGGCAGGGCCTTCGAGCCCGCCGAGCAGACCGTCGCCGACGCCGCGGAATGATGCGATCGGGGCCGGTTCCTCAGGGGACCGGCCCTCTTTTTCGCGCGGTTTCCGCCCCGAAAGTTCTTGCCGTGCTGCAAACTATCGCCTCGCCAAAGGATTTCCCATGTCCAAGACCCTGATCGTTCTGAACGCAGGTTCATCCTCCATCAAGTTCGTGGTGTTCGACGTTACCGAAGGCAAACCGGTCAATATGGCGACGGGGCAGGTCGAGGGCCTCGGCGCCTCGGTCTCCCGCTTCACCGCCAAGGACGGCGAGGGCCAGTCGCTCGGCGAGAAGGACTTCGACAAGGCGAGCGGTGCGATCTCGACGCACACGCAGGCGGTCGACCTGATCCTCAAATGGATTGACGACACCTTCCCCGGCACCGAGGTCGTGGCCGTTGGCCACCGCGTCGTGCACGGCGGCGTGCGCTTCACCAAGCCGGTGCAGATCAATGACGATGTCGTCGCGGCGCTGGAAGAGCTGACGCCGCTCGCGCCGCTTCATCAGCCGCACAACGTCGCCGGCATCCGCGCCGCGCAGGCGGCTTTTCCGGGCGTGCCCCAGGTGGCGGTGTTCGATACCTCGTTCCACCGCGGCCATCCCTTCGTCAACGACACCTTCGCCATTCCGCGCGAATACTATAACGAGGGCGTGCGCCGTTACGGCTTCCACGGCGTGTCCTATGAATACGTCACCCGCCGCCTGAAGCAGATCGCCCCGCTCGATGCGGAAGGCCGCGTGGTCATCGCCCATCTCGGCAACGGCGCCTCGATGTGCGCGGTGCGCTACGGCCATTCCATCGCCTCTACGATGGGTTTCTCGGCGCTCGACGGCCTGCCGATGGGCACGCGCTGCGGCAACCTCGACGCGGGTGTGCTGCTCTATCTGCTCGACCAGAAGGGCCTGTCGTCGTCCGAAATCCGCGAGATCCTCTACTCGAAGTCCGGCCTGCTCGGCCTTTCCGGCATTTCGCAGGACATGCGCGAGCTTGAGGCTTCCGACAAGCGCGAGGCGCGTGAGGCGATCGACTACTTCGTGTTCCGCGTGCGCCGTGAAGTGGGCGCGCTCTCGGCCGCGCTTGACGGCCTCGACGCGATGGTGTTCTGCGGCGGCATCGGCGAGAACTCCTGGCGCGTGCGCGAGCGCGTGCTGCAGGGCATGCAGTGGATCGGCATCGACCTCGACGAGGAGGCCAACCACCGCAACGCCCGCCTTATCTCCTCGCCGCTGTCGCGCGTGCGCGTCTACATCGTGCGCACCAACGAGGGCCTGATGATCGCAGAGCACACACTGACCGTGCTCGGCCTTGCCGCGCCGGAAATCCAGGCCTTCTCGGCCGACGGCACGGCTGCTCAACGCCCCAGCGCCTGAAGGCTTTCCGGTTTTTCGCCTTCTGGCTGAAGCGAAAAACGTCGCGATCATGAATACAAGTCGGGGCGGGCAAGCAAAGCCCGCCCTGTTTCATTTCCTGTCGGAGAGGATGTCCCGCGCGCGTTCGCGGTGCTCGGGCCTGATCGAACCCGCCACTGCGCCGAACGCCGCCGCGAGCACGGCGATGTCGTCGCCGTAGCCGAGTATGGGCAGAATGTCCGGCAGGGCATCGAAGGGCAGGATGAAGTAACCCAGCGCGCCGAGCAGCAGATAGCGCACCCGCGCCGGTGTCTGCGGATCCTTCGCGCAGAGGAACGCCGCCACCAGATCCTCCGCGAAGGGCGTGTTGTTGACCACACGCCGCAGCGATTTCCAGAACGAGCGTGTGACGCTTTCCTCGTCACGCGCAGCGCGGCGCATGGCGTCCATCTCTTCCCCCGTCAGGGGGCGGGCAAGGGGCTCTTCCACCGGGCCGTCTCCCAGCATGTCTCGATAACCGTCGTTCATGGCCGGCCGGACTCATCCCGGCCGGGCCGCCCCCATGAAATGGTGGATCCCGACCCGCGCGACAAGCGTCGGCGTTGCCTTTTCCCGTTCAGGGGCAGGGATTGCCGTTGCGCAGGTGGATGGTGTTGATCCGTTCCTCGATCTCGGGCGTGATGTCGATGTCGGCGGCATCGATGTCGGCCTTCAACTGCGCGATCGACGTCGCGCCGATGATCGTCGAGGTGACGAAGGAGCGGCTGTGCACGAAGGCGATGGCGAGCTGCGCCGGATCGATGCCGAGTTCCGCCGCGAGGTCCAGATAGGCGTCGATGGCGCTCTCCGCGCCGGGCGTTTCATAGCGCTGCAGGCGGTCGAAGAGGCGCTTGCGGGATCCCTCTGGCAGCGCGCCGTTGCGATACTTGCCGGTGAGATAGCCTTGCGCCAGCGGCGAATAGGCCAGCAGGCCGACCTGCTCCCGCAGGGCGATTTCCGCAAGCCCGGTCTCGAAGACCCGGTTGACGAGCGAATAGGCGTTCTGGATAGATTGCACGCGCGCCTGCCCGCGCACCTCGGCGTGATGCAGGAACGTCATCAGCCCCCACGGGGATTCGTTGGAGACGCCGATGTAGCGCACCTTGCCCGCTTTCACGAGGTCGTCGAGGGCGTCGAGAGTCTCGGGGATCGGATTTTCCTGCACCTCGCCGCGCGTATCGCGAAAAACAGTGGGGACGGAGCCGAAGACGGGAACCGCGCGGTCGGGGAAATGAAGCTGGTAGAGATCGATATAGTCGGTCTGCAGCCGGCCTAGGCTCTTGTCGACGGCTTCGAAAATCTGCTTGCGGCTGAGTTCGGTCGTCGCGCCGTCGTCGCGGAACCAGGTGTTGGGCGAGCGGCCGACTACTTTCGTCGCCAGAACGACCTTGTCGCGGTTGCCGCGCGCCTGGAACCAGTTGCCGATGATGCGCTCGGTGCTGCCCTGCGTCCCGGCGCGGGGCGGAATGGCGTAAAGCTCGGCGGTGTCGAGGAAGTTGATGCCGCGCTCGAAAGCGTAGTCGAGCTGCGCGTGGCCTTCCTCCTGCGTATTCTGCTCGCCCCATGTCATGGTGCCGAGCGTGATGCTGGGGACGGTGAGGTCCGTGCGGCCGAGTTTGCGGTATTGTATCGGCATTGTGCCTCCGAAGGAAGGATGACAGGAAACCGGACGGGTGGGCGGCCCGAGGCGGGGTTCAGCGCGCTGCCTGCAGCGAGACGATGAATTTCTCGACAGTTGGCAGGATGCGCTCGACGATGGTTTTCACCCCGGCTTCGTTGGGGTGGAGGCCGTCCGGCAGGACGCGGGCGTTATCTCCAGTTACTCCATCGAGAAAGAAGGGATAAAGCACGAGATCGTGCTTGCTGGCAAGCTCGGTATAGATTTTCTCGAACCGCTCCGCATACGCCTGTCCCAGATTGGGCGCGGCGCGCATGCCGGCGAGCAGCACGGCGATGTTGCGTGCCTTGAGGCGGGTGATGACGGCGTCGAGCGCCTGCCGGGCGATGGCGGGATCGATGCCGCGCAGCATGTCGTTGGCGCCGAGCTCCAGAATGACGGCGTCCGTGCCGTCTGGCACCGACCAGTCGAGCCGCGCGAGACCGCCGGTCGTGGTATCGCCCGAGACGCCGGCGTTGGCGATGCTGACGTTGTGCCCCCGCGCGCGCAGCGCCGCTTCGAGCAGTACGGGGAAGGCGCTTTCCGGCGGCAGGCCGTAGCCGGCGGTGAGGCTGTCGCCGAACGCGACGATGCGCAGCGGCGTCTGCGCGCTGGCGGGGAGGGGGGCGAGGCCGGTCATGATGAAGGCTGCGATAGTGGCGAAGAGGGCGATGAAAGCGGGAAAGCCCGGCGCTGCCGGCACGCGCTGATCACGATGATGTTTATGAACGGATGGCCGGCGCACGCTGCACTCCCTTGTCGTTTTCCGGATAGGACGTTTATCCTGCACTTATGCGACAGTGTCGATGCAACAATTCGGGGCCTGTGCGCCCCTGTACATTTTGCCGAAAGCAGTCCCTCCATGACGATCGCCCCCGCGCATGACGCCTCCCCCGGTTCCGCTGCCGATGCTCCGGCCATGGTGCGCCTGCGCGCGGTGCGCCTCAGCCTCGGGCGCGGCGCCGCGCGGGTGGAGGCGCTGAAGGGCGTGTCGCTGGACGTGCGCGCGGGCGAGGCGGTGGGGCTCGTCGGCCCCTCAGGCTCCGGCAAGTCGAGCCTGTTGATGACGCTGGCCGGGCTGGAGCGCGCCGATTCCGGCCGGGTGATCATCGACGGCCACGACATCACGGATCTCGATGAGGACAGTCTGGCGCGTTTTCGCGGCCGCCATATCGGCATCGTGTTCCAGTCGTTCCATCTGGTGCCGACCATGACCGCGCTGGAGAACGTGGCGCTGCCGCTGGAGCTGGCGGACACGCCGCAGGCCTTGCCGCGTGCGCGCAAGGCGCTGGAGCGGGTGGGCCTCGGCGCGCGCCTCGGCCATTACCCCGCGCAACTGTCCGGCGGGGAGCAGCAGCGCGTGGCGATCGCGCGCGCCGTGGTGGGCCGCCCGCCGCTGATCGTGGCCGACGAGCCTACCGGCAACCTCGACGAGGCGACGGGCGCGGCCATCGTCGACCTGCTGTTCGCGCTGCGCCGCGACGAGGGAGCGACACTGGTGCTGGTGACGCACGATCCGGAACTGGCGGCGCGCTGCGACCGCACGGTGCGGCTGCGATCGGGGCTGATCGAGCACGATCCGGCAGCACAGGCGGGCTGAGCGATGCACGGATCGTTCGGGAACAAGAGCCATCCCCGCCGCCTGGCGCTGATCCTGCGCGTTGCCATGCGCGACATGCGCGGCGGGCTTCGCGGGTTCGGCATCTTCCTCGCGTGCATCGCGCTGGGCGTTGCCGCGATTGCCGGCGTCGGGTCGGTCGCCAGCGCGCTTTCCGACGGTCTGGGCCGGGAAGGGCGCGCCATTCTGGGCGGCGACGTGGCGGTGGCGCTGACGCAGCGGCCGGCGAACGACCGGGAGCGGGCCTTCCTCGCCGCCCAGGGGACCGTCTCGGCGATTGCGGACCTGCGCGCCATGGCGGTGGCGGAGAACGGCGAGGCGGTGCTCGTCGAGCTGAAGGCCGTCGACGATGCTTATCCGCTCGTCGGGGAGCTGGCGACGACACCGCCGCTGGCGCGCTCCGCGATGCTCGACGAGGCGCGGGGGCGTTTCGGCGCGCTGGCCGATCCCGCCCTGCTGGCGCGGCTCGGCATCGGTGTGGGCGGTAGCCTGCGGATCGGTGAACTGACCGTGGAGGTGCGAGCGGCGCTCGACAGCGAGCCGGACAAGATCGCGGCCGGTATCGGCTTCGGCCCGCGCCTCATGGTTTCTGACGCAGCGCTCGCGCGTGCGGGCCTGCTGCAGCCCGGCAGCATCGTGCGCCATTCCTACCGGCTGCTGCTGCCTGGTGGCGAGGCGGACGATGGCGCGCTCGTCCGTTTCGAGGAGCGCGCGAAGGCGGCGTTTCCCGACGACGGCTGGCGTGTCCGCGACCGGCTCAACGCCGCGCCCCAGCTTGAGCGCAACATCGGGCAGTTCACGCAATATCTGACGCTTGTGGGCATGACGGCGCTGCTCGTCGGCGGCGTGGGGGTGGCGAATGCCGTGCGCGGCTTCGTCGACCGCCGGCGCGTCACCATGGCGACGCTGAAGGCGGTGGGCGCCTCGGGCAGCCTCGTTGTCGCCATCGCGCTCGCTGAAGTCATGCTGATCGCGGGGCTTGGCATCCTGCTCGGCCTTGCCACAGGGGCGGCGATGCCGTTCGTGGCGGCGTGGGCGGGGCAGGGGCTGCTGCCGCTGCCCATCGAGGCGCGGCTGGCGCCCGGCCCGTTGCTGGCGGCGGCGCTCTACGGCGGGCTGACGGCGCTCGCGTTCTCGCTGGTGCCGGTGGGGCGGGCGCATGACGTGCCGGTGGCGGCGCTGTTTCGCGATCATGTCGAGGCGGCGCAAACGCCCGTGCGGCGGCGATACCGGATCGCCGCCATCGCGGCCGGCGCGCTGCTGGTGCTGGTGGCGCTCGCGCTGGCGCACAATCCGCGCGTGGCCGCCGTGTTCCTGCTGGCGGCCGGGCTCGCCTTCCTGCTGCTGCGCGCCGTGGCTGCAGGGCTGATGCGGGCGGCGCGCGCGATGCCGCCGTTCGGCGGCCCGACGGGACGGCTGGCGCTCGCCAGCCTGCACCGGCCGGGCGCGCTGACGCCGGCGCTCGTGCTCTCGCTGGGGCTCGGTGTGACGCTGGTCGTCACGCTCGCCCTCGTCGACGCCGGCCTGCGGCGGGAACTCACGCGCGCGCTGCCGGAAAGGGCGCCGGCCTTCTTCTTTCTCGACGTGCAGGCGCAGGATGCGGATGCTTTCGGCGCCTATCTGAACACGGTCATACCGGGCGCCGTCGTCGAGAAGGTGCCGATGATCCGCGGGCGTATCGTCTCCCTCAAGGGCATCCGCGCGCAGGACTACACGCGGCCCGAGGAAGTGGCGTGGGTGCTGGAGGGCGACCGCGGCATCACCTTCGCCGAGTCGCTGCCTGAGGGAAGCCGGCTCGTGGCGGGCGAGTGGTGGCCGCCCGGCTATGCCGGGCCGCCGCTCGTTTCCTTCGACGCCGAGATTGCGCGGCAACTGGGGCTCGGCGTGGGCGACGCGGTCGTCGTCAACGTGCTGGGCCGCGAGGTCGCGGTGACCGTCGCCAACCTGCGCACGGTGGAATGGCGCTCGCTCGGCATCAACTTCGTCATGGTATTCTCGCCCAACACCTTCGCCGGCGCGCCCTATACGCTGCTCGCCACGCTGACGGAACCGGCGGGGGCCGATCCCGCCCGCAGCCTTTCGCTCGTGCGTGGGGTCGCGGCGCGCTTTCCGGCCGTCACCAGCGTGCGGGTGCGCGATGTGCTGGAGGCCGTCAACGACATGGTGGGGCAACTTGCCGTCGCCATCGCGGCCGCTAGCACGGTGGCGCTCGCGGCGAGCGCGCTGGTGCTCGGCGGGGCGCTCGCGGCCTCGCACCGGGCGCGGCTCTACGACGCCGTGATCCTGAAGACGCTCGGCGCCACGCGCGGGCGCCTGCTGCGGGCCTACCTGCTGGAATACGGCCTGGTTGCGGGCGCCTCGGCCGCGGTGGGCTTTCTGGCGGGCAGCGCCGCGGCGGTGCTGATCATGACGCAGGTGATGCGCCTGCCGCTGACATACCAGCCCGCGCCGGCGCTCGCCGCCGCCGCGGCGGCCGTCATCGTCGCCGTGGCGCTGGCGCTTGCGGGCACGTGGCGCATCCTCGCGCAGAAGCCGGCCCCCTATTTGCGGGAGCGCTGACATCCGGCGGGATTAACGCACTGTAACGTCAAATATCTTGTATCGGGCTGCGATGCAGACCATATTACCGGCAACGTCCGTCAAGGTGGCGGGTGCGACTTTCAGGGTTTCGGGAGAGGGTCTCATGTCAAATTGGAACCAGAATACGCCGGCTTACGAGCGCGGCGTGGCCCGGGCCGGTCGCGCGGAAATCGATCAGGGTTTGCGCGCATTCATGCTCGGCGTCTACAACAACATGGTGCTGGGGCTTGCCGTCACCGGCGTTGCCGCGCTTGGCGTGTTCCTGGCGGCCGTCACCAACGATCCCGCGTCGGCGGTGGCGCAGGTGAACGGCGGCATCATGCTGACGTCCTTCGGCCACGCGCTGTTCGTTTCGCCGCTGAAGTGGGTGGTGATTCTCGCGCCGCTGGCGATGGTGTTCTTCATCAGCGCGCGCATCGCGCGCTTCCAGCCGGCGACGGCGCGGCTGCTGTTCCTCGGCTTCGCGGCGCTGATGGGCGTGTCGATCTCGTCGATCTTCCTCGTCTACACGCAGTCCTCCATCGTGCAGGTGTTCTTCATCACGGCGGCCGCGTTCGGGGCGCTGAGCCTCTACGGCTACACGACGAAGCGCAGCCTGTCGGGGATGGGCTCGTTCCTGATCATGGGCCTGTTCGGCCTGATCATCGCCTCGCTGGTGAACCTGTTCCTTCAGTCGAGCGGGCTGCAGTTCGCGGTCTCGGCCATCGGCGTGCTGATCTTCGCGGGTCTGACCGCCTATGACACGCAGCGCATCAAGGAAATGTACTACGAACTCGATGCCGGCGACGTGGCGGCAAAGAAGTCGGTGCTCGGCGCGCTCAGCCTGTATCTGAACTTCATCAACATGTTCATGATGCTGCTGCAGCTCTTCGGCCAGCAGCGCAGCAACTGACCGGCAGCGCCATTTCATGACAACGCGGCCCCGGCATTCGTGCCGGGGCTTTTTCATGTTCAGCGCACGATTTTCAGCGGCCGGTCGAGCACGGCGAGCACGCGCGCCAGCTCGGCGCCGCGCTTGAGGATGAGGCCGGAGGCCGCCACCGCCGCATATTGCCCCTGCTTGCGGGCGAGGCGTGGCGTTTTCTCGATGCGGTAGAGCGGCACCTCCGACGAGCGGCGGTAGACGGAGAAGATCGCCCGGTCGCGCAGGAAATCGAGCGCATAGTCGCGCCATTCCCCGCCCGCGACCTTGCGGCCGTAAAGGCCGAAAATCTGCCGCAATTCACCCTGATCGAAGGTGACGACGGCTGCTTCGGCCGGCGAGGCAGGGGCAGGTGACGCCGGAACCGGCGCGAGCGCTTTCGGGGTAATCCGGGCGTTGAGGGAGACGATGGCGGCGCTGCCGCCGGATTCGCCGGGACGGCCGGCGGCATATGCCTCGCCGTGCAGCGCCCCGCTCTGCTCGGGTTCTTCCCCTCCCGCCTCGCTCAACCGCGCCTCCTGCGTCAGAAACAGCTCTCTGCGGAAACAGCCATGCCCAGGATGCCTTGCTGTCGCACCGTTGTCATGATGGCGGTGCCAGCCGTGGGATGCAAGTGCAAAGGCTGCCCCGGGCGCAAGGCTCGCATGCGGTGGTGGCAGGGCGATGAAATGCCCCGATATTGCCGCGCGGCGGGCGAGGGTTCGCCGCGATGCTGCCCCAATCTCCGGCGATAGTCTTTACCGTCATCCAGATGGTCTGGCGGTTCGCTTTACCGACTTTCATAGCCCCCCAGCCCCCTCGGTAAGGAAGAGGGCCGGATCATCTGGATGCAATACTTTTCCAAGTTTCATCCATCTTCAGTCTTCTATCGCGATCGACTTTGTCTCCACGCCCGCGACCGGCTCCTCCGGCGCGGGCGTATTTGTATCCGCAGGCCGCCGCGCGGCTCCGTGACATGTTCCTCGCATTGCTACTTTTTTATGCACAAGGAAAGGGCAGGCTGCTTTCATTCCCCGTCCGGTGTGTCAGAATGCCCGTGCGCGAACGCGGCATGAACGTCGTGCCGGCGCAGGATATGTCATCTGCTCCTTGGCGGCGGCAGGTAACGGGAGGAAATCGTGACGGTATCGGACTTGATCGCACGGGTCGAAGGCGGGTTGTCTGAGGAGGGCGCTTCGGCGCCCGGCTGGTTTGTGGAAGCCCTGCTGGGGCAGGTGGCGGCGGAGGACCTCACCGTCTATCCGGAAACATTCCTTGCCGCGCTCGTGGAAGAGGCGTTCGGGCATCTGACGCAGCGGCGTCTGCGCGGGCAGCCGAGCATTCGCCTCACCGATCACGAAACGGAGACGACCACCGGCGCGCGCCAGATCACGGTTGTGGAGATCGTCAACGACAACAGGCCGTTCCTGCTCGACTCGACGCTGGCGGCGGTGGTCGACCTCGGCTTCGAGCCGCTGCTGGTCGCCCATCCCATCATCGAGGTGGCGCGCGACGAGACCGGCGGTGTGCTTTCCGTGCGGGGCGAGGCCGGGGCGGAAGTGCCGCCGGCGGGCGTGAGCCGCGAGAGCCTGATCCACATCCACCTGCCGCGCATCGAGGACGAGGAGGCGCGGGAGCGCCTGGCCGACGAACTGACGCGCGTATATGCCGACGTGTCGAGCGCTGTCGGGGACTGGCCGGCAATGCGCGCGCGGCTCGTCGCCACGCTGACCACGCTGCGCGAAACGCCGCCGCCGTTGCCTGGCGAGACGCTGAGCGAGGCCGTTGCCTTCCTGCAATGGCTGGTCGATGACAACTTCACCTTCCTCGGCATCCGCGAATACCGCTTCCGGGCCGACACCGTCGCCGATCCGGTGGCGGGCACGGGGCTCGGCATTCTGCGCGATCCGGACATGCGTGTGCTGCGGCGTGGGCGCGAACTCGTCGTCATGACGCAGGAAATCCGGGAGTTCCTGCAGAAACCGGTGGCGCTGATCATCGCCAAGGCCAACGTCAAGTCGCGCGTGCACCGGCGGGTGCACCTCGACTACATCGGCGTCAAGCTGTTCGACGACGTTGGCGAGGTGGTGGGCGAGCTGCGCATCGTCGGCCTGTTCACCGGCAACGCCTATACGCAGTCGACGACGGCCATCCCTTACCTGCGCCAGAAGGTGGCGGAAGTGGTGCGCCGGGCGGAATTCGACCCGGCGAGCTATTCCGGCCGCGCGCTTCTGCACGTGCTCGACGATTATCCGCGCGACGAGCTGTTCCAGATCGATGTCGGCACGCTTTATGACTTCGCGCACGACATCCTGCGCCTCACCGAGCGCCCGCGTGTGCGCGTGCTGTCGCGGCTGGACGAGTTCGGCCGCTTCGTGTCGGTGCTCGTCTACGTGCCCAAGGACCGTTACAACACGGATACGCGCGCCCAGATCGGCGCGTTTCTGACGCGGCTCTATCAGGGCCGGCTGTCGGCGACTTATCCGTCCTATCCGGCGGGGCCGTTGGCGCGCATCCACTACATCATCGGGCGCGACGACGGCGACACGCCGGTCATCGACCGCACGACGCTGGAAGCGGGGATCGCCAGCCTGATCCGCACCTGGGGCGACTCGCTCCGCGAGGCGCTTTCCCGCCATGTCGGCGGCGCGCGGGGCCGGCAGCTCGCCGTGACCTACGGCGAGGCGTTCGGCGGCGCCTACCGCGAGGCATTCTCGGGCGAGGCGGTGATCGATGACATCGCCGGCATCGAGGCGCTGGCGCCCGAGCATCCGCGCGCGGTGAAGTTCTACAGGCGCGAGGGCGACCCGGAGATGCGCGTCGGCCTCAAGGTGTTCTCGCGTGGCGCGCCGACGCCGCTGTCCGAGCGCGTGCCGTTGCTCGAAAAGCTCGGCTTCAGGGTCGTCAACGAGCGAACCTACCGCGTGGTGCCGCGCGGCGCGGAGCCGGAGGCGCGGGTGTGGCTGCACGACATGACGCTGGAACGCGCGGCGGGCGGAGCCATCAACATCGAGCGGGCGAAGGCCGAGCTTGAGGCGGCGCTGATCGCGCTGTTCGAGGGGCAGGCGGAGTCGGACGGCTTCAACGTGTTGGTGCTGGAGGCCTCCCTCGGCTGGCGCGATGCGGCTATCCTGCGCGCCTACGGCCGGTATCTGCGCCAGATCGGCGCGCCGTTCGGGCAGGAATACCTGGCGCAGACGCTGGCGCACCATCCGGAAATCACGGCCCGTCTCGTCGCGCTGATCGGCGCGCGCTTCAATCCGGACCTCGACGGCGGGGAGGATGTCGATCGCGCGGCGCGCGAGACGGAGGTGCGGGCCGATATCGAGACGCGCCTGCAGGGCGTTTCCAGCCTCGATGAGGACCGCATCCTGCGTCGCTTCGCCAACCTGATCGCGGCCACCGTGCGCACCAACATCTTCCAGCGCGGCGCACAGGGCGGCCCCCGCGACACCATCGCCTTCAAGTTCGAATGCGCGAAGGTGGAGGGGCTGCCCAAGCCCGTGCCGCTCTACGAGATCTTCGTCTATTCGCCGCGCGTGGAGGGCGTGCACCTGCGCTTCGGCAAGGTGGCGCGCGGCGGCCTGCGCTGGTCCGACAGGCCGCAGGACTTCCGCACCGAGGTGCTCGGCCTTGTGAAGGCACAGCAGGTGAAGAACGCGGTCATCGTGCCGGTGGGCGCCAAGGGCGGCTTCGTGCCGAAGCGCCTGCCGCCGGCGAGCGACCGCGCGGCGTGGCTGGAGGAAGGCCGCGGCGCCTACCGCGTGTTCATCGCCAGCCTCCTCGACCTCACCGACAACCGGGCGGGCACCGAGATCGTGCCGCCGCCGCGCACCGTGCGCCACGACGGCGACGATCCGTATCTTGTCGTTGCAGCGGACAAGGGCACCGCGACCTTCTCGGACCTCGCCAACGAAATCTCACTGGAGCACGGCCACTGGCTCGGCGATGCCTTCGCCTCGGGCGGCAGCAACGGCTACGATCACAAGGGCATGGGGATCACCGCGCGCGGCGCGTGGGAAGCGGTGAAGCGGCATTTCCGCGAGATCGACATCGACATCCAGACCACCCCCGTCACCGTTGCGGGCGTGGGCGACATGTCGGGCGACGTATTCGGCAACGGCATGCTGCTGTCGCAGGCGCTGAAGCTTGTCGCCGCTTTCGACCACCGCGATATCTTCCTGGATCCCGATCCCGATCCCGCGACGGCCTGGGCGGAGCGCAAGCGGCTGTTCGAGCTGCCGCGTTCGAGCTGGCAGGACTACGACCGCGGGCTGATTTCCACGGGCGGCGGCGTGTTTTCGCGATCGGCCAAGACTATTCCGTTGTCGGAGCAGGTCCGCGCACGGCTCGGCATCGACAAGGCGGAGGCGACGCCGCAGGAGCTGATCTCGGCCATCCTCAGGGCCTCCGTCGACCTGCTGTGGTTCGGCGGCATCGGCACCTACATCCGCGCCTCGGGCGAGAGCGACGACAAGGTGGGCGACCGCGCCAACGACTCCATCCGCATCGCCGGCCGCGATGTGCGGGCGCGCGTCATCGGCGAGGGCGCCAACCTCGGCGTCACCCAGCAGGGGCGCATCGAGGCGGCGCGCAGGGGCGTGCGCATCAACACGGACGCCATCGACAACTCGGCGGGCGTGAACACCTCGGACGTGGAGGTGAACCTCAAGATCGCGCTCAGTATTCCCG
Source organism: Pseudochelatococcus lubricantis (assembly GCF_011762225.1). Classification (GTDB taxonomy): domain Bacteria; phylum Pseudomonadota; class Alphaproteobacteria; order Rhizobiales; family Beijerinckiaceae; genus Pseudochelatococcus; species Pseudochelatococcus lubricantis. Next base: position 220,241 of record NZ_JAASQI010000008.1, read on the forward strand.
AGAGCGACGGACGGCTGAGCGGAGAGGAGCGCAACGCGCTGCTGGCGCAGATGACGCCGGAGGTGGCGCAGCTTGTGCTCGTCACCAACTACGAGCAGCCGCGCGCCATCTCGCTGATGGAACGGCGCGGGGCCGGGGAAATCGGCTACGCGCGCCGCTTCATCCAGGTGCTGGAGGCGGCGGGCCGCCTTGACCGGGCCATCGAGTACCTGCCCGACGACGCGGAACTGGCGGCGCGCGAGAAGCGCGGCGAGGGGCTGACGCGGCCGGAAATCGCGGTGCTGCTGGCCTATGCGAAGCTCGCGCTCTACGACGCGATCCTGGAATCCGGCGTGCCGGACGACCCCTACGTGGCGCACGAGCTGGAACAGTATTTCCCGCCAGAGCTGGGTGAACGCTTCCCCGACGCCATCGAGCACCACCGCCTGCGGCGCGAGATCATCGCGACGCGGTTGTCGAACGCGATCATCAACCACGCGGGCGCGACCATTGTCACCAAGGTGGCGGACCAGACGGGAGCGGACGCGCCGACGCTGGCGGCAGCCTATATCGCGACGTGGGCGTCGCTGGGGCTCGACGGGATCGTGCGCGGCATCGATGCGCTCGACGCGCGCATCGGCGCGGGCGAGGGGGCGGTGAGCGGGGCGACGCAGCTGGCGCTCTATGCCGACGTTCAGGACATGCTTGTGGACCGGCTGGTGTGGTTCAGCCGCAACGTCGATTTCTCGGCGGGCGGCATCGAGGCTGTGGTGACGCGCTACCGGGCGGGCGTTGAGGCAATCGGGCACGTCCTCGACACGACGGCCGGGGCCGAGGCGCCCGACCCGCGGGTGGCGGAACTGCTGGCGCGCAACGTGCCGGAGGCCGTGGCCGAACAGCTTGGGCGTCTCGAAGCGCTGGTGGAGGCGCCGGACATCGTGCGCACGGCGGCGCGGGCCGGCCATCCCGTCGAGGAGGTGGCGCGGGTGCATCTGGCGCTCGCGGACGTGTTCGCCTTCAACGAGCTGGCACAGGCGGGCCGCGACATCAGCCTGCCGGATTATTACGACCGGCTGGCGCTGGAGCGGGCGGTCACCGCGCTCGCGGACGCGCACGTGCGGCTGACGTCGGAAATCGTCGCCGACGGCGAGGGCGCGGGCGACGAGGCCGTGGCGCAATGGCAGCAGCGGCGCGCGGGCGACGTTGCCCGCATCCGAGACGCTGTCGACAATATCCGTGCCTCCGGCCTCACCCTCTCAAGGCTCATCGTCGCCGCGAGCCTCGTCGGCGATCTCGCGCGCGGATAAGCCCGCGCAACACCGCCGCAACACAACGCGCGCGCCCTCCGGGACGCGCGCGTTTTCGCGTCCAGGGCCGGGTTCGGAATTCGTCCTTGAATTTCAGGCGATTGGAAGATAAAACAGCGCCAGCGGTTTCTGGTGTTTTCCAGAACAGGCGCAAGGTGACCGTGAGCGCCGCATAATTTCTCGACAGCAAGGATGTGGAATTGAACGACAGATCGAACCTGCAGACACCGTATTACCTGATTGACAAGGAAAAACTTCTTCGCAACATGGAAGTAATAGCCAAGGTTCGCGAGAAGTCGGGCGCAAAAGCTTTGCTGGCTTTGAAATGCTTCGCGACCTGGTCGGTGTTCGATCTGATGCGTCAGTATATGGACGGGACGACATCGTCGTCGCTCTATGAGGCCAGGCTCGGCCGGGAGAAGTTCGGCGGCGAGACCCACGCCTACAGCGTGGCCTATGCCGAGAACGAGATCGACGAGGTGCTGGCGCAGGCCGACAAGATCATCTTCAATTCCATCGGGCAGCTCGCGCGGTTTTCGGCACGTGCGCGGGCGCACGGCGTCCGGCAGGGGCTGCGTGTCAACCCCGGCGTCAGCAGCTCCGGCTTCACCCTGGCCGACCCCGCGCGCCCCTTCAGCCGTCTGGGCGAATGGGACGTGGAGAAGGTCGAAGCCGTGATGGGGCAGATCTCGGGTTTCATGATCCATAACAACTGCGAGAACGCCGACTTCGCGCTTTTCGACGACATGCTCGGGCAGATCGAGGGCCGTTACGGTGCGCTGCTGCAGCGTCTCGACTGGATCAGCCTTGGCGGCGGCATCCATTTCACCGGCGAGGGCTATCCGGTCGAGGCCTTCGCGGAGCGGCTGAAGGCTTTCGCCGACAGGCATGGCGTGCAGATCTATCTGGAGCCGGGCGAGGCCGCCATCACCAACAGCACTACATTGGAAGTGACGGTGCTCGACACCATGTTCAATGGCAAGAACCTCGCGATCGTCGACAGTTCCATCGAAGCGCACATGCTCGATCTGCTGATCTACCGGCAGAACGCCAAGATGAAGCCCAATGACGGCGCTCACTTCTATGAGATATGCGGCAAGTCCTGCCTCGCCGGCGATATCTTTGGCGAGTTCAGCTTCGAGAACCCGCTCCAGGTCGGCGACAGGCTGTCCTTCGAGGACGCCGCCGGCTACACGATGGTGAAGAAGAACTGGTTCAACGGCGTGAAAATGCCGTCCATCGCCGTTCGCCAACTCGACGGCACTGTGGATGTCGTCAGGGAGTTCGGCTTTGATGACTTCGCAGGCAATCTTTCGTAAGTTTGCCATCGATACTTTTACCCACGTACATGGAGAACCCCGCGTGAAATGAAAAAGAACGTCCTCATTATCGGTGCTGGAGGTGTAGCACAGGTCGTCGCCCATAAAGCCGCGCAGAACAACGATATTCTCGGCGATATTCATATCGCCTCCCGCAGCATCGCCAAATGCGAGAAGATCGTCGCGGAGGTGCTGGAGAAGGGCAGCCTCAAGGTGCCCGGCGTGCTGAAGGCGCATGCGCTCGACGCGCTCGACATCGAGGCGACGAAGGCGCTGATCCGCGAGACGGGTGTCGAGATCGTCATCAATGTCGGCTCGGCCTTCGTCAACATGTCGGTGCTGCGCGCCGTGATTGACACCGGCGTCGCCTATATCGATACGGCCATCCATGAGGACCCGGCGAAGATCTGCGAAACGCCGCCGTGGTACGGCAACTATGAGTGGCATCACGGCGATGAATGCGCCGCGAAGGGCATCACGGCCATCCACGGCGCGGGTTTCGATCCCGGAGTCGTCAACGCCTATGCAGCGCTCGCCGTGCAGGATTACTTCGATCAGGTCGATTCCATCGACATCATCGACGTCAATGCCGGCAGCCACGGACGTTACTTCGCCACCAACTTCGATCCGGAGATCAATTTCCGCGAGTTCACGGGGCAGGTCTATTCGTGGCAGAACGGCGAATGGCAGACCAACCAGATGTTCGAGATAAGCCGCATTGACGACCTGCCGGTTGTGGGCGAGCAGACGACCTATCTCTCCGGCCACGACGAGATCCACTCCCTGTCGCGCAACCTGCCCGTGAAGGATATCCGCTTCTGGATGGGCTTTGGCGCGCATTACATCAACGTGTTCACGGTGCTGAAGAACCTCGGCCTCCTGTCCGAGCAGCCGGTGATGACGGCGGAGGGGCTGGAGGTCGTGCCGCTCAAGGTGGTCAAGGCGGTGCTGCCCGATCCCTCGTCGCTCGCGCCCGACTACACGGGCAAGACCTGCATCGGCGATCTCGTCAAGGGCACCAGGGACGGCGCGGCGCGCGAAATCTTCATCTATCAGATCTGCGACCATAAAGAGTCCTACGACGAGGTCGGCAGCCAGGCGATCTCCTACACCGCGGGCGTGCCGCCCGTCGCGGCGGCCATCCTGATCGCCAGGGGCGACTGGGACGTGAGACGGCAGGTCAACGTGGAGGAGCTGCCGCCGCATCCCTTCCTCGACCTGCTGAACCGTATCGGCTTGCCGTCGCGCATCCGGGACGGAGAGGGAGATCGGGCGCTGGAATTCACGCAGGCCGAAGACGGCCGGTGGAGCGTCGCCGGCGCGTAGCAGAACCGGACAGGCGGGCGCGCCGGCGCGCCCGCATCCCGGTGGCCGTTGCGCCGGTGGCGGGGAGGGGAGCTGTTCGCGCCCGGCCTGCCGGGGGAAATTGTCAAATCGCATTCGACCCTGTAAGCCAATAGGCGGGTGCCGTCGCGGCATGCGGCCTGGCGGCAGGACGGTTGTGCTGGTCGGGCCGCCAGCACGGGAGAAGCGAACCCATGATCCGCCCCTTGTCCGAAACAGCCCCAACCCGTGCCCAGATCGTCACGCAAAAAGCGTTCCGTGCGATCGAGCATTTCATGCATATCGAGGCGGTGAGCGGCATCGTGCTGCTCGTCGCCGCGGCCTTCGCGCTGGCGTGGGCCAACTCGCCCTGGGCGCACAGCTACCACGACCTCTGGCATACGCCGGTCTCGATAGGGATCGGCGATCTCGTCTTTTCCAGAAGCCTGCATTTCTGGATCAACGACGTGCTGATGACGGTGTTTTTCCTCGTTGTCGGCATGGAAATCCGGCGCGAGATCCACGACGGCGCGCTGGCCAGCCTGAGGCTTGCGGCGCTGCCGATCGTCGCGGCGCTCGGCGGCGTGACGGCGCCGGCGCTGATCTACCTCGCCATCAACGGCGATCCGCTTCTGCGTCACGGGTGGGCAGTGCCGACGGCCACCGATATCGCCTTTGCCGTGGGCGTCATGGCGCTTCTCGGCAGGTCGATCCCCGGCAACCTGCGCATCCTGCTGCTGGCGCTGGCGATCATTGACGATATCGTGGCCGTCATCATCATCGCGCTGTTCTATTCGGGCGGGCTCGACTACAGCGGCCTCATGATCGCGGCGCTCGGCATCGTCGCCGTGCTCGGCCTGCAGTGGATAGGCATCGGCAATGCCTATGCCTATGTCGTGCCGGGCGCGATCATCTGGCTCGGCCTGCTGCAGACCGGGGCGCATCCGACGCTGGCTGGCGTCGTCCTCGGGCTGATGACGCCGGTGTTTCCGATGCGGGCGCAGGAGAACCCGCTGACCGTCGCGGAGCGCGCGATGCACGAATGCGTGGAGAATGCGCGCGCCGGTGGCGGGCGCGCCGATGTGCTCATCCGGCCGCTGCGGCAACTGCGGCTGGCGCAGCGCGAACTCGTGCCGCCGGTCGTGCGCGTGCAGCAGGCGCTGCATCCGTGGGTGGCCTTCGGCATCATGCCGCTCTTCGCGTTGGCGAACGCGGGTGTCAGCCTCGGTGATGTCGACGCCGCCGCTCCCGGTTTCGGCCCGGTGATGTTCGGCGTCGCGCTCGCGTTGGTCGTTGGCAAGCCGCTCGGCGTCATGCTGGCGTGCTGGGCAGCGGTGCGGCTTGGCATCAGCCGGCTGCCGCCGCAGGTGACGTGGCCGGGCGTGCTGCTTGTGGGGCTGCTCGCCGGCATCGGCTTTACGATGTCGATCTTCATCGCCAACCTCGCCTTCGATGATGCGACGCTGCTGGCCGCGGCGAAGTTTGGCGTGCTGCTCGCTTCCACCTCGGCCGCTGTCCTTGGCCTGATCTACGGTCTGTATTATGCCCGCGCGTCGGCAGGCTGATCAGGGCTCGTCGTCGGGCATGGCGGAGATGCCGGCATCCGTGAACCGACCCGCGAGTTGGCCGACGGGCCGGCCGCCGATCCGCAGGTCGCCGGCGATCTCGGCGAGGGGAATCAGGACAAAAGCCCGTTCGAGAAGATGGGGATGGGGCAGCGTCAGGGTGTCGCTGGCGATCGGCAGGCCGTCGTAGTCGAGCAGGTCGATATCGATGATGCGCGGCCCCCATTTGCGGAGGCGTTTCCGGCCCATGGCGCGCTCGACATCGAGGCACACCTCCAGCAGCGCATGGGGCGAGAGAGTGGTGTCGACGGCGGCGCAGGCGTTGACGAACCAGTCCTGATCCGTGTCGCCCCACGGCGGAGTGCGATAGTCGCGCGAGCGCGCCGCCACGGCGACGCCCGGCAGGGCGGCGAGTCTCGCCAGCGCTTCGGCGATCATGGCGCGCTTGTCGCCCATGTTGCTGCCGAGGCCGAGATAGGCGCGTGCGGACATCGCGTCAGGCGCCGGGGCGAAAGCGCGTGATCTCGACCGCGACGTTGTCGATGATGGCGGGGATGGGGGCCGCCGGCTTCTCGACGCGCACGGTGACGCGCACGAGTCGCGACACGGTGGCGAGAAGGGCCGAGGCGATGGCCTCCGCCAGTCCTTCAAGGGTGTTGAAACGCTGGCCAGTGCCCACGCTCTGCACGGTCTCGGTCATCCCCGCGTAGCAGGCGGTGCTGTTCCAGTCATCGTTGCATCCGGCTTCCCGAAGGTCGAGCCCGACGTCGAGCGATATGAAGAAGCGCTGCCCCAGCTTCGCCTCTTCGGCATGCAGGCCGTGATAGGCAAAAAGCGCGATGCGACTGACGATGATGCGGTCCGCGGGAAGCTGCCCGCCGGGAGATGGCTGGTTCATGGATCGTGTCAGACCTTCCGTACCGGATAGATATGTCCGGAGACAAGCCGGTGATAGAGAAGCGCGAAGGCGACAATCACGACGGCGCCCGTCGCCACCGGGGTGACGAGGTACCACAACCCGTAGCCGCCGCCAATCACGATGACGGGATTGCCGGCTCCCGGTGGATGCAGGGTGGCGGTAACCGCCATCGCGAAGATGGCGAGGCCTACGCCCGCCGCCATGGACAGGGGCGTCTGCCCGAACACGGACAGCGACAGCAACCCGGCGGCGGCGGACAAGATATGCCCGCCGATAACGTTGCGCGGCTGTGCCAGCGGGCTCTGCGGCAGGGTCAGCACCAGCACGCACGACGCGCCGAAGGAGGCCATCAGAAACAGGGCGTGCGCATATTGCCCGGCGCTCGCCAGCCCGAAGATGACAAGGGCGCTGCAGCCGCCGACGACCGCGCCCTCCTGCGTTCGCCGCACGACGGGATAGGCGCGAAGCCGGATCATGTAATCGAGCAGCAGGCGGGACCTTGACACGACGGGATGTCTTTCACGGAACCGGCGGGCTTCGCCAGGCAGCGGCGGGGCGCTCACCCCACCTTGCGCACGCGGATGATCTTGAAGAAGCCGAGCGGGAACGCCGGCCGCACCTCGACCAGCGACGCGGCAGGATGCTGCTCCGCCCACGTCTCGATGCGGCGCGTCTTGAACGCCGAACTCCAGCCGAGTTTGCGCACCGCCGGCGCGACCGCCTCCTCGGCACGGGCGATCGGCCCGTCATCGACGCCAAAATGGTTCGCCAGGATGATTTCGCCGCCGGGCCGCAACACGCGCAGGAATTCGTCGAGCGCCCGTTCGGGATGCGGCACAAGCGTGATCAGGAACTGCGCCACCACGGCGTCGAACGCGGCATCGGGAAAGCCCAGCCGGCAGGCGTCCATCACGGTGAGCAAGCGCACATGGGAAAGCTTGTGCTTTGCCACCTTGTCCTGCGCCCGGAGCAGCATGTGCTCCGAAATGTCGAAGCCGATGACATTGGCCTGCGCCGGATAATCCCCGAGCGACAGGCCGGTGCCGACGCCAGCCTCCAGCACCTTGTTGCCGCAGGCGAGCGCGGCCGCCACTGCGTCCCGCCGCGCGGAAGCGGTCAGTCCATCATAGACGATATCGTAGATGGGCGCCCAGCGCGCGTAGGCCTTGCGCATCAGCGAGGTGTCGGGTCCGTCGGCAATCGTGCTCATTCACAGGGGTTCCGTTACGGTTGCAAGCCTGGGTGACGTGGCGGGAGGCACCACGAGCGGAACGAGAGGGCGTGTGCGCCGGATGGTGCCGCCGCCGAGAACGCGCGCGCGCGGCTCCTCGCTCTCGTAAATGACGCACGCCTGCCCGGGCGCGACCCCGAGTTCGGCGACGGGCAGCGTGATGACGGCGCCCTCGCCGGTCATCTGCAGGAAGGCCGGATGGGGCGGGCGGGTGGAGCGGACCCGCACCGCGACCTCGACAGGCTCGCCGCCCGGGACGAGCGGCGTCTCGCCGAGCCAGTTGAGGTCGCCCAGCGTGATCGCGCTCGTCGCCAGCATGTCGCGCGGCCCGACGATGACACGCGCGTTCTCGGCGTCGAGCTTCACGACGTAGAGCGGCTCGCCCGTCGAGAGGCCGAGGCCCTTGCGCTGGCCGACGGTGAAATGGATGATGCCGCTGTGCCTGCCCAATACGCGGCCGTCGGCATGGACGATGTCGCCCGGCAGTACAGCCTTGGGGCGCAGGCGCTCGATGATGTCCGCGTAGCGGCCGTCGGGAACGAAGCAGATGTCCTGGCTGTCGTGCTTGTCGGCGATCTCAAGGCCGAACTCGCGCGCCAGCGCCCGCGTCTGCGGCTTCGTCAGGTCGCCCAGCGGGAAGCGCAGGATCGACAGCTGCTCGGCGGTGGTGGCGTAGAGGAAATAGCTCTGGTCGCGGTCGGGGTCGGCGGCGCGGTAGAGCGCCCGCCCGTCCACGGCGCCGGGAGCCGGCCGGCTCGCGACATAGTGGCCTGTGGCGAGGACGTCGGCGCCCAGATCGCGCGCAGTGTCGAGCAGTTCGGTGAACTTGATCGACCGGTTGCATTCTACGCAGGGGATCGGCGTCTCGCCGTTGAGGTAGCTGTCGGCGAATCGTTCGATGACCGCGTCCCGGAAGCGTGACTCGTAATCGAGCACATAATGAGGGATGCCGATTCGCTCGGCGACACGGCGGGCATCGTGAATGTCCTGACCGGCGCAGCAGGCGCCCTTGCGGTGGATGGCTGCGCCATGGTCGTAGAGCTGGAGCGTGATGCCGATGACCTCGTATCCCTCGCGCGCGAGCATGGCCGCGACCACGGATGAATCGACCCCACCGGACATCGCCACGACGACCCGCGTGTCGCGCGGGGCCTTGGGCAGATCAAGACTGTTCAACATTACTTTCGCCTCTTGCGCGTCCTTGCGGACACGCGCGCTGCTGCCTCTATACCTGTCCCGTGCCGTTCCCGCCAGTCCCGCGATGCATCAGCCTGCGGCAGGGGAGGGCGATTTCGGAAGAAACATAATTATAAAATATTATCCATCTTCTGTTCTTGAAAGGGCAAGCTGAAGCGCGGGCACGGCCTTTAGGCAATTCTTAAATGGAACCCTTTAGCGTCGCAGATTGACGTAGATCGGTTGAGGGGCGCCACTTGAGCCGGATCGGTCTAGTCGGATCTGTCGAATTGGGTCAGTCAGAATAATGTGAGCGTATCAATGACCGAACTTTTTCGCCCGCGTGTAAAATACGTCATCGGACCGGACGGCAGTCCGCTGACGATAGCAGATCTTCCGCCTACGACTACCAAGCGATGGGTGATCCGGCGCAAGGCCGAGGTCGTGGCGGCCGTCCGTGGAGGACTCCTCAGCCTGGACGAAGCCTGCCAGCGCTATACGCTGACTGTGGAGGAGTTCCTGAGCTGGCAGCAATCCATCGACGAACACGGCCTGGCGGGCCTGCGCACGACGCGCATCCAGCATTACCGGCAATAGAGCGGCGCTGCGGCCCGCGGCACGGCGGGCGAAACGGTTTTCCGAAAACGACAATGGCCAGCCGGACGATCCTCCCGCTGGCCATATCATTTTATACGTCCAAATTGTTTTATACGGCGGGGCCGGGGAGCTACACCGTGCGCCCGAACCAGCGCACGCGGCCCTCGATGACAAGGCGTCCCGCATCCTCCGCCGATACCGTCTCGACCTCGTAAGCAGGATTATCGTTCCGCAGCACCAGCGAGCCGTCGTGGCGGAGTTGCACGCGCTTGACGAGTAACCGCCCGCCCACGAGCAGCACATAAATGCCGTGATCGATGATCTGCCCTACCGAACGGTCGATGAGCAGGAGGTCGCCGTCGCGGATCGTCGGCTCCATGCTGTCGCCGCCGAAGGCCAGCAGGCAAGCGTGGCGCGGGTCGGCGCCGATGCCGCGCAGCCAGCTTTCGCGCATCGCGATCGCGGACGACTGGCTGCCATCCTGCCCGATGCCGCGCGCGGCATCGGCCGCCTCGAACTTCGGCACGTAGACGAACTGGTTGCCGCTGCCCGATCCGGGCGGCTGCAACGTCGGCTCGTCGCCGCCGAACAGGATCCAGTCGGCGGAAACGCCTGTCGCCTGCGCGAGCGCCTTGACGACGCTCGCCGGCGGCTCCGCGCCGGAGAAATACCGCTGCAGCGAGCGAATGGACTTGTCCGTCGCCGCCGCGGCCTTCTGGCCACCCAGACGCTCGAACAGGAAACGGATCCTACGTCCGATATCCGGATCGCGATCCGTGCGGGAAACGTCATCTTTCACTGCATTCGGTTCTAGCAGTCTTTCTGATTTACCAGTCATGGCGCGCATCAACCACTGATAACATAAACGGATGGGGGATCGGGCGTCCGCCGAGGACGCGAAACCGACACGGAATTCGTTGCAATCGCATTGCCGATGGCATCGGCATCAGTCGGGACGCCGTCCCACCTGCGGAACCGCCGGAACCTGGCATTCAGGTTCAAGGGGCGGCCATGGGCCAAGCCATGAGCCAAGCTATGGGCCAACCTTTCGCCACGCCGTTGAGCGAGCCGCGACATAACGGGTTACGACACATCCGGGCAGGCAGACGTCTATTTATTTCGCGATACAAGGCCAGATGCGGGTCTGAACCGGGAAAAACCGGTATATGCGGGCCGAAACCTGTCATGCATCCTGACGTCTCCTCTCGTCGCTATTTTTCCCACTGCATACGCCATTATCAGCTTAAAACTGCATATATGTCAATTTTAATGTACGGCTCCGCTTATTAAATATCGATTGCGGACACTATGTCATCCCCGATAGTAATATATATGTCGCCGTTCGCGCCATATATGGACAGTAAGCTTATTACGGAAGGGCGGTTCCGTGCCGAACATCTGTATTGCAATTAGTGCAGGAATTTTGAAATAGCCGCAGATATGTCGCGTGCATCGCGTCGCATCCCGGAAACGCGGAGCAGCTCCGACCGCGCCACGGGCGCGTGCGCGGACGACCTCAATTTGACTACCTGTCGGCGCGCAAAACGGGGTATGAATGAAGCATGAATGCGACCGATGCTCCCACCGCCACGCCGCCGCGCGCCGACACCGACAGGATGTCCGGACATATCCGTATGCCGGGCAAGGGCGATCACGTCTTCCTCGTCGACGGCTCGTCGTTCGTCTTCCGCGCCTATTTCCAGTCCATGAACCAGGACAGGAAGTACAACTACCGCTCCGACGGCCTGCCGACGGGCGCGGTGCGTCTGTTCTGTACGAAGCTGTTCCAGTTCATCCGTGACGGCGCGGTGGGCATCCTGCCAACGCATCTCGGCATCATCTTCGACAAGTCGGAGAACTCGTTCCGCAAAGAACTGTATCCGCCCTACAAGTCGAACCGGCCGCCGCCGCCCGATGATCTGGTGTCGCAGTTTCCGCTTATGCGCGAGGCGGTGCGCGCCTTCGGCCTCACCCCGGTGGAGCAGGACCGTTACGAGGCCGACGACCTGATCGCGACCTATGCCCGCCAGGCCTCCGAGGCCGGGGCGGACGTGCTCATCATTTCCGCCGACAAGGACCTGATGCAGCTGATACGCCCCGGCATCGCGATGTACGATCCCGCGTCCGGCACCCAGTCCAAGGGCAGCTACCGCGCCGAGCGGAAGATAGGCGAGGAGGAGGTCGTCGCCTATTTTGGCGTGTCGCCGGACAAGGTCGTGGACGTGCAGGCGCTGGCGGGCGATTCCACCGACAATGTGCCCGGCGTTCCCGGTATCGGCATCAAGACGGCGGCGCAGCTCATCGGTACCTACGGCGATCTCGATACGTTGCTGGAGCGCGCGGGCGAGATCAAGCAGCCCAAGCGGCGCGAGGCGCTGCTTGAGAACGCCGAGACCGCCCGCCTGTCGCGCCGGCTCGTGAAGCTTGTCGACGCGGTCGATGTAAACTGCCCGCTGGAGAAGCTCGTCCTGAAGGCGCCGGATCCGCGGCAGTTGATCGGATTTCTGAAGGCGCTGGAGTTCACGACCATCACGCGCCGGGCGGCCGAGATATATGACGTCGATCTGGAGAGCGTCGCGCCGGCGGATATCGGCGTGTCGGCGCCCGTGCGCGCGGAGGAGCCACCGCCCGCGGAAGACAAGCCGGAGGATGACGCCAGCGGTCCAGTCGATGTCGCGGCACGGGCGCTCGCGCGCCAGCAAGGCATGCCGGTCGACACCGGCGCCTATGAAACGGTGACGACCCTGGAGGCGCTAGACCGTTGGATCGCGGAAGCGCGCGAGCGCGGAATCGTGGCGGTTGATACCGAGACCAACGCGCTCGACGCAATGGCGGCCGATCTCGTCGGTATGTCGCTCGCCACCGCGACCGGGCGCGCCTGCTATATTCCGCTGCAGCACCGCGCGGCCGATACGCAGGCGGGCCTGTTCGGCGGCGATGTCTCGCCGGCCAGTGAAGCCGATGGTCTCACGCAGCTTCCCGTTCGGGAGGTGCTGGAACGGCTGAAGCCTCTGCTGACGGACCCTGGCGTGCTCAAGATCGGCCAGAACTTCAAGTTCGACTGGCTGTTGTTCGCCCGTCACGGCATCGAGGTGACGCCATGCGACGACACGATGCTGCTCTCCTATGTGCTCGACGCCGGGCGCGGCACGCACGGCATGGATGCGCTGTCGGAAAAGCATCTCGGCCATAGTCCCATCACTTTTACGGATGTCGCCGGCAAGGGCCGGCAGGCCGTGACCTTTGACAAGGTGGCGATCGACCGCGCGACTGCCTACGCGGGCGAGGATGCCGATGTCACGCTGCGGCTGTGGGAGGTGCTGAAGCCACGAATCGTTTCCGAGAGCAAGGCGACCGTCTACGAAACGCTGGAGCGCCCGCTCGTCGGGGTGCTGGCGCGCATGGAGCGGCGCGGCATCATGATCGACCCCGCGCAACTCGCGCGCCTGTCGGGCGAGTTCGCGCAGCGGATGGGGGCGCTGGAGGACGAGATCCACAAGCTCGCCGGCGAGAGCTTCAACATCGGTTCGCCAAGGCAGCTCGGGGAAATCCTGTTCGGGCGCATGGGCCTGCCGGGCGCGAAGAAGACGGCGACAGGCCAGTGGGCGACGGGTGCGGGCGTGCTTGAGGAGCTTGCCGAACAGGGGCATGAGCTGCCCGCACGCATTCTCGACTGGCGGCAGCTATCGAAGCTGCGTTCTACTTATACGGAAGCGCTGCCCGGCTTCATCAACCCGCAGACGCGGCGAGTGCATACCTCGTTTGCGTTGGCCGCGACGACAACGGGGCGACTCGCCTCGTCCGATCCGAATCTGCAGAACATTCCGATTCGCACCGAGGAAGGCCGCAAGATTCGCAAGGCCTTCGTGAGCGAATCGGGCTGGAAGCTCGTTTCCGCCGACTATTCGCAGATCGAGCTGCGGCTGCTTGCTCATGTCGCCGACATTCCGCAGCTACGCAAGGCGTTCGAGAACGGTATCGACATCCACGCCATGACGGCTTCCGAGATGTTCGGCGTGCCGGTAGAGGGCATGGACCCGTCGATCCGCCGGCGCGCAAAGGCGATCAACTTCGGCATCATCTATGGAATCTCGGCCTTCGGGCTGGCCAATCAGCTTGGAATCAGCCGCGAGGAATCGGGCGCCTATATCCGCCGCTACTTCGAGCGATTCCCCGGGATTCGCGACTACATGGAAGAGACGAAGCGATTCGTGCGCGAGCACGGCTTCGTGAAAACCGTGTTCGGGCGGGTGTGCCACTACCCGCAGATCTATTCGAAGAATGCGTCGGAGCGGGCGTTCGTGGAGCGGCAGGCCATCAACGCGCCTCTGCAGGGAGCGGCCGCCGACATCATCCGCCGTGCGATGGTGCGGATGGAGCCTGCGCTGGCAAACGCGGGGCTTTCGGCGCGCATGCTGCTGCAGGTGCACGACGAACTCGTGTTCGAAGTGCCGGACGCCGAGATAGACGCCGCCATCCCGCTCATCCGGCAGGTCATGGAGCACGCCCCTCTGCCGGCTGTGAAACTCAAGGTTCCGCTTGGGGTTGAGGCGCGCGCGGCCACGAACTGGGACGACGCGCACTGACCGCTCCCGGCGTGACCGCCGTATGTCTGATTTGTGTATGCCTGTGGATAATTATTTGAGGGATTGACGTGAGTGGGGGTGTGACTTAGATAGGGGTCACACCGGCGCTGCGGGCGGTTTGAGAGATTGGTTGCGGCGGCTGGGTTTTATTTTTCTGTGAGCGGAATTGATTGTTTTGCCCGACTTGCGAGG
>NZ_JAASQI010000009.1 GCF_011762225.1 Pseudochelatococcus lubricantis
CGGCATCGCAAACCTCCTGCCTTCCCACAACTGAATCAGACCCAAGCTGATTTGGGAAGACACAGAGAGTCGCGATCTCCGAGACTTGGTATTAGTCAGTTGACGCCGGCGGAGCGGGAATGCTGCCTCAGTTTGCCATCCGCTGCCATGCGCGGTGCCTTTATCGATCTGTCTGAGGAGACGCGCAGCGAGGTTATTGAGCTGTCGCAGGCGGAGCGGGAAGCGACCATGGCCTCACCAGACCCCCGGCAGGCGCTCGTGGAACGGCGGTACAAAGAGGTTTATGCGGAGAATGACGTTCCATGGACACACGATACAAGACCCGAAATTGTCGATGAAGACTTGAGAATAGTGAGGGCCGGTTTTCATGGAACGGTTTTTTCGGCCAGGATTGATGCACCGGACGGAAAGCGGGACGTCGTCATCAAATCGCTTGACGGGTCGGTGGGCTGGAGGGCGCACCTGATCGGCATCGGGCCGTCGCCGCATTATGAACTGCGCAACATAGCTTCCTCCCTTTTGGCAAGGCACCTGGGATTTGACGTGGTGGTCGACACGCGGCTATGCCTCTACAAGCTGTCGCCGCGCAGCGTCGAGCGCCGTGTCGGCATCATGACGGAATTGCCCCGGGGCCAGCCTGCCTATGATCTGCCCGATGCAATACTGGAGAACGGCGCAGTTCGGCGTGAACTGACCAAATTGCAGCTCGTCGACGCGATTGCCGGCCAAATCGACCGGCATGGCGGCAATATGCTGATCCACTACGACGGCTACAGAGCCGTTGTGAGGGGCGTCGACAACGATCAGTGTTTTGGAAAGCATCCTTCGGATCCCGATGTTCTCTATCAGCACCATGGCAGCTTTGGCACCGCGCACGACAACGGCTTTCACGGTGTCCGGCTCCCGGGCGTCATCGATACGGGGATGGCGTCCGCCATCGCAAAGCTGAAGCCGCAGGATCTGCGGGCCATGCTGTCGGACAAGCTGCAAAAGGAGGAATGTGACGCTGCCGTTGCCAGGCTGCACTTCGTGAAGGCGCATGTTGGCAGACTCGCGTCCGAACAGCGCATTATCGAGCCGGACCGGTGGGAAAATCCGCGCTCGATGCACCTTTTCCGAATGTATTGCAACGCAACAAATAGTTACGGCGCGCGTGAGCTGGCAATAAGATCCGGCTGACAAAAAAGAGTTTTACAAGAGTTTACTTTCTCCATCCGAATCTCATGTCCTGCCACAGCCTGCTTATCGACCGGATGTGCAGATATCGCCCCGGGTACAGCAACGAGGTTATTATGACACAGTCTCCAACGGAACTTGCACGTACGCTATTTCAGGAGGAGGGTTTGCCGTTCCCGCCCGCGCCGGCCGCCCTCGCGTCGCAATTGCAGACGGCGGGCGATCATGTTTTTGCGACCCGCAAGATCGATGTGACACCCTACGGGATCGAGTCCTTCCGGAACGAGGCGAGCAGCGATCCCGCCCTGCAGGATTACGTCCTTGTCGGGTTTGACGGATATGGCGTCAATAGCTGGGCGGTTCATTATTATCTTGTCGAGGGCCCGTTGGCCCTGTTTGTCCAGCTTCCATGGGGCGGCGCCTATGTTGACGCCGATCAGGCCCGCGAGCGCATCGCGCGGGTTTTCACCTGGGCTGCGCGGCTGCAGGAGCGGGTAGGGGAAGCGCGTGAGCGGGCACTCATTCCGCCCGGTTGGCGTCTGCTCGCCGTTGTGAGCACATTTGCCCACCCGGGCTTCGCATGGCTGCCGCCGCAACGGGACGCCGCAGCTCCCACCGCGGAAGACGATTCCGAAAGTGCAAGTGCCGGCAACCTGTTGGCCGCAATTGATGAAGCGGTCGACCAGTTACTCGCCCGTGGCGTGCCTCTCGGTCAGGCGTCTCCCTGAAAGCGATGGACGATGTTGGCTGACGAGGCAATCCGGCACGAACCGGTCGGGGGGCTCCGCTTTCCGGGAAGTAACCGGGAAATTTCGATGAAATCGGCGCTCCAAGCTCGTGTTGCCGATTTTAATTTCCTTGCCTCAATGCCGGCGTCCTCTGCCGTCGTCGCACAAAGTTCACGTGCATAAAACCGCGGCGCGACATATATTCCGCAGCGCGCGGGCGGAGGTTTGGCATGGGCTCGGAGAATAAGCGAAGGGCGCTCGTCGCCGGGAAAGACGGCGATCCGCCGCTCGCTCGTGGCTGCGCGGCGCGCCAGGGGACGTCCGTATGAGCACGAACGTTCTCGGGCTGACGCGCGCTCTCGTCTACGCTGCCGAGGCCCACGCCAACCAGCGGCGCAAGGGCGCGGCGCAGGAGCCTTACATCAACCACCTGATCGAGGTGCTTGATCTCGTCGCCCGCGCCACTGGCGGCGAGGACGGGGAACTCCTGATCGCGGCGCTGCTGCACGACGTCGTCGAGGACACGCCGATATCGGCCGAGGAGCTTGCCGCCACTTTCGGGGCGCGCGTGGCCCGGATCGTCATCGAGAACTCCGACGACATGACCCTGCCCAAGGATGAGCGCCGCCGGCAGCGCATCGCCGCCATGGCGCACAAGTCGCCGGAAGCCCGAATCGTCAAGACCGCCGACGTGATCTCGAACCTGCGCGCAATCGCGGTCTCGCCGCCGGCCGGCTGGGCAATGGACCGCCGTCTCGGCTATCTGGAGGGGTGCCGGCAGCTCATCGACGCCGGCCGCGGCGCCAACGCCGTGATCGAGACGCTCTTCGACCAGACCGCCGCCGACGCCGAGCGGGCAATCCGCGCCGACGCGGCCCTTGAAGTCGACGGTGCCGAGGTCATCGCCCGGCATCTCGACAGCGTTATCGGCCAGGCGGTGCACCTCGTCTACCTGCCCAACACTTCGAAACGGGCGATCACCGACGCGGACATGGACCGGCTTTGCGAGACCATCTCTCGCAGTTTTCCCTCCGCCACCGTGCAGCACGCCGACGCAGTCTTCGACGGAAGCCGGCGGCAGATACTGCTCGCACGCATCCGCAGCGACAGCACGGACGCGGTGGTGGCACTAGCCCAACGGCTCTGCATCGTCTTCGACCAGCGCTTCGTCGGAATCGAGGTGAGCGGGCGCTATATCCGTGTCTACGCCGACGACACCGGCTGACCACACGCGATCTCCACGCCGCTTCACCTTTCCGCTGCGCACCCTTGCTGTGGGCGATCGTGCCCGACCTCCCGCTTTCCGGGAAACGTTCGGCGTCTCCAGCGTTGTCGGCGTCATCGCGATCGCCGGACCGGGCGCTATTGCATCAAGCCTGAACTTAGAAACGGTTCTGGATAAATCTGATGCGCTTTGCTCTATCTTCGGTGGCGGAGGGGTCGATGCCGTCCGTAGTTAGCAAGAGGCTGTCGCCGATGATATAGTCGGGGCGCGTAGCGATGTTCCGCCGGTATGACGGAAAGGGATCGGATGAACAGGGAAACCGTTTTCATCGTACTTTTCCGCGGTATTGGCGGCAAGACGCAGCTCCCCGTGAAGCCTTTGCGCGAAAAACTGACGGATGCAGGCTTCCGCCATGTTGTGACCTACATTAACAGCGGCAATGCCGTGTTCGGAAGCGTGCTGTCGCGCGATGCGGTAGTCGCGACAGTCGCGGAGGTATGCGCGCAAGAGTTCAACTTCGACAAGCCAATCTATGCGCTGACGCGGTCGGAATGGGACGACTTGATTGCACGAAATCCGTTTCCGGATGCCGTTGACGTGCCTAAGCATCTCCACGCGGCCGTGCTTGCCGCGCAGCCTGCCGAGGCGGTTGTCGAGACCCTGCGCACCTTTGCATCGGAGGGGGAACGCATCGCCGTGGTCGACAACGTCGCCTATCTTCATACGCCCGGCGGGTTCGGCCGGTCCAGGCTTGCTGAAAAATTCGACAGGGGCATAGGCGTGCCAAATACCGCACGCAACTGGAACACTGTACTGAAGCTGGCCGAACTTGCGTGCGAGGTAGCGCGAGGATAGCGACACCGGAGCAGGTTGGACTTGCGCCTGAGACATGGAGATCGGCGGCGGTCATGGTTGGTCGCTCGCGGCAGGTCTGGCCGGCAGCGGAAAATCGGCAGTCCCTTGGGCCACCGTTTTGGGCTGCCAGCAGGAAGTGTAGACCGAAGGGTGCCCGCTAACGCCTTGAAATAAAGCTTCCAGTCTGTGGAAAAGATTTGGCTGGGGCGGGAGGATTCGAACCTCCGCATGGCGGAATCAAAATCCGCTGCCTTACCACTTGGCGACGCCCCAATGCGCATTCCTGCCGGACGCTGTCCGTTAGCAGATAACGGATCGCTCACAAAGCCCAAACGTTATCCGTATCCCGACAATCCCCGGCATCTGCATCTGACCGTGCCGAATCTGTCGGGGAGGCCGAATCATAGTGCGGCATGTGTGCTATGGCAATTGCCGCGCGTGGTGTGGGCGTCATACTGTCCGCGCCGGTCTTCGGGCCGGGGGCGGATGAGCGCCGCTCAGACGCCGCGCAGCCTGATCGGGACTGGCAAGTCAGGCTCATTGGCCTCTTTGTATTATGGCTCGCCTACGTGCCGGACGCCTGTTATGCAGGGCGGCGCCCGTATCATGATTCAATCTGCAGGATGATGAGAATGATCCCGACGAACACCACTGGAATGCCGTTCGATGACGTGCGTGGGCTGTTCCATGTCCTGCCCGGGCCGGACGAGTTCGCCGTCGCCGCCGTGAAGGCGCGCAATCGGGAGTTGACGAAGCCGGTTGGCTCGCTTGGCGCGCTCGAAACTGCCGTCGAATGGCTCGCGGCCTGGCAGGGCAATCCGAAACCCGCCGTGCGTCGGCCGCTCGTCGTCGTGTTCGCGGGCAACCATGGCGTGGCGTCGCGCGGCGTATCGGCTTTCCCGCCGGCGGTCACACGGCAGATGCTCGACAATTTCGCCGCCGGCGGCGGCGCCATCAACCAGATCTGCGCGTCCTACGATCTGGGCTTCAAGGTGTTCGACCTCGCGCTCGACCTGCCGACCGGCGACATCACCCGCGAGGAGGCACTCGACGAGAAGGCGTGTGTCGCCACCATGGCGTTCGGCATGGAAGCCATCGCCGGCGGCACCGATCTGCTGAGCATCGGCGAGATGGGCATCGGCGGCGGCACGGTTGCCGCCGCCATTTACGCCGCGCTCTACGGCGGGCCGGCGGATCAGTGGGTCGGGCGCGGCGCCTGGGAAGGGCCGACGACGGCCGGAGACGCGGAGCGCCTTGCCCGCAAGATCACCATCGTGGAGGAGGCGCTCGCCTTCCATGCCGGCCACCTGACTGACCCGCTTGAGGTGCTGCGCCGCCTCGGCGGGCGCGAGATCGCTGCGGCGGCCGGCGCCATCCTGGCGGCGCGGCTCGAACATATCCCCGTGCTGCTCGACGGCTATGCCGTTACCGCGGCGGCCGCGGTCCTGCATGCCATCGATCCGCAAGCGATCGACCACTGCATGGCGGGCCATCTGTCGGCGGAGGGCGCGCATGCGCAGGTGCTGGAGCGGCTCGGCAAGAAGCCGCTGCTGTCGCTGGGCCTGCAACTCGGCGAGGGCGCCGGCGCGGCGCTCGCCGCCGGCATCGTCAAGGCCGCCGCCGCATGCCACGGTGAAATGGCGACCTTTACACAGGCGGGCGTGTCGCGGGCAGGCTGAATTGCCGCGCCCGCGTCTTCACCACGTTTCGCAGCGCAAGCCCCACGGCGTGTTCCAGCACCGGTCGGGCGCGGACATGAAGACGGGTGGCCCGATGGGGGCGTCGAGGAGGGCGTTGCGTTCGTCCTCCCGGCGCCGGTCGAGATCGAAGCGGCACTTCGCGAACGCTTCGGTGCCGGGCTTGAAGCCGTATTCCGAGCAGCGCGCCTTGTCGTTTTCGGCGTTCATGCGGGTGATCTCGGCGCTCGACATGCAGCCGCCCAGCAGCAAGACCGCCGCAATGGCGACCGCGCATCCCACGCCGAGCCGGGTAACGTGCACGGCCTTCCGGCTGGTGCCGTTGCCTGAACAGCGGGAGGGAGCGGCCGTGCGGCTCCGCCTTCCTGTCCGTTGTTCCATGGCTGGCCGTGTCATGTCATCTCGCGTCCGGTATGCCCCTGCGGGTCAGCAAAGGCCGATGGCCTTCAGCGTGTTGTAGGCCTGAAGGATTTCCTGCAGCCGTTCCTCGAACGAGCGATCGCCGCCGTTGGCGTCCGGGTGGAAGCGCTTCACCAGCAGCTTGTAGCGCGCCTTGATGGTGGCCGCGTCCACGCCGGCATCGAGGCCGAGCTGGTCGAGCGCTTTCAGCGCCGTGCCCGAGAGGCGCGGCTGTGCGTCCTCCGCGGGGGCGTGCCGCGCCTGATACGTGCGGGCGCCGAAAAGCCCCAGCGAATCGTCGACCTCCCACGCGCCGGCGCTTGCCGTGCCGTCGGGATAGCCATCCGCCTCTCCGGGTTTCGTCTGCCGGCGGGTGCGACAGGTCTCGCGCGCCGAGGGGTTGACGCCCATGGCCCAGGTGGGGCGGTGGCCGACGGCCGCGTCCTTCTGGTAGGCGGCGACGTCGTTGTCGCTCATCCCGTCGAAATAATTGTAGGACTGGTTATAGGCGCGCACGTGTTCGAGGCAGAAGTTCCAGTATTCCTTCTCGCGGCCGCGCCCCTTGGGGGCACGGAACGTTCCCTTGGCTGCGCATCCCGCATGGTCGCACGCGACCGCTTGCGCCGAAGGGGCTTCCTCGGCGACTCGGGGGCGGACACGGATGCGATCAAAAATGGACGAGTTCAGATTCATGGGAGTGCATTTATGGGGATCGTTTCACCGCTGGACAAGGCCTAATGAAACACGACAATACCTCACCGAAGATAAACGAGTCCGTGAAAAACGACAGGGGAGACGACCGTGTCAACGACAGAAAATTCCACTCCGCCACGGCAGGACGGATCGCGCGCCGAGCGCATCGTCCGCGTCCTGACCGGGGCATTCGCACCCGAAACGCTTGCGGTGCATGACGAATCGCACCGGCATGTCGGCCACGGCGGATGGCGGGAAGGCGGAGAAACGCACTACGACGTCACCATCGTCTCGCGCGACTTCGCTGCTCTCAGCCGCGTGGAGCGCCATCGCCGGATCAACACCCTGCTGGCGCCGGAGTTCGAGACGGGCCTGCACGCCCTCGCCCTGACTGCGCTCACACCGGAGGAGGCCGCGCGGCGGGCGGGCTGATGCGGCAAACAGTCGCTGGCTGCCGTTTCCGCCCCGCGCCTCCGCCGGCGTCATGCTCGCGCCGCATTGCGGGTGGCGTTAAGGGCGCGCACGCTGTAAAACGGTGCGGGCAAGTGCGGGAACCGGAACGATGCGGATGACGAGAAACGGGCTGCGTGGGACTTTGGCGGGCGCGGCGCTGCTGGCCGTGGCGGCGCTGACGGCGGGCGGCGCGCACGCGGGACCGGCCCTGCTCGTGGATGCCGCGAGCGGGCAGGTGCTTTACGAGGAGCAGGCCGTCGACCCCTGGTTTCCCGCCTCCGTCACCAAGCTGATGACCACCTACGTGGTGCTGAAGGAAGTGCGCGACGGGCGCCTGTCCCTCGACACGCCGCTCAAGGTCTCGGCGAACGCCACGCGGACGCCGCCTTCCAGGATGGGCTTCAAGCCCGGCACCGTGCTGACCGTCGACAACGTCCTCAAGATGATGCTGGTCAAGTCCGCCAACGATCTCGCGGTCGTGCTGGCGGAGAATGTCGCCGGCAGCGTGGATGCCTTCGCCGCGGTGATGAACGGGGAAGCGCGCCGGCTCGGCATGCACGGCAGCTATTTCGTCAACCCGCACGGCCTGCCGGATACGCGCCAGCGCGTCACCGCGCGCGATCTCGCCGTGCTTGCGCGCGCGGTGTTGAACGATTTTCCGCAGTTCCGCCCCTATTTCGGCATCGGCGGCGTTCAACTCGGCAAGAAGATCTACCAGAACACCAATGGCCTGATCGGACGCTATCCGGGCGCGGACGGCATGAAGACCGGCTTCATCTGCGCCTCCGGCTTCAATGTCGTCGCGACGGCGCGGCGCGGCGGCCAGCAGTTGATCGTGGTGCTGCTGGGCGAGCGCACCGCCGCTGCCCGCACCATCCACGCGGCGGAGCTGTTCGATCGCGGATTCTCCGGCCCGCGGACGGGAACGCGGCAGCTCGATTCCATGCCCCCCGGCCCCGTTGCCGCCGCGCCCGACATGCGCGAGGAAATCTGCGGCAAGAACCGGCAACACCTCGCCGATGACGACAACGCGCCAGTCCACGCCGGCGTGGCCGATGACGGTTCGGCGATCGGCTTCCTGACCGCCACGGCGCAGCAGCAGCGGCCGACGACGGTTGTCGAGGGCGAGAGGCCCGGCACGCTTATCAAGCGCGCCGCCGTCGCGCCGATCCCCGTTTTTACCGGTCCCGCGCCGGGCTGGAAGCCGGCTGTGGCGCCGACGACCGTGGCGGCTGCCCCCGCTGCGCCGGAGTCGGCGCAGGCCTTCGCGGCGGCGCCCGCTGCCGAGGCGGTTGCGGAGGGCTCCGCGCCCGTCGCGCTGCAGGGGGCGATCAGGCAGGGCGCGGCGCGACCGGCCCGCGCCGCCGGGATGCCGCTGCCGCCCCGCAGGCCGTGATACCGCCGGGGCGGAATCGATGGCGGAAAGGGCGTTTTCGCACTTTCGCCGACGCTGTTCCGTTGTATGATCCGATGTAACATTGTTTCATTGGGATTCGGAACATCCATGACCATTGCTTCAGGCCCGTCTGATTCGGGCCGCCCCCGGGGTGCCGCTACTGCGCTGCCGCTCACGGTGCTGACGGGCTTTCTCGGCGCGGGCAAGACGTCGTTGCTCAACCGGTTGCTGCGCGATCCGGCGCTGGCGGACACGGTGGTGATCGTCAACGAGTTCGGCGAAATCGGCATCGACCATCTGCTGGTCGAGACTGCGGACGAGGGTCTGCTGTTGCTGTCTTCGGGCTGCCTGTGCTGTTCGATTCGCGGCGACCTGATAGCCACGCTGGAGGACCTTCTGCGTCGGCGCGACAATGGCCGAATTGCACCTTTCCGGCGCGTCGTCATCGAGACGACAGGGCTTGCCGATCCGGCGCCCATCCTGCACACAATCATCTATCACCCGTATCTGAGCCTGCGTTTCGCCCTCGACGGCGTTGTCACGGTGGTCGACGCGGTGAACGGTGCCGCGACGCTCGATGCGTACGAGGAGGCGGTGAAGCAGGTTGCCGTCGCCGACAGGATCGTGCTGACGAAAACCGACCTCATCGATCCCGATTCCGCCGCCGCGCCTGCGGAAAGGAGTGAGACGGGGGAGTTGCGTGCGCGTCTGCGCCGGCTCAATCCGGTCGCGCCCGTTCTCGACGCCGCGCAGGGCGAGGCGACGGCCGCCCACCTGCTGGATGCCGGTCTTTATGACGCGGACGGGAAGATCCCCGACGTGCGCCGCTGGCTGAACGCGGAGGCGCTGGCCGAGGGGCACGGTCATCGCGACCATCACGATCACCACCACCATGACCATGATGATCATGCACATGACCATCGCCATGATGTGAACCGGCATGACGAGCGCATCAGGGCCTTCTGTCTCACGAGTGCGCGGCCGGTCGGGCGCGGGCGGTTCGAGGCTTTTCTCGACCTGCTGCGCGCGGCCCACGGGCCGCAGCTTCTCCGTGCGAAGGGGATCGTGCAACTCGCCGACGATCCGGAGCATCCGGTCGTCGTGCAGGGCGTGCAGCATCTCTTTCATGCGCCGGTGACGCTGCCGGCGTGGCCGGACGAGGATCACACGACGAAGCTCGTGCTTATTCTGCGCGATCTCGACGAGGCGTTCGTACGCCGCCTGTGGGGCGCATTCACGGGCGAGGTGGCGGTGGACACGCCGGACGCCGCCGCGCTGACGGCCAATCCGCTGGCGTTGCGCTGAGGCGTTCAGGTTCTCGCGGCGGCGCGGCGGGCGGTGAGGGCGATGGCCCACAGCGCCTTTTGCGCTAACGCCTCTGCGAGCGCGGGATTGCGGCGTGTGGCGGCAACGGCGGTGCCGAGGTCGCGCACGGCGCGAGTCAGATTCGCATGCGTCCACAGCCGCAGATGGCGCTCCACGGCTGCCTTGCGCCGGAAGTGCAGGGTGCGCATGCCTTCCACCTGCGAGGCCGGTGAGCCATTTCCCGCCTCGATGGCGATGCGCGCCTGTGCCAGCATCAGGCCATGGCGCAGCACGAAGCCGAGCAGCACGCCCGCATCGAAGCCCTCGCGCATCAGCCGTGTGAAGGCGCCGTCGAGCGCCGCCAGATCGCCGCCGAAAGCCGCATCCGACACCGCGTCGAGCGCCAGCGCCGACACGTCGCCGACAACCGCGTGCACGTCCGCGAGCGTCACCGCCCGCTGGCCGCGTGCATAAAGGGCTAGCTTGTCGATTTCCGCCCGGCTCGCCACGCGGTCGCCGCCGAGCAGGGAAACGAGCGTCTGCCGCGCGTCGGCCTCGATGCCCAGGCCGTGGTCGCGCATGGCGGCATCGACGAGCCCGGCAATGTCGCGCGCCCCGTCCGCGTAGCATGGAATGGCGAGGGCGACGGCCGAACGTTCGCATGCGGCGCGCAGCGGCGAGGAGCGCGGCAGATCGCCCGCCTCCACCACCACCACGGCGTCCTGCGGCGGTGCGGCCAGCAGCGGCGCGAGCGCGGGCGTGAGATTGCGCGATGTCGCGCTGACGCGGATCGCGCGTTTTCCGCCGAACAGCCCGATGGTGTTGGCCTCGTCCGCAAGCCGCAGGGGATCGGCGGCGACGTCGTCGCCTTCGAGGCGCACCATCTGGAACGGATCGGCCGCATCGTCGACCGCCGCCTCGGTGAGGCGCCGCGCGCGTTCGGAAACGAGGCCGGTGTCGGGGCCGTAGATGAGGAACACAACGGCTTTCGGGTCCGGCTTCGCCAGCACCCGCTCGACATCTCCCGCCTTGACCGCGACCATGGCGTCTATCGTCCGGCTGGAATCGCACCCGATGCGAATTTGGCGGCGAGGCGCGTATGGATCTGGTCGGCGAGCGCCTTCGCCACCCTGATCTGCGCGTCGCGGGCGGCGCGCAGCGAGGCGAAGCGCTGGGGCGTGCGGTCATAGGCGGAGGAGGCCACTGCCGTGGCGGACATGACGGGATCGCCGCCGCCGGCCGGCAGGAGCTTGAACTCGGCCGTGCCCGTCAGCAGCGCCGCCTCCGCGTTGCCGGTCGAGGTATTGACGATGGTGGAGGAGACCGATTCGGACACCTTCGCCTCCAACCGGAAGCGCTTCGTTGCCGCGTCCGGTGAACCGCCGGTAAGGCGGTAGCCCAGCTCGCTCTGCAGGTAATAGGCAAGCCTGTTGTGATCGCGGTTGCCCGGATCGACGGTGGCAAGCTCGATCGCCGCCAGCTGCTCCTGCACGGACGGCCCGTTGGCCGATACGCCATACAGAGGCCGGAAGCAGCCGCCGAGCAGGGCGACTGCGAGCATCGCGACGGCGACGCGGACGAGCGGGCGCGAGGCCGGGCGGAACGTGTCAGACGA
The DNA here is from genome assembly GCF_011762225.1 of Pseudochelatococcus lubricantis. Lineage (GTDB taxonomy): Bacteria > Pseudomonadota > Alphaproteobacteria > Rhizobiales > Beijerinckiaceae > Pseudochelatococcus > Pseudochelatococcus lubricantis. The sequence continues at coordinate 11,543 of NZ_JAASQI010000009.1, forward strand.
CGACATTGATGATCCTCTGCGGGACGATGATGACCTTGCGGACCGCACGTCCCTCGGTCGCCTTCTGCACGGCTTCGAGAGCGAGAACGGCTGCCTCGATGGTGGCCTGGTCGGCATCGCGCGCCACCTCGATGTCGGTGCGCTTCTTGCCGTTGACCTGCACCGGCAAGGATATCACATCCTCCACCGTCAATGCACGATCCGCGACCGGCCACGGCGCCTCGGCCACGAGATCGGCATGGCCGAGCGCGGCCCAGCATTCCTCGGCGAGGTGCGGCATCATCGGCGCGGAAATCTGCGTGAGGAAGGTGGCGGCCTCCCGCGCCGCTTCCACCAGCGCGGCGCCCGCGCCGTTCTTGCGGGCCGGCACCAGCGCGTCCTGCAGGGCATTGGCGAGTTCGTAGATCTGCGCCACCGCGCGGTTGAACCGCAGGCGCTCGATGTTGTCCTCCACGCCGATCACCGTGCGGTGCGCGGCCTTGCGCAGCGCCAGCGCCTCCGCCTCGTCTGCAACGCCCGCCGCCACGGCAAGGCCCGCCGTCTCCTGCACAAGGCGCCACAGCCGCTGTACGAAGCGGTAAGCACCCTGAACGCCTTCCTCCGTCCAGATGAAGTCGCGCTCGGGCGGCGAATCGGAGAGCATGAACCAGCGTGCCGTATCGGCGCCGAAGGTATCGATGATCTCGTCCGGGTCGATGACGTTCTTCTTCGACTTCGACATCTTCTCGACCGCGCCGATCTCGATCGGCTCGCCGGTCGCGATGTGGAACGCCAGCCGGCTGTCGTCGTCTCCCGTCTCGAAGCGCACCTGCGCGGGCTCCACCCACGCCTTGCCGGCATCGCGGTAGGTCTCGTGCACCACCATGCCCTGCGTGAACAGGCCGGCGAACGGCTCCTTCACATTCAGGTGGCCCGTGACCGACATCGCCCGGCTGAAGAAGCGCGAATAGAGCAGATGCAGGATCGCGTGCTCGATGCCGCCGATATACTGGTCCACCGGCAGCCAGTGGTCAGCGATCTTCGGGGTCGTCGGTGCGGTCTCGTTCTTCGGATCGGTGAAGCGGGCGAAGTACCACGACGAATCGACGAACGTGTCCATCGTGTCCGTCTCGCGCCGCGCCGCGCCGCCGCATTGCGGGCAGGGAACCTGCTTCCACGCCTCATGACGGTCCAGCGGATTGCCCGGCACGTCGAACGTGACGTCGTCCGGCAGCTTCACGGGCAGATCCGTTTCGGGAACCGGCACCGGGCCGCAGCTTCCGCAATGGATGATCGGGATCGGGCAGCCCCAGTAGCGCTGGCGGGAGATGCCCCAGTCGCGCAGGCGGAAGTTCACCTTGCGCTGTGCGACGGGCCGGCCGTCGTACTGTTCCCTCTCCAGACGGGAGGCAACCTCCTCCTTGGCCTCGGCGATGCTCAGGCCGTCGAGGAAGCGCGAGTTGACCAGTACGCCGTCGTCCGTGAAGGCGGTGTCGGTAATCGCGAGCGTCGACAGATCGGTCCCGGGCGGGCAGACGACGGGCGTGTTGCCGAGGCCGTAGGCGTTCGCGAAGTCGAGGTCGCGCTGGTCGTGCGCCGGGCAGCCGAACACGGCGCCCGTGCCGTAGTCCATGAGCACGAAATTGGCGACGTAAACCGGCAGCGTCCACGTGGGATCAAAGGGATGCAGCACGGACAGGCCGGTGTCGAAGCCTTTCTTTTCCGCCTTTTCCAGCACTTCGGCGGCCGTGCCGGTGCGGTGGCACTCGTCGATAAAGGCGGTCAGCGCGGCGTTGCCCTCCGCGAGGCGCTTCGCCAGCGGATGGTCGGCCGAGATGGCGAGGAAGCGCGCGCCGAAGATCGTGTCCGGGCGGGTGGTATAGACCTCGACCTCGGAAAAGCCTTCCGCCGCCGGCTCCCGCGAAACGCTTGCGGCGTCGAGCGCGAATCGCAGCAGCAGGCCCTCGGAACGGCCGATCCAGTTGCGCTGCATGGTGCGCACCTTTTCCGGCCAGCGGTCGAGCGTGTCGAGCGCGTCGTGCAGATCCTGCGCGAAGTCGGTGATCTTCAGGAACCACTGCGTCAGTTCCCGCTGCTCGACAGGCGCGCCGGAGCGCCAGCCGCGTCCGTCGATGACCTGCTCGTTGGCGAGCACCGTGTGGTCGACCGGGTCCCAGTTGACCTTGGACGTCTTGCGGTCGACGAGGCCGGCCTTCAGAAAGTCGAGGAACAGCTTCTGCTGGTGCCTGTAATAGGACGGGTCGCAAGTGGCGAACTCGCGGTTCCAGTCGAGCGACAGCCCCATCGACTGCAGTTGCTTGCGCATCGCGGCGATGTTGGCATAGGTCCATTGCGCCGGGTGGACCTTGCGTTCCATGGCGGCATTCTCGGCCGGCATGCCGAAAGCGTCCCAGCCCATGGGGTGCAGCACGCTGAAGCCCTTCGCCCGCTTGTAGCGCGCCACGACGTCGCCCATCGCATAGTTGCGCACGTGGCCCATGTGGATGCGGCCGGAAGGGTACGGAAACATCTCAAGCACGTAGTAGGGCGGGCGCGAATCATCGTTGCGGGTGTTGAAAAGCTGCTTCGCCTCCCACGCCGCGCGCCACCGGGGTTCGACGTCCTTGGGGTTGTACCGTTCCGTATTGACTGGGTCCGCACTCATGGTCTTGCTATCTGGAATCCGCTGTCGCAAATCATTGTCGGCCGTCGGGCCGGCGGGAGAGCGCAGCAGGCCGTCCCGGCCGGTCGGACGCTGCGCATTTTGCAGGACTTAGGGCACGAATGGGACTGGCCGTCAACGTGCTCTCCGGCGCGGTGGGTGCGAAACGGCTGCCGGAATGGGGAAAGGCGGGAAGGTTATGGGGCCGACATCCGAAAACGGGGACAATGCCGCCGCGCGCCTCGCGGCCGTGCGCGCCGCCGTCGCGCGCACGGCGCGCGAGGAAGGGCGAGAGCCCGGCGAGGTCACGCTGATCGCGGTCTCGAAGACCTTCGACGTAGAGGCGATTCGGCCTGTGCTGGAGGCCGGACAGCGGGATTTCGGCGAGAACAGGGTGCAGGAGGCGAAGGCCAAGTGGCCGGCGCTGAAAGAGGAATTTCCGGCGGTGCGGCTGCACCTGATCGGGCCGCTGCAGACCAACAAGGCGCGCGAGGCCGTCGCCCTGTTCGACGCCATCCACTCGCTCGACCGTCCCTCGCTGGCGCGGGAACTCGCCCGCGAGCAGGCGCGCGTCGGCGCCGCGCAAATGCCGCTGTTGTTCATCCAGGTGAACACCGGCGAGGAGCCGCAGAAGGCCGGCGTGGCGCCGCAGATCGCCGATGCATTCATCCGCGAATGCCGCGAGGAGCACGGGCTGGCGATCGAAGGGCTCATGTGCATTCCACCCGCCGGCGAACCGCCGTCTCCCCACTTCGCGCTGCTGCGCAAGATCGCGAAGCGGAACGATATCAGGGGGTTGTCGATGGGCATGAGCGGGGACTTCGAACAGGCCGTCATGCTGGGCGCCACCCATGTCCGCGTGGGCAGCGCCATCTTCGGCGAACGCAGTTATCCTGCATGACTCCGGGCGTCGACCGGCCCCTCCATGCAGCCCGCGCAGGGCTCGCTCCTGGCCGGGCGTGGCGCCCGTGCAACGTGACGGCGGGATTGTGACATGCCGGGTTGCGCGGCGCTCAAGCCTATGTTAGGGCACCCGAACCGATGGGAATGCGGACCGCGTTCCCGTTCTCATCACAGAGTTATGCAATCGGGTTGGTATGATACGGCCGAATGTGGCCACTGGCGTCATACCTGCTCAATAACCCCGGAGAGAGGCCCGTGTCACAAGGCGGATCGATCGTTTCCGGCGTCGCGGGACGCTATGCCACCGCGCTTTTCGAACTGGCGGTTGAAGCCAATAGCGTCGATTCCATCAGCGCGGATCTCGATCGGTTCGAGGCGCTCATCGCCGAGAGCGCCGATCTTGCGCGCCTCGTGCGGGTGCCGGTGTTCACGGCCGAGCAGCAGCTCAACGCCATCACCGCCGTGCTGGAAAAGGCGGGCATCGGCGGCTGGGCCGGCAAGTTCATCCGGCTGGTGGCCTCGAAGCGCCGCCTGTTCCTGATCCACGAGATCATCAAGGCCTACAAGGCGCTGGTCGCTGAAAGCCGCGGTATCGTCCGCGCCGAGGTGACGGTGGCCGAGGAACCTTCCGCCAAGGTGCTTGAAGACATAAAGACGGCGCTCAAGAGTGCCGCGAACGGCGGCGAGATCGTTCTCGACGTCCGGGTCGACCCCGCCATCCTCGGCGGTCTCGTTGTCAAGCTCGGCAGTCGCATGGTCGACGCGAGCCTGCGCTACAAACTTAATTCTATCCGTCTCGCGTTGAAAGAGGTCGGCTGATGAGCATCCGCGCCGCGGAAATTTCCGCAATTCTCAAGGAGCAGATCAAGAACTTCGGTCAAGAGGCCGAAGTAACCGAGGTCGGCCAGGTTCTCTCGGTGGGCGACGGTATCGCCCGCGTTTATGGTCTGGATCAGGTCCAGGCCGGCGAGATGGTGGAGTTCGAATCGGGTGTGCGCGGCATGGCGCTCAACCTCGAGAGCGACAACGTCGGCATCGTGGTGTTCGGTAGCGACCGCGACATCACCGAGGGCGAGACGGTCAAGCGCACCAAGTCCATCGTGGACGTGCCGGTGGGCCCCGGCCTGCTCGGCCGCGTCGTGGACGCACTCGGCAATCCCATCGACGGCAAGGGGCCGATCCAGGCGACGGAGCGTCGCCAGGTGGACGTCAAGGCTCCGGGCATCATTCCGCGCAAGTCCGTGCACGAGCCCATGGCGACGGGCCTCAAGGCCATCGACGCGCTGATCCCGATCGGCCGCGGCCAGCGTGAGCTGATCATCGGCGACCGCCAGACGGGCAAGACCGCGATCGCGCTCGACACCATCCTCAACCAGAAGCCGCTCAACCAGGGCGACGACGAGAAGGCGAAGCTTTACTGCGTCTACGTCGCCGTGGGCCAGAAGCGCTCCACCGTCGCGCAGTTCGTGAAGGTGCTGGAAGAGCAGGGCGCGCTCGAATATTCGATCATCGTCGCCGCCACGGCGTCGGATCCCGCGCCGATGCAGTACATCGCGCCGTTCGCTGGCTGCGCCATCGGCGAGTACTTCCGCGACAACGGCTTGCACGCGGTGATCGTGTATGACGATCTGTCGAAGCAGGCCGTGGCCTACCGCCAGATGTCGCTGCTGCTGCGCCGCCCGCCGGGCCGCGAAGCCTATCCGGGCGATGTGTTCTACCTGCACTCCCGCCTGCTGGAGCGCGCCGCGAAGCTGAACGAGGACAACGGCCTCGGCTCGCTGACCGCGCTGCCCATCATCGAGACGCAGGCCAACGACGTCTCGGCCTATATCCCCACCAACGTGATCTCGATCACGGACGGCCAGATCTTCCTTGAGACGGACCTGTTCTACCAGGGCGTGCGCCCGGCGGTGAACGTCGGCCTCTCGGTGTCGCGCGTGGGCTCCTCCGCCCAGACGAAGGCGATGAAGAAGGTTGCCGGCAAGATCAAGGGCGAGCTTGCCCAGTATCGCGAAATGGCTGCGTTCGCGCAGTTCGGCTCGGACCTCGACGCCGCCACCCAGCGTCTGCTGAACCGCGGTGCGCGCCTGACGGAACTGCTGAAGCAGTCGCAGTTCTCGCCGCTGAAGAACGAAGAGCAGGTGGTCGTGATCTACGCCGGCGTCAACGGCTATCTCGACGTCATCCCGGTCGCGAAGGTCCGTGAGTTCGAGAACGGCCTGCTCGCGTTCGTCCGTTCCAGCCACGCCGACATCCTTGAGGATATCCGCGTGACCAAGGACCTGTCGAACGAGACGGCCGCCAAGCTCAAGGCTGCGATCGAGGAGTTCGTCCGGTCGTTCAGCTGACCGGATCGGGTATGGATCGGGAAGGAGCGTGACAGGGTCACGCTCCCCGCGAGGAGATAGGCGTCAACCATGCCGAGCTTGAAGGACCTGCGCAACCGCATCGCCTCCGTGAAGGCGACGCAGAAGATCACCAAGGCCATGCAGATGGTGGCCGCGGCGAAGCTTCGCCGCGCCCAGCTTGCGGCCGAGGCCGCGCGTCCCTTCGCCCAGCGCATCGACCGCGTTCTGGCCAATCTGGCTCAGAGCATCGGGCCGGGCGATGGCGCGCCGCCGCTGATCGCCGGCACGGGCAAGGACGACACGCACCTGCTGATCATTGCCACCGCCGAGCGCGGTCTTTGCGGCGGTTTCAACTCGTCGATCGTTCGTCTGGCGCGCGAGCACATCCAGTCCCTGCTCTCGCAGGGTAAGACGGTGAAGATCATCACCATCGGCAAGAAGGGCTACGAGGCCCTGCGCCGCCAGTACGCGGACTACATCATCGAAACCGTGGATCTGCGCGACGTCAAGACTTTGACATTCGATGTCGCTGACCGGCTCGGCAAGAAGATCATCGCGGCTTTCGAGGCGGGCGAGTTCGATGTCGCCACGTTGTTCTACTCGGAGTTCCGCTCGGTGATCTCGCAGATTCCGACGGCGCAGCAGCTTATTCCGGCCGTGCTGCCGGAGCGTCCGGACGATGCGGTGGCGGATGCGGTCTACTCCTATGAGCCGAACGAGGAGGAAATCCTCGAGACGCTTTTGCCGCGCAACGTGTCGGTACAGGTTTTCCGGGCGCTGCTGGAGAACGCCGCTTCCGAGCAGGGCGCGCGCATGTCGGCGATGGACAACGCGACGCGCAACGCCGGCGAAATGATCAAGAAGCAGACGCTGATTTACAACCGGTCACGTCAGGCGATGATCACCAAGGAACTGATCGAGATTATCTCGGGCGCAGAGGCGATCTGACGCGGCGCACGGGAGGGCGCCTTGCGGCGCCGACGATATCGGGAAGGGTGCGGCCAGCAGTGGCCGGCGCCAGGTGTAGGATGAATGAGAGGCTCGGACGGCCTCGGACGGAGCAGCACCATGACTAATGTTTCCCCGGCTAAGAGTACTGGCCGCATCACGCAGGTGATCGGTGCTGTTGTCGACGTGCAGTTCGACGGGCAGCTGCCCGAGATCCTGAACGCGCTGGAGACCACGAACCGCGGCCACAGGCTCGTGCTCGAAGTGGCGCAGCAGCTCGGCGAGAACACCGTGCGCACCATCGCCATGGACACGACCGAGGGGCTGGTGCGCGGACAGGACGTCACCGACACGGGCGCGCCGATCAAGGTGCCCGTCGGCAACGCGACGCTCGGACGCATCCTCAACGTCATCGGTGAGCCGGTGGACGAAGCCGGCCCGGTCGAGGCCGAGGACATCCGCGCCATCCACCAGCCGGCGCCGAGCTATGCTGAGCAGTCCACGGAATCTCAGATCCTTGTTACCGGCATCAAGGTCATCGACCTGCTCGCCCCCTATGCGCGCGGCGGCAAGGTCGGCCTGTTCGGCGGCGCGGGCGTCGGCAAGACGGTGCTCATCCAGGAACTGATCAACAACATCGCGAAGGCGCACGGCGGCTTCTCGGTCTTCGCCGGTGTCGGCGAGCGCACCCGCGAGGGCAACGACCTTTACCACGAGATGATCGAATCGAAGGTGAATGTCGATCCCAAGGAGAACAACGGCTCGGCCGCCGGCTCCAAGTGCGCGCTGGTTTACGGCCAGATGAACGAACCGCCGGGTGCGCGTGCCCGCGTGGCGCTGACCGGCCTTACCGTCGCCGAGCATTTCCGCGACCAGGGCCAGGACGTGCTCTTCTTCGTCGACAACATCTTCCGCTTCACGCAGGCGGGTTCGGAAGTGTCGGCGCTTCTCGGCCGTATCCCCTCCGCAGTGGGTTACCAGCCGACGCTCGCCACCGACATGGGCGCGCTGCAGGAACGCATCACCACGACCACAAAGGGCTCGATCACCTCGGTGCAGGCCATCTACGTGCCCGCCGACGACCTGACCGACCCGGCACCGGCCACGTCCTTCGCGCACCTTGACGCCACCACCGTGCTCTCGCGCGCCATCGCGGAAAAGGGCATCTACCCGGCCGTCGACCCGCTCGACTCCACGTCGCGCATCCTGTCGCCGCTCGTCGTCGGCGACGAGCACTACGGCGTTGCCCGCTCGGTGCAGCAGGTGCTGCAGCGCTACAAGGCCCTGCAGGACATCATCGCCATCCTCGGTATGGACGAGCTGTCGGAAGACGACAAGCTGACGGTGTCCCGCGCCCGCAAGATCGAGCGCTTCCTTTCGCAGCCGTTCCACGTTGCCGAAGTGTTTACCGGTTCGCCCGGCACGCTGGTCGGTCTTGAAGACACCATCAAGGGCTTCAAGGGGCTGGTGGAAGGCAAGTACGACCACCTGCCGGAAGCGGCGTTCTACATGGTGGGTACCATTGAGCAGGCTGTCGAGAAGGCGCAGAAGCTCTCCGCCGAAGCCGCGTGACGCGATGAAAAGGGCGGGGCGGTGAAGCGCCCCGCAGGCTGAAGAGAGGTCGGGAGTACCGTCATGGCTACCTTTCATGTCGAGCTGGTCTCGCCTGAGAAATTGTTGTTCGCGGGCCAGGCCGAAAGCGCCACGGTTCCGTCCGTCGATGGCGAGATGACGGTGCTGGCTGCGCATGCACCCCTGATGGCGGTGCTGAAGCCCGGCGTCGTCCAGATTCGGGACGCGAACCAGAACATCCGGCGTCTGTTCGTGCGCGGCGGCTTCGCCGACGTGAACCCTGCTGGCCTCACCGTGCTTGCGGAATACGCCATTCCGGTCGAGGAGATCGATACGGCCTTCGTCGACAGCCAAATCCGGGACGCGGAAGAGGACGTGCGCGACGCCAAGACTTTCGAGGACAAGCAGGCTGCGTCCGAGAAAGTGGTGCAGCTTCGCGACCTGCGGGCTGCCGCCAGCCGTTGAAGCCGGAGCGGTTCCGGGTGCTGAAAGGCGGCGCAAGCCGCCTTTTTTATTGGCCGGACTGCCCTTGTTTCGTGCGAATATAAAGAGATATCAGCTATTTACTCTCTTCCGCCGTCGGCTATGGTTGATGCGGACGAATGAGGGAGGCGGCGATGGTGGATGAGGCACAGGTCGACAAGCGGTTGAAGAGGCTGGAGCGCCGCCGCTCGGCGGCGCCGCTCGAACTCGGCGCGCCGGGGCCGGATGCCGCGCTGCTGCGGCGTCTGCTGGCGATTGCGCTGCGCGTTCCCGATCACGGCAAGCTGGAACCGTGGCGGCTCATCGTCCTGGAGGGCGCGGCCAAGCGCGAGGCGAGCGAGCGGCTGGCGCGGCTCTACGTGTCGGAAAATCCTGAGGAGGACGATGACAGGCGGGACAAGCAGGCTGAGAAGATTGCCGGCACCTTTGCTGCGGCGCCGGTGACGATCGTCGTTGTGAGCCGGGCGGACCCGCAGGCGCGCAAACCCGAATGGGAACAGATTCTTTCGGCCGGCGCGGTCTGCATGAATTTGCTGACGGCGGCGACGCTCGCCGGATTCGACGGCGTGTGGCTGACGGGATGGCCTGCCTACAACGAGGCGGCCAAGGGCGTCCTCGGCATCGCGACTGACGAGCGCGTTGCCGGCTTTATCCACATCGGCACCGGGAGCGAAAAGCAGAAGGACCGTCCCCGTCCCGACCTCGACGAGGCGGTGACCTGGTGGCAGGCATCCTGACACGCTCCGTCCCGCCATAAAACATTCTTGCCGAACGGGCCGGGTCGTGATTGAAGGCTCTTGACCGATTCAGCCGCGCCAGCGGGCGACGCCTTCAGGAGACCCCCATGACCACCTTGCCGCCTCCCATCGATCGCGAACTCATCGCGCGCCAGGCCGCGCGGATGCTGCTTGAAATCAAGGCGGTGCATTTCAACGCCGAGACGCCCTACATCTTCACCTCCGGCTGGGCCAGCCCGGTCTACATCGACTGCCGCAAGATCATCTCCTATCCGCGCCTGCGCTCGTCGCTGATTGATTTCGCCGCCTCCACCATCGTGAGGGAGATCGGTTACGAATCGATCGACATCGTCGCCGGCGGCGAGACAGCGGGCATTCCCTTCGCGGCGTGGATCGCCGACCGGCTCGAACTGCCGATGCAGTATATCCGCAAGAAGCCCAAGGGCTTCGGCCGCAACGCCCAGATCGAGGGCGAGGTACATGTCGGTGCGCGCACGCTCCTCGTTGAAGATTTGGCGACGGACGGGCGCAGCAAGGTGAACTTCGCCGAGGCGCTGCGCACGGCGGGCGCCCAGGTCGACCATTGCTTCGTGCTGTTCTTCTACGACATCTTCCCGCACAGCCGCGAGGTGATGGAGAAGCTCAACGTCAAGCTGCATTACCTGACCACGTGGTGGGATGTGCTGGCGGCGGCGAAGGAGAGCGGTCATTTCGATCCGGGCGTGCTGGCGGCGGTCGAGGCCTTCCTCAACAAGCCGGCCGAGTGGTCCGCCGCGCACGGCGGCATTTCCTCGTTCGCGAGCTGATCGGATCGGCGTCGGCCTAAACATCTGGATCGTTACGTCGTTTCATAGAGACGATGTAATGATCTAACTTTTTGATATTGAACAAATTTTCATCGCTAAAATCAGTCCGTTGGATTGGAGCGTGCTTTACCGCGCCCGTGCGCGGGGATGGGCCGCGTCGAACGCTGCCATCAGCCGGGCGGCGTCGACTTTCGTGTAGCCCTGTGTCGTGGACAACGAGGCGTGGCCGAGCAGTTCCTGAATGGCGCGCAGGTCGCCGCCGCGGCCCAGCAGATGCGTGGCGAAGGAATGGCGCAAAGCGTGCGGTGTGGCGCTGGCAGGCAGGCCGAGCGCGCCCCGCAGCGTCTGCATGGCGAGTTGCACGATTCGCGGCGACAGGGGGCCGCCCTTCGCGCCCCTGAACATCGGCTCGTCCGGCGGGAGCGGATAGGGGCAGAGCGCGAGATAGTCGGCGATCGCGCGGCTCACTTGCGGCAGTACGGGGACGGAACGCATCTTGTTGCCCTTGCCGACGACGGTGACGCTGTCGCGGCCATCGATGGGCGCGTCCTTGCGGGGGATCGACAGCGCCTCGCCGATGCGTAGCCCGCAGCCGTAGAGCAGGGACAGCACGGCGGCGTCGCGCATCAACACCCATTGAGGCTTGTCTTCGCCGGCGCGCAGGTCCGCGTCGGTCACGGCGCGCGCGGCGTTTACGGGCAGCGGTTTCGGCAGCGTGCGGGTGATGCGCGGGCCGCGCACGGTGGTGAAGGCGGCCGCCTCGCCGCGCTCGGTGCGCTCCAGAAACCGGGCGAAGGAGCGCAGCCCGGCGAGCTGGCGCATGAGCGTGCGGTTGCCGATCTCATGCTGGCGGCGCTCCGAGAGAAAGGCGCGCAGGTCCGCGGGCGTGAGGTCGGCGAGGCCGGCAAGCGCGGGCGGTTCGCCGCGATGGGTGGCAAGGAAAGCGAGAAACTGGCGTGTATCGCGCTCGTAGGCCACCAGCGTTCTCGGCGAGAGGCGGCGCTCCGATCCGAGGTGCCGCAGCCATTCGGCCAGGGCCGCCTGCACGTCGGGAGACAGGGGGAAGGAGAGGGCGGCGACGTTGCTCATGCGGAAATGATACGGGCGCGGCGCTAATCGCGGGTAAATGGCGCGCCGCGTGCCTGTTCCGCGACAGCGCGGAATCGCGTATCCCGTTACCATGATTCATTCTGCCCCGCCCGATCCGGTTTCCAACTGCCCGCGGACCGTCGACGTCCTGCTGCCGGTGGCGCTCGACAAGGCCTATTCCTATGCGGTGCCGGAAGGCATGGCGCTGGACGCCGGGGACGTGGTGCGCGTGCCGCTCGGCAAGCGCGAGACGGTTGGCGTCGTCTGGACTGCGCATGCGGAAGCGGGCGAGGGCGCGGGAGGCCTCAAGCGGGTGATCGGGCGCATCGACGTGCCGCCCTATAGCGAGCGGATGCGCGCATTCATCGACTGGATTGCCTGGTATACGCTCGCCCCGCGCGGCCTTGCGATGCGGCTCGCGCTGCGCGTGCCGGAGGGGGGTGGCGAGGATAACGCCCGCCTGCTGGAGCCACCGCGCATCGGCGTGCGGCGTGCAGGCGATTCGCCCGCACGTATGACACCGGCGCGCGCGCGGGTGCTGGCGGCGGCGATGAACGGACACGTCTTCCTGAAGCGCGACCTCGCCCGCGAGGCTGGCGTGTCGACGACCGTCATCGATGGGCTCATCGACGAGGGCACGCTGGAGACTGTGCCACTGCCGCCAATGCCGGTGGTGCTGCCGCCCGATCCCGATTTCGCGCGGGCGAAGTTGTCCGATGTCCAGCGTGCGGCGGCGGAGGCGCTGCGCGCCGCCGTGCGGGAGGCGGCATTTTCGGTGACGCTCGTCGAGGGCGTCACAGGCTCGGGCAAGACGGAAGTGTACTTCGAAGCGGTGGCCGAAGCGCTGCGGGCGGGGCGGCAGGCACTGATCCTGATGCCGGAAATCGCGCTCACCTCACAGTTTCTGGCGCGGTTCGAGGCGCGCTTCGGCGCCAAACCCGCCGAATGGCATTCCGGCGTGACGGGCCGCAAGCGCGCGCGCATCCACGCCGGCACGGCGGATGGCACGGTGCGCGTCGTGGCGGGGGCGCGGTCGGCGCTGTTCATGCCGTTTCGCGATCTGGCGCTGATCGTGGTCGACGAGGAGCACGAGGGCGCCTACAAGCAGGACGATGGCGTCATCTATCACGCCCGCGACATGGCGGTGGTGCGCGGGCGCTTCGAGCAGGCGTCCGTGGTGCTCGCCTCCGCGACGCCGTCCATCGAAAGCAAGGTCAATGCCGACCGGGGACGTTACAGGCATCTGCTGCTGCCTGAGCGCTTCGGCGGGCGGACGCTGCCGGAAATCCGAGCCGTCGACCTGCGCCGCCATCCGGCGGAGCGGGGGCGCTGGATATCGCCGCCGCTCGTCGCCGCCGTCAACGAGACGCTTGAGGCGGGCGAGCAGGCGCTGCTGTTCCTCAACCGGCGGGGCTATGCGCCGCTCACGTTGTGCCGCCACTGCGGCCACCGCTTCCAGTGCCCCAATTGCTCGGCATGGCTGGTGGACCACCGTTTCCGCCGCGCGCTCGTCTGCCACCACTGCGGGCATGTCGAGCGTCGGCCCGATGTCTGCCCCGCCTGCGGCGAGGCGGATACGCTCGCCGCCTGCGGCCCCGGTGTCGAACGCCTCGCGGAGGAGGTGGCGGAGGTGTTTCCGGACAGGCGCGCCATCGTGCTCTCCAGCGATTCGCCCGGCGGTGCCGAGCGCATTCGCGCGGAGCTGCAGGCGGTTGCCGACGGCGAGGTCGACATCGTCATCGGCACGCAGCTCGTCGCCAAGGGCCATAACTTTCCCGGCCTGACGCTGGTGGGCGTCATCGATGCGGATGTCGGCCTGGCGAACGGCGATCCGCGCGCGTCCGAGCGTACGTTCCAGCTCATGCAGCAGGTGACGGGCCGCGCCGGGCGCGGCGACAGGCCCGGCCGGGCGCTGATCCAGACGATGCAGCCCGACCATCCCGTGCTGCGCGCCATCCTCTCCGGCGACGTGGCGCGCTTTTATGCCGAGGAAATCGCCGTGCGGGAGGAAGCGGGCCTGCCGCCATTCGGGCGGCTCGCGGGCATCATCGTCTCCGGCCCTGACCGGGCGGAGGCGGAAAACTACGCCCGGGCGCTGGCGCGCATGGCCCAGGCGCCAGCCCATGTCGTCGTGCTCGGTCCTGCAGAAGCGCCGCTTGCCATGATACGCGGCCGCTATCGCTTCCGGCTTCTGGTGCGGACGGCGCGGACGGTCGATCTGCAGGCGTACCTGCGCGACTGGCTGGAGCGCGCGCCCAGGCACCCGGCGAAGCTCAGGGTGGCAGTGGACGTCGACCCATACAGTTTCATGTAGCCGTCTACCTTTTTATGTAGCCGACTATTTCGGTCCGATCTTGCCGCCGATGGCGAGCGCCTCGCGCACCTTCTCGCGCACCTCCTCTTCGGCGGCGCGCGTTGCCTGCTTGCGGTCGGTGCCGGCGGCGAAGGGAATGGGCGTGCCCCATGTCAGTTGCACATCGATGGGACCGCCGGAGAGGATGCCCTTGAGGTGGGGCGCGAGTTCCATGTCGCCGTGCCAGGCGATGGCGGGCTTGTCGGCCCGTTGCAGCGGCAGACCGTCGCGCCTGACATAAGTGATGGCGAGCGGTTGCAGTACGACGTCGAGCCCGCTGTCCGCGCCGGCCAGCGCCTCCCGCGCCGCGCCCACCAGCGCGGAACGGAAGGGCAGCACGCGCGTGCCGTCGCCGGTGGTGCCCTCCGCGAATAGCACGATGCGATCGCCGGCGCGCAGGCGCTGCGCCACGGCGTCGTTGGTGCGCGCCGTATCCGTGCGGCGTGCGCGATCGATGAAGACGGTGCGCTGCAGCCGCGCCAGCAGGCCCACCATCGGCCAGGTGCCCACTTCCGCCTTGGCGATGAACGACAGCGGCGTGAGCGCCGACAGCACGCAGATGTCGAGCCATGAGACGTGATTAGAGAGAATCAGTGCCGCCTTGCCGCGCGGCGGCTCGCCGTGGACGATGCGCCGGATGCCGAGCGTGGCGCAGACGATGCGGTGGTAAAGTAGCGGAATGGCGCGCCGTCCCGGCCCGTCGAGGCGCACCGCCAGCCACTGCAGCGGGATGCCGACGAGCGTCACGGGAACCAGCACCGCAATGCGGCTGTAGAAACGCAGGCTGCTCAAGGCTGGATACCCGTTATTTAGACTTGTCGTCGATTGGAAGTGCGTAAAGCTCCAGCCGGTGATGCACCAGCCGGTAGCCGAGCTTGCGGGCGATCTCCGCCTGCAACGCCTCGATCTCGTCGGAGTGGAATTCGATCACCGCGCCGGTGTTCATGTCGATGAGGTGGTCGTGATGGACGGCTGGCGCGCTTTCGTAGCGGGCACGACCGTCGCCGAACTGGTGGCGCTCGATAATGCCCTGATCCTCGAACAGCTTGACAGTTCGGTAGACGGTCGACAGCGAGATGTTCTCGTCCACGACCGTGGCGCGGCGGTGCAACTCGACCACGTCGGGATGGTCGTCGGCTTCCGCGATGACCTTGGCGATGACGCGCCGCTGGCCCGTCATGCGCAGGCCGCTGGTGCTGCACAAGCGCTCGATGACGTTCTTCTCGTTGAGGCGCTTGTCCGTCCCGCCGGGGCCCGCCGCCTGCTTCTTCTCGTCGGCGACCGTTTTGGGGAGGGGGGACATCGCATTTCTCCGCAATATCGTTGTTGGGCGACAGCCGAACGCAAAACCATGCGGGAACAGGATTTCCCGCATGCAGAGTCTACAGGAAACGATACGTTAATCCAACTGGGCGCGCATGGTGATGGCCGTGGCGCGGCTGCCGTCCAGCCTTGGGTAATAGCCCGGGCGGCGGCCGATATCGACGAAGCCGGCGCGGCGGTAGAGCGCGCGTGCGGCAGCGTTGCCCTCGTCAACCTCCAGAAACACCGTGCGCGCGCCGAACTGTGCCAGCCTGTCGAGGTGATGCATCAGCAGCAGCCGGCCGGCGCCCTGGCCGCGCGCGTCGGGGGTCATGGCGACCGTCAGGATTTCAGCCTCGTCGACGACGATCCGGGACAGCGCGAAACCGAGCAGCGGCGCGCCGCCTTCCGGAAAGATGCCGCCCGCGAAAACGCCATCCGCGAAGTGGGCCGCGCTGGCGATCATGCGTTCCAGCTCCAGCGCATCCCACGCCCGCGCGAAGCACGCGGCGTGGATGGCGGATGCCGGAACGGCATGGCCGGTGGTCAACGTGGCGACATGCGGCGGGGCGCGGTGGAAGGTGAACAGGTCACGGAACATGGCACTCACGGTCGGATCGGGCATCGCCGGGAAGGGTCACTGGCGCGGGAGGCGCGCCTTGTCCTGGGGTTTTGCGTCCGCGCCGCGCAGATAGAGCGGCTGTGGCAGGGAGGTGCGCGCATCGGCGGCCATGCCCAGCCGCGCAACCCAGCGGATATCCGGCGCGGGCGCCGAATCGGCCACCCGCGTATCGAGGCCGACGGCCTTCGCCTCGGCGGCGAGCAGTTCGGCCGCCGGACCGGCGAGCGTTACCGCGCCCGTGCCGAGCAGGCGCGCGGCCTCCCTGATCGAGATATGGCGGGCCGGGACGATCACCCGCCCGCCGGGAACGCTTGCCTGAAAATAGATGGCGCCGTGGCGGGCATCGATGGCGGCGGCCAGCACCGGCTGGCGCGGATCGGCGGTCAGCACGAGTGGCGCGAGGCATGCGGCGAGGGTGGAAACGCCCACCGCCGGAATATTGGCGGCGAGGCCGATGGCGCGCGCTGCGGCGATGCCCACCCGGAGCCCCGTGAAACTGCCCGGACCGATGGTCACCGCGACGCGGTCGAGCGCGGCGAAACCTTCCTGTGCCGTGCCGCCTTGCGGCGCGACGGAGCGGGCAACCACCCGTTCGACGAGCGGCAGCAACGCTTCCGCGTGGCCACGGTCGATCAGCAGCGACTCGATCGCCAGAACGTCGCGGGAGAAGGGATCGGTGGTGCTGGCGTCATCTGCCGGCGGCGCCTGCGTATCGATCACGCAGGCGGCGCACGCGCCGAGCGCCGTATCGATGGCCAGTATCCGCAAACCCTTCCCCTGCCTGTCGTATCAATCGTTCTTCATCGTCATGTATGATACGAAGCGCAGGCCGTGTCACCCCCCGCAGCCGGCAGGACAGCCAATATGCGGGGGATGACGGAGGGCGGGTCAGTCGATCCGCGCGTACTCGTCGAAGTCGAGGCGCGGCAAGCGCTCGAACAGCCCTGCGGGATCGCCGTAGCCGATGTTGATGAGGAAGTTGGACTTGACCTTGCCTTCGGGGAAGAAGGCGGCGTCGACGCCCGCCTTGTCGAAGCCCGACATCGCGCCGGTGTCGAGGCCGAGCGCGCGCGCCGCGAGGATGAAGTAGGCGCCCTGCAGGGATGAGTTGCGCACCCCCGTTTCCTCGATGAGCGCCGGATTGCCGGCGAACCACGGGCGCGCGTCCACATGCGGGAAGAGCTTCGGCAGCTTGTCGGGGAACTCGGTGTCGTAGGCCACGATGACCGTGGCGGGCGCGGCCAGCGACTTGGCGCGGTTGCCCTCGCTCAGCAGCGGGCCGAGCTTCGCCTTGGCCTCTGGCGAGCGCACGAAGACGAAGCGCGCCGGCGAGGCGTTGGCGCTGGTCGGCCCCCACTTGGAGAGCTCGGCCACCTGGCGCAGCAGGTCGTCCGAAACCGGAATGTCCCGCCACTTGTTGTGCGTGCGCGCGGTCAGAAAGAGCTGGTCGAGGGCAGCGGCGTCGAGCGGCGCACCGGGGGCGTTGTCGATTGTCATATCCATCTCCAGTGATGCATGAGAGTGATGATCGCCGGGAACAATATGCCGCAACGCAACATCATGTCATGCCCCGGGGCGCCACGAAGCTGCAAGTGCCGCTTGCACGGATGCAAAGCCAGGTGCGGCGAAGCACGTGGCTGGATCCGGCTGGCGGTCAGACCGCCTGCACCTCCCGCACGTCGGGCAGGAAGTGCCTGAGCAGGTTCTCGATGCCGTGCCGCAGCGTGGCCGTGGAAGACGGACAGCCTGAGCAGGCGCCCTTCATGGCGAGATAGACGATCCCGTCGCGGTAGCCACGGAACGTGATGTCGCCGCCGTCGCCGGCCACGGCGGGGCGCACGCGCGTCTCGATCAGGTCCTTGATGATCTCGACCGTGTCGATGTCGGCGTCGTCGAAGAACTCCTCGCCGTCGTCGTAGCCATAGGCCTCATGGTCGTGGCCTTCCGCGATGAGCGGCGCGCCGGACAGGAAATGCTCCATGATTGCGCCGAGGATGGCGGGCTTGAGGTGCGGCCATTCGCCCTCGCCCTTCGTCACGGCGACGAAGTCGCTGCCGAAGAACACACTCGACACGCCGTCGATATCGAAAAGCCGCTGGGCGAGCGGCGAATGGGCCGCCTCCGTGCTGGAGCGGATTTCGATGGGTGCGTCCGGCGATACGTCGCGGCCCGGCAGGAACTTGAGCGTCGCCGGGTTGGGGGTGGCTTCCGTCTGAATGAACATGCTTTTCTCCTCACCTGACCGCTTCAAGGGCGGCGGTGAAAAACGCATCGGTCCGGAAAACGGCTGACTTTCTCCGGGCACCCGATGCGCCGACAACAGTTACCCGCCGGACCGCGTCCGGCGAACAGCTCCAATCTGGCGCTTTTCGCGCCGGGATTCAATGGGCTGCGTGCGGCGCGGCGTCCGGAGAGAGACGTCAGGAGCGGTCGCGCACGAAACCCACGATGTCCTTGACGGCGTTCATCGTCTCGCGGGCGATGCCGCGCGCGCGGCGGCTGCCGTCGGCGAGCACGGAATCGATATAGCCGGGGTCGGCCGCGAGCCGCTGCATCTCCGCGCTGATGGGCGCGAGCTTCGCCACCGCCACGTCGACCAGCGCCGCCTTGAACGACGAGAACTGGCTGCCCGCGAACTCGCGCAGCACGTCCTCCGGCATCCGTTCCGCGAGCGTTGCGAAAATGCCGACGAGGTTGTCGGCCTCCGGGCGCGCGGCAAGTTCTTCCGCCGTTTCCGGCAGGGGCTCCGGGTCGGTTTTCGCCTTGCGGATCTTCTGGGCGATGGTGTCGGCGTCATCCTTGAGGTTGATGCGCGAATAGTCCGAGGGGTCGGACTTCGACATCTTCTTCGTGCCGTCGCGCAGGCTCATGACGCGCGTCGAGCTGCCCTGGATGAGCGGCTCCGGCAGCGGGAAGAACGCCTCACCGAAGCCGTGAGCGGCGATGGAACCGGCGTAGTCGTTGTTGAATTTCTGCGCGATGTCGCGTGTCAGTTCGACGTGCTGCTTCTGGTCCTCTCCCACCGGCACCGCGTCCGCGCGGTAGACGAGGATGTCGGCGGCCATGAGCGAGGGATAGGCGTAGAGGCCGAGCGAGGCGTTCTCACGGTCCTTGCCCGCCTTGTCCTTGAACTGCGTCATGCGGTTCATCCAGCCGATGCGCGCCACGCAGTTGCATATCCAGGCGAGTTCCGCGTGCTCCGACACCTGGCTCTGGTTGAAGACGATGTGCTTCTGCGGATCGACGCCGCTCGCGAGAAACGCCGCCGTCACCTCGCGGATCTGGCGCGTCAGCGCCTCCGGCTCCTGCGGGACGGTGATGGCGTGCATATCGACGACGCAATAGATGCAGTCATAGTGTTCCTGCAAGGCGACGAAGCGCGACACCGCGCCGAGATAGTTGCCCAGATGCAGGTTTCCGGTGGGCTGCACGCCGGAAAAAACACGTTTCTTCAAGACGGACATGACAACGTCCCATCCCTTTCGTCGGTTCGGAGGCCGGAAGCGGATATCCGGTTGGTTACAGGCGGGTTATCGCAGGCGCGCGCCTTTCGGCAAGGAAAAAAGCATCACGGCTTCCCTTTCCGGGGCAGCAGGCCGTCCAGGGCGCCGCACAGGGCCGCGAGCGCCGTGTAGACCGCGACGCCTGCGAGGCAGAGCGCCGCGAGGGTGCCGGCGCGCAGGGCCGTGGGCCCGTGCTCCGCAAGCCACGGCGCGGCAAGCCGGTCGAGCCCCGCGACGGCAAGCCCCATGACGGCCGCCGCCAGCGCCAGCCCGGCGGCGCGCAAGGTCAGCGGCCGCCCCCACAGGACATCCCGCCGCGCGGCGATGGCGAGCGCCAGCGCCTGCGTCCACAGGCCGATGCTCGTCGACAGGCCGAGGCCGGCCGGGAAGCCGAGCGCCCCCGTCAGGCCGGCCATCGGTTGCGCCGCCGCGAGCGTGACGGCGACCCCGGCCAGCCCCGCAAGGAGCGGCGGCGCAAGCTGCCGGCGCGCGAAGAACGGCTGGATCAGCACTTTGCTCGCCGCGGCGGCCGGCAGCCCGAGAGCCAGCGTCACCAGCAGCGCGCTCGTCTGCGCGCCGTCCGCCGCCGTGAAGGCGCCACGCTCGAAGAGGATGGCGGTGATGGTGGGGCCGAGCGCAGCGAGGCCCGCCGCCGCCGGCAGCGCCAGCGCGAGCGCACCGACGAGGAAGCCGGTCACGGACGCCGCGATGTCCGGTGGCCCGCCTTTCCCGGCCACGAACTCCGGCAGCAGCACCACACCCGCCGCCACGCCGATGAAGGAGAGCGGCAACTGGAAGACGCGGTCGGCGTAGTAGAGCCACGATACGGCGGAGGGCTCGGCGGAGGCGATCGCGGTCGCCGTGAGCAGGATGACCTGCGTCATCGCGCTCGCCACGAGCGCCGGCAACGCGAAACGCAGCAGGCGGCCGACGGCGCCATCGGCTGCACGGTCCGCGATGACGGGCGGGGAGAGGGGGGGGCGTCCCGCCGCATCGCAACGGGAAACGGGCATCGTTTTGCGGATGAATTTGATACATGAACAAAAAAACGGGGCAAAACGACAATTCAGGCTCAAAGCATTCTGCCCCGGCATCCGCGCCACGGCGACGGCGACGATGGCAAGGTGCAGCAGGCCGGAAAGGCTGATGGCCACGGCAAGCCACGCGCCGGCACGCGGATCGCCGGCGGCGCCGTTTTCCGCCAGCAGCAGCGCGCCGATCAACAGCGCGTTGACCAGCGCCGGCGCGACAGCAGCAGCGGCGAAATATCGGTGAGCATTGAGCAGGGCGGCGAGCAGCGACGCGAGGCCGGTGAAGGCGACGAAGGGCAGCGCGAGGCGCGTGTAGAGCGCCGCGAGGGCGAGTTTGTCGCCTTCTTCTGCGAACCCGGCCGCGAACAGGAGCACCAGCGGCCCGGCCGCGAGTTCCGCGAGCGCCGTCAGCGCAAGCAGCAGCACGGCCGCACCGCCGATGGCGCGGCCGGCGAATGCCCGTGCCGCTGCCGGCCCTCCTTCGGCGAGGACCGCGCCGTAGAGCGGCACGAAACCGGCGTTGATGCCGCCTTCGCCGAGCACACGCCGCACCACATTCGGAATACGAAAGGCGATCAGGAAGGCGTCGGCGACTGCACCCGCGCCCAGCACCTGCGCGATCAGCACATCGCGGGCGAAGCCGAGCACGCGCGAGGCTGCCGAGGCGGCGCCGACGGCCGCGCCGGCGCGCGCGAGTGAGCGGCCTGCGGACATGCGAAATCCGGCTTCAGGCGGCGACGGGCCAGGAGTGCCCGTCGATGACGAGCGGCTCCGTGACGGCGCCGAGGCCGCGCCGGACGGTGGTGACGGAGTTGTTCGCGATCATCGACCAAGCATCGCGCAAGGTGTCGAGCGGCTCCGACGCTATGATGGTGGCGCCCGGCCGTTCCCGCAGATAAAGCCCCGGCGAGTGCCCGTCGCAGGAGGTGCGGAAGGCCCAGACCGTCTGGCCGTCGGTCAGGATGGCCGTGAAGCGCACGGCCTCCGCGATGCCGGCCTCAAGCATCAGCCGTTTGGTCTGGTGCATCACCCAGCCCACGGCCGCCCCCGGCATCGCGCCAAGTTCCATCCGCGCCAGCACGAGCAGGAACAGCAGCTCGGAGTCGGTGGTGCCGGCCCGCTGGTCGAACAACTCGTCGGGCAGCAGCGCCTCCAGCTTGCGGCGCACCTTGCGGTAGCTGCCGATCTGCCCGTTATGCATGAAGGCGTAGCGGCCGCAGACGAAGGGGTGGCAGTTGGCGCGGGTAGTGGCGGTGTTGGTGGCGGCGCGCACGTGAGCGAAGAACAGGGGTGAACGCACCTGCCCGCAGAGCGAGCGCAGATTCTCGTCCGACCACGCCGGCCGCAGATCCCGGAACAGGCCGGGCTCCTCCCGGTCGCCGTACCACGCAAGGCCGAAGCCGTCGCCGTTGGTGGCCGTCTTCCCCTCGCAGGCATGCAACGACTGGCGCACAAGCGAGTTGTTCGGTGCGCAGACCAAGGCATCCATAAAAGTAGGGTCACCTGAATAGGCGAGAAGACGGCACATAGTTTCCCTATAATGTTAGCCGAATGGTCACAGCGCAAGCGCGATTTTACAAGCCCTTCATCGACATGGCGGATATGCACCGACGAAATTCGTATGACGCGCGATTGTGGCGTTGTCCGGGCGCCGCGGGGCTACCGGGAGATTGTCGCAAATCTGTTACATCAACACCTTAGACGGTTGAAAGGCGAAGCTGGGCTGCGGGGACGATGTCGCTCGCCCGCCAGCGAGATGATTCGCCGTCCCCGCCCGGCTTCGGCAGTCCGGGACTGTCCGTTCCCAGACGACCGCCCGGACCCCCGCCGATGAGCCAGACCGCTATCCGTGCCCGCAACACTGCCGCCGATCCGCTTCCCGCCGCGAGCGCGGTGGAGGTGAAAGGGCTTGCGCTGACCTATGGGCAGAACGCGATCCTGCGGCAGATCGATCTTGCGCTGCCGCCCGGCCACATCCAGGCGCTGCTGGGGCCTTCCGGCTGCGGCAAGACCACGCTGCTGCGCATTGTCGCCGGGCTGCTGGAGCCGACACAGGGGACCGTCCGCATCCAGGGCGCGGTCGTCGCGGATGCCGCGACAGGCCTCTTCGTGCCGCCGGAGCGGCGCGGGCTCGGCATGGTTTTTCAGGATTATGCGCTGTGGCCGCATCTGACGATCGGCGGCAATGTCGCGTTTCCGCTGGAAATGCGCGGTATCCCGGCGCATGAGCGCCGCGCGCGGGTGGCGAAGGCGCTGGCGCTTGTTGGCCTTGCCGGTTTCGAGGCGCGCAGTCCGGCCTCGCTGTCCGGCGGGCAGCAGCAGCGGGTCGCCATCGCCCGTGCCATCGTCGCCGAGCCGCAGCTCGTGCTGTTCGACGAGCCGCTGTCGAACCTCGACAAGGAATTGCGCGACCAGCTCTCGATGGAGCTTGCCGCGCTGGTGCGCGATCTGGGCCTCACCGCTCTTTATGTGACGCATGATCAGGGCGAGGCGTTCGCCATGGCCGATTCCGTCGCCATCATGCGCGGCGGGCGCATCGTGCAGAACGCTGCGCCGGAGGACCTCGTCGCCGCGCCGGCCGATGCCGGTGTGGCGGAATTCCTCAACCTTGGCCCCGTCTTCAAGGCCGTGCGGCGGGAGGGGCGCTGGCGGCTTGCCGATGCCGACCTCGCGCTCGATCCGCCGTCTGCTGACATCGCGGGCGAGGAGGCGGGCGTGCTGCTGGCGCGCCGTGCCCTCGCGCTCGCCGCGCCGGGCGCGGGCGTCTGTGAGGGACGGGTGGTGCAGGCCGTGTTTCGCGGCGACCACTATCTTGTCACCGTGCAGCTCGCTCCTCCGCCACAGGCGGATGCGCCGGCGCCGGTAGAGCTTGCCATCGTCAGCGAGCAGCGGGTGCGCGCGGGCGAGCGGGTGGGTGTCAACATCCTGCCGGAACGGCTGCGCTGGTTCGCCGGCGCTGCCGTTCCGCATTGAGTTTTCATCAGGGTCGTCGAAACAGTCCAGGGAACCATCATGATCAAGTCTCTCCAGTTCGCGGCCGTCGTTGCCGTGGGTCTCGTCACCGCCACCGGCGCGCGCGCCGATATCACCGTCTATTCCGCGGGTCCCGCTGGCCTCATCAACGGGCTCGCCAAGGGCTTCACGGAAAAGACCGGCATCAAGGCCGAAGTGTTTCAGGGCACCACCGGGCAGGTGATGGCCCGCATCGAGGCCGAGGCCGCCAATCCGAAGGTCGATGTGCTGATCTCCGCCTCGTGGGATACGGCGACCGATTTCGCCAAGCGCGGCTGGCTCGTGCCCTACACCAGCCCGAACGCCGCCAACGTGCCGGATTTCCTCAAGTCCGAAACCGCGGTCGCGCAGGGCGTCTCGGCGCTCGCCATCGCCTGGAATCCCAAGAGCGGCACGCCGAAGCCCGCCGAATGGGCCGACCTGACGAAGCCCGAGTTCAAGGACAAGGTGACGCTGCCGGATCCCGCCCAGTCGGGCGCCTCGTTCGAACTCGTGGCCGCGCTGCGCGGCACGGCGGGCAACTGGAAGCTGTTCGAAGGCCTCGCCGCCAACGGCGCGGTGGTGGCTGGCGCCAACGCCGCCGCCCTGAACCCGGTGCTGCAGGGCGCCAAGGCCGCCGTGTTCGGCGCGGTCGACTACATCTCGCTCGCCGGCCAGCAGAAGGGCGAATCGATCGAGGTGATCTTCCCCGCCTCCGGCACCGTGATCGCGCCGCGCCCGGTCGTGATCCTCAACTGGTCGAAGCAGCAGGACGAGGCGAAGAAGTTCGTCGACTACATGCTCTCCGACGACGGCCAGGCGCTCGTCGCCAAGGCGTTCCTGATCCCCGCCCGCAGCGACGTCAAGGCCGACCGTCCGGTGATCAAGGACCTCAAGCTTCTTGAGATCGACACCGACGCCGTCTATGCGAAGCGGGCCGATATCCTGAAGGAATTCGGCGCCATCTTCGCGAAGTAAGCCGGCTCAGGCCGGACGGGGGCGCGTTCCGCGCCGGGAGGCGCCCCGTCTTTTCCTGCTGTTGAGAGAAACCATGCGCAGCCCCGGTCCTGTGGTGTGGGGCGCGGCTTTCGCGCTCGTCGTGCTCGTCCTCATTCCCCTGTCGTTCATCGTCCTGCAGGCGATCTTCCCGGCGCTCGGGCAGGGGTCGCTCTCCGCGCCATTCACCCGCGTCGCCGACGTGCTGACGGAGCCGGGACTGCTGCGGATGACACGCAATACAGCGCTGCTCGGGCTCGGCGTCGTCGCCGGCTCGGCGGTCATCGCGGTGCCGCTCGGCGTGCTGCGGGCGCTGTTCCGGGTGCCGCTGGCGCCGCTGTGGGACATCCTGCTGCTCGTGCCCTTCATGATCCCGCCCTATATCGCCACGCTCGGCTGGATCATGACGCTGCAGCCCAACGGCTACCTGACGCAGCTCACCGGCCTCAACGCCGGGCCCTATCTCTTCTCGCTGTGGGGCGTCGTTTTCGTGATGACGCTCGGCGCCTTCCCCGTGGTCTATTTTGCCGTCTCGCGCACGGTGGAAGCCATCGGCGGCCGTTATGCGGACGTGGGGCGGGTGTTCGGCGCCTCGCCCTTCACCGCCTTCCGGCGCGTGACCCTGCCGCTTGCGCTCCCCGGGCTCATGG
This sequence comes from Pseudochelatococcus lubricantis, assembly GCF_011762225.1. Taxonomy (GTDB): domain Bacteria; phylum Pseudomonadota; class Alphaproteobacteria; order Rhizobiales; family Beijerinckiaceae; genus Pseudochelatococcus; species Pseudochelatococcus lubricantis. The sequence goes on from NZ_JAASQI010000009.1 coordinate 36,518, forward strand.
CGAGCCTGCTGCTCGTGTTCGCGATGACCATCGAGGAATACGGCACGCCGGCGGCGCTCGGCCGCCAGTCGGGCTTCGAGGTGCTGGTGACCGGCATCGACACGCGCGTTTCCGACTGGCCCATCGACCTGCCGGGCGCGGCGATCCTGTCGCTGATCCTCGTGATGATGTCGCTCGGCGCCTTTCTCGTCCAGCTGCGCATCCTGTCACGCCGTTCCTTCGAGACGGTGGGCGGCAAGCCGCAGGCGTTCCACAAGCGACCGCTCGGCGTCTTCGCCATTCCGGTGGTCGCGGTCTTCGCGCTGGTGAGCCTGCTCGCGGTGGGCGTGCCGCTTTTCGCGATTTTCGCCACCGCGCTGTCGAAGACCCTGTCGGGCGGGCTGGCGGCCGACAATATCGGCTTCGGCCATTTCCGCGCCATCGCCGCGGACGAGAACGGGGCGTTCCAGGCGCTGCTCAACAGTCTCGGCCTCGGCGCCGCGACGGCGCTGATCACCGGCCTCATCGGCGCCGCGACCTCCTACGCGGTGGTGCGCACGCAGTTTCGCGGCAAGGGCTTTCTCGATGCGCTGACCGTCATCCCCAACGCCATTCCCGGCATCGTGGTGGCGGTCGGCATCATCCTGGCGTGGAACCAGCCGTGGCTGCCGGTCACGCCCTACAACACGCCGCTCATCCTGCTGATGGCCTATTGCTGCATCCTGCTGCCCTATACGGTGCGCTACGCCAACGCGGCCTTCCGGCAGGTGGGCGACAATCTGGAGGCGGCAGCGCGCGTCGCGGGCGCGACGCCGCTCACGGCCTTCCGGCGCATCCTGCTGCCGCTGGTGCTGCCCAGCCTGATCTCGGCGATGCTGCTAGTGTTCGCGGTGGCGACGCGCGAACTCGTGGCCTCGATCCTGCTCGCGCCCGTGGGCATGGCGACGATCTCGATCTTCATCTGGCGCCAGTTCGATCAGGGCTCGGTGGGGCTCGGCATGGCGATGAGCGCCGTCACCATCCTGATCACGACCACGATCCCGCTCGCGGTGACGCTCATGTCCGGTCGGCGTGGGCTGATGTAGCCGCCGCGACCGTCCGCCTCACGAACCTGTGCAATAAAAAAACGGCCCCGCGAAAACGGGGCCGTTTCTCTGTTCCGGCGATGTCCGGCCAGACGGGCTGGCCGGAACCGGGATTGACGGATCAGAAGTCGCCGCCGAAGCCGCCAGGGCCACCAGCCGGGAGGGCGGGCTTGTCCTTGGGCAGTTCCGCAACCAGCGCCTCGGTCGTGACGATGAGGCCGGCGACCGACGCGGCGTCCTGCAGGGCGGTGCGCACGACCTTCGTGGGGTCGACGATACCGGCCTCGATCAGGTCCACGAACTCTTCCGTCTGCGCGTTGAAGCCGTAGGTCTGCGAGTCGTTGTCGAGGATCTTGCCGACAACGATCGCGCCCTCGACGCCGGCGTTGGCGGCGATCTGGCGGATCGGCGCCTCAAGCGCCTTCAGCACGATATCGATGCCGGCCTTGATGTCCGGGGTGTCGGCGGTCAGCCGCTCGACAGCGGCCTTGGCGCGCAGAAGGGCGACACCGCCGCCGGGGACGATGCCTTCCTCGATCGCGGCGCGGGTAGCGTTCAGCGCGTCGTCGACGCGGTCCTTACGCTCCTTCACCTCGACTTCCGACGAACCGCCGACGCGGATCACGGCGACGCCGCCGGCGAGCTTGGCAAGACGCTCCTGCAGCTTCTCGCGGTCGTAGTCGGAGGAGGTCTCCTCGATCTGCGCCTTGATCTGGGCAACGCGGGAGTCGATGTCTTCCTTCGCGCCGGCGCCGTCGATGATCGTGGTGGCTTCCTTCTCGATGCGCACGCGCTTGGCGCGGCCGAGCTGGGCGAGCGTCACGTTTTCGAGCTTGATGCCGAGATCTTCGGAGATCGTCTGGCCGCCGGTGACGATGGCGATGTCCTCAAGGATGGCCTTGCGGCGGTCGCCGAAGCCCGGAGCCTTGACGGCAGCAACCTTCAGGCCGCCGCGCAGCTTGTTGACGACGAGCGTGGCCAGCGCCTCGCCCTCGACGTCCTCGGCGATGATGAGCAGCGGCTTGCCGGTCTGCACGATGGCTTCGAGCACGGGCAGCAGGGGCTGCAGCGAGGAGAGCTTCTTCTCGTGGATGAGGATGTAGGGGTCCTCGAAATCGACGACGAGCTTCTCGGCGTTGGTGATGAAGTAGGGCGACAGGTAGCCGCGGTCGAACTGCAGACCCTCGACGACGTCAAGCTCGGTCTCGAAGCTCTTGGCTTCCTCGACCGTGATCACGCCCTCGTTGCCGACGCGCTCCACGGCCTCGGCGATCAGCTTGCCGATCTCGGCCTCGCTGTTGGCGGAAATCGTGCCGACCTGCGCGACTTCCTGCGAGTTCGCGACCTTCTTGGCGCGAGCCTTGATGTCCTTGACCGCAGCCTCGACGGCGAGGTCGATGCCGCGCTTCAGGTCCTGCGGGTTGAGGCCGGCGGCAACCGCCTTCGAGCCCTCGCGCACGATGGCCTGGGCGAGAACGGTCGCGGTCGTCGTACCGTCGCCGGCGAGGTCGTTGGTCCTGGAGGCGACTTCGCGGACGAGCTGGGCGCCGAGGTTCTCGAACTTGTCCTCAAGCTCGATTTCCTTGGCGACGGTCACGCCGTCCTTGGTGATGCGGGGTGCGCCGAACGACTTCTCGATGACGACGTTGCGGCCCTTGGGACCGAGCGTGACCTTCACCGCGTTGGCGAGCGTGTCGACACCGCGCAGCAGACGCTCGCGCGCATCGGCGGAAAATTTTACGTCCTTGGCAGCCATGGCTACTGTAACTCCTGCCTTAAGAAATCATCTGATGAGAATACGGTGGAGGGCGATCAGCCGATGATTCCGAGGATGTCGGACTCTTTCATGATGAGAAGATCTTCGCCGTCGATCTTCACTTCGGTGCCGGACCACTTGCCGAACAGCACGCGGTCGCCTTCCTTGACGTCGGGAGTGATGCGCTCGCCGTCCTCGTCACGGGCGCCGAGACCGACGGCGACGATGATGCCTTCCTGCGGCTTTTCCTTGGCGGTGTCGGGGATGATGATGCCACCCTTGGTCTTTTCCTCGCTGTCGACGCGACGAACGACCACACGGTCATGCAACGGACGGAATGTCATGGAATCCGCTTCCTCTTTCAAGCACACGCGATTGACGCGGTATGGTGGATGTTGAAAGGCGCGTTAGCACTCTACCAAGGTGAGTGCTAACAGCTGTTGCGGAAGGTAGTAGCGCCTCGGCATCATGTCAAGGGAAACGGCGACGGGAAGAGGTGCGGTTTTTTCGGCCGGTTGCGGCGAGCATGATTCGCCGCGCGCCGGCAGTGCGTGATCAGAGGGAGCGGTCGGCGCGGAGGGTGCCCGCGGAGCCCTGCAGCAGGAGCTGACCCTTGACGACGTCCCACTTCTGGGACATCCGCAGCGCCAGCATGAAGGCGCGCTCGGCGGCGTCGATCTGCGCGCCGCAGCTCTTGCGCGTCATGGCGAAGGGGCTCACCGCGAAGCCCTGGCCGCGCAGCGGATAGGCCGTTGCGGAGAAGGTGTTGCAGCCGCCGAAGCCGCGTAGCTGGAACTGGTTGTCGAGCGTGAAATAGGGGCGGCTGCCGTCGATGGCGTAGGTCTTGTTGTTGAGGCTGACCGCAGCCCAGGACGAACCGACGGGGAACTGCTTTTCCCGCTGCTGCGGCACCATGGATTGCCCGCTGCCCGGCTGGTCGCCGCGCATCATGCCCGGATCGCTGTTGATCTGCGCCTGCGCCGGGGTCGCCCCGGAAAGCGCCGCCGCGACGACGATGGCGAAAAGGGCCCCTGCGCCGTATCCCGCCGCGGCACGCGACCTTTCGCGGACGGGCAGGGGGGCGGTGTGCGAAAAGCGGGCTGGCTTCATGGACTTCATCGATTCCGAAAGCTTCGCGGTCGTAGACCGGCATGACAGGAACAACGCGCCGCAGACCATAACTGTCAGCTGCGTGAGAGGCAACCTCGAAGGCGGACGGCGGTGCAGCCGGCCCTCAGGCGACACCCGCGCCAATTCGCGCCAGCAGCCGTTCGATCAACGGGTTCGTGCGCCGCAGGACCCAGTCGACGGAACGTACGGTGACCGGATCCGCGCCCGCATGGACGAGAAAGTCCGCCAGCGCGAAAACCTGTGCGCCGGGACAATGCAGCGTCACACGCCCCTGCGTGTCGGGCAGGCCGAGCGGCAGGGTGGCGTGGAAGCGCTCCGTCAGGTCGCCGGGCAGCAGGACGCCTTCCGGCAGCACGGCCGTCAGCTCGCGCGTGTTGCGCGCCTCTTCCTCGGCCGCGATGCGGGTGAGGATGGTGCGCGCAGCCCGCCGCGCCACGCCGGACCACGGCGCCGAGACGGAGGCGACGAGGTTGGCCTGCGAGCGCAGGATCACACCGTCGTCGACGATCTTGAGCGCGTTGGCGGCGAGCGTCGCGCCGGTGGTCGTGATGTCGACGATGATCTCCGCCGTGCCCGCCGCCGGCGCGCCTTCGGTGGCGCCGAGGCTTTCCACGATGCGGTAATCGCCGACACCATGATAGGCGAAGAAGCGGCGCGTCAGGTTGATGTATTTCGTCGCGACGCGCAGCCGCCGCCCGTGGCGCTGGCGGATGTCGGCGGCGACGTCGTCGAGGTCGGCCATGGTGCGCACGTCGATCCACGCCTTCGGCGCGGCGACCACCACATCCGCAAAGCCGAAACCGAGCGGTGTGACGAACTCGACCACGGCGTCGGCGTCGGCGAGCTGCTCGCGCAGGAGATCCTCGCCGGTGATGCCGAGATGCGCCGCGCCGGTGGCCAGCTGGCCGACGATGTCGGATGCGGAGAGGAACGCCACCTCGACGTCCGGTACGCCCTTGATCGTGCCGCGATAGTCGCGCTCGCCGCCGGGCCGCACCAGCGGAAGGCCGGCGCGGGCGAAGAAGGCGAAGGCGTTCTCCTGCAGGCGTCCCTTGGAGGGAACGGCGATGATCAGCGGCGCGCTCATGCGGCATCTCCGGGAGCGTGGTTGGGATCGAGCGCACTGTCGGGATCGAACCGGTCGATCCAGATGGCGAAGCCCACCGCCGGCACAGGACCCGGCGCGCCGAGATGGGTGAGCAGGCTGTCGTAGCGGCCGCCGCCCAGAATCGGGCGTGTGTCGGGCCGGGCGCCATCGTGCATCTCGACGATGAAGCCGGTGTAGTAGTCGAGGTTGCGCGCGAAGCCCGCGGCAAAGGTGATGGCACCGACATCGAGCCCGCGCGCGGCGATGAAGCCGGTGCGCGCCTCGAACGAATCGAGCGCGGCGTCGAGATCGAGCCCCGCATCGCCCGCCAGCGCCCGGACGGCGCTCGCGGCGCTGTCGGGATCGCTTTCGATGGCGAGATAGCGGTCGAGCACGCCGCGCTGCACTGCGGTGAGGTCGCCGCCGTTGCGGTCGGCCGCATGCGCGAGGAAGCGCTCGGCGATCTCGCCCGCCGAGCGTCCGCCGACGCTGCTGATGCCGGCGATCGACAACACGTCCTCCACGAAGGCGCGGGCGGCGGTGGGGTCCTGCCCTTCCAGCGCGGCGAGCAGGCCGCCGTGGTTGGCGGCGGAAGGATTGCCCGCGCCGTTGCCGCTGTCCGGCGCGCGCCCCTCGGAGACGGCCCGCAGGATGCGCCGGCGCTGCAGCGGCGAGACGGCCAGCGCATCGAGCAGCGCGTTGAGGAGGCCGATGTCGCCCATGCGCACGGAAGGCTGCGCGACACCGAGCCCGGTCAGCGCCTCGAAGCCGAGCGCCACGATTTCCGCATCCGCCGCCTCGCGGTCGAGGCGGCCGAACGATTCGACGCCGCCCTGCGGAAACTCGCCCGCCCGCCCGGCGCGCTGCCGGAACACCGGCCCGAGATAGCTGAAGGAGGCCACGCCCCCGGCCTCGCGCTCGGCGAGGTAGTCGCGGCTGACCGGGATGGTGTAGTCGGGCCGCAGGCACAGCTCGTTGCCGTCCGCATCCTGCGTCAGGAACATATGGCGGCGGATATCCTCGCCCGAGAGGTCGAGGAACACGTCGACCGGCTGCAGCACGGAGGGCTCGATGCGCCGGTAGCCCTCACGCGCGAAAAGCGCGAGCAGGGCGTCGGCGCGGCCGGCGGCCTTTTCGGATGCGTGTGTCATGCTGTCTGCCCTTCCGCCCTTCCCCGGGTTGCCCTGCCTCGCTCAGCCCTGCCGGGCACCGAGGACGCCGCGCACGGCCTCGACCAGGTCCGCCTCCGGCACCGAGAACTGCGCCAGACGCTGGGCCTTGTAGGCGGCATTGTCGAGTTCACGCGCCGCGTCCGCCTGCTCGGCGCCCGCGACGAGGTCCTTGATCTGCACGGTGCCCTGCGCGCGCTCGTCCGAGCCCTGGATGACGACGCACGGGCTGTTGCGCCGGTCGGCGTATTTCATCTGAGCGCGCATGCCCGCGCCGCCGAGGTATAGCTCCGCCCGGATGCCGGCGCCGCGCAGGCGGCTGACGAGGCCGTGGTAATGGGCTATCTCGCCGCGGTCGAGCACCAGCACCACCACCGGGCCGACGTGGTCAGTGTCGCGCGCGATGGGACTGTCGATGATCTTGAGCGCCGCGAGAAGCCGCGACACGCCGATGGAGAAGCCGGTCGCGGGCACGGCCTCGCCCCGGAAGCGGGCGACGAGGCCATCGTAGCGGCCGCCGCCGGCCACGGAGCCGAAGCGTACCGGCTGGCCGTCATCGCCGGCGATGGTGAAGGTGAGTTCCGCCTCGTAGACGGGGCCGGTGTAGTATTCCAGCCCGCGCACCACGGCGGGGTCGATCTGCACGCGCCCGTCGTCGTATCCGGCCGCCGCCACCAGCGCCGCGATCTCGCGCAACTCTGCGACGCCCTCGATACCGCGCGCGGAGCCTTCCACCACCTTCTCCAGATTGGCGAGCGTCGAAGCAGCATCCGTGCCGCGCGCCTGCGTGAAGGCGAGTACGCGGGCGATCTGGTCCGCGTCCAGCCCGGCGCCTTTGGTGAAGTCGCCGCTTTCGTCCTTGCGTCCCTCGCCGAGCAGCAGCGCGACGCCTTCCGCGCCGAGCCGGTCGAGCTTGTCGATGGCGCGCAGCACGACGAGGCGGCGGGCGGCATGCGCGTCGTCGCTGAGGCCGATGGCCTCCAGCACGCCGTCGAGCACCTTGCGGTTGTTGATCTTCACCGCGTAGTCGCCGCGCGCGATGCCGACCTTTTCCAGCGTGTCCGCCGCCATCATGCAGATTTCCGCATCCGCCGAAACCGATGGCGCGCCGACGGTGTCCGCGTCGAACTGCATGAACTGGCGGAAGCGTCCCGGCCCCGGCTTTTCGTTACGGAACACCCAGCCAGCGCGATAGCTGCGGAAGGGCTTCGGCAGCGTGTCGTAGTTCTCCGCCACATGGCGGGCGAGAGGGGCCGTCAGATCGTAGCGCAGCGACAGCCATTGCTCGTCGTCGTCCTGAAACGAGAACACGCCTTCGTTGGGCCGGTCCTGATCCGGCAGGAACTTGCCCAGCGCGTCGGTGTATTCGATGAAGGGCGTTTCCAGCGCGTCGAAGCCGTAAAGGGTGTAGACTTCGCGGATGTGGGCGAGCATGCGCTCCGTCGCGGCGATATCGGCGGGGCCACGGTCGGCGAAGCCACGCGGCTGGCGGGCCAGAAGCCCTGGCGACTGGGGTTTTTGCGGTTTATGGTTCTGCGACCCGGACATGGCAGGCGGTACGTTCCATATTGAAAGAATGAGAAAGGCTGTAGCGCAGCGATGCGCTCAAGTCACGCGCGCAATCGCCCGCCAGCCGATGTCGGAGCGCGAAAAGCCTTCCGGCCAGTCGATGGCTCGCACGGCCTCGTAGGCGCGTGCCTGGGCTTCCCCGATGGTGGGCGCGAGCGCGGTGACATTGAGCACCCGCCCCCCGTTCGCCTCGATATGGCCATCCACCGCGCGTGTGCCGGCGTGGAATACCGTCACGCCCTCGATCGCCTCCGCCGCCTCGATGTTGCGGATGCGGCTGCCCTTCTCGACCGCGCCGGGATAGCCGCGCGCCGCCAGCACCACGGTGAGCGCGGCATCGTCGCTCCACCTGACCGAGGCTTCCGCCAGCCGCCCCTCGACGGTGGCGAGGAACAGGGCGACGATGTCCGCGCGCAGGCGCGGCATCAGCACCTGGCACTCCGGGTCGCCGAAACGGGCGTTGTATTCGATGAGCCTCGGCCCGTCCGCGCCGATCATCAGCCCCGCGTAGAGAACGCCCCTGTAGGGCGTGCCGCGCGCCTTGAGGCCGGCGACGGTGGGATTGATGATCTCGCGCATGACGCGCTCGGCAACCGCAGGCGTCACCACCGGCGCGGGGGAATACGCGCCCATGCCGCCGGTGTTGGGGCCGGTGTCGCCGTCGAAGGCGCGTTTATGATCCTGCGCGGAGCCGAATGGAATGGCGGTTTCGCCGTCGCTGAGCGCGAAGAAGCTCGCTTCCTCGCCGGGGAGGAAATCCTCGATGACGACGGCCGCGCCCGCCACGCCGAAGACGCCGGAGAACACGGTACGCACCGCTTCCTCCGCCTGCTCCACAGTTTCCGCCACCACGACGCCCTTGCCGGCCGCCAGCCCGTCCGCCTTCACCACCACGGGCGCGCCGTGCCTGCGCACGTAGGCGAGGGCGGGTTCCGCCTCCGTGAAACGCGCATAGGCGGCGGTGGGAATGCCGAACTCGTCGCACAGTTCCTTGGTGAAGCTCTTGGAGCCTTCGAGCTGCGCCGGAATCCTGCGCGGGCCGAAGGCGGGGATGCCGGCCGCCGCGAGGTCGTCCACGATGCCGGCCACCAGCGGCGCTTCCGGCCCCACGACGACGAGACCGATGGCGTTCTCGCGGCAGAAGGCGACGACGGCCGCGTGATCGGTGATGTCGAGCGCGACATTCGTGCCGACCTGCGCGGTGCCCGGATTGCCGGGCGCGATGAACAGCTTCCCCGTGAGCGGGCTCTCGGCGATGGCCCACGCCAGCGCGTGCTCCCGCCCGCCGGCTCCCAGCAGCAGTATGTTCATCCGGCGCTCCATACCTTGAATGTTCTCCATATCAGGGGCGCGTTTAGCACGCCTCATGGCGGTGCGCCATATGCAGATGACGCGCCGCGCGCCTTCCCTTAAGGTGGGCGCATGAATCGCAAGCCCGCCGATACCGAACCCGTCACCAACGCGCCGGAGTGGACTGTCTCCTCGCTGTCCGGCGCGCTGAAGCGCACGCTGGAGGACGCCTTCGGGCACGTGCGCCTGCGCGGCGAGGTCACCGGCTATCGCGGGCCGCATTCCTCGGGCCACGCCTATTTCGGGCTCAAGGACGAGGGCGCGCGCATCGACGCCGTCATCTGGAAGGGCGTTTTCCAGAAGCTCAGGATCCGCCCCGAGGAGGGCATGGAGGTGATCGCCGTCGGGCGCGTCACGACCTTCCCGGCTTCCTCGCGCTACCAGATCGTCATCGAGAGCCTGGAGCCGGCGGGCGTCGGCGCGCTGATGGCCATTCTGGAGGAACGACGCAGGAAACTCGCGGCCGAGGGGCTGTTCGACGAATCGCGCAAGCGGCCGCTGCCGTTCCTGCCCGAGGTCATCGGCGTGGTGACGTCGCCCACAGGTGCGGTGATCCGCGATATCCTGCATCGGCTCGCCGACCGTTTTCCCCGCCGGGTGCTGGTGTGGCCTGTCCGGGTGCAGGGGGAGACGAGCGCCGCCGAGGTGGCGGCGGCGATTCGCGGCTTCAACGCACTGCCGCGGGCCATGAACGGCCCAACCGGCCCCGTGCCGCGACCGGATGTGCTGATCGTGGCGCGCGGCGGCGGTTCGCTGGAGGACCTTTGGTCGTTCAACGAGGAAGTCGTCGTGCGGGCGGCAGCGGAAAGCGCCATCCCGCTCGTCTCCGCCATCGGCCACGAGACGGACTGGACGCTGATCGATCTCGCGGCGGATTTGCGTGCCCCCACGCCCACGGCGGCAGCCGAAAAGGTGGTGCCGGTGCGGCTCGATCTGCTGGCGGCGATAGCCGATCTTGCCCGCCGCCATCGCGGTGCGATGATGCGCCTGGGCGAGAGGCGGGCGAGCGACCTGCGGGCGCTGACGCGCGCGCTGCCCTCCGCCGATAATCTGCTCGCCGGGGCGCGCCAGCGTCTCGATCTCGCCGGCGGGCGGCTGGTGCACATGCTCGGCGCGGGCGTGCGCCGCCACGAGGCGCGGCTGGCGGCGGCAGGCCAGAAACTCGCGCGCCTGTCGCCACTCGTATTGCTGGAGCGTGCGCGGGCGCGCTGGGCCACGGCGGCGCAGGGGCTCGGCCGTGGCTTCGCCCATGGCATCGAGCGGCGGGCGGCAATCCTGACGCGAGCGGTATCGCGCCTGTCGCTCCAGCCGCTGCGGCTGCGGGCGGAGGCGGGCCGCGAGCGGTTGACAATTGCGGGGACAAGGCTCGCCAACGCCCGTGCCGCAAGGCTCGCGGCGGAGAGGGCGCGGGTCGACAACCTGTGGAAACTGGTGGAAAGCCTCAGCCACAAGGGCGTGCTGGCGCGCGGCTACGCCATCGTGCTCGACAGCGAGGGCCACACGGTGCGCACGCGCGCGGCGGTGTCGGAGGGCATGGCGCTCGAACTCGTGTTCGCGGACGGCAAGGTGGGCGCCACCGCGCAGGGCGAGGGCGCGCAGCCCGCCACACGCGGGCGCAAGCGCAAATCCGACGCCGCCGCGCCGCCGCCTGTCCAGCCCACGCTCTTCGGTGGCGGCGAATGATATGCGCAAATGATATGCGATTGACGCATAGCCGGCGAATGAGCGTATACTACCACGGCGGACTAGAATCTGTCGTGTTTATGTCGAAACAGGACAGATTCTCGATTCCTTAATTTTGAGCGAATTCTGATCGATCAGATGATTCCATCTGATCGGAACGCGCTCTAGCCAGAATTGCTATGAAAGACAGCATCATGAATCGACACGATCATCGCTTCCCGGCCGGCGGCGAAGCCTCCGTCCAGTATCTGGACGGCGATTTCCGCGTCGTGCGGCCCGGTACCTTCGTGCGCTGCGCGGTGACGGGCAAGGTCATTCCGCTCGACGACCTGCGTTACTGGAACGTGGATCTGCAGGAAGCCTACGCCTCGCCGGAAGCCGTGCGCCAGCGTCTTGTCGGGCTGGGGAAAATCGGCGGAAAGCAGACGCCGCCGGCCTGATCGACGGTCCTTCTCAGGTGCCGGTGTCGAGCAGCGGCGCCGAGGGCTCCGGCAGGGCGCGTGCGAGATACGCGCGCAGGCCGTCTTCATCGTCGAAGACGACCTCGACCGGCAGCACGGCCATCGAGGCGCGCAGGTGCGGTGCGGCGGTGAGGGCGAGAAGGCGCACGGCGTCCTTCTCCGTCGTCACCGGAAGCAGGTCGTTCCGCAGGGCCTCGTCCTCCAGCGCCGCGATCTGCGCGGGCGTGAAGGGAGCGTGGTCGGGAAAGGCCTTGCGCTGCACGATCTCCGCGCCGATTTTCTCCAGCGTATCGAAGAATTTTTCCGGCCGCCCGATCCCGGCGAACGCCAGCACGCGCCTGCCCCGCACGAGGCGGGCGGCGTCCGCGTCCGCCTCCAGATGCGCGGCGAACACCGGCTTGCCCATCGCGGCGGCGGCGGCGATGACGCGGTCGCCTGCCGTGCCGCTGCCGATGACGATCAGCGCGTCGACGTGGGGCAACTGCTGCGCCAGCGGCGCGCGCAGAGGGCCGGCGGGAATGCACAGGCCATTGCCGATGCCGGTCTGCGCGTCGACCACGGCGAAGCTCAGCGTCCGGGAAATGGAGGGGTTCTGCAGGCCGTCGTCCATGATCACGACATCCGGCCGCACGCCCCCGTCCGCCAGCAGCGCGTCGAGCCCCGCCCGTCTGTCGCGCGCCACCATGACGGGTGCGTAACGGGCGAGGAGCAGCGGCTCGTCGCCGACATCGACATGGGTATACTCCGTCGCCGGTTCGTCGTGCGGGTCGTCATGGCCGAGCAGCAGCGGGCCGCGCTGCCGGCCGCCGTAGCCGCGCGTGAGGAAAGCGATGCCATGGCCGAGCGCCGCGAGGCGCCGCGCGAGAGCGATGGCCGTAGGCGTCTTGCCCGCGCCGCCGGCGGTGAAATTGCCCACGCAGATGACGGGCTTGCCCGGCACAGCGCCCGCGAGGCGCATACGCCGGGAGGTGATCGTGCCGTAAACCGCGCCCACAGGCTGGAGACAGCGGGCGGCGAAGGTGGGTGTGGAAGGCCACCAGAAATCAGGGGCACGCATCGCGGTATCCTTTCCCAAGCGCGGCCGTTTCGCGCATCTCGCCCGCTCACAACGGCCGGCCAGGCACGCCGGTTCCGGCCATCGGCCCCTTTTATCGCGCGATCAGATGCATGTGCAGGATGTAGGGATCGATCGCCCGCATGGTGGTTTCCACGGCCCCGCCCAGCGCATTGACGGTGCTGGCGGCGGCCCGTGCCATCGCCCGCGCGCGCGACGGCTGGGAGAGGAGCGTGTAGACCGCCTCGGCCAGCCCATGGGCGTCGTCGACGCGCCATGCCGCCTGCGCGTCGTCGAGCGTGCGGTAGACGTCCGCGAAATTGCGCACGTGGGGCCCATGCACGATGGCCGTCCCGAGCTTCGCCGGCTCGATGGGATTCTGCCCGCCGTGGGGTACGAGCGAGCCGCCGATGAAGGCGACGGGCGCCAGCCGGAAGAACAGGCCGAGTTCGCCGATCGTGTCCGCGACATGCACCGCGAGATGCCGCTCCGGCAGGGTGCCGGCGGAGCGCAGACCTGCCGGCAGGCCGCGCGCGCCTGCAAGCGCCGCGATGTCCGCGCCGCGCTCGGGGTGGCGCGGCACGATGATGGTCAGCAGGTCGGGATGGGTCGGCTGCAGCAGTGCGTGGGCCTGCAGCACGAGATCGTCCTCGCCGGGATGCGTGCTGGCGGCGATCCACACCGGGCGCTCGCCGACGATGGCCGACAGCGTCGCCACGGTCGCCGGGTTCGCCGGCGGCGCGGGGACGTCGTACTTGATGTTGCCGGCGACCACGACGCGCGGCGCGCCGAGGCGTTCCAGTCGTTCGCCGTCCGCCGCCGACTGCGCGAGGCAGAGGTCGAAGTGCTGCAGCATGGCGCTCGCCGTGGCGGGAAGCCGCTGCCAGCGGCGGAACGAGCGCTCGGACATGCGCGCGTTCAGCAGCAGCGCCGGGATGCCCCTGTCCCTGATCCCGACCAGCGCGTTCGGCCAGATTTCCGATTCGGCGATCAGTACCAGATCCGGTCGCCAGTAGTCGAGGAAGCGCTCCATGTAGGCCGGCACGTCGAGCGGGACATACTGGTGCAGGGCGTGGCCGGGCAGGCGCGCCGCCAGCAGGCGGGCGGACGTGACGGTGCCGGAGGTGACGAGCACGGTGAAGCCTTGCCGTGTCAGCCGTTCCACGACGGGCAGGAGCGACGTCGTCTCGCCGACGCTCGCGCCATGCAGCCAGGCGAGCGGGCCGGGCGGGCGCTCGCGCCCCGGAATGCCGCGCCGCTCGCCCTGCCGGGTGCGGTCTTCCTTGCCCTTGCGGGCGCGGTAGGCCAGCATTCCGCCAAGGAGCGGCGCGAGCGCGGCGGTCGTCAGCCGGTAGACGGTCAGCGGCCAGGGAGTCCGTGCGGTCATGGGGCCGGCTCCGCCCGGCGGAAGGCGTCCCGCCCGCAAAAGGGAAGGGAGGTGCGCCGACGCCCGCTCCATACCGGAATGTCCTGACCTGCGCTCGTCAATTGATGTGTACTCTGGTCCTGAATTCAGGGATGCGGCCGCAGGGCCGCTTTCCGGGCGGGTTACGCCTGCCTGTGAACATCCGCGCTCACGCCGGGGTCGGCCGAGCCGACCATGGCATACGCGCGCGCGTGAACGGCGTCCAGCGATTGTTCAACGTCACGGCGAATCGTCTCCAGCGCGGCCTCGTCCGCGTCGCGGGGCACGAACAGCGGTTCGCCGACCACCATGGCGATGCGTCCGAACGGCAGGCCGATGGAGGCATGGTCCCAGCTTCTGAAGTCGAGCCGCCGGCTGGACACCACCGCGATCGGCACGATCGGCCGCCCGGACATGCGCGCGAGCAGCACGATGCCCGGGCCGCAGCGGCGGGAAACCTTCGGGATATCGGCTGTCAGCACCACCAGCTCGCCACCCCCCAGCGCCTTCAGGAGTTCCCGCAGCGCCGCGACGCCGCCCTTCTCGTGCATGCGCGCCCGCTCGCGCGCGCCCGAGCCGCGGATGGCGCGGATGCCGAGGCGCTGCAGGGCGAGCGCGTTGAACTCGCCGTCGCCGTGGCGCGACACCAGTGCCGCCGCCGGGTCCTGCGGGCGGCGGGCGAAGGGCACCATGAAATGCTGGCCGTGCCACATGGCGACGATCACCGGCATCAGCCCGCCCGCCTTCTCGTAGAGGTCCGGCGGGTGGGTGACGGTGCGGCTCGTGGCGCGCACGAGGCGCAGATAGCCGGCGAGCAGGGCGCCGAGCGTCGCCTGCACCGGGCGGGAGCGGACGATCCGCTTCAACAGCGCCATGATGTCGCCGTCGCCCGTCTCGCCGTCACGCCGTCGCGTCCGGGTCGAGCAAGCGGTGCAGATGCACGACGAAGTAACGCATGTGCGCGTTGTCGACGTTCGACTGGGACTTCGCCTTCCAGGCCGCGTGGGCTTGCGCGTAGTTCGGGTAGATGCCGACGATGTCGAGCTTGGCGAGATCGCGGAACTCGCTACCGTCGAGATCGGTCAGCTCGCCGCCGAACACGAGGTGGAGCAACTGTTTGGGAGCGTCGGTCATGATGGTCTTCTGGCCCTGACTGGAGAAGTGGAAAGCGCAAGCGCAATGATACCGGTTTGCGCCGATTTCATGGCTATCCCTGCCCGAAGATTGGCTTGCGCACAACCGGACAGAGGCGAAAAACCGGTCGTCGCCTGCTGGACGCGAACGGCTTCGCGCGTCATGGGGCGCCCTTCTCCCGCGCCAGCGCCGCGGCGAGGAGGGGCGCGAGCGTGCTGTTGGCGCCGATGAGGCGCCCGTGCACCGGCGCGCGGGTGTTGTAGCGCAGGCGCGCACCGTCGAGCGTGCCGAGCTGGCCGCCCGCCTCGCGCAGGATGATGTCGGCGGCGGCGATGTCCCAGTCGTGCGCGTTGGAGGAGGCGAGGCCGGCGTCGAGCGCGGCGTCCGCCACACGGGCGATGCGCAGGGCGAGCGAAGGCTCGCGCGGCATGGCGACGACGGCGTGGCCCCGCTCGCACAGCATGTCGAGCATTCCGCGCGGGCCTGCCACGCGCGCGCCCGCGATCTCCGCCTGCCGCGATACGCCGATGGGCAGGCCGTTGCGCAGCGCGCCGGCGCCCGCGCGCGCCTCATAGCGCAAGGAGAGCGCCGGCGCCCACAGGATGCCCGCCAGCGGCTGGCCCGCATGCACGAGCGCGACGCTGACCGCCCAATCACGCGCGCCCTCCGCGAAGGCGCGCGTGCCGTCGATGGGATCGACAATCCAGACGGTGGGGCGATCGAGGCGGGCGGAATCGTCGGCCGATTCCTCCGACAGCCAGCCCGCGTCGGGCCTGATGCGCAGCAGCGCCTCGTGCAGGAAGCGGTCGACGGCGATATCCGCCTCCGTGACGGGGGAGCGGTCGTTCTTGAGGGTGACGGCCGCGCGTGTTCGCGCCCCTTCCGTGAAGAAGGAGAGCGCGATTCGGCCCGCTTCCACGATGGCATCCCCGACGCGGCCGAAATCTTTGTCCGTCAGGGCAGGATGCGTCTGCGACATGGCATTTCCGGCGGCCCGTCCGCCAGTCCTTTTCCCGCTGGAGCGCGCTTCCCGGACGTGGATACCACTTTCCGGAAAAGATCGCGCCCGCTCAGGCCCCTGATCTGTTCCATTGCCGGTTTGTACGGCAGCAGGGGCAGAGCCGGCAAGCAAGCTTTTCGGGGGCGGTGCCGCGCCCTGGCGGTTTTCTTCCGTGCCGACACCGCCGACGCCGGCGTGGTGCCTCCCCGGATCGCGGCGTGAGAATCGTCACATTCCGGCCGGGCGCCATGACGGATCGGGCGCGGCAACTCGTCCGATTGTTGCGAGATGTAACAGTTCGGATTATGCAGAACCGACCGACTTCCACCGCGCACCAAGGTGCCGCTCCCTTTCAGGACACTGCTGCATGGCCCGCGATTCATCCGACCCTACGCCGATTGAGTCGCGCCACGAGCTTGTCGAGTTCATCGCCAGAGGATGCCGCCCGGCGGACGAATGGCGGCTCGGCACCGAACACGAGAAGATTCCCTTCTACCGCAACGGCCACGGCCCGGTTCCCTACGCGGGCGACAACGGCATCCGCGCGCTGCTCGACGGGCTCGCGCGGCGCACGGGATGGGAGCCGATCACCGAAGGCGACATGCCGATCGGCCTGTTCGATCCGGTGGGCGGCGGCGCGATCTCGCTGGAGCCGGGCGGGCAGTTCGAACTCTCGGGCGCGCCGCTGCGGACCGTTCATGAAACGCGGGCAGAACTGGAGAGCCATCTCGCCGACGTGAAGGCGGTCGCCGAGCCGCTCGGCATCGCTTTCCTCACTCTCGGCATGAGTCCGCTGTGGACGCGGGGCGAGACGCCGGTCATGCCCAAGGGGCGCTACCGCATCATGTCCGCCTACATGCCGAAGGTCGGGCAACTTGGCCTCGACATGATGTTCCGCACCGCGACCGTGCAGGTCAACCTCGATTTCGGCAGCGAGGCGGACATGGTGCGGAAGCTGCGCGTCAGCCTCGCCCTGCAGCCGCTGGCCACGGCGCTTTTCGCCAACTCGCCGTTCACGGAAGGGCGGCCGAACGGCTTTCTCTCCGCCCGCTCCAACATCTGGCGCGATACGGACGCCGACCGCACCGGCATGCTCGCCTTCGCCTTCGAGGACGGCATGGGCTTCGAGCGCTATGTCGACTGGATGCTCGACGTGCCGACCTATTTCGTCAAGCGCGGCGATACCTATCATGATGTCGCGGGCCGCTCGTTCCGCGACCTGCTGGAAGGCCGCATGCCCGGCCTGGAGGGAGAGCGCGCCACGCTGTCGGACTGGGCGAATCACCTGTCGACGGTGTTCCCGGAAGTGCGGCTGAAGCAATTCCTGGAAATGCGCGGCTCCGACGCCGGGCCGGTGCCGATGCTGCTCGCCGAGCCCGCCCTGTGGGCGGGGCTGCTCTACGACCGCAACGCGCTCGACGCGGCGTGGGACATCGTGCGCGGCTGGAGCGCTGAGGAACGCCAGGCCTTGCGCGACGCCGCGCCGGTGCAGGGGCTCGCCGCGACGATACGGGGACGCTCGTTGCGCGATATCGGCCGCGAGGTAATGGCGCTTGCGCGCGCGGGCTTGAAGGCGCGCGCCTTCCGCGACGATGCGGGAGAGGATGAGACGCGCTACCTCGACCCGCTCGACGCCATCCTTGCGCGCGGGCTTACGCAGGCCGAGGATTTGCTCGTCCTGTGGGAAGGGCAGTGGGGACGTTCCGTGGAGCCGGCGTTCGGGAAATGCGTGTTCTGATAACGATGGGGTAGCCTTCAGGAGAATATGTTCTCGGGAGGGCTGCGATCATTCACCGCCGGGGTACATATAGGAAAAACTGTACTTTCATTCGTGGAATTGGATTTTTGAGAAATAATTTCAAGTAATAATTTAAGTAAGAAAACTTAAAAACTATAATTTTAGTTGACGAATAAATTCGGCGACATTATATTATTTATGTTGGTTTGAATGTTTATGGCATGAGTATTAATGCGATGTGGCTTTTTACGTGCCGTTTCCCCTGTTCCGGCCAGCCGTTTGGTCATAGGGTGAGGCCCGATGGTATGACGCCGCGCTCAAGGAAATCGGCACGGTAACGCTGCTCTGCTTACCGGGAACGGTTCCGTGTCTGCTTGACTTTTCCGATGCGATACTCCGGCCCGCGGCACGGTCGAGTCTTGGTCCGGGTGGGGTTCCGCGGAAACATTATAATTGGATGGCGAGGCATATCTTTGCCAGGCTCGGGTGCAGCCTTCACGTCTCGAAAGTATGCCGGCTTCATTCTCTGGGAAAAATAGCACCGGCGTCTCCCGTGAGCCCGCTACTGAAGCGCTCCTCGCCTATGGCGCCTCCCGGCGGTGCAGGGAGGCGCTTGATCTCGGCAGGCGCGTGGCCCTTTTTCATGCCGGGAATAGAACATGAAAGGAAATAAAACGAAAGTTAAATTCAATTTTAAAAATATAAAATAGACAGTCTTATTTATATATTGAATGGTGATATGATATGTCTTCTGTTTCATATGAGAATTTTTGCCGTTCCGCTGGTGCTTATATTGTGGATGACTACAGGGGGAAAATCCGGAATCTCAACGGTAGCTACGGTCTGCTGTATGGCCGCCCCGATGGAGGGGTGAGCGTCCGGAGCGGATGTTCCGCATGGTACGGCCGGACGGTATCCTGGCTCCTGCCCTGCTGTAACGATGGCCGATTCAATCGACGAGAAAGGCAGGTTTTCGCCGAATCTGTGGAGTTGTTGGCGGATGACCACAAAAACAAGTTCACCGTAGAAGATGTATCCCTGACGGACAAAGGGCGTCTGGAAAACCTGCTCCGCTCCCTGCATGCATTCAGGAATAGTGACAGGCCCTTCTCTTCCTGGGAGGTGAGACGGCTTCTGGACGAGCTGGACGATTTTCGCAAGAAGCCCAATGTTGGCGGGGGAGGCGACACCGATCTGCTGAACGGAGATGCCGTCGAGACTATCGAATCCGCTGCACTCACCCGAAATGCTGAACAGGCCAAAACCAAACCCAAGGATATGAAGGGCGACAGGAAGCTTGAGCCCGGCAAAGCAAGGGTCACCTGGAAGGATTGCGAGACCCAGATCGAGCGGATGAAGAAGGATGTTGAAACATTTTGCTCAAAATTGCTGGATGACCTCATTCTTGTGAGGATTTTTGCTGGTGTAAATGAATCTAAAGATAAGATTAGCAATGAAATATATGGTATTGTCAATTATTTGAGAAGTTCTATTGAACGCTGCAGAAATTTATCTGAAGTGTGCAAGAAAAGCAGCAGGCCTCCAGGAGAGTTGGCACTGCGGCTCAATAATATCGAGAACGATATCAACGCCTATATGGCGCGGTGCTCGCCGGGCACGCAGGACAACGCGCGCGAGGCGCTTCGCAATCTGCGTGAAGAGGCCCGGGAGGTGAGAGTCAATAAAGGCCTGCCGGAAGTGCCCTGCGACCCGAAACTGATGTATGCGTTGCCGCAGCTATCCGGCCCACAGCAGGAACGACGGGACGGTCTCCTGAAAGCCCTGACGGAAATTCGGAAGAAGAGAGAGGCCATCCTCGTCAACCGCCGTAGCCTCATTCTCGAAGCGAACCTGTGGGAGCGTTGGCAAAGCACCGAGTTTAAAGGTTATGTACACGAGGTGGCCCAGGATCGTGAGAGCAAGGCACGCGCCACGGGACCCCGGGAGCCGAAACTGGAAATCCCCCTCGGGCAGCCGTCTCTTCGAACTGAGTCGGCGTTAGACGACGGCCAGGCTTAACCCGGCGTTCACCCTGTGTTGCGCGGGGCTCGTGCCGTTAACCTGCCGCTGAGGGTCCGGCGGCAGGATGGCGGCAAGGAGCTTCGCCATGCTGACATCCCTGAAAACCCTCACACGCGAGGAGCGCAGCGCCAGCGTCATGCGCTACGGCATGATCGCGCTCTTCGCCCTCATCGGCATCGGTCTCAATCTGGCGCTCATCGCCGAGACCCTGCCGCGCATCCTGTCGGCAGCCGGGGTGCCCGCCCCGTGACAAAAATGACGGACAGACGGTATATTTCAGACGCATTCAGCTGAATCGTTGACATATTTGCCTGTTTGAGATCACCTCTCCATCGACGATCCTGTCGCCGGTGCTGCCGTGCCGGCATGCGCCGTTTCAGTGTTGTCGGGGGAATGATGGGCGTTTTCGAGAAAATCCTGCCGCTGGCCTCCCATGGCGACCAGCTTGTCGACCTGTGGAGCAACCATGCGGGCATCGGCCTGTGGGATGCGCAGCTTTATGAGGGCAATCCCGCCCACGCCAACAGCCGCTGGACATGGACAGGCGGATTTCGCCGGCTGCTCGGTTTCGAGACGGTGTCCGAGTTTCCCGACAGCATGAGCGCCTGGTCGGACCGGTTGCATCCGGACGACGCGGCACGGACCTTCGCGGCCTTTCAGGATGCGCTCGCCGGGCGCACGCGCAGTTACGAGGTGCTCAACCGCCTGAAGATGAAGGACGGCAGCTACCGCTGGTTCAAGGCCACGGGCGGCGTGGCGCGGGATGCGAAGGGCCGGGCGGTGCGGGCTTGCGGGTCGCTGATCGACATCCACGAGCAGATCGCGGCGGAGCAGAAGGCCGAGCATCATGCCGCGCGGCTCGATGAGCTGATCGCCCGGCTCGACAGTGAGATGAACGCCACCATCGGCACGGTGATGGAATCGATCGCCGCGGTGACGGCCATCGCGCGCCAGATATCGGAAGGGGCGCAGCGCGACATGCAGATGGCGAACACCATCGCCGTTGCGACAGGGCAGGCGGCCAGCGCCAGCCAGACGGTGGCCTCCGCCTCGGAACAGTTGTCGAGTTCCATTCAGGAGATCGCCCGGCAGATGGTCCATTCGCAGGAAGTGACGCGAGTCGCGGAGGCGGAGACGGCCAAGAGCGATGGCACGGTCAGGAACCTGGTCGAATCGGCCCAGAAGATCGGCGAGGTGGTGGCGCTGATCAGTTCCATCGCGGCGCAGACCAACCTGCTCGCGCTCAACGCCACCATCGAGGCGGCGCGGGCCGGCGAGGCGGGACGCGGCTTTGCCGTGGTGGCGTCCGAGGTCAAGAACCTCGCCTCACAGACGGCGCGCGCAACCGAGGAAATTGCCCGCCACGTCAGTGATATCCAGACGGTGTCGGGGGCAACGGCGCAGGCCGTCGCGTCGATCGACCAGGTGGTTGAGGAACTCGGGCAGATTGCGACGTCCGTTTCCGCCGCCATCGAGGAACAGGAGGCGGCGACGCGCGAGATCGCCCGCAATGTGCAGGACGTGGCGCGGGGCTCCCAGCAGATATCGAGGGATATCGCCGGCATCGACAAGGGTGCCACGGAGGCGTTCGAGGGTATCGGGCGCGTGCTGGCCGCGGCCGGCAGCGTGAACGATCAGACCACGCTGCTCAAGCAGCGCATCGACACCTTCTTCGCCGACATTCGCAGCCGATAGACGACAGGCGCCAGCGCCTCCCAGGAAGCACCGGCGCGCGACAACGCGGCCCGCCGGGCCGCGTTTCTCACATGACGCCCAGTCCGCGCAAGCTGGCGTGGCCCTTGCGCCCCACGATGACATGATCGTGGACCGTGATGCCGAGCGGGCTGGCGATGTCGACGATCTCGCGCGTCATGCGGATATCGGCGGCGGAGGGCGCGGGGTCGCCCGAGGGATGGTTGTGCACCAGGATGAGGGCGCTCGCCGACAGTTCCAGCGCCCGCTTCACCACCTCGCGCGGATAGACCGGCGTATGGTCGACGGTGCCGCGCTGCTGCTCCTCGTCGGCGATGAGCTGGTTGCGCTTGTCGAGGAACAGCACGCGGAAGTGTTCCTTCGGCGCGAAGGCCATGGCGGTGCGGCAGTAATCCAGCACGGCGGTCCATGAATCGAGCACGGAGCGGCCGGCGATGGCGCCGCGCGTCAGGCGGCGGGCGGCAGCCTCGATGAGCTTCAGGTCGGTGACGGCGCCGGGGCCGATGCCGTCCGTCTCGCTCAAAAGGCGCTCCGGCGCGGTGAGCACTTCCGCGAAGCTGCCGAAACGGCGAATCAGATCCTTGGCAATGGGCTTGACGTCGCGGCGCGGGATGGCGCGGAACAGCACCAGCTCAAGCAGTTCATAATCGGCCAGCGCATCGGCGCCCGCCTCGCGGAAACGCGCGCGCAACCGGTCGCGATGGCCGTGAAAATGGGGCGTCTCGTCGGACGAAGCCGGCTCTGTCATGAGGCTGAGGTTCGCTGCTGGTTAAGGTCACGCGCGGACCTGAAGCGTGGTCCCGGACGCGGGCGGCGCCTTGAAATCAGGCAATCGCAAGAATCGGGGAATCACGGAACGTGATGCCGCCCGGACTGGCAGAATCACGTTCCGGCATATTGCGGCCTGCCGGCGCCTGCTGCCGATGCGCAGGAAGCGTGCTCAGGCATCCGCGGAAAACGGCGGATGGTGCAGCCCCGCCGGCGAGGTGGTGAACACCTCGCAGCCGGTTTCGGTCACGCCGACGGCGTGTTCGAACTGGGCAGTGAGCGAGCGGTCGCGCGTCACGGCAGTCCATCCGTCCGACAGCACCTTCACATGCGGGCGGCCGAGGTTGATCATCGGCTCGATGGTGAAGATCATGCCCTGTTGTAGCTTTGCGCCCTCGCCGCGCCTTCCGTAGTGCAGCACGCTCGGCGCTTCGTGGAAAGAGCGGCCGACGCCGTGGCCGCAGAAATCGCGCACGACAGAGCAGCGCTCGCCCTCCGCGTATTCCTGGATGGCGGCGCCGATGTCGCCGAGCGTCGCGCCGGGCTTCACCGCGGCGATGCCGCGCACGAGCGATTCGTAGGTGACTTCGACCAGCCGCTGGGCCTTGCGCGACACCTCGCCGATGAAGTACATCCGGCTTGAGTCGCCATACCAGCCGTCGACGATGAACGTCACGTCGACATTGACGATGTCGCCGTCGCGCAGCGGCTTGTCGTTCGGCTGGCCGTGGCACACGACATGGTTGATCGACGTGCAGCAGGTGTGGCGGAAGCCGCGGTAAAGCAACTGGGCGGGTAGGTAACCGTGTTCCTCGCCGTAGCTGGCGACGAGTTCATCGATTTGCGCGGTCGTGACGCCCGGTTTGATGAAATCCGTCAGGAGATCGAGGCACACGGCCGCCGCCTGACCCGCCTTGCGCATGCCGACGAAAGCGTCCGGACCGTAGATGATGATGTCGTTGGACCGGCGCGCAACGACGGCGGCATCGAATTCGTTCATAAGAGACCTGTTTCGGAACCTTGCATGATGATCCTTTCCAATCTAAGCGAGACGGCGCATCATGCAAGATATTCCCGTCGACCTTGCTGCGATGTTTGTGGGACTGGCCTACGGGCCGGGTGGGGTGTAATGATCGTTTCATGGTGACAGACGTGATCGCACAAGCCATGCCTACCGACGCGGCGCCTTTCGGTGCTTACGCGCCGTCGCCGTTCGTGCGGTCGGCGCTCTCGCTGACAGGCAAGCTGCCGGATACGTGGGCCGGGCGGCGCTGCGCGTTCTTCCTGCGCAATCTCGTGCTGCGCAGCCTCGCCGGCGCGCCGCTCGACATCGAGGCGCTGGGCGCGCGCATGCGCATCAAGCCCTACAACAACATTTCCGAGAAGAAGGTTCTGTTCACGCCGCAATTCTTCGACGCCGAGGAACTCGCGATACTGCGCAGCGCCATCACGGAGGATTTCGTGTTCCTCGACGTGGGCGCGAATGCGGGCTTCTATGCCCTGCACGCGGCGGCGCACGCCGGGCCGCGCGCGCGCATCCTCGCCATCGAGCCGCAGCCGGAGATTTTCGAGCGGCTGGTGTGGAACATCGGCGTCAACCGCTTCGGCACAGTCAAGGCCATCGCCTGCGCGCTCGCCGACAGGGCGGGGGAGGTGACGCTGTTCCTCGATCCCTCCAACATCGGCGAGGCCAGCATCAAGATCGTCGGCTCCGCCAACGCGCCCACCCTGCGCGTGCCCGCGAGAACCATGCTCGACGTCATCCGCGACGAGCGCTTCGACCATGTGGACGCCATCAAGCTCGACGTGCAGGGGGCGGAGGACCTCATTCTGGAGCCGTTCCTCGCCATGGCGCCGCAAAGCCTGTGGCCACGCCTGCTCATTCTCGAAAACAGCGAGAGCCGCTGGCAGACCGATCTGCATGCGCTGCTGAAGCGCTACGGCTTCCGCGAGATCGCGCGCACGCGGCTCAATGCCGTTTACACACACGGCTGAAGATCAGGGAACGATCGGCACGGGATGGCTGACGGCGATGGCCGCCGGGGCGTCGGCGTTGCCGGGGTCGAGGTGGCAGGCGAGGGCCAGGGCCTCGACACCGCGCTCACGGGCGGGCGCGAACGCCTTCGCATAGAACGGGTCGATATCGGCGGCGAGCGTGAAGCGGTCGGCGGGCATCTGGATGACGAAGAGCATCACGGCGCGGTGGCCTGCCTCCACCATGTCGCCGAGTTCCTCCAGGTGGCGCGCGCCGCGCGCCGTGACGGAATCGGGAAACTCCGCAAGGCCGGGCTCGCGCATCAGGTGGACGTTCTTCACCTCCACATAGCAGGCGGGTCTGTCCGGCGATTCGAGCAGGATATCGACGCGGCTCGCCTTGCCGTATCGCACCTCGCGCCGCAGCGCGCCATAGCCGGCGAGTTCGGGGACGGCGCCCTCCGCGATCGCTTCGGCCGCGATGCGGTTCGGATGCGCGGTGTTGATGCCGACGACATGCAGCCTGTCGCCAAACGCGGCTTCCACCATCTCCCACGACAATGGCAGCTTGCGCTTCACATTCGACGAGCGTGACAGCCAGACGCGGTTGCCCGGTGCCGTGAGGCCGGTCATCGCGCCCGGATTGGCGCAGTGGACGGTGACGATCTCGCCGGCCACCTCCACATCGGCCAGGAAGCGCTTGTAGCGCCGCACCAGCCTGCCTTCCACCAGAGGGACGTCGAAACGCATCCCGGCTCCGTCACGCTTCCGATGGCGCCTTGGCGTCGGAAGGCGTTTCGGCGGATGCTGACGTCGTGTCGGGGGCTTCCACCGGCTCCGCCTTCTTGCGCGGCCGGCGTGCGGCGGGCTTCTTGACCGCCGTTTCCGTTGCCGCCGCTTCGCCGGTTTCCTCGGCCACAACGGCCTTCTTGGTCCGGCGCACCGCCTTTTTCGGCGCCTCGTCGACGGCGGTCTCCGCGACCGCCTTTCTGCGCGCACGCGCCGGCTTTGCCGCGGGCGCCTCCGCCGCGACGGTTCCGGCGCCGGCGTCGGGCGCCGGCACTTCGGCGGCGGTCTCCGCGGAGGCGACCTTGCGGCGCGTGCGGGCCGGCTTCTTGACCGGTGCTGTCTCCGGCGCGTCGGGCGTAGCGTCCGCCACCACAGGCGTCTCGGCGGCGGTCTCCGTAACGGCTGCCTCGCGGCGCGTGCGGCGGGCCGGCTTCGCCGGCACCAGTTCCTGCGCGGCATCGACCGGCGCTGCCTGCTCCGGCCCGGCGGGCTCCGCCAGCTGTTCCGGCACGGGCGCATCGGCCGGCACGGCCTCCGTCGTTTCCGCAAAGGCGGCGTCCGCGACGGCAGTCAAGGTCTCGCCCGCCGCTTCGAGGGCCGAAGCGGCGGCGGCTTCGGCGGTTTCCGGGACTGCTTCGGGGTCCGCCGCGACAGGCTGCGTTTCGTCCGCCGGCGGCGTGGTTTTCCCGTCGTCCGGCGTGCGGATGGCAATGGACTTCGCGCGGCGCGAGCGGCCGCGCCGCGCGGGTTTTTCACGGTCGGCGGTGTGTGCGACCGCTTCCTCGACGGCCTCTTCCGCGACGTCCTCGACGATCTCGAGTTCGTTCTCCCCGGCGGAGAAATCGTTATCGGACATGAGGGCGTCGAGGTTCACGGCCTGCAGCAGGAAGGCCGGGATGTGATCGCCGAAGCCCACGACCGGCAGGTCGTCGTCCTCGCGCCGGTGGCGGCTCTGGCGGTCGCCGGCGCGAATCGGCTCGTGCTGGCGCACGGCCACGGCCCGCGTGCGCTCGCCGCGCTGGGCAGGCTCTCTCTCGCGCTGGGCAGGTTCCCTCTGCGCGGGCTCCCTCGGGGCTTGCGCTTCGCCGCGCGGGGCAGGGCGCCCGGACTGGCTGCCACGCCGCTCGCGCGTTTCACCGTCGCGCTTCGCGGCAGACCGCCCGCGCCCACGCCGGGAGTCGGGCTGGTCGAGTTCGGGATGCTCGGCGATGAGTTCCTCGATGTTCGGCCCCTCCCACTGGATTGGCTGGCCCGTCAGCGACTCGATGGCCGCGAGCGCCTTGGCGTCGTGGCTGGTCACGATGGTGGCGGCATGGCCCGAGCGCCCGGCGCGGCCGGTGCGGCCGATGCGGTGCACGTAGTCTTCCGCGTGGAACGGCACGTCGAAGTTGAAGACGTGGCTCACTTCGGGAATGTCGAGCCCGCGCGCGGCAACGTCGCTCGCCACCAGCAGCGTGGCGCCGCCACTGCGGAACTTGTCGAGCGCCTGCATGCGCGACATCTGGTCCATGTCGCCGTGCAGTGCGACCACATTGAAATGGTGGCGTTCGAGCGAGCGCAGCAGGATGGCCACATCGCGCTTGCGGTTGCAGAAGATGATGGCGTTCTGCAGGTCTTCCGCCCCCCTGATGAGGCGGCGCAGCACGGCGCGCTTGTCGTGCGCCTCCGCGCCCGAGGCCACCAACCGCTGGGTGATGGTGCTCGCGGTGGAGGAGGGGCGCGCGACCTCGATCTTCACCGGGTTGCTCAGGAACGTCTCCGTCAGCCGCTGGATTTCCGGCGGCATGGTGGCGGAGAAGAACAGCGTCTGGCGGGTGAAGGGCACCATCTTGCAGATGCGCTCGATGTCGGGAATGAAGCCCATGTCGAGCATGCGGTCGGCCTCGTCGATGACGAGCACCTCGATGCCGGTCAGCAGCAGCTTGCCGCGCTCGAAATGGTCGAGCAGGCGGCCCGGCGTCGCGATCAGCACGTCGGTGCCGCGCGTGATCTTCGCGTCCTGATCGGCGAAGGAAACGCCGCCGATCAGCAGCGCCACCGACAGCTTGTGGCTGGCGCCGAGCTTGACGAAGCTTTCCTCCACCTGCGCGGCGAGTTCGCGCGTCGGCTCAAGGATGAGCGTGCGCGGCATACGCGCCCGGGCGCGTCCCGTCTCCAGCAGGTTCAGCATCGGCAGCGTGAAGGCGGCCGTCTTGCCGGTGCCTGTCTGGGCGATGCCCAGCACGTCGCGCCGCGCCAGAGCATGGGGAATGGCTTGCGCCTGGATGGGGGTGGGGGAGGTGTAGCCGGCAGCCGCGACCGCCTGCAACACCTTTTCGCTCAGACCGAGTTCCGCAAACGACATCGTATTCCGCTAAAGATGCGCCGGAGAACGGAACCGTATGTCCCGAATGGCGACGCGGGGCCGCAAACGGCCCGTCCCTGGATGGGGAACACCCCGCATCCTCGTTGCGGAACATAGAAGTTTACGCTTTCTTGTCAACGAATACGCTGACATGTCATTCGCGCCGGGCGGGTTTAAGTCCGTTTTTTTCGTCGCTGATGACTTTGCATCACGCTTTCGTCGCGGCGGCGGCATCATCGCCGAACAGCAGCGCGCGTGTCGCGGCCTCCACATCCTCCTGCCGCATCAGGCTTTCGCCAACGAGGAACGTGTTGATTCCGGCGGCTTGCAGG
The DNA here is from genome assembly GCF_011762225.1 of Pseudochelatococcus lubricantis. Classification (GTDB taxonomy): domain Bacteria; phylum Pseudomonadota; class Alphaproteobacteria; order Rhizobiales; family Beijerinckiaceae; genus Pseudochelatococcus; species Pseudochelatococcus lubricantis. The sequence continues at coordinate 64,061 of NZ_JAASQI010000009.1, forward strand.
CGAACGATGTCGGCGTGGGTGAAGATGCCGCTCTCCCCCACCAGGATGCGGTCGCCCGGCACGCGCGGCGCCAGCGCCTCGCTCACGGCGAGCGATGTCTCGAACGTGCGCAGGTTGCGGTTGTTGATGCCGACGAGCTTCGTGCCGAGGGCGAGCGCGCGGTCGAGTTCCGCCGCGTCATGCACCTCAACGAGCGTGTCCATCCCGAGATCGCGCGCGGTGTCGGCGAGTGCGCGGGCTGTGGCGTCGTCGACGCTCGCCAGGATGATCAGGATGCAGTCCGCGCCCCAGGCCCGCGCCTCGTAGACCTGATAGGGGTCGAACAGGAAGTCCTTGCGCAGGGCGGGCAGGCCGGACGCCTCGCGCGCCGCGCCGAGATAGGCCGGATCGCCCTGGAACGACGGACCGTCGGTGAGCACGGAAAGACAGGTCGCGCCGCCTTTCGCGTAGGCGCGGGCGAGGGCGGGCGGATCGAAGTCCGCCCGGATGAGGCCCTTCGAGGGGCTCGCCTTCTTGATCTCCGCGATGAGCGCCGGTCGCCCCTCGCCGAGATGGCGGGCGATCGCCGCCGCGAATCCGCGCGGGACCGGGGCGTCCGCCGCGCGCCGCTCGATGGCGGCCTGCGGGATCGCCTCCTTCGCGGCGGCGATCTCGGCGCGCTTGTAGGCCTCGATATGGGCCAACACATCGGTAGCGGCGGTCATGCGGCGCTCCCGTCGTTGGAGACCGCGACGAGCTTGTCCAGCGTGGCGCGGGCCTTGCCCGAATCAAGCGCTGCGGCGGCGATTGCCGCACCCTCGCGCAGGTTCGCCGCCTTTTTCGCCACGACGAGCGCTGCTGCCGCGTTGAGCACGGAGATGTCGCGGTAGGGCGTCTTCTCGCCGGCGAGCACGGCCAGAAGCGCCTTCGCGTTGTGTTCGGGATCGCCGCCGCGCAGGTCTTCCGGCCGCGCCTGGGGAAGGCCCGCTTCCTCCGCCGTGACGGTGAAGCGGCGGATGCTGCCGTCCTCCAGCGCGACGACATCGGTGGGGGCTGCCGTCGACAGCTCGTCGAGGCCGTCGAGCCCATGCACGAGCCAGACCCGTTCCGAGCCCAGCGAGCGGAGCACCTCGGCGAGCGGCGCGAGCAGCGAGGAGGAATAGGTGCCGAGCACCTGCCGCCTGGCGCCGGCCGGGTTGGACAGCGGGCCGATGATGTTGAACAGCGTGCGCGTGCCAAGCTCCACCCGGACGGGGCCGACGTGGCGCATCGAGGCGTGATGGTTGGGCGCGAACATGAACCCGACGCCGGCCTCGCGGACGGCGCGGGCGATGTTGGCGGGATCGTTGCTGAGGTTGACGCCGAGCGCCACCAGCACATCCGCCGCGCCGGACTTCGACGAGGCCGCGCGGTTGCCGTGCTTGGCGACCGGCACGCCCGCCGCCGCCGTGATGATGGCCGCCAGCGTGGAGACATTGTAGCTGCCGGAGTTGTCGCCACCGGTGCCGACGATATCGACGGCATCGGCGGGCGCTTCCACGCGCAGCATGCGCGAGCGCAGCGCCTCCACCGCGCCGGCGATCTCGTCCACGCTTTCGCCGCGCACGCGCAGCGCCATCAGGAAACCGCCGCCCTGCGCGGGCGTCACCTCGCCGGAGAGCATGGTGTCGAAGGCCGCGCGCGCCTCTTCACGGTTCAGCGAAGCGCCGGTGGCGACCTTGGCGATGAAGGGCTTGAAAGCATCCATGGAACAGGTTCCCGTAGACGGTCGGATCAGGCGGGTTCGGGAAGGCGCGTGTGCGCGTTCCATTGGGCCGCGAGGTCGAGGAAGTTGCGGACGATGGTGGCGCCGTGCTCGGAAAGGATGCTTTCCGGATGGAACTGCACGCCGTGCACCGGCAGCGTCCTGTGCGACACGGCCATGATCAGGTCGTCCGCCTGTGCCGTCACCGTCAGTTCCGCCGGCAGCGTGGCGCGGTCCACGATCAGCGAGTGATAGCGGGTTGCCTGGAAGGGGCCGTTGATGCCGCGGAACAGGCCGCGCCCGTCGTGGCGCACCTCGGACAGCTTGCCGTGCATGGGCCGCGGCGCGCGCACCACGTCGCCGCCATAGGCCTGTCCCATCGCCTGCATGCCGAGGCACACGCCGAACAGCGGGATCTCCCGGCCCAGCTCAGTGATGACGTCGAGGCAGATGCCCGCCTCGTTGGGTGTGCAGGGGCCGGGCGAGAGCACCACGGCGTCCGGCGACAGCGCGCGGATTCCTTCGACGGTGATGGCGTCGTTGCGGTAAACATCGACCTCCGTCGGGCCGGCGGACGCGACGAGATGCACCAGATTCCACGTAAAGGAATCGTAGTTGTCGATGAGGACGATACGCGCCATGGCGGAACTTTCCTGCTGCGTACCCTGTTCACCGGGCCGGTAGCGCCCGATTCATGAAGGCCTGATCTGGTCTGTTAGCGCTCCGCGCGTTGCCGGGTCAAGCTTCTTGACACGATTTCTTCATGCGCACGGCAGCCGTGCGCCCGCCGACGGCGCGCAAGCTCGCATCGCGGGAAAAATGCTGTAAATTGCCGGACGGATGCCGGCGGGATTCGCGCAAGTTTGGTGTGTCAACGGGGCCCGCATGCAATAGCGTTGCATGCCGCCCAGGGGAGCTATCATGACGAGAAGTGGATTGGCCTTGGTCATCGCCCTGTCGGCTGCCGCCGTGCTGGCGGGTTGTGCACGCAAGCTGCCGCCCGGCGTGCTCGAAGGTGGCGACAACATGCCGCCGCCGCCGTCCGAACAGCACCGCGTGCCTTCGCGTGTCAATTCCCAGGCCGCGGCGCCCGCGCCCGCCGCCCCGGGCCTGCGGGCGCCTGCCACCCGATAGAATCTGTCCTGTTTACGTTGAAACAGGACAGACAAATCGACCCTAAAACGGTGCCCGTTGTTCAGGTCCGAGGTGTCTGATCCGCTTCTCCGCTTCAGAGGGCGCGCTTGTGGTGCACGTCGTGCACCACGATGCCCGCGCCGGGCGGCGGCATCTCCAGCCATTCGCGCTGCTTGAGGGTGCGGCGCGTGTCGTCGTAGCCGCTGCTCCAGTGCTCGCGCATCGACGTGCCGGAAAACTCGTAGTCCCTCGCGGCACCCTCGTAGGCCGTCTGCTGGTAGATGAGTTGCAGGATGGTGATTTCCGGCATGTCGCTCAGCTGGTGGCGCAGATAGCGCTCCTCGTCCGTGAGCAGCTCGTCGGGAACCTTTTCCAGCACTGCCTGCAGGCGGCTCTTCCACTCGTGCAACTGGCGGTAGACGTCCGTGTTGTAGCGGGTTCGGGACGAGTTCATGATGTCCTTCTGCCGGCTGAACACGTCGAAGATGTCGCGTGGTAGCGACCCGCGCGCGCTGAACAGGTCTACCTGGAACACCAGCGAGTTCAGGTGGTCGGACTGGTCGAGCAGATGCTGCAGCGGCGTGTTCGAGACGAGGCCGCCGTCCCAGTAGAAATCCGTCCCGATCTTCTGCATCGGCAGCGTGGGCGGCAGGGCACCGGAGGCCATGATGTGCTCTGCCGAGATCTCTTCGTGGGCGTTGTCGAAGTAGGTGAAATTGCCGGTCAGGATGTTGACCGCACCCACCGCGAACCGCATCCTCTGCTTGTTGATCAGCGAGAAATCGACGAGTTCCGCCAGCGTCTCCGCGAGCGGCGACATGTCGTAGAAGCTCGTCGCCGTGCGTGCGCCCGCCGGGCTGAAGAAGGGGTTCGTAAGGTGGGGCTTGAAGAAGCCCGGCTGCCCCAGCAGGTAGGTGAGGAAGGCGCTGTTGGCGTTGCGCATCTGCCGGAAGATATCGCCGTCCGGCGTGTAGGCCCAGACCTTGCGCTCCGTGATCCTCTCCCAGAAAGTGCGCAGGTTTTCGAGCCGCCGGTCGGGCGGGTTGCCGGCGATGATGGCGGCGTTGATGGCGCCGATCGAGACGCCCGAAACCCAGTCCGGCTCCAGCCCGGCCTCGTGCAGCGCCTCGTAGACGCCGCCCTGGTAGGCGCCGAGCGCGCCGCCGCCCTGCAGCACGAGCGCGACGCGGTCGCAACGGTCGGGCCGCCAGCCGGGAGGCACGGCGCTTCTGGAGGCGGGAGATGCAGCGTCCATGTGATGTTCTTTCCTGTCCGGCGTCGGCAGAAAACGTCGTATCGGTAAATCGAAAAATAAAAACGGCGAACCGGGCATGGCTGGCGCGCGGCCGGAACATGGCCCGGTGGGATCCTGGCGCCGCGACGCCTCTGGCGCGGCGGCTATGCGTGCGGCGCAACGGTACATATGCCAATTCCCGCCCGCGCGCTATTGTCGCATGAGCACAGTGCCGGGAAAATATCCGCCCCTCGTGCCGGCGGGCCGCCCGCCCCCGGTCACATGAACTGCCGCAACACCGCTGCCACCGGAGCGAGCAGGACGAACGCCCACAGCAGGGCGGAGGTGATGTTGGCGAGTTGGAACGACCATTGCCGCATGCCGAAGATGCCCGCGATCAGCGGCACCACGGCGCGCAGCGGGCCGAAGAAACGGCCGATGAAGACGCTCCACGCGCCGAAGCGCTGGAAGAAGGCGCGCCCGCGCTCCACCATCGCCGGATGGCGGGAGAGCGGCCACCATTGGGTGGCGCGGTCCTTGAAATGATGGCCCACCCAGTAGGAAATCCAGTCGCCAAGCGCCGCGCCGGAGGCCGCCGCCGCCCACACGGGCCAGAAGTCGATGCCGGAGGCACCGATCAGCGCGCCAATGCCGATCAGGATCGCCCATCCCGGCACCAGCAGCGCCAGCAGCGCGAACGATTCCGCGAAGGCGACCAGAAACACGATCGGCGCGGCCCACTGGGCATTGTCGCGCGTGGCGGCGATCACGGTGTCGATGAGGCTGGCAATGGTCATGGCAGTGAACTACGAGCGGCGAATCGGGGGTGGAAGGACGCCCCACGCGGGATGGACGCAGGGCGGAAACGGGGATTGCGGCGGGGCGCGCGTGGACGTAAAAACGCTGCCTGCGATTTTTTCGCCGCGAGGCGGCGAAGTCTCCAGTCGGGGTTCCAGATAACAATGAACGTTCTTTCCATCCAGTCTCATGTCGCCTACGGCCATGTCGGAAATGCGGCGGCCGTCTTCCCCATGCAGCGGCTCGGCGTCGATGTCTGGTCCATACACACGGTGCAGTTCTCCAACCACACGGGCTATGGTTCGTGGAAGGGGCGGGTGTTCGACGGCCACTCGATCGAGGAACTGGTCGACGGCATCAGCGAGCGCGGCGTGCTCGGCTCCTGCGACGGCGTGCTGTCGGGCTACATGGGCTCCGCCGACATCGGCAGCGCCATCCTCGCCACAGTCGCGCGCGTGCGCGAGGCCAATCCGGCCGCGCTCTACTGTTGCGACCCTGTGATCGGCGACGTCGGGCGCGGCGTCTTCGTGCGGCCGGGCATCGAGGAGTTCATGCGCGACCACGCGGTGCCGGCGGCGGATATCATCACGCCCAACCATTTCGAACTCGAACTGCTGGCCGGGCGCGCCGCCCCCACGCTGACGGAGGCGCGCGCCGCCATCGACAGCCTGCATGCGCGGGGGCCGAAGGTCGTGCTCGTCACTTCCGTGATCACCGAGGACACGCCCGCCGACTGTCTCGACCTGCTTGCCTCCAACGGCGGCGGCCTCCACAGGGTGCGCACGCCGCGCCTGCCGATCACCGTCAATGGCGGCGGCGATGTCACAGCAGCGTTGTTCTTCGTGCATTACCTGAAAAGCAGGTCGGCGGTGGTGGCGCTGGAAGCGGCGGCATCCTCCATGCACGGCCTGCTGCGCAAGACGGTGGAACTCGGCGGACGCGAGATCCGGCTGATCGAGGCGCAGGAAGAATTCGTCGCGCCCTCCGTCCGCTTCACGGCGGAACGGGTGTGACGCCAGCACAGGAGCCGGACGGCGTGGAGATCGTTTCCCTTCAGCATATCGATGCGGCCATCGAGCGGGAGCCGTGGGGCTGGGCGCAAGAGAACCGCGCGCGCATTGCCGAGAACTGGGCGCGGCGCCTGCGGGAGAAGCCGGCCCTGTTCAACGGCATCGTGCTGGTCTGCACCCGCCGCGCCGTCACTGACGGCGTGTTCGCCGCACGCTTTCGCGAGGCCGATTACGCGAGTTTCCTCGCCATGCAGGACTTCGGCTTTCCGGAGCCCGGCGTGGGCAACTGCTTCGGGCTCGCGGCCCTGCGCTCCGCGGACGGCGCCTTCGTGATGGGCGAGATGGCGGCGCACACGGCGAACGGCGGCAAGGTATATTTCCCCGGCGGAAGCCTCGATCGCACGGATGTGCGCCCGGACGGCAGCATCGATGTCGCGGGAAGCGTCGCGCGCGAGCTGCTGGAGGAAACGGGCCTCGGCCCCGATGCCGTGACCTTCGACACCGGCTGGACGGCGGTGCTTGACGGGCCGCGCACCGCGCTGCTGCGGGAAGCCCGCTCGCCGCTGCCCGCCAGCGCGCTCAAGGCGCGCATTGACGATTTCCTGGCGCGGGAGACGGAGCCCGAGCTGTCGGGCGTGCGCCTCGTACGCACGGCGGCGGACATCGATACCGCCGCGATGCCCGCCTACATCGTGCGCTTCGTCACGGAACGGCTTGCCCGGGCGGCGTGAGGGCCACGCCATCCGGGCCGGCATGGACGGTCAGACGGGATAGCCGAACTGGCGCTTGGTGGCGCGCAGCGATGCGATGGCGGCCGCGTCGTTGCCGGCCACGCAGGTGGAGGCGGCGCTGGCGATCTGCGGCGCGATCCGGTCATAGACGGACTGGCTGAGGAAGCCCGTGCGCACGTCCCTGTCGATCAGGTTGCGGTAGGCGATGATCGGCGCGCCGCAGGAATGCTTCGACAATTCGGCCGTGTTGAGCGGCGCGGCATAGACGGTGCCGTCCAGCGCCTCGGGCTTCACGGGCGCGTTCATGGCCGTGTTGCAGGACGCCGTGGCCAGCGCGGCGAGGAGGGCGCCGGCGAGTGCGGCGCGCGTCCCGATGCGGGACGGAACGGATGCGGTGAAAGTCACGGAAACCTCCCGGGGAAACAAGGCCGGAAGCGATCCCGTCCGGCCGGCGCGCGATCCCTAAAAGCGGATGCCGCTTCTCGGGAAAGTCAAGCTTGGACAAAGAAATGGACCGGGACGGCGATTTAGTGAAAGCCCGCCCCGATCCAGCGCAAGATCGTCAAAATGGCCGGTCCCGTCAATCGCGGCCCATCGGCCGCGTCACGGGTCGCAGGTGACGGCGACTGCCGGCCCGCGCGACGACGTGCCTTCCCGGGCGACAGTCTTCATTCCGGAAGCGTGGTGATAGCCCTGCGCGGCGCACCAGGCGTTGGCGACCTGAATGGCGCACGCGCCGCCGTGGGAGAGGCAGTCGGCGACGCCGTAGCCATCGTTGGCGGGCAGCACGAAGGTGGGGCTGTCCAGCTTGCCGGTGCTGGCGAGGGCAGGCCCGGCCGTGGCGGCCGTGGGCAGGGCAAGGAGAGACGCAAACCCGGACAGGAGAAGAACGCGAATCATGGTCATCTATCGCACTCGAAGGCTGGCATGCAGCGCACACTGGCAGGGGAGAATGAATAAAGATTGAAGGTGTGCCGGTTTCGAGGGGACGTATGCCCCATTCGCGGCGCGCAGGGAAGGGGGCTTGCCGGGAAACAGGTGTGTGCCGGTGGAATACGCACGTCCCGTCACCCCGGATCGCCGCCGTCCGTGGTCAGGTAGCGCCCGTCCGCCGTCTTCCGGAGAAAACGCTCGATGCGGTAGCTGACGGCGTAGTACGATAGGAAATGGTCCCAGCGATCCCTGTGGATATGCTTGCAGTCGTCGGTGAGGGAGAAGAACGCTTGGTAGTCGCTGTCCGTCACCACGAGCGGCGGGCGCGCGTGCGACACCAGCGCATAGCTCGCGATCAGCGTCGCGGTGCGGCGGTTGCCCTCGATGAAGAGCTGCGGCGCGCTGGTGATGTGCAGGAAGATGCCCGCCGCCAGCGCCTCCGGAGCGCTTGAGCGGTGCCGCCGCAGCCATTCGATCCGCTCGCCGATGCCGCCGATGGAATCGTCGTAGAAGCGCCGCTCCGTCTGCTCGATATGGTCGCGGAATTGCTCCCGGCGCCCGGGCGTGGTGCCGCACAGGACGAGGTGGTTGAGTTCGAGCCAGTGGCTGGAGCAGCCGTAGTCGAACAGGTTGACGCCGGTGCGCAGCAGGTCGTTGACATGGGCATAGCCGCTGATCATGCGGCGCACGACATCGTCGGACAGCGGCTCCTTGTCGTCGAAGACATGCGTGTCCGGCTTGGCCGATGCCGTCATCAGATGCGCCAGTGCAACCTCGACTTCCTGCAGGTTCATCACCAGCCTCACCCATGTCCTCCCGCGCCGCGCGAGCAGCCGTATCGTTGTTCTTCAGCCTGAATTGTCCCGCATGCGATACGTGCCGGAAGCCGGAGAGTCGATACCGCTTTCGGGAAAGGTCATGCTTGCCCAGAGCGCTTTCCGATCAAATGGAATCGTCTGATCGATCGGAACTCGCTCAAAATAAGGAATCGAGAGTCTGTCCTGTTTCAACGTAAACGGGACGGATTCTAAAGGATCGGACCGGGATGGCGTTTCAGCGGAAACCCGTCCCGATCCGGTGTTTTGTTATCGCGGCCGGCGACGGCGTCCGCTCAGTTCAGCGTCCCGAGGATTGCCTGCGCGCGGGTCACGACCGGCGCCGGCAGCGGGATGTAGCCGAGCTTGTCGGCGAAGGACTGGCCGTCCGTCAGTCCCCAGCCCACGAAGCGCTTCAGCCCGGCGGCGACCTGCTGGTCCTTGTTGGCCTTGCGAAGCAGCACCCAGCTGTAGGATACGATCGGATAGACCGCGTCGCCCGCGGGATCGGGAATGAGCTGGCGGCCGTCCTCGGGCATGGCGTCCAGGGCCGAGGCGAGAGCCGCCGCGCCCGAGGAGCCGTCCGCGCGGATGAACTGCCCGGCCTTGTTCTCGACGAGCGCGGAGCGCAGGTTGAGGCGGGCGGCGAAGGAATACTCGACGTAGCCGATCGAATATTCCGCGATGGCGATGCGCCCCGCCACGGCTTCGCTGCCGGAGACGATCTGGGCGTTGGCCGGCCAGGCGATGCTGGTGCCGACCTCTTTCCACGTATCGCTCACCTTCGCCAGATGGTTGGTGAGGGAGAACGTCGTGCCGCTCGAGTCCCGCCGGGCGACGAGGGCGATGTTGCGCTCGGGCAGGTTGGCGTCCGGATTGGCCGCGCGGATGAGCGGGTCGTCCCAGCGCGTGATCTGGCCGCTCAGGACACCGACGAGCGCCTGGCGGCTCAGCCGCAGGTCGCCGGTGAAGCCGGGGATGTTGTAGGCGAGAACGACCATGCCGGCCGTCGTCGGCACATGCAGCACGCCTTCGGCGACGCTGGCGACTTCCTTCTCCGACATCGGACGTTCGGTCGCGCCGAAAGCGACGGTGCCCTGCGTGAACCGCCGGATACCCTCGCCGCTGCCGACCGCGTCGTAGGTGACGGTGATGTCGGCGTTGGCACGGTTGAACGTCTCGATCCATTCCTTGTAGAGGTTGGCGGGGAAGGTCGCCCCCGCCCCGTTGAGTTCAACGGCCTTCGCCCCTTCGGCGAGACAGACGAACATTGCAAGCGCCGCGAGAGGCAGCGTCCTGTCAAGACCTGCGCGCTCCATGATCCATCTCCTTAGCTGAACTGGCCGGAAACGTATTCGCGCGTCAGTTGCTCGCGAGGATGGTCGAACAGCTCCTTCGTCGGACCCTTTTCCACGAGGTAGCCGGTGCGACCGCCCTTGGAGACGTCGACGGAGAAGAACGCCGTGATGTCGGCCACGCGCTGGGCCTGCTGCATGTTGTGGGTCACGATGGCGACGCTGTAGTCCTGCTTCAGCTCAAGCATCAGCTCTTCCACGATGCGCGTCGCGATCGGGTCGAGCGCCGAGCAGGGCTCGTCCATCAGCAGCACGGTCGGCTCAATGGCGATGGCGCGGGCGATGCACAGGCGCTGCTGCTGGCCGCCGGAGAGGGCGAGGCCGTTCTGCTTCAGCTTGTCCTTCACCTCGTTCCACAGGCCGGCGCGGCGCAGCGAACGCTCCACCTGCTCGTCCATGTTGCCCTTGTAGCGGTTGAGGCGCAGGCCGAAGGCCACGTTCTCGTAGATGCTCATGGAGAACGGGTTCGGCTGCTGGAACACCATGCCGATGTGGCGGCGCACCGACACGGGGTCGATGTCCTTGGCGTAGATGTCCTGCCCCATGAAATCGACCCGGCCTTCGAGGCGGAAGATCGGGATGAGGTCGTTCATGCGGTTGAGGCTGCGCAGCACCGTGGACTTGCCGCAGCCCGAGGGGCCGATGAAGCCGGTGATCTTGCCTTTCTCGACGCCGATGACGCTGTCGCGCACGGCCAGAAAGTCACCGTAGTAGATTTTGTCGATCGCCGCCGAGATCGCGTACTGAGGGGCGTTGGCGCCTGCGGTCGTGGCGGCAGCGGCGGACGGGGTGGACAGATTCGTGGTCATGGGCCTACTCCGACGGCAACGTTAGACTTTCCGGTTTCCGAAGAGCCGGCTGAGGATGTTGAAGACGAGAACGATCAGCACCAGCACGAGCGATGCGGACCAGGCGAGCTGGATCTGGTTCGGGAAAGGCATGCCCGAGAAGTTGTAGATCAGGATCGACAGCGAGGCGGTCGGCTCGACCAGGCTCTCCAGCCAGAAGTTGCTGAACAGCGCGGTGAACAGCAGCGGCGCGGATTCACCGGCCGCGGAGGCGATGCCGAGCATGATGCCGGTCATGATGCCGGGCAGCGCGGTCGGCAGCACCACCTTCCAGACGGTCTGCGTCGTGGTGCAGCCGATGCCCACGGCCGCGTCCTTCATGCGCTGGGGCACCATGCGGATGGCCTGCTCGGAGGTCAGCAGGACGGTGGGCAGCATGCCGATGGCCAGCGCGACACCGCCGGCGAGGGCCGAGAAGGTGCCCATGGCCTGCACCAGTGCGCCGAAGACGAACACACCGACGAGGATGGAGGGGAAGCCGGTCAGCACCTTGCCGACGAAGCGGACCGTCTCGGACAGCTTGCTGTCGGGCGAGATCGCGCCGAGGTAGATGCCGCCCAGGATGCCGATCGGGATGGAGATCAGCGAACCGATGCCCACCATCACCAGCGTGCCGATGATGGCGTTGCCGAAGCCGCCGCCCGGCATGAAGCCGGCGGGCGGGAGCTGCGTGAACAGATCGAAGCTCAGCCGCGCGCCGCCCTGCGAGATGAGCATGTAGAGCACGGAGAACAGCGGCACCGAGGCGATGATGGCGATGAGCCAAACGGAAAGCGTGAGGAGGTAGCTGCGCAGGTTACGCGGCTCGGCGAACGAGCGGCGCATGCTGGGCACCGCTTTCGCGGCGGCTGCCTGCGAGAAATCGGCTGTCGTCATGGTCATGGATGCCCCCTCAGCTGGTCTGTTGCTTGGACGCGAAGGACATGATGATCGTGCCCGCGACGTTCACGATGAAGGTGATGAAGAGCAGGGTCAGCGCCGCGAACATCAGCGCCTCGCGCTCGATCTGCCCCGCCTCCGGGAAGGTCGACGCCAGCAGCGAGGCCAGCGTGTTGGCGGGCGAGAACAGCGACAGGCTGATCTGGTTCGCGTTGCCGATGATCATGGCGAGCGCCATCGTTTCGCCGAGGGCGCGGCCGAAGCCGAGCACGAGCGAGGCGAAGATGCCGTTGGCGGCGGTGGGGACCATGACCTTCAGGATCGCTTCCCAGCGCGTGGTGCCCATGCCGTAGGCGGCTTCCTTCACCTTGTAGGGGATGAGGCGGAAGGCGTCCTGCGAGATGGCGGCCACCGTCGGCAGCACCATGATGGCCAGCACGATCACGGCCGGCGCCATGCCGGGGCCACCGAACGACGTGCTGAAGAGCGGAATGAAGCCGAGATATTCGTGCAGCCAGTTCGCCACCGGCCGGATTGCGGGGATGACGACGAAGATACCCCACAGACCGTAAACGACGCTGGGGATGGCGGCCAGCATCTCGACGATGGTGCGGAACACCTGCGCGAGCGCCGGCGGCAGGAAGTCCTGCGTCAGGAAGATGGAGATCGCGACACCGAAGAAGCCGGCGATGATGAGTGCAAGGATGGAGCTGTAAAGCGTACCCCAGATTTCGGCCAGGATGCCGAACTCGTTGCGCCCCGGCGCCCAGACGGCGCTCGTGAGGAAGCTGAGGCCATGCTTGGAGATCGCGGGAAGCGCCTCGGCGCCGATCACGATCAGAACCGCGACCAGCAGCACGATCGTGCCGACGCCGCTGGCACGTGCCAGCCACTTGAAGCCGCGGTCGGTGGCATATTCGGCACCGGAGGGATTTTGCGAAATGGATTTCTCGGACAGTGAGGTAGGCTTGAGCTGAGCCATCTTGCGTCACCTTGTTGCTGAAAGATCGGCCACGAACCACCCGCAGTGCACAGCCCGTCGTGCAGTTGCGGCACTGTCGCGGATAGGCCGGCCACCCCGGAAAGTGGCCGGCGCTTTTCGCTCCCGGATGCGAAATCCGGGAGCTGTCCGTTACGCCGTCATCCGCTTACTGGATGTTGGCGGACTCTGCGATGACGCGCTCGACGACGATCTTCGGCAGCGGGATGTAGCCGAGTTCGGAAGCCATCGTCTGACCGTCGGTCGCAGCCCACTTGACGAAGTCGCGCAGCGCGGCAGCGATCTGCTCGTTGCCGTGCTTCTTGTAGAACAGCAGCCAGGTGAAGGTGGCGATCGGGTAGGCCTTGGGATCGGTCGGGTCCGTGATCCAGATGCGCAGGTCGTCGCCCGAGAAGTCGGCGCTGGCGAGCGCGGCCTGGCCGGCTTCGTCACCCGCCTTCACGAAGTTGCCCGACTTGTTTTCGAGCAGCGCGAAGGGCGTGTTGGAGAGACGGGCGAAGCCGTACTCGATGTAGCCGATGGCGCCGGGCGTCTGCATGACGGTGGCGGTGATGCCGTCGTTACGCGGCGCGCCGATGAAGTTCGGCAGGCTCGGCCACTGCACGGTGGTGCCGAAGCCCAGCTTGGTCTTGAAAGGCTCGCTGATGGCGGACAGGTGCTGCGTGAACACGAAGGTCGTGCCCGAGCTGTCCGAACGGCGGACGACCGTGATGGTCTGATCGGGGAGCGTCACGCCGGGGTTGGCGGCGACGATGCGCGGATCGTTCCAGCGGTTGACGTCACCCGTGAAGATCAGCGGGTAGACCTCGCGCGGGAGCTTCAGCTCCTTGACGCCCGGCAGGTTGTAGGCCAGCACGACCTCACCGGCCGTGAGCGGGAGGACCACGACGCCGCCGTCGATCTGAGCCTTCTCCTCGTCGGAGATGGCCGCGTCGCTGCCCGCGAAGTCCACCAGGCGCTGGATGAACGAGCGCACGCCGGCGCCGCTGCCCGTGGACTGATAGTCGATGCGCACGCCGGGCGTGATCTGGCTGTACTTCTGGAACCAAGCAGAATAGAGCGGGAACGGGAAGCTCGCGCCGGCACCGCTGATCCGGACGTTCTGCGCGAACGCCGGGCCACCGGCCACGAACAGACCGATCAGCGCGGCAAGCACGTAGCGGAGAAAGGTGGATTTCATGGTCAACTCTCCAATCAGGTTGTCGCTGATTAATGGTCATGAGTTCGCGACAGATTAATAACAAAAGGCAGCAAAATGCCGGCGCGAAATATTAAATCGTTAGGAATCAACGGAGTTCAACCAAGGGTTTGTCAACTAACCTGTATTCGTAGGGGCTGTAAATAAAATTACGCCTGTTGATTATCTGTCACACCTGCCGGAGCGGCCTGTATTGCCAGACTGCCCGGCGAGGCGGCGCGGTCGCGGCGGATTTTTCGGGACGGAACCCGTCAAGAAATTGTATCAGACGCGCTTTATGAGTGGGCCGCCGCTTCGTCCCGCCCGGCGGGAGGCGGCCGACGGCAACAGTCATTCATGAGGCGGAACCATGCTGATCGATGAATTGAGGCGCGCATCCCAAGGTGAGGCGGAGCCTCTCGAACGTCTCAACGAACTGCTCAAGGGTGACGCCGGGGCCGACCTCGCCGCCGTGAGCCAGCTATCGCCCGCCGAGGCGGCGCGGCTCATCCTGCTGCTGAAGCCCCGGCGCGCCCGCGTGCTGCTGCGGCTGCTGCCGGACGCGCCGGGCCTCGCCACGCTTGAGGAACTCGACCCCGACATCCGCAAGTACCTGCTCGACGCCGAGGGCGAGCAGCGCGTCGCCCGGATCGCCGCGAAGCTGCCAATCGCCGATGCCGCCGACTTTCTGGTCGACGCGCCGGAGCATCTCGTCGAGGCCGCGCTCGCCGCTCACCCGCAGGCGGAGGCGCTGCGCGCCGCGATCACCCATATCGACGGGACGGCGGGCGCCGTCATGCGCCGCCGCCTCGTCGCCGTGCCGCAGGACTGGACGGTAGGCCAGGCCATCGATGAGATCCGCCAGCGTGCCGATGTCATCGACCGCCTCTATGCCGTCTACGTCACCAACGGCGGCCGCCAGCTCGTCGGCTATCTGAAGGTCCGCGATCTGGTGCTGCACCCGACGGACGCGACCGTCGGCTCCATCATGCGCTCCGACATCGTTACCGTCGCAGCCGACACCGACCGCGAGGAAGCGGCCCGCATCGCCGAGCGAGAGCACCTGCCGGTGCTGCCCGTCGTCGACGCGAACGGGGCGCTGGTCGGCATCATCACCGCCACCGAACTGCGCGAGATCGACCGCGAGGAGGTGGAGGAGGACATGAGGCTGATGGCCGGCCTCGCCGCCGACGCCAGCGCCATGGACGGCCCGCTCCGCATCGTGCCGCGTCGGCTGCCGTGGCTTTCCGCCGGCCTCATCGGGTCGAGCATCGCGGCGCTGGTCGTGGGCTCCTACGAGGATGCGCTGACGGAGGCCGCCATTCTGGCGAGCCTGATCCCCATCGTCATGTCGCTTGCCGGCAACGCGGGCATCCAGTCGTCGACGATCACCGTGCAGGCGCTGGCGTCGAATGCGCTGTGGGTCGGCGACATCTGGGGGCGCGTGCTGCGCGAGCTGGGCGGCGCGCTGCTCAACGGCGCGATCGTCGGCCTCATCATCGGCACGGGCATCATGATCCTGTCCGGCTTCCTCGGCATCGATCGGCCGTTCATGCTGGCGCTCACGGCGCTGCTCTCGCTACTTGTCGTCACGGTTCAGGCGTCCGTCATCGGCTCGCTCGTTCCCCTCGCGCTGAAGCGCCTGCGGCTCGACCCCGCCGTCGCGACCGGCGTCTTCATCACGACGTCCAACGACGTCGTCGGCGTGCTGATCTTCTTCATCATCGCGACGACCATCTATATCTGAGCGCAGCCGGCGGTAGCCGCTCTTGACGGACCCGCGCCGAAAGGGCAAATAACCGTTCCATGACAGGGATGGCTATCATTTGCGCGTCATCGGCGCTTTGCTGCTAGCGGAATACGCTGGCCGGGGCCGTCCTGTCTTGATGAGATCGGCGCGTCATCCCGGCGGGAATGGGGGAACGACGCATGCCTTCGGCGCAGGACAACGGTTCTTTGACGCTGCGATTCTACAACACGCTGACGCGGACGAAGGAGGACTTCGTTCCGATCGATCCGCAGGCCGTGCGCATGTACGTCTGCGGCCCGACCGTCTACGACTACGCCCACATCGGCAACGCGCGCCCGGTCATCGTGTTCGATCTCGTGTTCCGCCTGTTGCGCTACCGCTACGGCGCGGGGGCGGTGACCTACGTGCGCAACTTCACGGATGTCGATGACAAGATCAATGCCCGTGCCGCGCGCGACTTTCCCGACCTGCCGCTGAACGAGGCCATCCGCCGCGTCACCACCACCACCGAGGCGCAGTACCGCAAGGACACGCAGGCGCTCGGCGTGCTGGCGCCCACCGTGGAGCCGCGCGCCACGGAGCACATCGCCGAGATGCGCGAGCTGATCGGGCGGCTGATCGCGCGCGGCTTCGCCTACGTGGCGGAAGATCACGTGCTGTTCTCCGTCGCGGCCATGCAGGCGGCGGCTGAACGCAGCCTCGGGCGGCCGCCGCACTACGGCGCGCTGGCACGCCGCTCCCTGGACGACATGCTGGCAGGCGCGCGCGTCGACGTCGCACCCTACAAGCGCGACGCGATGGACTTCGTGCTGTGGAAGCCTTCCGGCGAGCATGAGCCGGGCTGGGAGAGCCCCGCCGGCATCGCGGGCCGGGGGCGGCCCGGCTGGCACATCGAATGCTCCGCCATGAGCTGGCGCCACCTGATCGAGCGCTTCGCCGGCCGGCTGCATTGCGACGATCCCGCGGGCGGGCAGACGTTCGATATCCACGCCGGCGGCATCGATCTGGTTTTTCCCCACCACGAGAACGAGATCGCGCAGACCTGCTGCGCGCTGGACACGGCGCGCATGGCCAACTACTGGCTGCACAACGGCCTGCTGCAGGTCGAGGGTGAGAAGATGTCGAAATCCCTCGGCAACTTCATCACCATCCACGACCTGCTGGAGACGGAGGTCTTCGGCGGGCGGGCGTGGCCGGGGGCTGTGCTGCGGCTCGCGATGCTGCGCACGCACTACCGCCAGCCCATCGACTGGACGGTGAAGGGGCTGGAGGAGAGCGCGGCGACGCTCGCGGCGTGGGCGCGCGCGACGGAGGGCGTGGAGGCAGCGGAACATCCGCCTGCGGCGCTGCTGGAGGCGCTCGCCGACGATCTCAACACGCACAGTGCAATCACCGTGCTTCACGGTCTTGAATCGGCAGGCGGCCTTTCTGAGTTGAAAGCAGGCGTTGAACTGTTGGGCCTCAACCTAGCTGAGGTTCCTAGGCCGGGGAGAGTTATAAACGTATCACTAGTTTCGGTGGCAAAAGCGAGCCTTTCTGCCAGCGGGGAAATCGTCCCTGGCCCAGTAACACGGGCTCTACAGGAGATTGCCAGCTTGCGGTCGCTGAGTGCCATGAAGGAAGAAGTGCTATCGGAACCGGTCAGAATCGTCGTCAGTGCACGTATCGCCGCGCGGGCAGCCAAGAATTGGGCCGAGGCCGACCGCTTGCGCAATGAACTCAGCGGTCAGGGGATCACCTTGATCGACAACAAGGACGGTACAACCGGCTGGAGGCTTACGTGATCAGAATCGCTCGCCGATGACCGCGGCTTCCGGCGCGGGTTCCGTCAGCGCGCCGCGGTGGGCGGCGGTATTGAGCATGGGGATGATGTCGTCGGCCTTTTCCGCCACCAGATAGGTGACGTTCAGCCCGGGGCGGATGAAACCCGCGAAGTTCATGTGCGCGAACAGCGACAGCAGCGGGCGCCAGAAGCCCTTGGTGTCGAGCATCAGGATGGGCTTCTTGTGGCGCCCGAGCTGGGACCAGGTGAGCTGCTCGACGAGTTCTTCCAGCGTGCCGATGCCGCCGGGCAGCGCGACGAAGGCGTCGGCGCGCTCGAACATCAGCCGCTTGCGGGTGTGCATGTCCGGCACGACGATGGTTTCCTGCACGTCCTTCAGCAGGCTCTCGCGCTGTTTCAGGAAGTCGGGAATAATGCCCGTGACCTCGCCGCCGGCTTCCAGAACCGCGCGGGCCGTCGTGCCCATCAGGCCGATGCTGCCACCCCCATAGATCAGCCGGATGCCGGCTTCCGCCATGGCCGTGCCGAGCGCGACCGCCTCTTCGGTGAAGATCGGGTCGTTGCCGTTGCCGGAGCCGCAATAGACGCAGATGGATCGAATCGTGCTCATGCAGCATGGTTTGAACTGCCGCAAGGGCGCGGTCAAGAGCGTGCATCATCGCTCCCGCGCGAAAGACGCGCCGGCGCCGCGCGCCGCCGGGGGCGGCATCGATGTCACGATCACGGTTTTTTGAGCCAGACCTTTCGTATGGCGCGACAAGCGCTTTGGTGGCGTATATAAAGACAATTGTGCGGCAGGTGACGGTTACGGCGCATGGGCTGAAGGCGAGAGGGGCGGCGGATGGCCATATCGGGCAAGGGGCAGGCGGCGATCGTTGCGGCAGGCGCTGCGGTTCTGGCGGCCGTCCTCGCTGTTTTCGGCCTGCCGCCGGCCAGGACGCCCCCGTCCGGCACGCCGACGCAACCGGCGCCGCAGCAGACCGCCATTTCCGGCCAGCCCGCCACATCCGGCGAGAAAGCGCCGGCCCCGGCCGGAACTTCCGCCGACGCGCGCGCGCCATCGGATTCGTCGCAGCCGCTCGCGATCGCCGGGGGGGAGGCGCCAGCTTCTCCGATCCCCGCCGGCCAATCCGCGACCGGCAACTCCGTGATAGGCAACTCCGTGACCGGCCAGTCACCGGCCACCCAGCCCGTCGCCGCTCCCGGGCAGGAGGCGCTCCGCCAGGTGCCGATGCCGAGTTTCGACGTTGTGCGCGTCGGGCCGGAGGGAGATTCGGTCGTCGCCGGCCGGGTGACGCCGGGCAGCGCCGTGGAGCTGCTCGTCAACGGGCGCGTGCACGACCGAGCCGAGGCGCAGAACTCCGGCGCTTTCGCCCTGACACCGCCGCCGCTGCCGCCCGGCGACCACGAACTGACCCTGCGCGAGATCGCCGGCGACGGCAAGGTGACGGAGTCCCGCCAGTCCGTCACCGTGGTCATTGCCGGGGATCGGCGCTCGCCGCCGGTGGTGGCGCTGGCGGAGCCGGACAGGCCGACGCTGGTGCTCTCCGGCCCCGGCATCAACGGCGCAGCCGGCAACGGACAGACCGCGCCGGCGGGCGCGGACGGCAAGCAGGAGGCCGGGCCGCCGCCCTCCGCCGTTTCCGTGACCACGGTGGAGGCGGAAGCCGGACGGCTCTACGTTTCGGGACAGGCGCCGCCGGGCTCCTCCGTGCGGCTTTACCTGAACGACAGCTATCTTGCCGCCGCGAAAGCCTCGCCCGCCGGGCAGCTCGCCTTCAGTATCGGCTCCGGCCTCGGCGACGGCGATTATCGCGTGCGCCTGGACGAGGTGGCGCCCGGCAGCGCGACGGTGGTGTCGCGCGCGGAAGTGCCGTTCGAGATGGACGGGACGCGGCTGGCGGCGCCTGGCGAGGCGCCGGCGCTCACCGGACAGGCGGACGGGGCCGCGGGCGATGCATCGCATGTCGTGGTGCCGGAGGTGCGCACCACGCGCGTGGAGCGCGGAGACAGCCTGTGGCGCATCAGCCGGCGTGTCTATGGCCAGGGTACGCGCTATACGGTGATCTATGGCGCCAACCAGAATCAGATTCGCAATCCGAACCTGATCTATCCGGGGCAGTTGTTCGTCCTGCCGGGCGACCCGGAAAATCCGGTTGTGGTGCAGTGACCGTTCCGGTCGTGCGGCCATGATTCGCAGAGGAACGCGCGGATGAGCCTCGTCCCCGCCGGCACGGCCGCCGGCTTCGTCGCCTGCGCGAACGCCGGAGAGGCGGTCGACCAGCTCGTTATCCTGCACGATGCCGCCGTCGCCGCCGAGCGCGAGGCGCTCGACGCCTATGTGACGACGCGCGTCACGCCCGACGCCGAAACGCGGGCGGCGTTCTGCTATCCGGAATTGCGCGTGGTCTACGAGCCGGACGGGTCGATCCCGGTGAGCGCGCGCGCCTATGCGAAGTTCCAGCGCTCCGGTATCTACGCGACGACCGTCACCCAGCCAGCGGCGTTCCGCGACTATCTCGTCGACCAGCTCAGCCACCTGATTCAGGATTTTTCGGCGCGGGTGCTGGTCGGGCGCGGGACGCAGCAAATTCCCTATCCATATGTGATCGCGCGCGGCAACGAACTCGGCGCGGGCAGCACGGTGGCGGAACTGGCCCGCCATTTTCCGGTGCCCAACCTCATCGAGGTGGGCGACGAAGTGGCGGACGGGCTGTGGCGCTACGAGGCGGGGCGCCCGCTGCCGCTGTCGCTTTTCGATGCCGCGCGGGTCGACTTTTCGCTGCGCCGTCTGGTGCACTACACCGGCACGGACTGGCGGCACGTGCAGCCGTGGATCCTGCTGACGAACTACCACCGTTATGTGGACCAGTTCATCCGCATCGGTCTCACCTATCTGCGGGAAGGCGGGCGCTACACGCGGCTCGTGTTGCCCGGCAACACGGTGATCGAGCGTGGCACGCCGGAGGACGAGGCCGTCGCACTCGCGGCCGGCGTCGCCTGGCATCGCTTCCAGATGCCGGCCTATCATCTCGTGGCGGAGGACGGCCACGGCGTCACGCTTGTCAACATCGGCGTGGGGCCGGCGAATGCCAAGAACATCACGGACCATCTCGCCGTGCTACGCCCGCATTGCTGGCTGATGATCGGCCATTGCGGGGGCCTGCGCCAGTCGCAGTCCATCGGCGACTATGTGCTGGCGCATGCCTATCTGCGGCAGGACAACATCCTCGACCGGGCGATTCCGCCGGAAATCCCGATCCCGGCGCTGGCCGAGGTGCAGGTGGCGCTGCAGGAGGCGGCCGCGAGCGTCACCGGCGAGCGCGGCGAGACATTGAAGAGGCGCCTGCGCACCGGCACCGTCGTGACCTATGACGACCGCAACTGGGAGTTGCGCTGGTCGCAGGAGCGGCGGCTGATCAACCTCTCGCGCGCCATCGCCGTGGATATGGAAAGCGGCACCATCGCCGCGCAGGGCTTTCGGCTGCGTGTGCCCTACGGCACGCTGCTCTGCGTTTCCGACAAGCCGCTGCACGGCGAGATCAAGCTGCCAGGGGCGGCGAACGCCTTCTACGAGCGGTCCGTGGAGCAGCACCTGCGCATCGGCCTCGCCGCGCTCGACCTGCTGCGCAGCCAGCTGCATTCCCTGCACTCGCGCAAGCTGCGCAGCTTCGACGAGCCGCCGTTCAGGTAATATCGATTCTCACGGCCGCGCGGCGATCAGGTCGCGCAGGGTGGTGATGGTGGAGGCGTCCGCGATGCCGTCGACGCGCTCGGGCCGGAAATGGCGCTGGAAGGCGCGCACCGCCGCTTCCGTGGCGATGCCGTAGTGGCCATCGATGTCGAGGCCGTAGCCATACAGCGCCAGCATTGCCTGCAGCGCCTCGACCGGCTGGCCGCGCTCGCCCGGTGAGAGAAAACGCCCGCCGCGCAGCGGCGCCGGCGGCACCCAGTGGCCGACGCCCGCCTTCGCCAGTTCCTGCCACGGGAAGGCTTCGCCCGGGTCGCGCTTGCGCAGCGGCGCGACGTCGGAATGGGCGAGCACCCGGTCGGCGCGGATGCCCCAGCGAGCGACGATGTCGCGCGCAAGCGCGATCACCGCCTCGATCTGCGTGGGCGGATAGGGCGGCATCGCTTCCGGCTGCGCCGGTTCGCGGTAATGGCCGGGGTGGGCGATCTCGATGCCGATGGAGGCGGAATTGATGTCGCGCTCCTCGCCCCACACGGCCGCCCCCGCGTGCCACGCCCGCCGCGCCTCCGGCACGAGCTGCAGGATGTGCCCGTTCTCGAACACGAAGTAATGCGCGGATACCTCCGACGTCGCGTCGCAAAGCCGGTTGAGCGCCTGCCCGGAATCGCTCATGTCCGTGTAGTGCAGCAGCAGGATGTCCGGCCGGCGCGCCGCGCCTTCCACGCCGGCCTTCGCGGCGCGCGCGCCGTGGTTGGGAGACGGGAACACCTTCGACGCGACGGGACTGTCGGGTGTGGGGCGGGCCATGGGGCCGGGGCTGGATGTCATGTCGGGCGGGCCGTGAACGGTGAGAGCGTCAATGGCAGACTTCTATATCCGCTTCGCCTCATGCCCGCAAACCGCCGCGCGGAACTGTTCCTACCTTCTGGGTGCCGTGGCGTGGCCGATGATCGCGCCGCCCGCCGCGCCGATGGCGCCGCCGGCGAGCGCACCGCCCGCGCGGCCCGTCGCCGCACCGCCGACGACCGCGCCGGTGGCGCCGCCGATCAACGCCCCCTCCACCGTGCGCTGACGGGGATTCGAGCTGCAGGCACCGAGCGAGAGCGCCAGCGCCCCCACAGCGACCAGACCGACGAGCCGTGACGTGACCATGATGACCTCCGAATGCTTGCAAAAACCTCGCCCGCGGGAAAACCGCCACGGGCACGAGCGGAAAATGCAGCCTTTTTATAGCTTATTTGCACACGGGAAGGCACGACATGCGGCCCGTCAATTTTTTGCCGCATCACGAAAACTTTATATCTGCGGAAATGAAAAGAAAAGAATGGATAATGGAATGTAAATTTTATGTAAAATGATTAACTTTTATAAATCTTAATATATAAATTTACATGATTTATTATTGTGCCAGAAGATCGCCGCATTTGCCCGCTGAATGTACGTCTGTTCGTGGCCGGGGGGCATGCGGAGACTGGTGTCATGTCTGTCATGAACTTGTACCCATCCGGATAAGCTGATCCGGTGCGCTGATGTTCTGGCCGCGCACCGGGCCGTGCCCGATCGGGGGCGGCATCTTCCGCAGTTGTTGTGTCATGTCCGGACGGAGCGTGTCTGCGCTCCGAAGGCTTTCTGTCGGCCTGCCGCTGGCTGGATCGTCAAGCCGTCCCGCCATCGGGGCGCGGGCGTATCAGCGTCGGGTCGGCCAAGGAGCATTGGATTGAATAGAGTACAGATGTTCGCGCTGGCCGGCGTATTGGCCGGCGCTTTGGGCGCGGTTCCCGCGTATGCATCGGATAACGCAGGTGTTTATGAGTTCCTGGCCGCCGAGAAGGCCAGGGCCCTTGCTGCGGCGGCGACAGTCGCGCCGGGCAAGGCTCCCGCCGGAAAGCGCGCCGCCGTTGCGGACGCAGGCGGAACGGACAGGGCCTCCCGCAGCAGGCCTTCCCTTGATAAACCTTCCATCGAGAGGCGCTCATCCGGAAAATTCCGTGCCGACAAGGCGTCGCGCGGCAAGGCACCGCGCGGCAAGCGGGCGATCGTTGCGCCGCCGGCGCTTGCGGCCGTTGAGCCAGAGCGGGTTTCCCGCACTCTCACGGGGGGGCAGCCGCTCGGCTATCATCAGCCGGCGCGTGAGCGCTACCGGGCGCTGATCGCCAAGCACGCTGCCGCCAACGGTGTGCCCTTCGCGCTGGGCGACGCTGTGGTGCGGGTGGAGAGCCGCTATCAGCCGCGCGTCAGCAACGGCGGCGCCGTCGGGCTGATGCAGATCAAGCCGGCGACGGCGCGCGGAATGGGCTATCGCGGTGGTGCCGGCGGGCTGATGGAGCCCGAGACCAATCTCATGTATGGCATGAAATATCTGGGCCAGGCCTATCGGCTCGCGGGCGGCGACACCTGCGGCACGGTGATGCGCTACCAGAGCGGGCACTACGCCCGACGCATCAACCGCGCCAATCTCGCCTACTGCGCCAAGGTGCGCACCATCGCCGCCAGTCTGGCGCGCGAGAAGGTGGCACAGGCGGGGACCGGAAACACCGGTACGGTCGTCGTCGACTGAAGGCGGCTACAGACTTGCACTTGACCGCGCGTGCGCATGACCTTATCTCGCATTATGTCAGCCGGCCGGACGGCCGCTGTCCGGAAGGGCAGAGGAAAGTCCGGGCTCCACGGAAACACGGTGCCGGATAACGTCCGGCGGGGGCGACCCCAGGGAAAGTGCCACAGAAAGCAAACCGCCCCGGATGCGTCCGGGGTAAGGGTGAAAGGGTGCGGTAAGAGCGCACCGCGGGCCCGGTAACGGGAACGGCAAGGTAAACCCCACCGGGAGCAAAACCGAATAGGGATGACGGACGGTCCGGTCCGCCGGGCCGTCAGGCGCGTTTCCGCGCCGGTTATCCGGGTTGGTTGCCAGAGGCGGCTGGCGACAGCCGTCCCAGATGAATGGTCGTCACGCGGGTGCCGCAGGGCATCCGCCATACAGAACCCGGCTTACAGGCCGACTGACATCAAGGCTGCGGATGCCGCGAGGCATCCGCAGCCTTATTTTTTCGGCCGGACGTTTTTCTTTTTCATGGGATAGCGCGAATTTTTTCCGGAATGCGCGAAATCCGTGCCGATTCAACGGTTCATTAACCCTAACGCGGTTGTGATGGGGGTGGAAATCCCGGCCGCGGTGGCCGTGATTCCATTGACGACCATGGCATCCCATGATATCCCAAATCATCCCGTTCGCGATCGGCCGGACGCGGTTTGCCCATCGGGCGAATTGCCTTGCCGGCCAGCGCTTTCGCCCGGTGTTGCGGGCGCGCGTCGCGGTCGTGACGGCGGCCTTGTTGGTGAGGGCGGCGGATAACGCCGCGATCGGGCTGCGGCTCTGCGGATATGGGCTTCATGGATCGGTTCGTATCCAACTTCACCAACCGGCTGGACGCCAAGGGGCGGGTGTCGATCCCCGCGTCGTTCCGGGCGGTGCTGGCGCGGGACGGTTTCGAGGGGCTTTACGTGCATCCGGCTCTGGACAGCCCGGCGCTCGACGCCGGGGGCAACCTTCTGTTGCGGGAGATCGATGGGCTGCTGTCGACGCTTCCGCCCTATTCGGACGAGCGCGACCATCTGTCGACGGCGCTGCTCGGCACGAGCGAGATTCTCAAGGTGGACCCGGAAGGGCGCATCATCCTGACGGAAGGGCTGCGCGAGCATGCGGGCCTGACGCAGGCGGTGACCTTCGTGGGGCACGGGTACAAGTTCCAGATGTGGGAGCCGGAGCGCTTCCGCGCGCACCTCGACGCGGCGCGGGAGAAGGTGCGGGCGTTGAAGAAGGCGCTCGGCGGACAATCCGGCGTGCCAGCCGCGGTTTCGGGAGCGCGGGAACGATGACGGGTCGCGACGACGGCCCGGCCGGCGTCGCAGGCGGACCGGCCCGTCACGTTCCCGTGCTTCTGGGGGAGGTGCTCGCAGCGCTCGCCCCGCGCGACGGCGGCCTCTACCTCGACGGCACTTTCGGCGCGGGCGGCTATACGTCCGCCATCCTCGCCGTTCCCGGCGCGCGGGTCATCGCGCTCGACCGCGATCCCGACGCGATCGCCGCAGGTGCGCCGCTCGTCGCGGCGGCGGGCGGGCGGCTCGCGCTGGTGGAAACGGTCTTCGGCGCCATGGAGGCGGCGGCGCGCGGGCAGGGCGCGGATCGCCTCGACGGCGTTGTGCTCGATATCGGCGTGTCCTCCATGCAGATCGACGAGGGCGAGCGCGGCTTCTCGCTGCGCTTCGACGGCCCGCTCGACATGCGCATGGCGCAGGCGGGCGAGAGCGCGGCCGAGGTGGTCAATACGGCGGATGAGGCGCTGCTTGCCGATATCATCTACAATTTCGGCGAGGAGCGGCGCGCGCGCGCCGTGGCGCGGGCCATCGTGGAGCGGCGGGCGGCGGCGCCCATCGCGACGACGAAGGAACTCGCCGATCTCGTCGCATCCGTCGTCTGGGCCGAGCCGCACGGGCCGCATCCGGCGACCCGCACGTTCCAGGCGTTGCGCATCTATGTCAACGACGAACTCGGCGAACTCGCGCGGGCGCTGCATGCCGCCGAGCGCCTGCTGCGGCCGGGCGGAAGGCTGGCCGTGGTGACCTTTCATTCACTGGAAGATCGTATCGTCAAGCAGTTCCTGGCCCGCCGCGCGGGCCGCGCCGGCGGCGGCTCGCGCCATCTGCCCGAGGAAGCGGGCGAGGCGCCGACCTTCCGGCTCGTCACCCGCGGCGCGGTGGCGCCGTCCGAGGCTGAATGCCGCGCCAACCCGCGCGCGCGTTCGGCCAAGCTGCGGGCGGCCGAGCGCACCGACGCGCCGGCACGGGAAGAGGATGAATCGGTGATGTCGCTGGCTACGTTGCCGGAGCGGCGTTTTCGCAAGAGGGGGCGGTGATGCTGGTACGTCTGCTGCACGTCCTGGCGGTGTTGGCGCTGATCGGCTCGGCCGGCTACGCCTATTCGATCAAGTACGAATCGATTTTCTATGCCGAGAAGCTGTCCAAGCTGAAGGCGCAAATCCAGCGCGAGAAGGATGCCATCGCCGCCTCCCGCGCCGACTGGCAGTTTCATGTGCGTCCCGACCGCCTGACCGTGCTCGCGGGCAAGTATCTCGACACGCAGCCGCTCCAGATCGGGCAGATCGTGCGTTTCGCGGATATCCCGGAGCGCCGGGCGAAAGTGGACGAGATCGGCAAGAAGCTTGAGTCGCTGGGACTGTCGATGTCCACCAGCACGCCCTCCGGCCCGCAGGGCGGGCGGGCGGGCTCGACGGCGACCCCGTGAGGCCCGACATGGAACGGATCGACGAGAGGGTGTCATGACAGAGGCGATGGACGAGATGAACGGACGCGATGCCGCCGGCGCCGGCCCGCGGGGTATGCCCGTCTACGAGGAGGCGCCGCAGCCGCACCTCTCGCGCGGCGCGCGCCTGTGGCTGTTCGTGCGCGATCTCTTCCGCATGCGGTCCGACCGCTCCGGCCAGCGGGTGACGCTGGTGGGGGCGTTCTTCGTCGTGCTGTTCGCCACGCTGATCGGCCGCCTGTCGTGGATGGCGATGCATCCCAAGGCGCCGAACGAGTTCAGGGGCGGCACCACGGTGGCGGCGGCCCGTCCGGATATCATCGACCGCAACGGCGTCGTGCTCGCCACCGACATCAAGACGGTGTCGGTATTCGCCGAGCCGCGCAACATCATCGACGCCGACGAGGCGACCGAGCTGCTGACCGCCGTCCTGCCCGATCTCGACGCGCGTGAACTGCGCGACAAGCTCAGTACCAGCAAGGGCTTCGTCTGGGTCAAGCGCCAGATCACGCCGCGCCAGCAGGCGGAGGTGCACCGTCTTGGCATTCCCGGCGTCGGCTTCGTGCCGGAGAACAAGCGCGTCTACCCGAACGGCCCCATTGGCGCGCACGTGCTCGGCTTCGCCAACGTGGACAACGAAGGCATCGCCGGCATCGAGAAATACATGGACAACCAGGGGCTGAAGGCGCTGGCCGGCTACGGCTTCGCCCGCTCCGCCGACGATCTGGAGCCGGTGCGCCTGTCGCTCGACCTGCGCGCCACGGCTGCGGCGCGCGACGAGCTGGTGAAGGGCCTGGCGTACTTCCGGGCGAAAGCGGCAGCCTCCCTCATCCTCGACGTGAACACGGGCGAGGTGGTTTCGCTCGTCTCGCTGCCCGACTACGATCCCAACAATCCTGTCGACGCATTGCAGCCCGACCGCATCAACCGCATGATCGTCGGCGTGTTCGAGATGGGCTCGACCTTCAAGGCGCTGACGCTGGCCATGGGCCTCGACTCCGGCAAGGCCAACATCAACTCCACCTACGACGCGCGCGGCGGCCTGCATTACGGCCGCTTCACCATCAAGGACTACCACGGCAAGAACCGCATTCTCAACGTGCCGGAAATCTTCATCTATTCGTCGAACATCGGCACTGCCCGCATGGCCCTGCAGCAGGGCGTGCCGGCGCACAAGGCGTTCCTCAAGAAGATGGGCCAGCTCGACCGCATGCGCACGGAAATGCCGGAAAGCTCCGCGCCGCTGCTGCCGCCCAACTGGGGCGAGCTGAACACCATCACCATCTCCTACGGCCACGGCCTCGCGGTGGCGCCCATGCAGGCGGCGGCGGCCGTCGGCGCGCTGGTGAACGGCGGGCAGCTCGTCAACCCCACCTTCCTGCTGCGCACGGAGCAGGAGGCGCGGGCGAACGCGCCGCAGGTCATCAAGCCCGAAACGAGCGAGGCCATGCGCTTCGTCATGCGCCTCAACGCGACGAAGGGGTCGGCGCGCAAGGCCGATGTGCCGGGTTACTTCGTGGGCGGCAAGACGGGCACTGCGGACAAGGTCATCAACGGCCGCTACGCCAAGAACAAGAACTTCACCACCTTCATGACAGTGCTGCCGGCGGACGATCCCAAATACCTGTTCCTGACTGTCTACGACGAGCCGCAGGCAACGGCGGACAGCTACGGCTACGCAACCGCCGCCTGGAACGCGGGCGTGACGACGGGCAAGATCATGGCGCGGGTGGCGCCGCTGCTCGGCCTGCCGCCGCGCTTCGATGAGCCGGCCAATCCGTTCCCCACCATGGCGCGGCTGGGCGCCTGGGGGCTCTGACGTGCATGACGGGCGATGACCGTGGGAGGCTGTGACATGGCGGACAACGATCGCGGCGCGGCCGCCCTCGCCGAGCTGCTGCCGGGCGTCGCCGTTCCCGATATCCGGGTGACGGGGCTGCGCCTCGACTCGCGCGCTGTCGCTGCCGGTGACGTGTTCTTCGCCGTGCCGGGCAACCGGGCGGACGGCCTCGCCTTCGCTGCGGACGCGGCGGCGAAGGGCGCGGCCGCAGTCGTGGGGGAGGCCGCGCGTCCCGCTGTCCTGCCGCCCTCCGTCGCCTATGTTCAGGTCGCCGACGTGCGCCGGGCCGTGGCGCTGGCGGCAGCGAGGTTCTACCCCCGCCAGCCGGAGAGGATCGTCGCCGTCACCGGCACCAGCGGCAAGAGTTCCGTGGTGGATTTCACGCGCCAGATATTCCTGCGCGCCGGCCGCCAGGCGGCGAGCCTCGGCACCATCGGCGTCGTCGCGCCGTCCGGCGCGGTCTACGGCTCGCTGACGACGCCGGACAGCATCAGCCTGCACAAGACGCTCGACCAGCTCGCGGGCGAGGGCGTGACGCATCTGGCGTTCGAGGCGTCCTCCCACGGCCTCGACCAGCACCGGCTCGACGGTGTGCGCCTGACGGCGGCAGCCTTCACCAATCTGGGGCGCGACCATCTCGACTACCATCCGGACATCGAATCCTATCTCGCGGCCAAGCTGCGGCTGTTCGCGGACCTGCTGCCCGACGGCGCGCCCGCCGTCGTCAACGCCGATTCGCCGGAGGCCGCGCGCGTGGCCGAGGTCGCGCGTCGCCGGGGCCTGCCGCTCGTCGGCGTCGGCAGGGCGGGCGGGGAGATCGCGCTGCTGAACGCGGCGCGCGAGGGCTTCGCGCAGCGCCTGACGCTCCGCCATGCGGGCGTGACCCGCGACATCCGCCTGCCGCTCGCGGGCGATTTCCAGGCCTCGAATGCGCTCGTCGCCGCCGGCCTCGCCATCGCGGCGGGGGAGGAGGCCGATGCCGTATTCTCCGCGCTGGAGACGCTTCAGGGCGTGCGGGGAAGGCTGGAGCGGGTCGCGGAGGTCAACGGCGCGCTCGTCGTGGTGGATTACGCCCACAAGCCCGATGCGCTGGGCGCCGTGCTCGACACCCTGCGCGGCTACGCGACGGGCCGGCTCGTCGTGGCGTTTGGCGCGGGCGGCGACCGCGACAGGGGCAAGCGGCCGCTGATGGGCGCCATCGCGGCGCGCAAGGCGGACGTCGCCATCGTCACCGACGACAATCCGCGTTCCGAGGAGCCGGCCGCCATCCGCGCGGCCATTCTGGCGGCGGCGCGCGAGGTGCCGGGCGCCGACGTGATCGAGATCGGCGACCGTCTCGCGGCCATCCGCCACGGCGTGCGGCTGCTGCAACCGGGGGATATCTTCGTCGTGGCCGGAAAAGGCCATGAAACGGGCCAGATCATCGGGTCAACCACGGTTCACTTTTCTGATCACGAGGCGGTGCTCGCCGCCGTCGCGGAGCTGACATCATGACGCTTGCCATCCGGCCGGGGGATGCCGATTCGGTTGCCCCCCGCGCGCCCCAACCGCCCGCCGAGGTGCTCTGGTCGGGGCTCGACCTCATCCCGGCGCTGAACGCCCGTGCCGCCGACGGCCTGCCCGACCGGGTGACGGGCATCTCCATCGACACCCGCACGCTCGCGCCGGGCGACCTGTTCTTCGCCGTCAGGGGCGGCAACAGCGACGGCCATGCCTATGTCGCGCAGGCACTGGAAAACGGCGCGGCGGCGGCCGTCGTCGACGAGGCGCACGCGCCGCAGCTCCAAGGCACGGGGCCGCTCTACGTGGTGAAGGACGTGCTCGCCGCGCTCGTCTCGCTCGGCCGTGCCGCGCGTGCCCGCGCGCGCGCGCATGTCATCGCGGTCACCGGCTCCGTCGGCAAGACGAGCACGAAGGAGGCGCTGCGGATGGCGCTCGGCGGCCAGGGGCGCACGCATGCCTCCGCGGCCTCCTACAACAACCATTGGGGCGTGCCGCTGTCGCTGGCGCGCATGCCGCGGCGCACGCAATACGGCATCTTCGAGATCGGCATGAACGCGCCGGGCGAGGTGCGGCCGCTGTCGCAGATGGTGCGCCCGCACGTGGCCATCGTCACCACGGTGGGGCCGGTTCACCTCGAATACTTCCCCTCCGTCGCGGCGATCGCGGATGCCAAGGGTGAGATTTTCGCGGGGCTTGAGCCGGGCGGCGTCGCCATCCTCAACCGCGACAACGACCAGTTCGAGCGGCTGAAGGCGCATGCGCTCGCCTCCCGCGCCGGGCGGATCGTTTCCTTCGGCGAGCATGAGCAGGCGGACGTGCGCGCCCAACGGATCATCCTGAAGCCGGAGATGACGGTGGTCGAGGCGCAGGTGTTCGGCGCGCCGGTGGTGTACCGCATCGGCTCGCCCGGGCGGCATATCGCGCTCAACAGCCTCGCGGTGCTCGCGGCCGTTCAGGCGGTGGACGGCGACCTCGCGCTGGCGGCGCTGGCGCTCGGCCAGCTCGCTCCCCCCGAGGGGCGCGGCGAGCGCGTGCGGCTGTCCGCGCCCGGTGGCGAGTTCAGCGATCCGGAAGGCGCGTTCCTGCTGATCGACGAGAGCTACAACGCCAATCCGTCATCGATGACGGCGGCGCTCAACATGCTGGGGCAGGCGGACGTCGGCCTGCGCGGCAGGCGCATCGCGGTGCTCGCCGACATGCTGGAGCTGGGTGCCGACAGCGCCGGCCTGCACGCGGCGCTGAACGGCCCCATCGTGGACAACGATATCGATCTCGTCTTCGCGGCGGGCCCGGCCATGCATCACCTGTGGCGCGCCCTTGCACCCGAGACGCGCGGGGCGTATGCCGAAACGCCGGCCGAACTTGAGGGCGCTGTCCTGCGCACCGTCCGCGCCGGCGATGCCGTCATGGTCAAGGGATCGAACGGCACGAAAGTGTCGCGCATCGTCGCGGCGCTGAAGAACCATTTCCCGGCGGTGAACACGAATGGCGCCCGCACCGCCTGACCGGCAATCGGAACAGCAACTTCAGGGCTGACGGAGACCGACAGCGCATGTTTATCTGGCTTGCGGAACTGAGTGCCTCGGTGCCGGCGCTCAACGTGTTCCGCTACATCACCTTCCGCACCGGGGCGGCGACCGCCACCGCGATGTTCTTCGTCTTCATGTTCGGCCCTGCCATCATCGCCTCGCTGCGGGTGCGGCAGGGCAAGGGCCAGCCGATCCGCACCGACGGACCGCAGTCGCACCTCGCCAAGAAGGGCACGCCGACCATGGGCGGCCTGATGATCCTCTCCGGCGTGCTGGTCTCCGCGCTGTTGTGGGCGAACCTCGCCAATCCCTATGTCTGGGTGGTGCTGTTCGTCACGCTTGGCTTCGGCGCCATCGGCTTCTATGACGACTATCTGAAGGTCACCAAGCAGTCGCACAAGGGCTTTTCGGGCCGCCTGCGGCTCGGCATCGAGGGGCTGATCGGGTTCGTCGCCTGCGTCGTCATCGTGCTGGTGAGCCGCGAGACGCTGCCGCCGGCGCGGGAGCTGCTGGCGACGTCGGTGGCGATCCCCTTTGTCAAGGATCTGCTGATAGATCTCGGCTGGTTCTTCGCCGTGTTCGGCACGCTCGTCATCGTGGGCGCGGGCAACGCCGTCAACCTCACGGATGGCCTCGACGGCCTCGCCATCGTGCCGGTGATGATCGCTGCCGCGACCTTCGGCTTCATCGCCTATCTCGTCGGCAACGCCATCTTCGCCAACTACCTGCAGCTCAACTTCGTGCAGGGCGTGGGCGAGCTTTCGGTGCTTTGCGGCGCGCTGATCGGGGCGGGCATCGGCTTCCTGTGGTTCAACGCGCCGCCCGCGCAGATCTTCATGGGCGACACCGGCTCGCTGGCGCTCGGCGGCATGCTGGGGACGATCGCGGTCGCGACCAAGCACGAGATCGTGCTCGCCATCGTCGGCGGCCTGTTCGTGCTGGAGGCGCTGTCCGTCATCGTGCAGGTGGCTTCCTTCAAGCTCACGGGCAAGCGCGTGTTCAAGATGGCGCCCATCCATCATCACTTCGAGCAACTCGGCTGGACGGAGCCGCAGGTCGTGATCCGCTTCTGGATCATCGCCGTGGTGCTGGCGCTCGTCGGCCTCTCCACGCTGAAGCTGCGGTAGAGCGCTTCTACGTTCCATTAAAACGCGGAAGTGTTCTGTCCTTTTGTTCGAGCATATCTTTCCGGAAAGCGGCACGCGCTTTCCGGATCATGCCTCAGATTGAAAGCTGACTTGGAATGACCCCGGTAACATCGTTCAAGGGCAAGCGCGTTCTTGTTTTCGGTCTCGGCGGCTCGGGCCTCGCCACGGCCGGGGCGCTGGTGGCGGGCGGCGCGGACGTCATCGCCTGGGACGACGGCGAGCAGGGGCGCGAGAAGGCGCGCGCCGCCGGCATCGCGGTCGCGGATCTGCGCGAGGCGGACTGGAACGCGGCGCAGGCGCTCGTGCTGTCGCCCGGCGTGCCGCTCACCCATCCCGAGCCGCACTGGTCGGTGAGGCTGGCGCGCGCGGCGGGCGTCGAGGTCATCGGCGATATCGAGCTGTTCGCACGCGAGCGGCGGCTGATCGCCCCCGACGCGCCCTTCATCGCCATCACCGGCACCAACGGCAAGTCGACGACCACGGCCCTGATCGCCCACCTGCTGCGCGAGGCGGGGCGGGACGTGCAGCTCGGCGGCAACATCGGCACAGCCATCCTGTCGCTGGAGCCGCCGGCGCGGGAGCGGGTGCACGTCGTCGAGTGCTCGTCGTTCCAGATCGATCTCGCGCCCTCGCTCGATCCCACGGTGGGTGTGCTGCTGAACCTCACGCCGGACCATATCGACCGCCACGGCTCGATGGAGAACTATGCCGCTATCAAGGAGCGGCTGGTGGCGAAATCCGGCACGGCAGTCATCGGCGTCGACGACGCATATACGGCCGCCATCGCGGCAAGGCTCTCGGCAAGGCTTGCGGAAAGCGTCGCGGCGGCGGGCGTGCGCGTCGTGCCGCTCAGCGTGGCGCGGGCGCTGGAGCGGGGCTTCGCGCTTGCCGGCACGCGGATCGTGCGCGATGGCGTCCCGGTGGCGGACCTGGCGGGCATCGGCTCGCTGCGCGGCCGGCACAACGCGCAGAATGCGGCCGCGGCCTTCGCCGCCGTAACGGCGATCGGCGTGCCCGACGACGTGGCCGCCCGGGGCCT
This sequence comes from Pseudochelatococcus lubricantis, assembly GCF_011762225.1. Taxonomy (GTDB): domain Bacteria; phylum Pseudomonadota; class Alphaproteobacteria; order Rhizobiales; family Beijerinckiaceae; genus Pseudochelatococcus; species Pseudochelatococcus lubricantis. The sequence continues at coordinate 97,301 of NZ_JAASQI010000009.1, forward strand.
CGCGACCTTCCCGGGCCTCGCCCACCGCATGGAGACGGTGGGGCGCGCGGGCAACGTGCTGTTCGTCAACGATTCCAAGGCCACCAACGCGGATGCGACCGAAAAGGCGCTCGCGGCCTTCGACCGCATTTTCTGGATCGTCGGCGGGCGGCAGAAGGAAGGCGGCATCGCGCCGTTAACGGAATATTTTCCAAAAATCGTTCATGCTTACCTCATCGGTGAATCGAGCGCGGACTTTGCGCGCACGCTCGACGGCAAGGTGCCCTGCAGCCTGAGCGGCACGCTCGATCAGGCGTTGCGGGATGCGGCCGTGGCGGCGGGCAACGACCGGGCGGGAGAGGCGCAAGGTGAAGCGGTCGTGCTGCTGTCGCCGGCCTGCGCCTCCTACGACCAGTTCCCGAATTTTGAGGTGCGTGGCGATCGTTTTCGCGATGCTGTGCGGGCTTTGCCGGGAGTTACGCCGGTTTGAGGGGTTGAGGAATGGCTTCGCGGGCTGAGCGCACCTATGCGGGGGAATGGCTGTGGACGGTCGACCGGCTGTCGCTGGCCGCCGTCGGCGCGCTGATGGTGGCCGGGCTCGTGTTTCTGATGGGCGGCGGTCCGCCCGTGGCGGAGCGGCTGGGCCTGTCGGACTTCCACTTCGTCAACCGGCAGGTGTTCCACCTCATCCCGACAATTGTCATCCTGCTCGGCGCCTCCATGCTGCCGCCGCGCTACGTGCGCCGCGCGGCGCTGCTCACCTATCTCGGCGGCATGCTGCTCATCGTCCTCGCGCTCTACATGGGGCCGGAGGTGAAGGGCTCGCGGCGCTGGTTCGTGCTCGGCGGGCTCACGCTGCAGCCGTCCGAATTCGTCAAGCCGGCTTTCGTGGTGCTCACCGCCTGGCTGTTCGCGGAGGGTAACCGCCGCAAGGACATGCCCGGCACGCTGCTCGCCATCCTGATACTGCCCGCCACCATCGTGCCGCTGATCCTTCAGCCGGACATCGGCCAGACCATGCTCACGACGATCGTATGGGCGTGCCTGTTCTTCACGGCGGGGCTGCATATGTTCTGGGTGCTCGGCATCGGCGGCATCGCGCTGCTCGGGCTCGTGGCGGCCTATGAGTTCATCGGCCACGTGCGGGCGCGCATCGAGCGCTTCCTCGATCCCTCGTCTGGCGACAGCTTCCAGGTCAATACGGCGCTCGATGCCTTCGCGCAGGGCGGCTGGCTCGGCAAGGGGCCGGGCGAGGGCACCGTGAAGCGCATCCTGCCCGACGCCCATACCGACTTCATCTTCGCCGCCACCGCGGAGGAATTCGGCGTCGTCGTCTGCATCGGCCTCGTGCTGCTCTTCGCCTTCATCGTGCTGCGCAGTCTCGCCATGGCCCGGCGCAACGAGGACCCGTTCTGCCGGCTGGCCGCGACGGGGCTCATCACGCTGTTCGGCGTGCAGGCCTGCATCAACATGATGGTGAACGTGCATCTTCTCCCGGCGAAGGGCATGACGCTGCCCTTCGTCTCCTACGGCGGCTCGTCGCTGTGGTCGCTGGCGCTCGCCATGGGCTTCCTGATCGCGCTCACCCGCAAGCGCCCGCGCGCGGCGATCCTCGACCGCGGCATTCCGGCGGATGGCTACGATGGTTGACACGCAGAACGCGCCTCTTGTCATCGTCGCCGCCGGCGGCACGGGCGGCCATCTGTTCCCGGCCGAAGCGCTGACAGTGGCACTGAAGGCGCGCGGCGCGCGGGTGGAACTCGCCACCGATACGCGCGCGGCGAAATTCGCCGGCAGTTTTCCCGCCGACGCCATCATCGAGTTTCCCGCCGCGACGCCGTCCGGCCGCTCGCCACTCACGGCGCTGAAGGCGGTGGTGACGCTGGCGCGCGGCTTCCTCGCCGCGCGCGGGGCCATCCGCGCACGCCGGCCCGCGGTCGTCGTCGGCTTCGGCGGCTATCCGACAGTTCCGCCGCTGCTGGCGGCCGCGTCGCTGCGCGTGCCCGTCATCGTGCATGAGCAGAATGCGGTGCTGGGGCGCGCCAACCTGATGCTGAGCCGCTTCGCCACGCTGATCGCCACGGGGTTTCCCGGCGTCGGCAAGGTGCCCGAGGGCGCGCGGGGCCGTGTCGCGCATGTCGGCAACCCGGTGCGCCCGGCGGTGCGCGAGGCAGCGGCGGTGCCCTTCCGGCCGCTGGATGCGGCGGGCACGCTCAGCCTGGTGGTGACGGGCGGCAGCCAGGGCGCGCGGGTGATGAGCGACATCGTGCCGCCCGCTGTCGAGCAGCTGCCGGAGAACCTGCGCCGGCGCCTCTCCATCGTCCAGCAGGCGCGCGCCGAGGATGTGGAGCGCGTGCGCGAGACCTACGCCCGGCTCGGCGTGGCTGCGGAAATCGCGCCCTTCTTCACCGATCTGCCGCGCCGGATGGCGGAGGCCCATCTCGTGATCGGGCGCGCGGGCGCTTCCACGGTGGCGGAACTCGCCGTGATCGGGCGCGCGTCCATTCTGGTGCCGCTGCCCGGCTCGCTCGATCAGGATCAGGCGGCGAACGCGGCGGTGCTGGTGCACGCGGGCGCGGCCTCCGCCGTGGCGCAGAAGGACTTCACGCCGGACTGGCTGGCGCGCGAACTCGCGGCCCGCTTCGACGATCCGGCATCGTTGCAGCGCGCGGCGGAGGCGGCGCGCACGGCCGGCTATCCGGATGCGGCTGAGCGGCTCGCCGACAGGGTCCTGCGCGTGGCGCGCGGCGAAAAGATAACCGAAACGGCGGCCGGATAGTTGAATTCGGGCGCACTCGGGCGCAAAACGCGAACGTGACATCGAAATCTGAAATCACGGAAGCAAGGGTGTCCGTGAAACAAGTCTGAAGGAAAGCGGTTCATGAAACTGCCGCGCGAACTGGGCCCCATCCATTTCATCGGTATTGGCGGCATCGGCATGTCGGGCATCGCGGAGGTGCTGATCAACCTCGGCTACACCGTGCAGGGTTCCGACGCCAGCGACAACGCCAACGTCAAGCGTCTGCGCGACAAGGGCGCCGCCGTCTACACCGGCCACGACGCGAGCCATCTCGGCGAGGCGGAGGTCGTCGTGGTGTCGACGGCCATCAAGCGCGACAACCCGGAGCTGGTGGAGGCGCGCCTGCGCCGCCTGCCGGTGGTGCGCCGCGCGGAAATGCTGGCCGAACTTATGCGGCTGAAGACCTGCGTCGCGATCGCCGGCACGCACGGCAAGACGACGACCACCTCTCTCGTGGCGACGCTGCTCGACGGCGGCGGCTTCGATCCCACGGTGATCAACGGCGGCATCATCAACGCCTACGGCACCAACGCGCGCCTCGGCGCCGGCGACTGGATGGTGGTGGAGGCGGACGAGTCCGACGGCACCTTCCTCAAGCTGCCTGCCGACGTTGCCGTCGTCACCAACATCGACCCGGAGCACCTCGACCATTTCGGCACGTACGACAAGGTCAAGGAAGCGTTCCGCGCCTTTGTGGAAAATCTGCCGTTCTACGGCTTCGCCGTGATGTGCATCGACCATCCGGTGGTGCAGGATCTCGTCGGCGCCATCGAGGACCGGCATGTCATCACCTACGGCCAGAACCCGCAGGCCGACGTGCGTCTGCTCGACGTCGATCTCACCGGCGGCCGCAGCCGCTTCACGGTGCTGATCCGCGAGCGCCAGTCGAACGCCGCGACCGTCATCGACAACCTGACGCTGCCAATGCCTGGCCTGCACAATGCGCTGAACGCCACGGCGGCCATAGGCGTCGCCTTCCGGCTCGGCATGACGCCGGATGCCATCCGCAAGGCCATCGAGGGCTTTGGCGGCGTGAAGCGCCGCTTCACGCGCACGGGCGAGTGGAACGGCGTCGCCATCTTCGACGACTACGGCCATCACCCGGTGGAGATCGCCGCCGTGTTGAAGGCGGCGCGCGCCTCGACCGCCGGGCGTGTCATCGCGGTGGTGCAGCCGCATCGCTACACGCGCCTGCAGTCGCTGTTCAACGATTTCTGCACCTGCTTCAACGACGCCGACGCCGTGCTCGTCGCTCCCGTCTATGCAGCGGGGGAGGCGCCCATCGACGGGGCGGGGCGCGACGATCTCGTGGCCGGCCTGCGCGCGCGCGGCCACCGCGACGTCATCGCCATCGACGGTCCGGAAGGGCTCGCGGACAAGGTGCGGGCGCTTGCCTCGCCCGGCGATTACGTGGTGTTTCTGGGCGCGGGCAGCATCACCGGCTGGGCGAACGCGCTGCCGGGCGAACTCGCGGCAAGCGAGGTGGCATGACGTTTCCGGACATCTCCGCGCCGTTCCGCGACGCGCCGCTGCGGGGAAGTCTTGCCGTCAACGCGCCGCTGGCGCCGCTGACGTGGTTCCGCACCGGCGGCCCTGCCCAGTTGCTGTTCACCCCGGCGGACGCTGAAGACCTCGCGCTGTTTCTGCGGCATCTGCCGGCCGACGTGCCGCTGCTCGTCATTGGGCTCGGCTCCAACCTGCTGGTGCGCGACGGTGGCGTGCCGGGCGCTGTGGTGCGGCTGGGCAAGGGGTTTTCCACCATCGCTATCGAGCCGGGGCACCGCGTGCGCGCAGGTGCCGCTGCTGCCGACGTGAAGGTGGCCCGCGCGGCGGCCGAGGCCGGCATTGACGGGCTCGCCTTCCTGCGCGGCATTCCGGGCACCATCGGCGGCGCGCTGCGCATGAACGGCGGCGCCTATGGCGGCGATGTCGCGCAGGTGCTGGTGGAGGCGCGGGCGCTCGATCGCGGCGGTGAAAGCCGCGTCCTCACCCATGCGGACATGGGATTCAGCTACCGCCATACGGCCGCGCCCGACGATCTCATCTTCACCGGGGCGCTGTTCCAGGGCACGCCGGGCAATCCCGAAGAGATACTGGCGCGCATGGGCGCCATCACCGAGGCGCGCTCGGCCACGCAGCCCGTGAACACCCGCACGGGCGGTTCTACCTTCACCAATCCCGAGGGCAGCAAGGCCTGGGAGCTGGTGGACGCCGCCGGCTGCAGGGGGCTGCGAATCGGCGCGGCGCAGGTGTCCGAGCTGCACTGCAACTTTCTCGTCAACACGGGCGGCGCCACAGCCGCCGACATTGAGACGCTCGGTGAGGAAGTTCGCCGAAGGGTCCATGAGAAAACGGGAATTGTCCTGCAATGGGAAATCAGGCGGGTCGGCGTGCCTGCGGAAAGCCTCAAATCTTAACATCCGGGGACAGTGGATTTCGCGAACGGTTAATGGTTGTGAATAACCGCTTCTCCAGCCCCTTGCCGGCTCATCACGGCTCTTGGAAACTCCATCCATCCCCTTGATGGAAAACGGATTATCCGGGCAGGGAACGCGCCGGCGCCGAGCCCGGGGGATGAGGAAAACCGCATTTTCCGCCGCCGCGCCGCGCGCTCCTTAAACCAAATATTTACCAAAAGGCTGAAGAGTCATCGTTAACGGTGGCCGCGACGCCGTTGATGCGATTGTCGATGTGTCGGCGTTCCGGCGGCTGTTCCCGACATGTGTTCTCAGGCGAGTTTTTCGGGCGGGCTTTCGATGGCTGGTGGCAAGCATTTTCTGCGAGGTCTGAAGAGCGGCGGTCCCTCCTTCGCCGCCGCTGGCCCGCGCGCCGGGGGTGACCGGCGTTCGCAGCGCCTGACGGCGTTCGAGAAGGCGGCGCGCTACATGCCGCGCGGCAGCGGGACGGCGATGACAATCGCCTTCTTCACGCTCGTCGGCGTTGTCGGCGCGTCGTACGGCGGCCAGATGGAGACGTTCCGCGCCACCTACGGCGAGCCGTATGATGCGTTCGCGCGGGCCGTGGGCCTCGGCATCGACGAGGTGCAGATCAGCGGCATGGTGGAGCTGCGCGAGAGCGAGGTACTGGCGGCGGCGGGCATCACGCCCCTGCGCTCGCTCGCCTTCCTCGACGCGGGCGAGGTGCGCAAGCGTCTCGAACTGGTGCCGATGATCCGCCAGGCGTCGGTCAGCAAGCTCTATCCGGACGCGCTGGCGATCAACATCGTGGAGCGCGAGCCGCGCGCGCTGTGGCAGCTCAACGGCGAGCTGTTCGTCATCGCCGGCGACGGCACGGTCATCGACCTGATGACCGACGCGCGCTTCGCGCGCCTGCCCTTTGTCGCGGGCGACGGGGCGAACACCCGCTCCCAGGAATACATCGACGTGCTGCGCGCCGCCGGCCCCATCGCCGGCCGCATCCGCGCCGGCATCCTGGTTTCCGGCCGGCGCTGGGACGTCAAGTTCGACAACGACCTGATCGTGCGCCTGCCCGAGATGGAACCCGTGGAAGCGATGCAGCGTCTCGTGGAGCTGGAGAAGCGTGAGCGTCTCCTCGAAAAGGACCTCATCGCCATCGACATGCGTCAGCCGGACCGCGTCGCCATGCGTCTGAGCGAGGAGGGCGCGGCGGCAATGGCTGAAGCGAAGAAGAAACCCGCCAAGCGGAAGGCCCCCGAAACATGAGCTCCAACGGCAATCGCCTGACCCCGGGGCTGACGCCACGGATGAAACCGCTCTCCGCCCGCAAGAGTGCCACGCTGTCGGTGCTCGATGTCGGCACCAACAAGATCGTCTGCCTCATCGCCCAGCTCAACCCCGCGGGCGAGACGGAGGCGCTGCGCGGGCGCACGCATCTGGCGCGCGTGCTGGGCATCGGCCACCAGCGCTCCATGGGCCTGAAGGGCGGCATCATCGTCGATCTCGACGCGGCCGAGCGTGCCATTCGCCACGCCGTGGACGCGGCGGAGCGGATGGCACAGGTGGAGCTGAAGTCCGTCATCGTGAATCTCACGGGCGGCCGGCTCGCCTCCCAGCGTTTCGCGGCCCATGTCGCGGTGCGCGGCGGCGCTGTGACGACGGGCGACGTCGGCCGGGTGCTCGACGCCGCCTCCGCCCACGCCACGCGGCCGGGGCGGGCGGTGCTGCACGCGCTGCCGACCGGCTTCTCGCTCGACGGCCAGCGCGGCCTGCTCGATCCCGCCGGGATGATCGGCGAGAAGCTCGGCGTCGACATGCATGTCGTCAATGCCGACGGGGGCGCCGTGCGCAACCTGATGCTCGCGGTGGAGCGCTGCCATCTCGACGTCGAGGCCGTGGTGGCGACACCTTACGCCGCCGGCCTTTCCGCGCTCGTCGACGACGAGGCGGAAATGGGCGCGGTGCTGATCGACCTTGGCGGCGGCACCACGAGCATGGGCGTCTTCGCGGGCGGCCACCTCGTCCATGCGGATGCCTTCGCCGTCGGCGGCCATCACGTGACGATGGACGTGGCGCGCGGCCTGTCCACCCGCGTGGCGGCGGCGGAGCGGCTGAAGACGCTCTACGGGGCGGCGATCTCCTCGCCCTCCGACGAGCGCGAGATCGTGGCGGTGCCACAGGTCGACGACAGCGAACAGGACGTGCCCAACCACGTGCCGAAATCGCATCTGGTGCGCATCATCAAGCCGCGCGTCGAGGAAATTCTTGAGCTGGCGCGCGGACGCCTGCGCGAGGCCGGCTTCGCCGCGGAGGCGGGGCGGCGGGTGATACTGACGGGCGGCGCGAGCCAGCTCACCGGCCTGCCGGAGCTGGCGCGGCGCATTCTCGTCGGGGAAAAGGGTACGGGGCAGGTGCGTATCGGCCGGCCCCTCGGGATCAAGGGTCTGCCTGAGGCTGCGAAGGGGCCGGCGTTTTCCGCGTCGGTCGGCCTGCTGGTTTACCCGCAGATGGCGCATGTGGAGCATTTCGAGCCGCGCTCGGCGGGCTATGGCCTGCGGACCGGCACGGACGGGTACTTCAGCCGCATGGGCCGCTGGATACGCGACAGTTTCTGAGCACGGGCGGCGGTGCGGCGGCCGCCACGTCCAGGATTTATCTGAAGAGAGAGGGGCGCGCAGCCGGGCGCCGATTGATGAGAAGAGGCCAAACATGGCGATCAACCTGCAAGCCCCGGATATCCGGGAACTGAAGCCCCACATCACTGTTTTCGGCGTCGGTGGAGCCGGCGGCAATGCAGTGAACAACATGATCGAATCCGGCCTGCAAGGGGTCGAGTTCGTCTGCGCCAACACCGATGCCCAGGCGCTCATGAGTTCCCGTTGCGAGCGCATCATCCAGATGGGCACGCAGGTGACCGAGGGCCTCGGCGCCGGCTCCCAGCCCGACATCGGCCGCGCGGCGGCGGAAGAGGTGATCGACGAGATTCGCGACAACCTCTCCGGCGCGCACATGGTGTTCATCACCGCCGGCATGGGCGGCGGCACCGGCACGGGCGCCGCGCCCGTCATCGCGCAGGCCGCGCGCGACATGGGCATCCTCACGGTCGGCGTGGTCACGAAGCCGTTCCAGTTCGAAGGCGCGCGCCGCATGCGCGTGGCTGACGCGGGCATTCAGGAACTGCAGAAGTCGGTCGATACGCTGATCGTCATCCCGAACCAGAACCTGTTCCGCGTCGCGAACGAAAAGACCACCTTCGCCGACGCTTTCACGCTCGCCGACCAGGTGCTCTACTCGGGCGTCGCTTGCATCACCGACCTGATGGTGAAGGAAGGTCTCATCAACCTCGACTTCGCCGACGTGCGTTCCATCATGCGCGGCATGGGCAAGGCGATGATGGGCACGGGCGAGGCTTCCGGCGAGAAGCGCGCCATCACGGCGGCGGAGGCGGCCATCGCCAACCCGCTGCTCGACGACGTGTCGATGAAGGGCGCGCGCGGCCTGCTGATCTCGATCACCGGCGGCAACGACCTCACCCTCTATGAAGTGGATGAGGCCGCGACCCGCATCCGCGAGGAAGTCGACTCCGACGCCAACATCATCCTGGGCGCGACCTTCGACCCCGCGCTAGAGGGCATCATCCGCGTGTCCGTGGTCGCCACCGGCATCGAGCCCCTCCTTGCCGGCAGCACGCAGGACGTGACCGCCACCGAGCAGCGGATCGCCGAGGTGGCGGAGCGGCTGCGCTCCGAGGCGCGCCTGCGCGCCGTCCAGGGCTCCGGGCAGATCGCGGTTGCGGGCGGCGAGGCGCCGCAGGCAGCGGCTTCCCTCACGGTGCCGCAGGCCGTGCCGGTCGCCGGCATCGCGCCGACGCTCGCTCAGTCTTCCGCGCCGGCGGTGGGCCGTCACGACGTCGTGTTCGAGCCCGCGCAGCCACGCCCGAACATCGTGCCGACCGCCGCCGCGCTCGCGGCTGCGCCCGCGCCGCAGCCGGAAGCGCTGCCGGAGCACTTCCTGCCGCCGCGCGCGGAGCAGACGGTGCGCCCGGCTCGCATGCCGCGTGTCGACGAGCTGCCGCTGCCCGCGCAGAACCAGATCCGCGCCAGCCGCGGCGAAGCGCCGCAGCACGCGCCGCAGAGCCAGCAGGGGCATGATCCGCGCCAGCGCATGTCGCTGCTGCAGCGTCTCGCCTCTGTCGGGCTCGGCCGTCGGGACGAGCCGGCACCGCAGCACGCGCCGCAGGTCCGGAGCCAGCCGCAGGCCGCTCCCCAGGGCGCGCAGCCGCAAGTGCACGCGCAGCCGCAATTGCATGCGCAGCCACATGCGCAGCCCGTCCCTCAGCCTCCTGTGTATCGGCCCGCGCAGCCCGAGCAGCAGGCCGTGCGGCCCTCCGTTCCCGCGCCGCGCAACGCCACCATCGACGACGAGCAGCTTGAAATTCCGGCGTTTCTCCGTCGTCAAGCCAATTGATCAAGTTTACCCGATCACATTTTACAGAACTATCCACAGCGGGGCCGAAAGGCCCCGTTGTCCGTTTTTTTGGCGTTTCATGAAAGAAGGACTTTCCAACGACAGATATGCGGCGCGTCGGGGGCGAAACAGACGCTTGTGTCGCAATTTTGCCGCAATCAAGCTGCCACGGCATCCGTTCCCGGGGAAAGGTTAACGAAGTGTAAACGATTGTTTTGAAAGCATATTATGTGTCTGAAGGGCTTGTAACAGACGGTAAGAAAGCGTGATTTGGCGTCAGTGGACGAGGGTGTTTATGTAAGCCCGCAACGTGAGTCGACAGCCTCGAATCGAGTGCTCCCTCACACGGCACGCCGACCGGGACCGGGGTTCGGCGCCGCCTATCTGGTACCCCGGTCCGGGACGCATTCGATGAAGGCCAGCAGGCAAACGACGCTTCGTAAAGCCGTAACGCTCACCGGGACCGGTGTTCATTCTGGCAAGCCTGCGAGACTTGTGCTGCATCCCGCCGACGCCCACCACGGCGTTGTTTTTTTAAGGACCGGCCTGTCGAATGGCCGTGAACGCCTGATCAACGCGCGCTACGCCAACGTCAGCACCACGGAACTCTGCACCGTGCTGGGCGAGGCCGACACGGGCTCCGTCGCTACCATCGAACACCTCATGGCGGCCCTTTCAGGGCTTGGCATCGATAACGTGCTGGCCGAGATCGACGGGCCGGAGATGCCGATTCTCGACGGCAGCGCCGGCTGCTTCGTCGACGCGATCGTCTCCGCCGGCATCGTGCGTCAGGAGGCGTCGCGCCGCTACCTGAAGATCCTGCGTCCGGTACGGATCAACCACGGGCGCGGCTACTCCGAGCTTCGTCCCGCTGACCGCGGCTTCCGTCTCGATGTCGAGATCGATTTCGATTCGGCGGTGATCGGGCGCCAGCGCAAGGTGGTGGATCTGGACGCCGCCGTGTTCCGCAACGAGATTTGCCGCGCGCGCACCTTCGGCTTCATGCGCGATGTCGAGAAGCTGCGCGGCATGGGGCTGGCACTCGGCTCGTCGCTCGACAACTCGATCGCTATCGCTGACGATGGTATCGTCAATCCCGAGGGGCTGCGCTACGGCGACGAGTTCGTGCGCCACAAGCTGCTCGACGCCGTCGGCGATCTGGCGCTGGCGGGCTTCGCGCTGCAGGGCGAATACCGCTCCTACTGCGCTGGCCACCGCATGAATGTCGCGGTGCTGGACGCGCTGTTCAGCGACCGGGCGAATTACGCCATCATCGACTCGCTCGCCCCGCGCCGCGAATACGGCTACGCGGAAGTCGCCGCGGGCGCGGCCGCTCCGGCCTACGCGCCTGATCTGACCTGATTTTTCCGATGTCTTGTGTGCGGATTTGACTGCGGGCGAAACAGAGTGCTTGGCGGATGAGGTCTGTTTGGGGTAAACACCCCGGGGTTGGGGGTGTCATGTGTCCCTCGCGCCATCTGGAGGATTGACGAGGGATGCGTTTCTCGCACTTGCCTTTTTCCGACAACGTGGTTTCCGGCGGGCGTCCGGTCCTGCGCGTCGCGGGCCGTCTCGCAGCGGCCGGTGTGATCCTTCTTGCCGTCGCGGCCTGCGACTCGGTGAAGTCGCTTAATCCGTTCTCCAAGCCGGAAGTCTACAAGCCCGAGATCGTTCCGGTGAAGCCGGCGGAAGAGCTTTACAACGACGGCCTCGCGAGGTCGGCGAAGGGCGATTTCGAGGGCGCCTACAAGGCGTTCGACACCATCAACCGGCAGAATCCCGGCACGACCTGGGCGCAGAAGTCGCTGATCATGCAGACCTACGTCGCCTACGAGGGCGGCCGGTATGACGACGCGGCCAACAGCGGGATACGCTATACGACGCTCTATCCCAATTCCGAGGACGCCGCCTACGCGCAGTATCTGCTGGCGATGTCCTACTACAAGCAGGTGCCGGACGTCACCCGCGACCAGGCGTCCACACAGCGCGCCGTGCAGGCGTTCGAGACGCTGATCGAGCGCTATCCGCGTTCCGAATATGTGAAGGACGGCAAGTTCAACCTTCAGGTGGTGCGCGACCAGCTCGCCGGCCACGAGATGGAGGTGGGCCGCTTCTATCTGGGCAAGCGCAACTACACGGCCGCCATCAACCGCTTCCGTGAGGTTGTGGCGCGCTACCAGACGACACGCTCGGTCGAGGAGGCGCTGATGCGCCTGACAGAGGCCTACGTCGCCCTCGGCATCGTCAGCGAGGCCCAGACGGCGGCAGCGGTGCTCGGCCACAACTTCCCGGAAAGCCCGTGGTACAAGGACGCCTACGCGCTGCTCGCCAGCAAGGGCCTTGAACCGCGCGAGGACACGGGCTCGTGGATCAGCAAGCTCTTCAGCGGCGGCCAGTTCAGGTAACGGCCGCCGGGCCGCGCCGTCACCGGCGCCTCGCCTTGCCGGTCCGCACGAACACGCCCACCATCTCGACATGGGGCGAGTGGCGGAACTGGTCGACCGGCGTGATGCGCGCGGCGGCATAGCCGCCATCGGTCAGGATTTTCGCATCGCGGGCGAAGGTGCCGGCGTCGCATGAAACGGCGACGACGAGCGGCACCTGGCTCTTGGCGATCTCGCGCGCTTGCGCTTCCGCCCCTGCCCGGGGCGGATCGAAGACGACGGCGTCGTAGCGGTTCAGTTCAAGCGGCAGCAGAGGGCGGCGGAACAGGTCGCGCGCCTCCGTGGTGATGCGGCGCAAGCCGGGCGTGGCGCGGAAGGCGCGGTCCAGCGCGGCCAACGCGGCGGCGGCGCTTTCCACAGCATGCACCTCGGCGCGTTCCGCCAGGCGCAGCGCGAACGGCCCGCAGCCGGCGAAGAGGTCGGCGGCGCGCTTGATGCGCCCGGGCGCGCTGTCGCAGGCTTCCGTCACCAGCCGCGCCAGTGTTTCCTCGCCCAGCGCCGTTGCCTGAAGGAAGCCGCCCGCCGGCGGCGTCACCAGCCCGCGCCCCATTGCGATGCCTGGCGGCCGGCGCTCGACGACGAGATCGCCGTGGATCGACAGGCGGGCGAGATCGAGCCGCTCGGCCGCGCCCGTCAGCACGCGCCGCTCCACCTCGCCGGCAGGGCCGTGGCCGCGCACATCGATGTCGAGGCCGGAGGTCGTGGCGGTGATCTGAATATCGAGCGGCTTGCCTTTCGGCAGCAGCAGCCTGGCGAGATCGAGGGCGACCGCCGGCGCGCGCGCCAGCGCGGGGTCGAGCACCGGGCAGTGCGCGACGGGCACGAGATCGTGGCTGCGCGCGGCCATGAAGCCGACGGCGTCGTCGACACCGTCCGCGTCCTGCCTGCGCCGACCGTGGAACGTCACCCGCCGGCGGCCTGTGCCGTGCGCATCCACGAGCGGTTCGACGGGTGTGTCGATGCCGGCGCGCGCCAGCGCGGTGACGACGCTGTCGCGTTTCCAGGCGCCATAGGTAGCCTCCGACATATGTTGTGTCACGCAGCCGCCGCAGCGCGTGAACAGCACGCATTCGGGCGCGCGCCGGTCAGGCGCGGCGTGCTCGACGGCGATCAGGGCGGCGCGCGCGTCCGCGCGGCCCATCGAGGAGCGCGCGGCGCGTCCGGTCGAGGGGTCAGGCGCGGGCAGGCTGACGCGCACCGTCTCGCCGGGCAGCGCATAGGGCACGTAGACGGGACCGGCAGGCGTGTCGGCAATGCCGTCCCCGCGCGCTCCGAGGCGGGCTATCGTCAGCGTCAGTGTGGCGTCCAGCGTCATGACAGGCGGGCTCCGATCAGATATTCGCGGTTGCCGTCGCCGCCCTCGATGGGGGAGGGGATGAGGCCGCTCACGGTGAAGCCGAGCCCGGCGACGTGGGCGCGGATGTCCTCGCATACGCGCGTCCGCACCGCCTCGTCGCGCACGATGCCCTTGCTGAGATGCGCGCGACCGGCCTCGAACTGCGGCTTGATCAGCGCCGCGAGCGCCGCGCCGGGTTTCAGCAGCGGCACCGCCGCCGGCAGCACGAGCTTCAGCGAGATGAAGCTGACGTCGACGCTCAGCATATCGAACGGGCCGATGCCGCGCCCGGCGAGCGCGCGGGCGTCGGTGCCCTCCAGCGCGGTGACGCGCGGGTCGCCCGCGACGAGCGGATGCAACTGTCCGTGGCCGACATCGACCGCGTGCACATGCGCCGCGCCGCGCGCCAGCAGCACCTGCGTGAAGCCGCCGGTGGAGGCGCCGAGGTCGAGCGCCGCGGCCCCCGTGACGTCGAAGCCGAAGGCGTCGAGAGCAGCAGCGAGCTTCAGACCGCCGCGCGACACCCAGGGATGAGGTGCCTGCGCCACGATGCCGGCGTCTGCGGGGATGGTCTGCGAGGGTTTGCGCAGCACGGCGCCGTCGACGCTGACGCCGCCCGCCTCGATGGCGGCGCGCGCCTGCGCGCGGCTGTCAAAAAAGCCGCGCTCGACCAGCACGACATCCGCCCTGCGCCTTTCCGACATCCGGACCCTATCCGTTTCCGCGTCCCGGGATCACGCCCTGAGCGCCGGCACGTCCGCGATCGCGGAGGCGTTGCCCAGCGCCGCGAACACCGTGGCGACGATGCCGGCCGCGTCCAGCCCGGCGGCGGCGTACATACACTCCGGCTTGTCGTGCTCGATGAACGTGTCGGGCAGCGTCATGGTGCGCACCTTGAGGCCCTGGTCGAGCAGGCCCTCCTGCGCGAGCGCGTGCAGCACGAAGGCGCCGAAGCCACCCTGCGATCCTTCCTCGACGGTGATCAGGCACTCGTGCTCGCGCGCCAGGCGGCGCAGCAGGTCGAGGTCGAGCGGCCGGGCGAAGCGCGCATCGGCGACGGTGGTGGAAAGGCCGCGCGCCTCCAGCTGCTCGGCGGCAGCGAGCGCCTCGGCAAGGCGCGTGCCCAGCGACAGCAGCGCCACGCGGTTGCCCTCGCGCACGATGCGGCCCTTGCCGATGGGCAGCACCTCGCCCCGTTCGGGCAGCTCCAAGCCCACGCCCTCGCCACGCGGGTAGCGCAGCGCAATGGGACCGGCGTCGTGGGCGGCGGCGGTCGCCACCATATGCACGAGTTCCGCCTCGTCGCTCGCCGCCATCAGCACCATGTTGGGCAGACAGCCGAGATAGGCGATGTCGAACGAGCCCGCGTGCGTCGGCCCGTCGGCCCCCACCAGCCCGGCGCGGTCGATGGCGAAGCGCACTGGCAGGTTCTGGATCGCCACGTCGTGGACGATCTGGTCGTAGGCGCGCTGCAGGAACGTCGAGTAGATGGCACAGAACGGTCTGTAGCCTTCCGCCGCCAGCCCGGCCGCGAAGGTCACGGCGTGCTGCTCGGCGATGCCGACGTCGTAGGTGCGCTTGGGGAACGCCTGCCCGAAGAGGTCTAGGCCGGTGCCGGACGGCATGGCGGCCGTGACGGCGACGATCTTCTCGTCGCGCTCCGCCTCGCGGATCAGGCTGTCGGCGAACACCCGCGTATAGGTGGGGGCGTTGGCCTTGGGCTTGGCCTGCGCGCCGGTGACGACGTCGAACGTGTTCACACCGTGGTATTTGTCGGCCGCGGCCTCGGCGGGAGCATAGCCTTTGCCCTTCTGCGTCACCACGTGGACGAGGATCGGCCCGTCCTCGGCGGCGCGGGCGTTGCGCAGCACGGGCAGCAGGTGGTCGAGGTTGTGGCCGTCTACCGGGCCGACATAATAGAACCCCAGCTCCTCGAACAGGGTGCCGCCGGTCCAGAAGCCGCGGGCATATTCCTCGGCGCGTTGCGCCTTCTCGTAGAAGAAGCGCGGCAGGCGGCTCACGATCTGCTTGCCGGTTTCGCGCAGCGAACGGTAGGTGCCGCTGGAGACGATGCGCGCCAGATGCGCGGAGAGCGCGCCCACGGGCGGGGCGATCGACATGTCGTTGTCGTTGAGGATGACGATGAGCCGCGCCCCGAGCGCGCCGGCGTTGTTCATGGCCTCGTAGGCCATGCCGGCCGACATGGCGCCGTCGCCGATCACGCAGACCACGTGGTTGCCGCCGTTCGAAAGGTCGCGCGCGGCGGCCATGCCGAGCCCCGCCGAGATGGAGGTGGAGGAATGGCCGGCGCCGAATGGATCGTAGGGGCTTTCCGCCCGCCTGGTGAAGCCCGAGAGGCCGCCGCTCTTGCGCAGCGTGCGGATGCGGTCGCGCCGCCCGGTGAGGATTTTGTGCGGATAGGCCTGGTGGCCCACGTCCCAGATCAGCCGGTCGTCCGGCGTGTCGAAGACGTAGTGCAGCGCTGCCGTGAGTTCCACAACGCCGAGCCCCGCGCCGAGATGCCCGCCGGTGACGGACACGGCGTCGATCACCTCCGCGCGCAACTCGTCGACGAGCTGCGGAAGCGCGGCCTCCGGGAGGCGGCGCAGGTCGGCGGGCGTCAGGATGGTATCGAGGAGCGGGGTGGATATGGGCAACGTCAGAAAACCTCCGGAAACCTCTCGGGTCCCGTCATGTCATGGATCGCGAAACGGCCGCGCCACGGTGTGCGCGGCCTTCTCGCGCAAGATAACAGGGAATAGGCGTTTGGCGAGATTTCGTCAAATTCCCCGTGATCCCGGGTGTTCCGCCGCGCAAGGATGCAACCGGCGGGC
Source organism: Pseudochelatococcus lubricantis (assembly GCF_011762225.1). GTDB lineage: Bacteria > Pseudomonadota > Alphaproteobacteria > Rhizobiales > Beijerinckiaceae > Pseudochelatococcus > Pseudochelatococcus lubricantis. Next base: position 113,578 of record NZ_JAASQI010000009.1, read on the forward strand.
ACGATCAGGCTTCGACGTCGAGCGGTTCCGTGGCGACGGTGCCATTGCCCGCCTGCGAGATCTTCTCGATCCGGGCCTCGGCGGTTTTCAGCAGCGCGTCGCAATGTTTCTTCAGCAGCTCGCCGCGCTCGAAAATGGCGATGGATTCTTCAAGCGGCACGTCGCCGCGCTCAAGGCGCGACACGATCTGTTCAAGCTCGGCCAGTGCCTTTTCGAAAGGCAGGCCGTCGATGTCCGCGAGGGCGGAGGAGGGGATTTTCTCGCTCATGGCCGCAGTTATCGCGCCTGCGCGACGCGAATACAAGTGTTCTGTGGCCGTCAGCTGCGCGGGAAGATCGCCCGTGCGCATGATATCGGCGCATTCGCGCGGTGGCAGTGGACCGCGGCGCGATCCGGGCGTAGTGTGTCGCATATACCTCAGACGAGAATCCGCCGTGACCAGAACCACGAATGCCCGACGTCGCATCATGCTGCTCACCGGCGCCAGCCGGGGGATCGGCCATGCCACGGTCAAACGCTTTTCCGCCGCGGGCTGGCGCGTAATCACCAGCTCCCGCCACGCCTTTCCCGAGCAATGTCCGTGGGAGATGGGGCCGGAAGACCATATCCAGGTCGATCTCGCCGATACCGGCTCCACCCTCGCCGCCATCGATGAGATGAAGCGCCGCCTCGCTGAAGAGGGCGGGGTGCTGGACGCGCTCGTCAACAACGCCGGCATCTCTCCCAAAGGCGGGAGCGGCGGCCGGCTGAACACGCTCGACACCCCCATCGAGGACTGGCACCGCGTGTTTCAGGTGAATTTCTTCGCCTCCGTCATGCTGGCGCGCGGTCTCGTCGAGGAACTGTCGCGGGCGAGCGGCTCGGTCGTCAACGTCACCTCCATCGCCGGTTCGCGCGTCCATCCCTACGCGGGTGCGGCCTATGCGACGTCGAAGGCTGCGCTCGCGGCCCTCACGCGCGAGATGGCGGCGGATTTCGGGCCGCTGGGCGTGCGCGTCAACGCCATTTCGCCCGGTGAGATCGACACGTCGATCCTTTCTCCCGGCACGGCGCGCATGGCGGAAGCGTTTCCGCTGCGCCGCCTTGGCACGCCCGATGAGGTAGCGAAGGCGATCTACTTCCTGTGCACCGAGGCGTCGTCCTACGTGACGGGTGCGGAGCTGCACATCAACGGCGGGCAGCACGTGTGAGCGCGCGGGGCGCCCGCCGCCGTTTCCCGCGGCTTCTCGCCGTCTGCCTGCTGGCGGCGGCATCCGCCCATGTGAGTTCCGCCGCGCGCGCTCAGCGTGCGCCGCTGCCGCCCGTGCGCGAGGCGCCGCCGGCGGAAAGCGCGCCGGTGCAGGAGCCGGAGGCGGAGACCATTCGCACGCCGCCGCCCGGCTATGAAAACAACCTGGTGCGCCTTTCGGAAGTCATGGGCGCCCTGTCGTTCCTGCGCGCGCTGTGCGGCGCGCCGGATGCGCCGGAATGGCACGGGCGCATGGCGGCGCTGATCGACAGCGAATCGCGGGATGCGGAGACGCGCGCGCGGCTCGCGGGCGCCTTCAACCAGGGTTACCGGGGGTTCTCCGTCACCTACCGCATCTGCACGGATGCGGCGCAGGTATCGGTCGCGCGCTATCTCGCGGAGGGCGAGCGCCTCAGCCGCGCCATCGCCGCCCGCTTTGGTGGTTGAGGGGGCGATGTTCTGCTACCAAAAACGCCCGCAATGCAGTATTGGCGTCCCGGGAACTTGACCCCAGAGCGCTTGCCGATCAGATGGAATCATCTGATCAATCAGAATTCACTCAAAATAAGGAACCTAGAATCTGTCCTGTTTCAACATAAACAGGACAGATTCTAAAAACCTCCGGGCCTGAGGAACTGAACTGATGCTGAAGGAATTTCGGGAATTCGCCCTGCGGGGCAACGTGGTGGATCTCGCCATCGGCGTGATCATCGGCGCCTCGTTCAGCCGGATCGTTGAATCGATCGTCGGCGACATTTTCATGCCCCTGATCGCCTGGATCACGCGCGGCGGCGTCGACTTCTCCAACTACTTCCTGCCGCTCTCCGGCGAGGTGACGTCCACGTCCCTCGACGCCGCGCGCTCGCAGGGCGCGGTGCTCGCCTACGGCAGCTTCATCACCGCCGCCATCAACTTCATCATCGTCGCGTGGGTGCTGTTCCTCGTGGTCAAGGGCATCAACGAGCTGAAGCGCCAGGCGGAGCGGAACAAGCCGCCGGCGCCGGCGCCCGAGGAGCCCGCCGACGTCAAGCTGCTCACGCAGATCCGCGATCTGCTGGCCGACCGTCCGCGCCCGCAGGCGTGACGCCCGCATGGAGCTTCAGACCGGAAAACGGGTGCCGTTTTCCGGATGAATCCGATACGTCGACAAGAAGACAGGACGGCGAACGGGCTTCCAGGCGGATGTTCGTCGTTCAGGATGCATGACATCTGTCATTGCGCCTTATTGATGACGGTATTATCTGCCAGATAATAGAGTTCGCGCTGCCGCCCGAACGCCGGTTCCGGCGGCGGCCTGCTGTCGTACGTGGCTATGAGGGTATTGCCGTGAGGATTGTCGCTGTTCTGGCGTTCACGTTGCTGGCAGGGGCGGCACACGCCGCCGGGGGAGGCGCCGCAGCCACCGGCTCGGCCAATGCCGCCGCCGTTGCCGGGCCCGAGATGTTCTCGCCGGAATGGCGGGACGAGAAAGTGCGCGACCGTGAGGCGAACCTGCGCGCCCTCGACGAGGAGCAGCGCCGTTTCGACCGCTGGGAGCGCAGCGCCAAGCAGGCGGTTGGCGGCATCTGCGCCGACTGCCTCAACGGATCGGGCGGGCGCACCGTCACCATCCCGGGCGATGCGATTCCGAACTATGGCGCGGCCGGGGACAGCGCCGGTTTCGATGAGATGAGCGCGTTCTACACCTCGCCCGCGTCGCCGCAGGTTCCCGTTGCAACCCGCGTGCCGTCTGCGCCGGCTGTAATGCCCGCGCCCGCCGTCGTGTCGTCACCGGTTGCGGCGCGCTCCGCCGGGCCTCTCGACATCCGCACGCCGGCCGGCCGCTGATTCGGTATCAGGCTGCCTGCCGGCTCTGGATTTCGGCGGGCAGGCTGACCATCACGACGGTGCCGTTGCCGACGCTGGAGCGGATGCGCAGCGCGCCGCCGTGCAGTTCCGCGAGCGAGCGGGCGATGGCGAGGCCCAGTCCCGATCCCTTGTAGCTGCGGGCGAATTCCGTCTCCACCTGCTCGAACGGCCGGCCGAGCTTCTTCAGCGCCTCGGCCGGAATGCCGATGCCCGTATCCTCCACATAGAGATGGATGTTCGGACCGGACACGCGCGCCCGCAGCGTCACGCGGCCGCCCTCGGGCGTGAATTTGACGGCGTTGCGCAGGATATGGCCAAGGATTTGCTCCACGGCGCGCGGGTCGGCGCTGATGGCGGTTTCGGGCAGTGTTTCCACGGCGAGCGCGAGGCCCTTCAGTTCCGCGTCGCGAGTCACGGCCCGGGCGGCCTCGCGCATCACGGTGTCGACGGCGAGCGATTCGCACGCCAGCCTGATACGCCCTGCCTCGATGCGGGACATGTCCAGAATGTCGCTGATGACGTCGAGCAGATACTTGCCGCTCTGGCGGATGTCCCGGCAGTATTCGTGGTATTTCTCGTTGCCGAGTTCGCCGAAGATGCCGCTTTCCATCACTTCCGAGAAGCCGATGATGGCGTTGAGCGGCGTGCGCAGCTCGTGGCTCATGTTGGCGAGGAACTCCGCCTTGGCGCGGTTGGCGGATTCGGCTTCCGCCTTCTGCTCCAGATAGCGTTCGGCGAGATCGGCGAGCTGGCGTGCCTGCGACTCCAGCTTCTGGCGGGAGCGCTTGAGATCGGCCACGGTGGCGATAAGCCGCCGTTCCGATTCCATCAGCTTTTCCTCGTGGTTCTTCAGCGCTGTGATGTCTGTGCCGACGGAGACGTAGCCGCCGTCGCGCGTGCGCCGCTCGTTGATCTGCAGCCAGCGCCCGTCCGCCAGCTGCGCCTCGAAGGTGCGCGCGCCGGTTTCACGGGCGTGTCCGGGCTTCGCCTGCCCCATCAATTCCGTGCGCACGGGGGGCAGGGTGCCGAGGCTCATAAGCTCGTCATAGGCCATGCCCGGCACCACGCTTTCGGGCGCCAGCCCGTGCAGGCGCTGGAACTTCGAGTTGCAGGTGACGAGACGGTTGTTCGCGTCCCACAGCACGAAGGCTTCCGAGATGGTCTCCACCGCTTCGCGCAGCCGCATGTCGGCCGTGGCGGTGCGCTCGGCCAGGCGGCGCTGCTCGGTGATGTCGACGGCGATGCCGACAAGATGCGGCCCGTCGCCGCCCTCGTCGTCGATGAGCTGCGCGCGGGCCTTGATCCACACCCACTGGCCGTCCGCGTTGAGGATGCGGAACTCGTGGTCGATGGCGGAAGCACGGTTGCTCGCCACCATGTCGGCCATGGCGTAGAGATCGGCGTCGTCCGGATGCACCAGACGGTTCATCTCGCCGAACGACATGAACTCGTCGTGGCGGCGATAGCCGAGGATGTCGTACATCGAGTCCGACCAGTAGAGCCGCCCGCGCGCGATGTCCCAATCCCACAGGCCGCAGCGGCCGCGGTCGAGGGCGGCGTCCACGCGCTCGCGCACCTTTTCGCACACCTCGTCCGCCGCCCGCGCGCGCCCCGCTTGCATAAAATAGGCCAGCGCCAGCGCCACCAGCACGAAGGCGCAGGCCGCGAGCAGTGTCGTCTGCCCCGTCAGGCCAGCGCGCCAACCCGCCAGCGCCCGGTTTTCCGGCTGGATGACGGCAACCTGCCCGCCGCCGGGCAGGTTGCGCACCGTCGCGAGTGCGGCCTCGCCGGAGGCGAGCTGGATGCGCAGCACGCCGGCCCGGTCGGCGAAAGTGGTGAGAGGCTGCGCGCCGCCGAGGATATCCGCGAGTTTCGCGCCGACCGCCGCCGCTGGACGCGCGGCGCTGACGCGGCCGGTGGCGTCGGCGACCGCGACCAGCCGTCCGTCCGTGACGGCCTGCGCGGGAATGGTGCGCTCCAGAACCGCCCGCGCCAACGCCGGCAGCGACACCTCGTCGTCCCCGGCGGCGGAGGCGGCGAGCTTCTGGCCGATTTCGCTTGTGGCGAGCGCGGCAACGAGGTCGATTTCGGTAATGGCGTCGTTCAGGGTTTCGTTGCGGCTGTCGATGCCCTGCAGCACCGCGCCGGCGATCAGCGATGTGAGAAACACAAACAGCAGCGTCGGCACCATGAGCCTCAGCCACGGTTCCATCATAGCCAGTTGGCGGTATCCGGGATTGGCGATCGATCGCGTAATTCCCAGAATCGTGCCCGCGCGTGCGGGCACGCCCGCCGCTTGCGCGCGCGCCATGCAACGCCCCCTTCGGAGTCCCAAACGTCTGATCGGTAAGACGTGCCGCATCTTTCCGAATCGACTCCATCTGAATCCCAAATCGCTGATTTGTCCAGATGGTTTATGAAGTATTGACAGGGATAGATGCGCGAACTGTTGCCCTGATGGAAAAGGCGCGGGAGTTGCCTCCCGCGCCTGCATGTCCGATTATTCAGTAAAATCAGAAGGTTCCAGAAAAAATCAGAAGGTCTGATTGTATGCGCCGACTTCCGGGTTCTCCCGCAGGATGTCGTCGACCGCCTTGAACATCTCGCGCGTGCGCGCCTCGGAGATGGGGCTTTCGATCACCACGACGAGTTCCGGCTTGTTGGAGGAGGCGCGCACCAGCCCCCACGTCCCGTCCTCTGCAACGACGCGCACGCCGTTCACGGTGACGAGATCGTGGATCGCCTGCCCGCCGACCTTGCCGCCTTCGGCCTTCAGCGTCTCGAAGCGTTTCACCACGCGCGCGACGACGTCATACTTCACCTCGTCCGCGCAATGGGGCGACATGGTCGGCGTGCCCCAGGTGCGCGGCAGGGCGCGGTAGAGGTCGGCCATCGACTTGTCCGGGTTGCGGTCGAGCATGTCGCAGACCGCGAGCGCTGTGACGAGGCCGTCGTCGTAGCCGTGGCCGATGGGAGCATTGAAGAAGAAGTGGCCCGATTTCTCGAAGCCCGCGAGCGCGTTGAGTTCCTTCACCCGGCGCTTGATGTAGCTGTGCCCGGTCTTCCAGTAGTCCGCCTTCACACCGTTCTGCTGCAGCACCGGATCGGTGACGAAGAGGCCGGTCGACTTCACGTCCACCACGAAAGTGGAGCCGGGATGAAGCGCGGAGAGATCGCGCGCCAGCATCACGCCGATCTTGTCGGCGAAGATTTCCGCGCCCTCGTTGTCGACGACGCCGCAGCGGTCGCCGTCGCCGTCGAAGCCGAGCCCGACGTCCGCGCCCGATTCACGCACCGCGTCGGCGATGGCGTGCAGCATCTTCATGTCTTCGGGGTTGGGATTGTAGCGCGGGAAAGTGTGGTCCAGCGTCGTGTCGAGCGGCACCACTTCCGCGCCGATGCCCTCCAGCACCTGCGGGGCGAAGGCGCCGGCCGTGCCATTGCCGCAGGCGGCGATGACCTTGAGCTTGCGCTTCAGCTTCGGCCGGTTGATCAGGTCGTCGATATAGCGCTGCGCGAAGCCCTCGACGAATTCGTATTCGCCGCCCGGGCGCGCCTGCGAGGTGCCGTTCAGCACGATCTCCCTGAGGCGCGACATTTCATCCGGGCCGAAGGTGAGGGGGCGGGCCGCGCCCATCTTCACGCCGGTCCAGCCGTTGTCGTTGTGCGAGGCAGTGACCATCGCCACCGCCGGCACGTCGAGCGCGAACTGCGCGAAATAGGCCATGGGAGAAAGCGCGAGGCCGATGTCCTTCACCTTGACGCCCGCCGCCAGCAAGCCGGTGATCAGCGCATACTTGATCGACGCCGAATAGCCGCGGAAGTCATGGCCGGTGACGATCTCCGGCTTCACGCCGAATTCGTGCAGCAGGTGGCCGAGGCCGAGCCCCAGCGCCTGCACGCCCATCAGGTTGATCTCCTTCTCGAACAACCAGCGCGCATCGTATTCGCGAAAGCCCGTGGGCTTCACCATCGGCAACGATTCGTATTCGTAGGTGTTGGGGGTGAGCAGGGGGAGGGGCTTCGGAAACATGGTGTTCCTTACAGGCTCATGGCTGCTGTGGCGCGTTCGGGAAAAGTGGATAGCGCTTTTTCCGTGCGGCGGTCAAATAAGAAACCCGGATCACTTGAGCGTTTCGACGAATAGCAAAATCGCTCCACCGGGAGGTTGCGCGGCGACCGTGCAACGGCACGTGCCTATACAACAAAGAATACCAGTATCATGACGGATGTTTGGCAGTTTGCCCGCCTTTACGACAAATAGTTAACGTCACCGTTCCTCCGGGGTGCCGGCTCAGCGCGTGCCGTACATGCGGTCTCCCGCGTCGCCGAGGCCGGGCACGATGTAGCTGTGCTCGTTCAGGCCTTCGTCAATGGCGGCCGTCCAGATGCGCACTTCCGGGTGCGCCGCCTGCAGCCGGTGGATGCCCTCCGGCGCGGCGAGCAGGCACACGAAGCGCAGGTCGCGCGCGCCGCGCTGCTTCAGCAGGTCGATGGCGGCGATGGCTGAATTCGCGGTGGCGAGCATCGGGTCGATAACGATGACGAGCCGCTCCGCCACATCCGCGGGCGCCTTGAAATAGTATTCAACCGCCTGCAGCGTCTCCGGATCGCGGTAGAGGCCGATGTGCGCGACGCGCGCGGAGGGCACCAGGTCGAGCATGGCATCGAGAAAGCCCGCGCCCGCCCGCAGGATAGGCGCGAAGACGAGCTTCTTGCCCGCGAGCACCGGCGCGCGCATCGTGGCGATGGGCGTCTGCACCTCGATCAGCTCGGTCGGCAGGTCGCGCGTCACCTCGTAGCACAGCAGCATGCCGATCTCGTTCAGCAACTGCCGGAAGCCCTTGGTGGAGCGCGTCCTGTCGCGCATCAGCGTGAGCTTGTGCCGCACCAGCGGATGATCGACGACCGTGACGCCTTCCATGATGCTCCCCTCTGATCTGCGGCCTTGCGGCGTCCCCCTTCGCCCGCCTCAGGAGGCCACGCCCGCGTTTTCCCGCGCCGATGACGCGAAAGCGGCCGCGAACAGCGTGCGCGTATACTCCGTCTGCGGATCGGCGAACAGCGGGCCGGCCGGCCCCTGTTCCACCACCCGGCCATTCTGCATCACGATCACGGTGTTGGATAGCGCCCGCACCACCTTGAGGTCGTGGCTGATGAACAGGTAGGCGAGCCTGCGCGTGCGCTGCAGCTCGCGCAGCAGGTCGACGATCTGGGCCTGTACCGACATGTCGAGCGCCGAGGTGGGTTCGTCCAGCACGATGAAGCGCGGCTCCAGCACCATGGCGCGCGCGATGGCGATGCGCTGGCGCTGGCCGCCGGAAAACTCGTGCGGATAGCGATCCATGGCCGCGGGATCGAGCCCGACATCGGCGAGCGCCCGCGCCACCCGGGCGCGCCGTTCCGCCTGCGACAGGTGGCCTTGCTGCACGCGAAGGCCGGAGTCGATCCGGTCCTCGCTCCGCGCTTCTTTTTCCCGGGCGAGTTCTGATCGGCCGAGTGATTCCACGCGGCCGGAAAGCGCTCCGAGCCCCTCGGCCACGATCTCGGCCACGGAAAGGCGCGGCGACAACGAGCCGTAGGGGTCCTGGAACACGATCTGCATGGAGCGTCGCAGCGGCTTCACCGCCTTGCGCTTCAGCCCGTCGATGCGCTGGCCGAGAAAGGCGATCGGCCCTTCCGAGCGGATCAGCCGCAAAAGCGCGAGGCCGAGCGTCGTCTTGCCCGATCCCGATTCGCCGACGATGCCTACCGTTTCGCCCTCACGCACGGTCAGCGACACGCCGTCGACCGCCTTCACGTAGCCCACCGTCCGGCGGAAGAAGCCGCGCCGGATCGGGAACCATACCTTGATGGGGCCGGCTTCCACCACCACCGGCGCGTTGTCCGCCACCGGCTGGGGGGCGCCCTTCGGCTCTGCGGCCAGCAGCTTGCGCGTATAGGCATGCTGCGGTGCGTCGAACACCTGCGCCACCGGCCCGGTCTCGACGATCTCGCCGCCGGTCATCACGCAGACCCGATCGGCGATGCGGCGCACGATGCCCAGATCGTGGGTGATGAACAGCAGCGACATGTTGAGCCGCGCCTTGAGCTGTGCCAGCAGGTCGAGAATCTGCGCCTGCACGGTCACGTCGAGCGCCGTGGTGGGCTCGTCGGCGATCAGCAGATCCGGCTCGTTGGCGAGCGCCATGGCGATCATCACGCGCTGGCGCTGCCCGCCGGAGAGCTGGTGCGGATAGGCGTCGAGCCGGCTTTCCGCGTCGCGGATGCCGACGAGTTCCAGCAGTTCCAGCGTGCGCCGGCGCGCGGCCTCGCCCGTGATGCCCTTGTGCAGCGCGAGAATCTCCCCGATCTGGCGCGAGATCACGTGCAGCGGGTTCAGCGAGGTCATCGGCTCCTGAAACACCATGGTGATGTCGTTGCCGCGCACCTTGCGCAGGTCGTCCTCCGTGGCGCGCAGCAGGTCGCGGCCCTTGAACAGCACCTCGCCGGACGGATGGTACGCCGCCGGATAGTTCAGCAGCCGCAGCACGGACAGTGCCGTCACCGACTTGCCGGAGCCGGATTCGCCGACGAGCGCCAGCGTCTCGCCCGCCGCGAGATCGAAGGAAACGCCCCTGACGGCCTTTATCTCGCGCCCGTCCTGGCGGAAGTTGACGGCGAGATTCCTGACGGAGAGCAGCGGCGCACTCATGCTTGTCTCCTTCAGTTGAACGTCTTGCGCGGATCGAAGGCATCGCGCACCGCCTCGCCGATGAAGATCAGCAGCGACAGCATCAGCGCGATGACGAAGAAGCCCGTGAGGCCAAGCCAGGGCGCCTGCAGGTTCGCCTTGCCCTGCGCCAGCAGCTCCCCGAGCGAGGGCGAGCCCGGCGGCAGGCCGAAGCCGAGGAAGTCGAGCGAGGTCAGCGTGGTGATGGAACCGTTGAGCACGAAGGGCAGGAAGGTCAGCGTCGCCACCATGGCATTGGGCAGCAGGTGGCGGAACATGATGGTGGCGTCGGAGAGGCCGAGCGCCCGCGCCGCGTTCACGTATTCGAAGTTGCGCGCGCGCAGGAACTCGGCCCGCACGACACCGACGAGCGCCACCCACGAGAACAGCAGCAGGATGCCGAGCAGCACGAAGAAGCCCGGCGTGATAATCGACGAGACGATGATCAGCAGGTAGAGCGAGGGGATCGAGTTCCAGATCTCGATGATCCGCTGCAGCACGAGGTCCGTCCAGCCGCCGAAATAGCCCTGCACGGCGCCTGTAAAGATGCCGATCACCGACGAGATTCCGGCCAGGATCAGCCCGAACAGCACCGAGAGGCGGAAGCCGTAGATGAGGCGCGCCAGCACGTCGCGGCCCTGGTCGTCGGTGCCGAGCCAGTTCCACTCGATGCCGGCGCATGAGCCGCCGCATTGCTCGTCCGTCAGCAGCCACGTCGGCGGCGCGGGCGCCGGCACCGGAATGGCGAGGTTGTGCGTGTTGTAGGCGAAGCGGACCGGCGGCCAGAGGGCCCAGCCGTTCGCGTTGATCTCGTCGGCGATGAACGGATCGCGGTAGTCCGTGCGGGCGAGGAAGCCGCCGAATTTTTCTTCCGGATAGTCCACCAGCACGGGAAACAGGATTTCGCCCTTGTAGGAGGCGACCAGCGGCCGGTCGTTGGCGATGAACTCCGCGCCCAGCGTCACGAAGAACAGCGCCAGGAATATCCACAGCGACCAGAAACCGCGCCTGTGCGCGCGGAAGTTGCGCAGCCGGCGGCGGTTGAGCGGCGACAGCCGCAGCCAACCCTTTTCGGGCAGGGGCGGCGCGGCGGCGATGGCTGCGGCGTCCGTCATCTCAGACCTCCCGCGTCTCGAAATCGATGCGCGGATCGATCCACGTGTAGGTGAGGTCCGACAGCAGGTTCACCACGAGTCCGAGCAGCGAGAAGATGAACAGGCTGGCGAACACCACCGGGTAATCCCGGTTGACGATGGACTCGAACGACAGCAGCCCCAGCCCGTCCAGCGAGAAGATGGTCTCGATCAGCAGCGAGCCGGCGAAGAAGGCGCCGATGAACGCGCCCGGAAAACCGGCGATGACGATCAGCATGGCGTTGCGGAACACGTGGCCGTAGAGCACCTGCCGTTCCGTGAGGCCCTTCATGCGGGCGGTGAGCACGTACTGCTTGCGGATTTCGTCCAGAAACGAGTTCTTGGTCAGCAGTGTCGACGTCGCGAACGCGCCGATCGCCATGGAGAAGATCGGCAGCGTGATGTGCCACAGGTAGTCGGCGATCTTGCCGACGAGCGACAGCTCCGAGAAATTCTCGGAGGTGAGGCCACGCAGCGGGAAAATCTGCCAGAACGAGCCGCCCGCGAAAAACACGATCAGCAGGATCGCGAACAGGAAGGAGGGAATGGCGTAGCCGACGATGACCACGCCCGATGTCCACACGTCGAACCTCGAACCGTCGCGCACCGCCTTGGCGATGCCGAGCGGGATGGAGATAGCGTAGGAGATCAGCGTCATCCACAGGCCGAGCGTGATCGACACCGGCAGCTTCTCGCCGATCAGCGACAGCACAGAGACGTCACGGAAGTAGCTCTTGCCGAAGTTGAAGGTGGCGTAGTCCGTCATCATCTTGATGAAGCGCTCGTGCGCCGGCCTGTCGAAGCCGAACTGCTTTTCGAGCTGGGCGATGAAAGCGGGGTCGAGCCCCTGCGCGCCGCGATAGCGCCCGCCGGAACCCGCGTCCGCGGCGCCGCCTGCCGCGCCCAGATCGCCGCCGCCCCCGCCGCCGATGCGTGCCGTGGCGCCGCCGTCCGCTCCCTGCATCTGCGCGATGATACGCTCCACCGGCCCGCCGGGGGCGAATTGCACGATGACGAAGGAAATCAGCATGATGCCGAAGATGGTGGGAATCATCAGCAGCAGGCGCCGCGCGACGTAGGCGAACATGGACTAGCCCTTCCAGCCGATGCGTGCGGCTTTCTCGGCGTCGAACCACCACGTGCCCGGCGCGCCCGAGCTGTAGCGGGGCGGCTGCGCGGGGCGGGAGAAGATGTCCCAGAAGGCATACCAGTCGTCAGGCCGGAACCACATCGGCACCCAGTAGCGCCCGGCGCGCAGCACGCGGTCGAGGGCGCGGGCGCCGATGGTGATTTCCTCGCGCGTCCCGGCGCGGATGATGTGCTCGATCAGCGCATCGACCGCCGGGCTGTTGATGCCGGCGAGATTGAGCCCGCCCGGTGTCCTGGCGGCTTCGGAGCCGTAGAACACCCGCAGTTCCGCCCCCGGCGTCAGGCTGCCCTGCCGCGCCACGCTGACGACGTCGTAGTCGTATTTGCGCAGCCGCTCCTGATACTGCGACGGATCGACGATGCGCGACGTCGCCGTGATGCCGAGCCGGCGCAGGTTGCCCTGGAACGGTTGCGTGTGCGGTTGCAGCCGCGTGCCGGAATCGAGGAATTCGATCTCGAACGGCTTGCCGTCCGGCAGGCGCAGCGTGTCGCCCTCGCGTTTCAGCCCTGCTTCCGTCAGCAGCGCGAAGGCGCGGCGCAGCATGTTGCGGTCGTTACCGGAGCCGTCGGAGACGGGCGGCACGAACGGCTCGCCGAACACCTCGTCCGGCACCTTGCCGCGAAACGGCTCCAGCAGCGCCAGCTCTTCCGGCGCGGGCAGGCCCTCCGCCTTCAGGGGCGTGTGCTCGAAGAACGACGTCGTGCGCCGGTAGGCGCCGTACATGATTTTGGCGTTGGTCCATTCGAAATCGAACGCCAGCCCGATGGCCTCGCGCACGCGCGGATCGGCGAACTTCTCGCGGCGCGTGTTGAAGTACCAGCCCTGCACGTTGGGCGCGGCGGCGGTCTCGATCTTCTCGCGCTTCACGCGGCCCTCGCGAAAGGCGGCAAAGTCGTAGCCGTTCGCCCACAGGCTCGCGGTATATTCCTCGTGAAAGTTGATGATGCCGGACTTGAACGCCTCGAACATCACCTGCTCGTCGCGGAAATACTCGTAGCGCACGTGCCGGAACCTGTTCTGCCCGACATTGACGTTGAGATCGCGCGCCCAGTAGTCGTCCACGCGGTCGAACTCGATGAAGCGCCCCACCTCGAACCGCCCCACCTTGTAGGCGCCCGAGCCCAGCGGCGGCTCCAGCGTGGAGGCGGCGAAATCGCGCGTGCTCCAGTACGCCTTCGAGAAGATCGGCAGGCTGGCGACGATGAGATGCAGGTCGCGCCCGCGCCGTTCTGAGAGGTGAAAGGTGACGACGTCATCCACCTCCGCCACCGCCCGCTCGGCCTCCGCCAGGATGGCGCGGTAGGATGGATGGCCTTTCTCCTTCAGGATATCGAAGGAGAAGGCGACGTCCGCCGCGGTCAACCGCGTGCCGTCGTGGAAGCGCGCCTCGGGGCGCAGCCGGAAGCGATAGGTGCGCCGGTCGGCGCTCGCCTGCACCGATTGCGCCACCAGGCCGTAGACAGCGTCCGGCTCGTCGCCCGAGCCGGCCATCAGCGAGTCGAACGTCGCGCTCATGCCGGCCGCCGCGTCGCCCTGCAGCACGAAGGCGTTCAGTGTGTTGAAGGTGTCGAAGCTGCCCTGCGTGACCCGCATCACGATCTTGCCGCCCACCGGCGCGTCCGGATTCACGTAGGGAAAGTGCGGAAAATCCTTCGGCAACTGCAGGTCGCCGAACGCGGAAAGGCCGTGCGCCTCATACGCATCGCCGGCCGGAGGCGCGCTCTCCTGCGCCATTGCCGCGGCCGGCAGCAGGCGCGCGGCGAGCGCGGCGCCGGCGATGCCGCCCGCGAGGCCGAGCAGGTCGCGGCGCGTGGCGAGGGTTGTGGCGCGGCGCAACGCCTCGACGGAAGGCTCATCCGGCGAACGGGGGCGAATACGGCGAACCAAGAGCGATCTCCCGAAAGGCGATGACACGAATCGAACCGCGTCAGTGTAACGTCCAATAGGAGATGAATCGCATTAACATTTCGTCAAGCTTGCGGGCAGCCCGCAACCTTACCGTGTCGGCAACGCCGCCCGCTTCGTCACCAGCGACGACCCTACCACCACCACCGTCACCACCAGCAGCATCAGCGACGACAGCGCGTTGATCTCCGGCGAGAGGCCGCGGCGCGCCCTGTTGAAAATCTCGATGGGCAGCGTCGAGGTGCCGGGGCCGGTGACGAAGCTCGCGATCACCACGTCGTCGAGCGACAGGGTGAAGGCGAGCAGGAAGCCGGCCGCGACGGAAGGCGCGATCAGCGGCAGCGTGATGGTGAAGAAGGTGCGCACCGGCGGGCAACCGAGGTCCTGCGCGGCCTCCTCCAGCGTCCTGTCGAAGGCGACCAGCCGCGACTGCACCACGACGGCGATGTAGCACATCGTGAATGTCGTATGCGCGAGCGTCACGGTCCAGAAGCCGCGTTCCGCGCCCACCGAGACGAAGAACAGCAGCAGCGACAGGCCCGTGACCACTTCCGGCATCACCATCGGCGCATAGACCATGCCGGTGAACAGCGGCCGACCCCAGAAGCGCGTGTAGCGCACCAGCGCGAGCGCCGCGAGCGTGCCGAAGAAGGTTGCGATCGCTGCCGAGAGGAACCCGATGGCGAGCGAGTTGCGCAGCGCCGTGAGCAGCGGCGCGTTGTGCCAGAGCGACACATACCAGCGCGTGGAGAAGCCGCCCCAGACATTGAGAAGCTGCGAGTCGTTGAAGGAATAGGCGATGAGCACCAGCAACGGCACGTAGAGGAACGCGAAGCCGAAGGTCAGCGCCGTGGTGTCGAACAGCGTGAAGCGGCGGGTCATCGGGCCTTCTCCAGCCTGCGGGTTTCAAGCTCGCGGTAGACCATCACCGGGCCGACGACGATGATCAGCAGCACCACCGCCACGGCCGATGCCAGCGGCCAGTCGCGGTTCTTGAAGAACTCGTCCGACAGCGTCTTGCCGATCATCAGCGAGTCCGGGCCGCCGAGCAGTTCGGGGATCACGTATTCGCCGACGATGGGGATGAAGCACAGCAGGGCGCCGGCGGCGATGCCGGGCAGCGCCAGCGGCACGGTGATGCGCCAGAAGGCCCGCCACGGCGGGCAGCCCAGGTCTTGCGCCGCCTCGATCAGCGTCCAGTCCATCTTTTCGAGCGTCGCGTAGAGCGGCAGCACCATGAAGGGCAGGTAGCAGTAGACCACGCCGATGAAGATGGCGATGTCAGTATTCACGATCTGCAGCGGCTGGTCGATCAGCCCGAGGCTGATCAACACCGTGTTGAGCAGCCCTTCGGGCTTCAGGATGCCGATCCAGGCATAGACGCGGATCAGGAAGCTCGTCCAGAACGGCAGGATGACGAGCACCAGCAGCACAGGCCGGCGGTTTTCCGGCGCCTTGGCCATGGCATAGGCCATGGGGAAGCCGATCAGGAGCAGCAGCAGCGTCGAGACCGCCGCCATCCGCAGCGACGAGAACGCCGAGGCGACATAGAGATAGTCGTCCGCGAGCAGCAGGAAGTTGTCGATGTTGAGTTCGCCCAGCGCCGCCCACAGCCCGGCGAGCCCCTGCGCCCAGTCGATCACGGGCGTATAGGGCGGCTGCGCCGTCGCCGGCTGCGACAGCGACATCCTGAACACGATGGCGAACGGCGTGAGGAAGAAGATCAGCAGCCACAGGAAGGGCAGGGCGGGCACCACCGCGCGCAGCAGGCGCGGTGTCCGCGAAAAGGGCGCCGTCTCCGGCGTCTGCGTGGCGGGAAGGGCGTTGTCGCTCATGCCGGCGCTCCCCGCCTATTGCGTCAGCAGCACGCCGGCCTCGGGCGCGAAGGTGATGTGCACCTTGTCGTCCCAGGTCAGCGGCTGTTCGACGAAGCGGCTGGCGTTGGCGCGCGACACGCGCACGATCTGGCCGCTGGCGAGCTTCACCAGATAGATCGTCCAGTCGCCCAGATAGCCGATATCCCAGATTTCGCCCGACAGCAGGTTCTGCGCGCCGGCCGGGGGCTCGCGGTGCAGCACCAGCTTTTCGGGCCGCAGCGCCACGGCTATTTCCTGCCCCGTCTGCGTCGCCACGCCGGGCGGCGCCTCGATCGCCAGTTCGCCCTCGCCGTCCGTGCGCGCGATGCGCAGCCGCCCGGCGTCGCTCGCGGCGATCCTGCCCTCGATGATGTTCACGTCGCCGATGAACTCCGCCACGTAGCGGCTCGCCGGCTGCTCATAGACCTGCCCGGGCGGCGCGATCTGCCTGATGGTGCCCCTGTCCATCACCGCGATGCGGTCGGCCATGGTCATGGCCTCTTCCTGGTCGTGGGTGACGACGAGGAAGGTCATGCCGAGGTTCACCTGCAGGTCCATCAGCTCGAACTGCGTTTCCTCGCGCAGTTTCTTGTCCAGCGCGCCGAGCGGCTCGTCGAGCAGCAGCACCTTGGGCCGTTTCACGAGCGCGCGCGCCAGCGCCACGCGCTGCCGCTGGCCGCCGGAGAGCTGGTCCGGCTTGCGCCGCGCGAAGGGCGTGAGCTGCACGAGGCGCAGGATTTCCGCCACCCGGTCGGCGATCTCCTGCTTCGGCAGGCCGTCCTGCACCAGCCCGAAGGCGATGTTCTTCTCCACGTTCATGTGCGGGAAGAGCGCGTAGGACTGGAACATCATGTTGACGGGCCGGCGGTGGGGCGGGATGCCGCTCACCACCTGGTCGCCGAGAACGATCTTGCCCTGCGTCGGCTCCTCGAAGCCGGCGAGCATGCGCATCAGTGTCGTCTTGCCGCAGCCCGACGGGCCGAGCAGACAGAAGAACTCGCGCTCGTAGATATGAAGGGTGAGGTTATCCACAGCTACGAAATCGCCGAAGCGCTTGGTCACCTGATCGAAGCGGATCAGGGGCTTCGCGTGCGGGTCGAGCCACGGCGCGAAGTCGCGGCGAACCGCGCCGATCGCCAGCGAATCGCGTTTGCGTGCTTCTGTTCGAGCTTCAGTCCGAGCCTCGGTCATAGACGCGCCAATCCTGAGTTCCGGGCACGGACATACGCCCCGTGCTCCCCTCGCCTTGTTGCGGAAAAAACGTTAGCGGCCACGCGGAGCCGCCGCAAGCGCCTTCGCTTTTCCCCATCCTGCCGGACCACGATCCGGGGATTTGATGTCAGATGATTGACAGATGCGGCGTCTCGGCGATTACTGCCTGCGGCAGATCGAACGGGTGATGGATGACCAGGAAGAAAACAGCCCAGAAGAAGAGTTTGCGCAGCCGGCGCGGCGCGGTCGATATCGACGACGCGCGCGATTTCATGGCGCGCGCCGGCATCGAGGAGATCGAGTGCTTCGTCGCCAACCAGGCCGGCGTCGCGCGTGGCAAGGTGATGCCGTCCGAAAAGTTTCTCGGCAATCCGGTGATGAGCCTGCCGGGGGCGATCTTCTACCAGACCATCGCGGGCGACTATCCGGAGGAGGTGCTCCAGCGCGAGATGCCCGCCGACGGCGATCTCGTCCTGCGGCCGGACTTCTCCACGCTGACGGCGGTGCCGTGGGCCTCCGACCCCACGGCACAGGTCATCCTCGACGCCTTCCACCGTGACGGCCGCGCGCAGGAGAACGCGCCGCGGCAGGTGCTGCGCCGCGTGGTCGAGCTTTTCCGCCGCAACGGCTGGGAGCCCGTGGTCGCGCCGGAGATCGAGTTCTATCTCGTCAAGCGCAATACCGACCCCGACTATCCGCTGGAGCCGCCGATCGGCCGCTCGGGCCGGGCGGAGATCGGCCGGCAGGCCTATTCCATCGCCGCCGTCAACGAGTTCGACGACCTGTTCGAGGACATCTACGACTATTCGGAGGCACAGGGCCTGGCCATCGACGCGCTCATCCACGAGGAAGGCGCCGGGCAGATGGAAATCAACCTGCGCCACGGCGATCCCATCGATCTCGCCGACCAGGTGTTCCTCTTCAAGCGCACCATCCGCGAGGCCGCGCTGCAGCACGACATGTACGCCACCTTCATGGCCAAGCCCATCGCCCGCCAGCCGGGCTCGGCCATGCATATCCACACCTCCGTCGTGGATACGAAGACCGGCCGCAACCTGTTCTCCAACGAGGACGATTCGCCGTCGCCCGCGTTCTTCTCCTTCATCGCCGGCCTGCAGACCTATCTGCCCGCCGCCATGTCGATGCTGGCGCCTTACGTCAACTCCTACCGGCGGCTGACGCGCAACTCCACCGCGCCCATCAACGTGCGCTGGGGCTACGACAACCGCACCACGGGCCTGCGCGTGCCGCCTTCGGACGCCGCTGCGCGGCGCGTCGAAAACCGCGTGCCGTCCTCCGACGCCAATCCCTATCTCGCCATCGCCGCGACGCTCGCCTGTGGCTATCTCGGCATCGAGGCGGGCCTCCAGCCCGGCGAGCCGGTGACGGGCTCCGCCTACAATCTCGATTTCGACCTGCCGCGCGGCATTCTGGAGGCGGTGATCGAGCTTGGCGAATGCGAACCGCTGATCGACGTGCTGGGCCAGAGCTTCGTCAACACCTATTCGGCGGTGAAGCGCACCGAGTACGAGACGTTCATGCAGGTGATCAGCCCCTGGGAGCGCGAATATCTGTTGCTGAACGTCTGAACATATGGAATCTGCACTTCAGGAAAGGGCGGGGGTTGCAGCAGCCTTTCCGTCCGGCCGCTGCGCTTCCGCTCCGAAAGCGCGTCCAAACAGCACGTCAGGGCCATTCGCGCGTTCGCCAACAAGCGGAATGGTTCTGGCCGGCAATCCCCGCCTCATCCTCGCCCCCCATAGCGCTCTCCCTCCATTGCGGACCGACGGCCGATGGCGCCAGCTTCCTTGACGAATCTTTACGCGGAGCGGGCAGATGCCCGCGCACCCCGTCCCGCTGTCGCGGGCGATATCCTTGCCGACGTCTGCGTGGTCGGCGCGGGCTTCACCGGTCTCGGCGCGGCTCTCACGCTGGCGCGGGCGGGCGTGGACGTGCGCGTCGTCGAGGCGTCGCGCGTCGGCGGCGGCGCATCGGGCGTCAACGGCGGCCAGGTGCATCCCGGCCAGCGGCGCGAGCAGGCGTGGCTGGAGGCGCGCGTGGGTGAGGCGCGGGCGCGCGAGCTATGGCAGATCGCCGAGGAGGCGCGTCTGTGGCTCGGCGACATCGCTGCCGACATCGACAACGCTGCCAGTCTGGCAGGCGACGGCGCGGGCGGCTGCGACCTGCGGCCCGGCCTGCTGCTGCTGGCGCACCGCGCACGCCATTTCCGCGCGCTGGCGGAGGATGCCGAGCATCTGGCCCGCCATTACGGTGTCGCCGGGCTTGAGGTGCTCGATGCGCGCGCGGTGGAGAAGTACACCCACATGCGCGGTTGCCACGGCGGCGTCTTCAATCCCCATGGCGGCCACCTCGATCCGCTGGCGCTGGCGCGCGGCCTCGCGCGGCTCGCGGAAGCGGCGGGCGCGCGGCTTCACGAGCAGTCGCGGGTGCTTCGCGTCGCGCGCGAGGGCGATCTCTGGCGCGTGGCGACGGAAGCGGGCGCCGTGCGGGCGCGGGCGGTGCTGCTGACGGGCGATGGCTCGCTCGATCCGCTGTCGGAGGTGACGGCGGCGCACGTCATGCCACTGGTGAATTTCATGATCGCCACCGCGCCGCTCGACCCCGCGCTGGCCGACACGGTGCTGGCCGGCGCCATCGCCGCTTCGGACACGCGCTGCGTGGTCAACTATTTCCGCCGCACGGACGACAACCGCATCATCTTCGGCGGCGGGGAAAGCTATGGCGCGGATCTGCCGGCGGATTTCGCCGCGCGCGTGCGGCGGCGCATGCTCGTGCTTTATCCCCAACTCGCGACAGCGGCGATCACGCACGGCTGGGGCGGGCGGCTCGGCGTCACCTCGACGCGCCTGCCCTTCGTGCGCCGGCTGGAAGGCGGGCGGGAGGACGGGCTTTACGTCGCATCCGGCTTTTCGGGGCAGGGAGTGATGCTCGGCCCCTACACCGGCCGCCTCATCGCCGAGGCCATTGTCGGCGATACGGAGCGTTTCGACCGGATGACCGCGCTGCCGGTGCCTGAGCTGCCCGGCGGCCGCTGGCTGCGCCGCCCGCTGCTGACGGCGGCGATGATCGGTTTCGGCTTGCTCGACAAGCTCTGACGCACGACCCGGAAAGTGGATAACACTTTTCGGAGCAATCCTGCCCGAAGCAATCCTGCTCAAACGAAAAGACGGAGCATTTCAGCGAAAGGTAGGAATGCTCCGGGCCGCTGCAGGAAGCCCCGCGCAGAAAACCCCGGCCGCGCCGGGATTTTCCCGTGGAGGCCATCCGTGCCTTACTGGCCGGAGGCCGGCGCGGCTCCTTCAGCGGGCGCTGCCCCTTCAGCCGGTGCTGCGTCGGGCACCGGCAGCGGCGCGGGTTCGTGGGCGAGTGTGCGCAGGTAGGCGATGATATCGGCGCGCTCTTCCGGCTTCGCCACACCGGCGAAGGCCATGATCGTGCCCGGCACGAAGCCCTTGGGATTGGTGATGAAGTGGTCGAGGTTGTCGTACGTCCACTTGTCGCCGGCGCTCGCGTGGGTCTTCATCGGCGCGGAGTAGCCGAAGCCCTCGACGGCGCCTATGGTGCGGTTGACGATGTCGTACAGGTCCGGGCCCACCTTGGCGCCCGCGCCTTCCACGAAGTTGTGGCAGGCCTTGCACTTGGCGACCGCCTTCTCGCCGCGCGCGGGATCGGCGCTCGCCAGCCGCGTGGCGATGGGCGCCACCTTCGCCGCGGCCGGTGCCGCAGCGCCGCCGCCCGCATCCGCGCCGCTCGGCAGGTCATAGCCGGGGATGACCGGGATCGCCGGGTTGAAGATGATGCCCGATAAAACGCCAAGGCCCATCGTGAAAAGCAGGGTGCCGAGCACTCCGCCGGCGATCTTGTTGAGCTCGAAGGAATCCATCGGTGTGCGGCTCCGGTCCAAACCTAAACTGCTGCCCGGGAGGACCATGCCGGCCCATGCGAGCGATCACAGCGAGGATGATTAACCGGTTTTCCCAGTACTTTGCAACTCGTATAATCAAGGGGAAGCCGACGATAGCGGGGTATCGCGAAAGATCGTGTGTGACATCCCGGGATTTTTTCGCTAACCGTGGCGGGAACTCCCCTTTTTTCGAAGGTTCCGGTCCTGCAATGGCCTCGCCCGTCGTCATCATTCCCGCGCGTCTCGCCGCCACCCGTCTGCCGGACAAGCCCCTGGCGGACATCGCCGGTTTGCCGATGATCGTGCAGGTGCTGCGCCGGGCGGAGGCTGCGGCGGTCGGGCCGGTAGTCGTGGCAACTGATTCGCCCGCCATCGCCACCGTGGTGGAGCAGGCGGGCGGGCGCGCCGTCCTCACCCGCGCGGACCACCCCTCGGGCTCCGACCGCATCTTCGAGGCGCTTACCCTCATCGATCCGCAGGGGCGGCACGACGTCGTCGTCAACGTGCAGGGCGACCTGCCGACCATCGACCCCGCCGTGATCGCCGCCGCGCTCACGCCGCTCGACGATCCGGCCGTCGACATCGCGACGCTCGCGGCCGTCATCACGCGCGCAGAGGAACGCACAGCGCCCAGCGTGGTGAAGGCTGTCGGTAGCGACCTCGGCGGAGGGCGCCTGCGCGCGCTCTACTTCACCCGCGCCACGGCCCCGTGGGGGGAGGGGCCGCTGCTGCATCACATCGGGCTCTATGCCTATCGCCGGGAGGCGCTGGCGCGCTTCGTCTCGCTGGCGCCCTCGCCGCTGGAGCAGCGGGAGAAGCTTGAGCAGCTGCGGGCGCTGGAGCACGGCATGCGCATCGACATCGTCGTCGTGGATGATGTGCCGCTCGGCGTCGACACGCCCGGCGATCTCGCCCGCGCCCGCGCCATCCTCACAGGAACCGAGAAAGCATGACCGCCACGTTCGACCAGCAACCCCGCGTCATTTCGTATCAGGGCGAGCCGGGGGCCAATTCCCATATCGCCGCCCACGAGGTGTTTCCCGACTGGCAGCCCCTGCCGTGCGCCACGTTCGAGGATGCCCTCGCGGCGATTTCGGAGGGCCGGGCCGGGCTCGGCATGATCCCGATCGAGAACTCCATCGCCGGGCGCGTCGCGGACATCCATCACCTGCTGCCCGCCTCCGGGCTTTACATCGTCGGCGAGCACTTCCTGCCGATCCGCTTCCAGCTTCTGGCGCCGAAGGGCGCGACGCTCCAGACCATCACCACCGTCCACAGCCACGTCCACGCGCTTGGCCAGTGCCGGCGCATCATCCGCGAACTCGGCCTCAAGGCCGTGGTGGCGTCGGACACGGCGGGCTCCGCGCGGCAGGTGGCGGAATGGAACGACCCGACGCAGGCATCGCTCGCTCCGTCGCTTGCCGGCGAGATCTACGGTCTCGTCACCCTGGCGCGCGATGTCGAGGACGAGAAGGACAACACCACCCGCTTCGTGGTGCTGGCGCGCGAGCCGCAATGGGCGCCCGCCGGCAACGGCCCCACGGTGACGAGCTTCATCTTCGAGGTGCGCAACGTGCCCGCCGCGCTCTACAAGGCGCTCGGCGGCTTCGCCACCAACGGCGTCAACCTGACGAAGCTCGAAAGCTACATGGTCGAGGGCCGCTTCGTCGCCACCCGCTTCTATGCGGAGGTGGACGGCCATCCGGAAGATCGCTCCCTGCGGCTGGCGCTGGAAGAGCTCGCGTTCTTCTCGCGGCAGACGCACATCCTGGGCGTCTATGCGGCGCATCCGCTGCGCGGCCTTCAGGCGCGGCCGGGCGAATAATACCGTACCTTGAGCGCCTGGATCGTCGATGGACGGTCAAGCCCTTGCGGCGCTTGCGCAAAACCCGCACGCGAGCGGTCGGGGGCCGGGGGCGCCGGTGTAACGCGCCGCTACGGATTACCGGCGATTCGCCGCTTTCTGGCCATTCTCGGGAAGCACTATCCCCGCGATTTGTGCGAGGCTGCGTCGTCGGCGCGGTCCCGCACGGGAGAGAAGCCCGGGGAGATGCCAGATGCTGGAAAACATGTTCGATCCGATCGGGGCGCCGGGGGCGGCAAAGGTTATCGTCCGCTCTGCGACGGTGGCGGACGGGCCCGCCATGGCCCGCCTTCATGACAATGTATGGCGCGAGATGAACTGCGGCCTGTTGCCGGCGCAAATCGCGGGAACGCCGGAGAGTGAGCGCGGCGCGTGGTCGCAGGCCCCCGGCGGCGCGCGGCTGGTGGCGGAGTATCGCGGCGAGGTGGTGGGCCTCTGCGTGGGCGGGCTGGCGCGGGATCCGCTGCTGCACGCCGATGCCGAAATTCAGGGGGTCTACGTGCGCCACGGCTTCCGCTTCCGCGGCATCGGCGCCCGGCTGGTGTCGGCTCTGGCCCGCCGCCTGTCCTTCTGCGGTGCCAGTTGCACGGGCGTGTGGATTTCGGCCGTGAACGTCGCGGCCGTGGCCTTCGCCCGCGCGCTCGGCGCGGCGGTGGAGGGGCGCGCCGCCATCATCCGCCACGCGCTGGAGGAAGGCGCCCTGCTTGCCGGCCGGCCCCGGCTGGCGCTGGTGTGGCGCGACATCGATGCCCTCGCCGCGCAGGATAATCGCGGCCGCCTGCGTATAGCGGATTGACACGGCGACAGTTTTAAGGTTGGAAATCGCGTGAAAGGATAATACCCCGTTCTGGCCGGGCGGGTGCTGTGTTATCCGCTCTTATGCATTTGCTAAAGTAGTATCATTAGAAACTATACTTTATCTGAAGCTGCTTTTGAACCGGATTCGATTATGGGCGCTGTCGTAGAATCCTCCCATGTCAGGTGGAGCCGGCTGATCGACAGGCATTCGCCCTGCGTCGTGAACCGCAGGGCATTCGTCCTGCCGCGGCGTGCTGGCGCCGGAGGCCGCGCCCGATGCAGCTAGATCCCGTGACGTTGCGGACGGTCGGCATTGTCGTGCACCTGCTGCTCGGGGGGCTGCTGCTTTTCTCGTGGCGTAACAGCCGGGCCAATCGCGAGCTGCTGTTCCTCGGCATATGCTTCGCGGGTGCGGCGCTGTTCGATCTGCTGGCGGGCTACGCCGTGGGCATCGGTGTGCCCCACTTCGTTGACGTTGGCTTCGCCATGCTGTTCTTCGGCTATGGCGCGGCGTGGCAGGCGGCGCGTCTGTTCGAGAGGCTGCCGACATCCATCCTGCAGGCGTCGGCAGGCGGCATCGGCTGGCTCGCCTTTTCCCTTGTCGCGAGCGGCGACCTTCTCGTCATGGGACGAACCGTCGCGACCACCGCCGTGCCCGTGCTCTATGGCGCGCTGGCGATTTTCGAGCTGTCGCGCGGACGGCGTGAATACATGCCGTCACGTATGCCGCTTTGCGTGGCGCTTGCGGGCAAAAGCGCGATTTTCGTCATGCGTGGGCTGGTGCTTCTCGCCGGCGCCCTGCACACCGGGAACCCGGTCGCGGCGGCCTTGCCCGACGACTGGGCGGCGCCGATGCGGCTGGTGTCGCTCGGCGCGAACATCGCCATCGCCTATCTCACGCTTTCCCTGACCAAGGAGCGGCTGGAGGCCGAGCAGGCGGTGCAGATTCTGGTCGATCCGCTGACGGGCCTCGGCAACCGCCGCGCGCTTGGCAAATATGCGGAGCGTATTGTGCGCCGGCACGCGATATCGAGCGCGCCGCTCTGCGTCGCCATCATCGATCTCGATTACTTCAAGCAGATCAACGATACCTACGGCCATGCCGTCGGCGACGACGTCCTGCGCGCCTTCGCCGAGCGCGCCTCGATGAAATTGCGGCCCACCGACAGTCTCTTCCGCACCGGCGGCGAGGAGTTTCTCTGCATCCTGCAATCGGCGCGGGAGAAGGATGCCGTGCAGGTGATGGAGCGCATCGGGCGCAGCATGTCGGGCTACCGGCTGGGCGATGGGAAGGCCGCGCGCGACATCACCGTCAGCGTGGGCGTCGCCTCGTCCCAGCTTGTGGGTTACGATCTGGAGGAACTCACGCGCGCCGCCGACAACGCGCTTTACGCCGCCAAGCGCGCCGGTCGCAACCGCGTGCACGTCTACACCGAGACCACCGAGCAAGAGCGATTCGAGGCCAGCTGAATTGCGTGGTCGGGTTCCCGCCGCAGGGCGGCAGGGCACGTCCGTCCGTCTGCGCCGGTCCACCGTTGTATCTTGACAGATGCGTCCGATCCCCGCACAGATCGGCTTCCCTGGAACATCCGCGGCTCCGGGCCGACCGGCGGATGTTCCGCGATTTTTTTTGGGCGCGTTTCCGCGGGCCGGCGACACCGGCGGGCGGAGGGGCGCTCCGGGAAGGTAGGCCGATGCCCGTCTGCGTCTCTCCGGCTTCGTTTCCGCCGGCTGACAAGCCGCCGCTCGATGTGCTGATCTGCGCCCCGCGCGGCTTCTGCGCCGGCGTGGTGCGCGCCATCGATGCGGTGGAGAAGGCGTTGGCGCTCTATGGTCCGCCCGTCTACGTGCGCCACGAGATCGTCCACAACAAATACGTGGTCGAGAGCCTGCGCCGCAAGGGCGCGGTCTTCGTCGACGAACTCGACGAGATTCCGGATACGACGGCGCCCGTCATCTTCTCCGCCCACGGCGTGCCGAAGTCCGTGCCGCGTGAGGCCGTGACGCGCCGCTTCTTCGCCATCGACGCCACCTGTCCGCTCGTCACCAAGGTGCACCGGGAGGCTGAGGTGCACCACAAGCGTAGCCGTCACGTCGTGCTCGTCGGCCATGCCGGCCATCCCGAGGTGGTCGGCACCATGGGTCAGTTGCCGGAGGGCGCGATCTCGCTGATCGAGACGATAGCGGACGTCGCGCGGCTGTTGCCTCCCGCGGACCAGGAGCTTGCCTACGTCACGCAGACGACGCTTTCCGTGGACGACACGGCCGGCATCGTCGCGGCGCTGAAGGCGCGCTTTCCCGATATCGTCAGCCCGCACAAGGAAGACATCTGCTACGCCACCACAAACCGGCAAGAGGCGGTCAAGCGCGTCGCGCCGCAGGTGGATGCGATGATCGTGGTGGGCTCGCCCAATTCCTCCAATTCCCAGCGCCTGCGCGAGGTGGCGGAGCGGGCGGGCTGTCCCGTCTCGCGGCTCGTCCTGCGGGCGGAGGACATCGACTGGTCGCTGTTCGGCGACATCCGCCGGCTCGGGCTGACGGCGGGAGCTTCGGCGCCCGAAATCCTCGTCGAGGAGATCATCGACGCCTTCGCCCTGCGCTTCGATGTGCGCGTCGAGACGGTTTCCACCGCCGACGAAAGCGTGTTTTTCCCCCTGCCGCGCGACCTGCGCGAGCAGGCGACAGTCTGACCAGAGCATATATCCATGGCCGTTTATACCGATGTTTCGGATGCGGAACTGTCCGCGTTCGTCGCCCGCTACGATATCGGCGCGCTGTTGTCCGCCAAAGGCATCGCGGAGGGGGTCGAGAACTCCAACTTCCTGCTGCAGACGGAAAGCGGCTTCTACATTCTCACCCTGTACGAGAAACGGGTGAACGAGGCCGACCTGCCGTTCTTCATCGGCCTCATGGACCATCTGGCCGAGCGTGGCATCACCTGTCCGCGTCCGGTGCGCGACCGTGAGGGCAGGGCGCTGCAGCGGCTCGCCGGCCGGCCGGCGGCGATGGTCACCTTCCTGTCCGGCATGTCGGTCAACCGGCCGGAGGCCGTCCATTGCGCCGAACTCGGGCGTACGCTGGCGCGTCTGCACGCGGCGGGGGCGGATTTTTCCCTGCGGCGCGCCAACGCGCTGTCGCTGGCGGGCTGGCGGCCGCTCTGCGAGCAGGCGCGCGATCAGGCGGACAGCGTCAGCCCCGGCCTGCGCGCGCGTATCGCGGACGATCTCGCGGCGCTGGAGGCGGCGTGGCCGCGCGGCCTGCCTGAGGGCGTCATCCATGCCGATCTCTTTCCCAACAACGTGTTCTTTCTGGGCGAGCGGCTGTCCGGCCTGATCGACTTCTACTTCGCCTGCAACGACGCTTTCGCCTACGATCTCGCCATCTGCCTCAATGCGTGGTGCTTCGAGCCCGACGGCTCCTTCAACATCACCAAGGGGCACGCGATGACGCATGCCTATGAGGAAGTGCGGCCGCTGACCGAGGCCGAGGTCGCGGCGCTGCCGGTGCTCGCGCGCGGCGCGGGCCTGCGCTTCCTGCTGACGCGGCTGGTCGACTGGCTGAACGTGCCCCCAGGCGCGCTGGTCAAGCCGCTCGATCCGCTGGAATACGACCGCAAGCTCGGCTTCCACCGCCACGCCACCTCCGCCGCCGACTACGGCCTCATGCGATGAGCGAGCGGGTGACGATCTATACCGACGGCGCGTGTTCCGGCAATCCCGGCCCCGGCGGCTGGGGGGTACTGCTGATGTTTCGCGGCACCGGGAAGGAGCTTTCCGGCGGCGAGGCGCACACCACCAACAACCGCATGGAGCTGCTCGCGGCGATCAATGCGCTGGAGGCGCTGAAGCGCCCTTGCACCGTCGACCTGCACACCGATTCGCAATACGTCCGCCAGGGCATCACCTCCTGGCTCGCGAGCTGGAAACAACGCGGCTGGAAGACCGCCGACCGTAAGCCGGTGAAGAACGAGGACCTGTGGCGCAGGCTGGACGAGGCCGCCAGCCGCCACGACGTCGCCTGGCATTGGGTGCGCGGCCACAACGGCCATCCCGAGAACGAGCGCGTCGACGCGCTGGCGCGCGCCGGCATGGAGCCGTTCAAGCGGTGAGGCGGCTTCGCGGACTCGCGAAACATGGTTAACCGATTGATAACGCCGCAAAACCCTTGTCTCTGAGTCGTTCTGGCGGCGCCTTGTGGCGATTGTGTCCGAATTTGGGACAGGTGTTACCGCCGGCATCGTTTTCCCGCGTGGCGGCTTCAACCTCATCTTTACCCTCGATGCGCATAGTCGCCCTGTCAGTCGCGTAACTGGTAGGCGTCATGAGTATTCCGCGTACCGATGCCGCTGGCGGTCTGCCCCGGATCAGAGTTTCGCGTACCGGAAGGCAGACGCCGGCGGATCGGATGGAGCAGCCGCTCCCCATCGATCAGATCGTGCTTGGCGATTGTGTCGAGTCCCTGCGGCGCTTGCCGTCGGAGAGCGTCGATCTCATTTTCGCCGATCCGCCCTACAACCTTCAGCTCGAAGGTGCGTTGACGCGGCCGGACAACTCGCTCGTCGATGCCGTCGACGACGACTGGGATCGCTTCGCGAGCTTTGCCGAATACGACGATTTCACCCGGGCCTGGCTCGCCGAGTGCCGGCGCGTGATGAAGAAGACGGCGACGCTGTTCGTCATCGGCTCCTATCACAACATTTTCCGCGTCGGCACGGCGGTGCAGGATCTCGGCTTCTGGATCCTGAACGACATCGTCTGGCGCAAGGCGAACCCGATGCCCAACTTCCGCGGCCGGCGCTTCACGAACGCGCACGAGACGCTGATCTGGGCCGCGCGCGGCATGGACGCCCGCAACTACACCTTCCACTACGAGGCGCTGAAGGCGGGCAACGAGGACACGCAGATGCGGTCCGACTGGTTCCTGCCCCTGTGTACCGGCGAGGAACGGCTGAAGGATGCCGCAGGCCGCAAGGTCCACCCCACGCAGAAGCCGGAGGCGCTGATCGCCCGCGCGCTCATAGCGGCCACGAATCCCGGCGATGTGGTGCTCGATCCTTTCTTCGGCACCGGCACCACGGGTGCGGTGGCGAAGAAGCTCGGCCGCCGTTTCGTCGGCCTGGAGCGGGACCCCGCCTACGCCGATGCGGCACGCGCGCGCATCGCCGCCGTGGAGCCGCTCGACCCGCGGGCCGTCTCCGCCGCGCCCTCCCGGCGCACCGAACCGCGCATCCCCTTCCTGTCGCTGGTCGAATCCGGCCTGATCGCGGCCGGCGAGACGCTTGTCGATGCGCACGAGAAGCACTGCGCCACCGTGCGCGCGGACGGCACGCTGGTCGTCGGCCCGGCCGTCGGTTCCATCCACAAGGTCGGCGCGCTGGTGCAGGGCCATCCCTCATGCAACGGCTGGACGTTCTGGCACGTGCTGCGCGACGGCAGTCTCGTCTCCATCGATGAGTTGCGCGGCGACTACCGGGCCCGTCACTCGATGGCGGCGTGAGCCAGCACCTTGCGCATCACGGTGGGCAACGCCTCGTCCTTCAGTTCCGCGCGCGCCCGCCAGCGGCTGCCCTCCGGCGCGGGCGTGCGTGCGGGCAGCTCGGCGCGATAGACCGTCAGCTCCAGCGGAAAATGCGTGAAGACGTGGCGCACACTGCCCGGCAGCCGCCGCCAGCGCGTGTTCAGGGGCGCGGCCGCGAGCGCCTGCCCGGCGTCGAACGCGGCCGACCAGTCGCTGCCCGGCACTTCCGCCATGCCGCCAAGCAGCCCGCGCGGCGGGCGGTCACGCAGCAGGATGCAGTCGTCCGCGCGCACGGCGACGAAGGCAGCGCCCATGCGCAGGTTACCCGTCTTCTTCGCCTCCTTGCGCGGAAAGGTCTCCGCCGTTCCCTCGCGCCGCGCCCGGCATGGCGGGGACCACGGGCACAGGACGCAGGCGGGTTTTTTCGGTGTGCAGATGGTGGCGCCGAGGTCCATCAGCGCCTGCGCGAAATCCCCGGGGCGGGCCTTCGGCATCAGCGCGAGCGCCAGCGCCCGGATTGCCGGCTTGGCGCGCGGCAGGGGCTCTTCCAGCGCCATGAGCCGCGACAGCACGCGCTCGACATTGCCGTCCACCGCGACGGCGGGCTTGTCGAAGGCGATGGCGGCCACGGCGCCCGCCGTGTAGGCGCCGATGCCGGGCAGCGCCAGCAGCGCCGTCTCGTTGGCGGGAAAGCGCCCGCCGTGCCGCTCCACGACAGCCTGCGCGCAGGCGTGCAGGTTGCGCGCGCGGGAGTAGTAGCCGAGCCCGGCCCACGCCTGCATCACCGCCTCCACGGGCGCCCCCGCGAGCGCCTCCACGGTGGGGAAGCGCGCGAGAAAGCGCTCGAAATAGCCCTTCACCGTTTGCACGGTGGTCTGCTGCAGCATGATTTCGGAGAGCCACACCCGGTAGGGATCCGCCGTCTCGCCCGGCAGCGCGCGCCAAGGCAGCCCGCGCCGGTGGCGGTCGTACCACGCGAGCAGCGCCGTTGGGTCGGCCGTCTCGTGGCCGGCGATGTCATCTGCGGGAATCATCTGGACTCTGCGCTGCAACCCTCTACCATGAACTTTCTAACGCTCTCTCCCGGCGCGGGACAGGGGGCGCGGAGCAATATCCCCGAAATGGACCGCCATCAATGGTGAACGTCAGGCATTCCGTCAGGCTGAAGCCGCTTGCCGAGCTGGTCGACCGCTGCATAGAGCCCGTTCTGGCCGCGCAGGGCTTCGCCGCCGCCGATGTCATCCTCGCATGGCCGGAGATCGTCGGCGAGCGGCTTGCCCGCCACACGGAACCGCTACAGGTGCTGTGGCCGCGCCGGGGCAGGGGCGCCGGCGGCACGGGGGGGCGCGCCAACCGCAAAATGCCGCAATACGACGAGGCCGCGAGCCAGCCCGCCACGCTCGTGGTGCGCGTCACCGGCGCCTTCGCGCTTGAGCTGCAGCATATGGCCCCCGTGGTGGTGGAGCGTGTGAACGTGCATTTCGGCTGGCGCTGTGTCGGCCAGCTCGCGCTGCGGCAGGGCCCGATCCGCCGCCGCACCGTCGCGCCCGTGCCCGAACCGAAGCTCGATCCCGCGCAGGAGCGGATGGTGCGCGACGCGGTGGCGAACGTCGCCGACGATCCCCTGCGCCAGGCCTTGGAACGGCTGGGCAGGGCCGTCCTGGCGCGCGGCAACGGCTGAGCGGCCGGATCCTTCCCGCGAGGCCCGAGCCTGCCGCCGCTCATCCTCGCATGCGCGCGGAGTCTGCGCTTCCTGCAAGGCGCTTCCTGCAAGTGAGATGCAATATTAAATATATGTTTTTATTGACTTTCTTTGACGTTTTGTCTACCCGATCCGCATCGGGGAGTAGCGATCGCCAGCGATGGCGGAGGCACGTCAACATACTCGCGGGGCATTCC
This sequence comes from Pseudochelatococcus lubricantis, assembly GCF_011762225.1. GTDB lineage: Bacteria > Pseudomonadota > Alphaproteobacteria > Rhizobiales > Beijerinckiaceae > Pseudochelatococcus > Pseudochelatococcus lubricantis. The sequence goes on from NZ_JAASQI010000009.1 coordinate 144,625, forward strand.
GCGTGGCGTGTCCGGTCCTGATTGGGCTTTGCAAGACCGTGGCGGTGGGACTCTGCGGGCGGGGTCCGTCCATCGTCCGGATCAGCCCAGGGGAACTGCTTATGTCTCCGGTCGCCATCGGCGTCCTCGCCATTTCCATGTCGATCGATGCTTTCATCGCCTCTGTTGGCAAGGGGGCGTCATCGCATCGGCCTAGTTTCGGCAATGCGATCAGGACCGGCGCGATTTTCGGCGTGGTCGAGGCGCTCACCCCCCTGATCGGTTGGGCGGCGGGCGTCGCCGCCAGCCAGTACATAGCGGCTGTCGACCATTGGATCGCCTTTGCCCTGCTGGCGGCTGTCGGCCTTCACATGATCTTTCAGGCGTCGACGCGCAAAGAGGAGGCGGCGCCTGCTTCTCACTCGCTCTGGGCAATCGTCGTCACTGCAGTTGGCACGTCGCTTGATGCGATGGCGGTAGGTGTTTCGTTGGCCTTCCTCAATGTGAACATCCTCGCCATCGCTGTCGCCATCGGCTTCGCGACCATGGTGATGAGTTCGATTGGAATGCTCGCAGGCCGCTTTCTCGGACAGCGTTTCGGCCGCATTGCCGAGGCAGCGGGTGGCTGTGCTCTGTTCGGTCTCGGCGCGATGATCCTCTTCGATCACTTGACGAAGGGCTGATCCCTGCACACAGCCATGCTCTTCGTCCGACAGTCCGAATAACCGGACCGGGCTGCGATGGCGGATATCTCCGTTCAGCCCGGCCACGGTTCTGGCAGTCCGTGTTGTCGCCTCGCGCCTCAGGCCGCTGCGTTATTGCACCACGCCGCGCTTGACGCCGAAGCCCGGTATGTCGCAGCGGCAGGGCGTGCCGGAGCGCAGGGGGCCGGACGGGCAGGCGCCGCGGGATGTCACGCACACGCCGCCGCGCTGCGGGCGCTGGCCCCATCCCGGCGGCGGAGGCGGCGGCGGTCCGGGGCGCCAGCCGGGCGGCGGCGGGCGTTGGCCCCATCCGGGCGGCGGCGGAGGCGGCGGACGGCGGTCCCAGTCGCGGTCGCGATTCCGGTCATAGCCGCGCGGCGGCGGCGGCCCATCGTCCCATCGGAACTCCCCGCGGTCGCGCGGTCCGTCGTCGCGGTAATATTGGGCCTCGGCCGCCCCTGCAAACAGCAGGGGGGCAGCGACGATGGCAAAGCTCAACAGTGCCGAACTACGTTTCAATTGATCCCCCTATTGGCGTCCCGCCCGGACTACGTGCATCCGTGCCAGCCGATTCACCAGTTTACATACCATTTCCGCCGTGAAAGTTCCGCCCGCATTATGACCTTTCCGGGGCGAAGACCTCGCTTCGCCTGGGGATTACCCTTCGCCGGCGCAGCGCGGTCTCTGGCGGAAGGCGGGAACGGAAGCTCCGCGCCGTTGCCGGATTGCGGCACGTGAGCGCTCATCGGCTGTCATGATCGTTTGCGTGCTTGCCTGCGGCTGTCGTCACCGATAAATCGTAGAAGATTAGGGGTATGGATACGGGACGATGGACGAGAACGACATGGCCGGCGAGGCGGATGGCGACCGGCTGCTGCGGTTGCTGGCGCTGGACGAAAATGACCTCGACGTCATCTCCGCGCATCTGCAGGATGCGCACGTCAGGCGTGCGGACCTGCACTTCCTGCCCCACGAGCACCGTTTCGTGCTGGCGCTGCAGCGTTTCGACTGGGAGCGGCCCGAAGACGCGCCGCCGCGCCGCCGCCTGGCGGCGCTGCACTTCGACCAGGTGCGCGCCGTGCGTCACCGCAACCTGGAACACACCGCGCCCGATTCGCTGTTCAACCTGCTGGCCATCCACTTCATCGAAGGCGAAAAGCCGTCCGGTGCCGTCGTCCTCGAATTCTCCGGTGGCGCCGCCATTCGGCTTGATGTCGAATGCATAGAGGCGCAAATGAAGGACCTTGGCCCGATGTGGGAGGTGGCTGGCCGTCCCGCCCACACGGAAGGCGAGGGCAGCGGCCGCGAGCATGACGGAGGATCGGATGCCGGTAAGACTTGACGCGCGCGACGAAGGGTTCGAAGTCGCCTTCCGGGCGCTTCTCGCGGCCAAGCGCGAGGTTGCCGAGGATGTCGACGCCGTTGTCCGCGATATCATCGCCGATGTGGCGGCGCGCGGCGACCGGGCCGTGATCGACTATACGGCCCGTTTCGACGGGCTTGCGCTCGATCCGGCGCGCCTGCGCGTCAGCGAGGACGAGATCGACGCCGCGCTCGCCGATTCCCCGCGCGAGGCACTGGCGGCGCTGGAAGTGGCGCGTGCGCGGATAGAAACCTATCACCGGCGTCAGAAACCGGCGGACGAGCGCTTCACCGACGAGGCGGGCGTGACGGCGGGCTGGCGCTGGACGGCCATCGAATCGGTCGGGCTCTATGTGCCGGGCGGCACCGCGAGCTACCCTTCGTCCGTGCTGATGAACGCCGTGCCGGCGCAGGTGGCCGGCGTGCCGCGCATCGTCATGGCGGTGCCGATGCCGGGCGGCGCCGTCAACCCGTTGGTGCTGGCGGCGGCGCGCATCGCGGGCGTCGACGAGATCTATCGTGTCGGCGGCGCGCAGGCTGTGGCGGCGCTGGCGCACGGCACGCAGACGATCGCGCCCGTCGCCAAGATCGTTGGGCCCGGCAATGCCTTTGTCGCGGCGGCGAAGCGGCGCGTGTTCGGCCTCGTCGGCATCGACATGATCGCCGGCCCGTCCGAGGTGCTGATTCTCGCGGACAGGAACGTCAATCCCGAATGGGTGGCGGCGGACCTGCTGGCGCAGGCGGAGCACGACACGGCCGCGCAGTCCATCCTCATCACCGACAGCGCGGCACTGGCGGACGCGGTCGCTGCCGCCGTCGAGGGCCATCTCGTGACGCTGCCGCGCGAAAAGATCGCCCGCCAGAGCTGGGAGGATTACGGTGCGATCGTTCTGGTGCCGTCGCTCGGCGAGGCTATCGGCCTCGTCGACCGCATCGCGCCGGAGCATCTCGAAATCGTCGCGGACGACGCCGAGGCGCTGGCCGGGGCAGTACGCAACGCGGGTGCAATCTTCCTCGGGCAGTATACGCCGGAGGCCGTCGGCGACTATGTGGGCGGCCCCAACCACGTGCTGCCCACGGCCCGTTCCGCCCGCTTCGCGTCGGGGCTTGGTGTGCTCGATTTCCTCAAGCGCACCTCCATCCTGCATTGCACGGCGGATGCCCTGCGGGCCGTCGGCCCGGCGGCGATCGCACTGGGCGAGACGGAGGGCCTGCAGGCGCACGCGCGTTCCGTCAGCATCCGCCTCAATCTTTGACAACACGAAATGCTGCGGGGCGGGATGGGGCACTCACAAACCGAAAGGTCAAGTCGTGACAAGCGCCGGTGATGACAAGCGCTGCCGTCTCGTGTCCGTGACGCTGGACGAGGCCTCGCTCGGGCGGGGCAATCCCGATCAGGAGCACGAGCGCGCCGTCGCCATCTGGGATATTCTTGAAGAAAACCATTTTACCGTCGCCGGCCACGAGGGTGGTCCGTATGCGCTGCGCATCGCGCTGGTCGACCGCAAGCTGGCGCTGGAGATACGCGAGGCGGAAGGCGCGCATGTCGTTTCGCATTTCCTGTCGCTGACGCCGTTCCGGCGCGTGATCAAGGACTACGAGCTTATCTGCGAAAGCTATTACGCCGCCATCCGCACGGCCACGCCGTCGCAGATCGAGGCCATCGACATGGGGCGGCGCGGCATGCACGACGAGGCGTCGGAGCTGCTGCGCGAACGGCTGGCAGGCAAGCTCGACGTCGATTTCGACACAGCACGCCGGCTGTTCACGCTGCTGTTCGCCTTGCACTGGAAGGGCTGACATGGCCGACGGAACGGCGGGGCGTCGCATCCAGTCCGTGCTGTTCATGTGCGCCCTGAACGCGGTGCGTTCGCCCATGGCGGAGGGCATCGCCCGCCACTATTTCGGGCGCTCGCTTTACGTCGCCTCGGCCGGCGTGCGGCCGGACGAGATCGACCCCTTCACTGTCGCTGTCATGGACGAGATCGGCATCGACCTTGCCGGCCACCGCCCCCAGTCGCTGGAGGAGCTGGAGGATACCGGCTTCGATCTCATCGTCACCCTTTCCCCCGAGGCGCATCACCGGGCGATGGAACTGACCCGAACCATGGCCGCCGCGGTGGAGTATTGGCCGACCTTCGATCCCACCGCCGTGCAGGGATCGCGCGACCAGCGCCTCGATGCCTACCGTTCCGTGCGCGACGGGCTCCGGAAACGTATCGTCGAGCGCTTCAGCAGCCAGAAGTAAAACAATGATATAAACATATCTTTATATATATGCTTGACCGTCGGTCCCGATCTGTCATAGTGCGACGGTCGTGGTTCTTCGCCCTGCCGTCGGCGGCGGCGAAGCCAAGAGGGAATCCGGTGCAGGGCGTGGCCGCGGGAGCGGCCGCGATCCGATTCCGGAGCTGCACCCCGCAACTGTCGGCGGCGAGCGCCCGTCCAATTCGTGTCACTGATGGTGGCATTCTTGCCACATCCATCGGGAAGGCCGGACGGGTGCGCTGACCCGCGAGCCAGGAGACCTGCCACGATGCATGAACGTCCTCGGGCGGGGTACCCGGTGGTCGCCTGTCGTGGCGCGTCCCCGGAGTGGACCCGGGGCGGCGTCCGCGTGCGTCCGCTCGGCCTTTTGCCCCCCATTTCAAGGGGTTATAGCCGATGTCTTTGTCTCATACGTCTTCGTCTCCCAATCCGCCGCCTTCTGTGCCCACCGCCACCCTCGGCGTGCCGCGCATAGGCCCTCGCCGCGAGCTGAAGACGGCGCTCGAAGCCTTCTGGTCCGGCAAGATCGGGCAGGAAGCCCTGCTCGAAACCGCCGCCGGCCTGCGCGTCGCCAACTGGGCGCGCCAGCACGCGGCCGGCATCGCGCACATTCCGTCGAACGATTTTTCCCTTTACGACCAGGTTCTTGACACCGCCGTCACCGTCGGCGCCATTCCCGCCGCCTATGGCTGGAAGGGCGGGCCGGTGTCGTTGGAAACCTACTTCGCGCTCGCCCGCGGCACCGAGGGCGACGTCGAAGCCTGCGCCGTTCATGGCCATGCGCATGGTTCGACATCCGGCTTGCCGGCTCTGGAAATGACGAAATGGTTCGACACCAACTACCACTATCTCGTCCCGGAGTTTTCGCGCGGCCAGGAGTTCGCGCTCGCCTCGACCAAGATCATCGACGAGTTTCGCGAGGCAGCGGCACTCGGATACCGCACGCGCCCGGTGCTGATCGGCCCGGTCACCTTCCTGAAGCTCGGCAAGAGCCGCGATGAAGCCTTTGATACGCTTTCGCTTTTGCCTGGCCTGCTGCCTGTCTACACGGAAATCCTGCGCCGCCTCGCCGCCCACGGCGCCGACTGGGTGCAGATCGACGAGCCAGTGCTCTCGCTTGATCTCGACGACGCGACCCGCGCCGCCATCGCCTCCGCCTATGGCATGTTCGCCCGCGCCGTGCCGGGCCTGAAGATCCAGCTCACCAGCTATTTCGGCGCGCTTGGGGACAACCGCGCGACGGCGCTGTCGCTGCCGGTCGCCGGCCTGCATCTCGATCTCGCCCGGGCGCCCGGGCAGCTCGATGCCGTGCTGGCGGAGGCGCCGGCGGGGCTGGTGCTATCGCTCGGCGTGATCGATGGCCGTAACGTCTGGCGCGCCAACCTGCCGGCGATCCTCGACCGCATCGAGCCCGTCGCGGCAAGGCGGGGCACCGATCATCTCATCGTTTCGGCCTCCTGCTCGCTGCTGCACGTGCCGTACGACCTCACGCTTGAAACCGGCCTCGACGCGGAACTGAAGGGCTGGCTGGCTTTCGCCGCCCAGAAGCTCGACGAGTTGTCGATCCTGGGCCGTGCGCTGGCGCAGGGGCGCGATGCCGTGAAGGATGAGCTTGCCGCCTCCGCTGCTGCCGCGCAGACGCGCGCCGCGTCGGCGCGCATCCACAACCCGGCGGTCGCCACCCGCCTCGCAGCGGTGAAGCCGGAGGACACGCGCCGCGCCCACCCGTTCAGCGAAAGGCGCGAGGCGCAGCGGGAGGCGCTCAATCTGCCGCGCTTCCCCACGACCACCATCGGCTCCTTCCCGCAGACGAGCGAGGTGCGCAAGGCGCGCGCCGCCCACACGCGCGGCGAACTGGACAACGCGGGCTATGACGCCTTCCTGCGCAAGGAAACGGCGGACACCGTCCGCTGGCAGGACGAGATCGGCCTCGACGTGATCGTGCACGGCGAGTTCGAGCGCAACGACATGGTGCAGTATTTCGGCGAGCTGCTCGACGGCTACGCCTTCACCCGCAATGGCTGGGTGCAGAGCTACGGCTCGCGCTGCGTGCGTCCGCCCGTCATTTTCGGCGATGTCTCGCGTCCGCAGCCGATGTCGGTGGAGTGGATCGCCTACGCCCAGTCGCTGACCGACAAGCCTGTGAAGGGCATGCTGACCGGCCCTGTCACCATGCTGCAATGGTCCTTCGTGCGCGACGACATCCTGCGTGCCGACGTCTGCCGCCAGATCGCGCTGGCGCTGCGCGACGAGGTGGCGGACCTGGAGGCCGCCGGAATCCGCGTTATCCAGATCGACGAGCCGGCGATTCGCGAGGGACTGCCGTTGCGCAAGGCGGACTGGAAGCATTACCTCGACTGGGCGGTGGAGAGCTTCCGGCTCACGTCGTCCGGCGTGCGGGACGAAACGCAGATCCATACGCACATGTGCTACTCGGAGTTCAACGACATCATCGATGCCATCGGAGCCATGGATGCCGACGTGATCTCCATCGAGACCTCGCGCTCGAAGATGGAACTGCTCGACGCCTTTATCACCTACCGCTATCCCAACGAAATCGGGCCGGGCGTCTATGACATCCACTCGCCGCGCGTGCCGTCCGTCGCGGAGATGGTGGAGCTGCTGGAGAAGGCCTGCCAGCGTCTTGCCGCCGACCAGATCTGGGTCAACCCGGATTGCGGCCTGAAGACTCGCAAGTGGGAGGAGGTGCGCCCGGCGCTCATCAATCTCGTCGCGGCCGCGCGCATCCTGCGCGAAGAAGCGGCGGGCTGATCAGCCGAACAGCACCCTGGCGAGTCTCGATGCACCGGGGCCGTTGGCGGGCAGATCCTTGCCCGCCAACGCCTTCACGGCGCGGATGCCGAGGCTGCTGGTCAGCACGATCTCGTCCGCGTTCAGCAGATCGTCGACGGTCAGGGAGGCCTCACGCCCCCCGGTTTCCAGAATGCGCGCGCGCGTGATGCCGGGCAGCGCGCCTTCCGCCACCGGCGGCGTGAGCCAAACGCCGCCGATCAGCGCGAACACATTCGCGGCACTCGCTTCCGCGATCCGTCCCGCAGTATTCAGCAGCAGGGCATCGTCCGCGCCGCAATCGCGCGCTTCGAGGCGGGCGATGATGTTGTCGAGGCAGTTGGTGCTCTTGATGCCGGCGAGCGGCGAATGCTCGTTGCGGCGGGTGCGGCTGGCGACAATGACGTGTGCGGCAGCAGCCTGTGGCGATGTCGGGAAGGCCGTTATCAGCAACGTGGGATCGGGCGCATCGGGTGGCAGAAGCCCGCGCGGGCCGGAGCCACGCGTGATGGTGAGGCGCAGCGAGCCCGCCTGCAGTGCGTTGGCCGTGATGACGGCGGCGACGGCGGCCGCGACATCGACAGCGGGCAGCGGCAGGCCGATCACCGCCGCGCCGTGCGCCAAGCGCGCCAGATGGCGTTCGAGGTGAGCGGCTTCGCCGTTCGTGACGCGGATCGTCTCATAGAGGCCATCGCCGAGCAGAAAGCCCCTGTCCGAGACGGAGAGCGCGTGCCGGGTGCCGTCGAGCAACGATCCGTTGAGCCAGCCGATCACGATATCTCCCCGGTCAGTGCCTGCAGCAGCGGGCGCATCTTCAGCAATGCTTCCTCATACTCGCCTGCGGGAAGCGAATCGGCGACAATGCCGCCGCCCGCCTGTGCGATCAGTGTGTCCCGGTGGCGCACAAGCGTGCGGATAGCGATGCTGCTGTCCATGGCGCCATCGAAGCCGATATGGACGACGGAGCCGAAGCAGACGCCGCGCTGCCGCCGCTCCAGCTCCGCGATGATCTCCATGGCCCGGATTTTTGGTGCCCCCGTGATCGAACCGCCGGGAAAACATACGCGCAGCAGGTCCACCGCATCGCGCCCCGCATGCAGCCGTCCGGTGACGGCGGAAACGAGGTGATGCACGGAGGCGAAGGTTTCCAGCTCCATCAACGCGGGCGCGGCAACGCTGCCCAGCTCGCAGATGCGGCCGAGATCGTTGCGCATGAGATCCACGATCATCAGGTTTTCGGCCCGGTCCTTGACGCTTGTCCGGAGCGTCGCCGCGAGTTCGGCGTCCCGGATGGGATCGGGATCCCGCCGCATGGTGCCCTTGATAGGCCGGGTTTCGACATGGCCCTCGCGGTCGAGCGCCAGAAAACGCTCCGGCGAGGCGGAAAGAACGCTCGTTTCCGGGCCGCAGCGGAGGAAGGCGGCGAAGGGCGCGGGGCTGATGGCCCGCAGTCGCCGGTAGAGCATGAAATCGTCGAGGCCCGCCGGCCGGGAAGCAAGCCGGCGCTGGGTGAGGTTCGCCTGAAAGATGTCGCCGGCGTGGATGTAGTCGACGACCCGGGCGACGGCCCGTTCGGCGTCGGCGCGCGATTGCTCCTCCCGCCATGCGCCACGCACCGACCAGTCGAGGGGCGGGAGTGCCGCGCCCTGGGTGAGCCGCTGCAGGACATGCGCCTCGCGCGCCCGTGCTCGTGCCTCCCGCCGGGCAGGGTCGGTTTCCGGCTGGCCGGTACTGATGAGGAAGGCCCTGCGTGCGCTGTGGTCGAAGGCAATGACGCAGTCATAGAGCCCGATGACCATCTCCGGCACGGAAAAGGGATCGGCGGGCAGGGGCGGAAAGCGATCGGCGTGCCGGCCCATTTCGTAGGCGAGATAGCCAACCGCGCCGCCGCGGAAAGGCACGGCCGGGTGAGCTTCGAAGCCGCCGCGCAGACGGGAGAGCGCCTGTTGCAGCACGGCGAACGGATCGCCGTCGACCTGCGCGCCGTCGACCTGCACGCCACGCTCATTGGCCGTGATGACCGAGAACGGCTCGACGGCGAGATAGGAAAAGCGGCTGCGCACTTCACCAACGGCCGCGCTGTCGAGCAGCGCGGCCACGGGATCGTCGGCGAAGGGCTGGAACGTTGCCAGCGGGTCGCCAAAGGGAAGGGAGGTTATCCGCAAACCGGATCAATCCCAGCTCAGCGCGCCGCCGTTCTGATATTCGATGACGCGGGTCTCGAAGAAGTTCTTCTCCTTCTTGAGGTCCATCGCCTCCGACATCCACGGGAACGGATTTTCGGCCGGGGCGAACACGGGCGCGAGGCCGAGCTGGGCGCAGCGGCGGTTGGCGATGAAGTGCATGTACTGCTCGCACAGCCCGGCATTGAGGCCGAGGAAGCCGCGGGGCATGGTATCGCGGCCGTAGCCCGCCTCAAGTTCGGCGGCCTCCGCAAGCATATTGCGCACTTCCTTCTGGAATGCGTCAGTCCACAGATGCGGGTTTTCGGCCTTGATCTGGTTGATCACGTCGATACCGAAGTTCAGATGGATCGATTCGTCGCGCAGGATGTACTGGTACTGCTCGGCGACACCGACCATCTTGTTGCGCCGTCCCAGCGACAGGATCTGAGCGAAACCGGTGTAAAACCACATCCCCTCGAACACCACGTAAAAGGCGACGAGATCGCGCAGGAACGCCTGATCCTTCTCCGGCGTGCCGGTGGTGAACTCCGGATCGTCGAGATGCTGGGTGTAGGAGAGCGCCCACGCCGCCTTGTCGGTGATGGAAGGCACCTCGCGGTACATGTTGAACAGCTCGCCCTCGTCGAGGCCGAGGCTTTCCACGATGTATTGGAAGGTGTGAGTGTGTACCGCCTCCTCGAACGCCTGACGCAGCAGGTATTGCCGGCATTCGGGGTTGGTCAGGTGGCGGTATATCGCCAGCACGATGTTGTTGGCGACAAGGCTTTCCGAGGCAGCGAAGAAGCCGAGGTTACGCTTGATCGCGTGGCGCTCGTCGGGGGTGAGCCCGTCGGGCGACTTCCACAGGGCGATGTCGGCCTGCATGGAAACCTCGGTCGGCATCCAGTGGTTGTTGCAGGCGGCGAGGTACTTCTCCCAGGCCCAGTGATACTTCAGCGGCAGGAGCTGGTTGACGTCTGCGCGGCAGTTGATCATCGCCTTGTCGTCGACGGTGACACGCGCCGCGTTGCGGTCGATGGCGCCAAGACCGGTGGCGTCAAGACCGGTGGCGTCCCCGCCGGCCGGTTTCGCCGTGGGCGCGACGCCCGCGGCGAAACCGGCGGCAGCCGCCTTTTGCGCGATGGAGGACGGTTCGGACCAGTCGAGCATGTTCTTCTTCCTTATCTGCCGATGATTACTGGCAGGCTTCGCAATCGGGATCGTCGATCAGGCAAGCCTTGCCGGATGCCACGCTGTCAAGACGGATGTCGTTGGCGCCGGCGGGGGCCACGGCGTGCGTCACCGGCGCGGGCGAGGCTGCCGCAGGCGCGACGGCGACCGCGTTCAGCTTGCCATCCGTTCCCTTGAGCGTCGATTTCTCGACATGCGTGGCGGAGGTCGACCGCAGGTAGTAGGTCGTCTTGAGGCCCTTGCGCCAGGCGAGGCGGTAAAGCTCGTCGAGCTTCTTGCCCGAGGGGTTGGCGATGTAGAGGTTCAGCGACTGGGCCTGGTCGATCCACTTCTGGCGGCGCGAGGCGGCCTCGACCAGCCAGGCCGAGTCGATCTCGAAGGCCGTGGCGTAGAGCGCCTTGAGATCGTCGGGGACGCGGTCGATCTGGCCGAGCGAGCCGTCGAAGTACTTGAGGTCGGATACCATCACCTCGTCCCACAGGCCGCGCGCCTTGAGATCGCGCACCAGCAGCGCGTTCACGACGGTGAAGTCGCCCGACATGTTCGATTTGACATAGAGGTTCTGGTAGGCGGGCTCGATCGATTGCGCCACGCCGCAGATGTTGGAGATGGTGGCGGTGGGCGCGATCGCCATGGTGTTGGAATTGCGCATGCCGACGCGCTTCACCTGCTCGCGCAGGCCGTCCCAGTCGAGGCTGGTGGAGCGGTCCATCTCAAGCGTGCCGTTGCGCGACTCGTCGAGAATGGCGATCGAATCGATCGGCAGGATGCCCTTCGACCACAGCGACCCCTCGAACGAGGCATAGCGCCCGCGCTCGGCGGCGAGATCGGAGGACGCCTTGATCGCGTGGAAGCTGATCGCCTCCATGCTCTTGTCGGCGAAGTTCACCGCTTCGTCGCTCTCATAAGGAATGCGCAGGAGCTGCAGCGCGTCCTGGAAACCCATCAGCCCGAGGCCGACAGGGCGGTGGCGCAGGTTGGAGTGGCGCGCTTCCGGGATGGTGTAGAAGTTGATGTCGATCACGTTGTCGAGCATGCGCATCGCCACCCGCGTGGTGCGCGCCAGATGCTCATGGTCGAGGCCGTTCTCGCCGATGTGGTTGACGAGGTTGATCGAGCCGAGATTGCAGACAGCCACTTCCGTCGCGGAGGTGTTGAGCGTGATCTCGGTGCAGAGATTGGACGAATGCACGACGCCGGCATGCTGCTGCGGCGAGCGCAGGTTGCACGGGTCCTTGAACGTGACCCACGGATGGCCGGTCTCGAACAGCATGGTCAGCATCTTGCGCCACAGGTCGAGCGCGCGCACCTTGCGGAACACCGCGATGTCGCCCCGCTCCGCCTTCGCCTCATAGTTCTCGTAGGCCGTCCTGAAGGCAGCGCCGTAGAGGTCGTGCAGGTCCGGCACCTCGTCGGGCGAGAACAGCGTCCACTGGCCGTCGCCGGCGACGCGCTCCATGAACAGGTCCGGAATCCAGTTCGACGTATTCATGTCGTGCGTGCGGCGGCGGTCGTCGCCGGTGTTCTTGCGCAGGTCGAGGAATTCCTCGATGTCGACGTGCCACGTCTCCAGATAGGCGCAGACCGCGCCCTTGCGCTTGCCACCCTGGTTGACGGCAATCGCCGTGTCGTTCGCCACCTTCAGGAACGGGACGACGCCCTGCGACTTGCCGTTGGTGCCCTTGATGTGGGCGCCGAGGCCGCGCACCCGCGTCCAGTCATTGCCGAGGCCGCCCGAATATTTGGCGAGCAGCGCGTTGTCCTTGATCGCCTTGAAGATGCCTTCGAGATCGTCCGACACCGTGGTGAGGAAGCAAGACGACAGTTGCGGACGCAGGGTGCCGGCGTTGAACAGCGTCGGTGTCGAGGCCATGAAGTCGAACGACGACAGCAGGTCGTAGAACTCGATGGCCTTCTCCTCGCGGTCGATTTCCCGCAGGGCCAGCCCCATGGCGACGCGCATGAAGAACGCCTGCGGCAGCTCGAAGCGCGTGCCGTGGTCGTGCAGGAAATAACGGTCGTAAAGCGTCTGCAGGCCCAGGAACTGGAACTGCCGGTCACGCTCCGGCTTCAGCGCCGCCGCAAGCCTCGCGAGGTCGAAGCGGGCCAGTTCCGGCTCGATCAGCTCGGCGGCGATGCCCTTGGCGATGAAGCCGGGGAAGTAGGGGGCGTAATGATCGCCGGTCGCGGCATCGGCCGCCTCGCGGGCGTTGCCGAGGACGTAGGTCAGCGCCTCGCGGCGCAGCTTGTCGAGCAGCAGGCGCGCGGAGACGAAAGCATAGTTCGGTTCGGTCTCGACGAGGGTGCGCGCCGCCATGATCTGCGCCAGCGCGAGTTCGTCGGAGGAAATGCCGTCGTAGAGGTTGCGCCGGGTTTCCGCGAGCACGGTCTCGGCCGAGGTGCCGTCGAGGCCGCCGCACGCATCGGCGATGACGCGCGCAAGCCGCCTGTCGTCGAGCGGCGAAAGGCTGCCGTCGCTGGAACGCACGTTGAGCGTGACCGTAGGCTCGCCGGCGAGCTTCGCCTTGGCTGCACGTTCCTTCGCCCGCTCTTCGCGATAGAGCACATAAGCACGCGCGACCTTGTGATGGCCGCCGCGCATCAGCGCCAGCTCCACCTGATCCTGGATATCCTCGATATGGATCGCGCGCTCGCCGTCGACACGGCGTGTGAGGGCGACGACGACCTGCTGCGTCAGCTCCTCCACGATCTCATGCACGCGCCGAGAGGCGGCGGCCTGATTCCCCTCGACCGCCAGGAACGCCTTGGTGACAGCCACCGCGATCTTGGAGGCATCGAACGGCGACAGCGAGCCATTGCGGCGGATGACGGAGAATGCCAGCGCCCCGCCAGTCCCTGCCTGCGCCGCATGCGGCGCGCCGGAGGGCAGGGTGGCAGGGACGGATTTCCACGCGGGGTTATCGGGTGACAGAGACATCGGCCTGTTCCTGCTTGAAGCTTCGGATCGCAATTCAGAAGTGATGACAGGCGGATGCCGCCAACCGGACGCCCGCCGCCGCTTTCCGGCACGGGCATCGATCAGCTTGGCCCCGATCCTGTCCGGGGATGAAACCTTGTTGTCGGGACGCTCAACGCTGGTCCGCACCGGCAGATAAAATCGCGCCGTAGACACAAGATATAGTGCCCCATTGACCCTGTTTCGTCAATAACTGGTATTGAGCGTGTGATCGTCTTATCCACTGCCGCGTCGGTAGCCGAGCGGTGCGATTCCGCTATGATCGCCGGGCTGCCGGCCGGCCCGGCAGGTGATATCCGACCTGATACCACGACGGTTCGGTGGAGTCTGTGGAGTTGCGGAAACGGGAGGGGGCTGTGAATAGCGGGAGTCTTGTGGGAAAGCGGCGCATGGCGGTTGCGGGCGCGGCAGGGCGCCGCCTTCTGGCTGCTGTGCTGGCGGGCGTCGCCACTTTGTGTTGTGCGTCAGGCGCCGCTTCGCGCGAAGGCGCGCAGATGTGCAGGGAGGTCTCGTTCGCCGGCGTGGGGCACACGGTCTGCGAGATCGACCTGCGGCGCTACCGTATTGACCTTCACTGGGACGACTCCAAGGGCGCGCCCTACGGTTCGCTCGGTGCGCTGGAGCGGGAGCTCGCGCGGCAGGGGAGGCGGGGCCTGATCACCATGAACGCCGGCATGTTCGAGGAGGATCTGTCGCCCGTGGGGCTTTTCGTCAGCGCGGGGCAGGTGCGCCACCCGGCCAACACCCGCCGTGGCACCGGCAACTTCTATATGAAGCCGAACGGCGTTTTCTTTGTCAGGGGCAGCAGGGCGGGCGTTGCGGAGACGCAGGCGTTCCTCAAGCGTGGAATCAGGCCGGATGTCGCCACGCAGTCCGGCCCGCTGCTCGTGACGGGTGGCCGCATTCATCCCCGGTTCAAATCGGACGGCGACTCGCGCAAGATTCGCAACGGCGTCGGCGTGCGCGCGGACGGCACGGTGGTGCTGGCGATTTCCCGGCAGGGAATCAGCTTCGGCCAGTTCGCCCGGCTCTTCCGCGACGAACTGCGTTGCCCCGATGCCCTCTATCTCGATGGTTCCGTCTCGCGCCTGTCAGTCGATGGCAGCGTCAGGGCCCCGTTATCATACGATCTGGGCGGCCTGGCGGACAGGAGACTGGGGCCCATAATAAGTGTAGAGCCGAGATAAGACCTGTTTTGTCGCCATCTTACTTATTGATGCGCCGCAAAATCCATAGTAAAGCGTAACTGCAGGCAATTATATTTTCAGGGACGGTGCTAAGATGGTCGCCATTGGGATAGTGCGTCATGATATCAAATATTTATTTATTTTATTAAAATATATCAATATTTTATAAAAACTATTATTATAAATAATATACATATTATTATATAATAGAAAAATTTTTTGATATAAATTCAAATAAATAAAATAATTTAACCATGATTATCGGTTCAATATAATTGAGTTATACTTTCGTTTATTGAGAGCTATTGCCATGATTTATTTTTTTAAGCTATGGTGATCTGGATTTTACGATTCAGGTGGCGGTGATGTACGTTGTTGTTGATCAGCGACAGATCGTAACGGATGGCTATGTCGCGGGTTTCGATCGCGAAGGCTTGCCATCGCTTGGCTTTAACGCCGGGGACTTTCGCGAGTGGCTGTCCACGACTTCCGACCCCGATCTGGAATGCGTCCAGGGCTTCCTGCTTGGTGATTTCGACGAGCGTGTATCGTGTGCCGATATGATCCGGACGCATTGCCGCGCGCCCATCATCGCGATGAACGAGACCCGTTCGCTTGAGCAGACGCTGCAACTGTTCAAGGGCGGCATCGACGATGTCGTCCGCAAACCCATCCACGTGCGGGAGATTCTGGCGCGTGTCGACGCGATCTGGAGGCGCATCAATGCGCGTGTCGACAGCGAGCTGGGCCGCATGGGCATTCAGGTTTTTTTCGACGGGCGCGATCCGGAGATCAACGGCGAAAAGTTCATCCTGCCGCGCCGCGAGCGCCATATCCTGGAGTATCTGGTGCGCAACCGCGGAAGGCGTGTCAGCAAGGCGCAGATATTCAACGCGATCTATGGAATTTTCAACGAGAACGTCGAGGAAAACGTCATCGAGGGACATATGAGCAAGTTGCGCAAGAAACTGCGCATACGTCTCGGCTATGACCCGATCGA
Source organism: Pseudochelatococcus lubricantis (assembly GCF_011762225.1). GTDB lineage: Bacteria > Pseudomonadota > Alphaproteobacteria > Rhizobiales > Beijerinckiaceae > Pseudochelatococcus > Pseudochelatococcus lubricantis. The sequence goes on from NZ_JAASQI010000009.1 coordinate 160,248, forward strand.
GGCAAAGCGGTATCTCGGCTACACTTATATCGGTTGAGCGGCTTGATCGGGGTGCCGGGTTGCTTGGGCCGTTTCGGTCGCGCTGCCTACCGCCGGGCCCCTCTTGCCGGAAGAGCAGGGGGCGCCCCGCTTGCATCGGCTTTCCCTTGAAGGAGGCATAGGGCAGCATGCGCGGTGCATCGACCGGTCCCGCGCGAGCTAGCTGCCCGGAGGGCTACTCGGGAAACAGAACCTCGTCCGATGCGAATCCTTATATCTCTATGAAAAACATGCAGATTTTATCCGACGCCGCCGTGCGGGTCCGGAATTTCACATCTTCGGCCGATATTCCGCTTGCATTTTGGAATGAATCTAATTTATAGTGATTTCAATCAAGGCGGCGAAACCCTCCATCCGCTGCCTTCGGAACCTGTTTCAAAGAATGAGGAGAACGACGATGAATACGACTTCCTGCACGAACTGCGTCTTTTTCGACGACGCCACGAAGCAGGCGGCCGCCGCCTCCGCGACGGAAGCTGGCGTATGCCGTTTCAACCCGCCCGCGCCCCAGGCCGGTTCGGAAGCCAAGTCGCTGTGGCCCGTCGTGACGGCTGAGGACTGGTGCGGTCACTTCACCGCGCAGCGCGCCGCCGCTCGCGCCGCATGACGACAGGCACGGCCATCCGCGCTTCTGTCGCATTCACGACTTGTGGTACGGGAGCAGCGAAATCTGCTCCCGTATTTGCTTGGTGACACCCGCATCCGCCTGTGCGATTTTCCTTGGCGAGCACTGCAAAAGGCGGTATCAGACAAATCTGCATCCTGCCGGTCGCGGGCGTAGTTCAGTGGTAGAACGACAGCTTCCCAAGCTGTATGTCGTGGGTTCGATTCCCATCGCCCGCTCCAGAAATCCCCGCTGACTCAGTCGGTTGGCGGGTTTCTTTTTGTCTGAATTCCTTGAGGGTCATTGCGCTGGCAGGGGTTTCGGGGCTCTCGACGTGACGCGAATCGGCGCGTCTCTTCTCGCCATGTCGGTGCGTCGTTGTCGCTCCTGTCCGTGACGGGTACCGTGGCCGGCTGGGAAGGCGGCACGGCATCGCCGAAACGGGGTGGAGGCTTTGCCGTGCCGCCTTATCGCATGAGGGAAAAGGGACCAGAACCCTCAAGTGATGCTCTGTCCATACTCCGGGATTTTTTCTGCATTATTTCTAAAATCTCTTTATACATGTATATAGCGCGTATCGGATATGCAAAGCAGCGCGGTTAGCCGTCTTTATTATCTAAATAGCGGCAGTAAAATCTCGCATATAAATATTTCTACATATCCGTTAGATTTTCTTGTCAATCGCAGCCGGGGCGGGGCTGGAAGCGCGGCATCATCTGTCGGTGGCGAACGCGATGTTCACAATCACGGCGTTCACCGGGTCGCCGGCTCGGCCTGTTTCGTTATCACCTTCACCAGAGCCGTCACGGGCTTGCCGTCCACGAGGATGGGCCGATGGCGGTCGTCGGCGAGCAGGATGCCGATCACGTGTTGGCCGGTTGCGTCCGGGCAATGGCCGAAACGTGCCTTGACAAGGTCACCGCCGAAGTCGCTGTTCATGCTGTTGTAGGGCCTGCCGGGAATGTTGCAGGTATCGCCGTCCGGGTCGATCTTCATGTGCACGTGGCCGCATTGCCGGTTGTCACCGCACTGGCCGGCCGGGAGCAGCGCGAAGTTGCTTCTGACGACGACGCCAATCGCCTTTTCGGTGTCCTCTCCGAGCGTGACGACCGATCCGGCCGGGGGCCACACGATTTCGACGGCGGGCTTGTCCTGCGCTGCCGCAGGCAAGGGCGACAGCAGGGCAAGGGCGAGGCCGGTCGTTGCGATGATGCGGAACATGGATACCTCCATCGATAATGTAATCAACGATTACATAGGAAGGGTGCGAGCGCAAGGAAATAATCGGTGATTACATTTCCGCGCCGTGCTATGCGGAGGGGCATGACCGAGACGACCGACGCCGGCGAGACCGGTCACCCCAAGCGCTACCATCATGGCAATCTGGTCGAGGCCCTGATTGCCGCGACCGTGGAGATCATTGCCGAGCGCGGTGTCGAGCAGGTGTCCGTGCGCGAGGCGGCGAAGCGGGCCGGGGTTTCACCGGGCGCTCCCTTCCGGCATTTCCGCTCGAAGGCGGCGCTTCTGACGGCGGTCGCCGAACAGGCCATGGACCGCCTGACGGCGGCTGTCGCCGAGGCACAGGCGGCTGCCGACGGAGCGGATCCGCTCGCGGCCGTCGAGGCGATCGGGCAGGGCTATCTGCAATGGGCGATTGCCAACCCTACCCATTTTCAGATCATCAGCTCCCGCAAACTGATCGATTTCGAGGCCTCCGACAGTCTCCGCAGCCAGAATGAGGCCATCCGGCAAAGAATGGCCGCGTTGCTGACCGAGGCCAAACGGCAAGGGCAGCTGGCGCCGGAGAGCGATGTCGACCTCCTGGTGCTCGCCTCGCGCGCGTTCGTTTACGGCCTCGCGCGCATGGCCATAGATGGTCATTTTCCGGAATGGCATCCCGCTGAGCCGCCCGCCCTCGCCGTGCGCAGGGCCCTGCGCCTTTTCATCAGCCGGATCGCCGGTCTGCCGCGCTCGTGACGGCGGGCGCATCGAATTCCACGTCCGCCACCGGCGCATCCGGCAATTCTCTGTCGAGGCTCGATCGGAACGCCACGCAGCCACGCATGAATTTCGGCCACGGCGGCACCGCCACCTCCGGTGCCGCCGGTTCCGGCAGCAGTCCCCAGAGCTGCGGATGATACCAGCACAGGTCATGGCCGGAACTGTCGCGATGCCGGCGAATGCCGTCACGAAGCCGCTTCACCTCCGCGATGAGGGCATCTCGGTCCATCCGCTCCAGATCCTTGTCCATTCTCGTCACCGTCCTGCTTGTACCCCGGGAGCCGCATCATGAGGCATGCCGCCGCATATCGCTATCGCGCCCGCTATTGACGAAGCGGCGTTTCATGCATAATCTATACTGGACGTCAGGTTGATAAAGGTGATCGTTTGTCGTCTCTCATGCAGATCGGCGAGCTTGCGCAGCGCGCCGGGGTCAGTCACCGCACCATTCACTACTACGAACGGCTCGGGCTGGTGAAACCGGCCGAGCGGGAAGGGGCAGGCTATCGCTACTATGACGGAACAGCCCTGAAGCGTCTGGAGAAGATTGCCACGCTGAAGCGGCTTGGCCTCAGCCTCGACGAAATCGCCGGTGTGATCGACCTCTATTTCGAGGATGCAACCGGCGTCAGGGGCAAGGAAAAGGTGCTGGACATCCTTCAGGCCCAGCTCGCCAAAGCCGATGCCCAGCTTGAAGAGTTGGCAGCGTTCAGGCGCGACCTTGCACGGAACATTGCCCGTATGGAGCACCTGATCGCCGAAGCGAAACAGGCCGAGTGAGAGGCAAGGGGAGTGGCCGCCGCACCCCTCAAATCTAAAGCTAACGTCAATTTACGAAAGGGCACTGACGCATGACTTTTTGTGCCGTCGCATTGCTTGCGCCGCTCATGGCGGATGTCGCCCGCCGGCCTGTGCCGTCCACCGCAACATGAGGAAACCGGTCATGCCCCGCATAACGCCCGTTATCGCTATCGCCGTTCTGGGCCTGTTGGCCGCGACCGTTGCCACCGTTGCCCTTGCGCAGACGAAGAAAGGACCCGCCATGACCACTGCCGCTCCGGACGTATCCGCCGCCGTCATCCGCCAGCATCTTCCCGCCGGCTACCGCGAGGCCGGCCGCCGGGCCGCTGCTGTCGACGGCGAACACGCGGAACTCGTGCGCTATGAACGCGCGGACGGCCGCAACGCCTTTGCCGGCGGCGAGCATTTCAGCACGATCGTCGCCGCGGATGGCCGCCTGAAAGGCTTCGCCCGCATGGACCTCGACCTCATGGGCGGCGACCTGCCGTCGCGGGAGGAGGCGCGGGAGATTGCCATGGCTTTCCTGCGGCAGGCCGCGCCCGATCTGCTGCCCGGTCTTCAGCTCAGCTGGATCGAGCCGCACGACGAGCCTCTGCGCGTAACGCGCGACGGCCGCGCGGAGAATCTCACGCTGACCGGCATGAAGGTGAAGATGCGCAACACCGTCGACGGCCGCTGGTTCTGGGTGATCGTCGGCCCCGACCGCAAGGCGATGGTATTCGAGCGCGATATCGTCTGGATTACCTTACCCGGCCATCGTCAGACGGAGAAGTGGCTGCATGACGGCTGGCTCGTCGAACAGGGCCACGCGGCGAAGCCGGCGGCAACGTGACGCCGGATGCGTGGGCAGCGGTGGATGCCGGGCGAGCCGCCGCCGTCCTACCAGTCGGTACCCGCGACGTAGGTGGCCGCGAGGCGTTCGAAGCCGATCCGCTCAGCCTCGCCGAAACGGCCTGGCACCGGGCTGTCGAGGTCGAGCACGCCCAGTACCCTGTCGCCGTGGAACAGCGGCACTACCAGCTCCGAACGTGAGTTGGCGTCACAGGCGATGTGGCCGGGGAAGGCGTGGACGTCGGCGACGACGATAGACTCCCGCCGCTCCACGGCCGTGCCGCAAACGCCCTTACCGACCTTGATGCGCACGCACGCGGGCCTGCCCTGGAACGGGCCGACCACGAGTTCGTCGTCAGCGCGCAGGAAGTAGAATCCGGCCCAGTTGAGATCGGGAACGAGCTGGAAGATCAGCGCGGAGGCGTTCGCCGCGTTGGCGATCGCGTCGCGCTCCCCCTCGATGAGTGCGCGCAATTGCCGGTCGAGATCGTCATGGAACGCACGCGGGTCGGCGACGGTGATCGTCTGGGCCTCGAACATTGGTTTTCCTCGAAAAGGGCAGTGCGCCGGCACGCGGCGCTACCGCGTTATCGCCCGGCTTGTCCGGCGGCGCAACGGCCTGCGCCGCCGGCAAGGTGTCAGAAAAAGCCGAGGCTCGGCAGCTTCGTGCCGCGCAGTTCATAGGCGCCCAGCGCCTGCGCCTTGTAGACCACGGGATTGTGCGACGCCAACGTGCGGGCATTGCGCCAGTGCCGGTCGATGTTCTTGCGCAAAGTGGCGGCAGTCGCGCCACCGACCTCGAACGCGGCGTTGGCCGAGCGCAGAACGAACTCGTCGATGACGATCTTCGCCTTGGCGGCGGCGATGGAGGCCTCGTGAGCGAGGTCCGCCAGCGTCTCTTCATCCGCGCCGCCGTCCCGCGCATCGGCAAAAGCGTCCAGCGTGTCGCCCACGGCCAGAATGGCGAGTTCGGCCGCGAAGGCATCGCCGGAGATACGCCCGATGGTCTGCTGCAGCAGCGGATCATCGGCGGCGACGGAAGCGGGCGCATAATAGAAGTTGCGCGTGCGGCCGAGCAGCAGCGCTTTCGCATCCCGCAGCACGGCGCGCAGGATGCCGGCATTCACCGCAGTGACGACGGTCTGGGCGATGGTGCTGGAAAATGGCTGCACGAACGGGCGGGCGTCGCGGATGATTTCGTCGGCCTCCACCCGGACGTCATGGAAATTGGTGGTGCCGCTGCCGGTGACTTTCTGGCCGATGCCGTCCCAGTCGTCGATCCGCTCCACGCCTTCGCGGCCGGTCGGAATGATGATGGACACGTCCTCGTCGCCGGGGCCGGTGGCGCGCACCAGCGTCCATTCGGCGTAGAGCGTGCCGGTGCTGTAGAACTTCGTTCCGTTCAAGCGGAAGCCGTCGCCGTCCGGGGTGAGGACGGTTTTGAGGTCGCCGCGCCCGCCGGTCTGCTTGCGGTCGAGTTCCGTCGTCGCGAGGCCGATGAGTTCGCCGCGCAGCACCGCCTTCCGCCACTCGGGATTGTAGCCTTCCTCCCGGCCCGTCAGAAAACGTTCGCTGACAAAGAGATGGTTGCGGAAGACATGCGCGACGCTCGAATCGGCCTCCGCCAGCCTCACCAGTGCGTCCAGCGTCTCGCGCCACGAAGCCCCCCGGCCTCCTTCCGCGGCGGGAAAACGGCTCGCGCCGAAACGGACCGCGCGGAGCTTTTCCAGAACGTCGAGGGGGTGAATCCGCTCGCTGTCGCGCTCGGAACTGGTCGCGGCGATCTCATCGAACACCGGTTGCAGGTCGGGCAGGACGTCAAGGGATTCTGCGGGGATGCGCTGGACTGCGGTCATGATGGGAGAGGCTCCGGTATCGTTCTGTCTGCGGGATAATGCTATAAATTCGATAAATTATATAAAAATTATATTGTGCGCAAGGAGCCGGCTGGCTAATGTTTTGCCTCGGGTCGATCAACCGCAGGGACACAGCCATGCCGACAGCCAGCAAACGGGAATTGCATCTTGGCCTGAACGTGCTCGCAGCCGGGATGCATCCGGCCGCTTGGCAGTTTCCGGGCACGGATCCGCTGGGCTACATCAAGCCGTCGCAGTGGCGCCACATCGCGGCGGTTGCCGAGAAGGGCACGCTCGATGCGATTTTTCTGGCCGACGGCACGAACGTTCCGCTCGGTCCCGACGGGCAGGTCGCCGGGCCGGTCAACTCCTTCGATCCCGTGGTGCTGCTGTCCGTGCTCGCGGGGCAGACGAGCCATGTCGGTCTCGTCGCGACCGTGTCCACCACGGTCGACAATCCTTTTGGTCTTGCCCGGCGCATCGCATCGCTCGACCATCTGAGCGGCGGGCGCGCGGCGTGGAACGTCGTCACGACCTGGGACGCGGCGACGACCGATAACTTCGGCGGCGAGCCGCACGCCGACCGCGAGCAGCGCTACGCGAAGGCGGTGGAATTCGTGGATGTCGTGCGTGCGCTCTGGGATAGCTGGGACGACGACGCCCTCGTCGCCGATCAGGCGGCGGCACAGTTCACCCGCCCGCATTCGGTCCGTCCCGTGAACCATCGCGGCCGGTTCTTCAGCGTCAAGGGCCCGCTCAACCTGCCGCGTGCGCCGCAGGGCCAGCCGGTGCTGTTTCAGGCCGGGGGATCGCCCGGCGGGCTCGATCTCGCGGCCCGTCACGCCGACGCGGTTTTCGCGTCGCTGGGGTCGCTCGACCACGCGCTCGAATTCACGCGCGACCTGCGGCGGCGCACGGCGGCCTATGGGCGCCCGGCCGATGCGATCAGGGTGATGCCGGGTCTGTCCTTCATACTCGGCGGCACGGAAGCCGAAGCGCGGGAGAGGGCGCGCGTGCTCAACGATCTGGCGGGCGATCGTCGGTTGGCGACCTTCGCGCGCCAGCTCGGAGTCGATGCGGGTGAGCTGGCGTGGGACAAGCCGCTGCCGCGCTCGCTGCTCGAAACGACCGAACTCTCGCCCCATTCGCAGGGCGCACGCGAGATCGCGCTCCGGCTGGCGCGCCGCGAGACGCTCACGGTCCGCGAACTTCTCGACCGGGTGCAATCCTGGCACCGGCTGGTCATCGGCAGCCCGGAACAGCTCGCGGATGCGATCGAGGAATGGTTCGCGGCGGGCGCCGTCGACGGTTTCAACCTCATGCCGGATGTCGAGCCCTCCGGCCTTGAGGACTTTGTCGAGCACGTCGTTCCCATCCTTCGCAACCGGGGGATATTTCGCCGCGAATATGCCGGCTCGACGCTGCGCGACCACCTCGGTCTCCAGCGTCCGTCCAGCCGCTTCGCGGAAAGCCGCGCCGCCGGGTAAGGCCCCGGCGCGGCAATGATTCCATCCGCTCAATGCCCGTGTCCGCCCGAGACGTCCGCCACGAGGGGTGCGCTGGCGATGTCGGCGATTTCGAGCCGCCATGTGTCGTCGTCGAGGACGTCGGAGGGCAGCACGCGCGTGCGTAGCCAGCCGTTGGCGTCGATATGGATCCGCGTGCCCGCCAACGCGCTTTCGTCGACGCCGCTGACGATGGCGAACGCGGTCCAGGCGTCGGGCGAGGACGTGTAGCAAATATCCCCGGCAAGTTCCCCGGTCGCGGGTTCGCGCTTCGAAAGCACGACGGTGGCCACGCCGATGTCCGGCGGCGGTTCTGGCAGGCGGGGAAGGCGGCCGTCCCCGCTCGCCACGATCTGCACGATGCGGCCCGACAGGTCCCGCAGCTGCCGCTTCCGCCCGTCGGCGCAGGTCAGCCCGAGCGCCGGCGCGGGGATCGGATAGCGCCAGCGCTCGCTGCCGTTCACGGCCGATCCCGCCACGCGCGCCCGGAAATAGTCGATCAGCAGCCAGCGCTCGCGCTCGCTCAGCCGTGCGATGGCGCCGTGCTCGAAGGGGCTGTGCCCGATCACGTCGAACACCCGCGTCAGCCACCCGAACAGGTCGCCGTCCGTGCGCGCCCACAGGTTGTAGGGCGTGAGGTCGGAGGGGTCGTCGACGGGCCGGAAGCAGGCGGCGGTGCAATAACGGTGCAGCAGTTCCTCGCCCCGGGCGATGGAGGCGGCCGTGAAGCGCGTTTCGGAGCGGTAGAAGCTCGTTTCCGTTGCGGGCCGGGCGAGGAGCCGCCAGTTGGGTGTCGGCAGCCAGGCGAATGTCAGGATAGCCGCGATCGGCCCCACAATCCGCAGCGGCCGCCAGAACAGCGATGCGACGCCCGCCGCCGCCACGCCGAGCAGCAGCAGGGCGCGCCAGATTTCCCGCCGCACGTGCGGCGCGGCGATATCCGTATAATCGGGCTGGAATGCGAACGGCCATACCGGCTGGATATGCGCTCCCGGAGGCAGCGTGGCGAGCCACACGCCCAGCGCCACGACCGCCAGTCCGACGAAAGTCTCCGTGGCGACGCTGATGATGAGCGGGCGCGGGCCGGTTCCCGCGCCCGCCACCGACGGCGTGAGTACGAAGCGGTTGAGCGCCGCGAAGGCGAGCAGCAGCGCAAGGCCGGCGATCTTCCATTGCGCAACGATGCCGTAGGCAGTGCCGAACCACCCGCCGACATGGCCCACCAGTTCGACGGATTGCACGGCGGCCGTGCCCGTCAGCAGGATGACGGCGGCGAGGCCCAGCCACGAGAAGCGGCGCGCGGTGTGTGCGGCGACATCCGGCCACGCGGCGAGCGTCAGCACCAGCGGCAGAAGCCCGCCGAGCCATGCACCGGCCGCGACGACGTGCAGCGCCACCGATGCAGGCAGCAGAAGCCCCTCGGTTGCCGCCGCGTGGCCGAGGTGCGCCTGCAGGCAGAGTGCCAGCCCGGCGATCAGTGTGCCCGCCGCCACGCGCCTGCGGCTGCCCAGCCCGCCTGCGACGAATGCCGCCGCGACGGCGAGCGCCGTGCGCAGGGCCAGTGCGCGCCCGAAGGAGGTGTCGAACGCCACGATGGCGACGAGATCGGCAAAGGAGCGCGAGGCATCGACCCGTCCGGTGCCCATCTCGGCTGCCTGAAGCGGCAGCCAGGCCAGCGCAGCCACGATCTTGACCGCGATCGTGATGCGCACGAGCCGCGCAATCCCCGCCCGCAGGGCATCGCTCTTTCCGGGCGGGGAGAGCGGTTGTGCAATGACGACCCAGAACAACAGCGTGCCGAACAGGGCGATAGATGCCGCAAGATCGACGCCGCGCGCCAGCCGCAGCGCCACCAGCGCCGGCCCCCAGTCCACTCCCGCGACACCGGCCCACATTATTGGCGCTTGACCTGGAAGGTGTAGCTGCCGCTCACTTTATGGTTGTAGATGCAGATGACCGACCAGGACACCGTATAGGTGCCGGGGGCGAGCGGCCCGAGGTTGACGCCGAGCTTCGTCGCATCGCCGCCGAAGGTTGCCGTGTCGTTGGCGTCGACCGCCGCGCCGGTACTGTCGGTCACGGTGATGCGTGACAGATCGGGCTGCACCTTGTCGGAAAAGGTCAGCACGACCTCGCCGGGCGCCGGCGCCACGGCTTCGTTGGCGACGGGCGCGGTGGCGATGGTGCGGACATGGGCAAGGGCCGGCGGGGAGAAGGTCAGCGCCGAGGCGAGGCTGAACGTCATCGGACCGACCCAGCGCGCGATCCGGGAGGAGGGAGTACGTGTGAATGTCGTCATGGCAACGATCTCAGGGCTTGATGGTGAAGCGGAACGATCCGTCCGTGCCGTGCGTGTCGACTGACGTCACGGACCATTTCACCGAATAGATGCCCGGCGCGAGGTCTCCGACGCTCACGGAAATCGTGCGCGGGTCGTCCTTCGAGACGCGCGTGTCGCCGCGATCCACCTGCTTGCCCGAAGCGTCCCGCACCTCGATGCGGGAAAGGCCGGCCTCTAGCTTTTCGGTGAGGGTGACGGTCACTTCCTTTGGCGAGATACGCACGGCGGAGTCCACCGCCGGAGAGGAGGCTTCGAGATGCGCATGCGCGAACGCCGTGCCGACGACGGCCGCGAACAGCGCGCTGGACAGCGCGACGGCGCGGAACCCGGCGGCAAGGTGCGCGGCGGCCCCGATGCGGGACGGGAGCCGGTTTCCGAAAGAATTCACCATTGAACTTCGCCTTTCTGCCAGATCAGCAACCTGTCCCGGAAGCGGAACAGCAACGTCGTGAGGGAGGAGAACAATACGGCCATCACCAGCAGACCGCCGAACAGATGACCGTAGGCCGCCCAGCCTTGCGCCCAGTCCAGATAGTAGCCGAGGCCCGACTTGACGCCGACCATCTCCGCCGCGACAAGCACCGAGATCGCGCTGCCGAGCCCCATGAACAGGCCGACGAAGACATGCGGCAGCGAGCCTGGAATGGCGATCTTCAGCAGCAGGAAGCGCTGCCGGGCGCCGAGCGTGCGTGCGACGTCGTAGTAGCTGCTGTCGACACTGGCGACGCCCGACCAGGTGAGCACCGAGACCGGGAACCACGTTGCCAGCGCAACGAGAAAGACGCTGGCGCTAAAGCTTGTCGGAAACAGGAACAGGGCAATCGGAATGAGGGAGGTGGCCGGAATGGGGCCGATGAGGCGCAGGACCGGATTCGTCCAGTAGCCCACCTTCCGCGTCCAGCCCGTCGCGAGCCCCGTCACGAATCCGGCTGCGGCACCGGCGGCAATGCCCGTGGACAGCAGCACGAGGGAGGCGGCCACGCTGTCTACCAGACGTTTCCAGTCTGTGACATAAGCGTCTATCACCCCTTGCGGCGGCGGAATGTAGGGCTGCGGCCAGAGGCCGATCTTCGCCGAGGCGATCTGCCAGATCGACAGCAGGACGGCGAGCCCGGCCAGGCGCGCGGCGTTGGTGCCGAACCAGCGTCCGACCTTGCCCAGCCGCGCATGCAACGCATAGCCCACAACCAGCAGCAGCGCCACGATCCACTGCGCGACCGCGAGGTCGGACGTGCGTGCGAATTCCTGAATGTTCGGCCAGAAGAGCGTCACGACGCCCGCGGCCGCCCATGCGCCGGCGGCGACGAGCAGAGTGCGCGGCGGGCGCAGCGCGGTGTCGTCGCCGTGCCCCGAAATGTCGAGGGAACCGATCGGCGTTCCTGAAAGTGCCGTATGATCGCTCACGTTCTCACCTGTCTGTACGTGGCGCGGGCGACCGCGCCGTTTCAAACGTCCCGGCGGCGGCAGGCCGCCGGAACCAGGCACGATCCCGTCAGCTCAGCACGTCGGCCGTGATGCGCCGCACGAACGCCTGCGGGTCCGTGCGGCGACGGACGATGCCGACCGTCTTGAGTTCGGTCGCGTAGGTTTCTAGCTGCGCGCGGAATGTGTCTCCCACCGGCAGGTTGACGGAGTGATTGTGGCTGCGGATGATCTCCGCGAGCGTATTGCGGTCGACGGGCGAGTAATTCGTGAACAGGTCGGCCGCTTCGTCGGGGTTTTCGTGCGTCCACTGCGCGGCCTCCAGCAGCGCGCGCGTCACCGCCGCCGCATCGCCGCGCCGTGCCTCGACGAACTCCTTGCTGATGCCGATGGCGCAGCAGGCGAGGTTCGCATATTGGCCGGTGTGCAGGCCGCCGATTTCTTTCAGGGTGCCGTTGCTGTTCTTGAGCACCAGATAGATGCCCGGATCGGCGTCGATGGCCGCCTGAATCTCGCCCTTCTTGATGGCCTCGCCGAGCAGGTCGACGGGATAGACCTTCCACTCGACTTCTGTCTGCGGGTCGATGCCGGCCTTGTAGAGCTGCACTGACAGGAACTGCTTGCCGGGGCTGTCGATGGAGCGCACACCGATTGCCCTGCCCTTCAGGGAGGCGTAGTCAGTCTCCTCCGAGCCAGAGCGCGCCAGCAGGCGAATGCAGCCGCCGTGTACCGAGCCGGTGAACTGCACGTTGACGCCCTGTTCCAGCGGCTTGATGTACTGGAGGATGAAGTTGACGAAGACATCGAGCTTGCCGGACGACACGGCCTCGATGCCGGAGGCGAAGTTCGAACCGAAGTTGACGAACTCGACGTTCGCGCCATGCTTCGTGAAGAAGCCCTTGTCACGGGCCACCGGGATCGAGATGAGGCAGATGCCGGTGCCGGTCCAGCCGAGCCTGATCGGCTCCGACGACTGGGCGAAGGACGGGACGGGCAGCAGGCCGCCCACGAACGGGGCACCCGCGGCCAGCGCCGTCGCGCCGAGAACGGCGCGGCGCGACAGCAACGGCGACTTGCTTGAGGAAGCGGACATTTTGGCAATCTCCTGTCGATGGATACGTTTGTTCGTTCACCTTAAAATCCGGCGGAAGTCTCACCAGCTCGCGGCAAGCCCCAGCAGCGCGAGGCTCTCGCGGCGCAGTTCGGCGAGGCGAGGGTCGCCGCGATGGCGCGGATAGGGCAGGTCGACCCTGAAATCGGCCTTGATGCGGGCCGGGCGCTCGCTGAAAATCACCACGCGGGTGGCGAGGAACAGCGCTTCCTCCACGTCGTGCGTGACGAGTATCGAGGTGAAACCCTTGGAGCGCCAAAGCGACACGATTTCCGACTGCATGGTGAGACGTGTCAGCGAGTCGAGCTTGCCGAGGGGCTCGTCGAGGATGAGGATCTCGGGGTCGTTGACCAGCGCGCGCGCGAGCGCTACCCTCTGCGCCATGCCGCCGGAAAGCTGGTGCGGATAGGCTTTGGCGAACTGCGACAGACCGACGAGATCGATCGTCGCATCGACGCGCTCCCGCTGCTGCTTCAGGGAGCCCTGCGCCTCCGGGCCGAGCGCGACATTGTTCCACACGGTGCGCCACGGAAACAGCGTCGGATCCTGGAACACCACGACGCGGGACGGATGCGGCCCGGTGATCGGCTGGCCGTTTTCCCGCAGCTGCCCGGCGCGTGGCGGCTCCAATCCGGCAATGAGGCGCAGCAGGGTCGACTTGCCGCAGCCCGACGGCCCAAGCAGGGCGACGAATTCGCCGGGCTCCACGTTCAGGCTCACGGAATCCAGCACCCGCAGCACAGACCCGTCGAGATCGAAGGCATGGCTGACGTTTTCGATATCGAGAGACGCGCCCGCCGAGGCGGCCGGTTGCTCGGGCCGCAATTCAACCGCTACCATTTCACAAGACCCTTCTGCCAGGAAAGAAGACGGTCGCGGATGCGGAACAGCAGCGTGATCGAGCCGGAGCAGAGCAGCGCCAGCAGGATCAGCGCCGCGTAGACGTTGGCATATGACGCCCACCCCTGCGACCACTGGATGTAGAAACCGATCCCGGCCTTGACACCGACAAGTTCGGCGACCATCAGCGCGGAAAACGCGGCGCCGAGCGCCATGAACAGGCCGATGAACACATTCGGCAGCGCCGCCGGGATCGCGACCTTGAAGATGAGGCCGAGCGGCTTCACGCCCAGCGTGCGTGCCACGTCGTAATAGGCGGTGTTGACGTTCGCGACGCCCGACCACGTGAGTACCGCCACCGGAAAGCCGGCCGCGAGCGCGATCAGGAAGATGCTGGCGCTCCAGCTCGACGGAAAGGCGAAGAACACGATCGGCAGCAGAGACGTCGCCGGCAGCGGCCCGATGAAACGCAACACCGGATGAACCCAGTAACCCGCCTTGTGGGACCAGCCGATGGACACGCCGACGAGAAAGCCCGCGATGGTGCCGATCACGAAGCCCACCGCGAGCAGCCGGAACGAGGCGAGGAAGTGCGATGCCAGCTCCTCGTATTCGAAGGTATAAACCTCCAGAATGCCCTGCGGCGGCGGGAAGAAGGGCTGCGGCAGCCAGCCGAGCTTGGCGGCGGCAAGCTGCCACAGCGTCAGCACGAGACCCAGTGCGATCAGCCACGGGCCGGCCCGCGTGACCCACGCGGCACCGCGCGGAAACCACCGGCCCGTCAGCCCGAGAACAATGAACGACAGCCCGAACACGCCGACGCCGATCGCGTAGTTCTGTGTCTCCAGCCAGTCGCCAAGATCGTCGAACGCAGCGGCCGCGACCGCCGCAAGCAGCCACGCCAGACCGGCGGCGATGCCTGTCAACGCCTCCGTCCGACCCGTCGCCACCGATAGGCCGGTATCGCCGGGATGCAACGCTGTCACATCGCTCATGATGTCTCCGTCATTCGTTCAGGGGCATTTCTCGCCGTCGACGCAAGGGCAAATGGCCGAGGCGGCTACCCGGCGTTTCCGCAGCGACGCGGCACGATATTCATTACATAAAATCTATAAGTCAAGAAGACTTTTAGATGTTTCGTATCACTGGCGCCGGAGCGTTGATGTCACGTAACCGATTGTCAGAAAAATCATTTTAAGCGCAGACAACGAGCGGCGGCACGCTGTCGCGCTAACGAGGTGTGAGTACCATAATACCAAAAAAATATAAATTCCATAATTTTTATTGACATATAAAATCCCGTTCGCTACCCCATTGGGAATGGCAGGGCCCGGATCTGCGCGGGGCGGACTATGTCTCAGGCCGCCCGTTCCTCCCGCCCTGTCCATCGGTGCTGCCGCGCCGGATGACCGCCGGCAGCAACGGCGGTCCGGATATCCGGCTGCTATCGGGCGTCCCGAATATTCTTGAGAATCCCGGAAGGACTTCCATGACCAATTTTCAGCAGGGCTGGGGTGCGGGGCCGAGCGCGCGCTACGATGAACTGGCGGCGCCGTTCAGACCCATTTTCGCGCGCATCCGCGAGAATGCGGTCGCGCGCGACCTTGAGCACCGGTTGCCGGAGGAGGAGCTGTCGTGGCTGCGCGCGGCGGGCTTCACCAAGCTGCGCCTGCCGCCGGAACTCGGCGGGCAGGGGGCTAGCCTGCCGGAACTCTTCGCCTTGCTGATCGAGCTTTCCGAAGCCGATCCCAACGTCACCAATTCGGTGCGCGCGCACTTCGGTTTCATCGAGGACGTCTTCAGCAGCGGCGACGAAGCCTGGCGCTCGCGGTGGCTGGAGCGTGTCGCGGCGGGGCAGACGGTTGGCAGCGGCCATTCCGAGATCGGTGCGACGGCCCTTGGCACGCAGTCCACGACGCTGCGGCGCGAAGGGGACGGGTGGATCATCGACGGCGAGAAGTATTACACTACGGGTTCGCTGTATGCGGACTGGGTGGGGGCGGCCGCTACCGACGAGGAGGGCGAGGTCCGTCTGGTGCTGGTGCCGACGACCGCGAAAGGGGTCACCATTCTTGATGACTGGGACGGTTTCGGCCAGTCGCTGACCGCCAGCGGCACGACACGCTTCGACAACGTCGCCCTCGATGCAGGTTCCGTCAAGCCGGGCGTGGATCGTTTCCCGTATGCAACCGGCTTCTACCAGCTGGTGCATCTTGCAACGCTCGCCGGCATCGCACGCGCCGCTTCCGTCGACGTTGCCCGTCATGTCTCCGGGCGCCAGCGCGTCTATGCGCGCGGCAACGGCTTTTCCGCCGCCGGCGATCCGCAGATCCTGCAGGTCGTGGGAAAGGTGCGCAACGCCGCCTACGCCGCCGCCGCCATCGCGCTCAAGGTGGCGGAAGCGCTGCAGCGCGCCCACGACGCCCAGTTCGACACGGAACTTGGCGAGGAAGCGCGCGCGCTGGCCTATGACCTTTCCGAACTGGAGGTCAACCAGTCGGTCTCGGTCGTGAGCGATCTCGTGCTCAATGCGACGACGGTTCTCTTCGACGCGCTCGGTGCATCCGCCGCCAAGCGCACCCATGGCCTCGACCGCCACTGGCGCAACGCGCGCACCATTTCCTCGCACAACCCGCGCATCTATCACGACCGCAATGCGGGGCAGTACGCCGTCACCGGCGTCATCGACCGGACGCGGCCGAGCGTGGGCATCCCGACGGAAGAGCAGAAGACGGCGTGAGCCCGCTCACGGAGTCACGAGGCGAAAGGACAGACGACCATGAGCCGTCGCGAACTGCATCTGAACATCAACATCCTGAATTCAGGCTTCTATGCCTCCGCATGGCGGGCGCCCGCGAGCGACCCGTCGGCGTTCGTCGACGTCAATCATTATGTCCGTAACGCACGCATCGCGGAGCGGGGCAAGTTCGACGCGGTCTTCCTCGCCGACACTCCCGTCTTCGCGGAGCGTCCGGAGTATCGCCCCTACCAGGCGCTGGAGCCGACGATCATCCTCGCCACGGTGGCTGCGCATACCCGGCACATCGGGCTCATCGGCACGGCCTCCACGTCCTTCAACGATCCCTACAACATCGCGCGCCGTTTCGCGACGCTCGATCTCGCCAGCAACGGCCGCGTGGGCTGGAACATCGTCACGACTGCCGATTCGGCGGCGGCGCGCAATTTCGGCCTCGACGGCGTCGTCGCCCATCGCGAACGATACGAGCGCGCCGCCGAATTTGCGGATGTGGTCGTCAAGCTATGGGATAGCTGGGAGGACGGCGCGCTGGTCGGCGACAAGGCCACCGGCCGCTTCGTCGATATCGGCCGCGTGCATCCGATCGACCACGAAGGCGCGCATTTCAAGGTACGCGGGCCCCTCAACGTGCCGCGCTCGCGACAGGGACGCCCGGTGCTGGTGCAGGCGGGTGGCTCCGGCGATGGTCGCGACCTCGCGGCGCGCCACGCCGAAGCCATCTTTTCCGTCGCCCGGACGCAGGAGGAGGGAATCGCCTTCGCCGCCGACGTCCGGGCGCGGGCCCGGAGCCTGGGGCGCACCGGCCCCATCGCGTTCCTGCCGGGCCTCAGCACGCTCATCGGCGCCACGGAGGAAGACGCGAGGCGGCGGGAGGAGGAACTCTGGGAACTGTTTCCCGTCGAATACGGCCTCGCGCGCATCGCCGGCCTGCTGCAGATCGATCCGGCGCGCCTGTCCTTCGATGCGCCTTTGCCGGACGACGTCGCTCCGCCGAAGGACGGCGGGCACACTTTCTCCGGCGCAACCATCGAACTCGCCCGGCGGGAGAAGCTGACCGTGCGGCAATTGCTGCACAGGCTCGGCACGGGCACCGGCCATCGGCTGCTGGTGGGCACGCCGGAGACGATAGCCGACGACATCGAGGCGTGGTTCCTCTCCGGTGCCGCAGACGGTTTCAACCTGATGCCGGACGTGCTGCCCGAGGGGCTGGAGGTTTTCGTCGATCACGTCGTGCCCCTGTTGCAACGCAAGGGCATTTTCCGTACCGAATATCGCGGCGAGACCCTGCGCGATCATCTCGGGCTGCCGCGTCCGGCAACCGGATGGGAAACCGCGAGCGAAGCGGTGGAAGCATGAGAATCATCGCGGCCGTTAATATTTCTATATAATATATAGAATATATATTGACTTGGCCGGATGGCACTTTCATGCTTGCAATGCATGCATCGGGATTTGGCGAGGTTTGACATGACGAGGGTTTCTTCTGCAGCGGTTGGGGATGAGGGCGGGAGCGGCGTGGCGTCGCTGCTCGCCGAACGTTACGGCGAGGCGCGTCCGGCCGACATCCTGTCGAACGCGGTGATCGGCCAGTTGCTGAACCACCGTTCCGTGCGCGCCTTCGTGCCCGACACGTTGCCGGAGAATGTCATCGAGACGCTCGTCGCCGCCGCGCAGTCGGCGTCGACCTCCTCCAACCTGCAGGTCTGGAGCGTCGTTGCGGTCGAGAACCCCGCGCACAAGGCGGAACTCGCAGCACTCGCCGGCGATCAGGATTTCATCCGCCAGGCGCCGCTGTTTCTGGTCTGGCTCGCGGACCTGTCGCGCGTGCGCGCGCTCGGTGAGGCTCATGAAGTGACGGTCGAGGGCACGGAATTCCTCGAATCCCTGGTACTCGGCGTCGTGGACGCGACGCTGGCAGCACAGAATGCCGTGGTGGCGCTCGAATCGCTGGGGCTGGGCTCGGTCTACGTCGGCGCGATCCGCAACCGGCCGCTTGAGGTGGCGGAAAGCCTCAAGCTGCCGCCTTACGTCTTCCCGGTATTCGGCCTCGCCATCGGCTATCCGGACCCGCAACGGCCCGCCTCCGTCAAGCCGAGGCTGCCGCAGGCGGCGGTGCTGCACCGCGAGACCTACGACGCCTCGCGTCAGCCGCAGGCGGTCGAGACCTACGACAGGGTGCTCGATGCATTCTGGAAGGGGCAGGCACAGGAACATCCGTCGTGGTCGCAGCATGTGCTGTCACGCCTCGGGCGGGCGCAGGCGCTCAAGGGGCGCGACCGGTTGCTCGCACTCGCCCGTGCGCTTGGCTTTCCGCTGCGCTGACGATCCGCGCCATCTTCACATTCCGCCGAGAAAGTCAATGTCGAGCCATCCGTATTCCCAGCGCGTCGTCATCATCGGAGGAGGGTTCGCGGGCGCCGCGACCGCGATCAAGCTCATCGACGCCGCCGCTGTTCCCCTTCGCCTGACCATCGTCGACCCGGCCGCCGACATCGGCCGCGGCATCGCCTACAGCACGCCCGACCCCGACCATGTCGTCAACGGTGTCGCCCAGTTGTTCGGCCTGTTCCCGGAGGATCCGGACCATCTGGTGCGCTGGCTCGCGGAGCGGGCGGCGCGGGGCGGCTGGCAGGCGCCCGACGGCAATTTCCCGAAAAGTTCGCCGCCGCGCTGGCTCTATGGCGACTATGTCAACGACACGTTCCGCCAGGCCGTGGCGCGCGGCGAGGGTAGGGTGGCGTTCGAGCATGTCCGTGAGCGCGCGGTCGATCTTGACGCAGGGGCGGACGGCGTGTCCGTCCGGCTGGCGTCGGGCAGGCAACTCCCGGCGGACAGGGTAATCCTCGCCACGGGGCTCTATCCGCGCCGCAGCCCGGTGACGGCGCCCGAGGGTGTCCGCGCGGAGCAGTATTATGTCGACGACCTGTGGAAGGACGGCATCGACCCGTCCATTTTCCGCAAGCGTCACGTGCTGCTGCTCGGGTCGAGCCTGACCATGCTCGATTCGCTGATCACGCTGGAAAAGGGCGGTTTTCGCGGCCACTACACCATCGTGTCGCGCCGTGGCCTGATCGTCCAGCCCCGGCGCGACGTGACGCCGCTGGAGAATGGGCTTGCGGACGTTGCCGTGCCGGCGACGGCACTTGGCGCCCTGCGCATCGCCCAGCGCCTGCGCCGCGCCATCGCCGCGCAAGGCGACGACTGGCAGCGGCTGGCGCCGACGCTGCGGGCGCATCTGCCGGTGTTCTGGACCGGGCTGAGCACGCGCGAGCGACTGCGCTTCGTCCGGCATCTGCGCAGCTACTGGGATATCTCCCTGCACCGCGCCGCCGCCGCTTCCCATGCCTTCCTCGCGCGGGTGGAGGCGCAGGGGCGCGTCACACGGCTCGGCGCGCGGGTCCTCGGTCTCGAAATCCGCCCCGGCGGAGGGGTGGCGGTTTCGCTGCGGCGCCGCGGCGAGCGGGAGCCCGCGACGCTGCATGCCGACGCGGTGATCAATAGCGCCGGGCATGAGTTCGACTGGACGCGCATCGACGATCCGCTGGTCGCCAGCCTTCTGGCGAAAGGATTCGTGCGTCCGCACGCCACGCGCTACGGCATCGATGCCGATCCGGAGACGCTCTCCGCCATCGGGCGCGACGGTGTACCGTCATCGGTGTTGTCCGCTGTCGGCCATCCGCTGCGCGGGGTCTCGTGGGAATCGAGCGCCATCCGTGAGCAGCTTGAGGAGGCCATCCAGCTCTCGCGGGTGCTTTTCGCCGCCCGTCCCGAAGAGACGCAGCGTCGTGCGGCAGCCGGCTGAGCCCGGTTCGCCGTCTGGCCGCAGCGTGTCTCCAGCCGGCCGAAGCATGGATTCCCAAGCCCCATGGCGACCGGGTATTCTTGTGGGCGCGAATATTCATAATAATATATTCTCTATATACTATATTATATTCAACCAATGAACGGAGAATCCCGATGAGTACCACGTCGTCTTCCGCCGCCCCGCTGAATTTCTTCTGGTTCATTCCCACCCACGGCGACGGCCGTTATCTGGGGTCGGAGCAGTACAGCCGGCGGCCGGAGTTCGGCTACTTCAAGCAGGTCGCCATTGCGGTCGACCAGCTCGGCTTCAACGGGGTGCTGCTGCCCACCGGCCAGAGCTGCGAGGATTCCTGGATAACCGCGGCGGGCCTCGCCACGGTGACGGAGAGGCTGAAGTTCCTTGTCGCGTTGCGCCCTGGCGTTACCTCGCCTGCTTTCGCCGCGCGTCAGACCGTGGCGCTCGACCGGCTGAGCGGCGGCAGGCTGCTGCTCAATGTCGTGGTGGGCGGCAACCCTGTCGAGCTTGCCGGCGATGGCATCCACCTTGGCCATGACGAGCGCTACCGGCAGGGGCGCGAATTTCTCGACATCTGGACGCGCCTTGTTACCGGCGAAACCGTGAATTTCGACGGCGAATACTACAAGGTCGCGGGTGCGCGCATCGATTTTCCGCCCGCCCAGTCGCCGCGCCCGCCGCTCTATTTCGGCGGCTCGTCCGAAGCGGGGCAGGAGCTGGCCGCATCTTCGACCGATCTTTACCTGACATGGGGCGAGCCCGTGGCGCAGGTGGCGGAAAAGCTCGATTCCGTGCGCCGTAAGGCTGCCGCGAAGGGGCGCAATATCCGTTTCGGCTTGCGCATCCATTTCATCGTCCGCGAGACGGAAGAGGAAGCCTGGCGCGCGGCGGACCGGCTGATCAGCAACATCACCGACGAGCAGATCGAGCGTACCTACCGGCGCTTTGTGGAAGAGATGGATTCGGAAGGACAGCGCCGGCAGGCCGCCCTGCACGGCGGGCGGCGCGACCGGCTCGTTGTCGCGCCCAACCTGTGGGCGGGCGTCGGCCTCGTGCGCACGGGCGTGGGCACGGCGCTTGTCGGCACGCCGGACCAGATCGCGGAGCGGCTGCGGGAATATCAGGCGGTCGGTATCGATACGATCGTCGGGTCCGGCTATCCGCATCTTGAGGAAGCCTACCGGGTGGCCGAACTCCTGTTTCCGCAGCTCGGCATCGCGGCGGACAGGCAGGGCTTGCGGGCCGGCGTCGCCAACGAATTCGCGGTGGGCCAATACGGCGGCTCGAAGACTGCCATCCCGGCATGAAACGGGCCGTCTACCCCCTGCAAGAGACGACGACGGGCCCTCCTCTCGCCATTTCTGCGTTTCAACGAAACGCAGAAATGGCCCAGGATCATGATCGATCATCCAGTTGCAAGAATTATACATAGAACATTTGAAATATTTGTATTTCTAGAAAAACCACGGGAGCGCTTGCCACATGGATATCCGTCTTTTATAACTATGATACGGTTAAAAATTTTCCGTATTGTTCTGATGTATATAGATTAATTATTATTTTAATTTCGGGAAGAATATGAAAGATACACAATATAAAAGGTTCCATTCGGGGGATTTTAGAGGTTATAACTTGTGCGAAAGGGGAGGTAGTCAAGATTTGAAGGGTACACTGTCGGCGCCGTCTGGATGGAGAGCACGGACGCCCAATACAATGGCGGTGCGCAATGCGACCGCGACCAATCAGACGCTTCTTTCACAGCGCAAGGTCCAGGTCTCCGAGCACGCTCACGTGCGTATTCTTGACGATGCAAGGCTTTCGCCAGGCGGTGTGGATCAACCGAAACATGACAAGCGCCTTCCCTATTATTCGGAGCGCTACGTCGCGGCTCCCGGCAAGTTTAATGGAAAGGCTTATTTTGACGGCGGGTCCAGCGAGAAGGACCGCATCGTATGCCGCCATCTGGCCACACGGTTCATTTCGGAAGCGCGCACCGCCGCCAAGCTGTTGCCGCATCAGCTCTTTGGAAGCAAGGAACTTATAGCCAGAAACGTCAGACGCGACATCGAAGCCGAATACGAGAGAATGACGGAGAAGGCGTCCGAAAAGCATATTGTCAGTAATGATAGATTCGGACTCCACCTTTCGAGCTTTTTCCGCAGCATGCAGTCAGGCGAGAAGAAGCATTTTCTGGTTCTTTCCGACGATCACGTCATGGCGCTCGAACTGCACAGGAAGCCCGGCAAGGCCGGAGAGCGTGACGGGTATGTCGTGCGATTTTTCGACCCCAACAGGACGGATGTCAAAGTTCGCTGCCAGCTTGATAATCCGGCCGGTTTCGAAAGCACTCAATATGCACTGCGTCATTTTCTCGGTGACAGTTACTATAAGGCTTATTTCCGTGCCAATGAGAAGGAAGTAATTCTGTTCGATTGCATGGATACAACGGGGATGCAACAGCCCAGGTTTGTGACGGTTGAAGCGGAGTCGAAGCACGGCGTTTCCGAAATGCTGCTTCATCAACTGCTCAGATATGGTGGCGATCAGGCAGCCTTCGATACCGTCCGGCAGAGAATGGAAGCCATTTCCGACGCCGCAGAGCGTCACCGCCTGCTGGAGGCCAAGGATGCAGATGGTGTCCCGGGGCTCTACATGGCGTTACAAAATAATCGGGCTATCGCGATCGATGCCTTCGGAGCACTGCTGAAGGCGCTCGACTCCACGCCGAAAGAGCGCAAGGCTTTTCTGCCCGGTTTGTTGGCGGCCAGGCGGGCGGACGGTGTACCGGGACTCAATGTAGCTTTGCAGTGCAATCAGGCTGCTGCGATTACTGCCTTCGGCGCGTTGCTGAAGTCGCTCGATTTAAAGCCTGAAGAGCGCGCCGCCATTCTACCTGACCTCCTGAAAGCCGGGTGTCCGAGAGAGAATGTTCCGGGACTTCACAAGGCATTGCAATATAATCAGGTTGCGGCGATTGATGCCTTCGGGGGATTGCTGAGAGGGCTCAATCTGACCGAGAAAGAGCGGGATGCTTTTCTTCTAGAACTGCTGGAATCCAAGGATATATACAGTGTCCCGGGTCCCTGCACCGCATTTTACAATAACAAAGCCCCTGCGCTCGAAGCCTATGGGGCGTTGCTGAACATGCTGTCCTCCGCTCAGGCTAGCGCGATGCTGGATACGCTGCGAGCCGGGCGCCTGATTTGCGAGATAGTACACAAGGCGGATGAAAGAACGAAAGATGCTTATTGCAAGCTGGAGAGACAGCTCCAGCTTCAGGCGGAAAAACAGCCAGCCTGAAGCCGTCAAGTAACGGATGAATCGGTCGGCGCATTCCAATGTCGACCGAATTTCAAGGAATTGCAAATAAATTTTTATTATATCATAGGATATTTGTATATTATTACTGATTTAATGAATAATTTATTATTTTTATCTGTGCTAAAATATAAATATAATTAGGAGAGTAAGTGAGAGATATACATGTAAATTTCTGTTGTTCAGGCGATAGTCGAGGCTATTACTTGCGTGACGACGCGGGCGGTCAGACTTCTAAACATGCTGCCCGCGCCGTTCGATATTGTCGTGGTGCATTCGTTCAGCCGTTTCTTCCGCGATCACTTCGAGCTGGAGTTCTACGTTCGCAAGCTGGCGAAGAACGGCGTGCGCCTCGTCTCCATTATGCAGGAGATGCAACTGGCGGCATAATACGGACGGTCTGCTTGGTCTTGTGGTCTGTAGCGAAGGCGAGGATGCCCATGAGTTCGCCGCGTAGCTCCGCATGGACCTTGCCGCGCTTAGGGGCGGTGGTCAGCACGATCTCGCCGATGAGCGGGCGCAGCGCCTCGGCCGCCTGCCTGCCGCCATCGGGATCGTGCAGCGCTTCGGTGAACCGCTCCACGTTGCGGCGATAAATCTCGGCGATGTTGGGATGCACGTCCGGGATCGCGGCGGGGGCTTTCGCCATACGGGCGATGATCTCGGCTTTCTCCCGCTCAAGCTCGGCCATCCGCGCCTTCATCGACGGCTGATAAAAACCATCCTCGATAGCCGCCATGATGCCGGCAATGGCGCGCTCGATCTTCTGGAGCGCCTTCTGATCCGCGTCCGCCTGCGCGCGGCGGTCACGGTTCAGCCGGTTGGTTTCCTTGGCATAGGCACGCACGGCTTCCGCGGCGGCCTCGGACGACACAAGCCGGTCGCGCAATCCCGCCAGCACGCGCGCCTCGATCACGTCGCGGCGGATGGTGCGGCCATTGTCGCAGATGCCCTTGCGCAGATGATTGCGGCAGGCATAGCGGTCGGTCATCACCATGCTGATCCGGCCGCCGCAGCAGCCGCAGGTGAGCAGGCCGGAAAGCAGGGTGACAGGCCGGTTGGTCAGATGCAGCCGCTTGGCGCGTTCCTCGCGGCTACCGGCGACATTTGGAATGTAAAGAGCGGAGATGCCGCGCTGGCGCTCGCGCACCGCCTGCCAGAGCGCATCGTCAACGATCCGCAGATGCGGAACCTCGGTCCTGATCCATTCGCTTTCCGGGTTCACGCGCGATATGCGCGTGCCGGTCTCCGGGTTCTTGATGAACCGCTGCCGGTTCCATGCCAGAACTCCGGCATAAAGCTCGTTGTTGAGGATGCCGGTGCCTGCGACGGGATTGCCCCGGATCATTGCGTCGATCCACGGGCGTCTCTTGGGACCGGGGACGCCCTCGCGGTTCAACTGGAACGCGATCTCCTTGGGGGCTTCGGCCGCTGGCGTATTCGCGAAAGATGCGCCGCACTACCTCGGCCTCGTCCTCGATAATCGCCCGCTCGCCCCGGATCGGCTCGCCGCTGGCGTCGAGCTGGTGGACGACGCGATAGCCGTAGGCGGGGCTTGGCCGCTGCCCGCCTTTCCCGCCTCCACGCGCCCGCGATGGGTCTTGATGGCGAGGTCTTTGATGAACAGGGCGTTCATCGTGCCTTTCAGGCCGACATGAAGCTCGTTGATCTCGCCTTCGGAGAGGGTGACGATGGAGACGCCTGCGAAGCGCAGGCGCTTGAACACGGCCGCCACGTCCTCCTGATCGCGACTGATGCGGTCCAGCGCCTCGGACAGCACCATGTTGAAGCGGCCCGCCTGCGCGTCGGCCAGAAGCGACCGAATGCCAGCCCGGAACATGGACGATCCCGAGATGGCGCGGTCGGAATAGGTGTCCACCACGGTCCAGCCCTCGCGCGCCGCTCGCTCGCGGCATTGGCGCAACTGATCCTCGATAGAGGCGTCACGCTGGTTCTCGGAGGAATAGCGGGCGTAAAGGGCGATGCGGAGCATGGGGTATTCCTTTCGTTCGGGCCGGGGCGCTTGCTAAAGGGCGTAGGGTTCGCGCACCCCCGGATCGTCGGGTGGAAAATCTTTGGTGTTGCGGGTCACGAGCAGGCGTCCGGCGGTCTGCGCCGTCGCCCAGATCACCGCATCGGGCAGCTTGATACGATGCGCGCGCCGCAACTCCACCGCCCGGCTGGCGATCTCGTCGTCCAGCGCGACGACCTTGAAGCCTTCGAGAAAAAGCCGCGTCGGCTCGACCAGATCGGCGCTCGCCCCGACCATCACCTCCATCCATGTGATGATGCTGATGGCGCGGCTCTCGAAGCGCTCGATTTCCGCGCGAGCCTCGGGGACGGCGTTCAGATGGTCGATGAGAATGTTGGTATCGAACAGCGCGCCTACCATTCGCTGCGCGCCTTTTCCTGATAAGCCAGACCATCGACCTTGCGCTTGCCCCAAAGGCCGAAGCCATCCTCGACCTGTTCGCGGTGATGGCGGTTGAGATAATCGTCTATCGCCGCCCGGATCAGGGCCGCACGAGACTGGCGCACTCGCTTTGCAAGGTGGTCAAGGGCTTCAATCTGGGCGTCGTTCATATCGACAAGGGCTCGCATCGCATCCTCCATTGATATGGAATATGCATATCATATAATGTGGTGCAATGGAAGGTAAAAGACGCCTCGGCGCATGTATCGTCGCGGCGATCCGTTCATTCCTCGTCGGACCCGTCCTCCGTGGCTCCGGTGTTCGGTGGCGCGTTGTCATTCGCTGCTCGCATGGCCTTCTCGAAGTCCTCGCGCGCCATCTTCCTGCCGATCAGGCGGGCGATGGATAGCACCACCGCATCCAGCCGCTCGACCGCATCGGCCACGTTCCCGGCCTCCTGTCCATCGGGCGGGCGATTGTCGTTCGCCGGCTTCTGCTTCCCGCCCTTGTCGCCGCGATCAATAGTCATCAAGGAAATCGAACTCGTTGCGCGAGCGTTGCCGCCACCCTGCGGGATCGGCGACCCAACGGTTGATGTCGGATTCATGCCATCCCGCGCCGGTGGTGCTGATTTTGAGTTGGGCCGGGAACGTGCCTTCGGCAATCTTGCGATAGATGGTGGACCGCGACAGGCCGGTGCGGTCGCGGACGGTGTTCATGCGGATGATACGGTCTGGTTGGCGCATGGGCCGCGCTGCCTCCTGCTGGCTGTTTGTGATTGCTGTTGAGCCAGTCAGAGGAAGCAATTGCCGTTTCACAAGAGAGATTTAGGCGCGGTAGGGCGACCGCGTATGTATCGGCGGTAAATAGGACGGGTCTACAATCCGAGACCCCGGCCTACGCCGAGGTCGATGCCGTGGTTGAAGGCGAGTTGCTGGCCGAGGCTACGGCCTGATTCGATCCCGATGCCGAGGTCTTTCTTGCGGCCCGCGAGGATGGATTCCACTTGCGGATCGCGTTCGAGGCTTTTCGCGATATTGCCCATCTCGGCCCGTGTGGCCTTATAGCCGGACATATCGCCAGCCTGATACTGGCGTTGGCTGGAATGGTCGAGCTTCTGCCAGCGCTCTACGAAGCGATCCGCGCGGCGCTGCGGATCGGTGTGCATTTCGGTTTCCGCTTGCAGGGCGCGTCTGGCGGGCGCGGCGCGATTCGGATCGCCCGAGGCGGCATCTGCCGCCAATTCGGGGTTTCGCTTGTAGACCGCCTCGGCATCGCGCGCACCATCCGGCCGCAATGCGTTGAATTCCGAGCGGGCTTCATGCAGTTCCCGCACCTGCTCGTGACTGGCGGCGTTGCCCTGTTCCTGCGCCTTGAAGATCGCATCCACGGCGCGGGCATGGCGGACGAAGGCGCGGCCACGGGCGCGGCGCAACGCTGCCTCCGGGTCTTCCCCGGTCTGCTGTTCCACCGCCTGTTTCCCGGCCCTTTCCGGCCCTGCACCGACTGCGGGGCCAGGTGCGCCGTCGCCGGGCTGGCGCAATCCGTCGAGCATACCGTCAACAGCATCGCGCAGCCGTTCCGGCATCAGCTTGCGCATGATCTCGGCGACACGCTTACGGAAGGTGATGCCGCGCCGCTCGGCGTAGCCCTGCGCCGGCTCGTAATCCGTCGCCATGTCCTTGGCCCGGTCGCGCGACAGGGTGTTGATGAACTTGTCGTGACTGGCGAAGTCGTCGCGTCCACAATGCAGGTCCATGCCGCCGCGGTGCCGGGACAGGGCGACATAGCTGCCGTGGGCGTCCATGCCGGGCGTTGCCAGAACATGAGTGCGGTCCACCGTCATGCCCTGCGCCTTATGGATGGTCGCGGCATAGCCGTGGTCGATGCGGTCGTAGTCCTTGAGGTCGAACGAGACGGAGCGGCCATCGTCGGTCTGCACCGTCATTCTCTGCGCGCTGACCTGTTCGATGGTCCCGAGCGTGCCGTTCTTGACGCCAAGCCCACACTCGTTTTGCAGGAACATGACCCGATCCCCGGCGGCGAAACTGCGTTCTCCGCGCTCGACGGTGACACGCACATCCTCGCCCAGATCGCCAGCCTCCCGCATCCGGTCGCGGGCTGCTTCGTTGAGCTCCCGCACCTCTGCATTGGTGTGGGTGAGGATGATGTGACTGCTGTCCGGTGACGCCTGCCGTTCCCTGTCCCAGCGGTCTATCAGGTCGCCGCGCGCCTGCTCGCGCGTTTCGGCGGAATGCACCATGCCATGACGGTCATAGGCGCTGATGGCATCGCCGGTCCTGCCGGTCGCCAGATCGCGGGTGGCGTCACGCTGCCAATCCTCGCGCTGATGGCGAACCTCATGGATTTCGATACCGCCATGACGGTCATGGATCGAGCGGAACGCCGCACCTGCCTCGATGGATTGAAGCTGCTGCGGATCGCCGACCAGCACGACCTTCGCGCCAGCTTCCGCTGCATGGGACAGCACGCGCTCCATCTGCCGTGTGCCAACCATGCCCGCCTCGTCGATGACAAGCACATCGCACGAAGTCAGCATGTCGCGGCCATTCTGCCAACCGTGTTCCATGCTGGCGATGGTGCGGGAGGCAATGCCCGATCCGTTTTCCAGATTCTCGGCCGCAATACCGGACAGGGCAACGCCACGAACTTCGTAGCCCGCCGCTTCCCAAGCCTCCCGCGCCACGCCAAGCATGGCGCTCTTTCCCGTCCCGGCATAACCGACGACAATGCCGAGGTCTCGCCCGTCCGTGACATGCGCCAGCGCGTCGGCCTGCTCGCCGGAAAGCACAAGGCCGCGCTGTTCGGCGCAGGCAAGGGCGGCTTCCCTGTCGCGGTCGCTGACTTCGTGACGTTCCTTCTCGGCCATGAGTTCGGCGGCGCGGTGAAGGCGCTGTTCGGCCTCGATCATCTCCCGCGTGGTGAAGCGATCTTCTCCCCGGTCGTCCTGACCCAATTCGACCAGATCAGGCGAATTGCCTATGGCGTTGACAACCTCGTTGAACTGGTCGATGCCGTCGCTATGGCGATGCGCGAACTTCGCCATGTGGCGGCGGGTGAAGGTCGATTGCTGTTGCGTGATCGCGTCCAGCGCAACGGAAGGATCGGCGATGATCCTGTCGCCATTGTTGAGAGCGATCTCGCGGTGCATGTCCGCGCGGTCGGCGGCCTCGATCCCTTCACCCTCTATCCGCTGCGCGGGTGCGCCGATCTGGCGTTGCGGCTCAAGCCCGATGCCCTGCGCCTCAAGGCTGCGATGGTCGATCCGCACGTCTATGTCGAGTTCGGCCAGCCGCTCGTTGACATGTTCGGCCCAGCGTTCGCGCCAACGCTCTACCATCTCCGTGCGGTTCCAGTCCCGCACCTTCGGGCCGAAACCGTTCTCGTCCACGCTGCGCATGGTGAGCATGACATGAGCATGGGGTTTCGGCAGCCCGTCCTCGCCGATGTCCCAATGCACATTCAGATCGGCGATCACGCCCTGATCGACAAATTCCGCCTGCGCGAAGCCGCAGGCAAGCTCGATGCCTTGCGCCTGCGTCATCTCACGGGGAATGGCGAACTTCACCTCGCGGGCAAGCTGGGCGTCCTTGCGCACCTCGAATGCCTCCACATCGTTCCAGAGCCGTTCGCGGTCGCCAAGGTGTTCGGGCGCATTGTCGGGAAGCAGCACTTCCGAATGGACGACGCCGCGCTTGTTGGAAAAATCCTGCACGCGGTCGATGCGCTCGTCGCGCATCCGCGAGGCCGAGCGGTAGGCGGCGGACGCCACCGCACTGCTTCCGGCCTTGCGGCCAATGACCTTGACGTGAAGATGATAGATCGCCATCGCGATCAAGCATTGGCACGCTCAAGCGCACGTCGGAACGACGTATAAGCGCGCCCTCCCTCGAAAAAATCTCGGGATGGACCGGCCCGTGCCACACCGTCCCGGTAACAATACTGCGTTCCGCCTCCTGCGCAACTATCCTTACCGCATCAACCACTTGCGACAGGGAAAGGGTGCGGCAATGCGTAAACCAAGGGATTATGATTCGGAACTGAAGGCGCTTGAAGACAAGGCGCGGGAACTTAAAACCCGCAAGGTGCAGCAACTTGGCGAACTGGTGATCGCCACCGGCGCGGATACGCTCACGGCGGAAGAACTGGCCGGGGCACTGATGGTGCTGGCCGAAACCAAGGACGCCGGAAAGAGAGAGGCATGGGCCAAGCGTGGGGCCGCGTTCTTTCAAGGCAGGGCGCGGCGATCTACACCAGCACCTGACCGCGACGCTGACGGCGCTCCAACCCAATCGGGCGGCGCGCACCCGGCATCAGGCGGCGCAGGCGTGGCATGACATGCGGACATGGCAGATCGAACGCCGCAAGCGCACCCGGCATCTGATCGAACTCGGCGGCCTCGTCGTCAAATCCGGCGTTGTGGACCTGACCGGCGACGACCGCGCCATCATCTACGGCGCGCTGCTGTGGATGGCCGAAAAGCGCAATAGCGAAGAAGGCGACCGGGCGCGGGCACTCTGGGCCGGAAAGGGGAAAGAGGCGTTCGAGGCCGAACGTCAAACAGGCGCAGATGACAGAACGCGACCGCAGCAAGATCAGGTGTGACCGATGGCGGGTGGCGCGGAGACCTCAAATATCGCAGCGCCGCCCGCCATCGCGCACCGTTCAGGATAAAACTGGGCACCGCTATGTCATTGCGGGGCCTTTATAATTTCGAGAGGCGGCATCCGGTGGATAAAGTGCGAGCCCATAGTTATCACTTGGCCGCACTCTCGCTGACAGCCATATCGACACGCCGTTTTGGTAAATTGCCGTTCAACACTACATAGGCGACAAGGCCGATTGCCAGTCCCCAAAACGCGCCGCCAATGCCAAGCATCTTGATATTCGCGGCTGAGGCCAGAAAGGTGATTAGTGCGGCCTCACGCGATGCAGGGACCGCCATTGCGCCGGCGAGGCTTCCTCCGATGGTGCCGAGAAGTGCCAAACCTGCGAGCGTGGTGATAAAGGTTGCGGGAAAGGCCAAGAAGACGGCAGCGAGCGTCACGCCGAATACGCCGATCAACACATAGAATACACCCGCCGCGATGCCGCCGATCCAGCGTTTCGCCGGGTCTTCATGAGATTCCCGACCCGTCACAATGGCCGCAGTGATGGCGGCAATGTTGAAGGCGTGTGAGCCGAACGGTGCCATCAGTAGCGAACCAAGTCCGGTCACAGTCACGATGGGATTGGCACTGGTTTTGAAGCCGTCATTGCGCAGGACCAACATGCCCGGCATGTACTGGCCGGTTAGGGTAATCAGAAACAGCGGCAGAGCCACGCTCAGAAGAGCGTTCAATGAAAATTCGGGCATGGTGAAAACCGGCGCAGCAAACGTCAATTGTAAGCCCGAAAGATCAACGCGATCTTGAATGATTAGAAACGCCAATCCGATCAAAAGGATACCAACAACGGCATAGCGAGCGGTGAACCGCTTCAGTAGCACATAGGCGATAATCAGCAGCCCGACCAAAACTGGATCAGTGCTTGCTCCGCCGAAAGCACCGATTCCGAATTGTAGCAGAATGCCAGCGAGCAGGCCCGAGGCGATCCCTGGTGGGATCAGCCGGATAACCTTCTCGAAATAGCCCGAGAGCCCAAGGGCGACGAAGGCCGCTGCCGAGATGATGTAGGCTCCGACCGCTTCGGCATATGGCGTTGTGGCGAGCGCGGTCACGAGGAAGGCCGCCGCTGGCGTGGACCAGGCGGTGATGATTGGTTCGCGATAGCGCCAACTCAGGATGATGCCCGTCAGCCCTACACCGATTGAAACTGACCACACCCAAGATGTCGTAAGTTCGGGACTTAGACCGGCAACGCGTGCCGCCTGAAATACCAGAATGAACGTGCCGCCGTAGTTGACTATGACGGAGATCAGCCCCGCGACGATGGGATGAGTGAGATCATTTAACCGAAGAGGTGACGGCGAAGGGCTGGACTGCATGGTTCTGGCTATTCTCCTGAAGGCGTGCAAACACGACGCGAGCACATGCCTGAACCTACCCGAATAATGGTCTGCAATTTCATGCCATTTAGATCAATGGAACCAGACCAATTATTCTGGCCGCCTAAGCCCCAATCCGGCCGAGCTACATTGACCCCGCTCTTCTCGTTCAAGCGAGTTCCCGCACGGCTAACAGGACACCCGAGGCGAGAAGGAGCCAGATGAGCAACCGGCGGAACTGGTCATCAGTCAACCGGCGAAAAACCGCGATGCCTACTTGTGAGGAAGCCAAAGTCGCAGGGAACGCGATCGCCATCAAATTCAACGTATCCCATGAATAGTATCCCCGCCCGGCGAAGAGGATAACGGCGCCCCCGAGGATTGCGACGTTATACGGTCGCAACACGGCGCTGGTTTCGATCTTGGTCCACGGCTGCATTGCGCACCACATCGTCGGCAGTACGCCAGAGAGTGAGGCTGCGCCACCGAGGACGCCACCGAGAAAGCCGATCGTGGCATCAGCAACCGGCGTTGGACGGTCAATCGCTGGAAGTGACCGACGTAGTGTAAAGAATGCCCCATACAAAAGCATGATCCCGGCAATCGTGAGCTTCAGCGTCATCGCGCTGATAAGTGCCAGCGCAGCGGAACCGAGCGGAATCCCGACCAGTGCAGGCAGAAGGAAGCGAGCAAGGCGTCCGGTATTGCCACGCAAATCGCGGCGAATGATCCACATGCTTTGAAGGCCGCTCGCCACCGACATCGCCGCCACAATGGAGACGGCCTGCCAAGGCGGCATCACTTGGAGCCATATGCCAAGCGACATCAGGGCCGTGCCGAATCCAGCGAGTCCGTTGATGAATCCGCCAGCGGCGGCACCAGCTAGTAGGAGAAATACAAGCTCAAACGACACGTCG
Organism: Pseudochelatococcus lubricantis; assembly: GCF_011762225.1. GTDB lineage: Bacteria > Pseudomonadota > Alphaproteobacteria > Rhizobiales > Beijerinckiaceae > Pseudochelatococcus > Pseudochelatococcus lubricantis. The sequence continues at coordinate 192,832 of NZ_JAASQI010000009.1, forward strand.
ATCCCGCGCATTCTCAGGATTCTTTGTGCCTTGACAGCTAACCGATAAATGGTCTGAGATTTCCTGCCATTTAGGTTGAAAGGTCCATACCAATTGTTCAAACACTCGCAACTGGAATCCGTTAAGGCATGGCTCGTGAATCCCGCTCATGCAGCGATGCCGCTCCATGCGCGGATACAGAGGGCGATCCGGCAATTGATCCTTGATGGCGCGCTTGCCTCCGGTAAGCCGTTGCCCGCTTCACGCACACTCGCAAGTTCACTGGGAGTCTCGCGCGATACGGTAGAGTCGGCCTACGCCCAGCTTCATGCGGAAGGCTTTATTGAGCGTCGCGTTGGAAGCGGCAGTTTCGTCGCTGAAATGACGGGGTTTACGCCCGGTCAGCGACGTTCAAGGCGCGACGCGCTGCTGCGCAATCAAACGCCTAACCTCAGCAAGCGTGGTGCCTCCATGTTCCGCAGCGGCGGCGCACGCGAGATATTGCTATCCCGGCCGTTCACGCAAGGGGTGCCGGAAACGCGAACCTTTCCGCTCCCGCTATGGGAACGCTTGGAGCGGCAGGTTTTGAAGGAAGCGGGCACGCAGGCCCTTCTTCACGGTGACCCCCAAGGTGCCGAACCCCTTCGGAAGGCGATTGCGGACTATGTGAATCTCGAACGAGGAGCACGCGCCACGGCAGACCGCGTGTTGGTACTCACCAGTTCTCAGCAGGCCATGACTTTGTGTGCGAATATGCTGCTCGACCCCGGAGATAGGATATTCATCGAAGACCCGGTCTATTACGGCGCACGCCGGGCCTTTGACGCGGCAGGACTTGAATGTGTGCCTGTTCGTGTGGATCGTCACGGGATAGTGGTCGAACAGATCATGGAGAGTCCCCGCAAGGCGAAGGCCGTTTCTCTGACGCCTTCCCACCAGTTTCCAACCGGGGCCGAGTTGGCGCTGGATCGCCGCCTGGCGCTGATCGAATGGGCGGCACGCTATCAAGCATGGATCATTGAGGATGACTATGACAGCGAGTTCCACTACGCAGGCAAGCCCACGGCTTGCGTGCAGGGCCTCGATCGTCATGATCGGACAATCTATATTGGCACCTTCACCAAATCCCTCTTCCCGAGTTTGCGGATCGGCTATGTCGTCCTGCCGCCGCAACTGGTGAAACCCATGACTGTGGCGCGCACGCTACTCGATGGCCATACCGCCACCATCGCACAACTAACGCTTGCTCGGTTCATGGAGGGCGGGCATTTCGGGGCGCATGTTCGCGCCATGCGTGGTGTCTATGCCGAACGGCTCGAAGTGTTGACCGGCCTTGTCAATGAGCATCTTTCCCCGTTTGTCGAGTCGCATGTTCCCATTGGTGGGCTGCAAATGCCCTGCGTTCTGACATGCGATCTGTCCGAACGCGCAGCCATCGACGCGGCCCGCCGCGTTGGCATTGACCTATTGGGATTGTCGGCGCTTCACGCGGCGGGCAGCGGAAAAGCAGGTTTCTTGATGGGCTTTGCCGCCTATACGCCGGCAGAGATTGAGGTGGCGGTCAAGAAACTAGCGAGCGCGCTACAATCTGTAGCCTTACAAAAGCGCCGTTGATGCTGCCAAGCGGCACTGTCCAGTCCCCGCTGACGAATGACTTGGAAGATCGTCCCGGTGCATGCGCGGTGACACAGGGAAATTGGTCTGCCATGTGTCATATAAGTGGATGGGCGCACCAGACCACTGTCATGATAGGGAGTCCAAGTGAACAGCTCACGGCACCAGCAAGATGCCACAGCGAGCGACAAGCCAGAACCTTGAAGGAGATCAGCGATGGATGCATCGACCGCGAAGCCCTTATCTCAACCGATTGCAGATGGAGGCGTTAGCGGTGGCAGCCTGTCGGACGTAGACGAGGCTATATTTTCAGCACTAGCGGATGAGAGGGTTCGCCAGCTCAATTCCATCGAACTCATCGCCTCCGAAAACTTCGTCAGCCCGGCCGTTCTGGAGGCGCAAGGCTCGATCCTCACCAACAAATACGCCGAGGGCTATCCGCATCGCCGCTATTATGGCGGCTGCGCGAATGTGGACGTGGTTGAAGATCTCGCCATCGAGCGCGTGAAGCAGCTCTTCGGCTGCGACTATGCCAATGTGCAGCCCCATTCGGGCAGCCAGGCCAATCAGGCGGTGTTCCTCGCGCTGCTTTCGCCGGGGGACATGATTCTCGGCCTCGATCTGAAAGCCGGCGGTCATCTCACCCACGGGGCGTCCGTGAACATCTCGGGCCGCTGGTTCAATGCGGTCAGCTACGGGGTCGGCCCGAACAGCCATGTCATCGACATGAATGAGGTGGCCGAGCTTGCCCGCACGCACCGCCCGAAGCTTTTGATCGCAGGCGGATCGGCCTATCCGCGCACGCTCGATTTCGCACGCTTCCGCCTGATTGCCGATGAGGTGGGCGCGATCCTGATGGTCGATATGGCGCACTTTGCCGGGCTGGTGGCGGGCGATGCCTATCCTTCGCCATTCCCGTTCGCCGATGTCGTGACCTCGACCACGCACAAGACCCTGCGCGGACCGCGCGGCGGCTTCGTGCTGACCAACGACGCCGAGATTGCCAGGAAGATTAATTCAGCGACCTTCCCCGGTCTTCAGGGCGGGCCGCTCATGCACATCATCGCTGCCAAGGCCGTGGCTTTCGGCGAAGCGCTGCAACCTGATTTCAAGATTTATGCTCGCCGCGTGGTCGAGAATTGTCAGACACTCGCGCAGACGCTCTCCGATGGCGGATTGGCGATCACCTCGGGCGGCACGGACTGCCATCTCGCCGTCGCGGACCTTCGCCCGCTCGGCGTGACGGGCAATATTGCCGAGAAGGCGCTTGAATCGGTCGGGATCACTCTAGGTCGTAGTGAGGAATTAAGTTTTATCGCAATTGGATATGAATTGCGGCGAGCATGACGAAGCCCATGAAGTTTGCTATGAGCTTGTCGTACCG
>NZ_JAASQI010000010.1 GCF_011762225.1 Pseudochelatococcus lubricantis
GGCTCCGCGCCCGGCGCGCTTGCCCAACCCGAAACCGACCACTATCAAACCCAAGGACTCTCGTTATGAACGAGGGACGACCGGGGGGCAGGTCATTCTGCCGATCCCGGACGGTGCGCTGTCTATGCACGGCGTGATGCTTGAATTGCCCGAGACAAAGCAGATCATCTTGCGCAACGTCAATCTGGTCATCGAGCCGGGCGACACCGTGGCCATGGTGGGGCCGAGCGGCTCCGGAAAATCGACGCTTGCCCGCGCCATGGTGGGCATACTGCCCCCGGCGATGGGCGAGATCAGGCTTGATGGCGCGGAGCTGAAGCACTGGCAGGTCGACCAGCTCGGCAAGTATCTGGGCTACGTCCCGCAGGACGTGGAGTTGATCCCGGGCACAATCGCCCAGAACATCGCCCGCTTCGGTTCACGCGACGACGAAGCGACGATCGCCGCCGCCAAGTTCGTTGGTGCTCATGACCTGATTCTGCGCCTGTCCGGTGGATACAATACCGCCATCGACATTGACGGCAGAGGGCTGTCCGGCGGCCAGCGGCAACGGATCGCTCTTGCCCGCGCCGCCTACGGGAATCCCGCGCTGGTCGTGCTGGACGAGCCGAACTCAAATCTGGACGCCGCGGGCGAACAGATGTTGTTGCAGGCTATCAAGCGTTTTAAAGCCCAGGGAACAACGGTCGTCATCGTCACGCACAAAGCCCAGATACTGGCCGCCGTCGACAAGATCATCTATGTGAACGGAGGCGGTATCAGTCATTTCGGTTCCCGCGACGAGGTCATGAGCCATATCGCGGGTGCAAAGCTGCCACCACCGCCCGCAGCAATAGGGAGTAAATGACATGGCGCTTCCGTCCCCGCTGAACCGCTCCCGCATTGCCCCGGCGGCCGAGGAAACAGTGCTGCCGGGCCTGGCGGCTGACGAAGCACCGGCCTCGGACCTGCCACGGACGACGTCGTCCACCAATTGGCGCACGCCGCTGCTGATCGGCTGGGCAGTCATCGCTTTCGGGCTGGGCGGCAGTCTGGCCTGGGCGACGCTGGCTCCGCTGGACAGCGCCGTTTCCGCTCAGGGCGTCGTGTCGGTGGAAAGCAACCGCAAGACCGTTCAGCATCTGGAAGGCGGGATCGTCCGCGAAATCCGTGTCCGGGACGGCGACTATGTAGACGAAGGCGACGTGCTGTTCCGGCTGGATGGAACACAGGCCGCAGCCAATCTGGAAGTGGTTCGGAACCAGAGGGCGGCCGCGCTCGCCGAGGAAGCGCGCCTGACCGCAGAGCGCGATGGCAGCTCGACCCTTGAGTTCCCGTCGGATGTCATGGAACGCCAGAACGATCCGGCCGTTGCCAAGGCGATTGCGGACCAGCAGAGGCTGTTCCGGGAGCGACAATCCTATCTCTCTGCCCAGAAGGACGTCCTCGAGTCGCAGGTCAAGCAGGCCCAGGAACAACTCGAAGGTGCCGCCCAGGAGCGCGCATCCGGCCTCAAGCAGATTTCTTGGGTGGATCAGGAGCTGCCGTCCTTGCGCGACCTCTACAAGAAGGGGCTCGTGCAATGGACGCGCATCACCTCGCTGGAGCGGCAACGCGCGCAGCTTGAAGGCGTGGTGGCCGCCGCCGCGGCGACGCATGCCCGCCTTCTGCATTCCATCAACGAGGCGAACCTGAAGATTGCCGAATTGAAGCAACAGTTTCATCAGCAGGTCGCGGAGTCGATTGCCGCGACACGCAAACTGATTGCGGAGACCGAGCAGAAGCAGAAGGTCGCGCAGGACATTCTCGACCGTCTTGATGTGCGCGCCCCGCAGACGGGCGTCGTGCAGGGTCTCAAGGTGTTCACACCGGGCGCCGTCATCAGGCAAGGCGATCCGCTGCTCGATATCGTGCCACTCAACGAGGAACTCGTGATCCGTGCCCAGGTTTCGCCGTACAGCATGGACGTTGTCCATGCCGGCCTGCGTGCCGAAATCCGTTTTCCGTCGTTCCACCTGCCCTACGTGCCGGTCATGTTCGGATACATCAAGAATATCTCGTATGACCGCCTGATGGACGAGGCGACCAATCAACCCTATTTCGCCGCGGACGTCGTCGCGGATCGCAGCACGTTGCCGGAGGAAATCCGGGACAAGCTCAGAGCCGGCCTCCCGACCGATGTTCTGATCGTGGCCGGCGAAAGGACGCCCCTGCAATATCTTCTGCGCCCTCTGACCGACAGGCTGCGTAAAGGCATGCGGGAAAACTGAGCCGGGTCAATTTCGCCACCGCCCCTCCACGAGACGCTTCATGTAGGGAAGTGTTCCGGGGCGGAAAGAGCGCGCCGGATCCGCATCGTCGTACTTTAATTCTTTGATTTTAGACGAATTCTTACCGGTCGAATGACCCGACTTGACCGGAACGCCCCCCGGAAACCGGCAAGCCTCCCGAGCGGCCATGATCAGGTTTCGGGAGGCCTTTTATTTGACTTGCCGCGTCAGGCAGCAGCCTGCTTATTACGCTGCTCATCGATACCGGTGACGTGCCTGTTGAAGTCGGGCCCGTTCTGTGCGCCCAGCCGGAGCGCGACATGCGCCGCACGTTCGGCCTCGTCCAGATCGCCCGATTGCAGCAGGAGACCGATAAGATAATCGTGCGACCACGGGTCGGACGGGTCTGCTTCCAGTGACTGCCTGGCCAGAAGCACAGCCGCGCCCATATTCTTGCGGCGCGCTTCCACCTTGCTGAGCTGTCGCAAGAACAACCAGGGCCTCTCACCATTCACCGTCAGCCCGGCCCGGCTTGCCTCCTCGGCTGCATCCAGATCATTCTGTTGCAACAGCAGACCGATCAGATGATGGTGCGAGCCCGTGTCGGCCGAATTGATCTCCAGCGATTGTCGAGCCAGATCCACCGCCCGCGCGGGCTCCCGACGCTTGGCGGCGAGATTGCTCTGATGGCGAAGAAACATCGCGCGCTGGTGCCCGTGCAGCGCCAATCCGGCCGCAATTGCCTGCTCCGCGACGTCAAGCTCGTTCTGCTGCAGCAGAAGGCCGATCAGGTGGTGATGCGAGCCTGCATCCGAAGGATCGACACCCACGGCGCGCTGGGCCAATTCCACCGCCAGCGCCGGATCGCGCCGTCTGGCGGCTAGATTGCTCTGATGCCGGATAAACCGGGAAGGCTTGTACCCGTGCAAGGCCAGTCCGGCCGCAATCGCTTCCTCGGCGCCGGCGAAATCGTTCTGTTGCAGCAACAGCCCGATCAGGTGGTGATGCGACTCTGCGTCAGATGCATCCGCTTCAAGCGCATGCCGCGCCAGTTCCGCCGCCCGCACCGGATCGCGCCGCCTGGTGGCGATATTGCTCAGATGGCGGATGAACGCTGCCGGTCGATTACCGTGCTGCCTCAGCGCCGTCTCGACCGCTTCCTCGGCTGCATCGAGATCGTTCTGCTGCAGCAGAAGGCCAATCAGGTGGTGATGCATACCCGCGTCGAATGGATCGGCCTCGACTGCATGTCTGGCAAGCTCCACGGCCAGCGCCGGATCGCCTCGCCTGACGGCAAGATTACTCCGGTGCCGGATAAACCGGGCGGGCTTGTCGCCGTGCAAGGCCAGTCCGGCTGCAATCGCTTCCTCGGCGCCGGCGAAATCGTTCTGTTGCAGCAACAGCCCGATCAGGTGGTGACGCGACTCTACGTCAGATGCATCCGCTTCAAGCGCACGCCGTGCCAGTCCCACTGCCCGCACCGGATCGCGCCGCCTGGTGGCGATATTGCTCAGATGGCGGATGAACGCTGCCGGTCGATTACCGTGCTGCCTCAGCGCCGTCTCGACCGCTTCCTCGGCTGCATCGAGATCGTTCTGCTGTAGCAGAAGGCCGATCAGGTGGTGATGCGAGCCTGCATCCGAAGGATCGACATCCACGGCGCGCCGGGCCAGTTCCACAGCCAGCACCGGATCGCGCCGTCTGGCGGCTAGATTGCTCTGATGCCGGATAAACCGGGAAGGCTTGTACCCGTGCAAGACCAGTCCGGCCGCAATCGCTTCCCCGGCAGCGTCGAATTCATTCTGTTGCAGCAACAGCCCGATCAGGTGGTGATGCGACTCTACGTCAGCTGCATCCGCTTCAAGCGCACGTCGCGCCAGTTCCACGGCCCGCGCCAGTTCGCGTCGCTTCCCCGCCACATTGCTCTGGTGGCGGATAAACGGTCCCGGCCTTTTTTCATGTTGTGCCAGCGCCGTCTCGACCGCTTCCTCGGCTGCATCGAGATCGTTCTGCTGCAGCAGAAGGCCGATCAGGTGATGATGCATGCCCGCGTCAAGTGGATCGGCCTCGACGGCATGTCTGGCAAATTCCACAGCCCGTGCAGGATCGCCTCGCCTGACGGCAAGATTACTCCGGTGCCGGATAAACCGGGCGGGCTTGTCCCCATGCAAGGCCAGTCCGGCTGCAATCGCTTCCTCGGCGCCAGCGAAATCGTTCTGTTGCAGCAACAGCCCGATCAGGTGGTGATGCGACTCTACGTCAGCTGCATCCGCTTCAAGCGCACGTCGCGCCAGTTCCACGGCCCGCGCCAGTTCGCGTCGCTTCCCCGCCACATTGCTCTGGTGGCGGATAAACGGTCCCGGCCTTTTTTCATGTTGTGCCAGCGCCGTCTCGACCGCTTCCTCGGCTGCATCGAGATCGTTCTGCTGCAGCAGAAGGCCGATCAGGTGATGATGGGCGCCGGCGTCCGCCGGTTCAATGTCCCGCGCCTGGCGGGCGCATTCCGCCGCCTGTGCGGGCTCTCCCCGTTGTTGCGCCAGCGCGCTTACGTGGCGCAGATAGCGGCTGGGCCCGGGAAGCCCGAGATCGAGCGCTTTCCGGACAGTTGCCTCCGAGAGATCGAGATCTCCCTTCTGCTGTTGCATGCGCGCGAGATGGAGGTACGAGTCTCCGTCCGCCGGGCCGGCATCGAGGGCCTGCTGCGCCCAGTCTACCGCCGCCGCCCAGTTGCGCCGCTGCGCCTCGATATTGCTGACGCGACGCAGGATCGGGACGGGGTTGACGGTCGGCGTCTGCAAGGCGCGGCGAGCCGCCTGCCGCGCGTCCGCCAGTTCACCGATCAGTCGCTGCGCCAACGAAACACGGGTCGGGGCGGAAACCGCCCCGGACGGCGCGTCGATGCCCAGCATGGCCGCCATGCGCTGATGCGCGGCAGGCAGCAGCGGCGCGTAGTCGTCCGCGACGATGCTGAGGCTTTCGGGTGACTGCACGCGCGATATCTCGTCCGGCAACCAGCCCACCGCCTTCTTGCCGAGGCTGTAGATGACGGCGCGAGACACCTTGCGGGTAATCGCCCGTTCGGCAAGGTCACGCGCTATCCTTCCCCTGGCTTCTCCGCCAGGGGCTGCCTCGAAGGCATGTTCCAGCTGGGCAGCCATCCGTGCAACGGCCGAATAGGTCAGGTTGACGAATAACTGATGGGTCGCCGGATAGTATTTCGCAACCCTGCCCTGAAGCCCTCGCTCATCGATCTGTGCCTCGTCCGACAGGGCGATGATTTCCGGTGGCTTCTCGAAGGTCTGCTGGGCCGGCGGTCGCGGCGGGGAAGACGGCGGAGTTCCGGGCGGCGACACCGGGGGCTGAGGCTCTTTCGCCTCTTCGGGCATGCCGCGCACCTTGCCGGTTCCCCGATACTGGGGGGCGATGCCGAGTTCGGCGAGCAGCTCCTGCAGTTCACCTTTCAGATCGCCGAGGAAATCGACCTGCGCAGGGCCATAGGAGGCGATGATCTGGCGCAGCCAGGCGGGAATGCCGTCGCGCACCAGCGGTGCGAAATCACCGGCATGGACCTGCCGCTGATCGCCTTTCCTGAACCGCAGAAACTGGCGATAGAGATCGGGCTGCACCTCGAAGTCGTCCGGCAGCTCGATGAAAACCGTGAAATGTCCGGCGCCGAACGGTATGCCGAAAAGCGGCGCCTCCTGAAGCCATTCCTGTTGCTGGCGGATGGCATAAATCTCGCCGCGATAGACGAGACTGACCTGCCCCGCTATCCGGATGCCATCCGCATCCGGCGCGACCACCGGCTCGTAACCGTAGTGGATAACAATGCCGCCGACGGTCGGTACGCTCTCGATCCGGTGCATGCGGCCGAAGCGCGCTTCAGCGGGAACAAATACGCGATCGGGCAGCCCCGGTGCACCGCCGCTCACCGTCAGCGACACACCCGCAGGCGTGCGGAAGAAGCGCCGGGCGAGATAGTGGAGGCTCCAGTCCGGCGGCACCGACGGATCGTTGTCATAGGGATTGAGCCACGTGTCCTGCTCCTGCCGGTTGCCGAACAGAACAACCTCCGTCCAGTCAGACGACAGGTTGTAGTCACCTTCGAAACGGCAGAGGGCGGTTACGTCATCGACCTCGGACCCGACGGCCGATGCAGCCTCGCGGTAAGGAATCCGCCCATAGATTCCGTGCCGTTGCCCCATTGTCACCTCGCTCACCACGCCATTCCGGCACGAGCGATAACGGAGGCCGTATTTGTTGGAGGGCAGCGACGCGACTTTCGCGCCCATGCCGAAGTTCCGGTCCAGCGCATTCACCTTGTGCAGGGACGACGCCAGATCGCAGATGCGATGCAGTTCTGTCGCCGTCATGCCGAGCCCGGTATTCCAGATGGAGAGCTTGCGGACGCCATCGATCATCCTGGGCCTGATATCCACCAACTGCTGGCCTGCGGGCGCGGTACCCGCCGCTTCCAGTGCATTCATCACCAGCTCGCGCAGCATCATCGTCTTGGGGCAGCGCTCGATAGTACTGGCAACCAGAAACCCTTCGTTGGCAACACGAAGAGCCGCAATAGGACTACTGGCGGACACGACAAACTCCGGAATAGTGATAACTATTAGAAGTATAACATGATATGGAGATCACGTAAATCCGCGTATGCCGGCCTCCGCGCACCGGCAGGACTGGCTTGGGAGATTCCAGGCTCCGAGGTCATCGCACAATTCGATGGGGATAGCGAATCTATTCCGGCAAGGACGAGAGAGCTTCCATCCACCACTTCGGCTCCCGATGCCCTCGGATCGCGGTGCCCGTCCGTGAAGAAAGCAGAAGGCAACCGGATACCGCACGCATTTCAACGGCGATCCGCTTGACGTTTCCAGCACCTCCCACGGACGGGCGCGGTTAACGGCGTGCGCGCCCGTCAGGGCGCGGGGTTGCCGTGGAGCTGGTGCACTGCGTCGATCCGCGCCTCTATTTCCGGCGTGATAACGAGCGAGCGCGATGCGAGGTCGGCCTCAAGCTGTTCGAGGCTCGTCGCGCCGATGATGTTCGCGGTCACGAAGGGGCGACTCGTCACCCATGCAATGGCGAGCTGGGCGGGATCGAGGCCAAAGTCACTCGCGATGGCGAGATAGCTGTCTATCGCCTCCGCCGTGCCGGGCTTCTGGTAGCGCTGCCCGCGATCGAAGAGGGTCACGCGCGCGCCGGCCGGGCGGGCGCCATTCCGATATTTGCCGGTCAGGAAGCCCTGCGCCAGCGGCGAATAGGCCAGCAGGCCCACCTGCTCGCGCTCGTGGAATTCGGCCAGCCCGTTCTCATAGGTCCGGTTCAGCAGGTTATAGGCGTTCTGCACGCTGACGACGCGGGGCTGCTCTTTTATCTCCGAAATGTGCAGGAAACGGGAGACGCCCCAGGCCGTCTCGTTCGAGAGGCCGATGTGGCGCACCTTGCCGGCCCGCACGAGTTCAGCCAGCGCATCGAGCGTTTCCTCCACCGGCACCTCCGCGCCGTCCCCGCCACGCGAGGGCGCATGGTTACCGCCGCCGAAAAGCGGTAACGGGCGGTTCGGCCAGTGAAGCTGATAGAGATCGACATAATCGGTCTGCAGCCGCTTCAGCGAATTGTCGATGGCTTCGTTGATGTTTCTGGCGTCGAGCCGGGGCAGGCTGCCGTCCTTGCGCAGATAGGTGCGGTCGCTCGGGCCGGAAACCTTGGTGGCGAGAACCACCCGGTCGCGGTTGCCGCGCGCCCTGAGCCACGTGCCGATGATGCGCTCGGTCGATCCCTGCGTCTCCGCCCGTGGCGGGATGGAATAGTTTTCAGCCGTGTCGATGAAATTGATGCCGCGGTCGAGGGCGAAGTCGAGCTGCGCATGCCCCTCGGCCTCGGTGTTCTGCTGGCCCCACGTCATCGTGCCGAGCGCGATGGAGGAAACGCGGATGTCGGTCCGGCCGAGCTGTCGGTATTCGGTCATTTGGGCTCTTTCTGATCTCTGCAAGCGCGAATGCGCCAGCAGTCTATATACTGAGTAGACATAAAAGCCACAATCCGCCAACCACCCCCGCAGACAGGAAGAAATCCTTGCCCGATCGGCAAAATTTTCTTCCTTCCCATATGGATTTCTTTCATCAGACTTTGTCTATCGACAAACTATAAAAATGGTGTGGCGCTGCCGCTACACAAACGGAGTTTTCAATGACCAGACCCGTCCGCCGTCTCGCGGTGCGATCCATTCCTGCCGCCATGGCGCTTGCCCTTGCCGCGTCGGCGGCTGCGGCGGGCGAGCCCCGGCAGGGCGGTATCATCCGATACGGCCATTATCAGGAGCCGCCCTGCCTCTACACCGGCTGGGTACAGGCGGGCTATATCCAGCGGCAATATGCCGACAACCTCGTCGCGCGCGACAATGACGGCAATATCGTGCCCTGGCTCGCCACGAGCTGGACGGTCTCGAACGACAACCTGACCTATACGTTCAGGATAAAGCCCGACGTGAAGTTCACCGACGGCACCGTGCTCGACGCGAACGCGATCCTCTACAACTTCAACCGCTGGCTCTCCGATGACCCGGCGAAGGCGAACCGCAACGCCAAGCTTTATGTCGCCGAATACATCAGGCAGATCAGCGCGCCCGATCCGCTGACGCTGAAGATCGAGCTGTCGAAGCCCTATCAGCCGCTGCTTACCGTGCTGGCGACCTACTTCTTCGGCATCCTGTCACCAACGGCCCTGGAAAAGGGGCAGGAGGCGATCTGCGAGAAGCCCATCGGCTCCGGGCCGTTCTATGTCGACGAGTGGAAGCGTGGCCAGTATGTGGTGCTGAAGCGCAACCCCGACTACAATTCCGCCCCGGCGACAGCGAAGCATCAGGGGCCGGCGCATGTGGACGGCATCGTCTGGAAGTTCCTCAAGGACAACACGCTGCGCTATGGCTCGCTGCAGAGTGGCGAGTCGGACGCGATCTATGACGTGCCCGCCGTCTACTGGGCGGAGGCGCAGAAGAACTACACCATCATTCAGGACATCACCGGCGGCACGCCCACCAGGCTGCAACTGAATACTGCGCGCCCGCCCTTCGACGACGTGCGCGTGCGCCAGGCCTTCGCCCATGTCTCCGACCGGCGCAAGGCGGTGGAAGTGGCCACCCACGGCTCGATCCCGTACAACGGCAACGGCTCCCTCAGCCAGAGTTCGCCCGAGCACGTCGGCGCGCTTCACGACAGCTATCCGTACGATCCCGCCGCCGCCAACCGGCTGCTCGACGAGGCCGGCTGGAGCGCGCGGGACCGCAACGGCGTCCGCCAGAAGGACGGCAAGCCGCTGACGGTGCGCCTGCTCTACGCCGGCGGGTCGCTGCTGTCCGCCGACGCTACGCTCGTGCTCCAGATCCTTCAGGATCAGGCGCGCGATGTCGGCTTCGAGGTGGTGCTGAAGCCCATTCCACAGGCCGACTGGTTCGCCGGCAAAGGCCGCACTGTCGACGACTACGAGGCGCAGCCCGCCTACTGGGTGGCGTCCTCGGCGGAAATCCTCAAGATTTCGTGGCGTCCGGACGAGGGTGGCGTGATCAACGCCAACAACGCCTCGCGCTTCCAGCCGCCGGAGCTGTGGAAACTGATCGAGACCGCAGACCGTACCTTCGATGACGCAGAGCGGCTGAAGCTCTATCAGGATGCGCAGCGGCTCATCGTGAACAACGCCGCCGTGGTCGGCCTGTTTCCGCTGACCTTCACCATCGCGGCACAGCCGAAGCTGCGCGACGTCTGGATTTCCAGCCCGGTGAGCGAGCCGGTGTTCCACGATGCCTGGTTCGAGGAATGAGCCGATGAGTGAATCGACGGGTCTTGTGGCCGGTGAACCCACGCGGGCCGGCAGGGTCAGGGTCGTCCTGCACCGCCTGCTCGGCGCGATCTTCGTGATCTGGGCCACGGCGAGCATCACCTTTGGCGTGCAGTCCCTCCTGCCGGGCGACCGCGCGGAACTGATGATCAACGCGGCCGCCGGCACCTTCACCCAGCCGACCGCCGCGGAACTCGCGGCGGTGAACGCGAAATACGGCTTCGACCGGCCCTTCTGGGAGCAATATCTGCACTACATCGGGGGCGTGCTTCAGGGCGATCTCGGCGAATCCTACCAGTCGCACCGGCCCGTAGCGGAACTCATCGCCGGGCAGATCGCGCCCACTCTCGCGCTGACGTTGAGCGCGCTGGCGTTGGCGTGGGCGATCGCCATCGCCGTGACGGTCTTCTCCGGCGGGCGCGACGGCCCGGTCGCACGCGCCTTCGGCGGCTTTCAGGTCATCAAGGCCGTCGCGCCGCCCTACTGGATCGGTACCATCCTGCTCGTCGTCTTCTCCATCCATCTGCGCTGGGTTCCGGTCGAAGGCGGCGGCGGCCTGCAGGGACTCATCCTGCCGTCGCTGGCGCTCGCCATCCCGCTCTCGGGCTTCATCGGCCAGATCATCCGCGCGGAGTTCGGACGGGTGCTGGAGCAGCCCTTCGTCACTTCAGCCCGGATGAGGGGCATGGGCAACCTCGCCGTGCGCCTGCGCCATGTGCTGCGCCATGCCGTGCTGCCGGGCATCACGCTGTCCGGCTGGGCGCTCGGCTCTCTCTTCTCCGGCGCGGCGGTCATCGAGACGGTTTTCGCGCGGCCCGGCATCGGCGGCCTGCTGGTGACCGGCACCGCGACGCGGGACATCCCACTGGTGACGGGCATCATCATCGCCTCCGCGGCGGCCTATGTCATCGCCAACCTGATCGTCGACCTGCTCTATCCCATCATCGACCCGAGGCTGAAACAATCATGACCAAGCCCGCCGATCAACTTTCCGTCTATCCGCAGACACTCGTCGGGGACCAGCTCCTCCGGTTCCTGCCCTCCGCGGACGCGCTGCGGACGGTGCCGGCCACCGTTTATGCGGCGGGCGTGGTCGTGGCGTTCTTCCTTGTCGCGGCGGTGGCGCCTTCACTGCTGCAGACGCACGACCCCTTCCGCACCGATCTCTACGCCACGCTGCAGTCGCCGTCCCTCGACCATTTCTTCGGCACGGACCAGTCGGGGCGAGATCTCTATTCGCGCGTCGTCCAGGGCACGGGGCAGTCGCTCGCGATCGGCCTCGGCGCCATAGGGCTGAGCATCGGCATCGCGCTGCTCGTCGGCGTCACGGCGGGCCTTGCGGGACGGCGGACGGATGCGGCGCTGAGCCGTTTTCTCGATGTCCTGCTCGCCTTCCCGAACCTGTTTCTGGCGCTGCTTTTTGTCGCCGTGTTCGGCGCGACGACCACGACGCTCATCGTTTCCGTGGGCCTGGGCTGCGCGCCGGGCTATGCGCGGCTGATCCGGGGGCAGTTTCTCGTCGTGCGCAACTCGGGCTACGTCGAGGCGGCACGCGCTCTTGGCCATCCTTACGGGCGGATCGTGCGCCAGCATATTTTCCCCAATGCCATGCGTCCGCTGATCGTGATGATTACCATGGGCGTCGGCCAGACCATCGTCTGGGCATCGAGCCTCGCCTTTCTCGGCCTCGGCGTGGCGCCGCCCTCGCCGGAATGGGGCGCGCTGCTCGATGCCGGGCGCAATTACGTCACCGTTGCCTGGTGGCTGGAGGTGATGCCGGGCTTCGCCATTATCCTTTTCGCCCTGTCGGTCACGGTAATAGGCCAGCATCTTCAGGACCGGCTGGAAGGGCGGGTCAACCCATGACCGCGCGTGATCCTCTGCTGCATCGGGCAGCAACCGCCACTGCCACCCCGCTGCTGACCGTGGAGCGGCTGCGCGTTGGCTTCGGGCGGGATCCGGCGGCGGCCGGCGCCGTCGTCAAGGGCATCTCCTTCGCGCTGGAGCCCGGCCGCTGCCTCGCCATCGTGGGCGAGTCGGGTTCGGGCAAGAGCGTCACCGCCCGCAGCCTCGTGGGCCTGACGGGCCGCAACGCCACGGTGCAGGCGGAGAGGCTCGCCTTCTCCGGCCGTGACCTCACCCGCTATGGCGAGCGCGACTGGCAGCGGCTGCGCGGACGCGACATCGGCTTCGTCCTTCAGGACGCGCTCGTCTCGCTCGACCAGCTCCGCCCGGTGGGCGACGAAGTCGGCGAGGGCCTGCGCATCCACCGTGTGATTCGCAGCCGCGAGGAACAGGAAACCCGAGTCGTCGAGCTGCTGCGCCTCGTCGGCGTGCCGGAGCCAGAGGTGAAGGCTCGGCAGCTGCCGCACGAGCTTTCCGGCGGTCAGCGCCAGCGCGCCCTGATCGCCTCCGCGCTGGCGCTCGATCCCGCGCTGCTGATCGCGGACGAGCCGACGACGGCGCTCGACGTCACCGTGCAGGCGCAGATCCTCGACCTGCTGGAAGCGACCAAGAACCGGGGAAAGGCGCTGATCCTCATCAGCCACGATCTCTCCGTCGTCTCGCGCATGGCCGACGAGGTGATCGTCATGCGCCACGGCGAGGTGGTGGAACAGGCGCCGGTGGCGACCCTGTTCTCCGCCCCCCGGCACGAATACACGCGCCGGCTGCTCGACGCGATCCCGGCGGCGCATACGCGCGGCACGCGGCTAGCCCCGGCCTCCGCCCCCCGCCTCACGGCGGATGCCGCGCACTGGCGCCGGCGGGGCGGCGACACGCCCGGCCCCGTGCTGGAAGGGCGCGACCTCGTGAAACGCTTCCGCGGGCCGGACGGCCAGTGGCGCACGGTGGTGCGGGGCGTGAATTTTTCGCTGGCACAGGGCGAGACGTTGGGCATCGTCGGCGAGTCCGGCTCCGGCAAGTCCACCACGGCGCGGCTGGCGTTGGCGCTCGACAGGCCGGACGAAGGCACCGTGCGCCTTCTGGGGCGCGACTGGAGCGCGCTCGACGAAGCCGGACGGCGGCCATTGCGGCGCGAGATATCCGTGGTCTATCAGGACCCTCTGAGTTCCTTCGACCCGCGCTGGACGGTGGAGCGCATCGTCGGCGATGCGCTCGCCGGCGGTGCCGCCGGCTTCGGGCGCGATGCTCAGATCGACGAACTGCTCGAACTTGTCGGGCTCGGCAAGGCGCACCGGCGCCGGCGGCCGCTCGAACTTTCCGGCGGCCAGCGGCAGCGTGTGGCCATCGCCCGCGCCATGGCTCCCCGCCCCCGCATCATCGTCTGCGACGAACCGGTCTCGGCGCTCGACGTCTCCATTCAGGCGCAGATCCTCGACCTGCTCGGCGATCTCAAGGCCGCGCTTGGCGTGAGCTACCTCTTCATCTCCCACGATCTCGGCGTGATCCGGCATCTGAGCGACCGCGTGCTGGTCATGCGCAACGGCGAGGTGGTGGAGGAGGGAACGGCCGATGCCATCTTCGACGCCCCCCAGCAGGACTACACACGCGAACTCGTCTCGGCGGTCCTGCACGACCGCCTGCCCCGCATCAAAGGAACCTCGCATGGCTGAGCTTCACTTCAACGCCTTCGTCATGAACACCGTCTCTCACATCCAGCACGGCCTCTGGCGGCATCCGGAAGCGAAGCAGGCGGATTTCGACGATATCGACACCTGGATCGAGCTGGCGCGGACACTGGAGGAAGGCCTGTTCGACGCGATCTTCTTCGCCGACGTGGTCGGGCTCTACGGCCCGCTCGGCGGCAGCTACGAGGTGAACGCGCGCGAGGGGCTGCAGATACCCAACCATGACCCCTCCGCGCTCATCTCGGCGCTTGCTGTCAGCACCGAGCACCTGGGCCTTGCCTTCACCTCCTCCGTCCTGCAGGCGCACCCCTTCGAATTCGCGCGGCGGGTGTCGACGCTCGACCACGTGGCACGTGGGCGCGTGGCGTGGAACATCGTCACCAGCACGCAGGAGAACGCGGCCCGCAACTTCGGCCACGAGCGGCTCACCGAGCATGACGAGCGATATGCCTGGGCCGAAGAATATCTCGAAGTCGTCTACAAACTATGGGAAGGCTCGTGGGAGGACGGCGCGCTCCTGAAGGACCGCGCCCGGGGCGTGTTCTCCGATGCCTCGCGCATCCACAAGATCAACCACGTCGGGCCGCGCTACCGGGTGGAGGGGCCGCACCTTCCCGCCCCTTCCCCGCAGCGCACGCCCTTCCTGTTCCAGGCCGGTTCGTCGCCCGCCGGGCGCGCCTTCGCGGCCCGCCACGCCGAGGCGCAGTTCATTACGCCGCCCTCGCCCGAAGCCGCCGCCGGCCTGATCCGCGAGACGCGCGACCTCGCCCGCGCGGCCGGGCGGCGGGGCGAGGACATCAAGTTCTTTCAGGGGTTCTCTTTCGTCATAGGCTCCACCGATGAGGAGGCGCGGCGCAAGGAGGAAGATCTCGAACGCTTCATCAGCGTCGACGGCTTTCTCGCCCATACCAATCTGGGCGTCTCGCAGGACACGGGCGAACCTTATCCGCCGGAGACGCCGCTCGCCGAGGTGAGGACCAACGGAGGGCGCAGCCAGATCGAGTGGCTGCGCCAGCGCAACCCCGGCCGCGAGCCTACTGTGGGCGATCTCGGTGCGCTGGTGGCCCGGCGTCATCCGCGCCTCGTCGGCACGCCGGAGCGGATCGCCGACGAACTCCAGCGCTGGCAGGAGGCTGGCATCGACGGCGTGAATCTCATCAACTGGACGCTGACGCCATCGTACCGGGAGTTCAACGAATACCTGCTGCCGGTGCTGCAGAAGCGCGGCCTCGCCAAGCGGGAATATGGCAAGGGCACGCTGCGTGCCAGGTTCTTCGGCCACGACCGGCTGCCGGACCGCCATCCCGCCGCGCGCTGGCGCGGCGCATTTTCCCGCCCCGCCGCGGCGCCAGCTCCCGCCCTCGCCGAAACCGTGTGAAGGATAAGCGGGCAACATCGAAACGGCTTCCGGAGCGGCACCGCCTGAAACGGTGCCGCTCAACTTTTCATCGGCCGCGCTCTCCCGCCGTCGTGGCCGCAGGCCTTCCTGAAAGCGCCCCTTGCGCGTCCAGACCCTATCCGCGGTCTCCGAGCAACCTTCCAGACAGGGACGGCAGAGATTCCGAAGACATGCCCCATGGCCCCCGAACGGTTCCGGAGCAGCGGGAAGCAGATGACGGGTCACTCGGACGAAATTCGAAGCCGCGCCCCGCAGTATCAGGGGCGCTTCGGCGCGCCTGTGAGCGACATGTCGGCTCATCGAGGCGGACCGGCGACCGCGTGATTCCCACGGAGGGGTGGCGTTGCTCAGCGCGGAAGTATACGCGGGCGAGCGGATGGCGCGCACGCTTCTTCGAGCACTATATTGGAAATATAATATTTAAAAAAATTTATCGTTACTACACAGATGTATCAGAATGTAATTTGTAATTACTAGAAACTTACAAAAATTTCATATATCCTGCCTTGCTATCCATGCACCGACCCAATAATCCCCTTTGGACGGTTTCTTTCACAGCGGCCGGATGTATTCGGCCGGCCCCTGTTTTCATTGAAAGCGGAGCAAGCGATGCTGCACAAGACGACGCTTATGTTATCTCTCTGCCTGATACCCGCCGCCACTTTCGCGGCGCCGGCGGGCGCGCCCTCCCGGTCGGAGGGCGCCGGGGCGCAGATACTGGCCCAGCAGCAGCGAACTCCCGCGACGCCGCGCGCGTCGACGCCACGGACTTTCGCCCGCGGGGAGGTATTGCCGGAGGCCTACCGCGCCAAGCCGGTGAAAAACCCCTATCATCAGGGGCTGACGCCACCCAAGCGCACCCAGCAGTGGGTGCAGGTCGGCCGCAGCTTCTACCTGATCGACCGCGCCAACGGAGAAGTCGCCGACCGCGTCGATCCGTAAGGCCGCGCAACCCGGCACGGGACGGGCGGCGGCCTCAGCGCCCGAAGCCGCCCGGGCCGGTAGAATACGCCACGCCCGCCCGGTATCCCGGACGGGCGACAGCGGTTGCCCGATGAGCGTTACAGTCCGGCTCCGGCAATCGCCGCATCGAGCCGTTCGCGCGCCTTCTTCGGCAGCTTGGCCTCCTTGAGGGCATCAAGGTTGGCCGGCACGCCGTCGCCAACCACCACCAGCGCCACCATGCCCATCGGCATATGCGGAAGGCACTTGATCAGGTACGCGCCGGGCACCGTGAAGCTCGACGAGATTTCTTCGTTGACCTTGCCCTTGAACGGCTCAGCACCGTCGGGGATGAGGCCCTTCACCGTTTCCGCGCTATGGGTCTTGTCGGTCGGCACGAAAGTCACCTTGTCGCCGGGCGCGACCTTGAGGAACGACGGCTCGAAGACCATCAGTCCGTCCTTGCCCTTGTTGAGCATCTCGATCCTGAAATCCTCGGCCATCGCCGGCATGGAAAGCAGCGTCAGCGCCGCTACGGTACACACGGCTTTACCAATCACTTTGACCATTTGTCTTTCTCCCCAGGCAGCAGCCTCGACATCGGAAAGCCGACGCCCTGCCCTTCCTCGCGTCACTTCCGAAGCGTTTCACCTGTCGTCCGGTTGCCCGACCTGCTTCGATGCGCCGGCTTGACGCGCCGTGGCGTGAGGGAAGCCGGATTCGCCCCTTCTGGAAATGCGACACGCAATCGCACGATGCAGCTGCGTCTCCCGGTTCATGTCGCAGATCGGACCCGAGAATAGCGTTCCCGGCTCGATGCTCCAGGCGTGACGGCGACACGAATAAGGGAAGCCCATGGAGGAAGCAGACTGAGCCACACCGAGAATGGACCTTTCCACTTTTTTGCGTATACCACGGCACACGGCTTCATTCACGAGGGCAGCGGATTGAACCGACAAGCGGCGGCCATTGCCCGATTTGACGCTCTGGAGGCAGTTCAAAGTGGCCAATCCCGGAACCCCGACCTTCGAACAGCTTCGCATCTTTCTGGCAGTGGTCGACGCGGGAAGCTTCGCCGGCGCCGCCCGCAAGCTCAACCGCGCCGTCTCGGTCGTGAGCTATGGCGCCGACAGCCTTGAGGCGCAGCTCGGCCTCGACCTGTTCGAGCGGATGGGCACGCGCAAGCCCAAGCTGACGGCGGCCGGGCGCGTGGTGCTGGCCGAGGCGCGGGCGCTCGCGCAGGGAATCGACGGCTTGCGCGCCAAGGTGAAGGGGCTGCTCGACGGGCTGGAGGGGGGAGGTGGACATCGCGGTCGACGTAATGCTGCCGGCCGACCGGCTGGCCATGGTCCTGCGAGAGTTCGCGGCAATGTTTCCGACCGTGGCGATGCGCCTGCACGTTGAGGCGCTGGGCGCGGTCACGGCCGCCGTGCTGGAGCAGAAGGCATCCATCGGCATTTCAGGCACGCTCGCGGCCGGCGTCGAAGGCGTGGAATGCATCGCGCTGGGATCGGTGGCGATGGTGCCTGTGGCCGCTCCCCATCATCCGCTGGGACGCCTGGAGCGCATCGCGCCGGGCGAGGCATGCAACCATGTCCAGCTCGTGCTGACCGACCGTTCGCACTTCACCGAGGGCGAAGATTTCGCGGTTCTCAGCCTGCGCACCTGGCGGCTGGACCGCTTCGCGGCGCTCGGCGGCGGCGCGGGCAATGAGGCCCGCGTTGTTGCGAAGCAGCTCCGGCGCGATGGACTTGGTCGCGAACGCCATCTGGGACTGGTAGTCGATGAGGACGAGCGCGTGATCCGCCGGGGAAAGAAGCGTCTTGCCAGGGGTCGTGGTTGCAGTGATGCTCATAATCGATCTCCTGCTGAATAAGGGATACGGCGGGCTCCCGATGGGTCAGGCCGCTACCATGATTATTGTTTTACAGCAGGATTTTTCGCGTAAATATTTGTATAATACCTCGATCACAATTCAATAAAATAGAAAAACCGTTTATCGCTGCCGTTAAGCGACATACAGACGGCGGCACCGGACCTCCGATCATCCCGCGGCCTGGTCGAAACCCCAGATCCGGCCTTCGGCCACCTCCACCGAATTACCCGCCGGATCGCGAATATAGACGGAATGTCCGCCCGTCTTTTCCCACACGTGCTCGTGCTCGATCGCGATCCCGAAACTGCGGAAGCGGTCGCGCCAACGGTTCACCTCGGCCACATCCGCGGCGCGGAAGCAGACATGTCCGGACCCGCAGGCGCCGTGCCGCGGGATCGGGTTACCGTCGCCTGCCCGCGCCGATTCAACAGGGTTGAAAACCAGGAGCATCTGCTGGCCGCAACGCAGGAAAACGAACTTGCCGTCGAGCTTCGCCACCACGTCGAGGCCCAGAACATCGCGGTAGAATGCCTCGGCGGCGTCGATGTCCCCGGCGTAGATTGTCGTTTCGAGAATGGCCTTCGGGGATTCCACGGTCGTCTCCCTCGTTTTGCCGCCGCCGCGAGAGAATGGCCCGCTGCCCGGATCGGGAGAACTATAGCCCGGAATCCCGGCATTGTTCATCGGAAGGTATCAATGGCAGGGGAAGTGTCCGCTTTCCGGCGCTTCACCGGCGGGAAAAGCCGTGATACCTGACGCCATCGCCCGACTGGAGAGGGCGCGGAGAAGTCTATGGCAATTCGGCCGATCGTGAAGTTTCCCGACCCGCGTCTGCGTGCCGTCGCCGAGCCGGTGACCGCTTTCGACGCGGACCTGCGCATGCTCGCCGCTGATCTGCTCGACACCATGCGCGCCGCGCCGGGTATCGGCATCACCGCCGCGCATATCGGCATCGGCAGGCGGCTTGTCGTGCTCGAACTGCCGGACGACGGCGTCCGCATCTACGTCAACCCGGAGATCGTCCACGCCTCCTCCGACATGGTCCGCCAGCGGGAGGGCAGCGTCTCCATGCCCGGTGTTTCGGAAGAGGTCGAGCGCCATGCGCGCGTGCGGGTGCACTACCGTGATCTCGATGGCAACGAGCAGAACGAGGAAAGCGACGGCCTGCTCGCCGTCTGCCACCAGCACGAGATCGACCAGCTCGACGGCATCTTCTGGCTTCAGCGGATTTCGCGCTTGAAGCGCGACCGGATCATCAGGCGCCACGAGAAATCGCGGCACGACGGCGCGCCGTGATAGCCCTCGCCCCGTTCGTCCCGAGAAGGTCGCTGCAGCGCCCTCCGCGTCGTCGGGTTGCCGATGGCCGGCGCGGCGCCTGGAGCGGGTTCCGATCAGAATTCGCTCAAAATAAGGAATCGATAATCTGTCCTGTTTCAACGTAAACAGGACAGATTCTAAAGGCTTTTCGCAGGCAAGGGCGTGTCTGCCGTCACCGGGGCTGCGGACTTTTTTCCGCGCCGGCGATGGCGGCCGCGAGGGTTTCCCGCTCCGGACAGCCGGAGGGGCAAAGCAGATCGAGAATCTGCAGGTTGCCCCGCGCCCCTTCGAGATCGCCGGTCGCGATGAAAAGCTCGCCCTGATACTCGATGGCGGGCCGGTGTGTCGGATCGTAGTACAGCGCCTCCTTGTACCAGCGCGCCGACTCCTCATACCGGCCGAGCTTGCGGGTCGCGAACCCCAGCAGGTTGTAGATGTCCGCGTGCCTGACGGTGGCGGAAAGCTCCGTAAGGCCTTTCACCGCCGCCTCATACTCGCCCGAATAGATCTGGGCGCGGATGGCGGAGAGATCGGGCAGGTCCGAGGACGGCGGCGTATCCACGGCTGCCGCCGGCACGGCCAGAAGCGCGGGCACGGCCGTTAGCGCAGGCGCTGCCAGCAGGACGAGAAGAACCGCAAGGCGCTTCATGCCACCTCCAGCTCGTATTCGCCCATCAGCGACAGCACGCGCTGCTTCAGGCTCGCGAAAGCGGGGCTCGTGCGAACGCGCGGCGTGGGCAGGTCGACCGCCACCTCGCCCACGATGCGACCGGGACCGGAATTCATCACCACGACACGGTCGGAGAGGTAGAGCGCCTCGTCTACGTCGTGCGTCACCAGGATCATCGTGACGCCTTCCGCCTTCCATATCCGCAGCAGTTCCTCCTGCAGCCTGAGCCGGGTCAGCGCGTCCAGCGCGCCGAGCGGCTCGTCGAGAAGCAGGATGCGCGGGCGCACGGCCAGCCCGCGGGCGATGGCACCCCGCTGCGCCATGCCGCCCGAAAGCTGATGGGGAAAGACGGTCTCGAACCCCTGCAGCCCGACGAGAGCGATATGCTGCGCCACCGTGCGCCGCTTCTCGGCCGCCGGGAGCGGCGCGTTCTCCAGCGCCAGCGACACGTTCTGCTCCAGCGTCAGCCAGGGCAGCAGCCGGTGGTCCTGAAAAACGATGCCGCGGTCGAGGCTGGTGCCGGCGATGCGCGTGCCGTCGAGAAGGATGTCGCCTTCGTATCCTGTATCGAGGCCCAGGATCAGCCGCAGGATTGTGGACTTTCCGCAACCGGAGGGACCGACGATCGAGATGAACTCGCCCGGGCCCACGTGCAGGTTGATATCGGAGAGCACCTTCAGTGGCCGGCCGTCCACCTCATAGTTTTTCGACACCTTCCGGATGTCGAGACTGCCGCGTTGGGTCATTGTCGTTCTCCGAAAAATCAGCCGTCGAAACCCTGCTTCCAGCGCAGGACGCGCCGCTGCAGCGCATACATGGTGCGGTCGATGGCGAAGCCCACGAAGCCGATGATCACCATGCAGACGACAAGCTGGTCGGTAAGCAGCAGGCCCTGCGCGCGGAAGATCAGGAAGCCGATGCCCTCAAGCCCCGAAAGGCCTTCCGCCACCACCACGAGCGCCCAGGCGAGCCCGGCCGAGTAGCGCAGCGACACCATGATCGACGGCACGGCGGAAGGCACGAGCACGCGCCGCACGAGCTGCCAGCGGGTGAGCGTCAGCACCTCGCCCAGTTCCACATAGCGTTTCTCGACATTGCGGATGCCCGACAGCGTGTTGAGAAACACGGGGAAGAAAACCGACTTCGCGATGACGAGGATTTTCGCGGGGGCGCCGATACCGAGCCACAACACGATCAGCGGCAGCCAGGCGATACCGGGGATATGGCGGATGGTGTCGAAGGTGGGGCCGAAGAACTGCTCCACCTTGCGGGACAACCCGGCCGCGATGCCGAGCCCCACCGCCGCGAGCGAGCCGTAGACAAAGGCCTGCGCCACGATGGAGATGGAGCTGAGGAAGTCCAGATGCAGGTTCTGCTTCGTCAGCATCTTCCAGAACGCCCCCGCCGTCGCCAGCGGCGAAGGCAGGAAGACGGGCTGGATCCACTGGAGCGACGTCGCGGTCTGCCAGAGCGCCAGGAGGCCGAGCGGCAGGATCAGGCCGATGCCGTTGAAACTCCGCCGCCACGACAGGCCGGAAAGGAAGGACGCGCCGGGCCGCAATGCGCGCTGTGACGCGCTGCCGGCCGCGCCTCTCCTTTCGAGATCGAGTGTTGATGTCATACCGGATTCCTCGGTCGGGTGGCGCGCGACGCCGCACGCCACCGCCTGACCAGCGTGCGCGGGGATCAGTTGTAGACGGAGTATTCCCCGCCGGCGAAGAAGCGGGCGTCGACGAAGTCGTCGATCTGGGCCGCCGTCAGTTGCCTCTCGGTCAGGATGTCGTCGCCATTCTCAACGTACCACGCCTGAAACCTCTTGATGTTCTCACGGGCGCTGGTCGCGTTCGTCTCGCCCTTCATGAACTCGTAGGTCGAGGGATCGGTGATCTGGAACTTCGCGATCTCGACCGGCACGCGCGTGCCTTCGGCGATGATCTGCGATGCCTCGTCGATGTTCTCGGAAATCCACTTCTTGGCGCGTTCATGCGCCGTGAGGAAGGCCTTCACCGCCTCGGGATACTCGTCCACGAACTCGCGCATCGCGAAGTAGGACACGCGGCCGGCGCCGTTCACATAGACGCCGTCGTCCGGGGAGCGGCCGACCACCTTCACTTCGCCCGACAGCCAGAGCGCCGCGGCGTTGTTGGTTGCCAGATGCGCTGCGGTGGCGTCGATGGCGCCGGACAGCAGCGCCGCGTTGGTTGCCGCCGTGTTGTCGATCGACTGGTAACGCACCTTGCCCTGCTTCAGCCGGCTGTCGAGCGGCACGCCCGCCTTGTTGAGCGCCTCGAAGGGAGACGTGAAGTAGCAGGATATGCGGGAAGAAGCGAATTTCTTGCCTTCCAGATCCTTGAGTTCGTTCACCTCGTTATTGCTGGCGCGCGCGAGGATGGGGGTGCGGTACTTGTCCGACGGCTCGGAGAGCCACACGATCACGGCGTCGAGACCGTTGGCGCGATGCACGGTCGCCGGATAGACCATGCGCTGGGCGATGGCGATCGCGCCCTTGTTCAGCGCGGCCGATTCCGCACCGACAAGCTCGGCGGTGCCGGAGGCGATGAGATTCACCTGCGGAATGCCGACCTTGTCGAACTCTTCCTTCAGGATGCCCCTCTCCTGCGCAACCACCGTCCAGGGGCGGAGCTGGAGATTGATGAAGGGCAGAGGCTCCTTCGCCTCGGCGACAACGGGCGCGGCAACAGCGGCTGCGAGAAGGGCGGCGGACGCCCAGCGAAAGAAGGCGTGGGACATGGCAGATCTCCGTTCCAGGTTTTTGATCTACTAATTTGATAGACTTTATCTGCATGGCATGTCAATATTCATATTGTGCGGATGGCGACTGCCATTCCGCACGGACCGCCTTCCGGGAAACATCCCGACCGACAGCCGCTCCCGGACGGATTTACCGCGCCGGCCACGCACGCTGACGGTCGGCATTACCTGTGTTCTGACGATGCGCCTTTGCCTGCTGCTTTCTTCCATTGTTTCCTGCGCCGCGCTTCAGGCGTCGGCGGCGCCACCCTCCGTCGCGGCGGACGGAGCGCTGCGCGTCGGCGTCTCCTACATTCCAGCCGCCGACGCATCGACCGCGGCGCGGCTCTACACCGAGGAAGGCTTCGAGGCCTCCCTCGCCAGGCAGCTCGGCCGGCTCACGGGCCGCCCGGTGAGGCTCGTCGCCCTTCCGGATGCGGAAAGGGAAAAGGCGCTGAACGGCGGCGATGTCGACGCCATTCTCGCACGGGTAGATGCCGGCGATGCGATTCGCGAGCGGGTGGATGTCCTCCCCACCGCCTATGAGTCCGGGCTCAGCGTCGCCATGCGGTCGGATACGCAGGTGCGTGCGTGGCCCGATCTCGCTGGCAAGACCGTCTGCGTCACGCAGGCAAACGCCGCCGGCCAGCAATACCTGCACGCGATCGGCGCGAGACTGAAGGTCGAACGCGCCCCCGCCCAAACGCTCGCCGACGTGCGCACCGGCGCCTGCGACGCCGCGATCCACGACGCGGCGCTGCTCAGCCGGCTGTTCGAGGCCGACAACTGGCGGAAATTCTCCGCCACCCTCCCCGCCGTCCTGCCGAGCGAGCTTGTGCTGCTGCTTCCGAAAAAATCGAACGCCGGGCTCACAGCGCTGCGCGACGCCTTCGGCAAGATCACCGACTCCGCCTCATGGGCCGAGCGGCGGCAGCGGTGGGCCACCAATGTCGCGCTCGAAGTCTATCTCGATCAGGACGCACCCGACTGCCACTGATCGCCCGTACCGGAACGATGCCATGCCGAAGCTATCCCCAATTCCTGCGTTTGTCCGCATCGCGTTCGCCTGCCTGATCGTGGCGGCAGCCGTGAACTTCAGGGCCTATGCCGTGGAGCCCATAGGCGGAGCATTCTCGCTGACGGCACATACCGGCAAGCGGATTTCGGACAAGGATCTGCTCGGCCGGCCATATGCCGTGTTCTTCGGCTTCACCCATTGCCCGGACATCTGCCCGACGGCCCTTTTCGACCTGTCCCGCATACTGGAAGAGCTGGGGCCGGACGGCGACCGGATCACGCCGCTGTTCGTCACGGTCGATCCGGCGCGCGATACGCTTGAGGTGCTCGGGGATTACGTGAGTTCGTTCGACCCGCGCATCGTCGCCCTGCGCGGCTCCGACGAGGAGACCGCCGCCGTGGCGCGCGCCTTCCGGGCAACCTACCGCAAGGTAGAACTCGGCGACGGCGAATATAATGTCGACCATACGGCTGTCGTCTATCTGATGGATCGCAACGGCCATTTCTTCGACACCGTCGACTACCGCACGCCTCTCGATCAGCAGACTGCGAGGTTTCGCGCTGTCATCGGCGCGCGCTGACAGCCCGCCGGCATGCTGCGCGGCGCCCGCTATCTGTTTGTCGCCGCCCTGCTGGGACTGGTGCCGGCACGCGGTTCTTCGGATGGCGCACTGCGCGCGGCCTACTCCGGACCCGTGAGCGAATGGCCGGCCGCGACGCTCGATAACGGCGTGAACTTCGTCGAATTCGCTCCCCTGCCGGTCACCACGGCGGCGGAAGGGGCAGCCCGCAAGGCGATGCTCGGCGCGCGACTGTTCGCCGATCCCGCCCTTTCCGTGAACGGTTCCCTGTCATGCGCGTCCTGCCACGATCCGGCCGCCGGCTTCACGATCCGCTCGGCCCATGCCCTCGGGCACGACGGCACGCCGGGCCTGCGCAATCCGACCGCGCTTCTTGACACGCCCGCGCGCTCCGCCTTCGGTTGGGACGGCGCGCCGGTCAGCCTTCACGAACGGCTGCTGATGCCGCTGACCGACAGGTCGGAGATGGGTAACGCCGGTCTCGGGGATGTCCTGGCCCGCATAAAGGAGTCGCCCGGCTATGGGGCATCGTTCGGGGAGGCGTTCGGCACAAGCGGGATCGACGCCCCGCGCCTCGCGGAAGCTCTCGCGGCTTATCTCGTGGCGCAACCGCGCGAGAACCGGTTTGACCGCTTCCTGGCCGGCGACCACAACGCGCTATCGGACCGCGAGATCGAGGGACTTCATCTGTTCCGAACCAAGGCCGGCTGCGCGAACTGCCATTTCGGACCGCGCCTCACCGACGACGGTTTTCACAACCTCCGCCTCTCGTCGTTTCGCGAGCCGCGCGAAGATCTCGGTCGATACCGGGTGACGAGCCGGCCGGAGGACATCGGCCGATTCCAGACGCCGAGCCTGCGCAGCGTCGCGGACACCGCGCCGTATATGCATCACGGCCACGTCCGCAGCCTGGAAGGTGTCGTCAACTTCTACGCGCGCGGCGGCGGCGAGGTATGGGCGCGGAATGCCCGCGAGGCGGCGGATCCGATGTATCCCCATGCGGCGGCGTTGTCACCGCACATACGGCCGCTCGACCTCGGCGCGGAGGAGAAGGCCGCGCTGGTCGCGTTCCTGAAAACGCTCTGATCCGGGGGAACATGCCCCGGATCAGTTCAATGATGGTCCAGACGGCTCATGATCTCCGGCGCCGGGCGGGTTCTTCCCTCCTTCGTCCAGCCGATCGATCGCCGGTAGCTGCCGAACGCGCCCTGTTCCTCAAGCGCGGCTGCGGTCACGCCCGTCACGCCGTCCGCCTTCTGCGCCACATAGAGCGCGTCTTCCGGGCAGTAGGCCTCGCACATGAAGCACGTCTGGCAGTCGTCCTGACGGGCGATGAGCGGAATGCCGCCCTTCACCGCGTCGAAGACATTGGTCGGGCAGATGTTGACACAGATGTTGCAGCTGGTGCAGCGATCCTCGCTGATGACCTCGATCATGCTGCCAGCACCTCCTGCTCCGGCGCGGACGCGCGTTCGCGACCGATCCAGACCTCGTCGAGGCCTCCGGCGATCGTGTGGTGAAGCTGCGCATCGTCCTTCTCCGGGAAGTCCTCGCGCTTGTGCATGCCGCGCGACTCCGTCCGTGACAGGGCGCTGCGGTACATCCAGCGGGAGGTGGCGAGCATGGCGACGCCCTCGCGGGTGCGCTGCGCCTCGTCCAGCGAAGCGGCCTGCGCGGTGTGGATGCCGGACCACAGGGCATCCAGACGGCCAAGCGAATCCGCAAGCCGCTCGCCCGAGCGCTGATAGTTGCGCTCATAAGGGGTCACTTCGGCCTGCACGGCGCTGACGAGCGCGCGGGCGTCGATGGCGCGGCCCGTTCCGTCGGCGACGCCGGCGCCGCCCGCCCGCAGATAGCGGCGAGAACGGCCGCGATAATCCCGCCCGTGCCCGGCAGCCGAACTCCCGGCCCAGAAGCCGGAGGACATGGCCCAGGCAGCGTTATGGCTGCCGCCGCCGGTGAAGGCGCCGCAGATCAGCTCCCGCGTCGCCGCGTCGCCGGCGGCGTAAAGTCCCGGCACCGTAGTGGCGCAGCCGTTGTCGACAATCCGCAGGCCGCCGGTGCCGCGCACCGTGCCTTCCAGAAGCAGGGTTATCGGGAAGCGCTCGCTGAACGGATCGATGCCCGCGCGGTCGAGCGGCAGGAAGAAGTTCGGCTGCGAGTGGCGCATTGCCTGCTCGGTTTCGGCGTCCGCCTTGTCAAGCCGGGCGAACACCCGCCGGGTGGCCAGCGCGCGGGCAATTGCGGAGCGCCCGCCCTTCGACGCCGCGCCCGGCACGGGACTGCCGTCCTCGAACGTGAAGCTCGCCCACTCGTAGAAGCGCGTCTTGGTGACCGAGCCGCCCTCCAGCGCCATCGCATAGGCGCTGGAAAACTCCATGCCCGACAGCTCCGCGCCAAGCTCGGCCGCCAGCAGCAGGCCGTCGCCCGTCAGCACGTTGCAGCCCAGCGCCCTGCTCAGAAAGGCGCAGCCGCCCGTGGCGATGACCACCGCGCCCGCCCGCACGAGCCACGTATCGCCCTTCTGGCGGCGCACGCCGGCGGCGCCGGCCACCGCGCCGGTTTCATCGCGCAGAAGCTCCGTTGCCGGACTCTGGTCGAGGATTTTGACGCCGGCGGCCTTGGTGCGCTTGCGCATCAACCGCATG
The DNA here is from genome assembly GCF_011762225.1 of Pseudochelatococcus lubricantis. Classification (GTDB taxonomy): domain Bacteria; phylum Pseudomonadota; class Alphaproteobacteria; order Rhizobiales; family Beijerinckiaceae; genus Pseudochelatococcus; species Pseudochelatococcus lubricantis. Next base: position 26,886 of record NZ_JAASQI010000010.1, read on the forward strand.
TAATCCGGCCCGTTCAGGCTGACGCGGATGGGACGCCCCTCGCCGTCGTTCGGGAAGGGATAGCCCCATTCGGCGAGGTGATTGACGTTCCTGTACGTCTGGTCGAGCGTGCGGCGCATCCAGGCCGGATCGGCGAGCCGCCCGCCGAGATCCCAGCGGCTGTTCATGGCCTTGCCGCGGCGGGCGGGATCCGGCGGCACGTACCACACGCCCGTGCCGGAAGGCGCCGTCGCGCCGGAGGAGCCGCAGAAGCCCTTGTCGACCAGCACGACCCGCGCGCCCTTGCCAGCGGCGGCGATCGCCGCCCAGGTTCCCGCCGGCCCGCCGCCGATGACGAGCACATCGGCGTCGAGTTCGAGCGAGGCCGACGGCTCCGCGATGTTCGCGATGGTGGATGAGATCGTCATGGTTCCGTGTCTCCCAGGGCCGGTTTCCGAATGCCTGACTCGCTGCAATAAATATATTAATTCTATAAATTGAATAGTTAAATTAGTCGGCGCAAGCGTCAAGCAAAAAAATTTGCCGGCCCCCCTTACCGGTGCGGCGGCCACGCCCGCGGGCCGTGAAAACCGCTTGCCCGATTAATCATAAACATTATAGACATAGTCGTATTATGGATTATGCGGGCGCCCGCGACCGCCCTGCAACAGCGGAGCATCATCCGGTTCTGTCGGGCTGGATGATGCTCCGGCCCGGAAAGGAACGGAGATGACAACGCCCCAGCGGCAGCTCAACCTCAACATCGGCATCAACACCACGGGCTACGGCGGCCGCGCATGGAAGGTGCGCAGCGGCAGCGCCGCCGACATCACCGATCCGGCCTACTACCTCCGGTTGGCGCAGCTCGCGCATCGCGGGCGGTTCGATGCGCTGTTCCTCTCCGACCATCCGGCCCTGATGCGCGACTCCGGGCAGCGACCGCTGCACACGCTCGATCCGCTGATCCTGCTGACATTCCTCGCCGGGCAGGTGCCGGACATCGGGCTCGTGGCGACGATCTCGACAACGTACAACTCACCCTACAACCTCGCGCGGCGGGCGCAGAGCATCGACGTGCTGACCGGCGGGCGGCTCGTGGTCAATCTGGTTTCCTCGTTCAATCCGGCAGTCGCGGCCAATTTCGGCAATGAGCCGCTGCCGCCGCGCGAGGTGCGCTACGCCCGCGCCATCGAGTTCGTCGACGTGGCCAAGCAGCTCTGGTCGAGCTGGGACCCGGCGGAATCGGGCGAGGTGCCGCCCGACCATTTCTGGGATGCGTCGGCCGCGCACGAGATCGCGCATGAAGGCCGTTTCTTCTCGGTGCGGGGCCCGCTCAACGTGCCGTGGGGGCCGCAGGGCCATCCGGTGCTAGCGCAGGCGGGCGCCTCCGACCGGGGAATCGACTTCGCCGCGCTGCATGGCGAGATCATCTACGCCAATGTTCTCTCCCGCCCTGCCGGCCGCGCCTTCGGCGAGAGGCTGCGCAACCGGGCGCGCGCCCTCGGCCGCGATCCCGCCGGCATCCGCATCGTGCCCGGCGTGGTGCCGGTGGTGGCCGAAAGCCGCGAAGCGGCGTTGCGCAAGCACGAAATCCTGAGCGGCACGGGCTCCGAAGACGGTCTCCTGCGCCGCTTCGCCATCGAGTCGGGCCTCGACCTCGCGACCTTCGACCCCGATGCGCCGCTCGACCCCGCGCGTTTCGTGCCGGACCAGAACCGGCAATGGGCGGTGGGAATGGCGCTCGGCCTGTCCGAACTCCTGACCCATGAAACGCTGACCCCCCGGCAGGCCGTGCGCCGCTCCGAGGGGCATCATCGTCTGGTGCTCGGCACGCCCGAGGACGTGGCCGATCAGCTCATCGACCTCTGGCAGGACGGCACGGTCGACGGCTATACGGTGCAGCCGCTTGTGGCGCCCGACGACATCTCCCTTTTCGTGGACAAGGTCATTCCGGTGCTGCAGGACCGCGGCGTGTTCCGGCGCGAATATGCGGGCGACACGGTGCGGGAGCGCTACGGCCTGCCCTTCCCCGCCAGGAGCCCCGCCCGCGTGGCGCAACCGCATGAAAAGGCCTCCTGACCCGACACGGAAGGGTGCCGCGCAAACCGGTGCCGCGACCGCTGTTCGCGGCACCGATGGCGGTGTAATATGGGGCACGCCGTTCGCGACGACGGCGACAAAAAAGGAGCCAAGGCCATCATGCCATCAGGTTCTGACCTGCCCTACAGCGGAACGCCCCCCTCCACGCCGGCAGCGCTTTCGCCGGAACTTCTTTACCGCCGCGCCGATTTGTCCGGCCTCATCTTCACGTCGACGGCGGACGTGCCGCCGCTCGACGGCATCGCCGGGCAGGACCGCGCCGTGGACGCCGTCCGCTTCGCCGCCAAGATCGCGAAGCCCGGTTTCAACCTGTTCGTCATCGGGCGGGCGGAGGCCGACATGCGCCGGACCGTTCGCTCGATGCTGGAGCCGCTGGCGGCGACGGACGAGCCGCCGCCGGACCAGGTCTACGTGAACAATTTCGCCGATCCGCAGCGCCCCATCGCGCTCGCCCTCCCCGCCGGACGGGCGCCCCAGTTCAGCAAGGCCATGCGCGCCCTGATCGACGATCTCGGCGCCGCCCTGCCGGCCGCTTTTTCGAGCGAAGAGTACCAGACCCGCCGCGGCGCCATCGAGGAAGTGTTTCAGAAGAAGCAGGCGGACGCATTCACCGCGCTACACGGCAAGGCAAGGGAGAAACAACTCGTCCTGCTGCGCACGCCGATGGGTTTCACCCTCGCGCCGGCCCGCGACGGGCAGGTGGTGCCGCCTGAAGAGTTCCGCAACTGGGACAAGGACAAGCAACAGAAGGTGCAGGAGGACATCCTCCCGCTCGAAAAGGAGCTGGAGCGCATCATGCGCCATGTTCCCGCGTGGGAGAAGGAGCGCCGCGACGACGTCCGCAAGCTCGACCGCGACATGGCAACGCTCGCCATCGGCCAGTCGATAGACGAGGCCAAGGCGGACTTTGCCGACCTTCCGGCGGTGATCGCGCAGTTCGAGGCGGTGCGCAGCGACCTCATCGAGAACGTCGCCATGTTCGTGATGAAGGGCGAAGGCGGCGAGCCGATCGTCGTCGACTCCGGCACCGGCGGGCCGTTCGACCGTTACCTCGTCAACGTGCTGGTGACGCGCGAGCCCGACGCACGTGGCCTGCCGATCATCGAGGAACTGCACCCCACGCTCGGCAACCTGGTCGGCCGCGTGGAATACCTTTCCCGGCAAGGGGCGCTCGTCACCAACTTCCGGCTCATCAAGGCGGGGGCGCTCCACCGCGCCAACGGCGGCTACCTGCTCCTCGACGCGCGCAGCCTGCTGACCGAGCCGTTCAGCTGGGCGGCGCTGAAGCGTGCGCTCGGACAGGGCAAGGTGACGATCGAGGATGCCGGCCGCGTCCTCGGCCTCACCAGCACCGTCACGCTGGAGCCGGCCCCGATCGCGCTCGATCTCAAGGTCATCTTGTTCGGCGAGCGGATGCTCTACTATCTGCTCGTGAGCATCGACCCGGAACTGAGCGAGCATTTCAAGGTGCTGGCCGATTTCGAGGACGACATCACCCGCACGCCCGACAGCGAGGCGGCGCTTGCCCGGCTCGTCGCCTCCGTCGCCGGACGCGAGGGCCTGCGCCCCATCGCGCGCGACGGCGTCGCCCTCTTGGTCGAGCATGCGGCGCGGCTCGCCGACGACGCGGGCAAGCTCACGCTCCTCGTCGATCTCATCCGCGACGTCGCCATGGAGGCGGACTTCTGGGCCGGCGAGGCGGGCGAAGGCGTCATCTCGGCCGAGCATGTCGCCCGGGCGCTCGACAAGCGCGAGTGGCGGGCGTCGCGCCTGCGCGATCGCTCGAAGGAGTCGATCCTCAAGGACATCGCCCTCATCCGCACCGAAGGGAAGACGACCGGGCAGATCAACGGGCTCAGCGTGATCGAACTCGGCGGCTTCCGCTTCGGCAGGCCGACGCGCATCACCTGCCGCGTGCGGCCGGGCGGCGGCCAGGTGGTCGACATCGAGCGGGAAGCGAAGCTCGGCGGGCCGATCCACTCCAAGGGGGTGCTGATCCTTGCCGGCTTTCTCGCCGGCCGCTATGCGCTCGATGCGCCGATGTCGCTCTACGCGAGCCTCGTCTTCGAGCAGTCCTACGGCGGAGTGGAAGGCGACAGCGCGTCCTCGGCGGAGCTTTACACGCTGCTCTCGGCACTGGCCGACGCGCCGCTGCGGCAGGACATCGCCGTGACGGGCTCCGTCAACCAGCACGGCGAGGTGCAGGCCATCGGCGGCGTCAACGAGAAGATCGAGGGCTTTTTCGACGTCTGCAACGCGCGCCGGCTGACGGGACGGCAGGGCGTCGCGATCCCGCGATCCAACGTCCAGCACCTGATGCTGCGCAAGGATATCGTCGACGCCTGCGCCGCGGGCCGGTTCTCCATCTACCCCGTCGCGTCCATCGACGAGGGTCTTCAACTGCTGACCGGGCTTCCGGCGGGAGAGCGCGGGGAGGACGGTCGCTATCCGGCGGACACGCTCAACGGGCGCGTCGAACAGCGGCTGCATGATTACGCGAAAACGCTCCAGCGTTTCGGCAAGGCGAACCCCGCCGCGCAGGAAGGCTCCGGAACGGCGGAGGATGCCTCATGAGCGACCGGCGCTACAGACGCATCGTCATCCATCTGCGCGGCGGCGCGTTCCACACGGAGGCAGTGCGGCTCGCGGGCGACCTCGCCCGCCTGATGGGCATCGACCTGCTCGGCCGCTTCGTCCGCGACGAGAACGTCGCCAGGCTCGCCGGGCTGCCCGCCGTTCGCGAGTTCCGGCTGCCGGAGCGGGAATGGCACACGATCGAGGACGCCTCCGCCACCATGGAACTCGCCGCAGCGGCCTCGCGCCGCCTGTTCGCGCAGGTGGCGGGCGCCTGCTCCGCCCGCTATCTCTTCGAAACGGCCCCCGCCCTGAACGGCATGCCTGAGGCGGAGGACATCGTCGTCGTGCCCCCGCGCGGCGCCGGCGAACCCGCCCCCACGCGCACGGAGGCCGAACCGAAGGGGGCAGCCGGAATGCTCTTCGTGCCTTACCGGATCGCGCGGCGGCAGGGTCCGGTTGTCGCCTTCACGGCGGGAAGCGACGAGCCGGCGCTCGCCACGGCCGCCGCCATCGCGGCCTCCGCCGGCGAGCGCCTGCTGCACCTGAGACTGCCGGAAACGCCCGGCATCCCGGTAGCACCCGGACCGGGCTTCCCGACGCCGAGACTCGCCGTCTTCGGCCGGATGCCCGCCGACACGGACCTGCCGGCAGCGATGCTGCGGCGGGGGATTCCCGTGCTGATCCTGCGGGAGGACAGGCCCGCCGAACCGGCAGAGCCGCCGCGGCGGCCGGAAAACCATGGATGACCGCCCCGCCTGACGGCATTGGCGGATCAAGGCGCGCGCCGGCGTGGCCCTGTCCGGGTCGGTCACGATTTCGTCTGCTGCCAGAACACCGTATGGGCAGCAACCAGGGAAACGGCGGCAATGGCAAGCAACGCCAGAAGCGGGCCGCTCGCCTCGGACAGGCCATAGCTCTTCAGGAAGATGCCCTTTGACATCGCGATGAAATGCGTGAGGGGATTGACCGCGCTCAGCCAGCGCAGCACGGTCGGCATGTTTTCCACTGGCGCCAGATAGCCGGACAGCACGACCGACGGCACCATGAAGCAGAAAACGCCGAGGAACGCCTGCTGCTGGCTGGTCGAGATCGCCGAGATCAGCAGGCCGACGCCGGAAAGCGCCAGCGCGTAGGCGAAGGTGGCGAGCGCCAGCAGCCACACCGGCCCGGTGAAGGGAACGCGGTAGAGGAAGACGGCGGCAAGCGCGATGATCCCGCCCTGCGTCATCGAGACGAGAACGCCCGGCACCGCCTTGCCGAGCATGATGTAGGCCGGCGTCAGCGGCGTCACCAGCAGCTGATCGAAGGTGCCCTCCTCCCGCTCGCGCGCGAGCGACAGCGCCGTCACCAGCAGGCAGCCGACGGTTGCGATGATGGCCACGAGGCTCGGCAGCACGAACCAGCGATATTCGAGGTTGGGATTGTAGAGATTGCGGACGACGAGCGTCGCCGGCAGCGTCTGGCCGGTGCGTTCCTGCGCGAAATCCGCGACGATCTGCTGGATGTAGGAAAAGGCGATCTGCGCGGCGTTGGATCGCCGTCCGTCGATCAGCGCCTGCAGGCTCACCGGCTGTCCCGTCAGAACCTTGCCGGAAAAGTCCGGCGGGATACGGATGGCGAGAAGCGCCGCCTGCGCGTCGATGGTCTGCCGCAGCATGTCGCCGTCATGCACGGCCCTCACCTCGCTGAAGGCGGAGGCCGCCGCGAGGCGCTGGACGAGTTCGGTCGCCACGGCACCCTGATCCTCGTTCAGGATCGCGAGCGTTGCGTTGCGTACCTCCAGCGTGGTCGCGAAGGGAAAAATGGCGAGCTGGAGGATGAGCGGCGTCAGCAGCATCATGATGTTGCGCCGGGTGGCCAGAAGCTGCTGCAGTTCCTTGATAACAAGAGCGGCGATACGGTTCCACATGGGCCTCACCCATCCAGCCTGCGGCGCGTCCGCCACGTCGTGAGGCCAAGCCAGAAGATCGACGAAACCAGCAGGAAAAGCATGTTCGGCAGGAGAATGGCCCACACGTCGCCCGCCTGGAACAGCGTCTGCATGATCTTCACGAAGTAGCGGGCGGGAACGAGATACGTGACCGCCTGCACAGCCGCCGGCATCGAGGCGATTTCGAAGATCAGGCCCGACAGCAGGGCCGAGGGCAGAAAAGCGGCGTTGAGCGCGCCCTGAGCGGCGTTGAACTGGTTGCGCGTCGTGGTCGACAGCAGAAGGCCGAGCCCCAGCGCGCTGCCAAGGAACAGGCTCGTCGACAGCAGCAGGATGGCGATCGAGCCCCGGAAAGGCACGTTCATGATGAAGACGGCGATGAGGACGCAGATGGCCATGGCCAGCATGGCCAGCACGTAATAGGGCAGGCTTTTCGACAGAAGCAGCTCCGCGCGGCGCATGGGCGTCGCCAGCAGCGCTTCCATGGTGCCCCGCTCCCATTCGCGGGCCACGACGAGCGAGGTCAGCAACGCGCCGATGATGGTCATCACCACCGAAATAGAGCCGGGAATGAGGTAGTTGCGGCTGATGGTGGCGGGATTGAACCAGTAGCGCGGCTCGATGGAGATGGCCTCGCTGAAGGGCACGCCGTAGGCGTCGGCCCTTGCGGCGAGCCAGCTTTCATAAAGGCCCCGCGCGTAGCTCGCCACGAAATTAGCCGTGTTGGGCTCCGACCCGTCCGTCAGCACCTGCAGGCTCGCCTCGCCGCCGCCAGCCTGCACCTTCGCGGTGAAATCCTGCGGAATGACGATGATGCCGCGCAATTCCCCGCGCGTCAGTTTCTCACTGATCTCGGCCAGCGTGTCGGCAAAGACGGGCTCGATGTAGGGCGAACCCGCCGCGGCGGCTGCCAGCCGCACGGCTTCGACGCCGCGATCCTCCATCACCACGCCGACAGCCAGCCTGTTGGTGTCGAGCGAGATGCCGAAGCCGAAGATGAACAGCAGGACGACCGGCAGCACGATGGCGATGAGCAGGCTGCTCGGATCGCGGACGATCTGCCGCGTTTCCTTCACGCAGAGAGCGGTGAGCCTGCGGAACGAAAAACCGGCGGAAGAGGGAGATGTCCCGGCGGGCGCCGGCGGAGTCGGTGTCATGTCGCCCTGCCCTCCTTGTCACGCTGCGCCTCGTCGTCGCGCTGGATCAGGCGGATGAAGGCGTCCTCGAAGGTGGGGTCGGGCAGATCGTCGCTCGCGACCTGGTGCTTCAGCGCGTCGGGCGGGCCGGCGGCGATCATGCGCCCGCGATAGATCAGGGCGATGCGATCGCAATACTCCGCCTCGTCCATGAAGTGCGTCGTCACCATCACGGTGACGCCCTTGTCGACGAGCGCGTTGATATGCATCCAGAATTCGCGCCGCGTCACAGGGTCGACGCCCGACGTCGGCTCGTCGAGAAAGAGCAGCGGCGGTTCGTGCATCAGCGCGCAGGCCAGCGCGAGTCGCTGCTTGAAACCGAGCGGCAGTTCCCCTGCGTTGGTGCGCCGGTAGCGCACCAGATCGAAGCTCTCCATCATCTGGGAGACCTTCTTCTCCCGCGCTTGCCCTTTCAGGCCATAGATGCCGGAGAAGAACAGCAGGTTCTGCTCGACGCCGAGGTTGCCGTAGAGCGAGAATTTCTGCGCCATGTAGCCGAGTTTCTGGCGCGCCTCGCCAGCGCTGCGCTTCAGGTCGATGCCCATCACCTGCGCCTCGCCGGAAGTCGGCGTCAACAGGCCGCACATCATGCGGAAGGTGGTGGACTTGCCCGCGCCGTTCGGTCCCAGCAGGCCGAAAATCTCGCCGCGCCTGACGTCGAAGGTGACATGGTCGGTCGCCGTGAAATCGCCGAACTTGCGCGTCAGCTCCCGGGCACGGATCACCGCCTCCGCATCGACGCCTTCGGGCAGTTTCACATCCGGCATGGTGCCGGCGAGAACGGAACGGCCGTCCGGCCCGCCGCCCACGAGGTCGATGAAAGCATCCTCCAGACGTGGTTCGACCGGGACGGCCTTCGCGCCCGCCTCGCTCGCCATCAGGCCGGCGTCCGGCATTGCGGTGCCTTCCTTCAGCACGAGGCGGACGCTCTCACCCTGGATCACGCCGTCGACCACGCCCGTGCTGCCGAGCGCCTTGCGCAGGAAATGGCGGCGGTTGCCGGACAGGTTACGGACCTGCACGCAGCGCCCCCGCATCCGCCCGATCTGTTCGGCCGGCGTGCCGGCGAAGATCAGCCTGCCCTCGTTCATCAGGCAGAGTTCGTCGCAACGCTCGGCCTCGTCGAGATATGCCGTGGCCCAGACGACCGCCATGCCGCCCTTGGCGAGGCTCGTCACCATGCCCCAGAGATCCCGGCGCGAGATCGGATCGACGCCCACGCCCGGCTCGTCAAGGAGCAAAAGCTCCGGCGTGCCGATCAGCGTGCAGGCCAGGCCGAGCTTCTGCTTCATGCCGCCTGAGAGCTTGCCGGCGAGGCGCTCCGTGAACCGGCGAAGGTCGGTGAAATCGAGCAGCCGCTCGAACTGCACCTTGCGCGCCTCGCCGCCCACGCCGCGCAAATCGGCGTAGAGCACGAGGTTTTCCATCACGGTCAGGTCCTCGTAGAGCCCGAATTTCTGCGGCATGTAGCCGACCTTGAGATGCAGGATCCCCGCGTCGACGACCGGATTGAGCCCGAGAACCGCCACCGATCCGGCGGAGGGTTTCAGCAGGCCGGCCATGATGCGCATCAGCGTCGTCTTGCCCGCGCCGTCGGGGCCCGCAAGCCCGGTGATGATGCCGGAACGGATGGCGATATCAACCTCCGCAAGGGCGAATTCGCCTTTGCCCTGTTCCGGGTAGCGATGGCCCAGACCCCGGAGCAGGACGGCCGGCTCGCTCATGGTTTCGGCTGCGCCTCGTCCGCGAGGCGCACCGTCACCGGCATGCCCTGCCGCAGCCGGTCGTCGGCGTTGTCGACGACGATGCGCAGCCGGTAGACCAGCGCGGTGCGCAGATCCTGCGTCTCCACCTGCTTCGGCGTGAACTCCGCCCGCGGCGAGACGAAGCCGACCGTGCCGGCGTAGGGCTCGCCGGGACGGGCATCCGTATAGACGAGCACCTTCGTGCCCGGCGCAACGCGGCCGAGATCGGGCTCCCGTGCGTAGGCACGCACGCGCACCGGGCGATCCAGCGAGAGCGTGACGACCGTCGTGCCGGCGGCAACCATGGTGCCGGGCTCGACAGCGCGCGTCAGGACGGTTCCCGCGCTCGGCGACGCCAGTGTCGCGTCGTGCAGCTGCAGGTCCGCCGCATCGCGCTGCGCCTGCGCCGCCTGCCGCTGCGCCGCCGCCTGCGCCAGTTCCTCCGGGCGGGCGCCGTTGCGTGCGGCGAGGTAGGCCTGCTGAGCGGCTTCAAGCCCGGCATTGGCCTGATCGCGCGCCGCGCGCGCGTTGTCGAGCGCCTGCCGGGAGCTTATGTTCGTCGTCTGCAATGTCCGCTGGCGCTCGAACGTCGTCTGCGCGTTGGCCGCAGCCGCGCGAAGGCCTTCCGCCTGCGCCCCCAGCCTCGCGATGTCCTCGGCGCGCGTACCCGCCTTCAGAAGCGCCTCGTTCGCCTGCGCGGCGGCGAGCGCACCCTCCGCCTGCGCCAGCGCCTGCCGGAGCGGCTCGGGGTCAATCCGCGCGACGACCTGCCCGGCGACGACACGGTCGCCCTCGTCCACCTCCACACGGTCGACGCGCCCGGCGACCCGGAACGACAGGTTGACCTCGCGGATGTCGACGTTGCCGCCGAGCGTCAGCACCTGCCCCCGGGGTTGCCGGCTATCCCAGTAATACGCCCCGCCGCCGGCCAGAGCGGCGGCGATAAGCAGGATGATGAGGGTTCCGTGCTTCATGTCGAAGGATTCCCGATACCTGTGAACACGATAATGACCTGCCAGTCATTTTTCAATGATAAAATGACTGGCAGGTCATTTTGTTTCATGCCACTATCCGCCTGTGACGGAACAGCTCATGACAGACCAGCAACGCCCCGACGCTCCGGAAACATCCGCACCGGCGGAACCCGAAGCGGTGAAACCCGCATCCGACCGTATGCGCCTTAAAAAGCAGGTGAAGCGCGCCGCCATCCTGCGGGCGGCCGTGGACGAGTTCACCGAGAGAGGTTTCGCGAACGCGCGGCTTTCTTCGGTGGCCGAGCGGGCCGGCGTCGCCAAGGGCACGCTCTACCTGTATTTCAGGAGCAAGGAAGACCTCTTCGCAGGCGTCGTGCACGAGACGCTGCTGCCGCCGGAAGGAGACCGGGACGGAAAGAGCGGAACAGACGCCTCCCCAGTCGAAGCCTTCCGTGCCTTCATGCTCGGGGCCGTGGCGGATTTGCAGAATTCCGGCAGGGCGGGCGTCGCGCTCGTCGCCCTGACGGAAGGACATCACTTCCCGCAACTTGTGGATATCTACATCCAGGCGGTTCTGGAGCCGATCCTGCAGCGCATCTCGAAGCTGATGGAGGACGGAAGCACACCCCGGCTGGACGCTATCCGCCGCTTTCCCCAGCTCCTCGTTGCCCCCGTTGTCACCGGTCTGCTGTGGAACAGGTTCATGACCAAGCACCCGCCGGTCGATCTCGTCGAGATCGTCGACGCGCAACTGTCGCTGGTCCTCGGAGACGCGGAACGGCGCGAGGACGAGCCGGACGATGCCACCGGAACGGAACGTTAACCGACAGCGCAAATATCGCTGCCCGCACCCCGGCTTTGTGTTATGAAGGCCGCTACCGAGGGGTGCCCCGACAAGGGGCTGAGATACTGCTGGCCCGGAATCCGTCGATAACGCGCAGCGCAGTGACCCTTTGAACCTGATCCGGGTCATGCCGGCGAAGGGACGGGTCTGTTAGCCTCACTCCTTCGCCGGCCTCCCATGCGAGGCCGCCATGAATCCAACAGAAAACACGGAAAACCCCGCCCCTTCTCCGGACGGCCGGGCACGCGGTCCCGTCGCGGCGGTCATCGCCGTCGTGTTTCACGAGGGTCGGGTGCTGCTTGTGCGGCGGGCGAATCCTCCCGACGCCGGCCTGTGGGGATTCCCGGGCGGGAAAATCGAAGCAGGCGAAGCGATCGCGGACGCAGCCGTACGCGAGCTGCTGGAAGAAACCGGCGTCCGTGGAGAGGCGCGGCGCGTGCTGACCGCCCTCGACACCTTCGACCGCGCGGCCGATGGCCGGCTTCGCCGTCACTTCATCCTGATCGCCGTCCTTTGCCGCTGGATAGCGGGTGAGCCCGTCGCGGCGGATGACGCGCTGGAAGCGCGGTGGTTCACTCCCGATGAACTCGACGACGCCAGCCTGCCGCTGAGCCGCGACGTGGCCGACGTCGCGCGGCGGGCCGCGGGCATTGCCGAAGACAGTTTGCCATGATCGCCAGAAAAGGAACAACACGATGAGCGACGACACCTTCACCGAAATCCTGCGCCGCGCCAACGAATCCACATGGTCGCAGGCCGTGCAGCACCGCTTCGTCCGGGAGCTGTTCGACGGCGCCGTTCCCGATGGCGTGATGGCGCGCTATCTGATCCAGGATCACCGTTTTCTCGACAGCTTCCTGACGCTTCTGGGCGCAGCGATCGCCACCGCGGACAGCTTCGAGGCGCGGTTGCGCTTCGGCCGCTTCGCCGGCATGGTCTCCGGCGAGGAGAACACCTATTTTCTGCGCGCCTTCGAGGCGTTGGGCGTGAGCGAGGCGCGCCGCGCGGAAGAGCCGGACACGGCGCCAACTGCCGGCTTCAAGGCCCTGATGCGGGAGGCGGCAGGCACGCGCGACTATGCTGCGGTGCTCGCCGTGCTCGTTGTGGCGGAATGGCTCTATCTCGACTGGGCCTCCCGCGCGCCGCAGCCGCTGCCGGACAACTTCGTCCACGCCGAATGGGTGACCCTGCACGACAATCCGTTCTTCCGCGATTTCGTGGCTTTCCTGCGCGGGGAACTCGACCGCGTTGGACCGCAGGCGAGCGACACGGCGCACGATTTCTTCCGCCGCGCGGTCGCGCTCGAACTGGCGTTCTTCGACGCCGCCCATGACGTTTGAGGAGCACACTGACATGACTGTTTTCGAGCGCCTGAAGGAAGCCGCCCGCGAAGACTGGACACGCTATGTCGACCACGCCTTCATCCGCAGGATGGAAGCGGGAACCCTGCCGGAGGCGGTGTTCCGCGCCTATCTCGTGCAGGATTACCTGTTCCTGATCCAGTTCGCGCGCGCCTATGCGCTGGCGGTCTACAAGAGCCGGTCGCTGGAGGACATGCGCACGGCGCAGACCACGCTCAACGTGATCATGGACGAGATGAAGCTGCACGTGCGCCTGTGCGAACGCTGGAACCTGTCGCCCGCCACGCTCGAAGCCACGCCCGAGCATCAGGCAACTGTGGCCTACACGCGCTATGTGCTCGATTGCGGCCTTTCGGGCGACCTGCTCGACCTGCATGTCGCGCTCGCCCCCTGCGTGATCGGCTATGCAGAAATCGGCAGGCGGCTCGCCCCGGCGCTGGACGCTGCCGCCGACCATCCCTACCGGGAGTGGATCGGCGAATATGCTGGCGCGTGTTTTCAGGAAGCGGCCGGCGCTGCCATCGCCCACATCGACCGCCTGGCGGAACGCGCACTGACGGCGCGGCGGTTCGACGAACTCGTCGGCATCTTCGCCAAGGCATCGCGCCTGGAGGCGGATTTCTGGCAGATGGCGTTCGACATCGCTGAGGAACGGCGCAACGATCCCGCCGGATAGCGCTCTCAGGGCTTGTAGGCTTCGATGCGCTCGGCCGTCAGGGTATAGCCGATCTCCGCCAGCTCGGTTGCCGTCGCGGCGGTGGCGAGCGCGCCCGTCACCCGCACGGGCTCGAACAGGTCGCTGATCTCATAGGGGCGCGCGGTGGTGACCAGCACGAGCTGGTTCGCGGGCGGCGGCGGCACGTGAATGCAGGCGCCGACATACGGCACGAGGATGAACGTCACGACGCCCGTGCCCGAATGTTCGAGCGGCACCACGAAACCCGGAATGCGCACCGTCTTGCCGTTCCACTCGGTCCGCACGCCCGACGAGACCGGCTGCTGGCGGGCGAGAGGCGCCGCGTCGTGCTGGATCACGCCGCTGAGCGCGGGCGGACGGGACGGCACGCCCGCAGGAAGCAGATCGTCCCACGTCAGTTCGACAACTTCCTTCGCGCGGGCCGGCCCCGAGAGGAGCAGGCACGCGGCCAGCCCGCCGCCGAAGCCGCGCCGGGAGAGACTGTTGCTCATGTTTGCGCACCTCATATTTTCACCATCATGCCGTCGGCCAGCGAAAGCCTGTAGGCTCGCAGGGCCGGAATCAGGCTGACCAGCGTGGCCGCACCCACGACACCGAGCAACACCGGAACTTCGCGCGCGCCGGGCGGCTCCAGCGGTAGCCAGAGGCCAAAGGCCGCGTCGATCCACGGCTGCGCCACGGCCAGCGCGGCGTAAAGCAGGGCCGCGCCCAGCATGGCGCCGACGGCCGCCATCAGGGCCGCTTCCAGCACGAAAAGCCCGAGGATCGTGGTGGGACGCGCCCCCATGGCGCGGAAGATCGCCATCTCGCGCCGCCGCTCGTTGAGGCTCGCGAAGATCATTGCCATCATGCCGATCAACGCGGTGATGACCACCATGGCGGATACGCCGACCAGCGCCGTCTCCGCCACGCCGACGATCTGCCAGAGTTCCTGCAGCGCCAGCCCCGGCAGCACGGCGAGCAACGGTTCCTCGGGATACTGATTGATCCAGCGCTGGAGCTGGAAAACCTGCAGCCGCGACCGCACGCCGACCATGGCGGCCGTGATGGCGGTAGGCGTCAGATCCATCTGCCGGATCGCCTCCACCGGCGTCGTCTGGCCGGGTATCTTCGCGCCGCTCTTCCAGTCCACGTGAATGGCCTCGATCGCCTCCAGGCCGACGATCACGGTGCGGTCGACAGGCGTGCCGGTCTTCGCCAGAACGCCGGCAACGCGGAAGGGCTGGTCCGCATGCTCCGAGAAAGAGGCGAGCCCATGCGCGACAACGATCGGATCGCCGACCGAATAGCCGAGCGTCGCCGCGACGTCGGCACCGACCACGGCGTCGTAAAGATCGCCGAGCCCCCGCCCCTGCGCGAACGCGAGCGAGCGGCCGCCGCGATACTTGTAGCGCACGAAGAACTCCGCCGTCGTGCCCATGACGCGGAACTGGCGATGGCTGTCGCCGAGCGAGATCGGCACGATCCACGCCACCTCCGGCCGGGCAGCGATGTCCCGGTAGCTCTTCCACGTCACATTGTTCGTGGCGTTGCCGATACGGAAGACGGAGTAGAGCAGGAGCTGGACCGAACCCGAGCGCGCGCCCACGATGAGATCGGTGTCCGAGATCGTATCGGCGAAGCTCGCCCGCGCGCCCGTGCGCACCTTCTCGACGCCGAGAAACAGGGCAACCGACAGCGCGATGGCGAGGATCGTCATGCCGACGGTGAGCGAGCGGGCAAGAAGCGAGGCAAAGGCAAGGCGCAGGATCATGCCGCCATCCTCCCCGTCGTGGCGATGCCGGACAGGTCCAGTACGCGGTCGAAGCGCGCGCCCAGCCGCTCGTCGTGGCTGACCATCAGCAGGGAGGTGCCGCCCTCCCGGCACCGGGCGAAGAGCAGGTCGAGGAAGGCGTTCTGCGTGCCGGCGTCCAGCGCCGACGTCGGCTCGTCCGCCACGATCAGCAGCGGACGCCCGATCAGCGCCCGCCCGACCGCGACGCGCTGCTGCTGGCCGACGCTGAGCCGCCCGGCTGGCACCGTGAGCAATTCGGCGGCGAGGCCGAGCGCCGCGCACAGCCGCGCCGCCTCCGCCCCCGCGTCGCCCGCCCGTGCGCGCCGCCCGGGCGCGAAGCGCAAAGGCAGCAGGATGTTGTCCCGCACCGTCGCATAGGGCAGCAGGTTGAACTGTTGGAAGATGACGCCTATCTGCTCCGCGCGGAAACGGTCCCGCGCGCCCGGTGCGAGCGACGCGAGATCGGTGCCGCAAACCCGGACGCTGCCGGCCTCCGCCACCACGATCCCGCAGATGAGGGAGAGCAGCGTGGACTTGCCCGAGCCGCTCTCGCCCAGCAGCAGCACGGTCTCGCCCCCGTTCACGGCGAAACGGGGCACGTTGAGGCTGAAGGACGCCCGGCCCGGCCAGCGAAACCGGACATCCTCAAGAACGAGTATCCTGTCCGTACCGGTCAAGATCAGAGCTGCCCCTTGAGATCGAGAGCCGGCGCATCGCGCCCCACCTCGAAGCTCTTCGCCCCCTTTTCCGAGATCAACCGGATTTCAAGCTCGCGCGCATTCGGGAAAAGCTTGAAGTAGGCGAACTCGATACCCGTGAGCGCCGCGGGGCTGGCACACGTCAGCACGTAATTCGCACGGAACTCCGTGTGCTGCGCCTCATGCCCGTGATCGGCGTGCTTCTCGCCCTCATGGGCCTTGTCGTCGTGGGCCTCGTGTTCGTGCTCTTCCTCGTCCACGAGCCGCGCGGCCGCTTCCGTCACCACACATTGCGCGCCGCCGGGCAGCACGAAAAGCTCCAGCGGCTTCTCCAGAACGGCGATCGCCTGGTCCAGCGCGGCGCGGTCCCCGGCGCTGCTGGCAGCATGCTCGAAGCCGACGATATCCGCGCCCGGGGCCTCAAGCCCGATGGCGATCCGGCTGCCTTCGACGGCAATCTCAAGCCGGCCGACGCCGTGCTCATGCGCGCCGAGTTCGCGATGCTCCTGAGCCAGCGCGGGGGAGACGGCGGCCGTGGCGAGAAGCGCGATTGCAAGGCGTTTCATGGAAATTCCTTTTCCGGTTACTGCGGTTTCCCTGAGGTAATTCATGGATCCGGGTCCTCGATGGCGGAAAGCGGCAGACGCCGCGCAGGAACGTCGTCTTGCGCGGACCGGTATCGATCGCGACGCTTCCGGGCGGTTTGGCATCTGTTGCATACGTTACGTTATTATGTTTTAGCCAAGTTACGTTATATGATAACGTCATACTTTTTATGACACGGCGAGCGCACGCGCCAGAACGTCGAACAGGCGCGCGTCCGTGGACTGCGCGACGTTGAAGCGCAGAAAACCGCTCGCCGTCCCCGACTGGCTGAAAGCGTTGCCAGGGGCAAGCACCACGCCCTCCTTGAGGCAGGTGCGCGCGATTGCTGCGGCATCGATACCGTCCGGCAGCCGGCACCAGAGGAACATGCCCGCCTTCGGCACGATCCACGGCGTGATGCCGATGGCGCCGAGGCGGGCAACCGTCGTTTCCATCGCGCCCGCCAGCCGCGCACGCACCGTTTCCAGGTGCTTGCGGTAGCCTCCGTCCGTCAGCGCCGCGAGCAGGATGCCGGCCGCCAGCCGCCCTCCCCCGAAACTGGTCGCGATCTTGAGGTCCGCAAGGCTTTCGATCCACTCAGGCCGCGCCGCGATATAGCCGCAGCGCACCGACGCCGAAAGCGTCTTGGAGAAGCTGCCGATATGGACGACGCGCGCGAGCCCGTCGAAGGCGGCCAGCCGCGGCGCTGGCGTCAGCTCGAAATCGGCGAAGATGTCGTCTTCGACGATCACGAGGTTCGAGCGCTCGGCGAGCTTCAGCAGCCTGTGGGCCGTCACCGGCGAAAGAACCGCGCCGGTCGGGTTGTGGATCGCCGAATTGGTGATGTAGAGGCGGGGCGCATGCGCCTGAACGGCCTCGGTGAATGCCTCGATGTCCGGCCCGTTCGGCGTGTAGGGCACACCCACGGCCTTCGCGCGGTGCGCCTTGAGCAAGGCATGAAAGTTAAAGTAACAGGGGTCGTCAACGATCACAGCATCGCCCGGCTCCAGCAGGAAGCGGCAGATCAGGTCGATGGCCTGCGTGCCGGATTCGGTGAGCATGATCTGCTGCGGCGCGGCCTCTATGCCGCTGGCCGCCATCCGCCGCGCGAGGACCCCGCGCAGCGCCGGCAGGCCGAGCGGTGTCGCATAGTCCGCGAGTTCCCCGTTGCCGGCCCGCGCCAGCGCACGCAACGCCCGGCGCATCCCGGCCTCGTGCATCCATGAGGCGGGCAGCCAGCCGCATCCGGGCTTGAGCACGCCGTCGTCCGCCTCCAGCGACTGGCGCGATATCCACAGCGGGTCGACCTCCCGGTCGAGCTTCGGCTCGATTTCCGCCAGTGAGAATGGCGCGAGCGGACCCGAGACGTAGAAACCGGAGCCCGGCTGCGAGCGGATGATGCCCTCCGCCACCAGCCGCTCATAGGCCTCGACCACGGTCGAGACGGAAACCTTCATGGCCCGCGCCTGCAGCCGCACGGACGGCAACCGCGCCCCCGTCAGCAGGGAGCGCGCGGCGATCCGCGAGCGGATTACCGCCATGACGGCCTCAATGCGCGTTCCCGTGCGTGACTCCTCCGGTTGCTCGTCCATCTGTAATGCCCTCCTGACCATAACAGTTCGGTGTGATTGTATTGAACTGTCTCTGGCAAGTCGATGCCGTCGTGCTTTTCTGGCGCGGGAAACGAACGGAGCATGCGATGGACAGGACGGCCAGCGGCTGGATAAGCGGATTTATCGGGATGGCGATTTTCTCCGGCTCGCTGCCGGCAACGCGCGCGGCGGTGACGGGTTTCGACCCGGTCTTCCTCACCGTGGCGCGGGCCGCCATCGCCGGCATGCTGGGGCTCGGGCTGCTTTTCGTCTTCCGACAGAAAAGCCCGGAGCGGCGGGACCTGCTGCCACTCGCGGTCATCGCGCTCGGCGTGGTCGTGGGCTTTCCGCTACTGACGGCGCTCGCCCTGCAGCATATGTCCTCCGCCCATTCGGTGGTTTTCATCGGCCTGCTGCCGCTGTCCACCGCGATTTTCGGCGTGCTGCGGGGCGGCGAGCGCCCGCGCCCGGCCTTCTGGCTGTTTTCGCTCGCCGGCAGCGCACTTGTCGCCGGCTATGCCATGGCGCGGGGAACGGGCGCGGTTTCCGCCGGCGATCTGCTGATGCTCGCCGCCATCGTGATGTGCGGGCTCGGCTATGCGGAGGGCGGGCGCCTGTCACGCAGGCTTGGCGGCTGGCAGGTGATTTCCTGGGCGCTCGTGCTGTCGCTGCCGGTCATGCTGCCCCTCGCCGTTCTCACCATGCCGGGGTCGTTCGCGCAGGTGGGCGCGCCCGCGTGGACGGGGCTGGCCTACGTCTCGCTGTTCAGCATGCTGATCGGCTTCGTCTTCTGGTATCGCGGGCTGGCGCTGGGCGGGATCGCCGCCGTCGGGCAGCTCCAGCTGCTCCAGCCGTTCCTCGGCCTCGGCCTCGCGGCCATGTTGCTGCACGAGACCGTGAGCGGAGCGATGCTGGCCGTGACGCTCGGCGTGGTGGTGTGCGTCGCCGGCGCGCGGAAATTCTCCGCATAAGAAACATCACCCCGGAAACGGTGTCCGTTTCCGGGGTGAAAGGTCAATCGAAAGGCAGGCCCTTATCCGACCCGCCGCGCCTTCAGCTCCAGCCGGCGGCGGTGGAGCACCGGCTCGGTGTAGCCGTTCGGCTGCACGCGGCCCGTCAGCACCAGATCGAGCGCGGCCTGGAAGGCGATCGAGTCGTCATAGTCCTTCGCCATCGGCGTGTAGAACGGATCGTCGGCGTTCTGACCGTCGACGACGATCGCCATGCGCCGGAAGGTCTCAAGCACCTGCTCCTCGCTGACGACGTCGTGATACAGCCAGTTCGCGATGTGCTGGGCGGAAATGCGCAGCGTCGCCCGGTCTTCCATCAGGCCGACGTTGTTGATGTCCGGCACCTTGGAGCAGCCGATGCCCTGGTCCACCCAGCGGACGACGTAGCCGAGAATGCCCTGGGCGTTGTTGTCCAGCTCGCGCTGGATTTCCTCCGCCGTCCAGTTCGGACGCGGCACGACCGGCACGGACAGGATATCGGAAAGCTTGGCCCGCGGGCGGCTCTTGAGGCTTTCCTGAACGGCCGCCACATCGACCTTGTGGTAATGCGTCGCGTGCAGAGTAGCCGCGGTGGGCGACGGCACCCAGGCGGTGTTGGCGCCGGCCTTGGGATGGGCGATCTTCTGCTCCAGCATCGCGGCCATCAGGTCGGGCATGGCCCACATGCCCTTGCCGATCTGCGCATGGCCGGAGAGGCCGCACGCCAGCCCGACGTCGACATTCGCGTTCTCGTAGGCCGCGATCCACGTCGCCTGCTTCATGTCGCCCTTGCGGATCATGGGACCGGCCTCCATAGACGTATGGATCTCGTCGCCGGTGCGGTCGAGGAAGCCGGTGTTGATGAACACCACGCGCTCGCGCGCCTCGCGGATGCAGGCCTTGAGGTTGATGGTCGTGCGGCGTTCCTCGTCCATGATGCCCATCTTGAGCGTGTTGGCGGGCAGGCCGAGCACGTCTTCCACGCGCGCGAAGATTTCGGATGCGAAGGCGACCTCCTCCGGCCCGTGCATCTTCGGCTTCACCACGTACATGGAGCCGGCGCGCGAGTTCTGGCGGCGACCTTGCGGCCCGACATCGTGGATGGCGATGAGCCCCGTCACCAGCGCATCGAGGATACCTTCCGGCACTTCACGGCCATCCTGGTCCAGCACGGCCGGGTTGGTCATCAGGTGGCCGACGTTGCGCACCAGCATGAGCGAACGGCGCTTCAGCATGAAGCCGGAGCCGTCCGGCGCGTTGTATTCCGTATCCGGATTGAGGCGGCGGGTGAACGTCTTGCCGCCCTTGGCGACCTCTTCCGAAAGGTCGCCCTTCATCAGGCCGAGCCAGTTGCCGTAAACGACGACCTTGTCCTCCGCGTCGACAGCCGCGACGGAATCCTCGCAGTCCATGATCGTGGTGATAGCCGATTCCAGCCAGACATCGGAAATCTTCGCCGGGTCGTCCTTGCCGATGAGCGTCGTGGCGTCGATCAGGATTTCGACATGCAGGCCGTGCCTGGCGAGAAGCAGACGGGTCGGCGACGAGGCTTCACCGAGATAGCCGGCGAACTGCGCGGGCTCGGCGAGGTCCACGGAGCGCCCGTCCTGCAGCGCGACGGCCAGCTTGCCGCCGGCCACGGAGAACGAGGCGGCCGCGGTCCAGCTCGCGCCGGCGAGCGGCACCGACTGATCGAGGAAATCGCGCACCCAGGCAATGACCTTCGCGCCGCGCACGGGATTATAGCCCGCGCCCTTTTCCGCGCCGTCCGTCTCCGGAATGGCGTCGGTGCCATAGAGCGCATCGTAGAGCGAACCCCAGCGGGCGTTGGCGGCGTTGAGCGCATAGCGGGCGTTCATGACCGGGACGACGAGCTGCGGCCCCGCGATCTCGGCGATCTCGGGATCGACGTTGCCGGTCGAAACCGCGAAGTCCGGCCCTTCCGGCAGCAGGTAACCGATCTCGCGCAGGAAAGCCTCGTAGGCGTCCTGATCGGTGGGCGCGCCGTTCTTGCGATACCAGTCGTCGATCTGCGCCTGAAGGGCATCGCGCCTGGCAAGCAGTTCGCGGTTCTTCGGCGCGAGATCGTGAACGATCTGCGAGAAGCCGGAGAAGAAGCGATCCGCATCGACACCGGTGCCGGGAAGTGCCTCCTTCACCAGAAAGTCGTGGAGCTTCTCGTCTATCGCCAAACCGTAACGATCTATCCTAGCCATCCTTGCCTCCGGATTCTTATGCCTGGAAAGATATCTCCCCCGCGCCGGGATGAATAGCAACTGGCACAAATGTGAAATGACTTGTGCCTGGCGCGAAACAATAGGAACAAAATCAAACGGCGAAACAGTGCATCCGCCGGGCGCGACATGCGGTAAGAAACTCCGCGCGCCTCGCGGGCCGGTCACCCGTCTACCATCAAATCCGGCGGACGAACAGCCGGTGACGGCCTGTCATTCGCGATACGAATCGTGAAATGCGGCGCCGTTCCTGCTATGGTCCTCACGCGATGTTCACCGGAACGGGAAAGCGTGACCCGGATGGGACGATGACCGGCAACGACGCCGACAGCTGCGAAGCCCCGGACGTGCTGCGGCGCATCGTCCATATCGACATGGATGCGTTCTATGCGTCGGTCGAGCAGCGCGACAATCCCGACTTGCGCGGCAGGCCAGTCGCGGTCGGCGGCTCCCGCGAACGCGGCGTCGTCGCGGCGGCGAGCTATGAGGCGCGCCGGTTCGGCGTGCGCTCCGCCATGCCTTCCGTCACCGCCAGGCGCAAGTGCCCGGACCTCATCTTCGTCCCGCCCCGCTTCGACACCTATCGCGCCATATCGCTCCAGATCCGCCGGATATTCGCCGGATATACACCACTGATCGAGCCGCTGTCGCTGGACGAGGCCTATCTCGACGTCACCGAGAACCTGCGCGGCATTGCGAGTGCCACCGAAGTCGCGCAGCGCATCCGTGCCGAAATCAAGGCAGAAACCGCGCTCACCGCATCCGCCGGCGTATCCTACAACAAGTTTCTGGCCAAGCTGGCCTCCGACCAGAACAAGCCGGACGGCCTGTTCGTCATCACCCCGCGCATGGGCGCGGCCTTCGTCGAGGCGCTGCCGGTCGGCCGCTTCCACGGCATCGGCCCCGCGACGGCGGCGAAGATGAACCGGCTTGGCATTGCCACCGGCCTCGACCTGCGCACCCGCACCCTGCCGTTCCTGCAGGAGCATTTCGGCAAGGCCGGCACGTTCTACTACTGGATTTCCCGCGGCATCGACCGCCGCCCCGTCCAGCCGAACCGCATCCGCAAGTCCATCGGCAACGAAGATACCTTCGACACCGACCTGTTCACGCCCGGCGAGGCGCGCGACGCGCTGCGGCCGCTGATCGAGAAGCTCTGGCGCCATTGCGAGGCCAATAACATCCGCGGCCGCACCATTACCCTCAAGGTGAAATACGCCGATTTCCAGCAGATCACCCGCAGCCACACGCTGCCCGCCGCCGTCGATACGCAGGTCACCATCTCGCAGACGGTCGACAGCCTGCTCGCCCCGCTGTTTCCCACGCCCAAGGGCATCCGCCTGCTCGGCGTCACGCTGTCGTCGCTCGGGGACGTACACGAGGCACCGGAGGCACCGCGCCAGTTGGCCCTGCCGATCTTCTGAACGTTTCCGGCGTGAGCACCGTCAAACGGGCGTCAGTTCAGTCCGCCTCCCCTTCCCGCCCGGCAAGCCCGTCGCCCGCCGTTTTCGGCAGAAAGAAGAACGATATGCATGACGCCGCCGAAACAAGGGCGATGATGACGAAGGACGTGGCGAACGCCGTGGCGGTCAACTGCCCCGCACCGCCGGAGTTGAAATGGAGCAACGCGGCGGCGGCCGCGACACCGGTGCCCTGCGATATGCGTTGCGCCATTTGCGAGAGCGAGGTCGCGTGGCTCATCTTCGCATCCGGCACCTCGGCGAAGGCCAGCGTATTGATGCTGGTGAACTGCAGGGCGCGGAACACGCCGCCAAGGAAGATCACCAGCATCATCACCAGCGGAGCGGTGTCGTTCGCGAAGGTGGCGAAAAGGCCCGTGCAGAAACTGGCAAGCAGCGCGTTCCACAACAGCACGGAACGGAAGCCGAAGCGACGCAGGACATTGCGCGTCATCGCGCGCATGCCGAACGCCCCTATCGCGGAGACGAACGTGATGGCGCCCGACTCCAGCGGTGTGTACCCGAATATCTCCTGCATCAGCAGGGGCAGCATGAAGGGCACCGCGCCGAAACCGATGCGGAACAGCGAGCCGCCAAGCAGGCTCGAACGGAATGTCGGATAGCGGAAGAGGTCGATATCGAGAATCGGATCCGGCCGGCGTCGGGCATGCCGGACGTACAGCGCCAGGCAAACGAGCCCGGCGGATGCGGGCAGGAGTTGCCACGCACTGATTTCACGCGCCAGGGAATCGAGGCTGAAGATGACCGCGCCGACACCGACCCCCAACAGCACGAACCCGACGAAGTCGAAAGACGTCCGCGCCTCCGGCGGAATCGGTCCGATCAGCAGGAGCGTCAGGATGATCGCCAGCACGCCGAAGGGCAGATTGATCCAGAAAATCCAGTGCCATGAGCTGATATGCGTGATGAAGCCGCCGAACAGCGGGCCGATGACCGGCCCGGCCACCGCCGGCATGCTCATCAGCACCATCGCGGAGACGAGGTCCGAACGCGGCACGGAGCGGACGAGGATGAGGCGCGCGGTTGGCAGCATCATCGCCGCGCCCGCCCCCTGTATGAAGCGCGCCAGAACGAGCATCGTCAGGCTGACAGACGCCGCGCAGGCGAGCGACGCGAGCGTGAACACGGCAATCGCGGCGCAGAAAACCCGCCGCGCGCCAAAACGGTCCGCTATCCAGCCGCTCAGGGGCAGGAAAACGCTGAGCGACAGCAGATAGGTCGTGATGGCCGAATGCAGGCTCAGCGCAGGGACGCCCAGATCCTGCGCCATGGAGGGCAAGGCCGTCGCTATCGCCGTGGAATCGATCTGCTGCATGATGAGCGACGAGGCAACGATCAGCGGAACAGCCTTATGTAACTGCAAATCCTGACTTTTTACGTTGCCCACCGATCTCACCCGGCCTGCCTGCGACAAACGGTCCACCGGGATAGTTAGTCGATTTTCCTCTCCCGCGCCAGCGTGCACGGCGGGCGGGCTCAGGCGGTTCCGGTCGCGCCACTGTCTGCGCACCCCATAACAGTTTGCATTCAAGTCGATCCATCGAGTTGAACGCAAACTGCCATAAAACGAGAAAAACTCTAAATCACCAGCCCTTGGATCGGGCGCAAGTCCGCCGTGCCGGGGAATACCTTTTCTGCCAGTACCGGCCCGGACAGGCCGAACAGATCGGCGACCACGCCCTTGGCAACTGCCCTGATGTCGGTCGTCGGTTTCAGGTCGCGCTTTTCGTAGAGTTGCTCCGGCCTCAGGCCCGGCCAGTCGGCGAGCATCCTGCCGCCCCGCACGGCTCCGCCCACGAGGAAGGCGACCGTGCCCGTGCCATGATCCGTGCCGACCGTGCCGTTGACCTGCGCGGTGCGGCCGAACTCCGTCGCCACCATCACCACGCTGTCCTTCCACACCGGCGCCAGTCCCCGTTCCAGAACCGCGAGCGCGCCGTCGAGGCCGCCGAGCAGGTTGGCGAGCCGCCCCTTCGCGCCGCCTTCGTTGGCATGTGTATCCCAGCCCTCGAAAGCCAGCGCCGCGATGCGCGGCCCGTCGTCTGCGCCGACCAGTCCGGCAGCGCCTTCGGCGATGCGCCGCATGCCGTCCGCCGTGTCCGGACCGCCGCCGCCCTTCTTGTCGCCCTGCATGCCGCGCCGGCTCGCGATGCGCTCCGTTTCGAGCGCTTCGGCGAGCACCCGCGCCAGCGCCGGATCGCGCTGGCCGTAGAGGTCTCCGAGGCGCGCTAGCAGGTCGTCTCCCGCCCGCGCCATGCGCGGCGGCGCCCATCCCAGCACCGGCGCGGCGCCGCGCACGACGAGCGGCGGCACCACGCCGACGCCCAGCACGCCGGCGCGGGACACGGCCTCGCCTGCTGGCAGGCTGGCGATCATGCGGTTCAGCCAGCCGCTTTCCGTCCGCCCCGGGCCGTTCTGCCCGCTTTCGAGCACATCCTGCCCGTCGAAATGCGAGCGCTCGCGATAGCCGGTCGCGGCCGCGTGGACGATCAGCGCGTCGCCGGCGGCATAAAGCCTCGCCAGATTCGGCATGGCGGGATGCAGATAGAAGAAGCCGTCGAGCGGGAGCGCCGCCTCGGCGCCGTCCTTGGCGAGGGCGATGCCTTCCCGCAGCCCGGCGTAAGCGGGATCGCCGATCGGCGGCACGGCGGAGAGCCCGTCGAGCGCGCCACGCAGGATCACCAGCAGGAAGCGTGCATCGCGGCTGCCGGCCGAAGCATAGGCGAATTTCGGCATGAAGGACCAGGCGAAGAGCGCTCCGGCCGCGCCCAGTACGGCGCGGCGCGAGGGCGTCATCCGTTCGCAATCGTCATCGCGATCATCATGATGGGCCATCGGTTCATCTCCGTTGGAATTCGGGCGACATCAGCAGCAGCGCCAGCGCCTGCGGTTTGCTTTCGGCGCGCGCGACAGCCTGCCGCGTTTCGGGCGTCAGCAGCGGCCCCAGTATTTCCTCGCTCAACTGCCGCGGATCGGCGATGCCGCCCGCCGCCTGCTGCCCCAGCCTTGCCGCCACGTCGATGCGCGTCTTCAGTCCCTGTGGCGACGCCCACGCGGCGTTGGTGTCGGGATAGCCGTTCGGGCCCGGGGGCTGCCAGACGGGCTGGCCCATGACGCCGAGCGTGCCGAGGACCTGCCCGGCGTCGGGCTCGCGCCCGAGAGCGCGGAAAGCGGCGATCAGAAACTCCTGCGGCGAGCGGATCTTGGCCGGTTCCGCACTCCACACCGCATCGCTCTCCACCAGCGCGCGCGAAACCACGGCGAGATCGCCCTCGCTGCGCCGGAACGCCGCCGCGATGTCGTCGACGAGTGCGGCGGGCGGCTCGTCCGCGACGAAGTGCCGGACGAGCTTGGTCGCCACGAACCGCGCCGTTGCCGGATGCCGCGCGAGATCGGCGAGCGCCGCCACTCCCTGGGCCTTGTCGGGCTGGTCGTAAAGCTTGCCGAGCAGTTGTTGCGCGCCGGGCTCGTGTATCCGCGGATTGAAGGCGAAGACGCCGGGCGTGCCCAGCGCACCATTTCTGGGCGCCACCATCCAGCCCGTGATGATCCGCGCCAGGCTGGTGACGTCGGCCTGCGTATAGCCGCCGCCGACGCCGAGAGTGTGCAGTTCGAGAATCTCGCGCCCGAGGTTCTCGTTGAGCCCTCGCCCGCGCCGGTTGCCGGCCGGCGAGTTGGGGCCGGTCGACAGCTGGTTGTCGAGGTATTCGAGCATCGCCGGGTGGCTTTCGGCGGCGAGCAGCATATCCGCGAAACGGCCGAAGACATGCGGCCTGATCGCCTCGCGCTCGAAAGCGCCGGCCATGATCCGCGTGGTGGTGTTCTTGTTGACGGCGACGCAGAAATGGTTGGACCAGAATTGCACCAGACGCTCGCCAAAGCCGGCGGGCGCTTCGAGCGCGAGTCGGGTGCGCGCCATCACCTCATCGCGATAGATCCGCGTGGGCAGCGGCGGCTCGGCGGGCGGTCTGGGCGTCGCCGCGCCGCCGTCCGCTCCGGCGCCGGGCGTCGCCGGCACGTTGGCCTGCGCCACACGCGGCGCCTCGCGGGCTTTCTTTTCCGCATCCGCGAAGGCATAGAACGCCGTGCTGATGTCCGCCGTGCCGACATAGGCGATGCCCGCCGGGCGGGCTATGGAATCGGCACGGATTTCGTTCAGGATCAGGTCTCGGGCGCCGTCGAGCAAGGCTTCCGCCTGCCCGATTTTCACGCCGAGGCCAAAACGTTGCAGCCCAACGGCATTCGCGTGCCGTTGCGATCGACTCGCCATGCGTCATCTCCAGCGATATCGACAGGGCCTACAGTAAAACGGAAAAGTATGGCCAAAAGCGGACGGCCGCCGATCGCCGGTTCCGGCATGCGCGCGCTGGAGCGCGTTTCGACCAGAATTCGCTCGAAATAAGGAAACGAGAATCTGTCCTGTTTCAACGTAAACAGGACAGATTCTAGAGAAAAGGCCGGGGAACGCCCCGGCCCGTCCGTCAAGCGTTGGCCCGCAGGCGTTTGATCAGGATCGGCACGAAGAACACCAGCACCGCGATGCAGAGCAATGTTGCGGACAGCGGCGTGGAAACCAGCACGACCGGGTTGCCCTGCCCCGCCGCCAGCGCCGTGCGCAACTGCACCTCGGCCATGGGCCCCAGGATCAGCCCGATCAGCACGGGCGCTATGGGAAAATCGTAGACGCGCATGACATAGCCCATCAACCCGACGATCACCATGCACACGAGATCGATCACCGATCCCGACACACCCCAGATGCCGATGGTGGCGAACACGAGAATGCCGGCGTAAAGCTGCGGCCGGGGAATGGCGAGCAGCTTCACCCAGATGCCGACAAGCGGCAGGTTCAGCACCAGCAGCATGACGTTGCCGACATAGAGCGACGCGATCAGGCCCCAGACGAGTTCCGGATTGGACGTGAACAGGAACGGCCCCGGCTGCAGGCCATAGTTCTGGAAGGCCGCCAGCAGCACGGCAGCGGTAGCCGACGTGGGCAGGCCCAGCGTCAGCAGCGGAATCAGGATTCCGGCTGCCGCTGCGTTGTTCGCGGCCTCGGGTCCGGCGACACCCTCGATGGCGCCGCGGCCGAACTCCTTGTGGCGCGCCAGTTTCCGTTCCAGCGTGTAGGACAGCATGGTCGGGATCTCGGAACCGCTGCCCGGCAGCGCCCCCATGGGAAAGCCGATCAGGGTGCCGCGCAGCCAGGGCTTCCACGATCTCTTCCAGTCCTCCTTCGTCATCCATATCTGCCCTTTGATGGGCAGGGTGCTTTCCGACGTGCCGCGATAGCGGCTGGAGACGTACAGAATTTCGCCAACGGCAAACAGCGAGACGAGCACCACGGTGAGTTCGATGCCGTTGAGCAGTTCCTCCACGCCGAACGTCAGGCGCGGCTGGCCGCTCATGGCATCGATCCCCACGAGCCCCAGCGCCAGCCCGATGAACAGCGAGATGAAGCCGCGCACTCGCGAGGCCCCCATCACCACCGCGACCGAGGTGAACGCCAGAACGGTGAGGGCGAAATAGTCGGAGGGGCGGAAGTAGAACGCAAGCTCCGCCACCGCCGGCGCGGCGAAGGTCAGCACGATGGTGGCGATCGTGCCCGCCACGAACGAACCGATGGCAGCGGTAGCGAGCGCGGCAGCGCCACGGCCCGCCCGCGCCATCTTGTTCCCTTCGAGCGCCGTCATCATGGAGCCGGCCTCGCCGGGCGTATTGATGAGGATCGACGTGGTCGAACCGCCATACATCGCGCCGTAAAGCACGCCGGCGAACATGATGAACGCCGATGTCGGCGCCAGCGAGATCGTGACGGGCAGCAGCAGGGCGATGGTGAGCGCCGGCCCGATCCCTGGCAGGATTCCGATTGCGGTGCCGAGGGCGGAGCCGAACAGCGCCCACAGCAGGTTGGCGGGTTGCAGGGCGACCCCGAACCCGCTCAGCAACAGAGAGAACGTGTCCATTCAGATCCCCGCGACGGGCAGGAAATCGCCCAGTTGCAGCCCCAGCCGGCTGAAGAGGAGCCACGCCAGCGTGCCGAGCACGGCCCCCGACACGAGATCGAGCCCGATCCGGCGCGAGCCGAAGGAGCGCGCCACCAGAGCGAACGACAGCATCGCCGTCAGCGGCAGGCCGAGCGTTTCGATGGTGAGCGCCGGCACGCATGCGGCGGCCAGCGCGGTTACGAACGCGGCCGGATCGGCCTTCTCCGACCCGGAAGCGTCCTCGGCATCCTGGGCCTCGAAAGTTTCGCCGCGCGCGATCTGCACCGTGAGCAGCAGTCCTAGTATCACGAGCGC
This sequence comes from Pseudochelatococcus lubricantis, assembly GCF_011762225.1. Taxonomy (GTDB): domain Bacteria; phylum Pseudomonadota; class Alphaproteobacteria; order Rhizobiales; family Beijerinckiaceae; genus Pseudochelatococcus; species Pseudochelatococcus lubricantis. The sequence goes on from NZ_JAASQI010000010.1 coordinate 55,944, forward strand.
CGCGCCGACGGCGGTGACGAACAGCCCAGGCCCGATGCCCGCGTGACGGGCGCCTTGCGGAAGCTGATATCCGCCGTAAAGGCACACGAGGCCAAGTGCGATGACGGCGGCACCAAGCCACCACGGGCGCGCGGAGGATGTCTCCCGCGCCCGTGCCGCTTCTCCCTCGCGGGACAATTCTTCACTGGGCAAGGCCGGCTTCCTTCAGGATCTTGCCGATCCGCTCGCTTTCGGCGGCAATGAAGGTGCCGAACTGCTGGCCCGGCAGGAAGAAAGCGTCCCACCCCTGCTTTTCGAGCACGCCCTTCCAGGCGGGAGTCTCGCTCAGCTTGGTGAAGCGGTCCACCCACGCGGCATAGTTGTCCTCCGGCATGCCCGGCGCGCCGAGAATGCCGCGCCAGTTGGCGATCTCGACATCGAAGCCTGCTTCCTTGAAAGTGGGCACTTCCAGCCCCTTAACGCGCTCGGCGGAGGTGATGGCGAGGATGCGGACGCGCCCCTGCTCGGCGAACTGGGCGAATTCGGAGATGCCGGAGAAGCCCGCCGTCAGCGTGCCGTTGACGATGCCCGTGACCGTCTCGGCGCCGCTCGTCTGCGGAATGTAGTTCAGCTCGGCAACGGGCACGCCGGCGCTCTGCGCCAGCAACGCAAGCGCGATGTGGTCGACGCCGCCGGCGGAGCCGCCGCCGACCGCCGTTCCGCCCGGGTTGCTCTTCAGTGCCGCCACCAGATCCTGAAGGGTCTTGTGGGGCGAGTTCTGGGCCACCGCGATGACGAGATATTCGGCCGTCAGGCGGGCAACGGGCCGGAACTTGGCAAGGTCGATCGGCGAGTTGTTCAGCACGATCGAGCCCACCGTGATCGCACCGAAAACGGCGAGGGCATCGGGTTTGCCGGCCTGCTGCCGCTGAAATTCCGCAAGGCCGATCGTGCCCCCGGCCCCACCCTTGTTGGTGAAGTTGACGCCGCCCTTGTAAAGACCGGCGGCATTCAACGCCTGAAAGGCCTGCCGGCCGGTGGCGTCCCAGCCGCCGCCGGGGTTGGCCGGCAGCATGACATTCACCTGTGCCTGCGCGCTTGAAATGAAAGCGGCGGCCATAATCGCCAGCGGCAACAGAAACGACTTCAATCTCATGTCACGTCTCCTCCCGCGCCTCGCCCTGCGGATTTCCGGATATCGGTCCCGGTTCAACGACCGCAGCGTACGGCGCATGATGAATCTGCACGACGCTCACGTCGCAGACTCGACGGCAAATTACGTTCACGCCTGTTGAGGAAAGTCAACGACGCAAGGCGCTGCTACATTGCAACGAATCCAGGTTCGTGGCCGCGCGGGCTTATCCGTACCAGCACAGGCCTTTCGGCAGTCGCGAGAACCCGACGGCCCGCAGGACGAGCGCAACGGGCGCGGCGGAGACGGGCTGATCGTCCACAGTCTCGATCGTGAAGCTCGCGGTTCTCGCGCGCTTGAGCGTGGCCGCAAGAGCCGCGCCTGTGGCGACAAGCGTATCGGGCGTCGCCGGATCGCCGACATCGGCGTAGGTAAGGAGGTGGCGCCCGCCCGGCGCGAGCCAGAGCACGAGGCGCCCGTCGCGGATGACGACGAGCCCGCCGGCACGCCGGGTGGGCCGCATGCCGGAGGCATGGGCCGGCCACGGCAGCGTCGCGCCGAAAGGGTTGGCCGGATCGGCGGCGGACAGCGCGACGGCGGGCGAAGCGGCAGGACACGCCTCGGCCAGTTCACGGAGCCGGTCGATGGCGGCGTGATCGGCGAACTGGGCCGCGCCGAGCCCCTCGACGAAACGCCCGCGCAACACCCGCCCGGCATCTTCCATGCTGCGGAACACGCGCTGGAGCGCGGGAAATCCGCCGGGAACCTCCTCTGAAACCGCGGCGCCACGGGTGACGACGCCATACCGGTCGAGAAGCCCCTCGACGAGAGCGAGAGCGCGCGCCGTGTCGCTGATCGGCTCGCGATGCAGCAGCGACCACCGGCCGGCCAGCGTGGGGTCGCTGAGGGTCGCGACGCCAGCCCCATCGACTGCCCCGGCGAGAATGGAGGTGTGGAAGCCGCCGCGCCGGTGCACGGTGCGGGTTCTGCGGGAGCGGTGCGATGCGTGGAAGCCGGTGAGCGCGCGCATCGTAGACCAGGTATCGGTGGTGACGCAGCCGGCCCACACCAGCCCCCATAATGCGCCGTGCAGATCGGAGGCCGTCATCTCACCCGCGCCCCCTGCACTGGCGAGGCGCGCCCGGGCCAGATCGGCGATCTGGCGGACGAAATAGGCGCCGCCATCGGCGAGCACTATGAGGATCGCCCGTTGCAGCGGCGTCAGGCGCGCCGCCGTATCGGGATCGGGGCCGGCCGGCAAGGTTTCGGCGGCCAGCTCGCGCAGGTGCAGGGCGACCAGCCCGTCCTCGTCGCCGAGCCGCCCGTGGCCGGACCAGAACACCTCTCCCGTGGCGATAAGTTCGTCGAGCATGCCGGGCGAATAGTCGCGCACGCGGGCGGGCAGGATGTGACGCTCCCACAGCGACGCGGGCAGCGGCAGGCCGGCGAGCTGCTCGGCGACACGGGCGACGCCGTCGCTGCCCTGCAAGGCCGCCACGGCCGGCATGCCGGCATCGGGCGCCGCATGGCCCGCGGCCTCGATGAACACGTTCTGCCGCTCCAGAAGCTGGCGGACGTAGGCGGACTGGCCCACCGGGCGCGTGGCCTCGCGGGCGGCCTGCAGGGAGCGGATGCGCAGGCGGCGGAACACCTCCTCCCACACCCATTCATGCCGCGCCAGCGGACTGTGCTGCATCCCGGCGCCGTCGCTCTGCCGCGCTGCGCCGAAGCTGCCGCGCAGCACCCGGCCCTGCTCCCGCAGCCGGTCCAGCGCCTCGTCGGCGACCGAGACGCCAAGCCCGAACCGGGCAGCCGCCTGCCCGGTGGTGAACGGTGTGTGCGTGCGCGCATATCGGGCGATCAGGTCGCGCAGCGGGTCTGCGACAGGTTCCAGAAACGCGGCGGGAATGCCGGCAGGCAGGCGCACCCCGAGCGCATCGCGCAGCCGCGCGGCGTCCTCGACCGCCGCCCATTGCTCCTCCGCGCCGATGCGCACGCGGATCGCCCGGCGCGCCGCTTCGAGCGCCGCCAGATGCTCCTCCCCCGCGCCTTCCGGCACCATACGGGCAACGACCTCGGCGGCGGACAGCGGCCCGAGTTCGCGCAGCAGATCGGCCACGCCCTCGACACCGGCCACGCGCCGCTCGGGGGCGATGCGCTGCAACTCGGCCTCGACCTGTTCGACGACGGTGGGGTCGAGAAGCTCACCCAGATCGACCTGCCCGAGCAGATCGCCGAGCAGCCCGCTGTCCAGAGACAGCAGGGACGCGCGCCGCTCGGCCAGCGGCGCGTCGCCTTCGTACATGAATTCGTCGACATAGCCGAACAGCAGGCTCGCCGCGAAGGGAGACGGCGTCTCGGTGGTGACCTCGACGAGACGCACCGCCCCGGCGGCGAGGCGCCGCATCAGGGCGTCGAGGGCCGGCAGGTCGTAGACGTCCTGCAGGCATTCGCGCGCGGTTTCGACGAGAATCGGAAAATCGGGATGATCGCGCGCCACGTCGAGCAGTTGGCCCGCGCGGAGCCGCTGCTGCCACAGCGGCGAACGGCGGCCCGGATTGCGGCGCGGCAGCAGCAGGGCGCGCGCCGCGCATTCCCGGAACCGGGCCGCGAAGAGCGCCGAGGTGCCCACCGCGTCGGTGACGAGCCGCTGCATGCCATCCGCGTTGAACGTGAACAGCTCCGCGCCGGGCACCCGGCCGTCGGTATCCGGCAAGCGGGCGATGATCCCGTCGTCGCCCGCCACCACGGACGCATCCACGCCGAACCGCTGACGGACGCGGTCGGAAATCGCCAGCGCCCAGGGGGCATGCACACGCCGCCCGTAGGGCGAGTGCAGCAGCAGCCGCCAGTCACCGACTTCATCCCGGCAGCGTTCGACCACCAGCGTGCGGTCGGTGGGCAGCGCGCCGGTCGCATCGCGCTGCTCGCCGACGAGGCCGAGCAGATTCGCGATCGCGTTGCCCTCCAGTCCGGCCCCATGCAGGCGCGCCTCGATCCGGGGGCTCGGCCCGGCGCCCTCACTGGCGGCATCGGCGTCGATATCGCGCAGGAAGGCGCCGATCGTCTCGCCCAGTTCGGCGGGACGGCCCGGCCCGTCTCCGCGCCAGAACGGCAGCCGCGCCGACCGGCCGGGCGCCGGCGTGACCACGACCTGATCGTTGGTGATCTGCAGGATGCGCCATGACGTCGCCCCGAGGGTGATCACCTCGTTCACGCGCGACTCGTAGACCATTTCCTCGTCGAGTTCGCCCACGCGGCGGGAGCCTGCCTGTTCCTCGCCCTCCGGCAGCACGACGCTGAACGCACCCCTGTCGGGGATCGTGCCACCGCTCGTCACCGCCAGATGCTGCGCGCCCGGGCGGGCGGTGAGCACGCCGCTCTCCCGATCCCAGACCAGCCGGGGGCGAAACCCCGCGAACTCGTCGGACGAATACCTGCCCGCGAGCATGTCAAGGGTTGCGTCAAAGACGCTGCGCGGCAGTTCGCGGAACGGCTCCGCCCGCCGCACAGTCGCATACCAGTCGTCGACGCCGGCCGGGTCCATGGCGACCGCGGCGACGGTCTGCTGCGCGAGCACGTCAAGCGGATTGCGCGGCGGGCTGATCGCCTCGATGTTCCCGGCCAGCATGCTTTCAACCGTGACGGCAGCATCCACCAGATCGCGGCGGGTGCGCGGATAGATCAGCCCCGCCGACGTGCCGCCCACCTGATGGCCGGCACGGCCCACCCGTTGCAGCGCGCTCGCCACCGACGGCGGCGCGGCGACCTGAATCACCAGCTCCACCAGCCCCATGTCGATGCCGAGTTCGAGGCTGGAGGTGGCGACGACGCAGCGTAGCTCGCCGGACTTCAGCGCCCGTTCGATATCGGCCCGCTGTTCCTTGGAGACCGAGCCATGATGCGAACGCGCGATCAGGGCCGGCACGCCGGTCGTGCGCCCGCTGGTGCCGCCGGACGACGACACGTATTGCATGGCCTGCTCTCCCCCGCCGGCGGCCGCGTCGGCGAACCGTTCCGCGTAAAGCTCGTTCAGCCGCGCCGTCAGTTTTTCCGCCAGGCCGCGGGAGTTGGCGAACACGATGGTCGAGCGCGCGGCGAGAACCCGGTCGAGAATGCTGGCCTCGACGTGCGGCCAGATCGAGCCGACCTGTGCCGGGCCGTCGGCGGCTTCCGGCTGGTTGCCGGCGTGCGCCGGCAGGTCCGTCATATCCTCCACCGGCACCACGATCCGCACGTCGAGCCGCCGCTCCGATGGCGGGTTCACCACTGTCACCGGCCGCGCGCCGCCGAGGAAGCTCGCGACCCGGTCCACCGGGCGCACCGTCGCCGACAGGCCGACCCGCTGCGCAGGCTGCGGCAGCAGCAGGTCCAGACGCTCCAGACTCAGCGCCAGATGCGAGCCGCGCTTGGTGCCGGCAACGGCGTGGACCTCGTCGACGATCACCGTGCGGACGCCGCGCAACGTCTCGCGCGCTTTCGACGTCAGCATCAGGTAGAGCGATTCCGGCGTCGTGATCAGGATGTCCGGCGGCCGCCGCGCCAGGCTCGCGCGTTCGGAGACGGGCGTATCGCCCGTGCGCATGCCCACCGTCACCTCGACCTCCGGATCGCCCCGGCGCTTGCGCTGCGCGCCGACCCCGTGCAGCGGGACGCGCAGGTTACGCTGGATGTCGGCGCCCAGCGCCTTGATCGGCGAGATGTAGAGCACCCGCGTCTGCGTCTTCGGTGCATGGTGCTGCGCGCTCGCGGCGGCGTCCCGCGTCCGCTCGTCGAACAGCCGGTCGATCGCATGCAGGAAGGCCGCCAGCGTCTTGCCCGAACCCGTGGGCGCGATGACCAGGGCGCACTCGCCCGCGCCTATGGCCGCCCACGCGGCCTGCTGAACCGCTGTCGGCGACTCGAACGCCGAGGCGAACCATGCGCGCGTGGCCGGGGTGAACCCCGCGAGCGGATCCGTGACGGGTTTCACCGGCACGGACGGCGCGGCGCCAGCATCCTCAACCAAGTTCGACCTCCTCCACGGAAGACGCGACGCGCCGGCTCCCTGCCGCGCGCAACATCCCGGCGAAATATGGTCTATAACATTTCCGGAAAAAACAGCGATTTCCTGCCGATAATCGCGCCCGCAGCCACAAACACGCGCTCACCGGCGCCGTGCGGCGTCTGCGGATGCCCGGGCGAAGGCGTCATGGTGCATGGGCGCGAACCGGGACGGAACCTCCGAAGCGGTCGATGCGGAAGTCCTCCATGGGCGTCGTGGTGGCGCCCGTCGCGATCAGCTCCGCCATCACGTCCCCGACCCCCGGCCCGATCTGGAAGCCGTGGCCGCAGAAGCCGAAGGCGTAGAACAGGCCGGGGATTTTCGCGCTGCGGCCCATGACGGGCAGGTCGTCGGCCATGTAGCCCTCGACCCCGGACCACGTCCGGATGAGGCGCGCGTGTTTCAGCGCCGGCACCAGACGCAGGATCTGGCGGAACTGCGCCTGAACGCCGGCTGGATCATATTTCGCCCGCTGCTCGTCCAGCGCGGCATTACGGCGCGCGATACCGCCAAAGATGATGTTCCCGCGCGGGATCTGGCGCAGATAGGCCACCTCCCCCGGCACCTTCGTGGAAACGCCGACGACGGGATGCACGAAATAGGGCAACGGCTCGGTCACGCCCATCTGCGGCCCCGCCACGTCCAGCGGCACGGGCTCGCCCATGGCCGCCGCGAAGCCGCCGCCCCACGCGCCACCCGCGATCAACACGATCGGCGCGCGGTAGTCACCCGATGCGGTCGCGACGGTGAAGTCCTCACCCGTCCTGTCGATCGACAGAACCTCGCAGTTCTCGACGATCGTGGCACCGTCGCGCCGGGCAGCACGGGCGAAAGCCGGCGCGACGAGGCGGGGATTGGCGTGGCCGTCGTGCGGCGACCACGAGCCCGCCACCGCCTCCGGCCCGATGAAGGGAAACCGCTCGCGGATGGCGTTGCGCCCGAGTATGTGCAGTTCGAGCCCGTACTCCGCCGCATCGCGTTGGTATTTCTCGACGACAGCCAGCTGCTCGTCCGCCCAGAGGAAGCGCACATGACCCACGGGCATGAATTCCACGTCCGCGCCGGTCAATTCCGGGATCCGGCCCCAGATCGCGCGCGAGCGGTTGGCAAGCGGCAACTGGCGGAGGTAGCGGCCCTGCCTTCGCACATTGCCGAAGTTCGTTCCGCTGGCTTGCTGCCCGACGAGGAAACGCTCCAGCAAGATCACGCCGACGCCGCGCTGGCGCAGAAAAAACGCCGCCGACGTTCCGACGATGCCGCCGCCGACGATGACCACATCAGCCTGTCCGGACACGTTACGCATGGCTGCCTCCGTCGGTCACCGCGATCGGTAGCGGCTTCACCGGCGCCTGCCCGCGCAGGCGGCCCGCCTTTTCCACCGGCAGGCGGCACGCGGCGGCCACGATCTCCTGGCTGGCGAGGCCGCAGAACCGGCCCTGGCAGCGCCCCATGCCAACGCGCGAGAATGCCTTGGCCCTGTTGACCTCGGGCGCCTCCAGCGCCGTGACGGCGGCGCGCAATTCACCAGCGGTGATCGCCTCGCAGCGGCAGACGAGCGTCTCGTCCGGAATGGCAGCCACCTTGTCGTGCGGCCACGGAAAGGCCCGCGCGACGCCGCGGGCGAACCGGACATGGCGCTCCATATCCCGCAGCAACCGGCGCGTCCGATCTTCCGGCTGCGGGCGTCCGAGATCGGCCAGCACGGCCTGCGCCGCGAGCTTGCCCGAGGTTTCGGCGCCGTCTGCCCCGAGAACGCGGACGCCGTCACCGGCGAGATAAACGTTCGCCACCGAGCTGCGCCCCATGGCATCTATTGCCGGCAGCCACTGGCGCACCGCCGGGTCGAACGCGAAGACGCAGCCTGCAAGGTCGGCAAGCTGGCTCTCGGCCCGCAGATGGAAGCCGATGCCGACGGCGGTACATTCTACATGGAACGTCCGGCCCGCCGCGTCCGCGTAGCGCACACCGGTGACGCCCGCCTCGCCACCCGTCACCTCGCGCGGCGTGATGCCCCTCACCACCCGCACGCCGCCGGCCCGCAGGGCGGCGATCAGACGGGCGCCCTTGACGAGTTGCCCCGGACGCGCCGCCATCAGGGCGAGACCGCGCAGCTGCCGGTGGAACGGGGTCGTGTCGAGAACGGCAACGGGCGCGTTCCCCGCCTTCATGTACTGACAGGCGACCAGATAAAGCAGCGGCCCGGTCCCCATGAATACGACCTTTTCGCCGATGGCGCAGGCCTGCGCCTTCAGCGCGATCTGCGACGCGCCCAGGGAATAGCAGCCGGGCCGCGTCCAGCCAGGGATCGGCATCATGCGGTCCGTGGCGCCGGGCGCGAGCACCAGCGCATCGTAAGGCAGGGCCTCCGCCGTCATTCCGCTCTGCACATGCAGCCGCCCGTCCTTCACGGCCCAGGCAAGCGTTTCCGGCCGGTAATCGATCCTGTGCCGCAGGGCGTCGAAACACGTGTGCAGGGCGCGTGCCTTCCTCGCCTCCGTGCCGTAAAGCTGTTCGTAGCTGCGGGTGAAGTTCTCGGGCTGGCGGCGATAGATCTGGCCGCCGCTGCGGCTGGCTTCGTCGATCACCGTCGGCACCAGGCCCGCCTCGACGAGGGCCGCCGCCGCACGGATGCCGGCGGGGCCGGCACCAACCACGATTACGCGGGGATCGGCCATATTCCCTCCGGCACGTGCGTGCGAATATCCATTCCCTCGGCTACCGAAGTCGAGCAAGCCCGCAGACGCTCACCCGCGCCGGTCCACACCCAGCAATCCTGGCAGGCGCCCATCATGCAGAAGCCGGCGCGCGGGCCATCGCCAAATTCGGACATGCGGGCGAAGCCGCGCGACAGCATGAGCGCGGTCAGGAGCACGTCGCCTTCCAGCGCCCGAACCGCCTCGCCATCAACCGTCAGCACCACGGCCCGCCGCTCTTTCTCGGCGAGCCTCCTGAACCTTGCCTGCATTGGCGATCCCCTTCCGGTGGGCGCGATTCATCCGTTCCCGCATCCCGTTCAGGCGAGAATCCCACGTCGGCTGGAAGCTTTCCAATCGCAAATGATGCCTTGAAGGAAACCTTTGGTTATGGAAACCATGTTCCGTCAGGAGATGGTCACCATGAACGCCCGCCAACTCGAAATCTTTCGCGCGATCATGCGTGACGGCTCGGTCACCGCCGCGGCAAACTCGCTCGCCATATCCCAGCCGGCGGTGAGCAAGGTTCTGCATCATCTGGAAAATCAGCTCGGTTACCGGCTTTTCGAGCGGATCGGCGGCCGGCTCGTGCCGACGATGGAGGCCCATCTCATCTACGAGGACGCCGACCGGGTGTTCCGCGAGCTGGAGGTGCTCAAGAACCTCACGCGCACCATCGGCGAGCGGAAGATCGGCCTGTTGCGAATCGGCGCAAGCCTGCCCGTCACCTATTCCGTGCTGCCACACGCCCTGACGAGCTTCCGGCGCGATCATCCCACGGTGAAAATCCACCTGCATGCGCTGCCGAAGAAGGAAATCGCCGAGCAACTGGTAATCGGCGACATCGATCTCGCCGTCACACTGTCCACCATCCAGGCACCGACCGTCAGGAGCGAAATCCTCGCGGGCGTGCCCGCCATGGTGCTGATGCGCCACGACGATCCTCTCGCCGACAGGGAAAGGATCACACCAGCCGATCTGGTCGGGCGGCCGCTGATCTCCTACGGCAACCACGCGGACATCGGCCCGGCGATCGAGCAGGCGTTCAGGCAGCACGGGGTCGAGCGCGAGCTGTCGATCCAGATTTCGTCATCGGTCGGCGCCATTCCGCTCGTGTCCGGCGGCCTTGGCGTCGCGCTCGTCGACGGGCTGGTCAAATGGAGTTCCTTCGAGGGGCTCGTCGCGCGCCCGTTCTCCCCCACGGTGGTGATGGATGTGGCCATTTCCACGAATGCCGCCAGGCCGAAATCGCGTTTCTTCCAGCCCCTCCTGAACGCCATCCGCGAGCTTCTGTGACAGGCGCGGCCGTCACAACGCGGTCTTGCGGCTTTCGTCGATATAGATTTCCCGCAGGCGCAACGCCACCGGCCCGGGCTTGCCCGTGCCGACCGCCGTGCCGTCGATCTCGACCACCGGCGTCACGAAACCGGTCGCGGACGTGATGAAAGCCTCGTCCGCCGCCTGCGCCTCGGCAACGGTGAATTGGCGTTCCTCGACCTCCATCTGCGCCTCCCGGGCGAAGCGCAACAGCGAGGCGCGGGTAATGCCGTGCAGGATGTCGTTGCCGAGCGGCCGGGTGACGATCCGACCCTTCCTGACGATATAGGCGTTGTTCGATGTGCCTTCGGTCACGAAGCCGTCCTCCACCAGCCAGCCGTCGTCGGCGCCCGCCCGTTTGGCGAGCATCTTGGCCTGCGCCTGGTAGATGAGCTGCACCGTCTTGATGTCGCGCCGCTGCCACCGCAGATCGGGCAGGGTCACGATCCGCAGGCCGGCCGCCGCCGCGGGCGAGTCCACGATGCCGGGCCGGTTCGTCGCGAACGCGACCACCGTCGGCGGAATCTCCGCGGGCGGATACTCGAAGGCGCGCTCCCCGGTGTTGCCGCGCGTGACCTCGACATAGACGCTGCCTTCGGTGACCGCATTCCGTGCGACGAGTTCGCGGTGCAGCGCCAGCCACTCGTCATAGCCATGCGGATTGACGATATCGAGTTCAGCAAGCGAGCGGTCGAGCCGGGCGAGATGCGCCGGAAAATCGATCAGCTTGCCGTCCACGACCGCCGTAAGTTCATAGATCGCGTCGGCCATCAGGAAACCCCGGTCGAATACCGATATTTTCGCCTCTTCGGCGGGCAGATATTCCCCGTTCACGTAAACGATGCCAGTCACGCGCCTCTCCCTTCAGGATTCCCGCCGGGAATCACGGCAGCCGATGCCACCGGCCGTCCCGGGGCGGGATGGAGGTCCCCGCCGGCGGGAATGTCAAGGGCCGCCGCGCTGCGTGCTATGTATCCGAGAATCCGAACGGCGCATCTGTGCGGCGGTAGTCGTCCGGCAGGATCTGGCGGCCGATGGGCGGTTCCGAGCGGGACGTGCAGGACGTTCGGTGGCATAGACGGCAGGTGATGCCGATGGGCGTCGGCGTCACCGGCTGCGGGTGGCCGCGGCTGTAGACCAGCCGCTCGGCATGGTTGGCCTCGCACACCAGCGCGATGGCGCGCTCGACACTCGCCACACCGAAGGCACCGCCGCCGGAGCTGACAGTGCGCGCGATCGAGAAAAAGCGTTGCCCGTCGGGCAATTCGAGCCATTGGGTGACGACCTTGCGCGGCGTGGCGAACACCTGATGCACGCTCCACAGCGGACAGCCGCCGCCGTGGCGCGCGAACGGAAAGGTGCCGCTGTTCAGCCGTTTGGACACGTTTCCGGCGGCGTCGACGCGGATGAAGAAAAACGGCACGCGCTCATGGCCGGGCTTCTGCAGCGTGGTCAGGCGATGGGCCGTTTGCTCGAAACTGGTGCCGAACTGGCGCGACAGGGCCTCGATGTCGTAGCGGCGGTGCTCGACCGCACGGGCGAATGCCGCATAGGGCATGATGATGGCCGCCGCACAATAGGCCGCCAGCGCCCGGCGCGCCAGACGCTGGGCGTTGTCCGTCTCGAAATGGCCTTCCTGCGCCGCATCGCGCATTTCCTGATCGAATTCGAGATAAGCGAGCTGCTGGGCGAGCTGGAAATTCTGGCTCGCGGCGTCCAGCGTGTCGTCGAGCAGCACGTCCTTCCGGTGCCAGTCCAGACGCCTGAAGGAGCCCGTCATCACCTCCGGCGGCATGCGCCGCACGCGCAGGCCGTGCCGCTCCTTGAAGAAGTTCGCGAGCCCGCCGTCCTCGGCGATTCTCGTCGCCAGCTTTTCGGCAGCGGCGTCGAGAACGGGAAAGCAGTTGCGCCGTGCCGACAGAAAGCTGCGAACCGCGGCAACCGGGTCCGCCGACACGCCGATGCCGTCGCTGGAGCCGTCCTGCCGGCGGTCGGCGAGCGCGAACTGCTCCTCCTTGTACGCGGTATGGAGCCGCAGCATCGCCTCGGCGACGCCGGGAAAACTGTGCACGAGGTCTGCGATTTCCATCGACGGCAGATCGATGTCCGTGAAGATCGGATCGCGCATGACCGCCTGCAGGCGCGCGATCAGATCCGGCCCGGTCTCATCGCCGAAGTCGGAAAAATCGACCTTGTACGCCTTCGCGAGACGCAGGAGAGTCTCGGCCGTGACCGGCCGCTGATTGCGCTCCATGAGCGCGATATAGGACGGCGAGATATCGAGATCCGCCGCCATGTTGGCCTGTGTGAGCCCAAGGTCGCGACGCAGGCGGCGCAGACGGGGCCCCAGATAGACACCATGCTTCTCCATATTTGCATTACAACATTACATCCAGAATTTGTAAAGTTTGACAACGTGACACGTTCCCCTCTCGGCAGCGCGCATCGGCCGCGGTAATGTTTGTCTCAGCCGCAACAAATGATGTTGGTAAGGGAAAATGTCGTACCAAAGCGCTATCAATGATGCTGAAAAGCTTATCCAGTCCAACGAAAGCTGGACGGGCGTGACGCCCGAGGCCGTTGCACGGATGCGCCTGCAGAACCGCTTCCAGACGGGCCTCGATATTGCCCGCTATACTGCCGCGATCGTCCGCAAGGACATGGCCGCCTATGACCGCGACCCGGCCAAGTACACGCAGTCGCTCGGCTGCTGGCACGGCTTCATCGGCCAGCAGAAGCTGATCGCGATCAAGAAGCACTTCGGCACGACCGAGCGCCGTTACCTGTATCTGTCGGGCTGGATGGTCGCCGCTCTGCGCTCCGAGTTCGGGCCGCTTCCGGATCAGTCCATGCATGAGAAGACCAGCGTGCCGGCGCTGATCGAGGAACTCTACACGTTCCTGCGCCAGGCCGACGCGCGTGAACTCGGACTGATCTTCCGCGAGATCGACAAGGCCCGCGAGGCCGGTGACGCCGCGCGCGAGCGCGAGCTGATCCAGCAGGTCGAAACCCATCAGACCCACGTCGTGCCGATCATCGCCGACATCGACGCCGGCTTCGGCAACGCCGAGGCGACCTATCTGCTCGCGAAGAAGATGATCGAGGCGGGCGCCTGCGCCCTGCAGATCGAAAACCAGGTCTCGGACGAGAAGCAGTGCGGCCATCAGGACGGCAAGGTGACGGTGCCGCATGAGGACTTCGTGGCGAAGATCCGCGCGCTGCGCTATGCGTTCCTCGAACTCGGTGTCGAAGACGGCATCATCGTCGCGCGCACCGACTCGCTCGGCGCGGGCCTCACCAAGCAGATCGCGTTCAGCGCCCGCGAGGGCGACATCGGCGACCAGTACAACTCGTTCCTGGACGTGGAGGAGGTGCCCGAGGGCCAGCACATCAACGGCGAAGTGCTGATCACCCGCGGCAGCAAGGTGTTCCGGCCGAAGCGTCTTCGCTCGAACCTGTTCCAGTTCCGTGAGGGCACCGGCGCCGACCGCGTCGTCCTGGACTGCATCAACTCGCTGCAGAACGGCGCCGACCTTCTCTGGATCGAAACCGAGAAGCCGCACGTCGAGCAGATCGCGAGCATGGTGGACCGGATTCGCGAGGTCGTCCCGAACGCGAAGCTCGTGTACAACAACTCGCCTTCGTTCAACTGGACGCTAAGCTTCCGCCAGCAGGTGTTCGACACCTGGAAGGAAGCGGGCAAGGACGTCTCGGCCTACGACCGCGCGAAGCTGATGAGCGCGGACTACGACAGCAGCGAGCTGGCCGCCGAGGCGGACGAAAAGATCCGGACGTTCCAGCGCGATGCCGCTCTGCGCTCCGGCATCTTCCACCACCTCATCACGCTGCCGACCTATCACACGGCCGCGTTGTCCACCGACAATCTCGCGAAGGAGTACTTCGGCGAGCAGGGCATGCTCGGCTACGTCGCGAATGTCCAGCGCAACGAAATCCGTCAGGGTATCGCCTGCGTGAAGCACCAGAACATGGCGGGTTCCGACATCGGCGACGATCACAAGGAGTACTTCTCCGGTGAAGCCGCACTGAAGGCGGGCGGCCAGCACAACACCATGAACCAGTTCGCTGCCTGATACACGGCAAGCGCCACAAACCATACGGTGGACGCGATGGCGCCCACCCATCCTAACCCGGAGGGAGAGAAGAGATGTCTGAGCATCAGGAACACCAGGAAGAAGACAAGCTGCACCCCATTCAACAACCGCAGCGCTCGCGCGCCGTTTTCTCGCAGGAAGATTTCGACCTGATCCGCACGGCGATCGCGCATTACCTGCAAGAAATCCGGGATAATCCGGAAGCGTCCAAGGAAGCGTCCAAGTACTCCAACCTTTACCACCGCCTCGGCCGCGTCGGCTGATACGCCGTCCGGCCGGACGGAACGGGTGCACGGCATGATCCGGTTCGACCAAAGCGGATCATGCCTCCCGGAATACGCTTAAAGGGGGGCGACAGGGCGGCGGCCGGGAAAACAATCTCCCGGCCGCCGCTCTCTTGATCGCCCGTGCGCGCCATCAGTAGAGGACAACGGACCTGATCGACTTGCCCTCGTGCATGAGGTCGAAGGCCGTATTGATTTCCTCAAGCGGCATGGTGTGGGTGATCAGGTCATCGATGTTGATCTTGCCGTCCATGTACCAGTCGACGATCTTCGGCACGTCAGTGCGCCCCCGCGCGCCGCCGAACGCCGTGCCTTTCCAGACCCGGCCGGTGACGAGCTGGAACGGCCGGGTCGATATCTCCTTGCCGGCCTCGGCCACACCGATGATAATCGATTCACCCCAGCCGCGGTGGCAGCATTCGAGCGCCTGCCGCATGACGTTGACGTTGCCGGTTGCGTCGAAGGAATAGTCCGCGCCGCCGTCGGTGACATCGAGAATGGCCTGCACCACCTTGTCGTTGCCGACTTCCGTGGGGTTGATGAAGTCCGTCATGCCGAACTTGCGGGCCATCTCCGCCTTGGCGGGGTTGATATCCACGCCGACGATCCTGTCCGCGCCAACCATGCGCGCGCCCTGGATGACGTTGAGGCCGATGCCGCCGAGCCCGAAGACCACGACATTGGAGCCGGGCCGCACCTTCGCCGTGTAGATCACGGCGCCGATGCCCGTCGTCACGCCGCAGCCGATGTAGCAAATCTTGTCGAAGGGCGCGTCCTCGCGTACCTTCGCCACCGCGATCTCCGGCAGGACGGTGAAGTTCGAGAACGTCGAGCAGCCCATGTAGTGGAAGACCTCGCCGCCATCGCAGGCAAAGCGCGTGGTCCTGTCCGGCATCAGGCCCTGGCCCTGCGTGGCGCGGATGGCGGTACAGAGATTGGAACGCTGCGACAGGCAAGTCTTGCACTGACGGCATTCGGGCGTATAGAGCGGGATGACGTGGTCGCCCACCTTCACGGAGGTGACACCCTCGCTCACCTCGCGCACGATGCCCGCACCCTCGTGGCCGAGAATCGCGGGGAATTTGCCCTCGGAGTCGAGCCCCGAGAGCGTGTAGGCATCGGTATGGCAAATGCCGGTGGCCATGATCTCGACCAGCACCTCACCGGCCTTGGGGCCTCCGATCTCGACGGTTTCGATACTGAGCGGCTTCTTGGCCTCCCAGGCAACGGCTGCGCGTGATTTCACGTCGGTATTCCTTCTCGATGCGATGGTATCGGGAGCGCAACGGCCTTGGTGGTATCGCCGCCCCGCTTCATTTCTTCGTTGGTGCACAAGCTTTTCCGGAAGGCGGAAGCCGCCTGCCGGGAGCGGGCGTTGACGCGGTTACTTCAGATACGTGCGCAAGAGCCGCATGATCTCATCGATCTCCGCATCCCGCTCCGGAACGGCACTGCCGGCCACCTGCGCCTGCCCGAACGTCTCCCGCAAATGGCTGTCCAGAACCTCGGCCATCAACCCGGTCGTCGCGCCGCGCAGCGCCGCGATCTGCTGCAATAGCGGGCCGCATTCCGTGCCGGCCTCCACCGCCCGTTCCAAAGCCTCGGCCTGCCCCCTGATCCGGCGCAGGCGCCTTATGGCGCGTTTCTTGTCTTCAAGCGAATGTGGCATATCGGCTCCTGACATTCAGGACCATATATACTCCACCGGGGTATTTCAACATCTCTTCCGAAGCGCCGTTCCGACCCGTGGAAGGCCAACTGGCATGAGCCGGCCGTTCAGGTTGTGGCATCGTAAGATACCGGTCCGCGCGGCCGGAAGTCGGTTTCGCGGCGCGGGCATCCGGCTCACCTCACCGCCGGTCCCGCTCCCATGTATCGGCGAGGGATGCCAACAGGGTGCGCATGTGCGCTGGCGTCCCTATCCGCCCGGCGGCCAGCGTCCGTGCATTGCCGTCGCCGATCCTGATCGCCCGTCCGCCATGCGCGATGGCGGCCGCGAACATGTCCTCGTCCGTCAGGTCGTCGCCGACAGCGAGCGGCTGCCTGCCGGCAAATGGCGCGCCGCGCATGAAGGATTTCAGCGCCTCACCCTTGTCCGCCGCCGCGGGTTTCAACTCCACCAGCATCTTGCCGCTTTGCAGACTCCACCGGGGGCCGGCGCGCACGGCGGCCTCCCGCATCAGGGCTTCGACGCTGTCGCGGTGGTGCGGCGCGAGGCGGTAATGAACGGCGACGGCCACGCCCTTGTCCTCGACGATCACGCCGGGCAGGCTGGCGGCGCCGGCGTGCAGCGCAGCCTTGGCCTGCAGAAACGCGGGGGACGGTTCGATTGCGATCGTCCGCCCGCCGGGCAGGCGCAGCTCTGCCCCATGCAGACCGGCGAGCGGAAAGCAGTGCGGATGGAACAGTCGATCCACGAAGCCGATGCCGCGCCCGGTCACCAGCGCCAAGGCGCCTCCGAGGCCCGTCATGACCACGGCGAGGCTTGCGGCCAGCCCGGCAGGCGCTTCCACCGCGTCCGGTGTCGGGGCGATATCGACAAGCGTGCCGTCAATATCGAGGAACAGCGCCCATTTCTCGGGATTTGCCGCCAGCGCGCCGAACGAGGATGGCGAAAACGCCTCCCCGCCCCTTTCGCCGTTGCCGTTCATTTGCACGTCGAAACCGCGACCGGAAGGGTGCGAACCGTCTTGCGCGTCTCGGCGGGACGTGGCGTTTTCTGATTGGCCCGCCGGTTGCCGACAGAGATGACGTCGAGGTTTCCGATTGCCGGCAGCGCGGGCGTTCCGGCGGCCGGCACCCCGCCTTCGGACGGGAGCACGATGGTCTGACCCGCGCCGGGATTCTCCAGATCGCCCAGAAAACGCCCGCCCCATTGCGATATGTCTGTCTCGCCGACCCCGGCCCACATGGTCGTCCATCGGTTGATGCGCTCTTCAAGCGGCATCTTGAGCGCCTGATCGATGGCTTTCGCCGTGCCGTCCAGATCGTAGGGATTGACCAGCAGCGCGCCTTTCAGCACCGTGGCGGCGCCGGCAAAGCGCGAGAGCACGAGCACGCCGGGGTCGGCGGGGTCCTGTGCCGCGACGAATTCCTTCGCGACCAGATTCATGCCGTCGCGCAGCGGCGTGACGAGCCCCACCTTCGCCAGCCTGTAGAGGCCGGCGAGTTCCGCGCGCGTGTGCGTGCGGTTGATATAGCGGATCGGCGTCCACGAGGCCTTGCCGTAAAGGCCGTTGATGCGCCCTGCGGTCTCCCCGAGGGCACGCTGCATGGCCGCATATTCCGGAATATCGGCGCGGCTGCGGGGCGTGATCTGCAGGAAGGTCACCTTGTCCAGATATCCCGGATAGGTTTCCAGCAACCGCTGGAAGGCGTCGAGACGCTGGGTCAGCCCTTTCGAGTAATCGAGCCTGTCGACGCCGAGCAGCATCAGGCGCCCGGAAAAGCTTTCCTCGACATCGCGGACGAAGCGGCTTCTGGAGGCGCGCACGGCCGCCCGCGCGAAGCCCGCCCGGTCTATCCCGACCGGATAGACACCGACCTGCAGGGTGTTACTTCCCACGGTATAGCTGACATGGTCCTGCGTGGTGGCATGCGCCTCGGTCACCAGATAGTCGCCGAAATTCGCCGCATCCCGCCGGGTCTGGAAACCCACCAGATCGCAGGCGGTCAGCGCATGCGCGATTTCGGCATGGTTCGGCAGCGCCAGAAAGACATCCACCGAGGGCCAGGGAATGTGCTGGAAATATCCGATCCTGTTCGACACGCCCCGCGCCCGCAGCGCCTCGGCGAGCGGGATGAGGTGGTAATCGTGGATCCAGATCACGTCGTCGGGCGCGATATGCGGCAGCAGCAGGTCCGCGAAATAACCGTTCACACGCCGGTATCCGTTCAGATCCTTGCGTGCGAATTCCGTCAGATCGAGGCGGTAGTGCAGCAGTGGCCACAGCGCGCGGTTGGCGAAGCCGCTGTAATACTCGGCGTAGTCATCTTCGGAGAGGTCGCACAGGGCGTAGGTGACGTCACCGTGCGTGGACAGGGTTGCTTCCTGCTGCTCGGGCCCGATCCTGCCGCTCCAGCCGAACCACATGCCGCGCCGTTTCGCGAGTACGTCATTGAGAGCGACAGCCAATCCGCCGGCGGACTGGCTCTTGCGATTGGGCACCGTCACCCGGTTGGATACGATAATCAGCTTCACAGCCCCCTCCTGGTCCGTCTCCTGAGCATCAAACCAGAAAACGGTCTGATTCCGTCGGAACGTCTGGCGCTCTGGAATCCGTCCTGCCTACGTTGAAACAGGACGGATTCCGGGTTCCTTATTTCGAGCGAATTCTGATCGATCGGATGATTTCATCTGATCGGAACGCGCTCTAGAAGGCATCCTCCCATTTCCGCGACAGCGAGAGTGCCGCGTGAATCAGACCCACCATCGAATAGGTCTGCGGGAAGTTGCCCCAGAGTTCTCCGGTTTCCGTATGTATGCCCTCCGACAGCAAGCCGAGACTGTTGCGCCGTCCGAGCAGATCGTTGAACAAGGCGCGCGCCTCTCCTTCCCTGCCGATCTTGGCCAGGGCCTCGATGTACCAGAGCGTGCAGATCGTGAATGCCGTCTCCGGAACACCGAAATCGTCCTCGCCCGCGTAACGGAAAAGGTGCGATCCACGTTTCAACCGCTGCCCGATGGTTTCGACAGTGGAGCGGAAACGCGGGTCATCCGCGCGCAACAGCCCGATGTCGGCGAGCAGCAGCAGGCTCGCGTCGACATCGTGCCCCTCGAAGCGTGAAACGAAGCTTGACAGCTCATTGTTCCATGCGCGCGCAAAAATTTCTTCGCGGATGGCATCCGCCTGCTCGCGCCAGTAGGTGGCCCGGTCCGTGAGGTCCAGCTTGAGCGCGATGCGCGCCAGCCTGTCGCACGCCGCCCAGCACATGGCGGCGGAATGGGTGTGAACATAGGCGAGCGCGCGAAATTCCCACAGCCCTGCGTCCGGCGTGTTCCACACCGCCACCGCCTTGTGGCCGAGCGCTTCGAGCCGTTCGAACAGGGCCCTGTCGCCGCGCCGCTCAAGGCGCTCGTCGAAAAAGCACTGGGCGATGGCGAGAATGACGGAGCCGTAGCCGTCGTTCTGGCGCTGGTTATAGGCGGCATTGCCCCGACGCACCGGCCCGTAGCCTCTGTAACCGGGCAGTTCCCCGACGATTTCCTCCGTGATATGAGCCTCGAACTGCAGTCCGAACAGCGGCTGCAGTTCGCGCTCGCCGTTGCGCGTCACGACGTTGGTGACGTAGCTGATGTAGTCTTCCATCGTCAGTGTCGCGCCCAGCCGGTTGAGCGCGCGGACGGTAAAGAAGGAATCGCGCAGCCAGCAATAGCGGTAGTCCCACGTGCGGCCCGACGCGCCGAATTCCGGGATCGAGGTCGTGAGCGCGGCAGCGATGCCTCCGGTCTCCTCGAAAGCACAAAGACGCAGGGTGATCGCGGCGCGGATGACGACATCCTGCCATTCGAAGGGAACGGCGAGATAGCGCACCCAGTCACGCCAGTAGCGGGCGGTTTCGTCATGGAAATTCCCACCGATGAGGCCAGGCGCCTCCGTTGGGATCTCGTCCTGGCCCAGAACGCAAGTGAGCGTGCGCTCCAGAACGAAGGGCACCTCCTTGACGACGAGGCCGGGGGCCGCATCCGTGGTCAGACGCAGCACCTGATCGCCGACGATGTAACGGATATGGTTGGAGCCCCGGGTGATCTCGGCCGGCACGCGGCCATAATCCCCGGAAGGGCGGATGCGCAGCGTGATGCGGGGTGTGCCCGCCAGCGGCTCGATCCGGCGCACCAGCATCGCCGGACGGAAGATGCGGCCATACCGCTTGAAACGGGGTGCGAAATCGGTGACGCGCACGCGCGAGCCGTCGGCGGCTTCGAGCACGGTTTCGAGGATCGCCGTGTTGGGGGTATAGGCCCGGTGGCTGGCGGAGAAACCCTCCAGCACGATTTCAAACGCGCCGCCGCCATGCGGGGTCTTGCCGATGAGCGAGTGGAAGACGGGATCGCCGTCGAGCTGCGGATAGCACATCCACACGATGCTGGCCCGGTCGTCGACGAGGGCTGCGATCGTGCTGTTGCCAATAACGCCCAGATCAAGATTACCTGTTGTACAAGCTTCTCTGTCCACACTCACGGTCTACTCCTCACCACGGGGTTCCGCTTTTAGATTATGTCACCCTTTCACGGAAGCGATGATATGATCTTAAATTCTGATTTCATGCTAAGTCTTAGCTATCAAACGCCTCCATTTGATCGGAAAACGCTCCAGCCGGGGAATACGATCCACCGCAATGGTGCAACCGGCGTCCTCCCCGCCGACCTTTTTTGCCTGGGCCGGAACAAATGCTCGGCCTTCCGGTTGAACCAGCAACCGCTCGGGCAGTGGGGAGCCCTTGCGGCGACACGGAGCCTGCCGCAACACGGCACGCTGGATCTCGCATTGGAGGGACTCGAAAATGCAGGTATCAAAAATCATGAGCCGGGATATCCATCTCGTCAATCCGGACGACACGATCGTTCAGGTCGCGAAAATGATGGCTGAGAACGATATCGGCTTTCTGCCGGTCGGGGAAAACGACCGGCTTGTCGGCACGATAACCGATCGGGATATCGTGGTGCGGTACGTCGCCGGCGACAGGAACGGCGACGCCAGGGTGCGCGACGTCATGACCGCTGATGTCAAATACTGTTTTGAGGACGAGGATATCGATGACGTGACCCGCAACATGGGTGACATTCAGGTGCGGCGGCTGCCGGTCGTGAACCGCGACAAGCGCCTGACCGGTGTCGTATCGCTCGCCGACACGGCGCACCAAAATCCGTCCGTTGCCGGCTCCTGCCTCAAGGACATAACCGCGCCGGGCGGCCCGACCTCGCAGACGGGTTGAAAGAACTGATCCACAATGGCAGATGCCGCCGGTTCCCACGGCGGCATCTGTTTGACGTGTGACGAAGAGGAAGCCGGAAAGGATCGCCCGCAATGACGCGCCCTGGGACGGGAGAGACGGGCCCCGGCGGCAGCGGCCTCTCGCGGGAATGATCGTCGACAACGTCGCGGCAGCTGTTCGTAAACGGACTGTCGAGCTTATCGTTTATGCTTGGCCGGCTTGGCCGGCTTGTCCGGCGGGGGTTCCTTCGTCTCGCGCTTGTCCGCAGGCTCCCGCGTAACGGAGGACGGATCGCTGGCCGGGAAACTGTCTTCCAAGCTTTTGTCCAGTATCTTCTCCGTATCCGTCGGCTTGTCAGCTTTCTTTTTCTCGTTCTTTGGCATGATGACACCTTCTTGATTATCTACGGAGCGGGAGAACCGCCGTAGGCCCATATCTCCAGCGCCAGCCACGCAATCGCAGCCAGAGCCAGGCTCGCCAGCAGGATGTAGAAAACCGTTCGTCCGATGCCGCCCGGGCGCGTTTTCGTCGCCGGCACAACCTGCTGCTCTTCATCGGGGCGTGGATGCCGGTCGTCAGGTGAATCCGCCATAGGGGGCTCTCCTGTGGTCGTTACCAAGTCAGTAACGCAGCCCTGGCGAAATTTGTTCCGTGTCTTGCGGCAGGGCCGGATACTCGCCTATGAAGCCGGGGGATAGGCGGCCACCTTCGACACATGGGCGAATCTTTGTCTTTCGGACCTAAATTACGCAGCGTGATGAATAACATTCAGTCTTTATGGCGCTAAAAATCGCTTTCAGGTTAATATCTGTATATAGAATGAAAATGATTTCCCATTTAGAATTATGCTTATGGTGTATAGCGAACGGGACTGATTGGCAGATAGAAAGCCATCGGTCCACAAGTTTTTTGGAAGCATTCCATAAATGCCGCAATCGCGGATAAGCGTTGAATGATGTTGACATCCGTCGTTCATGGATCGCGGTTGAAAATCACATGCATTGCCGCCACGGCTGCATGACAACGGCAAGGAGGCTGTGATGCGCATCGCGTTTTTCGTCAACGCCATCGAAGGGGAAAGCCCCCTCTTCACCACCTCGCTTCTAGCCGCGGCGGCGCTCAGCCGGGATCATGAAGTGATCTATGTGACCCCCGACGATTTCACGCTCCGGCCCGACGGCGCGCTGGTGGTGCATGCCAAGGTCCTTCCGTCCAAGAAATTCAAAAAACCGGAAACGTTTCACGCAGCGTTGCAGGACGAATCCCTCCAGCGACGCACCATCGAGATCGGCGAGATCGACGCGCTTCTGCTGCGCAACGACCCCTCGCTCGATCTCGCGGCGCGGCCGTGGGCGGCGCACGCCGGCATCCTTTTCGGCCGCTTCGCGGCACAGCGCGGCGTTGTCGTCCTGAACGACCCGGAGGCGCTGGCGCTGGCCCAGAACAAGCTCTATTTCGAGAGCTTTCCAGATGTCGTACGCCCGCCTGCCCTGATATCGCGAAACATCGACGAGATTCGCCATTTCGTCGAAAGCCACCCGAAGGGCGCGATCCTGAAACCGCTGCAAGGCTCGGGCAGGAGGAACGTCTTCAAGGTCAATTCCGCCTCGAAAAGCAATCTCAACAAGGTCTTCGAGGCCGTTGGCGTCGACGGATACATCGTCGCCCAGCCCTATCTTCCGGAGGCGAAGGCTGGCGGCATCCGGCTGTTTCTGCTCAACGGGCAGCCGCTGAAGCACGGCGACACCTATGCGGCGTTGCGGCGCATGCCCGCGCGGGGCGATCAGCAGTCGAACATTTGTGCCATAGGCGCCGCCGCACCCGCAAGGATCACGGACGATATCCTCGCGCTGGCCGAGCGCGTGCGCCCGAAACTGGTGGCGGACGGCGTGTTTCTGGTCGGCCTCGATATCGTCGGCGACAAGCTTCTGGAAGTGAACGTCTTCTCGCCGGGCGGCCTGTGGAACATGCGCGAGCTTTACGGCGTGGACTTCAGTAACCCGATCATCCGTGCGGTCGAGAACAAGGTCGCCGCGCAGGCGGTATCGAAAGAAGGCATCGATAACCGGATGCTCGCAACGCTTTGAAGGCCGGCAACTCAGGATTTGTCGACGTGCTCCGGCTTCCCCTCGTGTTTCGTGGAAGCGAGTTCGTGCAGTTCCTTTTCCGTCATCGACTCGTACATCTCTCTCGACGCGCCCTTCAATCCACGTTTCTTCCGGCTGTCACGCTTCGCCGACAGCGCGGCGCCCGCCGCTTTCTGCTGGGCCTTCGATTTCGCGGGCATCTTCATGGCCTCCTCGCGAATTGCTGATCCGATACGAAAAAACAACGGCGCACTTCCCGCGTTGTTCTGATGCGGCAAGCATGAACGCATACGCAGGCGCGGCCGCCCGCCGCGGCCTTTGACGCTTGCTACGCTTCTGAATCCGGATTAGAAAAGATGCATGGAAAATACCTTATTTATCCGGAGGCCACCGGCGCTGCCGGGTGTTCAGTCACAGGCGGGCATTGCTGGCGCCTCTCAGGCGCCGGCGAGCCCGGATTTCTCCGGCAACCTTCTTCCGAGGACTTTTCATGATGATTGCGCAAGGTGAAAAGATGCCGGCGCAGGCGCGGCGGGCGGCGGGCGGGCCGGCGCTTCTGTCCTATGGCTTCCGTCCCTTCTTCCTCTTCGGCGCGCTCTACGGCGGGCTGATCATTCTGGCATGGCTGCCGATACACGACGGGACGCTTGGAACCGCGAGCGCTTTCATGCCCGTCGACTGGCATATTCACGAAACGCTGTTCGGCTATCTCGCGGCCATCGTCACCGGCTTCCTGCTCACGGCCATTCCGAACTGGACGGGACGGCTGCCGGTGCAGGGCGCACCGCTGCTCGGCCTCGTCGTGCTATGGGTTGCCGGGCGTGTCGCCGTCTTCTTCTCGGCCTGGACGGGCTGGCTGGCGGCGGCTGCCATCGATAGCCTGTTCCTCGCGGCAGTCTCGGCCGCTGCCGCCACGGAGATCGTCGCGGGGCGCAACTGGCGCAACCTCAAGGTCGTTATCCCCGTCATGGTGTTCCTGTTCGCCAACATCCTGTTTCACGTCGAGGCGGCGCTTTCAGGCACCAGCGACTACAGCCGCAGGCTGGCGACCGCGGCAGCAATCGTCCTGATCCTCATCATCGGCGGACGTATCATCCCGAGCTTCACCCGCAACTGGCTCGCGCGCGAGAATCCGGGCCGCCTGCCCGTTCCGTTCAACGGGTTCGACAAATTCTCCATCGTCCTCTCGGTTGCGGCGCTCACGCCTTGGACGCTGGCGCCGGAAAGCACGATGGCCGGCCTCCTCCTCATCGCCGCCGCTGGCGTCAACCTCGCACGGCTCGCGCGCTGGGCTGGCGACAGGGCGCGGCGCGACATCCTCGTGCTGATCCTGCATGTCGCCTATCTCTTCGTGCCCGCTGGCCTTCTGCTCGCCGGCCTCGCGGCGCTCGATCCCGCCCATTTTCCGGCGGTCGCGGCGCTCCATGCGCTGGGCGTCGGCGCCATCGGCGTGATGACGCTCGCGGTCATGACGCGCGCGGCGCTCGGCCATACGGGCCGTGAACTTCGGGCCGATACGGCAACCTGTCTGATCTACGCCGCGATCGTGCTCGCGGCGCTGTCTCGCATCGCGGCCGGTTTCCTGCCGGAGCAAACGAGCCTGCTGCACATCTCGGCAACGCTTTGGACCCTCGCGTTTCTTGGCTACTGTGCCCGCTATGGCGGGATGTTGCTGCAGCCGCGCCTGAAGCCACGCGAGCCGAACCGCATGCTAAGGCCCGCCGCATGACGACCGCCGGACAGAGGCTCACCGTTGCTCGGGATGCGGCCGGTGCCTTCATGCTCGATGCAGCGATGCTTGCCGGGCGGTTCGGCTGGTCGCCGGAGGAGTTGCGCGACATGATGCGCCGTGGCCTCGTCTCCAGCCGCGTCGAGCGCGGCGAGGGAGACGACCGCGGCCGCTGGCGGCTTTCCGTCCGCTGCGGCAATCGCCGGTGGCGGGCGATCGTCGAGCCGGACGGCACAGTCGCCCACCAGCGTGTCGATTTCATTCCGCTACGGAAGGCCTCGGCCAGAGAATGAGCGGATTGCGGCGTCACGGAAGCGGATGACGGGAGGGCGAATGTATGACCGATCCAATGACCGATCCTGCGCCAGACCCCTCGTTCGGGCCTGCCCCCGCGTCCGACGCAGCCGTGGAAGCCGTCGCACGGGCCGGTTACGAGCAGTGCCATCCAGACG
Organism: Pseudochelatococcus lubricantis; assembly: GCF_011762225.1. Taxonomy (GTDB): domain Bacteria; phylum Pseudomonadota; class Alphaproteobacteria; order Rhizobiales; family Beijerinckiaceae; genus Pseudochelatococcus; species Pseudochelatococcus lubricantis. The sequence continues at coordinate 81,709 of NZ_JAASQI010000010.1, forward strand.
ACAGCTTCGCCGACCTTATCCGCCGCGCGCGCTTCTCAAAGGATGACCGCGGCCTTTTGCGCCAGTGGCGCGACTACGGGCGAGCGCTGCTGTCGCACGGCGACGGCTGCGCCCCACCGGTATCGTCGAGAAGATAATCCGCAAGAACCAGCGCATGATTGTGCGCCGTGTCGTGGGCGGCATAGAGCAGGGTCACCGGCCCGCGCGCAGCAAGATCGCGAAGCGTGCCGACGGCCTCCCCGTTCGCGGCGAGTTCGGCCCGGTAGCGGCGGGCGAACTCGGCCCACCGCACCGGATCATGGCCGAACCAACGGCGCAGCCCGGGGCTTGGCGCTACATCCTTCAGCCAGAGCGTCAGTTCCGCCGCTTCCTTGCGAATGCCGCGAGGCCAGAGGCGGTCGACGAGCACGCGCGCGCCGTCATCCGCCGCCGGCGGCTCGTAGATGCGCTTCAGCCGCATGCCGAAGCCGTCGGCCATCGCATCACCCCCGTCACTGTCCGACCTGGGCAATCGCTGCATCCAGCCGCTCGCGCGCCTTCTTCGGCAGCTTGGCCTCCTTGAGGGCATCAAGGTTGGCCGGCGCGCCGTCGCCAACCACCACCAGCGCCACCATGCCCATCGGCATATGCGGCAGGCACTTGATCAGGTACGCGCCGGGCACCGTGAAGCTCGACGAGATTTCTTCGTTGACCTTGCCCTTGAACGGCTCAGCACCGTCGGGGATGAGGCCCTTCACCGTTTCCGCGCTATGGGTCTTGTCGGTCGGCACGAAAGTCACCTTGTCGCCGGGCGCGACCTTGAGGAACGACGGCTCGAAGACCATCAGTCCGTCCTTGCCCTTGTTGAGCATCTCGATCCTGAAATCCTCGGCCAGCGCCGGCATGGAAAGCAGCGTCAGCGCCGCTACGGTACACACGGCTTTACCCATCACTTTGACCATTTGTCTTTCTCCCCAGGCAGCAGCCTCAAACATCGGGAAGCCGGCGTATCGTATCGCCCTTCCCTGCGTCAGGTCTAGGCAATCCGACGCTGCCGCTCCTTGACCTGTCGCAAATAGATATATTTTAAACGCATCTTAAAAACCGCCCATCCCATGCGTCACAATGTCCGCAGGAAACGAAGGCAGGCGATGAGTTCTGCCGCGAATGCCTGCGCACGGCTGCGCTCCGCCTCGTCCCGCGCTTCTCCGGCAAGTTCCAGATAGCGGTCGAGCAACGCCTCGCACAGGGCGCCAGCGCCGTTCCAGGCCGCATCCGGCAAGAGGGGCTCATGCTTCAGGGAAGGCAGCGATGGATCGAAGGGCGCGCGCGCAAGCTGTGCTGCCCGTTCCCTTGTCTGCCGGGCAAGTGCCTCCAGTTCCCGCCGCCCAGCGTCGTCGCCATCGCAGGTCGCCATCTTTTCCGCCAACAGCGCCGCAAGCCGGCTTTCCATCGCGTCGGGCACTGCCGCACGTCGGTCCGCCCGCCCGCGCAAGGCGTGATAGGACGACCGCCGCCGGCGCCGCAGCCAAGCCACCCGCTCGAGTTCCCTTCCCGCCAGATACTCGGCCGCCTGGCGGACTTCGGCGGAAGACGCCTGCGCCGCAACATAGCTCCAGAAGGCGAAAGCCCGTTCGCAGTTGCGGACCGCGACCGCGAATATCCGGTAAGGGTCGAGCAGTTCCACCGCCGCAGCATCCGTTCCCTCGTCGTCCAGCAGACCTTCGACGGCGAGAAGGCACGCGGCCGCATGCGTCGCCCCGACGAATCGGGACAGGCTGCGCCCGATCTGCTCGCGCTGCTGCCGGGCGAGTTCGTCATAGGCCGAGGCGAGCGCATCCGCGCCCGCACGCCGCATGCGCCCCGCCTGCGCCTCATAACGGGAAGCCGCGTCCTCCGCGATGGAAGAGGCAGTCGCCATCAGTTCGCCCGGCGAACGGACCGACGGCGGCTCGGCCCTCAGCCGCGATGCGGGACGTTTCGATATGGAATGCCGCGACATGGGAGCGCCTCCTGCCCGCCAGCGCCTCTCTGAGATAAAAGGCGGAAATTTTCCCTGCAATTTGTTCTATCTCAAGTTTCGGGAAAAAACATGCATTACATTTACATCTAATTGATCCGGGAGGGGGCGCTGTCTCCCGCTCCGGAAATCGCGACGCCGGCTGCGAGACGTGGAAACAACAATAATGGCCTTGCATTGGTATCCGCGGTTGAGAACCTTCATCGCACGCTGCCTTCTCTGTATGTCTCTCGCGGCAGCATTCATCCTCGCGTCTCAGGCGCACGCCGGGCAGCTCGGCAACTATCTGCCGGCGCTCGATCCCGGCGCCTTCTTCGACGGCGCCGACAGGTTCGGAGATCCGGAAGGCGAACCGCCGATAGCCCCCGTGCTGAAGGGCGGCGAGCGCCTTGGCTACGTCTTTCTCAATGCCGATTTTACCAGCGCCATCGGCTATTCCGGCAAGCCGATCCATATCGTTGCGGGTATCGATACGGGCGGCGTCATCCACGGGCTGAAGCTCGTCCACCACGACGAACCGATCGTGCTGATCGGCATTCCCGAACCGAAGGTCGTCGCCGCACTCAACAGCATCATCGGCAGGGATATGGGCCGCGTCGCCGCCGGTCTGGAGCGGCCGCCGCAGGCCGATATCGTCAGCGGCGCGACCGTGACGGTGCTGGTGATGGGCGACAGCGTGGTGCGCGCTGCCGTGCGCCTCATCCGCAGCAACCGGCTGGGAGAGGCGCCAGCGCCGGCCGGCGCGGTCGTCAGCGCCATCCGCAAGGTCGACGTGTCGAAAACCGGTGTCGCGGACTGGGACACGCTGCTCGGCGACGGCTCCGTGCGCAGCCTGCGTCTGAGCGTGGGCGAGGTATCGCAGGTGTTTCGCGAGGCCGGCCAGCCGGAGGCGGCCGACCGCTCTGAGTCGCCGTCGCCCGACGACCGGTTCATCGATCTCTTCATCGCCCCCGTCAGTGTGCCGATCATCGGGCGCAGCCTGCTGGGCGACGTGGTGTACGAGCGGCTGAAAAGCCAGTTGAAGGAGGGCCGAAGCGCCATCCTCGTCGCCGGCGATGGCGCCTATTCCTTCAAGGGATCGGGCTATGTGCGCGGCGGCATCTTCGACCGGATCGAGCTGCTGCAGGATGGACAGGGCATCCGCTTCCGCGACCGTAACCACACCCGTCTGGCGGCGCTGGCGGCGGAAGGCGCGCCGCATCTGCGCGAAATCGCGCTGTTCACGGTGCCGGCCGATTTCGCCTTCGATGTCGCCGAGCCGTGGGAACTGCAACTCCTCGTGCAACGCAGCACCTCCGCGCGCGGCAAGGCGGTGCTGCCCTTCAATCTCGGCTACAGCCTGCCGGATGCCTACGTCACCGTCGAGGAGCCGCCCGCCCCCCCACCGGCCGTCACGCCGCCGTCGCCGGCCGAAGCGGCGCCCATCGCCGAGGCCACGACCGCCCCCTTCCCGGACGACGAGCCGCTGTGGTTTCGCATCTGGCAGATGAACCGGATCGCCATCGGCGTCACGGTCGCCGCGCTGCTCGTGCTCACCGCCATCTTCTTCTTCCAGGACTGGCTCGTGACGCGCCCCCTGCTTTTTCGCCGGGTGCGGCAGGGCTATCTGCTGTTCACGCTGGTGTGGCTCGGCTGGTATATGAACGCCCAACTATCGGTCGTGAACGTGCTGACTTTCGTCAACGCACTGGTGACCGGCTTCTCGTGGGAATTCTTCCTGTCCGCGCCGCTCGTCTTCATCCTGTGGGGTGCGGTGGCGGCGGCGCTGTTGTTCTGGGGGCGCGGGCCGTTCTGCGGCTGGCTGTGCCCGTTCGGCGCCCTGCAGGAGCTGACCAACGCCGTCGCCAAACGGCTCGGGGTGCCGCAGATCAGCGTGCCTTGGGGCCTGCACGAGCGGTTGTGGCCGCTCAAGTACATCGTGTTCCTCGGCCTGTTCGGCCTGTCGCTCTATTCCGTCGCGCTCGCCGAGATGTTCGCGGAGGTGGAGCCCTTCAAGACGGCGATCGTGCTGAAGTTCGCGCGCGAATGGCCGTTCGTGATCTTCGCCCTCACGGTTCTGGCGGCCGGCCTCGTCATCGAGCGCTTCTATTGCCGCTATCTCTGTCCGCTGGGGGCGGCGCTCGCCATTCCCGGCCGCATCCGCATGTTCGAATGGCTGAAGCGCTGGCCGGAATGCGGCTCGCCCTGCCAGCGCTGCGCCAACGAATGCCCGGTGCAGTCGATCCATCCGGAAGGGCCGATCAACGTCAACGAGTGCATCTACTGCATGCATTGCCAGGAGCTTTACCACGACGATCACCGCTGCCCGCACATGATCCAGCTGCGGCTGAAGCGGGAGAAGCGCGCGGCGCTGGCGGGGTCCCCCGACGCCGCTCCGGCGCCGAAGAAAGCGTCCACCGCCCGGCCTGTGATCACCCATGCGGGCGCGCCGGTCGATCCCTCCGTCGCCATACTGTCCGGCCCGGGAGCGGAGCGGCCGGTTTGAGACGCATCACAAAGGAGAGAAGCCATGTCGCATGAAGAAACGAAGCCGCATATGAGCCGGCGCCAGTTGCTCGGCACCACCGCAGCCGCCGCTGCCGCGGGCGCGGCAAGCGTCGGCGGTGCGTTCACGCTCGCGGGCGGCACCACGACGCCGGCCGTGGCACAGAGTGCACCGCCCGCCGGCCGGAGCGGCGCCGGGCACGTCAATGAAGTCAAGCCCGGCGAACTCGATGAATACTACGTCTTTTTCTCCAGCGGGCAGACCGGCGAAGTGCGCATCATCGGCCTGCCCTCGATGCGCGAGCTGATGCGCATTCCCGTCTTCAACCGCTGCAGCGCCACGGGCTGGGGGCAAACGAACGAAAGCCGGAAAATCCTCACCGAGGGCCTGCTGCCGGAGTCCGTTGCGTTTCTCGCGGACAAGGGCGGCATCTACCTCAACGGCGATCTGCACCACCCGCATCCTTCCTTCACGGAAGGCAGTTATGACGGGCGCTACCTGTTCGCCAACGACAAGGCCAACACCCGCGTCTGCCGCATCCGGCTCGACGTGATGAAATGCGACAAGATCATCCAGCTTCCGAACCAGCACACCGTCCACGGCCTGCGCGTGCAGAAGTATCCGCGGACGGGCTACGTCTTCGCCAACGGCGAGGACCGTGTGCCGATTCCCAACAACGGCAAGATACTGGACAACCACAAGCAGTATCATGCCATTTTCACTGCCATTGACGGCGATACCATGAAAATCGCCTGGCAGGTGATGGTCGACGGCAACCTCGACAACGTGGATGCCGACTATCAGGGCAAGTATGCGTTCGCCACCTGCTACAACTCCGAGGAAGGCGTGACGCTTGAGGAAATGACGGCCAACGAGCAGGACTGGATCGTCATTTTCAACCTCAAGCGCATCGAGGAGGCCGTCGCGAAGGGAGACTTCAAGGAGCTGAACGGCGTCCCGGTCGTCGACGGCCGCAAGGGATCGCCCTACACGCGCTATGTGCCGGTGTCCAACAGCCCGCACGGCATCAACACCGCGCCGGACGGCATCCATGTGGTCGCCAACGGCAAGCTGTCGCCGACCGTGACCGTGTTCGATGTACGCAAGTTCGACGATCTGTTCGACGACAGGATCAAGCCGCGCGACACCGTGGTCGCGGAGCCGGAACTCGGCCTCGGCCCGTTGCACACCGCCTACGACGGACGCGGCAATGCCTATACCACCCTGTTCATCGACAGCCAGATCTGCAAGTGGAACATCGAGGACGCCAGGCGCGCCTTTGCCGGCGAGAAGGTCGATCCGGTCCGTCAGAAGCTCGATGTGCAATACCAGCCGGGCCACAATCACACCTCCATGGGGCAGACCAAGGACGCGGACGGCAAGTGGCTGCTGTCGCTCAACAAGTTCTCGAAGGACCGTTATCTCAACGTCGGGCCGCTGAAGCCGGAGAACGACCAGCTTATCGATATCTCCGGTGACGAGATGGTGCTGGTGCACGACGGCCCCTCCTTCGCCGAACCGCACGACGCGACCATCGTTCACCATTCCAAGATCAACCCCGTCAGCGTCTGGGACCGCGCCGACCCGTTCTTCGCCGATGCGGTGAAGCAGGCGGAGGCGGACGGTATCGACCTGCTGCAGGATTCCGAGGTGATCCGCGACGGCAACAGGGTGCGTGTCTACATGACGTCCTCCGCGCCGTCCTTCGGGCTCACGGAGTTCACTGTCAAGGAAGGCGACGAGGTGACGGTCTATGTCACCAACATCGACGAGGTGGAGGACCTGACCCACGGCTTCGCCATCATCAACTATGGCGTCAACATGGAAGTCGCGCCGCAAGCCACCGCCTCCGTCAGCTTCACGGCCTCCAAGCCAGGGGTCTGGTGGTATTACTGTTCGTGGTTCTGTCACGCGATGCATATGGAAATGAAGGGCCGCATGCTGGTGGAGCCGAAGGTGGTATGATGCGCAGGTTGCGTCACCTGATATCCGGAATGGCGGCGATTGCCGCCCTTCCCTGCGCGGTCTCCGCTGCGGCGATCCATGTCGGCGCGGACGACGCGCGTCCCTTGCAGGCCGTCGTCGATGCCGCCGCGCCGGGCGACCTGATCGTGCTCGCGGCGGGAAGCCATGCTGGTCCCGTCACCGTCGACAAGGCGCTGACGCTCGAAGGCGCGCACGGTGCGACGATTACGGGTACGGGACGCGGCAGCGTCATCACCGTGACGGCACCGGGCGTGACCGTGCGCGGCCTGACAGTGACGGGTTCGGGAACGGAACTGTCTGCCATGGATTCGGGCATCTTCGTCGCCCGCACCGCGACCGCCGCGCTGATCGAGAACAACGAGATCGTTGGCAACCTGTGCGGCGTCTATCTGCACGGCGCGGCGGAGTCCGTCGTGCGCGCCAACCGGATCGTCGGCCTGAAGGAGGGGCGCCTGAGCGAGGCGGGCAACGGCGTCACCCTGTGGAACGCGCCGGGCGCGAAAGTGCTCGGCAACGACATCAGCTACGGCCGCGACGGCATCGGCAGCAACTCCAGCAAGCGCAACGTGTTCAGCGGCAACCGCTTCCGCAACCTGCGCTTTGCCGTACACTACATGTATACCAACGACAGCGAAATCCGCGACAACGTCTCCACCGGCAACTCGGTGGGCTTCGCGATCATGTTTTCGAGCAGGCTGAAGGTGCTCGGCAACGTTTCCGATGGCGACCGCGATCACGGCCTGCTGCTGAACTACGCCAACGCCTCCGAAGTCGCCGGGAACACCGTGCGCGGCCGCCTGCAGCCCCCTGACCGCTGGGTGCTCGCCGGCACACGCGACGCCGGGCACGGCATGCCGCAGGACGAGCCGGCCGCCGCGCCGGGCAGCGGGTGGCGTCTCGGGCCGGAGAAGTGCGTGTTCATCTATAACGCCAACCGCAATCGCCTCCGCGACAACCTGTTCGAGAACTGCGCCATCGGCATTCACTTCACCGCCGGTTCCGAAGGCAACAGCATCTTCGACAATGCGTTCGTCAACAACCGCAATCAGGTGAAATACGTCGGCGGCCGCTATCTCGACTGGTCGTACCGCGGGCGCGGCAACTACTGGAGCGACAATCCGGCTTTCGATCTCGACGGAGACGGCATCGCGGACAACACCTACCGGCCCAACGATCTCATCGACAGGGTGCTGTGGACGTCGCCGCAGGCGAAGATCCTGACGACGAGCCCCGCCGTTCAGGTCATCCGCTGGGCACAGGCCCAGTTTCCGGCGCTGCTGCCCGGCGGCGTGGTGGACAGCCGTCCGCTGATGGCACCGCTGCAACGCGACGAACGGCAGCGGGGGGAGCAACGGCCATGACCGCAACCGTCACCCTGGCCGAGGCCTGCAAGCAATACGGGCGCGTGAACGCGGTGCAGGACGTCTCGCTGACGCTCCATGCGGGCGAGACCGTCGCGCTCGTCGGCCATAACGGCGCGGGCAAGACCACGCTGATCAAGCTGATGCTCGGCCTCATCCGCCCCACCGCGGGCGCGGTGCGCGTGCTCGGCGGCGATCCCGCGCGCGGCAGTGCCTCCGCGAGGCGCAGGCTGGGCTATCTGCCCGAAAGCGTGTCGTTTCACCTGGCGCTGACCGGCCGCGAGACCCTCGCCTTCTACGCGCGCCTCAAGCGGGTGGGGCCTAAGCAGGCCGATGCCCTGTTCGAGCGCGTCGGCCTGGCGCCGGCGGCGGTGGACAGGCCGGTGCACACCTATTCCAAGGGCATGCGCCAGCGCCTCGGCCTCGCGCAGGCGCTGCTCGGCGAGCCGCGCGTTCTTTTCCTGGACGAGCCGACGAGCGGCCTCGATCCGGCGCTGCGCCGTCATTTCTATGACCTCATCGAGGAGCTGCGCGCCGGTGGCGCGACCGTACTCCTGTCCTCGCACGCGCTGAGCGAACTCGAAGGGCGGACGGATCGCATCGTCGTCCTCGACAGCGGCACCAGGGTCGCGGACGGCACGCTGGACGACCTGCGGCGCGAGGCGCGCCTGCCCGTCCGCGTGCAGGTGCGCTTCACGGATGGCAAGGGCCAGGCGCACAGATCGTTCGCCGGGCGCGACTGGACGCGGACGGGCGCCGGCTCCTACGAGACGCGGGTCGACGCCGGCGACAAGATCGCCCTGCTGCAAGCGGTGACGCAGGCGCCCGACGCCATCGCCGACCTCGCCATCGCCGAGCCGACACTCGACGATCTCTACGTGCATTTTCTGGGACGGGCGGAGGCCGGGCGATGACAAATCTCATCATCATCGCGCGCAAGGAAATTCAGGAGGGCCTGCGCAACCGCTGGGTGCTGGCCATGACGTTGCTGCTGGCGGCGCTGGCGCTCACGCTGTCGTTTCTGGGCAGCGCACCGACGGGCAATGTCGGCGTCGGCCGGCTCGATGTCGTGATCGTCAGCCTGTCCAGCCTGACGATCTTCCTCATCCCGCTCATCGCGCTGCTGATCTCGCACGATGCCATCGTCGGAGAAAGCGAGCGTGGCACGCTGCTGTTGCTGCTGAGCTACCCGGTGAGCCGGCCGCAGGTGATCTTCGGGAAATTTCTCGGCCATATCGCCATTCTCGCCTTCGCGACGCTGACGGGATACGGCGTGGCGGCGGCGGTGCTGGTAGCGACGGGTGCCGTGATCGGCGCGGAAAGCTGGTCGTCCTATCTTGTCATGATCGGCTCGTCGGTGTTGCTCGGCGCCGTGTTCATCGCCATCGGCTATCTCGTCAGCACACTGGTGAGCGAGCGCGGCACGGCGGCGGGCATCGCCATCGGCATCTGGCTCGCGCTGGTGCTGATCTACGACATGACGTTGCTCGGCATCCTCGTGGCGATGCAGGGGCAGGCGCTGCCGGCCGGGCTGCTCGACCTGCTGCTCGTGCTCAACCCCACCGATGTCTACCGCCTGCTGAACCTGTCGTCGGGCGGCGCCTCGGCCCTGTCGGGCATGGGCGGTGTCGCCGCCAACAGCGCGCTCGACGCGCGAACCCTCGTGCTGGCGCTCGTGCTCTGGACCGTGGGGCCGCTGGTGCTGGCGACGCTGGCCTTTTCCCGGCGGGAGCGATGAAGGAGGCCATGATGAAACACCTCTCCGCCGCTCTGGCCCTTGCCGGCCTGCTCCTGATGACGGGATGCCAGCAGGAGGAGACAGCCGCGCCGCCACCGCCCTTCGCGCTCACGGCGGATGCGATGGGCCGCTACTGCGGCATGAACGTGCTGGAGCATCCCGGACCCAAGGGGCAGATCATCCTGCGCCACCTCATCGAGCCGATATGGTTCTCGTCGGCGCGCGACACGCTTGCCTTCACCATGTTGCCGGAGGAGCCGCGCGACATCGCGGCCATTTACGTGTCGGACATGGGCACCGCGCCGACCTGGGAAACGCCGGGCGCGACGAACTGGATCGACGCCCGCAAGGCCCATTTCGTCATCGGCAGCGCCGTGCGCGGCGGCATGGGTGCGCGGGAGGCGGTGCCGTTCGCCGACCTCGCGCAGGCAAGGGCATTCATCGAGCGCAACGGCGGGCGGGTCGTCGGCTTCGACTCCATTCCGCCGGACTACGTGCTGGGGGCGGACGCGGACGCCGGGGAAGATCCGGCCCCCGCCCCTTCCCGGGATCACGATACGGGCGCAGGAGGCAATCATGGATGAACGGTTGCATCGCAGGGGCATGACGCGGCGGCGGGCGATCACGGTCATCGCGGCTTTCGCCGGGTTGCCGCTTCCGGCAGTGGCGGCACGGCCAGACCTCTTCGCGAACACCGGCGCCGCCATCACTTTCACGGATGGCATCGTTACCTGGCACGGGCAGGCGCTCGGCGCGCCGGCGCAACTCATCCTGCATCACGAAGACGAGGACACGGCGCGCCGGCTGGTCGGGCGGATCGTCGCGGAAGCCGCGCGGCTCGAAGCGATCTTCAGCCTCTACCGCGACGCCTCGGCGCTGTCGGAGCTGAACCGGACGGGCGTTCTCGCCGCGCCGCCCGGGGAACTCGTCGCGCTGTTGCGACAGTGCCGGGATTTCCACGCCGTGAGCGGCGGCGCGTTCGACCCGACTGTCCAGCCACTGTGGCGCCTTTACAGCCGGCATTTCGCGATGATGCGGAGCGACCCGGGCGGCCCCTCCGCCGCCGCGCTCGCGGCGGCACGCACGCTCGTGGGCTTCGAGATGGTGCGTTTCAACCGCGACCGGGTGGCTTTCGCCCGGCCCGGCGTGGCCATGACCCTCAACGGCATCGCGCAGGGCTTCGTCACCGACAGGGCGGTCGACATGATGAAGCAGGCGGGCATGACCTCCAGCCTCGTCGACATGGGCGAAATCCGCGCCGTCGGGTCCCGCGCCGATGGCGCGCCATGGCGGGTCGGCCTCGCCCGCACCGGCGACACCGCTCCCGACAAGATCATCGAACTCACCGAGGCGGCCGTCGCCACGTCGAGCGCCGCCGGCTTCCACTTCGACACGTCAGGGCGCTTCAGCCATCTGCTCGATCCGCGCAGCGGCGCGGCGGCGGCGCGCTATGCGCGCATGTCCGTCATCGCGCCGGACGCCACCACGGCGGACGCGCTGTCGACGGCCTTCAGCCTGATGGAGCCGGATGCGGTGCGCGCCATCACCGCAACGCGGCCCGGCATCGCGGCCGATTTCGTGCTCTCCTCCTGAGGCCCGGCCGTTCAGCACCGTGAGGGGTCTTCCGTCGCGGTGCCGACGGTCGGCGCCCGCATCATCGGCAGGAAGGCGTGCAGCCACAAGGCGAATGCCGCCGCCCACAGCAGCGCGCCGAGCGCGTAATGCGGCCCCATGAGGAAGGTCGCGAAGCCGAGTTCCGGCAAGGTGCGGACGAGGGCCGCCGCCGCCATGGCCACCACCGCGGCGTGGGCCTGCCACGGCAGCACCAGATCATGCCCGGTGTGGCGCAGCCCGGCGATCACGAACACCGCCATGATCGCCATGCCCAGCGCGCCGAGCGTCAGCAGATGCACGCCCGTGGCGGGGGCGAGCGTCATGCCGGCGATGCCGATGTCCAATCCGCCGAGCCCGACGACGAAGAAGCCGATGCCGGCGAACAGGTTGGCGAGCGCCAGCGCCAGTACCTGCGTTCTGAACAGGGCGCGGCCGATGAACCATTCGGTCAGCCTGTCCATGAATGTCGCCCCAGCCGCGAGTGCGAGGAAGGCGGGCGCGAGGGAACCGGGAAAGGCGAGCGCCGCCGCGCCATAGAGCGCCACCATGCCGGCGGCGAGATTCTGGCGGCCGGGATGCGGGCGGTAGGGCGTCGTCCCGCCGCTCGGGTCCAGCGCCAGATTGATGACGACCACGCCGATGCGCGCCACCGACAGCGTGAAGAACGCCATGAAGATGCACACCGCCGCCATCAGCAGCCGGTGTGAAAGCTCGTAGTCCTCCACGAACCACGCCACCCGGATGCCGATCTCCGTCAGCGCGAAGAGCGCCACCCACAGCACGAACGAGCCATGCCGGGCGCTGCGACGCAGCAGGAGCGGCTTCAGCACATACCACCCCAGCACGGCGAGGAACGCGGCGTCGCTTGCTCCCGCGAGCGGCGAGAGCACATCGGCGCCGACAAGACCGGCGAGCCTGCCCGGCAGCCACAGGGCGAGCAGGAGGAGAAGCGCCCCACCCCTGCGCGGCGGCGTATCGGTCCATTCCGGCATGGCGGATGTCAGAAATCCGGCCAGCGCCATGCCGTAGGTGCCGTAGATCATCTCGTGCGCGTGCCACTGGCTCGGCGGGATCGCGGCCGCGAACGGCAGGTCGAGCCCGTAGAGGATGACCCAGAGCACCGGCCAGAGCGCACCATGCGCCGCCGCCACCGGAAAGAACAGCCGCAGCCCTTCGGTGAGCACCGGCGGCACGAACGCGGGCGCGGAGGCCGGCGCGGCATGGCGATGCGTGTTCATGCCCGCCCCCGGCGGTCGGCGTCGAACAGCTCGGCGAAGACGGGATCGGCCGACCAACCCTCGACAATGTCGAAGACGGTCCGGTTGTCGCGCCTGCCCGGCTCCCCGGCGATGGCGCGCTGATCGACGATACGGCCGTCGACGCCGGAGAGCACGATCAGCCGGTGCGCCACCCTCACCGCCTCGGCGAGATCGTGGGTGACGAACAGCGCCGAAAAACGCGCCCGCCGCGCTGCCGCGATCACCAGATCCTGCAACGCGCGCCGAAGGCCGACATCGACCGCCGTGAACGGCTCGTCGAAGAACATCACATCCGGCTCCACGGCGAGGGCTCGCGCAACCGCCGCGCGCTGGCGCATGCCGCCCGAAAGCTCAACCGGATATTTGTCGAGATCGTCGCGGTCGAGCCCCACATCGAGCGCCCGCGCCTCGGCGACCGCGCCGCGCTCGGCCCTGCCGCGGCCAGCGACCTTCAGCCCGTAGGCGATGTTGTCGCGCGCCGTCAGCCACGGCAGCAGGCGCGGCTCCTGAAACACGACGGCGTGCCGGCGGTAGTGCCGGCGCACCCGCCCGCGCAGCGGCTCGACAAGGCCGGCGGCAATCTGGAGAATCGTGGTCTTGCCGCAGCCGGACGGCCCGGCGAGCGCCACCACCTCCCCCTCGCCCAGCACGAGGTCGAAATCCTCGAATACCGTGCGCCCGAGCCACGCATGGCCAACCTTGTCGAGCGCCAGCTTCATTGCCTTTTGCTCCGTCATCGCTTGACGCCCCATGGCAAGCCGGCGCTGCGCCAGCGCTCCGTCATCTCGCGCAGCGGGTTCAGCATGCCGTATTCGGTGATCAGCGCGAAGGCGACGACGAGCAATATCCACGCCGTCACCAGCGGGATGTCGAACAGGGCCCGCGCCGTCGCGAGCTGCCCGCCTATGCCGCCGGTGTTCGACAGCAGTTCGGCCATGACGGTCACCTTCCATGCATTCCCGGCCGTCGTGGTCCACGCCGGAAACAGGTAGGACAGGAGATGCGGCAGGGTGACGGTGCGAAAGCGCGTCGGCAGCGAGGCGCCGAACGAGCGCGCCATGGCGTCGAGCGCCCGGTCGCGCGTGGCGGCCCCCTCCAGCGCGCCCGCGAAGGAGATCGGGAACGAGGCCAGCACCACGGTGAGCACGGCGGAACCGCCGCCCGATCCGAACCAGATGAGCGCCAGCACGATCCACGCGATCGGCGGCACGCCGAGGATCACGGTCACGATGGGGCGCATGATGCGCATGGCGGCGAACGAATAGCCCGCCACGGACCCCGCGAGCGTACCGAGGCCGGCGGCGAGCAAAAAGCCGCCGAGCGAGCGCCATGCCGTCTCGGACGCCGCCTGCGCCAGTTCCGGCCCCTCGAACAGGCCGAAGAGCACGGTCACCGTCTCCAGCGGCGCGGGAAGGATGAAGGAGCCGTAAAACTCGTGTCCCGCCTGCCAACCCGCAGCGAGGCAGAACAGCCCGGCAAGCCCCACCCATCCGGCCCAGACGTAGCGCCCCAGCCACACGGTGGCGGCAACGCACGCGCGTGCGCCCGCGCGAAGCCACGCCGGCATGGCGCGGCGCGCTTCCCCGACGCGCGGCCCCTCAAAGGGCGAAGAAACCGTCATCGGGCTGCTTTCCGCCAATGATGCGCGGGTCTGCCTCGGCCAGCGCATCGAACAGGGCCGCGAGGTCCGCCCTCGCCGCGCTGGCGCGGCGCACCACGAGACTGCTGAACGGAATCGCCCGCTCGATCACCGGCGCGGGCAGTTCCAGCGCCGGCGCGGCGACGGCGGCGGCGGTGGCCGGGTCCTTCAGCACGCTGCCGAGCGCGCCTTCGAGCGCCGTCTGCAGGGCGGCGATACCTCCGCCGCCGATATCGGCGGCGAGCTTGTCGGTGATCGCGAGGCCCGCCTGCGGAATGGCCTGCCTGCCCGTGATCTTCCGCCACACCTCCTGCGCGTCGATGGCGCGCTCCAGCGTCCTGCCGGCCGTTGCCGCCCTCAGGATGGCGGCGCTGGCCAGCGGTTCGGTCAGGAAGGCTGCGTCGGCGCGGCCCGTCAGCAGCAGCTGGACGGCCTCCGCCGGCGTCCCGGAATAGTCGACATCTATGTCGGATGCGGCCAGGCCAGCGGAGGCGAGCATGCGGCGGAAGATGAAATCCGGCATGTCATTGCGGAACGGCACCGCGACCTTGCGGCCCCGGAGGCCGGCTATGTCTTTCACCGTGCCGGAAGGAGCGACGACGAAGAGCAGGCCGTCGGTGAGCACGTTGAGCAGCCGCACGCCAAGCCCACGGTTGTATAGGTTCGATGCGACATAGGTCGGCACCACCACCGCCCGGAACGTTCCGGCGCTGATACCGGCACGCATCTCGTCGGGCGTCTTCCACACCTTGAAGGTAACGTCGGGCGCGACCTCCTTCAGCGCACCGCTGGCGACGGCCTGCGCCAGCACGATCGAGGGCGCTGCGGGTGGCCCCCACAGCACGAGCGGTTCGGCGGCGCGCGCACGCGCGGCCAGGCTGGCGAATGCCAGACCCGCGATGAACGAACGGCGGTCAACCATGATTGTCTCTCCCTTCGCGCCCCCGGCGCGCTGAACTTCATCGCGCGCACGGCGCGCGAACGGGCATGCCATCAGAATGTTGCCTTGACCCCGGCGAAGAACCCGCGCCCGTCGCCGGGCAGGAACGCCGCCTGATCGGCGGTCGCCTGATCCACGATGAGCGTGGAGGAGGCGTAGGTTTCGTCGAAAATGTTGGTGATCTCGCCGAACACCGTGAACGTGTCGTTGATGCGATATTCGGTGCGCACATCCACCACCGCCCAGGCGTCGGCGTAGAGCGTGTTCATGTTGTCGACCGGCGCCTTTTCCGGCGACCAGCGCACCGCGCCCTGCAGCGACCATTTGTCGGTCGCCTGGAACTGCAGCGCCGCCGTCACGAAATGGCGTGGCGCGCCAGCCAGCCGGTTGTCGCCGCGTACGGGATCGCCGTCGAAGCGGAAGTCCTGATAGGTATAGGCGATGCGGCCCGACCAGCGCTCCCAGAGCTTCGCGCCGAGACCCAGTTCGACGCCGAAATGCGTCGTCCTGTCGGCATTGACCGCGCCGAGCGATGCTCCGGTGGCATCGCGCAGGCTGAGCAGCTCGTCCCTCACCCAGGAATAGTACGTCACGGCGTCCCACGAGAAATCGCCGTAGCGCCCGCGCCAGCCAGCCTCGACGGTGGTCGCGGTCTGCGCATCGAGATCGGGTGTGGCGAAGGCCGCCGCGGCGAGGCGCGGGTTCGCCGGGTTCGGCCGACCGGGGCTGCTGTTGGGCGTGCCGTTGACGGTCGCGAGCAGATCGTCATGGGTCGGCGGCTCGAAGCTGCGGCTGACGGCGGCGAAGACGGTCTGATTCTCGTCCGGCCGCCAGGTCACGCCGAGGCTCGGGCTCCAGCCGTCATAGGAGCGGTCGTAACTCGTGTTCTGCGTCGGCACCGCGCCGTTGGGCAACAGGATGGAGGGGCGCGCCGGGTTGAAGGCCGTCGTCGGACGAGTCGGCAGCGCCCAACGGTCCTTGTTCTCGCGCGTCGCGTGCGCGTAGGAGATCGCCGGGGAGAAGGTGAACTTCTCCCAAAGTGGAATGTTCAGCCCGGCGAACAGCGACAGCGTCGAGGCGTCGAGGTCGCTCCGCCCGAACGGCTGTCCCTGCTGGCCGCCGATGTTGAGATAATTGCCGCGCTCCGCGGAGCCGACCGTGTACTGCGCCGTCGCCTCGAACAGCGGCAGGGGGCTGTCCGCGTCCGGCTTGTAGGCATAGCGCCCGAGCAGGGTGAAGTCACCGCCCTTCGTCGTGCGCACGCCCGAGGAAATGGGGAAGCGGAACATGTCGTCCGTATAGGTATAGCCGAAGGCGCCGTCGAGGATGTGCGCGCCGAAGGTCGCCGTGGTGCGCGAGCCGATGAGGAATTGCGTCGCCTCGCGGCGCGGCCGGTCGCGGTGCACGTTGGGGCCGGGATAGATCGCGCCCGATGGCGTGACCACGGGGCCGCCCCAGTTCTGGGACGGGCGCGCCTTCAGCGCATCCCACGGCAGCGGCCCGGCGACGTCGAAGGCGAGATCGCGGTAGCCGGCGAAGACGCGCGTCGTTACGGTGTCGGACCATGCGAAGCCGACATTGCCGCCGACGCTCAGCCGCCGCGAGCCGTTGTAGTCGCGGAAGCCGTCGCGGGTGGTGAAGTCGGCCTGCAGCAAGCCGTCATAGGCCTCGCCGCCGAAACCGGCCTGGCCTGCCACATTCGCCTGCCCGAAGCTGCCACCACTCACCGACAGGCGCGCGCCGGGCGCATCCGACCCCTTGGGCGAAATGAAGTTGAGCGCACCGCCCAGCACAGTCGCGCCGAGCCTGTTGGCGGTATAGCCCCGGAAGACTTCAATGGCGTCCGCCTGCTGCGGATCGGCAAAGCCGACGATATAGGAGCCGTCCGCGCGGTTGAGCGGCAGGCCGTCCTGCAGCACGAGGATGCCGCGCTCGACCGGGTTCTGCTGCAGGCCGGAACCGCGAATCTGGATGCGCGGCTGGTCGTTGCCTCCGAAGAAGCTCTGCACGATGACGCCCGGCACGCTTTCCAGCGCATGCGCCACAGTCGGGTTTCCGGTAGGTGCGATTGCGTCGCGCGGCACCAGCGCGACGCCGCCGGCGATGGCGTTAAGCCGCTGCTGCAACGCGGCCGAATCCTCCCCGGTGCGGGTGGCTTCCACGACGATGGGCTCCAGTTCGAGCACCGTGCCGGGCGCGGCCGATTGCGCCAGCGCCCACTGGCTCGTGGTGGACAAGAGCAGCGTCGTGACGACAGGTGCCGATTTCCAGATAATTCCCATGCTTTCCCTCGCATCGCACGCCGAATACACGTCGTGTATTGGAGTTATTCTAAAGATATATTTCAAATTCATCTTTTATGACGAGAGGCCACATTCACCTTGGTGTGTCATTGATCCAGCGCAAGGAGTTTGGGTGGTGGAAAATCCGGAGGTCCGCCGCCCGCCACGCCTCACGCGAAACGGCCGCGCGGCAAATTGCCCCAATCCGATGAGCAGAGAATCAATATATAGTGCTTATTAAGATTTACGGCTCTACATGTAGACAAACGGCTGGAGCCTCCGGCCGTGACACGCGATAGCGGAGGATCCGGATGCAAGCTGCTCACCATTGCTCCCGTTCAGCCCTGCCCGGGAGCGGCGTGACCGTCGACGCCGTCTCGACCATCGACGAATATCTCGAACGGACCGACTGGCGGGTCAACGCGAACGCCAACCAGGGCTATTCGCTCGGCGGCCTGATCCTCAACACCTCCGGCAAGATGGTGGCCAATTACTGGCTGTCGCACGTCTATCCCGACCGCATCGGAGACGCGCACCGCGACGGCGACCTGCATATCCACGATCTCGACATGCTGGCGGGCTACTGCGCCGGCTGGTCCCTGCGCACGCTGCTCGCGGAGGGGCTGAACGGTGTGCCGGACAAGGTGGAGGCCGGCCCGCCCCGGCACATGTCGAGTGCCGTCGGACAGATCGTCAACTTCCTCGGCACGCTCCAGAACGAATGGGCCGGCGCGCAGGCCTTCAGCTCCTTCGACACCTACATGGCGCCCTACGTGCGCATCGACCGGCTCGGCTACGGTCAGGTGCGCCAGCATATGCAGGAGCTGATCTACAACCTGAACGTCCCCTCGCGCTGGGGCACGCAGACGCCGTTCACCAACCTGACTTTCGACTGGACATGCCCCGAGGACCTGCGCGGCGAGGTGCCGGTGATCGGCGGCCAGGAAGCCGGCTTCACCTACGGCGAGCTGCAAGCCGAGATGGACATGATCAACCGTGCGTATATGGAGGTCATGGCGGCGGGCGACCACAGGGGCCGGGTCTTCACCTTCCCCATTCCTACCTACAACATCACGCCGGATTTTCCGTGGGAGAGCGAGAATGCCCGACGCCTCTTCGCCCTCACGGCGAAATACGGGCTGCCCTATTTCCAGAACTTCATCAATTCGGACATGAAGCCGAACATGGTGCGCTCCATGTGCTGCCGGCTGCAGCTCGATCTCGGCGAACTGCTCAAGCGTGGCAATGGCCTGTTCGGCAGCGCGGAGCAGACCGGCTCCCTCGGCGTCGTCACCATCAACTGCGCCCGGCTCGGCTATCTCCACAAGGGCGACGAGGAGGCGCTTTTCGGGCGGCTCGACGCGCTGCTGGCCATCGGCCGCGACAGCCTCGAAATCAAGCGCCGCGTCGTGCAGCGGCTCATCGATGACGGCCTGCTGCCCTATACACGGCGTTATCTCGGCACGCTGCGGAACCATTTCTCGACGCTCGGCGTCAACGGCATCAACGAGATGATCCGCAATTTCACCGGCGATGCACACGACATCACCACCGATCATGGCCACGCCTTTGCCCTGCGCGTGCTCGATCACACGCGGGCTAGGATCGTCGGCTTCCAGGAGGAGACCGGCCATCTCTACAATCTGGAAGCGAGCCCCGCGGAAGGCGCGACCTATCGCTTCGCCAGGGAGGACCGCAAGCGCTATGCGGATATCCTGCAAGCCGGCACCCGGCACGAGCCCTATTACACCAACTCCAGCCAGTTGCCGGTCGGCTTCACCGACGATCCGTTCGAGGCGCTGATGCGGCAGGATGCCCTGCAGTGCAGGTACACCGGCGGCACGGTGCTCCATCTCTACATGGGAACGCGGCTTTCCTCGGCGGAGGCCTGCGGCACGCTGGTCCGCCGCGCACTGGAGAACTTCCGCCTGCCCTACATCACCGTCACCCCCACGTTCTCGATCTGCCCGAAGCACGGATACATCGCGGGCGAGCACGAGTTCTGCCCGAAGTGCGACGCGGAACTTCTGGAACGGCGGCATGCATCCGCCTGAACGAAAGGAAAGACCATGAAAGAGACGACAATCGCCATCGCCGCGCGGGATACCGTTCCCTCCGCCCCTGTCGCGCCGCACGACGGGGAGCGCCAGCGCTGCGAGATCTGGACCCGTGTGATGGGCTATCACCGCCCGGTGTCCTCGTTCAACCGCGGCAAGAAGGGCGAGTTCCATGAACGCCTCTACTTTACGGAAGAGCGCACGCGCCACGGTTGAGCGGAACGCGGACCCCATCCGGATCGGCGGCCTTGAGCGCCTGTCGCTGTGCGACTGGCCCGGCAGGCTCGCCGCGACCGTCTTCTGTCAGGGGTGCCCGTGGGATTGCCCCTATTGCCACAATCCGCATCTGCTGCCCGCCCGGGGGCGGGAGATGCTGCCTTGGCCCGGCGTGCTCGCCTTTCTGGAAACCCGGCGCGGACTTCTGGACAGTGTGGTGTTTTCGGGCGGCGAGCCCACGATGCAGAAGGGTCTGCCGGACGCAATCCGGCAGGTCCGCGCTTTTGGGTTCGGCATCGGCCTGCATTCCGCCGGCCCCTATCCGCAGCGGCTTGCGACGGTGCTGCCGCTCGTCGACTGGGTGGGGTTCGACGTCAAGGCCGCCTTCGGCGAATACGACCGCGTTACCCGCGTGCCCCTTAGCGGCAAACGGGCAAAGGAGAGCCTGCGACATCTGCTGGAAAGCGGGGTTGCATTCGAATTGCGCACGACGGCCGATCCCCATCTGCTGGATGAAGCGGCTGTCGAGCGGCTGCGGGCGGACCTTGCGGACATGGGCGCACCGCCGCACAGGCTCCAGTCCTTCCGGTCCGTCGGCACCCGTTACCCGACGAGCGAAAAAAGTCCCGGCCGCAGTTGAGGAAGCCCGCGTAGCGTTCGTGAACGCGATGGCGCTTCACGCAGCCGGCTTTATACCGAAGTCGGCCGGGGTGAGGACGATGTCCGCGAGCGTGTGGCGGTCCATCGTTGCCATGAACGCCTGCAGCGCCTCAGTCAACACGCCGCGCAACCGGCATTGGCAGGAAATGCGGCAGAGGGCTCCGTCTCCCTTTTGGGCGGCAAAACACTCGACAAGGGCGAAGTCCGGCTCCGTGGCGCGCAGCACGTCGCCGAGACGGATGCTCGCTGCCTCCCGCGCCAGCGTCAGCCCGCCGGAGCGGCCGCGCACCGCCTTGAGAAAGCCAGCGCGCGTCAACTGATTGGTGACCTTCATCAGGTGGTTGCGCGATATCCCGTAGACGGCCGCCGTTTCCTCGATGGTGATCAGGCGATCCCGGCAAGTCGCCGCATACATCAGGATGCGCAGGGCATAGTCCGAGAAATTCGTCAGCCGCATCGGCGCGCCCGGTTACCAGTGACTGTCGGGATCATGCAACTCGCCTTATAACAATATGCTTCCCCGTGAAAAGGCCGGAGACCGCCGCCGCGCGACCTGTCCGCCAGCACCGGGGGCCGACGGGCCTGACTCATCGGCCCGGGCGAAGCCCGCGCGGCGTTTGAATGAAGCGAAGTCGGCATCGGTCAGGAGGACCGGGGTCGATGGCACTGATGCAAGCATTTATCTATGCATACCAAATTCGTCTTTTGCAAGCCGCGCACGGGTTTTCCGCCTGCGGGCGGCGCAAAGCAGGGCGGCCCGGCGGGCGCAGCGGCAAACAGGCCATAGTTTGTGCGGCGACAAAGACATTTTGTCGCGGCTGCCGGACCATGTCCGGGAAATGGCGCGCACGCCGGTCGGAAGTCGCGCCGGATCGAGGACTCGCAGAGCGTGATGCCTTCCGGCTGAAGGACCATCCCGGTCTGTTCATTTGAGCGAGCATCGTCTGTTACGGAAAGCGGTATCCGCTTTTCGGGATTGTGCTCTGGCCCGGAATCGCCCGGCGTGGCTCCGGGTCAACCGTGCCGCTGTCGTTGCCGAAACACCGGAGCCGTTTCCATGAACCCGCGCCCTGCCGCTTCCCTCCCCGCAACGCGGGATCTCGATGTACGCCTCCTCATACGTGCCGGGCGGGAACCGTTCACCGCGATCATGGCCGCGACAGATGCACTCGCCCCCGGCGAGCGGCTGCGGCTGATCGCGCCGTTTCGCCCCGCGCCGCTATTCGACATCATGACCCACCGGGGATTTTCCGCGACGGACCGCCAGTTGCCCGGTGGCGCCTGGGAGGTGATCTTCACCCCCATCGCCAGCCCGCCGCCGGAAGAGGGGCTGGCGCCCGGCTCGTGTCCGGGTGCGGCGCTCTGGCCGGAGCCGGTGGCCATGCTCGATCTCACCGGCGTGGCGCCACCCGGGCCGAAGGAGCGGATTCTCGAAGTGCTGGACGGCCTCACCCCCGGCGACGTGCTCTTCGCGCTTCTGGACGGCGAGCCCGGCCAGATCCTGCCCGAACTCGCCATGCACGGGCACGAATGGGCCGGCAACCTGAGCGCGGCGGGCGACGCCTATCGCCTGCTGGTGCGCAAGGGCGCGGGCGACGAATAACCCCATCCGGCGGACAACAGCTGCCCGCACCGCGAGGCGGTGGCGACGGCCCTTGCGGCCGTCTTTCGCCACGTTCGCAGCCCGGCCGCGCACGCCTGTTTGTGCTGCGACAAACAGCGTGTCCGGATAGTCCCGGAAGGTTGTTTCGGCACAACGAACGCGGTCACCCGACATGTAAATTGGAGAACGACAGACCGGGCAAGGGAACCGGCGCAATAACCGAAAGGAAGAACCATGAGCAAGTTCCCAATGACGCGACGCACACTTTTTGCCGGGGTGACGATGGCTGGCGTGATGGCTCAGCTCAACAACGGCGCGGCACAGGCGCAGCATGCGGTTCCCGCCGCCGCGGGCAACGGCGCCGCGGGCCTGCCGCGGGTCAAGGTCGATCTGGTCGACCCGCCCTTCGTGCATGCCCACGAACAGGTCGCGACCGATGGACCGAAGATCGTTGAATTCGAGCTGGTCATCGAGGAAAAGAAGATCGTCCTTGACGCCGACGGCACGGAAACCATCGCCTTCACGTTCAACGGCACCGTGCCGGGGCCGCTGATGGTGGTGCATGAGGGCGACTATGTCGAGCTGACGCTGGTCAACCCGGCGAGCAACGAACTCCTGCACAACATCGACTTCCACAGCTCGACCGGCGCGCTGGGCGGCGGCGCCCTCACGCAGGTCAACCCCGGCGAAAAGGTCGTGCTGCGTTGGAAGGCGACGAAGCCGGGCGTGTTCGTCTACCACTGCGCCCCTCCCGGCATGGTGCCGTGGCACGTCGTTTCGGGCATGAACGGGGCGATCATGGTGCTGCCGCGCGACGGGCTGAAGGACGGCCAGGGCAACCCGCTCCGCTACGACAGGGTCTACTATGTCGGGGAGCAGGACTTCTACGTGCCGCGCGACGAGAACGGCAAGTTCAAGAAGTACGACACCGCCGGCGAGGCCTATGAAGATCAATTGAAGGTGATGCGGACGCTGACGCCCACTCATATCGTCTTCAACGGCCGTGTCGGCGCACTCACGGGAGACGGCGCACTGACCTCGAAGGTGGGCGAGACGGTACTGATCATCCACAGCCAGGCCAACCGCGACACCCGGCCCCACCTGATCGGCGGACACGGCAACTACGTCTGGGCGACCGGCAAGTTCCGCAACCCGCCCGAGCTGGATCAGGAGACGTGGTTCATCCCCGGCGGCACGGCGGGAGCGGCGCTCTACACCTTCGAGCAGCCCGGCGTCTATGCCTACGTGAACCACAACCTGATCGAGGCCTTCGAACTCGGCGCGGCCGCGCACTTCAAGGTAGAGGGCCAGTGGAACGACGACCTGATGACGCAGGTGCGCGCGCCGGCAGGCGTCTGACGCATCCTCCGCCCCCTCCCGCGCGGGAGGGGGCCATCGCTTCCCTGTAACCCGACATCGTTTTCCGGCCCGATCTCTCGGCCGATCCGTCGGCCCACAGGAGCCTTCCATGCACGGGTTTTCGCTATTCGTCGGGGCAGCGGCCTTCGCGGCGGCCGGGGCCATGCTTATCCCGCTCGATGCCGCCAGCGGCGGTGAGATTTCGCCGAAAAACTCGTCCGCGCCAAAGGTCGTGCGTCTTGATCCGCATCCATTCACGCACCGGGTCGATGGCGAATGGACCCGGCAGGGCCGTCCCGTCGACGCTCCGAAGGTGACGGTGAAAATCCCGGCGCCGGTCGACATCATGGCCTATCCGGTCAGCGTCGCGGACTATCTGGCCTGCGTGGCCGAGGCGGTCTGCGCGGCGCCCGGCGGCCCTGCCGACCGCAGCGACCTGCCGGTGACGGGCGTCAGCTATCAGGACGCGACGGCCTATGCCGGCTGGCTGTCGAGGAAGACCGGCGCGACGTGGCGGCTGCCAACCGACGCGGAATGGGCGCACGGCGCCGGTAGCCGTTTCGCAGACGACGCGCTCGGCGTGGCGGAGGACAGCAACAACCCCGCCGTGCGCTGGCTGGCCCTCTATGATGCGGAGACGGCGCGCAGCCGTGGCCGCGACAGGACGGTCAAGCCCCTTGGGGCGGTCAATGTCAACGAACTCGGCGTTTACGACATCGGCGGCCCGGTCTGGGAATGGACCTCCACCTGCCTGCAGCGGGTGGAAACCGATGCGGGCGGCGCCGTCACCGCCCGGAACGAGATCTGCGGCATCTATATCGTCGAGGGCCAGCACCGCGCGGCGCTGACATTCTTCGTCCGCGATCCGAAAAGCGGCGGCTGCTCGGTCGGCACGCCGCCCGACAACATCGGTTTCCGGCTGGTGCGCGAAATCAGGCCCGGGGTCATCGATCGCCTCATGAAATGGCTTTCGTCCTGACTTCGGCATTCAAATGGCTGGAGGCTGTTGGTGACCATGGACAGCCTCTAGGCAACGGCCCCGTTTTGCGGCACCAATGAGTGACGCGATGAAACGGGAGCGGGGCATGGCGATCGATATTTCTCTGGTCCGCGCGCTGCCGCTTTTCAGCCGGGTGAGCGATGCGGAACTGTCGCGGCTGATGACGCGCGCCGCCGGTCGCAGGGTGCCGAAGGGCGAGGCGGTGTTCGAGCAGGGCAAGGTCGCCGATACGTTCTACCTCCTGTTGCACGGCAGGCTGAAGGTGTCGCAGGTCACCCCGGACGGCCAGCAGGTCATGGTCCGCATCGTGCATCCGGGCGACCTCTTCGGCTTCGCCCGCGCGCTCAACCGGCCGGATTATCCCGGCACGGCCCGCGCAGCGGTGGACAGCATCGTCGTCGGCTGGCCGATGTCCGACTGGGATGCGGTGGTGGAGGCCAATCCCCGCCTTGCCATCAACGCCATGCAGACGATCGGCGAGCGGCTCGATGAGGCCCATACGCGCCTGCGCGAGATGTCCACGCAGGAAGTCGAGCGCCGCATCGCCCACGCCGTTCTGCGTCTGGCCGAGAAAGCCGGGCGGCAGGAGGCGGGCGGCACCCGCATCGACTTTCCCATCACCCGGCAGGACATCGCCGAGATGACGGGCACCACCCTCCACACGGTTTCCCGCACCCTCTCCGCGTGGGAGGGACAAGGGCTGGTCGAGAGCGGGCGGCAGAAGCTGACCGTCTGCGATGCCGACGGGCTGACCCGGATCGCCGACGGACAGGGCTGAGCGCCCCCGGCATCAGCTCCGTTGTTTGTGAAAACGCAAAATCCGGGATAGCCGGCCGGGGTATCTCCAATACAAGCGGCTGGAGCGCTTTCCGATCACAATTCGCTCGGAACGAGAAATCTGACCCGTTTCAACAGAAGCAGGTCAGATTCCAGCCCGCGAAGGAGGTAGAAAGGCGTTTTCCCGATGACTGTTCCGCTGTCGCCAGCCCTGCGCCGCATGGCGCACCATTCGCGCCTCTTCATGGCCATGCCGGAGGAGCTTGCCGCGCCGCTGCTCGCCGCCGCGCGCACCGTCTGCTATCTGCGCGGCGATACGATCTTCCGGCAGGGCGATACGGCGCGGTTCCTGCATAACGTTGCCGGCGGCTGGGTCAAACTCTGCCGCATCGCGCCGAACGGCACGGAGGCCGTCGTCGGCGTCTTCACCAACGGCCAGAGTTTCGGCGAACCGGTGGCGCTCAGGGGCGCGCCCTATCCTGTTTCGGCCCAGGCGGCGACCGACTGCACGCTGATCGAGGTGCCATCGGAAGCGCTTCTCGGCCTGATCCGCAGCCGGCCCGAAGCCGCGATCTCGCTTCTGTCCGCGACGTATCTGCACTTGCACGCCCTCGTTTCCCAGATCGAGCAACTGAAGGCCCAGTCCGGAACGCAGCGGGTGGCCGAATTCCTGCTGGAGTTGTGCCCCGCCGGTTCCGAGGCCGCGACGGTGACGCTGCCCTACGACAAGACGCTGATCGCCGGACGCCTCGGGATGAAGCCCGAAAGCCTGAGCCGCGCCTTCGCCCGCCTGCGGGCGCACGGCGTCGTCGTGCGCCACATCAGCGCGGCCATCGCTTCTACCGCCGCCCTGCGGCACCTGATCGCGGAAGATCCCGGCGCGGCCTGGACGCGCGCCCTTTAGAAGCTGTCCTGTTTACGTTGAAACAGGACAGATTCCAGGTTCCTTATTTTGAGCGAGTTCCGAGCGATCACATGATTCCATCTGATCGGAACGCGGCCTCTGATGCGGATGGGACGCACGAAGATCGGAGCACGCCCGGCCTCACGCCACCAGCTGCCGGTAGATTTCCGGCAGCGCACCGGTCAGGCGGTCGGGATCGCGGATGACTGCATAGCCGCCCCGTCCGAAGAGCCGCGCGAACCATGCCTTGCCCTCGCGGTCCACCGTGATGCCGAAGACGGCCTGCCCCGCGCGCCGGGCCTCGCGGACCGCCATGGCACTATCCTCGATGCCGTGGCGGCCCTCGTAGTGGTCGAGGTCGTTCGGCTTGCCGTCGGTGATGACGATCAGCAGCCTGCGCGCCTTCGGCTGCGTCGCGAGCCCTGCCGAAGCGTGGCGCACCGCCGCGCCCAGCCGCGTGTAGAAGCCGGGACGCAGCGCCGCAATCCGCCCTTCGATCTCCCGACTCATCGGCTCGGCGAAATCCTTGCAGTCGTGCAGGTAGACACGGTCGCGCCGCAGCGACGAAAAGCCGTGGATGGCGAAGCTGTCGCCGCAGGCATCGAGCCCCCAGGCGAGCGCGGCCAGCGCCTCGCGTTCGATCTCGATAACAGCGCGCCCGGCCACGGCCGACTCGGTGGAGCGCGAGACATCGAGCAGGATCGACACGGCGAGATCGCGGCTCATGGGCCGTGCCTGCCGCCAGACGCGGTCGTTGCCCCGGCCGGTAGCCGCGAGGTCGATGACGGCGCGCAGGGCGGCGTCCATGTCGAGTTCGTCACCGTCCAGCTGGCCGGCGGTGAGAACCCGCCCCGGCCGCATGGCCTCGAACTGGCGACGCACGGCGCGGATACGGCGGCGCGCAGCCGGATCATCGCTGACGGCGTGGGCGGGGTCCGCCGCCACTGGCGCGGCAAGCACGCGCACATGGCCCTGAAGATAGCTTCCCGCCCGCGTGTCCCATTCCGGATAGACGAAGGCGCCGGCGAGCCGTTCGCGGTCGACGTCCTCGGGCGCGAGGTCGAGATGCAGCTTCAGCCGTGTCGCCGGCGCCTTCGATATCTGCCCGAGGCCGATTTCCTCCTGGTCGTCTATCGCCTTGCGGGCATTGTCGAAGTCGTCGTCTTCGACACGGCGGTTGAGATTGAGGAACTCGGCCCAGGAAAGCAACGCCTCGAACTTGTGCAAGATCAGGCTGTCCTTGCGCTCGGCGAGGTCCGCGCGGTGGCGGCGCGCGCGCCTGGGCGTGTCGTCCGCGCCGCTCTCGCCGGCATCGCCTTCCGCCGGGCGCGTTTCGACCTCGGCGGACGCGGAAACGCCGACGGCCCGCAGGTCGGGCCACAACGGCACAGGAAGAAAGCTGCGATAGCCGGAAGGCGCGCGAAAAGCGGCGAAATCGCCGCTGCCCAGCGCGGCGAGCATCGCATGATCCGGCAGCACGGCATCCCCCAGCAGATAGCGCAACAGCGCTTCCACCCGCGCCTCGGCTCCCGCCAGCCGCCGCCGTGGTCGCGCCGCCAGATGCGCGGCCGCGAGATCGGTGTGAAGCGCCGCCAGCCCCGGCGCGTGCACGAGCGTCGCCCGCGTCATCCGGCGCGCGGCCGCAATCGCCGCCAGATCGGCGCGCAGGGGATCGTCTTGCGCGATGCGCGCCGGCGCATGCGCCACCATCGCCGCGAGCCAGACATAAAGCGCCGCGTTCGCAGCCCGCTCCGGAAAGACGGCAAGCGACTCCGGCAGGCGCAGCACCTCGCCGTCGAAACTCGCGTGCGGCAGCTTCTCCGCCTCCACCGCGAGCCGACGCCGGAACGACAGCCGGTGGCGGCTCACCTCCTGCACCGCCGCCTTCAGCTCCACGGCGGGATTGCCGCCCAGCCCCCGGAACAGCACCGCAAGCCGCCCGGAAACTTCGGCGAGCCGCACCCGCGCCCCGTCATGCACGACCGGCGCGTCGAGCCGCGAGGCAAAGGCGTGCCACAGCTTGCCGACGCTTTCCTCCGGCTCCCAAAACTCGATCTCCACCGGTTCGAACGCCATGGCATCAACCCATGATGGCGACGACGAGATCGAGCAGCCCGCGCCGCACCTCCTCGTCGTCGGTCAGCGGCTCGATCATGGCGGCGAGCACCGCGCGCTCCACCGGCATGCCGCCATTGATCAGCGTGGCGGCATAGACCACGAGCCGCGTGGAGACGCCCTCCTCCAGATCCTGCCCCTTCAGCCCGCGCAGCTTGTTCGCCAGCCGCACCAGCGGCTGCACCCGCGCCTCGGCGAGCCCGCTTTCGCGCGCGACAACGGGCACCTCGTGCTCCGGCTTCGGGAAACCGAATTCCACGGCGAGGAAGCGCTGGCGCGTCGAGGGTTTCAGCGTCTTGAGGATGTTCTGGTAGCCGGGATTGTAGGAGGCGACGAGCATGAAGCCGGGCGCCGCCGCCAGTTCCTCGCCCGTGCGGTCAACGGGCAGGATGCGCCGGTCGTCGGTGAGCGGGTGCAACACGACGGTGACATCCTTGCGCGCCTCCACCACCTCGTCGAGATAGCAGATCGCACCCTCGCGCACGGCGCGCGTCAGAGGGCCATCCACCCACACAGTCTCGCCGCCCTTGAGCAGGTAGCGCCCGATCAGGTCGGCGGCGGACAGATCGTCGTGGCAGGCGACCGTGTAGAGCGGCCGTCCGAGCCGCGCCGCCATATGGGAGACGAAGCGCGTCTTGCCGCAGCCGGTGGGGCCTTTCAGCAGCAGTGGCAACCGGTTGCCATGCGCAGCGGCGAAGATTTCGCACTCGTCTGCCTGCGGCAGATAAAAGGGGGGCTGCGCCGTCGGCGTCTCCACCATGCGGATTCCGTTCATTCCCATCACTCCGCAGCCGCATGCTTGACGAATGGGCCAGGCTCGATGACCTCACGCCGCGGCACGAGGATGGCGTAGATGAACAGAAACACCCCGAGCACGACCGCCGCCCCCGCGCCGAAGCGCATCCAGTAGAAGATCGCGAGCTGGTCCTGCACCTCCATGTAGTTGATGCCCATCACGCGCTGGAGATGGGTCTGCACCGTGCCCGCGAAGGTCAGCACGAAGGTCATGAACAGCATGCCGCCCGACATCAGCCAGAAGCTCGCCATGTTGAGCACCTGGTTGTAGGGATCGCGGCTCTTCAGGATGGGGAAGGCATAGGTGAACATCGCGAGGTTGAGGCACACATAGGCGCCGAAGAAGGAAAGGTGCCCGTGCGCGGCGGTGATCTGCGTGCCGTGCGTGTAGTAGTTCACGCCGTGCAGCGTGTGCAGGAACCCCCACACCCCGGCCCCGAAGAAGGCCAGAACCGCGCAGCCAAGCGACCACAGCAGCGCCGCCTTGTTCGGATGGTCGCGCCGCCCCTTCCAGACCATGACGAAGGTGAAGGCCATCATGGCGAAAAAGGGAACCACCTCGAAGGCGGAGAAGATGGACCCCACCCATTGCCAGTAAGCCGGCATGCCGATCCAGTAGTAATGGTGGCCGGTGCCGAGAATGCCCGAGAACAGCGCCGTGGCGACGATGACGTACAGCCATTTCTCCACCACCTCACGGTCGACGCCGGTGAGCTTCAGCATCAGATAGCCGAGGATCGACGCCATGATGAGTTCCCACACACCCTCGACCCACAGATGCACCACGAACCACCAGTATTGCTTGTCGAGCGCGAGATTGGGGGGATTGTAGAACGCGAAGAGGAACAGCAGCGCCAGGCCCCAGAGCCCGATCAGGAGGATGTTCGTGATCGCCGTCTTGCGGCCCTTCAGCACCGTGAGCGTGACGTTGTAGAGGAAGATCAGCGCCGCGACGACGATGCCGATCTTCACCCAGGTTGGCTGCTCCAGGAATTCGCGCCCCTGCCTGCCCAGCAGAAAATTGCCTGCAAACAGGTTAAATGCGTAAGTCACCACCGCGCCGAGCGTGCCGACGACCAGGATCGCGAGCTGGATATAGGCGAGCAGCGGTGAATGGATTTCCCGCTCCGCCTCCTCCGGGATGAGGAAATAGGCCGCTCCGAAGAAACCGGTCAGCAGCCAGACGATCAGCGCATTGGTATGCAGCATGCGGCCGACGCTGAAGGGCAGCAGCTCCGACAGGAAATTGGGGTTCACGTAGACATAGCCGATGATCAGCCCCATCGTGACCTGCACGGCGAAGAGCGCCAGCGCCACGGCAAAATAGGCGAGCGCGATTTTCTGTGTCTGGTACTTCATGATCGTCTCCTCAACCGGCGTCGTTCGGCGGCCAGTTCTGGGTGCGGATCTTGTTGGTCCACAGCAGGAAGTCGGCGAGTTCGCGCACCTCCTGATCCGTCAGGTTGAATTGCGGCATCTGGCGGCGCCCCGGCGTGCCCGACGGCTGCGCCTCCATCCAGCCCTTCAACGTCTGGAACGCCAGCTCGGGATCGTCCGCCACGTCCCAGCGTGTCATGATGTTGCCGAGTTCTGGCGCGAAATAGGCGCCCTCCCCGAGGATCGAATGGCAGTTCACGCAGGCGTGCTTCTCCCACAGGTGCTTGCCTGCGGCGACGCTGTCCGTCAGGCTGGCCCGATCCGTCGAGGTGTTGACGATGTAAAGATGGCTCTGCGCGGACAGGCCAATGAAAATGATGATGAAGAACAGTGACCCGCCGTAAAAGATATTGCGGGCCATGCTCTTCGTCAGGACTTCGCGCATGACGAGGGTCTCCCTCAACTGTTCCCGGTCGTTAGAGCGCCTCCCGGCCGGATATTTCATCTGATCGGAATGCGCTCTAACGTGCCAGAAGCGGGGAGGAAGCGTCCTAACCAAAGTCAAGGACAATTGCTTTTACGTATGAAAACCTTGCCTTTAGAGGAGACGCCGCAATGGACGACCGCTGGCCGGTGTGGAAATTGGCAATATTGCTTTACGTATTCGCCGCCGCCGCGGTGGCAATCAACCTGTTCATGCTGAGCCTCATGCTGCAGGCGATCGGTTGCGCCGCTCTGTCGCCGGCGACGGCACTGGCGCTCGCCGTCCCTCTCGGCGTGCCGGCGGCATGGGCGGCCGGGCGCTGGGTGCGCCATCTGCTGGATGAGGCGCAATAGCCCCGCTTGTTTTCAGGCGTTCACGCCGTGTGCGGTATTGCGGGCGCGCGCCACCCAGGCCGCACCTTCCCGGCCTTCGTGAAAACCGTTCGACAGCGGCGCCGCCGGATAGACGGCGCGCAGGCGCGCGATGCCTTCGTCGGCATCGGTCCGGTCCGCCAGCACATCGTCGTGGATGCGCGCGACGGCGACCATGTCGCAGTGCTGGGGCGACAGCCGGAAGCGCGATACGCCCGCCTCCGCCAGATCGTGCAGCTCGCCCAGCAGCGACTGGCAGGTGTGTGAGACCGTCTGCACACCGTTGAGCGCCAGAAACGGCTGCCCGTCGAGCGTCAGCACCGGCAGCCCGTCGGGGTCGTCGCCGCAGACGAAACGGCAATTGTCCTTGATGTTCCCCTTCGAGCGCGCGTGGGCGCAGCGGGCGGAAATCGCCAGCGGCACGCGGCCGAAGGCAAAGACCTCGAAATCGACGCCCGGCACGTCGGCGACGATCCGGTTCACGGAGGCGGCGGGCAACTCCGGCGGCAGGCAGATGGCGTCCGCGCCCCGCGCAGCCAGCAGGCGCGCGGTTGCGCCGTTATAGACATTCACCATCGGACCCACGACATGCGGCCTGCCGCGCAGCATGCCGAGCGCCGAAAGATCGTTCGCCTCGACCGGATAGGCGCTGCCGTCTATCGTGGCGCGCACGTGCCGGATTTCCCGGTCGATCGTCACCAGCGCCAGCGTGGAAAGGACGACCTGCTTGCCCGCCCCTTCCAGCCGGCCGATGACATCCGCGAGATACGGCTCGAAAAAATGCAGCCGCTTGGAACAGACGGTTTCGCCGATGTAGACATGGCTCACCGGCGCCTCGTCGGCGATGCGAAAGTAGAAGTCGCGCCACGTCTCGCCTTCCCACAGATAAAGCACAGGGCCGAGCGTGAGTGTTGGCTGCCGGGTTTCCACAGTGTTACCTCCAGCGTTTTTCATAGGCGCCGGCGGTGGTGCGGTTGCCCTCGCTGAGCAGGCGCAGCCGGGCGAGTATCCTGCCGCGCTCCTCCGCGGAGGCGTCGAGCGCCCGCCGCAGGGTGGCGACGACTTCCGCCACATAGGCCTTGCCGCGCTGGCGGCCCTCGATCTTCAGCGCGCTCACGCCGGCGTCGCGCAGCCTGTCGATCTGGTCCATGACGTCGAGCGAGACCGGGTCCTCGAAGGCGTAGCCGTCCTTGTCCCCGACATGGAAGCGGCCCTTGCACAGGGTCGGATAGCCGGCCGCCTCGCCGGCCGGAAACCGGTTTATCGTGTAGTCGCCGAGCACCGATACCAGGGCATCGCCTTCGCGCCGGTATTGCACGTGGCTTGCCGGTGAGCAGACGCCGTTCATGTTGGGCGACCGGCCGGTGGCATAGGAGGAAAGCGAACAGCGCCCCTCTGCCATGACGCACAGCCCGCCGAAGACGAAAATCTCGATCTCGCAACGGATCTGGCGTGCGAGGCGGGCGATGTCATCGATGGTCAGCGTGCGCGGCAGCACGACCCGC
Source organism: Pseudochelatococcus lubricantis (assembly GCF_011762225.1). Classification (GTDB taxonomy): domain Bacteria; phylum Pseudomonadota; class Alphaproteobacteria; order Rhizobiales; family Beijerinckiaceae; genus Pseudochelatococcus; species Pseudochelatococcus lubricantis. Next base: position 114,235 of record NZ_JAASQI010000010.1, read on the forward strand.
CGTGCGCCGAAGGCATCGACCAGAAAGTTGACGGCCTCGGCATTGGAGGCCGACGCCTGGACAGAGACGTGGATGCGCTGCTCGGGCCAGGTTTCCGCCACGTGCGCCATCAATCCGAAATCCGCGAGGATCAGCGCATCGGCCCCGGCCTTCACCGCGTCTGCCGCGGCCCGGTACCAGATGTCTTCCTGACCGGCACGCATGAAGGTGTTGAGCGCCACCAGCGTCTTGACGCCGCGCCTGCGGGCGTAGCCGATAGCCTCGGTCAGTTCGTCGCGCGTGAAGTTGAGGCCCGGGAAGTTGCGGGCGTTGGTCTCGTCGCGAAAACCGCAGTAGACGGCGTCCGCACCCGCATCGACCGCTTCACGGAAGGCGGCGGGCGTGCCCGCGGGACAGATCAGTTCCATGACGGATTTCCTTCGGCGAGAACGCGGCTGCGAACGCCGCTGGCGGCCCGGCTGACGAACGGCGCAAGCGGCCCCGCCATCGCGCCGAGATCGCCGGGCAGGTCGATGCCGCTGTCGTCGAGTGCGTTGCGGAGCGCCAGCATCGCCTCCATGTCGCCGGTAACGGTCAGATCGCGCGAGAAGAACAGCGCGTCCGCGTCCTGCCGCCCCTCCATCAGCGCCAGCAACATGAAAAGCGGCCCCTCGACGGCAGCGTCCGCCGCGGGAGGCCGCTGCGCGCGACTGACGGACACGGCAGGGATGGCGGGCTCGACGAGGAATGCCAGCGGAAGGTCAGATGGCAGGAACGCATAGCGTTTCTCGCGGTGTTCGCCAAGCCGCTCGAACAGGCCTCCGTGCCGGCGCACGATCTGGGTCAGCATGGCTGCCGCTGCCTGCTGGATCACCGGCAGCGGGACATGTTTCGCGAGCATGGAGAAGAAGGTCGGCAGGCGCATCATGATCGATCTGTCCAGAAGAGGTCAAGGGAACCTACCCCCCGGCCGCGTAGCCGTGTTTGATCCAGCGCAAAGACGGAGACACTTGCGAAGGCCACATCTCACGGACCATGCGCGACCGTACGACGGCGACTCACACCATTGACCTGCAAGGTTTCATCGACGTGCTCGAACGGCGCGGCCGACTCGCGCGCATCGCGCGCCCCGTTTCGCTCGTTCATGAGGTCACCGAAATTCACCGCCGGGTCCTGGAAGCCGGCGGGCCGGCGCTGTTGTTTGAAAGGCCAGTGGACGCTTCGGGCACCGTGCATCGCATCCCGCTGCTGGCGAACCTGTTCGGCACGCGGGAACGGATCGAATGGGGCTTCGGCGTCGAAAGCGGCGGCCTCGCCGCGCTGGCCGGGATGCTCGCCGACCTGCGCGACCCGCGTCCACCGCGCTCCGTGGAAGACGCCTGCGGCAAAATGCCGTTGCTGCGTGCGGCCCTCGCCATGCGGCTGCGGCAGGTAGGCGCCGCGCCGGCGCAGCAGGTGGTGCTACGCGGCACGGACATCGACCTGGGCAGCCTGCCGGTGCAATGGTGCTGGCCGGGCGAGCCCGCGCCGCTCGTCACCTGGCCGCTCGTAATCACCCGTGCACCGGACGACCCGTCAGATATCAATGTCGGCGTCTACCGCATGCAGGTGCTGGGTCGGGACAGGCTGATCATGCGCTGGCTGGCGCATCGCGGCGGCGCACGCCATCATCGCCTGTGGCAGCGGCGCGGATGCGACATGCCCGTCGTGGTGGCTATCGGCGCCGATCCGGCAACGATCCTCGCCGCCGTCATGCCGCTGCCGGAGAACATTGGCGAACTTGCCTTCGCCGGCCTGCTGCGAAAGGCACGCACGCGCATCGCTCCCGCCGTGACCGTGCCGCTGCCCGTGCCCGCCAACGCGGAAATCGTTCTGGAAGGAACCGTTTCGGCGACCGAAACGGCGGCGGAGGGCCCTTATGGCGACCATACCGGCTACTACAATGCGGTCGAGCGGTTTCCGGTCATGGCGCTGTCGGCGCTCACCATGCGGCGCAAGCCGGTGTATCTCTCCACTTATACGGGCCGCCCGCCCGACGAGCCCTCCCGGCTGGGCGAGGCGATGCTGGAGTTGTTTCTGCCGCTGGTGAAGCGCCAGTTTCCGGAAATCGCCGACCTCTGGATGCCGCCGGAGGCCTGCTCCTACCGCGCCATCGTGGTGTCCATCGACAAGCACTATCCCGGCCAGGCGCGGCGGGTCATGATGGGGCTGTGGTCCATGCTGCCGCAGTTCAGCTACACGAAGCTGATCATCGCGGTCGACCCGGATATCGACGTCCGCAAGTGGGAGGACGTCATCTGGGCGCTGTCCACACGCTTCGATGCCTCGCGGGATGTCATGATCGTCAACGACACGCCCATCGATTACCTCGACTTCGCCTCTCCCCGGCCGGGGATCGGCGGCAAGATGGGGCTGGACGCCACCCGCAAGCTCGCGCCGGAAACGGAGCGGGAATGGGGGCGCGTGCTCGCCATGACACCGGAAGTGTCGCAACGGATTGATGCAATCTGGAGCGAACTAGGACTGGGGGACAGGCCGTGAGTGCGGCGCGCGTTGTCGTGGGCGTGACCGGCGCCTCCGGCGCGCCGATTGCAGTGCGCATCCTCGAACTTCTGGCGCACACACGGCAGGTGGAAACGCACCTCGTGGTTTCACAAGCCGCGCGGCGGACATTGACGCATGAAGCGGGCGACACCGCGCCGGAGAGAGCCGCCCGGCTGGCCGATGTGAACCACGCGCCGGACGACATCGGCGCCGCGATCGCCAGCGGCTCGCTGCCGACAGCGGGCATGATCGTAGCGCCCTGCTCCATGCGCACGCTCGGCGCCATCGCCCACGGCATCGCCGACAATCTCATCGTCAGGGCGGCGGACGTGCATCTGAAGGAGCGGCGCAGGCTCGTTCTCGTGACGCGGGAGACGCCGTTGCATCTCGGGCACCTGCGCAACATGTGCGCCGTCACCGAAATGGGCGCCATCGTCATGCCGCCGGTGCCCGCGTTCTACCACCGGCCGCAAAGCGTGGAAGAACTCGTCGACCAGATCGCCGCCCGTGCCATCGATCAGCTCGGCCTGCCTTTCGGCCCCCTCGCCCGCGCATGGCAGCCGCAATTGACCGCGCAAGCCGCCAAACCGGAAGAACCGCAGGGCGCCGCCGGCTCCGCCTGATCGACGGCCGTTCCCGCCCGCCGATCTGCCTCAGGCGCAGGAACGCTGCGCGCCGCTCAGCGGCCAGCGTTCCCTTTCGGCCTTGCCCAGCGGCTCCTCGATCGGCGGCGTGTGGTTGTCGATCCAGGCGGAAGGCCGCGCGAGGCGCGAAAGCTTGTCGGGATTGCCGAGGCGCACGCGGTTACCGTCGACGACGACGCCGTAAGCATCGAGCTTGGCAAAGGCGCGCGACAGGTTTTCCGGCGTCATGCCGAGCAGCGAGGCCAGTACGCGCTTCTCGTGTGGAATGGTGACATCGATGCCCCCGCCCTGCCGCACCTGCAGCGTGACCAGATAATTGGCCAGCCGCTCCACAGCGCTGCGCAGCTTGAGATTTTTCACCGAGCGCACCAGCCCGCGATAGCACCCGGCCAGCTCCTGCGACACCTCGAAACAGAAGGCGGCATCGCGCTTCATGCCCCGGCGCAAGGCATTGCCGGATATCATCAGGATTTCGGACCGGTCGAGCGTCACCGCGCCCATCAGCGACGTCGCGTCCAGCACCACGGCAGCGAGGATGAAGGTGGAAACGGGCCGCAGCACGGCCAACGTCGTTTCCTTTTCCTTCCAGGTGCCCTGCAACTCGACCTGCCCGTCGAGCAGTATATAGAGGAAATCGACGGGATCGCCTTCGAGGAGCAGTGTCGTCCCCGCCGGAAACCGCTGCAGGAATGCGCCGCCGGTGACTTCGTTGAAGGTATCATCCTCCGCCCCGGCAAAAAGCGGCAGTGCCCTGATACGGTCAAGATCGGTGGTGCGCATGGCTTTGAATCGGTGCTTCGCGTCTGGCCGGATCGTTCATGCCGGCTTGATCTGCATCAAACCAGATAACTATATCTGCCTTTCTGGAATCTGTCAAAATAGATGCCCCCAATTAGCATCAATAAGGCTGGCAGTTAACAAAAGACGCCCTCGGCAAGATCGCTGTCAAGTCTGGACTGATTCTGGATTCCCGTCACGAACGCGCTTGATTGCGGTCAAGTCTGATCCGGCAAACCCGGGTGATGGTCTCGAAGAAGGACATATTGCGTAGCAGCCGCGCCGCGAACATGTCCACCCAGGAGCCATCATGACCACATCAGACCAGCCGGCTCAAGGTGCCCGTTCCGCCCTGTGGATGAGCACTACGGCTTTTACGGCGTGCTTCGCCGTGTGGACGATTTTTTCCATCATCGGCATCGATATCCAGCGCCAGCTCGGCCTCAGCGAGACAGAGTTCGGCCTGCTGATCGGCACCCCCATCCTGACCGGTTCGTTGATCCGTCTCGTTCTCGGCGTGTGGACAGACCAGTTCGGCGGCCGTGTCATGCAGCTCATCGTGATGCTGTCGGCGGCGGTCGCGACCTTCCTGCTGGCATATGCCCATACTTACTGGCAATTTCTGATCGCGGCGCTCGGCGTCGGCATCGCGGGCGGCTCGTTCACCGTTTCTACAACCTATGTGTCGAAATTCTTCCCCGCGCGCCTGCAGGGCACCGCGCTCGGCATCGTCGGCGCGGGCAATGTGGGTGCGGCCGTCACCAAGTTCCTCGCGCCGATGGTCATGGTCGCCTTCGGCTGGAATACCGTCGCGCAGGTCTGGGCGGCGGTGCTCGCCGTCATCGCCGTCGTCACCTTTCTCATCACCCGCGACGACCCGGATCTGGCCGAACGCCGCCGTACCGGCACGAAGCCGCGCCCCTTCGCCGAACAGTTCGCGCCGCTGAAGAATCTGCAGGTCTGGCGTTTCTCGCTCTATTACTTCTTCGTCTTCGGCGCTTTCGTGGCGCTGTCGCTGTGGCTGCCGCGCTATCTCGTCGCCAACTACCATTTTGACGTGAAGACGGCCGGCATGGTCGCCGCCGCCTATTCAGTGCCGGCCTCGCTGTTTCGCATCTACGGCGGCTATCTCGCCGACAAGGTGGGTGCGCGCAAGATCATGTACTGGACGTTCACCGTCTCCGTCATCACGACCTTCCTGCTGTCCTATCCGCCGACGAGCTACGTGGTGGACGGCATCCACGGCCCGATCAGCTTCCGTGTCGAGACCGGCCCTCTGGCCTTCGTGGTCATCATCTTCGTGCTGGGCTTCTTCATGAGCCTCGGCAAGGCCGCCGTCTACAAGCACATCCCGATCTACTACCCGAAGGATATCGGCGCCGTCGGCGGGCTCGTCGGCATGATCGGCGGCCTCGGCGGCTTCATCCTGCCCATCGTGTTCGGCATGCTGAACGACCTCACCGGCGTCGCGCAGAGCTGCTTCATGCTGCTGTTCCTCATCGCGGCCGTCTCGCTGGTGTGGATGCATGTCGCCATCCGCCAGATGGAGGCCGAGGCCACCGGCGCCGCCACCCGCGACCTGCCAGCCCTGCCGGAGATGCAGCCCGTCCACACGCCCGCGACGGCTGGCGCCCTCAAGGGTGCGGTCATCGAGGACTGGCGGCCGGACGACGCCGCCTTCTGGGAAGAGAAGGGCAAGCGGATCGCCAGTCGCAATCTGTGGATTTCGATCCCGGCGCTGTTCCTGTCCTTTGCTGTGTGGATGGTGTGGTCGGTCGTCGTTTCGCAACTGCCGCGCATCGGCTTCAACCTCTCCACGAACCAGCTCTTCTGGCTTGCGGCGGTGCCTGGCCTCTCGGGCGCGACGCTGCGCATCTTCTACAGCTTCATGGTGCCGATCTTCGGCGGGCGGCTGTGGACGACGCTCTCCACGTGGTCGCTGATCCTGCCGGCGCTCGGCATCGGCTTTGCCGTGCAGAACCCGGAAACGCCCTATTGGATCCTGCTGCTGCTCGCGCTGCTGTGCGGCTTCGGCGGTGGCAACTTCGCCTCGTCGATGGCCAATATCGGCTTCTTCTTCCCGCGCTCGCAGAAGGGCAGCGCGCTCGCGCTCAACGCCGGGCTGGGCAACCTCGGCGTCAGCGCCATGCAGTTTCTGGTGCCGCTCGCCATCAACATCGCCGTGTTCGGCAGCCTCGGCGGCGAGCCGCAGACCGCCGTCAGCAACGGCGTCACCACGGCACTCTACCTGCAGAATGCAGGCTTCATCTGGGTGCCTTTCATCATAGCATCCGCCTTCGCGTCGTGGTTCGGCATGAACGATCTGGCCGCGGCCAAGGCCTCTTTCGCCGAACAGGCGGTGATCTTCCGGCGCACGCACAACTGGATCATGTGCTGGCTCTACACCGGCACCTTCGGTTCCTTCATCGGCTTTTCCGCTGCCTTCCCGCTGCTGGCGCGCATTCAGTTTCCGGAAGTGAACGCCCTGCAGCTCGCCTTTCTCGGCCCGCTCGTCGGCGCCCTCGCCCGTTCGTTCAGCGGCGGGCTCGCAGACAGGGTCGGCGGCGCGAAGGTGACGCTCGGTGTGTTCGTCGCCATGTCGATCGGCATCGTCGGCGTCATCTGGTTCGCTGGCGCGGGATCGTTCGCCGGCTTCTTCGCCAGCTTCATCCTGCTGTTCATCGCCAGCGGCGTCGGCAACGCCTCCACCTTCCAGATGATCCCGCCGATCATGCGCAAGGAAGTGGCGCGCCTAGAACCGCATCTGTCGCGCGAGGAAGCTTTGCGCGAGGCGGACCGCGAGAGCGCCGCCATCACCGGCTTCACCTCCGCGATTGCCGCCTATGGCGCGTTCTTCATCCCGATGGGCTTCGGCCTGTCGATCTCGACGGCGGGCAACGCCGTACCGGCGCTGGTCGTCTTCCTCGTGTTCTACGTTTCATGCCTCGCCATCACGTGGTTCGTCTACGCACGCCCGGGCGGTCTGCTGCACGACGAGGAGAACCGCAAGAAGCCCGGCGCAACCACGCCCAGTTCCGGCCCGCTGACGGCACACTGACAGGAGCCCACGATGAGCCATACACTCGATCGCCTGCTGTTCTTCACCCGCAAGACGGAGACGTTCGCCAACCGGCACGGGGTGCTGACCGACGACGACCGTTCCTGGGAGGAGGCCTACCGCAACCGCTGGCGGCACGACAAGATCGTGCGCTCCACCCACGGCGTGAACTGCACGGGTTCCTGCTCGTGGAAGATCTACGTCAAGGGCGGCATCGTGACGTGGGAGACGCAGCAGACGGACTACCCGCGCACGCGCCCGGACCTTCCCAACCACGAGCCGCGTGGCTGTTCGCGCGGGGCGAGCTACAGCTGGTATCTCTATTCCGCCAACCGGGTGAAGTACCCGCTGATCCGCTCCCGTCTGCTGAAGCTGTGGCGCGAGGCCCGCGCCACGCTGACGCCGGTCGCCGCATGGGCCTCCATCCAGGAGGACGCCGCGAAGCGCGGGGACTACATCGGCGTGCGCGGCTCCGGCGGCTTCGTGCGCGCGCATTGGGAGGAACTGACCGAGATCATCGGCGCCGCCAACGCCTACACTATCAGGAAGTACGGCCCCGACCGCGTATTCGGCTTCTCGCCCATTCCGGCGATGTCGATGATCTCGTATGCCGCGGGGGCGCGCTACCTGCAACTGATCGGCGGCGTCTGCGGTTCGTTCTACGACTGGTACTGCGACCTGCCGCCCGCCTCCCCCCAGACCTGGGGCGAGCAGACGGACGTGGCCGAGAGCGCGGACTGGTACAATTCGAGCTTCCTCATCCTCTGGGGATCGAACGTGCCGCAGACCCGCACGCCGGACGCGCATTTCTACACCGAGGCCCGCTACCGGGGCGCTAAATCGGTCGTCATCTGCCCCGACTATTCGGAAGCGTCGAAATTCGCCGACCTGTGGATGGCGGTGAAGCAGGGCACGGACGCCGCGCTCGGCATGGCCTTCGGCCACGTCATCCTGAAGGAGTTCCACGTCGACCGGCAGGTGCCCTATTTCCGCGACTATCTGCGCCGCTACAGCGATATGCCCATGCTTGTGCGCCTCGTGCCGAAGGACGGCGGCTACGTGCCGGACCGGCTCGTGCGCGCTTCCGATTTCTCGGATACGCTCGGCGAAACGAACAATCCGGACTGGAAGACCGTCGCCGTCGACGAGGCGACGGGCCGCATCGTCGTGCCGAACGGCTCCATCGGCTTCCGCTGGGGCGAGAGCGGCAAATGGAACCTTGAGGAAAAGGCCGGCGGCGAGCCCGTCTCGCTGCGCCTGGGGCTCAAGGGCATCCACGACGACGTGGCGGGTGTGCGCTTTCCCTATTTCGGCGGCAAAACCAGCAACGGCTTCGCCGCCACCGCGCACCCGGACGTGCTCACCCGCAACGTGCCGGTGAAGCGCCTTGCGCTGCAGGACGGCGAGACGCTGGTGGCGAGCGCCTGGGACCTGCTGCTCGCCAACTACGGTGTAGACCAGGGCTTCGGCGGCGATCACATGCCTGCCACCTACGACGACGCCGAGCCCTACTCGCCCGCCTGGGCGGAGGCTGTCACCTCCGTGCCGCGCGCGCAGATCGTCGCCACGGCGCGCGGCTTCGCCACCAACGCCGAAAAGACGAACGGCAAGTCGATGATCATCATCGGCGCGGCGGTCAACCACTGGTACCATATGGATATGACCTACCGCGCGGCCATCAACATGCTGGTGATGTGCGGCTGCGTCGGCCAGTCGGGCGGCGGCTGGTCGCATTATGTGGGGCAGGAGAAGCTGCGCCCGCAGACCGGCTGGGCTCCCCTCGCCTTTGCACTGGACTGGGCCCGCCCGCCCCGCCAGCAGAACTCGACCTCGTTCTTCTACGCCCACACGGACCAATGGCGCTACGAGACGGTCGCAACCGACGAAATCCTGTCGCCAACCGCGCCCGAGGGCGACTGGGCCGGCTCGTTCATCGACTACAACGCCAAATCCGAACGTCTCGGCTGGCTGCCCTCCGCGCCGGCGCTGAAAGCCAACCCGCTCGACATCGCGAAGGCCGCCGCCGCCGAGGGCGTCCCGGCGGGCGAGTATGTCGCGCGCGAACTCAAGGCCGGGCGGCTGGAAATGTCCTGCATGGATCCGGACGATCCGCACAACTGGCCGCGCAACATGTTCGTGTGGCGCTCGAACCTGCTCGGCTCCTCCGGCAAGGGCCATGAATACTTCCTCAAGCACCTGCTCGGCGCATCCCACGGCGTGCAGGGCAAAGATCTCGGCGAAGCCGGCCGCGAGAAGCCGCGCGACGTGAAGTGGCATGACGAAGCGCCGCAAGGCAAGCTGGACCTGCTGGTCACACTCGACTTCCGCATGTCGACCACCGCCGTCTATTCCGACATAGTGCTGCCCACCGCGACCTGGTACGAGAAGAACGACCTCAACACCTCCGACATGCATCCCTTCATCCATCCGCTCGGCGCGGCGGTGGACCCGGCATGGGAGTCGAAATCGGACTGGGAGATCTTCAAGGCCATCGCCAAGGCGTTCTCGGCGGTCGCGCCCGAAGTGCTGGGCAGGGAGCAGGATGTGGTGCTCACACCCATCCAGCACGACAGCCCCGGCGAGCTCGCGCAAGCCTTCGACGTGCGCGACTGGTACAGGGGCGAGTGCGAGCCCGTCCCCGGCAAGACGATGCCGGCGGTCGCCGTGGTGGAGCGCGACTACCCCAATGTCCATGCGCGCTTCACCTCCGTCGGCCCGCTGATGGCCAAGGTCGGCAATGGCGGCAAGGGCATCGCGTGGCAGACCGGCCACGAGGTGGACCTGCTGAAAGCGCTCAACGGCGAGGTGCCGGAGGAGGGGCCGACGAAGGGCCTTGCCAAGATCGATACCGACATCGACGCCTGCGAGGTGGTGCTGATGCTGGCGCCCGAGACCAACGGCGAGGTGGCCGTTAAGGCGTGGCAGGCCCTCGGCAAGCTCACGGGGCGCGACCACACGCATCTCGCGGAGCCGAAGGAGGACGAGAAGATCCGCTTTCGCGACATCGTCGCCCAACCGCGTAAAATCATCACCTCGCCGACGTGGTCGGGCATCGAGAGCGAGCACGTCTGCTACACGGCGGGCTACACCAACGTGCATGAACTGATCCCGTGGCGCACCATCAGCGGCCGCCAGCAGCTTTATCAGGATCATCCCTGGATGCGCGCCTTCGGCGAGGCGCTCGTCGTCTACCGGCCGCCGGTCGACCTGAAGACGACGCACGTCAAGGGCCTGAAGCCCAACGGCGAGACGGAGATCGTACTCAACTTCATCACGCCGCACCAGAAATGGGGCATCCACTCCACCTACACCGACAACCTCTTGATGCTCACCCTGAATCGCGGCGGGCCGGTGGTGTGGATTGCGGAGACCGACGCCGGCAAGGCAGGCATCCGCGACAACGACTGGGTGGAGGTATTCAACGCCAACGGCGCGATCACCGCGCGCGCGGTGGTGTCGCAGCGCATCCGGGAGGGAACGATGTTCATGTACCACGCGCAGGAGAAGATCATCAACACGCCCGGCTCCGAGATCACCGGCCAGCGCGGCGGCATCCATAACTCCGTCACCCGCACCATCCTGAAGCCGACACACATGATCGGCGGCTACGCCCAGCTCGCCTACGGCTTCAACTATTACGGCACCGTCGGCTCGAACCGCGACGAATTCGTCGTCCTTCGCAAGATGAGAAAGGTGGACTGGCTGGAAGAGCCCCTCGCCGCATCTTCAAACACCGGGAAGGAGCTTGCCTGATGAAAGTGCGCGCGCAAATTGCCATGGTCCTCAATCTGGACAAGTGCATCGGCTGTCACACCTGTTCCGTTACCTGCAAGAACGTGTGGACCAACCGCGACGGCGTCGAGTACGCCTGGTTCAACAACGTAGAGACCAAGCCCGGTATCGGCTATCCCAAGGACTGGGAGAACCAGAAGCGCTGGAACGGCGGCTGGCGGCGGCGCAAGAACGGCCGCATAGAGCCGCGCATGGGCGCGAAATGGCGGATTCTCTCCAAGATATTCGCCAACCCCGATCTGCCCGAGATCGACGACTATTACGAGCCGTTCGATTTCGACTACGCCCATCTGCAGACGGCGCCGGAACTGAAGGCGTTCCCCACCGCGCGCCCGCGCTCGAAGATCACCGGCGAGCGCATGGAAAAGATCGAGTGGGGGCCGAACTGGGAGGAAATCCTCGGCGGCGAGTTCGAGCACCGGGCGAAGGACTACAACTTCGAGGGCGTCGAAACCGAGATCTACGGCGCCTATGAAAACACTTTCATGATGTACCTGCCGCGCCTGTGCGAGCACTGCCTCAACCCCGCCTGCGTCGCCGCCTGCCCGTCGGGCGCGATCTACAAGCGGGAGGAGGACGGTATCGTCCTCATCGATCAGGACAAATGCAGGGGCTGGCGCATGTGCGTTTCCGCCTGTCCCTACAAGAAGATCTACTACAACTGGGACTCCGGCAAATCGGAGAAGTGCGTCCTGTGCTATCCCCGCCTTGAGGTGGGCCAGCCCACCGTCTGTTCGGAAACCTGCGTCGGGCGCATCCGCTATCTCGGCGTGGTGCTCTACGATGCGGACCGCATCGAGGAAGCCGCCTCGACCGAGAACGAGCAGGATCTCTACGAGGCACAGCTCGGCATCTTCCTCGATCCCGCCGATCCGGCGGTGATCGCGCAGGCGCGGGCGGACGGCGTGCCGGAGGCATGGCTGGAGGCCGCGCGCCACAGCCCCGTCTACAAGATGGCGATCGACTGGAAGATCGCCTTCCCGCTGCATCCCGAGTACCGCACGCTGCCGATGGTGTGGTACGTGCCGCCGCTCTCGCCCATCCAGTCGGCGGCGGCCGCAGGCGTGCTGGAGATGGACGGCGACATGCCGGACGTGAAGAGCCTGCGCATTCCCCTGCGTTACCTCGCCAACATGCTGACCGCCGGCAAGGAGGCGCCCGTCGAACTCGCCCTGCGGCGCATGCTCGCCATGCGCGCCTTCATGCGCGCGAAGACCGTCGACGGCGTCATCGACCATCCGGCGGCGGAGCGGGTGGGCCTGACAGCGCCGCAGATCGAGGAAATGTACCGCTATCTCGCCATCGCCAACTATGAGGACCGCTTCGTCATCCCCACCGCGCATCGCGAAACCGGCGAGGATGCCTTCGACCTGCGCGGCGACTGCGGCTTCACCTTCGGCAATGGCTGCGGCGGCGGCAATTCCGACGTGGGGCTGTTCGGCAAGCCCAGACACACGCACGGGCATACGCCCGCCAACACGCCTGCGGAGGCCTGAACATGGCGAAGCCCCTGCCCTCTCCCGTCACCTACCGCGCGCTCGCCGCCTTCCTGTGCTATCCTGACGCGGACGTCCAGGCCGCAGCGCCGGCGGCGATGGCCGTCATCCGCGCGGAAAGCGGCCTGCCCGCGCATCTTGTCTCGGCGCTCGAAAAGCTTGCCGGCGAACTTGCCGGCGGCGATCTCCTCACCCTTCAGGAGCGCTACGTCAGGCTGTTCGACCGCACCCGCTCGCTGTCGCTGAACCTCTATGAGCACGTGCATGGCGAAAGCCGCGAGCGCGGGCAGGCGATGGCGGCGCTCCTCGCCCTCTACCGCTCGCGCGGGCTCGAACTCTCGTCGCGGGAGCTGCCGGACCACCTGCCGGTGTTCCTCGACTTTCTCGCCACCCAGCCCGCGAACGAGGCCGCCTCGCTGCTGGCCGAGGCCGCCCATGTGCTGGAAGCGCTGGCCGAGCGGCTGAAGAAGCGCGCGAGCAACTACCGCGCCGTGTTCGGCGCGCTCGTGCAGCTCGCCGGCGAGCGCGCCGACCGCGAGGCGCTGCGCGCGCTGCTCGCCGAGCCCGACGAGGACCCCGACGACCTCGAACGGATCGACAGGGCCTGGATGGACGAGCCGGTGAACTTCGGTCCCGGCGAGGCCGGCTGTCCCAAGGCCGAAAGCTTCATTCGCCAGATGAACAAGGGAGTGTGAGACCATGGCCACGGAACCCGTCACCGCCGGCGACATCGGCTGGATCACGCAAGCCGTGTTCGGCTACTATCCTTATGTCGCGCTGACGTCGCTCGCGCTCGGCTCGATCATCCGTTTCGACCGCGAGCAGTACACCTGGCGCTCCGGCTCGTCCCAGCTCCTGCGACGCAAGCAGCTGTTCTGGGGATCGACGCTGTTTCATCTCGGCGTTCTCGTCATTTTCCTCGGCCATTTCGTCGGCCTGCTGACACCCATCGCGGTGTTCGACTTCATCGGCATCACCCATGGCCAGAAGCAGGTGCTGGCCATCGTCGCCGGCGGCGTCGCGGGCATTTTCTGCATGGCCGGCGCACTGATGCTGCTGCACCGGCGGCTCTACGATCCGCGCATCCGCCAGACGTCGTCCTTCTCCGACATCGCCATCCTGATCATGCTGACCCTGCAATTGGCGCTGGGGCTGCTGACAATTCCCGTGTCGCTGCAGCATCTCGACGGCGGCGAGATGGTGAAGTTCATGCAATGGGCTCAGGGCATCTTCAGCTTCCGTCCGGGCGCCGCCGCCTACGTCGCCGATGCGCACTGGATCTTCAAGGCGCATCTCTTCCTCGGTCTCACGATTCTGCTGGTGTTCCCCTACACCCGCCTCGTGCACATGCTTTCCGCGCCCGTCTGGTATCTCAACCGGCGCGGCTGGCAGCTCGTGCGCACCCGGCGGGATATCGGGGCGAAAAGACAGCCGGAGCCCGCGAAATGACCATGCCCGCCATCGTCGTGGACGGCGTCGAGATTCCCGAGGCGCTGATCGCCGAAGAAGCGCAGCACCATCCCGCGTCTTCCGCGAAGGCGGCGCGGGAGGCTGCCGGCAGGGCGCTCGCTGCCCGCGCCCTGCTGCTGGCGCGGGCGCGGGAACTCGCCCTCGTGCCGGCACCGGAACGGGATGACGCGGGCCGCGAGGAAACCGCGGAGGAAGCGCTCATCCGCGAGGTGCTCAGCCGCGAGGTGGAGGCGAAGCTCGCCGATCGCGACGCACGCCTGCGTTTCTACGAGGTCAACCAGGACCGCTTCCGCGCTCCGGATCTCTACGACGCCGCGCACATCCTGTTCACGCCGGACAGGAACGCGGATGACGCCGGTGCCGCCCTGCACGAGGCCCACGTGCGCGCCGAGGAGGTGCTGCGCCGCCTCGCCGACGCGCCGCAGGCCTTCGCCGACATTGCCCGCGACGTTTCCGACTGCCCCAGCGGCAAGGCGGGCGGGCATCTGGGGCAAATGCAGACCGGCGACCTCGATCCTGCCGTGGAAGCGGCGCTCGCCGCGCTCGAACCGGGCGAAACGTCCCCGGCCCCGGTGCGCTCGCGCTACGGTTGGCATATCCTGCGGCTCGACCGGCGCATCGACGGCGCGGTGCTGCCCTTCGCCCATGTAGAGGAAGCGATCCGTCTGCATCTGGACAGCCGCGCGTGGGTGCAGGCCGCCGGCCGCTACGTGCGCAGCCTCGCGGACGATGCGCGCGGCAGCGGCGTCGTCGTGTCGCTCACCGCCGAGGGCACCGTCGGCAGGCCGACGCTCACGCTCGGGCAGGTGCTCGGCGCGGACGCCGCCACGCTGGCGGGGTTGGAGGTCTGGCTTGCCACCGCCGATCCCGATCTGCTCGCGCGCGTGCGTGCCGTGGCGGAAGCCGATGGCGGCGATGTCGCCGGTTTCGTGCAGCGTGAGGCGCGCGCCTTCGTCACGGAGGCGGACGACGAGGCGTGGACGTCACTGATCTCCGCCGCGCAGAACGGCCCGGACCCGGTGCTTGCCGCGCTACGCTTCATGCTGCGCAGCAAGCTGGTGCCGCCGAGACGCACCCGCACGCTGATCCGCACCGTATGACCGGCATGACCGGCGCCGCATCCGCACCGGCAGGCGGCCTGTGTGTCGTCGTCCTCGCCGGCGGCGAGGGGCGGCGCATCGGCGGCGGCAAGCCGCAGCGCCGGCTCGCCGGGCAGACGCTTCTCGCCCGCGCCCTCGCGCTCGCCGGGTCCTGGTCGGCTCATGTCGCGATCGCCGTCCGCCATCCCGGACAGGCACCAGAGCGCTTTCCGATCCAATGGCATCAGGTGAGCAATCAGAACTCGCCCGGCTGGAATAGTAGCAGCGCGTCTTCCGATCCTGCGAAATCGGAAGATGCCCGGGGCGCTGCAGAAGTCGTGATCGACGATCCGGCTATCGACGGCCCGCTGTCCGGCCTGCTCGCCAGCCTGCGCCACGGGCGGCGACTGGGTTGCAACGCGGTGTTGACGATCCCGTGCGACATGCCGTTCCTGCCGCCGGACCTCGCCGGGCGGCTATCCGCCGCGCTGGCCGGCACCGCCGGACCGGCGGTCGCCGTGGCATCGAGCGCCGGACGGCTCCATCCCGTCTGTGCCCTGTGGACGCCGGACGCGGAGGCTGTCCTGCTGCGGGAGGCGGACGCGGGCAGGCTGTCGCTGACCAACCTCACCGAAAGGCTCGACCGGCGGATCGTGGATTGGCCGGTGACGGCCATCGATCCGTTCTTCAACATCAACACACCGGAAGACCTCGATCTCGCCGCAGCCCTGCTCACAGAACCTGCACAGCGATCGACTTGAACAGCGCCAGTACCGGCTTTCCGGCCTCGATCTCCAGTTGAGCGACCGAGTCCGGCGTCAGTTGCGAGAGCAACAGGCTGTCGCCCACCGCGATCTCCACCAGCGCGAGCCTGCCGCCCGGCGCCTCGCGGACGGCGCGCACCGTGCCGGGAATGACGTTGTTGGCGCTGATGCGCGCAGGCCGCTCCAGCGCCAGCACCACGTCGCTCGCCGGAATCCGGATACGCAGCCTGCTGCCGGGAGGAAGCCCTATCCTCGGCACAAGGAAGCGCGCGCCTTCCGAAGATGCGCCCGCCGCGCCGCCGGTGGCCCGCAGGACAGTCAGCGCCCGCGCGTCGTCGTGGGCGGCGATCTCAGCCGGAATGATGGCGCCGGCGTCGTTGCCGAGGGCCAGCGGCAGGTCGGCGCGCGCGGCGATCTCGCCCACCGGCCCGCAGCCGATCACCCGCCCCGCTTCCATCAACACCAGCGTATCCGCGAGCCGCGCGACTTCTTCCATCGCATGGGAAACGTAGAGCACGGGCGTTCGCAGACTGTCGCGCAGGCGGGCGAGGTAGGGCAGGATTTCCGCCTTCCGCGCCGCGTCCAGCGCCGCCAGCGGCTCGTCCATGACGAGCAGGCGCGGCTGCGACAGCAAGGCGCGGCCGATCGCCACCCGCTGCCGCTCGCCGCCGGAGAGCGTCGCAGGGTAGCGTTTCAGCAGATGGCCGATGCCGAGCAGTTCCACGGTCTCGTCAGGATCGATCGGCCCGGGCGGCGCCCGCCGCAGACCGTAACGCAGGTTGTCCCGGACCGACAGGTGCGGGAACAGCCGCCCCTCCTGAAAGACGACGCCAATCCGCCGCCGTTCCGGCGGCAGGTCCGACAGTACGATGCCGTCCAGCACGACCCGGACCTCGTCGGCCCGCAGCAGGCCGGAAACCGCCGACAGCACCGTCGACTTGCCGCAGCCCGACGGGCCGAACAGCGCCGTCACGCCGGGAGCGGGCGCGGAAAAGGAGACATCGGCGGAAAAATCCGGAAAACGATGCCGGAGAAAGACGTCCAGACTCATGATTTCAGGCGCTTCCCGGACCACCGGCTGAACCACTCGCCGGCAAGCAGCCCAGCAACCGCGAGCACAATCGAGATCAGCGCGAGCCGCGCCGCGGCCGCTTCGCCACCCGGTGTCTGCAAGGCCGCGAAGATGGCGAGCGGCAGGGTCTGCGTCTGCCCCGGCACGTTGGAGGCGAAGGTGATGACCGCGCCGAACTCGCCGAGGCTCGCCGCATAGCCCATGATCGCCCCGCTGATCACGCCGGGCGTCATCAGCGGCAGCGTCACCGTGAAAAAGCGGTCGACGGCGCCCGCGCCCAACGTGCCCGCGGCCTCCTCAAGACCGGCATCCACCGCTTCGAGCGAGAGGCGGATGGCGCGCACCATCAGCGGAAAGGTCATCACCGCGCAGGCCAGCGCCGCGCCCGCCGCGGTGAAGACGAGGCGGATACCGAACCATTCATGCAGGAACTGCCCGACGTGGCCGCGAATGCCGAACACGACGAGCAGCATCCAACCCACCACCACGGGCGGCAATACCAGCGGCAAGTGCACGATGATGTTGAGGATCGTGCGTCCCGGCATGCTCCGCCAGCGCAGCAGCAGCGATGTGACGATCGCGGCGGGCAGGCCTATGGCGACGGCATTCGCCGCCACGGCAAGGCTCAGCCGCACCGCCTGCCACTCCTCATGGGTGAGTGCGAACATATCGTCCGGACCGTCCTCAGGGCTTCGTGAAGCCGAGGCGGCCGTAGACTTCCTGCGCCTCCGGCCCGGTGAGGAAGCCGAGCAGCCTGCGCGCTTCCGGGCCATCCGCCTTCGTGACGACGGCGAAGGGATAGGTCACCGGCTCATGCGATTCCTTCGGGAAAACGCCGACGATGCGCACGCCCTTCGAAACGGCGGCGTCCGTCTCATAGACGATGCCGAGCGGCGCCTCGCCGCGCTCCACCAGCAGCAGCGCGGAGCGTACGTTGTCCGCCCGCGCCAGACGCGGCGAGATCGCCTCCCACTGGCCGAGCCAGGTGAGCGCCAGCTGCGCGTATCGCCCCACCGGCACGTGTTGCGGATCGCCCGTCGCCAGACGGTTGCCCTCGCCCAGCAGCGCGGCGAGATCGGTGGTCTTCGTCAGCTCGACGTTGAGCGTGCTGTCTTTCGGCGCGACCAGCACCAGCCGGTTGCCGATGGGCGACACGCGCGTTTCCGCCACGATCAGGTTGCGCTCCTGCGCCCAGTCCATCCACCGCTCATCCGCGGAAATGAAGATGCTCGCGTCGGCCCCCTGCTCGATCTGACGCACCAGCGTGGAGGACGCGGCGAAGCTGAACCCGAACGGCGCATTGCCCTTGCCGACCCACAGATCGTTCACCTGGCGGATAGCATCCGTCAGGCTCGCCGCCGCGAAAACGGTCTGCTGTGACTGGGCGAGCGCCAACCCCGGCAGCAGCGCCGACATGAGAAACAAGGCGACAGCAATAAACCGCGATACCATTTCATGCTTCTCCTTCAGAGAAAAACGTAAAATACGCTGCATATACGTATATGAACACGATAGCGAAATAATAATAACTAACTTACTCACCTCTGTTGAAAAAGATATATTACCTCAAGAATATATCTCCAGAACTGAGACATCGCTATGGATCAGAAGCATTTTACAGACAGGGCAAGGGCGCTATAAGCGGTTTCCGGTTACGCTTTACTTTTATCAAGCGGGTGAGCGAAGAATTCATTATGGGGATCAGGGATCCGTCGCTGCCCGCGGATGCCGATGCATGTATGGTGACGCGAAGGCTGCGGCCGGATCAGGAGAGACAATCATGAAAATCAGCGCGCGCAACGTTCTCGAAGGCAAGATCGTCGACATCGTCAAGGGCGCGACCACCGCGCATGTCCGCATCGACGTGGGCGGCAATGTCATCACCTCCTCCATCACCAACGAAGCCGTCGACGACTTGCAACTGGAAGTCGGCCAGACCGCATACGCGATCATCAAGGCCTCCGACGTGATCGTCGGAACGGATTGAGCTGCGTCAGCCGCCGACCTGCGCGAGATTGCGGGTCGCGCCCGGATCGTTCCGGTGCAGAAAGTGGGCTGCCGCCTTGTCGAGCAGCCCACTTTTCACCCTCGCGCGCAGTTCCGGAATGTCGGCGTCGTCCTGAAGAAGATCGCGCAGGTCGAGGCCGCCGTCGCCGAACAGGCAGAGGCGCAGTTTGCCGCGCGCCGTCACGCGCAGCCTGTTGCAGGTATCGCAGAAGCCGGGGGCATAGGGCGCGATAAGGCCGATGCGCCCGGCATGGTCGGGCCGGGTATATTCGACGGCCGGCCCGTCATCGAACCGCCGTTCCGCCCGGCACCAGCCGTTCGCCTCAAGCCATTCGCGCAGCACGGAGCCGCCCACGTGGTGGGCGGTGAAGTAGTCCGCGTTGTCGCCGGTGCGCATCAGCTCGATGAAGCGCACGGAGACAGGACGACGCCGGACGAAACGCACCCAGTCGTCAAAGCCCCTGGCCGCCGTTTCCCGCAGCAGCACTGCGTTGACCTTGACCGACGGCAACTGCATACCGATAGCCAGATCGACCCCCGCGAGCACGTCCGCCAGACGGTCGTGCCCGGTTATCGCGTGGAAATCGTCCGCGACGAGGGAGTCGATGCTGACGTTGAGATTGGTGAGCCCGGCCGCGCGCCACTCAGGCAGCCTGTGGCGAAGGTTCCAGCCGTTCGTGGTCAGCGCGACCTTGTCGATGCCGGGTGTGGCGGCGACGGCCGCGATGATGTCGGCCAGATCCTTGCGCACGGCGGGCTCTCCGCCCGTCAGCCTGATCTTGGACATGCCGAGGCCGGCAAAGGCGCGCACGAGCCGGGTGATTTCCGCCACCGTCAGATATGACGCCGGGTGTGCCTCGTCGGCCTTGCGCCAGCCGTTCGGCAGGCAATATGTGCAACGGAAATTGCACACCTCGGTGATGGACAGGCGAAGATAGTGAAACCGGCGCCTGTGACCGTCCAGCAAGGCTGGCGGCTGAAAATTCATGGAAGCTCCTTTCCAATCGCGGGAGGCGCACGGGTTTCCCCACGCACCCTTTGGCCCGGCAGGGCCCGGCCCCGTATCCGTGGCTCGCGCTTTAGGACGGGGGGCTCGGAGCAGATGCTGAAATCACTCTAGTCGACAGCGAAGACGAAGGCTTTGACGGTTCGCGTTCCGGCGGTTGACTGTCATCAATGCCACCCATGGCTTATGACAGTCGGGAGCGCGGAGCACCCTCCCCGGCTCTACAGCGGGAGAAAGGATACTTCCCGCCCCTCGGGCAGCACACCCGCCCCGGCGGCGCGCCGGATGAGAATGCGGCTGACGCCCAGCGCGGCCTGCGCGCTGGAATCCTGATTACCGACGAAAACGGCCCTGCCTTCGTGCAATTGCCCGCGATAGAACGTCTCGCGGTCGCCCACTTCCGGCGCGTTCTCGCCGAGGCGGGCGCTCTGCCACTGCCACGCCAGGCCGGCCCCGCGCCCGGACAGGCCCGCCACCAGCGGCGCGAGGAAGAGCCGCGCCGTCACCAGCGCCGATCCCGGATTGCCGGGCAGTCCCACGACGAGGCGCGCGCCCGCGCGGCTCATCCACACCGGCTTGCCGGGCTTCATGGCGACTTTCGAGAACACCGGCTGCATCGCATGTCCGCGAAACATGTCGCGCGCGTAGTCACGCTCTCCCACCGAGGCGCCGCCGGTCACGACAACGATGTCGCTGCATGCCAGCGCCTCGTCCGCACCCGACTCCAGCGCTTCGAGCGTATCGGGAATGCGAAGGCGCAGAACGACGGCACCGCCGAACGCTTCCGCCAGCGCCGCGATCCCGACGGACACGCTGTCGGGCACCGCCCCCGCCCGCAGATGCGCGGTGCCGGGCACCGCCAGTTCGTCTCCCGTCGCGAGAATGGCAATGCGGGGCTGGCGTACCGCACACACCTCGCCAACGTCCGCGCCCGCAGCGGCGATCAGCGCCTGCGGCGTGAGCACGATACCGGCCGGCAATATCGCCTCGCCGGCGAAGAAGTCCGACCCGACGGGACGGATATGCCTGCCGCCCGACGGCGTCCGGTCAAAGAAGGCCAGCCCGTTCGACTGGCCGACCTGCTCCTGGATGACGACGCGGTCGAAGCCGGGCGGCACGACGGCGCCGGTGAATATCCTGACGCAGGTTCCCGGTCCCGCCCGCTTGCCGAAGGGCCGGCCGGCATAGGATTCCCCGGCCACGCGCAGCTTGACCGGCGCCTGCGCCAGATCGCTGTCACGGACGGCATAGCCGTCCATGGCTGAGGTCGGGAACGCCGGCGCGGTGCGCGGCGCGACGACCGGCCGGGCAAGCACGCGGCCCGCCGCCCGGTCGAGCGGCACCTGTTCCGTGGCAAGCGGTTGCGACAACTGCCGGACCAGGGCCACGGCTTCGTCGAAGGAAATCATGATCCCGCCCGCCAGTCCCCGGAGCGTCCGCCGGATTTCGAGACAAGACGTATCCCGTCTATCGTCATTTCGCGGTCGAGCGCCTTGAGCATGTCATAGAGCGTCAGGCAGGCGACGCTGACGGCGGTGAGCGCCTCCATTTCCACGCCCGTGGGGCCGTTGGTGCGGGTTTCGGCGCGCACACGGAACCCCGGCGCCGTCTCGTCCGGCTCGATGGTGACCTTCGCCTTGGTCAGAAAGAGAGGGTGGCATAGCGGGATCAGCTCCGCGGTGCGCTTGGCGCCCATGATGCCGGCAATCTCGGCCGTGGTGAGGACCGCGCCCTTGGGTGCGCGCCCGGCAAGCACGGCCTCGACGGTCTCCGGCTGGCAGCGCAGCACCCCCTCGGCAACGGCGGTCCTGTCGGTCTGCGGCTTGTCGGAAACGTCGACCATCCGCGCGCGGCCCGCCTCGTCGAGATGGGTCAGGCCCGCCTCTCCCGCCACGCCGGTCATGGGTCCGCCGGTGATAGGTCCGCCGGTCATGGGCATATTCCCCTGTAGCGCGGAACCTGCCCCACCAGAGAACACGGACGGAAACGGCTGTCGAGTTCCTGCGCCAGCACACCGTCCCACGCATCGCGGCAGGCGCCGGTGGAGCCGGGAATGCAGAAGATGAAGGCGTCGCCGATCTGCCCCGCCAGCGCCCGCGACTGCAAGGTGGATACCCCGACCGTGCCGAGGCTGAACTGATGGAACACGACGGCGAAGCCCTCCATGTTCCGCCGCAGCAGCGGCGTGACAGCCTCCGGCGTGACGTCGCGCGGCGAGAAGCCGGTGCCCCCCGTGGTGAGGATGATGTCGATCCCCGGATCGCCGGCCCATGCGCCGACAACGGCACGGATGGCGTCGATATCGTCGGTCACGATCCGGCGATCCGCCAGCACATGCCCCGCCGCCTGCAGCCGCGCCGTCAGCAGGCCGCCCGACGTGTCATTCTCCACGGAGCGGGTGTCCGACACCGTCAGCACGGCGATATTCAGGGGATGGAACGGTAGAGATTCGTCGATGCCAGCCATTCATTCGCTCCAGCGGGACCGGTCGTCGTGGTCCCTGTCCGTCGGTTCGATCCACCGCGCGCCGTCCGGGCCCACTTCCCTTTTCCAGAAGACAGCCTCGGTCTTGAGGCGGTCCATCATGTAGTCGGCGGCCTGAAAGGCCTCGCGGCGGTGTGCCGCCGCCGCCGCGACGAAGACGATCGGCGCGCGCACGGGCACGATGCCGCACCGGTGCACGATGGTCGCCGCGACGATGCCGAACCGGCCCAGCGCATCCACGCCGATGTCGCAGATCGAGCGCTCGGTCATGCCCGGATACCAGTCGAGTTCGAGATAGTCGAGCGCCGCGCCCGCCGCTCCCCGCGCCCGGGCCACGCCGGTGAAGGAAACGACCGCCCCGGCCTCCGCCGCCGCTGTCGCGAAGCGGGCGAGTTCAGCGGCCGGGTCGATGGCCTGTTCCGAGAGACGAAACGGCTCCATCCGTCAGCCCCCGGACACGGCGGAAAAGAACGCGATCTCCTGCCCGGGCAGCACCGGCGTGTCGTCGGTCGCCGCCACCTTGTCGACCGCCGCGCGGGTGCCTGCCCCGAACGGGGACGGCGCATCCGGAGAGCCGAATGCCGCCTCCAGCAGGCCGCGCAACTCACCGATCCGCGTCCCCGAAGCCGGAATCGCGACCACGGCGCTTCTGCCGCACCGGTCCGACAGGCGGCCGAAAAACAGCACGGTCACGGACGCTTCCTGAAGAACGTTGGACATGGGCCCCCATCGGAACATCGCTAGAGAGCGCGCGATCCGACGGGATCAGATTGCGCTCTAAATCCAATATTTTACCGCAACTTGCATT
Source organism: Pseudochelatococcus lubricantis (assembly GCF_011762225.1). GTDB lineage: Bacteria > Pseudomonadota > Alphaproteobacteria > Rhizobiales > Beijerinckiaceae > Pseudochelatococcus > Pseudochelatococcus lubricantis. The sequence continues at coordinate 137,215 of NZ_JAASQI010000010.1, forward strand.
CAATTCGACGGATGGACTTGAATGCAACTGCTCTAGCGCCGGACTTGTGCCGGGAGCATCGTGCAGCTCGTCTTTTCATAGCAGGGTGCGGCGCGAGACTGCTTGTCGGTAATCAAGCTCGGACATGATACAATTCAAATTGGAAGCATCAGCGCGCCATGTGCGCCAACCCGTTCTGCGGCAGGCACAATCAGGCGGCGGCGCCGCGAAGGGGATGACGAGTCGGGGGATGACGGATCGCGCTGCCGGGGGTTACCGCCGTCCGTCAGCCGGCCCAGTCGCCGACGAAGTGCCCGAGATGCAGCTCCATCAACTCTGCGACCTTGGCCTCGTCACCATCGACGATAGCGTCGAGTATTTTCTGATGTTCGAGAGCTGAATCGACCAGTTTGCCGTTGCTCGAAAGCTGCCTCAGGCCATACTGCCGGCTCTGGTCGCGAAGGTTGTCGATGATCGAGACCAGTTGCTCGTTGTCCAGCACGTCAAGCAAGCCGAGGTGAAATCTGCGGTCGGCATCAAGATATCCGACGATATCGCCAGCTTCGGCGGAGGCGGTAATCTCGGCGGCGATGCGGGAAAACTCGGCAAAGCGCGGCGCGATCTTCTCTTTTATCCTCGCGAGCTTCGCCATCGACGGCACTTCGAGCATCATGCGCAGATCATAGATATTGCGGCGCTCGCGGTCGCTGAGAGGAACGACCCGGAAACCGCGGTTGCGCACCGTTTCCATCAGGCCCTGATTGACGAGCGTGAGCATCGCCTCGCGCACCGGGCTGTTCGATACGCCAAGTTCCGCCGCCAATGCAGCGGCAGAGTAAATCTCGCCCGGAACCAGGTCACCCGAAATAAGCCGAAGCTTCAAGACTGCAAGAGCCTGCTCTCTCAGGTTCGTTTGCTGAAGCTGGTTTACTGCCACGATAATCACGCCGCCATCAGGTAACTTGCTGCTTATATGTTACATGCTACCATCCCGGCCTCAAGTCAAGCTCACGCGCTGCGCACGCCGGCGTCCCCCTTCTCCTTTCCTGACAGGGCAAGGGAGGCCATTGACAAAAATCGGTAACCGATAACATCCTATCGGCAAGAATGCGCATTCACGGCCTTCAGGGCCGCCCTTCCCTTCGGCGAGAAGGAAACGCTCATGCGTTCCAGAGTTTCCATCCACGTTATCGGTTGCCACGCTGAGGGAGAGGTCGGCGATGTCATCGTCGGGGGCGTGCTGCCGCCGGCGGGCGCCACGATGATGGACAAGATGATCGCGATGGAGCGCGATCACGACAACATCCGCCGCATGCTGATTTGCGAGCCGCGCGGCAGCGTCGCGCGGCATGTCAACCTGATCGTGCCCCCAACCCGGGAGGATTGCGTAGCGGGTGCGATCATCATGGAGCCTACGGAATACGTGCCAATGTCCGGCTCCAACACGATCTGCGTCGCCACCGTGCTGCTGGAGACGGGCATGGTGCCGATGCACGAACCCGAGACGCGCTTCAGGCTCGACATGCCCGGCGGTGTCATCGAGGTTCGGGCGCTATGCCGCGACGGCAAATGCGTCTCCGTGACCTTCCGCAACGCACCCGCTTTCGCGGAACGGCTGGATGCGCCGCTCGAACTCGCAGGCTACGGCACCATCGGCATCGACATCGCCTATGGCGGCATGTTTTACGGCATCGTCGACGCCAGGGCGCTGGGTTTTTCCGTCACGCCGGACGAGGCCCGGGACCTCGGGATCCTCGGCGAGAAGATCCGCGTCGCCGCGCGCGAACAGTTCGAGGTGGTCCACCCGCTGTTCAGCCATGTGCGCGGCGTGTCCATCGTCCAGTTCGCCATGCCATTCCAGGGGCCGGGAAAGGTCACGCGCAATACCTGCATCGTTTCGCCGGGACGGTCCGACCGCAGTCCGACGGGCACGGGCACGTCCGCCCGAATGGCGGTTCTGCAGGCGCGCGGCCTTATGAAGACGGGAGACGTGCTGATTCACGAGTCGATCATCGGCTCGCATTTCACGGGACGCATCGAAGCATTGACCGAGATCGCCGGACGGAAAGCAATCATACCGGAAATCACCGGGCGTGCCTGGATCACCGGCGAGCATTCCTACTATCTCGATCCGACGGATCCTTACCCGGAAGGTTATGTGCTTTCCGATACATGGGGTGTTTCCACTTCATTGAAGCAATAAGCGGGGCGCGCCTGTATCGGGTAGGTTTCCGCAACCAGAGGGATAACGAATGAAAATCGAGGCGATTGATGTCTTTGGTTACGTCCTGACCTATGCCCACGGCGAGTATGTGATGTCGAATGGCCGGGCCGCCGTATCCCAGCCCTCGACACTTGTCAGGCTGCGAACGAATACCGGCCTTGAAGGCTGGGGCGAAGCGTCGACACTGGGCGGAACCTACCTCCCCGCATTCGCCGGGGGAACGCGGACCGCGATCCGGGAAATCGCGCCCACGCTGATCGGACTCGATCCGGCCAACATCTCGCTGGTCAATCGCGCCATGGACGGCGTCCTGCTCGGGCAGCAGAGCGCCAAGAGCGCCATCGATATCGCGTGCTGGGACATTCTGGGCAAGTCTTGCAACATGCCGGTTTCGGCGCTGCTCGGCGGCGTTCTGCAGGAGTCCTTTCCGCTTTACGAGGCCGTACCGCTCGCCTCCCCCGAGGAAATGGCGGATTTCGTCCAGAAAAGATCCGCCGCGGGCATCCGCAGATTCCAGGTCAAGGTCGGCAACGATCCCTATGACGACATCGCGCGGACCCGCAGCGTCGCGGCGCATGCCGGCGGCGACGCCGTCGTCATCGCGGACGCGAACGGCGGCTGGAACCTGCAGGCGGCGCTCATCGCGGTACGCAACCTCGCGGACCTCAACATCTACATCGAGCAGCCCTGCCGCGACACGGCGGACTGCGCGATCGTGCAGCGTTCAAGCACGCTGCCGCTCGTTCTGGACGAGTCCGTCGTGAACACCGCGGAACTGTTCCGCGCGAAATACGAGGCCGGCGCCGGCTCGGTCAACGTCAAGCTCGGCCGGCTGGGCGGCATCACGGGCGCGGCGCGGATACGGGCGGCGGCGCAGGATCTCGGCATGACGATGTGCATCGAGGACGTCTGGGGCGGCGACGTGGCGACCGCGGCCATTTCCCATATGGCCGCCAGCACGGCGCCGGAGGCGCTGCTTCACGCATCCTTCTTCAACGACTGGACGAACGAGCACGTCGCCGGCTACCTGCCGCGCTCCTCGGCGGGACGCGGCTCCGCGCCAACTGGCCCCGGACTTGGCATCGAGGTCGATGCCCGGAGTCTCGACGCGCCGCTTTTCAGCATCCACTGACGTCCGCGAAGCTTCGTGCAGCTTGCGTTGTTATATGTAATATGTTACCGGCTACCCGTCATTGCAACGCTGCATCTGGCCCAGCCGCATCTGGCCCACGCACATGCCGCCCGTACGGAAGCGACGGCGAAGGGCGGCGGGAGCAATGATCCGGGCGGGCGCCGGGGTTTTCCGAAACACGCCTTCCAAGCCTTTGCTCGTATACCCGATAAGGAGACCTTGCATGACGACAAGTATTTTTTCCGGCTGCATGCCCGCGTTGATGACGCCGTGCAAGGAAGACCGCAGCCCCGATTTCGACACGCTGGTTCGGGACGGGCAGGAACTTATCTCGGCGGGTATGTCCGCCGTGATCTATTGCGGTTCCATGGGCGACTGGCCCCTCCTGACCGACCAGCAGCGCATGGAAGGGGTAGAACGTCTGGTGAAAGCGGGCGTGCCGGTCGTTGTCGGCACCGGCGCGGTCAACACGGCTTCCGCCGTGGCCCATGCCGCCCATGCGCAGCAAGTTGGCGCGAAGGGCCTGATGGTCATTCCCCGCGTGCTTTCCCGCGGTTCGTCAGCGGCCGCGCAGCGCAACCATTTCAAGGCGATCCTGTCGGCGGCGCCGTCCATCCCGGCCGTCATCTACAACAGCCCCTACTACGGCTTCGCGACCCGCGCCGAGCTGTTCTTCGCCCTGCGGGCCGAGCATCCGAACCTCGTCGGCTTCAAGGAATTCGGCGGCCGGGAAGCGCTGACCTACGCGGCCGAACACATCACGAGCCAGGGCGACGGGGTGACGCTGATGGTGGGCGTGGACACGGCGGTGGTCCACGGCATCGTCAATTGCGGCGCCGCGGGCACGATCACCGGCATAGGCAATGTGCTGCCGCGCGAGGTCCTGCACCTTTGCGCGCTGTCCCACGCGGCCGCCAATGGCGATGTGGACGCGCGGGTGCGGGCTAAGGAACTCGAACAGGCGCTGGCCGTTCTTTCATCCTTCGACGAAGGCGCGGACCTTGTCCTCTTTTACAAGCACCTGATGGTCCTGAAGGGCAAGCGGGAGTACACTCTCCATTTCAACGCGAGCGATGAGCTTTCGGCAAGCCAGCGCGGCTTTGCCGAAGCGCAACTGAAGTTGTTCGAGAGCTGGTATGCTGGGTGGAGCAGGCAAACCGGCGCCGTCGAGAAATATCGCGCGTGAGAAACGTCGCCTCTGATTAAGAACCCCCGAGTAAAAAGGAGCGGTGGCATCAGATTTTCTGTTCGCCGCTCCATCGTGGCAGTTGCACGTTCATGAACGAGCGCGCGCCGTCGCCAGCGGTTCAGGAAGGCTCGGCGGTATTCCGGAAGGAGGCGGCAGGCGGGATCACGCCGTTCTCGCCCGCCCAGGCGATCACGCGGGCGGCGACCTCCTTCCCCTTCTGCTCGTAGATCAGGAGATGGCAAAGGCCCTCGGCCAGATCGTAATCCGTGCGTGCCGGCGCCAGTTTCTGCCATAGCCACGCGCTGTACACCAGGGCCGGAGCCACCAGCCTGTCCTCGCTGGCGGCTATCAGAAGAAGCGGCGCCTGCCGGGCCGGCGGCCAGAGGAAGGTACCGAGACCCACCGCCGCCTCGCCGTAGATTCGTCCTGGGCTCGGCACGAGGCGGTCATAGATCTCCCTGCGTGTGTCGGGCGGCAGGGTGTTGGCGACGCGCGTATCGAACACGTCGCGCGCGACGTCATAGGTCTGGCTCCAGCCCCGCCAACCCGCCCCCACGAGCAACGCCGATCCGAAGGAAACGGGGTCGGGCCAGAGCCCGGCGAAGGGCGCGGGTGAAAGCACCGCCCCGGCCGCGCCGAGACCGCGCGCCAGCAACAACTGGACGACAAGCCCGCCGAAGGAATGGCCGACCAGCAGCGGTGGTGTGTCGAGCCCCGCGACAATTTGCGCGTAATGCTCGGTGATCTCACCCACCGAGAGTGCGCCAAGCTGCGGGTCAGGTGCAGCGCGCAGTTCCGCCTCCGACTTGTCCAACCCGGGCCAGGCCGGCGCAAGCGTTTGAAAACCCGCGTCCTCGAACGGGCGGCGGAACGCATCCCAGCAGGACGGCGTGACCCATGCCCCGTGAATAAAGACAACCGCAGGTTGCTTCAGGCTCTCATTAAGATGCTGCATCGCTTGACGAACCGCCTCCGCCGTTCGGGCACGCCCATGCAGAATCCGTCCCATGGCGCCCTTCCGCTGCGGGAAGATTGCATCAACAAGATGCGGGGTCAAACGCCTTGTCGGCAGCACACACACTTTCCCGCGCTCTCGCCGTCCGCGGCCGCAGCCCGCGCCCCCCGCCGCCATCGTGCCGGCTTCTCATGCGGTCACCACATGGCGGACATGCCTGCGCCTCCCTTCCATTTTGCACTGCAACATCTTAAATACTGCAACAGCGAAGGAGGAATGAAAATGGCAATACTTACGGCCCACCACGCAGACAGGCAGTGGCTTCAGGGCATCCTTGCCACGTTGTGGGAAGGCGTCAAGCTGTTCAGCGCGGCACGCGAATGCGCCGTGGCAGTCAATGCGCACCGCCGCCCGTCGTCTAAGGCGCTACAGACTCTCGGCATCGACGAAGCGGACTTCTGCGAGATACTCAAGCGTTCTTGAGACACCTCATATCGGCACGGACGGCTCGCGAGAGCCGTCACGCATAGGCGGCAATGGCGCCGTATGTATGCCTGGCCGGTATCTTAACCCGAGACGGGCAGTCTGACGGCTGCCTCGAAGCTGGATTACTTGCCTAGCCGCCTTAAGCGCCAAACGGGCGCGCCGGCGATGGCCAGGCCGAGTCCGCTACCGTCAGCTTTCCGCCACCATGCTCGAAGCGGCTGGGCGAACAGCCCAGCATCCGAGGTGGCAAGGCAGGATCAAGCCCCATCTACAGCCCGGTCGAGCGCGGCGATATCAATCTTCCTCATCGTCATCATGGCCGCCATGGCGCGTTTCGCGCGGGCGGCATCGGGATCCTTGACCAGCGCCATGAGGCGGCGGGGCACGATCTGCCAGGACAGTCCCCAACGGTCCTTGAGCCAGCCGCAGTCGCTTTCCCTGCCACCGTCGGCGATCAGGGCATACCAGAGGCGGTCGGTCTCGGTCTGATCGTCGGTCATGATCTGGAAGCTGACCGCCTCGGTGTGCGGAAACTGTGGGCCGCCGTTGAGGCCGAGATAGGAATGGCCGGCCAGAGTGAACTCCACGGTCAGCACCATGCCCGCAGGCCCGGACGGGGTGTCGACAGGGCTGCGCATGACCGCATCGATGCGGCTGTTGGGCAGCAGCGAGGTATAGAGGGTCGCAGCCTCCTCGGCGGCGCCGTCATACCAGATACAGGGAACGATCTTGTCGCTCATCGTGTGGTCTCCTCGCGGGCGTTGGTCTCGAAGATGATGCCGGGCGTGATCTTCATGACAGTGCCACGTTCCCCGGCGGTCACGCGGGATCAAGGGCGAAAGAGCCGGTACGCACGGGCCCTGCACGCTCATAAGTTGAAATGACGACACCGGTGGTGGAGTTCCTGCTGCCGGTCAGTTTCAGGCCGATATCCTTCGTGCCCTCATGAAACAGGCGCTTTCCCGCCCCCAGCAGCACGGGAAAGGTCAGGAGCGTGAAGCGATCGACGAGATCGGCCGCCAGCAGCGACTGGATCAGATCGGAGCTGCCCTGCGTCAGCAGATCGGGACCGTCCTCCGCCTTGAGCCGCCGCACCGCGTCCGCGCCATCGGGACCGATGGCGTGACTGTTGCTCCATGCGAGCGGGCCGAGGCTGCGGGTCGCCACGTACTTCGTCATGACGTTCAGGCTGTCGGCGAAGGGGTCGTCCTGAACGCGGGGCCAATGAGCGGCGAAGATGTCGTAGGTCTTGCGGCCGAGCAGCAGGGCAATCGGCCCCTCGAACAGGCGACCCATGACTTCGCCCGTCACCGCATCGAAGTGCGGCACGATCCAGCCACCGTGGGCGAAGCCGCCCGACGTGTCCTCCTCCGGCCCGCCCGGCGCCTGCATGACGCCGTCCAGACTGAGGAAAGCGGCAACGGTGAGCCTGCGCATGTCAGCCTCCCTGCGACTGGACGAAGGCTTCCGGTCCCTGTTCGGCGGCGGCCGGGTCCATCCACATCACTTCCCAGATGTGCCCATCCGGATCGGCATAGCTGCGGCCGTACATGAAGCCGTAGTCCTGCACGGCGTTCGGGTCGGCCTTGCCGCCTGCCCTCGCGGCAGCGTCGACGGTCGCATCCACCGCGTCGCGGCTGCTCTCCGAGACGCAGATCAGCACCTGGGCGCTCTTGTGCGCGTCGGGAATCGCCCGGTCGGTGAACGTCGCCCACTTCTCGTGGGTCAACAGCATGGCATGGATGGTTTCCGAAAACACCATGCAGACAGCGGTATCGTCCGAGAACTTCGGATTCAGGGTCCCGCCGACAGCCTCGTAAAAAGCGGTCGACCGGGCAAGATCCGTTACCGGCAGGTTGACGAAGATCATCTTGGGTGTAGCGGTCATCGTGGTTTCCTCCTCGTGGATTTGCAAACCATAGAGCGATATGTTAAAAATAACAACTATGAAGTTAGAAAAAATAACTGAACGATCCCGGCGCTATGACGATGCCTGCGGAACGGCCCACGGACTGGAGCTGCTGGGAGAACGCTGGACGCTGCTGATTGTTCGCGAGCTGATGCTCGGGCCGAGACGATTCAGCGATCTGAGGCGCGATTTGCCGGGCCTGAGCGCCAACGTGCTGACCCAGCGGCTGGAGACGCTGGAGGCAAACGGCGTGGTGCGGCGGCGGACGCTGCCCCCGCCGGCCTCGGTGCAGGTCTACGAGCTGACCGACTGGGGCTACGAGGCCGAGCCCGTCATCCAGACGCTCGGCCGCTGGGCTGTGCGCTCGCCCGGCCACGATCCGAACCAGCCGATCAGCGCGGTCTCGATCATGCTGTCGTTCCGCACCATGTTCGCTCCGGGCGTGCGGCCGGGCTTCGACGCGGCGATCGGCTACCGGACGGGCGAGCAACGGTTCCGCATCGCAGTTGCGCCCGACAGGCTGACGGTGCGGCGCGTGGAAACGCTCGACGATGCCGACGTCGTGTTCATCGGCCCGCCAGAGGCGTTGGGCGCCGCCGCCTACGGGCCGGGGCTGGGGGCCATGGAGGCGCAAGGAGCGCTACGCATAGAAGGCTCGCGCGAGATCGCCGAACGCTTCCTGGCCCTGTTCGAACTGCCGCCGAAGGCAATGGTCCCAAGCGCGTTCCGATCAAACGGAGTCATTTGATCGCCAAGAATTCAATCAATATCAAAGAGATAGATCATCTGCAAAGATCGCGTATAAATAAGGCGGCAAGCAGGCCGGGCGCCTGTCGCGAGAAGCGGCGGCGGAAGCGGCATCGGGGAGGCTCATGCAATATATTCTGGCGATAGATCAGGGCACCACGTCGTCGCGGGCCATCGTTTTCGATGCGCAGGCCAGCGTCGTTGGCACGGCCCGGCAGGAATTTCCGCAGATCTACCCGGCGTCTGGCCTCGTGGAGCACGATCCCGAGGACCTCTGGCGCACGGTCGTCCAGTCGGCGCGCGAGGCCGTTTCACGGACGGGGATCGATGTGGCGGACATCGCCGCCATCGGCATCACCAATCAGCGGGAAACCACCCTCGTCTGGGATCGCGCCACCGGCAAGCCCATCCATAATGCCATCGTCTGGCAGGACCGCCGCACCGCGCCCCTCTGCGCCGCGCTGCGCGACGCGGGCCACGAGCCGCTGATCAGCAGGACTACCGGCCTGCTGCTCGACCCCTATTTCTCCGCGACCAAGCTGCGGTGGATCCTCGATCATGTCGACGGGGCCAAGGCGAAAGCGGCACGCGGCGAACTCGCCTTCGGCACCGTCGACAGCTTCCTGATCTGGCGTCTCACAGGCGGGCGCGTGCATGCGACGGACGCCACCAACGCCGCCCGCACCATGCTGTTCGACATCCGCCGGGGCGCGTGGGACCATGACATCTGCAACCTGCTGGACATCCATCCCTCGCTGCTGCCGCAGGTGTACGACTGCGCCGCCGACTTCGGCGAGACCACGGCGGACCTGCTGGGGCGGGCCATCCCGATTGCGGGCGTCGCGGGAGACCAGCAGGCGGCGGCCCTGGGGCAGGCGTGCTTCACGCCCGGCATGATGAAGTCGACCTACGGCACGGGTTGTTTCGCGCTTCTCAACACCGGCGAGCGCGTCGTGGAAAGCCGTCACCGCCTGCTGACCACCATCGCCGCGCAGATCGACGGCCGGCGGACCTATGCGCTCGAAGGATCGATCTTCGTGGCCGGCGCGGTGGTGCAATGGCTGCGCGACGGCCTCGGCGTGATCGCGAGCGCGGGCGAGGTGCAGGGGCTGGCCGAGTCCGCCGACACGACGCAGGAGGTGGTGTTGGTGCCGGCCTTCACCGGGCTCGGCGCCCCCTACTGGCGGCCCGATTGCCGGGGCGCGGTCTTCGGCCTGACACGCAGCACCGGGCCGGCGGAGCTGGCGAGGGCGGCGCTCGCCAGTGTCGGCTTCCAGACGCGCGACCTGCTGGAAGCGATGGTGGCCGACTGGACCGAGGAGACAGGAACCGCAACGACACCCGTGCTGCGCGTGGACGGCGGCATGAGCGCCTCCGACTGGGCCATGCAGTTTCTCGCCGACATCACCGGCGCTGTCGTGGACAGGCCACAGTTTCAGGAGACGACAGCCCTGGGCGTCGCCTGGCTCGCGGGCATGCGTACCGGCCTTTATCCGGACGCGGAGACCTTCGCGAAACACTGGGCGCTGGACCGCAGCTTCCTTCCGCGGCTGGCCGCCGAGGTGCGGGACGAGCAGTACCGGCGCTGGAAAAAGGCCGTCGCGGCGGCGATATCCATGGAAAATGACGGGTAGCGGCGGCGCTGCTGCGCACCGTCTTTACATTTCTTCACATCGGCCGGCAACGGCGGAAACACTCCTCGCCTAGCCTCTTCCCGTCGCGGCAATCGGGCCGCAGTGAGGAAGGAGCTTCGATATGGAACAGGACAAGCAGGACGCCGCCGCCACCGGCGCGGACACACGCAGCAAGTCGCGGCGGCGCGGCTGGATTGCCGCCGGCGGCCTGGCGGTGCTCGCGATCGGCGCGGCCACGACGGTGACCGCCGGCGGCCCCGGCTGCTTCGGAAGGGCCGGCGGTCACCCGGGCGGCCCCTTTGGCGGGGGCGGCATCGAGCGGGCGCTCGACACCGTCGACGCCACGGCCGAGCAGGAAAAGCGGATCTGGGCGATCGTCGATGCGACCCGCGCCGAATTGCGGCCGCTGGCGCGCGAGTTCCGGGACACGCGCGGGACGGTTGCGGAGCTGCTCGGCAGCGGCACGATCGACCGCGCGGCTGTCGAGACGCTGCGCGCCGAGCGTATCAAGGCCATCGACGAAGCATCGAAGAAGCTGACCGCCGCCGTTCTCGACGCCGCCGAGGTACTGACGCCGGAACAGCGGGCCACGCTGACGAAACGCTTCCAGGAAAGCGGCTTCGGTGAGCGCGGTTTCGGGGATCGCGGACCGCGCCGCTGATGCGTTGAACCGGAAAACGGGCACCGGTTTCCGCATGAATTCGATGCGTTGACAAATGGATAGAGCTGCGGCGCAATTCGTGTTTTATATCCGCAGTTCCACAATGTACAAAGCAGCGCGGCGCAACAGGGTATCCGGAGCATGGCGGAAGAGGTGCTGATCATCGATGATGACACGCGGCTTTCCGCCATGCTTTCCGACTACCTTTCCGCCAGCGGCTTCTCCGTGCGCGAAGCCGCAACCGCGCGGGCCGGGCTTGCCGAACTCGCCCGTCGGGCGCCCGATGCGGTGATCCTCGACGTGATGCTGCCCGATCTCGACGGGTTCGAGACCTGCCGGCGCCTGCGCGCCGTCTCCGACGTGCCGGTGCTGATGCTGACCGCGAGGGGCGACGAGACAGACCGCATCGTCGGGCTGGAGATCGGTGCCGACGATTATCTTCCCAAGCCGTTCAACCCGCGCGAACTGCTCGCGCGTCTCAGGGCGATCCTGCGCCGCAGGGGCAGCCCGCGGGCCGTCGATGACGTGATGCGCTTCGGCCGGCTGGAGATCGACCCCGGCTCACGGATCGCCCGGCTCGACGGGCGGGATTGCGCGATGACGGGGCACCAGTTCGATCTGCTGGTCGCGCTTGCACAACACGCCGGCCGGATATTGTCGCGCGAGCAGCTGATGGATCTGGTCAAGGGCGTGGAGGCCGATGCTTTCGACCGCTCCATCGACGTCCACATATCGCGTATCCGCGCCGCGATCGAGGACGATCCCCGCCACCCGCGCCGCATCGTCACTGTACGCGGGGCGGGCTATGTGTTCGCGCGCCGGCAGGATGAGGATGTGTGAGGCGAAATTCCATGCGCGGCAGTCTGTTTCTCAAGATATACCTCACCCTTCTGGCCAGCCTCGTCGTCGTGGCGCTCGCGGGCGCCGCCTTCCTGCAGGCGAGCCGCGACGACGAGGATCGCGGCTTCTACGGCCGGCGCGACGCCATGCTGTCCGCCTTGCTGCCGGCCGATGCCGACCCGGCCAAAACGCGCTTCGTTCTGGAGCGGCTGGCCGAGGCATTCGATGCCGACATCGCCGTTTACGAGCCGGACGGGCGGTTGAGCATGGCGGCCGGCAATCCGCTTCCGCCCGCGCCGCCCGGCGACGCGCGCCGGCATCAGCACGGCAACCCGTGGCGCAATTTTTCCGTCCGCCTGCCCGACGGCCGCGTGGTTGCAGGACATTTCGGCGCGCCTCCGGGCTTCCTGCCGAGCAGCCCACTCATCCTGCTGGCGCTGGTGGCCGGGGCCACAGGGCTTGCGGCCTGGCCCGCCGTGCGGGGGCTCACCCGCCGGCTGGAGCGCTTGCGCCGTGGCGTCGAGGAATGGGGCGAAGGGGACCTGACACGCCGCGTGCCCGTACAAGGCCGCGACGAGGTGGCCGCACTGGCCGGAAGCTTCAACCTCGCCGCCGAGAAGATCGAGAAGCTGGTCGAGGCGCACCGCATCCTGCTCGCCAACGCCAGCCATGAGCTGCGTTCGCCGCTCGCGCGCCTGAGAATGGCGCTCGACCTCTACGAGGCCGCGCCAAGCAGCGAGCGCAAGCGCGAAATCGTTCGCAATCTCTCAGAACTCGATGCGCTGGTCGACGAGATATTGCTGGCGAGCCGCCTGGACCATGGCGATCCCTCCGGCCTGTTGTCGGAGAGCGTCGACCTGCTGGCGCTGGCGGCGGAAGAAGGCGCGCGCCAGAACGTGGCTGTTTCGGGCGAGCCCGCCACGGTCACCGGCGATCACCGCCTGCTGTCGCGCCTCGTGCGCAATCTCGTCCAGAACGCCATCCGCCACGGTGGACCGCCCGTCATCGTCGAGGTGCGGCGCCGCAAAGGGATGGTCGAGCTGGGTGTGCGCGACCACGGACCCGGCATACCGGAAGCCGAACGCGAGAGGATATTCGAGCCCTTCTACCGGCCCGCCGGCCATGGCGAGGCAGCGGGCGGCTGGGGAATCGGGCTCGCTCTCGTGCGCAAGATCGCCGACCGCCACGGCGCGAGCGTACGCCTCGAAACGCCGGATGACGGCGGCACCCGGATCGTCGTCACCTTCCCGGTCGAGCGCACGGCCTGACGAAGCGCTCGCTCCGGGAACGCCGGAAGCGGCAGTCCAAACAGTGCATTAAAATTATTTCGAATTTTTAATTGCAATTTATCGCAATTATTATTAGATGGCGTTCAGCGGGGCAAGCCCCCGATGCTTTGAGAAAACGCCGATGAGACTTGTCAGGATCAACGAACGGCTCGCCGTCAGCGAGCAGATCAGCCCCCGGAATATCGCGCCGCTGGCGCGCGCCGGCTACACGGCGATCATCAACAACCGGCCGGACCGCGAGGCTCTCCTCCAGCCCGGCGCGGATGCCATCGCCGCAGCCGCCTCCCGGGAAGGGCTCGCCTGCATCCACCTGCCGGTGACCGGGCCCGACATCACCGAGGAGACGGTTCGCGCCTTCCAGCAGGCGCTTGCCGCGAGCAGCGGGCCGGTCCTCGCCTTTTGCCGCACCGGCGCGCGCTCCTTGATTCTGTGGGCCATCGGCGAGGTTCTCGACGGCCGCATGCGCAAGGAGGACCTCATCCCCTTCGGCGCCGAACGCGGCTTCGACCTTTCCCGCGCGGTCGACTGGCTCACGGCTCACGGTCGTTAGCTCCGGGGAGCGCTCCGCGGTTCTTTGAACTCAGCGCGCACCGACAACAGACTGACGAAAAGGAGATGCTCATGAAACCTGAAGTCACCGGCTTTTTCGACCCCCGCACGTGGTCGATCCAGTATGTCGTCGCCGATCCGGAAACGAAGAAATGCGCCATCGTCGATCCCGTCTACGATTTCGACGAAAGCTCCGGCCAGACTGCCTCGATGAACGCCGACCGCATCCTCGCCTTCGTCCGGGAGAAGGGCTATGCGGTCGAGTGGATTCTCGACACCCACCCGCACGCCGACCACTTCTCGGCCGCCGCCTACCTCAAGGAAAAGACCGGCGCGCCGACCGCCATCGGCGAGAGGGTCACGCAGGTGCAGAAGCTCTGGAAGGGCTTCTACAACTGGCCGGACTTCCCGGCCGACGGTTCGCAGTGGGACAGGCTCTTCGCCGACGGTGACACCTTCCGGGTCGGCAACATCGAGGCACGGGTGATGTTCTCGCCCGGCCACACGCTTGCGTCGATCACCTATGTCATCGGCGACGCCGCCTTCGTTCACGACACGCTGTTCATGCCCGACAGCGGCACCGCGCGGGCCGACTTTCCCGGCGGCGATGCAAAGGTGCTGTGGAAGTCCATTCAGGCGATCCTCTCGCTGCCGGACGCCACGCGCATCTTCACCGGCCACGACTACCAGCCGGGCGGTCGCGAACCGCAATGGGAATCGACGGTGGCCGAGCAGAAGGCGAAGAACATCCACATGGCGCGATACAGGACGGAGCAGGAATTCGCCACCGCACGCGAGGCGCGCGACAGGACGTTGCCGATGCCGAAGCTGATCCTGCATTCGCTGCAGATCAACACCAACGGCGGGCGCCTGCCCGCGCCGGAAGCAAACGGACGGCGCTACCTGAAAATTCCGCTCGACCTGCTGACCGGCGCCGCGTGGGAATGATGCCGGACAGGCCCACGCAGGTAACTTGCGAGACTGAACGATGACCCAATTCACTCCCCTCGCCTCCCTTGCCGGCGGCGCGCTGATCGGCCTTGCCGCCGTGCTTCTCATGGCCTTTCATGGCCGCATCGCCGGGCTTTCAGGTATTCTGGCCGGCCTCCTGCCGCCGTGGGCAGGCGGCTGGGGCTGGCGCGCCGGTTTCCTCGCAGGCGCGATCGCCGCGCCGGCGCTGATCGTGGCCTATGCAGGCGATGCCGCCGTTTCGTTCGACAGCACCGTTCCCGCACCGTGGCTCGTCGTCGGCGGGCTGATCGTGGGGATCGGCGTGCAGCTTGGATCGGGGTGCAGTTCCGGGCACGGCGTCTGCGGCCTCGCGCGGCTATCGCGGCGTTCGATTGCGGCCACGCTCATCTTCATGGCGACGACCGCCGCCACCGTCTTCGTCATCCGCCACGTCCTGGGAGGCTTTTGATGGCCCGCCTTCTCGCCGCGCTCGCCGCCGGCCTCGTTTTCGGAACTGGGATTGCCGTCTCGGGCATGATCAATCCTGCGAAGGTGCTGAACTTCTTTGATTTCGCCGGCACCTGGGACCCGTCACTGGCGTTCGTGATGGGCGGTGCGCTGGCTGTCACGGCGCTCGGCTACCGTCTCGTGCTGAAGCGTCCGCGGCCGCTGCTCGACGACGGCTTCCACCTGCCGACGAACCGCAAGCTCGATTGGCCGCTGCTGTCCGGCGCCGCCCTGTTCGGCGTGGGCTGGGGCATCGCCGGGTTCTGCCCGGGCGGCTCCATCCCGGCGCTGGGCCTCGGCGAAGCGAGCGCCTTCATCTTCGTCGCGTCGATGCTGGCCGGGATCGCCCTCTCCCGCTTCACGCGCAGCGCCTTCGCCGGCGCGGCGCAATCGCGCGCCGCCTGAGCGCCGAGACGAGGAAGGATAGCGCAGGCATGGCTGCCGGACCCGGATGCTTCTTGCCCATTCTCGAATGGGGCAGGACCTATGACCGAGCGACGCTGACGAGCGACCTCGTGGCCGCCGTCATCGTCACGATCATGCTGATCCCGCAATCGCTGGCCTATGCGATGCTGGCCGGCCTGCCGCCGGAAGTCGGCCTCTATGCCTCGATCCTGCCGCTCATCGCCTATGCGCTGTTCGGCACCAGCCGGACACTGGCGGTCGGGCCGGTCGCCGTCGTCTCGCTGATGACGGCCTCCGCCGTCGGCGAGGTCGCCGCACAAGGCACGGTGGACTACGCGGCGGCGGCGGTCGCGCTGGCGTTGCTGTCCGGCGCGATGCTGGTGCTGATGGGATTTTTCCGGCTGGGCTTTCTCGCCAGTTTTCTCAGCCACCCGGTCATTTCCGGCTTCATCACCGCATCGGGCCTGCTGATCGCGGCAAGCCAACTCAAGCATATCCTCGGCGTTCAGGCCAGCGGCGACACGCTGTCCGCCATCGCGGTATCGCTCGCCGGAAACATCGCGGAGACCAGTCTCCCCACCCTGGCCATCGGGCTCACCGTGCTGGCGTTCCTCCAGTTCGCGCGCACCCGGCTCCGGCCATTGCTCGTTGGCGCGGGACTGGCGGGGCGCCCGGCGGACCTGGTCACGAAAGCGGCGCCGATTCTCGCGGTCGCCGCGACGATCCTGCTCGCATATAGCCTCGACCTCGGCGCAAGAGGCGTGGCGCTCGTGGGGGCAATTCCGCAGGGAATGCCCGCGCCGTCCTTCCCGCAAGTGTCCGTCGACACGCTCGCCGCACTGGCGATGCCAGCCTTCCTCATCAGCGTTATCGGCTTCGTCGAGTCCGTCTCGGTCGCACAGACGCTGGCGGCGAAACGGCGCCAGCGCATCGTGCCGGATCAGGAACTCATAGGGCTCGGCGCCGCCAACATCGCCGCCGGCCTGTCCTCGGGCTATCCCGTCACGGGCGGCTTCGCCCGTTCCGTCGTGAACTTCGACGCAGGCGCCGAAACACCCGCCGCCGGCGTCTTCACGGCGATCGGCATCGCGCTCGCCGCCCTATTCCTGACGCCGCTGCTCGCCAGCCTGCCGCAGGCGACCCTGGCCGCCACGATCATCATCGCCGTGCTCTCGCTCGTGGATTTCAGGGCCGTGCGCGACGTCCTCGCCTATTCGAAGGCCGATTTCGCGGCGATGGCGGCAACGATCCTCGTCACACTGCTGCGGGGCGTCGAGGCCGGCGTCGCCGCCGGTGTCGGCCTGTCGCTCGCCCTTCACCTCTATCGCACGAGCAGGCCGCACATGGCGGTGGTCGGGCAGGTGCCGGGCACCGAGCACTTCCGCAATGTCGAACGCCACCACGTCGCGACGGAGCCGCACCTCCTGTCGATCCGCGTGGACGAGAGCCTCTATTTCGCCAACAGCCGCTATCTGGAGGACAGGATCGCGGCGCTCGTGGCCGGGCGGCCGGACATCCGGCACGTTATCCTGATGTGCTCCGCCGTGAATGCGATCGATGCCAGCGCGCTGGACAGCCTGAAGGAGATCAATCGCCGGCTGCGGGATGCGGGCATCGCCTTCCACCTGTCCGAGGTGAAGGGCCCGGTCATGGACCGCCTCAAGCGGACAGACTTCCTCACCGAACTGACCGGCCGCGTTTTCCTCAGCCAACACGAGGCCGTCTGCGCACTGCGCGGTTGCTGACGAAACAGGTTTCGCGCACGTTCGTCCAACCTTAAGGCTGCCTTAAGGCGCCGGAAGAATGACGATCCGGCAAGGCGGGAGCGCGGGATGCGGATACTGATCGTGGAGGACGATGCATTGCTGAGGGACGGGCTGAAGGTCGGCCTGTCGCTGGCCGGCTTCACAGCCGATGCGGTCGAAAGCTGCGAGGAAGCCGATGCCGCGCTCGTCGGCCATGGCTTCGATGCCCTTGTCCTCGATCTCATGCTGCCGGATGGTTCCGGGCTCGCCATTCTGAAGGCGCTGCGCGAGCGCCGCGACGACACGCCTGTGCTGCTGCTGACGGCGCGCGACAGCGTTGCCGACCGTGTTGCCGGACTCGACACCGGCGCCGACGATTATCTTGGCAAGCCCTTCGATCTCGACGAGCTGGCGGCCCGGCTGCGCGCCCTGATCCGCCGCGCGGAGGGACGCTCCCGGGCCGTTCTCGAATGGGAGCGACTGAAGCTCGACCCCTCCTCCCGGACCGTCGAAAAGGACGGCGTGCCGATCCGCCTGTCGCGACGGGAATTCTCGATCCTGCGCGCCCTCATGAGCCATCCCGGTGCCATCCTGTCCAAGAACCGGCTGGAGGACCAGCTTTACGGCTGGCAGGAGGAGGTCGAGAGCAACGCCATCGAGGTCCACATCCATCATCTGCGCAGCAAGCTCGGCACGGAGCTGATCCAGACGGTGCGCGGCGTCGGCTACCGGCTGGGAGGAGAGCCCTGATGCGCTCCATCGGCACGCGCCTTTTCGTCATCCTCGGCATTACCACCGGCCTCGTCTGGCTCTCGGCGGTGGCGTGGATCTTCGTGAGCACGCGCGCGGAGATCGAGCACGTGCTGGACGCCCGCCTCATGGAAGCGGGCCGCATGGTCAATTCCCTTATCGTCAGCCAGGAGATCGACGTCGCGCGGGCGCAGGGGCTGAAACCGCCGTTTCCGGCACGGGTGCCGGCGGGCTATGACCGGCAGTTGTCGTGTCAGATTTGGTCGTTGCAGGGGGTTCTGATCGGCCGCTCGGAAGGCGCTCCCGAAAAGAAGCTGTCGGAGCACCGCGACGGCTTTTCGCAGACCGTCATCGACGGTGAGACGTGGCGCGTGTTCGCGGTCGAGAACGCCGCGCTCGGCGTGCGGGTGCTGGTGGGCGACAACCTCAGGATCCGCGACCGGCTGGTCAACGACGTCATCCGGGGCCTGCTGCTCCCGACCCTGCTGATCCTGCCGGCCCTCGCCGGCCTGATCTGGTTCAGTATCCGGCAGGGGCTCGCACCGCTGGACAGGATCGCGCGAAACCTCTCCGCGCGGCCGGCCTCGGACCTGAGCCCGCTCGACAGCGCGGACACGGCCCGTGAGATCGCGCCGGTCGTGCAATCCCTCAACGGCCTGTTCGCCCGTGTCGCCGGCCAGCGCGAACGCGAGCGGCATTTCACCGCCTTCGCGGCGCATGAGTTGCGCACGCCGCTCGCCGGTCTCAAGACACAGGCGCAGGTCGCCCTCGCGAGCGGCGATCCCGCCATCCGGGATCGGGCGCTGCGCCAGATCGCGGTCGGTGTCGACCGCACGGGACGGCTGGTCCGCCAATTGCTCGACATCTCCGCGATAGAAGCGGGCGAACGAGGCTGGACGAACGGCCCGACCAATCCGGGTGCGGAGCTGAAGGCGCTCGCGAACGAACTGCCGCACGCGGGAAAAGCCCTGTCGATCGCGGTCGCACCGGAACTGGAAAAGATGCGCGTCGCGATGGACCCGGACCTGTTCCGCCTTGCCGCCCGCAACCTGCTGGAGAACGCCATCAACCATTCGCCGCCCGGCGGAACCATCGCCTGCGGCCTCGCGATGAACGGCGCAGACACCATCATCGTCATCGAGGACGCAGGGCCGGGCATCCCGACGGATGAGCTGGACCAGGTCAAGGAGCGCTTCTTCCGGGGGCGCAACCGCGCGCCGGTCGGCAGCGGCCTCGGCCTCGCGATCGCGGAGCTGGCCCTTGAACAGGCCGGCTGTTCGCTGTTACTGCGCAACGCGGCAGCGGGCGGGCTCGTCGCCGGAATCGCGGTGCCTGCCACCCTCGTCAGGGGTTTCGGGAAGCCGGACGCATCGCCGGTCTCAAAGCCGCCGCCCCGGTTACCGGAGCCCACGCGGGTGCCCTTAAGGTTGCCTTAAGGTCGGGAAAATGTCATCGCCGCAGCCGACGAGCGCAAGGAAGCGCCAACCAGGGAAACACCATGCGACACAACCGTGAAACCAGCGCCGCCCTCCTGCAGGGCTCGAACGTCGGCCGGCGCGCCCTGCTCTCCGGTTTCGTGCTGCTGGGCGTGACCGGCCTTTCCGCGAGGGCGAGCGGTCAGGATGCGCAGCGGGACCTGATCCTGCACGATCCTGAGGCGCCCGTGGGCGGCAATCCGGATGGCAATGTCACGATCGTGACCTTCTTCGACTACAATTGCCCGTTCTGCAAACGCTCTGTCGGACCGATGAATACGGTCGTGCGCGCGGACGGCAAGGTCCGCGTCGTCTACAAGGACTGGCCGATCCTGGCGGTGTCGTCCGTCTACGGCGCGAAACTGGCGCTCGCGGCGAAGCGTCAGGGCAAATACCTCGAAGCCCATCACGCCCTGATGAACCTCAAGGGACGGCCATCGGAAGACGACATGCACGACGCCGTTGCCAAGGCGGGTGTCAACATGAAGCGCATGGGAGCGGATGCCCAGGCCGACAGCGGCGCCATCACGGCACTGCTTCAACGCAACAATACGCAGGCGGAGGAACTCGGCCTGCGGGGAACGCCGGCCTTCCTGATCGATCCGTTCCTCATTCCCGCCGCTCTCGACGAGGCGGGCTTCCGGCAAGTCATCTCGGACGCACGCGCCCGCGGCTGAGCGGCGCGGCATCGCACGCTGTCACGCCTCCTCCGCGGCGAGCAGCGCATGGATCTCTTCGCGCGAGGTGGCGGAACCAACCGCCGCCAGCCACGCCTGAGAGGTGGTCCAGCGGGCGATACGGGACAGCAGGTTGAGATGGGACGAGGCCTTGTGCGCGGGCACGAGGATCAGGAATACGATGCCTACGGGAAGATCGTCGACGGAATCGAATGCGATGGGCTTCCTGAGCCGGACGAACAGCATGAACGGCTCGGTGATCGTCTCGATGTTCGCATGCGGAATGGCGACGCCCTTGCCGATTCCGGTGGAGCCGAGGCTCTCGCGCTTCTGCAGGGCGGCCAGCACCGGCGCCTCCTCGATCCCCAGCCGTTTCGCGGCCAGCCCGGCCAGTTCGCGCAGGAGCTGCACCTTCGCGGGAACGGGGAGATCGATGATCACGTTTTCCGGCTTGACAATATCGGTGATTTTCATGGTTCCGCTCACGATCCGGTAATGGCGGCCTGCTCGGCCTCCCGCAACCGGTATCCTACCCCTGTTTCGGTCAGGATGTATTCGGGCTGGTCGGGGCTTCGTTCGATTTTCTGGCGAAGCTGGCGCACGTAGACCCGCAGATACTGCACGTCGGTCGAGCCGCCCCAGACCTCCTTGAGAAGATGCTGGTGCGTCAATACCTTGCCCGCATGCTGGACCAGTATGCGCAGGATGTCGTATTCCTTCGGGGACAGCTTCACCTCCCTGTCCGCGACCTTCACGATACGCTTGACGAGATCGACGGTGAGTTCGCCCGCCTGAAAGATCGGCCGTTCTCCCTGCTGCTGCAGCCTGTGACGCAGGGCGACGCGGATACGCGCCGCGAGTTCGCGCATGCCGAAGGGTTTCGTCACGTAATCGTCGGCGCCGAGTTCGAGCGCCCTGACGATTCCGGCCTCGTCGGTGCGGCTGGAAAGGATCAGGATCGGCAGGCCGAGCTGCCCGTTCCGCCACTTTTCGAGAAGATCGTGCCCCGGCATGTCGGGCAGGCCGAGATCGAGCACGATGAGGTCCGGCCTGTCCTCCACGACCCGCTCTATCGCTTCCCGCGCGTCGGCGGCCTCGATGACGGCATAGCCCTCCGTCACCAGCCCCACGCGCAGCAGCTTGCGGATCGGCGGCTCGTCGTCGACGATCAGTATCTTGATTGCGGACGTTATCATCTTCAACTTTCCGGATTGTCGGCTGCGCCCGGGACGGGCAGACGGATGGTGAAGACCGCGCCGGTGCGGTCCGTCCTGTTGCCGGCCCGGATCGTGCCGCCCATGGCCTCGACGAAGCCGCGGCAGATCGACAGGCCGAGCCCGGTGCCCGCCTGGACATGGTCCTGCTTGCGGACCCGATAGAAAGTGTCGAACACGCGCTCCAGATCCCCCTGCGGAATGCCTGGCCCCTCGTCGATGACCTGCAGCACCATATCGCCGTCGTCCCGCCATCCCCGAATGCGGATTTCCGAGGCGCGCGGCGCATATTTGGCGGCGTTGTCGAGCAGGTTGAACAGGACCTGCTCCAGCAATACCGGATCGACCTTCAGCATGGGCAGATCGGCCGGCACGTCGACCGCGACCTGCCGATCCACCAGAATTTTGGCCGTGCGGCGCAGGGCCGTGCCGATGATATCGCCGATGAAATTCAGGGAAACGTTCGGCTCCGTGGCGCCGGATTCGAGCCGCGTCATGTCGAGCAGATTGGCGATGAAGCGGTTGAGGCGGTCGGACTCGTCCACGACCGTCGACAGCAGTTCGGCCCGGGCCGTGTCGGGCAGCGATGCCGAGTAGTCACGGAGCGTCCCGGCCGCGCCCATGATGCCGGCGAGCGGCGTCTTGAGGTCGTGCGAGATCGACGTCAGCAGCGCAGAGCGCAGCCGGTCCGCCTCCGCGGCAAGCTTAGCCTTGTCGACATCGGCGACGAGTTCGATGCGCTCGATCGCCAGCGCCGTCTGATCTGCAAGGGCATCGAACAGGCGCTGCTCCTCGGGCGTCAGCAACGGCCCCTGCCTGTCATTGTCGAGTCCGACCACGCCGACCTTCGTCCGCCCCGTCTTCAGGGGCATGTAGAGACGCCTGGCGCCGGGCAGCGTGTCGGCCCCCCGGCCGGCGGGTCGATCGTGTTCCCAAGCCCATTGCGCCGCCGCGATATCGGCGTCAACGAGCGTGTCGTCCGGCGGATAGCCGGCGCGCACCGCGATCTTGCCCTCGTCCGGCAGCAGGATAACCACACGGACCTGCAGCATGGAAGCGATCTGGTAGGCCGACGCCCACAAGACATCCTCCAGCGTCCCCGCGCGGGTAAGCTTCTTCGAGAACTGGTAGAGCCCTTCCGTGGTGCGGGCTCGCCGCCGGGCCAGCGCGATCTGCCGCTGGACACGCCCGGCGAGATTGCTCGCGATGACCGCCACGCCCAGAAAGAAGCTGAAAGCGATGACGCTTTCCGGGTCGCCGATGTCGAGCGTGTAAAGCGGCTGCAGGAAGAAGAAGTTGAAGGCGAACGCGGACACGACCGAGCTGAACAGCGCCGGCCGCAGGCCCCATGTCTCCGCCGAGGCCAGCACCGCTATCAGGAAGACGAGCGCGATGTTGCGCACGTCGAGGAAGCGGAACAGCAAGGTGCCCACGCCGGTCGCGATACCCACATAGGCCAGGCTCCAGATATAGGGCGCAAGCTCGAAGCGCCGCGTCTGGGCAAGTGCTACGCCGCGCGGCGGAGCCGGTTCCTTCCCGTCCCCCGAGATGACGTGGACGCCGATGTCGCCGGCGACGCGGATCAGGTCATGCGCGATCGACCCCTCCAGCATCTCCCTCCAGCGCGGCTTGTCCGGCTTCCCGACGACGATGTGGTTGTAGTTGTTGGCCATCGCGTAGCGCAGGATCTCCTGCACGACATTCTGACCGGAGAGGGTGACGGCCTCGCCGCCGAGCCGCTCGGCAAGCCGCAGGGACGCCGCGATGCGGTCTTTATCCACCTCCCCGAGCGCGGCGGCGGCGGCATCCTCGATATAGAGCGCTGCCCAGCTGCCTCGCATCCTGTCTGCCTGCCGGCGCGCATAGCGGACCAGCGCCGCGCTGCGCGGATGCTCGTCGACGCACGCCAGCACGCGCTCTCCCGCCGCCCAAGGGCCGTGGATGGCGTTCGCCTGCATGTGGCTGAGAAGCTGGTCGTCGACACGCTGCGCCGTGCGCCGCAGCGCGAGTTCCCGCAACGCCGTGAGGTTCCCCGGCGAAAAGTAGTTCCGGATGGCGCGCCGGGCGGTCTTGGGCAGATAGACCTTGCCTTCGTTCAGCCGCTTGATGAGGTCGTCCGGGGTGATGTCGATGATCTCGATGTCGTCGGCGCGGTCGATGATCGAATCCGGCACCGTCTCGCGGACGCGGATGCGCGTGATCTGCGCCACCACGTCGTTGAGGCTCTCGACGTGCTGGATGTTCAGCGTGGTGTAGACGTCGATGCCCTTCGAGAGGATTTCCTGCACATCGAGATAGCGCTTGGGATGGCGGCTGCCCGGCGCGTCGGTGTGAGCCAGCTCGTCGACCAGCACGAGCTGCGGCCGGCGCGCGAGGATGGCGTCGATGTCCATTTCCTCAAGCGTGCGTCCGCGATAATCGACCCTCATCCGCGGAACGATCTCGAAGCCCGCGACCAGCGCCTCCGTCTCCTTGCGCCCGTGGGTCTCGACAATGCCGATGACGGCGTCCACGCCGTCGGCGATCCGGGCGCGGCCGGCGAGCAGCATCTCGTATGTCTTGCCGACGCCGGGCGCCGCCCCGAGAAAAATCTTCAGTCGCCCCTGCCCTTCCTTGCTGGCGGTTTCCAGCAACGCATCGGGTGACGGCCTGTTTTCCGTTCTCTGAAACGCTTCCGTCATCCACAGACCTTCTCGTTACGGGTGCGCCGCCGGGTTCCCTACACGGAAACCGGCGGCTGCGCTTCAGCGGGTGGTCACGTCGTCCAGCGCAAGGTTGAGCGCCAGCACGTTGACAACCGGCTCGCCCAGTATGCCGAACAGCCGGTCCTCGACATGCGCGTCCACGATAGCGCGCATCTGCGCCTCGTCCATGCTGCGCGCTTTCGCGACCCGCGGCACCTGGAAATAGGCCGCTTCCGGCGAGACGTGCGGATCGAGGCCGCTGCCAGAGGCCGTCACCAGATCCATCGGCACCGGCGCGCCGGCATTGGTCGCCTTCAGCGCCCCGGCATCCGCGCGAATCCGCTCGATCAGCTTCGGGCTGGTGGGGCCGAGGTTCGAGCCGCCGGAAGCCGCCGCGTCATAGCCGCTGCCGGCAGCCGACGGGCGGCCATGGAAATACCTGTCGCCGGCGAAGGCCTGACCGATCAGCGCCGAGCCGATCACCGTGCCGTCCTCCTTCACGACGAGGCTGCCGTTCGCCTGACGGGGAAACAGTATCTGAGCGATGCCCGTGATGCCCAGCGGATAGGCGAGACCCGTGAGGACGGTGAAGACGACGATCATGAGGATCGCGGGGCGGATTTGTTTCAGCATGGCGGAAAGTCCTTATACGAGGCCGATGGCGGTGACCGCCATGTCGATGGCCTTGATGCCGACGAATGGCGCGACGATGCCGCCGAGGCCGTAAATGGTGAGATTGCGCGACAGCAGCGCGCCGGCGCCGACCGCCCTGTAGCTCACGCCTTTCAGCGACAGCGGGATGAGGGCCACGATGATGAGCGCGTTGAAGATGATCGCCGACAGGATGGCGCTTTGCGGCGTCGCCAGGCCCATGACGTTGAGCGCCCCGAGCTGGGGATAGAAGGCCAGAAACATCGCCGGGATGATGGCGAAATACTTGGCGATATCGTTCGCGATGGAGAAGGTCGTCAGCGCGCCGCGCGTCATCAGCAGTTGCTTGCCGATCTCCACGATCTCGATGAGCTTCGTCGGGTCGCTGTCGAGATCAACCATGTTGCCGGCCTCGCGCGCCGCGACGGTGCCGGTGTTCATCGCGACGCCGACATCGGCCTGCGCCAGTGCCGGCGCGTCGTTGGTGCCGTCGCCGCACATGGCGACGAGCTTGCCCTTCGCCTGCTCCTCGCGGATGAGGGCGAGCTTGTTCTCCGGCGTCGCCTGCGCCAGAAAATCGTCGACGCCGGCCTCCGCCGCGATTGCCGCCGCCGTCATCGGGTTGTCGCCAGTGATCATCACCGTACGGATGCCCATGCGGCGCAGCTCGGCGAAACGCTCGCGGATGCCGCCCTTGACGATGTCCTTGAGGTAGACGACGCCGAGCAGCCGCCCGTCCTTCACCACCGCGAGCGGCGTGCCGCCCTGCCTGGCGATATCGTCGGCGACGGCCCTGATCTCGCGGATCGTCTCGCTGCCGATGTGGGCGCTTCCGGCCGCGACCGCGCCTTGCTCGACATGCTTCAGCACAGCCTCCACCGCGCCCTTGCGGATGGTTGAGCCCTCAAGATCGACGCCGCTCATGCGGCTCTGCGCGGTGAAGGGCACGAAGGTCGCGTGCAGGCCCGCCATGTCGCGGGCGCGGATGTTATACTTCTCCTTGGCGAGCACGACGATGGAGCGGCCTTCCGGTGTCTCGTCGGCCAGCGAGGCGAGTTGGGCGGCATCCGCCAGTTCGCGCTCGGTCACGCCGCGCACGGGGCGGAACTCGGCGGCCTGCCGGTTGCCGAGCGTGATGGTGCCCGTCTTGTCGAGCAGCAGCGTGTCGACGTCGCCAGCCGCCTCCACCGCCCGGCCGGACATGGCGAGCACGTTGAAGCGCACGAGCCTGTCCATGCCCGCGATGCCGATGGCCGACAGCAGCGCGCCGATCGTGGTCGGAATGAGCGTCACGAACAGCGCCACCAGCACGATGACCGGAATGGCGCCGCCGGCATAGGAGGCGAAGCTCGGGATCGTCACGGTGGCGAGCACGAAGATCAGCGTCATGCCGGCCAGCAGGATGTTGAGCGCGATCTCGTTCGGCGTCTTCTGCCGTTCCGCGCCCTCGACAAGGCCTATCATCCTGTCGATGAAGGTGGAACCGGCCGCCGCCGTGACGCGCACCCTGATCCGGTCCGACAGCACCTGCGTGCCGCCGGTCACCGCCGAACGGTCGCCGCCCGACTCGCGGATGACCGGCGCGGATTCGCCCGTGATCGCGGCCTCGTTGACCGAGGCCACGCCCTCGATAACCTCGCCGTCCGAGGGGATGATATCGCCCGCCTCGACGAGGACGATGTCGCCCACCTTGAGGCTGTTGCCGGGCACGACCTTGTAGTCGTCGCCGGCGGCGCTCGCCAGCAGCCTGGCCTGCGTTTCCGTGCGCGTGCGGCGCAACGATTCCGCCTGCGCCTTGCCGCGACCCTCGGCGACGGCTTCCGCGAAGTTCGCGAACAGCACGGTGAACCACAGCCACAGCACGATCTGGAACGAGAAGCCGATATTGCCCCCGCCCGTCAGGATGTCCTTGACGAGCAGGATTGTGGTCAGCGCCGAGACGGCGGCGACGACGAACATCACCGGGTTGCGGGCGAGGCTCCTCGGATCGAGCTTCCGGAAGGTGCCGCCGACAGCCGGGACGAGGATGCGAGCGTCGAGAATGCTCGCGGATTTTGAGTGGCTCATGTGAGACTCCAGCATCTGTGAGACTCCAGCATCTCTTTTCCTGTTGCGACATGGCGACGATCAGAAGGTCTGGCCGGCCAGCAGCGCGAAATGCTCGACGATCGGCCCGAGCGCCAGTGCCGGGAAGAAGGTCAGGCCACCGACGATCAGGGTGACGCCGATCACGAGGCCGATGAACAGCGGCCCCGTCGTCGGCAACGTGCCGGCGGAGGCGGGAACGGTCTTCTTGGCCGCGAGCGAACCGGCGATGGCGAGCACGGGCACGATCAGCAGGAAGCGGCCCATCAGCATCGCAAGGCCGATGGTGATGTTATAGAAGGGCGTGTTCGCGGAAAGGCCCGCAAAGGCGCTGCCGTTGTTGTTCGCGCCGGACGTATAGGCGTAGAGCACCTCGCTGAACCCGTGCGGGCCGGCGTCCTGGATGCTGGAAAGCCCCACAGGAACCACGACGGCGATCGCGGTGAATACGAGGATGGCGAGAGAGGGACCGAGCATCGCCAGAATGCTCATCTTCACTTCCTTGGCCTCGATCTTCTTGCCGAGATATTCCGGCGTGCGGCCCACCATCAGCCCGGCGATGAAGACCGCCAGAATGGCGAAGATCAGGACGCCATAAACGCCCGCGCCGATGCCGCCGAGCGGCGGGATCTGCATGTTGAACAACGGGACGAGACCGCCGAGCGGCATGAGGCTGTCGTGCATCCCGTTGACGGCGCCCGTGGAGGCCGATGTCGTCACGACGGCGAACAGCGACGACAGCGCCAGGCCGAACCGCGTTTCCTTGCCCTCCAGATTGCCGCCCTCGACCCCCAGCGCATGCGCCAGCGGGTTGCCGGCCGCCTCGGCCCAGTAAACGATGACGACGCCGGCAACGACGATCGCACCGATGACGCCGAGCAGCGCCCAGCCCTGTTTCTGGTTGCCGACCTGCCGGCCGAACACGTTCAGCATGGCAAAGGAAATGGCGAAGATGGAAACGAGGTGCAGCAGATTCGTCAGTGCCGTCGGGTTCTCGAACGGATGTGCAGAGTTGGCGTTGAAGAAGCCGCCGCCGTTGGTGCCGAGATGCTTGATGATCATCTGCGAGGCAACGGGCCCCTGCGCGATCGTCTGCTGCCCGCCTTCGAGCGTCGCCGCCACGGTATAGGGATTGAGGTTTTGCGGAACGCCCTGCCAGACCAGCACGAGACTGCCCACGACGCAGATCGGCAGCAGGATGTAGAGCGTGGCGCGCGTCAGATCGACCCAGAAATTGCCGACGCTCTTGGCGGATGCCCGCGCAAAGCCGCGGATGATCGCCATAGCCCCGGCAACGCCGACCGCAGCCGAAACGAAGTTCTGCACGGTAACGCCGGCCATCTGCGTCAGATAGCTCATCGTGCTTTCGCCAGCGTAGCCCTGCCAGTTCGTATTGGTCATGAAGCTGACGGCTGTGTTGAACGACGAGTCCGCGCTGACCGCGCCCAAGCCCGCGGGATTGAAGGGCAGGAAACCCTGAGCGCGCTGCAACAGGTAGAGCAGCAGAAAACCGGCCAGATTGAAGAACAGCATGGCGGCCATGTAAGTCGTCCAGTGCTGCTCTTCCTTCTCGTCCGTGCCGGCGAGGCGATAGAGCCCCCGCTCCACCGAACCGAAAACGATCGACAACGGGGTGCGATCGCCGTTCATGACGCGATTGATGTAGCCACCCAACGGCTTGACCAGCGCAATGACGATCCCGAAGAAGATCAGGATCTGTATCCATCCGTTCATAGTCATGATTTGCCTTTCCGGGCTCCGGATCCGGATCAGAACCGCTCGGGACGCGCCAGCGCATAGAGCAGGTAGCCGGTGACGAACACCGTTACCGCCGCGCCAAGAATGTATTCACCGACCATTTCAACCCCCTATCAGAGTTTTTCGCACGTTCTGATGTAGACGAACATCAATGCGAAGAATGTAAGTCCTATTGCGAGCACCACGACATCCATCGTTCATCGCTCCTGCACCGTTGTTGATCCATCGCGCGCGGGGAAACAGGTTTATCCTCCGCGCGCGATGACGGACATTGCCCCTCGCAATATCTTGCATTGCGGGGGATCCGGATTTCGGCGGGAATATGGCGCGGAACCGCATATAGGTTCGAGAGGGGAAAATCGGGAAAGACATAAAAATCTTATATAAACCCGGCAGCCTCCATGCCGAGTTCGCCAACATATATTTATTATAATGTATATTTTAAATATAAAAATATCTATAATAAGTAAATTATAATATAAATTTATTTTTATTTGACGAAAACTCGTACCGGGAGCCATGCCAATTGGCGGAAAAGCATTCTCGCGGCGGAAGGGTTCCGCTCCCGATCTGGCTGGGCATCGCCGGCCCGCGCCGGCGTAAGCGCCGCAAGGGCACTCATCGGCCGAACGCAGAACGCACGGCGAGGTTGAGCGCCTGGGGCAGCACCGACATATGGCTCTCGCCCGGCAGAAGCCGGAACGAGGCGTTGAAGCCGGGCACGGCCGCAAGCAGGGCCGCCATTTCACGCGCGTTGTCGACGATGCGGCTTTCCGCGAATCTTTTCAGGCGCTTGTCCGCATCGGGCGCCCCCTGTTGAAACGGCGCAAGCTGCTGTTCGTATTCGCCGGCCATCAGGAGCAGGCGGCCTGCGCGACCGGCGTTCGCGTCTGCGACGAAGCGCCGTGCCTCCCCGACGATGCCACCCCCTTCCCACCAGATGGCGGGACTTGCCGAAATCCACACGGAGAACGCCTCGGGCTTGCGGAACAAGGCGTGGAGAACGAACAAACCGCCGAAGGAATGACCGAAGATCGCCTGCCTTGCCGGGTCGATGGTCACGCGCCGGCCGATCTCGGGTTTCAGGTCGTCCTCGACGAACGCCAGAAATGCGTCGGCCCCGCCGGTGCGCACAGGCGGACCGGCGGGCGTATGCGGCGGATAGGTGCGCCCCGGCGGCGGCCCCATATCCCACGAGCGCCGTACGCTGTCGTACGCGCCCTCCGTCGGATAGCCTATGCCGACGACGACGCCATCGCCGATACCTGTCCCGAGCGGATAGGATGCCTGAACGCGCAGGATATCCGCCGCGGTGCCGATCACGGCATTCGCGTCCAGCACATAGAGCACAGGCCAGCCCTGTGCCGGCGCGGGGCTGGCCGGCACGCGCAGGAATATCCGGTAGGGCGCGCCGCCAGCGCGCGGCGGCAGGTCGAAGTAGACCGTATCGGGCACCGGCACTGCCTGCGCCGCCGGCGAGGCTTCCGCAACCGTTATCGCGAGGAGAAAGGATGCCGCCACCGCGAGCAGAAATTTCACTGTTGCCGGCAGGAGCGATTCAGCGCGCTCCCCCATGTTGGCTGCCATTCCCATCCATCCCTCCGAATGCCGTCGTGCGAAAAAGCGCCCTGCCGCGCGGAGCGGCAACACGGAAAACCTCACCACTTGTACTTGAGCGTGCCGAGCACTGTGCGGCCCTGGCCGAGATAGCAGGTGCCGGCATTGCAAATCTCGGCCCGCTTGTCGGTCAGGTTCGTGGCATTGACAGCAACGCTGAAGCCGGTGAGCCGATCGTCGAGCCCGCCGAGATCGTAGCGGAGGGAAGCGTCAAGCAACGTGTAGGCGTCGTTGCGCATGGTATTGGTATTGTTGCCCCAGGTTTCGCCTATATAGCGCACGCCTATGCCGCCGCCGAGCCCGGCCAGGGCACCCGACTGCACAGTATAGCTCAGCCAGAGCGAAGCGGCATGGCGCGGCGTCACCGCCGGCACCTTGCCAATCTCGGCCGCCGTGTTGGAGCGGGTGATCTCGGCATCGACGAAGGTATAGGAGGCGATGGCCTCAAGTGAGTCCGTTATCTTTCCCCTGCCCTCGACCTCGATGCCCTGCGTCCGTATCCTGCCGATCGATTCATAATAGTATTGCCCGGTTGCCCCGTTGAATCCGGCATATTTGGCCGCGTTCTTTTCAATGAGCTGATACGCCGACAACGTCAGGGACAGACGGCCATCCGCCGGCTGGTACTTGACGCCGGCTTCGAGCTGCTCGCCTTCGGACGGTTCCAGCACCCTGCCGTCGCGGTCGAGACTGCTCGTCGGCTGGAACGAGGTGCTGTAGCTGACGTAGGGGGCAATGCCGTTGTCGAAGAGGTAGAGCAGGCCCGCGTTGTAACTGAAGGCGTCGTCGTTGCGCTTGCTGTTGACGCCGCCCGTCAGCAGGTTCGTCTGTGTCCTGTCCGTCCAGTCCTGCCTCCCGCCCAGCGACAGACGCCAGTTGCCGAGCCTGATCTGGTCCTGCGCATAGAGACCGACCTGATCGAAGTCCGTGTTCGTGCGGCTGGTGATTGCCGGCGTCGCACCGCTGAGCCCGTAGTAAGGATTGAGCACGTCCAGCGCAAATGCCGGATTGGCCGCACTCGTGCCGGTGTCGAACCGCGAGTTCATGTGGGCGTAGTCGAGGCCGAGGAGCAACGTGTGCTGCAGCGATCCGGTGGCGAAATCGGCCTGTGCCTGATTGTCGACCTGGAAAGTCCGCAAGCGCTCGACGACGGCCGCGGTCCCGCGCCGGTAGACCGACGAGGAGGCGTTCGCGAAGCCGCCCCCCGTGACGCCTCCGGTAAGATAGCGGCTGTCGAGATCCACGACTCCGAACCGCAAGTTCTGGCGCAGCGTCCAGACGTCATTGATGCGATGCGAGAGGTTGTAACCGATCTGGAACTGTTTCTGTTTCTGGTAATCGTAGTTCGGGTCGCTCGCGCGCAAACTGGATGTACGGCTGTTCCGGTTGATCATCGCGACGTTGGAGTCCGTCTCGTCCTGCTGGGCGAGGCTGTAGACGGTCAGCGAACTGCCGTCCGTCGGCCGCCAGGTGAAGGAAGGCGCGAGCAGGAGCCGCCTGTCCTCGATATCGTAGTTGGTCTCGCCCGCGCGCCCCAGCGCCACGATGCGATAGAGAAACTTCCTGTCCGGATCGACAGGCCCGCCGATATCGAAAGCACCCTGCAGGCGGCCATAGCTGCCGGCCTGTGCCTCGATCTCGTGATGGGCTTCCTCGGTGGGCAGCTTGGACTGTCGATCGATCAGCCCGCCCGGCGTGCCCTGACCGTAGAGCACGGAGACCGGCCCCTTGACGATGTCGATGCGATCGAGGCTGTAAGGCTCGGTCCGGAAAGTCGCATAGCCGCCGCTAATCTGGCGCAACCCGTCGCGATAGTCGCCCAGCGTCGTGGTCGCGAAGCCGCGGATGTAGATCTGGTCGAAGCGCGGATCATAGCCGAAGGCGCCGGTGGTCACGCCCGACGTATAGCGCACCGCTTCCGGCACGCTCTGCACGCCGCGGTTGTCGAGTTCCTGGCGTGTGACGACCGATATCGAGCGCGGCGTTTCGATCAGCGGTGTGTCGGTCTTGGTGCCGGCGCTGCTGCGCGTGGCGACATAACCGCGCGTGCCGTCGCCCCGGACGCCCGCCACCTCTATGGTGTCGAGCACGGTGGAACCGTCGTCGGCCAGGGCGGCGCCATTTTCCGACGATGCCGACGGGTCGAATATCTGGACCGTGCCGGCATTGCTGAACCGGTATGTCAGGCCGGTACCGGCGAGCAGCATGGCGAGTGCCTGATCGGCGGTCAGCGATCCGCGCACAGCCCGGCCCATGGCCGCAATCGGCCGGTTTTCCCTGAATACCACGGAAAGACCTGCTACGCGGCCGATGTCGTTGACCGCCTGGGTAACGGGCTTGGCAGGGATGTTGAAATCGAACTGCCTCTGCGCTGCCCGCTGCTGCGCATGGACGGCCGTAACCGAAACGCCGGCGCTCGCGGCCAGCAACAGCGCCGCCAGCAGGAAGCTCTTCCGCCCCGCCCCGTTCCTTCTCATCGATAGCAGCCCTTCTCGCTCGTGAAACATGCCGGGCGCGGGCAGCACATGAAGTGCGGTATTCCGTGCCTTTGTCTCCTTCACGTGCGAGAAGCCGCTTCACTGAACCGCGCGGCGCGATTTTTTTCGTTACGGTCCGATCACGGTGAGCCGGCCGGCTACCGTGTTCATGCGGAAACCGACGCTTGCCTGCAGTGAATTCAGCGCCGCATCCGTATCGGCGAGGGAAAGGCTCCCCGTCACAAGCTCCCCGGCGAGTTCCGTCGTGGCGATCACAATCCGCCCGCGGCGATAACGTTCGATCTCGCGCACCACCTCGGCGAGGCGCGCGCGATAGAAGACGAGGCGGCCGTTGCGCCAGGCGAGCGCCTCCTCCAGATCGACGCGCGTGACCGGCCCAACCCCGGCCGGGCCGAAGCGAACCTGTTGGCCCGCCTCAAGAACGGCGTCGTCGGCAGCCCGGCCGCTCCTGACCGCGACGCGCCCGCGCTCCAGCGTCACGAGACCACCGTCGTCGAGCAGGTGCACGTCGAAGCGCGTGCCCAGCACCCGCACCTCCCCGCCGGACGCCGCGACCACAAACGGAACCGGCGACGACACCACGTCGAAGAATGCCGCGCCCCGCATCAGCCGGACCCGGCGTTCCCCGTCGCGGTACTCTTCCGCGAGCGCGCTGTCCGCGTCTAGCAGCGCCGTCGATCCGTCCGGAAGGTTGACCAGCCGCCGCTCGCCGCGCTCGGTCTTGAAGTCCGCCAGCATATTCTGGAAAAGGCCGGGCCGTTCGAGCCATATTCCGCCCGCAAGCAGCAGGGCGAGCGCGAGGCAAAGGGCCGTGAGACGGCGTAACGTCCCGCGTTGCCCTTTCAGCCGATCCATGGCGTCGAGATAGACGGCGAGTTCGTCGGCCTCACGCGCGGCGAGCCGCTCCCCCGGTTTCCCGGTTGCGCGCCAGACGGCCTCAACCTTGCGGAACGCCTCGTCGTGGGCCGCATCGGCTTTCCGCCAGCGCTCGAACCGCTCGCGCTGGGCGTCCGTCGGCGAATCGAGCAGGCGCACGAGCCATTGCCGCGCTTCCTTGCGAACATCCGTCTCGGTCGGCTCTGTGGGGTCCTGACTGCTCATGGGCCTGATAAACGGATTCCGTTTCAATACACGCGCAGGCGCATCATCCGCCGGATCGCAGGCAGGCTCCTACCCGGTATCGCCGGCCGGGATGCTTTCGCACGCCGCCACGGCACGCGCCATATGCTTCGCCACGGCCCGCTCGGAGATGCCGAACACGGACGCTATCTCGGCGAAGCTCCTACCATGGATCCTGTTCAGGAGAAAGATATGCCGCGTGCGCTTCGGAAGCGCCGCGAGCGCCTCATCGACGTTACGGATGTCCTGCCGCGCCGCGACAATGTCGAAGGGCGATGCCGACGGCGCGGCATACTGCTCAGGCGCGAGCGCACCGAAGAAGGCGTGCCGGGTCTTTTCCGCGCGGATGTGATCGATGGCGGCATTGCGCGCGCAGCGCGTCAGGAACGCGGATGAATTGCCCGTGCAATCGACGGCCTTCTCCCAGATGCGGAGAAAGATGTCCTGCACGAGATCGCACGCGGTCGCCGTGCAGCCGATCTTCCGGCAAATCTGACGTTCGAGCCTCGCGCGCTCGTCAGCGTACAGGCGTTTGATTTCGTCGCTTCTGGCTGTCATCAACATGCTGCAGGGAAATGCCGCCCGCGTTGAACGGCAGGCGCGCAATGGCACCGGCGCAGACTAGTGAATACGAAAACATCTTTCAATCGCAATTATTTAGACTGATTCCAGAGACGGAATGAAAACACCCGCGGGGAAGTCGGAAAAGGGCTATCCCATCTTCCACATTATGGATATCGTTCCGCCATGCAATATCGTCTCCATGCCGAGTCGGTGACGCTGCGGTACGGCGAGCGGACGATTTCGGCGAATCTCGACGTCGCGATTCCGGACGGCTCCTTCACGGTGATCGTCGGCCCGAACGCTTGCGGCAAGTCTACCCTGCTGCGGGCGTTGTCGCGGCTGCTGGCGCCTGCGGCGGGAAAGGTGGTGCTGGACGGCAGGAATGTCGCCGACTTCCCCGCCCGCGCTTTCGCCCGCCGGGTCGGCCTTCTGCCGCAGAGTTCCGTCGCCCCGGACGGCATCACCGTGGCCGACCTCGTGGCGCGTGGCCGCTATCCGCATCAGTCGTTCCTGCGGCAATGGTCGACAGCCGACGACAGGGCCGTTGTCGCGGCGATGGAGGCGACCCGGGTTTCCGGGCTGTCGGACCGGCTCGTGGACGAGCTGTCCGGCGGCCAGCGCCAGCGGGTCTGGATCGCGATGGTGCTGGCCCAGGAAACGCCGATCCTGCTGCTCGACGAGCCGACCACGTTCCTCGACATCGCCCACCAGATAGAGCTTCTCGACCTGTTGTCCGACCTCAACGGCGAGGGCCGCACGGTGGTCGCGGTCCTCCACGATCTCAACCAGGCGTGCCGCTACGCCACCCGTCTCATCGCCATGCGGGACGGCGCGATCGTGGCCGAGGGCGCCCCCTCGGACATCGTCACCGAACAGCTTGTCGAGCGTGTCTTCGATCTGCCGTGCGTCGTCGTTCCCGATCCCGTCTCCCTGACACCGCTCGTCGTGCCGATAGGAAGAGCGACGGCACGCATTCGCCAGACCGGAACAGAAAGGCGGCCGGCATGACGGTGGCCGGACAGCTTCACATTGGACTATGCCTTTCCGAAACGTGGCTGCTCGGCAGGGGCCCTGACGCCGCCGAGGGGCAAGCGCAAGTACGTGACCCCGCCGGCTTCTACGCCGGACTGGCGCGAGCTGCGGAAAAGGCGAAGCTGGACTTCGTCTTCAAACCGGATACGCTCGTGATACGCTCCGGCATCGCGGCGGCGACGCCGGCCATCGTGGGCCTCGACGTGACCGTCATGCTCGCGTCGATCGCGCGGGAGACCGACAGGATCGGCCTGGTCACGACCGCCTCGACCACCTTTAACCCGCCCTACGTCGTGGCCCGCCAGATTCAGTCCCTGCACTGGATCAGCAACGGGCGAGCGGGATGGAACATCGTCACGTCCATCGAGGGCGCGGAAAATTTCGGCGATACGCCGATGCCGCCGACAGATGTCCGCTATCGCAAGGCACGGGAATTCACCGACGTTGTCCGGCGGCTCTGGCAAAGCTACCCCCTCGCCGCGCCGGCCGGCGCGGCGAACATCGCGCCTGTCGGCCACAGGGGGGAGTTCTTCAGCGTGGCAGGTCCGCTCAATGTGCCGGCCCATCCGGCCGGGCCGCCGCCGCTGTTCCAGGCAGGCGCTTCCGACATCGGGCGGGAATTCGCGGCGTCGGTGGCGGATGCCACGTTCGCGTCAACGCCCGACATGGGGGCCGCGATCGAACTGCGCGCCGATCTCCGCAGCCGCGCGGCGCGGCACGGACGGTCGCCGGACGCCGTCCGCGTGCTGCCGGGCCTGTACTTCTTCCTCGCCGCAACCCGGGAGGAGGCATGGGAGATGCACAGGCGGGCGCATGCGCATCTGACACGCCGGCATCGCTGCGATGCTGTGAAATCCATCCTTGGGCTCGACATCGGCCACCTGCCGGCCGACGGTCGGGTGACGCCCGATATGCTCCCGGCGAGCGGCCTGCCCGTTCGCAGCCGCACCCATGCCGATCTGCTGCGCCGCTTCATCGCGCTCAACAATCCAACGGTGGAGGAATTGTTGTCGCGGCCCGAGGTCGTCGGCTCGGCCCATTGGGTTTCTGTCGGCACCGTGGATGACGTGCTGGGCGACATCATCGAGTGGCACGCGGCCGGCGCGATTGACGGCTTCATCGCCCTCCCGGGCGGCTCGCTGGAATCGCTCGCGCTGTTCCTAGACGAACTGGTGCCAGCCCTTGCGGAGCGGGGATTGTTCCGCAAGGACTACGAGGGCTCCACGCTGCGCGGACATCTGGGCATGGGCTGACGGGAAAAGCCGCCCCGGCCCCGATAAGGCAGGGAACGGCAACTCTCAGCCGCCACCTCCCGCATCCAGCGTCGCCTGCTTCCCCGCCTCGAAAAGGGCCGCGCGGTGGCCTTCCGCCTCGGCCGTCTTCACGAAGGAGACAGTC
The DNA here is from genome assembly GCF_011762225.1 of Pseudochelatococcus lubricantis. GTDB lineage: Bacteria > Pseudomonadota > Alphaproteobacteria > Rhizobiales > Beijerinckiaceae > Pseudochelatococcus > Pseudochelatococcus lubricantis. The sequence continues at coordinate 173,939 of NZ_JAASQI010000010.1, forward strand.
GTGACGACGCAGGCGATTTCGTTCTGTACATTGAAGACGGGAGCCGCCTTGCCAGTCAGGGCCGAGAACAGGTGTTCGTTCAATTCCGCGCCGCCGGCTCGGCGGACGGCTTCCAGCGCGTCGGGCTTCGGCGTCTGCCCCCTGAAGGACGCAGGCTGCATTTTGCGTGCGGCCGAGATGGCTTTGGGAGGCAGATGGGCCTGAAAAACCAGCCCGCAGGCGGTGTTGTCGAGGGGCAGCACATCGCCGAGGCTGACCGTGCTGATCGAAAAATCCGTGCTGCGGTACCAGCGCACAACCGTGGGGCCGCGTTCGGTCCACACCGCGACGCCGCAACTGGCCGCGATGCGGGAAGCGAGGGATTGCATCAGCCTGGCGGCCACCTCCACCGGCTCGATGCGCCGCATCGCGCGGATTCCGATGCTGAGCGAGGCCGGGCCGAGGTCGTATCGCCCCGTCGCCTCGTCCTGCGCCACCAGCCGCTCCCGAACGAGGCTCTGCATATAGCGGTGCGCCGTGGAAGGGCCGGTCTGAGCCTGCCGGGCAAGCTCGTTGAGGGCCATAGCCCCCTCCGCCTTCGCCAGTATTTCAAGGAAACGCGCCGCAATCGACACGGACTGGATGGTCCCGGAACGCTTGTCCCGGTCGCGTTCCTTGCTGCCGGGTTGATTCGGCTTCACGGCTGGGACTCCTTATCGGCGGGCGGAAAACAGAAGGGGTCTGGAAACACAGTCATGGCATTCAACGACAGGGCTGGAATAGCGTGGACGACGGCGGCGCGACCCGGACGGGTTGCTGTTTATCACCGGAAACGCACGGTTTCATCGCAGATTCATGCGCAAGGCAAATCCGTTTGCCGCGATCCGTAGCCGGATCCTTCTTCCGTCTGCCGCAATCCGGCAGCGACTCTTGTAAAGGATCAATCCGTTGCCTCCGCATGCATCATGGATATTGCAGGAGCGCATCCCCGCCCCGGCTGTACGCCGAGTAAAGAACATGCACGCGGATAATCGCCGATTCGATCTCCATTTTCAAAATTAGAGTAATTACAGTATTTTCACAACCTTTTGCGCTCTCTCTTTTGCCGATCTACCCGCTTTGCCAAGTCCCGGTGTTGCACAAAGGTCATATAGAGGCCGCCAAACGGGCTTTTTCTTCCAATTGCAGGTTCACGCAATTGTTTTCCGGAATGCGTTCTGGCATGTGGAATGTAATGAGGCGCAGCCACGTGCGACGGACGGCGACGGGGCGTATCGCGCCGCCGCACACTTTCGGGTTTCCGTTTCGAGATCACCAGAAGCCAGCAGTTGGAGCCGGCGGTTGCCCATCGACCGATCAGATGGTGAGGGACGAATATGGGATTGAATTCTTTCGCGCGATATCTGCTCGGCAGCGCGAGCATCGCGGCGCTGGCGCTCCTCGCAGCGCCGGCCCTTGCACAGGAGAACGACGCGGGCGCCGTTCTCGAACTGCCGGAAATCACCGTCAGCGGCGAAAAAATCGAGCGCAGCCTGCAAAGGACCGCCAGTTCGGTCACTGTGCTGACGGCGAAGGACATCGCGCGCAAGGTGGGGGCGACTTCGGTCACGGAAGCGATCCAGGGCGTGCCGAACGTGGTCTTTCCGGATTCGGTCAGCGCGCCGGTTATCCGCGGCCAGGATACGCAAGGGCCCAACTCCGGCGCGGGCGCCTTCTTCGCCGGCACGGTGCCGCGCGCGCCCGTCAACGTCGATGGGCACTACCTGAACTTCAACGAGTTCTATTTCGGCACGACATCGGTCTGGGACGTCAGAAGCATCGAGGTATTCCGCGGCCCGCAGACGACGTCGCAGGGCGCGAACGCGACTGCTGGCGCGATCATCGTCAACACCAACGATCCGACCTTTACGCCGGAGGCAGCCTATCAGACAGAGTTCGGCAGCTACGACACGAAGCGGGCCTCGTTCATGCTCTCGGGTCCCCTCGTCAAGGATGAACTGGCGGCGCGCATCGCGCTCGACTATTCCGGCCGCGATACGTTCATCGACTACATCAATCCGGGCTTCGTACCCGGCGATACCAATCTTGACTTCCAGAACGTCAATGCCCGCCTCAAGCTGCTCTGGCAGCCCACCACGATCCCGGGCCTCGAAGCGAAATTCACCTATTCGTACAATTCAAGCAACCGGCCGACTCAGGAGGCGGCCACCCGGCCGTTCAGTGACCTCAACAGCAACGCGGCGACGATGCCGACGTGGAAGCAGGACACCAACATCGGGATCCTCGACGTCAGCTACGACTTCTCCAACGGATTCAAGTTCTTCAATCAGACGCAATATAGCAACTCGACCGTGCACCGCGTAGCCAATGTTCGCGGCAATGGCGATGCGGATATCGACCAGTGGAATGCCTCCAACGAGGCGCGGATCACCTACGGCAGCACCGATGATGTTCTGAGCGGTATGGCGGGATTCTACTACGCGCACACGCAATCCGACGAGAATCTGTATGTCGGCGGCACCTCGACCTTCGATGACACCAAGCGGAATCTCGGCATCTTCGGTGAGCTGACCTACAAGCTGACCGACAAATGGCGGCTCACCGGCGGGCTGAGGTATCAGCAGGATCAGGTCGAGCGTCTGGGAACGACAGTCTATAGCCGCATACCCCTTGATTTCGACAAGACGTTTTCGGCGCTTCTGCCCAAGGTCTCGCTGTCCTACGATGTGACGCCGGACTGGACCGTCGGCGCGCTCGTCAGCCGCGGCTATAATCCCGGCGGCGTCGCGCTGAACCTCAGCTCGGGGCGCTGGCTGACCTTCAAGGACGAGTCGCTCTGGAACTACGAGCTGTTCACGCGCACGAGCATCCTCGATGGCAGGCTGAACCTGAACGGCAACCTGTTCTACACGGATTTCAAGAATGCGCAGTACAATATCCCCGTCGTCATTTCGCCGGGCGTCTTTGAATCGTACACCATCAACGCCGAGAAGGCTCATTCCTACGGCCTTGAGGTCGGGTTCGACTACCGGGTTCTCGACAGCCTGACGCTCAGGGCGGGCGCTGGCCTGCTCAGCACCGAAATCGAGGAAGTGTCGAGCAATCCTGACTACGCGGGCAACGAGTTCCCGAAGGCGCCCGGCTACATGTTTAGCCTCGGCGCGAGCTGGGATGTCACTGACAAGTTCAACGTGTCCGCCGATCTCCGCCACACGGGCGGCTCTTACTCCAACGTCGCCAACTCGGCCGAATACAAGGTCAAGTCCTATACGATCGCCAATGCCCAGGCGAGTTATCAGGTCCATGAGCACTTGCAGGTCTACGGCTATGTCCGAAACGTTTTCGACGAGCGGGCACCGACATACCTTCAGCAGAACCGCAGCGTGACGGGCGGCATCGAAGCGAGCATGACCATGCCGCGCACCTTCGGTGTCGGCGTCAAGGGTGCATTCTGAGATGCGTGACAACCGGACAGATGCGCTCCGCCGCGCCCTTCTGGCCGTGACAGCGGCCCTGGCGCTCCACCTGCCCGCGCCCGCCGCTCCTGCGCAGGAAACCGGCTGGCCGCGGACGATCAAGCACGCAGCGGGCGAAATCACGCTTGCGGCAAAGCCCGCGCGGATCGTCTCGACCTCGCCAAGTCTCACCGGCATTCTGCTCGCCATCGATGTTCCGATCGTTGCGACCGCAGCCACCACGCCCAGCGGCCTGACGGACGGGAAAGGCTACTTTTCCCAATGGGCCGAGGTGGCTGACGCGCGCGGCGTCGCGGTTCTATACTCCAACCTGAATTTCGATATCGAATCCGTGATAGGCTGGAACCCCGATCTGCTGATCGTCTCGGCCGGAGGCGCCGACACCGCCCTTCAACACTATCCGGAGCTTCGGGCGCAGGGTATCCCGACTATCGTCGTCAATTATTTCAATCGACCCTGGCAGGAAATCGCAACCGAAATCGGCCGGGCCACGGGGCATGAGGCAGAGGCAGCGGCGGCCATCAGGCGTTTCGACGACTATGCCGCCGGGGTCGCCCCATCCATAACCCCGCCGGCTGGTCCGGTCACCATCGTCGGATACAATCTCGCCGGCACTTACTCGGTCAGCCGCGCCACCAGTCCCCATGCGCAAATTCTCAAGGCGCTCGGCTTCGAGGTGGCGGGCCTGCCAGAGCACATCCGGGCGGATCCGGCATACAGAGGCTCTGACTTCGGGTTCGTCTCCCGCGAGACCCTGTCGTCCGCCATCGCCGGCGAAACCGTCTTCCTGCTGAACGGCACGGAGAAGGACGTCGAGACGTTTCTCGCCGATCCGGTCCTCGCCAATCTGCCCGCCGTCAGGAACCGGCGCGTCTACCCGCTGGGGCCGACCTCCTTCCGCGTCGACTATTACTCCGGGCGCCAGCTCATCGACACCGTCGCCGGCTATTTCCGCAAGTCATGACGGTCCGTGCGGGAGGAATCGCCGAGGCCCCACTGTCGCACCGGCGCCGGAAGCGCCTGCGGGTACTTGCCGGGGGGCTCCTGCTGCTCGGCCTCGCCGCCTTTTGCAGCCTGATCGTCGGCTCGCGGCCCATTCCGCTGGGCGCGACGTTCGATGCGCTCGTCGCCTACGACATCCATGACGACCGGCATCTGGTGATACGGGAACTGCGCGTCCCCCGCACCATCGTCGCCCTGCTTGCCGGCGCGGCTCTGGGTGCCGCGGGGGCGATCATGCAGGCGGCGACGCGCAATCCGCTTGCGGAACCGGGCCTGCTCGGCATCAATGCCGGGGCAGCGGTCGCCGTGGTCATCGGGATCGCGGCCTTCGATCTGACGTCGATGACGCAATACGTCTGGTTCGGCATAGCTGGTGCGGGTTTCGCCGGCATCGCCGTCTTCGTTCTCGGCCGTGCGCACGAGACGGGCACCAACCCGGTGCGCCTCGTGCTGGCCGGCGCCGGTCTGTCGATCATGCTGACGGCGATCACGGGGATCGTCATCATCAACGCGCCGCTGGCGGTTTTCGACGATTTCCGGAAATGGTCGGCGGGGTCGATAGAAGGAAGAGGGTTCGATGTCGTCGGCGTGCTCGCCGTCGCGGTCCCGGCAGGACTGGCGACGGCCTTCGCCATCTCGGGGCGCCTCAACGCCGTGGCGCTGGGCATGGACCTTGGCCGGGCGCTCGGGGTGAACGTCCGCACCACATGGTTTCTCGCATGCGTGTCGATCATGCTGCTGACAGGCGCAGCGACCGCGGGCGCGGGGCCGATCGGGTTTGTCGGTCTGGTCGCGCCGCACCTCGCGCGGATGACGACAGGTCCGGATTTCCGGTGGATACTGCCCTGTTCAGCGCTCTTCGCAGCCGTGCTGCTGCTAGGCGCCGACATCCTCGGCCGGGTCATCGCCGCACCCTCGGAGGTCGCGGCCGGGATCATCGCCGCCCTGATCGGCGGCCCTTTCCTGATCGCCGTGGTGCGTAGATCCCGCCTGACGAAACTATGAAATCCGCCCTCCCCTCCGTTCTTCGGCTCGGGTCGCTCTCTGTCTTGTGGAGACCGCGCGCGGCCCTCGTCTGCGGCCTGCTCGCGCTTGCCGGTGCAGCGCTGGGCATCCTGCTTATGGGAACGGGAACACTGCCCCTCACGCCCGGAGAAGTTCTCTCCAGCCTCCTCGGCACGGGGGAAAACCCGACGGCGGACCGCATCGTGCTGCGAATCCGGCTGCCGCGCGTGGCGACGGCGATGCTCGTCGGCGCGGCGCTGGGCATGGCCGGCTCCATCTTCCAGTCCATTTCCCGCAACGCGCTCGGCTCTCCGGACATCATCGGCTTCACGACCGGGGCTGCGACGGGCGCCATCGTGCAGATCATCCTCTTCAATGCCGGCCCGTTCGAAACCGCGCTGGCGGCGGCGCTTTCGGGCATGGGCACGGCGGGAGTCGTCTTCCTGCTCTCGATGCAGGGGCGCTCCACGGGCGGCTACCGTCTCGTGCTGGTCGGCATCGGCGTGGGCGCGATCATGTCCGGCGTCAATACCGTCCTCCTCGTCATGGGCGACCTCGACCGGGCCTCCGCCGCGCAGATCTGGCTCTCCGGTTCCCTCAACACGCGCACGTGGTTCCACGTCGTGCCTGCCGCCGTGGGCCTTGCAGTCGTTATGCCGGTCGCCATCCTGCACGCTCGACGCATCGACCTGCTGGAAATGGGCGACGACGCAGCGAGCCAGCTCGGCGTCAATGTGGAGCGAACGCGGCTCGTCATGGTCATGACCGCCGTCGGCCTGACAGCGCTTGCCACGGCCGCCACCGGCCCGATCGCGTTCATCGCACTCGCCGGCCCGCAGCTCGCCCGCCGTCTGACGCGCTCGCCCGGCGTGCCGCTGGTGTCCGGCGCGTGCATGGGCGCTGTCCTTCTCCTCGCCGCCGATCTACTGAGCCAGCGATTTCCCTTCAACGTCAGCCTGCCGATCGGGCTGACGACCGGCCTTCTGGGTGGCTTCTACCTCCTGCTGCTGCTCACCCGCAGCCCGAAGGTCTGATAGCGTATCTCGACGATGATAACTCGTCGAGATACGGCCAGGCCGTTGCGACGCTTGAGTAAAACCCGCACGCGAGCGGTCGACGATCGGGCGCTTTGGTATGATTGCCGCGCTGTCATTGCCTACCCGCCGGCCGATCTCCGTCGCGTCGGCACGAACGGACGATTCGCGGGCGAAGTACCGCCTGATTTCGATCCGGACATCCCGGCATTCAGAAGAACGCGGCAGAGTGAAGCTTTTCGACAACATAGACCGGTGAATATCAAAAAGTTTCTATTGAAACCAGCCTGCACTGAAGGATACTAAGGGATATTCTCAGGAAATTTAATTAACTTATTGATGAGCAATAAATAATATGCCGTTTTCCCATAAGTTGAATGTACATTCGTCCCCGATATTGGCCCCAATCGGGCAGAAGGCTGTCCTCCAGCGCCGCCTTGTCCAATCGCTAAAAAATTGAAAATAACTATTGTTTTTCAATATGTTAAATTATTATTCCTTCTCACTGTTTGTTATCGTGAATATCTTACCTGTCTGCGCATAGCGTTTACTCTATGTTCTGCGCTATGGTTTATAATCAATTCCGTTATGCTAATAAGACTGCACCTCGCGGCAATCTCAGCGGTGCTCAATATGCATAATAGGACGGACGGGCCGATCTCGGCCTCTTGCTCTGTGGATCGCGTATCTGGCCTGCAGACCGGTCGTGTGGGTCGATGACGCACGAGCACACGAATGTCCATCGTGGTTCGTCCGAGCCTGCGCCGCAGAGCAGAGCCGTCGCGGGCAAGCAGTCCTCCTATCCCGACCGCGGGCCGCGGTCGGCTATCTACCGCATTACCCTGCGGGACATTTTCGTCACCATCGCCTACTACCGGCGCATCGCCATTCTGGCCGCGCTCATCCCGATCCTGATCGGCATTTCGGCGGCCATCGAAACCCATACCGTCTATACGGCTGAAGGCTTGCTGATGGTGCTCGTCACCCGTGAGCAGGTCGGCAGCGAAAACCTGACGGAGACGGTGCCGACGTTGCTGTCCATCGAGGGATTGAAGGCGGTGGAAAGCGAGGTCAGCATCATCGGCAGTTCCGATGTCATCCGCGCCACCATCGACGAGATTGGCGCCGAAACGCTGTTTCCCGGCGCGACGGGGCGGTGGCGCGCCGTTCTCTCCCTGCTTCGGCCGCCCTACACGGAAGACCAGCTCATCCAGCGATTCCGCGACCAGCTCGATGTCAGGGCGCAGTCGGGATCCAATATCATTCAGGTGCATTTCAGCCACACGGACCGCGCCCTCGCCGCCCGGGTAACGGATACGCTGATCGGGAAATATCTCGATCATCGCCGGGCGCTGTTCGAGAGCCCGCGCTCGGGTTTGCTGGCCGAGCAGGTCAGGCTGCTCGCGGCGCAGCTTGAGGCGAAGGAAGCCGAGATTCACCAGCTCAAGGCGACGGCGAACATCATCGACATCTCGCAGGATCGCGTGCTGGCCGCCAATCAGGTCGATAGCGTGCTCCAGCGGACGCGACAGATCCGCGAGCGGCGCGAGGCCGTCATCGGACAACTCGCCAGAGCCCAGGAGCAACTGACGGGCCTTGACAACAAGGTTTTCGATTCCCGGCAGGTCAGCAACTCGGCCCCCAACGACGATCCCAATCTGCTGACAAGACTGCTGGCCGAACGCCAACAGCTGCTCGGCAAATATGCGGCCAGTCACCCCGCCGTCCAGGCGATCGACAGGCAGATTGCCGCGGTCCGCGACAGCGTCCGCCAGTCCGAGCGGCAGCCCATATGGACGAACAGCGAGGTGCGTAACCCCGCCATCGCCTTCGTCGGCAACATGATCATCACCCTGAAGATCGAAAGCGACGCCCTCGACCGGCAGCTGACCGAACTGGCCTCGCAGCATGCCGCGGCGGAGAAGCGCGTGAGCGAATTGCTGGACGCGGACAGGCAGCTCACCCGACAGACGCGGGAACAGGAAATTCTCAACACGACGTACAGGGACTATGTACAGCGTGCGGAAGCGGCGAAGATCAACGAGGAGACGGTCGCGCAGCGCAGGTCCAACGTGCGGCTCGTGCAATCGCCGCAGGACGCCGTGACCAGCCGCAACATGGCCCTGCCGTTCCTGATCGCCGGCCTGTTCGGCGGCGTGCTGTTCGGCGCTGCCGCCGTCGGCTGCGCGACCGTGCTGCGGTCCACCTTCATCAGCCCCGGCGAGGCGGAGCGGGAGACGCTTCTGCCCGCTCTCGCGGTTTTTCCGGATGGCGCCCTCAGCCCTGGCGCGGCGGAGCGGGAGGTAACCGTGTCCGCGCTGGTGGCCCGGCTGTTCGGCGCGCCGGTCGACGACCGTTCGCTCGCCGTGCTGATGGTGACGGATGTCGATGCGGCCGACGACAAGCGCCATCTGATCGAGGCGATGGCCTGCGAGCTATGTGTGAAGCAGCAACGGAAGGTGCTGCTGGTCGAGACAACGGCTGCGAACTCCGTCCTGACGGGCGAGACGCGGTCCCTCGCCGTCGCGCCAGCCCTCGCGGAACTCGGCGTGCCTGTGTCGCAGGGGCCCGTGGCCGGCCTCCATATCGCGCGGATGACCGGCGCATCGCTGCTGGACAACCCGCATTCGCTCGCCGGTTCCCCGCAGCAGCTCTTCGACACGTTGCGCTCGCAATACGACGCGGTGCTGTTATCGATGGCCGCTTCCGACAACGTTCCGCTAACGCAATATCTGGCGTCGGCGGTCGACGCCTCGCTGCTGGTCGTGCGGGCCGAGCGTTCGCGCGGACCTGTGGTCCTCTGGCTGCGCGATCTCATTCTGGATGCCGGCGGCGGCATCGTCGGCTTTGTCTTCACGGGCAGAAAGTTCTACTTGCCGGAGAGGCTCTACAAATGGTCGTGACGACACGTTCCGCCGGCGTGCTGCTTCTCTGCGCGCTCCTCGCCGGCTGTGCCTCCCGCAGCAGGAACGAGGCTCCGCTCAGCACCGGCCACAACATAGACTTCACGGAAGCGAAGCCCGAAGGTTTCGCCGACTGGAACGACTCGCCCCCCGTCTACAGGGTCGGCGCGGGCGACAAGCTCAAGATCAAGTTCCTGGTGACCCAGGAACTCGACGAAAGCGTCACCGTCACGCCGGATGGCTTCATCGGCGTCCGCGTCGCCGGCGGTCAGCTCAAGGCAGAGGGCCGGACGGTGCCGGAGATCGAGCGCAACGTGCGGGCCGCGGCACGCGGCGTCGTGGCGAGCCAGCCGGTCACCGTCGAGCTTGAACAGGCGGTGTCGTCCCGCGTCTATGTCGGCGGCGCGGTGGCGCGGCCCGGCGCCTATCCGCTCACGAACACGCAGATCGGCAGCCTTGAGGCGATACTTCTAGCAGGCGGCTATTCCGATGAGGCGCGCCCCGGACAGGTGGCGGTCATCCGGCGCAGTCCCGACGGCAAGCCCATGCTGAGGACCATCGACATCCGCGAGATCATCCAGACGGGCGGAGCGGCGGACGTTCCCCTGCGGTCGGGAGACGTGCTCTATGTGCCCAAGAGTTCGATTGCCGAACTCAACCAGTGGATGAAGCAATTTGTCGAAGGGGTGGTGCCGTTCAACCGCAACTTCACCTATACATTGGGAGCATACCGCACGACCAGCGGCGGGATCATTCCCTGACGCTGGCCCCCCCGCCCCGCGAGACCGCTACATGAACGCGCGTGATACCCTGATCTCCACGGAAGCGGCCGCACTCCCGGTGCAATCCGCCGCGTTGCCCGCACTCGACTTCCTCGGGGTCCGCCTCACCGCGCTCGACCGGCAGGCGGTCGCCGGAATCATAGCGGCGCGCGACGCGCGGGCACCCTTCGCCTATGTCGTGACGCCGAACGCGCAGCATTTCGTGAAGCTGGACAAGGGAGACGACAAGGATTTCGCCGCAGCCTATGACCACGCATGGATGCGCCTTTGCGACAGCCAGGTGGCCCGCAGGCTGGCGCGGCTGTTGTTCGGCCTGCAAATCCCTCTCGTGGCGGGCAGCGACCTGACCGCTTGGCTTTTCGCGCACCATATCAGGCCGGGGGATCCGGTTACGGTCATCGGCGGCTCCGCGGAGCTGGACGGCCGCCTGCGTGAGCGGTTTCACCTCGAACATCTGTCCATGCATGTTCCGCCGATGGGCTTTATCCGCGATCCGGCCGCGGTCGAGGCGTGTGTGGATTTCGTCAACACGCATCCGGCGCGCTACGTTTTTCTGGCGGTCGGCATGCCGCAGTCGGAAATCCTCGCCTGCCGGATCGCGCAAGCCGGGCGGGCGACCGGCGTGGGCATGTGCGTGGGGAGTTCGCTGCTGTTCGTGACGGACATCACCCGCCGCGCACCGCCGGTCTGGCGGGATCTGGGCCTCGAATGGCTGTATCGCCTGCTCATCAATCCGCGCGGGCACGCAAAGCGCGTATTCGTCGATTCCCTGCCCCTGCTCGGCGTCGTGATGCGGGCTTTCCTGCGCGGCCGTGGAGCATCCGGCCTCCGCGACCGGGAGCGGGAATGACGACGTCGCCGCCCCATCCCGCCGGGTACCGGATATTCTTCCGCTCTCCCCGCGAGGCGCGGCCGGCAGGCACGCACACTCCCATCCTGCGCGGCAACGCCGCCGACCTGCCCACCCGGGAGCACGCCGGCGTCGTGGCGCTGATCCTGCTGGCGGTGCTGCCGTTCTTCGGCCAGAGCTTCCACTACATGCACCAGTGGCCGGCGCCGTACTTTCTTTCGAAAGCGTGGCCGCTGCTCACACTGCCTCTGGCGATCGGCGGTCTGGCTTCGAAACGTCTTCCCGCGACGGGAATAATGCTCGTCATGTTCGCCTATACAGTCGGACTGACGCCGATGTTGTCGATGATCCATTTCGGCAACGGCCTGGACGACGCTCTCGCGACCACCGTCAAGGTGCTGCCCTTTTCCTACTATTTCTCGCTGTCGTTCATACTGCTCCTGTTGCGCCCGTCCCCCGCCGCGATCGCGCGCTGCATGCTCGGCTTCGGCGCGGCGACTTTCGTCATCATGCTCCTGGTCTGGGTGCTGGCGCCGTCCGAGTGGTATATGCCGCTCGAAGAGCAGAGCAAGTTCCTGATGTACGAGATCGAACGCGGCTATCGCATCTACATGCCGATGTTCTTCGGCATGCTGTTCCTGTTCTACCTCGCGCGCCGGTTTGCCGATCGGCCGGGATGGATTTCGGCCGTGCTGATCGGCGTGCTGTTCGTGCTGCTGGTGACGATCTACAAGCAGCGCATGGCCATCCTTTCCGGCTTCGTCATCGTGGTCTGGGGCGCGCTCCCGCAGCGGTTGCGGCGGGTTGCCCTGTCGCTTGGCCTGCTGGCCACGGCCATTGCATTCCTCGCGCTCGTGCAGACGCTGGAACCGTTGCTCGGGCGCGCCGGGGAAAGCCTCGGCGGATCGCTGTCCACGCGCGTCCGTTCGTTCGAATCGGCGATCAACTACATCGGCGACAGCGCGACGAACTGGCTGTTCGGCCTCGGCGCCGTGACGCGCCTGAGCCGCGTGACGCTGGAAGACATTCTCGGCAGCGCCAACTTCTATCTTGCGGACCTCGGATGGCTCGGCATCGTCTTCGAGTACGGCCTCGTCGGGGCGCTGCTGATCAGCGCGGTCTACGGCATGGCTTTCCTGATCACCTATCGCACGGCGTCCGCGACTGGCACCCCGTTCGCGAAGGCGCTGAACGACTATATCCTGTTCATGATCCTGGCCTCTCCGATCTATCCGCTCGTCTTCGTTCCGGGGGAAATGGCTACCGTACTGGCCGTGTCGGTCTATATCGCCGCTTATGCCCAGCCGGAAATCCGCACATTTTCCGGCATTGCGCGACGGATGGACGCGCCCTCCGGGAGTGCCTGACGGAGCCGCACCGGCGCCAGAAGCGAGATCGGTACTGCCGGAAGCCGAACTCCCTCTGCAGCGTTATCCGGCGTGTCAAATCTATGTTAGTCTTGTACTAAGCCATGCTGAGTTCTTTTTACAAATTCAGGAGAGAAATGAATCTGACACATTTATAATATATTTGGCTAGCGATAATCAGATTATGCACGCGAGATTGAAGGTTCATGTACTCATGAACGGTCCAACCATCCCGTCTGAATATGTTTCTATACAGTATTTACGCGCCTTTGCCGCACTGTCAGTGGTCGTCGTGCATTTGCAGCCGCAGCTGGAGCGTATGGGGCAGCCCGATACCTGGTTCTACCAGCCCATCGGCGGCGTGGATATTCTCTTCGTTATCGGCGGCTTCATCATGTGGCGGACGACGCTGGGCAAGCAGCAATCGCCCGGGGCCTTCTTTCTCCGGCGCTTCTGGCGTATCGTGCCGCTGTACTGGCTGTTCACGGCGTTCATGCTTCTGGTCATGCTGATAGCGCCGCGTCTCGTGCAAAGCGCGCGCTTCGATCCATGGCATGTGCTGGCGTCGTTCGCCTTTATTCCGTATCCCAACCCGGCGACCGGCACGATGGAGCCGCTGCTCATCCCGGGCTGGACGCTGAACTACATCATGTTTTTCTATTTGCTGTTCAGCGCCGCGCTGTTGATTCCGGAAGAGAAGCGGCTGCATGCTTTCTCGGCATTGCTGCTCTCCATCGTTGCATTGCAGGTGCTCAGCCCCGCTCCGGCTACTCCGCTGTCTTTCTATACGTCGAGCATCATCCTCGAATTCCTGCTGGGGATGTGGCTCTGCGCCTGGCACCTGCGGTCGCAATGGCGGCCGAATGCGACCGTGTGCCTTGTCCTGCTGATCTGCGCGTGCCTCGCCATCGGCGTGCTGCCTCACAGGTGGCCGGACCTGCCGCGCATCCTCAGTCTCGGGCTGCCAGCCGCCATCATGCTCGCGGCGGCATTGGGGCTCGAACGGGCGGGCCGGGTGCCTCGCGCACCGGGCATCAAGCTGCTGGCGAGCGCCTCCTATTCCCTCTATCTGTCGCATCCGCTGGTCCTGTCCGCGTTCGGCCAGCTCTGGCGCCGCATCTTTCCGACCAACAGCGACGTTCTGCAGTGGGCGTTCAGCCTGACGGCCGTGGCGGTCTGCGTTCTGGTCGCCATCGTCATTTACAGGACCATCGAGCGCCCGCTCGTCACCAGCCGGCCGCTGGCGCGCGCTCTTCAAGCCAAATAGACCGGGCCAATTAAAATTCATCGAGTAAATTTTACAAAGTAAAACCCTCATTTAAAACCGATCCGTCAAGGCGCTCATCGGAGGAAAGCGAAGATGCTCTGGACCCACGGCATGATTAACAGGCTGGTCATGCTCCTCGACGGATTGATGATCGTATCGGGGGTGCTGATTGCTCCTTCCACGGTTCCCTCCCCGGACTTCCTGGCCTTCTTCGTCTACGCCGGCATATACGTCGTGCTTTACGGCTGGGTGATGAATCTGGGCGGCGCGTTTCGCGTCGAGCACTACCTGTCGGTGCCGCGACAAATCCGGCAGGTGACAGTCGGCGTGGTGCTGGCGAGCCTGGCCGTGAGCGTGATCGACAGAACCTTCATCGCCTTCGATACGACCACCTTCACGTCCGTGGCCACGCGCGCCGGCATTGTCTGGGCAGCCATCGTCATCGGCCGCGTGACGCTGGTGCGGCTGGGAATGCACTGGGTGGAGAAGCTGGCGCTGCTGCGCCGCAAGGCCGTGATCGTGGGGAGCGCGGATGAAGCCTTGCGCGCGGCGCAGCAGTTGCGTGGCGCGGACGCTCGGTCGTAGTGAGGAATTAACAAAGGGGATTCCCAACTTCGGGAGATCGTGATTCAAGGCTACATTTTGGAGCTCAGCCAGATGAACGATCAGGAT
>NZ_JAASQI010000011.1 GCF_011762225.1 Pseudochelatococcus lubricantis
CGGCATCGCAAACCTCCTGCCTTCCCACAACTGAATCAGACCCAAGCTGATTTGGGAAGACACAGAGAGTCGCGATCTCCGAGACTTGGTATTAGCTATCGGTCGAGAAACACCTATTTTCCGCACAGTGCGCCCCCTGGCCGCTCTCAGTCGGCCGCAGGTGGCGAAGAAATATGCGGAGATGTACGTTGGATTGATTTATTGCGCGGCAATACGCGATTCGGGTTTTCCGTAGTAGCTTGGCCGGCATGAGTTCTCGCCGCTGCACTGTCTAGTCCGGTGTTGACTATTGAATTTTTGCGTAAATTGCGCAAAATGATAGGGGGCGTTCATGCCACAGGCCCGGGCTGTTCCGGAGAGCGATTTTTCGCGGAATTTCGGAAAGTATCAAGACGAGGCAATCAAGGCCGGCGTCATCAACATCACCAGCCACGGCCGCGTCGTCGGGGCCTATCTCTCGGTCGTGGAGCTGGAGCACTTCGAGCGTCTCAAGCGTCGGGAGCGCGAGGTTTTGAAGCTCGGCGAGCTCGATCACGAAACGCTCGCAGCAATCGAGGCTGCCGAGTATGGCGCCGAGCCCAGGTGAGTATCCCGACACCAAAGCCTGGTCTCGTCATTCGTTACAGCTTCCTCTAGAGCTCGGAGCACGATCAGGGTGTTGTCGAAGGGGTGAAGGACCGCCCTTGTGCAATTGTCATTGTCGAAGCGCAGAAAGCTCGGCGCGGGCGCGTCGTTCAACGAGACGACTGACAAGGGGGAAAGATAGATTAATCAATTAAATCAAATCGTTAAATTCCACAAGATGCCTTGAGAGACTCGACATATGGCAGGTGGTCATCCTTCCCGGCAATCACGATGTAGCTTACAAGAAGGTGCTGGCAAGCACCTCTATCCACGCGACACCCGTAAGATGGCGTTCGACGCTCACGATCGGGTTTGCCTCCTTCAAGAGCCCCCTCACTCGCGGCATCTACGGCGACATGAACCGTAGACATGGGCTGGTTATTCCGCCGAGATGATGGCGCATCGGAGGAGCCTCGTGGCAAGGAGTCGTCGCTCCGAGTCATCGCACTTTATTCGTTGCATCGAACCCCAAACCGGGAAATCCGTCAGCGCAAGCACAAGCTGAAGCGCAGTGCCCGACATGGCCTCGTCCTTCAACGCCTCGCGGACCAGGGCCGCAACGCCCGCTTCCACGGCTCGCAGAAATTGGTCCAGTTCCGGGATGAGATGCCGATCGGCATACGCCTTTTTGAGGCGGAGCGCACCGCGCCGATAAAACCCGTCCAGTTCATCGACAAGGCGTTGCAGGCGATCCTCCAAACGATCGAGACCCTCGAATATCACCGGCGCCCGTTCGGGTATCGGCGGTGCCATCTCCTGCCAGACATGGGCGCCGCAGGCCGCGACCAATGACCCCAAATTGGGAAAATGCCTATAGACCGTTGCCGCACCGATGCCAGCCCGCTTGGCGACGTCGACGAAAGACGTTGCGGCAACGCCTTGTTCGTCGTGCAGCAGCATCGTCGCGGCAATGATGCGCTCGCGGGTTTCATCCTGGGTCTTTGCGCGCTCCTTCATGCGATAAGCGCGGCGGTTTGTTCGATCTTCCATATTGACGATAACACTATTCCGTGGAATTTATATTCCGGTAAATTGCCTCATATCGAGGCAATTGTCCATCGAGGATCGCGCCATGAACCTGACTGCACCCATTGCCACGAACATGCCATCGCGTGTCGAGGAACGCCGGTTTCTCGGCCTGCCGACCTGGATCAAGGCTGGCCGGGAACTGACCGGCGGTCAATTCAGCCTGATCGAGCAGATCATCCCGGCTGGCTTCGAGTCACCGTGGCATATGCATCATTCCGAAGACGAGTCGTTCTACGTCATCGAGGGACAGATGTCGGTGATCATGGAGGGTGGCAGAACCTTGCTTCAGGCCGGGGACTTCGCCTTCGGTCCGCGCGGTATTCCGCACGGATTTCGTATAGAAGGAGAGGGCCCGGCGAGAATCCTGCTGATGACGACGGGAAGCGATTTTGCTGACTTCATCGCCGAGACGAGCGTGCCTAGCGACACTCCGCCGGCCGCCCCCGATATGGCGTTCCTGGTGGCGGCGGCCGAACGGCACAACCTGGCTATCCTTGGGCCACTACCGAAATAGGGCGGCGGATTTGGTGTTGGCAGCAGAACGCCGCCAACACAACAGCGCGGGATCACTGGTCTGATGTGCTGCACACGGAGGCTGAAATGCGCGACATTTTGGAAAGATCGGTTCTGCCCGCTGATCGTCTTCGCATCGGCTCAACTCTGGTGGCGTTGAGCCGCGAGGCTGGGTTGACCAATGCCGATTTCGAGGCGCTGGAGCAGATCAGTGACCAGCAATCCACCACGCCCATGGACTTTGAATGAAAATAGCCAGCCAGCAGGAGGACAGCCCTCAGACTTCCCGCAAGCCGCAAAACATCAACCACCTGGAGGCCGCCAGCCTGACGCTGGTTGGGGGGACGGTCTGGGAAGCTTTGGTGAGCCGCGCCCAGCTTGCCGTTCACGAGACCATTCTGATCCATGGTGGTGCCGGCGGTGTGGGCACGGTGGCGATCCAGCTTGCCAAGGCGATAGGTGCGCGGGTCATCACGACGGCGCGCCGTAGCAATCATGAAGTCGTGCGTTCGCTCGGAGCGGACGAGGTAATCGACCACACCTCCGAAGACTACGTCTCAGCCGTGGCGGAACTGACGCATGGGCAAGTGGTGAACGTCGTATTCGACACCATTGGCGGCGACACTCTGACGAAAAGCGCGCTCGCCCTCGCAGATGCCGGACGGCTGGTCAGCATCGTCGACATCGCGCAGCCGCAGAACCTGATCGAGGCTTGGGGAAAGAACGCCGCCTACCATTTCGTGTTCACCCGTCAGAACCGAGGCAAGCTCAACGCGCTGACAAACCTTGTCGAACGTGGCCTGATCAAGCCTGTCATCGGCGCAGTGCTTCCTCTGGTTCGCACAGGCAAAGCGCATGAACTGCTCGAAGGCGGAAGCTCCGTGGGCTTCGGGCTAAGGTGGCGATCGATGTCGTGGGCCAGACTGTCGAGCTTCCCGCGCTGCGATAGATACATCGATAAGACAGCAATATATTCCCACAATACCATCCTTTTTGAGAACCCCCGCACGCACTGCGCGACAGCGGCTATCGCCTCGCGCTTTCCGAAAGCGGCCAGTCGCCTAGAATCTGTCCTGTTTCAACGTAAACAGGACAGATTCTAGTTTCTTTATTTTGAGCGAACTCTGATCGGAACGCGCTCTAACAGCCCCCACTCGGTCATTCGCTCGCATAGCAGCGAAAGGCCGCTCTCCGTCCTGCGCGTCGCGCCGATGGTCAGGCAACTCCGTGCATTTTCTGCTCGTCGGTGGTTTCTGCGCCGGTGCGGCATCGGCGTGATGTCGGCTTTGCAATCAGGTCGTCTGATCGGTACTCTTCCGGGAGAGGTGCCGTCGGCGCCCGTCAGCATGCGTTGCCGGCCAGATGCGCGATATGAGGAGGAACAAGACCATGCTTCGCCGTGCGTTCGTCCTTGGCGCTGCGCTGTTGGCGCTGACGTCCGCTCCTTTCATGGCTGCGGGGGAAACGATGAGCGAGACGCCCTTGCACGCGACACCATTGCACACGGCGGCGAAACGAAACGATGTCGCGCGGATCGAAGCACTTCTGGCTGATGGCGCGGATATCGAGGCGCGCGACGACAGCGGCGCCACCGCCCTGCTGGTAGCAACCCATGAAAACAACGTCGCCGCCGCACGGTTGCTGATAGCAGCCGGCGCGGACGTCAATGCGAAGGATAAGATCAGCGACAGCCCGTATCTCTATGCCGGCGCGCGGGGCCACCTGGACATTCTGAAGCTGACGCTGACGCATGGCGCCGACCTGAAAAGCACCAACCGCTTCGGCGGCACGGCCCTCATCCCCGCGTCGGAACGCGGTCATGTCGAGACCGTGCGTACGCTGATCGCGGCCGGAGTCGACGTCGATCATGTGAACAACCTCGGTTGGACGGCGCTCCTGGAGGCCGTCATCCTCGGCAACGGCGGCGAACGCCACCGACAGATCGTCGACGTGCTCATCAAGGCAGGCGCGGACATCAACCTTGCTGACCGCGAGGGCGTCTCGCCGCTTCAACACGCACGCGGCCATGGTTACGACGAGATCGAACAACTGCTCGTTGCCGCAGGGGCGCGATGAAGATGGATCTTGTTCGATTGCGGGCTCGTCCATGCCGCTGCCGCGCTTCAGCACCTGACAGACAAGCCGGCGCTGGCGGGGTTCGGGGAAGCGCTTGTCGCTCGTCGCTTGAAGGTGATAGGTTGGCGGGTGAGGGCAGCATCCACGCGGGACCTCCTTAACTTTAATCCAGGCAGAATGCATGTGATGTTGGCGCTGTCGGGCGTCGGGGAAGTCTTTCTATGCGCATCCTACTCGTCGAGGACGACGACATGATCGCCAGAGCGCTTACGACGGCTCTTGGCAGCGAGGGCTTTTCCGTTGATCATGTTGCCTCAGGCGAACTTGCTCTCGAAGCGCTGCAGAGTGGCGGCCATGGTGTGGCGCTGCTTGACCTCGGCTTGCCAGAGATTGACGGGCTCGATGTGCTCGCGCGGGCTCGCCGCAGCGGGGTCGAAACGCCGATCATCGTCGTGACCGCCAGAGATGCTCTCGAAAGCCGCATTCACGGCCTTGACATCGGGGCGGACGATTACATCGTGAAGCCCTTCGAGGTTTCGGAGCTTTCCGCGCGAATCCGCGCTGTTTTGCGCCGCCACGCCGGCAAGGCAGTTTCCCGGCTGGATGCCGGGGAGGTCTCGCTCGATCTTGCCAGCCACACAGTTTTCTACCGGGGTTTGGAAGCGATGCTGCCGAGCCGCGAGTTCGCGCTCGTTCAGGCGCTGGTCGAACGGCCGGGCATGATTTTCTCGCGCGACGTCCTTGAAGAGAAACTCTATGGATGGGGAGAGGAGGTCGAGAGCAACGCCATCGACGTGTTGATCTACTATGTCCGTAAAAAATTCGACAAGGACATTATCCGCAACGTCCGGGGAGCCGGCTGGATGATCCCACGGTAAGCCATGCCCCTGCGCGTATCTTTGATCATCGCTTTCTCCGTCGTCTTCACGATTCTCGGCGTCGCTTCCGCTGTCTACGGCCACGTCAGCGCGCGCCGTGAGGTCTGGGACGTTCTCGATCTCCAGCAACGCCAGATTGCCCAGTTGATTGGTGACGGGAGCGGGGTCTTCTCAGATCATTCCGGCAGCACAGACCTTTCCAATGAGGACGGCTATGCCGTCGAAGTTCGATTTGCCGACGGACGTGCCTCCCGCGTGTCGCGGGCGGACGTCGATTTTCCGGAGACGATCGTTCCGGGGTTCTCGACGTTCGACACGCCCTCCGGGGAATGGCGCGTATTCACCCTGATCGGCGAACAGCGCGTTGTGCGCGTTGCGCAAATGCTCGCGGAGCGTCAGGAACTGGCCGAGAACGCTGCCTGGAATGCGGCGCTCCCCATCCTTGTCGCGATACCGCTGTCGTGGGGCGTCGTCTGGGCGCTGGTCGGCGCCATTCTCGGCCGGCTACGCCCTCTGATCGAGCAGGTCGAACGGAGGACCGCCGAGGAAACCGAGCCGGTCGAGCTCGGCGACGGGCCTGCGGAGCTGCGCCCGCTCGTCGATGCCATGAACCTGGCTTTCGCCCGCCAGCGCGCTGCAGCCGAACAACAGAAGCAATTCGTTTCAGATGCCGCGCACGAGCTTCGGACCCCGCTGACCGCGCTGTCTCTTCAAATCGAGAACCTGCGTCATGCGAACCGGGATCCGGCACTTGATGGCCCGCTAACGGATGCCACTTCGGGAATCCGTCGGGCGTCGGCGCTGACCTCGCGTTTGCTGCAGCTCGCCCGGCAAGAGGCACGCGCGACCGTAGCCGCCCCGGCCGAGGTTCGGCTTGACGATATCGCTGTGCGGGTGATCGGCAGTTTCTTTGCCTCGGCCCAAGCGAAGAATATCGACCTCGGGACGAAAGCGAGCGAACCGACAATCGTGCGCGGAGATGAGGCCGATCTCGTCGCGCTCGTGGAGATTCTTGTCGACAACGCGGTGCGCTATACACCTGCGGGTGGAACGATAGACTTGACGATTCGGAAGGAGAGGGAGCTTCCACTTCTGATTGTTGAAGACACAGGCCCGGGAATTCCTGAGGATGCCATCGAGCTGGTTTTCGAACGCTTCTATCGGGTCGACGAGGCGCAGGGCGAGGGCGCCGGTCTCGGGCTGGCGATAGCGCGCGTGATCTCCGCCCGTCATGGTGCGACCATCGCGCTTGAGAACAGACGGGACCAGACCGGGCTCAGGGCCACCGTCCACTTTCCGTGACTGACGGCCGATGCGGGAAAGTTCCGTCAGGCTCCCCGGTATGCTGAAGGAAGCTGTGCCGCCTTGCGCGACAGGGGCCGACATTCGCTCCCGCTCCGGCAAATCATGGAGTGTCGGGAGCCGCGAATGGCGACTGGCTATCGGCGTGCGGCGTGCGTCAGCGGGATCCATATTTCGGCCGCAAGCCCTCCCGGTTCAGCCGAACCAAGTTTCAGTTCCGCATTGTAGGCATTGGCAATGTCTTGAACGATAGCCAGTCCGAGGCCGGCGCCCGGACCGTTGATATCGAGCTTGACGCCCCGCAGTGCCGCTGTGGCTCTTTCGGGATCCTGAAGGCCGGGGCCGTCGTCCTCGACGGAGATCGACTGTGCGTCCTTCCCTGTCGCTGCCGAGATGCGTACCCGCGATTGCGCGTGCCGGGCGGCGTTCTCCATCAGATTGCCCAGCATCTCGTTGAGATCCTGCGGGTCGATGGTCACCTTCATCTCGGTAGGCACGGTGTTTTCGAACCGCACCCGCTCACCATCAGGCGTGCGTTCCAGCGTACGGATGAGATCATCTACCGTCCGTGCAAGCGGTGTCGCGGCGCCGGGCCCGCCATGGCGGATACGCGCGCGGGCGAGTTCACGGTCTACATGGCGGCTCATGCTTTGTACGATTTCGCTGATATCGCGCGCTATGCTGACTTCGCCCCGGTCGTGCAGGCGTCGCACATCGCCCGCCAGCGCCGTCAACGGCGTGCGCAAGCCGTGAGCCAGATCGGCGGCGCGGTCGCGGGCGCGGCCTAGTTCTCGCTCTTGCGCGGCAAGCAGCGCATTGATTTCCTCAACAAGAGGCGCGACCTCCTCCGGCACGTCGGTTGCGAGGCGGGTCGCCGCGCCGGATCGGATATCGCCGAGGGCGTTGCGCACGGTGTATAGCGGCTTCAGCCCCGCCCTGATCTGAATGGCAAAGCCGGCTAACAGAACCGTGCTGAGAATGCCAAGCGCCACTACGAGATCGCGCGCGAAGCCGGCGAGGAGCGGCTCGATTTCCGCTCGATCGATCGCCACGCTGACGCGGATAAGCCGGTCGACGCCTTGCACGGCTATGACGATGGCGCGCTCGTGGACGATGAGTATCGAGTTGCGGGGGCCGGTGATACGGCTTACTTCCACGCCACCCTGCGGACTGGGTTCGACGGGGAGGGCGAGCATCTCGTTCCAGAGCGATCGCGAGGCGATGAACTGGTCGTCGGTGCGGTCCTCAACCTGCCAGTAGAGCCCGCCCAGCACGCGCATGAAACGAGGGTCGGCGGGCTCCCGCATAAGCGACATCCGTCCCTCGGCGTCGAAGCGCACCGCGCCGATGAGCTGCCGCAGATGGGTGTCAAGCTCCTGACCGACGCGCCGTTCGAGGTGGCGGGTGAAGAGCGCGGTGAGGCCAAGTCCGGTCAAGACCATGGTGGCGGCCAAGACGACGACCGCGAAGGCGAGAAGACGCAGACGGAGGGATCGGGCTATCTGCATGGGTGGCCGTCACTCGGCTATCATGTAGCCGAAGCCGCGCCGGGTCTCGATCAGTGCATCCGGAAGCTTGCGTCGGACTCTGCCTACCAGTACCTCGATCGCGTTCGAAGCGCGCTCGAAATGCACCGACTGCAGATGCTCTGCAAGCTCCTGCTGAGGCACGACGCGGCCCTTGTTCAGCATCAGATAGGCGATCAGTCTGTACTCCTGTGGCGAAAGCGGCACCGGCACGCCGCGCACCGTCACCCGCATCTGCCGTGTGTCGAGAACGGTGTCGCCCACGGCGATGGTCGCCGCCGCATGCCCGGCCGAGCGGCGGATGATGGCACGCAGCCTCGCAATCAGTTCGTCCATCTGGAAGGGCTTGGGCAGATAGTCATCAGCGCCGGCGTTGATGCCTTCGACGCGCTCGGTCCACGAGCCGCGCGCGGTCAGTATTAGAACCGGCAGGTCGCGGCCTGCGTTGCGCCAACGCTTGATTACCGCAAGGCCGTCCATATGAGGCAGGCCGAGATCCAGTATGGCGGCGGCGTAAGTCTCGTTCTCGCCCATGTACCAACCTACTTCGCCGTCGGTTTCCGTATCGACGACGAAGCCGGCGGCTTCCAGGGCGGTGCCCACATCACGGCGAATGCGAGAATCGTCTTCGATCAACAGTACCCGCAAGATCAGTCGTCCGTTTCACGTTTCAGCACGCGGCCGGTCCTTGCATCGACCTTAAGCTCGGTGCGCCGGCCGGAGGCATCGACATGATAGACCTCGTAGGCTGGCCGCCCCGACTTGTCTCTGCCATCGAACTGGATTTCCACGATCTCTCCACCAAGTTGCGCTTCAAGCAGTCCAATCAACTCGCTGGCCGACATGATCCCCGGGGGCAACCGCTCGCGTTCCCCCGCCTGGGGCGCCGCAACGACCGCCACCATCACGGTAAAAAGGAGGAAGAAGGCCAGAATGCGCATGGGTTCTTATCTGCCTCTCCAGATGACAGGAAGCTGACAGGAGCGGACGGCTGGCTGTCACTCCAGGGCCAGCATAGTGACGGCGATCGAATCACGATCAGCAAGCAAGAGGATATTATTTCATGCACAAGCTTCTTGGAACCACTGCTGCCACCGGGCTCGTTGCCGCTCTTCTCTACGCAGCTTCCGCGCAGGCGCAGACTGTGCCGACCGTGCAGGCGGAGCATGTAGAGAAGACGGAGTCGACGGAGAACGAGCGTTCCAAGTGCGGCTCTCACCCCAGGGATCAGTGGCTGAGCGTCATCGCGATTACAGAGAAGGCCACTGCGCTTGGCTACAACGTGCAGGGTGTTGATGCTGACGACGGTTGCTATGACGTGAGTTCGCGTGACTCCTCCGGCAACAAGATCGACGTCAAGTTCAATCCCGTGACCGGCGAAGTCGTCAAGGTCGAAACCGAGTCGGATTGATCCGGGAACGAAAATCTCTATGGAGACTGTGAAGAAAAGTCGTGCGTAGTCACAGTCTCCACCATCTCCGCCGGCGGGCGGCTGAAGAAGCGGGCCAATTGGCCCGCTTTTTTTGTTCCAGCGGGGTGATGGCTGTGCGTCATGTCCTGCGCGGCGGCAACTTCCGTCTCCCGCCGCGTTTCCTCTTCCTGGCGATGCAGCGAGCATGGATTGTGATCGGTGCATTGCAGGATGACCGGTGTTTCCGGCCATGATCAATCGAGAGCGATAATTGGGGTGTTCTAAGTCGCCGCTCATTTTAAGCAGGCAATGTCTTCCGGCCGCAGGATGATGCGGCTTCCAATAAAGGAAGACAAGATGAACATTCGTATCTCCACTGCCATCGCGGCTGCTGTGCTTGCCTGCGGCATCGCCTCCACCGGTCCCGTTTTCGCTGCCGCCCGTCCTTGCGAGGACGTACTCAAGGAATTCAGGGACGCCAAGGCGACGGCCAAGCCCGACGCGGCCACCTTGAAAAAGGTCGAAGACCTTGAGGCCAAGGGCGTCGAGCGCTGCAATGCCGATGACGACAAGCGCGCGGACGCTTTTTTTGCCGATGCCATGAAGCTTCTTGGGAAGTGAGGTAACGACCGTGACTTCCGCCACACTTCACGTTGCAAACGAGCCGACCGGAAATGCCAAGCTGCGGCCAAACCGCGTGCCGGAGGTCACGGTGGACTTCTGGTTGATCAAGCTCATGGCGGTGACCATGGGCGAGACTGCCGCGGATTATCTCGCCGTCAATCTCGGCCTCGGTCTGACGGCGACCTCGCTCATCATGAGCGCCGTTTTCGCCGCCATACTTGCTTATCAGTTCAGGCAGCAGCGCTACGTACCATGGGTGTATTGGGCGACGGTGGTGCTCATCAGCATTGTGGGCACCCTCGTCACCGATAACCTGGTCGATAACTTTGGCGTCAGCCTGCCAACCACCACCATCGCATTCTCCGCGGCACTCGCCGCCACGTTCGCAATCTGGTATGCGATCGAGGGCACGCTCTCGATTCACACGATCTATAGTTTCCGTCGAGAGGCTTTTTACTGGCTGGCAATTCTCTTCACTTTCGCACTTGGAACATCGGTTGGCGATCTGGTTGCCGAGCAATTCGCCATCGGATATCTCACGACGGGCCTGCTGTTTGGCGCGATCATCGCGGCGATTGCCGTGATCTGGTATGTTCTGCGGACGAACAGCATTCTTGCGTTCTGGCTTGCCTATATCCTGACACGCCCACTCGGAGCATCCTTCGGAGACCTGCTTTCGCAGCCGATCGAGTACGGAGGTCTTGGCTTCGGCACGGTTATCACGAGCCTGATCTTCCTCATCTGCATTGTCGCAATCGTCGCCTACGCAACACTCCGGCAATCCCGTAGCGAGGCGAGAACAAGGGCAGCGGCCTGATCGCTCCCGACTCTGGCGTGCAATTCAGGCAGGCCGCACAGGCCTGCCTGTTTGTCGACAATCAGTGTCCGATGGAAGCTGTGGGGAGTTCGTCCCGATACATTCGCCCGGACGGACGAGGTGTCTGCCGGTCCGATCTCGTTGAGCAGCTCGTTGCAGATGGCTTCCTGACATTGTCATAATTCCATCGGAGAAAGTGTAATATTTCTTTAAAATAGACACCGAGCCGATAGCGGTCACGAGCAAAGGCGACTATGTTAAATAGTTCCGACAGCACGGACATAGACATTGAATCCAGAAAATCAAAATCCGTCGATCCTGTCACAGATCGAAAAATGGTTCTTCGTGGAAATTGAAGAACCCTATAGCACTATCGAAACAAATCTGATTTTGATTTGTGTCGCGGTTATACTTTTCATTATTGTTGCAGTTTTTAATTGGATGGCGACGCATCAGGATCGGGTTCGGCGTTTCGCGGTCGGGCTTCGGCAGCGTTCGCGCGTCCGGCAGGCCGAGCGGAATCTGCGGGCGGGCCTCGCGTTTCTGTTGCGCCGTTTCGATGTCGCCGGTGCTTATGGATTGTCCTTTTCCATCACGCTCAGCGCCTTGTTCCTTGGCATCTGGTTCTTCGGCAATGTCCTTGAGCACCTGTTGTCATATGATCAGGTAGCTTTTTTCGACATGCCTGTCGCCGGCTTCATTGCCGGTCATCGGATCCCCTGGCTGACAAGCCTGATGCAGGCGGCAGTCCTGCCGGCAACGGGCATCGGCATGGCGATCGCGGCGCTCGGCATGGTCGTTTTCCTGCGCCGCCGCCGCGGTAGTCCGCGTGTGCAATTCTTCCTGCTTGCGGTTCTGGCGGGCGCGGCGATGTTGGATATGGTCGCCGAGCGGTTGACCGGCATGCCGCCGCAGCCGGAGTCGGCAATGGCTGTTCCGGCGGTCCTGAACAACCTGCTTCTCGGCCACACCCTGGTCTGCGTCTTCTACGGCGCTGTCGCGTACCTGATTACCCGGACGCAGAGTGCCTGGGAAGACAAGGTGCTGGTATGGTCGGCCGCCGGCCTCGTCGCGGTTCTGACCGGTGTCGCGCGCGTCTACCTCGGTGCCGACTGGCCAACCGAGATCATCAGTCGCTGGGCGCTGGCGCTCACGTGGCTTTCGGCCGCGCTCGTCGTCGCGGCAATCATCGAGCAGTCCGTAGCTGACAGGGACGCGCCGGAAAAAGTACTCGATCTCGACGGCCAGGGTGCCGACGCGCTTCCGACGCCGCCTTCCGTCGTGGATCTGGGCCGGCCCGAGGTTTCGATCAACGGGCTCAGCCGGTCTGCCGTAGCGGAGCGGCAGAAGAGAGGGGAAGTGAACATCTTGATCGAACGGTCGAGCCGCTCCATCAAGGACATCCTTACCGCCAATGTCTTTACCCGTCTGAATGCTCTGCTCGTGGGCCTTTTCATACTGATACTTCTCGTTGGCGGCACGCAGGACGCGGTTTTCGGGCTGGTCGTTGTCGCCAACACGGTAATCGGCGTGGTTCAGGAACTGCGCGCCAAGCGCACGCTCGACCGACTGAGCGTTCTGGTGGCGCCTCGCGCCCGTGTCGTCAGGGATGGCGAAGTTCACGAACTGCCAACGGATCAGATCGTCATCGACGATGTGGTCGAGTGCCGCCCGGGCGATCAAATCCCCGTCGACGGCATCCTGCTGGCCGCCGAGGATCTGGAGGTCAATGAATCGCTGCTCACCGGCGAGGCGGACCCGATTGCCAGGGCTCGCGGCGAACTGGTGCTGTCCGGCAGTTTCGTTGTCAGCGGAAGCGGGCGGTTGCAGGCGGTTCAGATCGGCGAAGCGTCGTACGCGCGCCGCCTTGCCCGGGTCGCCCGCAAGTTTTCGCTGTCGCAATCGCAGCTCCGTGACGGCGTCAACGACATCCTGCGCTACTCCATCTGGGCTCTCGTTCCGACAACGGTTGTGCTTTACGCAAGCCAGTTGCTCTATGGTCCCGCTGGCGCGCAGGGCGCGGCTGTAAGTTCCGTGGCGGTGATCGTTGGCATGATCCCGGAGGGCCTCGTGCTGCTGATGAGCACCATCATGGCCGTAGCCATCGTTCGGCTCAGCGGCCAGGGAGCTTTGATCCAGGAACTCGCCGCCGTGGAGTTGCTGGCGCGCGTCGATGTGATTTGCGCGGATAAAACCGGCACACTTACGGAGGGACAGTCGACGCTGGAGGAGATCGTTCCCGCAGGAGCGGTGGCGGACGGCGCCGCGCCCGTGCTTCCCGAGGAGGTAAGGGATGTTCTGGGCGTCTTCGCACACGACGACGCGAGCCCGACAGCAAGCTCGCTCGCCTTGCGCGAGGCGTGCGCGCGTCCCGATGCCGCGATCTGGTCCGTGGCGGGATCGGTGCCATTTTCATCTTCTCGCAAATGGAGCGCTTTCGCGTTCGCCCGTCAGGGAACATGGCTTCTCGGGGCGCCCGAGGTGGTTCTCGCTGGCGTGGAAGGCGCCGGTGCGCTTCTGGCACGTGTCCAGGCGCTCGCCGGGAGCGGCAAGCGGGTGTTGGCGCTCGTTTCCAGCAGCGAGCCCATCGCGCTGGCCGGCAAAACGCATACCTTGCCGAGCATCCGGCAGCCGCGGGCATTGATCGTTCTCGGCGAGAAGATTCGCACCGATGTCGCGCGGACGGTGCGCTATTTCGAGGAGCAGGGCGTTTCAGTGAAGATCGTTTCAGGCGATCACCCGGAAACGATCCGCGCCATAGCATCGCAGGTGGGCCTGCATCCCGGACAACAGGCTTTTGATGCAAGAAAGCTGCCGGACGATCCTGCCGCCTTCAGCGAGATCGTGGAGGGCTGCGACCTCTTCGGGCGCGTGACGCCGCTGCAGAAACGGCGGATGGTGGAATGCCTGCGCGCTGACGGCCACGTCGTCGCGATGATCGGAGACGGGATCAATGACGTCCTGGCGATCAAGGAGGCCGATTTCGGGATCGCGCTCGGCTCCGGCACCGCGGCCAGCCGAGCCGTGGCTCAGCTGACACTGCTCAGGGACGATTTCGCCGCACTGCCCGCCGTGATCGCGGAGGGAAGGCGGGTAATAGGGAACGTCGAGCGCACGGCCAATCTGTTCATCACCAAGACCGCCTACGTCTTCGCGATGGCCCTTGCGATCGGTATCGCGCAGGCGCCATTCCCGTTTTTGCCGCGGCATTTGACGCTGATCAGCTTCATCACGATCGGCATTCCGGGGATATTCCTGTCCTTCGCGAACGGCGGTTCGTTGGTTCGGCCGGGATTTGTTGGCCGCGTCTTGCGTTTTTCGCTGCCGGCCGGGGCGATCGCCGCCGCCGCGACGCTTCTGGCCTACACGGCCGCGCGGGCGCTTGCGCCAGACTATGCCGGTTTGGCGCAAACCGCGGCGACGATAGCCCTCGCAGGCAATGGCCTCGTTGTCCTGTGGCTGCTCGCCCGGCCGCAACACCTCCGGCATAGGCTCTTCATGGCTGTGTTGCCTTCAATCTTGTTGCTTGTGCTTGCATTCCGGCCTCTGCGCGATTTCTTCGCGCTGCAGTTGCCGAACCTGCCGGTATGGCTCACCATCATCGCTATCAATATCGTCGCCGGGTGGATACTTCTGAAAACCCGACGCTTCAGCGCCGCAAAATCTGGTCCGGCTCGTCCGCATCGTCCAGAGCGTGCCCCTGACGAATGACTGGTGTTCTCATGGGCGAAACCTCGCGCGTGAGCAACAAAACCGGAGCACGCGACGAGGCGGAACCGTCAGGCATCGCGGTTATGCATACCGCTTTATTCATCGGCCTAACAATTTGCGCGTCCGCTTGGACAGCCATGCCGCGTCAGTATCCATTCTGAGGTGAAGACCGAGATGTTCAAGCCAGAGTTCGATCTGCGTAGCAGTGGAGTGTCCGATACCCGGCTCCTCTAGCAGTTCCGCCATCGTGTAGGCCGCGGCGATCTTTGGAAGAGCGCGGGCACGGGCCTCATCCGTGCTCCCGCCGAGCGCGGAGTGCCGCCCTCGGAGAAGAGTCTTGATGGCACGGTTGGTCAGCTTCGTCCGCTCGTCCGCGACCTCCTCGACGCGGTTGACGCTGAGGATTTCCTTCGACGGCTTCGGGCAAAAGGCGCGGACGTCGCGCGGGGAAATACCAAGAGTGTGTGCAATCGCCGAGATGGAATAGCCAGCGTCGTGCAGTTTGATGACCTGCTTGCGCAAATTGATCAACATACGGCGACGGACCAGGCGTACCCGGTGCGACACGGCGAAGGCAGCTTGCTCTTGCCTGGCAGATTCAGCGGTCGAACGTATGCCGTCTTCCTGATCGCTGGTCGAGCCGGATGATGTATCCCGGCGGCGTGCAACAACCATCAGGCGGCACCGCGATCATTCGCGGCGCCGCTTTGCCGGAGATGGTGGGGATGAGGCGGAAACTCGCGGCAACCAGTGCCAGTGAACGCTGCCGACACAGGTGCCTGCCTGGCAGTCAACGTTCCGACGAGGGTTTGCCCCGGCCTCATATGATCCCTTCTCCGGCTTGCTTTCAACGTTATGGCGCATCTGTGCGTAGTCGGGAGAACAGCATCACGGGCGAATGTAGCAGTAAAGCAGTCTGCGTTGAGCTAACGGGAAATGTTCCGCAGATTGTATATGTCTACCTTTTCCGTCATCTACGTGAGAATACTGTGGCATCGGGGGGAAGTTTTCGCCGACTGTGGCTCTGGCCGGGCACAGACAGGCAAGCACATAGCCAACACACCATGGCGATTTGCATTCCATGAAAACTGTTCGTCTTTACCAGCAAGCTCTCCTTATCGGGGACGTCATCTACCGCTTGTGTCGTCCGAGGCCATCTGGTAGCGTTCACTGCATTTCAGGCGCTTGATAAGAAAATGCTACATGTGGTGGACCGAAAAGTCGCGTATTCGCCGGTAGATATCGCTGCGGCGGAATCTCTGGTCGTCGAGAATCTGTCGCGCGGCAACGACCATCCCGCGTTCAGCCTGACCGTTGTGGCAGGGAGTTGCGTTGCAATCTCCGGTCCATCGGGCAGCGGCAAGAGCACGCTGCTCAGGTTGATAGCGGACCTCGATCCCGGGACGGGAACAGCCCGCGTCGGCGATCTGAAGCGGGAAACGATTCCGGCGAACCAATGGCGGCGGCTTGTGACCTATGTCGCCGCCGATTCCGGATGGTGGACGTCCCCTGTTTCTGCTCACATGTCGGATCCCGATGCCGCGCAGCACCTGCTGGCCGAACTCGGCATGTCGGAAACCCTGATGAAAGCCACACCGGAGAATATTTCGAGCGGCGAGCGTCAGCGGCTGGCGCTCGTGCGGGCACTCGTCCAGCGACCACGTTTCCTGCTCCTTGACGAGCCAACATCGGCGCTCGATCCGGAATCCACGCTCAAGGTCGAAAAGCTGCTGATGCGCGTGAAGCGGGAAGGCACGGGATTGCTCGTCGTTTCCCACGATCCGGCGCAGATCGCGCGCATCGCGGATCGCCGTTATATGCTCTCGCATGCAGGACTGGCCGAGGTTACCCCGTGACGCCGATCAACCTCTCCGTCATAGACCTGCTGCTCGCCGCCTTGAGTCTGGTGATCGCCTCGGGGCTCTCGATTCTCCTGACGCTGAACATCCATCGTTCGCTGGCGATCGCTGCCCTGCGGATGGTTGCCCAACTGCTCCTCGTGGGGCTGATGCTGCGTTATGTCTTCACGATTTCATCGCCGGCGGTAACGCTTCTCGTTCTTGCCGCGATGATCGTCGCAGCGACTTATGAAGTCTACTCGCGGCAGCAATTCCGCTTTGGCGGCTGGAAGCGTTTCGGGCTTGGCGGCCTGCCGATCACCATCGCAACCGTATTCGTCACCGGCCTTGCGCTCACGACAGCGCTGCGGGAGGCGGCCTGGCTCGATCCACAGCACACAATCCCGCTTCTGGGCATTATACTCGGCAATGTCATGAATGGCACGAGCCTTGCCCTGAACGCGATGCTGACATCCGTGCAGCGGGAGAAACGTGCCATCGAGGCGCGTCTGTCACTGGGCGATGATCGCTATCTGGCTCTTGGAGGGATCCGCGTTTCGGCCACGCACAATGGCCTGATTCCGGTCATCAATCAGATGGCCGGCGCCGGCATCATCGTGCTGCCCGGTATCATGACGGGTCAGATTCTGGCGGGCATGGACCCGCTGGATGCCGCCAGATACCAGATCCTGCTCATGCTTCTTCTGGCCGGCGCGGGCACCATCGGCGTCATTGCCGCCACCCAGCTCTGCGTCGTCGCGATCACAGACGAGCGGCACCGGCTGCGCCTCGACCGTCTGACCGCGAGAAACTAGAGCATGTCACCATGACGGACTTCCCCCATTCCTCATCGATATCCATGGCGAGCATTCGATGCCCACACACGTTTCTGCTTCGGGGCCGGCCATGATCGTTCTGACAATCATCCTCGCCTTGATTGCCATCGTGGTTCTTCGCGCACTGACACGCAGGGCCGCATTTTTCATCGTAGGCATGACGCCTGACGTGGCACCCGCTCTGGCCGGCTCGCAAGCATTGACGAGGCTGCGGTCGCTTCTCTCACGATTTGCCGGACGTTATCCGGCGCTCTTCGCATTGATCGCGCGGCGCGTCGATCCCCATCGGCCGACAGGACTGCCTTTGACCCTGATGGTGCTTGCCGCGCTTTATCTCTTCGCGCTGTTCAGCGGGTTGGCGGAGGACGTTCTTGAGGCGCAGGGGACCATCCGCAGCGACAACATGATCAATGCCGCGCTGAATCCGTGGCGGGTTGAGCCGCTCGTTTCCATTTTTCTCTGGATCACCAACCTTGGCAGCACCCCGGCCGTCGTCGCGACGGTTATCATCGCGACAGGCTTTCTCTGGCCGCAAAGAAGCACTTACATCATCGTCTCCCTTTGGGTGTCGTGTCTCGGTGCCGTGTCCACGACGACGATTGGCAAGTTTCTCATCGGACGCCACCGCCCCGAGATGATGCTGGACGTGAACGCGACCGGCTGGTCGTTTCCAAGCGGGCACGCAACGGCGGCGATGGCCGTCTATGGCTTCATCGCCTATGCCATTGCCCGCGCCATGCCGGATTTCCGCGAAAGGTTCGAGGTTGTCTATTGCACAGCCGTTCTGATCGTGCTGATTGGCTTTAGCCGGATGTTTCTCGGCGTCCACTATCTAACTGATGTAGTGGGGGGATTTTTGGTCGGTGGTTTCTGGCTGCTGATCGGCTTCGGCATCACCGAAGGGAACAAACGTCAATTGCCGTCGAAACCGTCGGCCGGCAAGCACGACTAACCCTCCGATAACAACACGTCTGGAATGCATTGCGCACGCGATTCTGCATCATCCACAACCCCAACGCCGGGTCGGAGACACGCCGCCTCTACGACGCCGTCTTGTCCCGCCTCAGGCGCTCTGGCAGCCACATCGAGGTCATCGAGACGGCGCGTCACGGCGAAGGCATGACAGCGGCGGAAGCAGCGGCGAAAAGCGGGCGCTTTCATGCGATCGTGGCAGCCGGAGGCGACGGCACCGTGCACGATGTGGCCGAGGGTATTCTGGGCCAGAGCACACCGCTAGGCATCATTCCCGTCGGCACGGCCAACGTCTTTTCCCGCGAAATCGGTCTGCCGCGCTCTCCGGAGGCGTTGGCCAGCACACTCTTTGAAGGTTCCGAACGGACGATCCCGGTTGGAGAAGTCAACGGGCGGCCATTTCTCTTCGTCGTGGGCGTCGGGTTCGATGCCGAGGCCGTGCGGCAGTTCGAATCGAAAGGCACGCGCAGCTTTGGGCGGACGGGACTGGTGGGGCCGGTGCTACGTGCGCTTGCGTCCCATCGCGACAGGCTGCTGCGGATGGAAACCGACCGCGGGGTGACGGAGGCGCGCTGGATCATCGTTACCAGAACGAAGCGCTATGCGGCGAACCTGATGCTGGCGCCCGAGGCCGATCTTGGTGAAGCGCAATTCCAGGTATTGTGCATGAAAGGCAGCGGCCCCCTGATGCGGCTAGCCCAACTCTCCACGCTTGCTATCGGCCGCCTGCGTTTTGGTCCGGGCGTTACTCTGGAAACCGCTGCCTGGGTAAAGATTTGCGGAGAACGGGACGTGCCCGTTCAAATCGACGGCGAAATACTTGGAGAACTACCCCTGGATATCAGGACCCACTCCAGAAAGCTCACACTTATTCTGCCGCATGTACCTTCGGGATGCAAAGGATCGGATTGAGCCCTGCAGGCGCTTCTTGCCTGCTTTCGTCGATTGGGGCGCCTGCTGGTCGCTGACGCATCGATCGTGCCGAAGCTCACTTCGGGCAACGCCAATTCGCCCACGATCATGATCGCGGAGCAGTCCGCCGACGGGATGGCGGAATAGAATCTGTCCTGTTTACGTTGAAACAGGACAGATTCCAGGTTCCTTATTTTGAGCGAATTTTGATTGGAACGCGCTCTGAAGTGTTTCTGTATTTGATAGAAACACTTCAGCATTTGTCAGCGGCAGAAAGAGCTTTGCTTTTTCAACGCTCAAACGCCGCGCGGGCTCAAGAGTTTTTCAGCCCTTTGCTTCAATCAAAATGATAAAAATTCTAGTGTCCCTGGATATAGACCACGTGCGTCTCGGTGAACTCGTAAAGGCCGTGTTTGCCGTCGGCGCCACCGATGCCGGACTTGCGGCGTCCCGCGTGGAAGCCTTGCATGGCCTCGAAATTCTCCCGGTTGATGTAGGTCTCGCCGAACTTCAGCTCCCTGCTCGCCCGAAGCGCGGAGTTGATGTTGCTCGTGTAAATGGACGAGGTGAGGCCGTACTCGGAGTCGTTCGCCAGGGCGATCGCCTCGTCGAGGCTGTCGACGGCCTGAATGGGCAGCACGGGGCCGAAGGTTTCGCGCCGCATGATGTCCATGTCGGCGCGGGCGCCGATGATGAGCGTAGGCTCATAGTGGAAGCCGGTGGGCCTGTCGGCAACCTTGCCGCCGGTGACGACCGTCGCGCCGTCGCTGCGTGCCTGCTCCACCGCGCGGCTGACCTTGTCGAGGCCCGCCCGGTTGATCAGCGGTCCCATATGGAGATCTTCCTCCAACGACGGGTCGCCATAGCGGGTGGCGTCGAAAAGCACCCTGAGCTTTTCCACCAGCGCGTCATGAACCGGGCGCTCGACATACACGCGCTCGGCGCAATTGCAGACCTGTCCCGTGTTGATGACGCGGGAATCGTAGATGGCCTTCGCGGCGAGATCGAGGTCCGCATCGGCGAGCACGATGGCCGGCGCTTTGCCGCCCAGCTCCAGATTGACGCGGGTCAGGTTCTTGCCCGCGGCCTGCATGATGTGCGAGCCGGTGCCCACGCTGCCGGTGAAAGTGACGAGATCGATGCCCGGATGCGTGACCAGTGCCTCGCCCGATGTCGCTCCCTGTCCGCCGATGAGGTTGAAGACGCCGCGCGGCAGATCGGTTTCAGCCACGAGTTCCGCGAACACGAAGGCGTTGATCGGCGTTTCCTCGCTCGGCTTGATGACGATGGTATTGCCCGTCACGAGGGCTGGCGCGAGCTTGCGGGCGATAAGGAAGAAGGGGAAATTCCAGGGCAGGATGCCGGCCACCGTGCCGATGGGCTTGCGGAGCAGGAAGATGGTCTCGTTCGGCCGGTCGCTGGTCAGCACCTCTCCCTCAAGGCGCCGGGCCCATTCGGCCATGTAGTCGATGTAGTCGGCCGTGAAGTCGACCTCGACCTGCGCGAGACCCCTGACCTTGCCCTGTTCCTTCACGATGACGTCGGCGAGTTCCAGCCGGTGCTCGCGGATTTTGCTCGAAATCTGCCGCAGATAGCCGGCGCGCTGGATCGCGGGCAACTTCTCCCACGCGGGCTGGGCCTTGCGGGCGGCAGTCACGGCGGCGTCCACGACGTCCGGGCTGCTCTCGGGGATGCGGCCGAGCAGGGCGCCCGTGGCAGGATTGGTGACTTCGATAAGGCCTGAAGCGCCGTCGACGAACGCGCCGTCGACGTAGTTGCGATAGTCCACGGGCGTGCCGGAGAAGTTAGCGGTGTGCGGACGCAGGGGGCGGGGTGACGTCATGCTGGTTTCCTCCTTTGAGCGGGAACGGCTCAGGACATGGCCCTTGTCCGTCTCCCGGTTTGTCTTGCGCTGTTTCAGGCGCGCGGATGTCCGCGCGCCTCTCTCGCCGTCAGAGCGTGACCTTCAGACGCTGCTGGGCGGCGGCTCCCGCGCCGCGATACGCGGTGATGTCGATTTCCACCTTGAAGTCCGCGAGCGACAGCGGCGCGCAGGTGAGCACGTTGGCAGGGTCGATGCCCCGGAACGCTTCCGCCACGACGGGCAGCACGACGGGAATGTCCTCACGCGAGGGAATGATGATGTTGGCGCGCACCACGTCCGCGAGGCTGGAGCCGACGGCTTCGAGCGCGCCCTTGATGTTGGCAATGCACTGCCGGGCCTGTTCGGCCGGGTCGGACGACAGCTCGCGCGTCTGGTAGTTGCGGCCCGCGGTCAGGGAGCCGAAGATCCAGTTATCCACCACCACGAGGCGGGAATAGCTGTCGCGGGTCTCCATGGGGCTGCCGGAATTGAGCTTGATGATCTGCGGGGTCGTCATGAAAACATCCTTTCAGCTTGTGGCTTGCAAACTTTGCTTGGGGAACCCTTCAGGGAACCTTTCCGGTGAACTCAGAAACACTCCTCCACCGTCCAGTGGACCGGTATCTCGGCGATGCTTGCCGTCGGCGGCAGTTCCAGCACGGCCTGCACGATCCGCGCGAGATCTTCGGGCTGGGTGAGATGGCTCGCGTCCTGCTGCGTCAGCGCGCTGCTCATGTCGGTGGCAACGAAGCTCGGGCAGATGGCCGTGGTGCGCACGCGATTGTCGCGCCCGCTCTGGCGCAGCGCATGCGCAAACCCCATCAGCGCGAACTTCGACATGCCGTAGAGGCCGGACTTCTCCGACTTGATGCGCTTGCCGGACAGCGAGGCGATGAGCACGATCCGCCCGGGCTCGTCGCGGGCCAGATGGGGCCAGGCGAGCGCCGTCAGGCGCATGGGCGAACGGACATTGACGGCGAAGATGCGGTCGAACTCCGCGTCAGTCGCCTCCAGCACCGGCGTCGGCAGCATGATGCCCGCGTTATGCACCAGGCCGTCCAGACGGCCGAAACGCTCCAGCGTCTGCGCGACCCAGGCTGCTTCCGTGGCGGGCTCCTCGGCGTCGAAACGGCTGACGAGGACGGCTTCGCCAGAGACCGGGCAGCGGTCCGGGTTGCGCAATCCCAGGCTCACCGCCCAGCCGGCGTCAGCCAGGCGTTGCGCAATGGCCGCGCCGATGCCGCGTGATGCGCCGCTGATCATCGCCACACGGCGCGTGACATTCTCCGTCATGGCCCGTCTCCCGGATTACTTGAGCTTGGGGCGCATCCGCGCGATGCTGAAAGGCTTGGGGTCGACGATGGGCGTCGTCCCCATCACGAGGTCGGCCGCGAGCTGCCCGGCTGCGGGGGCAATGCCGAAACCGTGGCCGGAGAAGCCCGAGGCGATATAGAAGCCGGGCAGGGTGCCGATGGCGCTGATGACCGGCACGGCGTCCGGTGTCACATCGATCACGCCGCCCCATTCCTGCACAACGTGCCCACGGGCGAAGGCCGGATAGGCGCGGGAGAGGTTCGCGAGCGCCGTGCGGGTGAAGGCGTGGTTGGGCGGGGGATCGAGGGTGCGCACCTCCTCGAATATGGTGCGCGCGTCGTTGGACCAGCTGCGCTTGACGGCCAGCTCCCTGAAGAAGCTCGCCCCGAACCGCAGCTTCAGCTCGCGCCAGGTCTGCAGGAGCGACGGCAGGTATTCGAAGGCGAGCCGGAAATTGTCCGGCAGGATCGGGGCGATGTTGGCGTTGCGCAGCGCCACCGTGTAGTCGCCGTCGAGCCGCTTCCGGTAGGCGAAGTTGCCGGCGCCGACCGGCATCTCCGCGATGCCCTCCACTCCCGTCACGCGCGCGACGGTGCCGATGACCTTGAGCTGCGGGAAGTCGATGCCGAGGTTGCCCGCGAACAGGCGCGACCAGGCGCCGCCCGCCAGCACGGCGGCGCCGCAGCGCACCGTGCCGCGCTCCGTGACGACGGCGGAGAGCCGCCCGGCGGCGGTCTCGATGCCACGCACCGCGCAATCGGTGAGGATTCGCGCGCCCTTGCGTCGCGCCGCCTCTGCGATGGCGGGAGCGGCGATCCACGGCTCGGCCCTGCCGTCGGTGGGCGTATGCAGGCCGGCGAGCAGGCCCCCGGCGGAGCCGGGCAGCAGTTCCGTCACCTCTTGAGCTGACAGCATGCGCGACTCCATGCCGTATTGCTTGCCCTTCTCGTGCCATCCGCCCCAGTTGGCGAGGTCGGTCTTATTGTAGCACAGATAGGTGATGCCGGTGCGGCGAAAGCCGGTCTCGGCGCCGATGCGCTCGTTGAGCTGACCCCAGAGCCGCAGGCTTGCCATCGTCAGCGGCAACTCGGCCACGTCGCGGCCCATCTGCCGCACCCAGCCCCAGTTGCGCCCCGACTGCTCGCCCGCGATCTGTCCCTTCTCGAACACGGCCACGGATACGCCGCGCTCCGCCAGGGTGAGCGCGGTCATGACGCCGATGATGCCGCCCCCGATGACTGCGACATCGACTTTTTCAGGCAAGGAGGGATCGCCCTCGAACGGTGCGACGGGGATGGACATTGCCATGATCAACCTCGGGACTCATCGGCCCACTCCGGGCCGGGAACCTGGACGAAATGCCCAGGATTGATTTCCTTGTATTCGCGTACCGGCGGCACGTAGTCGCGCGGCCGGATAGGGCTCGCCAGCTCCCGGGCGGCGGTGGCGCGCCGGCTGTAGCGCCGCGCCGGATCGGGAATGGGCACGGCGTCGAGCAGGCGGCGCGTGTAGGGGTGGCCCGGATTGCCGAACACGTCGGCGCGGGAGCCGGTCTCCACCACCTCGCCGAGATACATGACGGCGACGCGGTGGCTGATGCGCTCCACCACTGCCATGTCGTGCGAGATGAACACGAGGCCGAGCTTCAGCTCCTCCTGCAGCTCCAGGAGCAGGTTGACGACCTGCGCCTTCACCGATACGTCGAGCGCGGACACCGCCTCGTCGGCCACGATCATGCCGGGCTTGAGGGCGAGGGCGCGCGCGATGCAGATGCGCTGGCGCTGACCGCCCGAGAACTCATGCGGGTAACGCCGCGCGACGTCCGGCGACAGGCCGACACGCCGCAGCAGGTTCGCGACGATCTCCTCCTGCTCGCGCCCGCCCGCAAGTCCGTGCACCTGGATGGGTTCCGCCACCGCCTTGCCCACGGTGAGGCGCGGATTGAGGCTGGCGAACGGATCCTGGAACACCATCTGGACATGCCGGCTGATATAGCGCTGCGAGCGGCCGGCGATGTTCTCGCCGTTCAGCGCGATCCTGCCGGCAACGGGCTTCTGCAGGCCCGCGATCAGGCGTCCGGTCGTGGACTTGCCGCATCCCGATTCACCCACGATCGCAAGGGTCTCCCCCCGCGCCAGCTGAAGGGAGACGTTCTCCACCGCGTGCACCCGCGCCGCGGCCCGGCGCAGCAGGGACTTGCCGACGTTGAAGCGCGCGACGAGGTTCCGCGCGTCGAGCAGGAGCGGGGCGTCCAGCTGGCGGGTGTCGGGGAAGTCCCGCACCGTGGCATCCGCCTCGCCGGTGGTGCTGTCGTAGATCGCGAAGGGCTGCGGCAACGGCGACCCCTGTATGGAACCGAGCGCGGGCACCGCGGACAGCAGCGCCCGCGTATAAGGCTGGGCAGGCCGCGCGAAGATGTCCTCCGTCGCGCCGGTCTCGATCTGGTCGCCGCGATACATCACCAGGGTGCGGTCCGCGATCTCCGCGACGACGCCCATGTCGTGCGTGACGAACAGCACGCCCATGCCGGACTCGTCCTGCAGTTCCTTGATCAGCGCGAGCACCTGGGCCTGGATCGTGACATCGAGCGCCGTCGTGGGCTCATCCGCGATCAGGAGCCTGGGCTTGCAAGCCAGGGCGATGGCGATCATCACCCGCTGGCGCATGCCGCCCGAGAACTGATAGGGATAATCGTCGTACCGGCGGCGGGCATCCGGAATGCGCACCCGGTCCATCAGCTTCAGCGCCTCCGCCTTGGCGGCCGCGCGGTTGAGTTCGCGGTGGAACCGGATCGACTCGGCGATCTGTTCGCCGATGGACAGCACCGGGTTGAGCGACGTCATCGGCTCCTGGAAGATCATGGCCATCTCGCTGCCGCGGATGCGCACCATGTCGGCCGCCGAAAGCCCCAGCAGCTCGCGGCCGGACAGCTTGATGGAGCCCTCGACACGGCTGATGCCCTGCGGCAGCAGCTGCATGATCGACAGCGAGGTCACGCTTTTGCCGGAGCCGGACTCGCCGACGATGGCCAGCGTTTCGCCGGCGTCGATGCGGAAATTCATGTCCCGCACCACGGCGTTCCACGTCGCTCCGCGGCGAAGCGACACGTTCAGACCCTCGACAGCCAGCACCGGGGATTGCGGAGAGCCGGAGGCGGACCGGTTTTTCGGCGTCGGGGTTTCGGAAGTATATGTCATTGATGCCCCCGGTTCAGTTGCTGCCGCTGGCGCTGCGCGGGTCGAAGTGGTCGCGCAGCCTGTCGCAGAAGGCGTTGAGCACGAGAATGAGCAGCGTCAGCAACAGGCAGGGCCACACCAGAAGCATGGGCGCCTGTGCGAGCGTCGCGCGTCCCGCGCCGATCATCAGACCGAGTGACGGGGCGGGCGGCAGCACGCCGAGCCCCAGGAACGACAGGCCGGATTCGAGCACAACCGTCATTGCCATCACGAAGCTGAACTGGACGATCAGCGGGCCCACGATGTTGGGCAGGATGGTGTGCAGCATGATCCGCCCTGCGCCCATCCCCATGCCGCGCGCGGCCTCGACATATTCATGCGAGCGCACCGTCAGCACGCTGGCATGGGCCACGCGGGTGAAGGAGGGCACGAAGACGAGCCCCAGCACGGGGATGAGGGTGACCGGCCCGGGGCCGTAGAGCGTGACGGCCAGCATCGCCAGCAGCAGCGGCGGAAAGCACAGGATGACGTCCATGCCGCGCATGGTGAAGATTTCCGTCAGGCCGCGCACATAGCCGCCGATCACCCCCAGCGCGGTGCCGACGACGCTGGCCAGGAAGGCGGAACTCGCGGCGATGAAAACGGCGCTGCGCAGCGCCCAGACGAGGCGCGACATCAGGTCCCGGCCGTATTCGTCCCGGCCGAGCGGGTGGGCGAACGACGGACCGGCGAAGCGCTCGGCGACGCTGACCGCGACGGGATCGTGCAGCGGCAGCACCGGCGCCAGCAGGCAGAGCAGAACGAGAAGGGCGAGCAGCACCGCCGGCGTGTTGCGAAAAGCTGAAATCATTTGCGCACCCTCGGGTCCACGATGCCGTAGAGGATGTCCACGATCAGATTGAGGAGGATGAACAGCGCGGAGACCACGAGAATGACGCCCGTCACCATCGGATAGTCGCGCGCGTTCACCGCTCCGACCAGCATTCCCGAAAGGCCGGGCCAGTTGAAGACGTATTCCACGAGGACCGTGCCGCCCAGCAGGCCGCCGAGTTGCAGCGCGAAAATCGTGATCACCGGCATCAGCGCGTTGCGCAGCACGTGGCGGCGCACGACATGCCACTCCGGCAGGCCCTTGGCGCGGGCGGTGCGCACGAAATCGAGCGGCAGCACATCCTTCATCGAGGCGCGGGTGATGCGGAAAACCACGGCGGAAAGCCCGATGGCGATGGCGGATGCCGGCATCAGCAGGAAGCGCAGGTGAGCGGCCGGATCGCGCTCGAAGGCGACGTAGCCGCCCGCCGGCATCCATCCCAGCAGCTGCGAGAATATGAGGATCATCAGCGTGCCCACGACGAACACCGGCACGCCCTGCGCGAAACCGCTGGCATAGGAGCCGGCGCGGTCGAACAGCCCGCCGGGATGCAACGCCGCGTAGATGCCCGCGGGAATGCCGATCAGCAGGCTGAGCACGGCCGCGGCGGCGATCAGCTCCAGCGTGCGCGGCAGGCGCCGGCCGATACCCTGGGCGATCGAGCTGTCGTCCACGATGGAGCGGCCCAGGTCGAACCGCGCGATACCGGCGATCTTGTCAGCGTATTGAACGTATACCGGCCGATCCAGCCCCAGATCCTTGCGGATCATCTCGACAGTGGCCCTGTCGGGCGTGCCGCCGTCCTGGGAGAGCAGAAGCTCTACCGGATCACCCGGCACCATGTGGATCGACAGGAAAACCAGCGTCGTCACGACCCAGAGCAGCACAAGGCTGAGCAGGAAACGGTGCAGGAACCATGCCATCGATTTTGAACCTCGCTAGAGCATCCTCGCTGTTCCGCGAAAGCGCGCGGACGGCTCTATTTATTGTCCCGCCGCTGCCTCGGAAGGAGTAGGCGGCGTCCGCCCCGGGGAGGACGCGAGCAATGCATCCCGCGCGGCGGCTTCTTGTGGGAGGAGGCGGACGACGGCGTATCCCGCACCGGATACGCCGCCGGGGCATCAGGACAGCGTCAGCCTGTCGAACAGGTTTGCGGAGAACGGAGAGAGCTGGTCGGGCAGCAGTTCGAGACCGCCGACCTTGTCGCTGCGCGCGAAGCCGGTGGCACGGTACGAGACGCCGCAGAAGCTGGCGTGTTCACACGCGAGCCGATCCGCCGCCGCGTAGATGGCGACGCGCTTCGCCTCGTCGAATTCCGAACGTCCGCGCGCCAGCAGGGCCGACAGGCCGGGCACCTCGAAGCCGCGGCTGTAATTGTAATGGGCCGCGCGCGTAGGGTCCACGAGGGAACTCGTCGCGTCGGGATCGAGGCTGTCCATGCCGACGCCCTGGACCGCGAAGTCGCCTTGCCCGCGCATGCCCATCGTCACGCGCGTCGCCCAGTCGGGCAGGATCAGGTCGACGGTGATGCCGATCTCCGCGAGCTGGCTTTGTACGAGGACCGCGATATCCCGATGCATCGTGTACTGGGAGGTCGAGAGAAGCGAGACCTTCAGGCCGCTCTCGCGGCCCGCTTCCTTCAGCAGCGCCTTCGCCTTGTCCGGATCATAGGTCCAGAAGTTCGCCAGTTCCTTGTTGAAGAAGGGCGAGACCGACGGCCTCGGAACGCCCGCGAGCGGCGCGCCGTGGCCGAAGAACACCGCCTGTACGAATTCCTCGCGCCGCAGGGCGAAGGACACCGCCTGCCGCAGCTTCGGGTCGCCGAAGGCGCCCGAGCCGTTGAAGCTCAGGTACATGAACGCACCGGCGGCCTGCGTGTCAAGCTTGAGGCCGGGCGTGGCGGCGATGTCGTTCATCGCGTTCCAGGGCACGTAGTCGATGAGGTCCACGTCGCCCGCCCGCAGGGCAGCCACGCGCAGGTTCTCGTCGGCGTAAGGCGTGATGTGGATTTCCTTGAGCGTCGGCAGCCCGTTCCTGAAATAGTGCTCGGACGCCGTGAGCAGAATCTCGACTCCCTTTTCCGCCGAGGTGAGCACGTAGGGGCCGGCGCCGATGCCCTGGTCCTGCTCGCTGGTGGAGCCTGCGGCGACGATGCCGAGGAACGGGTAGGCCATGAGGGCGGGAATCGTCGCTGAGGGCTCCTTGGTCGCCACCTTGAAAACGCGGTCGTCGACGATCTCGATGCTGTCGATCTGCAGGGCCTGCTCACGCATGTGGGCACCAGATCCCTCCGCAGCGATCTTCTCCAGCGTCCACTTCACATCCGCCGAGGTCACGGGCTGGCCGTTGTTGAACTTCGCGTCATCGAGCGTGAAGCGCCAGACGAGGTCGCTCTCCCGCTCCCAGCTCTTCGCAAGCTCGCCGACCAATACGCCGTTGGTGTCGTAAGCCAGCAGGCCGCGGTTCAGCAGGGCCGACACGAGATGTCCGGCATAGCCGACATTGACCCACGCACGGAAATGGGCGGGATAGGTCGACAGACCGATACGCAATCTCTTGCCGGCGCCCTGGGCGAGCAGCCGGCCGGACGACATGGGCGCCATGGCGGCGGCAGCCATGAGCGATTGCAGAAGTGTACGGCGATTCAGCATCATCGGATTCCCCTGTGGTGTTGTGTTTGAACCTGATCTTCCTACACGCGTTTTACGCCGCGCTGACGCCACGGAAATTCCGTGCGGGGCACAGCCCTTCCTTCGGGACCGAGGTCCCGCGCATCACGCCGAAAAGAGTAAGTACGATTTTGCGAAGCGTCAAATCAATTCTGATTATCTGTTTTCATTTTTAATTAAATTCCAAATATAGGAATATACGACATCTCCCTGTGCCTCAAAAAACGGCAGAAGGAGACTTTTTCATCTCATATATTCCGATAAAAGGAATTAAAAAAAGTTTTTAATATGATTATCGGAACTAAATTGACAACTCCTGTCTCTTCGACTTAGCTGGTGACCAGTTCGGGAAGGGTCCCGGGAAGGGTCCCGATCAGTGAAGGAGCTGTTTCATGGCATGGCGCATCGGTGTTGATTCCGGAGGAACGTTCACCGACGTCTGCGTGTTCAACGACGCGACGGGCGAGGTAGTGATCTGGAAAGTGTCCTCGACACCTGACGATCCGTCGCGCGGAATCACACAGGGCGTCGAGGAGGGGCTGCAGCGCGTCGAGGGTGCGGCCGCCGACGTTTCGTTCCTCGGTCACGGCACGACCGTCGCAACCAACGCGCTCATTCAGGGCAGGGGCGTGCGAACCGGCCTGATCACGACGGAGGGTTTCCGCGACCTGCTGGAGATCGGCCGCCAGAAGCGGCCGGACCTCTACGACCTGCAGGCCGACAAGCCCGAAACGCTGGTGACGCGCGACCTGCGCATCGGCGTGTCCGAGCGCGTCCTCGCCGACGGACGGGTGGAGACCGCGCTGGACGAGGCGGCCTTCCGCGCCGCCGTCGCCCGCCTCAAGGATGAAGGCGTGCGTTCGGTCGCCGTCTGCTTCCTGTATTCCTTCCTCAACGCGGCTCATGAGGAAGCGGCGGCGCGCATCCTGGCGGAGGAGTTCCCGGAGGCTTTTGCTGCCGTCTCGCACCGCATCGCTCCCGAGTTCCGTGAGTTCGAGCGGCTTTCCACCACGGTCGTGAACGCCTATCTCGGCCCGGTGATGCATGTTTACGTGCAGGCGCTCAAGCGCAAGATCGCCGGTCTGGGCATCGCCGTCGCGCCGCAGCTGACGCAATCGAACGGCGGCGTGATCGGCTTCGACACGGCGGCGGAGCTGCCCGTGCGCACGGTGCTCTCCGGCCCCTCCACGGGTGTCGTGGCAGCCCAGGCGCTCGGGCGCATGACCGGCATCAACAACCTGATCACCTTCGACATGGGCGGCACGTCCTCCGACGTGGCGCTGCTCACCGATGGCCGCTGCCGGGTGGT
Organism: Pseudochelatococcus lubricantis; assembly: GCF_011762225.1. Lineage (GTDB taxonomy): Bacteria > Pseudomonadota > Alphaproteobacteria > Rhizobiales > Beijerinckiaceae > Pseudochelatococcus > Pseudochelatococcus lubricantis. The sequence continues at coordinate 30,273 of NZ_JAASQI010000011.1, forward strand.
GAACGAGGCCGTGGTGCACGGTTACCCGCTGAAGACGCCCATGCTGGACATCCACACCGTGGGTGCGGGTGGCGGCTCCATCGCCTATGTCGACAGCGGCGGCCATCTGAAGGTCGGCCCCCGCAGCGCCGGCGCCAATCCGGGCCCGGCCTGCTACGGCCTCGGCAATGAAGAGCCGACGGTGACGGACGCCAACGTGCTGTTGCAGACGCAAAACCCCGAATATCTGCTCAACGGCCGCATGAAGATCGACCAGTCGCTGTCGCGTGCCGCTGTCGCGCGGCTTGCGGACAAGCTCGGCATGGGCGTGCTGGAGACGGCGAGCGGCATTCTCGACATCGTGACCGCCAACATGGCCAAGGCCATCCGCGTCATCTCGGTGCAGCGCGGCTACGACCCGCGCGACTACGCCCTCGTCGCCTTCGGCGGCGCCGGCCCGGTGCATGCCGCGCGCCTGGCGCGCGAACTCGGCATGAAGCGCATCCTCATTCCCCGCACGCCGGGCGTGTTGTGCGCGCTGGGTCTGCTGATGACCGATCTGCGCACCGATTTCTCGGCCACGCAGATGATCCGCCACGACGACGCCACCCCCGCATCGGTGGGGGAGACCTATGCCGCGCTGGCCGCCCAGGCCGACGCCTGGTTTGCCCAGGAAGGAATCGCGCCCGAAGCGCGTCGCATCGAGCGCAGCGTGGACGTGCGTTACGCCGGCCAGAACTATGAGATCCCTGTCACGCTTCCCGAGGGGCCGGTGGCGCAGGCCAGCCTCGATGCACTGCATCAGGGCTTCCTCGACGCCCACCGCCAGCTGTACGGCTTCATCGCCGAGAATGAGCCGGTTCAGTTCGTCACCTTCCGCCTTTCCGCGATCGGGCTCGTCGACAAGGCCACGTTCCCGCCGCAGGAGGACGCAGGCCCGGACGCCGGCGCCGCCGTCACCGGCAAGCGGGATGTCTGGATGGTGGAAGCCGGCGGCTTCATCCCCGCCACGCTCTACAACCGCGACCTGCTGCGCCCCGGCAACCGGATCGAGGGCCCGGCCATCATCGACCAGATGGACACCACGACCGTCCTGCCCCCGGGGCTCGTCGCCACCGTCGATCCTTATCTGAACCTCATTCTGGAGTCCCGGTAATGCAACAGTCCTTGCCGCACGCCGAGGCCGCCCCTGCAAGCCGCCTCAACCCGATCACCATCGAGGTGATCGGTTCGGCCTTCGCCTCGATCGTGGAAGAAATGGGCGAGGCACTGGTGCGTGCCAGCTACTCGACCAACATCAAGGAACGGCGCGATTGTTCGACCGCGCTGTTCGACGCGCATGGTCTGATGCTGTGCCAGGCCGAACACATCCCCATGCATCTCGGCAGCTTCATCGACTTCATTCCCCACGTGCTGAAGCATTACGGGCTGGAGAACATCGCGCCGGGCGATATCTTCATGGGCAACGACGCCTATGAGGGCGGCGGCACCCACCTGCCGGATATCGTGGTGGCGGAGCCCATCTTCGCGGAGGGCAGGCTGGTCGCCTGGGCCATCAACACCGCCCATCATTCCGACTTCGCCGACCGCGGACACGCGCACATCTATCAGGAGGGCCTGCGCATTCCGCCGGTCCGCCTCTGCAACAAGGGCGTGCTGCAGGAGGACGTGCAGCGCCTGTTCCTGCTGAACTGCCAGGTGCCGGCGGAGCGCATCTCGGACCTGCGGGCGCAGACGGCGGCCAACCGCCTCGGCGTCACCCGCATGACCGAACTGTGCGCGAAGTACGGCACCGACACCGTGCTGGCGGCGGGCGCCGAGCTGATGGACTACGCCGAGCGCAAGATGCGCGCCGGCATCAGCGCGATTCCCGACGGCACCTACCGCTTCAGCGATACTTTCGACAGCGAATCGCTGGCCACCCCGCTGGCGTTTTCCGTGACGATCGAGGTCAAGGGCGATGAGGTCCATCTCGACTTCGTCAGCCCGCCGCAGGTGCGCGCCGGCCTCAACGTCGTGTACACGGCGCTGCTCGCCACCGTATACTACGCGGTCAAGACGGTGGTCGATCCCACCGTTCTGCCGAATGCCGGGCTGGCGCGGCCCATCCACGTCACGGCCGAGGAAGGCACGATCCTGCGTTGTGCGCATCCGGCGGCGGTCGATGGCCGCATCACCGCCTGCCAGCGCGTCGTCGACCTGATCCACGGCGCGTTCGCGCAGGTCGTTCCCAACCGGGTGACGGCAGCGGCAAACGGCTCGGTCGCGGTCGCGAGCTTCGACGGGCGCCGCCCGGACAAAGCGCTCTGGGTCTACCTGGAGACGATCGGCGGTGGCAACGGCGCGCGTTTCAACAAGGATGGCCTCGACGGCGTTCATGTCCACATGACGAACACCTCGAACCTGCCTGTCGAGGCGATGGAGACCGAGTACCCGATTACTCTCATGCGCTACGAGCTGGTGGACGGCTCCGGCGGCGAGGGCACCTTCGTCGGCGGTCTCGGCCTGCGGCGCGTCTACAGGGCCGAGGCGGAGTGCCGTGTCCAGGTGATGGGCTCGCGCCTCGTGTCGCGCCCGTGGGGGCTCGACGGCGGCGGTGCCGGCGCTTCCGGCTACTTCACGCTCAACGGCGACCGCGACGCCTTCGAGAATGGCTCGGCGGATCTGAAGCCCGGCGACCTGCTCGAAATCGTCACGCCGGGGGCGGGTGGATACGGCCCGGCCAGCCGGCGGAATCCGGAAGCGCATCAGCGCGACGTCCGCGAGGGCCGCTTCTCCGCGTAGCGCCGGCGTCTTCCCCGTGCCGCGATTGACACGCGCCGCCGAACACGCCACATGAGAAAAAAGGGGCGGTCTTCCGCCCCTTTTTTCAAAGACTTGTCCGTAGCGACTGTATCGCGGGTCCGTGCTGTCATGAACAAGAAGGCATCATCCAATGTTCAGCGCGCCGCTGAGATCCTGATCACCCTCGGCGGCGCGGGCACGGCAGGCATGAGCCTCGCCAGCCTCGCGGAAGCGACGGGTGACGCCAAGTCCGCCGTGCACCGCGCGCTTGTCTCCCTGGCGGAATACGGCCTCGTAGACCAGACCGGCCGGCGCGGCAATTACCGGCTCGGCCCGGCCATCTACGCGCTCGCTCATCGCACGCCGTCCATCAACGATCTGGTGACCGTTTTCCGGCCCGCCCTGATGTCGATCACCGCCGAAACGGGGCTCTCAAGCTTCCTGATGGTGCGGGCGGGGCTCGATACCGTCTGTCTCGACTTCCAGACGGGCGTGATCACGGCGCAATCCCTCATCCAGGGCGTCGGCGGGCGTCTGCCGCTCGGCGTCGGCCTCGCCGGCGTGGTGTTTCTGGCCATGATGCCGTCGGAAGCCTGCGAGCGCGCCCTGAAGATCAACGAGCCGCGCTATGGGGTCTGGAGCGTGGACCCCGCCGTGATCCGGGCAGAGATAGCGCAGTTCCGCCGGGACGGTTTCGTCTACGGCCGACGCGACTCCATGGACATCGCCAACCTGACGCTCTCCGTGCCGGCGTATTCAGAACAGCTGTTCAACTGCGAGGCAGCCGTATCCGTGCTGGCCCCCATCGGCGGTCTCAGGGACGATGCCGCAAGCGACATCGCCCGCATCATGCGCCAGCATCTCGACCAGCCTGTCGCTCAGCTGAACGGGCTCTAGAATCTGTCCTGTTTGCGTTGAAAGAGGACAGATTCCTGATTCCTTACTTTGAGCGAATTCTGACCGTAAGAGTTCGCCGATCAGCTATCGCCCGCGCCCCAGAACATGAACGCGCCGACATCGCCGGGCAGATCGTTACGGTAGTCCAGAATCTCGATGCGCAGGCCATAGCCCAGCGGCTTCAGGTGCTCTCGCCAGAGGTTATACATGACCAATGGCTGTCCGCGCAGAGAGTCCGGCCAGTCCGCGTCGCCGGCGATGATCGCCCTGCCGCGATCCGCGAGTACTTCGCTCGGGAAGCGGTAAACGAGAGTCTCGATCAGGCCTCGTTCGCTGGCAGAGCGGATCAGGATCGCGACATGCCGCACGGCTTCGTCGACCTTGAAGTCGTCCGGCAACAGAAGAGATTCGACGAGTTCCGCGCGGGCGACTGAAATATCGCCGCTTGCCCGAAACCGGCGCAGGCGCTCCTGTTCGGCCTCGCGTTTTTGCCGTGCGTTTTGCGCGGTCTCTGTCGCTGTAGGGAATATTAGGTCTCGTGATGTCATAACATATCTCCTACGCTCTCCTCGGCTGTCTGGATCAGGATGACGGCGTTGCGGATGATCATGCCCGAAAGCGCGATGATGCCGCGTTGCGCCACAAATCCCATGGGCGCGCCTGTCGGCTGCAGCGCGGCCACGATGCCGACGACGCCGAAGCGGGTCATCAGGATGGCAAGTCCCATGCGGCTGAGGCTCTGAAGCTGCATCATGAGCAGGGTGATAATGACGATCAGCTTGACCGGGATGGCCGCGAAAACCGAGGAACTTCCCTTTTCCGATTTCTCCACGGCGCTGCCCGTCTCGATCGAATGCCCCATTGGCAGCGTCGCGCGCATCCCGCCGGGCTTTTCATTTACCCGCGGCATGACGCACAGGCGCGTGCCATCAATGAACATGTTTATTGAACGTGTTTATTGACTTGTCAAGCCCTCTTCCCCGGGGACATGGCGCAACAGGCTCTCCCCACCAGCCGGCGGCCGCGATACGTGACTCCCCAAAATTAAACCGTCACCACCACCCGGTATAAGTCCCGAACTGGAACCGCCGCTTTTTCCGAAGCCACTCAATTCCAGGGACGTCCGATGAATATGACCCTCGCTTCACAGTCTCCCCCAATTGCAGCCGCGCCTGTCGCCACGCCCGAAGTGACCAGGCACGGCAACCCGGCTGTCGTCGGCCTGGCAGGCTTCGGCATGGCCACGCTGCTTCTGCAATTCCACAATGTCGGGTGGGTCTCGCTTGGTCCGGTGATCTGGCTTGGCATCGTGTTCGGCGGTCTGGCGCAGCTCATCGCCGGTTTGCAGGAAGCGAAGACCGGCAACAATTTCGGCTACAGCGCCTTCACCTCCTATGGCTCCTTCTGGATCGCGCTCAGCCTTATCCAGATCGCCAGCGCGATGGATCTCTTTCCGGTCAGCGCCTCGGACCTGGGCTGGTTCCTCGTCGTCTGGACGATCTATACGGCGATCATGACGATAGGCGCCATGCGCATCAGCGCCGGGCTCGGACTCGTCTTCATTACGCTGCTGATCGGCTTCATCCTGCTGGTCATCGGGCATTTCGGCGCGCCCGTCTTCAATGTCATCGCCGGTTACGAGCTGATGATCTGCTCGGCTCTCGCGCTCTATGTCATGGCGCATACGATCTTCATCGATGTTTTCGGCTATGACGTCCTGCCGGTCGGAAAGCCGCTGCTCCGCTGACGCAAACTGCCCTGGCGGCGTCGACACTGCGGATGTCCGCCACGGCATACCCGCGCATCGCGCGCGGGCGGTCTGCCGGTGTCATCTCATGTGGAGACCATGCATCGGAACGGACACCAAAGGTAATCGCTGAATGCGGACAATCCCTAACGGGCAAGCAGTTCGATACGGGGATGGCCGGCGATGATCTGCAGCACGATTTCGAAGTATGTCGGGCCGGCGCCCCTTTCCAGTGCGTCGAGGTCTCTGCTTATCCGTTCGAGATCGAAGATTTCGGGGCGCCTCAGCTTCTCGCGATAGAATTCCCGTGTCGCCTCGAATCCCAGGTCGGCCCTGTTCTTGTCCATGTTCTGCCAGATCAGAACGACGGGCTCGTCGCCTTTGGCGGCGCCATAATCTCCGTAGAGCATGTCGTCCAGCGCATCCAGGCTCGGGCCGAGTTTCCAGTCTTCCCCGGCCATGAATACACGATTGATCTCCTCGTAGAGCGAGGGAATGTCGCTGATGGCGTTGCCATCGATGGTCAGGATCTTCTTCGACATCCGGTCCCGCACAGCCTCACCGGGCCGTCTGCACAAAAAGGGAAGAGATACCCCGCGCCGGCCTCGCCCGACTATAGCATACTGCGGTCAGAATTTCCGGCCGGAAGCCACGCGGACCCCGGCGGGGTTTCCAACGTACATTCAGGAGACACAACGTGAAACGATTTTCCGGACTGGCGCTTTCAGCCATCGCATTTCTGGTTGCCGCGAGCGGATCGGCGCTGGCCGATGCCGCGTATGACCAGTGCATCGCCAAGGCGGACGGGACGAATACCGCGTGGGCGCAATGCGGCGGCGATTGGGTCGCGCGCGAGGATGCGAAGTTGAACAAGGTATGGCACCAGGTTTACGGCCAGACGGACGGCCAGACCAAGACCGATCTGCTGGCGGAGCAGCGTCTGTGGAACGCCTACAAGGAATCGTCCTGTAACTTCTATGCCAACGGCGATTGGGGGCGGGAAGGGCAGGTGCTGAACTTCAGCGAGTGCCGCGCGAAGGTCATCGCTGCCCGAACCGGCGAATTGCAGGAATACGGCAGGTTCTTCTCGCCGAAATGAGGCGGACGCGCCCGCCGCGTCATCCTCCTCCGCCGCCCAGCACGTTGATGCTGAAGGCGATGATGCCCAGGTTGAAGATGAAGGCCGCGATGCAGTGCACCGTCACGGCCATGCGCAGGCGGGAGTCGGTGACCGCGACGTCCGAGGTCTGGAAGGCCATGCCGAGGCAGAAGGCGAAGTACACGAAGTCGACGTAATTGGGCTCGGGTGTTCCGGGGAAAGACAGTCCGCCCCGGTCCTTGCCCTCGTCGCCGGAGGTGTAGAACAGGTGCGCGTAGTGCAGCGTGTAGATGGCGTTGCTGAACGCCCACGCCAGCATGAGCGTCGCGACGATCAGTGCGATGGTGAGCGGGTCGCGGGCGCCGCCCTGCGTCAGGATGCTGGCCACGGCGGCGAGGATGACGAGGGTGACGAGGCTGGTCAGCGCGAGCAGGCCGGCCCGGTTGGCGTCGTTGAACTTGGCCGCCGTGCGCATCTCGCTCGGCTCGTTGTCGAGCAGCGGCCAGCACGATGCGAGGAAGAGCAGCGCGGCGGCATCGAAACCGGCCATGAAGCCGAGCCGCCAGCCGAGGACCGGGATCGCCACTGCGCCCGCTACCAGCAGAATGATGGTGAACGCGATGAACCGGGGTGGCGCGATGATGTTCCCCACCCGCCGACGGCTTGCCGCCGCGTTACGGTTAGACATGGATACGACTCCGCCAGCAAACAGGTCTTGTCGGTTTATCCCGGAAAGCCGGCCGTCCCGCAATGGGCTCCGGCGGGGAAGGGCGAATTTCCGGCGCCGATGATACCGGCGGTTGATGACGGCAATCCGGATGCATAATAAGAACTCCTGACAAAGGTTCTTAACAAGCCCACGGCACGGTTCCGGTTTTCGGCCCGCCGCCCGGGCGGAGATGCAGATGTCGGACGGAAAAAGGACGTTGGCGGGAATCGCGTGCGGCATGGCCGCTGGTGCGCTGTGGGGGCTGGTGTTCCTCGCGCCGGAGCTTGTGCGCGACTTCGGCCCGCTTCATCTCGCCGCGGGTCGCTATCTCTTTTACGGCCTGATCTCCGCCATCCTGATCGCGCCGCGCTGGCGCAGGCTCGCGCAGAATCTGACGCGGCGGGAATGGCTGGCGCTGGCGTGGCTCGCCCTGGCCGGCAACACGCTCTACTATATCCTGCTGGTGAGCGCGGTGCAGACGGGCGGCATCGCCATGACGTCCCTCGTCATCGGCTTCCTGCCGGTCGCGGTGACGATCGTCGGGAGCCGGGACCGGGATGCCGTGCCGCTGCGGCGGCTCGTGCCGTCGCTCCTGCTGTGCGTCGCCGGCGTCGTCTGCATCGGCTGGCAGGCGCTGGCGGTGCCGGTATCCGGCTCCCTCGGCGCGCAGGTTGCGGGGCTGCTGTGCGCCATCGGCGCCCTCGTGTCGTGGACTGCCTTCGCCGTCGGCAACAGTCGCTGGCTGGCGCGCCTCGACAACGTCTCGGGCCATGACTGGAACCTGCTCACGGGCGTGGTGACGGGCGTGCAGGCGCTCGTTCTCGTTCCGCTGGCCTTCGCTTTCGGCAGCGGCGGCCACTCCCCGGCGGCGTGGGCGCAGCTTGCCGCGATATGCGCGGGCGTGGCGCTGCTCGCGTCCATTGTCGGCAACGTGTTCTGGAACCGGATGAGCCGGCTGCTGCCGCTGACGCTCGTCGGCCAGATGATCCTGTTCGAGACGCTGTTCGCGCTGGTCTACGGTTTCCTGTGGGAGCAGCGCCTGCCGACCCCCTTTGAGAGCGCGGCCTTCGCGCTGGTCGTCCTGAGCGTCGTCTCCTGCATTTCGGCGCACAGGAAGCCTGCGGCCGTGTCGGCAAGCGCGGCGTGATGCAGGAAGCCGCGGTATCGGCTTCACGGGTCTGCGGCGAAGTCCGCGCAACGCAGGAATGATTCCTGTTGATCGACGTCAATTAGCTGGCGTCGGCTTTGTGAGATCGTACAGGGGGGAAAAGTAAATCGGAAGACAGCACTGTAAACTCCCCATGCGATGACGGTGGGCCGGTGTGCTTGGCCGCCGATGCTCCGGATCAATGTTACGGAGACGATGATGTTCAGCCATATTCTGATTCCCGACGACGGCTCGCCACTGTCCACCACGGCGATGCAGGCAGCGCTGGAATTCGCCCGGGACGCGGGCGCGAAGGTGACGGTGCTGACGGTGATCGAGCCTTACAGCATCTTCACGGCCTCGCCGGAGCAGCTTGAATCGACGCGCGCGGAGTATGAGAGGCTGTCACGCACGCAGGCGGGGAACATCCTCGCGGCGGCGGAACGCGAGGCCAAGCGGCTCGGCGTGCCGTGCGAGGCGGTGCAGACCGAGAGCGACGATCCCTATCTCGCCATCATCGAGACGGCCGCGCAGCGCGGGTGCGATCTCATCGCCATGGCCTCGCATGGCAGGCGCGGGATCAGCGCTCTGGTGCTTGGCAGCGTTGCGCAGAAGGTGCTGACGTATTCGACCGTTCCCGTTCTCGTCTACAGGTGAGGGCGCCCGCGCGGGGGGCATTCGGGAGGTGAGGGACAATGCAGGCTTGCGCTTCCCGGGCTCCGGCGCCCGCCGTCTTTCCGTCCGCCGCGCCGGGGCGGCTGCTGTTTTTCGCGCTGGCGGGGAGCGACGGGTTCGGCCGGTCGGTCGCGCAGGTGCTCGGCGTGGATGTCGCGGCCCATGAGGAGCGCGAATTCGAGGACGGGGAGCACAAGATCAGGCCGCTGGTGCCGGTCGCCGGCGCTGATGTCTACGTCCTGCACAGTCTCCACGGCGGGCCGCTCGCCAGCGCCAACGACAAGCTCTGCCGGCTGCTGTTCTTCATCGCGGCGCTGAAGGACGCAGGCGCGGCGCGCGTCACCGCCGTGGTGCCCTATCTGTGCTATGCGCGCAAGGACCGCCGGACCAAGCCGTCCGATCCGGTGACGACGCGCTATGTCGCCGCCCTGTTCGAGGCCGTGGGTGCCGACGCCGTGGTCACGCTGGAAGTCCACAACGAAACGGCGTTCGAGAACGCCTTCCGCTGCCGGGCGGTGGCGCTGACGTCGGCGCCCGTCCTCATCGCGCAGGTCCGGCAGCTCGTCGGTGCGGAGCCGCTTGCCGTCGTCTCTCCCGATCTCGGCGGCGCCAAGCGCGCCGACCTCTTCCGCGAGGCTCTGGAACGCGCGATCGGCCGGCCGGTCGGCAAGGCATTCGTGGAGAAGCACCGCAGCGGCGGTGTCGTCTCCGGCGATCTTTTCGCCGGGAACGTGCGCGATGCCACGTGCATCGTCGTCGATGATCTCGTCAGCACCGGCGGCACGCTGGTGCGTGCAGCGCACGCCGCGCTGCACGGCGGTGCCGGCTGCGTGATCGCCTGCGTGGCGCACGGTCTGTTCATGGAAGGGGCGTCCGAGGCCCTTGCCGATCCGGCGATCCGGCGCATCATCACGACGGACACGGTTCCCCCGTTCCGCCTGCCGGCAGGCGCCGTCCGCGACAAGCTCGACGTGGCAAGCGCCGCGCCGCTGTTCGCCGAGGCGATCCGCAGGCTGCACGGCAACGAACCGCTGACGGAACTCAACGTTTTCTAGAGCGCGTTCCGATCCGATGGAATCATCTGATCGATCAGAATTCGCTCAAAATAAGAAATCTAGAATCTGTCCTGTTTCAACATAAACAGGACAGATTCTAGAGCGCGTTCCGATCCGATGGAATCATCTGATCGGAACGCGCTCTAAAACAGGCGGATAGGGCGGCGGTGCGTTTCGGCCTGAATGTCCGGCGCTCCGGCTTCCCGCAGCAGCCTCGTGGAGCCCCTTCCTTCCGTTACTTGACGGCGGCGTTGCCGCCGTCGGCGAACAGGGCTGAGCCGGCGACAAAGCTCGACATGGGGCTTGCAAGGAACAATGCGGCCCGGGCGATCTCTTCCGGCTGCGCGATCCGCTTCATGGCATGCAGACCGGCGGCCCATTCCTTCTGGGCCTGATCGCCCGCCATGGCCGTGTCGACGCCGCCGGGCAGGAGTGCGTTGGCCCTGATGCCTTTTTCTGCATAGTCCGCGGTGATTCCCTTCACCAGTCCCATGAGCCCCGCTTTCGCGGCCGCGTAAACCGCCATGCCGGGTAGCCCGACGCTTGTGCCGACGAAGCTCGATGTAAAGATGATCGAACCGCTTCCCCGTGCGAGCATCGCTGGAATCTGGCAGCGGCTGGCGAGGAAGGCAGCCGTCAGATTGGCGGCAAGCGTCTCCTGCCATTCCGACACTGCGACATCCGCGAGGAGCCGCACGGGGCCGGTGGTTCCTGCGTTGTTGAATGCGATGTCGAGGCCGCCGAAGGCCGCCGTGGCTTCGGCAACCAGCTCCCGGTGCGTTTCCGGCAGGCTGACATCGCCGGCCACGATACGCGCTTTTCCGCCCCGGGCGCGAATGGTCTCCGCTACTTCATTGAGGCCCTTTTCGCCTCTGGCATTCAGGATGACGGCTGCTCCCTCGGCGCTGAACAGCAGCGCGGCGGCGCGGCCGATCCCCGACGATGCGCCCGTGACGACGGCGACCTTGTTCTGCAACATGCCCATGATTGACCTCCAATGAACGGGAGGCCGGACTTTCGCGATAGCCGGGCGCAACGCCAACCCGTTTCTTGCGGTCGAATCTGGCCTGTTGTTTCAGGCAAGCGGTGTTTTTGGCCAAGGGTTGTTTCAGGCAAGCGCGGAGACCGGCCGGGCTCTCACCCGGACTGTTGCGTTGCGCAGTCTTTCGAGATGCCCGGCATCCCCCGCCGCCAGTTTCAGATAGGCGCGCGCCTGCCGCGGCCATTTCTCCGGCGTTCGCGGCCTGGCATCCAGCAGATGCGCGATGGACAACCTCGCCCGCAGCATGGCCCGCTGGCTGCGGTAGAACTGGAACAGGCCGGGGGCGCGGTCTTCGCCCAGCATGGGCGCGAGACGCCGGCGGATGCGCTCGCCCGCCCAGCGGGCGCCGAGCCGTTCGCATTCCAGATGCAGAAAGGCTACTTCGTCCAGCGGGTCCAGTGCGCGCAGGTGGGGATCGAATTCGAGGCAGTCGATGATCGTCACCGGGCGCGTCAGCCAGATATGCTCGGGGCGCAGGTCGCCGTGGGCGTCTACGATGCGCCCGGCCAGCACCCGCGCCGCCAGCAGCCCGGCGCGCTCGCGCAGGAAGCGGCGCTGGACGGCGGCGATACGGTCGATGAGGCCCGTGTGCAGGCCGAAACGCGGGTTGCAGAGGATGTGCCGGTTGAGGCGCGTCGCCGTGCGCCAGTCCGCGAGGCAGCGTTCCGGCGTGACGGGCACGTGGCTGGCGTGGCGGTAGAAGCGTTTCAGCGTGGCGGCGATGCGCTCCGCGTGCACCGGCTGCAACTGCCCCGCCAGCAGCACCGCTTCCAGACAGGCTCCGGCGTCGAGCCGGCGCATGACGACGAGCCAGTCCACCACCTCGCCGTCGCCATCGATGGCGAGGCCGGCGTGAGAGGCGGCGAGCGGCACGACGGCGAGATACACGTCCGGCGCCAGCCGCAGGTTAAGCCTGTGCTCGGCGCGGCAGGCCGCCGCGCGCCGCCCGAGCGTCGAGAAATCGAGATAGGGAAAGCGCACCGGCTTCTTGAGCTTGTAGACACGTTCGTCCGTCAGGAAGACCCATGACATATGGGTTTCACGCGCCTCGACCGCGCGCGTGCCCTCCGCATAACTGCGCGGGTCGCGGAGAAACGCAACCTTCTCATCAAGCCGGACCTCCGGCCGGGAGGGCTGTGCGGTGCGGAGATGTCCGGGCGTCTCGGCCATGTGCGCACTCTTCGGATCGGCCCGCCTCAGCGCCGCCTACAGCCGGGAGGTTTCGAATTCCTCGCAGGAGTAGCCGAGTATGGCCAGCCCCTCTTCGAGGAAGTCGCCGACGAGCGGCGTGCCGAGCAGATATTCGGCCGTGCGCTTGTTGTGCGCGCCGGCGGCCTCCTCGCGCACGCCCGGCCAGTCCTCCGCCGAGTAGTCGTCGCGGCCGAGCCAGGTGAGGGCCACGAGATCGACCTGCTCGTCCTCCGACAGCGCGCGGATGAACGCGGTCAGCTCCTGCGCGACCGGGTCGTCCCCGTGGCTCTCCAGAATCGCGACGCCCATGTCGTCGGCGGGGTTCGAGCCGGGATCGGGTTCCGTCACCTCGTCCTTGGCGTCGAACTCCCGCGCCTTGATGATGATGAAGCAGACCTTCTCCGGGGAGATCGTGAGCACCGTGCCGTCGTCGCCTTCGCCTTCGGTGTCTTCCGTCTGTGTCGATTTCGCCTGCATGATTCATTCCTCCATGAGGGGAACTGGCCGCCCGGCCCACCTGTATCGTCGCCGATTCCCCCGGGTCGGTACAGGCTCCGCGCTTCATTCTTGAGCGGTTTCGCGACGCCCCGCCGGAAAACGCTCCGGTCATGCTAGGCGAGGACGCGGCGCGCCGTCGTTGATGCAGGTCAAGCCGGATTCTTTTCTGGAAATAGCCTCTTGAGCCGTACCCAAGGTCATACCGTACAACGCGAAGAGTGAGGAGGCCACGATGACGAAGCGCAGGGAAGATGTCTTGCTGACAGCCGCGGAATGCGCGGAACGCATGGGGCTGACGGTGCGCGCCCTTCGCGTCTACGAGCGTCAGGGCCTCGTCGCGCCGCGGAGAACGCAGAAGAACTGGCGGCTCTACGGCCCCGCCGAAATCGCGCGGCTCGCCGAGATCGTCGCCCTCAAGCGGCTGGGGCTCAGCCTGTCCGGGATCGCGCGGTTGCTGTCGGGGCAGGGAGCCGACCTCGACGGCCTGCTGGCGATGCAGCAGCAGACTCTGCAAGACCTGCGCGAGCGTGCGGAACGCGGGCTTCGCCTCGTCGGCTCCCTGCGGGCGAAGATCGCGGCCGGCGCGCTCCTCTCTACCGATGAACTCTTGACACTCGCAAAGGAGACCAACATGACCGACACATCGCAGGACGCCATCGCCTGGCATCGTTACGAACAGGCGAGGCCGCGGACCGAAATCCGGCTCGATCCCGTGCTCTACGCCGATTACGCCGGCCACTACCTCCTCGCCGACGGCATCGGCCTCGTCGTCACGCGCAAGGAGGACCGCCTGTTCGTCCGCGTGACGGGCCAGCCCGAGGTGGAGGCTTTTCCGGAGGCGCAGGATGCGTTCTTTCTCAAGGTGGTGCCGGCCCAGATCGTCTTCACGCGGGGGGCGGGCGGCGTCGTGTCCGGCCTCGTCCTGCACCAGAACGGCTATGAGCAGCCGGCCGCCCGCGTCGGCGAGGAGATCACCCGCAACATCGAGGAGGCGCTCGCCGCGCGGGTGAAAAACGGGACGCCGCTGCCGGACGGCGAGGCGCTGCTGCGCAGTGTCATCGCGGAGCACCGGCTCGGCGAGCCGGACTATGACGGCATGACGCCGCCGCTCGCCGCCCTCGCGCGCGAGCAGGCCGGCGCGATCCGGGACGAGCTTGAGCGGCTGGGGCAGCTGCAGGGCCTCTCTTTCAAGGGCGTCAGCCCGATGGGCTGGGACGTCTACGACGTGCGCTTCGAGAACGGCGGGCAGGAGTGGGGCTTCACGCTGGCGGCCGACGGCCGCTTCGCCGGCCTCTACGCCGGCCCGTCGCTCTGAGGCCACCGCGGCCGCCGGATCGGCCCCGCCAAGGCAACCCCCTCGGGCGATTGCGGTTCTTCCACGCGATAGTCCGGCCTTTCGTCCTGCCGTGGTGGTAATTTTCCGCCGGATGGTTTAGACGGGAGTCGCTCCAGTCACAGGTGGTATTCCGGAAGGCTTTCCTTGGCAGACGATTTGGCAGACGACAACGACAATCCCGGCGCGGGCGCGCCGGGGGGGGATATCAAGCCGGTCTCGATCATCGACGAGATGAAGCGCAGCTACCTCGATTACGCCATGAGCGTGATCGTCAGCCGCGCCCTTCCGGACCTGCGTGACGGCCTGAAGCCGGTGCACCGGCGCATCCTCTATTCGATGCACGAGAACGGCTACACGCCGGACAAGAAATACGTCAAGTCGGCGCGCATCGTCGGCGACGTCATGGGTCAATATCACCCCCATGGCGACGCCTCGATCTATGACGCGCTGGTGCGCATGGCGCAGGACTTCTCCATGCGCCTGCCACTCGTGGACGGGCAGGGCAACTTCGGCTCCGTCGACGGCGATCCGGCGGCGGCCATGCGCTACACCGAGTCGCGCCTCGCCCGGCCGGCGATGGCCATCATCGAGGATATCGACAAGGACACGGTCGACTTCCGCCCCAACTACGACGAGTCGAAGCTGGAGCCGGTCGTGCTGCCGGCGCGCTTTCCCAACCTGCTCGTCAATGGCGCCGGCGGCATCGCCGTGGGCATGGCGACCAACATCCCGCCGCACAATCTCGGCGAGGTGGTGGACGCCTGCATCGCCTATATCGCCGATCCCGAAATCACGCTGGAGCAGCTCGTCGAGATCGTGCCGGGGCCGGACTTTCCCACCGGCGCGGCGATCCTCGGCCGTGCCGGCATCCGCTCCGCGTACGCCACCGGGCGTGGCTCCATCATCATGCGGGCGAAGAGCCGCATCGAGGAAATCCGCAAGGACCGCGAAGCCATCATCGTCACCGAAATTCCCTATCAGGTGAACAAGGCGACGCTCGTGGAGCGCATTGGCGAGCTGGTGCGCGAGAAGAAGGTGGAGGGCATCGCGGAACTGCGCGACGAGTCGGACCGCGAGGGCATGCGCATCGTCATCGAGCTGAAGCGCGACGCCGTGGGCGACGTGGTGCTGAACCAGCTCTACCGCTTCACGGCCCTGCAGTCGAGTTTCGGCGCCAACATGGTGGCGCTCAACGGCGGCCGGCCGGAGCTGCTGACGCTGCGCGACATGATCTCCGCCTTCGTCGACTTCCGCGAGGACGTGGTGGCGCGGCGCACGCGCTTCCTGCTCAACAAGGCGCGCGATCGCGCCCATGTGCTGGTTGGCCTCGCGATCGCGGTCGCCAATATCGACGAGGTCATCCGCCTCATCCGCACCTCGCCCGATCCCAACACCGCGCGCGAGGCGCTGATGACGCGCGACTGGCCGGCGCGGGACGTGGAGGCGCTCATCGTGCTCATCGCCGATCCGCGTCATTTCGTGCAGGCGGACGGTACCTACAAGCTGTCGGAAACGCAGGCGCGCGCCATTCTCGACCTGCGCCTGCAGCGCCTCACCGCGCTCGGCCGCGACGAAATCTCGGACGAACTGAACAAGCTCGCCGCCGAGATCGCCGATTATCTCGATATCCTGCGCTCGCGGGAGCGGATTCTCGGCATTGTGCGCGATGAACTCATCGCCGTGCGCGACGCTTTCGCCACCCCGCGCCGCACCGAGATTGTGGAATGGGATTCCGATGTCGACGACGAGGACCTGATCCAGCGCGAGGATATGGTGGTCACCGTCTCGCACGCCGGCTACATCAAGCGCGTGCCGCTCTCCACCTATCGCGCGCAGCGGCGCGGCGGCAAGGGGCGCGCGGCCATGCAGACGCGCGACGAGGATTTCGTCACGCGGCTCTTCGTCGCCAACACGCACACGCCGGTGCTTTTCTTCTCCTCGCGCGGGCAGGTCTACAAGGAAAAGGTCTGGCGGATGCCGCTCTCCGCGCCCAACGCGCGCGGCAAGGCGCTGGTGAACATCCTGCCGCTCACGGAGGGCGAGCGGATCACCACCATCATGCCGCTGCCGGAGGACGAGGCCGGCTGGGATGCGCTCGATGTGATGTTCGCCACCGCGTCCGGCGGCGTGCGGCGCAACAAGCTCTCCGATTTCGTGCAGGTGAACCGCGCCGGCAAGATCGCCATGAAGCTCGACGAGGGCGATCAGATCGTCGACGTGCAGATCAGCACCGAGGCCGACGACGTGCTGCTGACCACGGCGCTGGGGCAGGCGATCCGCTTCCCCACGTCGGATGTGCGGGTGTTCAAGGGCCGTGACTCCACCGGGGTGCGCGGTATAGCGCTGGCGGCGGACGACCGGGTGATATCCATGTCCATCCTGCGCCACGTCGAGGCGAGCGCCGAGGAGCGCGTTGCCTATCTCAGGCTCGCCAACGCCGCGCGCCGCGCGGCCACCGGCGAGGCGGACGACGGCACGGAAGCCGGCGAGGCCGTTCAGGAGGATATCGGGCCTGACGAGGCTCAGGAGGAAGGTACCCGGGAGGAGGGCGCGTTCGAGGGGCGCTTGCAGGACTTCGCCCTCGGGCAGGAGCGCTACGCGGCGCTTGGCGCGGCGGAGCAGTTCGTGCTCACCATTTCGCAGAACGGCTATGGCAAGCGCACGTCCGCCTACGAGTACCGGACGACCGGGCGCGGCGGCAAGGGCATCGTCGCCATGGCGGTGAACGGGCGAAACGGCCCTCTGGTGGCTTCCTTCCCGGTGGAGACGTCGGACCAGATCATGCTCGTCACCGACGGCGGGCAGCTGATCCGCGTGCCGGTGGACGGCATCAGGCTCACCGGCCGCTCCGCGCAGGGCGTGATCGTGTTCAACACTTCCGCAGACGAGCGCGTGGTTTCGGTCGAGCGCGTCTCGGAGGACGGGGAAGAAGGCGAAAGCGACGGCGAGGGAGACATCTGAATGGCAGGCGTGGCGATCTATGCAGGGTCGTTCGATCCGGTGACGAACGGCCACATCGACGTGATGCGCGGCGCTGTGCTGGTTGCCGACAAGGTGGTGATCGCCATCGGCATCCACCCCGGCAAGACGCCGCTGTTCACCGCGCAGGAGCGCGCCGTCATGCTGCACGAGGAATGCGCGCCGATCGCGGCGGCGGCGGGCGTGGCGTTCGAGGTGACGACTTTCGACGACCTCGTGGTGTCCGCCGCCCGCCGTCTCGGCGCGTCGCTGCTCATTCGCGGCGTGCGCGACGGCACGGACCTCGACTACGAAATGCAGATGGCGGGCATGAACGACGCCATGGCGCCGGATATCCAGACGGTGTTCCTGCCCGCGTCGTCCCGCACCCGCCACATCACGGCGACGCTCGTGCGCCAGATCGCCAGGATGGGCGGCGACGTGTCGCAGTTCGTGCCCGGGCGCGTCGCGCAGCGGCTGCGGGAACGGATCGCGGCCGGTTGAGCCTTTCCGGGGGTTGCCCCGGATCATTTCTCTGTCATCCGGCTGCGTGATAGGTTGCGCGCCGGCACTATCCGGCGTCACGGTGGCGTCGCGGAACAAGGGGGCGACATGAGCGAGGGATCGCGCAAGTGGTTGACGGTGGGCATTGTGCTCGTGCTGGCTGCCGCCGCCTATTTTGGCTGGAAGAAGTTGCAGCCGGCCCCGCTGCCGGACGGCATCGCCAGCGGCAACGGCCGCATCGAAGCCACCGAGATCGACGTCGCCAGCAAGGCGGCGGGCCGGGTGAAGGAAGTTCTCGTGCGCGAGGGCGACTTCGTCACCGCCGGCCAGATCCTTGCCCGCATGGACACGGACCAGTTGCAGGCCCAGAAGCGTCAGGCCGAGGCGCAGTTGCAGCAGGCGATCATCGCCGTCCAGACCGCGAAGAATCAGGTCGCGCAGCGCCGGGCGGAACAGGCGGCGGCGGTTGCTGTCGTCGCGCAGCGCGACGCGGAGCTTGACGCCGCCAACAAAAAACTTGCCCGCTCCGAGCAACTCATCGTCCGCGACAACATTTCCCAGCAGACGCTGGACGACGACCGCGCACGGGCGCTTGGCGCGAAGGCCGCGCTGGAGGCGGCGAAGGCGCAGCTTGCCGCTGCCGAGGCTGCCATTCTGGCCGCAGAATCGCAGGTGGTCGGCGCGGAGGCCGCCGTGGATGCCGCACGGGCGACCATCGAGAAGATCGAGGCTGATATCGCCGACAGCGTGCTGACCTCGCCACGCGACGGGCGAGTGCAGTTTCTGGTCGCCCAGGTCGGCGAGGTGCTGGCGGCCGGCGGGCGGGTGCTCAATCTTGTCGACCTCAGCGACGTCTATATGACCTTCTTCCTGCCCACCGATCAGGCGGGCCTGCTCGCGCTCGGCGCGGAGGCGCGCATCGTGCTCGATGCCGCGCCGCAATATGTCCTGCCCGCCAAGATTTCCTTCGTCGCCGACGTCGCTCAGTTCACCCCCAAGACCGTCGAGACGGCGGTCGAGCGGGAGAAGCTGATGTTCCGCATCCGGGCGCAGATTTCGCCTGACCTGCTGCGCAAGTACATCGAGCAGGTCAAGACGGGCTTGCCGGGCCTCGCCTACGTCAAGCTGCGGCCGGATGCCCAGTGGCCCGAGGCGTTGCAGAAGACGGTCAGCCCGTGATGACGCGCGAGAGCCCGGTCCCGGCCGAGGCGTTCCCCGCCACGCCGCCTGTCGCCTCGCTCGTCAACGTCGGGCTGCGTTACGGCAAGACGCTGGCGCTCGACAACATCACCCTCGATATCCCCGCGGGCTGCATGGTGGGCCTGATCGGGCCTGACGGCGTCGGCAAGTCCAGCCTGCTGTCGCTTGTGGCGGGCGCGCGCGTGGTGCAGCAGGGGCAGATCGAGGTGCTTGGCGGCGACATCGCGAGCGCCCGCCACCGCAGCCGGGTTTGTCCGCAAATCGCCTATATGCCGCAGGGCCTTGGCAAAAATCTTTATCCTAATCTCTCGGTGTTCGAGAACATCGATTTTTTCGGCCGGCTGTTCGGTCACGACCGGCGCGAGCGTGAGGAACGCATCGCGCGGCTGCTCGGCCGCACCGGGCTTGCGCCCTTTGCGAGCCGTCCCGCCGGCAAGCTGTCGGGCGGTATGAAGCAGAAGCTCGGCCTGTGCTGCGCGCTCATCCACGATCCCGATCTGCTCATTCTCGACGAGCCCACCACCGGCGTCGATCCGCTGTCGCGCCGCCAGTTCTGGGATCTGATCGACGATATCCGCCGCGAGCGGCCGGGCATGAGCGTCATCGTCGCCACCGCCTACATGGAGGAGGCCGCGCGCTTCGACTGGCTCGCCGCGATGAATGCCGGCCGCGTCCTCGCTGTCGGCGCGCCCGGCGATCTGCTGCGCCGCACCGGTGCCGGAACGCTCGACGAAGCCTTCATCGCCCTGCTGCCGGAGGAGAGCCGCGCCACATACCACAAGGTCGAGTTGCGTCCGCGCACGCATCGCCCCGACGAGACGCTCGCCATCGAGGCCGAGGGGCTGACCATGCGCTTCGGCGATTTCACCGCCGTCGACAACGTCAGCTTCAGCATTCCGCAGGGCGAGATTTTCGGCTTCCTCGGCTCCAACGGCTGCGGCAAGACGACGACCATGAAAATGCTCACCGGTCTGCTGCCGGCGACCGAGGGTATCGCGAAGCTGTTCGGACAGCAGGTGGACCCGCACGACATGGCGGTGCGCAAGCGCGTCGGCTACATGTCGCAAGCATTTTCGCTCTACGTCGAACTGACCGTGCGCCAAAACCTCGATCTGCACGCGCGTCTGTTCCACCTGCCCCTCGCCGCCATTCCCGGCCGCATCCAGGAGATGGCGAGGCGCTTCGATCTGGAGGACGTCATGGACGTCCTGCCCGATGCGCTGCCGCTCGGTATCCGCCAGCGGCTGTCGTTGGCGGTAGCGCTCATCCATGGTCCGGAAATCCTCATTCTGGACGAGCCGACCTCGGGCGTCGACCCGGTGGCCCGCGACGCGCTCTGGCAGGAGCTGATCGACCTGTCGCGCAACGACAACGTGACGATTTTCATCTCGACCCATTTCATGAACGAGGCCGAGCGCTGCGACCGCATCTCCCTCATGCATGCGGGCAAGGTGCTCGTCAGCGACACCCCGGCGGCCATTGTCGAAAAACGCGGCGCGGCGACGCTGGAGGATGCGTTCATCGCCTATCTGGAGGAGGCGGGAGCGGGGACGGCGGCCGATGCGCCTGTGCCCCCCGTCATGGCTGAAAATATCCCGGAAGCGGACCCTCCGTCGGCCCCGGCGGTAACGCAACAGACTGATCCAAAACGGGATTCCGGTGCGAGCCTGTTCGACTTCCGGCGCATGTTCAGCTACGCGCGGCTTGAGGGGCTGGAGCTTCGCCGTGATCCGATCCGTGCCACGCTCGCCCTGGTCGGCAGTGTGCTGCTGATGTTCATCATCGGCTATGGCATCAGCATGGACGTCGAGAATCTCACCTTCGCCGTCCTCGATCATGATCAGACGACCATCAGCCGCAGCTACAGCCTTGATATTGCTGGCTCCCGCTATTTCGTCGAGCGGCCGCCGATCACCGACTACGCCGATCTCGACCGTCGGATGCGGGCGGGGGAGATCGCGCTCGCCATCGAAATTCCGCCCGGTTTCGGCCGCGACGTCCTGCGTGGCAGGCAGGTTTCGATCGGCGTCTGGTACGACGGCGCCATGCCCCAGCGGGCCGAGACGGTCCGGGGGTACATCCAGGGTATGCACCAGCGCTGGCTGCAGGAGAGGGCGAGCCGTGCGGCGGGTGCGCAGACGTCCGCCGCGTTATTCAACATCGAGATACGCTACCGCTACAACCCTGATGTAGAAAGCCTTCCGGCGATCGTGCCGGCCGTCATCCCGCTTCTGCTGCTCATGATACCGGCGATGCTGACCGCCCTCAGCGTTGTGCGCGAGAAGGAACTCGGCTCCATCGTCAACCTTTACGTGACGCCGACAACCCGGCTCGAATTCCTGCTCGGCAAGCAACTCCCTTACGTGCTGCTGGCGATGTTCAACTTTATCCTTCTGGTATCGCTGGCAATTTTCTTCTTCGGCGTTCCCCTGAAGGGTTCGTTCGCGGCGCTGACGCTGGGCGCCTTTCTCTACGTCATCACCGCAACCGGCATGGGCCTGCTGATCTCGACTTTCATGAACAGCCAGATCGCCGCCATCTTCGGCACGTCAATCCTGACGCTCGTGCCGGCCGTGCAGTTCTCGGGCCTGACGGAACCCGTATCGTCGCTCGAAGGGGGAGGCGCTTTCATCGGGCATATCTATCCCACAACCCATTTCATCACCATCGCGCGCGGCACCTTCTCGAAGGCGCTCGGCTTCGCCGATCTCTCGCATGCCTTCTGGCCGCTGCTGATCGCAATCCCTGTCCTCCTCGGCCTTGGCGCCGTTCTGTTGAAGAAGCAGGCGAGTTGATGAGTTTATCCAACATCATCCAGCTCGGAATCAAGGAATTGCGCGGCCTTGCGCGCGACCCGGTGCTGCTGGTACTGATCGTCTATTCCTTCACGCTATCGGTCTACACGGCCGCCACCGCAATGCCGGAGACGCTGAACAGGGCGCCGATCGCCATCGTCGACGAGGACCGCTCGCCGCTCTCGACACGAATCGTCAGCGCCTTTTATCCGCCATTGTTCACCCCGCCGGAGCTGATTACGCGGTCGGAGATGGACCGGCGCATGGACGCCGGCAGCGACACTTTCGCCCTCAATATCCCGCCTGACTTTCAACGCGATCTGCTGGCCGGACGCCAGCCCGTCATCCAGTTGAACGTCGACGCGACCCGTATGTCGCAAGCCTTTTCGGGCAGCGGCTACGTGCAGACCATCGTCACGGCGGAGGTCAACGAGTTCGCCGCCCGTTACCGCGCCACGGGCGAGCAGCCGGTCGATCTCGCCATGCGCGCGCGGTTCAATCCGGAACTGAACAAGATCTGGTTCGGATCTGTGGTGCAAATCATCAACAACGTAACCATGCTTTCCATCGTTCTCACCGGCACGGCGCTTATCCGTGAGCGGGAGCACGGCACAGTGGAGCATCTGCTGGTGATGCCGATCACGCCGTTCGAGATCATGGTCGGCAAAGTGTGGTCCATGGCGCTGGTGGTGCTCGTCGCGGCGGCGGCCTCGCTGGCGCTGGTCGTGCAGGGCTTTCTGGCTGTGCCGATCGAGGGATCGGTGCCGCTGTTTCTCGCAGGAGCGGCGCTGCATCTCTTCGCTACCACGTCGCTCGGCATCTTCCTCGCGACGTTAGCGGGCTCCATGCCCCAGTTCGGGCTGCTGCTGATCCTGACACTGCTGCCGCTCAACATTCTCTCTGGAGGCACAACGCCGCGCGAGAGTATGCCGGAGGAAGTGCAGTTCATCATGCAGGCCGCGCCGACGACCCATTTCGTTTCGCTGGCGCAAGCCATTCTGTACCGCGGCGCGACGTTAGATATCGTATGGCCGCAGTTTATGGCGCTGATACTGATCGGTTTGGTGCTGTTCAGCTTCTCGCTCGGCCGCTTCCGGAAGTCGCTGAAGTAACCGCGGCCCGGAGGCCGGCCGACACCCGGTTATATCATCGGCCTCCGGTGCTATACCCGCACGAGGCTCGCGGAGAAGCGCTTCCAGTTTTCGATATAGTGACGTGCGGAGGCGTGCAGCCCCTCTATAGCCGCCTCATCGAGGCCCCTGACGGCACGGGCCGGCGCGCCGACGATGAGTGAACCGGGCGGGAACTCCCTGCCTTCCGTAATGAGCGCGTTGGCGCCGATCAGCGAATTATCACCGATCCGCGCGCCGTTCAGCACCGTCGCCCCCATCCCGATCAGGCAATTGTTGCCGATCGTGCAGCCGTGAACGATGGCGCTGTGGCCGATCGTGCAGCCGTCGCCAATCGTGAGCGGACTGCCGTGGTCCGAATGCAGAACGGCATTATCCTGAATATTCGTGCCGGTCCCGATGGTCATGGGTTCGTTGTCACCACGCAAGACTGCTCCGAACCAGATGCCGACATCCAAGCCGAGCGTCACGTTTCCGATGACGGAAGCGGTCGGCGCGATCCAGAAATGACCCTCTTTCGGCAACGTCGGCGTTGCGTCTCCCAAACTGTAGGCCGGCATTTTCTTCTCCCCCGAGCGGGGAGCCTGCCCACTGCCCACGCCCCCCGATCCTGCGAAGTTGCGCATATTTCCGCCGGTCACGCAAGGGTTTCAGCGCAATCGTGACGGGACGGAAGACCGTTGCAGGGTACGAAAAAGGCCGCAGGAAAGGAGAAGCTCAGACCGTTGGCAGAACGAGGAGCACGATGCGTCCGCATACGATACTCCAGACAACGGCGGTTATACAGACGAGTATCAGTGAACTGGGCCGCACCTGCAGGTTGTGAAAAGCCCGATATGCATTGCGTATCAGGATATAGGGAGCGGAAAATACCAGAAGCGGAAAATAGAAGGCCAGTAGCATTCCCCGGGCAAACATGAGCCCGAAGTTGGCCGGCCGACCTGTCATATATTCAAAACAACTGCAAATCAGTCCGGAAAACGAAAGGCCTAGAGCGAAAGCTTGAAAGATAATTTCTGACATATGTGCCACCCAGCTTGAATAAGGGCGGATTAATAACGTCAGCCAATAACTACATCAACAGCTACAGAGAGCGGGAGAACATTGCATTTAAAGCGTGATCAAAAAACATCACCACCATAGGGTGTTTGGGAGAGTGAAAGATTCTTTACTCTTTTTGTCACCCTATGATAACAAGTGAACATCGACAGGTTCAATATACGTGGTTTCTATTCCTCGTCGTCCAGATCTGTGTCGAGGATAGCCATCTGAAAACTATACGACTTGTCACCGTCCTCGTCGTCGACAAACAGAACGCCAATAAACTCTTCACCGATATAGACTTCAGCGGAATCCTTCTTTCTCGGCCGGGCAACGACACGTATGGAGTGGTTCGAGAAGGTCCGGCGCAGGAACTGCTCTACTTTCTGAATTTCTTGCTTGTCCATGATTGGCTGGTCTCTTGTGTATGATGTCTGGTTGATGCCTGAAGGTCCTCCGCCAGGCGATCGCCCCCATGACGGGCGTCGCCGGGTGGAAAATCCCGCGTTTGATAGATCGGGCAGGCTCGCGCCGCAACCCTGAGGAAAAGTCAATTCACGATGGCGCTGGGTTTGATCCTCGAAAAGCGGCCCGGCCTGCGCTCTGCTGGCCTTCCGGCAGGGAGACGAACAAGCGGCAGGCGACGGAAATCGGACGGGCGCCGCCTTGCCGTTCCATCCATTTGTTCAGGAGGTCGATGTCTCCGGGAAACGGCATTCGCCTCCGGCTCGACGTTTTCAGTCGTCCGGCAGATCCCTCAGAATCTGGTCCATGCTGCGTGCCGGTTCCGGGCAGCGTGCCGTTTCGATGACCTTCGCCGGAACGCCCGCAACCGTGGCGTTGGCGGGCACCGGATGAAGAACGACGGACCCAGCGGCGATTCGTGCGCCCGGGCCGATCTCGATATTGCCGAGAATCTTGGCCCCGGCGCCGATCAGGACGCCGTCGCGGACCTTCGGATGGCGGTCGCCGCTTTCCTTGCCCGTTCCGCCAAGCGTTACTTCCTGCAGGATGGACACGTTGTCGCCGATCGCCGCCGTCGCGCCGACGACGAAGCCGGTGGCGTGATCAAGGAAGATGCCGCGGCCAAAGCGTGCGGCGGGGTTGATATCCGTCTGGAACACCTCCGAGGAACGGCTCTGCAGATGCAGGGCAAAGTCCGTCCGGCCCTTCTGCCAGAGCCAGTGGGCGAGGCGATGGGTGACGAGCGCGTGGAAGCCCTTGAAATACAGGACGGGCTCGATGACCCGCGTGCAGACGGGATCGCGGTCCAGCACGGCGAGGACGTCGGCGCGGATTGTCGTGCTGAGATCCGGATCATCCGCCACGGCGGCCAGAAAACCCTGGGTGATCAGCTCTCCCGGCAGGGTGGGGTGGTTGAGGCGCTGGCCAATCTTGAACGCCAACACGGATTCGAAGGAGGCATGGTTGAGGATGGAGCCTGCGATGACGCCGCCCAGATACGGCTCCCGCCGGACAACGGCCTCCGCCTCCCGGCGCAGCCGCAGCCACACGGGATCGGCGATGGTCAGCGCGATGCCGGCGGCGGTTGAAATCTGTTCCGAATGCGTCATGGGAATTTCCGAAAGTCCTGTAGCGGGTCAAAATCACGGATAAGCGTCAGCAAAAGCGCTGACAACAACAGCGTTGATCCTGCTTGCACACAGTTCTCATCATCTCCCCCGACGCACTCGCGCCCAGCCGCCATCTCCGGCGCACCATCATATCCCTCAGGTCCCTTTCGACAAGCAATGCGATGCCTTGTGGACATCACACGCCGCGCATCGGCGGCTCACCCGTGCTCCCGTGGAGAACCGCCGCGACAGTCTGGAATCTCTTTTAGAGAAAAAAGAACGTGAACGCCACCACACCGGCGGCGAAACAGCGCGGATGGTGCATTTTGACTTTCCCGATCCGGCGCGGCGAACAAGGTACGGCCGCATTCTGTCCGTGGCCGCTATAGCATTTCGACATTTCATTGAAACGCCGAAATGCTATAAGTTTTTGATATTACGCGCTTTCTTCACGCAAACCGGTATCCACTTTGCTTGAAAACGCTTTAACAGTGTCCAGACCAATTCTACGTTTCATTGAAACGCAAAATGATCTATCTCTTTGTTTTTACGCAGTTTCGAACGCAGAAGCGGGGCCCGCTTTTGCTGAGATTGCTTTAGCCCGCCTGATAGGCGCCGAGCATCAGGACGATGCCCGTAACCGCGACGAGCGCGCTTGCCAGCACTTCCAGCGCTGCGACGGCGCCCGCGCCGCGGCGGTTGTTCGTCCCCGCGAGCCGCACGGCGAAGCGCTTGGCATAGACGGCGAGGCAGGCGAGCGTGCCGACGGTGATGAAAGTGCCGAGCGCCATGGCAAGCGTTGCCGCAATGCCCGCCGCAAACTGCCGCTGCGACAGCGCGAACACGAGGACGATGATCGCGCCGGTGCAGGGGCGCAGCCCGGCCGAGAAGGTGACCGCCGCCATCTCGCGGAACGAGTGCAGGCGCCCGACTTCCTCTGGCGTGAGCAGGTGCGTGTGATCGCAGCATCCGGCCGTCCGGCATGACGGATGGTCGCAGGCGGCAGGCGCGGCATCGGCGTCCTGCGCCAGAAAGCGGCCGGAGACGGCGGTCTCCGCAGGCTGGAACGGCAGGTTTCCGAAGGGATCGGGTGGCGCCGGCGGCCGGAAGAACGCCAGCAGTTTTCCGGATTTGCGCCAGAGGATCACGAAGCCCACAATTGCCACGAGCCCGAAACTCGCCTGCTCGATCAGCCGGGCGGAGGCATTGATGGCGCTCGCGGTGGCATCGAGGAAAACGGCAAGTACCCCCACGATGGCGATGGCCGACAGCGCCTGCAGCAGCGACGAGGCGAAGGCGAGCGCCAGCCCGCGCCGGAGAGAACGCCGGCCGTCCGCGACCAGATAGCCTGAGATCACAGCCTTGCCGTGCCCCGGCCCGGCGGCGTGAAAGATGCCGTAGGCGAACCCCAGCGCGGCCAATGTCCACAACGCCGTGATGCCGGCGGTGGCGGAAGAGGCGCTGGCAAAAGCCCGCAATGCACCCACCATCCGCGTGTAGAACACGGACTGTATGGCGATGATCGCCCCGCCGATACCGGTGGGCGCCGGTGCGGTTTCCTGCAGGCCCGCCCCGAACGGGTGACGTGGCGCCGGAATGTCGGCAGGCGACGGCCACAGCCGGGACAGCAGCGCATACGCGCCCACCACGACAACGAGGGAGATGACGACCACGGCCGTCCGAATCAGCAGCGCATGCCAGGCGGGACGGTCCCTGGAGGAGCCGGCGGTTGCGAAGATCGTATCGCTCATGAACCTCTGTATCCTGCCGGCAACAGCCGGGAGGGGCAGAAAACCCTTGGTTTCAGGGGCAGGCGATAACAGCCCGCGTGGCGAAATCCTGCCCGAAGGTGGAGGCGGTCGTCAAGGCTTCGAAAAACGCCTCCGACAGCGCCTGCTGCTCGTTGAAATCCGTCTGCTTGGGCCGTGTGACCGTTACGGCGCAGGTGCCGGCCGAACCGACGACCGTGGCGGCATCCTGCCCCGGCGCGAAGACGAACGAGACGAAATAGGTGGGATCGTAGACCTCGACCGACAGCGCCCGGCCCGCCGCGACCGGGGGATCGACGGGCAGGGTGAAATGCAGGATCAGCGAACCGTCCACGAACTCCAGCGAGGCGTCGGTGGCGGTCTTGAAGGTGACGGGCTTGCCGTTCGCCTTGGCCTTGGTGAAGAAATCGAACTCGTACAGCCCATCGATATTGATGCGCGCAAGTTCCTCCAGTTCGCTGGCGTCGAGCTTGCCGTCGCCGTTGGTATCGAGGCCCTGCGTGGCGTATTGCGAATAGGCGGGATCGAACGTCCAGCTATGGCGGATGGCTGTCAGCTTGTCCTGCGCGAACACGAATTGCGCCCGCGCTGTCACCCACACATGCGGATGAGCCAGCGCCGCAGGCGGCTGGAATGCCGCCGCGACGGCCAAAGCGGCCACGATCCACGCGGCAGCGATACGCAGGGTGCGGTCGGCGGCGCGCCGTCGTTGGAGGTTCTCGTGCATTGCTTCCCGCCAGTCTCCCATGGTTCGGCGCAACCTGCAGGACGATGCACAGGCTATGCGGCGCTCCTGTGGCAGCCGACTCGCCATGCAGCTTATACCGTCCCGCCGTGCCTTCCCGGAAGGCATCTCCGGTGCAGGGGCCGAAAAATTGCGGCGATCCGCATGGCGAGGCTGGATTTTATGACGAGGCTGGATTTTCATATGACACAAGTCCTGTAAACGCTTCTGCGCGATCCGCACGATGCCTGATGGGCCGCCTCTGCGGCCGGAGAAAACGCCATGCACGACAAGCTCTTGCTCCCGGTTGTCCCGACCTTGCCGGCGGAGGGGCGCGCGGCCTCCCATCGCCCGATTCGCCGCGCGGTCCTCTCGGCCATGGCGCTCGCGGTGCTGGCTTGGGCGGTGCTGGCCTGGGCGGCACCGACGCGGGTTTCAGCGGCGGACCTCAAGGCCATCGCCATCCTGACGCCGGAGGCGGCGTCCGATTTCGGCTGGAACCAGCAGGGCGTGCAGGCGGCGCGTGCGGCCGGCGGCGCTGCCGGTGTCGAAGTGCTGGTGGCTGAAAATCTCGGCTACGGCGACGTGCGTCCCGTGCTGCGGGAGCTGGCCGAGGACGGCGCGGGCCTGCTGATCGCCCATGCCAGCGGCTACAATACGGCGGCGCCGGAAATCGGCGCCGAGGCGGGCGTCCCGGTGGCGATCACCGACCGGCCGGACGCGCGCGTGCCCGGGAAGGTCGCCGATTACACGGCGAGCGGCCACGAGGGGGCCTATCTGGCCGGCCGTCTCGCCGCCAAGCTCACACGCACCGGCATTCTCGGCATCGTGACCTCCGGCGAGCCGCCAGGATGGAACAGCCAGTCCGCCGCCTTCATCGAAGGCGCACGCGCGGAAAAGCCCGACATCGTCATCCGCTATTCGGTGATCGGCCCGGCCGCCTACAGCGACGCAGCCGGCGCGCGCCGGGTGACGGAAACCGTGATCGCAGCGGGCGCCGACATCATTCTGGGGCAGGGCAACGGTTCGAGCTTCGGCATGCTCGCCGCTATCGAGGCGGCGAAGGCAGTCGATGGCGGCAAGGTCTTCTTCATCGACGTGATCGGCGACAAATCCGGCATCGACAAGGGGCACCTGCTGTCCTCCGTCGTCTGGAACCTTGAGCCGGTGTTTGCCGCCATGATCGCGGATGTGAAGGCGGACCGGTTCGGTGAGAAGAACTACGGCATCCGCCTCGCCGACGGCTCCGTGTCGCTGCTGAAGACACCACACATCCCCGATGGTGTCTGGCAGCAAATCGAGGCGATCCGGCAGGAGATCGTCGACGGTAGGATCGCGATCAAGCCGGCCTTCGACGCCGCAGCGGTGCATGCGCTGGTGAACGCCTCTCCGCGGACGCCCTGAGGGTCCGGGCGACATTGCGATACGCCGGTGAGACTCACTGCCGGAAGATGGCGTGAATCGGAAGATTTTTGGGCGACGAGCCATACCGGCACCGGCTTCGCCGGAGGGCGCGACATTTTCCGCAAACCCATGCAGAAAATGTCAGAATCGATATCTGGAACATATATATTGTATTTTTCTGCTTGACAGCCGCAGCATATTATTTCTTTGAGGCATGCACAGATGATGTGCAGCGTGTGCCGAAAATATGGTCTGTTGCACACGATTCACTCGACATCAGCAGAATCCTCAGGAGCTACGATGACTCAACCCGGCCTTCTCGATCTCGCCCTCGTCCGTCTTGACGAAGCCGCTACTCACCTGCAGGTTGACCCCGACGTGATCGAGAAGCTGAAATACCCGCGCGAGACGACGAAGGTTCGTCTGATGATTCGCATGGACGACGGCTCGCGCAAATCGTTTCTCGCGTGGCGTTGCCGCTATGACGATACGCGCGGCCCGACCAAGGGTGGCATCCGCTTCCACCCCGATTCCAACGAGGACGAGGTGGAAACTCTCGCCTTCTGGATGACGTTCAAGTGCGCCGTCATGAACCTGCCTTACGGCGGAGGCAAGGGGGCGGTCAGCGTCGACCCGCGCAAGCTCTCCAAGGCCGAACTCGAACGTCTGTCCCGTGCCTACATCCAGGCATTCGCGCGCATCGTCGGACCGGACCGGGACATCCCGGCACCCGACGTCTACACCAACTCGATGATCATGGGCTGGATGGCCGACGAGTATTCGCAGATCGTCGGACAGGCTTCGCCCGCCGTCATCACCGGCAAGCCGATCGCGCTCGGTGGTTCGGTCGGGCGCGGGGATGCGACCGCGCGCGGCGGCTATTATCTGGTGCGCGATCTTGCCAGCGAACTCGGCCTCGAAGGGCGCACCCGCGTGGCCGTGCAGGGCTTCGGCAATGCCGGCCAGTATATTGCCTCGCTGCTGGCGTCGGACGGAAACACCATCGTCGCGGTATCGGATTCCGCCGGTGCGGTCTATTCCGAGGACGGCCTTGACGTCGATCTGCTGATCAAGGCGAAGGCCGACGGAAAGTCGGTCGTCTCGACCGCCGGCGTGAGAGGCCACCGGGAGATCTCCGCCAACGAACTCATCGCGGTGGATGCCGACCTTCTCGTGCCGGCGGCGCTCGAAAGCATGATCCATGAGGGCAACGCTGCGAGCATCAAGGCGAAGGTCATCCTGGAACTGGCGAACGGGCCGATCACGCCGGAGGCGGACGCGATCCTCGCCGAGAAGAGGGTCACTGTGCTGCCGGATATCCTGGCCAACGCGGGCGGCGTGACCGTGTCCTATTTCGAATGGGTGCAGAACAAGCAGGGCTATTCCTGGACGCTCGACGAAGTGCACGACCGGCTGCGCACCATCATGGTTCGCGAAGGGCGCGCCATCTGGGAGATCGCGCAGGAGAAGCGCGTCACATGGCGCACGGCGGCCTACATCCACGCGCTGTCGCGCCTTGCGGCTGCCATCGAGGCGCACGGAACGCAGCCGTTCTTCGCGAGCTGACATACGGCCCGCCAAAATATGTAACGACAGCGTCATGGATGGCCGGGGTTCTCCCGGCCATTTCCGTTTTCGGGCCGCGAAACGGTGGCGGAAGCTGCCCTTTCCGTCACCCGGAACGTTCCGGCGCCGTTCGCGTTGACGTTTAACCGTAGATGACATACGGCGAACAAGAATCCGATGTAACTGTCGCGGCGTTATCGGCTCGGGACCGGCTCCGGCGACACGGGTGCCGGCGGCGCGTTGGGGGAGGTTGTTCCTATGCGTATCGTTTTGTTGGTTGTCGCGTTGGCGGTTCCGCTGGCGGCGTGCCAGAGCACGCAGGAATCGATGTACAGCGCCGAGCGCGTATGCCTGAGCGCCGGCCTGAAGCCCGGAACGAGAAGATTCGACGATTGCGCCAATGCGGCTTACGCCGAGAATCGCCGCCAGTCGGACCAGGCGGCGACGGCGGTCGCGGTCGGAACGGCCGCCGGCGTCGTCGGCGGCACCCTTGTGGGCGCGAGCGCCGCCCGGTCCGACCGTTACTACTACGGGCGGCCGGGCTACTACGGGCGGCCGGGCTATTGGGGACCGCGCTGCAACCGCTGGGGCTGCTGGTAACCGCCGACGCAACGGGGGCGTGTGCTCACCCGATGGCGTCGCCCCACGCCGCGCGGCGCGCGATGCGGTATGCGTCGCCGTCGCGACGGCTGAAGGTCTGCTCGCCAGCGGTTCCATCAGCCCGGCATAGTACGAGCACGACCCTGCCGCTGCCGCCCTTCGGCGGCGCGAGCACGCGCGCGGCCGGCGCCGCCGACGCGAGCACGCGGGAGGCGGCCACGAAGGCGTATTTCTCGTCCTCCCATGGCACCTCCGCGCCTTTCGTCAGGCGGTGGATGCGCGAGCGCGCCACGCGGCGGGAGAAATGGCACCAGTCCGGTGCCACCACGGGGCAGGGCAGGGCATGCGGGCAGGGCGCGAGGATATGCGCGCCCGCGGCAGCGAGTTGCTCGCGCGCCGCCAGCACGCGCGCATACCCGGCCGGCGTGCCGGGTTCGACGATGACGAGCATGCCCGCCGTCAGCGCCCACAAACGTGCGATCAGCGCGGACC
This sequence comes from Pseudochelatococcus lubricantis, assembly GCF_011762225.1. GTDB lineage: Bacteria > Pseudomonadota > Alphaproteobacteria > Rhizobiales > Beijerinckiaceae > Pseudochelatococcus > Pseudochelatococcus lubricantis. The sequence continues at coordinate 62,189 of NZ_JAASQI010000011.1, forward strand.
GTCGCGCGGGAGAGATCTCGTCGAGCACGTAACCGATGGTGACGAGGTCGCGCGGGACTGTATCCAGCGGATTGTCCGGCGCGGCGTCGGCGAGGATGTCGCCCGCGCGCCATGTCACGTCGAGCGTCAGCTCCTGCGACAGCCGTTCACCCCACTGGCGGATGGACGCGCTGCCCTCGATCAGCAGGGCATCCGCACAGGAGGGCCACAGATCGGCCGCCGCCCACAGCGCGGTGCCGGGACCGGCGCCAACGTCGAGCAGCGTTTCCGGGGCGAATTCGGGCAGCGCCAGTGCCGCCATTTCCAGCGCGGAGTGGATGGCCGCGTAGGTCGCCGGCAGGCGCGTGGCCAGGTAGGCAAGTGCCGCCCGGTCGTCACCGAGATGATAGTGGCCGTCGCGGACTTCCGCCCGGTAGCGGGCCGACAGCGCGGCCGCCGATCGGGCAAGCTCGGCGACCGGCTGGCGTTCGAGAGCGGCATCGACGGCGCGCCGCAGGGGAGGGGGCAATTCCATGGCAGGCCCTGAAGCGCCTTCGAGCAGAACAGGCGCCTTGCGCCGGGATCGTCCGGCCGGAGCCGGGCCCTTCGTTTGCCCTATTCCGCCGCATGATGCAACGGCATGACCAGCCCGGGCGCCGCCCGCAGCAGCGCCGCCGAAACGGTGGCAAGGTCCTGTGCCAGCCGGATGAAGCCGTCGTCAGGTTCAAGCGTTGTCTCGTTCATGTAAAGCGCCCTGTTGATTTCCACCTGCAGCGCGTGGCGACCGATGGCGGGTTCCCCGTAGTGCTCGGTGATGAAACCGCCGGCGTAGGGCTTGTTGCGGGCCACCCGGTACCCGTGAATCCGGAGGCATGATTCGATGAAGCCGACGAGCGCCGGGGTGCAACTCATGCCGAACCGGTCGCCCAGTACGACATCCGGCGGCGGCCCGTGTCTCGCCACGTTCGCTGGCGAGGGCATCGAGTGGCAATCGACCAGCACCACGGCGCCGAACTGCGCCACCGTGCGGTCGAGAAGGGCGCGCAGGGCGCGATGGTAGGGCTTGTAGAGTGTTTCCACGCGGCTGAGGCCCGCCTCAAGGGGTATCCGGCCGGGATAGATGTCCTGCCCGTCGCCCACGATGCGCGGAATCGTCCCAAGTCCGCCGGCTACCCGCATGGAGCGCGCGTTGGCGTGCGCCGGCAGGCTTTCCGCGAACAGGCGGGGGTCGAGCTCGTAGGGCTCGCGGTTGAGGTCGAGAAACGCGCGCGGAAAATGCGCCACCATCAGCGGCGCGCCGAGTTGCGTCACGTGGGCGAAGAGCCTGTCGACCCAGGCGTCCTCCGAACGGCGCAGGGCGAGCGGCCCGAGCCGGGAGCTTGCGAGGAAGGCTTGCGGATAGATCCGGCCCGCGTGAGGCACATTGAAAACCACCGGCGACAGGTGCCTGACAGGCTCGTAAATGGTGAAGGGCGGGCTGAAATCACTTATGCTCTGTTGCATGGCCGTCCAGTGCTCTTTTGCCACATAGTGACGTTTTTGCGCTCCTGTGTCCATCGCCGAGGCGGAATGAGGCGGTTTGGGCGTTCGCCTTCACACCAAATTTACGATCGTCGCTGCTTGATGGGACCAGCACCAGGCGGGTCATCACCCGTTCCGGGCGACTGCCAGAGCACCATCCGCCGCAACCCAGATCGCCGCAACAGGGGCGAAGAGTCTCAAGACCTGCCATGAACAAGATCCTTCTTGCAGAAGACGACAACGACATGCGCCGCTTCCTCGTCAAAGCCCTGCAGAATGCGGGCTATGACGTGGCCTCCTACGACAACGGCCTTTCCGCCTACAACAGGCTGCGGGAAGAGCCGTTCGAACTGCTGCTGACGGATATCGTGATGCCGGAAATGGACGGCATCGAACTGGCGCGGCGCGCCACGGAACTCGATCCGGACATCAAGGTGATGTTCATCACCGGCTTCGCCGCCGTGGCGCTCAATCCCGATTCCCAGGCGCCGCGGGATGCCAAGGTGCTCTCCAAGCCCTTCCATCTGCGCGAACTCGTCGGCGAGGTCGAGAAGCTCCTCGTGGCGTAAAGCCCGCGCCAGCGGCTCTCCGGCGAGCTTTCCACAGCTTTGCCGGCGAATCGTATTTCGCAGCTTGCATGGTCGTGGCAGCCGGGCTATAGCCCATGTCCATGGACGTGGCGCACCGGTTCCGCCGCCACCGCAGCGCATTCACTAGATGCGTTGTTCGTTTCATACCTTTTCGACGGATACGCTTTTTTGCTTGATCCGCTTCTGAAAATCAGTATGAAGCCATACACCTTTTCTCCGAAGCAGGTTTCTGCAAGGGGCATGGGCGCGTAGCTCAGCGGGAGAGCACTACGTTGACATCGTAGGGGTCACAGGTTCGATCCCTGTCGCGCCCACCATTCTGAATGGGAATCAACTGGTCAGGCCGGTTGGTTCCCATTTTTGCATAGTACGCCAGGTGCCATTATTCAGAATTGATATTAAATATTCTGCATGCGACGCTTATGGAACAAGCAGGCCGGGTGCGGCAGGCTGCTATCCGTATTTCGGAAGCATCGTGAAAAAGCCCGTTTCTACATCTGAAGTGCGGTAATATATCCGTACGATGCATGGCTGCTGCAACTTTTATGTGGCTATTTGAGGACGTTGGGGACTTGGCGGCCCCTGCCGGGTCCGTTATCGTCCCGTCATGCGCGCGGGCCCTGAGTCGGGCCAATTTTTGCACCGCCCTGTTTGGGCTCCCCTTGTTGGGCTCCATTTGGGCCACCCGCGCGGGAGCGAGGACCTATGCAAGCGACAACGAATAACAAGATCAACCCCGACGCCGATCTGAAGCTGCCGACATTGAAGGTTTCCGTCCGGGAAGTGTTAGGCATTGATACCGATCTCGAAGTTCCTGCTTTCGCGGAAGCGGACGAGCACGTGCCGGACCTCGATCCGGACTACCTGTTCGACCGCGAGACGACGCTCGCTATCCTCGCCGGCTTCGCGCGCAACCGCCGCGTCATGATTACCGGGTACCACGGCACCGGCAAGTCCACCCATATCGAGCAGGTTGCCGCCCGGCTCAAGTGGCCGTGCGTGCGCGTCAACCTCGACAGCCACATCAGCCGCGTCGATCTCGTGGGCAAGGACGCCATCGTGGTCAAGGACGGCCATCAGGTGACCGAGTTCCGCGACGGCATCCTGCCGTGGGCCTTGCAGAACAACGTCGCGCTGGTGTTCGACGAATATGACGCGGGTCGCCCGGACGTGATGTTCGTCATCCAGCGCGTGCTGGAAGTGTCCGGCCGGCTGACGCTGCTCGACCAGAACCGTGTGATTCGCCCCCATCCCGCATTCCGTCTGTTCGCCACGGCGAACACGATCGGCCTTGGCGACACCTCCGGCCTGTATCACGGCACGCAGCAGATCAACCAGGGCCAGATGGACCGCTGGTCGATCGTCGCCACGCTTAACTACCTGCCGCACGACAAGGAAGTCGAGATCGTTGTCGCCAAGGTGCACCATTACCGCAACACCCAGGGGCGCGACACTGTCAACCGCATGGTGCGACTCGCCGGGTTGACGCGCAACGCCTTCATCAACGGCGACCTGTCCACTGTGATGAGCCCCCGCACAGTGATCACCTGGGCGGAAAACGCGGATATCTTCGGCGACCTCGCATTCGCTTTCCGCCTCACCTTCCTCAACAAGTGCGACGAGACGGAGCGCCCGCTCGTGGCGGAGTTCTACCAGCGCTGCTTCGGCAAGGAACTGCCGGAATCCGCCGCCAACGTCGCCTTGTCGTGAGGTACCACGGATCGCGATGACCACCACCAACCGCAGGCCGGGCAACAACGTCCCGTCCAAAACGACGGAACCGATCAAGCAGGCGGTCGCTGGCGCCCTGCGCGGCATCGCGGGGGTGCGCGACCTTGAGGTGACCTTCTCCGTCGACAGGCCGGCGCTGACGGAAGAGCGCGCGCGCCTGCCGGAGCCGCCACGCAATCCGACGGAGAGCGACATCGCCGTGATGCGCGGCCATGCCGATGCAATGGCGTTGCGCCTCGCGGTGCACGACAAGAAGGTGCACCAGAAGCTCGCTCCCGAAGGGGCGGCCGCACGGGCCGTCTACGACGCCGTCGAGCAGGCGCGCGTGGAGGCGATCGGCTCCCGGCGCATGAGCGGCGTCGGCGACAACCTCTCCGCGATGCTGGAAGACCGCTATCACCGGGGTAGCTACGAGGAGATTACCGACCGCGCCGACGCCCCCGTCGAAGACGCCATCTCGCTCATGGTGCGGGAGCGGCTGACCGGGCTTCCGCCGCCGAAGGCGGCCGAAAAGATCGTTTCACTCTGGCGGGATTCGATCGAGGCCAAGGCCGGCAAGAACCTCGACCGCTTCCTGACCAATATCGGCGACCAACCCGCCTTCGCGCGCAACATCCGCGAGCTGCTCGCCGCGCTCGATATGGCGGACGACGCCAATCTCGACCCTGACGAGAGCGATGAGGGCAGCGAGGACCAGGCAGAGGGCGAGGAAGAGAACAGCGACGGCGAGGCCGAGCAACGCGCCGACACCGAACAGGCGCGCATCGACGCCATGGAGGCCGCTTCCGACGACATGGAGGAGGGCTCCACGGAGGTCGAGGACGCGCCCTCCGGCGATTTGCCCGAGGAAAGCGAATCGTCGGACGCGGAGGAGGCGGGCGCCGCGCGCAATCCGCCCCAGTCGGCGATCGATGAGGCGCGCACCATCGCCTACAAGGCCTATACGACCCGCTTCGATGAAATCGTCGCGGCGGAGGAGCTGTGCGATTCCGACGAGCTGACGCGCCTGCGCGCCTATCTCGACAAGCAGATAGCGAATGTGCAGGGTGTCGTCGCGCGCCTCGCCAACCGGCTGCAGCGGCGGCTGCTGGCGCAACAGAACCGCGCCTGGGAGTTTGATCTCGAAGAGGGCATTCTCGACCCGGCGCGCCTGCCGCGCGTCATCATCGACCCGTTTCAGCCGCTGTCGTTCAAGTTCGAGAAGGATACGGACTTCCGCGACACGGTCGTCACGCTGCTCATCGACAATTCTGGCTCGATGCGCGGGCGGCCGATCACGGTTGCGGCGACGTGCGCCGACATTCTGGCGCGCACGCTGGAGCGCTGCGCGGTGAAGGTCGAGATTCTGGGGTTCACCACCCGCGCATGGAAGGGCGGGCAGTCGCGCGAGGCGTGGCTGCAGGCGGGTAAACCGCCCGGACCTGGCCGACTCAACGACCTGCGCCATATCATCTACAAGTCGGCGGACGCACCGTGGCGGCGCGCGCGGCGCAATCTCGGCCTGATGATGCGCGAGGGGCTGCTGAAGGAGAATATCGATGGCGAGGCGCTTGATTGGGCGCACAAGCGGCTTCTCGGCCGGCCGGAGCAGCGCCGCATCCTCATGGTGATCTCGGATGGTGCGCCGGTGGATGATTCGACGCTGTCGGTCAACCCGGGCAATTATCTGGAGCGGCATCTGCGCGCCGTCATCGAGGAGATCGAGACCCGGTCTCCGGTAGAACTGATCGCCATCGGCATCGGCCATGACGTGACGCGCTATTATCGCCGCGCTGTCACCATCGTGGATGCCGAGGAGCTGGGCGGGGTGATGACAGACAAGCTGGCTGAACTCTTCGAGGAAAGCCACGGCCAGCCTCAGCGCCGCACCGGCCAACGCAGGCGCGCGGGCTGATCGGCCCGCGCACGCGGCACAGATCGTTAGAATCAAAAAGTCCGGCCGTGAAGGCCGGACTTTTCTGTTTGCGGAACTGCATGCAAATTTTCACAAGGGAGGACTATTGGCTACCCTGCCGCCCGCCCGCCGGTCACGCTTTGCGCGGCTGCTCCACCGGCAGCACGATGCGCAGCAGGGCACCGTAAGGCACCAGCATCAGCAGTGCCATGGCGACCTTGACCATGAAATCGCTCACCCCCCAAGCCACCCAGACCGGCGCGTATAGGCTGAAGCCCAAGATGCTATAGGAAGCAACGTCCGTCACGACGCCGGCAAAGGCGAGCGAGAAGAACAGCGCCGTATCGATGGCCGATCCGATAAGACCGGAGGCGAGGGGGGCCCGCCACCATGCCAACCGCCGCAGCCGGTTGAATACCGAAACATCGAGCAACTGGCCAACCAGAAAGGCGATGCCGGAAGCAGCGGCGATTCGCGGCTCCGCCAGGAACGCGGACATCACGACGGCAATGCAGAAGCCGACGGCGACGAGCCGGCGCGCAGCAGCAACGCCGAACCGGCGATTCGTCAGATCCGTGACGAGGAAGGCAACCGGATAGGTGAAGGCGCCCCAGGTCAGATAATCCTGCAGGCCCCACGGCGTGAACGGGTGCTGGACGGCGATGTTGGAGACGACGACGACAGCGGCCATGGCAGCCACTGGCCACCACAACCGCTTCATCTCCGCGCGCAGGCCGTTCATCGCCGCGCGATCAGTTGACCGGGACTTCCGCGTGCTTCTTCGCGATCTCGCGCTTCAGAGCGCGGGCATTCAGCGAAAGCTCGTCGTCGCCGGCCTTGATCAGGAACGCATCGAGGCCACCGCGGTGCTCGACAGAGCGCAGCGCCGCAGCGCTGATGCGCAGGCGCACGCTGCGTTCCAGCGTGTCGGACTGCAGCGTCACCTTCACGAGGTTGGGAAGGAACCGACGCTTGGTCTTGTGGTTCGAGTGGCTAACGAGATGGCCGACCAATACGGCCTTGCCCGTCAGTTCGCAGCGGCGTGCCATGACGCATTATCCTTGTTAAACGCTATCGAGGCACCGAGCTATCGCTGAAACAGCAAAAACCCGACGTTACCGCCGGGGACGCGGACACCTCATGTCCCATGAAAGATTTGGGGTGTATAGTGTACGAGGCAGGGCATCGTCAAGGCAGTGCGATCATTTTGTCATCGACATGACACGGAAGCGCTGCCCGTGCCCATCCGGGAGGTGGATTTTGGCGGGCTGTGTTTACACATCATTATCCATGGAAGACGATCCTGTGGTGACATTTGGGCGGATGATTCTCCCCGGCGGGGAGTGCGGCGCCGATTCGGCGGCCCAGGAGCGGCCCCATTAACAAGCGGATTCAGGCATGACGCGGCGATTCTTGAGAATGACGGCCTTGGCCGCGCGGCTTGCGGCGGCGGGCATTCTGGCTTCCCCCTGCGCGGCGTTGCCGGCGTGGGCTGCGGAGGCCGACTCCGGCGGCGCTTTCGAGAGCCGCTACGACATTACGCTGATGGGCATGCAGGTCGGCGTCGCGCAGCTCAAGGCGAGCGTGGCGGGTGATCGGTACAAGGTCGAGCTGTGGACCCGCCTGACGGGGCTTGCCGGCGTCATGACCGGCGGCAAGGGGGCGGCGAGTTCCTCCGGCACCGTCGCGGGCGCCATGGTTCGCCCGGCGAAGTTCGCGGTAACGACCGCGTCGGGCGACAGATCCGTCAGCGTGCGCATGGCGCTCGCCGACGGTGCCGTCCGCGCGCTCAAGGTGAGCCCGCCGATTCCCGAACGTAAGCAGCGCATCCCGCTGCGCGAAGGCGACATGCGCGATATCGTCGATCCCGTCAGCGCGCTGCTCATGCCCGTCGCAGGCAGTGTGGCCGCTGGCGATCCGGCTGCCTGCAACCGCACGCTGCCGCTTTTCGACGGCTCGGCCCGTTTCGACGTGCCGCTCTCCTTCGTCCGGGCGCAGAAGATCAACGGACGGGCCTATGCCGGCACCATCGCGATTTGCTCGGGCCGCTACAAGCCGATTTCGGGACACGTACCCGGCCGTCCCGATACGGATTTCATGGAAAACAACCGTGACATCGAAGTGTGGCTCGCGCCTGCGGTGGAGGGGCGGCTGTTCCTGCCTTACCGCATCTCGGTGCGCTCGCCGCTCGGCCTTGTCGTGATCGAGGCGACGCGCTTCCCCGGCGGCCTGCCCGACACGGCGCCGCAAAGAACGCCGGGCCCCGCGCTCCGCGCCAGCAACTAAAGCGCCCGGCGTTCCGACGGAATCACAGTGTGCGTTCTGAATTCTATATTTTACCGCAACTTGCATTCGATTCGATGGATCGACTTGAATGCAAGTTGCGTTGGGCGGCGCCCGATACCATTGTTGGGGCATGAAGGCGAACAAAAGTCGATTCTGTCGTTGTCTGCGATTCGAGCGCATTTCGTTCCGTTCGCGTTCAGCCGCGGCGCCATCCGCCCGGTCGGGCCGTGCTGACAGGCGAAAAGGCGACTCGGATGGAAAATCCGATGCAAGGCGAGAGGGATAACGCCGCAGACGCGATTGCGCGCGGGCGTTTGCCGTGCGAAAGTACAACTGGGGCACGGTCGCTTCGCTTGACAAGCGCTCAAGCTTGCCATGTGGTGCACGGGGTGGGCCAGCAATCGCGATCAGCGGGAAATGGCCTGCGGGCGGCTCCGTTCAGGAAGGTGGTCGTCATGCGTTGACAAGGCGCTTCGTTTTTTCCGCCCACCGGTTCAATCTCGCCGTTCAGTCGTTATGGCCCTGTCTCCCTTACCCCGCTCCCTGCCTCCGCGTGTCCGCGCCCGTGGCGTGACCGCCGTGCTTGGGCCCACGAACACCGGCAAGACCCATCTCGCCATCGAACGCCTGCTGGGGCACGAGAGCGGCATGATCGGCCTGCCGCTGAGGCTGCTCGCGCGCGAGGTCTACAACCGTGTCGTGGAACGGGCGGGGGCCGACGCCGTGGCGCTGATCACCGGCGAGGAGAAGATCAAACCCGCGAACGCCCGCTACTGGATCGCCACCATCGAGGCGATGCCGCGCGATCTGGATGTTGCCTTCGTCGCGATTGACGAAATCCAACTTGCGAGCCATTTCGACCGTGGACACGTGTTCACGGACCGGCTGCTGAACCAGCGCGGGCGGGCGGAAACGCTGGTGATCGGCGCCGCCACCATGCGCCCGCTGGTGGAGCTGCTGCTGCCCGGCGCCAACATCGTCTCCCGCCCGCGCTTGTCGAAGCTGTCCTACGCCGGGGAGAAGAAGATCACGCGCCTGCCGCGCCGCTCGGCCATCGTCGCTTTTTCAGCGGAGGAGGTCTATGCGATCGCGGAGCTGATTCGCCGCCAGCACGGCGGGGCGGCCGTGGTGCTGGGTGCGCTCTCGCCGCGCACACGCAATGCGCAGGTTGAGCTTTATCAATCCGGCGATGTGGATTACATCGTGGCGACGGATGCCATCGGCATGGGGCTTAACCTCGATGTCGATCATGTGGCCTTCGCGGCGAATCGCAAGTTCGACGGCTTCGGGTTCCGCGAACTCAACCCGGCGGAAATCGGCCAGATCGCGGGGCGTGCCGGGCGGCATCTCAAGGATGGCACCTTCGGCACCACGGGCCGCGCGGATGCATTTGACGCCGAGGTCGTGGAAGCAGTAGAGGATCACGTGTTCGATCCGGTACGCATCATCCAGTGGCGCAACCCCGATCTCGATTTTCGCTCCATTTCGCATCTGCGTTCCAGCCTTGCGGAAATTCCCGCCGAGTCCGGGCTGACGCGGGCGCCCATCGCCGAGGACGAGGCCGCTCTCGACATTCTGGCGCGCGATTTCGCGGTGCGAGACATCACGCAGGGAAAAAGCGCGGTTGAAAGACTCTGGGAGGTCTGTCAGGTTCCCGACTATCGAAAGGTCGCGCCGGCCGCGCATGCAGAACTTGTGGGCACCATCTACCAATCGCTGATGCTATCAGGCACCATCGCTGACGACTGGTTCGCCCGCCAGATCCGCCATGTCGACCGGACCGACGGGGAAATCGACACGCTGTCCGGACGCATCGCGCAGGTGCGCACCTGGACCTTCGTGGCGAACAGGCCTGACTGGCTGCGCGATCCTGCCCATTGGCAGGGCGTCACCCGTCAGGTAGAGGACAGACTATCTGACGCGTTACACGACCGGCTCGCCAGCCGTTTCGTGGACCGCCGCACCAGCGTCCTGATGCGACGCCTGAGAGAGAATACGATGCTCGAAGCCGAAGTCACCACAGCGGGCGATGTCCTGGTCGAAGGCCAACATATCGGCCGCTTGCAGGGGTTCCAGTTCGCGCCGGACGCGGAAGCCGAGGGGCAGGATGTGCGCGCCTTGCGCGCCGCCGCCCAAAAGGCGCTCGCGGGCGAGATCGAGGCACGCGCCGAGCGGCTTTCAGCGAGCCCGGACGAGACCTTCGTGCTTTCCAATGACGGCATCGTCCGCTGGAACGGCGATGCGATCGCCAGGCTGATGGAAGGCGAGAAGCTGCTGGCGCCCGGCCTGCGGCTCATCGCCGACGATTCGCTCGCCGGCGGCGCGCGCGAGAAGGTCGAGACGCGGCTCTCAACCTGGATCAAGGCGTATGTGACGAAGCTTCTCGGCGCTCTTGACCTTCTGGAAGCGGCGGAGGACATCACCGGCCTCGCGCGGGGCGTCGCCTTCCAGATTGCGGAGGCGCTTGGCGTGCTGGAGCGCGCGCGCGTCGCGCAGGACGTCAAGAGCCTCGATCAGGAAAGCCGTGCCACCCTGCGCCGCCACGGCGTGCGCTTCGGCGCCTACCATTTGTACATGCCGCAGTTGCTGAAGCCCGCGCCGCGTGCGCTCGCCGCGCAACTGTGGGCTCTGAAGAACGGTGGCCTCGACCAGCCGGGTCTCGACGATATCGCGCATCTCGCGGCCTCGGGCCGGACGTCGTTCAAGCTGTCGACGGAGGTGGCGAAGGGCCTCTATCGCGCAGCAGGCTTTCGTGTCTGCGGCGAGCGGGTGCTGCGCGTCGACATCCTCGAACGTCTTGCCGATCTCATCCGTCCCGCCATCGCCTACAAGCCGGGCGTGACGCCCGGAGAGCCGCCGGCGGGTGCCGCCGACGGCGACGGCTTCGTCGTGACGGTTGCGATGACATCGCTTGCCGGATGCGCGGGCGAGGACTTCGCGTCCATCCTGCGCTCGCTCGGCTATGTCCCCGAGAAGCGGACGGGTCCCGCCATCACGGCGGAGCTGGTGCCCGCGCCCCGTCTCATTGCCGCGCCCGCAACGGACTCGTCGGCTCCTGCCGGGCAGGACGCCGCCGAGGAGCTGGCCGCGGAAGCGCCGGTCGCAGGCGATGCCGTCCCGGATGGAACGGCTGAAGCCGCCGCCACGGACACGCCGGCAGAAGCGGCGCCCGACGTTGCAGAAACAACGGAGCTTGCTCCGGCTGAGGCCGCACCGGCGGCGGAGCCGCTGCCAGCCGCTGACGCCGAACCGGCCTTTGCTGAAACCCTTGTGACGGAGGATGCCTCCACGGCACCCGTCGCCGAGGCGCACGACGCGGAGCCGGAACAGGCGGGCGCGCCCGCAGAGGCGGAGGCATCCGCCGAGGAGGCTGCACAGGAGGCCGCAGTACCGGCCGAGATTGATATCTGGCGGCCGCACCGTCATCAGCATGGTCCGCGCCAGCAGCGTCAGCGGGAAGGGCAGGGCGAGCGGCGCGGGCGTGGTGGTGCAGGCCATCCGCGCGGCCAGCAGCGACCTCCCCAGCACGCTCCGGCGGATGCCGCGGCCGGCGAGGTCGCCGCACAGGCGCCGCAGGGCGAGGGGGATGCAGCAGCCCCGGCGCGCGAGCATGAGCGCCAGCGCCGGCTCGAACGCTTTGGTGATGCTGCCCGTGCGCGCAACAACGGCGGCCAGCCCGGCGGCACGCGCGATGACGAGAACCGGCGTTTCGGCCGCAACCGGGACGCCGCTGGCGGCCACGGCAAGGGACACGGCGCGGAGCGGCACGGGGGGGACAGGCCCGGCGGCGGCGCAGGGCAGGCCAAGTCCTGGCAGGACAGGAAGAGTTCCGGCCGCGCCGAGCGCGCCCCGGATCCCGATTCGCCCTTCGCCAAGCTCGCGGCCCTCAAGCAGGCGCTCGAAGGTCGCACCAAGGAAAAGGGTTGATCGCTCTTGCCCGATCCTGAAGCCATCAGCCGGCAGCGCCTAGACAAATGGTTGTGGCATGCACGCATGGCGCGAACGCGCACGTTGGCGGCGCGGCTTGTCGACGAGGGACATGTGCGCATCAACGGCCGGCGTGTGACGGATCCGGCCAAGGGCGTGCGTGCGGGCGATGTGCTGACATTGGCTCTCGCCCACGCGACGCTCGTCGTCAGCGTGTGCGCCTTCGCCGAACGGCGCGGCGGAGCGCCGGAAGCGCGGCAATTGTACGAGCTGCTGAGCGGTCCTGAAGCCGCTGGCCCGGATGAGCATATGCAAAATTCAGAGACCTCCGGCGACAATACGTCGCTTGCACCGGAGGACGATTGCCGCTAGAGCAGTGCTCTCACATTGGAAAGAATCCAGATATAGCGGCCGGTGGGGATGCATGCCCATCATGTCCGTTATTTCGGGTTCTTGAAAACGCGATTTGCCCGATAGACGTTATACGATAATCTGTCGGGATGCCGGGAAGGCCGCCAGCGCAGAGTGCCCGGCCGCAGGAGAGGTGGATGCCATACGTCGTCACCGATAATTGCATTCGGTGCAAGTATACGGATTGTGTCGAGGTTTGCCCGGTGGATTGCTTCTACGAGGGCGAGAACATGCTTGTCATCCATCCGGACGAGTGTATCGACTGCGGGGTGTGCGAACCGGAGTGTCCTGCCGAGGCCATCAGTCCCGATACCGAGCCCGGCCTTGAGAAGTGGCTGAAAATCAACGCCGACTACGCCAAGATGTGGCCGAACATCACTCAGAAGCGCGATGCGCTGCCGGAGGCGACGGAGTTCGACGGCGTGGCCGGCAAGTTCGAGCAATATTTCTCGCCGGAGCCGGGCGAAGGCGATTGACGGACATCAGGCATGTCCTGCCCGCCCGTCGGGACAGCTACAGGTGGAAATCGCATCCGCCACTCTGCCGCGATTTGCATTCAGCTCGATGGATCGAAGGTGAATGCCAACTGCCGCAGGCTGAAAAACGGGTCTCATTTTCCAGTTGAGGTTTCTACGGCCTCAGGCCATCAGATTATCATATTTCTGCCATGCCTTTGGTGCATGGGGATATCGTGTTTGCCCGAGTTCAAGTCCGATTCAGTCTGGCGGCGCATTGTCGCCGCGCTTTCTGATGGCCGATTGCGGCCCGCACCCCCGGCATTGGCCGGCGGGTGGGTTAACTCTTTTGATTTTTGCCGATTTTTGTGTTAGGTTAGCCTTTATTGGTCGATCTGGTGCAGAGATACGCTGCCCGTACCCGGCAGAGGTTCAGCATTCAACGTACTGATGTGACGACGCACAACAGCTCGTCGCCGCTATGTCATGGCGTGACCATGCGGCTACGGCGGTTTGGGCTCGGCTGTTATCCGATGGCGCGTTGCCGCCGATGGGATTTTTTTGTCCGGGTGGCCCCCGGAGCGTCAGTATATCGCCTCCCTTGCGGAGGCGAGAAGGAGGCAATCACAATTATGAACAACGCCAAAAAGACTGCCCATCGCCTGGGCTTCAGGACCGGTGAGTCGATTGTCTATCCTGCCCACGGTGTCGGAGAGATCATCGCCATCGAGGAGCAGGTCGTTGCGGGTTGTACGCTCGAACTGTTTGTCATCTCGTTCGAGAAGGACAAAATGACCCTGCGCGTCCCCACCGCGAAGGCGGCGAGCGTCGGCATGCGCAAGATTGCCGAAAATACGCTTGTGGACAAGGCGTTGGAAACTCTTACCGGCCGCGCCCGGGTGAAGCGCACCATGTGGTCGCGTCGCGCGCAGGAATACGAGGCGAAGATCAACTCCGGCGATCTGATTGCGATTGCGGAGGTCGTTCGTGATCTGCACCGTTCCGATTCGCAGCCTGAGCAGTCTTACAGCGAGCGCCAGCTCTATGAAGCCGCCATCGACCGGATGGTGCGCGAGATCGCTGCCGTGAACGGCGGCACCGACACCGAGGCCATGCGCATCGTGGAGAACGCGCTGGCGCAAGCGCCCCGCCGCCCTGCCAAGAAAGCCGCCAACGAGGCACAAGCCGCGGCCGACGAACTGGAAGACGAGGCCGCCTGAACCGGCCCCAGCACGGCGCATTCTTCCTCCATCCAAACGACAAGACGACGGGCCGCCATACCCCCTCATACCGTAAGGCTAAGTGCCTTTCCGGCATGTGGTGCGTGGCGGCCCGTCGTCTTGTGGTCTATGGGTACTGCTGCATAAAACTGGGAAATGCGCGCCGTTCTCCTGATAAATTCCGTGCACGAACAAAGAGACGCGGCACGACAGCGTTTCCCGTTTAACGAATTTTGCCTTACTCCGAGATCACCTTGTAGCGTTCGCCCGGAACCAGGGCCTCATCCGGCCGCAGTCCGTTCAGCACACGGAAGCGTTCGAGCGGCTGGCTGACGCCGATCATGCGCTGGGCCAACGTTTCCGGAGTATCGCCGGCGGCGGCCGCGACAATGCGGATACGCAACGGTTTGATGGCACGTATCTCCGCTGGCGTCATCCGGCGCAGGCTGCCCAGTGCGGTCTGGAAATCCTGCTCGACGGCGGTGTCGCGCTGGCGCGTCGCCACAACGAGGCGGAAAACCGTGTTGTCGATACGGATCGCGCCGAGATAGAACACCCATTCCTTCCCCCGCGCGACGCCGGTTGCGGCCGGAAGGCCATTGATCGTCGTCAGTGTCGTGCTTTCGGTCGAAACGCCGTCGATCCAGCCGGACGACAGGAAAGCGTCAAGCTGCTCGGAAGGCGGCAGTTCCACCGCATCGAGGCGCAGGGCGAGTTCGCCGTTGCGCGCTACGCCCATCAGTGCCTGGAAAGAATTGTCGAGCGCGAAGCCCTCCGGGGCGGTGAAGGTGATGCCGAGGCGCGGGTGGCGGAAGACACGGCCGCGCACATCGCCGTTCTGCGGGTCTTCGCCCCACCTTATGCCATCGATGGCTTCGAGGTAGGCCCGCCGGCCCTTGTCCCCCATGCCGGGTGCCGAAACCTCGCGGGCGCTGCGCAAGGCAAGCGCGATACGTTGCGGCGTGCTCGGGTGCGTTGCCATGAAGCTGGCGGTCGCGGACGACTGCGCACTGCCGCTTCTGCCGAGGCGGACGTTGCGGTCCAGCGCCTCAAGGAAGCGGGCGGAGCCGTAGGGATCGTAACCCGCGCGCGCGCTGGTGCGGATACCGATTCGGTCGGCCTCCAGCTCCTGCTCGCGCGAGAAGCCGGCGATGGTGCCCTGCGCGCTGGCGCGAAACGCCTCGTCGCGGGTAGGATCTTTCAGGACCTGCACGTTGACGCGGCTGATGAGGTCCGTCTGCTTCTCAAGTTCGTCGCGTGCCGTGGCGTGGCTGGCCGTCACATGGGCCATCTCGTGGGCCATCACGCCCGCAAGTTCCGAGGCATCGTTGGCGAGCGCCAGAAGGCCGCGCGTGACGTAGATATTGCCGGTCGGCAGGGCGAAGGCATTGACCATCGGCGAGTCGAGGATTGTGACGCGGTAATGCTGGTCCGGCCGTTCGGTGGCTGGCACGAGGCGGGAGGCGAGTTCATCAAGCATGCGCTGCGCCGCCGGCGCCTGATAGGCGCCGCCGAATGCAGCGAGCAGCCGCTGGTGCTCGCGCTCTGCCCGCTGGTTTACGCCGGTGATGCGCGGCGCCGCCGGCGGCACGGCGGCGACTGCCGGCGGCTCGACCACAGGCGAGACTGCGCAGGATGCCAGAGCCATGCCGGTGAGCATGATGGCCGCAAGCTGCGGCAAGGAGCGTTGTAACGAAATTCCCTGCACGACGATCAGTCCGTATCCGAATAGGCGAGGCTTCGCGTCACTGATACCCTGATCGTGGGCGCCCGGCCAGCCGGCGATTCGACGCCTTCCCGTAGCAGGATTTCACCCCTCACCGCAACGCGCCTGCCGTCGAGGGCGGCGGCGGTCAGCCCCTGCTTCGCGAAGTCCTCCCAGTCCTTTCGGGCGATAGAGACCGAAAAGTCCCTCCGCCAGTTCGACCCGAAGTTCAGGAATGTCATGGTGCTGCGCTCTCCGACCGAAACGACCCGTCCCTCGACAATAACGTACTGGCCGGCAAATCGTTGCAACAGAGGAATGTTGCGGGCGTCGAGCGGCAGCGCAGCAGTTCCGCCCCATGCGCCGATTCCCGCGCGGCGCGCTTCCTTTTCCAGCGAAAGCAGCCGGTCCGCACAGGCCGCGGTGACGACGATATTCCGCTTGTCGCCCGCCTTCGCAGCGATTTCTTGCGGATAGAGCAACGCCGCACCCTGCGCGACGAGGTGCTCCACGAGCGTCGTGACATCTCCGCCAGCCCGAATCGCAAGATGGCCGCGATACCGACCCCAGCGGTCGGCATGTCGACTGATGGCGGCAAGCCGGATTTCCCCCCGGCCGAGAACCTTTCGGATAGCGGCAACGGCAGCGGCTTCGTCGACAAGGGCGATGCCGGAGGGGAGGACGATCCGCCCGTCGGAAAGCACAGGCTCCCCCCGCTCCGTCACCCCCTGAACGCGCAGGGCATCGTCCGGCGGTGCAACCTCCAGGCAAGCCGGAAACGCCCCGGTCGCCCCCGTCGCGGCCAGCATAAAAACGATCCCTGCAACGAACGCACGTCTCCGGCGGGCGGGGTGTCCTGAAAGGCGGGTTTCTGTGAACAGGTAGGAAAAAGGCCAAAAGAACCGCTGCAAAATCATCACGCCTATGATAGGAGAAACAACCCATTGTTGTGAAGTGCCACTTTGGTGCATTCCTGGCAAGACGAACGCCACCATCCAGATAACAGAAGGAAGGTGCGCAACGAGGCTCCCGCATGGCACAAAATGTGATGCGTGGGGCAGGGGAGATAGTGTATCGCGTATGATGGGTCCCGGTAGCTCAGCAGGATAGAGCAACGGTTTCCTAAACCGTAGGTCAGGGGTTCGAATCCCTTCCGGGACACCAATAAGCGCGTTGAAGCCCGAATAATTCGGGTACATTTATACCCGATTTCGGCGGTTCGGCGCGGAAAGTCCCAACGAGATCCTGAGGGATCGTTCGATGGCTGTTCTAATTTCTTGCGTAAGTCCTCACGCTCAACATCCTTGATGGCATCCTTGGACCGGGTCGGGGCCAGCACATGCTTGACATAGGCCGGGAATGCGGCGCCGTCGTAGACGAAGGGCGCGGTCATGCCCGTCTATTGGCGGAGCATGTCTGCCAGGGCATCACGCATCGGCATGCTGGATATCCCGAAGACGCCGCGATACGGAAAATGCAGGTCGATGATAACGAACATCGCGGTTGAAACGCAGAGGACGCCAATCGCAAGAACCGTCAGGCTCAGTGCGCGCTGTTGCACCTGAAGCCCGAAGCTGAGGAAAACCAGCGCGAGCCAGAAACTGATAACGACGGTGAATAGCCTTCCTGACGGGGCATACGTGTCGTCGATGACGGACCAGCGCCCCGCCAGAACCGTTCCATATTCCGCCCGGCATCTTGCAACGATGTTCTGCGCAGCGCCGTCTGTGGGAACGAAAGAATCGATTGCCAGACCAATGTGAGTCATCAGTTTCGTCAGCGTCGCGTCCTCTCCACGTAACATCATGTGCTGTGGATCGAGGCCGGTTTCGATCCCTGGTCCCTCCTCATCGGGCCAGGTGCTGACAATGACGGCGGCGGTGTATTGGCGCAGCTGCAGCCGCGTCGCGTCCATTTGCGGAGAGAAATTTCGCAGACATTCATCAAGGCTTGCCAGTTGCGTAGCGTAAGCCGCTCTATTGCGGTTGGCGGCGTCAAATGCGGCTTTAGACGTGGAAAGGTGAAGGCTCAGGATGAGTGCGGCAAAAGACACGATCAGACCGGTCACCAAGCGCACAGCATCCATGTTATCTTTCGAAAAGTGGCCCTCGTTGAGATGGCGCCGTAGCGCCAGCCCGCCATAGGCGCTCAAGCTGAAAAGCAGCAGAAAGCTCAACCCGTAGACGAATTCCATTTGAGAAAACCGCGATTTGGCCGCTGCCTATACTGACGCACGACAGATTGCCTGAGGCGTAGGCAAAGGGCAATGACACATGAGGGGAGCTGATTTCCTCCGGGATGAGAGCGTTCTGAACAATGTCTCTGAGCGATAGCGCCGCTACCTGCTCATCCGCATCGTCGAGGCCGTGAAAGCAGGGAAACCATCGTCCTCCAGCGTCTCGGCCGGAGGTGTGGTCATGATATGCAAGCGCGGGGAGATACTTGCGCCGCAGTGGTGATTGACTCTCGTCTAACAGCCTGTTCAATCATTGATACAAATAATGGAGGGGGCTGAAATGGCGCAACTCAGTGGGGTACAGGTCCTGTTCGAGGATCAATTCTCAATCGACGGCACGCTCAACTTTGCAGACTGGAAAATCAATAGGTGGTCTCAAACCAACAATTCGTCCTGGCTGGGCCAAACGCAGATCCGCCAGAGCTTGCCTGTCGCCGAAGGTGGCGTGGCACGAATCCGCCTGGACACCTGGCTCGACGGAAGCGGGTTCAGCGGCTCTGAGGCAATCACGAATAAGGCATGGGACTTGAGTGGTGGCGGCGTCGCTTTTGAGGGCCGGTTCAGGTTCGAAAGCTCCCAGGCGGGCATGATCGCGGGGTTCTTCGCTTACCAGGCCTTTGAGTATGCCCAAGGTAAAGAGGATCATGACGAGCTGGATTTCGAGATCCTGACCTCTCAGCTTGCCAAGATCTCTACCAACGTTTTTCTGGAGAGAACTGGTCATGATTACCCTCAATCCATCCCAATAACTGGCAGCTTCGCCGATTGGCACGTCTACCGCATAGAGTGGCTCCCCGACCGGGTCCGCTGGCTCGTGGATGGCCAAGAAATTCGCGTCGACATGGAACATGTCCCAACGCAGCCGCAGAATCTCCACATGAACCTATGGGGAGTGCCCGCCGACTGGGGGCCCGGCAGGGGTGACCCTAATGGGCCGAGTATTGGAAATGCAGGTTTTGTGCCCGCAGGAAGTGCGGCCGAGAACAAAACCTACTACTTCGATGTCGATTATGTGAAGGTGGAGCAGCTATCGACATATTTTGCCAACGAAGCCGGTGGCCCTGTGCTTGGCGCGGATAGCAACGACGTCATCTATGGCGGCATAGGAAACGATATTATATCCGGATTCGCCGGGGCCGACATCATTCAGCTTGGCGGAGGCGCCGATATTGTGTGCGATTCTTTAGCCAGTCTGCACGGCGATTCTATCTCCGGTTTTGGCATCGACGATTTACTGGACATTGATCAGGCCATCGATCGGAAGGCTGTCTCTGTCGACACGACGGAGATCGGGGTGGAAGTTTCAGTCGCCGACACGCGCTTCCGGCTCGTTGGCGACTTCTCTCAAGGCAACTTCATGACCGTGGCCCGCAATGATGGAACAGGCGCAAAAACACTGTTGAGCTTCGTACATTTTCTGCCTGACCTTCAGGAAGCGCAGGCGGTCGACCCCATCGCGATCAATGGCATCGCCAACGAGCCCTATCTCGTGGGCGACGGAGCGACGTCCTTCGCGGCGGAAATCAAGTCTGCCACTTCGAGCTTTCACAATACCCTGGGTGTCTATACGGTTGACGCAGACGGAACGATCGGGAGCGTCCGCATTCTGTTTGCCGATACGCTGAACGTCGGCAGCGAGGCGCGGACCGTCGATCTCGATACGCCGGCAGACGGTGCGCGGTTGGCCTTCTTCCTGGTTCAGGACGGCTTCGGCGTGTATGGACAACTACCTGACGATCTCTCCCTCATTACGTCAGCGGACGCCGTCGACGGCGGGGCACTCGTGCTGCGCAGCGCGACGCTGGGTAACCTTGTGACGGCGCCAGTCTTCCACTCCATCGCGGCGTTTAACCCGAATGGGGCGCCCCAGGTGCTGTCGGGCGTTGACGATGACGGCCTGCAACTATTGATTGGATTTGAGGACCTGCCGACTGATACGGGCGACAACGACTTTCAAGATGTCATCCTGGCTATCTCGGTTTCTCCGCGAGACGACTGGTGGGCGGCTTGACGAAACTGAAGACGAGTTTGCTCAAGTCCGTGCCGCCCGTGTCGGGGCCTGGATGACAAACGGGGCGGGTGCATGGCGCATCTGCCCTTTTTGCCAAATGGAATAACGATATGTTTTTCAGGAGGATAGGGGATGTAGTTGCGCGGGCTCTCCGGACGGGGATTTGGCGTCAACACGTCGCAGGGTCTCCGATCATCCCTTGCCGGGGTTCCACGATACAGTCTCATCAGCAAAATGTTCGCTCAATCGCAGGCATCGTCGTCGAGCTACGGCGGGTCGGTTGAACTATATACGAGGCTTGCGAGCGCTACGAGGGAGCGCGGCAAGAGCCAGGAAGACGGGCTCGGTCTTACCAGCCGTGTGTTGTTCGTTCGGCGGCTGGGCGGCATGAAAACTGGGCGGGGCACGGGGGAGCCTTCCCGCTCTCCGCCGGCCAGCACCCATGAGCGGGACTGAACACACGGCGCTTTCTTCATCATGCGGCTATTATCCGGATTACACGACAGGTGATGTCAGATTGGCCATCTTTATCGGATAGTCGCGGATCGTATCTTGTCCCGCCAGGCTGCTGCATGTTGCGGCAGCCTGATATCGGGTGACGGGCCGCTGGGCGATGAGCGCTGGCGTCTGTCGCCGTTTCAGCGGAATGGATGGGACAATGGCGGCGGGCGTCGAACAGGGCATCAATCCGCCATCCACGGGTGATGGCGGCGCGTACGGACTGCCAGCCGCCGCCCGGCAGATGATGGATGGACTTCAGGACGGCATCGCCCTCGGGATTCGCGGCATTGCCGACTTCGGCGGTCTGTTCGCTCCTTGGGCCGAAAAAATCGGCGCGGAAGGATATGGCTGGCTGCAGATTGCGGGGCTTGCGCTCGCGATTGGTCTTGTCGGGGCAATCGCCGGTTTCGCTGTTTACCGGTTCGCGGCTTTTCTCCTGCAGCCGCAGCGGCGCCGGTTTGCCGATTCCTTGCCCGGCAGGTTCAGGCGCGCCGGCGTCCAGCTTGCAATCGACCTTTCGGGGTTCGTCGCCTTCGCGGTGGTCACGGGTGTCCTGGCTGGCAGCGTGATACCGCAGGGTACGCTGGCGCACGATAGCGTGCAAGCGCTTCTCAATGTTGCGATAACGGCTTTGGCCTACGCGATATTCGCGCGGCTGCTGTTCGCGCCGGGCGATGCCGCCGCCCGCCTCATTCCGATCCCCAACGCAGGCTGGCATTGGAGGATGGTTGCGGCCTACGGCGCCATCGGCGGTGTGGTAGGGCAGATGGTTCGCCTCGCGCATGTGAGCGGTGCGGACGCCATCGCCATCGAAGGCTGGTTCCTTGCAGGCGCAACTGTCCTGACGCTGCTGAAGCTATGGTGGTTCATCGCTGGTGCCCGCGACATCGAGGCGGCATTCGCCGGCAGCGAACCCGGCCTGTTCAGGCGTGCGGCTGCGGCCCTTCTGCCTTATTTCTATGTCGTGACCGCGCTGGTCATCTGGGCTGTCGGCTGCCTTGCGGCCGGGAAGCCGCAAAGCACGAGCTGGAACTTCGCCGCCGGCACGACCCAGGTCACCCTGCTGCTGCTTCCCATACTGGCGCTCGGCGCGCACGCTCTTATGTCGGCAGCCGCGGCGGCACGGTTCCGGCGCCGGCAGCCCGGTGCGCTGGAGCAGGCGGCGACGGCCGCCGGCCATACCCTCGTGACGGGGGGTATCTGGCTCATCGGCGTTTATCTGATCGTCGAACTCTGGAAGCCGATCATGGCCGATGGCGCTGCCTTCGCCGCGCTGCGGCTGGTCTCGGGCGCCATGCGGCTGCTCGCGGCCGTCGTCTTCTGCTGGACGGCGTGGAGTTTTCTGAAAACCTGGTTCGAGGCTATTGCGCCCGCGCAGCGCGCGAACCTGCCCGGTGCGGATCAGGATGAAGGCCCCGGCGCCCCGGCCAGCCGCCTGCATACGGTGTTGCCGCTGGTGCGCAATGTTGTCTTCATCGCGGTTCTCGCCATATCAATTCTTGTCGTTCTCTCGTCCCTTGGTGTGAATACAGCGCCGCTACTGGCGGGGTTCGGCGTCTTCGGACTGGCTGTTTCATTCGGATCGCAAACCCTGATCAGGGATATCGTCTCCGGCATGTTCTTCCTTGCTGACGACGCCTTTCGCGTTGGTGAATACGTCGACACCGGAAAGCTGAAGGGAACCGTCGAGAAGATATCGCTGCGCTCCGTCCAGCTGCGGCACCAGAACGGCCCCCTGCACACCATTCCTTTCGGGCAGATGCAGGCGATCACCAACTACAGCCGCGACTGGAGCACCATCAAGTTCGAACTGCACTTCGACCGCGACGCGGATCCGGAGCAGATCCGCAAGACCGTCAAGAAGGTGGGCCTTGCGATGCTGGAAGACGAGGAAATCGGCAAGGAATTCCTCGTGCCGCTGAAGATGCAGGGCATCCGCGACGTGACGGACAACTCGCTCGTCGTGCGCCTGAAATTCACCGCGAAGCCCGGCAATCCAAGCTTCATCCAGCGTGAGGCGATGAAGCGCCTGTTGGCGGCGTTCCGCGAGACCGGTATCGCGCTTGCCTCCAATGCCGTCACCGTTCGCGGCGGCGAGGCCACTGCCGCTGCGGCCGCAGCTGTCCGGTTCCCATCCGGAAGAAGCAGCCCATCCGAAGCCCCCGCCGCCCACGCGAACGGATAACAGTTTCCTTGGATAGGGGGCTCGCACAGCATTTAAACTTCATCGAAAGTACTGATCTACAGTACCCTGATACTCTTTATAAAAGCATAGTCTTGAAATCGTTTGTGCGTGCGGAGGCCGAAAAGTAGTTCCGCAACTTTGCATCTGTTGATATCGGGCGATGTGCTGCTCAGCTTGCGTCGTCTGTCATGGTTGTGTCGAACCATTTCCCTCCCAGAACTGCATCCTCGGCCGTGAGGGCGTGGCCACCCTCGATACTGTGGGAATCGAGGTCGGCGCCGTTACGCCGGAACCACTCTTCCAGTGGCGATGCGAGCTGATCGTAAGGATCGTTGCCGCCGCGTATCATCAGCACCTTCGCTTCCGTCAGGTCCGCGTCCGGCAGGGGCGCGAGGACCGGCATCGCGCGCAGGAGGATGGCGCGCCGGATAACACCTGGATGCAGGGCCATGACCGCCGCGGCGAAATTCGCGCCGTTGGAAAGCCCGAGAAAGACCATACGCGCCGGATCGAGGCCGTAGCCGGCGATCGCTCCGTCGACAAAGGCAGCGAAGGCTTTAGCTTCCGAGCGGATGTCGGCCTGGTCGAACGTGGTTGCGGTGGTGCGGCGGAACCAGCGCGCGATGCCTTCCTCGTGGGAGCGCCCGCGTACGCCGAGCAGCGTAGCACGTGGCGCGATGCGGTGCGCCAGCGGCATCAGGTCCGCCTCGTTGCCGCCGGAGCCGTGCAGCAGCACGACGGTGTTGCCGTCGGGATCGTCGGGGGTATGAAAGCGGTGCACGAAGGGCAGGTCGCGGCGGGGAGGGCGGGGTTCTCCCGGCAGGGCGAACTGCGGCAGGATCACTTTCAGGGCGTCCGCACGATGTTGGTCTGATTCCGGGATGAACAGGATTCCGCCGAGCCTGTCGGCTGCCTCGTCGATGGCAAAGCCGGGCCCGTCGGTCGCCAGTTCGAAGAGCGTGCCGCCGGGTTCCCGCACGTAGAGCGAGATGAAATATTTGCGGTCGTGGAAGGTTGTCGGCGATGAGTTGAGACCGGCCAATTCACTCTCGGCCTTTCGTACCGCCTCGACGGTTTCGGCGCGGAAGGCGACGTGATCGGCCGTGCCGGTTCCGGGTGCGCCCGGCACATAGCCGGAGGCGTCTCTGATATCGACGGCGTCGGTATCGGATCGCAGTCGGGTGATCGCTCCCGCTCGCGCCTCCTGCCGGTAGCCGAAGCGGCTGACGAAAGCCGCTGTCTCCTCCGGCGTATCAGTCAGGATCGTGACCGCGCGCAGCCGGGTGATGGCGGCGGGATCGCCGTTTTCGTGGTTTGCGGGGGAAACGTCTGCGCCGACGAGCTTGACGATGATACCGTCGGGGTCTCTCAGCCGCAGGACAGGCTCGCCGAATTCGCGTGACGGCCCCTCGACGGGGACGCCTCGCGCCAGTGCCCGCGTCAACCATTCCCCGATGCCGGATGGCGGCACGGCAAAGGCGATCTCGGAAACCTGACCGTTGCCGACACGGCCCTGCGCGCCGTCCTCCCAGACGAGGAAGGTGACCAGCGAGCCGGGTGACCCCGTCCGGTCGCCGTAGAAGAGATGGAGTTGCTCGCTATCCTCGAAGCCGCCCGTGCGCTTGACGAGGTGCAGGCCCAGAAAGCCGGCGTAGAAATCGACGTTGGCCTGCACACGCCGGGTGATCAGCGTCACGTGGTGAATGCCGGTGGAAAACGTGTCGGTCATGCGCTGGCCATCCTCTTTCGTCCCTTCTCCCATATGCCGCTACGAATTGTGCTTCAATCCCCGATCCGGCCGCGCAGGTACGCGGATTATGGCGTATCCCCGTCATGCATCTGAAGCAAGCCAGGGACAGGCTGCACGTCACGTATGCGTGTGCGCTCCGTCTCCCTCACGGCCAGTCCGCGAAGGAGGCGCCGCCGATGTGTGCCGTGCCGCCCGCGTCGCGAACCCTTGCGCGGAAGGTCGAGGGCGCCATCCGGCTTTTTCTCTTGAAGAAATGGCTGAACTCGGTTGCGTCGCCGAAACCGAGCGAATGGGCGATCTCCTGAATCGTCTCGCCCGACCTTTCCAGCCGGATCGCCGCCTCGCGCATCATCCGCTGATGGACGAGCTGCAGCGGCGAACGTTGCAGGCTGCGCCGGCAGATGCTGTGCAGGCGGTCATATGTGACCCCCAGAAGAGCCGCATAGTCGGCCACGGACATCCGTGAGCGGAAATGCAGTTCCACCAGCCGCCTGAAGCCCTGAAGCAGGTGCAGTTCGCTGCTGCGTCCGAGCGTGGCGGGATCGAAGCTGCCTTCCCGCCAGAAGGAAATCAGCAACAGCCGCAGACAGGCCACGACGGCCATCTGCGATCCGCGCGTTTCACGGTGCATCTCGCGATGGATCTGTTCGGCGAGATGCACGAGATCGGGAATGAAGCGGCCGTCCTCTCCCTGTGCCACGACAAGGCGCGCGCTCACCGTTTGCAGGAGACCGGATTCCGCCTTTGCCCCGACTGCCTCTGTCAGCACCGGGGGGGCGGCACCCAGCAGCCAGCCGCCCGCACCCGCGCCAAGCCTGACGGCCATGGCGGGCGCCGGGGGCAGAATCATCGCGACGGGGCCTTCGAGACGATGTCCGCTGTCGTCGGCTTCGATCGTGACGTCGCCGGTTTCCACCAGCAGGAAATGGGTGAACTCCTCATACATCCCGCGTGACGGGCGCAGGATGACGCTGCGCAGGGCGGGGCGAAGCGGCTCGGCCCGAACCAGACTTGCGAGCGTCTGGACATCGCGGGGCAGGGTTTCGTTGGGCATGAAAAGAACCAGAAAAGCACAAGACATGCCCATAAAATGACATTTCAATCGCCGCTGCAAGGCTTAACCTTTTAAGTGTTCCGAAGAGGGACCGGAACGGACGCCAAATGAAGACAAGCGCCGGTGAACGGTCCGCCGCCCTGTGCGGCGCGATCACACGCCGGCCGCGGATCCCGGAAAGGGATCCTGGGGAGGTAAACCATGGCCGCAGTCGCGCCGGAGGGCGTGCGCCGCGCTTCCGCGATCGCCCCTGTTCGCGGGCCGGCGGGCGAGTTCGAAAGAATCGATCCCGCATCGGGAACCGTTGCCTCGCGCGCGCCGTCCTGCCGCGCGCGGGAGGCGGTAGCTGCCGCCAATGCCGCGGCGAGGGCTTTCGCGAGCTGGTCCGCGACGCCTCCGCAGGAAAGGCGCCGCATCCTGATGCGCGCGGCGGCGCTGATCGAGACCCGCGCGGCCGAGATCGGGGAGACGATGCGGGCCGAGATCGGCGCGACCGACCTGTGGCTGCGCTTCAATATCGAAGTGGGGCGGCAGCATCTGGAAGAGGCGGCCGCCATGGTGACGTCGGTAACGGGCACCGCCACACAAGGGCCGGACGGGCTGTCCTTCGCCTTCCGGGAGCCGGTGGGCGTGTGTCTCGCCATGGCGCCGTGGAATGCGCCCTTCGTGCTCGGATTGCGGTCCGTCGCCACGGCATTGGCCTGCGGCAACACGGTCGTGCTGAAGGCGTCCGAAATATGCCCCGCGACACATCTGCTGATCGGAGCCGTCTTCGCGGGGGCGGGTCTGCCCGACGGCGTCCTGAACGTCGTCACGCACGCGCCGGAGCACGCTGCCGAGGTCGTGGGCGCGCTGATTTCGCATGACGCCGTGCGCCGGGTGAACTTCACGGGATCGACGCGGGTCGGCCGCATCGTGGCGGAGACGGCGTCCCGGCATCTGAAGCGGTGCCTGCTTGAGCTTGGCGGGAAAACACCTTTCGTGGTGCTGGAGGACGCCGATCTCGATGCTGCTGCGGACGCCGCGGCTTTCGGAGCGTTTTTCAATCAGGGGCAGCTCTGCATATCCACCGACCGGGTGGTCGTGCTGGAGCCGGTGGCCGATGCCTTCGTGGAGAAGCTGGCCGCGCGCGCGGCGCGGCTCAGGGCGGGGGACCCACGCACGGGCGCCTGGCCGTTGGGGCCTGTCGTCAGCACCGCTGTCGCGCGCAGGCTCGCGGAGCTGGTGCAGGACGCCGTGGCGAAGGGCGCGCGGCTGCGCGCCGGTGGTCCCGCCGACAACACCTTCATGGATGCGACGGTGGTCGATCATCTCGCGCCCGGCATGGCGCTCTACACGGAAGAATGTTTCGGGCCCGTGGCTGGCATCTGCCGTGTCGCGACCGAAGACGAGGCCGTCAGCATCGCCAACGATACCCAATATGGGCTTTCGGCGGCCGTCTTCAGCCGGGATGTCGGCCGGGCGCTCGCCGTTTCGCGACGGATCGAGAGCGGCATCTGCCACATCAATGCGCCCAGCGTTTCCGACCGACCGGACGTGCCCTTCGGCGGGTTAAAGGACAGCGGCTATGGCCGCTTCGGCGGGCCGGCGGCGCTCGATGAATTTACCGAACTGCGCTGGGTGACCGTCGCGGCGGGCGGGCGGGAATACCCGTTCCTGCAGCAGGACCCGTGAGGCGGCGGTCCCGTCCTCACCTCCCGGCCGGCGCCGGACCAACTGCTTCTTGAAGGAGAATGTCATGTCAACTGAATTGCTGATCAATGGCCAGGCCGTCGCCGCCACCGGAAATCGCACCTTCAGCCGGCTCGATCCGGTGACCGGCGAGGTGGCGACTGTGGCCGCCGCCGCCAGCGTCGCCGATGCGCTTGCCGCTGTCGCCGCCGCGCAGGCCGCCTTCCCGGCATGGTCGCGCACGAGCCCGCAGGACCGGCGCGCGCTGCTGAACAGGGCGGCCGACATCATGGACGCCAGGGCGTCCGATTTCATCGCCGCCGCCGTGGCCGAGACCGGCGCGACCGCGCCGTGGATCGGCTTCAATGTGGCGCTGGCCGCCAACATCCTGCGTGAGGCCGCGAGCATCGTGACGCAGGTCGGGGGTGAGATCATCCCCTCGAACAAGCCCGGCACCCTTGCCACGGCTGTGGCGAGGCCCAAGGGCGTCTGCCTCGGCATCGCGCCGTGGAACGCGCCGGTAATCCTTGCCACACGCGCCGTCGCCACGCCCGTGGCGGTCGGCAATACGGTCGTGCTCAAGTCGTCCGAACTCTGCCCGGAAACCCAACGCCTGATCGGGCAGTGTTTCCTCGACGCGGGCTTCCCGCCGGGCGTGCTCAACGTCGTCTCGAACGCGCCCGAGGATGCCGCCGAAGTGGTGGAAGCACTGATCGGCGCGCCGGAAGTCAGGCATGTGAACTTCACCGGGTCTACCCGCGTGGGCCGCATCGTCGGCCGTCTCGCCGGCGAAAACCTGAAGCCGGCGCTGCTGGAACTGGGCGGCAAGGCGCCGCTGGTCGTGCTGGCCGATGCCGATATCGATGGCGCCGTGAACGCGGCGGTCTTCGGCTGCTTCATGAATCAGGGCCAGATCTGCATGTCGACCGAGCGGGTCATCGTGGACGAGAGCATCGCCGACGCCTTCGCCGAAAAGTTCGCCGCCCGTGCGGCCGCGCTGCCGGCGGGCAACCCGCGCGGGCACGTGGTTCTGGGCGGCCTTGCAACGCCCGGCGCCGGTGAGAAGATGGATGCCCTGATCGCCGACGCGGTGGCGAAGGGCGGCAAGGTGCTGGCCGGCGGCACGCGGGATGGCGCGGTGGTGGCCGCGACGGTGATCGATCACGTCACCCCCGGGATGCGGATTTATGCCGAGGAGAGTTTCGGCCCGGTCAAGCCCATCATCCGCGTAAAGGGCGACGACGAGGCCGTGCGTGTGGCCAACGACACCGAATACGGCCTCTCGGCCGCCGTGTTCAGCCGCGATATCGGGCGCGCGCTCGCGGTGGCGGACCGCATCGAAAGCGGCATCCTCCACATCAACGGTCCCACGGTCGCGGACGAACCGCAGATGCCCTTCGGCGGCGTGAAGGCCTCGGGCTACGGGCGCTTCGGCGGCAAGGCTGGAATCGCCGAATTCACGGACCTGCGCTGGCTCACGATCGAGGATCCGAACCAGCATTACCCGTTCTGACGGGCTTCTCGCATAAATCATAAGGGAGGGATAACCCATGCTTTCGAGGCGCATCTTTCTGCAGGGTGCCGCCGGCGCCCTGACTGTGCTCTCGACCGGCGCGGTCGCGGGGATCGCGCGGGCCGCGACCGTCGATGTCGTGACGATCGACAGCGTCGAGACGCCGCTTGCCACCGCCGCAGAGGCTTCTCTGGCCGGGCATCGTCACGTCCGTCTCTCGGGCACGCAGCTCGAACGCTACAATACGTTGAAAGCGCTGTTCGGCTCCGCGTCCGGATTGCATGTGCGCGCCCATCTCGACCATGCGGCGCAGGTGCTGCTCGACACCGCGCTGAACGAAACCGGCCGGGCGATCATCGCGCCCGTCCGGCGCGGTGCGTCCATCGGCTTCGTCGTGAAGGCTGCGTAAGGGGAGGGGAACTGTGTCGCTTCTCGATAAATCACTCAGGATCGCCGCTGTCGCGGCCCTCGCGCTCATGGCGTCCGGCCTGGCCGCCACGGCGCGGGACACCGTCACCGAGCGTCTCGACGACAGGCGCATGTTCGGCTCGGGGCGGGAGGCTTTCACCAAGACCTGCGCGCGCTGCCACACCGGCCTCGACAGCGCGGTGGGGCCCAACCTTTTCCAGAAGGAATACGACCCCGAAGTCTTGAAGTACTTCGCGCGCCACGGTTTCGGGCCGATGCCCGCCTTTACCGAATCCATGATCGACAACGCCACGCTCGACGAACTGGCAGCCTATGTCGCCAGGCAGGGCAAAGGAGAATCCCGATGACCACCGCACGCGAAGTGGCGCACATTCCCGATGGCGTGACGAAGGAGGCCTTTCTGGCAGCGCTCGCCAGATTTGAGGCAATCGTCGGCGCGCACAACGTCCTGACCGGGGAGGAGCGGCTCACTCCTTACTACAAGACGATGATGCCGGCGGATGACACGGACTATGCGACGTCGGCCGTGCTGCAGCCGACCAGCACCGAGCAGGTTCAGGCAATCGTCAAGGTCTGCAACGAATTCGGCGTGCCCGTCTGGCCGACGTCGACCGGCCGCAACTTCGGCTACGGCACCTATGCCCAGGGCACCGCGAAGGGGCATCGGCACCAGGTCGTCATCGATTTCCGGCATATGAACAGGATTCTGGAAGTCGACGCGGAACTCGGCACGGCCCTGCTGGAGCCGGGCGTCACCTATCAGCAACTCGTCGACTATCTCGAAGCGAACGACATCCCGCTGTGGGTCTCCTGTCCTGCGCCGTCGGCAATTGCATCGCCGGTCGGGAACACGCTCGACCGCGGTGTGGGCTACACGCCGTACGGCGAGCATTTCATGATGCAATGCGGCATGGAGGTCGTTCTGGCGAATGGCGACGTCCTGCGCACGGCCATGGGCGGCGTCGAGGGCAGTAATTCGTGGCAGGTGTTCAAATGGGGCTTCGGCCCGTATCTCGATGGCATCTTCACCCAGTCGAACTTCGGGATCGTGACGAAGATGGGCCTCTGGCTCATGCCGAAACCGCCAGCGTACAAGCCGTTCTACATCCGGTTTCCCGACGACGAGGACATAACGGCGATCGTGGAC
This sequence comes from Pseudochelatococcus lubricantis, assembly GCF_011762225.1. Lineage (GTDB taxonomy): Bacteria > Pseudomonadota > Alphaproteobacteria > Rhizobiales > Beijerinckiaceae > Pseudochelatococcus > Pseudochelatococcus lubricantis. Next base: position 92,405 of record NZ_JAASQI010000011.1, read on the forward strand.
ATGATGCGCCCGCTGCGCATGGCGAACATCATCCCCAACGCGGTCGTGTTCGCCCACGCCCTCTGGGAGGCGCCGGCCGTCATTCCGCGCTCCAAGTACTATGACGGCAAGGGCGCCATGCCCAAGGACGCCATCGAGCGGATGAAGACGGAGGAAGGCTTCGGCGCCTGGAACGTTTACGCGGCCCTCTACGGCACCCCGGAGCAGGTCGAGGTGAACTGGAAGATCGTGACGGACGCGGTGAAGCGGCTCGGCAAGGGCGAGATCTTCACCGAGGCGGAGCTGGGCGGCAAGGAGCCCTTCAACTACCGCGCGGCGCTCATGCGCGGCGGCATGAACCTGCAGGAGTTCGGCCTCTACCGCTGGCGCGGCGGCGGCGGGTCGATGTGGTTCGCACCGGTGACTGTCGCCAAAGGCTCGGAAACCCTCACGCAGACGAAGCTGGCCACGGAAATCCTGAACAAGTGGGGCTTCGACTACTGCGGCGAATACATCGTCGGCATGCGCGACATGCATCATGTCATCGATCTCCTTTTCGACAAGACCGACGAGGAGGACACGAAGAACGCGCACGCCTGCATGTCCGAACTCATCGAGGAGTTCCGCAAGCGCGGCTATGCCGTCTACCGGACCAACAATGCGTTCATGGATCAGGTGGCCGACTGCTACGGCCCGGTGCAGCGCCGCATCAACCAGACGCTCAAGCGCGCGCTCGACCCGAACGGCATCATCGCCCCCGGCAAGTCCGGCATCGGCGCCTGACAGCCCCGGACGGCCAGCGGCGGAACGGGCCAGCCCCTTCCGCCGCGTCATGCTCCTCATGAATGAGAATCCGAAAGCAGTCGTCATGAAAAGATACGTCGCCGCGCTGGCAGCGCTTGCCGGGATGTCGGCCACGCCGGCATGCCGGCGTCAGGAAGCCGGATGAGGTCGCCAACCTCATCGAATATCTCAAGAATCCCGCGGCGGCGGAATAGGCGGAGACAGGGCTGGCGCTATCTCCGGCGATGACGCGGCCGATGCCTCGACAAGCCTGGCGCGTTCCTCCAGCCTGAAGCGGCGCGGCGTCACGCCCACCTCTCGCTGGAACATGCGCGAGAAGTAGGCGGGGTCGGTGAAGCCAAGGCCATAGGCGATGTTCTGCACGGAAGTGGGGGTGACGACGAGGTCGCGCCTTGCGGTATCGATGAGCTTGCGGATCAGCAATTGCTGCGTCGTCAGCCCCGCCGCCGCCTGTGCGATCCGGTTGAGGTGGGTCGGCGATATATTGAGTGCGTCTGCGTAGAAGGAGACGGGCCGGTGTTCGCGGAAATGCCGGTCGATCAGTTCCAGCAGTTGCTCCAGCCGCGCATCCCGCTGTGCGGCGGCCCGCCCGTCCGCATCGTCCGCCCCGGCGGCGCGCGCCACGAGCATCAATGCCGAGACGAAATAGGCTTCCAGAAGCCGCGTCTTGTTGGGTTTGCGGCCTGAGAACTCGTCCATGATGCGCGCCACCGTGGCGCCGATGTAGGCGAGGTTGGAAGGGTCGGCCCCGCGCAGGGCGACGAGCTGCGGCTGGCGCAGCCAGCGCGAAAGCGGCCCGTTCCGGGAGCTGGCGAGCAACGGCACTTCCGGAACGAGCACCGTGACGATGTGGCCGACGATGTCGTTCGAAAAGGCGAAGCCGTGGCTGAAGCCGGGCGGTACGACGATGGCGGCGGGTGTCTCGAAGGCGTGCTGGACGCCGTCGAAATTCGCGCTGCCCGTACCGCTCTCGATGTGCAGAAGCTGGAAGAAGCTGTCGTGCCGGTGCAGGCCGATCTCGAACCGATGCAGGCTGCTGCGGGAAAACAGCGTCTCGCAATGCAGCCAGAAATCCGGCCTGTCGTCCGGTCTCTCTCCATAGAGTTCATAGGTCGGGACTTCCCTGCGCATCGGAAACGTACCTCCGGCATGTTCCGTAAATGCAATTTCTTGCACGGAAAATCCATTGAAAGAAGCAAAGTTGACCACAGAATAAGGCGAATTTTCACAAGACAGGATTCATAGGGAGGTACGATGCGTACTCAGGTCGTCATCATCGGTTCGGGTCCCTCGGGCCTGCTGCTCGGCCAGCTTCTGACCAAGGCTGGCATCGACAACATCATTCTGGACCGGGTCAGCCCGGACTATATTCTGGGGCGCGTGCGCGCCGGCGTGCTCGAAGAGGGCATGGTGCGCCTGCTGGACGAGGCGGGCGCGTCGGAGCGGCTGCACCGCGAGGGCCTGCCCCATGAAGGCATTTCGCTGGCGTTCGACGGCCGGGACCACCGCATCGATCTGACGAAGCTCACGGGCGGCAAGCGCGTCGTGGTCTACGGCCAGACGGAAGTGACCCAGGATTTGCTCGACGAGCGCCGGAAAAGCGGCGCTGGAGGTTTTTACGAGGCGGCCAACGTCACGCCGCATGCTTTCGACACCGACAGCCCCTACGTGACCTTCGAGAAGGACGGCGTCACCCATCGCATCGACTGCGACTTCATCGCCGGTTGCGACGGCTATCACGGCGTCAGCCGCAAGTCCGTGCCGGAAAACGCGATCCGGACATTCGAGAAGGTCTATCCGTTCGGCTGGCTCGGTGTGCTCATCGACCGGCCGCCGGTCGACCACGAACTGATCTACGCCAACCACGAACGCGGCTTCGCGCTCTGTTCCATGCGTTCGCTCACGCGCAGCCGCTACTACATTCAGTGCGCGCTCGACGAGAAGATCGAGGACTGGAGCGACGCGCGCTTCTTCGACGAGCTTCGCCTCCGCCTGCCTGCCCCCCACGCCGAGGCGCTGGTCACGGGCGAATCCTTCGAGAAGTCCATCGCGCCGCTGCGCTCCTTCGTGGCCGAGCCGATGCGCTTCGGCCGCCTGTTCCTGGTGGGCGACGCCGCGCACATCGTGCCGCCGACGGGGGCGAAGGGTCTCAATCTCGCGGCCAGCGACGTCCACTACCTCCACGAGGGCCTGCGGGAATTCTACGCCGAGCGGTCGTTGGCGGGCATCGACGCCTATTCCGCGCGGGCGCTGGCGCGGGTGTGGAAGGCGGAGCGCTTCTCGTGGTCCATGACCACGCTGCTGCATCGCTTCCCCGACACAGGGTCCTTCGACCGGAAGATGCAGGAGGCCGATCTGGACTATCTCGTCCATTCGCTGGCGGCTTCCACTGCGCTGGCCGAAAACTACGTCGGGCTGCCGTTCTGAACTGCGGATCAGGCGCCCGCCGCGGTCTCGCGGATGGTCTGCATCAGGATCTGCAGGCCCGCCGAGGGAACCGTGTCGGTGCGCATGGTCAGCCCCACGGGTCCGGTGGTTTCGCCGGTATCGATGGGCAGCGGCACCAGCCGGCCTTCCGCGATATCGCGCGCGACGACGCCTTCCGATATGATCCATACCGCGTCGCTCTCCTGCACGAAGGCGCGGCCGAACGCATCGGATACCGTCTCGATCTGCACGGGCGGCGGGGCGATCCCGTTGACGATCAGCAGGCGCTCGACAAAGGGCCGGATGATCGAGTTGCCCGTCGGCATCAGCACGGGATAGTCGCCGAGGCTGGCGTAGAGCGAGGGGCCGTGGTTCAGCAGCGGATGGCCGGCCCGCACCAGCAGCACCACCTTTTCCGAGTAGAGATGCTCGAAGGAAAAGCCGGTCATCTTCTCCGGCGCCGCGAGGCGGCCGACCACCAGGTCGAGATCGCCGACGCGAAGCTGCTCCAGCAGCACGGCGTTTTCGCCGGTGACGATCTTGACGCGGCTGCGGGTTTCCTCGGCCAGAAACAGGCTCATGGCGCGCGGCATGACGCGGCTCGACACCGTGGGCAGGGCGCCGATGCGGATGGGCGTGCCGGTGCCCTGCCGTTCCTGCGAGACGGAATCGAGGCCCTGCCGCAACGCCGTCAAAGCCGAACCCGCATGTCGCAGGAAAACCTCGCCATAGCGCGTGATGCCGATGCCGCGCCCCTCGCGCTCAAGCACCGGCACGCCCAGAATCTCTTCCAGCTCGCGGATGGTCTTGGTCACGGCAGGCTGGCTGACATGCAGCAGCTCCGCCGCCTTTACCACGCTTTTCTGTCGCGCCACTTCCACAAACGTGTGCAGATGACGAAACTTGATACGATTGCCGATCACGCTTTTCATAACCCATGAATTATATGATGGCGAATAAATATCATTTTACTTAACTATATGAAAGCGCCAACTTTGGAGCGGGAGGAAAGTCCGGTGCAATTCGCTCTGATCGACGACATCGCCGTCCATTACGATTTCCGCCCTGCCGGGGCGGGCGCCTCGGACGCGGGTCCGGTGATCGTATTCATCAACTCGCTCGGAACCGATCTGCGGATCTGGGACGAGGTCAAGACTCGCCTGGGCAGCGACCGCGCCGTGCTGACCTACGACAAGCGCGGCCACGGTCTTTCCGGTATCGGGGCGACACCCTACACGATCGAGCGGCTGGCGCACGATCTGATCGGGCTGCTGGAGAAACTGTCGATCGCGCGTGCGGTCCTGTGCGGCCTGTCGGTCGGCGGGCTCGTGGCGCAGGGCGTCCATGCCCTGCGGCCCGATCTGGTGGCGGGGCTCGTGCTGTCCAACACGGCCCACAAGATCGGCACGGCGGAGATGTGGAACGCGCGCATGGAGGCCATCGGGAAGGACGGCCTCGCCAGCATTCTGGACACGACCATGCCGCGCTGGTTCACGCCCGCCTTCCGCGTGCCGGACAACGCCGCTTACGCCGGCTACCGGGCCATGTTCGCGCGCCAGCCGCTCGATGGCTACATCGCGACTTGCGCGGCGCTGCGCGAGGCCGACTACACCGCCGCGGCGCGGGCGATCACCGTGCCGACGCTCTGCATCGTCGGCGATCAGGACGGCTCGACGCCGCCCGATCTGGTGCGGGAACTGGCGGGGCTCATTCACGGCGCCCGTTTCGAGGTGATCGCCGGTGCCGGTCATATTCCCAACGTGGAGCAGCCCGCGGCCTATACGGACCTGCTCCGCCAGTTCTTGCAGCAAATTCCGCCTCACATTCCGCAGGGAGACTGAACCCATGGCTCAATCCGCCGGGCGATCCGACCGCTACAGTCTGGGCATGGAAGTGCGACGCTCCGTTCTGGGCGATGCGCATGTGGATCGGGCATCCTCGGCCGCGAACGATTTCGACGCGCCGTTTCAGGAACTGATCACCGAGACCGCATGGGGCACGCTGTGGGCGCGCCCGAACCTGACCCGGCGCGAGCGCTCCATCGTCACCATCGCGCTGCTGGCCGCGCTCGGCCAGGACGAGGAGCTGGCGATGCACATCCGCGCCACGGTCAACACCGGCGCGACGCGAGACGACATCCGCGAAGCGCTGCTGCACGTGGCCATCTATGCCGGCGTGCCGGCATCCAACCATGCCTTCAAGATCGCCAAGAAGACTTATGAAGAAATGACGACTTGCGAAGAGATCAAGGCAACCGGAACAGGGGAGGGAGCCTGAACCATGAGGAATACGATACCGGAAGCGGGTCCGTTGTTCGTCCGCGATCGTGCCATGCAGCCGCCGGCCTATACGCCGTGGTACAAGACGTCGGTCCTGCGCGCGCCCACGCGCGCGCTGCTCTCGCTTGAGGGAACGCGGAGCGAGATCACCGGGCCTGTCTTCGGCCACAACATGCTGCATGAACTCGACAACGACCTGATCCACAACTACGCCAAGCCCGGCGAGTCGGCCATCGGCCCGCGCATCCTGGTGCACGGGCGGGTGCTCGACGAGAGCAACCGCCCGTTGCCGGGCGTGCTCGTCGAGTTCTGGCAGGCGAACGCCGGCGGCCGCTACCGCCACAAGAAGGATACCTATCTCGCCGCGATCGACCCGAATTTCGGCGGCGTCGGCCGCGCGATCACCGACGACGACGGCTATTACTGGTTCAAGACCGTCCAGCCCGGCCCCTATCCGTGGCCGAACGGCGTCAACGACTGGCGGCCGGCGCACATCCATTTCTCGATTTTTGGCAAGTCCTTCGCCCAGCGCCTCATCACGCAGATGTATTTCGAGGGCGATCCGCTGATCTGGCGCTGCCCGATCGTGCAGACCATCCCGGACAAGGCGGCCATAGAGCGTCTCGTCGCGCCGCTGGACATGAACGCCACCTTGCCGATGGACATGCGCGCCTACAAGTTCGACATCGTGCTGCGCGGCCGCCGCTCCACCATGTTCGAGAATCGTCGGGAGGGAAATTGAATGGTCCAGCCGCTCGGTTATCTGAAGGAAAGCCCGTCGCAGACGGCGGGTCCCTATGTCCACATCGGCCTCACGCCGAACTTCGTCGGCATCCATGGCATCTACGCGGAAGACCTGGGCGTGGGCGCGCTGGTCAACGAGAAGACGCGCGGCGAGCGCATCGTCATCCGTGGCCGCGTCATCGATGGCAGCGGCACGCCGCTGAAGGACGCGCTCGTCGAGATATGGCAGGCCGACGCCGCCGGCCTCTACAACAGCCCGCTGGAGACGCGCGGCAAGGCGGACGAGAATTTTTCCGGTTGGGGACGCTCGCCCGCGCATTTCGAGACGGGCGAGTTCGTCTTCGAGACCGTCAAGCCGGGCCGGGTGCCGTTCCAGGACGGTCGCCTGATGGCGCCGCACGTGACCTTGTGGATCGTTGCGCGCGGCATCAACATCGGCCTGCACACGCGCATGTATTTCTCCGACGAGGCCGACGCCAACGCGGAGGACCCGGTGCTGGCGCGCATCGAACACAAGGTGCGCATCCCCACCCTGATCGGCCAGCGCGACGGCGATGCCTATCAGTTCGACATTCACCTGCAGGGTGAAAGAGAAACCGTCTTTTTCGATATGTGAGCCGATGCCGGGCATTTTTGACCATCCCTTCCTGTCGGGCCTGTTCGGTGACAGGGAAGCCGCAACGCTTTTCGAAGCTTCCGCCGACATTCGCGCCATGCTGCGTTTCGAGGCGGCGCTTGCCGTCGCGCAGGCAAAGCTCGGCCTCATTCCCGCCGTGGCGGCAAGCCACATCGCGACCGTTGCGGAGACGTTCGCGCCCGACATCGCGGCGCTGGCGGCGGGCACGGCCCGCGACGGCGTCGTCATCCCGGAGCTGGTGCGCCAGTTGCGGGAGGCCGTCGGCAACGAACATGCGCGGGAGGTGCATCTCGGCGCGACGAGCCAGGATGTCATCGACACCAGCCTCGTGCTCCGGCTGAAAGAGTTCTGCCGGCTGCTCGACACGCGCCTCGCGGGGCTGATCGCTGCCTACGAGGGGCTCGACCGCGCCTTTGGCGCCCGGCCCCTCACGGGCTACACGCGGATGCAGGCCGCCATCCCCATCAGCGTGTCGGACCGCATCCGGGCGTGGCGCGAACCGCTGACGCGCCATCGCGGGCGGTTGGCCAGTCTGAGCTTTCCCGTGCAATTCGGCGGTGCCGCGGGCACGCTCGACAGGTTCGCGGAGCAGGGGCCGCCGCTGCGCGCCGCGCTGGCGGGGGCGCTCGGCCTCGACGACGCGCCGCAGTGGCAGAGCCAGCGCGACTACGTGGCCGAGTACGGCCATGTCTTCGCGCTCGTCTCGGGCAGCTTGGGCAAATTCGGGCAGGATGTCGCGCTCATGGCGCAGGTGGGCGGCGAGATCGCGCTCGCCGGCGGCGGCGGCTCCTCGGCCATGCCGCACAAGCAGAACCCCGTCGGCGCGGAGGTGCTGGTGTCCCTTGCCCGTTTCAACGCGGTTCAGGCGTCGGCCCTGCAGCATGCGATGGTGCACGAGCAGGAGCGCTCCGGTGCCGCCTGGACGCTCGAATGGATGATCCTGCCGCAGATGGCGATGGCGGCGGCAGCGTCGCTGAACAGGGCGCAGGACCTCGCAGGCGCGATCCGGCGGCTGGGAGAGGCGGCCGCTCCATAACCGGTTGATTATCGGTCCGCACGATCAATTCATTTTACATTACGGAGCGGACTGGCAAGGTGGTACAGAACAGAAGACGCGGCGGGGTGCCGTCGGGCGGCAAAGGCCGTCCGGCTGCGTCCGGAACCGGGTTTCGCTTCGGGAGGAAAACATGAGGAAATTCGCAATCGCTGCGGCGGCTGCAATCGCGTTCGGCGCCACCGCTGCCGAGGCCGACGTCGTCAAGGTCGGGGTGATCGGTCCGTTCTCCGGCCCCTTCGCCATTCAGGGCAAGAACTTCAAGGCCGGCATAGACGCCTATATCGCGGAGCACGGCAACAAGATCGGCGACAACACGGTCGAGATCGTTTACCGCGACGTGCCGCAGGCCGATCCGGCCCAATCCAAGGCGCTGGCGCAGGAACTCGTCGTCAAGGAAAAGGTGCAATATCTGGCGGGCTTCTATTTCACGCCGGACGCCATGGCCGTGACGCCGCTGCTGAAGCAGGCCAATGTGCCCATGGTGGTGATGAACGCGGCCACTTCTTCCATCGTCGCCAAGAGCCCTTATGTCGTGCGTGTGTCCTTCACGACGTGGCAGACCTCGACTCCGATCGCGCAGGTCGCCCTCGATCTCGGGGTGAAGAAGGTCATTACCGTGGTGAGCGACTACGGCCCGGGTGTCGACGCGGAAAATGCCTTCAAGGCTGCGTTCACCAAGGCGGGCGGTGAGGTGGTGCAGGCCATCCGCATGCCGCTCAGCACCAACGATTTCAGCCCGATCATGCAGCGCGTGAAGGATTCCGGTGCCCAGGGCGTGTTCGCCTTCCTGCCTTCCGGCCCCACCACGCTTGGCTTCATGAAGGCTTACGCGGACAACGGCCTCGGCAAGGCCGGCGTGCGGCTCTTCGCGCCGGGCGACCTGACGCAGGAATCCGACCTGCCGGCGCTGGGAGAGGCGGCGGCGGGCGCGCTCACCACGTTCCACTATGCGCTGTCGCACGACTCCGACGAGAACCGCCGGTTCGTGGAAAACGCGAGGAAGGCCATCGGCAACCCGGCCGAGCTTTCCTTCCCCTCCGTCGGCGCCTATGACGGCATGCACGTCATCTACAGGATGATCGAGGCCACGGGCGGCCGGCAGGATGCGGAAAAGGCTGTCGAAGCCGTGAAGGGCCTCTCCTGGGAAAGCCCGCGCGGACCCGTTTCCATCGATCCCGAAAGCCGCCACATCACGCAGAACATCTACCTGCGCGAGGTGGCCCGGGCCGAGGACGGCAGCTACTACAACAAGGAGATCCGGACGTTCGAGAAGCAGGGCGATCCCGGCCTCGCGGCGCAATGAGGAAGGGGCGCGCGGCGCTCCCTCATGACTGGACCTGACTGATGCAGACCGTGCTGAGTATCGCCGTCGACGCCCTTGCCTACGGCATGGTGCTGTTCGTCATTTCCATCGGCCTGTCCGTGACGATGGGGCTGATGCGCGTCATCAACCTCGCGCACGGCGCCTTCGCCATGGTGGGCGGCTATTGCGCCTCCTATGTCGCGCATGCGGGCTTCGGCTACGGCATCGCCATCGTGGCGGCAATGGTGGCGACCGCCATTATCGCCCTGCCGCTGGAACGGCTGCTCTACCGCCGCATCTACGGCGCATCCGAGTTGACGCAGGTGCTGATGACCATCGGCATCACCTTCTGCGTCATCGGGCTGGTCAACTACATTTTCGGGCCGACGCTGAAGACGGTGCCGCTGCCGGAGGCGCTGCGCGGCTCCGTCGATCTCGGCTTCCGCTCGGTGGCGAAGTATCGCCTGTTCGCCATCCTGTGCGGCCTCATCGTCGCGGGCGGGCTGTGGTACCTGATCGAGCGCACGGCCTTCGGCGTCCGCCTGCGCGCCACCGTGGACAATGCCAACATGGCGGCTTCACTCGGCGTGCGCACGCAGATCGTCTATGCGGCGAGCTTCGCCCTTGCCGTCGCGCTCGCCGCCTTCGGCGGGGTGGTGGGGTCGGAGCTGCTGCCGCTCGAACCCTATTACGCGCTGCGCTATATGGTGACATTTCTGGTCGTGGTATCGGTCGGCGGTCCCGGCTCCATTCCCGGCGCGCTGCTCGCCTGCCTGCTGCTCGGCGCGATCGATACCATCGGGCGCTACCTCGCGCCCGAATACGGCGAGTTCTTCTTCTATCTCGCCGTCATCGTCATCGTGACCCTGTTTCCCCGCGGCCTTGCGGGAAGGTTGAAGAAACAATGACCGCGATTTCGCAGCCCGCCGGGCAATCCTTCAACCGGACGCTTTCCGGGCTCGTCGGCCTCGCCGCGATCGTCGGCTGCGGCGTTGCCGGCTACTTCCTGTTCCCCGACAATCTGGCGCTGCTGACGCGCATCGTCGCCGTCGCGCTGCTGGTGTTGTCGCTCGATCTGGTGACGGGCTACTGCGGCATCGCGACACTCGGCCATGCCGCCCTGTTCGGTGCGGGCGCCTACGGCGCCGGCATCGCCGCCGCGCATTTCGGCGTCGTGAGCCCGCTGGCGATGACGGGGATCGGGCTTGCGGCGGGTGCCGTCGCCGGCCTCATTTCCGGCGTCGTGCTGCTGCGCGCGCACGGCCTCGCGCAGCTCGTGCTGTCCATCGCCGTCGTGCATCTCTTCCACGAGGCGGCGAACAAGGCCTCCGGATGGACGGGCGGCAGCGACGGCCTCAGCGGCATTTCCCCCGATCCGCTGCTCGGCCTCTTCGAGTTCGACCTGTGGGGCCGCACGGTCTATGTCTATGCCGTCGTCCTCCTCGTGATCGTCTTCGTCCTGCTGCGCTTCGTCGTCCATTCCCCCTTCGGCATGCTGTGCCGCGGCATCCGGGAGGACAAGGTCCGTGTCCACGCCATGGGCGCGTCGGTGCACGGCGCACAACTGCGCATGTTCGTGATCTCCGGCGCGGTCGCGGGTGTCGGCGGCGCGCTCAACGCCATCTCGACACAGGTGGTCGGCCTCGACAGCCTGTCCTTCACGCTGTCGGCGGAGGCGCTCGTCATGCTGGTGCTGGGCGGTGTGGGTTCGCTCTACGGGGCGCTGATCGGCACCGTAGCCTTCATGTGGTTCGAGGACGTGGTCTCGGCCGCCAACCCGTTCCACTGGCTCACCATGGTCGGCGTGCTGCTCATCGCGGTGGTGCTGTTCGCGCCGCGCGGCCTCTACGGCTCGGCCGCGGCCTTGCTGACGCGCGGGAGCGGCCGGCGATGAGCACCGTCTTCGAAGTCACCCGGCTGCGCAAGAACTTCGGCGGCCTCACCGTCACCGACGACGTCTCTCTGTCGATGGCGACGAGCGACCGCTTGGCGCTGATCGGCCCCAATGGCGCGGGCAAGACGACATTCGTCAACCTTGTCACAGGCAATCTCGCGCCCACCTCCGGCACCGTGACGCTCGCGGGTGCGGACATCACGCGCCTCAACGCCATGCAACGTGTGCGGCGGGGGCTGGTGCGCTCGTTTCAGGTCACGCGCCTTTTTCAGGAGATGACGCCGGAGGAGCACGTGGCACTCGCTGTCCTGCAGCGCGAGGGCAGGACCGGCCGCCTGTTCGGCGATTTCAGGCGCATGCCGCGCGTCATGGAGGAGGTGCGCGACATCCTCGGCACGCTCGGCCTCGACGGGCTGGCGACCCGCAAGGTGAGCGAGATCGCCTATGGCCAGCAGCGCCTTCTGGAAATCGCTCTCGCACTTGCCCTGCGGCCGCGAGTGCTTCTGCTCGACGAACCGGCGGCGGGCGTGCCGCAGAGCGACACGGGGCGCATCGAGCGGGCGCTGGAGATGCTGCCGCCCGATCTCGCCGTGCTGATGATCGAGCACGACATGGAGCTGGTCTTCCGCTTCGCCCGCCGCGTCATCGTGCTCGCGGCCGGAAAGGTGATCTTCGACGGTCTGCCTGACGACGTCGTGAAGGACGCGCGCGTGCGCGAGGCCTATCTCGGGAGTTACGCGCAATGACGACCGCTGTCTCGCTCGACGTTCGCAACCTCAGCGCCGGCTACGGCCCGACGCGGGTGATAGAGGATGTCTCGTTCAGCGTTGCGCCCGGTTCCCGGCTCGCGGTGCTGGGCCGCAACGGCGTGGGCAAGACGAGCCTGTTCGCCACCATTGCCGGGCATACGCGGCGCTACGGCGGCGAGATCAGGCTGGGCGGCACTGACATCGCGCCGCTCGCTCCCGCCGCCCGCGCGCTTGCCGGGCTCGGCTACGTGCCGCAGACGCGCGACGTCTTCTCGACGCTCACGGTGGAGGAGAACCTGTCCGTCGGCCTGAAGAAGCGCCCGAAGGATGCGATCGAGGAAGCCTACAAGCTGTTTCCGCGCCTCAAGGAGCGGCGCCGCAACCTCGGCTCGCAGCTCTCGGGCGGCGAGCAGCAGATGCTCTCGACCGCGCGCACCATCCTCGGCCAGCCGACCGTGCTGCTGCTGGACGAGCCGCTGGAAGGGCTGGCGCCGGTGATCTGCGAGGAGCTGACGGCGGTGTTCTCCGCGCTGGCGCAGCAGGGCGGCATGACGATCCTGCTCGTCGAACAGCGTATCCAGAGCGCGCTCGACTTCGCCGACGACGTCATCATTCTGGAGCGCGGCCGCATCGCGTGGTCCGGCGCCAGCGCCGCGCTCGCCGGCGACAGGAAGACGGTGGAGCATTTCCTGGGCGTCGGCGGCCTGCACTGAATGAACGGACGGCCGTCTACTCGGCGCCCTTCCAGACGCGGGCGAGGAGTTCGCACAGCGTGCGCCTTTCGCCGGCCGTCAGCGTGTGGAAGAGCTTTTCCTCCCGCTCCACCACCCGCGCCCGCCAGCCGGGCAGCAGGCTCTTCGCCTCCGCGCTGAGGCTCAGCCGCTGGATGCGCTGGTCGTTGGGATCCGAGTGCCGTTCGATCAGGCCGCGCTCGTCGAACTCCGCGAGGATCGAGACGATGTTCGCGCGCTGCAGGCCGAGAATCCGGCATATCTCGGCGGACGTCGTTCCCGGCTGCTCATCGATGGCGCAGAGCACCGAAAACGGAATCGGCCGCAGGCCCTCGGCCCGGAAACAGCGGACGAAGTCGTTCATGTCGGCGACCGAAGCGCGGCGAAGATGATAGCCGACAAGGTCCTCAAGCCGGCTTTCCCCGGCGACGTCCGGCTCAATGGCCTTCTGGATCATGGGCATCCGACTCTTCTCATCAAATTCGTCTGTCCTGATTTCATTATATCTCTTGCCAAACGCGATAATGCTATGCGATATAGCGATTAATGGTTATGCTTCATAGCAACATGACCGGCGATGCCGGCGCGGCCATGAAACCGGGAGGAAAAAATGAATACCACAGTTTCCTTGCGAGTCGCGGGGTCTGGGCGTGGCATGCCGCATCCGCGCCGGATCAATGTCGAGACCGTGGCGGGCCGCTGCCCGGGCTGAGCTACCATTCCACCCGACCGCCGTTCCGGCTCTTCGCGACAGCTCGCGCGGACTGTCTCCGCGCATCGGCGCCGCACGGCCCCATCCCTCATCGGAGACCACCATGACTGATCCTGTCATCCACGACATCGACAACGGCATCGCCTGGGTACGGTTCAACCGTCCCGAAAAGCGCAACTGCATGAACCCCGCCCTGAACCGGCAGATGATGGATGTCCTCCGGGAGCTGGAGTTCCGCGAGGATGTCGGCGTCCTTGTGCTCTCGGGCGAGGGCACCGCCTGGTCGGCGGGCATGGACCTCAAGGAATATTTCCGCGAGACCGAGGTCCAGGGGCTTGGCGCGGTGCGCAAGGCGCAGTCCGAGTCCTACGGCTGGTGGCGCAAGCTGCGCTGGTATCAGAAGCCGACGATCGCGATGGTTAACGGCTGGTGCTTCGGCGGCGGCTACGGTCCGCTCTTCGCCTGCGACCTCGCCTTCGCGGCGGACGAGGCGCAGTTCGGCCTCTCCGAGATTAACTGGGGCATCCTGCCCGGTGGCGGGGCGACGAAGGTCGTGGCGGATCTCCTGTCCATGCGCGACGCCATGTATCATGCGCTGACGGGCGAGATGATCGACGGCCGCAAGGCGGCGGAATGGAAGCTCGTCAACGAAAGCGTGCCGCTGGCGCAGCTCAGGGACCGGGTGACGGAAGTGGCGCGTGTGCTGCTCCAGAAGAATCCGGTGGCGCTGAAGGCGACCAAGGATGCCGTCCGCCGCGTCCAGGAAATGACCTACGACAACGCCGAGGATTATCTGGTGCGGGCGCAGGAGGCGGCGAACTTCTACGACGACGGGGGCCGCAAGGAAGGCATCCGCCAGTTCATCGATGAAAAGACCTACAAGCCGGGCCTCGGCGCCTACGACAAGACCCGGGCCTGACCGGGGCGGCGTCCATGGGAGGAGAATCCGATGCAGCACTGGCAGACACCCGATCTCATCGCGCTCCACGCCGGGCTGCGGCCTGATCGTCTGGCCTGCGTGGACCTGGCGACGGGCAGGCGCTGGTCCTACGCAGAACTCGACCGCGCCGTCCGGCAGATGGCCGGCGTGCTCGCCGGGCGCCTCGGCATCCGGCGTGGCGGGCGTGTCGCGGTTCTCGCCCGCAACAGCGCGGACCAGCTCATCCTGCAGCAGGCCGTCATGCGGCTTGGGGCGATCCTCGCGCCCCTGAACTGGCGGCTGGCCCGGCAGGAGCTGGCGCCGATCCTCGCCGATTGCGCGCCGTCCCTGCTCGTCACGGACGGCATCGCCCAGGCCGACCCGCCGGCGGGATGCGTGGCGATGACGATGGCGGACCTCATCGCATTGCGCGATGCGGGCGAGCCGGCACGGCCCGTGGCCCTGCCGGCCGCGACTGACCCCTGCGTGATCCTCTACACGTCCGGCACATCCGGCGTGCCGAAGGGGGTGGTGCTGACCGGGCAGACGATGTTCTTCACGGCGATCAACTTCGGCGTGCTCGCGGATGTGAGCGGCGATTCAGTCTTTCTGCTCGAATCGCCGATGTTCCATGTCATCGGCCTCGTGACCAGCATCTGGCCGCCGTTGAAGCACGGCGCGACCATTCTCGTCTCGAACGGCTTCGACCCCCTCGCCACCAACGACCGGCTGGCAGACCCCGCGCTCGGCATCACCCATTATTTTTGCGTGCCGCAAATGGCGGATGCGCTCCGGCAGGCGGCGAACTTCGCGCCCGCGCAATGGTCGCTGAAGGCACTCTTCACCGGCGGCGCGCCCAACCCCCGCGCCAACATCCTGTGGTGGCTGAACCGCGGCATCCGCATGGTCGACGGCTTCGGCATGACCGAGGCGGGCACCATCCTCGGCATGTCGCTGGAACCGGAACTGATCGCCGCCAAGGCGGGCTCGGTCGGCCTGCCGGGGCCCGGCACAGCGGTGCGCATCGTCGACGACGAGGGCCGCGAGGCGCCTGACGGCGAGCCGGGCGAGATCCTCGTCGCCGGACCCAACGTCACGCCCGG
The DNA here is from genome assembly GCF_011762225.1 of Pseudochelatococcus lubricantis. GTDB lineage: Bacteria > Pseudomonadota > Alphaproteobacteria > Rhizobiales > Beijerinckiaceae > Pseudochelatococcus > Pseudochelatococcus lubricantis. The sequence goes on from NZ_JAASQI010000011.1 coordinate 107,743, forward strand.
CTACTGGAACCGCCCGGAGGAGCGCGAGCGCGCCTTCACTCCGGACGGCTGGCTGCGGACCGGAGATGTGGGCTGCCGGGACGCGGACGGCTTCGTCACTATCGTCGACCGGCGCAAGGACATGTTCATCTCGGGCGGCGAGAACGTTTATCCCGTGGAAGTGGAAACGGTGCTGCTCGACCACCCCGCCGTGGCGGAGGCGGCCGTGATCGGCATTCCCGACAAGCGGTGGGGCGAGGTGGGGCGCGCCTATGTCGTGCTGAAGAGCGACGTGGATGCGCTGCCCGAGGCCGCCGATCTCGCCGCGCACTGCGAGGGGCGGCTCGCCCGTTACAAGATCCCCAAGGAGTTCCGCTTCGTCGAGGCGTTGCCGCGCACGGGATCGGGCAAGCTGCAGAAGAGCGCGCTGAAGCAGCAGGCGCTGGCGGAATTACCCCTTTCCCCCGCGCCCGGGGCTGCGGAAACGGCGCCGCGCTGACCGAGGGCAGGCTTGTGCCCTGCCGGTTCGGGCAACATTATCGCTATTGTCCATAACAATATTTTCCGCTATAGTTCATAGCATTCAGGCTGGCCGGACGTGTTCCGTGCCGGCGGCTGCACGGCGCCCGATGCCGCGCGGAAAGCGAATAAGGGGCCGGCAACAAAGGGCTCCGAGAGGGAGGATAGGATGCAGTCAGTTCCGCAGTCTTCTGCGGGAAGGCGAGCTATTGTGCTCGTTTTCCTGGGCGCCGTCATCGAGGGGTTCGACCTTCAGGCGGCTGGCGTCGCGGCGCCGAAACTCGGCCCGGTGTTCGGCCTGACGCCTGAGCAGATGGGCGTGTTCTTCTCGTCGGCGACGTTCGGCCTCATCTTCGGCGCGCTGCTCGGCGGCGTCATCGCCGACCGCTGGGGGCGCCGCGCCGGGCTGGCGACCGCGCTGCTGCTGTTCGGCGTGTTCTCGATCGCGACGGCCTGGGCCACGGGCTTTCAGTCGCTCGTCGTCATGCGCTTCCTGACGGGCGTCGGCCTCGGCGGCGCGCTGCCGAACCTCGTCAGCATCGCCGCCGAGGCTGCCGAGCCCGGGCGCCGCGGCCGCGCGGTGGCACTCATGTATGCGGGCGTGCCGTTGGGCGGCGCGGTGGTCAGCGTCGTGGCCATGCTCGGGCTGCACGACGACTGGCGTTCGATCTTCGTCGTCGGCGGCGTCCTGCCGCTGCTTCTGGTCGTGCCGCTGATGACCCTGCTGCCGCCGCTCACGGTCGACAAGACGGCGCAGAAGAACGGGGAGCGGACAAGCATCCGCAGCGCGCTTTTCCGCCCGGAGACGCTCGCGCCGACGTTGCTGCTGTGGGCCGCCTTCTTCTTCGGGCTGCTCGTCGTTTATCTGCTTCTCAACTGGTTGCCGCAGCTTCTGGTCGGCAGCGGGCTCAGCCGCGGCCAGGCCTCCTTCGTGCAGATACTGTTCAACGTCGGCGGCGCCATCGGCAGCCTCATCGCCGGCCGGCTTCTCGACGGCGAGCGGCCCTCGCTCGCGGTCGGCAGTTGCTTCGCCTTCCTGATCGTCTCGCTCCTCGCCATGTCTGCGGTGTCGGGCAACTTCGCCAGCACGCTGGTAGCCGGGGCGGTGGTCGGCGGCGCGGTGCTCTGCGCCCAGGCCCTGCTGTATGGCATTGCACCTCAGTGCTATCCTGCCGAGGTGCGGGGCACGGGCGTCGGCATCTCGGTGGCGGTCGGCCGCCTGGGGTCGATCGCCGGTCCGCTCTATGCCGGGGCGCTCCTCGCGCGCGGCATGAGCCCGGAGCAGGTGCTCTACGCCATCCTGCCCATCGCCGCGATTTGCGGCCTTGCCACCGTGATGCTGGTGTCGCGGCGCCACCGCCTCGCCGTCCCCGCCGCGTGAGCCCGCGCTCCCCGCCCGCCGGGGAGCGCTTCACCGAAAAACCGGGAGAACAGCCATGGTCGACCTCGACACCATCCGCGCCATCGACTTCCACACCCATGCGGAGGAGCCCTGCGGCTGTCACGCCGACGACGGCTATGACGCCTTGCAGGCCGCCATGGCGCGGCATTTCCGTGCCTCCTGGGCGCATCCGCCGACGATCCCGGAAACGGCGGCACACTACCGGGAACAGAAGATCGCGGCCGTGATCTTCCCGGTGGATGCCGAGCGGGAAACGGGATACCGCCGCTATGCCAACGAGGAGGTCGCGGAGGCGGCGGCCGGGCATGCCGACGTCCTCATCCCCTTCGCCTCCATCGACCCCGCCCGGGGCGTGGCCGGCGCGCGCGAGGCCCGGCGGCTGATGCGGGAGTTCGGCATCAGGGGTTTCAAGTTCCACCCCACCATGCAGGGCTTCTTCCCGAACGACCGCATGGCCTATCCGCTCTACGAGGCCATCGCGGCGGAGGGCGGCATCGCCCTGTTCCACACCGGCCAGACCGGCGTCGGCTCCGGCATGCGAGGGGGCAACGGCATGCGCCTGAAGTACTCCAACCCCATGCATCTCGACGACGTGGCGGTGGATTTTCCCGACATGAAGATCGTCCTCGCCCATCCCTCCTTTCCCTGGCAGGAGGAAGCGCTCGCCGTGGCGCGCCACAAGCCGAACGTCTGGATAGACCTTTCCGGCTGGCTGCCGCGCTATTTCCCGCAGATCCTCGTGCACTATGCCAATACGCTGCTGAAGGACCGGGTGCTGTTCGGTTCGGACTGGCCGATGATCGCGCCCGAGCGTTGGCTCGACGAGTTCGCGCAACTGCCCATCCGCGACGACGTCCGCCCGCGCATCCTCAAGGACAACGCAGCCAGGCTGCTCGGTCTCGTACAAGAAACCGCATCGGCGAAGGAAACCGCATGATCCCCTTCAGAGCCCCCGTCGACGACATTCTCGCCGCCTTCCGGGCTGCCGGCGCCGCGCATCTGCCCGGCTGGGACGATGGCCTCGCCGCCGAAGTCGTCGGCCATTTCGCCCGCTTCGCCGAGACCGCGATCGCGCCTCTCGACGGTCCCGGAGACCGCGAGGGCTGCCGGATGGAAGGCGGGCGGGTGCGGATGCCGGCCGGCTTCGTCGCGGCCTATGCGGATTATGCGGCGCAGGGCTGGCCCGGCCTCGGCCTGCCGGAGGCATCCGGTGGGCAGGGCCTGCCCGCGCCGATCCTCGGCGCCGTGACGGAGGTATTCGCCGGCGCCTGCCATTCGCTGCAGATGGTCTGCGGCCTCGTGCCCGGCGCGGCGCGCACGATCCTGCGCTTCGGCACGCCGGAACAACAGGCGCTGTGGCTGCCGCGCCTCGCCTCCGGCGAGTGGCTGGCAACCATGGCGCTGACGGAAGCGGGGGCGGGCTCCGACCTATCGGGCATCCGCACGCGCGCATTCCCGGTGGATGGCGGCTGGCGGATCGAGGGCGAGAAGATCTTCATTTCCGGCGGCGATCAGGACATGACGGACCGCATCCTCCACCTCGTGCTCGCGCGGACCGGGCTGCCGGAGGAGGGCACCCGCGGCCTGGGCCTGTTCCTCGTGCCGTCCCATGACGAAGCGGGCGGGCGGGCGCCGGTGCGCGTTCTCCGCATCGAGGAGAAACTCGGCCTGCACGCCTCGCCCACCTGCCAGATGGCGTTCGACGCCGCGCCGGCCACGCTGCTGGGCGAGCCGGGCGGCGGCCTCGCGGCCATGTTCACCATGATGAACCATGCCCGTCTCGACGTGGCGCTGCAGGGCATCGCCCATGCGGCGCGGGCGCACGACATCGCCGCCACCTATGCCGCCGGTCGCCGGCAGGGCGGGCGCGCCATCGCCGACCACGCGGATGTGCGGCGCAAGCTGACGACCATGCGGGAAGCGGCGCGCGACGCGCGGCAACTCGTCCACACGGCGCTCGTCGCGCTGGAGAGCGGCGAGAATCCGGACCTCGTCGACTTCCTCACCCCTGTCTGCAAGGTGATGGGGACCGAGGCCGGCATTCGCGCCGCCGACATGGCGATTCAGGTGCTCGGCGGTTACGGCTATCTGCGCGAATACCGGGTAGAGCAGATCTGGCGCGACGCGCGCATTACCGCGATCTACGAAGGCACGAACGGCATCCATGCGCTGACGCTGGCTACCCGGCTGTTGCGCGGCCGGGGCAGCCGTGCGGCGGAGGCCTTCGATGGCTGGGCCGCGCAGCGGGCATCCGCCGGTGAACTCGCGCAATGGCGGGAGGTGCGGGACCGTGTCCTCGCTGCTGAGGCGCCGGAGGAATTGGCGGAAGACTTCATGCACGCCACGATCCGCCTCGCGGCCGCCGCCGTTGCGGGGTTCTCGCGAGGGACGGGCACGTAAAGCCTGCGACGCCCGCTTCAGCAGTTTGCATTCAAGTCGATCCGTCGAATTGAGTGCAAGTTGCGGTAAAATATAGAATTCAGAACGCACGGTCTCATTCCGTCAGAACGTTTGGCGCTCCAGCATTTGCTTGCGGAAGAGAAAGCTTCTTTTTTCAAAGCTCTAACGGCCGCCGTGCGATATGAGCGAACGCCCGGGCCCTGCTAGGCCCGGGCGTTCGCTTCGTGCTGTCGGGCGGGGGGACGGGCCGCCTATCGGAACCCGGGCCGGCCGTTCCGCAGACCTGGCAGGCGGGCAAAACGGCGCCGGAGGATGCGGACGGCGGGAATGAACAGCGCCGTCAGCACGATCGTCAGGCAGATCAGGCTGACCGGGCGTGAGAAGAACACCGCGGGATCACCCCGGCCAAGCTGCATCGCGCGCCGGAGATTTTCCTCCATCATCGGGCCGAGAATGAAGCCCATCAGAAACGGCGCGGCCTCGAAGCCTGTGATGGCCATGCCGAAGCCGAAGAGTCCGATGGCAAGAACGACGTAGACATCGAACGTGTTCAGCGTGGAGCTGTAGACGCCCACGGCGATGAGGCAGATGATCGACGGAAACAGGAAGCGGTAGGGGATGTTGGCCAGTTTGGCCCACAGCCCGACCAGGGGAATGTTGAGGATCAGCAGCATGACGTTACCGATCCAGAAGCTCGCGATCAGGGCCCAGAAGAGGTCGGCGTGCAACGTCATCATATCCGGGCCCGGCTGTATCCCCTGGATGATCAGCGCGCCAAGCATCAGCGCCATGGTCGGGGTGCCCGGAATGCCGATGGCAAGGGTGGGAATGAAGCTTGTCTGGGCAGCGGCGTTGTTTGCCGCCTCCGGCCCGACGACGCCCTCGATGGCGCCGTGGCCGAATCTTTCGGGCGTACGGGAGAGGCGCTTCTCGGCGGTGTAGGACAGGAACGACGCAATGGTTGCGCCCGTGCCGGGAAGAATGCCGAGAATGCTGCCGAGGGCGCTGCCGCGGCCGGCCGGCACGATGCTGCGCCGGAAATCCTCACGGGTCGGCATCATGTCGCGCAGCCGCAGGGAGAACCGCGACAGGTCGGTTTTGGGCTCGGCCGTCGCGGTTATGATTTCCGGCAGGCCGAACAAAGCCATGGCTACCACCGCCACGCTGAGGCCGCCGATGAGTTCGGGAACGCCGAAAGCATAGCGCTGCACGCCGGTGCTCAGGTCCGTCCCTATCATGCCGAACAGCGTGCCGATCACGACGGCAATCAAGCCCTTGACGAGCGATCCCCTGGCCACGAGGGCGCCCGCCACAAGGCCGAGGACCATGATGGCGAAATAGTCCGCCGAATTGAGGGACAGGGCAAAGCGGCTTATCGCCGGCGAGAACACCGTCATCAGGATGATGCCGATCGATCCGCCGATGAACGACGCGGCGGCGGATGCGAACAGCGCGACCGCCGCACGGCCCTGCTTCGCCATCCTGTAGCCGTCGAGTGTCGTGATCGCCGAGGAGGTGGAACCGGGGACATTGACCAGTATCGACGTGATCGCGCCGCCGTATTCGCCGCCATAGTAGATGCCCGCAAGCATGATGATCGCGGTTTCGGGAGGGAGGTAGAAAGTCACCGGCAGCAGAAGGGCGATCCCCAGCATCGCTCCGACCCCCGGCAGGACGCCGATGAACGTGCCGACGGTGACGCCGACGAAGCAGTAAAAGAGGTTTACGGGCGTGAACGCCGTCGCGAACCCGTTTGCGAGGAGCGTCAGGATATCCATCAGAAACCTCCCGGCAAGACGCGCATGGGCAGCCCCAGCAGGACCACGAAGATCAGCCAGATGGCGACCGCGAGGCCTGCACCCAGCAGGACGCTTTCGTGGAGTCTGGCCTCGCGATGCGCGAAGGAGCCGACCACGGTGGTGGCGATGATCGTGGCGAACAGGCCCATGGGCGCGATGCCGAGCGCGAAAACCACGAACGCGGCGCAGACGAAGAGAATGCGCCGAAGGTCGACCGGCTGCTCCTCCGGGCAGGGGGCGATGATGGTCCTGATCAGCACGAGGACTCCCAGAACGCCGCCGATGATCGAGAGAGCGAGGGGGAAGTAGCCCGCTCCCATCTGCCGCGTGGAGCCGATCCCGTATCCCACCGCCATGTAGCCGAATGCCAGCGATATGGCGATGACGATGAGGCTGGCAATAATGTTGTTCCAGTCTGTCCGCCGGGTGGGGACGCAAATATCTGTGCGCGTTATTGACATTGTTCCCGTCCTTTATGTTGACCCGGAATCGTGCAGCCGATCCATGGCCACCGACAGCCTCCAAAGGAGTTTCAGAAAAAGTGGACGCCGCTTTTTCGTTTGAAGTTACGTAAAAACAAAGAGATAGGCCGTCTACTGTGTTTCAGCGTAATGCAGTAGACGGTCTAGAAGACGGCGGCTCCCGAGAGCTGTCCGAGCCTGCCCAGAGCGCGGCTCTCACCGCTCATGCCCAGCAGGCGGACAGCGGCCCAGACGCCCGCCGTCGCGCTGGCGACGACGGGTTTTCCGATGCGGGGCTCGACAGCGGCGGCGAGGTCGAGCGCGGGGAGTCCGCCGCAGGAAACCAGAATGGCATCCGCCTCTCCGCCAGCCATGCGGTCGGCCTCCAGGGCGAGATCGGCGACGACATCGGCCCCGACAGCCCTGATGGTCTCGACGGCGGTCATGTCGAGGCCGCCGATGTGGAGCACCTCAAAGCCCGCATCCACAAGGAACTGTTCAAGCTTGCGGTTGACGATCGCGGAATAGGCCGTGCCGACCGCCACCTTCCGCGCGCCGACCGTCCGCAAGGCATCGCGCACGGCGCTGCTCATCGTGATCGCCGGCACGCCGGACGCTTCCTCGATCACACTGATCAGGTCATCGTTGAAGCCGGTTCCCCTGAAGAAACTCAGCGATGTGCCCATGAGCGCGATGGCATCGGCACCTTCGTCGTCCCGCAGTTCGCGCGCCAGCGCGGCCACACGCTCGATCGCCTCGCTGTAACCCTCGATGGTCAACGCCTCCAGCGCAAGACTGCGGGCGGTAAACCGCACGCCCTCCGGATAGAGGCCGTAGGCTTCCGGCGGAACCGCATCGCCGGCTGGCGGTACGATCAGTCCGATCGTCATACTCATGGTGATCTCCAGTGAAAGAATTCAGAAAAACGCCGGCGTCCGCCCGTTTTTACTGTGCATTGTTTTCGCTATACCGGGATTATGGCCGATGCCGGGGCTTTGACCTGCCGCTCTTCCAGCATGGCGGGAGACGCCGGAAATCCGGAAAGCGATTGTCAGGCGCTCCCGCATGACCGCGACGTGCGTCCCCGGTCGCTCCGTCGACTGTCGGACGTTCGTCGCGTGTTCAATGCGGTCGCGGGCAGGGCCTGTCAGGTTCCGTCGCGGACGGAGATTGCGACCTCGGTCAGCTTCTTGGCGATAGCCGGCAACTCGGCGGACACTTCCCCGCCCGTCTGGAAGGCAGGGATCAGGCCGGCGCGCGTCAACTGGCCGGGGAGCTTTTCGCCCTCGTAGGCACGGGCGATGGCGCCGGTTATGCGGTCGACGATTTCCTGGGGCGTTCCGGCGGGGGCCATGATGAACTGGCTCGGCATCGCCTCGAAGCCCTTGATCGTCTCGGCGATCGGGGGAATTTTCTCGAAGCCCTTGACGCGCTCCGGGCCAGTGTGGCCGAGAATGACGAGCTTGCCGCCTTCCGCTTGCGCGGCCGCGGCGCTGAGGCTCACGATACCGAATGGAACTTCTCCCGAAACGACCGCCGCCACAGAGGGCGCGCCGCCCTGAAAATGCACGGCCTCCATCTCGATGCCCGCGGCATCCTTCAGCATCTCCCCGGCGAGATACTGCAGCGTCGCCGTGCCGGGCGAGGCATAGAAATACTCGCCGGGGTTTTTCGAGACCAGATCGATGAACTGGGCGACAGTGGAGACGCCGACGCCCGGATTGGCGACGAGCGCATGCGGCGCGACGGCTATGCGGGCAATCGGCGTAAAGCTCTTCACGGGATCGTAGCCGACGTTCCCCTGAAACACCGGCCCCAGGATCGCCGAGGTCTCGCCGGCATAGATCGTGTATCCGTCGGGCTTTGCCGATGCGACGAAGGCGGGGGCCAGTGTACCGGCGGCACCGGGCCGGTTCTCGACGATCACGGGTTGGCCGAGTTGGGGCGAGATTTCGCCGCTGACCAGGCGCGCCATCGTATCCATGCCCCCGCCGGGGGCGAAGCCGACGACCACGGTGATGGGCTGGGTGGGGAAGGCGGTCTGGGCCAGGGCACTGCCGGCCATGAGCGACAGGGCAAGGCCCGCTGAAAGTAAACGATACATTAGGTTCCGCTCCTGGATTTATGTTTGTTTATAAGGTCAGGCTGCAGCAAAATCGTCTACTCGTCAACTATCTATCTTGCACCTGTTTATGTTTCACCTATGATGGATGCCTGTGTCCCCGCCGGCACGCGAATCCGGCGACGAAGGAAGGAGCTTTGCCGTGAACCTCACCATCAAGGACGTCAGGGTCTGGCCGGCCTGGATACCCAACAAGATGAAGGTCGGTTCGGTATCGGCGACAGCATCGATTTCCTGTGTCGTGGTCGAAGTGACGACGGAGGAGGGAGTTGCGGGCCATGGCATAACGTCGATCACGGATGAGGAAGCCGTGGTGGCCGTGCTCGAAGGGCTCGTGGCGCCAAACATCATCGGCCTCGATGCCCTCGATCGCGAAAAGATTGCCGAAACGCTGTATTGGCTGCTGACCCCGCGCGGGCAGACGGGCTATGCCAGCCACGCCATTTCGGCAATCGATCTGGCGCTCTGGGACATCCTCGGCAAGGCGGTCGGGCTGCCGTGCTGGCGCTTGCTTGGCGGCGCCCGGCGGAGCGTGCCGCTCTACGTCACCTTCGGCTTCGGCGCGTTCGATCGCGAACAACTGGTGGAGGCTGCCCATCACCTGCGTTCCGAGGGGGTTTCGCGCTTCAAGATGGTCGTCGGTCACCACGCGCTGGCCAAGCGGAACAGGGGGGTGGATATCGACGCTCTCCTCCGGGAGGACGTGGTTCGCGTCCGCCTCGTTCGGGAGGCGATCGGCGAGGACAGCGAACTCTATATCGACGCCAACTGCAGCTTGAACGAAGGCGCGGCCCGCTGGCTCATCGATTCCCTGCGCGACATCGACATCGCATTCTTCGAGGAACCGGTGCGCGACAACGACCCTGTCCGGATGCGGGAGTTGCGCCACCGCACGGGCATCCGCATCGCTGCGGGGCAGAACGAGGGGCAACTCTGGCGCTTCGCGTCACTGATCCGCGAGGAGGCGGCCGACGTGCTGCAGCCCAACGCGGTCATCTGCGGCGGGTTCACGGCGGCCGGGAAGGTTGCCGCGCTGGCGCAGGCCAACAATGTCGATCTCGCCAACGGCGGCGCCTTTCCGTTTCACAACGGGCATCTGCACGCCGGCCTCGTCAACGGCGGTCTTGTCGAATGGCACCTCGCGGCGGTGGAGATGTGTCGCACGCTGTTTCTCGGGCTGCCGGAGAAGGAAGGGCAGACGCTCGGCCTTTCCGACAGGCCGGGGCTTGGTTTCGATCTCAACTATGACGCGCTCGAAGACTTCGCGAGGCGTGCCACGGCCCATGGACACGGAAAGGGTTGAAGAGCTGCGTGTTTTTTGACCAAACCTTTCGGAAAGCCCCCGGACGGTATCCATGATAACTGACAGCCTCCGGGTGGGGCGTGCGAGCGATGAAAGACAAGGTATGCGGGAGACAAACGTTTCAGCCGCTCCTGCGGGAGCAAACGTGGACGCCGGGCAGGAGACATTCGACGACGCCATCGACTATGGACTGCTTGACAGCTTCATCGGTTTCCATCTGCGGCTGGCGAACGATCGTACATACGAGAACTTCATCGACCGCCTCGGCGCCGACAGTTTGCGGCCGGGGTGCTTTACCATTCTGACATTGATCGCGAATAATCCCGGCATCACCCAGATCATGATTTCGCGGGTGGCCGGCCGCGACAAGTCCAGTGTCGCCAAGATCCTGCGCTATATGGAGGATGAGGGGCTGATCCGGCGCGTGCGGCTTGATGACGACCGCCGCGCCTATGCCAGCTATGTCACCGAAGCCGGTGCCGAACTCAATGCGCGCCTTGCCGAGAAGGCGCGCATACAAAGCGCGCATCTCAGGTCGATTCTCGGGCCGGAGCGCGAGGCGGCCCTGCTCAGGACGCTGAAGGACCTCATCACCGCGCTGGCGTAGCGCGTGACCGCAACGGGGCGGGCTGCTACGCAGCCCCCTGGGACACCGGCTGGGTCAGGTTTCTCACCCAGTTGATGAAACGCTGGCAGGTGGCGGCTTCGTGCGAGGCCGGGTTCGCGAGGACGTGGTACTCGGAACCGACGATGCGGCTGTCTGGCCAGGGCTCGACGACCTCACCCCGCTCAAGGGCATCGGTTATCAGAAACCGGGGGACGACGAGCGCTCCCCGGCCGGCGAGCATCGCGCCGAGCGCGACATAGAAATGCGGAAAACGCAGCGCCGGCCTGGCGAGGGATTTCGGCAGGCCGGCATTCTGCAGCCATGCCTGCAGCTCGCCCGGCCGCGTCGCTGCTTCCAGCAGACTGATCTTCTTCAATCCGTCCCTGTCGAGCCCACCCGTTTCGGCGAGGAGCCGCGACGAGACCGCCAGCGTCAGCTCCTCCGTGAACAGGTGGCAGGGGGAGAATTGCGACGGAATGACGTCTCCCCGCCGGACGGCGACGTCGAAGGGAATTTCGAGCCATTTCTCCGGCGTGTGCGTCGGCCTCACCATGACATCCACCGGCTGTCCTCCCGAAACGTGAAACTCGGGAAGCCGGGGCACGAGCCATTGCATCGCGAAGGTCGCCGGCGCGATCACCCGCAGCTTGACCGGCGGCGTGGTGCCCGCGCGCACCTCGTCGAGCACGTCCTGAATCCGGTCGAACGCCTCTCCCAGCACGGCCGCGAGTCGGGCGGTCTCCGGCGTCGGGATCATACCCTTGCGCTTCTCCGCGAAGAGAGGAGCGCCGAACCATTCCTGCAAATGTGACAATTGTTTGCTGACCGCGCTGTGCGAGACGGAAAGCTCGTCTGCGGCGGAAGTAACGCTGCCAGTCCGGATGACGCTTTCGAGGAACAGAAGGGCCTTCAAGGACGGGAGACGGCGCTTCGTTTGTTCCATTAAGTCACATCCTCTCTCCGATAAAGTCACTGTACACAAAATTTATTATTCATCATAATGCAAATGCTTAAATATTCTTGTCACGAATGCAGAAAAATACTTCTACACCAAGTCCATGACAGTTTCATGAGGGGGTATGCCTTGTCCATCGAAAACAGCCGATCGCACGCGCCGGCATCCGGTATGACCTTTGCGGACGGGCGTCGCCCGCGCGGAACCGGCCGCGGGGAGGGTTGACGATGTCGGCGAACAGACGTGCGGTCGTCGTCATCCTCGATGGTCTGCGGCGCGACTTCGTGACGCCGGACGGCACTCCCCATCTGGCGGCGCTGCGCGCGGGGAGCACCTGGTGCGCCGCTCACCGCTCCGTGTTTCCATCGGTTACGCGCGTCGTCTCCTCCAGCGTCGCGACAGGTTGCCTGCCTTCCCGCCACAGCCTTGCGGGCAACACGATCGCATTGGAGCAGGATGGCGCGCTGACCCTTTTCGATGCCGGAAAACCCGACTTCATCGGCCACAAGCGGCGCCTGACCGGCCATGCTCTCGCGGTGCCGACCCTGGCCGAGCGTCTTGAAGCTGCGGGCGGTGTGGCCGTCTTCAGCAACGTGTCGCCGGGCGCCGCCTATCTGCACGATCCGGACGGCCACGGCCGCGTCTATCACCGCGCCGGGTCCTTCGGCCCGGGGAGGACGCCCGTCGAGGGCGAGGGGGTGCTGGCCATCAGCCCCGACCTGGACGGGGACGCCGCGATGGCGGAACGCTTCGTCGAAAACGCCTTCGGCGAGAGCGGTCCCGCCTTGGCGCTCGCCTGGTTCGGCCATCCCGACACCACCCAGCACGCCTTCCCGCTGGGCTCGCCGGAACATCGCGAGGCGCTGCGCCGCGCCGACGCACATGCCGGCAAGGTGATAGCAGCGGTTGCGAATGCCCGCGCCAAGGGCGAGGACATCCTGCTGGCCGTCGGCTCCGACCATGGTCATCAGACCGTGTCGCACGTGGTCGACATCGACGCCATCCTGATCGGGGAGGGCCTGAAAGCCGGTCACGGCTCGGCCGATGTCGTGGTCGCCCCCAACGGGACCGCGGCGCTGATCTACGTCGATCCCCGGCATGCCGACGTCCTGCCGCGTCTTGGCGCATTCCTCGCTGGGTGCGACTGGGTGGGGCGGCTGATCGGGCCGGAAAACTTCGCCGAGCACGGCGTGCCTGCGGGCGGCGGCCTGGCGTTCGCCATCTCGCTGGCGGCGGATGACGAGGCCAGGAATGCGTTCGGCGTGCCGGGCCTCAGCGTCGCCGCCAGGCCGGCGGAAGGCAAGCCGGACCGCCTCGGCTGCGGCCAGCACGGCGGCCTCGGCCGCTATGAGCAATCTCCTTTCCTGATCCTCGACGGCGCCGGTTTCGCGCCGGGGGCGGAGATCGCGGAAACGACGTCGGCCATCGACCTTGCGCCGACCATCCTGACCTTCCTCGGACGCGACGCGAACGGCCTCGACGGCCGTCCGCTGCAGTCGCCGTCCTTATCTCACGCAACACGGGATATCCACTCATGACCAGCTTCGTAACCAGCCGCCGCGGACTCCTCGCCGGCGCTGCCACTCTTGCCGGGGCGCTGACGGTCCTGCCCGTCCGGGTGCTCGCCCAGAACGCGCGCAAGGGCGTTCTGAAATATGCGACGCTCGGCCTCGATACTTCCGATCCGCATCGCCACACCGGCAGCATCGCGGTGCAGCAGAGCTATGTCGAGGCGCTGACCTCGATCGCGGCCAACGGCGCGGTGGAGCCCTTCCTGGCCGAGTCCTTCGCCGTGTCGCCCGATGGGCTGACCTACACGTTCCGCCTGCGCGAGGGCGTGCGCTTCCACAACGGCGATCTCCTGACGGCGCGCGACGTGGCCGCCAATTTCGAGCGCGTCAAGAGCAAGGTGAAGGGCGGCTGGCTCGTGTCCGCGCTTCAGCAGGTATCGAAACTCGAAACGCCCGACGACAGGACCGTCGTGGTCACGCTCGACGAGCCCTTTGCTCCCTTCCTCAACCTGCTTTCCGAGCTGTGGATACTGTCGCCGAAATCCGCGGGTTGGGACGAGACGATCTCGTTGCCCATCGGCACCGGGCCCTTCACCTTCGGCGACTGGCAGCCGAAAGTGAAGCTCGTCACCCCTGCCTTCGCCGACTACTGGAAGGCCGGCGCGCCGCGTGTGGAAGCGGTCGAGTTCGACCTGCGCGACGGCATCGACAAGAGTCTTGCCCTGCGCGCCGGTGACCTGCACATCGTCAGCGTCGATCTGCAGGCGGCGCAGGATCTGCAGAAGGCGGGTGTTGCCGAAATCTCCGGGCTCAAGGACACGGCGTGGTACTTTGCCGCCTTCAACAACCGCAAGCCGCGCAAGCCCTTCGACGATATCAGGGTTCGCCGTGCCCTCATGCATGCGGTCGACAAGGCGGCCGTGATGAACTTTGTCGGCGGCGACAAGAGCATTGTCACCAACCAGCTGGTCGCCTCCGGCAACATCTATTTCGACCAAGCCCTCCATGACGCGGACGAGTTCCGCAAGCCCGATCTCGATCAGGCCCGCAAGCTGCTCGCCGAAGCTGGCGTGACGCCGGAGGATCACACCATCGAGTTCGTTTCCTGGCAGGAAACCCACCCCCAGATCGTGGTGCAGATGGTGCGCAAGCTGGGCTTCAAGGTGAACCATGTCGCGCTCGACGATATCGGCACGCAGAAGCGGCTCGGCCAATACGACTGGGATATGAGCGTCACGAATTCAGGGCCGCGCTCCGATATCTTCCTGCGTTTCGTCCGCCTGATGAGCGACGGCCCGAACCCGGTGCTCTGGGGCGGCATTCAGGACCCGGAACTCGATAGCCTCATCAAACAGGCCGTCCGGGAGCCCGACAGCGACAAGCGCAAGGAGTTCTACCTCCAGGCATTTCGGCGCACCATGGAGAAGGGCTATTTCTTCGTCCTCGGTCATGCGCCGGACTTCATCGCCATCCGCAATGGCATCAAGGGCTATGACCCCGGCTTCACCTGGGCCTGCCATTGGGCGAGCGGCGGCGTCGCCGTCACCGCGATCGACGCCTGATGTCCGCCAGACCGATCGCCATGATGCCCGCCGGACGGCGGGCATCGTTCCTGCGGCGGCACTGCCCGGCGGGAATATGCCTTCCGGCCGCCATCGTGCTGCTGCTGGCGGCAGCCGGCCTCGCAGCTCCCTGGCTGACGGCGCATTCGCCTCTCGATCAGGATCTGCTGCAGCTCAACAAGGGGCCGGGCGCCGGGTTTCCGCTCGGCACCGACCATCTGGGGCGTGATATTCTGTCGCGCCTGCTTTACGGCGCGCGTTCCACGCTGGCGGTCTCCGCGCTCGGCACCGTCATCGCGTTCGCGGCCGGTGCCGGCCTCGGGCTGCTGGCGCTCACTCTCGGGCACTGGGCGGAGCGCATCCTGTTCGCGGCCATCGACCTGATCCGCGCCCTGCCGGGCACGCTTCTCGCGCTTCTGCTCATCGTCGGTCTCGGCAGCGGTTCCGGCCCGCTGACGATCGCCCTCGGCGTCTCCTTCGTCCCGGTCGTGGCCTATGTCACGCGCGCCGCTTACCATCGCGAAGCCGCGCGGGACTATGTGCTTGCCGCCGCGAGCTTCGGCGGCAACGGGCTTCATATCCTGAGCCGCCATATCCTGCCCAATATCGCCGGCACGCTGATCACGCAGGCCGCGATCATCCTGCCGCGCTGCATCGTCACGGAATCGGTGCTGAGCTTCCTCGGCGTCGGTTCCTCGCCCGACGCGCCGACATGGGGCCGCATGATCGCGGATTCGAGCCGCTTCATCGAGCGCGCGCCGCATGCGATCATGGCGCCTCTCGTCACCCTCGTGCTGCTCACGCTGAGCCTCTCCCTGCTCGGCAACCAGTTGCGCCGGCGCTTCGATCCGATACGTCAGGAAACGGACGTCCCGGGACCGGCGGCCGACCCCGCGCCCGCCGCCGTCCGGCCTGTTGAAGCAGGAGGCTGCTGATGGCGCGCGTTCTTTCCGTCCTCGGCACCCTGCTGCGGGGCCTCGTGCAGTGCGCCTGCATCGTGATGCTGACCTTTCTGCTCTGCCGTGTGATGCCGGGCGACGTCGTCGACGTGCTGGGCCTCGAAGGGGGCCTCACCGCCGAACAGCAGGCGCAGATGCGCCACGACCTCGGTCTCGACCAACCGCTCGCCGTGCAGTTCGGAGACTGGGTCACCCATGCCGTTGCTGGCGATTTCGGGCGCTCGATCCGTTTCGACCGGCCGGTGATGGATATGCTGGCGACGGCAGTGCCGGTGACGCTGAGGCTGACGGTGCTGAGCTTCGCCTTCGGCCTCACGCTGGCGCTTGTTCTGGCGCTGGCGGCGACGGCGCGGCCGTCCCGTCTGTTCGATGTGCTGATCGACGGCGTCAACATCTGGTCTATCGCCGTGCCAACCTTTTGCGCCGGCGTCATCGCGATCCTCGTCTTCTCGATCTGGCTCGGCTGGCTGCCGGTCATCGGGGGGCTGCTGGCGCCCGTCCTGATCATCGGCCTCGACAACGCCGGCCAGATCGTCAAGCAGTTGCGGGAAGAGCTGAAGGAGGCCGTCACGCTGCCGCACGTGCGCACGGCGCGCGCCAAGGGGCTGTCGCCGTGGCGGGTGTCCGTCTTCCACGTGATGCCCGCGACGATGGGCGTCGTGCTGGCGCTGTCGGGCCTCGTGCTCGGCAGCCTCGTCGCCGGCTCGCTGACCATGGAGGTGCTGTTCGCCCTGCCGGGCCTCGGCAGCCTGACGTTGAACGCCATTCACGGGCGGGATTATCCCGTCATTCTCGCGGCGGTGACGCTGATCTCGGTCAGCCTCGTGCTCATCAACACCACGATGGACGTGCTGCACCGCCTTGTCGATCCGAGGCTCGCATGACGCACCCTGTTCTCGAACTTCACGACCTCGATATCGCG
Organism: Pseudochelatococcus lubricantis; assembly: GCF_011762225.1. Taxonomy (GTDB): domain Bacteria; phylum Pseudomonadota; class Alphaproteobacteria; order Rhizobiales; family Beijerinckiaceae; genus Pseudochelatococcus; species Pseudochelatococcus lubricantis. Next base: position 124,244 of record NZ_JAASQI010000011.1, read on the forward strand.
ATTGCCGGCCGGCGGATCGTGCTCGACCTGTCGTTCGCTATCGACAAGGGCGAAACGCTGGCACTGATCGGCGAATCCGGCTCGGGCAAGTCCATGACCGCGCTGGCGATCATGGGGTTGCTGCCGCCGAATGCGCAGCTCGGCGCCCGTTCGCGCCTGCTGCTGGACGGCGTCCCGCTGCGGCCCGATGACGAGACGGCGATGCGGGCGCTGCGCGGCCGCAGGATGAGCATGGTCTTTCAGGACCCGATGAGCTGCCTCAGCCCCTTCATGACCGTCGGCGGCCAGATCGCCGAGGCGATCGACCGCGCGGGCGCGGCCGACCGCACGAGCAGGCGCGAGCGGCTGATCGAACTGATCGAGCTTGTCGAGCTGCCCGACCCGCCGTCGATCGTCCGGCGTTTCCCGCATGAGCTGTCCGGCGGGCAGCAGCAGCGCGCGATGCTGGCGATGGCGCTCGCGGCGGAGCCGAGGCTCCTGATCGCCGACGAGCCGACCAGCGCGCTCGACGCGACCGTGCAGGCAGAAATCCTCGCCCTGCTCAAGCGGCTGCAGGCGCGGATCGGCAATGCCATGCTGTTCATCACCCACGACCTTGCCGCCGCGGCCGATCTCGCGCAGCAGCTCGTCGTGATGCGCGCGGGCGAGGCCGTGGAGCAGGGGGCGGCGGGCGCCGTTCTGGCGCATCCGAAGCACGACTATACACGCCGGCTCGTCTCGACGCGGAGCATCCTGAGGGCCGCCCCCGCACCGGCGGCGGTGACGCGGGGGCAGCCCGCCGTCGAGGTTTCGCAGCTCGCTTACGACTATCCCGTGCGGCGCCTGTTCGCGCGGCCCTGGCGGGCGCTGGACGGTGTTTCCCTGCGGATCGGGGCGGGCGAGACGCTCGGGATACTCGGCGAATCCGGCTCCGGCAAGTCTACCCTCGCGAAACTCGTCAGCGGCCTGCTCCGGCCGACCTCCGGCGAGATCAGCCTGTTCGGCGCGCCGATCGCGCATGCCCGCACTATCGACCGTGACTTGCGCCGGCGCTGCCAGATCATTTTCCAGAACCCGTATGGCGCGCTGAATCCGCGCCTCACCATCGAAAGCGCCATGCGCGAGCCACTCGAACTGCTGCGTCTGTCCGGCTCCGGCAGCGCGGAGAAGATCGAGCGGGCGCTCGCCGACGTCAATCTCGGGCCGGAATACCTGCACCGCTATCCCCACCAGCTCTCCGGCGGCCAGCGCCAGCGCGTCTGCATCGCGCGGGCGCTTCTTTCGGAACCCGAGCTGCTGATCTGCGACGAGATCGTTTCGGCGCTCGACGCCACGGTGCAGATGCAGGTCCTGCTGATGCTGAAGGAACTGCAGGCCACGCGGGGTTTCGCGATGATGTTCGTCGGACACGACATCGAGATCGTGCGCTGGATATCCGACCGCATCGCCGTGATGCATCGGGGGCGGATTGTCGAGCAGGGCGATGCCGCCGCGATCCTGACCGCGCCGCGGGAGCCCTATACCCGCAAGCTCATCGCCGCGATGCTGCCGCCGCTGCCGGACGTGACCATCACGGACGCGACGCAGGTCGCCTGAGCCCCGGATCCGATCGAACGCAACCCGGCAAGCGGACGCCGCTTTCCGGACAGACCACTCTTCATCAACCGGATAGATCGGGATGGCGATCAGCGAAATGTCATCCCGTCATGTCCGCCCCCAAAGGCCATGCGCTCTCCGTTCGTCGGAACGCAGCGCCGCTTCCCCTCACAATCAATAAGAAAGGCCCATCAGCCATGCCAGATCATGTCACCATCAACGGCGTTCGATATCGTTGGCCGCAGCGGCCGGTCGTCGTCGTCTGCATCGACGGCGGCGATCCCGCCTATCTCGAAAGGTATCTTGCCGACGGCGCCATTCCCAACATCCGGCGCTTCATCGAGGAGGGGTTCGCGACGGTCGCGATCGGCTCGATGCCGTCGTTCACCTGCCCGAACAATATCTCGATCATCACCGGCACGCCGACAGCGCGACATGGCATTTCGGGCAATTTCTATCTCGACACGGCGACATGGGAGCCGGTGGCGATGACCGGCCCCGAACTCCTGCGCGGCGATACGATACTGGCCGGCTTCGCCGACGCGGGCGCGAAAGTCGTATCGATTACGGCCAAGGACAAGCTGCGCCGTCAGCTCGGCAAGGGGCTCGACGTCGGCAAGGGGCACGTGTCGTTCTCATCCGAGTTCGCGGACCGCTGCACGCTGGAGGAGAACGGCATCGAGAACCTGCTCGACTACGTCGGAATGCCGCAGCCGGATATGTACTCCGTGGAGCTGTCCCTGTTCGTGCTTGAGGCCGGTATCCGGCTGCTGAAGGATCGCCGCCCCGATGTGATGTACCTGTCGCTGACGGATTTCGTGCAGCACAAGTGGTCGCCTGAAGAGAAAGAAGCCTGCGAATTCTACAAGAGGCTTGACGACGTCTTCGGCCGCCTCGTGCAGGAGGACATCACCCTCGGCCTGATCGCGGATCACGGCATGAGCGACAAGAGCGATGCGGCCGGCGAACCGAACGTGATCTGGCTGCAGGATATTCTCGACGCCACGTTCGGCGCGGGCGAAACCACGGTCATCTGCCCCATCACGGATGCCTTCGTGGCGCACCATGGCGCGCTGGGCAGCTTCGTGCGCATCTGGAGCAAGGGCAACGTGAGCGTGCAGGCGATCATCAACCGCATCGCCGCCGTCCACGGCGTGGACCTCGCGCTGGACAAGGAGACGGCGTGCCGCCTGTTCGATCTGCCGGAAGACCGCGAGGCTGATGTGGTGGCCATCTCCCGGAAGGAAATGTGCATCGGGAGTTCCGCGCGCCAGCACGACCTGAGCGGCCTGAAAGGGCACCGCCTGCGTACCCACGGCAGCATCGAGGAGACGAGGGTGCCCCTGATCCTGAACCGCCCCCTCAACGCCGACTACAGGCAACGCGCCGCCTGTTCGCTGATCAGGAGTTATCAGATTTTCGATTTCGCCATCAACGGAACGCTGTAGCGCGAGGCGACCGGCGGTCTGCGGCCCCTCTGACGGACAGGGCGATGCGATGGCGGCAGTGACAGCCGCCATCCTGCTACGGGCGATTATCGAATGACAAGCACGGGGATCGTCGTATGGGTCACGACTTCCGCGGTCTGGCTGCCGAGTACCAGCCTGCGGGCCCCGCGCCGGCCGTGGGACGACATGACGATGAGGTCGCAATCCCGGAGCTTTGCGAACCGGACGATGGCCTCGGCGGGATAGTCGTCGATCTCGTGCGCCAGTTCCACGGTTACAGCCTGCTCGGCCGCACGTTTCTCGATAGCGGCGAACCGCTTCTGCATGTCGGCGTCGACCTGCTGGTCGTAGCGCGAGAACGGATCCGGAATGCCGGAGTCCATGGCCGCCTGCGCGGCCTGGTTCTGGAGAGGATGCGTCACGCTCAGGACCGTGACCTTCGCGTTGAGTGCCTTGGCCAGAGCAAGCCCGTGGTCGATGCCTCTGCCCGCAAGCTCCGATCCGTCGGTTGCAATAAGAATGTGCTTGTACATCGGTTCCCCCCTGACAAATGTGGAATCTTACCTGTACAGCCTGCCCTGTCCTTGTCGGAATAGCCAGACCATTTCTACGTTCCATAGAAACGCAACAATGGTTTATTTCTTTGTTTTTACGCAACTCCGGGCGCAATAGCGGCGTCCGCTCCTGCTGAAATTGCTTTGGAGGTTGTCGGGTGCACCTCCCTCAGTGGCCCGGTACCGTGGCCACGGCGACCTGCGGATGCGTACGCCGGTTCAGGAAGAACATGGTGGACGCGGCGATCAGCGCCGGCAGCGCGCCGATGAGGAACAGCGTCTGCAAGGGCATGCTCGCCGACAGCAGCACGCCGCCGACCACGGGGCCCAGAATCGAGCCGACGCGGCCGATGCCGAGGGCGAAACCCACGCCCGTGGAACGCGCGGGCGTGCTGTAAATCCCGGCCGCGAGCGCGTTCATGTTGTTCTGGGCACCGTTGACGCAAAAGCCGGCAACGAAAACCGCTACCGCAAGCGCCAGCCCGCCTTCTGTTCCGACGTAGCCGATGGCGGCAATGGCAAAGGCCGCCGCGAACAGCACGCCCCCGAGTATCCTGAAGGAGCCGGCGCGGTCGATGACGCGCGCGAGCACGATGGTGCCGACTATGCCGCCCGCGTTCAGCAACGCGGTGAACAGAATGGCGCGGGAGAGGGCGATGCCCGCATGCTGCAAGGTCAGCGGCAGCCAGCTGATCAGGAAGTAATACATGAGCAGGTTCATGAAGAACGTCACCCACAACAGCAGCGTGATGGCGATCCGACTGGGGCCGAACAGCTCCGCGCGCGCCGTCGTGCGATTGGCGTCGTTGACTTTTTGCGACGTCAGGAAGGTTGGTTTTTCCGGCAGCCGCGCGTTCGGCACTGCCCGGGCGATCAGCTTCGCCGCCCGCGCCTCGGCGCCGCTTCTGGTAACGAGGAAGCGGACGGACTCCGGCAATACCGGGATCAGGACAGCCATGAGAACCAGTGGAACGACGCCGCCGACCAGAAAAACGCTTTGCCAGCCGAACGCCGGGATCATTTGCGCCGCCAGAAGGCCGCCGACAACGGCACCGAACGGAAAACCGCAGAACATGACGCCGACGGCCGTCGAGCGCCAGCGCGCCGGCGTATATTCGGCGCTGAGGGCGATGACGTTCGGCATGGCGCCGCCGAGCCCCAGTCCCGTCAGGAACCGCAGCACGATCAGCGTCTCGATGGATTGCGCAAACATCGTCGCGAGCGAGAACACCGCCATGAGCGCCACGGACGCGACGATCGCCAGCTTTCGGCCGAAGCGGTCGGCAATCGGCCCCAAAGCGAGCGCGCCGACCATCATGCCGATGAGCCCAACCGAGAAAACCGGCCCGAAGGCGGCTGGACCCAGGCCCCATTCCTTTGCCAGAACAGGCGCCACGTAGGCAATGGCCTGCGTGTCGAAACCGTCGATCACGGTGACCGCCGCGCACAGGCCAACCGTCATCGTCTGAAAAGGCGTCCATTGCCCCTCGTCGATCAACCGATCGACGTCCACGGGCGTTTCACTCTCACGCATCATTTTCCTCCCTGATGTGAAAATCCGGTTCTTGCCGGCGGTTGTCCCGCGTTGCCCCGTCATGAAGGGGGAACGGCCTTGTCCCGCGCGGCACCCGGGCTGACGTCCGCTTTCGGCACGAGAACGAAATCGAAGGGCGAGCGCCACAAGGTCGGCCCGTCGTCGACACGCTCGAAAGGAGCCACGAGCGACTTCTTCACCCCGAAGACGGTGTCGGAGCCGAGATAGGGGTCGCCCCCGACGAAGGTGTGCGTCACCAGCTTCTGGTAGCCCTCAGCCGTCACGAGGTAGTGCATGTGCGCCGGACGATAGGGGTGGCGGCCGAGATGGCCGAGCATCTGTCCGACAGGCCCGTCGTCCGGGATCGGATAGGACACCGGCTTGATGCCGATGAAGCTGTAGCGCCCGTCGGGGCCGGTCACGAAGATGCCGCGGTTGTTCCATTTCGGCTGGATGCCGGGCTGCTGGACGTCATAGAATCCCTCGGCATTATCCGACCAAACATCGACCCGTGCTCCCTCGACCGGACTGCCGTCGAGGTCGACGACCCGGCCCTCGTAGAGGCAGCTTTCGCCCTTGCCGTCGAGGCTGATGCACTCGCCCATCCGGCGCACCGGGGCGCCCGCCACGTGGAAGGGGCCGAACACGGTGTTCTCCGTCGCGCCTTCCGGGCGGCGGTTGTTGATGGCATCGACCAGCATGGAGAAGCCGAGCGTGTCGGATAGCAGGATGAACTCCTGCCGCTCGCCGCTGCAAATCTGGCCGGTCCTGGTCAGGAAATCGATGCCGATCTCCCATTCCGCCTGCGTCAGGTGGATTTCCCGGGCGAAGGCGTGCAGGTGCTTCACGAGACAGGACATGACTTCCGCCAGACGCGGATCGATGTCCTGTCCCATGCGCGCGTTGACGGCCTCGACGGAGCCTTCTTCGGTGAAATAGGCTGTCATGTTCGTTTCCTCTTTATGTCGTTGTGCCCGTCCGCCGGGCCGGCACGCGCGGCCTATTGCGGACGGGCGCCTTCCCACGCGCGCTGCAGCAGGGCGCGGATGGCGTCCCGTTCGACGGGGCGCGGGTTCCAGTAGGGATTTTTCACCGCGAGGTCGGCGGCCCGGTCGAGATCGGCTTTGGCGAGTCCGAGGTCTCTCAGCGCCAGCGGAGCGCCGAGCGCCGCCGCAAAGTCGTAAAGCCCGCCGCTGACCGAACCGCCGAAGAGTTCCGCGACCGGCGCGAGTTCCCGCGCCGCCGCCCCGGCGTTGTAGGCGGCGGAGTGCGGCAGCAGGACCGCGTGGGTCTCGGCATGCGGCAGGTCGAAGCTGCCGCCGAGTGTGTGGCAAAGCTTGTGGTGCAGCGCCATGCCTACGGCGCCCAGCACGGTGCCGCAAAGCCACGAGCCGAACTGCGTGCTCTCGCGCGCGGCGAGATTGCCCGGATCGGCCACGACCCGCGGCAGCCCCTCCCTGAAGGCGCGGAGGCCGCCCAGCGCGAGCTGGTCCGACAGCGGATTGGCGTCGCGTGCATAGAGCGCCTCGACCGCATGCGCCATGGCGTTGAGCCCGCTGGTGACGGTCAGCCCGACGGGCAGCGTCGCCACGAGTTCGGGGTCGTAAAGGATCACCTCCGGCTGGACCTTCGGCGAGCGCAGGGTTTCCTTGACACCGTTCGCCGTCTGGCCCAGCACGGGCGTCGCCTCGGAGCCCGCGTAGGTCGTCGGCAGCACGATCTGCGGCAGGTCCGTGCGCAGGGCAATCGCCTTGCCGAGCCCGATGGTGGAGCCGCCGCCGATGGCGACGATGCAATCGGCGCCCCGGGCGGCCTCGACGGCCGCCTCGGTGATCTCGACGGGCGTATGCATCGCCGCCCGGCTGAACAGCCCGTGCGCGAGCGCGCCGAGTTGCGCGCATATCGCCTCGCCCTGCGCGGCCTGCTGGGGCGTCGTCAGCACCAGCGCACGGGACAGGCCGAGCGTCACGACCTCGGCGCCGATCCCGGCGCGGACGCCTGCACCGAGGCACACGCGCACCGGCGGATGTCCGGGCTCGAAGCCCGCATGGAACGTCCGCATGGCCTATACCGCCTTTTTCAGGAAGCCGGCGATCTGGCGATAGCTCGCGGCCACTTCCTCAAGCTCCTCCGCGGTAATCAGATCCTCGATCCGGTCCTCCGGCCCCTTGACGCGGGCGGCCGCGATGTCGAGGACGCGCTCCGGGCCCGATTTGCGGTTGTTGAGCACGACATTCGTCGTGACCGGGCGGCGCAGCGTCTCGTAGGCGAGGAGGCCCTCCGGCCCCGGCTGCGCGGCCAGCGCATCGGCAAGGGTCCGCGCATCGACGATGGCCTGCGAAGCACCGTTCGCGCCCATCGGATACATGGGATGCGCGGCATCGCCCAGAAGCGTGACCCGCCCCTGCGTCCACCACGGCAGCGGATCGCGGTCGATCATCGGATATTGCGTAATGCGCTGGGTATTCCTGAGGAGCGCCGGTATATCGATGTCCTGCATCCGGAATTCCTGAAACTCGGCGATGAAGTCGCGGTCGCCCTCCCGCGTCCAGTCCGCTTCTTCGGCGGCGCGCGGCTGGTCGTGGCGCACCTCGGCCACCCAGTTGATGAGCGCCTTGCCGTCACGCGCGGCGCGGCCGCTGATCGGATAGCAGACGAATTTAACGTCATGGTCGCCGGCGATGAACATGGTCCGCCCATCGGCGAAGGGCGCCTGCAGATTGGCGCCGCGCCACATCATCGTGCCTTCGTAATGCGCCGGCCCCTCGTCCGGATGAAGCTGCTGGCGTATCTTCGAGCGGAAGCCGTCCGCGCCGATGAGGAGATCGGCGTCGTGGACCGCGCCGTCGGCAAACGTCACCCGCACGCCGGCATCGTGCTGCGTGAAGCCGGCCACCGCCTTGCCGGTGGTCACCGCTTCCTGCCCAAAGCGCGCGCGAACCGTATCGAGCAGCAGGAACTGCAGTTCGCCCCGGTGGATCGAGTATTGCGGATACTCGAAGCCCGCCTCGACCGAACGGGGATCGGACTGGATCAGGTGGCCGAAGCGCGTGCGGTACTCAATGGCGCGGGTGCGGATCGCCATCTCGTCGAGCGCCTCGCCCAGCCCCAGCCCGTGCAGCACGCCGGCCGCGTGGGGCATGACGTTGATGCCCACGCCCAGCGGCTGCAGCGTTTCCACCGCCTCAAAAACCTGAACCGCATGGCCCTTCTCATGCAGGCACAGCGCGGCCGCGAGCCCGCCGATACCGGCGCCCGCAATAGCAATCTTCATCGTGAAATCTCCGTTGACGGTTTCTCTTTTCCGCTGCGCCTTCATCGAAGGGCAGGGCGACGGCATCCTCGGCCACGATGTCCACGGGCGACGGGTCCGGCGCGGCGAATACGGCTCCCCGCTCGTGTCACGCCGCCCGAACCCCAGCCGGGAACAGGCCGCACGCTGGCGATCACGCCGGGGTGCACGAATTTCCTCCCACTTTATTTTCGTTACATATAAAACAATAAGGTCACCTGACTATATTAGTCAAGCGACCTGATGAAAAATTTGAATTTCGCAACGGGATGCCGCTCCGGAAGGAGACGCCATCTGAGCATCTGTCTGATTATGAATATGTTTTCCGCAGACTGCCGCGTGTTTTCCGACAGGGTCCGTAGCCGGCCGGTATCGATGGCGGGCGCGAAAGGGTGTGCCGCCTTACAGGTCGAGCGTGGCGAACCGCGCCCCATAGCCTGTCAGGCCGGCGACGATGGCGTTCATGGCCGTCTCGCCGAGTTCCGCACGCATCTCGGCTTCGGCGATGTCGACGGCGGTGCGAAACGCTTCGAGCCATTCGATTCCGGTCGGGGTGAAGACGATGAGCCGGGCGCGGCGATCGCTCGGGTCCTCGGTGCGGTCGACAAGGCCGAGATTCGCGCATTGATCGACAAGCTCGCCCATGGCCTGCTTGCTCATGGACGCGCGCCGCGCCAGTTCCGTCAGGCGCGTGCCGGCGATGTCGAGATTGCGCGTGAGGCTGATGTGCGCGATCCGTGCTTCGGTGTGGCCCTTCTCGCTCATGACTTCCAGAACCCGCGCTTCGAAGCGGCGTACGGCGTTGTTGAGGAGGCGCCCGATGTTGGCATGCCGCCAGGCCGTGCCGGCGCGTTCGGTCAGTTCCTCCGTCATCTGGACTGTCACTCCTCGGAAGCCGGGGCGGGGCGCGACCGTGGCGCCATCTCACCGGCGGTCCAGACCCCGTTTCCGGTCGTGCAAAGAAGATTCACGCCGGCAGCTCCAGTTTCGACGTCATCGCCCGTTCGATTTCCATGTCAGTCAGTGTGGAACTGATAGCCCGCCGTGCGCCCGTTCGCAACCGAATGCGTTCCCGTGCGGCGATTGATACGCGCGGGTCCCGACCGACACCGTGACGATCGCCATTTGATTTCGTCCTCGTGCCGCAATAACGTGCCGGCATAGCCCCCGTTTCGCGGAAGACAGGAGAACGCCTTGCCGCTGCTCACGATCCATGTCGATCAGACAATCGAAACCGAACGGAAGGAAAGGCTTGCGGAGACGCTTCCGTCTGTTCGCGACCTGCTGTGCCGCGAATTCAATGTCGACGCCTCCTTTTGCCAGCTTGCGGTCATCGAGGTCCGTGGGCTGGCGGACCAGGCACGGATCGCGGTGGAAATCCGCCTGCTGCCCAAGCCTGAGCGCACGCGCGACCTGATCATCTCGGCCTGTGAAAAACTGCGCGGCATCCTGCTGGAAGCGACCGGCGAACGGGCCGCCATCCGGGCGTTCACGCTCGATCCCGACGCCTACATCGTGCTTCGGTAGGTCGGGGTATCGTCGCGCTTCATCCAGGTCCGGGCGGCCTGGCAGGGCCTGTCCATCACGAGGCAGCGAGCGGCGTTGACGCCTCCCGCTGCGCGCCGGCTCCGTGGCCGACGCCGATGTACGTCTCCGTCACGCGGGGGTTGGCAGCCACTTCCCGCGCCGGCCCTTCCAGCGCGACAGTGCCGGTTTCCAGCACATAGGCATAATCGGCCACCGACAGTGCGGCGCGCGCGTTCTGCTCCACCAGCAGCACTGACATGCCCCTGTCCCGCAGGGATGCGACGGCCTCCAGCACCTCGCGGACGATGCGCGGGGCGAGGCCGAGGCTCGGCTCGTCCAGCATCAGCAGCTTCGGCCGCGCCATCAGCGCGCGGGCGAGGGCCAGCATCTGCCGCTCGCCGCCCGACAGCGTGCGCGCCTGCTGGGCGTGACGCTCCCGAAGGCGTGGAAAGAGCGTGTACATGGCGTCGAGGTCGCGGGCGCGGCTGTCGTCGCGCACATGGCGGCGGCTGTAGCCGCCGAGCAGCAGATTGTCCGCCACGCTCATCTGCGCGAACAGCTCGCGCTTCTCCGGCACGAGGCAGAGGCCCGCGCCGACGCGCGCCTCCACCTTCGCCTGCATCACCTCCTGCCCGGCATAGACGATCCGGCCGCGGCTCGGCAGGAGGCCCATGACGGCGTTGAGCAGCGTGGACTTGCCAGCGCCGTTCGGCCCGATGACGGTGACGATGCGCCCTTCCGGAATGGCGAGGCCGACGCCCGAAATGGCCTCCACCTTGCCATAGGCGACGGTGAGGTTTTCCACCTTCAGCAGCAGGGTCATACCGCCCCTCCGAGATATGCTTCGAGCACGGCGGGGTCGTTCTGCACGGCGCCCGGGACGCCGCTGGCGATGGGACGGCCGAACTCCATGACCACGAGGCGGTCCACCAGGTTCATCACGAAATCCATGTCGTGCTCGACGATGAGGATGCTCATGCCTTCGGCGCGCAGGCTGTCCAGCAGGGCGGCGAGCGCCTGCTTCTCGTGATAGCGCAGGCCGGCAGCGGGCTCATCCAGCAGCAGCACGACAGGGTCGGAGGCAAGCGCGCGGGCGATTTCCACGATGCGCTGCTGGCCGAGCGCGAGGCTGCCCGCCGGCACGTTCCGGCTGTCGGCGAGGCCGACACGTTCGAGCTGGCGCAGCGCCTCCGCCAGCAGCGCGCCTTCCTCCTTCCTGTCCAGCCGGAGAATGGCGGAGAGGATGCCCTTGCGGCTGCGCATGTGGGCGCCCAGCGCCACGTTCTCCAGCACAGACATGTCGCCGCGCAGCTGCACGTGCTGGAAGGTGCGGGCGAGGCCGAGGCGGGCAATGGCGCGGGAGGTGAGCCCGTTCGCCGCCCGTCCGAGGACGCTGATCGCGCCGCCCGTCAGCGGCAGGACGCCGCTCAGCAGGTTGAACAGCGTGCTCTTGCCTGCGCCGTTGGGGCCGATGACGCCGAGAATCTCGCCCGCCTTCAGCGTGAACGATACCTCGTTCACCGCCACGAGGCCGCCGAAGCGCCGCACGACCTTGTCGGCGACGAGTACCGTTTCCCCGCGTGCCGGCCGATCGCGCATCGGCAGAGAGGGCGCGTCGTCCGGCACCTTCAGCGGCTCCGGCGCCGGCAGCCGCCGCGTCACGAAGGGCACGATGCCGGCGCGGGCGTTCTGCAGCAGAACGATGATGAGCACGCCGTAGGCGACGATCTCGATCGCGCCGCTCACGCCGAGGACGCGGGCTGCGACGTCCTGCAGCACATCGCGCAGCACCACCATGACGCCCGCGCCAACCACCGCGCCCGCGAGCTGGCCGACACCCCCCACAACGGCCATGAACAGATATTCGATGCCGACGTTGAGGCCGAAGGGCGTGGGGTTCACGAAGCGCACCAGATGGGCATAGAGCCAGCCGGAAGCCGCGGCGAGCAAGGCCGCGTGGACGAAGATCGCGACCTTGAGGCGAGTGGTGTCTACGCCGAAGGCCTCCGCCATTGTGCTGCGTCCGCGTAGGCAGCGGATGGCCCGCCCGGCGCGCGAGCCGAGCAGGTTGTGCACCGACAGAAGCCCCAGCAGCACGAAGATCCAGATGAGGAACGAGAAGCTGCGGGCGTCGTCGAGCACGACGCCGAACAGGCTCACCGCCGGCAGGCCGGTGATGCCGTCGTGCGCGCCCAGCACCGGCAGGTTGCCCACGAGATAGTAGAGGCTGAGGCTCCAGGCGATGGTGCTGAGCGGCAGGTAATGGCCGGACAGGCGCAGCGTCACCGCGCCGATGGCGAGGGCGCAGGCCGCGGCCGCGAACAGGCCGAGCGGCAGCGCGAACCACGGCGAGAAGCCCCAGGCCGTCGTCGCATAGGCGGTTGCGTAGGCGCCGATGCCGACGAAGGCGGCCTGGCCGAAGGAGGTGAGGCCGCCGATGCCGGTGAGCAGCACGATGCCGAGGGTGGCGAGACTGCCGAGGCCGATGTAGTTGAGCAGCGTCACGTAATACTCGGGCAGGACGAACGGGGCAGCCGCCAGCGCTAACAGGAAGACGACGAGCAGTGTTGTGCGGATGGTCATTCCTCTTCCTCCTCCGCGTGTCCCGCCGAGAAGCTGCGCCACATCAGGATGGGGATGATCAGGGCGAAGACGAGCACGTCCTTGAACGCGCTCGCGAAGAAGGACGAGCCGGATTCGAGCAGCCCCACCAGCACGGCGCCGAACGCCGCGAGCGGATAGGAGCCGAGCCCACCGAGGATGGCGGCGACGAAACCCTTGAGGCCGATGATGAAGCCGGTGTCGTAATAGATGGTGGCGAACGAACCGATGAGGATGCCGGACACGGTGCCGATGAGCGCGGCCAGCGAAAACGCGAGCAGGCCCGAGCCAGTGGTGCTGATGCCGACGAGGCGCGCGCCCACCTCGTTGAAGGCCGTGGCGCGCAGCGCCTTGCCGCTCAGCGTGGAGCCGAAGAACACGAACAGCGCGGCGATGAGCGCGAGCGTGATGGCGATGGTGAACAGCGCCTGGGCCGACAGGAAATAGGGGCCGAACCGTAGCATTCCGTCGATCAGCGGCGCCACGCGCACACCCTCGGCGCCGAAGGCGATGAGCCCGAGGCCGGTGAGCACGAAATGCAGCGCCACCGCCACGATGAGCAGCACCAGCACGGGAGCGCTGGCGAGCGGCTGGAAGGCCACACGATACAGGATCGGCCCGAGCGGCACGACGATGAGCAGCGTCAGCAGCACGCGGACGAACGCGCCCGACCCCTGCGGCGCGAGCGCGGCGACGAGGCCGAACACCGCGAGCGGCACGAGCACGTAAAGCGCGGCGGCGACAAGATGTGTGCGGGAGCGCGGCCCGCGCGCATAGGCCCACAGCTCCATGGCGGCGGCGATGACGCCGCCGGCCACCGCGATCAGGGCGGTGCCCGGCAGATGTCCCGCCTGCAGGCTCGCCATGGTGAGCGCGCCGTAGCTGACAAGCTCTCCCTGCGCGACCAGAATGACCCGCGTGACCGAGAAGACCATGACCAGGACAAGCGCCAGCAGGGCATAGACAGCACCCATGGTCAACCCGTCCTGGATAAGAAGCAATGCGATGATGGAATTCATGAAGGCTCCGGCGCGACAGGGAAAAGGGACGCAGGGCGGCGCGGACCGTGTCTTCAGTCGTCGACGGGCACGTAGACCCACTTGCCTCCGTCGACCCGCACGATGACGCTGGCGCGCCGGTCCGTGCCGTTGTGGTCGGTCGGCGTCAGGTTGAACACCGCCTCCGTGCCGATGAGTTCGCGCGCGTTCTCCATGGCGTCGCGCACGGCCGTCCGGAACTCCGCCGTGCCTGGCTTAGCGCTCTTGAGCGCCTGTTCGGCCCCGTGCCTGATGAGCAGGAAGGCATCCTGCGCGGTGGCGCCGAACAGCGAGCGGCTGTTGGGGCCGTGAACCTTCTCGTAAGCCTGGACGTATTCGGTGGCGACCGCCTTCACGGGGTTCGCGTCGGGAAGCTGCTCGGCCACCAGCGCGGGCGGGGTGGGCAGGAACGCCCCCTCCAGCGCCGCGCCGCCCACGCGCAGCACGTCGGAGTTGGCCATGCCCTGATTGATGTAGATGGCGCCGCCGTAGCCGAGCTTGCGCAGTTCCAGCACCGGCATCACGCCTGGCGTGCCGGACGCGCCGATGATGACCGCGCCGGGATTGGCGGAGATGATCTTCAGCACCTGCGCGGTGACGCTGGTGTCCGTCCTGCCGTAGCGTTCGTCCGCGAGCACCGGCACGTTGCGGGCGGCAGCCTCCTTCTTGAACGTGCCGATGAAGGAATCGCCGAAGGAGTCGTTGAAGCCGATGAACGCCACCGAGCTGATCCCGGTCTTCGCGAGGTGGTCGAACACGCGCCCGGCCTGAATGTCCTCGCCGGCGGCGAGCTTGAACGACCAGCGCTTGTTGCCCTCCACCGGGCTCGCGATGATGCCGGAACCAGCGAGGCTGATGCCGGGCGTCTTCGACGGGCCGAGCACTTCCAGCAGGGCGAGCGAGGTGGGCGTGACGCTGGGGCCGATGATGGCATCGACCTTGTGCTCGTCCACCAGCTTGCGGGCGGCGCGCACGGCGGCGCTGGGGTCGCTGGCGTCGTCCAGCACCACATAGCGCACGGTCTCGTCGCCAATCTGCCTGGGCAGGAGGTCGATGGTGCTCTTTGCCGGGATGCCGAGCGACGCGGCCGGGCCGGTGAGCGAAAGAACGGCGCCGATGACGATCTCGGCCTTTGCCGCGCTCGTTCCGAGCAGCACGGCGCACACGATTCCGACAATGGTTTTCAAGGTATCCTCCCTCCAGGATTATGCAGCGGCTCTTGCGGCCATGCCCTCTTTCTTCACGAGGCGCAGAAACAAATTTAACAAGTTAATTATATTCTGGCAACGGCATTTTTCGGCGGGACAGGTGACTTCGTGCCCTTCTGCGGGGTATTTTTCCGGAGTACATAATATGTTCAGCAATCTGGCCAGTGCAGCAGGAGACCCAATGACCGACCCGATGTCCGCCGAAGCCCCGGAGACCGCCGCCGAGCCCGGCGCATCGGCGACCCGTGTGCGCCTGCGCGATTTCTCGAAGTCGCTTCCCATGTCGCTGCTGAAGGCGCGGGAAGCCGTCATGCGGCATTTCCGGGCCAGCTTGCGGCGTTTCGGCATCACGGAGCAGCAGTGGCGTGTGCTGCGCGCGCTCACCGCCGTGGAGAGTATCGAGATATCGCAGCTCGCGGAAGTCACGTTTCTTCTGCCGCCCTCGCTTTCCCGCATCCTGAAGGATCTGGACGAACGGGGGCTGATTCTGCGGCGCGCTTCCGATACCGACATGCGCCGGGGGCTCGTCTCCATCTCGCCGCAGGGCCTGGAGCTGATCGAGCGGGCGGGCGTCGACTCCGAGGAAATATACGGTGAGATTACTGGACGCTTCGGCGCGGAGCGGCTGACGCTCCTGCATGCTCTCCTGAGGGAACTTGTCGACTGTCTGGACGGCGCGGCGATCGGCACGTCCGTCGAGGACGACACTGCAGTCGCGCCCGGGGCGGGCAAACGGCGGGGCCGGCCGCGCAAGGCGCCGGATGAGGCTGGCGGCGGCAGCGCCCGCTCGGGCAAGCCTGCGCCGGGGCGGCCGCGGATCAGCCCGTCCGGCCGGACGGATCGATAATGCCGGCGACCGGTCTGTCGAGCGCTCCGCCCAGGGCGGCATCCTGCCTCTGCCGCCATCTTCCCGGCGGCGCGCCGGTGCGGGCGCGGAAGAAGCGCGAAAAATAGGCGGCGTCCTTCATGCCCAGTTCGAATGCGATGTCCTCCACGGAGCGGATGGTGAAGAGCAGCAGCCGCTTGGCTTCGAGCAACCGCCGCTCGACGATCAGTTCCTTGATCTGCATGCCGAAGGAGGCCTCGCACGCCTTCGCGAGAAGGTGCGGGGTTGTGCGAAGCTGTTCCACGTAGCGGCCGACTGGCCAGTTGTCCCGAAAGTGCAGGTCGACCTGCTGGCGCAACTGGATCGCCAGCAGCTTCTGCGGCGACAGCGCGAGCGCCGGCGACGCAGCGGCAAGGCGCGCGATCTGCGCGAGCGCGACGGCGACCTGCGGCAGGATGACGTTCTCCGTGCCTGACGATCCCTGCGCGTATTCCTCCATGATGAGGTCCATGATCCGGGCGAGCCGGCGCCAGAGGACGGCCTCGCCCGTCCTGACCATGGCCGGGCCGTTGAGCGGCAGAAGCGCGAGTTCGGCAATCAGTGGCAGCGCGCTGTCGGCGACGGAGATCACGATGGCGTCCGTGTCGTCCGCCGCGACGGTGAAGCCGTGCACGATGCCGCTCGGGATGAAACTGACTGCGGGCGCTGAAAACTCCAGAACCTTGTCCTCGATCAGATAGCTGCCGTGGCCCTTTGTCCAGAACGTGATCTGCGCCATGCTGTCGTGGCGGTGCGGCTCGACTTTGCCGAAATGCACGTACTTCCGCGCCATGACGGTTTCCACATGCAGGAAACCGACATCGGGCGGGCGTGCGGACTCGCCGTAGACGAAGAAGGTGGGAATATCACTTAACATGTTCATTTACCCAAAAAAGTACAACCGATTCCCGCATTCTGTCCATAGCCGCGCCGCATGGAGAGGCATAGTTTCACAAAAAACTTTCAGGGGACGCGACAAGTCCCGCAGGGGATGCCTCGGGGTCCCGTTTTGGAGGAAACCAGATGAGAGCAGAAGATCACCGCGCCGATTCCAAGCGCCCGTTCACGGGCGAGGAATACATGGCAAGTCTCAGGGACGGTCGCGAGGTCTACATCAACGGTGAGCAGGTGCACGATGTGACCGCGCATCCGGCCATGCGCAACTCGGTGCGCTCGCTGGCCCGTCTCTACGACGCGCTGCATGGCGAGAAGACGAAAACCGTCCTGACCTCGCCCACCGATACGGGTTCCGGCGGCTATACGCACAAGTATTTCCGCGTCGCCCACTCGGCGGACGAACTGGTGGCGCAGCAGGGCGCGATCGCCGAATGGGCGCGCATGTCCTATGGCTGGATGGGCCGCACCGCCGATTACAAGGCAGCGCTGATGAACACGCTGGGGGCGAACGCCGACTGGTACGGTCCGTTCAGGGAGAATGCACTCGCCTGGCACAAGCGGGCGCAGGAAGCCGCCCTGTTCATGAACCATGCCATCGTCAACCCGCCGATCGACCGCCACAAGCCCGCCGACGCGGTCAAGGACGTCTTCGTCCACATCACGAAGGAGACGGACGCCGGCATCTATGTGACCGGCGCCAAGGTGGTGGCGACCTCGTCCGCGCTGACACACTATAATTTTCTGGCGCAGAGTTCGGCGACCGTCACCGAGGACCCGTCGCTGTCAGTGATGTTCATCGTGCCGATGAACGCGCCGGGCATCAAGATGTTCTGCCGTGTTTCCTACGAGCAGACGGCGAATACGGTTGGCCATCCGTTCGATTACCCGTTGTCCTCGCGTTTTGATGAGAACGATGCTATTCTGGTGCTCGACAACGTCTTCGTGCCGTGGGAAGATGTGCTTGTCCTGCGGGATGCGGCGAAGATCCTGTCGTTCCATCCGGCCTCCGGCTTCATGCATGGTTATTGCTTCCAGGGCTGCACACGCCTCGCAGTGAAGCTCGACTTCCTCGCCGGCCTGCTTGCCAAGGCGCTCAGGGCGACGGGCGGCGATGCCTTCCGCGGCAACCAGGCGATGCTCGGCGAGGTCATCGCCATCAGGCACCAGTTCTGGACGTTCTCGCACGCCATGGCGCGCAACCCCATTCCGTGGGCGGGCGGCGCGGTGCTGCCCAATCTGGAAGCCGCGTTGTGCTACCGCACCTTCATGTCGGAGGCGTATCCGAAGGTCATCGACATCGTGCGCCGCACGGTGGCGTCCGGCCTCATCTACCTGCCGTCCTCGGCGAAGGACTTCGCCAATCCGGACATCGACCGCTATCTGGCGCGCTATGTGCGCGGCTCCGACAACATGGACCACATCGAACGCATCAAGATCATGAAGCTGCTCTGGGATGCCACCGGCACCGAATTCGGCGGTCGCCACGCGCTCTATGAGCTGAACTACGCCGGCGCGCCGGAGGAAGTGCGCCTGCAGGTGCTGAAGGGCGCCGAGCGCGGCGGGCGCCTCAAGGCCATGGAAGCCCTTGTGGACCAGTGCATGGCCGACTACGACCAGAACGGCTGGACAGGCGACACCTGGCTGCCGCCGCTCGACCAGCCCGCCGGCAAGGCGCTCGCCGCCGAATGAGGAGGCCGATATGGTTGACGCCGTTTCGCGGACGGAGTTCCGCAACGCGATGGCGAGGGTCTGCGCCCCCGTCAACGTGATCACCACCAACGGACCCGCCGGGCGCGGCGGGTTCACGGCCACCGCCATGTGCAGCGTCACCGACGAGCCGCCGACGCTGCTCGTGTGCATGAACAGCCGCTCGGCGCAGTCGGAGATGTTCTTCGGCAACGGACGTTTCTGCGTGAACGTGCTCACCGGTGAGCACAAGGAACTGGCCGCCTTCTTCGCCGGCCAGCAGGCGGACATGGCGGCGCGCTACGCCGCCGCCGAATGGATCGACCTGTCATCGGGCAATCAGGCGCTTGCGGACGCCATCGTCTCCTTCGATTGCCGTCTGGTGGAAACCCGGCGCGTGGGCACGCACAACATCTTCATCGGCGAGGTGGTGGAGATCCGCTCCCGCAGGGACGGCCACGCGCTCCTCTACTTCGACCGCAACTACGTCCACGTGCCGACGCAGACGGGCAGCTTCGGCGGGTAGGGCCGGCGACGGGATTCGTCTTGCGACGGCGATCCGCTCTTGCTATTGGCGCACTATTAATTAACATGTTAAAGTGATAGCTGCGCCAGACGGGGACACCATGCCGCATTTCAATATCGAGTATTCGGCCAACCTTGACGGGCGGGTCGATTTCGGGAAGCTCTGCCGCCGCATCCTGAGGGAGGCGCTGGCGACCGGGCTGTTCGAGGTGGGGGCGGTGCGCGTGCGCGCCGGCCGGTTCGAGCACTACGCCATCGCCGACGATCTGCCGGAGAATGCGTTCATCGATATGTCCTTTCGCATCGGCGCGGGCCGGAGTCTCAAGGATCGCCAGCGTGCGGGAGAGGCGATTTTCGCGGCGGTCGTCGAGGAGCTGCAGCCGCTGTTCGAGACGCCGCATTTCGCGCTGTCTTTCGAAATCCGCGAGATCGACCCGGCGCTGAACTGGAAGAAGAACGCGATTCATCCGCGCCTGCGCAAGAGCGCGCCCGCATCCGTGCGGGAAGCCGGCTGATATTCGCTACGCGCCGCGGCGGCCCATGGAATGGAGAGGAAAACATGTCAAAGCTTGAGGAAAATCTCACCAGGGCCGAGAACTATCTCGCGCGCTTCCGCGAACAGGGCGTGCTGAACCAGATCGGTGGCGAGGCCGTGCCCGCGCTCGACGGCGCGACTTTCGAGAGCATCTCGCCCATCGACCTGAAGCCGCTGGCGCGGGTGGCGCACGGCAAGGCGGCGGATGTCGACCGGGCGGCGAAGGCGGCGAAGGCGGCGTTTCCCGCCTGGGCCGCACTCTCCGGCGAAAAGCGCAAGGCATTGCTGCACAGGATCGCCGATGCCATTGAGGCACGGGCGGAGGAGATCGCCTTCGTCGAATCCGTCGACACCGGGCAGTCCATCCGCTTCATGTCGAAGGCGGCGCTGCGCGGGGCGGAGAACTTCCGTTTCTTCGCCGACCGCGCGCCCGAGGCGCGTGACGGCAAGACGCTGCTCACCGACGGGCAGGTCAACATCACGACGCGCAAGCCCATTGGGCCTGTCGGCATCATCACCCCGTGGAACACGCCTTTCATGCTGTCGACGTGGAAGATCGCGCCGGCGCTCGCCGCGGGCTGCACGGTGGTGCACAAGCCGGCCGAGTTCTCGCCGCTGACGGCGCGCCTGCTGGTGGAGATCGCCGAAAGCGCCGGCCTGCCGAAGGGCGTGTGGAACCTCGTCAACGGCCTCGGCGAGGATGCGGGCAAGAGCCTGACGGAGCATCCGGACATCAAGGCCATCGGCTTTGTCGGCGAAAGCCGCACCGGCTCGCTCATCCTGAAGCAGGGTGCCGATACGCTGAAGCGCGTGCATTTCGAACTCGGCGGCAAGAACCCGGTCATCGTGTTCGCCGATGCCGATCTGGAGCGCGCGGCGGACGCGGCCGTCTTCATGATCTATTCGCTGAACGGCGAGCGCTGCACCTCTTCATCGCGCCTGCTTGTCGAGGAAGGCGTCTACGACCGGTTCACGGCCCTCGTCGCCGAGAGGGCGAAGCGGATCAGGGTCGGCCATCCGCTCGATCCGGAAACCGTTGTCGGCCCGCTGATCCACCCGGTGCACGAGAAGAAGGTGCTGGAATACATCGGCATCGGCCGGGGCGAGGGTGCGACGGTTGCGGCAGGCGGCGGCAAGGTCGCTGGGCCCGGAGACGGCTGCTATGTGGCGCCGACGCTATTCACCGGTGCGACCAATACCATGCGCATCGCGCAGGAGGAGATTTTCGGGCCCGTGCTCACCGCCATCCCGTTCAGGGACGAGGCCGAAGCGCTGGCGCTCGCCAACGACGTGCAATACGGCCTCGCGGGCTATCTGTGGACGTCGGACCTCACCCGCGCCTTCCGCTTCACCGATCATCTCGATGCGGGCATGATCTGGGTGAACTCGGAGAATGTCCGCCATCTGCCCACGCCCTTCGGCGGCGTCAAGAACTCCGGCATCGGCCGCGACGGCGGCGACTGGTCGTTCGATTTCTACATGGAAACCAAGAACATCGCTTTCGCCACGACGGCGCATGCGATCCCGAAGCTCGGCGGTTGAAGCGGAACCCGGCGGGACGGTCGCGCGCCGTATCCGCCTGCCCGGAACGACGATAATCCGAAAAAGGTCGATCAAAGACCTGAAACCACGAGGAGGAAACCATGCCGATACCCCAGCCCAATCTCTATCCGCCTTTCAATATCGTCCGGCTGAGCCACGTCGAATTCGTCGCCACGGATCTTGCCGCAAGCCGTGCCTTCTATGTCGACACGCTCGGCCTGCAGGTGACGGATGAGGACAGCGGGACGATCTATCTGCGCGGGCTCGAAGAGCGTGGCCATCACTGCGTGATTCTGAAAAAAGGGCCGGCCGCCGCCGTCAACGCCCTGAGCCTGAAGGTCTATTCGGAGGAAGACCTCGACAAGGCGGCCGTCTGGTTCGAGACCCGGGGAAACCCCGTCGAATGGGTCGATCGGCCGTATCAGGGGCGCACGTTGCGCGTCCATGACAACTTCGGCACGCCGCTCGAATTCTACTTCAGGATGGACAGGCTGCCGCCGATCCATCAGCAGTACAAGCTCTATCATGGCGTCAAGCCGCTGCGCATCGACCATTTCAACTGCTTCACGCCTGATGTCGACGCCTCGGTCGCCTTCTACAATTCCATCGGCTTCCGCGTCACCGAATATACCGAGGACGACGAGAGCAAGAAGCTCTGGGCGGCGTGGCTGCACCGCAAGGGTGGCGTGCACGACATTGCGTTCACGAATGGCGTCGGGCCGCGGCTGCACCATACGGCCTTCTGGGTGCCGACCCCGCTCAACATCATCGACCTGCTCGACCTGATGTCGACCACGGGCTACCTCAAGAACATCGAGCGCGGACCGGGGCGGCACGGTATTTCCAATGCCTTCTTCCTGTATGTTCTCGATCCCGACGGCCACCGTATCGAGATCTACTGCTCCGATTACCAGACCGTCGATCCCGACCTTGAGCCCATCAAATGGGACCTCAAGGACCCGCAGCGCCAGACGTTGTGGGGCGCGCCCGCTCCGCGTTCCTGGTTCGAACACGGCAGCGTGTTCGCCGGCACAAAGACGGACGAGCCGCTCCTGAAGGCGCAGCCGATCATCGCGCCATGAGCCGGAGCGCAAGATGACCGTGAGCGATCCATACATTTTCTTGCGCGGCCGCACGCAGCGGCGATGAAAGGATTCGAACCATGAGCGCCCCCGGATTGCCCGTCTCCAGGTTCGCGAGTTTCTCTGTCGAGGGCCGGCCGGGCTACGGCCTGATCACGGAGGCCGGCGTCATCCATCTGTCGCGACGGTTCGCCGGCGAGTGGCCGACGCTGCGGGAGGTGGTGGCGGACAATGCCTTCGGTCGTCTGCTGGATACGGCGGCGGGACTTCCGGCGGATTTCCCGGTGGAGGCGATCGCCTACGAAATTCCGGTCCCCGCGCCCGAAAAGATCATTTGCGTCGGCGTGAACTTTCCGGATCGCAACGAGGAATACAAGGACGGGCAGGCCGCGCCCGCCAATCCCTCGCTCTTCGTGCGTTTCCCGCGCTCCTTCACCGGCCACGGCCAGCCGCTGATCCGCCCGCCGGAAAGTCCGCAGCTCGACTACGAGGGCGAGATCGCCATCGTCGTCGGCAAGGGCGGTCGCCGCATCGCGGAAAAGGACGCGCTCGACCATGTCGCGGCGTTGTCGCTCGCCAATGAGGGCACTATCCGCGACTGGGTGCGCCACGCCAAGTTCAACGTGACGCAGGGCAAGAACTTCGACCGCTCCGGCGCCATCGGCCCCTGGCTCGTGCCCTATACCGACGAAGGCCAGCTCGCCGACATCGCGCTGCAGACGCGCGTCAATGGCGAGGTGCGCCAGAGCGATCGCACCAGCCGGATGATCTTTTCCTTCCGCAGGATCATCAACTATATTTCGACCTTCACGACGCTGGTGCCGGGCGACGTCATCCTTACCGGCACGCCGACCGGGGCGGGGGCACGCTTCGATCCGCCGGTATGGCTGAAGCCCGGCGACGTGGTGGAGGTCGAGGCCGATGGCATCGGCGTGTTGCGCAACACCGTGGCGGACGAGGGCTGAAGCATGCTGTCGCAGGATGAAATTGCCGCTGCCGTCGAGAGCCTCGATACGGCCGAACGCACCCGCGTCCAGACAGGGCTGCTGTCGCTGAAGCACTCCGGCATGACGATGGACGACGCCTACGCGATCCAGGGCGCATGGGTGACCAGGAAGATCGCCGGCGGGCGCAAGGTGATCGGCTGGAAGATCGGGCTGACGTCGCGGGCGATGCAGCAGGCGCTGAACATCGACATTCCGGACTCCGGCGTGCTGTTCGACGACATGGTCTTCGAGGACGGGGCGACGGTGCCGGCGACCCGTTTCATCCAGCCGCGCGTCGAGGCGGAACTCGCCTTCGTGATGAAGGCGCCGCTGGAGGGGCCTGGCATTACCGTCTTCGACGTGCTCAACGCCACCGACTACGTGACGCCGTCGCTCGAAATCCTTGATACGCGCATCGAGCGGGCCGACCCTGAGACGAAGAAGGCCCGCACCATCGTCGACACCATCGCCGACAACGCCGCCAATGCGGGCATCGTCACCGGCGGGCGGGCCGTGCGGCCGGATGATGCCGATCTGCGCTGGATCGGCGCCATCGTGTCGCGCAACGGCAAGGTGGAGGAAACGGGGCTCGGCGCCGGCGTGCTGAACCAACCGGCGCGCGGCGTCGCATGGCTCGCCAACCGGCTGGCGCAATACGGCGCCCGCATCGAGGCCGGGCAGATCGTGCTCGCCGGCTCCTTCATCCGCCCCGTGGAAGCAGGGCACGGCGACACCATCGTGGCCGATTTCGGGCCATCTGGCACCGTCAGCATCTTTTTCGAATAGGATGGAGGTACAATGCCAGCCCCCGTGAATACGTTCAGGAACGCCATCGCCGAAGGGCGCACGCAGATTGGCCTGTGGCTCGCGCTGGCGAGCCCCTATGCGGCGGAGATCGCGGCGGGAGCCGGCTACGACTGGCTGCTCGTCGACGGCGAACACGGGCCGAGCGATCTTCCGCTCATGCTGGCGCAGCTGCAGGCGATCGCCGCCTCGCCGAGCTATCCGGTGGTGCGGGTGCCGATCGGCGAGGCGTGGATCATCAAGCAGGTGCTCGACATCGGCGCGCAGACCCTGCTCGTGCCCATGGTGGAGAGCGCCGAACAGGCGCGGGCGCTGGTGCGTGCCACGCGCTACCCGCCGGAGGGCATCCGCGGCGTGGGCGCGGCGCTGGCGCGTGCTTCCGCCTTCAACCGCATCCCGGACTACGTGCAGACGGCGAACGGCGAAATCAGCCTGCTTCTGCAAGTGGAAAGCCGTGCGGGCCTCGCGGCCATCGAGGCAATCGCGGCGGTCGAGGGCGTCGACGGCATCTTCATCGGCCCTGCGGACCTCGCCGCCGACATGGGCTTCCTCGGCCGGCCGGGCGCGGTGGAGGTGCAGGCGGCGATCGAGGACGGGCTGAAGCGGATCGTGGAGGCGGGCAAGGCCGCCGGCATCCTCAGCGCCGACCGCGAACTCGCCCGGCGATACATAGAACTCGGTGCAACCTTCGTCGCCATCGGCTCCGACGTCGGCCTCTTCGCCACCGCGACGCGCCGCCTGCGGGAGGAATTCGCCGGCGGAAAGGGAGACACCGGCGCAACGGGGGCGGTTTACTGAAGGCCGCAGGCTCGCGGCGCCCAACCGCCATCGGCAAGGAAAACAATATCGAAGACAGAGAGGGGCCGCGCTGCGGCTGGAAAGGAAACGCCATGAGCATTGTCACTTTGCTTCCCGAGGTCCGGGCCTTTCTCGCGCGCGAGCACGGCCACTTCATCGATGGCGTGGCCGTTCCGGGCTCTGGCGCCGGCCGCGTGCCGGTGGTCAATCCCGCGAACGGGCAGGAGATCGCCAGCATCGCCGAGGCGACGGATGCCGAAGTGGACGCCGCGGTGGCGTCGGCGGGGCAGGCGTTTCGCGGCAGCTGGGCGCGCACCAGCCCAGCGGAGCGGGGCCTCATTCTGATCCGGCTGGCAGACCTGCTCATCGCCCACCGCGAGGAACTGGCGCAGATAGAGACGAGCCAGTCGGGCAAGATCATCCAGCTCTCGCGCGCCTTCGAGGTCGATCAGGCGGCGGCATTTCTGCGCTACTACGCCGGCTGGGCGACCAAGATCGCGGGCGAAACCCTGTCGCCCTCGCTGCCTTCGTTCCGGGGCGAGCAGTACACGGCTTTCACCCGCCGCGAGCCGGTGGGCGTTGTGGCCGGCATCGTGCCGTGGAACTTCTCCATCATGATCGCGGTGTGGAAGTTCGCCTCGGCGCTGGTCACCGGCTGCACCTCGGTCGTCAAGCCGAGCGAGTTCACGCCGCTCACCATCCTGCGCATCGCGGAGCTTGCCGCGGAGGCGGGGCTGCCCCCCGGCGCACTCAATGTCGTGACGGGCTCCGGCAAGATCGGCGCCGCGCTGATCGCCCATCCGGGCATCGCCAAGGTCAGCTTTACCGGCTCCGTGCCGACGGGCATCGCCGTGGGCAAGGCGGCCTTCGACGCCGGCCTCACGCGCGCCACCCTTGAACTCGGCGGCAAGAACGCCGTGGGCGTCCTTCCCGATATCGATGCGGACAAGGCCGTGGACGGCATCTTAGAGGCCGGCTTCGTGCATCAGGGCCAGATTTGTGCCGCCGGGGAGCGGTTCTACGTGCACCGCAGCCGCATCGACGAAATCCTCGACAAGCTGGGCGAGCGTCTGAAGGGCTTCAGGATCGGCGATCCGCTCGACGAAGAAACCCAGTTCGGCCCGCTGTCGAACAAGCCGCATCTCGACAAGGTTTCGCGCTTCTTCGCGCGGGCGCGCGAGGAGAACGACAGCATCGTCTACGGCGCAGAGGTGCTGGACCGGCCCGGCTTCTTCGTCACCCCGACCGTGATCCGCGTCGACCGGCCGGATGCGGCGCTGCTGCGGGAGGAGACCTTCGGCCCGATTGGCACCTTCCTTGCTTATGACGAGGAGGACGAACTGGTGTCGCTGATGAACGGCGGTCCCTACGGGCTGTCCGCGAGCATCTGGACGAACGATCTGTCGAAGGCGCTGCGGTTGATCCCGCGTATCGAGGCCGGCACCGTGTGGGTCAACATGCACACGATCCTCGATCCGGCGGTGCCCTTCGGCGGAATCAAGGCGTCCGGCATCGGCCGCGAGTTCGGCTCGGCGTTCATCGACGACTACACCGAGATCAAGTCGGTCATCATCCGTTACTGAGCGAACGGCGGTTGCCCGCCCTGCCACATGATCGGAGACGCATATGAAGACGACCATCGGCGCGTTTCTGCTGAAACGCCTGCGGCAGCTCGGGATCCGCCACGTGTTCGGCGTGCCCGGCGACTACAACCTTCAGTTCCTCGAACAGATAAAGGAGGCGGATGGCCTGGAGTTCATCGGCACGTGCAACGAGCTGAACGCCGCCTATGCCGCCGATGGCTATGCGCGGCTGAACGGCGCGGCGGCGATCCTGACGACGTACGGCGTGGGCGAACTCAGCGCGATCTGCGGCGTCGCCGGCGCGGCCGCCGAGCACGTACCGATGGTTTGCATCACGGGCGCGCCGCCCCTCCATGCAATGGAGCAGGGATGGCTGCTGCACCACACGCTGGCCGAGGGCAACTACGACGACATGCTCAACTGCTACCGCCAGTTCACCGTGGCGCAGACGCGGCTCACCCCGCTGAACGCGGTGACGGAGACGGACCGCGTCCTGATCGCCTGCCAGCAGGAGAAACGGCCCGTCTACATCCAGCTTCCCTCGGACGTTTCGTATCTGACGATCGATGCGCCGGATGAACCGCTGGTTATTCCTTCGCACAGCGATCCCGAGCGTCTGGAGGCCGCGCTGGCGCACCTGCTGGAACTGTGGTCGGAAGCCCGGCGCCCCGCGCTACTGATCGACATGGACGCCGACCGCTTCGGCCTCGCCGGGCCGTTGCGCCAGCTTGTGGCGAAGGCGCAGATTCCCTATGCCAGCATGACGACCGCCAAGGGCGTGCTGGATGAAACCGATCCGCTATGGCTCGGGCATTATATTGGCCGCAGCTCGCCGCCGCGCGCGAAGGAGGCCGTCGAGACGTCCGATTTCCTGATCGCGACCGCGCCGCGCTTCACGGAAGCGAACTCCGGCCATTTCAGCCAGTCCCTGCCGTCGGCGCACACTGTCCAACTGGGCGGGCGCAGGACGGCGATCGGCGGCGAGTTCTACGAAGGCGTTGTCGCGCGGGACCTGGTCGAAGCGTTTACGGAAAGGGTAGGGCGCGTGGAAGCGGAAGCCGCTCCGCCCCGGCCGCAGGACGGCTGGATCGTGGAGCCCTCCGCCGCGCTGACGCAGGCGCGCCTGTGGCCGCGCATCGCCCGTTTCATCGCGCCGGGCGACGTCGTCATCGCCGAAAGCGGCACGTCGAACATCGGCCTCACCCCGCAGGTCCTGCCGGCCGGCACGACCTACATCACCGCCAACATCTGGGGATCGATCGGCTACACGCTGCCGGCCGTGCTCGGGACGGCGCTGGCGGACGAAAAACGGCGCCACCTGCTGTTCATCGGCGACGGCTCGTTCCAGCTCACGGTCCAGGAACTCTCCACCATTCTGCGTCTGCGGCTGAAGCCGATCATCTTCCTGCTCAACAACCGGGGCTATACGATCGAACGCTTCATATTGGGCATGAAGGACGCCTACAACGACGTCGCGAACTGGCGCTACACCGAACTGCCCGGGGTTTTCGCACCGGAGGGCGATTTCTTCGTCGCGCAGGCCGGCACGGAGCAGGAGCTTGAGACGGTCCTGCAGCAGGCGGCCGCCAGCGGGAAACTGTCGTTCATCGAGCTGCATCTCGATCCGTTCGACGCGCCGGACAATCTGAAGAAGTTCGGTCCCGCCACGGCGGAGTTCGACTACGGCCCGCGCGGGCCGCAGCGGGCGTGACCCGGAGCGGCCCCGGCTGGCGCGGCCTCTAGAGCGCGTTCCGATCAGATGGAATCATCTGATCGATCAGAATTCGCTCAAAATAAGGAATCGAGAATCTGTCCTGTTTCAACGTAAACAGGACAGATTCTAGAACCCCTCACAAAACCTCGCGGAGTCGGCTGGTGAGGGGGGCTTGTCCCGCCGCCTCCGTTTCGCTGCCGGGCAAGGTTTTGCCGGGATTGAGGATGCCCTTCGGGTCTAGCGCTGCCTTGATGGCACGCATCACGTCGAGCGCCACCGGATCCTTGTAGCGCGCCATCGGCGCCAGTTTCGACAGGCCCACGCCATGCTCGGCCGAGAAGGTGCCGTTCATCTCCAGCGCCAGATCGTCGATCTCGGTCCGCAGGGCGGCGACAAGCTCCTCCTGCTCCCGGGAGGGATAGCAGGTGTAATGGATATTGCCGTCGCCCAGATGCGCCACCGACAGGACCTCGCAATCCGGATCTATGGCGCGCAGGCGCGGTTCGATCTCGCGCAGGTAGTGCGAAACCCGATCGAGGGGCACCGCGATATCGGTATCCACCACGGGACGCCTGCGGTAGGCGATCTCTGCCGCTGCCTCGCGCCGCGCCCACATCTCCCGGCGTTGCGTCTCGTTCCGGGCGATGACGGCATCGGTCACGTCTCCGGCCTCCAGCCAGCCGGCCAGAACCTCTTCCAGCGCCTCGCCCAGAACGCCGGTTTTCGTTGCGGCCAGCTCTATCAGCAAGTTCACCGGATGCGGCGCGTCGAACGGCTCGCGCGCGTCCGGACGTACGGCGAAATGCCCTTCGATGAAGGCGCGCGGCATGAACTCGAAGGCCACGACCGCCCCCGCCGACGCGCTCTGGATCGCGTTCAGGAGGTCGGGCGCGCGGTCCAGCGAAGGCATCGCGACCATGGCCGTAACATGGTCGACCGGGCAGGGGTAGAGCTTTACCACGGCAGCGGTGATGATGCCCAGTTGCCCTTCGGCGCCAATCATCAGATGGCGCAGGTCGAAGCCCGAGTTGTTCTTGTGCAGCGCCTGCATCAGATCCATGATGCGGCCGTCCGCCAGCACGACCTCGATCCCCAGGCACAGATCGCGCGTATTGCCGTAGCGCACGACATTCGCGCCGCCCGCGTTGGTGGAGAGAACCCCGCCTATCATGGCCGAGCCGCTGGCGCCGAAAGACAGCGGAAACATCAGCCCGTGCTCTTCGGCCGCCGCGTTCAGCGCGTCGATGACGACGCCGGCTTCGACCACCGCCACGCGGGCCCCGGCGCGAATCTCGCGGATGCGGTTCATGCGCTCCAAGGTGAGAACGATGGCGCCCTTGCCCATGGCGCCGCCGACGGTGCCCGTGTTTCCCGAAACCGGCACCACCGGCAGGTTGCGCGCGCTGGCAACCCGCAGCACCGCCGCCACCTCCTCACGGCTGCCCGGGCGCACCACGACAAGCGGCTCACCCTTGTACTTGCCGGTCCAGTCGGTGGACCAACGCGCCACATCCGCCCCGGTGAGAACCTGCTGCGCGCCGACGATGGCGGCAAGCTGTTCGATCAGATCAGTCATATACCCGCTCCCGGCTCCAGCCCCGGCGCAGTCCCGGCCGGATGGCTGGCTCATTCTTCTGCGGGGAAATAAAGATTTTTCTTCTTACCCGCAATCGATGCTTATCATACAGATGTTAATTAGAAATGGTAATTTATTTATGGAAAAATTTTTATCAATACATAAAAATTATTTAAAAATATAAACTTTCTTAATATAATAAATTATGGGTGTATATTTCTATTATTGTCGTTGCAAACGCTGTGCGAGAGAACTGTGCGAGAGAAGGCAAGCGTCTGTAACAGCAACGGAGGGGGCGTGTCAGGGCGGTTGGCGATCGGCGCCCGCGCTTTCGGCCGGATCGCGCGAGCGGAGGGCCGTGATGACCGGCACCAGTACCGCAGCGACGATGCCCGCGGCGAAACCGTTGTTGTAGAGGTTCAGCCCGCCGTGAAGGACGCCCACCGTCAGCGCCGTCGACGAGTGAAGGAAACCCGCGACGATACCCCAGCGCCAGCCATACCGGCCGGCAATCGGCGCGAGCGTGGTGCCGAACAATGCCGCGAGCAGGATCGACGGGTCGTTCGCGCTCCACGGCTTGGCGATCGACGCCAGGAAAACGCCGGCCATGATCGGCCAGATGTTCAGGCAGTGCTTTCCGAAGGCGGAAAAGCCGACGATACAGAAAATCGCCGCGATGGTCGGGCCGTTCAGAGCGCCGCCGACGAGCACGATATACGCCGCGGACATCAGGCCGGTCATGCCCATGTTGACGAACGTCGGCCCGATGCCGACGCGGGCGATGAAATCGGTCGGCGACTGGCCGGAAAGCCTGAGCAGGGCGCCGAGCTTCCCGAAGGATTGCCTGTCGACAAAGTATCCGAAGGCGATCATCGAGGCGAAGACGAGCGCGAGGAAAGCGCCCAGGATGCGGTTGTTGCCCGTTGTCCAGATCATGACCGGCTCGGGGACGAAGCCGTATGACTTGTACACTGCCACGACCACCGTGCCGATGACGCCCGCCACAAAGCCGACATTATAGAGCGAAAAGCCCATATGAGCATTGAAAAGCTGCGCTGCAACGGCCGGCAGGACGAAGCCCATCAGCAGGGAGGTTGCGATGCCGAGCGGAATACTTGCTGTCAGCGAAAGGGACGAGCTGAAAACGATCTCGGAAAAGACGGGGGCCAACGCCGCGCCGAAGAACGCGGTGTTGATATGCTTCGAGAAAGGTTCTTTCCTGAACCTCGCATAAAGATAAACTCCCGCGACGACGAGCCAGACGTTCAGCAGGTTCTTGCCGAAGAGCGCGAAGCCGAGCACCAGAAACAGGCAGGCGATGGACGCGCCGCCGATGTTCGCGTCACAAAGCCGGTAGACGAAACTCACGAGCAGCGTCAGCAGGCCCGCGTTGACGAACGCCGCCCCCATGCCGCCCACGCCGATATAATCGGTGATCAACGTATCCCGCGCCGTCACGATCCTGATGAGACCATCAAATATCTCGGCAGGCCCCGATACGGCAAAGCCGAACAGGATGAAGGCGAGCGCGTAGGCACGGACAATGGCGAGCATCTGGCCGTCCGAAAGCCGGAGCGCGGCATCGGTTTGCGACCCCGGCTCCATGTCGCCGCCCGTTTGCCTCACATTCATGATCGGTTGCCCCTGGAATGCTGTCACGATCCCCTCCACGCCGGCCTGACGTCCGATCTACTGCGATGCGGTCAGGCTCCCGCCATGCGCCGCAGCCTGCCGGGTGTATTTCTGGCGCAACTGCTCCCGCTTCTCCCTTGCCATGCCGCTTATCAGAAAAACGTCGAAGAGCGTCCACAACAACCCGATGATGCAAATATTCAGGACGATCTGCAGGATCGCGGTTTTTGGGCGGCCGAGGTAAAACCTGTGCGCGGATAGCAAGCCGAGGAAGAACCACAGCAGGTAGGCGACGATGAGGTTCGGCCCCTCGTTTTGAACTTGCATTTCAACGACGAGGCGGTCTTGCGGGCTGAGTGACATGAGATATTCCTGAACCATATGGAATCGTCCGCACAATAGCATGGCGGGCGCTCCCCGAGGGACCTTCTACCCGAGAAACGTCGCCGGACGAGCGTTAAAACGCTGTTGAATGCAGCGGCTTTCCCCGGCATCGCGGCGCGTGCTTTTCAAACGTCGGTCAGCCTCTCGACCGTTGCTACGTTTCGCTGAAACGTAGCAACGGTCTATCGCTTCGCTTCAGAGAAGCGCGAGCGGTAACGCCCGCAGCGCCCATCGGCGGCCGTCGTGCCGCAGGTCGGCGACCGACAGCGGCCCGGCGTCGAGCCGCCAGAAGCAGGCGGCCGGCGCGCCGAGTGCATGCAGCGCCGCCGCGCGGGCCACTGCCGGATGGGTGACGGCGATGACACTCCCCCCCGTGCAGGCCGCATCCAGCCATGCGCCGACACGGCGGATCAGGGCCGAGACCGATTCGCCGCCGTGGGGGGCGTCGTCCGGATCGCCGAGCCAGGCGGCCACCGCCGCCGGCGTCTCGGCCGCGATCCCGGCGATGCTGCGGCCGCGCCAGAGCCCGAAGTCGCAGTCGTCGAGCCCGGCAATCGCCTCGGCGTCGAGCCCGAGCGCGGCCGCGGTCTGCCTGGTGCGCCGCTCCTGGCCGGACAGCGCACGATCGGCGCGCGGCAGGCGCCCGGCGAGTGTTGCTGCAAGGGTTTCCGCTGCCGTTTCCAGCTCCTCGTCCATGGGGAAACGGCCAGCGCGTGTCGCGGCTGTGGCGGCGTGGCAGAGCAGGGTGAGGCGTGTGGTCATGGTCCGGCATTCCGAGGCAGGCGCACCGCCCGGTTTCATATACAACAGGCGGGCGCGGGTTTCGTTGACTTGAGCATGAGGGAAGGTCATTATCCGGTATCGCTGGGAACGGGAAGTCGGTGGAAATCCGGCATGGTCGCGCCACTGTGACCGGCCGCGCGTATTGCGCGACCGGAAGTCAGACCCCGTTCCGGCATGATCTGAACCCGATCGGGACGCGCCATCCCAGAGGAGCCACGATGACCGATTTTACACATTTTCCGTCCGCCAAACCGGCGGTGATTCCCGTCAGCGAAATTCTGCCCTGGGCGGTCTTTGCCGGCCTGCTGTCGCTGCTGGCCATCTATTTCATCGGCGCGGAGCAGGGCGCGGTGGCGCTGTTCCAGGGCGAGTTCATCCACGAGTTTGTGCACGACGGCCGACACCTCCTCGGCTTCCCCTGCCACTGACGCCCGGAGTCGACATCATGGTCAGAACCCTGCTGGTGCGGGGCATGCTCGTCGGTCTTCTGGCGGGTGTGCTTGGTTTCGTTTTCGCGTATCTCGTCGGCGAGCCGCCGGTGGACGCGGCCATCGCCATTGAGGAGAGCGCGGCCGCCGCCGCCGGCGGAGCGTCCGGCGACGAGCCGGAGGTCGTCAGCCGGCTGGTGCAAAGCACACTCGGCCTGTTAACGGCGCTTGCGGTGTTCGGCGCCGCGCTCGGCGGCATTTTCGGGCTGGCCTTCGCCTATGCGCAGGGCAGGCTCGGACGGATCGGTCCGCGCGGCACGGCGGCCTTCCTCGCCGTTGCCGGCTTCATCTCCCTCGTGCTGGTTCCCCAGATCAAATATCCGGCAAACCCGCCGGCCGTGGGCAGCCCGGACACCATCGACATCCGCACCGGGCTCTACTTCACACTCATCCTGCTGTCGGTCGTCGCCGCTCTCGCTGCTCTCGCCATCGGCCGCCGCCTCGTGGCGCAGTACGGCACGTGGAACGCCGCGCTCATCGGCGGCGGCGTTTATGTGGTGGCCATGGCCCTGGCGATGTTCGTCATGCCGACCATCAACGAGGTGCCGGCCGAATTCGCCCCCGCCGTGCTGTGGGATTTCCGCGTCGCCACCATCGGCCTGCAGGTGGTGCTGTGGACGACGCTGGGTGTCGCCTTTGGCCTTCTGTCCAGCCGGCAGACGTCCGCGGCGAGTCGCGGCGGATGAGAGCCGGCGCCGCGGCAAACCGCATGGCGGCGTGGCGGCTCCGGCCGTGTCGCCGTCTGGCTGCGGCGCTTCTGGCTGCGTGGCTTCCGCTCCTCGCTGCCGCCCCGCCCGCGCTGGCGCACCGCAGGACCACCGGGCCGACCGATGGAATCGCCATCGCTGGCATCTCCCACGGCGAGATGGCCATCATCGATGCCCATCGTCGCGCTATCGTCGCCCGGGCGGCACGCAAGCCGCTGGCCGACGAGGCGTTCCGGCGCGTGCTGAACTACGCCCGGATCCAGCATGCGTTCTGCCTGTGGGGGCTGGCGCCGGGCAGCGTCGCCGACGAGGAGAGCCCGTTCAACGAATGCTCGCACGCCTATCTCGCCGCGGCCAAGGATCTTCTGGTCCGCATGCGGGCCATGCCCGACATGGATGCCGCGACCCGCGCCCTCGGCGAGAGGGTCGATCGAGACCTGCTGCTTGCCGGCGCCCTTGAGGTATGCTCCTACAGCGCCGATACCTTCAACACTGCGGATGTGATCCGCCCGCGGTGGGCGCAGATGACCGTGCACCCGCCGACACTGATGGCGTTCGGCGGGCTCGCGGCCGCAGGTGTGGGGATGACAGCGGCGATGGCATGGCGCCGGCGGTTTCGCTGGCGTAGCCTAGGTCGTAGTGAGGAATTAAGTTTTATCGCAATTGGATATGAATTGCGGCGAGCATGACGAAGCCCATGAAGTTTGCTATGAGCTTGTCGTAC
>NZ_JAASQI010000012.1 GCF_011762225.1 Pseudochelatococcus lubricantis
CAACCAATCTCTCAAACCGCCCGCAGCGCCGGTGTGACCCCTATCTAAGTCACACCCCCACTCACGTCAATCCCTCAAATAATTATCCACAGGCAGAATGGCCAACTTTTTTCAAACCGTCATCATTCGTCAGTCATAGTCCCTTGATTGGCAATGATATCTTGCGTTGCCGCCCGATCGCGTTTTTCCCCCTCCCCCGCATTGAGTGAGGGTCGGAGAGGCTGTTTTCGGAATAAACCGATTCTCCAGCCCTATCTTCGCCCGAGCACCTCCGTCTTCGGCAGCACCTGGAGCAGTCTGTAGCCACGTCCGTCCACCTCTACGTCCATCCGCGACGGCCTGCATCAGGACGAGCGCGGAAATACCGTGAAGGACCGCGCGACGGTTCAATATGATCCGCTCACTCTCGAATCGCTTGAGAAGCCTGCCTCATGCGGTCAGCCCTTCCCGCCCCTTCGCGAGCGCATAATAGGACCAGAGCAGCCGCGCCGCGACGCCCCGCCATGGGCGCCAGCGCTCGGCATGGGCCTCCAGCTCGCGCGGCTGCGGCCGCTCGGGAAAACCGCAGGCCTGGCGCGCGGCCTCCCTCAGCGCCAGATCGCCCGACGCGAAGGCATCTCCATGCCCCACACAGGTCAAGGCATAGATATCGGCGGTCCAGCCGCCGATGCCGCGAATCGCAGTCAACTCGCTACGAATGTCGTCCGCCGCCATGGTCGCCAGGGCAGCCAGATCGAGATTCCCGTCGGCGATCGCGCGGGCGCAGGCCCGCAGCGTCGCCTGCTTCGGGCGGGAAAGGCCGCATCGTTTCAGATCGTCATCCGTGGCCGCGAGCACCCGCACCACGGTTGGCTCTCCCAACACCGTCAGCGTGCGGTTCCAGATCGCCCGGGCGCTCGCCACAGACACCTGCTGGGCAATCACGATGGAACAAAGCCCCTCGAAACCGCCGGCGCGGCGCCGGAGGGGCGGCAACCCCGCTGCCTGGAAAATCGCGGCCATCACCGGATCGGCTTGCGCGAGCCACGCAACCCCCTCGGAAAGGTCAGCTTCCGATTCGATCAGCCTCATGTCGGCACCGCCCCTCGGGATTCGTCCGCATGGCCGCGTCCGGCAGCCGGGAGGCACGGCAAGCACGCTCTGTCAGATCCGATAGCACAACGGAAACGTCGCCGGCGCAAGCGGCGTGTCCGGCATGACGAGCCCCGGTGCAGCTCGGGCACGATCGTCTCCGGTCACGACACGAGCTTCAGGACGACCGCGCGGATTTGTTCCCTGAGCGTCTCGTCCGGAAGGCGGCCGAGGCGATCCGCGATGCCGAGGGAGACGATGCCGTGAATGGCTGCGTAGAGCGTGCGTGCCTGCAGGAAGGCCGCCTCGTCCGGCAGGCCGGGATGGAGCATCTGCAGCTTGCCCGCGATTCGGCGGAACAGGCGGAAATGATCCTCCCGGTGCCAGTCGGGCAGCGGCCGGGACATCCGGTGCTCGAAAAGCGCCGACCAGGCGTGATAGTGGCCGGCTGCGAAATCCATGTATGCATAGGCCATGGCGCATAGCTGGCCGGCAATTCCGCTGCCCCCATCCTCCCGCTCGATGGTGTCCAGCGCGCCGGCGAGCCGGGACAGTGTGCGGGCGTTGACGTGCAGGGCGAGCGCGTCGAGGTCTGCGAAGTGGGTGTAGATCGTGCCGGTCGAGCAGCCGGACGCCCGGGCGACATCGCGGATATTCAGGTGCCCGATCCCCTTCTCGCTCACGATGCGTTCGGCGGCATCGAGGATGTCGCCTCGCCTGCGCTCGTTCGACTCTTCGCGAACTCCCATCCGGCATTCTCCTGCCCGTCAAAAAACATGAACAATGTTCAGAAAAAATATTGAACATTGTTCGATAATAAGTATGCTGATTTCCGGACGATGTTCAATCCATTTCCGCGGCGCGTGACGCCGGGAAGGACTGGGAGCGCATGATGCCCGCACCGAAAGACCCGACGCCGCTGATGAGATCGCGGCGGTTCGCACCGTTGTTCTGGACGCAGTTCTTTGCCGCCTTTTCGGACAATTTCCTGAAGAACACGCTGGTGTTCGTCATCCTCGCGACAATGGCGGCGGACGCGGCCGCATCGGCGGTGACGCTGGCCGGCGCGGTGTTCATGCTGCCCTTCCTGCTGTTTTCCGCGCCGGGCGGCGAGATCGCGGACAGATACGACAAGGCCGCCGTGTCGCGCTGGCTGAAGGGCGCCGAGATCGGTGTGGCCTTCCTCGCGGCGGTAGGCATCGGCATTGGCTCGATCCCGGTGATGATGGCCGCGCTGTTCCTTTTCGGCACCGGCTCGGCGCTGTTCGGGCCGATCAAGTATGGCGTCCTGCCCGACTATCTGGATCGCAGCGAGTTGCCGAAGGCGAATGCGTGGATCGAGGGCGGAACGTTCATCGCCATCCTCACGGGCACGATCCTCGCCGGCATCTCGTTCGCGGGCGGCGGCGACAATCCCTACATCTTCGGTGCGCTGCTGGGGGGCTTCTCCGCCCTCGCCTTTCTGGCGAGCTGTTTCATGCCGCGCACGGGCTCGGCCGCGCCGGGCCTGCGCGTGAGCCGGAACATCGCCGCCTCGTCGTGGCGCATCCTGCAGGATGTCGTGTCGGAGCGGCGGCTGCTGATCACCTCGCTGATGGTATCGTGGTTCTGGCTATGCGGCGCCATCGTCATGTCGATCGTGCCGCCCTTCGTGAAATCCGCCGGAGGCGACGAGGTGGCGATCGCCATCTGCTTCGCCGTCTTCGCGGTGTCGATCGGCGTCGGCTCCGCCATCGCGGCCTGGCTCTCGGCGGGCCGTATCGTGCTGCTGCAGGCCGTCGTCGGCACCATCGGCTTCGGGTTGGCCTGCCTCGACCTGTCGCGGCTCATCGCCTCGCTGCCGGCGCCGGAATCGCCCGCCGGCGGGCTGGCGTTCTTTCTTCAGCCTTTCGCGCTCAATCTGGTCGTCACGTTGGCGCTCGCCGCGATATCGGGCGCCTTCCTGATCGTGCCGGCGTTCGCTGCGTTCCAGGCGTGGGCGCGGCCGGAGGCACGGGCACGGGCCGTTGCGGCGAACAATATCATGAACGCGCTTTTCACGACCGCCGGCGGCCTGATCGTGGCCGGCGTCCAGGGTGTCGGCGCCTCGCTGGCGATGGTGACGTTCGGCCTGGGGCTGGCGTCGGTCGCCGCCGGCGTGCTCATGTTCCGCTTCCTGCCGACGAGACCGCTGCGCGATTTCATCTCCATCCTCTTCCGGGCATTTTTCCGGCTTGAGGTGAGCGGCATCGAGAACCTCGAAAAGGCCGGCCCCACGCCCATACTCGCGCTCAACCACGTGTCGTATCTGGATGCAGTGCTGGCGCTGGCGATAACGGAAAACGGCTCGCTGCGCAGGCCGGTGTTCGCCATCCATGCGGGCGTGGCGAAGAAATGGTGGGTGAAGCCGTTCCTGCCTCTCGTTGACGCCGTGCCGCTCGACCCGACGAAACCGATGGGGACGCGCACGCTGATTCGGCTTGTCGAGGCCGGCAATCCCCTCGTCATCTTCCCGGAGGGCCGGATCACGGTGACGGGCAGCCTGATGAAGGTCTACGACGGCGCTGCCATGGTCGCCGACAGGACGGGCGCGATGGTGGTGCCGATCAAGATCGACGGGCTGGAGCAGACCTTCGTCTCGCATCTCTCGTCGATGCAGACGCGCCGGCGGCTGTTCCCCAAGGTTCGGGTGACGATCAACCCGCCGGAGCGGCTGGAGGTAGAACCCGGCATCACGGGGCGCAAGCGCCGCATGGCCGCAGGCGCCCAGCTCTACACGATCATGTCCAACCTCGTGTTCTCCACCTCCGGCAAAACGGGAACCGTGTTCGAGGAGGTCGTGCGGGCGGCCGACGACTTCGGCATGGGCCGCGTCGCTGTCGAGGATCCGCTGTCCGGCACGCTGACCTACGGCGAGTTGCTGACAGCGACACGGGCTCTGGGCCACGAACTGCGCCATGCGCTGGCGGACGAGGAAGCCGTCGGCATGCTGCTGCCGAACGCGAACGGCGTCGCCGTCACCTGGCTCGCGCTGCTGTCGGCCGGCAAGGTGCCGGCGATGCTGAATTTCTCGGCGGGGCTCCTCAATATCAGGTCGGCTTGCAAGGCCGCCGAGATCAGGAGCGTCGTGACATCCCGCGCCTTCGTCGAAAGAGCGCGCCTCGGCGACGTGGTCGAGGCACTGACGCTGGACGGCGTGCGGATCGTCTGGCTCGAAGACATCCGGGCCGCCATCGGCCTGCGGGGCAAGGTGCTGGCCCGGCTGAACAGGCGGCGGCCGCTGGTAGCCAGGCGGAGCGGCGACCGGGCCGTCATCCTGTTCACGTCCGGCTCCGAAGGTACGCCGAAGGGCGTGGTGCTCACCCACGCGAACATGCTCGCCAACGCCGCGCAGGCGGCGGCGCGGGTCGATTTCCACAAGGGCGACAAGGTGTTCAACGTCCTGCCGGTATTCCACTCCTTCGGTTTGACGGCGGGAACCGTGCTGCCGCTGGTCTCGGGCGTTCCAGTCTATTTCTATCCTTCGCCGCTGCACTACCGCATCATCCCGGAGGCCATCTACTCCTCTAACGCGACGATCATCTTCGGCACCGACACCTTCCTCGCGGGCTACGCGCGCACCGCGCACCCCTACGACTTCCGCTCGGTGCGGTACTGCTTCGCCGGCGCGGAACCGGTGAGGGCGTCGACACGCAACACCTACATGGACAAGTTCGGCCTGCGCATCCTTGAGGGATACGGCGTGACGGAGGCCTCGCCCGTGATCGCGCTGAACACGCCGATGTACAGCAAGCCGGGCACCGTCGGGAAGCTGATGCCGGGGATCGATGCGCGCCTTGATCCGGTGGAAGGCGTCGAGGACGGCGGACGCCTGTTCATCCGCGGCCCGAACATCATGGCGGGCTATCTGAGAGCGGAAAACCCGGGCGTTCTGGAGCCGCCGGCGGAGGGTTGGCACGACACCGGCGATATCGTCAACATCGACGACGACGGCTTCGTCACGATCCTCGGCCGCGCGAAGCGCTTCGCGAAGATCGGCGGGGAAATGATCTCGCTCGCGGCGGTGGAGGCGCTCGCCTCCGAACGATGGCCGGGCCTGCCGCTGGCGGTGACGGCGGTGAGCGACCCGCGCAAGGGCGAGAAACTGGTTCTCGTCATCGACGGAGAGGGTGCGAGCCGGAGCGAGCTGCTCACCTTCGCGCGCGGAAAGGGCGTGAGCGAACTCGCCGTGCCGGCGGAGGTGATCGTCGGGAAAATCCCGCTTCTCGGCTCCGGCAAGCCCGATTACGTGGCGTTGAAGACGATGGTCGAGGAACGCCGGGCCGCGGAGCCGGCGCCGGCATAACGCCCCCTCATCGGTCGCCCGCATCCAGTTCGATGGCGGGCGACTGCA
This sequence comes from Pseudochelatococcus lubricantis, assembly GCF_011762225.1. Classification (GTDB taxonomy): domain Bacteria; phylum Pseudomonadota; class Alphaproteobacteria; order Rhizobiales; family Beijerinckiaceae; genus Pseudochelatococcus; species Pseudochelatococcus lubricantis. The sequence goes on from NZ_JAASQI010000012.1 coordinate 5,444, forward strand.
CGATCTGCCGGATGAGCGTCTTCACCGTCGGCGCGCTTTCGGCGGCGCGGAAAACGGCGGCGACCTCCGAGGGAATCGGCTCGCCGGCAACGGGGCGAAAAACGACGTTCGGCATATGCATGATGTCTCGCACGATGCCCGGAATAACCGATATCCCCGTGCCGAGCGAGACCTGCGTCAGCACGGCGAGCAGGCTGCCGGGTGACGAGACGATCCGTGGCGCGAACCTGCCTCGCCGGGCAACCTCGTAGGTTCCGGCCTGCTGCTCGGGCGCGATGAGCGCCTCCCCGGCGAGCAGGGCCGGCCGCAGCGGGCGCGTCTCCCCGGCCTCGGGATGGCCGCCGGGCAGCGCGAGGCAGAAATAGTCGCGCAGCAGGACATGCACCTTCAGCTCACGCGGCAACACCATCGGCAGGCGGACGAAGCCGATATCCACATGCCCGTCGGCGACCAGCCCGGGCAGTTCGTCCATCGGAAACTCGCGGGCATCGAGATGCACACCCGGCCACGACAGGCGGAAGCGGCTCGTCTGGTCCTGAAGCACGCCGGCATAGGCGGCAGAGCCGACGTAGCCGATCTCGACACGGCCGATCTCGCCCCGGCCAGCGCGCCGGCCCGCACTTTCGGCGCGTGCATATTGTTCAAGGACATTGCGCGCCTCCGCGAGAAAGATCTCGCCCGCCGGCGTGAGCGTGACGGAGCGTTTCGTGCGGACGAAGAGACGCGCCGACAGCGTGCGCTCGATTTCCTGAATCTGCACCGTCAGCGTCGGCGGCGCGATGTTGAGCCGCTCGGCCGCCCGCGCGAAGTGCAGTTCCTCGGCCAGCGTCACGAAGTATCGAAGATGCCTCAGCTCCATCCCGCTCCCATCGTCTCATATTAGTCCATGCCTAATAATAAGCGAGAAAATCGCGAATGAAAGAAATTCCGGCTTGCTGTTCACTGGCGCGTGACCGCACCCGCAGGAGGATGACCATGCCGAGACCGCACCGCGCGCCGGGCCAACCAGCCTTTGCCGCCACGCCTGCCGGGCCCGTATGATGACCGTCGGGCTCTCCCTTGCACGCAACGCCGCGCGGCCTCTGCCCCTCCTGCTGACCGCGTCGACCGGCTGCGCGATGACGGTGCTCGACACCAATATCGTCGCCATCGTGCTGCCGACCATCGCCCGCGATTTCGGCGCGAGCTTCGCCGAGATCGAATGGGTCGTCAGCACCTATGTGCTGTGCTTCGCCTCGCTGCTGCTGCCCGCCGGCGCGGTCGCGGACCGGTTCGGGCGCAGGCGCGTGTTCCTCGTCGGCATCGGCGCCTTCGCCCTCGCCTCCCTCCTGTGCGGGCTCGCGCCATCCGCCGCCGGCCTCTATCTCGCGCGCGCCTTCCAGGGTGCGGCGGCCGCGTTCCTGCTGGCGCCCGCGCTCGCCGTCATCGCCCACGCCTTCCACGGCGACGCGGAAAGGAACCGCGCGTGGGCGATATGGGGGGGCATCATGGGCCTGACGATGGTGCTGTCGCCGATCGCCGGCGGCGTCATCGCCCATCTGCTCGGCTGGCGGTGGGCTTTCCACGTCAATGTCCCGATATGCGCCGCCCTCGCCGGCGCAGCCTTCCTGTTCGTGGATGAATCGCGAGACGAGGCTGCCCGGCGGCTCGACCCCGCCGGCATCCTCTTCTTTGCCTCGGCGATGTTCGGGCTGACATGGGGGCTCATCAACGGGCAGGCGCACGGCTGGACCTCCATGAACGCCGTTGCCGGCTTTGCCGGCGGCGCAGGCGCGCTCGTGGCCTTCGTGATCGCCGAACGCCTTCAGGCGCGGCCCATGCTGGACCTCGGGCTCTTCCGCAATCCCAGGCTGGTCGGCGCGGTCTGGGCCATGTTCGCATATGCGGCCTGCGCACAGGTGATGGCCTCGCTCCTGCCGCTGTTCCTGCAGAACGGTCTTGGCCGCCCACCGCTGGAGGCCGGCTTCGCGATGCTGCCCTTCGCCCTCGCCATGCTGACGTTCCCGCATGTCGGCCGCCTGCTCGGCCGCTACCTCTCCCCGGCGTCCATTCTCGTCGTCGGCCTTGTCGTCGTGGGGCTGGGCAACGCGCTGACGGGATGGGGGGCGCAGCTCGGCGCCTGGTCCGTCGTCATGCTCGGCATGTTGGTGCTCGGAAGCGGCGGCGGCCTGCTCAACGGCGAGACCCAGAAAGCGATCATGGGCGTCGTGCCGCGCGAGCGCGCCGGCATGGCATCCGGAATCAGCACGACCGCGCGCTTTTCGGGCATCCTGCTCGGCTTCGCCATGCTCAGCGGCATTCTGGCCACCGCCGTGCGCGGCATGCTCGCCACCGGGCCGTGCGATGGCGCCGAGGCATGCGCCCTCGCCCGCGCCTTTGCCGATGCCGTCGTGGCCGGCGACCTGCCGCAGGCGGCCAGCCTGACGGAATCGGCGGACGTCGCGATCGCGCAGGCCCGGACGGCCTACTCGGCAGGTTTCTCGGCGGCGCTGCTCACCGCCGCCCTCATCGCGGGCCTCTCCGCCGTCGTCGTCTGGCGGCTCATGCGCGCGGGCCGGGCCAGCCGGCGCTGATGTGAATCGCGGCGCTGCGTCGGCCGGCCGGGGATGATAGACTGTCGCTGGAGCGGGAGTTGATTCGGCCGATGGCGAAAGTCTGGCGCATGATCATGCAGGCACGGTTGCTCGCGGCCCTGCTGGTTGCGGCAGCGCTGCTGGCCGCGCCTTCGGCATCGGCCATGCCCATGCCGACTTCCATACCCTGCCGCGATCACGCCGAGCAGGCGCATCACACCGGTCAGCCGCATCACGCCGACGCCTCCGCGCCGGATGACCACGCGGACCAGCCCCGGAGCGATCACTCTCACGCCGGTCACACCCGCGCCGGCGATCACAAATCCTGCTGCAGTGTCGCCTGCGGCGTCTGCATCGTCGCAGTCAATCCGGCGGGAGCGGACGTCCCCGACCTGCCTTCCCTTGGCGGGCCATACGAATGGGCCGACCAGACCGGCCATGGCCGGTCGATTCCGCCAGTTCTGGCCCCTCCCCGATTCCGGGTCTGAGACAGGCCGGGCCGCCCCCGGCGCGCCATCTCGTCCCGCTGTCTGTGCATCGCCTGCCCCGGAAACAACGGCTCTCCGGCCCGATGCACCGAAGGCGCTTCCAGACCCATTCGCCGGCCTCGCGCCGGCACGGAAACGAAAGTTCCATCATGAATCGTCGTGACTTTCTCACCCGGCTGATGAGCGGCGCGGCTACGCTTGCCGCGCCCGCCGGCCTTTCGCTGCCCACCTCAGCGCGGGCGCAAACGGCCGCCCCTTCTCCGAATGCCGGTTCGCGCCAGCTCGCGGTCGTCAGCCGGACGCTCGATATCAACGGCCGCGCCGCGCGCGTTTTCGGCCTCACCCAGCCGGACGGCACGCAGGGGCTCGTCCTCAACGCGGGCACCAGCTTCGATGCGACGCTTGCCAACGCCATCGACGCCCCGACGCTGATCCACTGGCACGGCCTGACGCCACCTTGGGGAATGGACGGCGTGCCGGATAATCCGGCCGCGTCCCTGCGACCGGCGGAAACCCGCCGCTACACGTTCCCGGCCGGCGCCGGCGGCACGCACTGGATGCACGCGCGCACGCTACAGGAGCAGAACCTGCTGGCCGCGCCGCTGATCGTCCGCACGGACGAGGACCGGCAGCGCGACGAGCAGGAAGTCGTGATCCTGCTGCACGACTTCTCCTTCACCCCCGCGGAGGAACTCCTCGCCCGCCTCCGGGGAACATCCGCCGCAGGCGCCGGCATGGGGCACGGTACCATGACGGGGCACGGCATGCCTGATCAGGGAGCCATGGGCCAGGGAGCCATGGGCCAGGGAGCCATGAATCATGCAGGCATGATGAATCACGGGGCCATGGCCGGGATGGACCTCAACGACATCGATTACGATGCCTATCTCGCCAACGACCGCACCCTCGACGACCCGCAGGCCGTTCCGGTGGAGAAGGGCGGACGGGTGCGGCTGCGCATCATCAACGGCGCAACGGCGACCGCCTTCACCATCGATACCGGCGCCCTCGCGGGCACGCTGATCGCCGTCGACGGGCAGCAGGTGCAGCCGGTCGCCGGGAATGCGTTTCCGGTCTCCATGGGCCAGCGCCTCGACATCCGCCTGCGATTGCCGCCGGAAGGCGGTGCGTATCCGATCCTCGCGCTGCGCGAGGGAGCGGCCGAACGCGCCGGCATCATCCTCGCCTCCGCGGGCGCGGAGGTGCGCAAGCTCCCCGTGCGGGGGGAAAGCGCCGGGCCGGTGCTCGGTCTCGACCTCGAACGGCGGCTGTCGGCCGCGCGGCCATTGGCGGCCCGCGCGCCAGACAGCCGCTTCACCCTCACGCTGACGGGCGGCATGGCCGGCTATGTCTGGGGCCTCGAAGGCGGCGACGCCTTGCAGGTAGCGCCGGGCGAGCGAATCGAGGTCGCGTTCGTCAACGCAACGATGATGGCGCACCCGATGCACCTGCACGGGCATCATTTCCAGGTGACCGCCATTGACGGCGTGGCCATCGCCGGTGCGGTGCGCGACACGGTTCTGGTGCCGCCGCACGCATCCGTGACCGTCGCCTTCGACGCCGGGAATCCCGGCCACTGGCCGCTCCACTGCCACCATCTCTACCATATGGTCACCGGGATGATGGCGTTCGTCGCGTACGCCGCCTGAAGCGCCGGGGCGAGGGGCGAGGCCCCCCGCCCTTTCCGGATTGACAACAGCGTTCCATCCGCGCCGGAGACAGAGGCCGATGACCGAACACAATTCCCATGCGGAGCATCGCGGCCAGCATGAAGGCCCTATGCATGCCCATCATTCTTCCACCACCACGCAGACCACCCACCGGAACCACGGCCACGCTGGCCACGACCATGCCGCCATGGTCGCCGATTTCCGGCGCCGTTTCTGGGGCGCGCTGGCACTGACTCCGCCCGTGCTGCTGCTCTCGCCAATGATCCAGCACTGGTTCGGGCTCGGCGATACGCTGTCCTTTCCCGGCAGCGGCTGGCTTCTGTTCGCTCTGTCCACGGTCGTTTACGTCCATGGCGGCTGGCCGTTCCTGACGGGGTTCGTGTCCGAACTGCGCGACCGGCAACCGGGCATGATGACCCTGATCGCGCTGGCGATCTCGGCGGCATACTTCTACTCCGCCGCCGTCACCTTCGGCCTGCCGGGCGAATCCTTCTATTGGGAACTGGTGACGCTGATCGTCATCATGCTGCTGGGCCATTGGCTGGAGATGCGCTCCGTGATGGGCGCCTCGCGCGCGCTGGAGGAACTCGTCCGGCTGCTTCCCGACACCGCGACGATCATTGACGCGGCCGGCGCGGCGCGGGAGGTGCCCATCTCCGCGCTGAAGCCCGGCGACCGCATCCTCATCCGCCCCGGCGCCAAGGTGCCGGTGGACGGGACAATCGTCGAGGGCGCGAGTTCCTTCAACGAGGCGATGCTGACGGGCGAATCGCGGCCCGTCTCCAAGGCCCGCGGCGACAGCGCCATCGGTGGCGCGATCAACGGCGCTGGCGCCGTGACGATCGACGTCACCGCGACCGGGGACAGGACGTATCTCTCGCAGGTCATCAATCTCGTCCGCGAGGCACAGGCCAGCCGGTCGCGCACGCAGGACCTCGCGAACCGCGCCGCCGCATGGCTGACCGGCATCGCGCTGACAGCGGGCATTGGCTCGCTCGTCGTCTGGCTGTTCCTCGGGGCGTCCTTCACCTTCGCGCTCGAACGCATGGTCACCGTGATGGTGATCGCCTGCCCTCATGCGCTGGGCCTCGCGGTTCCGCTCGTCGTGGCCGTCAGCACCGCGCTCGGCGCCAGCAACGGCTTGCTGATCCGCGACCGCGCCGCCTTCGAGCGGGCGCGGCACCTCGATACGGTGGTGTTCGACAAGACGGGCACGCTCACCGAAGGCCGGTTCGGCGTGAGCGACATCGTGCTGCTCGCGGAGGGCGACGAGACGCAGGAACTGCGCTACGCCGCCGCCGCCGAAAGCCGATCCGAGCATCCCGTCGCGCGGGGCCTTGTTGCGGAGGCGCAAAAGCGGGGGCTCGCGCTGCCGCAGGCCGCAGACGTCCGGAACATCACCGGTGAAGGCATCGTGGCGCTCGTGGAGGGAGAAGAGGTGAGCGTCGTCAGTCCCGGCCATCTGCTGCGGCAGGGCAAGGCCGTCGGCGGCGAAAGGCTCGCGCAGCTGGAGGCGCAGGGCAAGACGGTGGTCGTGCTGGTGCGGGATGGCGAACCGCGCGCCCTGTTCGCGCTGGCGGACATCGTCCGGCCGGAATCGAAGGAAGCTATCGCGGAGCTGAAGCGTCTCGGCGTCAGGTCCGTGATGCTGACGGGCGATGCGGAAGGCGTCGCGAAGGCCGTATCCGCCGAACTCGGCATTGCCGAGTATTTCGCGCAAGTCCTGCCCGACCGGAAATCGGCCCGCATCCGCGAGCTTCAGGCCCGTGGCCTGCGGGTGGCGATGGTGGGCGACGGTGTCAACGACGCCCCCGCCCTCGTGCAGGCCGACCTTGGCGTCGCCATCGGCGCGGGAACGGATGTCGCCGTGGAATCGGCGGATGTCGTGCTGGTCCGCAGCGATCCGCGCGACGTCGCCGCGATCATCGGCCTGTCGCGCGCCACCTACCGGAAGATGGTGCAGAACCTGATCTGGGCAACCGCCTACAACGCCCTCGCCATTCCGATGGCGGCCGGGCTCACTTTCGGCACAGGTTTCCTGATGACGCCGGCGGTCGGCGCTGTCTTCATGTCCGCGAGCACAGTCATCGTGGCCATCAACGCGCAGTTGCTCAGGTTCTACCGCAGCCAGCCTGCCGGGGCAGCCGGATGATCGGCCGCATGATCACTCGCCTTCCCTGCCGTTCAGGCTTTCGCCCTCGCGGACGGGAAACACCGCCTCGTTCATCTGATGATCGCGGAGGGGATGGGCCTGCCTGCCGGGTGCGATGGCGGTGACATCGCAGCCGAATTTCCTTGCGCCGGACGTCACAAACCGGAGGGCTCGCCGGTCATGAGGATGTCAACCCCTCCCACAGGAGCATCATGTTATGACGACCAGCGAACCCGTCAACCATTCCCGGACCATCCCCGAGGCGTTCAAGGCGCTGCTGCACGTCCACGAGGTGCTGGACGCGACCGGCTTCGACCGCACCGTGCATCATCTCGTCCTGCTGCGCGCCTCCCAGATCAACGGCTGCGCTTATTGCGTGAAGATGCACACGCGGGAAGCGCGTGAGGACGGCGAGACCAACGAACGGCTCGACCGGCTGGTGGTCTGGGATCAGGTCGACGACTTCTCGCCCAAAGAGCGCGCCGCGCTCGCATGGACGGAGGCGCTTACCTCCCTCGACCGCAAGACCGACTACGGCGCGCTGCGCGCCGGGTTGCGCCGGCACTTCAGCGACAGCGAGATCGGCATCCTCACGACGACGGTGGGGATGATCAATCTGTGGAACCGCCTCCAGGTTTCCGCGCATTGAAGCATGCCCCGGATGGAGGCAACGGCATGGACGACACGCATGACATGGCCCTGTTCGAGCGCCAGAGGCCGTTCCTTCTGGGGCTGGCGTACCGCATCCTCGGCTCGCACGCCGACGCCGAGGATGCGGTGCAGGACACGTTCCTGAAATGGCGCGGCACCGACCGCGCTGCTATCGCGAACCCGGCGGCTTGGCTCACCACCGCCTGCACGCGCCGCTGCCTCAACCTCCTCAGCTCCGCGCAGCGGGTGCGCACGGACTATGTCGGCGTCTGGCTGCCGGAGCCTATCCAGCTTGCCAGCGACGAAACGCCGGAGGACGCCGTCGCGCTGGCGTCGAGCCTGTCGACCGCCTTCCTGCTTCTTCTCGAACGGTTGACGCCGAAGGAGCGCGCCGCCTATCTGCTCCACGATATCTTCGATCTCGACTACGATGCCGTCGCCGCGGCGCTCGGCATGCAGGAGGCGGCCTGCCGCAAGCTGGTCTCGCGGGCGCGGGCAAGCGTGGGTGAGGAGAAGCCGCGCCATGTCGCGCCACGGGCGCGTCAGGAACGGCTGCTCGCCGCCTTCCAGCACGCGGTGGCGACCGGCGACACGAGCGCGCTCGCCACTCTCCTGTCGGACGACATCGTGCTCGCGGCGGACGGCGGTGGCAAGGCAGCGGCCATCGGGCAGCCGGTTTCCGGCAGGGCCGAGGTGCTGGCTTTCGTCGCGGCGCGCCTCACGCAGTGGTGGCGCACTTACGAATGGCGGATCGCCCCCATCAACGGCCTGCTGGGCGTGCTGCTCTTCGAGAACGGGCGCCTCATCGCGGCGGTGAGTTTTTCCTGCGACGCGCAGGATCGCGCGACGGGCATCTACATCGTGCGCAACCCCGACAAGCTCGCGCTTATTCGGGAGACGGGAACACGGCTTTCATGAACGATCCATCGTTTGCCGGCGCGGCAGCCGCCTTGGCCGCCGGGCGGCGGCCTTGCGGCGGTATGCCTCACGGCGGCACAGCCTCCCGCGGAGAGTGGGCGAGGCTTCCCCTCGGCAGGATTCTTGCGGTACCGTCCGCGATTTCGATCACCTGATCGTCCGGCGCGATGACGCCCCGGCGATGGGTGATGGCGACGATCGTCATGTGGTCCGCCAGCCTTCTGATTTCCGTCATGATTTCCGTTTCCGTCGCCTCGTCCAGCGCGGAGCTGGCCTCGTCCAGGAACAGGAACTGCGGATCGGCATAGAGCGCGCGGGCGATGGCGATGCGCTGCCGCTCGCCGCCGGAAAGCTTGAGGCCGCGCTCCCCGACCTTCGTCTGCAGGCCATCCGGCAGGCGGCCGATGAAGTCCGTCACCGAAGCCCGCTCGGTCGCCCGCCTCAGGCGCTCCTCGTCGATCTGACGTCCGAGCGCGATGTTCGCGGCGATGGTATCGTTCAGCAGCAGCACGTCCTGCGGCACGACGCCGACCACCTCGTACCAGTCGTGCCGGGAAACGGTGGCGAGGTCGACATCGTCCACCATGACGCGGCCGCTCTCCGGCTCCAGTGCCTTCAGCGCCAGCTTGAACACGGTCGACTTGCCCGCACCCGTTTCCCCGGTCAGGAACGTGATGCGCCCCCTGTCCGCCGTGAAGCCGACATGGGAAACGATGGTACGCGGCCCGTAGGCGAATGCGACGTCCTCGAACGACAGCCGCCCTTCCGTGATTCGCAGGGTGCGGCGGTGCTCCGTTTCCGGCTCTTCCGCCGCCGTCCACATGCGCGCGAAGGGCAGGCAGCCGGCATAGGCCTTCGCGACGTCGTCGATGGCCGAGCCGATCATTTCGAACGGCTGGTTGAGCTGGATCATCAGCATGTTGATGAGCACCACGCCGCCCACCGTGAGTTCGCCCGCGTAGTAGCGCGGCAGCAGCAGCAGGAACGTGACGGAGAGCTGCACGGCGAGCGCCGCGCCGAACAGCACGGCGAGCGCGATACGCCGCCCGGCCCATCGCGTCCACGCGGTGCGCGCCTCGCCGGCCCGGGCGGAGAACGTCTCCGTGATCCAGCGGTCTCCGCCGAAATAGCGCAGCGTCTCCATGGCGTTGACGATATTGCCGATGTATTTCGCGTTTTCCTGGCCGGCGGCGACGGCCTTGTCCAGCAGCGCCCGCGTCCACTGGTTGGCGAAATGCGTGAGCGTGATGAAGATGGCGCCGTAGACGATGACGATCGCCACCATCTCCAGATTGATCGCCGCGCCCAGCACGCCGATGCTGAGCAGAATCTGGATGACACCCGGAAGGAAGACGATCAGCGCGAGCTGGACGATGATGAAGATCGCCTGCTCGCCCTTCTCCCGCGCGCTCTGGATTTCGACGGGGTTGTGGTCGATGAAGAAGCCGATCTTCTTGCGCAGCAGGCGCTCGAAGAAACTGGTGCCGGCGATGAAGTTGAGGTTCTGCGCGGCGATGAGCGACATGTAGTTGAGGGCGTAGGTCAGCGCCGTCGTGACGCCGCGCAGCACGGCATAACCGATGAAGAAGGCGATCATCAGCGCCGGCGGCGTCTCGCCGCCGAGATCGTCGATCAGGCGGGAAAACAACGTCGGCGCCACGACATTGCCAACGGCGGACAACGCCACCACCACGGCAATGCCCATGAGATACCAGCGCGACGTGCGCCAGAACCGGGCATAGATATGCCGGACGGGAGTCAGGATGAGGCCCCAGTCATTCACGGCGATTTTCTCCAGATGGAATCGGCGACCCGGACTTGCACGCGCAGCTTATCGCCCGTCCGTGGCGCGACAAAGAACTTCCCGCCGCCTCATGGCGCGGCCGCCCCCTGCCCTGCCGGCTGGAGACGCTGCCAGATCAGTTCGGCCAGATGCGCGTAATCGCCGTCGAAATGATGGCCGCCCTCTAACGGCACGCGCTGCGCCGGCCCCAGCTCCGCGGCCGTGCAGGACGTATCGCCGCTGTCGGCGTCTTCCTTGCCGTAGATGCACTGGGTGCGGTCCAGCGGCAGGCCGGCGAGCAGCGGCGGGATCGGCGCGCCGGAGGACGTGCCCGCGCTGATGAAGCCTTCCAGCGTGACCTCGTAATCCGCCGTCAGCCCCAGCGACAGCAGCGACACCAGCGCGACGTTGTCCTTCACGGCCTTCGTCATGGAGGGCCAGGCACCCGGTATCACGTCCGCGCCGAAGGAGAAGCCGGCCAGCACATAACGGTTCACGCCGAACGCCCGGCCGTAATGATCGAACAGCAGCCCCAGATCGGCGGCCAGTTCGCGCGGATCCCGCTTGGCCCAGAAATAGCGCAGGGAGTCGAGCCCGACGACGGCCACGCCACGCTGCGCCAGCCACTCGCCGATTTCCCTGTCTATGTCGCGCCAGCCGCCGTCGCCGGAAACAATGATGGCCAGCGCGTTGGCCTTCCCTTCCGGCTCGATGACGGAAACTGGCAATCCCGAGGCACCTCGGTCTCCTCCGCCTCCCAGTTTCAGGGCGTTGTCGACGATCGCGGACCGCACCGCGTCGTCGTCCCCCGCCGGAATGAAGCGCGCGTCGTCGAGCGCCGACTGGAAATCCTCGATTCGGCGGCGGTCACTTTCCGGCGCGATCACGCGCCACGCATCCGGCAGCGGGGTCCGTGGCGGCGGCAGCGCGAACAGCCCGTCGCCGGCGGAAGTGAGGGGCGTGTCGAAGCAATAGGTCCTGTCCGCGCGGATCACCGGCTGAAAGCCGACGCTGATGCCGCCCGCCAGCGTATTGACCGGCGCCTGCGCCGCAGCGACGTAGGCGAACGCGGCACCCTCGCCGCGGCCGATGATGATCGGATAGAAATAGCGCCTGAGGCCCAGATCCTTCTCGATCTCGCGGGCAAGGTCCTTCAGGTCGTCCGAGACGTAGTGGCATTCGTTGTCCGCCGGGGCGGCGGCGAGCCGCGCCCGCACGTCGTCGAAATCCAGCGTCACGGTAATGAGCCCGGCACGCGCGAGCGCCTGCACGTCGTCATCGCGCGCGGAGGCGCTGGCGGCATCCGTCACCAGCACCGCGAGCCCGCGCACGTCCACCTCCGGGCGCGTGACGGAGACCTTGCCGAAGGTCGCGGTATCGATTTCGGAGACCGTCAACCGGGGCGGCAGGATATGTGACAGGATGCTGCTGCCGAAGAGCACCACGCCAATGGCGAGCATTCCCGCCGCGACAAGGCTGGCAAGGATGCGAAACAGCACAATGGATTTCATCGCCGCCCGTCTTTCGTTGTCGTTTGCCGGAAAATCATGCCGTCGTGGCGCCGTTCGGCCCGGCCGAAACCAGCGTCGTCACATCCAGCAGAATCTGCGGCAGGGCCCACCCCCCGGGACTTGCAAGATAGCGCGGTTCCCATACGGGATGATACTTTTCCTTGTATGCCCGCAAGCCGTGAAAACCATAGAACCGCTCGCTATGCCGCGCCACGAAGGCGGCGAACTTGTGCCAGTCCGGCGCCAGCCTGTGGCCGGAGAGGCCGGACAGCGGCGCCATACCCAGATTGAACCAGCCGTAGCCGCCGGTCTTCGCGTGCAGCATCAGGCTGACGAAAAGCAGATCCATCACCGCCGGCATGTCCGGCAGGCGCCGCATGAGGTCGACCGTTATCTCGCCGCCCTTCTGTCCGTACCACAGATTGGCGAAGGCCAGAATCCGGCCCTCGCGCCGCACCACCGCGATATCGAAGCGCGACAGATAGCTCTCCGACCAGAAGCCGATGGAAAAACCTTTCTCGCGGGAGCCGCGCTCTGCCAGCCAGGCGTCGGACACCGCCTTGAGTTCCGCGAAATGCGAAGGAACCTCCGCCGCCGGAATGATGGCGAACGACAGCCCGTCGCGCGCCGCGCGGTTCAGGGCGTTGCGCCAGTCCCGTCCCGCGCGCCCGTCGAGCGAGAAGGCCTTCAGGTCCACGTGCGCCTCCTCGCCCAGCTTGGTGAGGGACAGGCCGCCGTCGAGATAGAGCGGCAGGCACTGTGGGCTCACCTGATAGAAGACGGGCAAGCCGTCGTTCCTGTCAACCTCTTCGAAAAAGAGCCACATCAGCTCGGAAGCGCGCGTCGGGTTTCCGACGGGATCGCCCATGGCGACCCAGCTCCGGCCGCGCACCGCGTACATGATGAAGGCATCGCCCGCCGGATGCATCAGAAACTGCTTGTCACCCAGGAAGGCGAGCTGCGCATCGGCCCTGTCGGCAAAGGTCAATGCCTTTTCCAGCATGTCCGGAAGGGGCGGATGGGTGCGGTGCGGGGCTCTGGCGCCGTGGATCATGGCATACAGCAACAGGCCGGCGCCGACGACTACCGCCGCGAGGCTGCCGCGCAGAAAGCGCGAGGCGTCGTCGTGCCAATCGAACTCCCACCAGGCTTGCCGGCTGTAGTCCAGGTCCTCGAAGGCGGTAAACCCCAGCCAGATCGTGAAGCCGATGACAAGGGCGACCGCGATCAGCCAGAATGGCTCCAGAGGCTCCGACAGGAGCCCGGCCTTGCGGTAAAACGAGGACCGAAACAGCAACAGCAGGCCGACCACCGACCCCAGGATCAGCGCCTCCTCCCAGTCGAACCCCTTCATCAGGGAGACGACCATGCCGGCGCCCATGACGACGATGGTCACCGTCCAGGCGCTCTCCAGCCGCCGCAACAGTCCGCGCGAGAGCACGAGCAGGACCACGCCGGCGGCGCTGCCGACGAGATGCGACACCTCGGCGAAAGGCAGCGGCACGAGATGGCGTAACGCGCGGATACGCGAATAGTCGGCCGGCAGCGCGCCGGACGTCAGCAGGACAAGGCCGCCCATGAACGTCAGCAGCGCGAGAAAAGCGGGAATGACGGGCGAAACGACCCGCAGCAGCTTCCGCATCGCGCGCATCACCCTGCTGTCGGGACGGTGCAGATTTGCATTGTACGCGCCGAACATGGCCGCCGCGACCATGAAGGGAATAAGCGTGTAGGTGAGCCGCCACACGAGCAACGCGGAGAGCAGCTCCTCCGACGGGACGTGCGGGAAGGCGAGCAGCATCGTCACCTCGAAGGCGCCCAGACCCGCCGGAGCGTGGCTCGCCACCGAGAACATGATGGCGGCGGCGAACACAACGGCGAAAGCCGGAAAGGCGGCGCCGGTTTCCGGCGGCATCAGCACCCATAGCGAGGCCGCCGCCGCCGATACGTCCACGACCCCGAGGCCGATCTGCCCGAGCGCGCTCCAGCCGCCTGGCAGGCGCACGCGCGCCTCATTCCGGCCGAAGTAACGCTGGCGGCGTCCGCACCAGATCACCAGCGCCGCAAGCGCAAGCAGCAGCGCGGCGCCGATGGACCGGTTGAGCGCGGCGGGGAGCCCGTCGAACGCGGCTATCGTGTGTGGTGCAATCACCCCGCCGAGCCCCAGAACCGCCGCCATGCCGAGCCAAAGGGTGACGCCGGCAACCGCCGTGAGCTTCGCCACCTCCGCCAGCGACAGCCCGGCACGGCCGTACACACGCCAGCGCACGGCACCCGCCGTCAGCAGCGGGAAGCCGAGCGCGTGGCCGATGGCATAGCTGGTGAAGGAGCCGAAGGCGACGGTCCGCATCGGCACCCTTTTCTCGGTCGCGGCCCGGAGGCCGCACAGGTCGTAGCCGATCAGCGCGGCATAGCTGACGAGGCTGAGGCCGAGCGAGAGAGCGAACAGCCAGCCGGGCGTTTTCGCTGCGCTGGCGATCACCGCGCCTGGATTGATTTCCGCGATCAGCGCCGCGAAAAGCCCCAGCGTCGCGCAGATGGCGAAAGCGACCAGAAACGGCTTTGCGCGGACGAGGAAGGCACGTCTCTTTTCGACGGCCAGCACACCTTCCTGCCGCGCGGCAGGAGCGCCTGCCTCGATCTTCACTTGCACGATGATGATGACCCGCCTGTTGAACGCCGCCGCCTACATATCACAACTCGCGGCCGCTCACATGGGGGTGGGCGTCCTGTTGCAACAGGGGTGGCCGCTGCGCTGCGCACGAAACGCTCTTCCAGCGAGGGGGCATTGCAACGGGGAAGCATTGCGGCTATATAATTTGAATACAAATTATTTGAATTGCATCTTCTCATGAACGACCCCGCCCCTCCCCGCGAGCGCTTCGGCATGCTCTTTGTCGGCGTTGCCCGACGCTGGCGCGCCGCGCTCGATGCCCGCCTGGCCGACGTCGGCCTGTCCGACGCCACCTGGAGCCCCCTTGTCCATATCGGCCGCTCCGGCGGCGGCATCTGCCAGAAGGATCTGGCGGTGCGCGTCGGCATCGATGGGTCGAGCCTCGTCCGGCTGCTGGATATCCTCGCCGCCAAGGGCCTGATCGAGCGCCGTCAGGATGCGTCCGACCGGCGCTCCAACCTGCTGTTCCTGACGCGCGCAGGCGAGGAAGCGGTGGCAGGAATCCAGCAGGTGCTGACAGCGGTCGAAGGGCAGATGCTGGCCGGCATAGACGATACGGAGATGGAAGCGCTCATCGCGTCGCTCGACCGGATCGACACGCAGCTCAGGACCCTGCGCGAGGGCGGAGACGGCCGTCCATGACCGCGTCCACGATTCCGGAACGGCTCGGGCTCGATGCGGCTCGCCTTGGCTTCACCCTGCGAACGGCCATCGCGGCCTGCTGCGCCCTGTTCATTGCGTGGCTCCTCGGGCTCGAACATCCGCAATGGTCCGCGATGACCGTGTGGGCGGCGTCGCAGCCGGTGCGGGGTCAACTGGTCGAGAAAAGCCTTTTCCGGGCGCTCGGCACCGTGCTCGGCGCGATCTTCGGCATGGGCCTGCTGCTGGCGTCGCACGGCTGGCCGTGGGTGATCGTTCCCGGCCTCGCGCTCTGGATAGGCCTGTGCGCCGGAGCGGGCAACATCCTGCGCGGCTTCGCCTCCTACGGAGCCATGCTGGCGGGCTATTCCGCCGCCATGGTGACGCTGCTGCACAGCGCACAATCGGCGAGCCCGCTCGCCGTCGGCGTCGACCGCATGCTGACGGTCCTGCTCGGCCTGCTGGTGGCGCTCGCCATTGGCTGGGTCTTTGCCGCGCCCGGAGACGATCCGGACGATCTCACCCACGGGCCGCGCCGGCTGTCACGGCGGATTCTCGCGGATCTCGCGGCCTGTCTCGCCGGAAAGGCGCCGCCGGACCACGCCGCGCATCACGTGCTGCTCTCCGGGATGGCTGCGATAGAAGACAGGCTGGACGGCCGCGCGGCCGGCTCGCTGCGCTCGCGCGAGGCCGTGCGGGCGGTGCGCCGGCTGCTGCTGGCACAGGTCGCCATTCTGCTGTGGATGCGTCGCCCGCTACGGCGGACGGAAAACGGGCCGCTGGCCGCGGCGCTGCGCGAGGCCGCCGAAGCTTATAACGAGCCCTGTCGGCCGCAGGACGCCGATGCGGCCCTGCACCGGGCTGCCGGGCTCGCCGCATTCGATCCCGTGCTGCAAGGCGCCCTTGCCGACCTGACCACGGCGGCCGCCCGCGAACGCGCCGCCGAGGGTGCGTGGCAGGCGGCCGGAACGCACGCGGCGGCCCTGCACCGCGACTGGATCGGCGCGCGGCAGGCTCTGCTTCGCACGATGCTCGCCATTCTCGCCGTCGGCGGAATCTGGCTGGCGACTGACTGGGAGGCCGGCGCCTTCATGCTGCTGGGCACGGCCATCATGACGACCGTGTTTTCCACGGCCGACAATCCGGTCCGGCTCCTGCGTCAGGTCATCGTGGGCCAGGCGCTGGGCGTCGCGGGCGCGCTCGCCTGCCGGTGGCTCGTCTGGCCGCTGGCGGGCGGCGAGACCGGCCTCGTGCTGTCGATGATGCCCTTCATCGTCTTCGGCGGCTTCCTCTTCGCGCACCGCCGCGCGTCGGGACCGATCGGCTTCGATTACAACATGGTCGTCCTGCTGCTTCTCCAGCCGGTATGGCCGCTGACCGGCAGCTTTCCGCATTCCCTGATGGCCGGCGTCGCCGTGGTTCTGGGGCCGGCGATCGGGCTGGTCGCCTTCCGGCTGATCTTTCCCGTCGACGGCAAACGGCGGTTGCGGACGCTGGTCGCCATGATGGTGCGCGAGATCGAGGCCATGGCCGGCCGCCGGGGCGCCTCCCGCCGCCGCCCCGTGTGGCGCGCGCGGCTTTACCACCGCCTGCTGCGGCTGGTGCGCTGGGCCGACAAAACCGGCTCCGACAAGGAAGAGGCGGTCGAGGGCAGCTTCGCCATCCTGTTGCTGGGCTCCGCCATTCTGCACATGGACAGCCTTCTCCAGCAACCGGAGCTGGCGCCGGGAGCCGCGCGGCGGCTTGACATGACGCTGGCCCGGCTGCGCCGGGTGGGGCGCGATCCACACCGTGCCGCCCGCGCTCTCGCCGCCACCGCCGCAAGCCTCGCCGGCAATCCGGCCGTGGACACGGGCCTGCTGCGCGAGGCTGCGGCGGAACTGTCCAGTCGCGCCGCATTCCTGCAGCCGGACACGCGCGCCCGCACGTGATAGGGTCACGAGCCCCTGACAAAACCTCGCGGGTTCGGCGAGCCGGAGGAGTTCGGAATGCATTGGATGCAAGCCGTCGATCTCTATTGCGAACGCACCGGACCCGGCTTCTGGGCCGAACCGGTCAACGCCTTTTCCAACGCCGCCTTCGTGCTGGCCGGCCTCGTCGCCCTGCACCGGGCCCGCTCAGACGGGGCCGACATCTGGATCCGCATCCTTTGCCTGTGGGTGGCCGCGATCGGCGTCGGCTCCTTCCTGTTTCATACGTTCGCCAACCGCTGGTCCGCGCTCGCGGACGTCCTGCCGATCTGGAGTTTCGTCGCCGTCTATGTCGTCTTCACGCTGCGGCGCACCTTCGCCCTCGGATGGCCGGCGACCGGCGGGGTGCTGGCCATCGGCCTCGCTGCCATTGCACTTGTGATGCGGCTGCTGCCGGACGGAATCGGCGAGCGCACCAACCAGTCGACACAATATCTCCCCGCCGTGCTGATCTTTGTCGCTTTCGCGGCGGCGTTCGCGTGGTCCGGCCGGCCGGGTGCGCGCCTCATCGTCAGCGCTGGCCTCGTGTTTGCGTTGTCGCTGTTTTTCCGTTCCGTCGATCTCGCGGCCTGCGCTCATCTGCCGCTCGGGACGCATTTCCTGTGGCACCTGCTCAACGCGACGATGCTCGGCCTTCTCCTCGCCGTCGCGCTGAGACACAGGCTCCCGCCGCCCGCCGCATGATGCGGGCGCCGTCCCGTGCCGTTGTTGATGCGAATCAATGTCGCGCCGCGGCAGGCGTTCCAGAATGTAGCCAGTTCAGCAGAGCAGTCGGAGGTCTGCCATGCAGATCGAGCCGCAAATCCGGTTCCGCGGAATGGAACCCTCGCCGTCGGTGGAAGAAGTGGTGCGCGAGAGGATCGGCCGTCTGGAACGCTTTCACGACCGGATTACGTCATGCGCCGTCCTGATCGAAGCGCCGCACCGGCACGGCCAGCAGGGCAGACTCTACCGCGTGCAGGTAAACCTCACTGTGCCGGGGGCGGAAATCGTGACGGGCAGACCCCAGCAGGACGAGCACGCGCACGAGGACGTCTATGTCGCCATTCGCGACAGCTTCAATTCCGCGCAGCGCCAGCTTGAAGACATTGTCCGCAAGATGAGCGGCCATCGTGTCAAGGCGCATCCCGAGACCCTGCGCGGGAAGGTCGCGCGGCTCGTTTCCGACGAGGGCTACGGCTTCATCGCCGGGCAGGACGGGCGCGAGTTTTTCTTCCGCCGCGAGAGCATGACGTCCGACCAGCAATGGCTGATGCTCGCGGAGGGCGCAGAAGTAAGCTTTTCGGAGCATGAGGGCGAACAGGGGCCATACGCTTCCGCCATCGCCCTCGTCTGATCGCACGGACGATCCCGCGTTGCAGCGGGGAGGCGGATGCGGCAGGAGGTATGAGCCATGAGAGCAGAAAAAACCTGGGTCCTGGTAGCAGACGGCGCACGCGCGCGCATCGTCCGCGATCTCGGAACGAGCCTCGAGGCCGGGGAACGGCCGGAAGACCTCGTCTTCGAGATCGATCACAAGCAACTGCGCGAGATCATGGCGGACAAACCGGGACGCGCGTTTTCGTCCCACGGCGTGCGGCGCTCGGCGATGGAATATACTTCCGATCCCGTTCAGGAGCAGGAGGCGGCGTTCGCCGCGACGCTGCTCGAAGAGCTTGAACGGCGCCACGCCGCGCACGAGTTCGACAAGCTCGCCATCATCGCGGAGCCGCGGTTGCTCGGCGTCATCCGCCGTATACTTCCCGCCGCGCTGCGTGAGACGGTCGTCAACGAAATCTCCAAGGATCTGACCAAACTGCCGAACCGGGAACTGCGGGAAGCAATCGCCGAACTCGGAATCGGCCGTCCCCGCCCCGTCTGAAGTCACCGGCACGCACGCCCGAAACAAGGCGCCATGGAGCCCGCCCCGAATCGGATCGGGCTTCGTTGCCGTTTGTCGACCCCTGTCCTTCGACGAAAACCTGCATCCGTCGCGAGAATACTGAGCAATGATCGGATTATAATATCGGAATAATATCGGAGAAAATTTCTTTTTAATCATTATAATTTATAATAATTAAAATATTTATGCCCGCTTGTCTTTCCGCTGCACCATGATAAATAAACGCTGCTGCCAAGGTGTTTTTTTTATTTATTTATATTTATTCAAATCAACGCCGATACAGCAAGAACAGCTTATCCGGATGTCCTTGCGCGTCTGAATCGGCGCGCGGGCCAATGACATACAGAGTACCGACCATGAGCGAAGCGCGTCATCCTGCCCGTCTGACAGCCAGCACCCGCATTCTGCTGGAGGACTCCCGCGCGATACTCGACGGGTTGTGCACCCATCTGGCGGAGCACGTGCCGGTGGAACGCTTCGAGGGAGGCGCGCGGCTCACCTCCGACTACGGCACGGCGCAGGCCGAAGTGCTCGACGACGCGCTGGCAATCGCCATCGATAGCGCCGACGCGGCCGGGCTGTCGTTCCTCAAGCTGATCGTAGCCGACCATATCCTGGCGCTTGCCGACGGGCAGAAGCCGGTCATCCGCTGGAGCGGCGACGGCAAGGCCGGCGAGCCCCTGCCCTATTTCCGCGAGATGCGCGTTCTGTCCGCGAGCAACGTGACGCCGCTCATGCGCCGCGTCGTGCTGGCCGGCCACGATCTCGGCCGCTTCGCGAACGGCGGATTGCACGTGCGCCTGCTGTTTCCGCCGCCCGGCGCCGAAACGCCGCAGTGGCCGGTGAGCGGCGAGGACGGACGGCCGCAATGGCCGGAAGGCGCGGCGAAACCCGCCGCGCGCGTCTACACTATCCGCAGCATCGACGCGGAGAAGGGCGAAGTCGTCGTCGACATGGTGCTGCATGCCAGCCCGGAGGGCGATCCGGACCACGATCATGCCCCGGGCGCGGCTTTCGCGTTGCGCGCAAAGGCCGGCGATGTGGTGGGCATGACCGGCCCCGGCGGCGGTTCCATCGGCGAGGCGCGGCGCTATATCCTGCTCGGCGACGAAACCGCCCTGCCCGCCATCGGCCGGCTGCTGGAGACGATGCCGGCTGAGGCCGAGGTGGCGGCGTTCGTGGAAGTCGCCGATGCATCGGAGGAGCAGGCGCTGCCATGCCCTGCCCGCCTCCATCTGCGCTGGCTGCACCGGCATGGCGCCGGAGCGGGCGGCACCGACCTGCTGGAAAAGGCTCTCCGCCAGCACCCATGGCTGCGCGACGGCGGCGACACGCCCTTCGTGTGGACTGGCTGCGAACACGCGCAAACGCGCGCGATCAAGCAGTTCCTGTTGAAAGAGGAAGGACTTCCGCGCGAAAAATACCAGGTTGCCGCCTATTGGCGCCGCGGCGCCAACGGCGACGACACACGCCGGGACTGACCACCTCCGACTCGCACGAATAGTCCCGACCGGTCGTCCGGCGTCTCAGTGTCCGCCAAGTACGAGAGTCCGGATGGGGAACACCAGCGCCTGGATACGCAGGAGCATGGCGTGCACCAGCCCCACGGCATCCACTCCGTGAAGAGCCAGTTTCTTCAGCGTGCCCACGTTGCCCGAAGCGATCAGGTCATGATTGCTGGTGTAGGCGTTGGCGACGCAGTTGCTACCGGGCGTCACACCGTCAAAGCCGCCTTCGTAGAGCGGCTCAAGATAGGCCAGGATCGTGCCTGGCTGCCTCGATTGCTGAGCGTCCATCAATAGCTCGCCGCTGCGGACCTGACCGGAGGCGATGAAATCCTGCACGTCCGTCACCACCATGGGAATGACCGTCCATGGCTTCGATGCGCAGGTAGCTTCCGCCACCATGCCGGGCTTGATGACTTGCGCCTCGATCTGCCCGAACCCCGCCTGGAGGCGGCCCCTTCCGGCGCCTTCGGGAATGAGCACGCCAGCCGGCCGCATGAAAGGATTTACGATCTCGCCGACCCGCAGCGTGAACTGTTCCACCCGTCCGTCCACACCGGCCCGGACGACGGTCTTGTCGAACTCCACCTGCGCCTGGGCAAGGGCTGCCTCGGCGCTCGCCTTCTGCGCGGGCAGCAGGGTGGCGATCCGCGCTTCGGCCTGGGCCTTGGCGGCGAGGGCGGCGTTGATGCTGCCTTGACGGCTCTGGAGGGCGACCTGAAGCTTCTCGACATCGCGCGTCGCGACAGCGCCCGGATTGCGGCGCTGAATTTCTTGTTTGGCCTCCAGTTCGTCCACAGTCTGCTGATGGGCGCCCCTCGCCTCCTGCAACCGGCCCTCGGCTGCCTGGATGTCTGCCTGCGAGACGATCAGCGCGGCCTCGACCTCGGCGATCTGGCGTCTGGCCAGCTCGACCGCGGCCTCCTGCCTGGAGCTGTCGAGCCGGAATATCGGCTGCCCCTGCCTGATCTCGTCGGTGATGCCCACATAGATTTCAGCGACACGACCGTTTGTTTCCGGCAATATCGGAACAGTCCTGAAGAAAGCAGTGGCGTTCGTTGTCGATGGGTGATTGTAGAAAATTACCGTAATCAGCCCTACTGTCAGCATCAGGCATGCGACGATGCCCCATCGCAACTCGAACCATACCGAGTAGAAGGTGATTTCCTTGCCGATCCGCTTTCCTTGTCCATAGCGGCGGTAGAGATAATCCGGAAGAATCGTCAGGAAGGAGCAGAGAAGAAGCTCAAACATGGGACTGCTCCTTTGAAGCGCCGGCAACGAGCAAATCATCGGCGTTTTCATCCGACTGCTCCGGCGCGCCCTCGCCCTGTTTCAGGCCGGCGATCTTCTCAAGCGCTCCCGCCATCCTGCGGAGTGGGCTGGCGAAGTCCGGGATATCGACCAGAGCCAGCAGCAGGCCAATGACCCAGAAGAGATGCACATGCGTGAAAAGGGCCAGCAAGCCCAGCACCGCAACGATCTCGAACTGGAGCTTGCGTCCCCTGTGGGCAATACGTTCGGGCATGGTATGCAGCCGCAGGAACAGGGTGCCGGCGCCAAGCACGACAAGGATCAGAAATACCGCCATGACCACCATGAGGACATCAGTCTCTCCAGGCGGCGCGATGAAAACAGGCAGAGCATGTGGAGCCGCCGGATGGAGTGATGCAGTCATATCGGTCGTCCCATATATTGCATGTATGGCGTGAAATACTTCAGGGAGCAGTCGTTGGCTTTTCCGATTGCCTGATTGCGTGCCTGGCGACTTCGGCCGCAGGGGGCATGTTGAGAGCATCATCGGTCATGGGCGCTTCCTCGCAGGTGTCGCACAGGGAACGCGACGACCCAATACAGTATATTATTGCATATAAAAGGCACGATTGCTAGGAGATGCCAATTGACGGCAATTGAGAGATGGCCCCTATAAGGAAAATTTCTTGCTAATATTCATATATTATGAATTTATTCTTATTAATGTGAATAAAAACATATTGCGATATTTATGACCCTACCGCATAACCTGTGCGCGACCGATGCCTCCGCATGACGTATCCGCAACCCTGCGCTCAGACGGCTCATCAGAACGCGACATATCGACTGGATACGACATCCATCGATTAACGATCTTGTTGATTGAAAGAACTCGCGCAGGAGAAGGTGGCGTACGCCGACACGAAATCTGCTGATGCAACAGACTTTGTCGATGGTGGGCGCACAAGGGCTCGAACCTTGGACCCGCTGATTAAGAGTCAGCTGCTCTACCAACTGAGCTATGCGCCCATCGACACTGGAGCGGATAAAACCGCATCCCGGCGGCAGCCCGTCAGGACCGCGCCTCGTGTGGATGCTGAATTAGCAAACCGCGGCGGTGCTGTCCAGTACCTTGCCGGCAATTTTCCTATTTTTTGGCTGCTCCCGGCGCTTTCAACTGGCCATCCACCGCTGGAGCCAGCGGTGGATGGAGATATTCTCTTTTCATATCAATAATATGTAACTTATCCACTGCTCACAGTGCTCTGCCGTCCGTGCACAGGCGACGTCTCACCCGTGCGCCAGCACGGCCAGCAGCAGCAGCGCGACGATGTTGGTGATCTTGATCATCGGATTGATCGCCGGCCCTGCGGTGTCCTTGTAGGGGTCGCCCACGGTGTCGCCGGTCACCGCCGCCTTGTGGGCTTCTGAGCCCTTGCCGCCGAAGTGGCCTTCCTCAATGAATTTCTTGGCGTTATCCCACGCACCGCCGCCGGAGGTCATGGATATGGCGACGAACAGGCCGGTGACGATCACGCCGAGCAGCATCGCGCCCACGGCCGCGAAGGCATCGCTGCGGCCCGCTACCAGCAGGACGACACCGAAGCACACCAGCGGCGACAGCACCGGCAGCAGCGAAGGCAGGATCATTTCCCGAAGCGCCGCCCGCGTCAGCAGGTCGACGGCGCGGCCATAGTCGGGGCGTGATTCGCCCGTCATGATGCCCGGCTTCTCGCGGAACTGACGGCGCACCTCCTCCACCACCGAGCCGGCCGCGCGCCCGACCGCCGTCATGCCGAAGCCGCCGAACACGAAAGGCAACAGGCCGCCGAACAGCAGGCCCACGACGACGAAGGGATTCGACAGCGAGAAATCGACGGTAACACCCGCGAAATAAGTATAGAGGTCTGGATGAGCGGTGAAATGGGCGAGGTCCGACGTATAGGCGGCGAAAAGCACCAGCGCGCCGAGCCCGGCCGAGCCGATGGCGTAACCCTTGGTCACTGCCTTGGTGGTGTTGCCCACCGCGTCGAGCGCGTCCGTCGCCGTGCGCACCCGAGCGGGCAGGCCGGCCATCTCCGCGATGCCGCCGGCATTGTCCGTCACTGGGCCGAAGGCGTCGAGCGCCACCACGAAGCCGCACAGCGCCAGCATCGCCGTCACCGCGATCGCGATGCCGAAGAGGCCGGCAAGCGCGTTCGCGCCGATGATCGCCGCGATGATCGCCAGCGCCGGCAGCGCCGTCGCCTCCAGCGAGACGGCGAGCCCCTGGATGACGTTGGTGCCGTGCCCCGTTCGGGAGGCGGCGGCAATCGATTGTACGGGCCGATATTGCGTGCCGGTGTAGTATTCCGTGATCACCACGATCACAGCCGTCAGCAGCAGACCGATCACGCCGCAGCCAAAAAGCGCCAGGGGCGAGAACGTCTCGCCGCCGGCCGTGGTCAGCGCCGCCGTGGGGTCGCCGAACACCAGCCAGGTAACCAGCGCCAGCGCGGCGAGCGACAGCACGCCCGTCGCGATGAAACCGCGGTACAGCGCGCCCATGATGGATTCGGTCACGCCAAGCCGCACGAAGAAGGTGCCCGCGATGGAAGAGACGATGCACGCCGCGCCGATCGCCAGCGGATAGAGCAGCACGGCCCCGAGCGAGGGCGAGCCGGCGAAGGCAACAATGGCGAGCACCATGGTGGCGACGATCGAGACGACATAGGTCTCGAAGAGATCGGCCGCCATGCCAGCGCAATCGCCGACATTGTCGCCCACGTTGTCCGCGATGGTCGCCGGGTTGCGCGGATCGTCCTCCGGAATGCCCGCCTCGACCTTGCCGACGAGATCGCCGCCGACGTCCGCGCCCTTGGTGAAGATGCCGCCGCCCAGACGGGCGAAGATCGAGATCAGCGAGGCGCCGAAGCCCAGGGCCACCAGCGCGTCGACGACCGTGCGGCTGTCGGGCGCGTAGCCGATGCCATGGACGAGCACCGCAAACGACACTGCGACGCCGAGCAGCGCAAGCCCCGCCACCAGCAGGCCGGTGACCGCACCAGAGCGGAAGGCGATGTCGAGCCCGTCAGCCAGCGAGTTGGTGGCCGCCTGCGCCGTGCGCACGTTGGCACGCACCGAAACGTTCATGCCGATGAAGCCCGCCGCCCCCGAAAGCACGGCACCGGCGGCGAAACCGCCCGCCACGATCCAGCCGAGCACGAAGCCGAGCAGCACGAACAGCACGATGCCGACGAGCGCGATCGTGGTGTACTGGCGGCGCAGATAGGCCTGCGCGCCCTCCCGGATCGCGTCGGCGATATCGCGCATGCGCTGCGTGCCGGTGTCGGCCGCCATCACCGCGCGGACGGTGACGATGCCGTAGATGATGGATAAGGCGCCTGCGGCAATAACGATGGAGAGTGCGAGCATACTGTTCCCCCTCTGGCGTCCCAAGGTTTTCGCGACGGGCCCGGACGACACGGTTCGTCCGCACGCCTGCGCGGCATGGGATCATGCGCTCCTTTCAATGCATCAGAATTACACGCCGTTGGCAAATGGCGGTTTGTAGCAGGATGAATTTTCGTCGGCCCCGCCGCTCCGGGTGCGGCCGGGCTCAGAAATGGGAGAACGAGCCGTGTTCGACAGTAATCTCCACGCCGTCCCGGCGCACCGTCAGCGGCGCGTCGCCCGCCGTGACGCGGCCGATGGCGGCCACCGGCACATTCGCCCCCTCGCACAGGCGCTGGAAGGCGCCGAACCGCTCCGGCGCGACGGAACAGAGCACCTCGTAGTCGTCGCCGCCCGTCGCCGCCGCGAGCAGCAGCTCCGGCGCTGCCTCCACGGCCGCGTGCACCGCTGCCGAGAGCGGCACCCGGTCGAGATCGATATCGCCCGAAACGCCAGAAGCGCGCAGAAACTTGCGCGCATCGCCGATCAGCCCGTCCGACACGTCCATCGCGCCGCCGGCATGTTCGCGCAGGGCGAGAGCCACTGCATTGCGCGGCTCCGGCAGCAGATAACGCTGTGTGAGATGGGTCTGTTCGGCCGGGGTGAGCACATCGCGCCAGCCGGCTTCCTGCGGTGCCCCCTCGCCTGCGGGGGATCCGGCGTCACGTTCGGCGAGCCGCAGACGCAGGCCCAGCGCGGAGTCGCCGATGGTGCCGGTCACCGCCAGGATATCGCCCGCCCGCGCGCCCGTGCGCCGCACCATATAGCCCGTGGGCACGCGCCCGAGCGCTGTGATGGAGACGGTGAGCGGCCCCGGCGTGCGCACGGTGTCGCCCCCGAGCAACGGGCAGCCGTAGACCCGCGCGTCCGCACCAAGCCCCTCGGAAAACGCCGTGATCCAGGCGAGCGACGTATCCTTCGGCAGCGAGAGCGCGAGCAGGAAACCGAGCGGCTCGGCGCCCTTGGCGGCCAGATCGGACAGGTTGACCCGCAGCGCCTTGCGCGCCACCGTGCCAGGCGGATCGTTGCGGAAGAAGTGCACGTCCGCGACCACGACATCGACGGTCAGCACCAGTTCAGAGCCTGCCGGCGCCGGCAGCAGCGCGGCGTCGTCGCGCAGATCGAGCGAACCTGCCCCGGCGATGGGCGCGAACAACTGGCTGATCAGGGCGTCTTCGCTCAGCGAGGCAACCGTCATGTCGCACCCCTTCCAAGTGGCAAAAGGCCGCGTGGCCGGTGCCCGCGCGGATATCAGTTGCGGGCGGCCAGCTCCTCCGCGCGGTCGCTGCGCGCCAGGGTGTCGAGCACGGCGTTGACGAGGCCGGGTTCGTCGTCATCATAGAAGGCCCGCGCCACATCGACATATTCCGAAATGGTCACGCGCGGCGGCACGTCCTTGCGGAACAGCAGCTCGAATGTGGCCACGCGCAGGATGGCGCGCAGAACCGTCTCGATTCGCTTCAGCGGCCAGCCCTTCGCCAGCGCCTCGTCCACGCGCCGGTCGATCGTCTTCTGCTCGCGCACCACGCCCGCGACGAGGTCGCGGAAGAAAGCGTCCTCGACCGGCTTGAACGTCAGCCCCTCGATTTCCTTGCCGTTCCAGAAGCGCTCGAACTCGACGGTGGCGTCAAGGACGCCGGCCCCCGTCAGTTCCATCTGGTACAGCGCCTGCACGGCGGCGAGCCGCGCCGCGCTGCGCTTTTCCGTTTTCGACATCAATCCTCAACCCTGTTTGCGATCTGGCGCCGGATGCCGAGCACAGCGAGCGCCGCGCGTGCGGCGAAGCCGCCCTTGTCCTCGCCCGTCACCCTTGCCCGCGCCCACGCCTGCTCCTCGTTCTCCACGGTGAGAATGCCGTTGCCGATGGGCAGCAGGAATTCGAGCCCCAGATCCGTCAGCGCCCGCGCGCTTTCGCCCGCCACGATGTCGTAGTGGCTGGTCTCGCCGCGGATGACAGTGCCAAGCGCCACGGCGGCGTCGACCTCCGGCCCCTCCTCCAGCACGATGGCGAGGGCGGGAGCAATCTCCAGCGCGCCCGGCACCGTGATCACCTCGACTTCCGCGCCGGCGGCCTCAAGCACGGCGCGCGCGCTCTTCAGCAACTCGTCGGCGATGTCCGCGTAGTAGCGGGCCTCGACGATCAGAACCTTCGCGCCGAAAACGGCGGAGAAATCATCATCAGCGATCCGGACCGATTGTGCCATCTGAACGCTCCTTCAGTTTCTGGCGCAAAGACGCCGCGTCAACCTTGTCAGTAACCCGCCGCCCGCGCCTGCGCAAGCCGCGCCGCATAGCGCGCCATCAGATCGACCTCGATATTGATGCGGTCGCCTGCCCTCCGCTCGCCCCAGGTGGTGATCTGCAGCGTGTGCGGAATCAGCAGCACCGTGAACAGGTCGTCCTCCACGGTGTTGACGGTCAGCGACGTGCCGTCGAGCGTCACCGATCCCTTGGCGGCGATGAAGGCCGCGAGTTCGCGCGGCGCGCGCAGCGTGAAGCGCGCCGTCTCGCCCCAGCTCTGCGCGCCCGCGCCCTCCTCCCGTTCGGTGATCTCGTCGCGGGCGACGAGATCGGCGATGCCGTCGACGTGGCCGGAGACGAGATGGCCGCCCAATTCGTCGCCGATCTTCAGCGCCCGCTCCAGATTGACGCGCGTGCCGGCCTGCCAGTCGCCCACCGTGGTGAGCGCCAGCGTTTCGGCGGCGGCGTCGACCTCGAACCACGCGCCACCCTCGCGCGGGCCGAAGGCCACCACCGTCAGGCACGGCCCGCCGCAGGCGATGGATGCGCCAAGCTGGATGGTTTCGGGATCGAACCGGGAATTGATGCGCAGACGACGCAGCGTGCCCTGGAAGGACTGCACCGAGACAATCTCGCCGACATCTGAAATAATGCCTGTAAACATCAGAATGGCCTTTCGAATTTTTCGAAGCGGTCGAGCCCCCAATAGCCTGTCTCATGCAGCCTGAACTGCGCCGGATCGGCGAGCGCGACCGCGAGCGCGGGGCCGATGGCCCGAAGGCCGGAGCCCCCCTCGCCGGCCGGCAACGCCTGCGGCCCGGTCAGCATCAGCGCCTCGTCGATGAGGCCGGCGCCGGCCAGCGCTTCCGCGAGCGCGGGGCCGCCTTCGGAAAATACCCGCGCGATCCCGCGTTGCGCCAGCGCGGCCAGCGCGGCCGGCAACGACACGCGCCCATCCCGCTCCGCCGCGACGCGGATCACCACGACACCGGCCGCAGCGAGCTTCTGCTCGCGATCGGCCGGCGCGGCGTCGGTCGTCACGACCCATGTCGGCACCTGCGACGCGCCCGCGACAAGGCGTGCGTCGGGCGGGAGGCGCAGGGTGCTGTCGAGGACGACGCGGATCGGCGAGCGCGCATCGAGGCCGGGCAGCCGCACGGTCAGTTGCGGATCGTCGGCGAGCACCGTGCCGACGCCCACCATGATGGCATCCGCGTGAACGCGCATGAGATGCACCTGATCGTTGGCCGCGGCCCCCGTGATCAGCAGTCTGCCGCCAGCCGCGCGCGCGGCGAAGCCGTCCGCCGTGCGGGCGAGTTTCAGCGTCACCAGCGGCCGCCCCAGCGTCACACGCAGGATATGCCCGCGATGCATGCGAAACGCATCGTCCGCGAGCACGCCGGTATGCACCGTGACGCCCGCGGCACGCATGCGCGCATGGCCCTGTCCGGCGACGCGCGGGTCGGGATCCTCGACGCCCGTCACCACGCGCGCCATGCCGGCGGCGATGATCGCATCCGAACACGGGCCGGCCCGGCCGTGGTGGGAACAGGGTTCGAGCGAGACATACATGGTCGCGCCGCGTGCCGCCTCGCCGGCCATGGCAAGCGCGACGGGCTCGCCATGCGGCCGGCCGCCTTCCTGAGTCGCGCCGAGCCCCACGACGACCGGCGCGCCCTCCACCGTCCGCACGATAACGGAGCCGACCGAAGGGTTGGGCGATGTCAGCCCCTGTTGGCGCCAGCCCAGCGCCAGCGCCTCGCGCATGAAGCGCCCGTCGATGGCGCCTTGCCTTCCGTCATCGCTTGAAGTCATCGGATTTCGCCTGCCCTGCGCTGTCCCGCGCATCATCGGCGTCTTCCGCCGTTCCTGCAAGCTCCGGTTTGTAGCCGGCGAGTTCACCGACGAAGGCCTCGAAATCGCTAGCCTCGCGGAAATTGCGATAGACGGACGCGAAGCGGACGAAGGCAACGCTGTCGAGCTGACGCAGGCCCTCCATCACCAGTTCGCCGATCTGCTCGCTGGTGACGTCGGCCTCGCCCGTCTGCTCAAGCTGGCGGACGACGCCGCTGATCATGCGCTCGACCCGCTCGGCATCGACGGCGCGCTTGCGCAGCGCCACCATCACCGAACGGGCGAGCTTGTCGCGGTTGAACGGCTCCCGCTTGCCGGAGCGCTTCATCACCGTCAGCTCACGCAATTGCACGCGCTCGAAGGTCGTGAAGCGGCCGCCGCAATCGGGGCAGACGCGCCGCCGCCGGATTGCGGTGCTGTCCTCCGCCGGCCGGGAATCCTTGACCTGCGTATCGAGACTTCCGCAATAGGGGCAGCGCATGGATGAACCCGATCAGGCGTAGATCGGAAAGCGGGCCGTCAGCGCGTGGACCTTGTCCTTCACCTGCGCCTCCACAGCCGCGTTGCCGTCCTCGCCATTCGCCGCGAGGCCGTCGAGCACCGTGACGATGAGCCGCCCGATCTCGCGGAACTCCTCCGTGCCGAAGCCGCGCGTCGTGCCGGCCGGGGTGCCGAGACGGATGCCGGAGGTGATGGTCGGCTTCTCCGTGTCGAACGGCACACCGTTCTTGTTGCAGGTGATATGCGCACGCCCCAGCGCCGCCTCGGCCGCCTTGCCGTTGAGGCCCTTGCTGCGCAGGTCGACGAGGAACAGATGGTTGTCCGTGCCGCCGGAGACGATGCTGTAGCCGGCATCCGCGATGGTCTTCGCCAGCACGGCGGCGTTGTCGACCACGGCGCGTGCGTAAAGCCGGAACTCCGGCTGCAGCGCCTCGCCGAACGCCACGGCCTTCGCCGCGATCACGTGCATCAGCGGGCCGCCCTGCAGGCCGGGGAAGATCGCCGAATTGATCTTCTTCGCGATGGTCTCGTCATTGGTGAGGATGAGGCCGCCGCGCGGACCGCGCAGCGTCTTGTGGGTCGTCGTGGTGGCGACATGCGCATGCGGGAACGGCGAGGGATGCACGCCGCCCGCGACGAGGCCGGCGAAATGCGCCATGTCCACGAAGAAATAGGCGCCCACCGAGTCCGCGATCTCGCGGAAGCGGGCGAAATCCCAGAAGCGCGAATAGGCCGAGCCGCCGGCGATGATGAGCTTCGGCTTGTGCTCTTCGGCGACACGGGCGACCTGATCGTAGTCGATGCGGTGATCGTCCTCGCGCACGGTGTAGGAAACCGGCTTGAACCACTTGCCCGAGAGGTTGGGCGGCGCGCCGTGCGTGAGATGCCCGCCCGCCGCGAGATCGAGCCCGAGGAACGTGTCGCCCGGCTGGAGCAGCGCGAGGAACACCGCCTGGTTGGCCTGCGAGCCCGAATTGGGCTGCACGTTGGCATAGCCTGCGTCGAACAGCTTCTTGGCCCGCTCGATGGCGAGGTTTTCCGCGATGTCGACGAACTGGCAGCCGCCGTAGTAGCGCCGACCCGGATAACCTTCCGCATACTTGTTGGTCAGCACGGAGCCCTGCGCCTCGATGACCGCGCGCGAAACGATGTTTTCCGAGGCGATCAGCTCGATCTCCTCGCGCTGGCGACCGAGTTCGAGATCGATGGCGCGTGCGATCTCCGGATCAGCCTCCGCCAGCGGGGCGGAAAAGAAGCTGTTGGAGAGTGTGTACCGGGAAGAAATATCGTTCGCGCTCATGGACAGGCTCCGCATCGGGGAGAGATGTTCCCCATTCTATCGGCAGGGTCATGGACCGGCCCGCGGCCGGTTCGCTGGCGATTGCGCACCGCGGGTCGGGCGAAAGCGACCGTCGGCGCATTGCTGCGCGACCCGCCATTTCCCCCGTCCGCCGTCGAATCGGCAGGGAAGCTAGCATGCGCCCGGTTCCGCGCCAACAGCAAGCCCGCCGCTGCCATGGCCGCCCACGGCGCTGCGCATGGCAAGCGCGAACACGGCAGACATGAAAAAGGCCACGATGCCTGCGACACCGTGACCCGTCTTTCCGGCCTGCAGCCGGGGCGCGTGCGCCCCGGACAGCGGCTCAGTACTGCGATGCTTCGGAATCGTTCGCCTCAAGCGCCGCGATCTGCCCGCCGAGGCCGAGGCCGTCGCGGTTGTAGATGTCGGAGCGGAACTGCACCAGGCCGTCGGGCGTCGCCCACGCGGTGATGTAGGTCCAGTACACCGGCACCGGATTGGCGAGCGGCGCGTCGATGCGCTTGCCGGAGTCGATCGCGGCCTGGATCTGGTCCCTGCCCCAGCCGGGCGTGTCTTCCAGCAGGAAGGCGATGTAGTCGCGCACGTTCTGCATGCGCACGCAGCCCGACGACACGAAGCGGAAGTCGTCGCCGAAAACACCCTTGGCCGGCGTGTCGTGCATGTACACGCCATGGGGGTTCGGGATGTTGATGCGCACGAAGCCCATCGAATTGAGGTCGGCGCCCGGGTCCTGACGGAAGCGGTAGCTGGTCGCCTCATAGGTGTTCCAGTCGACCTGGCTCGGCTGGATTTCCTGGCCCTGCTGATTGTAGATGCGGATCTTCTGGTCCGTCAGGTAGCTCGGGTCCTTGCGCATCTTCGGGATCAGGTCCTTGCGGATGATCGATGCGGGCACCGTCCAGAACGGGTTGAAGTTGATCTCGGTCACCTTGGAGTTGAAGATCGGCGACTGGCGGTCGACCTTGCCCACGCCCGCCGCGTGGCGGGTCACGACGTGGTTGTTCGACACCGTCTCGACCACCGCGCCGGGCAGGTTGACGACGACGTAGCGGTTGCCGAGATTGCCCGAGTAGGAGCGCAGGCGCACGAGGTTGAGTTCGAGCTGGCGCACGCGCACGTCCGCCGGCACGTTAAGCGCGGCGGCGGTGCCGGGGTTGAGGGAGCCCGTGGGGCTCAGGCCATAACGCTCCTGCGCGCGGCGCAGGGCCGCCTCGACGTAGGAATCGAAGACCTCGCCGCGCGCGGCCGAGGCATCGAGATCGCCGCCGACGACGAGCCTCTGACGCAGGGCCTGCACCGCCGGCCCTCGCGAGCCGAGACGCAGCCTGTCGTTGCCGATGCGGCCCCAGCCGCCCTGGTCAGCGAGGGCGCGGTAGTGGATGATGGCCTGCTCGGTCGCCGCGACGGCGTCGGGCGACAGCGTCGGCGTGTTGGAGCGCGACACGCGCGCACGCTGCGCCGAGTCGTAATTCTGCTGCCATTCCGCCTGACCGAAAGCGAGCTGCTGCGCGGCGGAAGGCGTGACTGCAACCACCGAACCTGCGAGGAGGAGACCCCCGGCGACGGCCGCGGGCAAACGGGCGATACGAATTTTCACGGACTTGACCTCGAATTCTGCCGGCCTGACACAACCTGCCTGCGTGAAGCCCCCCAAGCCCCCGCAGCCGACTGCGCCACCATGTATCATGGTTTTGTACACGTTAGCAGCGTTGAAGTTAAGCAACCGTGAGCGTCCGGCGCATTGCGCCCGCCCGCCGGTGTCCGCACGCCACACCAGCCGCCGCCCTGCCGAAGGCCGTTCAGGGCGCGATTCGCGAGGCGCGCCAGGATAATACGAAGTATGTGACCACGAGAAAGCCGAGGATTCCCGGTGCCACAGGGCCGCTCACAACTGCGTGAGGCACGAAGAAGCCGATCAGCAGATAGCTCAACGCTGCCAGCAACCATATCACGCCGCCCCACGTGCTCGTCAGCCACAGCCCGACCGCGGCGACGAGGTCGATGACCGCGAAATACACGATGGCCGACTGCCATTGCAGGGTCTGCGTCTCGAAGACGGGCGTCTGCGGCAGGAAGCCGAGCAGCACGACCCAATACGCAAGCCCCTTGGCGATCCAGAGGATCGCGGCCACGCGCATGAACCAGACGAGCGCGAGGTCCCAGCGGAACGGCTGGCGCTCCTCGTCGCGCTGCCGCTTGCTTCCTCCCGCAGGCAGGTCCCTCGCCGACGGGTAGCGCGCGGGCAACTCCCGATCCTGCGAATCACCGGGGGTATTCCGTTCGAGAACCTGTCCTGCCGCTGGCTCGCTGGTCAATTTGCCTCGTCCTGTCTTCGCCGCGCCTTCCCCACCGCCGGGGACGATGCCGATTACGGCATCGCGCGCCAAAAGAAAACCGCTCCCGCCCGCAGCACCGCGAAAGGCCGGCGGGCGAATGCCGCCTGGGCCGATTCCAGCCCGCAGCGCTATTTCTTCCCCTGCGACGACTTATCCATCTTTTTTTGAACGGTTCCTATGTGATAACGGTATATAAGAAGCACCGCACCCCTCCGGTAATGGTGCCACCGACAGGATATGAGGGCAATGGCCAGCCGCGTCGTAACTCCGTTCGAGCGTCGCAAGGACGTTCACACCGATAACCTTCCCGTCAGCGATCTGGGCCTCAGCAAGCGCCCCCGCCGCAACCGCCGTGCGGACTGGTCGCGCAGGCTCGTGCGGGAAGTGGAGCTGACGGCCAACGACCTGATCTGGCCCCTTTTCGTCATCGAGGGTGATTCCGAAATCGCGGTGGACGCCATGCCCGGCGTGAGCCGCCTCAGCATCCAGGCCGCCGTTCGCGAGGCCGAGAAGGCGGCGGCGCTGGACATTCCGGCGATCGCGCTCTTTCCCTATACCGATCCGCTGCTGCGCGACGAGCTGGGCAGCGAGGCCCACAACAGCCGCAACCTCGTCTGCCGCGCCACCCGCGCGATCAAGGCCGCGGTGCCGGAGATCGGCGTCATCACCGACGTCGCGCTTGATCCCTACACCAGCCACGGCCATGACGGCCTGATGCGCGACGGCGTGGTCCTCAACGACGAATCGGTCGCGGCGCTCGTCGAGCAGGCGCTGGTGCAGGCGGCGGCGGGCGCCGACGTCATCGCCCCCTCCGACATGATGGACGGGCGCGTGGCCGCCATCCGCGCCGCGCTCGACCGCGAGGGTTTCCGCGATGTGCAGATCATGGCCTATGCGGCCAAATATGCCTCGGCCTTTTACGGCCCGTTCCGCGACGCCGTCGGCTCGAACGTCGCGCTCGTAGGCGACAAGCGCACCTACCAGATGGACCCGGCCAACGGCGACGAGGCGCTGCGCGAGGTCGCGCTCGACCTCGACGAGGGCGCGGACATGGTCATGGTGAAGCCGGGCATGCCTTATCTCGACGTGGTGCACCGCGTGAAGGAAGCGTTCCGTGTGCCGACCTTCGCCTATCAGGTCTCGGGCGAGTACGCCATGATCGAGGGCGCGGCGCGCCAGGGCTGGATCGACGGCGAAAAGGCGATGCTGGAAAGCCTGATCGCCTTCAAACGCGCGGGCGCCGACGGCGTCCTCACCTACTTCGCGCTGCGCGTCGCCCAGCGGCTGAAGCAGGGCCGTCTCTGAGGCATCGGGCGGCGCCTGCCCGCGCCGCTGCTAGTCCGCCACAAAATTGCCCCGACAACGCGGAACAGTCGCAAGCGACCGGGCGTCGCGGTTGTCGGGCGTCGACGGTCCCGCGTGAATTCTCATGTGGGCACGGCGACTTCGTTTGAACATGCTTTACCGAAGCGTGCTAGACCTTGGCTCCTGTCCATCCGTGCGATGTCGCGCCGCTTCCGGCAGGGGCGGTCTTGCCAGAATCGGCGGTTTCGCCAGAATCGGGAGAAAGGGCTGTTGGTCCGTTTCGAGAATGTCGGCCTGCGTTATGGCATGGGACCCGAGATCCTGCGGGATCTGACGTTTTCCATCGAGCCGCGATCCTTCCAGTTTCTCACCGGCCCTTCGGGCGCGGGCAAGACAACCCTGCTGCGGTTGATCCTGCTGTCGCTCAAGCCCACGCGCGGCCTCGTGTCGCTGTTCGGACGCGACGTCTCCTCCATCACCGGCGAGGAACTCACTGCGATGCGCCGGCGCATGGGCATCGTTTTCCAGGATTTTCGCCTGCTCGACCACCTCACCACGTTCGAGAACGTCGCCCTGCCCCTGCGCGTGCAGGGCAAGGAAGAGGCGCAGTACCGCTCGGAGGTGGTGGAGCTGCTGCGCTGGGTGGGGCTGGGCGAGCGCATGCATGTGCTGCCGCCGGTGCTCTCCGGCGGCGAGAAGCAACGCGCGGCGATTGCGCGCGCGCTGATCGCGCGGCCGGAACTGCTGCTCGCCGACGAGCCGACCGGCAACGTCGACCCGGCGCTGGCGCGCCGGCTGCTGCGGCTTTTCGTCGAATTGAACCGCCTCGGAACTTCCGTCGTCATTGCCACCCACGACCTGACCCTGATGGATCTCGTCGACGCCCGCCGCTTCGTGCTGGGCGACGGGCGGCTGCACATATTCGACTGAAACGGAGCCATACGTGAGCGATCCCGCCAGCAACACCGCTTACGACGCACCGGCGACAGCGGCCACACCATCCGCAGACATGTCGGCGGACGCCGGACTGCCGGACAACCTGGCGCGCAACCAGCCGCTCGTGCCGCCCGACTCCACCTCCGGCCGGGCGCTCGTGACCGTGGTCGCGATCCTCACCTTC
Organism: Pseudochelatococcus lubricantis; assembly: GCF_011762225.1. Taxonomy (GTDB): domain Bacteria; phylum Pseudomonadota; class Alphaproteobacteria; order Rhizobiales; family Beijerinckiaceae; genus Pseudochelatococcus; species Pseudochelatococcus lubricantis. The sequence goes on from NZ_JAASQI010000012.1 coordinate 41,224, forward strand.
CTCGCAGCGCTCGCCGCCGGCACCGCGCAGCTCGTCGCTGCCGCCTCCCACAACTGGACGAGCACAATCGCCCGCGAGGCGACCATCCAGATCAAGCCCGACGCGCGACGCGACGCCGACCGGGACGCGGCGCAGGCGGCCGAGATCGCCCGCGCCTATCCCTCCATCGCCGGCGTGGAAATCTATTCGAAGGAAGAAGCGGAGCGCCTGCTGGAGCCGTGGCTCGGCCGGGGCGTGTCGTTCGTGGAACTGCCGGTGCCGCGTATCGTCGTGCTACGCCTCGCCGAAGGCAGCGAGACAATGGAGACCGATCTCGCGGAGCTGCGCCAGCAATTGACGGACGCCGTGCCGGGCGCGTCGCTCGACGACCATCGCAACTGGATCGAGCGGCTGGCGGTCATGGCGGGAACCGTCGTTTTCGTGGCAATCGTCATCGTGGCGCTGGTCTTGGTGGCGGCGGCTAGCGCCATCGCGACCACGACGCGGGGCGCCGTCGCGGGCGATCGCGAAATTCTGGACGTGTTGCATTTCGTCGGCGCGGATGACAGATTCATCGTCCGCGAGTATCAGTCGCGGTTCTTCCGCATGGGGCTGCGGGGCGGACTTCTGGGGAGCGTCGCCGCCGTGCTCTTTATCGCAAGCGCGGGTCTGCTATCCTCGTGGTGGCGGGCGAGCCCCGGCGGCGATCAACTGGAGGCGCTGTTCGGCGCCTTCGACATGGGTTGGAAGGGATACGCTTCCATGTTTATCGTCGCGGCTGTCGTGGCCATCGTGACAGCCGCTGTATCCGGCTTCACCGTGCGCCGCTACCTGACGCGGCTGCAATGACGGGGATTGCGTTTGACCTCGGGCGGACTGGGCAGCGATTCGAACGATGACCGGCAAGGCGCACCGGCAAGCCGGCGCACGCTGATTTCACTGGCAGCGCTCGTATCGCGCGGCGCGGTGATGGCTGCGGTGATTACGGCCCTCCTGCTGGGCGGCGGGTTTCTCGCCTTCGTGCGCACGGTCGAGACCTATCCGGCGGACAGCAAGGCTGTCGCCGACGGCATCGTGGTGCTCACCGGCGGCGCGCAGCGTATCGCGGATGCGGCGGCGCTGCTGGCGCAGGGCCGCGCGAAGCGCATGCTGATCACGGGTGTGAACGAGGCGACGACGCGCGCGGAAATCGCCGTCACCCACCCCGTCATCGCGGGCACGAACTGCTGCGTAGACCTCGACTACCGGGCGCGCAACACCATCGGCAACGCCATCGAGACACGGCGCTGGGCCGAGAGCCACGGCTTCAGCTCGCTGATCGTCGTCACCTCGACCTACCACATGCCGCGCACCCTGCTCGAACTGGAGCATGCGCTGCCCGGCATGAAGCTGCTGCCCTATCCCGTCGTGGCGGCGCAATCGGACGGCGGACGGTGGCTGACCGACGGCGAGGCGCTGCGCTTCCTGATATGGGAGTATATCAAGTATCTCGCGGCCTTCACCCGCACGTCCGTCGAGGCCGATCCCGAACATTCGCCGTTCGCGGTGCTTTTTGGCGGGCGCAAGCCGCTATCTTGATGGCGGTCGCGCGTTCGCTTCCCGACCGCCGGTCCGTCCGGTCCGGCGCCCATTTGCGGTAAAGTCTTTCGACATGCTGTTCGTTCGCTCGCTTCTGTTCTCGATCCTGTTCTACGGCAACCTGACGCTGTGGCTGCTCGCGTGCCTGCCCCTGCTCGCCGTGCCGCCGCGCTATCTGTTCCCGGTGGCGCGTGGCTGGGCGCGCAGCAACCTGTGGCTGCTGCGCACCGTGGTCGGCATGAGGGTGGAATGGCGCGGCCTCGGCAACATCCCCAAGGGTGGGCTGCTGGTCGCGGCCAAGCATCAGTCGGCATGGGAGACCTTCGCCCTGATGACCGTGTTCGAGCGGCCGATTTTCGTGCTGAAGCAGGAATTGATCCGGCTGCCGCTCTTCGGCTGGTTCCTGCAGCGCATCGGCATGATCCCGGTCGACCGCTCGGCCGGCGCCTCGGCGCTCGCGGGCATGGCCCGCATGGCGCGGGAGAAGGTGCAGGAAGGGCACCAGGTCATCATCTTTCCGGAAGGCACGCGCCGCGCGCCCGGCGCTCCGCCGGACTACAAGACCGGCGTCGCCTTCCTCTACGACAGCCTCAAGACGCCGTGCCTGCCGGTGGCGCTGAACTCCGGCCTTTTTTGGCCGCGGCAGAGCTTCCTGCGGCAGCCGGGCACGGTCGTGGTCAGCATCCTGCCACCGCTGCCGGCAGGCATTCCGCGCCGGCAAGTGATCGCGGAACTGGAACGGCGCATCGAGACGGAAACCAACCGGCTTCTCGAAGGCGCCCGCCCGCCCGATGGCGATGCGCGCCGGAAGGCTTAGAGCGCGTTCCGATCAGATGGAATCATCTGACCGATCAGAATTCGCTCAAAATAAGAGATCTAGAACCAGGCCAAACAACGGTTCCGGTACGGTTACCGGTTTCCTGGATGAGTCTGATGCGAAAACAAATGGGCGGAACAGCAGCGCGATTCCGGCTTCACGCCCGCCACTCCTGTGCACGATTGCGTGAGGCGGATGTGATATCCTGAAAATATCTTTCTTTAGCAAATAGATATAGGGAGACGCCGATCCGCCTTCAGCCGTCGCCGCTCTGGCGCGCTTCCCGCTCAGATGGAATCATCCGAGCGACCGGAAACGCTGCAGCGGCCGATCCCGAAAATGCCCGCTTTCGCGCCGAAGGTGCCGGGCTCCCGTTCGTTCAACAGATATCGGAGTGAAACAGTGACTGTCAGCCAGCCCCCAAGCCCCCCGCCCGCGCCGCAAAATGCCAATGACGGAACGCCGTCTCGCGGCACGGCGCGGCGCAGGAGCCGGCTCGGGCTGTTTCTGCCGGTCGCGTTCCTCGTCGTCCTGCTCGCCGGCTGGTCGGCATTCTGGTTCGTGGCCAGGGCGCGGGTGCACGATGCCATCACCATCTGGCTGGCGCAGGAAGCGGAGCAGCAGCGCAAATGGTCCTGCCCGGACCGCAGCATCGGCGGTTTTCCCTTCCGCTTCGAGGTGCGCTGTACGAACCTGCTTTTCGTTGGCACGACGCCCGCCGGCGCGGTGACCGGCTCCGTCGCGCAGTTCGTCGCCGTGGCGCAGGTCTACAAGCCGAACCACGTCATCGTCGAGGCGACGGGACCGCTGGTCGCCGATCCGCAGGACGGTGGCGAGCGTCTGACGCTCAACTGGCAGTCCTTCGATGCCAGCGCCATCTTCACGGGCAACCGGCTGGACCGTTTCTCGGTGGTGGTGGAAGGCCCGACCGCGCATATGGGCGACGGCACAAGCGAGCACCCGGACGGCATCGAGCTGCTGCGCGCAGGGTCATGGCAGTCGCACTTGCGCATCGACCCGGAGCGGCCGCCGGAGGAACACGCCTACGACATCGCCTTCACGCTGCGCGAGGCGCGCATCCCGGCACTCGACGCACTGGTCGGAACGCAGGACAGGGCCAACATCGTCTTCCAGGGTGCGATCACGGAGGCAGCGCCGTTTACGGCAAAGGCGCCGTCCGTCGAGCTGGAACGCTGGCGCGCCGCCGGCGGGCGGCTCGAAATCGAGGAGCTGAGCGCCGCCAAAGGTCCGCAGCGTATGCAGGCACAAGGCCGCTTCTCCGTGGACGAGCAGCACCGCCCGCAAGGTTACATCGATGCATCCATCGCCGGGCTCGACGGCCTGCTGGGGCGCTTCGGGCTCGGCGGCAGGAGCAGCCTGATCCTGGGCGGCCTGTCCATCCTGGGCGGCGGGAGGCCCGCGAACGGCAACCCGTCCGACGCGGGCCTGACGCCGCTGCCCCGCATCGACATCCGCGACGGACAGGTATTCGTCGGCCCGCTCGCCGTCGGCCGGTTGTCGCCGCTTTACTGACCCGCCGCCTACTGATCCTTGCTGCGCGTGTGGCGGCCGAAGTCGGGTTCGGCCGTCTCCTGCCCGAGGTCGATGATGTTGCGCCGGATGGCGCGCGTGCGCGTGAACAGGTCGAACAGCGCCTCGCCATCGCCCCAGCGGATGGCGCGCGCCAGCGCCGCGATGTCCTCGTTGAAGCGGCCGAGCATCTCCAGCACGGCATCCTTGTTGTTGAGGAACACATCGCGCCACATCGTCGGGTCCGAGGAGGCGATACGGGTGAAGTCGCGGAAGCCGCCAGCCGAGAACTTGATCACTTCCGACTGCGTCACCGCTTCCAGATCGGCCGCCGTGCCAACGATGTTGTAGGCGATCAGGTGCGGCACATGGCTGGTGATGGCGAGCACCAGATCGTGGTGCTGCGCCGTCATGAACTCGACATTGGCACCAAGCGCCTCCCAGAGCGCCGCGACCGTCGCCACCGCCGACGGATCGGCGTTCTCGGGGGGCGTGACGATCGACCAGCGGTTAACGAACAGCGTGGCGAAGCCCGCGTCCGGCCCGGAATACTCCGTGCCGGCGACCGGGTGGGCGGGTATCAGGTGGACGGAGGCCGGCAGCAGCGGCCCGGCCTTGTCGATGACGCTCGCCTTGACCGAGCCGACGTCCGACACGATGGCGCCGGGTTTCAGGCGGTCCGCGATCTCGCCCGCCACGGACGCAATCGCGCCCACCGGCACGCAGATGATCACGATATCAGTGCCCGCGGCCGCTTCCGCCGATGTCGGCGCAACCTCGTCCGCAAGGCCGAGTTCCCGCACCCGCTCCCGCACCGCCGGATTGGCGTCGGTAGTGACGAGCGTTCGCGCCAGCCCGGTTTCCCGCGCCGCGCGCAGGATGGAGGAACCGATAAGCCCCGGCCCGATCACCGCCAGCCGCTCCACCAGCGGCGCGGCACGGCGCTTCAGCCCCTCGGCCACACTGCTCCCCGCCAAGCTGCGCTCGACCAGCCCCCCTTCAACCATGCGCCTGCCCCATGAAGGCAGCCAGCGCATCAATCAGGAGCCGGTTCGCCTCCTCGCTTCCCACGGAGATGCGTAGCGCGTGCGGCAGGCCATAGGCTGCGACGGAACGCACGATCAGGCCGCGCGCGGCGAGGAACGCATCGGCGGCACTGGCATCGCGCCCCTGCTCCTGCGGGAAATGCACCAGCAGGAAATTCGCGGCACTGGGCGTCACCTCAAGCCCGAGCGCGCGCAGGGCGTTCGTCAGCCAGTCCAGCCACTGCGTGTTGTAAGCGATGGACGCCGACAGATGCGCCTCGTCGGCGAGCGCGGCTATGCCGGCGGCACTGGCCGGTGTGTTGACATTGAAGGGGGCGCGAATGCGGTTCAGCGCGTCCGTCACGCCCGCCGGCGCGTAGCACCAGCCGAGCCTCAGCGCCGCGAGTCCGTAGATCTTGGAGAAGGTGCGCGTCAGGACGACGTTCTCGTTCTCCGACACCAGCTCGGTGCCGGCCGAGTAGTCGTTGGCGCGGGCATACTCGGCATAGGCGCCGTCGAGCACCAGCAGCACGTCCGGCCGCAGGCCGGCATGCAGGCGCTTCACTTCCGCGAAGGGCAGATAGGTGCCGGTCGGGTTGTTCGGGTTGGCGATGAACACCATCTTCGTGCGCTCGTTGACATGCGCGAGGATGGCATCGACATCGGTGGTGAGGTTCTTCTCCGGCACGACGACGGCCTCGGCGCCCGCCGCCATGATGGAGATCTTGTAGACGAGGAAGCCGTGCTCGGTCAGGATGCCCTCGTCGCCCGGCCCCAGATAGGCTTGGGCAAGCAGGTGCAGGATGTCGTCGGAGCCCGCACCGCACACGATCCGCGCCGGATCGAGCCCGAAGCGGCGGCCGATCGCCTCCCGCAACCGCGTGGCCCCGCCGTCGGGATAGGCCTCCGCATGCGCCAGCGTCTCCTGCGCGGCCCGCAGGGCGGCGGGGCTCGGACCAAGCGGCGTCTCGTTCGACGACAGCTTGTGCACCTTCGCGACACCGTTGGCGGTGCTGCGGCCCGGCACGTAGGGATCGATCGCAAGGACGCCGGCTTTGGGAACGGGACGGGCAGACAACGCGCTCATGACGAAAAGGCTCCAGTACTCAGGCGAATGACGCGACGCGCCATGATGATTCACGGGGATGATTCGTTAACCGGGACGCTCCGGCGATTGCCTCACGGCAGCAGGAAGCGGCGCGCATGGCTGCCGACCTCGGCTGCCTCCACACGGCCGACGCGCGCCTGCGCCAGCGCGTTGGAAACGGAATCGGGCCCCGTCTCCCCCGCCACGGCCACGAGCAGCGACAGTCCGCCCTCCACGCCGGCGGAGCCGGTGATTTCCGCGCCGACGGCGGCGAGCGTCTCCTGGATGTCCTCGCGCCATCGCTCCACCTTGGCGGCAACGAGCACGATCTCGCGCACGGCGGCGTCTTCCAGCGGCTTCGACACCACGAACAGCGGCGTGCCGGCCGGATGGTCCGGACGCTCGATGAACGGCAAGCGCGCGATGATCTTGGGCGCGTCACGGCCGCGCAGCGCCTCCCACCACGGATGGACGGCGGTTTTCTGATCGGGCCGGAAGATGCCGAGATCCCCCACCGAGCGCGCCACCGCCGAAATCACGGCCTCCGCGCCCGCGTGCGGCACGTAGGGCACGGTGAAACCGAAATGGAAACGCGCCGAATCACGTATCGGCGCATCGCCGGAGGACACGTCGGCATGCACGCTGAAAGGCGCCTGCACGTAGGTGAAGGTCGAGATGATCACGCGCCAGATGTTCTCGGCCGTGTCGAGCGGCAGGATGCCGTGATGGCGCTCCGCGAGACGGCGCATCATGTCGGCCTCACGCCCGGGACGGAACGCCTGCCCGGACGACTGCGTGCCCTTGGTCGCGATCAGCGCGTCGACGATCTCGCTGCGTTCGATCAGCAGCCGGTGCATCTCGGCGTCGATCCGGTCGATCTCCCCGCGCAGTTCGGCCAGGCGGGCAGCGCTGGTTTTCCCGGTCGTTGCAGATAGGCTCGCCGCTGGTGTACTCGCCGTTGAAGCGCTCATCCTCGAATCCGTCATCCCCTGCATCCGCGATTATAGGCGGAAGCATTTCTTGTAAACCGCGTCCCGCGATATGCAAAGGTTGAAGTCCATAAAAGGAGGAACGACAGGGGGCGACCGGCACTGCGCGGCGCGCGCTGCCGCCGTTCCCGCCCTTGACAGCGCGCGCGTTCTGTCGGACATGTTCGGAATAACGAACATGAGCCGCCCGTATATGAGCCCACCGATGCCATCTCAGGCCCTGAAGCAACGGTATGTTCCGGCGGCCGCTACCTGAACCAAACCCTTTCCTGCATTGGATATCGCAAACTCGATGACGGGCGACGCACTGAGATATGCTTCCGTCTCACAGGTCGAATCGCCCGACAGCCTCGTCGCGCATTTCGGGCCCGAGCGGCCGCTCGTGCTCGACAGCGGGGTGGCGCTTTCGCCTTTTCAGATCGCGTATCAGACCTACGGCACGCTGAACGCTGCCCGCTCCAACGCGGTGCTGGTCTGCCATGCGCTGACGGGTGACCAGCACGCGGCCAACGTCCACCCGGTCACCGGCAAGCCGGGCTGGTGGAGCACGATGATCGGCCCCGGCAGGCCCATCGATACAGACCGCTACTTCGTCGTGTGCTCGAACGTCATCGGCGGTTGCCTCGGCTCGACGGGCCCCTCGTCCGTCAACCCGGCGACGGGCCAGCCGTGGGCGCTGGCCTTTCCGCTGGTGACCATCCGCGACATGGTGCGCGCGCAGGCGATGCTGATGGATTATCTCGGCATCGGCACGCTGTTCTGCGTCGCCGGCGGCTCGATGGGCGGCATGCAGGTGCTGGAATGGGCGGCCAGCTACCCGGAGCGGGTGTATACGGCCATGCCCATCGCCACGGCTGCCATTCATTCGGCCCAGAACATCGCTTTCGGCGAGGTCGGGCGGCAGGCCATCATGGCCGATCCGGACTGGCGCGGCGGGCGCTATCTGGAGGCGGGCGTGCGCCCGGCGCAGGGGCTGGCGGTGGCGCGCATGGGCGCGCACATCACCTATCTGTCGGAATCGGCGCTGCATCGCAAGTTCGGCCGCCGCCTGCAGGACCGCGCCGCGCCGACGTTCACTTTCGACGCCGATTTCCAGGTGGAAAGCTACCTGCGCCATCAGGGCGAGGCTTTCGTGGAGCGCTTCGACGCCAACAGCTACCTCTACGTCACGCGGGCGATGGACTATTTCGACCTCGCGGGCAGCCACGGCGGCGTGCTCGCAAACGCCTTCCGGGGATCGAAGACGCGCTTCTGCGTGGCCTCCTTCTCGTCGGACTGGCTGTTTCCGACCAGCGACTCCCGCGCCGTCGTGCATGCGCTCAACGCGGCCGGCGCCTCGGTCAGCTTTGTGGAAATCCAGAGCGACAAGGGCCATGACGCCTTCCTGCTCGACGAGCCCGAACTGACGGCGACCACCGGCGGCTTCCTGCGCGCGGCGGCGCGCATGCGGGGCATCTGAAAGACCATGCGTATTTCCTCTCCCCGTTTCGAGCACGACGGCGTGCGTCCCGATTATCTGCTGGTGGCGCGCATGGTCGCGCCCGGCTCCAAGGTGCTCGACGTCGGCTGCGGCGACGGCGCCCTGCTCGACCTGCTGGTGCGCGAGCGCGACGCGGACGGGCGCGGCATCGAGCTGTCGCACGAGGGCGTGAGCCGCTGCGTGGCGCGCGGTCTTTCGGTCATCCAGGGCGACGCGGACACCGACCTCGCCGACTATCCCGACGATTGTTTCGACTACGTAATCCTCTCGCAGACACTGCAGGCGACACGCCAGCCGCGCAAGGTGCTGGAGAATCTGCTGCGCATCGGCCGCCGGGCAATCGTCTCGCTGCCCAACTTCGGCCACTGGCGCGTGCGGGCGCATCTTGCCCTCAAGGGCACGATGCCGGTGACGAAGAATCTGCCGGATACATGGTACGACACGCCGAACATCCATTTCTGCACGATCCGCGACTTCGTGGAGCTGTGCGACGTCATCGGCGCCGGCATCGAGCGCGCCGTGGCGCTTCACGCCAGCGGGCGCCCCGCGGGAGTCAACGCCCCCTGGTGGTTCTGGAACCTCTTCGGCACGCAGGCCGTCTTCCTGCTCTACCGCAAGGACGAAAACGGCCACCGAACCGCCCATCCCACCAACGAATGACGCCATGCATCACGGCACGGAAGCCGCAAGGTGTGGAAACACCAAAAAAGAAATGGCGCAACGGCGAGAAATGCGGTAATCGCATTTGACATATGTTCCCCTCTGCTTCGGGAACAATGCACCCGTAGCTCAGCTGGATAGAGCGTTGCCCTCCGAAGGCAAAGGCAAGCTCTTTTTGATGTGTGTGCGGGTCGAAAAATACGAGCAAAACCAATGCTTTGGCGGAACTCGACGGAAGCATGAAGTCGCATCCAAAGGTCGCGGAAGCGCCACGGAAGCAAACTGAGAGGAGGTTGTAGAGGACGAACGGCGAAATTTGGCAGGTTCAGGACCCGCCCCGTTTGCCGTCGATGCATTTGTTCGATTCGGGATTGACCCCGTTCGGTCTCGGACACTATCTGAATATCGATGCGCCCGTAGCTCAGCTGGATAGAGCGCCACCCTCCGAAGGTGGAGGCCACACGTTCGAATCGTGTCGGGCGCGCCATTTCATACCAGAACCATGAACACTTCTGCCGCTGTTCCCAAGATCGAAGTGGAGCGGGGGAGTAAGGTTTTCGATCCTGACCCCGTGATGCAGTTCACCTAGCAACGCACCTCAAGCTCCGAAATAAAATCCGCTTATGCAGCTTGCGGACCGTCCCTCTCGAATTCCTATGCAGCAGCATCCTAGAAAGAGCTGCGCACTGGAGCGCCGAGGGAGCGCTCATCGCAAATGGCTGGAAATGATAGGGTCCGGAAGAATCAGAACGAGGCGCCGCGCCCTCAGAAAGAGCCGGGGAACGGCGGGCTTGGCTTGCTGCTTATCCTGGCAATTACGGCAATCGGCGTCGGGTATGTCGGCTACCGGCTGTCTCTCGTCTTCGGCCTGATCTAAAGAACGATCCAGGCGTGTTATGCGGTTAGACGAGCAGTCGCGAGAGCACATTGGGCGCTATGGCATCAAGCTGGTCGTCGCCGCGGCAATCGCCTACATTCTGAAGAGTGAGAACTTCCTTGCAACCTTTGCGTTGTGGACCGGCATATACGGCGTAATGGCCGTCGCTTACGCAGTTAATCGCGGCGAACGATTCGGGAAGACCAGCTTCACCTATTGGGATGAAGCTCTATGGTTGGCGGTGACGGCGTTGGGCCTCTACATTTTCAGTGGCCATCAGTTGGCCGTCTGATCGGCTGCTTTTGTTGGTTCAAAGAAACCGTGCGGATGCGTCGCCAACGCCTGACAACTCCACCTTCAGTTCCTGACCAGGAAGAATTTGCAGCAGCATCGGGATGATCGATCCGGTTGCAACGATATCGCCGGCGCTGAGATAATTGCCTCTGGCGATCAGGTCATTCACGAGCCAGAGCGCAGAGTTAATCGGATCAACCAGCCCCTCTCCCGATGCCGACTGAAACACTGGAACGTTGTTGATCGACGCTCGCATGTCGATTGTGTCCATGGCCTCCAGGCCTGTTGGCTCATGATATTTGTCGACGATCGTCGAAACATGGAACGCATAGTCAGCGATGGCGGCCAGGTGTGGTTGCCCAGTCAGGTGACCACGTCGCCCGACAAGACCGATAGCCGGTTGGTAGCTCAGGACTGCCTTACAAAATTGATCGCGAGTGATGGGCCAATGGTCCGCCCCCAAGGGACCTCCGATCGTAAAGACGATTTCGCATTGTGCCCCGATGAAGCCTTGGGGAAGCCGGAACGGCCCGTGGGAGTCCTGAAGAACTGTTCCCACAGGGATCGGGCAGTAGATGGGACTGGCAAGGCCAAGCGTGCCGCGGATGGCGGGGCAAGTGCCTATCAGGGCGTAGCCTACCGCGTCATTGGCGAAGGCCGAGATTGCTGCTGACTGCACCGCCCAGGCGTCATCCTCGCTTCGAAGCAGATCGAACGGGATATCTGAGGTAATTCCCTGCCGACGGTTTTGGCAAAGCAAGTTAGCGAGATAGTCGAAATTCTGGTCAATCATAGAAGCACACTCCCGCGCGAGAGAGGGCGCAAAGTCGTGCTCAGTCAAATAAAAATCCGACTATATGAGTACGTATATTTTTGTCAGGGCTTTCTCTTATGAAAATACTATCGCAGCGCGGCTGAGCTCCCGTCGAAATAATATGCGGCTCTATTTAGCTTGAGGGTCCCACCAAACCGGAAGGATCTGAAGGTATGAAGCCGCTTAAACCGTCCCTCGCACCCGCCGCAACGGCCACAGCCGAGGCCGGTCGTCCAACAAGACCGGGGTCTGGGCGTCGGCGGACGCTTTGCCGGGACGCGGTCGGCGCGGTCGCGATCATGGCCGGTTCGATGATGGGTCTTGGCCAGGCAGCGGCGGAACCCCTGAGCGCGCCGAGCTTTGGTGGTCCTCTGCGCCCGAACCCCGATCCGATGAGCATGGATGCGGGCGTGTTTGGCCGGCTTCATACCACCGGCCAGCTCACAGGCATCGGCAATGCGCAGACGAACGGCATTCCCGGCGTCGATCCCCGAACGACAGATCCCCTCGTCGATATCGGCAATGCCCAGATTCAGGTGCAGACAACCGGGGCGCCTTTGACGTTCTTCGTCCAGGGCGGTGTCTACTCGCTGCCTTCTTTGGGCTCGGCCTACACCCGCGCAACCGACGTCACCGATCAGTTGTACGGGCCGGTGCCGGTTGCTTATGGCAAGCTCGAGCTGTCGCCGAATTTCTCAGTGCAGGCGGGTTTGCTGCCGACGTTGATCGGCGCGGAATCGACCTTCACCTTCCAGAATATGAATATCGCGCGCGGCCTGCTCTGGAACCAGGAGCCGGCGATCAGCCGCGGTGTTCAGGTGAACTATAGCAATGGACCGGTCAACGCCTCGGTGTCGGTCAATGATGGTTTCTCTTCAGGGGATTACAACTGGGTATCCGGTCTGGTGTCTTATGCGGCGACGCCGTCGAGCACGATCACGCTTGTCGCCGCAGGCAATTTTGCAGAGTCCGGCAAGACCGGCGCGGCGACGCCTCTGGCGCAGAACAACAGCAGCATCTTCAATGTGATCTACACCTATGTCGACGGCCCGCTGACGCTCCAGCCCTATCTGCAATACACAACGGTCCGCTCGAACAGGGACATCGGGATTGATCGCTCGGCCGAAACATTCGGCGGAGCGCTGCTGGCTCGATATGCCATCAATGAGAATTTCTCGATCGCTGGACGCGCCGAGTACATCGCTTCAAGCGGAGGAGATTGCGGCGTCGCCGCAGACTGCGCCCCCACCAATCTGCTCTACGGGCCGAAAAGCAGGGCGTGGTCGCTGACGGTGACGCCGACCTACCAGCGCGGGATTTTCTTCGCGCGCACCGAGCTCTCGTACACCCGCATTGACCGGGTCACCGAAGGCTACGGCTTTGGGTCCAACTTCGACAAACGCGACCAGGTTCGCGGGATGTTTGAAGCTGGGGTGCTTTTCTAGGACGGGCGCGGGCGGAAATGCGGGGCCACCGGCTCCGCAGACGCTCTGCGAGCTTAGGTGAAACATGGGTTTGGAACAGATCATATCGAAATTGGAGGCTCCTCAAGCCACAGCGACTGTGTATCCGGTCCTGCCCGTTCTCTGGGTCTATCGGAACTATGATGATCGCTGGACGGTGCATCTTGAAGGTGAAGACTCCGAGTGGTGCCACCCCACGCGCAATGATGCGGTCGGTGCCGCGAGGCTGATAGGCGAGAGTTACGGCTGCTATCGTCTCTATCTTCAACTGACAGACGGTCGCTTCTGCCTGGAGATGATGAACCTCAGTCGGCGGCGCGAGCCGCGTCAGATGGGGAGCGAGGGCGAAAATTGAGCCAGGCTGTACCAAGCAAGCGCCAAGTCTCCCGACACCTCTTCCGCTACGGCGTGGAGATCATCGTTCTGGTGGTGATCGCCGGTTGCGCTGTTCTTGCTGCCGCAGGCCCCAGCCTCTATCTGGTGCTCAGCAATGGCGGCTGAATGCAGAGTTGCAGGCCGTCCTGCTCGCCCCAGGTCGCCACGACCGAAACCGAAGTTCAGCAAACGCGAGCGACGCCATAGATCGGAATACCTGCTCCTGATGTTTGCGGCGAGCTGTGCTGCTGTGCAGGTCGTCGCCATAGTTTTTCTGAGAGCGGCATGACACGCCCTGCTGCTCCCGCTCTCCAACCCGACGACCGAAGGCGCGCTATTGGTGAAAGCCGTCTGGCTGAGTTGCCAGGCCTGAGGACGCAGTTGGAAATGGCCAGAGTCCTCAAGGAGCACCACGTCTGGCTGGCTGTGAGGATTATCGAGGAGCGCGAAGACCAGCCGCAGTTTCGACGGCACCTCCGGCTCCGTGATCTGCTCGAAGCAAATGCGTTGCTTGAAGCGGTGATCGAACTCGGAGCTCATCTGCAGCCAACACGCCACCCTTGGTCGATGGTCCGCTCGGGAGATCGTTGGCGTTGTCGCGTGGCGTGGAACGATCGCGGCAATTTGCGCAGGTGCATGGGCCGACACGATGACCTGGCGGCTGCCATGCTGATCGCATTGCTGAGCTCCCTCGGCCGTCGCCAGCGCCGGCCGAAAGAACTCTCGAAACGTGGAGAAGAGGCAGCATGAAACCCAGTGGCGACCCTCCCTTATTTGGCGGTCTGATGACCGCGCTTGTCACTCCGTTTAGGGGTGACGCTATCGATTTCGACGCCTTGGCGGAGCTCGCCAACTGGCAGATCGACCAGGGCGTACAGGGGCTTGTCGCCTGCGGCACCACGGGCGAGGCGCCGACCCTGTCTCATCCGGAATGGGCGGCGGTGATCCGTTTGTGCGTCGAGGTCTCCAATGGCCGTGTGCCGGTGATCGCCGGCTCGGGCACCAACGACACCCGGCGTACCGTGGAGTTGACCCGCGAGGCGGCTCGCCTTGGCGCGGACGGAGCTTTGGTCGTCACGCCTTACTATAGTCGGCCGAACCAGGAGGGCCTGTTCCGGCATTTCGAAAGCGTCGCGCAAGCTGCCGAGCTGCCGATTATCATCTATAACGTGCCTTCCCGGACGGCCGTCGATATCAGGATCGAAACGCTTGACCGCCTTGCGCACCTGCCCGGTCTTGTCGGCATCAAGGACGCAAGCGGAGATCCGACGCGGGTAAGCACGATGGCCCTCCGCTTTGGCGATCGTTTCACCCAGCTTTCCGGACATGACCGATCGATGCTGGCTTTCATGACGACTGGCGGCGATGGCGCCATTTCGGTCGTGTCGAACGTCGCTCCGATGCTGACCGTGGCGATGATCGGCGCGGTGCGAAAGAGTGCCTATCTGGAAGCTCGGCGCATCAACGCTCATCTTTTCCCGCTGATCGAGGCGTTGGAGCTTGAAAGCAATCCATGCCCGATCAAGTTCGCGTTGCATTGCGCGCGCGGATACTCGCCCGTCGTCCGCCTTCCGCTGGTCGAGGTCACTGAAGGCGCCGCAGCAAGAATACGCGCTGCCGTGGCGGAGATCGACTCCCTGGAGATCGATACGTCTTTGGCCGCCGAGAGGTCTCTCGTCCCCCTCTCGGCCTGATTGGGTCGTCTTTATAAGAACAGCATGATGCTGCTGTGTTCTCCAATGAAAATACTATGAAATCCGGCTGTCCGTGAAATGGAGAACAAATCCCGACATCCTTAAATTCAATGTATTGGCAAAAGGCATCATTTGACTCGACGAGTGGGATGGCCTGCCGATACTAAGAAAGGATCTCTGCAATGCACCCTCGCGGATACTATTTCTATGCGATGCAACAACAGAACAAGGCCAACCCTGGGCGGACGGATGGCGAAGCCAAGGTTGCCGTGCGCTCGGATGAGCCGATGGCCGACGTTGGAATGTTCCTGCGGCTCGGAGTCGTGATGGCCCTCGTGATTGCGGCCGTCGCCACAGTCACCGCGTTGGCTGGCTAGCGCGCCAACGACGTCCACAGCTCACTCTTCAACGAACAATCAGGATCATCCATCATGGCAAGTGCCGTTCAGCCGAAAGAGCCTCCCCAACCTCTGAACCATTTTTTCGTCGGCCAGGACAACCGAGGATGCTGGACCGTCCGCGATGAGCGTAACCTCGTCGGCGGCTGCTTTGTCAGCAAGGATGCGGCGATTCACTTCGCCCGTCAGGAAACCAATAACGCGCCGGGGGCTGTGATCTGCATGGCCGAAAGCCAGCGCCTGAGCCTTGACCCGCTGTTTGGACGCCGGGCCGCCGCCTAGCCGGTTGCCATCGATCCGACAGAGCCGCCTCACACTCGCTGAATTTATCGCGATGATGGCGATGGGAAAGTAACTCTCCCAGTTGAGATAAGCAAAGCCCGCCGCCTCTACCGAGTCGGCGGGCTTTTTGCTTGCTCATGGGCGGTTAGCGGAAATTCCTATGGAATTTTTATGCGTGCCGCCAAAATAACTATTAGATTCCTATTTTTTGAGGCCCCGTCCTCTCTCGAACCTATATGCGGT
This sequence comes from Pseudochelatococcus lubricantis, assembly GCF_011762225.1. Lineage (GTDB taxonomy): Bacteria > Pseudomonadota > Alphaproteobacteria > Rhizobiales > Beijerinckiaceae > Pseudochelatococcus > Pseudochelatococcus lubricantis. The sequence goes on from NZ_JAASQI010000012.1 coordinate 56,809, forward strand.
TCGCGTCCATATTTCCGCCAAATTCCTCCTCCGGCACCCGTGCTTACGCTTGGGCGCGCTGGAAGAATTATAGCTGTGGCTTGCCAGGTTTTCCGTCTTGGCTGGCCATTCGTATCAACTGCGGCGCCGGAGGCGAAAGCAATGGACGTTATTGTGCTGGCAATAGGTGTTGGATTTTTCGCACTGATGTTTGGATACATCAGAGTTTGCGAAAAGCTCTGACCGGGAGAAATCAATCATGATCTTGGAATACTTCCTCGGAGCAGCCGTCGCGGTCTTTGTGACTGGCTATCTGCTCTATGCCCTCGCTCGTCCCGAGCGGTTCTGATCAAGACAGTAGCTCGGAAAGAAACCACCGATGACAATAAATGGATGGATACAGATCCTGGTCTTTGCCGGGATCATCATCGCGCTGGTGAAGCCGCTCGGCGGCTATCTCACCCGCGTCCTGAACGGCGAGCGTACACTCCTTTCGGCCATTTTTGGGCCGCTCGAACGGGGACTGTACCGTGTCGCTGGAACGAATGAGAAAGAGGAGCAGCATTGGACGACCTATGCGCTGGCCATGCTGCTCTTCAACCTCGCCGGCTTCGTGATGCTCTATCTTGTTCAACGCCTCCAGGGAGGGTTGCCGTTCAACCCTCAGGGATTGGGAGCGATTGAGCCGACCAGCGCCTTCAATACCGCTGTCAGCTTCATGACCAATACCAACTGGCAGGGCTATGGCGGCGAGACCACCATGAGCTATTTCAGCCAGATGGCAGGTCTGGCTGTTCAGAACTTCTTGTCGGCAGCGACGGGCATCGCGATTGCAATTGCATTGATACGCGGGTTTTCCCGGGCATCAGGCAAATCAGTCGGCAATTTCTGGGTCGATCTTACCCGGATCACGCTGTACGTCCTGCTGCCCATCTGCTTCGTCGGCAGCCTGGTTCTGGTCTGGCAGGGCGTTCCGCAGAACCTCAACCCGTACACCATCGCAACAACCGTTGAAGGCGCGCAGCAAACCATCGCTCAGGGTCCGGTCGCATCTCAGATGATGATCAAGCATCTGGGAACTAACGGCGGCGGCTTCTTCAACGTCAACGCTTCGCACCCGTTCGAAAACCCGAATGCCTTCACCAACCTCATCCACATGGTCTCGATCTTCGCCATCGGCGCTGCTCTGACCAACGTGTTTGGTCGCATGGTCGGCAGCGAGAAAAAAGGCTGGGCTATCTTCACCGCCATGGGCGTCCTGTTCCTCGCCGGTGTCGCAATCACCTATTGGGCCGAAGCTGCGGGCAATCCGATTCTCCATTCGCTTGGCCTTGAGGGCGGCAACATGGAAGGAAAGGAAACCCGTTTCGGTATCGTCACGTCGGCGCTCTTTGCAGTCGTTACGACCGCTGCGTCGTGCGGCGCCGTCATAGCCATGCACGACAGCTTCATGCCGCTGGGCGGGATGATCCCGATCATCAACATGATGCTCGGCGAAATCATCATTGGCGGTGTCGGCGCAGGCTTCTACGGCATCATCCTGTTCGTCGTCGTCGCGATCTTCGTTGCAGGGCTTATGGTCGGGCGGACACCCGAGTATCTCGGCAAGAAGATTGAGGCGAAGGAAGTGAAGATGGCCATGCTCGCTGTCTTGTGCCTGCCTCTTTCAATACTTGGCTTCACCGCGATTGCCGTAGTGCTCGACACGGGCGTGGCTTCGATGGCGAACGCAGGTCCACACGGATTCTCCGAAGTTCTCTATGCCTACACATCCGGCACGGCGAACAATGGATCGGCGTTTGCAGGTCTTTCTGCCAATACGCCCTGGTACAACATCACGATTGGCCTCGCGATGTTGATGGGACGCTTCATGGTGATCGTTCCGGCGCTGGCTATCGCTGGCTCCCTGGCCGCCAAGAAAACGGTTCCCGAGTCCAGCGGCACCCTGCCTACGACCGGGCCTCTGTTTGTCGGTCTTCTGGTGGGCGTGATCCTGATCGTCGGCGGCCTGACGTTCTTCCCTGCCTTGGCGCTGGGTCCGATCGTCGAGCACTTCGCCATGTTGGCGGGCCAGACTTTCTGAGAACCGCGATGACGGCCAAATGGCTGAGATCGATCCGATTTGTCGTGAACCCTCGCTCCTGGCTTCAGGAGCGAGGGGCGGCCAGACCGCCCAGGGCATCGACGATCATTCTCGGCATGACACTGGCTTTGGGGGGCGTGGTGCTCCTCGCCAAACTTATCACTGAATTGCTCGCGGCGGCGTGACCGAGTGGTTGGCCCCCAAGAACAAACTCGCTGGAGTTTCTTATGAACCAGTCCAAATCCGCGAGCATGCTGGACGCTCGCATACTCGTTCCGGCCATAGGGGATGCGTTTCGGAAACTGAATCCGAAAAGCCTCGCTAAAAACCCGGTCATGTTCGTCGTCGCCGTCGTGTCGGTCCTGACGACGGTGCTTCTGCTCAAGGACATTGCTACAGGAGCCGAAAGCGTCGGCTTCTCTCTGCAGATCGTGCTGTGGCTTTGGTTCACCGTGCTCTTCGCCAATTTCGCAGAGGCCGTGGCCGAAGGACGCGGCAAGGCGCAGGCTGAATCGCTTCGGCGAACCCGCACGGAGACCCAGGCCAAGCTGCTCTCGAACGGCGGCTCCGACTACAAAATGGTGCCGGGCGCCACGCTGAAGGTCGGTGACGTCGTTCTCGTTGAACCGGGCGACATCATCCCATCTGACGGCGAAGTCATTGAGGGTGTGGCCTCGGTGAACGAAGCGGCGATTACGGGCGAGTCAGCTCCGGTCATCCGCGAGTCTGGCGGGGATCGCTCTGCCGTCACGGGTGGCACCCAGGTCCTTTCCGACTGGATCAAGGTCCGGATCACGGCTGCGGCCGGCTCGACCTTCATCGATAAGATGATTGCTCTGGTCGAAGGCGCCGAACGCCAGAAAACGCCGAACGAGATCGCGCTCAACATCCTGCTTGCGGGAATGACGTTGATCTTCGTACTGGCCGTGGTGACCATCCCGAGCTTCGCGACCTATGCGGGCGGGTATGTTCCCATCATCGTTCTGGTCGCCCTGTTCGTCACGCTGATTCCGACCACCATTGGCGCGCTGCTGTCGGCCATCGGCATTGCCGGTATGGACCGTCTGGTCCGCTTCAATGTTCTGGCCATGTCCGGCCGCGCCGTTGAAGCCGCCGGCGACGTTGACACGCTGCTGCTTGACAAGACCGGCACGATCACGCTCGGCAACCGTCAGGCGAGCGAGTTCCGGCCGATCCGGGGCGTCACCGAAAAGGAACTCGCCGATGCAGCGCAGCTTGCTTCGCTTGCCGACGAGACCCCTGAAGGCCGCTCGATCGTCGTGCTCGCCAAGGAAAAATACGGCATCCGCGCACGCGACATGGCGAGCCTCAACGCGACATTCGTCCCGTTCACGGCGCAGACCCGTATGAGCGGCGTCGACCTGGAGGGCTCGTCCGTCCGTAAAGGCGCGGTCGATGCGGTCTTGAAGCATGTGGAACTCTCCACGGTCGCGACCGGCAGCCCGCGTGCGTCCGGTGAGAGCGTCCGTGAGCTCCAGGCTATCGCCGACGAGATCGCCAAGGCAGGCGGCACGCCGCTTGCCGTGGTGAAGGATGGCCGCCTCCTCGGCGTCATCTATCTCAAGGACATCGTCAAGGGCGGCATCAAGGAGCGGTTCGCCGAGCTGCGCCGCATGGGCATTCGCACGGTGATGATCACCGGCGACAACCCGATGACCGCGGCGGCTATCGCTGCCGAAGCCGGTGTCGACGACTTCCTGGCGCAGGCGACGCCGGAGAACAAGCTGGCGCTGATCCGTGAGGAACAGGCCAAGGGCAAGCTGGTCGCCATGTGCGGCGACGGCACCAATGACGCCCCGGCGCTCGCCCAGGCGGATGTCGGCGTCGCCATGAACACCGGCACGGTCGCCGCCCGCGAGGCCGGCAACATGGTGGATCTCGACAGCGATCCGACCAAGCTGATCGAAATCGTGGAAATCGGCAAGCAATTGCTGATGACGCGCGGCGCGCTGACGACGTTCTCGATCGCCAACGATATCGCGAAGTATTTCGCGATCATCCCGGCGATGTTCCTGGCGTTCTATCCGCAGCTTGGTGAGCTCAACATCATGGGCCTTGCTTCACCGCAGAGCGCTATCCTGTCGGCGATCATCTTCAATGCCCTTATCATCGTGGCGCTGATCCCGCTGTCGCTGAAAGGCGTGAAGTATCGTGCGATCGGAGCCGGTTCGCTGCTGTCCCGGAATCTCCTGATTTACGGGCTGGGCGGCATTCTCGTGCCCTTCGCCGGTATCAAGCTCATCGACATGGCCATCACAGCCGCTGGCCTCGTTTAGTCGAAAGCGGTCACCAGAGACACAATCCGCGAAGCGATATCCATCAGCAGCGGACCATTCAGGACAGAAACGATGCTCAAGCAAATCAGACCCGCGATTTTCTTTATTGTCGCACTAACCGTCATAACCGGTCTCATATACCCCCTTAGCGTGACCGGTATCGCGCAAGCTATTTTCCCCCAACAGGCCAATGGGAGCCTCATTGAACGTGAAGGCGTGGTCATAGGCTCCGAACTCATCGGCCAGAACTTTGCCGGCGAGCGCTACTTCCACCCGCGTCCTTCGGCTGCCGGTTCAGATGGCTACGATGCTGGCGCTTCCAGCGGCTCCAATCTTGGCCCCACCAGCCAGGCGCTTCGTGATCGCGTCGCAGCCGATACTGAGGCTCAGCGGGCCGCGAACGGTGGCGCAGCGGTCCCCATGAACCTTGTTACGGCCTCTGGCAGCGGCCTCGATCCCCATATTACGCCTGAGGCCGCCTACTTCCAGGTGGGCCGTGTCGCCAGAGCGCGCGGCATCGATGAGGCCACGGTGCGCGTACTGGTCGATCAGCACGTCGAGCAGCGCATACTCGGCTTCCTGGGAGAACCCGTGGTCAACGTTCTCAAGCTGAACCTGGCGCTCGACAGCGCCAATAGAGGCTGAATGAAGTTGTCAGGACGGCTATAATAGCCGTCCTGACCGTTGATCCGGAGTCATGAAGTGTCTGACGACCCAATACGAGAGCAGAGCCGTCCATCGCCCGATGCATTGCTGGAAAGTGCGCAACGGGAGACGCGCGGCCACCTCAAGATCTTTCTTGGGGCGGCGCCGGGTGTGGGCAAGACGTACGAGATGCTCATGTCGGGCCGGGCCCAGCGCGCAGACGGCGTCGATGTTGTCATCGGGGTGGTCGAGACCCACGGGCGGGCGGAGACCGAGGCTCTGGTCGAGGGGTTCGAGATCGTTCCGCGCCGCACTGTGCCGTATCGAGGGCATGTGCTCGATGAGATGGATATCGACGCAATTCTGGCGCGCAAGCCGGCGCTGGTCCTGGTGGACGAGCTCGCCCATACCAACGCGCCGGGCAGTCGCCATCCGAAGCGCTATCTCGATGTCGAGGAACTGCTCGCGAACGGCATAGACGTCTACAGCACCCTCAACATCCAGCACGTCGAAAGCCTCAACGACGTGGTGGCGCAGATCACACGGATACGGGTGCGCGAGACCGTTCCGGATTCGATCATTGACCGCGCCGACGATATCGAAATCATCGACATCACGCCGGGCGACCTGATCAAGCGCTTGAACGAGGGCAAGGTCTATCTGCCCAAGACCGCGAAGCGTGCGACGCAGAACTACTTTTCGCCGAGCAACCTGACCGCGCTGCGCGAACTTGCGCTTAGGCGGACAGCGCAGCGCGTTGACGATCAACTGGTGACGCACATGCAGGCGCATGCGATCGCCGGGCCGTGGTCGGCCGGCGAACGCGTCCTGGTTTGCATCAACGAACGCCCTGGAGCGATGGCGCTTGTGCGCTATGGCCGGCGTCAGGCGGACCGCTTTCGTGCGCCATGGGCCGCGGTTCACGTCGAGACGAGCAAGGACGCCCGACTCTCCGAGCAGGATAAGGACAAGATTGCCAGCGCCTTGCGTCTCGCTGAGCAGCTCGGAGCCGAAGCGGTTACCTTGCCCGGCGAGAACGTCGCGCAAGAAATTCTGACCTACGCATCCACCAACAACTACACACACGTCATCGTCGGCATGCCGACCTCGCCCAGGTGGCGAGAGATCTTCGCGGGCTCCGTTTCGCATGATCTGATCCGCGCCAAGACGGATGTGAGCGTTCATGTCATCTCGCCGGGCAACGGCGAGGAAACGCGATCTCCAGCGACAGTCAGCGCGCGACCCAAACGACGAGTCGACTTCGGCAACTATCTGTGGAGTTCGCTCTACGTCGCCATGGCGTTGGGTATTGGAACGGCGCTGTCGCGCTTTCTGGATGTCCGCAACATCGCCCTCGTCTTTCTGATGGCCGTGCTGGCCTCGGCGATGGGCGGCGGCCTCTGGCCGGCGCTGTTCGCTTCCGTATTGGGCGCGCTAGTCTTCAACTTCTTTTTCCTCGAACCGCGCTACACGCTCGATATCGGCGATCCCGAGAGCGTCGTGGCCTTCGCGTTTTTTCTCGGCGTTGCGGTTGTTGCCAGCAATCTGGCGGGCCGGGTGCAAAGGCAAGCCGTGACGGCGCGCCAGCGGGCCAAAACGACCGAGGGCCTTTATCTCTTCAGCAAGAAGCTCGCCGGCGCCGGGACCTTGGGTGACGTTCTCTGGGCCACGGTCTATCAGATCGCTTCCATGCTTCAGGTCAGGGTCGTCGCTCTGCTGCCTGAGAACGGCCGTATCGCGGTCCAGGCGGGTTTCCCGCCCGATGACACGCTCGACGATGCCGATATTGCGGCGGCCCAGTGGGCCTGGGAGCATGACAAGCCTGCAGGGCGTGGGGCGGATACGCTGCCGGGAGCGAAGCGCCTTTACCTCCCTCTGAAGACCGGCAGAACACGGGTCGGCGTCATCGGTCTGGACAATGACAAGCAAGGGCCGGTTCTGACGCCCGCAGAACAGCGGCTTTTCGATTCTCTGGCGGATCAGGCTGCTCTGGCGATCGAGCGGATCCAACTTGTCGCGGATGTCGACAATGCGCGTCTGGCCGCCGAGGCGGACAAGCTGCGCTCCGCGCTTTTGACGTCACTATCGCATGACCTCAAGACGCCTTTGGCGTCGATCCTCGGTTCGGCGGGAGCGCTGAGAGACTATTCGACATCCCTGACGGACTCCGGCCGGGTGGAACTGCTGACGACGATTGTCGAAGAGGCCGAAAGGCTCAATCGGTTCATCGCGAACCTGCTTGACATGACCCGGCTGGAATCCGGCGCTGCGGCGGTATCGCTGACGCCACTGTTCATCGGCGACAGCGTCGGCAGCGCCCTGCGCCGAGCTGAGAAGATTTTGGCTCTCCATAGGGTCGACCTTGCCGTGCCGCCCGATCTGCCGATGGTCCGGCTCGATCCGGTCTTGTTCGAGCAAGTGCTGTTCAATCTGCTCGACAATGCCCGCAAATACGCACCGTCAGGGTCGCGGATCGGGCTTCGGGCGTGGGCCGACGAGAGCCACGTCACATTGCAGGTAGTCGATGAAGGGCCCGGCATTCCGCCCGACGATCTAACCAGGATTTTCGACAGTTTCTATCGCGTCCGGAAGAAGGACCACGTCCAGGCTGGAACCGGGCTTGGACTTTCCATCTGCAAGGGATTTGTCGAGGCGATGGGCGGAACGATTTTCGCGACCAACCGGGCCGACAGACCCGGCGCCATTTTCACGCTGCGGTTTCCGATCGGACCGGAGCCCTCGACTTTGGAAGGAAGGATATGAGTACGTCCGTAGTCAAGATTCTCGTCGTCGATGACGAGCCGCCGATCAGGAAACTTCTGCGCGTCGGCCTGACAGCCGAGGGCTATGCCATGGTCGAGGCTGCAAACGGCGAGGACGCCGTCGCGCTGCTCACAGAGGAAAAGCCCGATCTCATTCTGCTTGATCTCGGGCTGCCCGATATTTCCGGCCATGAGCTGCTTGAAAGGTGGCGGGCCGAGCTTGTCGAACTGCCGATCGTCATCCTCTCCAGCCGGACCGATGAAACGGGCATCGTCAAGGCGCTGGAACTGGGTGCCGATGACTATCTCACCAAACCATTCGGGATGCGCGAGCTGGCGGCGCGCATTCGGGTGGCGCTCAGGCACAAGCTCCAGCAGCAGGGCGAACGCCCGATATTCCAGGTCGGCGATCTCTCGGTCGACCTGGTGAAGCGGATCGTCAAGGTCGCAGACAAGGAGGTGAAGCTCTCACCCAAGGAATACGAAATCCTGCGCATTCTCGTGCAGCACGCTGGCAAGGTCATCACGCACCAGCACATCCTCAAGCATGTGTGGGGCGGCTCGACCGATGTCCAATATCTGCGGGTCTATGTCCGCCAGTTGCGGCAGAAGATCGAGGCCACGCCCGATCAGCCGCAATATATCCTTACTGAAACTGGTGTCGGTTACCGCCTCCGTGAGCCGGAGCAGTGACCACGCGCGCTCGTCCACGGGCGGGCGACTTAACGTGAGTACTCCTATGAACCTGTCATCTGCCATCGCACCAGAGGACGTGATCCTTGATCTATCCATCTCGACAAAAGCCGTCCTGATCAAGAAGCTGGCCGCGCATGCGGCCGCCCGCACCGGGCTGACTGAGGAAACGATCCATACAGCTTTGCTAGGGCGCGAGCGTCTGGGTTCGACCGGCATCGGCCATGGCGTCGCCATGCCTCATGCGCCGGTTCCGGGACTTCAGGCATCCTTCGCCGCGCTGATGGTGCTGAAGAAGCCCATTGAATTCGAGGCAGTGGACGACCTTCCGGTCGACGTTGTCTTTCTCCTGCTCTCGGCCCCCGACGGCAGCAACGAGTACCTGAAGATTCTCGCCGCGGTCGCACGCCGGACCCGCGATGAGCAGGTCATGAAAATGCTGCGCGGCGCGAAGACCGCGACTGCCGCGTATTCGGTCCTGGTAGAGCAGCCGGTATGAGGAGTTTCCGACGACCGGATCGACAAGAGGTCGCGGAAGTCGCTGGCTTCGCCCGAAAGGCGGGACCGGGACAGATCGTAGTTGTCTTTTTCAAAGGGGACCGTTGCCCAAGGCCAATGGTCTTGAGGGAGTTATCGCTTCCTCCGCCGACAGACTGAAGGTCGAGTGGATGGAGGAGGAAAACCAGGACTCAGAGGGGCCTTCTTTTCCTCCTGTGTCCGCGAAGATCCCGTTTGACCTGAGCTCGCTTCAGTATGTCGTGGCGGCGGCGGACTACCGCTCCTTTCGGCGCGCTGCGGAGGCGTTGGGCCAGTATCCGGCGACAGTGAGCCGGGGCGTGCAACGCATTGAGGATGTGGTGGGCGTTTCGTTCTTCGAGCGATGCCCTTCCGGGATTCGCCTGACGCATGCCGGAGAGCAATTTGTCGCCGCCGTCCGTCCAGCGATTGACCAGATCATGCGAGCGACCCAAACCGCCGGCGCGGCGGGTCGCGGCGAAAACGGCAGCCTGAGCATCGGTGTTCTGACGTCGCTTGCGGGCGGGTTTCTGAGGGAGCTCATCGAAAAGTATGCCTTGCTACATCCAGAGGTGGCCATAGAGATCAGAGATGGGGGACGGGCTGAACACGTCGCCGCACTGCGGGCGCGACAACTGGATATCGCTTTTATCACCGGGAATGGCGCGATCGCCGATTGTGAAACAGCCGAACTCTGGCAGGAACGAGTGCATGTTGCGCTCTCGGCGGATCATCATCTAGCCGAGCGTGAATCGGTCGAATGGTCGTGGCTCCGCGACCAGAAATTCCTAGCGACAAAATGCGCGCCGGGGCTCGAAGTGCATGATTACATCGTTCGTAGGCTGGCGGACTACAGCACCTATCCTGCGATCGAGATCATGCCCTGCAACCAGGAGACCTTGATGAATATGGTCGCAATCGGCAGGGGCATAACCGTTGTGTCGGCCGGTTGGCGCTTTGTCTCTATCCCTCGGCTCGTACTGCGACCTTTGGTCGAGGACGAAGACATAGTGCCGTTCAGCGCAGTTTGGGCACCCGGCCGGGATAACCCGTCACTTCGGCGTTTTCTCTCGCTGGCCTCGAGACTGGCGTCCAAAGACTCTGGGGAACGTCCGCGGCGGCTCATCTGATCTCGCCTAACCGCAGTCGGTGCCGCGATCACTCGCGATTTCGGCGCGCTTTGGCGAACCCCCGGTCCGTCGCCATGAACCGCTCAAGCATCGGTACAATGAGTCTTTTGGGGTCGCTGACGGGCTGGCCCGATTCACGGCCGAGCGCCTCCGCATAGGCACTGAGGTCACGGTGAAGAGCGCCTGGCAGGTCGAGCGTGATCTTCACCGGCTTATCCTCTTCGATTGGGCCGAGCTTCAGTTTGGTCATTGCGCTGCTCCGTAGGGTTCGAGCACCAGGTCGCGAGTGACAATCACGCGGACCGGGAATCCCGGCCGGATTGTTAGCGTGGGCGCGACCTGCAACTGACGACGGATGATCTGCTGGCCCGCGTCATTGATGGTGTCCTGGGCTCCGTCGCGAATCGCGCGGATCAGGCGGTCCTCATCATCGACCGCGAGCTCGGCGCCCACGGCGAGAAGTGTCGACAACCCGGCGGCTTTCGCAAGGTCCCACCAATGGTAGTCGACGCCGTCCTCAAGGCCGGCATAACCTTGCGTGTCGGCGCCGGGCTGGCGTTCCAGGACGATAGAGCGCCCGTTCGGCAAGATCAGCCGGTTCCAGACCAGCAGCACGCGGCGCTGTCCGAAGCCGACATCATTGCTGTATTCGCCGATGATGCGCGTGCCCTGGGGGACGAGCAGGGTGCGGCCGGTCGGACTGTCATAGATGTGCTCGGTCACCTGGGCGGTGATCTGGCCGGGAAGGTCGGAGCGGATGCCGGTGATGAGGGCTGCGGATATCACTGCGCCGGCCTGAAGCACATAGGGAGATGCCGGCGCCATGACGCGATCTGGCGACACCGTTCGCCGATCGACGGCGGCATTGAGGAAAGCGCTCTGCCGGTCTTGGGCGGTTGGCGTTCCAACCTGCCCCGGCAGACCGAGGCCCGCCAGTGACGGATTGCTCATGCCGGGGCTTGCGGGCGGCGCGCCCGTTCCGGGTCCGGTTTGGAAGAACACCCGGCTCGTTCGGGCAGCTTCTTCCTCGGCGAGACGACGTTGCTCCTCGGGATCGACCTGAGGTGTCACCATTGCTGGCGGCACGACGGGCTGGCCGCGGTTCTGGGCGTCGAGGATCGGACCGCCGAGATCGCCCGGCAAAGGCGGGCCGAGGACCGGTCCGGTATAGTCGCGCGGCAGTCCCGCAAGACCATCGGCAGTAGTTCTGTTCTCCGTGGAATAGAGCTCCTCGTTGCCAGGCCCGCCTTGGCGCGTCTGCAACGCATAAATCAGAGCGCTGCCGATGCCGATGCTGGCGACGAGGCCGACACCAGCCAATACCTTGCGGGACAGCCGGGTGACGCGCGGAGGCTCAGCGCGCAGCGGCATGGTCGAGTTTGACTCGACAGTGGGACCGGCGGGCGCCAGGCTATCATCGCGGTTATCTTCCTTGTTGCTCATGACGCTGGCCTCCCGTCGGTACGGACAATCCTGACGGTTTGCTGGCGGTCGCCGCTGCCAAGTCTCAACTCGGCCGCGCCGAAGAGGCGATCGACGATCAGGATGTGCTGGAAAATGCGGCTGTTGACGATCTGCGCTTCGCCATCGGAACCAATGACGAAGAGCGGCGGCATCTCGCCCTGGACGATGCCGCGCGGGAACTCGACATAGACCCGCCGTCCGTCATCATAGACCGACACCGGCCGCCAGGGCGGTGAATCGCCGGTCAAGCCGTAGCGATAGTTGCGCGCCGAGGCGACGGGGATGACGGGCGTCGTCGGGACGCTCTGCCTCTGACCTGCGGGCGGCTGCGGGTAGGCCCAAGCGACGGCGGGCATATAGGGCGCTTCGCCGGAGCGCAGCTCGATCATGTAAACCCGCCGATCGGTCGTGATGACGAGGTTGGTCGTGATGTCAGCGCGACTTGGTTTGACGAGGATATGGACGCGACGGGTCGCGCCGCTGCCGCTTTCGGTATCGCCGATGATCCATCGTGCCGTGTCGCCGGCGGCGATGGGACCGGCCCCTGTCAGGCTCTCCCCTGGCTCCAGCGCGATATTGGTGATCTGCCCGGGCGCGGCATAGACCTGATAGAGCGCGCCTTCGCTCCACGGATAGATCTGGATCGAGTTGAAATAGCCTTCGCGGCGAGGCTGAACGCGGGCGGCCGAGTTGGCGTTCTGGACGCGTCCCTCCGGGGTGTTGGCGGCTGTTCCCCCTCTTGCCGGCGTCCATGCCGGAGGGACATGCAATGGCCTCGGCTGCGCGTCCGCGACGACTGCCGGCACGGCGGGCAGCGGCGGCACGTCCGAGTCGTAACTGGTTTGCGGCGGCCGATTGGTCGCGCAACCGGCAAGTACGGTCGCGGAAAGCAGAACGACCGCCAGGCCAGATTTGGGGAAACCCTGAAACGCGGATTTGCTCATCGGAGGGCGGCTCATTGGCTCATCTCCCGCGACCAGTTGATGGCATTGACATAGATACCCAGGGGATTGGCGCGGAGGCGTTCTGCGTCGCGCGGCGTCTGGATGACAATGGTCAGGATGGCGGTCCAGCGTTCTGTCCGGGCGAGCTGGCCGTTTTCATAGTGACGCTCTGTCCAGGCGACACGGAAGCTATCGGGGGAAGCCCGGATCACACTTGAGACTTCTACGGCGACTTGCTGGCGGCCGACCCGTGTGAAGGGGTCGTTGGAGCGGGCGTAATCGTTCAGCGCTGCGGCGCCGCGATCAGTGGTCCATTCATAAGCGCGAAGCCAGTTCTGGCGCACGATGATGGCGTCAGACGGAATCGCGCGGGTCTGTTCGATGAAGCGAGCAAGGTGGAAAGCGATCTGAGGGTCGTTGGGCCGATAGTTCGCGGAGGCTGGCGCGACGGTTTGCGCCTGGCCGAGATTATCGACCTGCACGACCCAAGGCACGACGGTCCCGCGTGCTGACTGCCAGACCAGGGCTGCGGCAAACCCCGCTGTGAGAATCAGGCTGCCGAACGCCATGTAGCGCCAGTTCTTCGCCTGCACGCGGGCCGAGCCGATGCGTTCGTCCCAGACCTGAGCAGCCTTCTGATATGGTGTTTCAGGCTCGGGTGTCTTGCCATAGTGGGTAGCGGGTCGTTTGAAGAGGCTCATGAGCGATCACTTTCAGAAAGGTTGACGGAAGAGCCGCCGCCATGGCTGTCGCCGGAGCGCACGGCGTGACCGGCCGCTGAGACGCCGTGGCTGAGGGCCTGGCTGCGTTTCATGCGCTTTGCCCAGTCAGGGGCTCCATCTCGCGGAGGGCTGGCGGAAGCGTGGGCAGCGCCGGCGCCGCCGATGGTCCCCATGGTCGAGGACCCGCCGGTGGCTCCGAAACCGGCCTTCGCGCCTTCGGTGAAGCTGGACTTGACGCTTTCGCCAGCTTTCGTTGCGGCGCGCTTGAGCGGCGATGCGGCAGCCGAACCTGCTGCGCGTGCGACGCCTCCGAGGCCCGAGGCCACGCCCGACGCGCCAGTCTGACCAAGAGAACCGAGACTGTAGGCCGAGGATGCAGCGCCGGCAGCGGCAGCGCCACCACGCACGGCGGCGGCTCCACCGGACATGGCGGCGGCGCCGCCTTTGACGGCCAAGCCCGCTGCACCACCTGCGGCCAGCGCCGTGCCGCCGACGGCAAGCCCCGTGCCGACTGCGGCGCCGGCGCCGAGCTGCGGACCGCCTGAGACTAGGCCGCTGGCGATGCCAGGACCGAAGATTCCCAGGCCGAGCAGCGAAAGCGCAGCGAGGACCACGGCCATGGCCTCGTCAATCGTAGGGGTCTCGCCGCCGAAGCCAGCGGTAAACTGGGAGAAGAGGGTCGATCCGATGCCGATGATGACGGCAAGCACCAGGACCTTGATGCCGGATGACACGACATTGCCCAGCACGCGCTCGGCCATGAAGGCGGTCTTGCCGAACAGCCCAAAGGGTATCAGCACAAAGCCGGCAAGCGTCGTGAGCTTGAACTCGATCAGCGTTACGAAGAGCTGCACGGCCAGGATGAAGAAGGCGAGAAGCACCAGAGCCCATGCGAACAGCAGGCAGGCGATCTGGATGAAGTTCTCGAAGAAGGCGATCCACCCCATCAGATCGGAAATGGATTCGAGCAGTGGACGGGCGGCATCAAGGCCGGTCTGCGCCACCTTGCCGGGGCGCAAAAGATCCTGAACGGTGAAGCTGGTGCCCGAACCCTTCAGACCGAGACCGGCGAAACTGTCGAAGACGATGTTCGCCAGATTGTTCCAGTTGCCGATGATGTAGGCGAAGACGCCGACGAAAAGTGTCTTCTTTACAAGGCGCGCGATGATGTCGTCGTCAGCTCCCCAGGACCAGAAGAGCGCTGCCAGCGTCACGTCGATGACGATGAGGGTTGTGGCGATGAAGGCGACTTCGCCGCCAAGCAGGCCGAAGCCGGAATCGATGTAGCGGGTGAAGGTCCCGAGGAATGTGTCGATGACGCCGGTGCCGCCCATGGATCACTGTCCTTCATTCTGAGGTGGGGCTGTGGGCGCCGGCGCACGGCCGAGGAAGCGGTCGCGGGTTTCGGCCCAGACGCGCATGCAGTCCGCATCGCTTGCGGCGCTCTGACCAAGCTGCTGGCACCGGCGTTGAGCCTCGCGCAGGGGATCGCGCACGGGCTCTGCGAGACGCGCGGGCTCCTCTGCGGGAGCTTCCTCCTTCCGGGTCATCTCGATCGCCGTCGCAGTGATCGCGATGGCGACGAAGACGACCGCGCCGAGCCGTGCCAGCAGCTTGCCATCCATGCTCGCGCCCTCAGTTGCCGTTGTTGAACATCTGGGCGTTGCCGGGCTGATAGCCGGAGCCAGGCGTCAGGAACCGGCGGCGTTGTTCGCGCCCCTGTTCGGCTGCGGCAGCCCTTTCTGCTTCGGTCAGCGCCCCGGCACGTCCATCGGCCGCAAGCAATGCGACAAGATCGGAGAGCTGCTGCGACTGGAGAGCGAGAAGCTGGTTGCCGGCCTGGGTCGCCTGGAGCGCGCCTGTCGCCCCCTGGCTTTGGCCGACCAGCGTCGAAACTTCGGCGCGGTTCGTGTCGATGTTGCCGACCACGCCGGCCTGGACGCGCATGGCGTCCTGCAGTCCGCCCACGGTGTTCTGCCAGCGTGAGCGCGCATCGGCGACGAGCTGTTGTTCCGTCGTCGAAAGTGAGACATTGCCGTATTGTTGCTGAAAGGCCCGATCGATGCTCTGAACATCGAAGGCGATGTTCTGAGCCTGGCTCAGAAGCTGTTGCGTGCGCTGAAAGCCCTGTTGAAGCTGCTGGAGCGAGGAATGCGGCAGGCTCGCGAGATTGCGCGCCTGATTGATGAGCATCTGCGCTTCATTCTGGAGCTGTGTGATCTGGTTGTTGATCTGCTCCAGCGTGCGCGCGGCAGTGAGAACGTTCTGCGCGTAATTGGACGGATCATAGACGATCCGTCCGAAGCCAAATTGAGCATGCGCCGGAGAGATGAAGATCGGCGACAGGGCGACAGGCATCGCCAGCATTGTCGCGGCCATGAATAGTGCGCGCGAGCGGGAACGATGGATGGTCATGACGTAGTCTCCTTGGGGGCTGGGGGAACGAGATTGGCGAGGTCGGGGATAAGGTCGGCGGCCCAGTCGACGCCGCGCAGGCGCAGCCATGCGGGGAGGAATCCGTCCGGCCCATGCTCGGCGAAAATCCTGGCGATGGCCGTCTGATCGGTTTTGGAAGAAGCTGCGGTAAGCGCGAGCCCCACTTCGGAGAGGCCCAGGTCGAACAAGCGATTGCCGCGTCGCGACTGGCAGTAATAGTCTCGCTTCGGGGTGGCCCGCGCGAGGATCTCGATCTGCCGATCATTCAATCCGAAGCGACGATAGATTGCGGTGATCTGGGGCTCGATCGCCCGCTCGTTAGGCAACAGCAGCCGCGTCGGGCAGCTTTCGATGATGGCCGGGGCGATCGCCGAGCCATCAATGTCACTGAGGGATTGGGTGGCGAAGATGACCGATGCGTTCTTCTTGCGAAGGGTCTTCAGCCATTCGCGGAGCTGACCTGCGAATCCTTCGTTATCGAGGGCGAGCCAGCCCTCGTCGATGATCAGCAGTGTGGGTGATCCGTCGAGGCGGTCGCCGATGCGGTGAAAGAGATAGGCGAGAACGGCGGGCGCTGAGCCTGTGCCGACAAGGCCCTCGATCTCGAAGGCCTGCACTGCTGCATACCCAAGATGCTCGTTCTCGGCATCAAGAAGCCGACCATAAGGCCCGCCGACGCAATAGGACCGCAAGGCTTGCTTGAGATCGTTCGATTGCAGCAACACGCACAGGCCGGTGATGGTCCGTTCTTGGACAGGGGCAGAGGCGAGCGACGTTAAGGCGGACCAGAGGTGTTCCTTGACCTCCGGCGTGATCTGGATGCCTTCGCGCATGAGGATGGCGATGAGCCAGTCAGCGGCCCAGGCGCGTTCGGGAACGTCATGGACACGCGCGAGGGGCTGAAGCGACACGGAAGATTCGGCGCCGTCTGTCAGGTCACCACCAAGGTCGTGCCAATCGCCGCCCATTGCCAATGCGGCGGCCCGAATGGAGCCGCCGAAGTCGAAAGCGAAAACCTGTGAGTTTTCGTAGCGGCGGAATTGGAGCGCCATCAGCGCCAGCAGCACGGACTTTCCAGCGCCAGTCGGACCGACGACGAGCGTATGGCCGACATCTCCGACATGAAGGGAAAACCGGAACGGGGTGCTTCCTTCGGTCTTGCCGAACAGCAAGGGGGGCGACCCGAAGTGCTCGTCCCGTTCCGGCCCCGCCCACACCGCTGAAAGCGGGATCATGTGGGCGAGATTGAGCGTGGAAATCGGCGGCTGCCGAACATTGGCGTAGACATTGCCCGGCAGCGAGCCGAGCCATGCGTCTACGGCGTTGATGGTCTCGGGCATGGCGGTGAAGTCGCGGCCCTGCACCACCTTCTCGACCAAACGCAGCTTTTCGTCAGCGATCCGCGGGTCGTTGTCCCAGACGGTGATGGTCGCCGTGACATAAGCCTGGCCGGCATAGTCGGCCCCTAGTTCCTGAAGTGCGAGATCGGCGTCTGCGGCCTTATTGGCTGCGTCGGTGTCAACGAGGGCGGACGCCTCGTTGGTCATGACCTCTTTCAGGATTGCGGCGATGGATTTGCGTTTGGCGAACCATTGCCGCCGGATCTTTGTCAGCAGCTTGGTGGCGTCGGACTTGTCGAGCAGGATTGCCCGTGTCGACCAGCGATAGGGGAATGCAAGACGGTTCAGCTCGTCTAGGATTCCGGGTGTCGTCGCGGTGGGGAAGCCGACGATAGTGAGGATGCGCAGATTGGAATGTCCCAGACGGGGCTCAAGCCCGCCGGTGAGCGGCTGATCGGCGAGCAGCGCATCCAGATAGATCGGCGTTTCGGGGACCCGCACCCGATGACGGTTGGTTGAAACGCAGGAATGCAGATAGGTCAGCGTCTCGGCGTCATCGAGCCAGCCGCATTCCGGCATGAAGCCATCGAGCAGCGACAGCACCCGGTCGGTGCGATCGATGAAGCCGCGCAGGACCTCATGCGGATCGACGCCGCTTCGGTCGCGTCCCTCATAGAGCCATGCTTCAGTCCGCGCCGCATCTTCGGCCGGCGGGAGATAGGTGAAGGTGAGGAAGTAGCCGGAAATGAAATGGGCGCCGGCTTCCTCGAAGTCCGCCTTGCGCTCGGCATCGACCAAGGCCGACGCTGGATCGGGAAAACGGCTCTCGGGATAGGTCGAGGCTTCGTGCCGTTGCGCTTCAACGAAGATCGCCCAGCCGGAGCCGAGCCGACGGAAGGCGTTGTTGAGGCGTCCCGCGACCGCGACTAATTCGGCCGCAACGGCACTGTCGAGGTCAGGGCCGCGGAAGCGTGCGGTGCGCTGGAACGAACCGTCCTTGTTGAGGACGGCGCCCTGGCCCACCAGAGCCGCCCAAGGCAGGAAATCCGCCAGGCGGCTGGCAGTGCGGCGATATTCAGCTAGGTTCATCATGGGCGGTGCTCCCTCAGACCGACAGGTGGCCGGGGATGCGCAGATGCCTCCGGCCGACCTCGACGAAGAGCGGGTCGCGCTTGGCGGCCCAGACGGCGGCGAAGTGGCCGACAACCCAGATGGCGAGACCGACAAGCCAGAGGCGCAGACCGAGGCCAACGGCTCCGGCCAAAGTGCCGTTCATGATGGCGATTGAGCGCGGTGCGCCGCCGAGAAGGATGTGCTCGGTTAGCGCCCGGTGGACCTGCACGGTGAAGCCCGGCACCTCGTCGAGCTGTTCCAGCCTACCCGCCATCACACAAGCGCCCCGCCGCCGAACGAGAAGAAGGAGAGAAAGAAGCTGGATGCGGCGAACGCGATCGACAGACCGAACACGATCTGAATCAGACGGCGGAACCCGCCGGACGAGTCGCCGAAGGCCAGTGTGAGGCCGGTAACGATGATGATGATGACCGCGACGATCTTGGCGACCGGGCCCTCGATCGATTGCAGGATCGATTGAAGCGGCGCTTCCCAGGGCATGGACGAACCGGAAGCGTGAGCGGCCGGGGTGAGGATCAGGGTCGCATAGGTGACGGCTGCTGCCGCCGTGACATGGCGACGGATGCGCCGGGCGTGACGGATCATGAGGGATCTCCTGTTGGGCTTGAGGCTGAGGTTGCGGGAGTGACGCGGTAGTCGCCGTCCGGGCCGAGGCCATCGACGCGCGCAAGTTCGGCGAGCCGGCGTTGCGAGCCGCGACCAGCGAGAACAGCGACGAGGTCGATGGTCTCGGCGATCAGCGCCCTTGGGACGGTGACGACGGCTTCCTGGATGAGTTGCTCGAGGCGGCGCAGCGCACCGATCCCTGTGCCGGCATGGATGGTGCCGATGCCGCCCGGATGACCCGTTCCCCAGGCCTTGAGCAGGTCGAGAGCTTCTGAGCCGCGGACCTCTCCGATCGGAATGCGGTCTGGGCGCAATCGCAGCGAGGACCGCACCAGATCCGACAAGGTGGCGACACCGTCTTTGGTGCGCATGGCGACCAGGTTGGGAGCGGAGCATTGCAGCTCGCGCGTGTCCTCGATGATGACGACGCGATCCGTGGTCTTGGAGACCTCGGCGAGCAACGCATTGGTGAGTGTGGTCTTTCCGGTCGAGGTGCCGCCGGCGACAAGGATGTTGGCCCGGGCGGCGACCGCCCCGCGAAGCGTCTCGGCCTGGTCCGCCGACATGATTCCGGCGGCCACATAGTCGTCGAGCGTGAAGACTGCGACAGCAGGTTTGCGGATCGCGAAAGCCGGCGCCGCCACAACTGGGGGCAATAGACCCTCAAACCGCTCCCCCGTCTCGGGTAGTTCGGCTGACACCCGCGGATTGCCCGGATGGACCTCGGCGCCGACATGATGCGCGACGAGTCGCACGATCCGTTCGCCATCTGCGGGCGCCAGACGCTCTCCTGTGTCGGACAGTCCTTCGGACAGCCGGTCGATCCAGAGCCGGCCGTCAGGATTGAGCATCACCTCGACGATCGACGGATCTTCCAGAAACCGCGCGATGGCCGGTCCAAGGGCCGTGCGCAGCATGCGCGCGCCGCGCGTGATCGCTTCCGATTTCTGGTGAGATGCCGCCATGTCGTCCCCTTGCGGCCAGGGACCGTTCAGCCGGCCCTGGATCGGGGATGATTAAAAGAGCCCGAAGTTGGGCTGATTCAACAAGTCTTTGTCGGAGTAGTAGCGTGGCGTGCAAATACAGGAGAACGGCGGACAGTGCTTTACTGAAAAGCATGTGCGGTCAGGGAGTGGTCGCGACGCGAATCCAAAAAATGCGACGCAATCGACACGGTTTCGCTGGCGATGCCCCGCAGTTTGGGTATGATAGGGACATCATGGCGTGTGCTGCGTGCGCCAGGGTCTCGCCCTAATACGGAGAAGAGAACAACTCTTTCCCAGAGGACGCAGCCCTATGGCCTCAACGCAGCCTGTCAGCCCCAATCGCGGGCGCATCAATTCCACGCTCCGGCAGTTCCTCGACAATGAGGCCTCTGGCGGCATCGTTCTCATGGTCGTTGCAGCGCTCGCCATCCTGACGGCGAATTCGCCAGTCGCCGAGAGCTACTTTGCCGCGCTACGCGCCTATGTTGGTCCATTGAGCGTTCAGCACTGGATAAACGACGCGCTGATGGCCGTGTTCTTTCTGCTGGTCGGGCTTGAGATCAAGCGGGAGATGCTGGACGGGCAATTGTCGAGTTGGAGCCGGAGGCTGCTTCCCGGCGCTGCGGCCGCGGGCGGAATGGCTGTTCCCGCATTGATCTATGTTGCCTTCAATCTCGGCAACACTGCCGCCATGCGTGGATGGGCGATCCCGGCCGCAACCGATATAGCTTTTGCACTCGGTGTGCTGTCGCTGCTCGGGCCAAAGGTGCCAGCGTCTTTGAAAATCTTCCTCGCGGCGCTCGCAATCATCGACGATCTCGGGGCCGTCATCGTGATTGCCCTGTTTTATACCGCCGATTTGAGTCTTCCCGCGTTAGCCGGTGCGATGCTGGTTGTCGGTGCGCTGACTGTGATGAACAGGTCCGGCGTCATGCGCCTTTGGCCCTATCTGATTCTTGGGGCCGTGCTCTGGGTGCTGGTGCTGCGCTCAGGTATTCATGCCACCCTGGCTGGCGTTGTACTGGCGTTGACCGTTCCCATCCGCCTCACACCCGGAACCCCTGAAGCCTCGCCGTCGGCTTCCCCTCTGCATCAGCTCGAACATCTTCTGCAAAAGCCGGTCGCCTTTCTGATCGTCCCGATTTTCGGCTTTGCCAATGCTGGGGTTTCCTTCGCGGGCGTGACGCCGGGGGTCTTGATCGAGCCGCTCACACTCGGCGTGGCGGCTGGTCTAGTTGTCGGGAAGGTGGTCGGCGTGTTCGGTACCGTAGCCATTCTGGTAAAAGCCCGGCTTGCCGATCTCCCTGCCGCCGCAAGCTGGGGGCAGACGCTTGGCGTTGCGCTGCTATGCGGAATAGGCTTCACGATGAGTCTGTTCATCGGCTTATTGGCGTTTGACGATCCTGCATTACAGGACCGCGCCAAGTTCGGGATTTTGTTTGGTTCGCTGATCGCCGGATTGGCGGGTTACTTCATCCTGAGGATTTCTAATCGCAGGCGGGCGAGTTCCGCCTTGGCCACGTCGTTGGAGCGCAAATCGTAACACTCAATACGTTGCATTATCGGCGACCTTTACAGGGATAAGAGGATGCGTCTTTCCATCCACACGCTCGGCACGCGCGGCGACATTCAGCCTTATCTCGCGCTTTCTCGTGGGCTCAAAGCGCGCGGGCATGAGGTGCTGATTGTTGCGCCTGCCCAGTTCGCCGAGATGGCAACGGCCGAAGGCGTTGCGTTTGCGCCTTTGCCATCTGAGTTCATAGAGCTGCTCGAAACCGCCGAAGCGAAAAAGGCTATCGGCAGCTCGGGCGCTGGTTTTGGAGCCGGCTTCAAGCTGCTGCGGTACTATCGCGAGATAGGCCGAAAGCTGCTTGATGCCGAGTGGGATGCCGCTCGTATGTTCGCTCCTGAAGCGATTTTGTTCCACCCCAAGGCGCTCGGCGCACCCCATATCGCGGCGAAGCTCGGCATTCCGCTCTTCCTCGCATCTCCGCTGCCGGGCTTCTCCTACACGTCAGCCTTTCCAACACCTATCCTTCCGTTCGGTTCGCTTGGACCGCTCAATCGGGTAAGTCATGCGCTGATGATCCACGGCGGACGCATCCTGTTTGCAAAGACAATCCGGGCATGGCGAGCTGAGGCGCTGGGGACTTCTGCTCGCGGCAAATCAGCTCCGCTGAGTGGAACACTCTATGGTTACAGTCCGCACGTACTGCAAAAGCCGAAAGACTGGGGCGCAGACGTTGCAGTGACCGGCTATTGGTTCCTCGATACGCCGGATTGGAAGCCCGACGCGGAGCTTGCTGATTTCCTCGCGGCTGGCGATCCGCCGATCTATATCGGCTTCGGCAGCATGCCCGGTGTTGATCCGCAACGGCTGGCAAGTCTCGTGGTCGACGGTTTGAAGCGAGCGGGCAAGCGGGGGTTGCTCGCGACCGCGGGCGGTGCGCTCGGGCAGATCGAGCCGAGTCGGCATATCCATGTCATCTCGGGCGCTCCGCACGACCGGCTCCTTCCGCTTATGCACGCAACGCTACATCACGGCGGTGCTGGGACCACTGGCGCTGCTTTGCGTTCGGGCAACCCCACGGCCATTTGTCCATTTCTCGGTGATCAGCCCTTCTGGGCGCGTCGCGTCGTTGCTCTTGGGGTGGGGCCAAAGCCCCTCGTCAAGGATGCGATGACAGCCGAGGACCTGGCTTCCGCCTTTCTGGCGATGGACGATGTCGGCATGCGCGCCCGTGCCGCCGAAATTGGAACAGCTATCCGTGCCGAGGATGGGGTCGCGGCCGCCATCGACTTTATCGAGAGAAAGCTGAACCAAGCCAGATGACAGCAATGTGCTCAAAAGCCGTCGCTGCCGCCCCGCCACTCTTCAGCTCTCGCGTTGATCGTCCGAACCGATATCGTCGGGTATCTCACGCAAGAAGCTCTGACCCTGTTGGAGGCGCCGTCCGATCGTCTCGATAAACCCTTCGTAGCGTTCGCGGCCCTTCGCCTGCGCAGCTGAGTTGGCGTCGCCGGTCAGCGGCGGCGTGACCGACAGCCAGAAGCGAACGTATAGGGCAAGCGTCTCGGCCGTGATGCCGAGATCGCGTTCGATGCGCTGGATCTGCCTGGTCATGCGGTCGAGACGGCGTGTGAGGGCGGCTTCGCGCTTGTCTGCTCCATCAGGCGAAAGAAACGATGCGACCGCGGCCTCGACGATCGCCGAGCGCGAGATCTTCTTGCGGTCCGCGAGGTCGGCGATCTGGCGCAGCATCTCAGGCGGAAAGTACACATTCATGCGGTCGCGCATGGCTCAGAGCTCCATATTGTCGTTGGGGTCCATGGCGACCTGGCGGGCGATTCCAGTCATGTGGCGGCGAAGCGCTTGCCGTTGGCGCGCGGCGTCCTCGGGTTCGTCGTCGAGCAGAGCTTTGAACTCGTCGGCAGGGTTCGGATCGGTCGTTTCCTTGACGATGGCGACATGATCGGGAAGCTCGGGTTCTCGACGAAGGCCGCTATTGGCCGCGTCTTGCTCGGCCTTCTGGATCTCGGCGAGCAGCGCAGCGTCCGGCGCCTGCGGCTTCAGCTCTGTCCAGGCGTCCTTGCGCGTCGTGCGACTGGTTTTAGCCGGGTCCGGCGGGGGCAGTACGCGCTCGACGAAGCGCTTGTCCTCGAAGTAGCGCGCCTTGTTGGCCCGGATCGGCGGGGTCGCCGCCAACATGACGATTTCATCGTTGGGCGGAAGCTGCATGATCTCACCGGGGGTCAGCAGCGGACGCGCGGTTTCAGAGCGCGACACCATGAGATGACCGAGCCAGGGCGACAGACGGTGCCCGGCGTAGTTTTTCATCGCCTTCATTTCGGTGGCTGTGCCGAGCGCATCCGAGACGCGCTTTGCGGTGCGCTCGTCATTGGTCGCGAAGCTCACGCGGACATGGCAGTTGTCGAGGATCGAGTTGTTGGCGCCGTAGGCCTTTTCGATCTGGTTGAGCGACTGGGCGATGAGGAAGGCTTTCATGCCGTAGCCGGCCATGAAGGCGAGCGCGCTTTCGAAGAAGTCGAGGCGGCCGAGAGCCGGAAACTCGTCGAGCATCATCAGCACGCGGTGCCGCCGGGCCTTGGTGTGCAGATCCTCGGTCAGGCGGCGACCGATCTGGTTGAGCACAAGCCGGATCAACGGCTTGGTGCGCGAGATGTCGGATGGCGGGACCACCAGGTAGAGGGTGGCCGGCCGCGCGTCCTCGATCAGGTCGGCGATGCGCCAGTCGCAGCGGCGTGTCACTTCAGCGACGACGGGATCGCGGTACAGGCCCAGAAAGGACATGGCGGTGGACAGGACGCCGGAGCGCTCGTTGTCGGATTTGTTGAGCAGTTCGCGGGCCGTTGAAGCGATGACGGGGTGCGGGCCGGCCTCGCCGAGATGTGGCGTGGTCATCATCGCCGCCAGCGTGGTTTCGATCGGGCGCTTCGGGTCGGACAGGAAACCTGCGACGCCGGCGAGGGTCTTGTCCTTCTCGGCATAGAGGACGTGAAGGATGGCGCCGACCAGCAAAGAGTGACTGGTCTTTTCCCAGTGATTGCGTTTCTCCAGCGAACCCTCGGGGTCGACCAGGACGTCAGCGACGTTCTGGACGTCGCGCACCTCCCACTCGCCGCGCCGCACTTCGAGCAGAGGATTGTAGGCGGCCGATTTCGGATTGGTGGGGTCGAACAGCAGCACCCGACCGTGCTTCGAGCGGAAGCCGGCGGTGAGCTGCCAGTTTTCGCCCTTGATGTCGTGGACGACGACGGAGCCCGGCCAGGTCAGCAGGGTTGGGACGACGAGGCCGACACCCTTGCCGGATCGGGTCGGAGCAAAACACAGAACATGCTCCGGTCCGTCGTGGCGAAGATAGTCACGATCGAGCTTACCGAGGACGACGCCGTCAGGGTTGAGCAGGCCCGCCGCCTTCACCTCCTGCGGCTTCGCCCATCGAGCCGAGCCATAGGTTTCGATGTTCTTCTGTTCGCGGGCGCGCCACACCGACATGCCTATGGCGACCGCGATGGCGATGAAGCCGCCTGATGCGGCGATGACGCCGCCCTTGGCGAACACGCCCGGCGCATATGCGTCGAAGAAGTACCACCACCAGAAGATCGCAGGGGGATAATAGATCGGCGTCCCGGCAAGCTCGAACCATGGTGTGCCGAGCTGGGCCTGATAGCCAAGTTGCCAGGCGACATATTGCGTCGCGCCCCAGGTGGTGAGGAGGATGATCAGAAAGACGGTGAGGATCTGGCCCCAGAGGATTTTGGTGGCGGACATTCGCCGGGTCCTTTCTTGCTGCTTGTGGTGCTAGAGGCCCAGGCCGCGCTGGCGGCCAAGACTCCACTCGATGCCGCCATGCCCCTTGGCGACGCCGGCGATATGCTGGCCGAGCTTCTTTTCGAGCGGCGGTGTCCAGGGCACGAGCTGGAAGCCGAGCCCATTGTCGATCATGGCGAAGCGGCCCGAGGTGAGTGCGATACGCTGGCGATAGACACCGGCGACATGCTCGCCGGCCTGCGCTTTCTGGTACGGCAGTCCGTGTTCGCTCTGGAGCTTCGTGCCAACGGCATCGAGCTCGCGCTGCCGCAGCGTATTGAGGAGATCGCGTTGCAGCAGGATGCGTTGGCCCTGCCGGCGGGCAAGGCCTTCATCGGCCAGATGCTCGGCGCGCGCCTGCATGGCGTCGCGCACCTCAGCGCCGAAGCCTCCCATCGACATGGGCATCGCCTCGCGCTCAACCAGGCGATGATCCAGCCAGGTCGCGCCCGGCGCCGTGATCTGGCGGTTGAGATCGAAGTCCGATCGGTTGGCGAGCGCCAGCGTCGGCCGGGGATCGTCTGGGCCCCCGAAGCGACGTACCTCGACGATGCCGCCAATCGGGGGCGCATGCTCGAAGGCCTCGATCCCGCGGAAGCGGACATGGTGCGCGCGGCCGTCCGTGCCGTCGATCACGGCATAGGCTTCGCCGGTCAGCTCGTCATGCAGGCCGCGATCGACCAGGCGGCCAATAACGGGTGAACCCGCCCCGCTGCCGTCGATCGTGTAATCGCTGACGCCGCGATCCTGACCACGCTCGGTGAAGGCGCGGTGCATGGTCTTGATGATGTCGCCGCGAATGCCGAGATCGCGCAGTGTGCGTTCGGCCTGCAGCCCGACGGTCCATTCCCCTGGAGCGCCTTGCGCCGCGAGCTCCATCCTTTCGAGATGCTGGAGTCTGCCGATCATCAGGCGGCGCAGCGAGGGATCGGCCTTGCCGTTCGCCTCGGGGCGCAGGTCGATAAAGCCGGTCTCGTCGGCGGCGATGCGGATTTCGACATCGAGCCGTGTCCAGCGCTCGGCGGTGACTTCCTTTTCCAGCGCGTTGCGGATTTCATGTTCGGGCTTGGGGCCGAGTTCGATGGAGACAAGATCCTCGGCGCGGGAGCGCAGGCCGCGGCTGATGTAATCGCGCGAGATGACCAGATCGGCGCCGGTCTCGTCGACGCCGCGCACAAGCAAATGCACATGCGGATTGTCGGTGTTCCAGTGATCGACGGCGACCCAGTCGAGCTTGGTGCCCAGATCCGATTCCATCTGGTTGGCGAGGTCGCGGGTGAACTCTCGCAGATCGGTCATGTCCCCCGCGTCTTCGGGCGAGACGATGAATCGAAAATGATGCCGGTCATCCCTGCATCGGTCGGAGAAGGCGAGATCGTCGGCGCGCTCGTTCGTCGCGTCGAACAAGACCCCCTTCTCCCCATCACGGCTGACGCCTTCGCGCTTCAGGTAGGACACATGAGCCGAGAGTGGCGCGGAGCGGAATGACTTGCCCTGATGGCGGACCACGCGCGCCTTGATGACGACACGGCGCGAAGCAGTGAATATGCGCGAACGGCTGAAGCTGGTTCGTCCACGCCCGAAGGTTGAATGACCACGGCCGGCGCTTCTCTTGGCGGTCTGCCCTTCGCCAGAGCTGTGTCCGGCCTTCTTCGAAGCCCTCAGCACTTGATTGATGAAGCTCTTGGACTTGGGTGCGCGCGTGGATTTGATGCGTCCTGGGCGGACGCGGAAATCGCTGTCGCCCTCGCTCATGGGAGGGCCTCCCGAGACGGCGCGAAGGCGCACAGTGCCGAAAACACTGTTGAAATCGCTGGGTAAAACAGCAGTCGCGGCACGCGACCCGACCGACCGGCACGCCAAAAGCCAAGCCATGTCAATGGCTTGTGCGAATATGGCGAGGCCCTTTTATCTCGCCGTCCTGCTGTCGTTGCTCTCTGCTCCTCCCACCCTTCCGCACAACGCTCTCTGGAACACGCCAAGGTGCGCCATGATGCGAACCGGCTCATTGCGGGTCTCCATCGTCGGCACGGGCAACGAAAATGCTGCCGCTTTGCACAGAATTGGTGGGACCTTCGCCCGATGACGGCGCAGTCCGGGCGTCGTTTTCTTGCGGTTCGGATATCGTTTTGCGCGCATCCAGACCGTGGGCTGACGGCGTGACGAAGAGCGGCGCTCGCCGCCAAGCGTGCGGATCGGCGGCGGCAACAGTGACGGTCCCCGGTGCGGGTGGCGACAGGTTAGCCCCGCCGATCAATGGCGCGAGCGTGGCGACATAGGCGCGGGTTTCTGCCGGAAGGGGGCGGCCCGCGAGGTATTCCTCATAGCGTCCGGGTCCAGCGTTATAGGCTGCAAGAAAGCCCGGCGATCCGTAGCGATCGTACATTTCGCGCAGATAGGCCGTACCAGCGATGATGTTGTCGCGCGGGTCGAACGGATCGCGTCCAAGGCCATAACGGACGCGCAATTCCGCCCAGGTGGCGGGCATGACCTGCATCAGGCCCATTGCGCCCGCCGATGAGACGGCGCCCACGTCATCGGCGCTTTCGACGCGGCGCACCGACCTGATCCAGTGTTCGGGAATGCCGAAACGCTGCGAGGCTTCGGTCACGAAGGCGGCGTGAGGATCGTGGGTTGGCTGCGCGATCGACGGAGCGCTCTGCGCCAGTACGTCGAGCGGCGGCGCGGCGGAAACAGACAGGCCGGAAAGGAGGAAGAGGATGATGCACCGGGCAGCGCGAGGCCGCCCGGTTGACATCGGCGATGCGGGGTTCGTGCGAGCGATCCGCATGCGCTATTCCCGTTCGCCGCGCTTCTGAGGGCGGCTCCAGTGCAAAGACCAGGAGGTCGTATCAGCCCCGTTCTGGAACAGGCGGGCACGGATCGGCTGCGCAAAGCTGGGGTCGTCGATCAGCAGTGACAGATATTCGCCAGCCTTTTCGCTGGACTCCGTCCAGGCCGCGCCGATCTCCGGTGCGTTATCGTCCGCGCCGTGATGGACGCGGTAGCTCGGCGCGTTCTCGACGTCCGAAGGATCGACGGGAACGATGGTGATCTCGCGAAACAGGGTGAGCGTATGAATGCGGCCGGTGAAGCCAGATTCCTCGCGGGTGAATTCGCCGATTTGCGGCATGGCGGTTTCCTTTCAAGATGCGGTGGAGAAGGATTGGGCGAGCACCACGCCCGCCTCAGGCTGGGCGATCACCGCGTTGGCGCCCGCCATTCGAAGCGGCCGTGGCCGTCCTCGTCGGTCCACAAGGGAACCGCGCGGCCGATGACGGCGCTGGCCGGGATCGGGCCGAAATAGCGGCCGTCCAGACTGTCGGGAACGTCCCAGTTCATGAGGAAGATCTCGCCGTCCGTGACGATGCGGCAGCCCTGCCAATCGGGGAGCGGTCGGTCGATGCGGTCGCGTTGGAGTGCCGTTCCCATCGCGACGCCGTCGACACTGATCAGGACGCCGGAGCGGCAGACGGTCTGCCCAGGAAGGCCAAGGACCCGTTTCAGGAGCGGCGTGTCGCGCGGCAGGTATCCGCCATCGGCGAGGAAGCTCGCAATCGGTTCCGGCGCAGCGACGGCGACCAGATCGGTGACTTCGAGCCGCTTTGCAGGTTCGACCGAATAGAAACCGATCGGGGTGCTGGCCGAGGCATTCCAGATGAGTTTGGTGGGGGCGTCGATCCACGTCGTCACGGCGATCGCGCTGGACGCTACGAACGTCGCCATGGCCCATTTGAGGTCGGTCATGGCGCGATCCTCCGACGCTTAAGCCACGCCTGGTGCTGATCGCGCGAGTAGCGGCGTGCGTCCTGGCCGGCGCTCAGTCGGTTGTGTACATGCCGCCAATAGTCTGGCGCGGCTTCGGCCGGATCGAGCGAAAGGGCCTCGATCGCGTCGATGAGCTGCAGCACGCGTTCGACCTTCGGCCAGCTTTCGATCTTGAGCAGGATGTCGCCGCCGGGGCGTACAAAGGGCAGCGTCTGATAGGCTTCGCCGGGCGTGATGGCGCGCACGATATCGATGCGCGAGATGATCGTGCCGAAGTCGTTGGACGCCCACCGGACGAAGGCGAAAGTCGTGCCGGGCCTGAAGGAGAGGACGCGGCGGCGGCGATCAAGGATCGTCTCCTGCACGTCTTGACCGAACCTGATCCAGTATTCGATCTGCTTTTCCACCCATGTCAGCTCGACGTGGGTGAGACGGTCGGTTTGGAAAGACGACGGCATCGAGCCGCCGCGCATGCGGGGGGCCGCGATGCCGGTCATGACGGGTCTCCTGGCGATTGGGGGAATTCGCGCGCGAGCAATTCGCGAAGCATGTCGGCGACGGTGACGCCGCGTTGAAAGGCGGCGATCTTGATGCGACCGCGCACCTCCGGCGTAACGTCGATGGTCAGCCTTGCGGTGAAGCCCGTGCTGGAAGCTGGACCGGGCGACCCCGGTTCAGCGGACTTGATCCAGTCGTCTGGATTGGAAGGCCGGGCGACGAAGCCGCGCCGGGAGCTGGCTTTGGTCATGGCGCCAACCTCCCGACTTCCGCAGTCAGGGCGGCGATCTCGCGCGCGGCCGCGCTATTGTCGTCGGCCTCAAAAACGAGGCGTCCGGACTGCGCCAGGTCGGCGAAGGCGACACGCTGGCCGATCGTTGCCGACATCAGGGGCGGATCGTGATCGGCCAGTGTCTCGGCGGTCTCGCGGGCGATGACGGTGCGTGCAGCGCAGCGGTTGAGTACGAAGCGGGCGAGGAGTTGCGGCCGATAGATTCGGGCCTCTGCGAGCAGCGCCAGCATTTCGGCCGAGGCCCAGCCATCGAGAGGTGACGGCTGCACAGGGATCAGGACAAGATCGGCGGCGAGCAGCGCCGAACGCATACGACCTGCAACGCGCGGTGGTCCGTCGATGACGATGTGATCGGCGTCACGCGCGAGCTCGGGCGCCTCGCGATGAAGTGTGTCGCGCGCCAAGCCGATGACGCCGAACAGGCGAGGCAGGCCCTCGCGGGTGCGTTGCTGCGACCAGTCGAGCGCCGATCCCTGCGGGTCGGCATCGATCAGGGTGATGCGCTTGCCTTCACGCGCCCATTGACCGGAAAGATGCAGCGCGAGCGTCGTTTTGCCGACGCCGCCTTTCTGATTGAGAAGTGCGACGATCATTTCGCGCCTCCAGGCTCGTCGCCGAAGGTGCGATGCGCGTGGCCGGAAGAGCGGTCCGTACAGGCGGAGCTACGAAGAGCCTGATCGGTTACATGCGCTTGAAGTGATGGCTTTTTGGCCTGGTTCGGCCGCCTTCCGGCGATGTTGTCGTTTTTCCAGGTTTCGTGAATCGGCGAGAGAGCGGACGTGAGTCCGAACAATGGTTTGCGCGCATAGATGTTGTTCCATGTTTGTGAAC
>NZ_JAASQI010000013.1 GCF_011762225.1 Pseudochelatococcus lubricantis
CTCAAGCCCAGAAGTTAACGCGGGGTGGAGCAGCCCGGTAGCTCGTCAGGCTCATAACCTGAAGGCCGCAGGTTCAAATCCTGCCCCCGCAACCATCTTGACCTGCGATCCACCCCGCTCTCCGGCGGGGTTTTTCGTTTGCGCCGAAAGCGTAAGCCAGCCAGATCGCCCCGAACGTCGATCTCCGCCTTGCCGTCCACTGGCGTCAGCACAATGTCCTCGACCAGTGAGCGGATCACCTCGGCAGCCTCGGTCCGCCGCTCCTCGGAGTCGTCCTGCAGCGTCTCGTAGAGCTGCTGCACCCGCTGGCGATAGTGCTGTGCCATCGCCGGAGGCGGCTCGTCGGCCGTGGCCAGGAAGGACGTCAGTTCCACCTTGCGTGCCCGCAGCCTGTCGCCGCGTTCCTTGACGTCATCCACTGAGAGCGCGTCCTTCAGGTAGAGGTCCATCAGCTTCTGGACCTCCCGGTCGATCCGTCCGATCTCCGCCTCCGCCGCGTCGATATGCGCACGCGCCTCCATGCGCAGCCGATTGGTCTCCTGCGTATAGGCATCGCAGAAGGCGGAAAAATCTTCGGATCGAGCATCCGGTTGCGCAGCGCGTTCAGCACGCGCGATTCCAGTTCGTCGCGGCGGATGTTGACCCGGTTGTCACAGGTGCCCTTGTTGCGCGCCGTCGAACAGCCGATGAGGGTCGCCGAGATCATCGAATAGCCGCCGCCGCAGCAGGCGCACTTCGTCAGCCCGGAGAACAGATACTTTGGGCGGCGGCGGGTGTTGACCCGCGCGACGTCGGGCTGCCCCTTGGCATCAGGCGCGATCCGGTTGCGGGCCTGCCGTGTCTTCACCGCCTGCCACAGTGCGTCATCAAGGATGCGCAGTTCCGGGGCCTCCTGGATCACCCAGTCTTCTTCCGGGTTCGGGCGCGCCTGACGCTTGCCGGTATCCGGGTCCTTGATGAAGCGCTGGCGGTTCCAGACGATGCTGGCCGCGCCGGGTGTTGTCGGCCAGAGCCTTGAGGAACAGGGCATTCATCGTGCCCTTGAGGCCGACATGCAGATGCGTGACCTCGCCCTCGGACAGGGTGACGATCTTCACGTACTCATAGGACATGCGCTTGAAGATGCCCGCGATGTCCTCCTGATCGCGCGACAGTCGGTCCATCGCCTCGGACAGGATCAGGTCGAAGCGGCCGCGCGCGGCGTCCGAGATCAGCGCCTGAATGCCGGGCCGCAGCAGCGACGCGCCGGAGATGGCGTGATCGGTATATTCCTCGACCACGTGCCAGCCCTGTTTCTCGGCATGCAGCCGGCACAGGCGGATCTGATCCTCGATCGAGGCGTCACGCTGGTTGTCAGAGGAATAGCGGGCGTAAATCGCGACTTTCATCGGGCAGGCTCCTTACCGGGAGCCTCGCCCCCGCCTGTGCATCTGCGCCTCGAAGTTCTGACGTGCCATCTGCCGGCCGAGCAGCCGGGCGAGCTGGACGAGGCGAGGGTCCGGATCGCCGCGCGGCGTGAAGGTGAGTTCCGGCATGTCGACGAGCATCGCTTCGAGCAGTTCTTCCCGTTCGCTGCGTGATATCGTGGTCGATGGGCGGGCCTTTTGTGTCATGGGACGAAGGATTGACGCAGCGGACAACATAAACAACTGGAATCAAACGTAGAAAACCGGCGCTGAAAGGCAGCGCTACGCGCATCGAGGCGATGGATAGAAAATAACTAAACGGGAACGTACAGCGGTATTCTGGAATTTAAGCCGGTTTTATGCAGGAAGATGCACGCTTGTTCGGTTCTTCCCAATGGCCTGCCGGATCGTGTGGTCTGTCACGATCCGTGCGTGCGCATGGTATCAATAAACCGGTAAACGGAAGATCGCGAAGGGCAGGCATCGCCGAATTTTTCCTTGGCGAGCTGGAATGCCTCTGTCGTGGTCTTCGTAACGGCCGTGCCCAGCAGGAAATCCGCCAGTTCGGGGCTGCGAGCAATGGCGGATCGGGACAAGGCACGATAGGTCGAAATGCTCTTCCGGCTCCGGGTCTCTGCTGCCCTGGCCTTGAGCGCCTCGTATTCTTCCAGCGGAATCGTGACGACGCTGTCCGCGAACACGTATTTGCCGCACGATTCGCAACGATTCGTTTCGCTCACGGCAGAACCTTTCTTCGAACGAAATCAATTGTGGTTTCCATGATGTCTTGCCGGTTTTCATCCGAAAGCCCGAGATAGGGACGCGCCGGGATGGTGACGGATTTCGCGGACACCCAGCCGCCATCAGGCTTTCGGAACTTTAGCAGGTCAGCCCGCACCGGTCTGATCTCGCCGCCGAGCTGGTGGATGCGGGCATAGATCAGGCTCGACCCGACCGCGACCGTGCTGCCGGCCGGTTCGAACTCGATTGACCGCGAGAGGTTGCCCTCGCGGTAGAGCGTGGGCTTGCCTGCCTGGTTCGGCTTCCACGGCGTGCCATCGGGAGCGGTCTTTTCGTCCTCGATCCGGTCGCGCGTCTGCTTCCAGATCAGCTCTCCCAGTTAGTCGAGAAGATCGCGCTCGGACATACCTACGATGCGTGACAGCAAAACCGACGCGCTATCGAGCCCGTCGAGAGAAACCTTGATCCCGATGTCGGCCATGATGATCCCCTTGGCTACACCTACTCAGCGCGCGCCGCCTTCCGGTAATCCTCTTCGGACAACCTAACATTGCGGAGGATATCCGCCTCGGCCGAGCTGGGCGACGGTGCGCGTACTCCGAGCACGCTGTTCAGCTCAATCCCGGCCCGCTCAAGGTCGGGATCGACTCCGGACTTCACGATGACAGGCAGCTTCCCGATGATCGCCGCCGCCCGGTCGTAGGAGTTCAGGGCAAGGTCGAGATAGTCGGCGCGGACGGCCGGCGTTACCTTGCCGGCGCGCACCGCGTGGTCGATCAGCGCTTCGGCGCGCGCTTCATGCTGCTGGCGGCGGGCGCGCTCCAGATCGGCATTGGCGCTGTTCAGTTCCGCGACAACCGCGTGATAATGACCGGCCAACACCACGCCGCGGCCAGCTGCATTGAGGCCGGTCGCAGCCTGTTTCAGCGCGTTGATGGCTGCGAGAACATCGTTGATATCCGCCGTATCAGGCAGGTCGAGCACGAACGCGATATTCTTCAGCATGTCGGTTTCCTGCTGTTGAGCATTGAGGGCTGTCAGGTGAAAGTTGGGGCTGTGGACGAGGCCGGCGCCTGCCAGCGCGGTGACTTCCCCCGTCTTTTGGTCAAAGCCGATAGCCGGCGACAGAAAGCGATATTCCCGGCTGGCGATCATCTCCGCAGCGCGCGGCGTCCATGAGACGATGCCCCAGACGCCCTTGTCATCGACCTCAAGCCGCTCGATCCAGCCGGCCGCCGGTTTCGGCCCGGATTTTCCGGGCGTCATCGAATCGTGCTGATAGTCGATGGGCAGAGACCCGTTGTTGGCCTCGAACGCCTCGACAATGGCCTGCGGATCGGAGAGCTGCCATTGCCGCCCGTCGCGCCCCCTGATCTTCGGGCCGGGCGGCAACAGGTGAACGCGCTTCGGAGCCTTGCCCTCGTCGTTGAGGGCAAGAGCTTGGCGAAGGTCGATATGCTCGGAAACCGTCATGGTATCTTACCCCTGTTGGCCCGATTCCGGGGGTTCCGTTTGCTGACCTTCCTCCGGGTCCGGCGTTTCAGCCCCGTGCAATCGCGCGGCGATGATCAGCTCGGCCCAGCCCTTCCAGATATTGGAACTGCCCTCGATCGTGTCGGCGAAAATGAGGCGGCGGGCGGCTTCTTCGAGGTCGTAAGGTACGACGAGAACGTCCGGCCGGATGCCGAGCAAGCCGCCTTCGTTACCCTTGAGCTTCGTCATGGCCTTGCGTGCGGCAGCATAGTTCGTCGGATTCAACTCGGCCTTCGAGCCAAAGGCGAGCTGCCAGAAACCGAAGCCGACATTATGGCGGGCGCGGACGCCATAAACGTAGTCATCCTTCCAGAACACCGGCTCGTCACCGTCATTGGTGAGAGACGTGAACGATGGGCCAATGCGCTCCTGCCAGATCAGCGGGCGGATGGCGCGTGTGGTGTCCAGGAGGAACCATGCAGCGCCGCTGCCCGCTTGCATGTTCGATGTCGCCGTGAACCTTGCTGGTGCCCGGAACTGCCGTCACCGGGTGCGCCTCGGAGAAGAACGGCTTGCCGTAATAGCCGCGCTCGGTGAAGCCGGAGGCCAGCAGGTGGAACAGCAGCTCATCGGGGTGCTCCTTGGCGGCACGGCCCATTTCCGAGGCCATGGGCGCGTGGATGCCGTACTGGTCGTCCTCGATAGAGGTGCGGGGAATCGTGATGGTGCTTTCGAACAGCTTGTTCTTGATGCTGTAACCGTGCGCCACAAGATTGTTGATGACGCGCGAGCCGATCCATTCCCGCAGGCGCGGGAACTGGCCGAGCCATGCATAGAGTTCTTCTGCGGTTCCGCTGGATGTCTTCGTGGCGATCCTGTCGCTGAAGGCTTCCGTGCCGTCGAATGCCTTCTGAAATAACGCTTTGAAGGACGTTTCAAGGGTTCGTAAGTTCGTCTTGTCGACACGCATGGTCTTTTACCTTCGAGGTGAGAGTGGTGCCCGGCCAGCGCGCCGAGGGGCGGCGACGGGCGAATTCCTATGATCAGGCGTCATTTGCGACATCCTCGGCTCGGCGCTTCGGGGCGACGGAAACCTTCCTTACGCATTCGCGCCCAGTGGCGAATGATCGTTGATCGATCAACGCCAAGCGCCAGTGCCGCGCTATCGATGGTTGCAGTCGAAAAGAACGCGCGCCTCAGACGGCGCTTGAGGTGTGCGCGCGAACTCTCCGGCCCACGGGGAACATGAAATCTGTCTCCCAACTGTGCGGAGACGAGATGGTCGGTTATCTTCCGGGCAGCATCGAAGCCAACGGCATCGACCAGCCAATGATCAGCGTGCAGGGCGGCGGACGACGGAAAGAACGCCAGCGATCCGCCCTTGATCCTAGCGATGATCAAGGCGGCCTCGATGCCCGCTACTTCGGCGATCTCTCCGAGGACGCCCGGAAATTCATCAGCTTCCGGCAGCTCGTGCGCTTCCTCATCAACCATTCATCACCCGGTCGGATGCCCCGGCGCGATGATGACTCCGCGCCGGGGACTTGCGTTCTGCCGGAGCGGCAGTGAGCAGGGTAATAGAAGCACAAGAGATGCAAATGCAGCGCAGATGCACATGCATCTCAAGGTCGAGATGTTGCGAAACGTCGGGGATGGGTGAAAATCGGTTCGCGCCCGGGGAATTGCACCCATCGCGAGATGCGCCGGAGACCTGGCCGGGACTTCTGTCTTCACGCCGTGTGGGGGATGACGGCCCACCGGGCGCAACTTTATCATCCGGACCGGCTGCGCGTCAATATGCTGGATACGAGCGGCAGCATATGGACGACGGCTAGAACCCGCGCGGCAAATGAGAGAAGAGGTGGTAACGTCCCCGGTGGGCCGTCACCCCCACGTGGCGCGAGGATGCCTTGAGGACATCCCGACCAGATCTCCGGAGCATTCAAGATGCTTGTGCCTCGGGGACGCGGTGGGATAGTAGGCTGCAATCTCGAAGTTGGCAAGCGCCGGGCGATATCGAAAAAGAAGCCCGCACGAGCCTGTTAATGCCTTCGCTGGTAATGGGATAGCTGGAAGGCCGTGAACACCCGCCCACGGCCTTCAATGCACCTTCAAATTTGATCCTGTCAGCAGGTGGTGGTCGTCTTTTCCGCCGGGGGCGATTTTCGCGGCCGGCGGGTCATCGCTCGCAGCCCGTTGATAGCCTTTCCGGCGACTTCCGGGGTCAGGAAGCGCAGCGATGAAATCCCGTAGTGTGCTCAAGCCAGTGGTTCATGGCAGCTTCATCGCCGCTGCCCGACCATTTGCGCCACAGATCGCGGATCATATCGACCTGCGCCGGTGTCGCCATGCCGGGCCGGTTGCCGAAGGTCCGCTTCATCCTGTCGGACCGAAAGCCCCATGCATTGAAATACCGCATGACGCCTTCGAAGCCTTCCGGTGACAGCTCCTTAGAACTGGTGACGTTACCGAATTCCATCAGGATGGCGCGATAGGTGTTGTCGTCAAAGCCGAGTTGCTTCTTGGCGACGTGCAGGACGGCGACCTGTTTCGGGGAAATGCCCGGAGAAGTCGAGCGATGATTCATTGTTCTTCTCCCGCCTTAAGGCGCCACAAAGTGGCGTGGTCGATAGAAATAAACTCTTCCAATACTTTCTTAACTACGCTCGAGGCGACTCCGGCATGCTTTGCTATGATATCGACAGCAACAAGCCTATCCATTGTCTTCGCAGCCGAGTAAAACCACACATCGCCTGTAATTTTTTGGCGCTGTTCATCAGACACGTCCAACGCATCAATGCCGGCTGCAACGGCGAGCACCCGGCGCGCAGTATCCTCTCCGACACCTGCCCATTCCGCCACAACGCCGATATCGCGTATTTGGAGCTTGTCTCGCCGTAATGCTACTATCTGTTCCCGCAAGCGAGATTCGATAATGCTAAGTTCTTCGCACTGAGTTTCAAGAAGTAAGTTTATACCAAACCCATCACGACTGAAATCATCTCCTGTCCTGGTCGCGTACTCAACTAGTGTATTGAATGCTGAAATCGCCCTCGTTGTGAAACTCAATGCGTCTAGAACCTCATTGATTCTTTCTGCTCTTCCTTCTCTGTTGCTCTACATTTCAAAACATCGTGAGTCATCGTTGCCAGTGTGGTTGGGGGTTGAAGGTGTTGGAACGCTACACTTGTAGGCGGAGGGCCGTGGCGGTAGTGCCGGGCGCGGCCGTCCGGGAAAAAGGGGGGGGTACTTGCTGTCAGGTTTCAGCATGTCGCGCGCGGAAGTTATGCCATAAATGGCGGTCACCGCTTGTTGGAGATGAGCCAGTCGTACGCTGGCCGTGCCGGCCGCAAGGCTTTCAGCCCGCGTCAGCAAACGCACAAGCCGCCGGACATTCGTGCGTAGACCAAAGTTGATAACAGCAGCGCGCGCGGCGGCTTCCTCGACGCCGAAGGCGCATCCAATGATCTCGCAATCTTGTTCATCGAGTGGCGGAAGATTAACTTCTTCGCCGAGCCGGTCTGCAACTTGCTCCCATGCACCCTTGTCCATTCTCCTGGTCGCCAGTCGCTCACCGTTGCCTGCCATTACAAACGCAAGATTGCATTCCTCCTGAATGCTGAGAAGTTCACGCTGTGCCGTGGCTTCCAATGTCTGAGCTTCATCGACTGCCATAAGTATCCGTTTGCCACCTGACAGGCGGCCTTTCAGATCTAGCGTAAAAATAAGCTTATCCCGTAAATCCCGTGTCGTTCTGCAATCGTGATATATGTCAAAAGTAGTCAACAGCATGAAATACATATCGCGCGCTGACTTGCTAGTTTGCCCGACTTGGCAATGATAGCCATCATAGTGGCGAATGAGATATTTTAGCCCCGTTGTTTTTCCATATCCGGGCGGTGAAACGATGTGTACCGGTTCCCCGAAGTCGAGTGAGAGAGCGATCATTTCGCGAATGCGTCGGACACGCCTCATTCCCGAGGCAAGAAGGGCGGGGGTGCACCTTCCGGACATCCCCACGCGACGGCGCGGTGACGTGGAACCTTGCGGTTGTGCGCTGTAGGGGCAGTGCTCGTCCCGATCGGGCACCGCGTCATAAATCGGGCGTACCCGCGCGCAGGTCTCCTCGGTGCTTAGTAAGGCTGAGCTGCACCCGTTCCTATGCCATCACGAAGACGGCTCGGCGGGGAACATCGGTCTCCACCTGCAAAGGCATCGTTCCGGCAGGCGCGATGCTGTACCAGAATGCGAGGATGGCGGGACCGTATCCCAATGAGATAAATTCATTGAGATACGGTCAAACCCGTGCGGCGCTTGAGCAGAGCCCACACGCGATTGGTAGGAGACCGGGAGTATGTTGGTATCAACCGTGCGAGGCGGCGACGGTCTTGATGCGGGTGAAGCCGTTTAAAGCTTCGAAGCCCTTTTCGCGGCCATGACCCGATTTTCCAACACCCCCGAACGGCAACTCTATGCCGCCGCCCGCGCCGTAATTGTTGATGAAGACCTGACCGACTTCCAGTTTGCGAGCCAGACGCATCTGGCGCCCGCCATCTCGCGTCCAAACGCCCGCAACAAGGCCGTAAGCGGTACCATTCGCTATCTTCAGCGCTTCTGCCTCGTCCTCGAAGGGGATCAGTACTTGTACAGGGCCGAAGATCTCTTCCTGCGCAAGCTTATGATCGGGAGGAACGTCGGCAAACAAGACGGGAGGCACGAAGTTTCCGGCTTTAGCGGCATCCTCCCTGATCTTTCCCTCGGCGGCAACTGTCAGTTCTTTTCGGCCAATGGCGATGTACGAGCTGACAATTTCTTTCTGCTTGCGCGAAACCAGCGGTCCAAGAGCGTGGCTTCCCACGGCGGGACCGGCCTCCAGCCCGCGATATATCTCGGACATTCTCCGCTTGACTTCCTCGTAGATGCCACGCTGAACCAGAACCCGCGATGCGGCCGAGCACGTCTGACCGGCGTTCTGCATGCAGGCGCCGACGAGCGTCGGCATGGCTTTCTCAAGGTCGCAGTCGTCGAATACGATGTGGGGGGACTTGCCGCCCAGTTCCAGCGTCACGGGAATCACGTTCCGGGCCGCCGCCGTCTGGATGCGCTCTCCCGTGCCGACCGACCCTGTGAACGATACATGATGCACTCCGGGGTGGCCCGAGAGCGCGGCCCCTACATCCGCTCCCAGACCGGTCACGACGTTGAGCGCCCCGGCCGGGAGGCCGGCCTCCGCCGCGATTGCCGCGAATGCGAGAGACGACAGGGATGCGTCCTCGGCAGGCTTCAGCACGCAGGCGTTCCCGGCCGCCAGCGCCGCGCCTACGGCGCGGCCGAGGATCTGCATGGGATAATTCCACGGAATGATGATCCCGCAGACGCCGTGCGGCTCCCGCAACGTGTATACGGTGAACCCGTCATGATAGGGGATCGTCGTGCCCAGCAGCTTGTCAGCCGCACCGCCATAGAATTCCAGATAACGGGCCAGGGCAATCGAATCATTGCGCGATTGGTGTAGCGGCTTGCCGACATCGAGCGCTTCTATCATCGCCAGCTCGTCCGCCCGCTCCAGGACAAGCGCGGACATCTTCATCAGAATGCGGCCGCGTTCGGTGGCCGTCAGCTTTCCCCACGGGCCTTCCAGGGCTGCATGGGCGGCCCCGACCGCGGCGTCGACATCGTCTGCCGTGCCATGCCCGATCACACCGATCACGTCGCCGGTGGAAGGGTTCTCGACATCGATAGTGCGGGCTCCATCCGGTTTGCGCCAGGCGCCATTGATGAAGATATGGCTCGGATCGAACCACAGAACATCTTGTAACTTCATGAGCATTTCTCCCAGGATGCCGCTTCGCTCATTGCGCCTGAAAAGGAGTTGTCGAGCGGTTCGTGCGTGTTTGTTGATCAAGGATCTTGTAGAATGGCTCCATTCGTTCGCGAGACGAAGTGATGTGCGCCGCCATCGCGGCGCGCGCGGCGTCGGCGTCGCCTTGCTCGATGGCCTGCATAAGCTGAAGGTGTTCCTTGACCGCTTCAACAGCGACTGCGGAGTGATAGCGAAGACGGAACAAGTTCATGTGAGCGTAGAGACGTTCAAGCGTCTCCATGATAACCTCGTTTTCGGACAGGCGCGCGATCAGCGCATGGAATTCGCCGTCCAGAAGGGCGAAGCGGCCATAATTGGCCTGTGTATCGCCCTCGACCAGCTTGGACATGTTCTCGCTGAGTTCCCGAAGCCTCGCGTGGCCTTCCGCCGTCATTCGCTTCGTAGCCAGATAAGCCGCCTCGGGCTCGATCAGGAAACGGACGAGATACACGTCGCGATAGCGTGAGCTCGAAGGCAATGGAGCCGCGCTGTAGCCCGAGTTGAATTTCTTGACCACCAGCCCTTCCGATTCGAGGCGAATGAGAGCGGAGCGGACCGGCGTCTGCGAGACGCCGAATTGCCGCGCCAAAGCGTCAACCGACATGCGTTCCCCTGGCGGGATTCGGAGTGCGATAAGGTCTGAAACGAGCTGCTCGTAGACGTCGTCGCCAATGGAATGGCGCTGCGCCAGGTTGAGGGCGAGCCTTTCTTCCCGCGGCTCCTGTGGCGAGGTGTCCTGTCGCTGCATCGGCTTTCCCGTCCCCTTTTGGAGTTGCGGAAGTGAATTTGATCGTGTATCGAATCCGATATCGTATCGAATCCGCGATGTAAAGATCCCGTTTCGCCAGCCACGAGCTTCAGGGGTGGATCGGGATCAGGGGCGGCCCCCCACCTGTTCCCTTCGAACGAGCGAAGAGCCGAGATGCCCAGTGTTGAAGAGATAAGATCCGCCGCATTGCGCGCACTAAAGGCAGTGGGTGTGTCGGATCGGCACGCCGAGACGCAAGTTTCGCTTCTCCTAGAGGCCGAGTTGCGAGGAACCGCGTCGCACGGCCTTCTCAGGTTGCCGAGGGTGATCGATCGCATCCTGAGCGGGGCGAGCAATCCGGCGAGCGAGGGCATTCAATCGTGGCGCGGGAATGCGCTATTGGACGTCGACGGAGATCATGGTCTCGGTCCGGTGGTCGCGATGGCCGCGCTGGATGCAATTTGCGGTCGGGCCGCTGAAACCGGGGTTTCCGCCGCGGCCATTCGGAACTGCGATCATCTGGGAATGCTCGCCTGGTACGCGGAGCGCGTGGCCAGCCACGGGCAAATTCTCATCGCCCTGACGATCAGTGAGGCGCTCGTTCACCCCTGGGGCGGCCGCCGGGCGATGCTAGGTACCAATCCGATCGCCATCGGCGTGCCGGCCGAGCCGCATCCTTTCGTGTTCGATATGGCCACCAGCCTCGTTTCCATGGGCAAGATCCACGACCATGCGAACCGGGGCATTCCTATTCCGTCCGGCTGGGCTCTCGATCAAGACGGGAATCCGACGACAGACGCCGTGGCGGCCAAGGATGGCGCGATCGCGCCTTTCGGCGGCGCGAAGGGCTACGCGCTCGGTCTGGCTTTCGAACTCCTGGTTGCCAGTCTGACGGGTTCCGCAATCGGAACTGAGGTCAGGGGAACGCTCGACGCGCGCTATCCTTGCAATAAAGGCGATGTTTTCATCGTGCTCGAACCGGCGGGCGGCATGGCGGCAGTCGTCACCCGCTTCATGGAGGAAATTCGCGGTTCCGAGCCTTCCGTCGCGGATGCGCCGGTCCGCATACCCGGCGATCGGGCGGCGCGAACCCGCGCGCAGCGGAGCAGTCAGGACGTTCCCTTGGCTGATGAAGTCTGGAAGCAGATCCAAGCACTGGCGGAATGGCGGCCGGCATGACACGGACAGGGGGATTTTCGATGCGGCTTGATTATGGTGTCACGCGAGCGCCGGCTCGTCTTTTCTTCGGCCCCGGCCAGCGTCAGGCAATTGGGCGCGCAGCCAGGGATCTGGGCCGTAAGGTGCTGATCTGCACTGACGAGCGCCTGGCCCGGCTCCCGATTCTGCAAGAGATTCTTGAGGACATAACGGTTCACAACGGGCTTGAGGCAACCGTTTTCGATGCGACCGAGCCGGAATTGCCCCTCGCCGGCATACTGGATTGCGTCGCTGAATACCGCTCCTTTGATCCGGACGTGATCGTCGGTCTTGGCGGCGGAAGTTGTCTGGACCTGGCCAAGCTGGTAAGCCTGCTGCTGTCCTACGAGGGGCCGCTTTCACAATACTACGGCGAGTTCAAGGTCCCGGGCCCTGTCCGGCCGCTGATTGCGGTGCCAACCACATCGGGAACGGGTTCCGAAGTCACGCCGGTCGCGGTCCTGGCAGATCCCGAGCGAACGATGAAAGTCGGCATTTCAAGTCCGGCGCTCATTCCCCATACCGCCATTTGCGATCCGGAGTTGACCGTCACCTGCCCGCCGGGTCTCACGGCGATTTCAGGCGCGGACGCCCTTGCGCACGCTGTCGAGGCATTCGCCGCCGTATCGCGGCCACCGGACCCCCGCATGGCCATGGAGCGCGTCTTCGTCGGCAAGAATACATTGAGCGATCACTATGCGTTGTTGGCCATCAAGCTGATCTTCGAAAGCCTGCGGAGGGCGGTGGCCGATGGCGGAGACATCGAGGCGCGTTCCGCCGTGATGCTGGGGGCGACCTATGCCGGTCTGGCCTTCGGAAGCGGCGGCACGGCGATTGCCCACGCCATACAATATCCCGTGGGCGCCCAGACCCACACGGCTCATGGGCTGGGTGTGGGTATCCTGCTGCCCTACACGATGGACTTTAACATGCAAGCCGCCTCGGCATCCTATGCGGAGGTCGGCAGGGTTATTGGCGCGGCAAGCGCGGATCAACCCGATGAAGAGGCCGGGCGGGCTGCGATCGCGGCGGTGCGTAAGCTCTTTGGCGATATCGGTATACCTGCGAGCCTGCGGAACATCGCTCTCACCGAGGATGATCTCGATTCCTTGTCGGTGCTTTCGATGAATGCCGCGCGCCTGGTCGAGAATAATCCGGCGGCAGTCGATCCTGAGAGCATCAAACAAATCTTGATGCGCGCCTTGTAAGGCGCGTGAACAACTATAACGGGAACAAGGTTCACTGAGGAATCAATGAGCAAGAACATCTATCCAACGGATCTCTTTATCGGCGGCACATGGCGAGACGG
This sequence comes from Pseudochelatococcus lubricantis, assembly GCF_011762225.1. Taxonomy (GTDB): domain Bacteria; phylum Pseudomonadota; class Alphaproteobacteria; order Rhizobiales; family Beijerinckiaceae; genus Pseudochelatococcus; species Pseudochelatococcus lubricantis. The sequence continues at coordinate 12,738 of NZ_JAASQI010000013.1, forward strand.
GAGCCGCCCGGATCGGATTGCAGTCATGAACCCATCCGACGGTTCTGTAATCGATACCGTCGCGAATGCCAGCGCGGCTGATGCTATCGCGGCCGTCGATGCCGCTGCTGGTGCCGCTCGCGCCTGGTCCGCGACGCCTGCCCGGCAGCGTTCGGAAATCCTGCGTAAGTGTTTTGAATTGATGATCCGCGATGCCGAGCCGCTCGCCCGTTTGATCTCTCTGGAGAATGGCAAGGCGTTGAAGGATGCGCGCGGCGAGGTGGCCTATGCAGCGGAGTTTTTCCGGTGGTTCGCGGAAGAGGCCGTTCGGGTCAATGGCGATTTGTCTGTCGCGCCGTCCGGCGCCAATCGTATCCTTGTACAGTATCAGCCTATCGGCGTTTCACTATTGATTACGCCATGGAATTTTCCCGCGGCAATGGCTACGCGGAAGATCGCTCCTGCACTCGCGGCGGGGTGCACCTGTGTCCTGAAGCCCGCGACTGAAACTCCTCTCACCGCGTATGCCGTAGCCAGGATTTTGTCGGAAGCCGGCGTTCCGGACGGCGTCGTCAATGTTCTTACTTCATCGACGACCTCCGAGGTCGTGAATGCGATGCTGGACGATCCGCGGGTCAGAAAGCTCTCCTTTACCGGCTCGACCGAAGTCGGCCGAATCCTGCTTCGTAAGGCTGCAGATCAAGTTATTCACTGCTCGATGGAACTTGGCGGCAACGCCCCTTTCGTCGTCTTCGATGACGCGGACATGGACAAAGCCGTCGAAGGCGCAATGGTCGCGAAGATGCGCAATGGCGGCGAGGCCTGCACGGCCGCGAACCGGCTTTATGTGCAGCAGGGGATAGCGGAAGAATTTGCGCGCAGGCTGGCCGAGCGCATGGGGGCGATGAAGGTCGGTCCTGGTCCCGAAGCGGATACGGATTGCGGGCCGCTGGTGAACGCTGCAGCCGTCGATAAAGTTGCAGAATTGGTGGACGATGCCGTTGCGCGTGGTGCGAAGGTGTTGTGCGGCGGCACGCGAGGGCAGGGCGAGGGCCATTTCTTCCTCCCGACTGTACTTCTCGACGTTTCTGCGGAGGCGTCGCTTGCGCGGGATGAAATTTTCGGCCCGGTTGCGCCCATCTATGTTTTCGACACGGAAGAGCAGGCGATCGAACTCGCAAACGACACCGAGTACGGGCTTGTCGCCTATGTCTATACCCGCGATCTCGCCCGGGGGCTGCGTGTTTGTGAACGGCTGGAGGCCGGCATGGTAGCGCTGAACCGCGGACTGGTTTCTGACCCGGCGGCGCCATTCGGCGGCGTCAAGCAGAGCGGCCTCGGGCGCGAGGGCGCTCACCATGGAATGCTGGAATTCATGGAAGCCAAGTACATCGCGGCTGAATGGTAACACTGAGCCTGCCTCACCGGGAGGCGATCAAGCCGTGCGGTGCTTGAGCAAGGCCCGCACGCAGCCGGTCGGAGACGGGAGCGTTGGTGTAAGGACAGCACAATACAACAGGTCCGGAGGAATGCTGGATGGCAAATTATCGAATAGCAACGATTGAGGGGGACGGTATCGGCCCGGAAGTTGCCCAGGCTACCATCAAAGTATTGAGCGAGGCGTGCGGCGCGGCGAAGCTCGACTTCCAGATGTTTGAGGGCGGCGCAGGGCACTATATGAAGACTGGCCAGGTGCTTCCTGATGACACCTTCAAGGCTTGCCGGGACCTGGACGCCATTCTGCACGGAGCGGCAGGCCTTCCGAGCGTGACCTATCCGGACGGCACGGAGGTGGGCAACGATCTTCATTTGCGTCTGCGCTTTCAGCTTGATCTCTACGCAAATGTCCGGCCCGTGAAACTGCTGCCTGGTGTTCTGTCGCCCTTGAGAGCCTTTCAGGATGGCGGTATCGACTACGTCATCATCCGCGAGAATACGGAAGGACTCTATGCGAGCCGTGGCGCGGGCGTTCTTCTGAGGAACGAGTTCGCGTCCGACAGCCTGGTCATCACTCGAAAAGGCACTGAGCGGGTGGCCAAATTCGCCTTCGAGCTTTCTCGGAAGCGCCGCGGCGCCCCTCGGGATGGAAAGCGCCGTGTAACGGTCTGCGACAAGGCGAACATCCTTCGGAGCTATGCTTTCTTTCGTTCGGTTTGCGATGAAGTGCACACCGGATTTCCGGATGTCGAAATCGATTACGCTTATGCAGACGCGATTACCGTGCATATGGTTAAACGGCCCGACTTCTACGACGTGATCGTAGCCGAGAACATGTTCGGCGACATCATCTCGGACCTTGGCGCGGCGACGGTTGGCGGGATGGGCATTTCGCCTTCGGGCGAGATTGGCGATGCGAACGCGCTGTTTCAGGGGGCGCACGGATCCGCGCCGGATATCGCCGGCCAGAATCTCGCAAGCCCCATCGCGACAATTCTTTCAGGTGTCATGATGCTGCGCTGGTTGGCGGATAGGCATGAGGACACCTCCCTCGAAGACGCGGCCGATCGCGTCGAAGCCGCCGTGGGCGTGGTGCTATCCGAAAAGAGGGCTGTTCCCGTCGACCTCGGCGGCAAGGCCACCTGCTCGGATGTGACAGATGCAATCTGCCGCGCGATGAATTGAACGGATGGCCAGCATGAAAAACCGCAATGTCGGAATCATCGGTGTCGGCCTGATGGGCCACGGCATCGCAAGCAATATCGCGACGAAGGGTTGGCCGCTCGGATACCTCCGTCACGAGGGCAATCAACCGACCGAGAATCTGGACGCGCTCGGAGCCACGGGGTTCTCTGATCGCCAGGAGCTTGCGCGCGCGAGCGATGTCATCATTCTCTGCGTCAACGGCACGCCGCAGGTCGAAGCTGTCCTCTACGGTCAGGGCGGAGTCCTTGAGGTCATCCGTCCCGGCACGGTCATCATCGATTGTTCGACAGCAATTCCGAGTTCCACGGAGGCGATCGCCGCGGCTATCGAAGCGGCCGGGGGGCGTTTTCTCGATGCGCCGATGACCCGCACGCCGCTTGAGGCAGCGGAAGGCCGGCTTAACCTCCTCATCGGCGGGGACAAGTCGCTCTTTGAGGAGATGTCCTCCCTTTTGGAAACCTTTTCGGAAAATCGTTTCTATGCCGGCCGGGCCGGTTCGGGACATAAGCTAAAGCTCCTGCACAATTTCGTGTCGCTGGGTTTCGTCACCTTGCTGGGCGAGGCCGCGGCGTGCGCCCAAACGGGCGGAATCTCTCCGGAGGTCTTCGTCGACGTTCTGCGGAAGGGCGGGGGGCATGGCGCTGCGCTGGAGCGGGTTGCTCCCTTCATCCTCGAGGGGGACCCGTCCAGGCAGAAGTTCGCAGTTTCGAACGCGCAAAAGGACCTGGGTTATTATGTGAAAATGGCGGGCGATCTGCACGCCGCCGACGCTATCGCTTCCGGCGTCCTGTCGGCGCTGGACGCATTGGTCGAGCATGGCTTCAGCCAATCATACCTGTCTGAAGCAGCCGCCGGATTTATGAAAGTTGCGCGACAGCAAGCGTGACCTCTCATGCGCGTTGTAAAGGCCGATCTTTGAAGCGCGCGTTACTTGACGAGACTTGCCGCGATTGTCGCGGCGCGTCCGCGCCAGACTTACGGCCGTCCATCCGACCAAAAAAGAAACACAGGGAGGAATCAGATGAACGCCCCAACTCCGCGAACAGAGCCGCTTCCCGGCCCGAACTCATTATCGTGTAGCAGCATGCGAAGCGCCGATTCGATGGCCTCATGCCTGGGCGCCGTCGAACGCGGCCTGGTTGCGGTGAATCGATGGATTCTGATCGTGCTGCTCGCCGTCATGTCTTTGATCGTGTTCGCCAACGTATGCTCACGATACCTGAGCAACTTCTCTATTCCGTGGAGTGAAGAAGTTGCACGCCACCTGATGGTCTGGCTCACGTTCCTCGGCGCCGGTCCCGTGCTGCGGGCCGGCGGCCATATCGCCGTGGAGAACCTGCAGGACGCGCTGCCGCGCGAGCTTGCCATCGTGGTGCGCGTCATGGTTGCCGCATTGCTGATGGGATTCTTTATTCTGATGACCTGGGTCGGCTGGGAGTACATGACGCGGAGCGCCTACCAGCTTACCGCGGCAACGCAAATCTCGTTTGCCTGGGTCTACAGCGCGATACCGATCGGGGGCCTCCTGCTGATCGCGCACTTCGGCTTCGTCTTGCGTGGTTACGTCGTAAAACGCGAGTTCGCGGCCGACGACCAGTTCGACGCTACCGCGAGTGCATCGCTATGACCCCTGCGATCGCCCTTGTCGGTTCGGCTTGCCTGTTTCTAGCTCTGGGCGTCCCGGTGGCATTCGCACTGGGGCTGGCCACGGCCGCCGCGCTGTTATTGACCGACAGCTATCCGCTGTTGGTTCTTATGAAGGAAACGTTCACGGGCATCGACAGTTTCCCGCTGATGGCCGTTCCCTTCTTCATTCTGGCCGCCGAACTCATGAGCGGCGGCTCGCTCACCGAGGTGCTGTTGCGTTTTGCAGGGCAGTTCGTCGGGCATAAACGGGGCGGATTGGGCTACACCACCGTAGCGTCGCTGACTTTCTTTTCCGGTATCTCGGGTTCTGCTCTGGCAGATGCCGCCGGGCCGGGATCGATGCTCATCCGCATGATGGACAATGCGGGTTACAAGCGCTCCTACGCTGCGGCATTGACCGCTTCCACGGCCATTGTCGGCCCTATCATCCCGCCGTCCATCACCATGATCATCTATGCGTTGCAGGATGAAACGGTGTCTGTCAGCGCATTGTTCGTCGCCGGCATCGTGCCTGGTATATTGATTGCTTTTGCAATGTGCGCCGTAAACTGGTATATATCACGAAAGCGGAATTATCGTGGTCAATCTGAACTTCCGCCCTTGACGGAAATTCTATCCAATACTTGGAAGGCTATTCCGGCCTTGATGCTTCCCGTGATCATCCTGGGGGGCATGCGGGCCGGCTGGTTCACGCCGACCGAAGCTTCCGTGGTCGCGGTGTTTTACGCGCTGCTATGCGGCAAATACGTTTACCGCACCCTCGAATGGAAAGCGGTGCCCGATATCTTGGCGCGCTCGGCGCTGCTCTCGGCGTCGGTGCTGATCATTATCGCGCTGTCCGCCGCCTTCGCATGGCTTCTGACGATTGAGGGGCTGCCGCAACTCATGGCCGATTGGCTGATCGGCATGGATCTTTCGCCGTGGTCCTTCCTGATTACAGTCAACATCTTCCTGTTGATTTTCGGGATCTTCATCGAGCCTTTGCCCGGCGTGATGGTCTTGGTTCCTATCCTTGCGCCAGTGGCCGCCAAGTTGGGTATCGACCCGGTGCACTTCGCGATGATCGTGATCTACAATCTGACACTCGGGATGATCACCCCTCCGGTCGGCGGATTGCTCTTTGTTACGTCGAACGTGTCGCGGGTGCCGCTGTCCGCGCTGGTATCGGAACTGATGCCCTTCCTTTGGGCGCATGGCGTCGTGCTGGTGCTTCTGACATTCTTGCCCGGATTGAGCACCTGGCTTCCTCACCTATTGGGTTTCATCCGGTGAAAGTTTATCAAGTATAGATTGTGAAATATTCGTTGAAAAATAAAGTATAAAATCTGTATGCTGGTGAGATACAGCGCGTCTGCAGCTTGTCCTTTATTTTTTGCGAGTTCGGGGACGGCGAGTGCAACATCCCTCAGCCGCTGCCCTTTCTTCTTCAATTCGTATCTCTCGCCATGGGGCACCGGAGCGATGAGATGCGGTCAAGTCCGTGCGGTGCTTGAGCAAAGCCCTCATGCGACCGGTCGGCGACCGGGAGTGTTCGTATAACGCCTAAGATAACAGAGCAGAGAAGGGAGAAAATCATGAACAGAAGGAAATTGCTAGGCTTTCTGCTGGCTGCCGGTATGGCAAGCCTTTCAGGGCAGGCGGTCGCGCAAACGGCGCTCAAGATCGGTTACGTATTGCCCGCGACATCGCACTACGGATACGCGGTATCGGTGCTTGCCAGCGAAGTTGCCAAGCGCACGGAAGGCCGTTATCGCCTTGAAGCGTTCCCCAGCGGCGCTCTGGGCGGCGAAAGGGAGATGGTGGAGGGCGCCCAACTTGGAACGCTTGGCCTCGTGCTGACTTCCACCGGCCCTGTCACGAACTTCGTTCCGGAGGTAGGCATCCTTGATCTCCCCTTCCTGTTTCGTGATGCCGCGCATGCGCACCAGGTTCTCGACAGCAAAATCGGTCAGGATCTGCTGGCCAAATTCCCGTCGCATGGATTGGTCGGCCTGGCATGGACGGACCAGAGCTTTCGCCACTTGACGAACAGCAGGCGTCCGGTCGTGACGCCGGAGGATGTAAAAGGCCTGAAGGTGCGCACCATGGAGAACCCGGTGCATATTCTTTCATTCCGCACCGTTGGAGCCAACCCCACGCCCATGGCCTTCCCCGAAGTCTTCGGCGCGCTGCAGCAAGGCGCGATCGACGGGCAGGAACAGGCTATCGCCGGCAGTGCGTCGACGAAAATGTCTCAGGTTCAGAAGTACCTGTCTCTGACCGGCCATTTCTTCTCTCCCGCGGTGTTCATCATGTCGCCCAAGGCGTTCAACAATCTCTCGTCGGAGGACAAGGAGCACTTCCTGGCGGCAGCGCGGGCTGCGTCGATGGCCATGCGCGAGTACATGCGAGAAGCGGATGCCAAGGGTATCGAACAGATGCGCAAGGATGGCATGGAGGTCAACGAGAACGTGGACAAGGAAAAATTCCAGGCTGCCTTCCAGCCCGCATACGCGGAATTCGCCAAGAAATATGGCCAGGAGAACATCGATGCCATCCGAGCCGTAGGCCTGCCCGGGACGTCCCAATAGCAGCCGGTCGACCCCGGCATGCCCCGTGATTTAACGCAGGCATGCCGGGGTCGAGCTTGCCGAGGCCGCAGCCGGATCGCGCCGGTTTCGATTCGACGGCCACTCACCACAAGAGATGTCCGGAATGAAGCCGTGCCCTCGGCCGGTTGATGCCGTCGTTTTCGACGGCGCCCAGCAGTTGCAAGACGGCGGAAACAACGGAGGGGGCTTTCCTGACACATGGCCAGGAGTACGCGGGATGGCTGCGTCGCTGGGGCTGCCCTCTTAGAATCTGTCCTGTTTACGTTGAAACAGGACAGATTCCAGATTGGTTATTTTGAGCGAAATCTGATCGGAACGCGCTCCAGAGGCTCTTAAGAACCGCGGTGCGGAAAGTGGCCGGGCGGGAGCTTGTCACAGCCCGGTAACTGGTATAATGAGTATATCAATAGATAAGTGAACGGCCGCAGCTCACCGATCGGAAACGTTGGGGACGCTTCTTGCCCGCTGTCGCGATCCGCCTGCGTCGTGCCTTTCCCGCATCAAGGTCACCTTAAAATAGGGATACCCTATGGCCTCTCCCGTTCGTATTGAAGCCGACTATCTGATCGAGACTGCTTATGATCCGCGGGTGGCGGCCGAGGCCATGGCCGGCGAGCAGTCGAGCGGGACGTTCGTTGCAGTTCCGGGGGAGACACCGGAACTGAAGGAACGCTCCGCCGCCCGCATCGAGGCGCTGGAGGTGATCGGGGAGGCCGCGGAGCCGTCGCTGCCCGGTGCGGGGCGTCCGCAGGACGGCCAGCCTGCCATCTGCCGCGCCCGCGTCACGCTTTCCTGGCCCCTTGAGAATATCGGCCCCTCGCTGCCCAACCTGGTGGCCACTGTGGCCGGCAACCTATTCGAACTGAAGCAGTTTTCCGGTCTTCGCCTCACCGCTATCCGCCTGCCCTCAGCTTTCGCGCAGGCCTATGGCGGGCCGAAGTTCGGCGTTTCCGGCACCCGTCGTCTCGCCGGCGTCGAGGGGCGCCCGATCGTCGGCACCATCATCAAGCCGAGCGTTGGTTTCGGTCCGGAGGAAACGGCCGATCTCGTCCGGCAATTGTGCGAGGCGGGCATCGACTTCATTAAGGACGATGAGCTGCAGTCCGACGGCCCGCATTGCCCGTTCGACGAGCGCGTGCGTGCTGTGATGCGTGTCATCAACGATCACGCCGCGCGCACGGGCCGCAAGGTGATGTTCGCCTTCAACCTGACCGGCGAGCTCGATCAAATGCGCCGACGCCACGATCTCGTCTTGCGGGAGGGTGGCACCTGCGTCATGGCGAGTCTCAACTCTGTCGGCCTCGTTGGCATGATCGAGCTCGGCCGCTTCAGCGCGCTGCCAATTCATGCCCACCGGAACGGCTGGGGATACCTGTCGCGCGCGCCGATGCTCGGCTGGTCCTATGTCGCCTGGCAGAAGATCTGGCGGCTCGCCGGCGCGGACCACCTGCACGTCAACGGCCTCTCCAACAAGTTCTCCGAGCCCGACGAGAGCGTCATCGCCTCGGCGCGCGAATGCCTGACCTCGATGTTCGAGGACAAGCCCTGCATCGCCATGCCAGTCTTCTCGTCCGGGCAGTCGGCGCGGCAGGTGCCCGGCACCTATGCCGCCCTTGGTTCGACGGATCTCATCTTCGCGGCGGGAGGCGGGATCATGGCCCATCCCGACGGCCCTGCCGCCGGCGTCGCCAGCCTGCGCGAAGCGTGGGAGGCGGCGATGGCTGGTGTCCCGCTCGCTGAATACGGGCGGGATCACGCGGCTCTGGCCCGGGCGCTGGAGGGTTGTCCGGCATGACGGCGCTCTCGCCCGGCGCTGCGGCGCTGCCTCCGGGGTGTCTGGTTTCCTTCTACGGCGACGATTACACGGGCGCTTCAGCCGTCATGGAAGTGCTGGGTTTCGCGGGGGTCCCGACCGTGCTGTTCCTCGGTCTGCCGACACCGGAGCAGATCGCGCGCTTTCCCCACGTCCGCGCCATCGGCATCGCCGGTGTGGCGCGCTCTCAGTCGCCCGCGTGGATGGAAGCCCACCTGCCGGAGGTGTTCGCACGGCTTGCGACGTTGAAGGCACCGATCTCCCATTACAAGGTGTGCTCGACCTTCGATTCCGCTCCCCACGTCGGCTCCATCGGCAAGGCTGTCGAACTCGCCGAGCCGCTGCTCGGCGGCGCGTGGCATCCGCTTGTCATCGGTGCGCCGGCGATTGGCCGCTATCAGGCGTTTGGCAATCTTTTCGCGATGGTCGGCGACGTCGGCTACCGGCTCGACCGCCATCCCGTGATGTCGCGTCATCCGGTCACGCCCATGGAGGAGGCGGACGTCCGCCTGCATCTTGCGCGGCAGACGGATATCCCGGTCGGCCTCGTGGACTTCGTCGCGCTCAAGAACGGTGCAGGGGATGCCCGGCTCGCCCGCGAACGCGCCGCTGGAGCGCGCATTCTCGCCATTGACGTGCTCGACGAGGCGACGCTGGCGCAGGCCGGCCGGCTCATCTGGGAACATCGCGGCGAGCGGCTTTTCGCGGTTGGTTCGCAGGGCCTCGAATATGCTCTGGTCGCCTACTGGCGCGAGGTAGGCCTGCTGGCGCCGCCCGGTGACTGCCGGCCGGCCGGTGTGCGCGACCGCATCGCGGCGGTCTCGGGCTCCTGTTCGCCCATCACAGCCCGCCAGATTGCCTTCGCGCGCGACCGGGGCTTCGAGGGCATCCGTCTCGACGCGACGCGCGCGGTGGAGCAGGTTGCATGGAGCGGGGAGTTGGAGCGAGCCGCCTCCCTGGCGCTTCGCGCCTTGGGAGAAGGGCGCGATCCGCTCGTCTTCACCGCCGCCGGGCCGGACGATCCGGCCGTTGCGGCGCTTCACCAGGCGATAGAGGCGAGCGGCGTGCCGGCGGTCGAGGTCAATGCACGCATCGGCGAGGGACTCGGTGCGGTGCTGGACCGGCTGGTGCGCGCCGGCGGACTGAAACGGGTGGTCATCGCGGGCGGCGACACGTCGGGCCATGCCGCGATGATGCTCGGCATCTATGCCGTCACCGCGCTGGCTCCGCTTGCGCCGGGCGCGCCGCTCTGCCGCGCCCACACCGAGGGAGCCCACGACGAGCTCGAAATAGCGTTCAAGGGCGGCCAGATGGGCGCCCCGGATTTCTTCTGCGCCGCCAGGACGGGCGGCGGCACAAACCACTGACAAACGGGAGACACGGCCAATGAAAAAGATTGCGTTGCTGGGCGCCGGCGGGAAGATGGGCGTCCGCCTTGCCACGAACCTGCAGGGTTCGCAATATGAGGTCCTGCATGTCGAGCCGTCCGAGGAGGGACGCGCGCGGCTCAAGGCAAAGACGGGCCTCGATTGCGTCGACGGCGACAACGCCGTCGCGGATGCCGATGCGGTCCTGATGGCGGTGCCGGACCGGCTGATCGGCAAGATCGCCCATACCTTCATCGAGAAGGTGAAGCCGGGCACCGCGATCCTCATGCTCGACGCCGCGGCGCCGCACGCCGGCGAGTTGCCCAGGCGCGAGGACGTCACCTATTTTGTGACTCATCCATGCCATCCGCCGATCTTCAATGATGAGGTCACCGAGGAAGCGAAGAAGGACTTCTTCGGTGGCATACACGCCAAGCAGCATATCGTATGCGCCTTGATGCAGGGGCCGGAGGAGCACTACGCCGCCTGCGAGCGGATCGCCCGCACGATCTACAAGCCGGTGATGCGCGCCCATCGCTGCACCGTCGAGCAGCTCGCCATTCTGGAGCCGGCGCTCGCGGAGACGGTCGGCGCGACGCTGTGCCTCGCCTTGCGGGAGGCTACGGACGAAGCGGTAAGACGCGGCGTTCCGCGCGAGGCCGCGACGGATTTCCTGCTCGGCCATCTTACCATCGAGCTCGCCATCGCCTTCGAGATGCTTCCGGAGGGACGCTTCTCGGACGGTGCGCTCTACGCCATCGACCAGGCCCGTCCCCGGATATTTCGGGAAGGATGGCTGGAGCGGGTCTTCGACCCGGATGCGGTGATGCGTTCGGTGGAGGAGATCTGCAATCCCCCAGAGACCGCCTGACGACAGCCTCGCTGCAGCTTCCGTCCCGCGTCGACGGCGGGCGGAAGAGGCGTCGCCGGAACTGCGATGCGTCATATTCGTGGTATGCTGAATATATCATGAGGACGAGTCGCGGCCGGACATCCATCCGGACGGGGGAGAGGGCGGGAGCGGGAAAATGGCGGAGGCTTCCGAGACGATCATCCGCAGGAAACTCTCCCATGAGGTCTTCGACCGCCTGAAAGCGATGATTACGGGGGGCGAGCTGGCGCCGGGCGATGCCATGCCCTCCGAACGTGACCTGATGGACCGTTTCGGCGTGGGCCGTCCCGCCATCCGCGAGGCCATGCAGGCGCTGGCCAATATGGGACTGATCACCATCAGCCACGGCGAGCGGGCCCGCGTCCGGCGGCTGACGGCAAGGTCGATCTTCCAGCAGGTCGATCTGACCGCCAACCTCCTGCTCTCCGCCTCGCCCGACAGCCTGGAACACTTGAAACAGGCCCGTCGCTTCTTTGAACGCGGCATGGTGCGCGAGGCGGCGCTGCGGGCGACGCCGGAGGACATTGCCCGGCTGCGCGGCACGCTCGATCAGCAGGCGACGGCGGTCGACGCCCCGGAGACGTTCATCGCCGCGGACATCCGCTTTCATACGCAGATCGCAGCGATCTCCGGCAATCCGATCTTCGAAGCGGTCAGCGAGGCGATGCTGGGCTGGCTGCGGCAGTACCACAGGGAGATACTGCGCTGGAAGGGCAAGGAGAATCTCACGCTGATCGAGCACGCGCAAATCCTCCGGCACATCGAGCGTCACGAACCCGATGAGGCGGAGGCCGCGTTGGTGCAGCACCTCGATCGCTCAAGCGTTCTCTATATGCACGCGGGCTGAGGGCGGCCCGATCCCCCCGCCCGGAAATGCGGGCGACCGGATCGGGCGCAAGTTGCACATCGTGGCATGCGTCGGTCAGGCTTCACAGGCCGGCGTCGCAAGGCCAAGGGCGTTGTTCGGGGCGTATCCTCTCCCATGCGCGGGCCAATTGCAGCACGCCGAGGTCGTCGAAGCGCCGCCCGGAGATCTGAAGCCCGATCGGAACTCCGGCGTCATCGTAGCCGCAGGCGACGGCGACCGCCGGCTGCTCGCTCATGCTGTAGGGGAGAGTGAAGTTGATATGGGCCATCGCACGGTTGACGTCATTGTCCCAGGGATAAGCCCATTCCGCCGGGAAGCTGACATTGGGCGACACCGGTGACAGCACGAAGTCGAATCGCGAGGTCGCAGCCACGGTGGCGGCGCGAATCTGGAACGTGCTCATGTAGCTGAGGAACACTTCCTCGCCCGACTTGCCAAGGCCCGATTCCGCCCAGTTGCGGATGATGGGCAGCAGTTGCGCCCGCTTTTCCGGCGACAGGGCCGAGACGTCGATACCGGCGCGCGTGCGCCAGAAGTCATCCAGCCCCGTGAGCACCTCGTCGGTCATCCAGGGGGCGAGCGGTTCGACGATGGCACCGGCAGCCTCGAACAGCCGGGCTGCCGCGCTGACGGCTTCCGTCACCTGCGGATCCACCGGCATTCCGCAGCCGGGATCGAGGTGCAGGCCTATGCGCAGGCCCTTCACCTCGCGATCGAGATCGAGCCAACGGATATCGTTCGGGGGCAGGTCCATATGGTCGCGCAAATCGGGTTGCGAGAGTACGGCCATGGCCAGCGCCGCGTCCTCGATGGTACGGGTCATCGGCCCGACGACGCGCCCCATGAAGGGCGGATCGATCGGGATACGCCCGAGGCTCGGCTTCAGTCCCGCGAGGCCGCACCAGGCGGCGGGAAGCCGGACTGAACCGCCGATGTCGGTGCCCAGATGGATCGGCCCATAGCCGGCGGCGCCTGCCGTGCCGGCGCCCGCACTGGATCCTCCGGGGTTCATCGCCGTGTTCCAGGGGTTGCGCGCGAGTTTGTGGAAGCTCGACAGGCCCGAGGAAAGCATGCCGTAATCGGGCATGGTGGTGCGGCCCAGAAAGACGACGCCCGCCTCGCGCATGCGCGCTGCCGGCGGCGCATCCGCCGGACGCGGAGTCATGTCGCTGACCGCTGTGCCGAGCGGCATCGCAACCCCCTTCGTGGCGATATTTTCCTTGAGGGTGACGGGCACGCCGTCAAGGCTGACACCCCGGACGATGATCGGATTGCCTGCCTTCCAGCGTGCGGCGGACTCACCTGCCGAGGCGCGGGCGATCTCGCGATCGACGGTCCACATCGCATTCAGTTCGGGTTCGCAACGGTCTATCTGCGCCAGCACCGCTTCGGTCACGTCAACGGGGGTGAATGTGCCCTTGCGGTAGCCGTCGATCATCTCGGCGGCGCTCAGGGTGTTCAGTTTCGTCATTGCCTGGTTTCCATCAGGGAGGTGAAAAAAGTGGACCGGGCGGGTGCTCGGTTGTGCGTCAGCAAGCGGGTGCCCAGGTCGTCCTGCGACCAGGGTGGGGAACTGGGCATGCAGCAGCCGGCTCGGGCGAGGCTCTCGCGAATGCGTTCCGGTTGCTCCGTGCTGGCGGCGTCGCCGGCGATGACCGCGGCAGGTCGGACGGGCAGGAGGCGCGCTTCGTCTCGCGCCCGTCGCGATGCGTTCCGGTTCGGTGCCTACTCCGTTTTGGTCACGCCCCAGAATACCTGGACCGGCGACATGACCATGTTCTCGAGCTTGGTGCTGCGGGCATGGGGCGAGAAGAACTGGCCCAGCGGCAGATAGCTCACGTTGTCCATGGCGTGGATCTGGATCCGCTTCGCGATGTCGAGCCTGTCCTCGTCGGAGGCTGCATCGATGAATTCGGCGCGTAGCGCCTCGATCTCGTCATCCTGCGGCCAGCCGAACCAGGCCTTGTCGCCGCGCCCGTTCAGCATCGGGCTGATCAGCGGGTTGAAGACTTCCGGCACGATCCAGTTGGTGAAGAACAGGCTCCAGCCGCCTTCAGACGGCGGCCCCATGTTGGCCCGGCGGGACACGACAGTCTGCCAGTCCATCGGCTGCAGATCGACGGTGAACCCGGCTGCGCGCAGCGACTGCGCGGCGACGATCGGCTGCGAGGAGATCACCCTGACATCGGTAGTCTGGAGAATGACCACCGGTGTGCCGTCGTAACCGGCCTCGGCTAGAAGCTTCTTCGCGCCCTCGATGTCACCGCCACTGGTCAGCGTCTCGCCGCCGGTCTCGTTGGCGAGAGGCGTGCCGCAGCCGAAGATCGCGCCGCAGGGACGGTAGTAGTCTGGATTGCCGACGATGTTGCTGAGGAAGTCAACCTGGTTCAGTGCCCGTAGTGCGGCCTGGCGCAACTTCTTGTTGTCGAAGGGCGGATGTTTGAAGTTCATCCGGCCGATGGCCTGGTAACCGAGATCATCGCGCAGCTCGACCACGACATCGTCGGATGTTTCGAGAATGGGCAGCAGGTCGACCGGCACCTGATCTATGAAATCCACCTCTCCCGACATGATGGCATTGATTGCGGTTTGCGGGTCGGGCATCGTCACCCACTTGACCTCGTCGACATTCACCATCTTGCCGCCTGCCATCCAGCTTGGCGGCTCGCTGCGGGGAACGTAGTCCTCGAATTTCACGTAGCGAACGCTGACGCCGGGCTGAAAATCCTCGGCGACGAACCTGAATGGACCAGAGCCGATGTGTTCTGTGATCGCGGTATTGGCCGGGGTGGCGGCGATGCGCGCGGGCATGATGAACGGCGGCAGGGCCGATTGTTTGGCAATGGTCTCCAGCAGCGGCGGGAAGGGCTTTTCCAACGTCCAGACCAGTGTCTTGTCGTCAGTGGCCTCAAGGCTTGCGGTCAGGTCGAAGATCATCTGTCCGCCGGAATCGCGCTGGCCCCAGCGTTTGAGCGAGGCCACCGCATCTGCGGCGGTGACCGGCGCGCCATCATGGAACTTCAGGCCGTTCCGCAGAGTGAAGGTATAGACCTTGCCATCTTCCGAGACGGTCCAACCGGCCATCTGGGGCTGTGGCTGGAAGTTCTTGTCGACCGCAACCAGCACGTCATAGATCATATAGGCATGGTTGCGGGTGATGTGGGCGGTGGTGATGATCGGATCGAGCGTGCGCAGGCTCTCCATCACGGCGGTGATGGTCCGGGCTTCAGCCGCTGACACCATGCCGCCGGCAGCAACGAATACCGACGCGGCAAGCCCGAACAGCGCGCCGCGCACGCCGCGGCGGCGGGCAGGCCGAGGGCGGGGGGAGGAAAGGCGTGAAGATGTTGTCATGTGAGATATAGTTCCCCTGTTGGTGAAAAGATTGGCGGCCCGACTGGCGACGTCCGGCCGGCTGCGAAGCTTGGCCCGCCATATGTCGGTTTGCCCCCTGCCTGCCCGTTATCGGCCGGCGCTTGCGGCAGGGTCGCTCTTGCTCGTGAAAGGCTCGGCCAGTCCCGATCCGTCCGGCAGCCGTCGAGGCTGATGGATCGGCGGAACAGACCCCTCCTTTCAATACCCTGGTGTCTTCTATGCGCCTATTGGTTGACAGGTGTATCGAAAGACGATACCAAAGTATTGAAATTAAGAATAGTCAGGGAGCTTGTTTCAAGTCAAGCAGGATTTTGGAGATGCCATGCGTGAAGTAGACAGGGTGGAATATGCTGTGCGGCCGGTGCCAGACCCGGCAGAAGAAGATCCGCTCTTCATTCAGGCCGTAGCCCGTGCCCTTCAGGTGCTGTCGACCTTCCACGGCGCCAGCAACGCGCTGACGCTGAACGAGATCGCGTCGCGGTCCGGCATTGGCAAGAGCACGGTCCAGCGTATTGTCCATACATTACGGCAGCAAGGCTATATGGAGCGTGCTCCCGACGACCGGGGCTATGTGCCGGGCATCCGGCTGCTGGATCACACTCTGGACTATCTGCGGCTGAACCCCGTGATCGTGCGGGTTTTGCCTACCCTGGTGGAATTGCGGCGCGATACTGGCGAACGTGTCGATCTCAGCCTGCGCGACGATCTCCGGCTGGTCTATGCGCTGCGGTTGCAGAGCAAGCGCGAATCCTATTTCGCCACGTTGATCGGCAATAGCGTGCCGCTCTATTGCACGGCCGGGGGCCGTGCTCTGCTCAGCCAGCTTTCCGATGACGAAGTGGACGACATCTTGGCCCGGTCCAATCGCCAGCCTTTCACCCCGCGCACGCTGACTGATCTAAAGGAAATTCGTGCCAAGGTAGTGATGGCCCGGGAAAATGGCTATGCGATTGCTGCTGAGGAGGTTCTCCAGGGGGAGGTCGTCCTCGGGGTTGCGGTCAAGGACAACGACAGCCGCCCGATTGGGGCCATTCACATCGGCGGTTCGCTCAGCGAATGGGACAAGGATAGCTTTGTGAGCAATTTTGCGCCGCTCGCAATGACCGCGGCGGGCAAGATCAACAGGGCCTGAGTTCGCATCGCCTTCCTATCTCGTCAGCGATAGTGTTGGTCGGTCATTGCACGAATATCCCGAGGAAATTGCTATCTGGCGCGACTGGGCCGACTGGAGCACCAGCGTCGCGGCGCTTTGCCCCCCGGCGCGGACGGTCTCGATGGCGGCATCCACCGTGTTGCGGATCAGCAGGACCCGCGCGCCTTGCTCGCGGCGTCGATGGCGATGCGCGCGGCCTCTTGCGCCGCCATGGTCGGCACGGTCCGTATGGTGACGACTTTGTCTATGTGTTAAATTGCCACCACCAGCGAATGTCGGTATCGGTAGTTGCGAGCCTCCGAAATCATCTTTACTTGCATACCCGGCAGGGCACGGAAATCAATGGTTTCAGAGGCAAACGTCAGGGCTTTAGCCTGCTTGATTTTGGAAATCTGCTTACCCGATAGCTCTTCCCGTGGTTTCAGTTTAGAGCGCCTAACAAAACCATTTATTAACCCTATTTGGTTGAGGCTTGGGCGTGGTCAAGAAACTTTTGCCCGACGCCCTATGGGCTGAGACCGCCCCGTTGTTTCCGTCCGTTGCGGCACGCCCGAAAGGCGGGCGGCCTTGGGTCGAGGATCGAGATGCGCTGACTGGCATCCTGTTCGTGCTCTACACCGCGATTGCTTGGGAGCGGCTGCCGTTCGAGGTGGCGAGATGTTCCAGGATAACCTGCTGGCGCCGGCTGCGCGTCTGGCGGGATGCCGGCCTGTGGGATCGGATCCATCGCCAAATGCTGGAGCGGCTGAACCTTGCCGGGGAGATCGACTGGCCGCGTGCTTCGGTGGCTTCCTCGTCCGTTGCCGCCAAAAGGGGAGCGACGCGGTCGGCCCGAACCCGACCGACCGGGGCAAACCGGGTACCGAGCGCTACATCGTGGTCGACCGCAAGGGCCTGCCTCTCGCCATCGTCCTGACCGGAGCCAATCGCCATGACAGCATGGCGCTGACCGAGGTGGTCGATGCGTTCCATCCGATTCGGCAGCGGCGGGGACGGCCCGCAAACGGCCGAAGAAGCTCCATGCCGACAAGGGCTGCGATTTCGACCGTTGCCCGAAGGACCTGCGCAAGCGCTCCATCACGCCGCGCATCGCTCGCCGCGGCATCGACAGCTCATCCTCCCACGAGAGAAGCGTTCCAGATCATGACGATACAGACATGGAAACCCTTCCTACTTGGCCGCTGAGCAACAAAGTGAGTCGGCTTCGAACATTCGAGGTTTTGACGGCGATGGCGATGCCATCACAGCGTTGGTCCGATGACGAGAAACTGAGGTAAACTACCATGCTGCCATTGAGGATTTCGATATGGTGGGCAACAGGGCCGCGCTCCCTGCTTCGCTGGCGACGGCAGCGGGAATGACGAACGTCACGAGGCCCATCAGGCCAAGCAGGATGGTGCGATTGCCTGCCGCAGGGTCATTCTTTTCATACGGAAGGAGGATAAAGCCAGGATTGCAGAATGGATGTCGATAGTCCATATTGCGGGATAGTATCCTGAATTGCCTAATGTCAGGTGAGTGGGAGTCGTATGCTGAGCACTAACCGACAACAAGTGGAACAGAGACGTGACGGCTAGAACTGACGTATCCGATCGCCGGGCCCCCGAGGAGGGAATGAAGTCGCTCGGCAAACTGGTCAAGGTCCTTGAGTGTTTCTCGACCGACGACCGGGCGCTGTCGCTGTCGGACATCTGCGCGCGGACCGGCTTTCCTCGCTCTACCACCCATCGCCTGATGGCTTCGTTGCGGGATGTCGGATTTCTGGATCAAGATCGCGAGCGCGACGCTTATCGGCTCGGGCTCAAGCTTTTTGAACTGGGCAGCGTCGCGCTGTCAAATCTCGATATTCACCGCGAGGCCTATCCTTTCGTGGATGCGCTGGAACGGATGACCGGGCATATCGTGACGGTCGCAATTTTTGACGGCTTTCGGGCGGTCGTCATTCGCCGCACCGAGGGCGGGAGCGAAGCCGCGACCAAGTCGAACCTTATCGAGAATGCACCGGCGCATTGCACCAGCGTCGGAAAGGCATCGCTCGCCTTCCAGCCGGCAGAGGTCATCGATCGGCTGATCGAGCGCGGCCTAGAACGCTTCACCGAGGCAACGATTACGGATGGCGAGGCTCTGCGTCAGGAACTCACCGGGATCCGCGAGCGTGGCTACGCGGTCGACGAGGGCGAACATCAGCCCGGATTGCGATGCATCGGCGCACCGATCCGCGGCCAGCATGGCAAGGTTTTTGCGGGGCTCTCGATTTCCGGTCCTTCCTGGCAGCTTAAGAAAGAGAATGTCGAGGAGCTTGCAAAAGTCGTCACCTACCACGCGGATCGCATCTCGCGCGCGCTCGGTTACGTCAGCTAAAGCGTTGTCAAGCAAAGTGGATACCACTTTAGCATGAAGAAAACGCGAAAAAATAACTAGAGGCGGTCATGAACTTGCGGCAAGTATAGCGATGTTTTTCAACCTGATACAGACCAGACGAAGGCAACGATATGAAGATCGGCGAGGGTCTGGGCGCATCGTTCATAGTTCTTGAAGAGTCGTCTGAAAGGTGTCGCCCATGCGAAGGATCGCTCGACAACCCATCGTCTGGGCAGAAGGACGAAGCCGAGCTTTGCCTCCGGCAGCTTGACGACCTCAAGCCGAATACCGTGTTCGGCTGCTGATTTCTCCGGTTCCTCACCTATATGTCCCCGATCGGAAAAGGCAATCTCCACACTCTGATCCGTGGCCGCCTGGATCGCCTCGGCCATGCGGCCCGCTTCGGCTCTGTCTCCGACATTGGCAGGCGGTGACGTACATGGCGAGCAAATGGCCGAGCGTATCCGCGGCCATGTGCAGTTTGGAGCCCTTCTTGCACTTCGCGCCATCATATCCGGCTCTGGCTCCGCTTTCCGGCGTCGAGCGCAGGGTGCGGCTGTCGATGATCGCGGCTGTCGGGGCTCGTCCGGTCGGCTAGCGGCAAGC
The DNA here is from genome assembly GCF_011762225.1 of Pseudochelatococcus lubricantis. Lineage (GTDB taxonomy): Bacteria > Pseudomonadota > Alphaproteobacteria > Rhizobiales > Beijerinckiaceae > Pseudochelatococcus > Pseudochelatococcus lubricantis. The sequence goes on from NZ_JAASQI010000013.1 coordinate 32,033, forward strand.
CGTAGAAGCATGCGCAGGTCTTCGGCCAGCGCCTTGAAAAAGCCGGCACGCAACCAGCATTGCGCCTGTTGATAAACGCTCTTCCACGGCGGCAGATCATTAGAGCGCGTTCCGATCAGATATAATCATATGATCGATCAGAATTCGCTCAAAATAGGGAAATTATAATATGTAATGTTTCAACGTAAACAGGACAGATTGTAGAACAGATGATGTTAAAACTGAATCGCTCGGGCGTTCTATTTGTTTATATTCGCATAAAATTATCCCAGAAGTGCGCACAGTTTTGGGCCTGATGCTGTAGAGCACGTTCCGATTTCAGGAAATGGGATCATGTTTCAAGGACCGGCTACGGCGCCTCCGGCGCCGTAGCCGGTATACCTGTTTCAGATCAGTGCCTTGAGGGCGCTGTCAATGGCCGTTTTCTGCTCGTCCGAGACTGCCTCCATGGGGGCACGCGGATTGTAGAGAGGCAGGCCCTGGCGGTGCTGGATGTATTTCACGCAAGCCGGCAGGTTGTCGTGACGCAGTACGTTCCACAGTGCGTTGAGCTTCCAATGGATTTCCAGCGCCTCGGGATGCTTGCCCTCGCGGGTCAGATGGAAGAGCCTGGTCGTGACGCCAGGAAGGGCCGAGGTCAGGGCGGAGATCGCGCCGTCCGCTCCCATGGCGAAAGCCGAGTAGAGCAGGGCGTCGATACCCGACAAGACGATGTTGTCCGGCTTGGCGCTTTGCACGAGATCGGACAGCGATTTCAGATCGCCCGAAGATTGTTTCATGCCGATCACGCCCGGAACTTCGTCCATGATGCGCAGCATGAGGTCGGAGGAAAGGTAGTTCCACGGAATGACGTTGTAGATCAGGATCGGGATACCGCATTCTTCCCAGATCCGGCGGAAATGTTCGACCGTCGCATCTGCGCCGGGTTTGAACAGGTAGTGCACCGGCGTGACCTGCAGTGCGTCGACCTTGATGTCCTCAAGCAGCTTCACACGCCCGGTCGCCTCAAGGGTGGAGTTGACGATAAGCCCTGCCAGGAAGGGCTTGCGGCCCTTGACTGCCTCGTAGGTCGCAATCATCGCATCGCGGAATTCGCCATCGCTGAGCGTGTGGCCTTCGCCGGTGGAGCCTCCGGCGACCACCGCATCCGCGCCATTGTCGAGAATCCAGTCGATCTGACCGGCGATGGCATTCGTCACCAGACGCCCGTTCGCATCAAACGGCATGGTGACCGGCGGCAGAATGCCGGTCAGGGTTTTTTTCAGTGCGATCTTGTCAAGTGTCACGTTGATCCTCCTAGTGGCGTTTATATTCATGATTTCGGTCCCCTTCCGTTTCCGAAGGGCGGAAATCTGCAAGCCACGCCAGGGCCTGCAGTCAGGTCTTTCAGCCGGCCAGCCGACGCCCGTTCTCGCCGGGTGCGAAGAAGTGCCATGCCCCGGGCGCGGGGGTGAGCGTGATCTGGTCGCCGACACGGCCGATCCCGTTGGCGGCGACCACGGTGACGCGGCCGGACGGCGTATCCACCAGCAGGTAATCCGATGGGCCTGTCGGCTCGACGAGGGCGATCCTGCCGGCGATGGCATCGTGCATGCCAGGGTCGGACGAGATCCGGAAATCTTCCGGCCGAATACCGGCGACAGCGGCGCCGGTCGGCGTCGAGCCCGGCGCGCGTGCCCGCAAGCCCCCGGTGAGCCGGATGAAACGGTCGTCGCCTTCCGCCTCGATACTGCCGTCGAGAAAGTTCATCGTCGGGGCGCCGATGAAGCCGGCGACGAAGCGGTCGGCGGGCTTGCCATAGAGTTCCATCGGCGTGCCCTGCTGGGCGATTTCGCCGCCGCGCAGGATCACAATCCGGTCCGCCATGGTCATCGCTTCGACCTGATCGTGCGTAACATAGACGGTCGTGCGGCCCAGGCGCTGGTGAAGGGACTTGATTTCGGTCCGCATGGCGATGCGCAGCTTGGCATCGAGATTCGACAGCGGCTCGTCGAAAAGATAGACGTCCGGGTCGCGCACGATGGCCCGGCCCATGGCGACACGCTGGCGCTGACCGCCTGACAGGTTGCGCGGATAGCGGCCGAGGTACTCCTCAAGGCCCAGAACCCGCGCCGCCTCCTCGACCTTGCGGCGGATCTCCTCCTTCGGCAATCCGCGCAGACGCAGGCCGAAGCCCATGTTTTGCGCAACCGTGTAATGCGGATAGAGCGCATAATTCTGGAACACCATCGCGATGTTGCGCTTTTGCGGCGGCAGGTGGTGGACGGTTCGCCTCCCGATGGCGATGGAGCCTGCGGAAATGTCCTCAAGCCCGGCGATCGTCCGCAGAAGGGTGGACTTTCCGCAGCCCGAAGGTCCGACGAGGACGACGAATTCGCCTTCGCCGACTTCCAGATCGATGCCCTTGATGACATCCACGCTTCCGAAGCGCTTGACCACGTTCTGCAGCGATATGGTTCCCATGCATTTTCTCCTTGCCCGATCGCTCAGATGGCCGGTTCGCGCGTCTTGCCTCCGAAGAGGGCCCCTTGCTCGCGAAGCCGCTGTTGAAGCTGCGTGATATCGAGATCGACCATCGGGATGCCCGAAAGCGCCGAGAGGGCGGCGGCCGTGCCGGCGGCCTGGCCCATGGCCATGCAGGTGCCGGTGATTCTGGCGCTGGCCAACGCGCGCCGTTCCGCCGATATGCAGCGGCCGGCCGCGATGAGGTTCGGCCCATTCACCGGCAGCATGGCGCCCAGCGGGATGTCGTAGCCCGACGGCACCGGCTCGGTTCCGTCCATGCTGTTGCCCTTCGCGTCATGGCTATCGATCGGGAAGCCGCCCCGGGCAACCGCATCCGCGAAATCCCGGCCGGAGCGTACATCGTCGTCCGTCAGTGTCGCGCGGCCCTTGATCCTTCGGCTTTCGCGCACCCCCACGCAGGAGGCTGTCGCGGACAGGAAGGTGTTTTCGTATCCTGGCACCATTTTGCGGAAGAACCGGACGAACTCGCGCACCTGCCGGCGCAGGACAAGCTCGGCCCGCGCCATGTCTCCGGCATCGGTCGCGTCGGCGGCATATCGGGTGACGTTGATCACCGCCTCGCGGGTGAGGACATGGCAGGCGACATGCATCTCCTTCCGGTCAAGCGAGACGAGGCCTGCCTCGAAGCCGCGGCGCAACAGCGCGCCGTAACCCCAGAGGTTGTAGTAGTGGCGCCCCTCGAAGCCGGGCTGACCCGCATCCATTTTGAAGTCGCCGGGATTCGCGCGGACATAGGCGAGGGCGGCCGCATGATCCACGTTGCCCAGCTTGAACATCATCGAAACCGGCTGCGTGGCCGAGGTCGGATGGAAGTCGCACCGGGCTTTGGCAAACAGGTCAGCGTCGCCCGTGGCGTCGACCATTGCCTTAGCGCAAAAGGCGATCCGGCCGCTTCTGGTCTCGCAGATTGCGTGTAGAGCCGCCTCAGTCCCCGACGCGACGCCAGCTCCCGACACCGCGACAACCGGCGCCTGGGGCATGATCGCGACCCCTTCCTCGTCCAGCCACTCCACGATCAGCGATTTGAACAGTTCGTGCTCGACCGGAAGGCGGGTTCGCGTATAGCCCGTATCGTCGTCCACCAGGCCGGGGGATGCGCCGCCGGCTTTCAGCCGGTCGATCATTTCCAGGGGAAGACCGCCCACGATCGGGTGACCGGCGGCATCCTGCCATCCCGCGCTATGCTCCAGGAGCTGGGTCGCGATGTTGCCGCCGAAGAAGCCGCTCCGCTCCAGAATGAGCGTCGAGGCGCCGTTGCGGGCGGCTGCGATGGCGGCCATCACGCCTGCCGTGCCGCCGCCAGCGACGATCACATCGTGGGCGCCCAGTACCTGAATTTCGCGTTCCGGCTCCCGAATCGTCATCATATCCACTAACCTCCCTCTTGATTTGTCGGAACAATAGTCCACAATACGGGACATAAGCAAGAGACGGTTTTGCTAAACGCCGTGTCATATCCGGAGTCGAACCGGAGGATCACAGGAGGATGAACGCCATGAACAGATTTTCCAAAGGGGGCCTGTCGGCTGCTGTACTGGCCATCGCGGCCCTTGTCGCCGTGCCGGCGGCGGCGCAGACGCTGACATTCTGGACGAATCTGACGACTGCCAGTCAGGCGGACGTCATCAAGAAACAGATCGAGGAGTGCCGCGCCGGGCAGGGCGGTCTCAAGGTGAACTTCGAAACGATTCCGTTCGGTTCGATGTACACGCGGCTGATCACCGCCATGCGCAACGGCTCGCCGCCCGACATCATGAATACGCTGGAGGGAGCCGTTGCCTTCGTCCAGTCGCGTGGCGGGCTGGTGCCGGTGACGGATGTCGTCGACGAGCTGGGACGTGACGATTTCCGCGCTTCCTATCTCGATGCCGTGTCGAAGAATGGCGAGATCTGGGGGCTGCCGGATTGGGCGCTGCATCAGGAAGTCTGGTATCGCAAGGACTTGTTCGAAAAGGCGGGGATCGCGGTTCCGAAGTCGTGGGACGAACTGAAAGCGGCGGCGAAAGTGCTGACGAAGGACGAGAACGGTGACGGTACGCCGGACGTCTATGGCTTCGCCGTGCCGATGGGGCGCTCGCTTGTCGCGCCGCAAACGTTCTTCCAGTTCTTCTATGCGGCTGGCGGCACGATTTTCGATCCGAAGACGGGCAAATACGCGTTCAACGAACACCGGGAAAAAGCGGTCAAGGCGCTGAGCTTCATGCTCGATCTCTACAAGACCGCCTCGCCGCCCTCCTCGGTCGAGTGGACTTGGAACGACTTCCGCAACGGCTACGTTCAGGGCAAGCTGGCCATGACCAACGAATGGGGGGCAGTCGTCCTGATCGCGGCCGAACAGAATCCCACGATGCTTGACAACATGGGCGTCTTCCCGTTCCCCGGCCCCACGGCGGACAAGCCTCCGGTGGCATCGCTGAACGGCGGATACTACTATCTTGTGGCGCGTTCCACACCCGAGCGCGAACAGGCCGCGAAACGCTTGCTGACCTGCATGTATACGCCCGAGCGTGTGGCCGAGCGCGCCAACAGCCGCCCGATCTTCGCCCTGCCTGCGACGCGCAGCGCCTTCGAGAGTGAGACCTACCAGTCGAATGAATATGTGCGCAGGTTCAAGCCGGAGATCGAAACGATCTTCAACGAGGTGATGCCGAACTGGTATCGCTACGGACAGGAAGCGGGCCTGAACCCGCTGACAGGCCAGATAGAGGCGACCACGTTCATCGGCGATGCGATCCAGGCCGCAGCGCTGGGCCAGATCACGCCTGAGAGCGCGATCGAACAGATCGATTCTCAGCTGCAGTACCAGATCGAGATGATCGGCAATTGACCGCCAGGCCGTGGGCGGGCCGTTTCCGTCCGGCCCGCGGCCAGCGGGGTTCTGGAGCAACTATGCAGAATTCTTCAACTTTTTCCGGGCACGCTCCGCATGCGCGCGCTGACGGCCTGACGGCGGCCGGGAGCCGCGCGGTGACGGGCCTCATTTTCGTGGCGCCGGCAGTCATCTTCATGGTGCTGTTCGTGGCCTATCCAATATGGGAGGCTATCCGGCTTTCCTTCGTCGCCGTCGACGCCTTCACCGGCGCCGAGAGATTCGTGGGCCTGCGCAATTATGCGGAAATTCTCAACGCGCCGAAGCTTTGGCCGGTCCTGACCAACACGGCAGTATGGACCTTCTGGTCACTGATCGGCCAGTTTGGGCTCGGCCTGCTGGCGGCGCTGGCGATCAACCGCAACATGCCCGGGATGGGCGCGATCCGCTCGATCCTACTGCTGCCCTATGTCGTGCCCGTCATCGCGCTGGCCCTCTTCTGGCGGTGGATGCTGGACGGCTCCTTCGGCATCGTTGCCGTGAGCCTGCAGCATCTGGGGCTCCTGGTGCCCGATCAGTCACCGCTTGCCTCGCCCGAGGGGGCGACATGGAGCGTTATCCTCGCGAACATCTGGCGCGGGTTTCCCTTCGTCATGATTTCCTATTGGGCCGCACTCCAGTCGATTCCGCCGGAGCAGTACGAGGCGGCCCAGGTAGACGGCGCCACTTCATGGCAGCAGTTCCGCTTCGTGACATTGCCGAACCTCTGGACGGTCACAAAAATATTGTTTGTGCTGCGTTTCATCTGGACCATTACCTTCTTCGACATCATCTGGCTTGTCAGCAAGGGCGGTCCCGCAGGGGCGACCGAGCACTGGCCGATCTGGATCTATCAGGAAACTATGGGGTTTTTCCGTTTCGGCTACGGGTCCGCGCTTGCGGTTACGCTGGGCGTGATGATCCTGGTGGCCATTGCGCTCTATGGCCTCGTCCTGCGCGTCGCCTCGGGAGGTCGTCCATGAAGCAGCAAACAATGAAGCTGCAGGCAACCATGCAGCGCATGTCGAGCTATGCCGTTGCCCTGCCGCTTGCAGCGTTTATCGCGCTGCCGCTGGCATGGATGTTCATTTCCTCGATCAAGCCGGCTGACCAGCTTTTCTCATCGCCGCCGCGCATCCTCGCGGATCGCTGGACAATCGACTGGTATGTCACCGTCTTTCGCGACAGTGGTGCGGCGGTGTTCTTCACCAACAGCCTGATCGTGGGATTGGCCTCCACGCTTCTGTGCCTCGTCATTGGCACGCTCGCGGCCTATGCGCTCACCCGGTTCGATTTTCCGGGCAAGTCCGTATTCCTGATCGCCGCACTGGTCACCTACATGTTTCCGGCGATCGTGCTCTTCGTGCCGATCTACATGATCCTGAACGCGCTTTCGCTGATCGACACGCGGATCGGGCTGGTCATCTGCCACACGATCCTGACCTTTCCCTTCGCTGTCTGGATGCTCAAATCGTTCTTTGACACACTGCCGCGCGAAATCGACGAAGCGGCTTGGGTGGACGGAGCGTCCTATCTCGGCACTTTCGTGCGGATCGTGCTGCCGCTCTCGTTGCCGGGCATTTTCTCGGTCGCGATCTTTGTCTTTGTGCTTTCGTGGAACGAATTCCTGTTCGCCAGCATCGTGATGACATCGACCGAGCTGAAGACGGTTCCGGTTGGCATCTCGGAATTCATCACCTCGTTCGATGTGCGTTGGGGCGAGATCATGGCGCTCGGAACGCTGGCCACCGTCCCGGTCGTGGTCCTTTTCACTTTCGTGCAACGCTACTTCCTGCGCGGTGTCCTGTCGGGCGCGGTCAAGGGCTAGCGTTTCTCCGAGTTGAGCGAATTCTGATCGATCAAGCGGTCATGAGGGAAGCAAGAATGAAAAAACTGATCAACGCACCTGCCGACTATGTCAACGAGATCCTCGACGGGCTTACCTCGGCCCATCCCGGGCTGGTTCTAGGCGGCGAGAGCGGCCGCTGCATCTCCCGCCGGGAACCCGCGCTGCAAGGCCGCGTCGGTATCGCGACCGGGGGAGGTTCCGGTCATCTGCCCCTGTTCACCGGCTATGTCGGGCCGGGTTTCGCCGACGCCTGCGCCATCGGTAACGTGTTCGAGGGGCCGAATGCGCAAAGTTGCCTAGACGCGATCCGCGCCGCTTATCACGGAACCGGCGTTCTTTGCCTTTACGGCAATTACGGTGGCGACCGGATGAATTTCGACCTGGCCATCGAGATGGCCGGCATGGATGATATCGCCTGCGAGACCGTTCTCGGCACCGATGACGTCGCCAGCGCCGGCGCGGATGAAGCAGCCAAGCGTCGCGGGGTGGCGGGAATCGTGCTGCTCTACAAGGCGGCGGGTGCCGCAGCGGCGGAAGGGCGGGATCTTGCCGCGGTTGCCGCGCTGGCGCAGAAGGCGAACGGGGCGACGCGATCGATCGGGGTTGCCCTTGCGCCTTGCCGGGTGCCGACGGCGTCCGCGCCGAATTTTGACATCGGAGAGGACGAGATGGAGTTCGGCATGGGTATCCACGGCGAACCGGGGATCTGGAGGGCGCCCATTGCCCCCGCCGACAAGGTCGCGGACGAGATGGTCGATCGCCTGTTCGCCGATCTCAAGCCGGGCCGGGGAGACCGGGTGATGCCGCTGGTCAACGGCTTGGGCGCGACGCCGCTCGAGGAGCTGTTCATTCTCTGGCGGCGTGTCGAACGCCGTCTGAAGGACGCCGGTATCAGCCATGCCGCACCGCTGGTCGGAAATTTCGTCACCTCGATGGAAATGGCAGGCGCATCGCTGTCGCTGATGGTGCTCGACGGGGAACTGGAAGCGCTGATATCGGCCCCCGCCAGTTGCCCGTTCTGGAGGGTAGGATGATGGCGATCACGGCAAGCGATGTTGCAGCCTTCGTCGCCTGTCTGAGCGCGGGAGCCGCACGCGAGGAACAGACCCTCAACGCGGCGGATGCCAGGCTTGGCGACGGGGATACGGGGTCGATGCTGCGTCGGGTCTTCGCGGCGATGGCCACTGCGAATGCGGCCGGGGCCGCGACGGTTTCGGAGGCGGGCAAACGGCTCGCCGCGGCGGCGATGAAAGAGACAGGATCGAGCCTTGGCACGCTTGTTGCCACCGGCGCGATGACATTCGCCAGGGAGGCGAGGGAGATCGAAGGGGCCGGCAGGGATCCCGAGCCTGCCGACCTGCCCCGCATCGTCGCGGCGATGCGGGACGCGATCTCGATGCGTGGCAAGGCGGAAACCGGTGACAAGACCATCCTCGACAGTCTCTACGCCATTGCGGCTGCGCTGGGCGGCGGCGAGGTGAGCCGGGAGGTCGCGGCGCAGGCGGCACAACAGGCCTTGGCCGCATTCCGCGACAGGCCCTGCCGTATCGGGCGGGCGCGGATGTTTCCGGAGCGCAGCATCGGGGCGGACGATCCGGGAATGCTGGCGGCGGCGCTTCTCCTCGCCTGAGCTGCAGGTTTTCCCGACGCCGGCGCGCTTTGCGCCCCTGCCGATCGTCGCCAGATTCCCTTGGTGGCGATAGCAGAAGGGCCAGGCGCGGGCCTGTCTGCCGGACCATGATGACCCGTGGCCTGCTGCCGGCTCCGTGGACAGCATGTTAGGCCAGCATAGTCTGAGTTTCGAAATTCATCGGGCTGACATAGCCGAGTGTTGAGTGCCTGCGTCTTGGGTTATAGAAGCGCTCAATGTAATCAAACACGTCAGCCCGCGCAGCATCGCGCGTGCGGTAGACCTTCTTGGCGGTCCGTTCGGTCTTCAGCGTAGGGAAGAAGCTCTCCATCGCTGAGTTATCCCAGACATTGCCTGCCCGACTGATAGAGCAGGTGATGCCGCTGTCTGCCAGCAAGCGCCGAAACTGTTCGCTTGTGTATTGCGATCCCTGGTCCGAATGATGCAGCAGCGCATCCACTCGGTCGTTCCGCCTGGAAGTCGCGGTCGAGGATATTATCCGCGATGACCGAGCGGGCCCCGTCATCCCTGGGCTTTCCGCGCCGTCGCTGCCTCTATCAGGCGGTAATCCAGTGTTGTCTGTCGGATGATCTGTCGAAGCCATGAATGTGCGGGTTGGGCATCGAGCCTCCGATGCCACCGCATGTTGGTCGCCACGCGCGGCGCGACAAAGGGTAGTTCATCCGAAACCAGGCCGGTCCCCCTGCACAGTTCCATGGCAATTCTTCTGCGTGTAATGACAAGGACATCGTGCTGGCGCAGCACGGCTTCGCAGCCGAGCAAAGGGACGGAATGACGGATCTCGCGATGTGCATGGTGCTCCTTCAGCCAGAGATCGATAAAATCCGTATTGTCGCCCGCCGACGAGAGCCGGATATGCGGGCGGGTGGCCAGCGCCTTCAGATCGAGCGGAGGCGATGGCATGTTCTCCGCCCGACGATGCACAACCACGAAATCGTCACTGAAAAGCTCTTCGGACGCGAAACGCTCCCGTGGTTCGCGCGCGCGGCCGATGAACAGGCCCAGATCGGCCTCATCGAGCATCCTGTCGATGTCTAGCGTACCGCTCGGCCGCAACTCGGTGACCACGTTCGGAGCGGCCTTCGTGACGGCTTCGATGATCGGTGCTGTCAGCGTGACGGCGCTGGCGTTGTCGAGCGCAATGGTAAAGCGTTGCGCGGAGGTGGCGGGATCGAAGGGACCGGATTGTAGCCCAAGCTCGAAATAGTTGAGAGCCTGCCTGACCGGACCTGCCAATTGCTCTGCCCGCGGCGTCGGTTGCATGCCGCGCGCCGACCGGACGAACAGGTCGTCTTTCAGGGCATGGCGTAATCTCGCCAGGGCGTGGCTCGCCGCCGGCTGGCTCATGCCGAGCTGGTGGGCGGCCCGCAAGATATTGCGTTCGCGGAAGATACTGTCGAATACACGCAGCAGGTTGAGATCGATCGTTGAAATATTGGGATGGTTCATGTCGAAGGCGTAAGCTCCGGATGGCCGCACCATGGCAGTAACAGAAGTAGGGTTAAGATCGCCTTGATAGGATTATCTATCTGATAAAAAACATTAAACCATTTACCTCGTTCCATGGTTCATGCCACCTATCATGCATTTTATGCAGTTTATTGCAATTATAATATTCATTTCATTCATGTTGTGATGTCGAAGTTTCACTTCCGTTGGTGCCGACACTGCGCATAGATGCTCACAATCGTTCCTGAGCGCTCATCGTTCTTGTCAAGTCTTCATCCTTTCAGTTTTCAAAAATGAGCTGATCGGAATCCTTGACCGAGATGGATCGCCAGTAGTTATCGAATGATGGAGTGCTATTTCATGCAACGTTTTGGTAAAATTCTCAAGGCGGCAGGTCTTGCCGCTCTTTTTTCTGTTTGTATCGGGGCCGGAATGTCCCACGCCGCTGAGGTGACCGACGTGCTGGGACGCAAGGTCACGGTTCCGGACCATGTCCAGAATGTCGTCCTCGGCGAGGGGCGTCTGTTCTATGCCTTGGCCGTGCTCGATCGCGACGCACCGTTCAGCCGCATCGCCGGGTGGCAGAATGACCTGAGGAAACTCGATCCGAAGACCTTTGACGGCTATGTCGCCCAGTATCCGGAGGTCGCCAACATTCCCCTGATCGGCGAGGCATCCGAGGAAAGCGTCAGCGCGGAGAAGATCCTCTCGCTGAAGCCGGACCTTGCTGTCTTCAGCATTTCCGGCCACGGCCCGACCGAGCACAGCCCGATTGCCGACGTGCTGGCAAAGGCGGGCATTCCCGTCCTGTTCGTTGACTTCCGGGTAAGTCCCATCGATGGCATGCGCACCAGCTTTGCCGCGCTCGGAACGGCGCTGGGCCGCGACAAGGAAGCGACCGCCTTCCTCGATTTCTATAACACCCATCTGAAGCGCATCACCGATGCCGTGGCTTCTTTGCCGGAAGAGTCACGCCCGAAGGTCTTTATGGAATTGCTCGCTGGCGTCTTCCCGACGCCCGGTCACACCACGGGTGACGGCGGCATGGGCGATTTCATCAAGGCGGTCGGTGGCCGCAACATCGCTTCGAGCGTCGTGCCCGGCGCGATTGGCGATATCAGCGTCGAATATGCGCTGAAAGCCGACCCCGACATCTATGTTGCCACCGGCAATCGGGTTCCGGGTGTGCTGCTTGGCGCGCAGGTCGGGCCGGAACAGGCCGCAAGCTCGCTGGCGCAGGTGCTTGCCCGCCCGGAGTTCAGCAGCCTGAGGGCCATCCGCGATGGCCGTGCGCATGGCATCTGGCATGAGTTCTATAATTCACCCTACAGCATTCTGGCGATCGAGGCGCTGGCGAAGTGGGTGCATCCGGAGCTCTTCAAGGATCTCGACCCGAAGGCGACGGAACGCGAGCTTTATGCCACTTTCCTGCCGGCGTTCAAGGATACCGGCACCTACTGGATCGATGAGGCTTTGAAGCCGTGATGACCCCGGCTGGTCACAAAAGTGGCGTGACAGGGCGTGCGCTACGCCCTGTCGAGGAAAGCGGGCACCGTGAGCCTCCCCTGGCCGCCGTTTTCGACCTGCATCGGCGGCGGGTTGTGCGCCGTCTTGCTCTCATTGCCGTCTTCGCCGTGGCGATGAGCGGCGCTGCCATCGCCGATATCGTTACCGGCCCCTCCGGCCTGTCGCTCGCGGAGTTTTTCGGGGCGGTTTTCCATCCCGCGCTCGCCGATCCGACGACCGCCGTCATCGTCTGGTCGGTGCGCTTGCCCTATGCCGCTATGGCGCTTCTGGTCGGGGCCGCGTTGTCGCTCTCCGGAGCCGAGATGCAGACCATTCTCGACAATCCTCTGGCGAGCCCGTTCACGCTCGGCGTCTCCTCGGCGGCGGCTGTCGGGGCCTCCACCGCCGTCGTGTTCCATCTCTCCTTGCCCGGGCTGCCGCAAAGCTGGGCCGTATCGGCTCTCGCCTTTGCCTTTGCCTTCGGTTCGGTCCTGCTCCTTCAAGCAACCACACGGATCAGCGGAGCCGGCAAGGAAACGCTGGTCCTGCTCGGCATTGCGCTGGTGTTCAGTTGCCAGGCGCTGGTCGCCCTGCTGCAATTGATCGCCCCGATCGATGTGTTGCAGCAATTGGTATTCTGGATGCTCGGCAGCGTCGCCCGCGCGACTTGGGATAAGATCGCCATCCTCGCTGCTGTCCTTCTCATCGTCATGCCTTTTTCGATGGCAGCGGCCTGGCGGCTGACAGTGCTCCGGCTGGGGGAGGACAGGGCCTTGAGCTTCGGCGTCGATGTCCGGCGGCTGCGGTTCGCGTCGCTGTTCCGCATCAGCCTGATGTCCTCGATCGCCGTCGCCTTTGTCGGGCCGATCGGCTTTATCGGCCTTGTCGGGCCGCACATCGCCCGGCTGCTGGTTGGCGAGGACCAGCGGTTCCTGCTGCCGGCAAGCGCTCTGGTGGGTGCGTTGCTGCTGTCTCTGGCCTCGATCGTCAGCAAGATCATCATGCCGGGCATCATCGTCCCGGTTGGCATCGTTACGGCACTGGTCGGCGTGCCTGTCTTCATCTCCCTCATTCTGAGACGGAAGTCATAGACATGGAGCCTGCCGGCAAGAACGAACTCATCATATCGGATGTAACCCTCGGCTATGGCCGCGTGCCGGTTATCCGCCATTTTAGCTTGCCACCGCTGCGGCGCGGCTCGCTCACGGCACTCATAGGGCCGAACGCCGCCGGCAAATCCACCCTGCTGCGCGGTCTCGCCGGGTTGGGCGATATCACGGGCAGCGTCCGGCTCGATGGGCAGGAGTTGGTCGGGCGACCGCGGGCGGAGCGGGCGGCCCGTCTTGGCTACATGCCTCAGACACTGCCATCCGGGATCGGCCTGTCGGTTCTGGAGACGGTTGTCGGCGCTCTGCGTGCCTCGCCTCCCGCGAATACTCGGACGGAAAGCCCGTCGGCGGCCCCTATTCAGCGGGCCTATGAGGCGCTTGCCGAGATCGGGATCGCGGAACTCGCCAACCGGAGCTTGAGCGCGCTGTCCGGTGGCCAGCGGCAGATGGCGAGCCTTGCGCAGGTGGTCGTGCGCAGACCGGAGGTTTTGTTGCTCGACGAGCCGACCAGTGCGCTCGATCTGCGCTATCAGGCGCTGGTCATGAAGCAGGCGGTTCGTCTGGCGCGTCAGCATGGCATGATTGTCCTCATCGTCCTCCACGACATAGCGCTTGCCGCGCAGTATGCCGACCAGATCGCCATTCTCCACCAAGGCGCGCTGCATGACTTCGGCACTCCGGCGAATGTCGTCACCAGTGCCATGCTGGCAGCGGTGTATGAGGTCGAGGCGCGTGTTGAGCATTGCACGAAAGGCACGCTGCAGATCATCGTCGATCAGGCAGAGTGAGTTTCTAGTTGTTCATTTGAATGCGGCCATCCTTGATGGTTCTGTTCATCAATTTAACCTGACTTTAGCGTTCCCCATAGTGCCACGTTGCTTCGCGTAAACGGGCGCTACCGCATCCAGATGTCGAATGACGATCTCCATTCCTATAGGCGGCACCGCCGTCGCCGTGTGTCGGTTGCGCACCGGCAATGACGAAGGACGATGAGCTGACAAAACCCCAGGCAATTTCTTTTTGTTTCAGGGCAAATTGGCAGCCGGGGCGATGGAACATCTGAACCTGATTTCGAACGTCAGGTTCAGCTGGCCTTCGACAATCTCCAGGCCACACTCGACGCCGCAGGCTGCACGTACGATGATCTCGTGGACGTCACGACGTTCCATACGGACCCGGAGAACAAGTAGATCCTGAAGCTTTCCCTCATCCGCCGACTGTCAGGACGGCCTTCCCGCTGAACTCTCTCTTCAGAAGTTCGCGGGCCGTTTTATCGATTCTCGTCCATTGTGCGGTTCGTCCGATAACCGGGCGCAAACTCCCCTCCGACAGGCGGCGGGCGAGGTCGGCAAGAATGGCCGATCCATCGGCCGCCCCCTCGGGCCGGGTCAACTCATCGATCAGGAAGAAGCCGTAAAGAACCGTGCCACCATACGCTCCGCCCGACTGTAGACGGAAGCGACGGGCGTCAAAGGTCGTGAGCGTGTCCTGTGAAGCATCGCCGAAGAGAACGCAAACGCCGCGCGGCGCCAGCCACATCAGCGCTTCGCCCAGGAGAGTGCCCCCAACGCCCTCCAGGATCAGATCGTAGGGGCCGCCTTTCTCGGCTGCTTCGAGACCGACTGCGATCTCTTCTGCGCCAAGGTTGCGTAGGAATTCCGTATTTGCCGCGGCCCGTACAAAGGCTGTCACATGCGCGCCCGCAGCCGCTGCGAGTTGGACCGCATAGACGCCGACACCGCCCGTAGCCGCCGTGACAAGAACACGACTTCCCTTGCCGATCGCCTTCTTCTGCAACGCTATGGCCGCGGTGAGCCCGGCGACAGGAAGAGTCGAGGCCGCTTCGAAACTCACGCCATCGGGGATTTTGGCCAGCCGGCTGGTCGGCACGGCTACGCGTTCCGCCCAGCCTCCTCCCCACACCAAGCCCACGACGCGATCGCCCGGCTGGAACCCGGATCCTTTCGGTGCGCTTTCCACCACGCCCGACAGATCCCATCCGGGCCGGTCGCCGTCGACACCTTCGTGAAGTGCTGCTCGAACCTCACCGTTGTTCAAAGAGAAGGCACGAACCGCGACAATTGCCTCGCCCGGCGCGGCTCCAGGTTCTGTATGCTCGGCAAGAACGAGGTGAGTTTCTGGACCCGTCTTTGAAACAGTAACAGCTTTCAATGTAACTCTCCCGATTCAGTATTCGATCAGACTAAGAAGGTAGTGATTTCCAGGCTGGTTCACCGGATTCCTCCGCCAAGGCGGCCTCGGTGATCGGCCGCTGGCCGGCCGCCATTAGTGCCGACGTTTCGGCCGGAATATCGTGAGCGAACTGGTCGCGGAACTTTGTCTGGTCGATATAGAGGTCGGCACCACCGTCAGTGAGCTTGACCGGGGTCGCAAGCCTATCCCCAAGCGTCCCGCCAGGAAACATGCCAGCCAGATCGGATGCAGATTCGCCAGAGTCTGCTGCGAAGGCAGCCACATACACGAGTGACTTGACGTTATCATGCCCATTCGCGGCGTTAGAGATAATCTGGCCTCCGTATGAATGACCGACGAGCACCACCGAACCCCTCGATGCTCCCGATGACGTCGGAGACGAGGCGTGTATCATTAGGGACGCTGCGCAACGGATTGGCGACGGCTATCGTCTTATATTGAGTGTTGACACGCGATGCTTGCGCATAGTTGCAGCAGCCGAATATTGGTCCTTATCGACGGCACTCGCGCCGGCTAGGATCGCGCCTGCAGCGCTCCCAGCGTGCGTGATCGGCCATAACCTGAGCGTTTCTTGCAATTTCTTGCGTCATTCGGGTCTGTTCGAGCGACTTCAGTTGCGCGTTGTCGCGTCGGCGCTGTTGTTCCAGCATGCAGTCCGTATAAGCGCGAGACCCATAGGAAGCTCCAAAGCTCTGGCAAGTACCCGCGTCCCTATACCGCCGTTCTTCAGCCGACACACATCCTGTGACAGCGAGGCCGAGCAGGACTATAGAGAATATGGTTAGCGCAGACCGACGATGTTCGACGGAAGGATATTGCGGCATTCTGTTGATCTCCTTTTGAGAATGAGCGCGGGCGGTCCATGCGCAACGCAAGCGAGGCACACCGGGTGCAAGCGCGAATGAGAGGAGGTAATGTCTGTTCAAACTGATTGTCCTTTATTTGAGAGGACCCGCGCGCAGTCGGCAAAGCTGTGCGGAAATCGATTCCGTTTAGCCACGGACTCTGCTGCGGGTGATGGCAGCGGCCAAAGTCCTCGCGCTTTATTGCATTGGCGAGAAACCCAAGGCCGACGCGAAACTATTGGCGCCATTATAAACGCAATGCAGGGTGACACAGGGCCAGACCGATCCCGTTGCCCGGAAAAGGACAGCGGATAGAAGACCGACCATGATCGCGACAGGCAGGATCACGCTGACGCCGTGCGCGAGCCCGAAGATGATTGAGCTCAGAACGATACCGGCAAAGGCGCCATAGCGGTTGAGCGCATTCGCAACGACGCCTCTGAACAGGATTTCCTCGCCGAACGGCGTGAAGATGGCTCCGCCGAGAAAGGACAAGACAAAGGGAAGCGGGCCGCCGCGGGCCGCTGCATGCAGGATACCTTGAGGGTCGTTGCTCCCGAACCACGTCAGGTATGTGAACTGTATGATCAGGTTGAGGCCATAGGCGATGATCCCCGCTCCAATGGCGATCATGCCCCAGCGGGGGGAGACTCGTCTGAACCCGAACGGGCCGAGCGCCCGTATCCGCAGGCCGAATGCCGCGGCGAAAGCACCGACGCCGACGAAGCCGCCCGCAGTCGAACCGACAACCCCGAGAAGAACAGGATCGCTCTGAGGAAGAAACCCCAATAGCAGGCCGAACGAGACAAGAAGCAGTGCATACACCGCGAGTCCTATCAGTATCTCCGGCCAGCCGGGTCGTTTCCATCGATCATGTGTAATCATTGTCAACCTCAGGTACTTCACAGCTCCCAGGAGAGTTTCGGCATAATACCTGTCGGCATTGAGCTGCATCTGCCGCCATGCCTCATGCTCTTGCGGTGACGGCGTTGGATAGAGCGCGTTGAGCGGCGTTCCCTCGCGCACGGCGGTATGCAACATCTCCTGGGGTTCGGCGCTGATTGAGGTGGGGACGGGGATTCTGCGTTCGTCTACGCGGACGCCCTGTCAACTAGACGGTTTTCGGCTGTCTACCATTGGCGACTTCTCCCAATCCATCTGATCGGAACGCGCTCTAGAAATCGACGTTGGCGGTAATGCCGGTCGTC
The DNA here is from genome assembly GCF_011762225.1 of Pseudochelatococcus lubricantis. Taxonomy (GTDB): domain Bacteria; phylum Pseudomonadota; class Alphaproteobacteria; order Rhizobiales; family Beijerinckiaceae; genus Pseudochelatococcus; species Pseudochelatococcus lubricantis. Next base: position 49,238 of record NZ_JAASQI010000013.1, read on the forward strand.
AGCCCCGCTCACCGCTCAGCCTTCGGCCTCACGCGCGAGCACCTTTTGCACTGCCGGATCGCCGGCCAGCCTGTCATGAAGCGCTTGCACGTTCGGATATCCTTCCAGGCCGCCCGGCAGAAGCTTCAGCGCCCAGCGGATCATCGGGAAGGAATAGGCGTCGATCACCGAGCGCGCGCCATCCAGGATGTACTCCCGTCCATCGAGGTGGCGGTCGAGAATACCGAACTGCTTCGCGACAAGCTTGTGTCCGGCTTCTACCACCGCCTGCCGGGCCGTTTCGCTTGTGTCGCTTGTGTAGCGGGAAGGCATGAAGATCGGCCAGAAGGCGGCATGGACGTCCGAAGTAAAGAAGGCGGACCAGCGATGCGCTTCGGCCCTGGCGCGCAGGCCATCTCCGCCGGCAAGCCCAGCCTCGGGGTGCTTGTGTGCCAGGTAGTCGAGGATCGCGCCGGCCTGCGTCAGAAGCCAGCCGTCCCCTTCACGAAGCGTCGGGACGGCACCGGCGGGATTTACTGCGAGAAGCTCCTTGGAGCCATACTGCACCTTGACCGCCTCGTAAGGAGCGCCGATCCATTCGAGAGCGACGTGCGGGGCCAGAGAGCAGGCACCTACGGCGTAGTAGAGTGTAGGCATGATTTGTCCTCATCCTGTTGTTCGACTCCGATGGAATTTGCGACGGAGCCGAGACGGTTCACTGCACAGATGGTCACGTCGGAGTGTGCATTCGCCGAAAGTCTGACATCACAGCGGCTTTCGGACGGGTTGAAGGAGCAGTCGGCTGCTGCCCGACATGGTGTCTCCGTGAACCTGCTCGGCCAGGCGTTCGGCATCGCGCCGACGAATGTCGGTGGCGGCGGCTTCAACATCGGCTTCCCCGTAGCCCAGCGCCCGCAAACCTTCCGCTCCCATCAGGTAGGCGGATTCGACCGTTTCGCGGATCTGGTAATCGACTCCCGCTCGGATCAGATCTACCGCGTGTCCACGATCGTAGCTGCGGACAAGAAGCTTTGCCTGGGTGAACTCGTGTTGCGCCAGCTCCACGATCTTCATCGCGGCCTTGGGGTCGTCGACACAGACCATGATCGCATCAGCTTCCCCGGCACCGGAGTGGTGCAGCGTATCGAGCCGGGTCCCGTCGCCGAAGAAGACCTTGAACCCATATCGCCCGGCATCGCGAATGCGGTCAGGGTCCTTGTCGATGACAGAAAGCTCGACGCCCTGCGATAAAGGTATCTGTGATGCGATCTGACCGAAGCGTCCAAACCCGACGATAAGGACCCGCCCCTTGAGATCATGGGCGGGATCGATGCCATCCATCGACGCTTCCGTTCGAAGCAGAAGGTCGGTCGCTATTGTGAGCAGCGGGGTCAGCACCATTGACAGGATCACGACGGTAGCGAACAGCGCATTCTCGCGTGCATCGATAACGCCGCCTGCCATCGCTGCTGCATAAAGGACGAAGGCGAATTCGCCGCCCTGGAGGAACATCGACGTACGATGCAGGGCCTGATGGTTCGAGCTGCCGAACAGACGCGCGACCACATAGACCACGGCGCCCTTCGCGACCGTGAACGCGCCCAGCATGGCCAGCAGAAGCGGCCATTCGGCCGCGACGATCGAAAGGTCCAGCGACATGCCGACAGCAAGAAAGAACAGTCCCATGAGCAGACCGCGAAACGGCTCGATATCGCTTTCGATCTGGTGCCGGTAGCTCGAACTCGAGAGCATCACTCCGGCGAGAAACGCGCCCATCGCCATCGACAATCCGGCGACGTCCATCAGCAGCGCTGCGCCAAGCACCACCAGCAGCGCACCTGCCGTCAGCACTTCGCGGGTGCGCGCGCGTGCCAGCAAGGTGAAGAACGGATTCAGACCCCAGCGCGATATGCCCAGAAGCACGAGCAGGGCCGCGACGGCTATGAGGGCGTCCGTCCATCCTGACTGTCCATGCGAGAGCGGCGAGAGGAAGGCGACCACCGCCAGGAGCGGCACGATCATCAGATCCTCAAACAGCAGGATGGCAACCGACTTCTGTCCCTGTGCGCCCGAAATCTCGCCCCGATCCTGCAGCACCGATATGATGACGGCGGTTGAGGATAAGACAAAGCCCGCCCCGGCGATGAAAGCGACGGTCGCGGATAGGCCGAGGAGCATCGCGCCCGTCAGAGCAAGGACGGCTGTCGCGGCGAAGACCTGGACAAGGCCCAATCCGAAAATCTGGGTACGCATCGCCCATAACTTGTTCGGGCGCAGTTCCAGTCCGATCACGAACAGGAACATCACCACCCCAAGCTCGGAAAAATGGAGGATGGATTGGGTATCGGTGAGCAGCCCCAGCACCGATGGCCCGACAAGAACGCCAGCGGCGAAGTAGCCGAGCACCGATCCCAGCCCCAGCCGGCGGAACAACGGCACAGCAACAACAGCGGCTCCCATCAGCACGACTGCCGGTCCAATCGTTTGCCCCAGGCTCACTTCAGCCATCCACGTGTCTTTCCCATCAGCGCGGCCTTCGACGCACGACCAGGCCCGCTGCGAGCGATGTAGCGGATCACCCGGCCGCCGCCCGTCGAGTGCCCGACGTGAACCGCGTCCTTCAGATCGAGCTCCCGCACCAGCTCCGCGACGTCGGACGCATATGTGTCCATCTCGTTTCCAGTATCGGTCTGCTCGGTGCGACCATGACCGCGCCGGTCATGTGCGATGACGCGGTAGTCCTTGCCGAGGAGGAACAGCATCTGGTTGTCCCGGTCGTCCGCGCTCAGCGGCCAGTCAAGATAGGACATGATGGGCCGGACTTCGCGCGGACCCCGATCCTTGTAGAAGATCCGGTTTCCCTCCTGCGTCGTAAGCGTCGTCATGGTGTTCTTTCCTTTCCTCAGATTTTCGGATGGGAAGACCGGGTTGCCATCTATTCCCGATGGCGAGCTATTTGTGTTGAGGCCTCCTCATGCCTGCACCACAGCCGCACGAACGACTGGCGCCACTTCAGTACCCAAAAGCTCGATCGAACGCTTCATCGCCGCCGTTTCCAGAGAGGCGGTGCTCATCTGAAAGGTTATGCGGGAAAGGCCGCCCAGCACCCGGCTCGCCTGAAGCATCTTCTCGGCAACCGTTGCCGGAGCGCCGATCAGGAAGGCGCCTCGCGGGCTGGCCATGTCTTCGAACTGCTCGCGTGTCGGGGGCGCCCAGCCACGTTCGCGACCGACCTTCGCTGTCAGATGCGACCATCCAGGGAAGAAGGCATCCCTGGCGGCTGCGTCTGTCTCGCCGACGAAACCCATCGCATGAATGCCCACCCTGAGCTTTTCGGCATCGTGCCCCGCGCGCATACCGGCCTCGCGATAGAGATCGATGAGCGGGCGAAACCGTTCAAAGGTTCCACCAATGATCGCCACCATCAGCGGAAGGCCGAGCGCGCCGGCACGCGCGAAGGATTGCGGCGTACCGCCTACACCCATCCATAGCGGCAGCCGCCGCTGGTGGGGCCGCGGGAAGACGCCCTGGCCGTTCAGCGCCGGACGGAATCGGCCTTCCCAGACAGGATTGTTTGTCTCTCCAAGCTTTATGAACAGGTCTAGCTTCTCGGCGAAGAGTTCGTCATATGCCCGTGTGTCCAGGCCGAAAAGAGGAAAGGCCTCGCCGAACGAACCTCGGCCGACGACGAGTTCGGCGCGTCCTCTGGAAATCAGGTCAAGGGTTGAGAATTCCTGGAAGACGCGGACAGGATCGGCGGCACTCAATACTGTCACCGCACTCGTCAATCGAATCTTGCTGGTACGCGCCGCTGCTGCGGCGAGTATGATCGCAGGCGCGGAATCGAGGAATTCGGCGCGGTGATGCTCGCCGATGCCGAAGACATCGAGCCCAACCCGATCGGCGACCTCGACTTCATCAAGAAGTTCGGCCATGCGGTCGGTCGCCGAAGGGAGCTTTCCTGTCGTCGGATCAGGAAGGATCGCGGCAAAACTGTCGACGCCAATTTCCATGAATACTCCCTCCATAATTCATTGTTCGATATGGGCGCCCCATGAGGATCGCTGTTGAGTTGGTCATTCCGAGCGACAGGTTGCCGTTCATTCCGTTTCCGGACGCGCGATGCGTCCTTAAAGACATCTTCTTGATCCTCGGAAAGGGGGAGGGGTGATGAGACTCGACGAGCAATCGGGGGCGTTCGCCGTCGCATAACCCCGCCACCCGCCCCGATCAGCCGCCCGACGGTCCAGCGGCACCGACCGGGGTGTTGAGCAACTGCTGTTCCCAAAGATACGCGATGCCGCTGCCGCTGAAGTGCTCGATGAGAATCTCGGTCAGCTCCTCGACATGTTCGGTGCGTGCCCAATCGCGTTGCCATTCGCCAGCGAGCGCCATCACGGTCATCACGTTCGCGCCGGCCGCGATCATGCGCTGCACGGCGACTTCGTGAGACTCCTTCGAAATCCCTCCCGACGCATCGGTGATCACGGTCACGTCCCAACCTTCGCCGGCAGCCTGGATGACAGGCATCGCGACGCAGACCTCGGTCCACAGGCCGGCGATGATCAGCTGCTTGCGGCCGGTCGCCTTGACAGCGTTGACCACCTTCTCGTCCTGCCAGGTGTTCACCCACGTGCGATCGATGACTTCCTGGCCCGGAAATACGTCGGTGATCTGCTTGAAGAGAAGTCCACCGCGCGCCGCGATCACGCTGGTGAGAATGGTCGGCACCTTGAAGGCTTTCGCCAGCTTCGCCAGCGCGGTCGTGAGGTTGACCACGGCTTGCGGATCGTGGCTGTTCAGGTTCGCGAGCTGATAGGGCTGGTGGTCGATCAGAACGAGGACCGAGTCTTCCGGCCGAAGAAGCGAATCGAGACCGTTACGAAAGGTCATGGAAACATCCTTTGCTGACGTTGCGGGCTGGGTTACTGGAAAGACGGGCGGCGCCTCAGACGACGCCTCAATTGACACTCTCATTTCTTGTTATGGCGCGGTAGCATCCTTTCCCGCGAAGCTGTGTCGCGAAATGAGGAACGCCAACGTCGACACCGTCGTTTCTATTTGTGATATGATCGGATTGCTTCGAGCACTAAACCGTCGCGCGTACAGGAACGTTGATTTGGACATCGAAGACCTGCGGACCTTCGTGGAAGTTGCCGATGCTGGCGGGGTTTCGCCCGCCGCGCGGCGGCTCGACATATCCAAGTCGATGGTCAGCCGGCGCCTCATTCGGCTTGAAAAGGAATTGGGCGTGCAGCTGCTTGCCCGAACGACGCGCGGCGCCGCCCTCACGGAGGCCGGGATCACCTTCCGCGAACACGCCGCAAAAGTCTGCGCCGAGATCGACATTGCCAGGGAGGCGATATTACCTGGCGGCGACCTTCGCGGTCGGCTGAGGATCGCAGCTCCGCTTACATTCGGTCCGACGCATTTCGCCCCGGTGCTCGCATCCCTGGCGCAGCGTCATCCGGAGTTGCAGGTTCAAGCCAGCTATACCGATCGGTTCGTTGACCTGATCGCAGAAGGTTTCGACTGCGCGATACGGGTCGGCCATCTTCCCGACTCCAACATGCTGGCAAGGCGCGTCGGCTGGACCTCCGCCAAGTACGTTGCAACGCCGGACTACATCAAAAAGCACGGCTCGCCCGAGACGCCGGAGGAACTTCTCACGCATGAGGTTGTCATGCAGGGAACTGAAACCTGGTTGGTGATGGATGGGGACAAGATCGTCACGCTGAAACCGCAGGGGCGCTTCAAAGCCGACAATGCCGTGGCTCTCGTGGCGGCAGCACTTGCCGGGATTGGGCTAGCCGGTGTCCCTGAAGAATTGATCAGGGAGCATCTGGTTTCCGGCGCGTTGGTTCCGGTCATGACGCGCTATCCGCCCGCCAAATTGGGCATCTATGTCGTCCGGCCGCCAGGGCTGCATCCCTCACGCAAGATACGGGTGCTCACCGAGATGCTAATCGAGTGCTTTGAAGATTTTTCGACACGTCGTTAAGAATAGTTGTTCAGTATCAGAGTTTGCTGGTGCCCTATTGAGCCAGGCATGGAGGGATGCATTCAGGGAAAAATTCTGCACGGGAGCGCACGCACGACAGAGGCGAACCGTCGGGCAATACAAAATATAGCCAGGAGATACTGAGGGTTATTCCCAAAATTTAGCATGATAGCCTTGATAGGCCTCCCGTTCTGCGTTTTGCAACAGCGTTTCGCATTTGGGGAGACTATCCTGCCCGTATATGCTGGGCTAACTTCTACGCTGCACGAGTAAAATCCTGGGCAAGCCGCTTTCGAAATCGGTGTTCAACGGGGCTTTTATTGCAAAGTAAAGTGTAGTTCCCACTTTCCCGCATGCGTGGCAAAGTTTGCCTTGATCGGAGGAGAGGTGGGCGACCTGCCTTGGGAAGTTGAACCTCGTTTCCGGCAGCGTACGTAGTCCCGCAACCATTGCAGGGATGGTCTCTCGAACCGGATCTGGAACGAGAAAACTAAACCCAGGAAATCACATGACAAATTTCGTCCATCGCCTCCATCATGTCGGTGTCGTTGTCAACGACCTGCAGGGCAGCCTTGACTGGTATCGAGATAAGCTTGGTTTCGAGCACCAATATAGTTTCACTCTGCCTGGCGCGGAGGTGGCCATGCTCGTTCGTGGTGAAGCTCGACTGGAGATTATTCAAGTCGAAGGCGCTGCCCCCATGTCAAAAGAGCGAAAAGAAATCGAAACATTTCTGAAAATCCGTGGTATCAACCATTTTGCGCTCATTGTTGATGATCTGGAAGAAGCTGTAGCCGCTCTTGCGGCAAAGGGCGTTGAAATAGTTATACCTCCGTCCTCCGTACCCAACCATTCCGGTGATCGCTTCGCTTATATCCGCGACAATGAGAGGATGCTGGTCGAGTTGTTTCAATCGGCGTCTTGAGAATGGGTTCTGCGATATCAGCCCAAGAATGCCTATCCAGCTTTAATGCCTATCCAGCTTTCCTCATTGTGCAACGCCGCGTCTGCATATGAGACGACCGATCCATCATCCCTGGATGTTTGGCACAGCGAAAGGCCGGCACCGGTGCGTATGGCTGTGCATGCGCTACCATGAGTATTTCAGTTCCGCTCGAACATAGTTGCTGTCACGGCCTCCGGCGTCGCGAAGCGCCGAGCCGACCTGGTAACGGACGGCCTCCAGCGACCCCGCGAGATTGGGATTGAAGCGGTAGTCCGCCTTGACCTGTAAATAGGCTCCGGTCCATGCCGACCCCTGACCCGCCGTGCCGGCCACGGGAAGGCTTGGCAGCGTGTAGACAGCGTCCTGTGTCGTCTGTCGCCAGAGCAGTCCGACCCCAGCCATCAGGGTCAGGTCTTCTGTCGGCTGAACGGTGACCGATGGTTTGATGTGGACGAGGTTAGCGTATCCGGTATGACCGCCGAGCGAGAAATAGAAGCCGTTCGGAAACAGCGGATTGAAGGTGCCGAGCGTGCCATCACTTGCGTCCCGGTCGCCCGACGCCACGTCGAACTGCATACCGATCCGCGGCGACCAGGTGAGATCCTCGAAGGTGTAGCCGGTCCTCGCACCCACGGCCCAGGCCAGAATGTCGGCTGAGCCGACCTTGCCAATCTGTCCCATCGCCTCCGCATCCCAGTCGAAACCGGCATATTTGCCGGCCGTCCGGATATTGAGGATATGCCTGTCTTCCTCACCCGACGCGGTGAGAAAAGTGGCGTTCTTGCGCTGATAAAGCGCGTAGTAGGCCGACGCCACGACCGTCGGCGAGAGCTGCCGCTCCACGCGGGCCCCGCTGAACATTGCATCGCCGCTCGATCTATCATCGAAAGGGCGGTCGTCCCAATACTGAACGGGCCGGCTGACAAGACCATAGAAGCGCCATGCGTCCGTCTCCCACCCGGCCCAGACAGCATCGAATGACTGGCGGACATTCGGCCCATCGCGTACCGACACGAACCGCTCCAGATCAAACGCGAAGTCTTGACGGCCGACCCTTACCCTGAACGTTCCGGCGTCAGTCTTCTGCGTATAGCCGATGAATGCTTGCCGAAGATCAAATCGGTTTGCGTCGTTGGGGCCGATCACTTTCTTGTCGAATGCACGCACATCCTCGAACTGCGTGAACACTTGCCAGTTTTCATTCAGGTGAGCATCGATATGGAACTGCGCGCGCTGTAACCAGTAGGAGTCTCTGGGATTTGCACGCACGGTTCCGAAAGCCGGCGCATCACTGACTTCGAATATTTCACGCAGATTGAGCCCGAACGAGATGTAGCTGTGGGGATTGGAGGAAAACAACGGAATGTATTTGAGACTGTCCAGCGGCTGGGTCCGCAGTTTCGGATCCGCGAGGACCGACCAGTCCTCCCGCGACCGGTCGGCTTTTATCGAGGGTCTCTCCTGCTTCAAGCGAGCATCATCCGCCAGGGCGGGCCGGTAGTCCCATTGAGCAAAGGCGAGGGCAGCAAGCGAAAGTAGCAGTAACCGCCCCCCGGAGAGGGACCGGCGCGCAACTGCTGATCCCACCTTCAGGCGATGGTGCTTCCAGCACAGTAGGGAACGGCCATGCGGCGAAACCGGAGTCCAAGGAGCTTTTGAAATGGAACTGTTGGGGAAAGCGGAGAAAACCATTTCGCGGGATTCATTTTTCCCCATGATAGCTGCCGAAGTATTTTACGGGTGACCAGGCTGGAAGGATTTCGGGCAGTTTTGGCGAAAGAGCGCTATAGTCCTGTGCGCCATACACGACCTTGCCGTCCATAATCGTTAGGACAGACGATATAGAGCTGATTTGCTCTTCCGGCACGGCGAAGTAATCCCTGTCGAGAACGGCGAAGTCAGCCAGCTTTCCCGGGGCGATTGTGCCTAGTTCGGCTTCTGCATTCATGAACCAGGCTGCCCCACTGGTGAACAGCTTCAGCGCTTCAGCACGGGAGAGCCGGTTGTTATCGGCGAGAACCTCCGAACCGGACACGGACTTGCCGGACACCATCCAGCTTATCCCGACCCAAGGGTTGAACGTGGCTGCCCGGAAAGCGTCGGTGGTCATGGCCAGAGGGATGCCGCTATCCACGAGTTTGCGCAGACGCGGCGTCTCCAACGCCTTCTCGCGACTGTATGTCTTGATGAAGCCATCGGCGTGCAGCGCCATTTTGGCGTCCAGGGCGATACCGCCCCCCAGCGTCTTCACCCGATCGATGTTCTCCGGGCTGATGGTCTCCGCGTGTTCGAGACTCCATTTCAGGCCATGGAGCGGGATCGTTTCGTTCACCTTTTCAAGGCCATCGAGAAAGGGCGAGATGTTCTCGTTGTAGCTAACGTGCATGCGGAACGGGATGCGCCGCTGGACGAGCTTCATCACATCCTGCTCGACGAAGCGCCGCATCTTCTCGGGCTCGATGATGACCGCCGGACGGTCGAAGTTCTCATGATCGTGCACTTCCCCGCTCAGAACCTCCCCGGCACCGCGATATTCATGGCCATGTGCCAGGGTGGGGTGCAGGTTTTGCCCCGGGCTTATCGGCGCCGTTTTCGTGATCGCCTCGATCTCCAGATCCACCATGTTCACCGGCCCGCCGTCGCCGAGTTGCAAGTCCACAAAGGGCATCCGCACATTGAGGCGGTTGTCTCGTGCGAGCACGGCTACCCGCGCCTGGGCCTCCGGGTATGGCCACCTGCCGCCGTTATCGATGATCGAGGTCACACCGGTCCGGTTCAGACCATGAACGCTGTAGACTATCGAACTCACTTGTTCGTCGAACGTGGGCTGCGGCACCATGCCCTCAAGAGCAAGAAACAGCCAAGTATAGCCGTGGACAACGCCCGTGGGATTGCCGTGGCTGTCCTTCTCGAATTCGATGTCTGGCACCTTTGGGAACCGCTCGGTGCCCACGCCAAGCGCTTCCATCGCCTGCTTGTTCAAGAAAGCGCGGTTATAGGCATATTGCACAATCATGGGATGGTCGGGCACGGCCTCGCGCAGCTCGGCCAGCGTGGGAAAGCGGTTCTCCTCAAATTGGTAGGGTGACCAGCCTCCGATCACCTTGACCCACTGCCCCTCAGGCGTTCGTTGGGCCTGCTCGCTGAGCATGGTCAATGCACGACGCAGCGTCGGCACGCCATCCCATCGAACACTGTAGTTATAGGCCAGGTCGTTGAGGACGTGCGTATGAGCATCGATGATGCCGGGAATGAGTCTCCGACTGCGTGCATCAATCACTTTGGTAGCGGAATTCTTTAGACCGAGAATGTCCACATCCGATCCGACGGAATAGATGCGGCCATTCCTGACGGCTAAAGCAGAAGCTTCGGCCTGCCTCGGGTTTCCGGTGAAGATCTTTGCATTGATAACGATCAGATCGGCGTCGGGTTGTTCTTGCGTGGTTTGCGCCTGAGCCGCAGAGAAAGAAGAAATCGTCACAAAGGCGATGAATAAATTTTTGAGCATTTTACCCTCGTTCGACTGATCTTACGAATTGCGGTGATGTGGAAGCCGACGTTTTACGGATGCGTGCGATGGACGAAGATGTGAATGGAAGCCGTTAGAAAGATTACGAACTAATTCCTATATTGGCGGTTCGTGAGGCACGGTGCGAGAATGCCCTCATGGGACAGACAGCGGCAGCGAAGTTGTCATTCCCTTCCTTGCCTTGGTAGCCCTCGGTCGTGTGAAGCCGTGTTGCAAGATAAGGAACGCCTTGTGGAACTTGAGGATCTAAGGATATTTGTCGAAGTTGCTCATGCGGGTGGAGTGTCGTCTGCCGCGCTGCGACTGGGCATCTCGAAGTCGATGGTTAGCCGGCGGATCACCAGGCTTGAGGAGCAACTCGGCGCACAGCTATTTGCAAGGACGACCCGTGGGATAGCGCTCACGGAAGCAGGCGCTACCTTCCGCGATTACGCAGCCAGGACCGCCGCCGAATTGGATCTGGTGCGCGAAACGATCCTGCCTGCCGGTGAGCTTCGAGGCCGCATGCGCGTAGCCGCGCCACTGTCATTTGGCCCGAGCTATTTTGCTCCTGTGCTCTCCCAGATGGCCAACCGGCACCCGCAACTACAAATCCTCTCTTCCTATACTGATCGCTTCGTAGATCTCGTGGGAGAGGGCTTTGATTGCGCAATTCGGCTGGGGCATCTGTCGGACTCGAACCTCGTCGCGAGACGTATCGGACCGATCTTTGGCAAGCTGGTTGCCAGCCCTGCTTACATCGAAGCTCACGGTGCTCCCGCAACACCAGACGAGATTATGAATCACCAAGTCGTTATGCGGGACGCCGAGAAGTGGCAATTCATGAATGACGACGAGATTGTCACGGTGCGTCCTCAGGGACGCTTCATAGCTGATAACGCAATATCCCTCGTAGCGGCCGCTCTGGACGGAGTTGGGGTCGCCTATCTGCCAGAACCGCTGGTCGCGGATCATATTAGTTCGGGTGCGCTGGTGCCAATCATGACGCATCATCCGATTCCGCCAGCCGGGATCTTCGTCGTGAGGCCGCCCGGCCAGTATCCCTCTCGAAAGGTGCGAACCCTCACTGAGATGCTGATAGAACGATTTGGAACCCCGCCCCTTAGCGAGGCCGCGTCGGCTAACGACAAGGTATTTTAACGATCGGTGCAGGGGAGCAGCATTCCGTGCACTGATGGCGTGAGACCCGACTGAAGCGAAAACGGTGCGAAGCCGCTCTAGAATCTGTCCTGTTTACGTTGAAACAGGACAGATTCTATGAGACCTGTGTGCGCATAGCGCGGCGATAGTTGCTGGGGCTCATGCGTCTGTGTTTCATGAAGATGCGCGCCAGAACCTGGTTTGATGAATATCCCACTTCCTGTGCGATCTCGGTGACGGGAAGGTCTGTTCGCTCAAGAAGCTCGCAGGCTTTCTCCAGCCTCAGTCGTGTCAAATAGACCCGTGGCGGCACGCCGACGCTCCGCTTGAACATGCGCGAGAAATGAAACGTCGACAGGCGCGCCTCTGCCGCCAGTTCGTCGAGACTGATATCCTCCGACAGCCTGGCGCGCATCATTTCTATGCACCGCCGTTCTGCCCAGGCGGCAAGACCGCCCCTGACAGTCACGAGCGGGGAGCCAATCAGACGGCAGAGCTCCGCCAGAATCTCGCAGCCAGCAGCCTGGGCCAGAAGCCGCGAGGGGACCCCTTCCTCGTCACATAGCTGCCAGAGATGCTGGATCGCCGATCGTATCCTCGGTGACGCGAAGCTTCCCCGATAGAGCGAGTGAGAACCGAAGAAGAAAGTGCCGCCAGCAGCCTCCTCAACAATGCTCTGCCATCGCGATACTGGAAAGGACAGACTTCGAAGCTGATGACGCTTTTCAACGAGGACCGTATTGGCAAAGTTCGGCGCAGCGACGAAAAAACCACCCCTCTGGCTGATGACATCGAAGCGTCCGGCCCCGAGATCGCCGATCACGCGGCTGCCGCCCGACAGGTCTTGATATAAAACGAGATCGGGAACAGCAGGATCCGACATGTCCCCTGCAGGCTGGGCTGCCTCAAGCAGGTTCAGCATTCCTCCAGGAGATTTCATCGTTCGTACATAAGATGCGAGGTGCCCCTCGCTATACCACTGAGCAAACGATGAATAGGTAGGCGCGGTCATTGTGTGCCTCTAACGCCAGAATCTGTCCTGTTTACGTTGGAACAGGACAGATTCTAGGTCGTAGTGAGGAATTAACAAAGGGGATTCCCAACTTCGGGAGATCGTGATTCAAGGCTACATTTTGGAGCTCAGCCAGATGAACGATCA
>NZ_JAASQI010000014.1 GCF_011762225.1 Pseudochelatococcus lubricantis
AAGCCCAGAAGTTAACGCGGGGTGGAGCAGCCCGGTAGCTCGTCAGGCTCATAACCTGAAGGCCGCAGGTTCAAATCCTGCCCCCGCAACCATCTCAAATTGCTCACGCAGCAAATCAAGGTCAAGCTCTCTTCCTCTGGCCTTCCTCGCTCTTTTCCGGCCCGCCTCTTCGGCGGGCTTTTTGCGTTCAACCGAGATCGCCAGGATGCCCGCCAGATCGCCCCGCACGTCGATCCGCAGTTTGCCGTCCTCCGGCGTCAGAACGATCTCCTTCACCAGAGATCGCAGCACATCCGCTGCCGTCATGCGCCTCGCCTCGGAATCCTCCTGAAGCGCAGCGTATAGCTCGTCGACCTGGGCGTGGTAGTGATGCGCCATGTTCGGATGCAGCAGGGGAGGCGGCTCTTCGGCACCTTCGAGAAAACGCTCAATGTCCGCCTTTTTTGCCTCCAGGGTTTTCATCTGCTTCATCATCCGCAGCGGGCTTGCGTCGTCATCAGCCGCGAGGATGAGACTCATCAGCTTGTCCAGTTCCCTTTCGATCTTCCGGGTTTCCGCCTCGGCCGCATCGATCGAAGCACGGCCCTCCATACGCAACCGATTCATCTCCCGGGTGAATTCCTCGCAGAACTCCGCGAACAGCTCCGGGTCCATCAGATTGGTGCGCAGGGCGTTGAGGACGCGCGCTTCGAGCTGGTCGCGACGGATATTCATGCGGTTATCGCAAGTGCCCTTGTTCCTCGCTGTCGAACAGCCGACCAGATTGGTGGAAATCATCGCATAGCCACCGTCACAGCAGCCGCATCTGGTGAGGCCGGAGAGCAGGTACCTTGGCCGCCGGCGATCCCGGAAATGGTTGTCGCTCTCGTTGTTGCCCGCGTCACCATCCGCATCGTTCTGTTTGACGGTTCGCTGCCGTTCCTTCACCGCATGCCATAGATCGTCATCAAGGATGCGCAGTTCCGGCACCTCCTGGACGACCCACTCGGATTCAGGGTTCATTCGCGCCTGGCGCTTGCCGGTATCCGGGTTCTTGATGAAACGTTGGCGGTTCCAGACAATCCGGCCGACGTACATCTCGTTGTTGAGAATGCCATTGCCCCGTTTCACGTTGCCGTTAATGGTGCTGAAACCCCATTCCCGACCGCCGGGAGCAGTGACACCATCCTTGTTCAGTTCGACGGCGATCCGCTTGGATGACTTGCCGGCGGCATAATCGCGGAAGATGCGGCGGACCACTTCAGCCTGTGCTTCATTGATGGTGCGGTCGCCGCGAATGGGTTCACCGGCGGCATCGAACTTCTTCACCACGTCATAGCCGTAGGCATTGCCGCCGCCCGACTTGCCGGCCTCGACACGCCCGCGCTGGCCGCGCCGGGTCTTGTCGGCCAGATCCTTGAGAAACAGGGCGTTCATCGTGCCCTTGAGGCCGACATGCAGGTGCGTGATCTCGCCCTCGGAGAGCGTGAGCATCTTCACGTCTGCATAGGACATGCGCTTGAAGAGGCCGGCAATGTCTTCCTGGTCACGCGACAGCCGATCCATCGCTTCGGCGAGGATCAGGTCGAAACGGCCCCGCATCGCATCCGCGATCAGGGCCTGAATACCAGGTCGGATCATGGACGCGCCGGAGATCGCGTGGTCGGAATATTCCTCGACGATCTGCCAGCCCTGCTTTTCGGCGAGCAGGCGGCACATGCGGAACTGATCCGCGATCGAGGCGTCACGCTGCTTTTCGTCGGAATAGCGGGCATAGATCGCGATCTTCACGATGCTCTCTCCTGCAATCTCAGGAGCGTCGCGTTCGTCGCTCCTTCCTTTGTTCCTCGTAAACCTGCCGGGCGGCCCGACGGGCGAGCAGGCGAACTACCTCGACCAGCCGAGGATCCGGTCCATTGCCCCGGCGTACGAGCTTCAGTTCGGGCTCTACGGGCCGAACCCTCTTTCGCTCCTGCTCCGGGCGATTGCCACCATCCATCGTCTCGCCTTTTCAAGCCGATTGCAAGTCGAACGGGTTCACGATTGCCGGGAACGGCCGCACAGGCAATGGAAATCAAAGGCGAGGAATCGGCGGAGTCTGAGGTTCCGACGACGGTCCCGGAGAAATTCAGCGAAGCATGGAGAGCCGTGGCATATGGAATATACTGATCTGATTATCATGCATTGTTCAGTGCATGATGATGCCATGATTTTCGTTGATAGCCAAACACTGACGGTGATGCCAAGAGGCGACTTCGACGACAGCTCAAATGTCAAAAGGCATGCTTCCACTACCTGACGGGCGGGTCGCCTCCAAATGCATCTATGGACAGCGCCGCAAGTTTGAGCACCTAATCTCGCGGCAAAGATTCGCCCATGTCGTCAGTGAACTCGTCATCATGAGCTGGCGGTCCAGCCTACATCGGAGCAATGGGCGACAAACGGACGGCGCGCTTTTCAGGAGCGCACCGGTATAGCTGACGCTGCCCCAGAAGCGGCATTGACCAACCGTGGCACAAGGAGGCTAGATGGTGCAATGACCATGCCTGAAGATCTCGTCCGATGCCTCGTTCTGAACACGATAGCGGCCTCACGGGCGCTGCTGAGAGCCGGTGACGCCAAACTGAAGCCCTTCGGCGTCACGGTGCAGCAATTGTCGCTCCTCGCTGCCATCCGCTTCCATCCCGGCCAACCCGTGATGGCTTTGGCGCAGCTCATCGCACTGGACAGAACTAGCCTCACCCGGAATCTGGACCTGCTGGAGAGTAAGGGCCTAGTCCGGCGCGTGGCCAACACCGCCAACAATGCACGCGTATGCGAGCTGACGGAGGAGGGAAACCTGCTCCTCGATCGTCTCCTTGTGCTGTGGCGGCAATCTCAAGCGCCTCTGATGGAGGACATAACGCCAGAGGACGCCGAAACCTATCTCCGGGTCTCGAAGCGATTGGCGGGAGGGTGACGCGTGACGTCGATTGCCTTACAAGCTTAATGTGTATATGCACATGCATGAGCTTGAAGGGAGTTGACATGTCGGAACCCATCGTCGTCACAGGGCTTGGTGCCGTTTCTCCGCTTGGCGTGGGCGTGGAGGCGAACTGGCGCCGCCTGGTGTCCGGGCAGAGCGGCATCCGGGCCAATACCCGCTTCGATACCGCCGGCTGGAAATGCCGGGTCGCGGGGCTGGTGCCCGCTCATACCGAGGATGCGAACGGTTTCGATCCGGAGCGGAGCATGGACGCCCGCGACCTGCGCCGGAACGATCTTTTTATCCAGTATGCCGTCGCTGCCGCGATCGAGGCCCTGAAACAGGCGGGTTGGAACCCCGATGCCGCGGAGGATCGCATCCGCACCGCCACCGTGATCGGAACGGGGGTCGGCGGCGTTCCGGCGATCACGGCCGCGAGCGAGGTTGTTCGCACGGCCGGCGTGCGCCGGCTCTCCCCGTTCGTGGTGCCGTCCTTCCTGCCCAATCTGGCCGCCGGCCAGGTGGCGATCCGGTTCGGTTTTCACGGGCCCGCGGGCTCGCCGACGACCGCCTGCGCCGCCTCGGCCCAGGCGATCGGCGACGCCATGCGCATGATCCGCGCCGGCGAGGCCGACATAGCCCTCTGCGGGGGGACGGAGGCCTGTGTCGATCCCGTTGCCATCGGCGGTTTCACGGCTGCGAAGGCGCTTTCCTTCGGCTTCAACGACGCGCCGCATCGAGCCTCACGCCCCTTCGACAGCGATCATGACGGGTTCGTCCTGTCGGAAGGCGCGGCGATGCTGGTGATCGAGCGCCTGAGCCATGCCGAACGACGGGGCGCGCGACCTCTCGCCTTGCTGTCGGGTTATGGCACGACGACGGATGCGCATCATGTGACGGCTGGCTGGCCTAATGGTCGTGAAGCGGCCCGTGCGATGGAGATCGCGATCAGGGCGACGGCGATCGCGCCTCACGACATCGGCTACATCAATGCGCATGCAACCTCGACGCCTGTCGGCGATGCCGCTGAGCTTGCGGCACTGGAGAAGGTCTTCGGCGCCGGCGCAGCAAGGATTCCGGTGAGTTCGACGAAGTCGGCCACCGGCCACGTGCTCGGCGCAGCGGGGGCAATCGAAGCTGTGTTTTCAGTGCTCGCCATCCATCATCAGCTAGCGCCGCCAAGCTTGAACATCGAGCGGCCGATGCCGGAGGCGGAGGGGTTCAATCTGATTTCCGGTGGCGCACACCCTCTGAACGTACGGCATGTGCTTTCAAACGCCTTCGGGTTCGGGGGCGTCAACGCTGCCCTGGTGTTCAGCCGGTACCGCTGAGAAACGGGATTCAATGGAGGTCATGCCCGGCAGGGGTTACGTTTGCCAGTAGGTCGCTGGCAATCCGGCCATCTCGGCCGGAATGGGGCCGGGAGCAGACTGGCCGGTCTTAGCCTCGGCAAGTAGCGAAGCAGACATTCGCGTTCAACAGGCGCATAGTCACTTTCGGCCCCAAGCCGACATTGGCTGTGGGTGCCCGGAGTGGCCGCTTCGGGTTAGAGGAACGAAGAATACCTCGTCACTCGCTTCGAGCGCGACCGACCCATCGGCTCCTGGCAGCCCAAGCGCGACGGCGAACGCAACGAGACCCTCGACACCTTCGTCTACGCCCACGCCGCCCTGCATGGCCTTATCAGCATGGGACTCAGACTGAACGAGGAGGTGGAGGGGGTGAGTAGGCCGTGTCATATGGCAAGAAGCGCACTATCACCGGTGCGCTCCCAATGGATGGAACGGTGAGGACCCGGCCCCTCGATTCAAGCCGCCACCAATGAGACAACACTCGTTGAGAGCGTCGACGCAGCGAAATCGCGCAGCAGCAGGGTGCGACGATCTTCGCGCCCGCCTTGCTGCTGGAGGGTTCGCTCCAGCGTCTGCAGGCGCTCATCTCTCTCCGCGTCCGCGAAAAATTCCGAGAATGCCACGACCCGGCCTTCGCTGACAGCGACCGCTTCCTCGACTATAGCTCGTTCCATCGGACGCCCGCGGGCAACGAGCGCACGCAGTGCGGATGGCTCGGCTTTCTCGAGCGCGTCTTCGAAAGCGATCGCAAAGGTCGTCTTGAAAGGAACATCCGAAAGTCCGGCCCTTTCGGAGACGTAGGTCGAATAGCTGTCCTGCGGAGCGTCCGAGAGAAATGCACGTAGACCGTCCTCGGAAGACAGCCCAGACTCGAAGAGAAATAGCTGCCGCCGTGCCATTGCTGTCGGTATAGTCAGACTACTCGCATCCTCGACACCTTTTGGCTGCGGCCTCGCGCGCCGCAGCGCGCGCCCCTGATCCAGCTTTTGCAGCAGCGACCGGGTAGCATCATTGTCTACCCCGTCAGCAATCGCGCAGTTTAGAACGTCGCGAGCGTCGGCCGGTCGTTGTAGATCGTCGGCCATAACAGTCGCGAGCTGGGTGCGCGCATACGGTTCTTCGGGGAACAGAGCCATCGTCTCCCGCAGAAGGGCCGCCGCTTCGTCCGCTTTGCCAGAGTGAACCGCCAGCACTGTCGCGAGCTGGGTGCGCCATTGATAGTCTTCAGGAAAGCGCCTAATCGCTTCCCAACCGACAAGTTCCGCATCCGCAATACGCCCAGCGGCCGCCAAGGCATCCCGCATAAGGGACCAGGCGAATACGTTCACTGGGTCGTAGTCGAAGGCCAAGGTCGCCAGAAATACGGCGAGCGCCCCGCGCTCGACTCGTTCGTCTGGTGGCCCTTTCTCGATTAGCCGCATACCAAAGTTGCAAGCCGTGCGCACGAGGTAAAAGACATCACCCGAAACGTCAGCGTAACGCTGCTGCCGGCGCATTATGGTTTCGATAGGCGTCCTAATCTGATCCAAGGGCTGATCAACAGAGTTCAGAACAAGCTGCCACTCGCTCATTGGAACCGACTCAGTCGAGAAAATGGTCCGCGAAACAGCTCGCTCGTCAGGATGAATATCGACATCCTCTCGCCACCAAGCGGCGACCGGAAATGTCGTCTCGGCGCCTCTCGTTCGCTCCGACAGCTCACGCTCCGTAGCCGTGATAGCGGCTTGGACGCGATCCGTCCAGAAGCCGGCATCCCGCGGGAAGTCACCTTCGAGAATGCGCCATTCTCGCTCGAAGGCCGCCGTGCTCGGCCTCTGCGTCACAGCCCAACGTGCAAGCCCTTGAAGCGCAAAGTCCTCGTTCGCATCGAAGTCATCACCCAGCGGAAGGCGACGCAGCCCCAGGAGGGCGATCCGCAAGTAGCTCGCATCGTACCGTCCCGCGTCACCGTTCTCCGAGCACACTGACAACCAAAGCGGCATCAGCCGGCGCGGCTTTAGGCCTTGGTCCGCCGCCGCTATGTCCTGGCTGAGCGCAAGGATCCGAAAATACTCGCGGCGCAGGTCAAGACCGCGATCCACGACGAAATTCTCGAAGAAACCACTCCACAGAACGTAGCAGCGATGGAGGCCCACAACAGTCTGCTCGGGCAACAGCCGACGAATGATCGTCACAAGAGTCACGAGTTTAGCCAATTCGATCCGAAACGAACGGCCCTCCTGCTGCAGGAGCGTTGAGCGGAATTCCTCGAGGAGCTCGGCGCAGCCGCGGTCGAAGCCGCGAACGACATCAGAGTCGCGCGGTTCCGAAGCAAGAATTGCGTCCACAGCGTCTTCAGGCTCGGCAGCCGAAAGCCGCCCAAGCGACGCCGTCCCATTTAGGATAGCCCGAAGTGCGGCCTTCCCGTCATCCCTTAGCTGGGCTTTGTATTTCTCCAAGGCTGAAGACGTCGCCATGATCAGATCCCGACTTCGCCAAAATCCGTGCGCCCCGTTTCCGTTCGCAGGGTATCAAGGTGGCGACCGCGCGCGGCCTCAATGTCGGGAACATCCGCTCCAGACCACTTGACTAGCCGCTTCACATTCCTCCACGAATAATCGAAGCGGATGTGGAGGATCTCACGCACGCTCGGCTTCTTCGGATTGCGCTCGCGCAGGTCGACCGTGAAACCATGGCTGGTCGAGCGCGGAACGGGAAAGAACGCAGGGTTGTCCTGGCACTCAAGTACGGTCGCCAAGGAGAAACAGCGATCAACTCCCTTTGAATGAGCCTGCTTGATGACTTCATCAGCGGTGTATTCCATGAGCGCAAACCTATACGGATTACCCGAAACAAACGGATAATGGTGGTATAATCCAAGACGGTCGATAATTCTTTGCAGCCAGTCCGCTTCCTTCAGATCGTCCGAAACCTCACTCTTGAACGCGGCAAACGAAGGGCGCTCGCCCGGATAATTCTGGAACTGATCCGTGAGCGCCGAGAGCCTGTGCTGATCGCATGTCCGGAGAGCATCAACCAGGCTTCCGAAATCGAGTCCCCCTTGAGGTTCCAAATGGCGGTCGATCCGCTCGAGTCGGATGATTTTCTGCACTGGTTCCACAGTAGCAGGCAACAGTGCCAGATCGTTGGTAGCTTCATCGAAAGTCGATGAGTTGTGGCCCCGCACCAGCCCCTGAACGCTATCAACGAAGTAGCCGTTCACCACCTCACGCACATCATCTGAGAGCGGCTCATAGGTCTCCACGTCGTCCCGCCGCGGATCGGAGATGTTTTCTTCAATCAGATAGTTGTAGCCGACGCAGCTTTCGTCCGCATCGGTTCCCCTTGCGAGGGAAATAGCCGAAGCATTTAGCTCTGATCGATTGAACTGCATGCCGCTCCTCAAAATAGAACCTCAACACAATTGGCGTCGGTGAGCCGATGCCTCTATCCTCTATCTATTCGATAGTTGCGCCAATGAGAAGCCCGTTCGGGCCGGCGGCCTTCCAGGCGTCCACCCACGGAATGGCTGTATCGCAAGACGCGCGCACCGACAGCCCACCACCGAAAAAGAAATTTCCAAATATTTCCGATAACTTGAGGATCCGTTTCGAGCGATTCCCCCGCCAATGTGGACCTTTTCCTATCGCTTTCTCGACCTCGCGCGTGCTCACGGCTTCGACGCTGCGCGTGGCGGACGACATAAGGAGGGCACGTGGACGGTCGACGGGCTGAACGCTGCGATCTTCGTCGGTGCGACAACGGCGGCGCAGTGGGCCGACTGGTATGCGCGGAACAATCCGTGGGTCGCGGAGGCGATGGACAGCCTGATCGGAAATGTCATCGGCGCGGTAAGCTGGCCGCGCTCCATTCGTTCGGACCGGGCGTCATTGGAGTGACGGCTGCATTCGCCAAACGGGCGGTCATTCAAATTGTGCACAGCGAACGGCCGCTTTCCGCCTTCAATGGACGTTCGCACGTCGCGCAACGCACGGCAGCTTTACGGATCGAACCGAGAACCTCTAAACGACCAACATGGGGCGCAAAGCGGGCGTTGGGCCAGAGCCCGCTTAACGGCAGCTTCGGGCCGGGTGCTACGGCAGAGCAGGACAATGCTTCCTGCCGGGCTCCCGGTTTCTTCCGTATCCAGCAACCGAGCGCTTCATTGCTGACGCCAGCCTTCGGGCGTTGTGCGGCATCCCGGCGCTCTGGGGGAATGCAAGCCGTCCCCGTTCGGGCGGTGTATGGCGGCGGTCCCGACGGAACGCGCCCGCTGGTCGATTTGCCCCGGCCTACTACTTCCGTTAGAACCATGCGGCGGAAATCGCGTTCCATGGCTACGGCTTGGCGGCGCCCTTCGCCGCCGATCGCCTTGTGCCGCAGAGGAGCCGGCATGCTGTCGCTGACCGCCGTTTGCAAGGGCTACGCCAGTTCCGAGGGCCGGGTCGCGGTGCTCGACGGCGTCAGCCTGTCGCTGGCGGCCGGCGAGACGCTGGCGCTGACGGGCGAGTCCGGCAGCGGGAAGAGCACGCTTCTCCATCTGTGCGCCGGGCTGGACGCACCCGATGCCGGCCGGATCGCGGTCGCCGGCCGCCCGATGGGCCGCAGCGATGCCGAGCGCGCCGCGCTGCGGCGGGGCACGGTGGGGCTGGTGTTTCAGCAGTTCAACCTCATCCCCTCGCTCGACGTGGCGGCGAACCTTGCCTTTCAGGCGCGGCTGGCGGAGCGGCACGATCCGCGCTGGCAGGCGGAACTGACTGCTGCGCTCGATCTCGGCCCGCTCCTGTCGCGCTATCCCGAGGAGCTGTCCGGCGGGCAGCAGCAGCGTGTCGCCATCGGCCGCACCCTGGCGGCGCGGCCCGCACTCGTGCTGGCCGACGAGCCGACCGGAAACCTCGACGAGACCTCCGGCGACAAGGTGATGGCGCTGATGCTGCGGCTCGTCGCCGAGACCGGCGCGGCGCTGCTGATGGTGACGCATTCGCCGCGCCTCGCCGCGCAGCTCGACCGGCGCGTGCACCTGCGCGGCGGGCGGCTGTCGTGACGCGGCGGATCACGGGGCAGATGACAGGGCTTGCGGTGCTGCTGTCGCACTGGGCGCGGCACAAGGTGCAGGCGGCATTACTGCTCATGGGGCTGGCGCTGGCGACGGCGCTGTGGACGGGGGTGCAGGCGATCAACGCCGAGGCGCGGGCCAGCTACGATTTCGCCGCCGCGACCATGACGCAGGACCGGCTGCCCCGGCTCGTCGCGGAGCGGATCACGTTGGCCGATTATGTCGCGCTGCGCCGCGCCGGCTGGCCGGTTTCCCCTGTGATCGAGGGCGAGGCGGTGATCGGCGGCGAGACCCTGCGCCTCATCGGCATCGAGCCGCTGACCCTGCCGCCCGGAGAGCGCGTTGAAGGCAATCCGGCCGATTTCCTGACCGGCGGGACGATCCTGTCGGCCGCGCCGCTCGACGATCCGCGCGCGCGCCGCGCCGACCTGCCGCCGGGCATCGCGGTGGCCGACATCGGCGTCGCGGCGCAGATACTCGGCCCGGACATCTCCTATCTGCTGCTGACGCAGGACCGCTCCCCGCAGGACCGCCCTGCGCCCGCGGGTTATGCGCTGATCCGGCCCGCGACCACCGATCTGTCGCAGCTGACCGAGAGCTTTCACCTGAACCTCGCCGCCTTCGGTTATCTGGCCTTCGGCGTCGGGCTGTTCATCGTGCATTCCGCCATCGGCCTCGCGTTCGAGCAGCGCCGCGCCCTGTTCCGCACGCTGCGGGCGCTGGGCCTTTCGGCGCGCGCGCTGACCGGGCTGCTGCTGGCGGAGCTTCTGGCCTTCGCGCTGGTGGCGGGCGCGGCGGGCGTCGCTCTCGGCTGGCTGATCGCCGGGGCGCTGCTGCCCGACGTGGCATCGACGCTGCGCGGGCTCTACGGGGCCGAGGTCGGCGCGGAACTGACGCTGCGGCCGGTCTGGTGGCTGTCGGGGCTCGGGATCGCCGTGCTGGGGATGCTCGGTTCGGCCGGGCAAAGCCTCTGGCGGCTGTGGCGGCTGCCGCCGCTCGCGCCGGCCCAGCCACGGGCATGGGCGCGGGAATCGGCGCAGGCGATGCGCCGGCAGGCACTCGCGGGGGCCTTGCTGCTTGGTCTCGCCGCCGGGCTGCTGGCTTTGCCGGGGCTGTGGGCGGGCTTCGGCATGCTGGCGGGGCTGCTCATGGGCTGCGCGCTGATCCTGCCGATGCTGCTGGCGTCCCTCACGCGCATCGGGCAGTGGCTGTCGCGCGGGGCGGTGGCGCAATGGTTCTGGGCCGACACGCGCCAGCAACTGCCGGGCCTGTCGCTGGCGCTGATGGCGCTGCTGCTGGCGCTGGCGGCCAATATCGGCGTGGGCACCATGGTGGGCAGCTTCCGCGCGACGTTCACCGCCTGGATCGACCAGCGCCTCGCCGCCGACCTTTACGTCGAGGCGGCGGACGAGGCGGACAGCGCCCGGCTGCTGGAGTGGCTGGGCGATCGCGCCGTCGCGCTCCCGATGATCCGGACCACGGACGGCGGCACCGGGGTGGTGGGCATGGTGGACCATCCGCTGTTCCGCCGTGCCTGGCCGCTGCTGCGGTCGCTGCCCGACCCGTGGGCGCACCTTGACGCGGGCGACGTCTTCGTCAACGAACAGCTTGCCTTGCGCCGTCACCTCTCGCCCGGCGACCGGGTGGAGCAGGGCGTGATCGCCGGCATCTATCCCGACTACGGCAACCCGATGCCGCAGGTCATCCTCTCCTACGACCGGCACCGTGCGCTCTACCCCCTGCCGATCCTGCGCCACGCGCTGATCACCGACATCCCGGCCGCCGCGATCCGCGCCGCCTTCCCGCGCATGGTCGTGCAGGACCGCGCCGCGATCCGCGAAGCCTCGGTCGCGGTGTTCGAGCGGACCTTCGCCGTGACCGCCGCGCTGAACGTGCTGACGCTGGGCGTCGCCGCGCTGGCAATCTTCGCGAGCCTTTTGACGCTGTCCGCGCTGCGTCTGCCGCAACTCGCGCCGGTGTGGGCGATGGGGCTGCGGCGCAGCCGGCTCGCATGGCTCGAATGGCTGCGCACGCTGGCGCTCGCCGCCCTCGTGTGGGTGCTGGCGCTGCCGGTCGGGCTGGCGCTGGCGTGGGTTCTGCTGGCGGTCGTCAATGTCGAGGCCTTCGGCTGGCGGTTGCCGATGCGGCTCTTTCCGGGCGACTGGCTGCGCCTCGGCGGGCTGTCGCTGCTGGCGGCGGGACTGGCGGCGGCGCTGCCGGTCTACCGGCTGGCGCGCATCGCGCCGGCGGAACTGCTCAAGGTCTTCGCCCGTGAACGTTAAGGTAATCGCGCTGATCCTGATGGCGAGTGCCGCCTTGGTTCCCGCATCGGGGCAAGGCTCAGCGGGGCAAGGCTCAGCGGGGCAAGGCTTCGCCGGGCTTGGCGCCCAGGCCGAGGGGTTCGAGATGCCGCGCCCCGGCCCGTTCGACTTCCCCGCCGATCACGGCGCCCATCCCGCCTTCCGCATCGAGTGGTGGTACGTGACCGCGACCCTCACGGCGGCGGACGGCACGGAATACGGCGCGCAATGGACGCTGTTCCGCAGCGCGTTCGCCCCCCATGAGGCCGAGGGCTGGGCGAGCCCCCAGGTCTGGCTCGGCCATGCGGCGCTGACTTCAAGCACGCGCCATCTCGCGGCGGAAAAGCTGGCGCGCGGCGGCATCGGACAGGCGGGCGTCGCCGCCGTGCCGTTCGAGGCGTGGATCGACGACTGGCGGCTTGCCGACCGCATGGCCGCGCGGGGCGAGGGCTTCGCCTACGACCTGATGCTGCGCGCCACCGGGCCGGTCGTCGCGCAGGGCGACGGCGGCTATTCGGTCAAGTCCGCCGCCGGGCAGGCCAGCCGCTACTATTCGCAACCCTTCTACGCCGCCTCGGGCGAGATCCTGCTGGACGGGCGGCGCATCCCGGTGACCGGCACGGCCTGGATGGACCACGAATGGTCCTCGCAGCCGCTGGCGGCGGATCAGGCGGGATGGGACTGGTTCAGCCTGTCGTTCGACGACGGCGCGCGGCTGATGGGCTTTCGCCTGCGCGGGGCGCAGGATTTCGTCAGCGCCACCTGGATCACGGCCGACGGACGCCCCGAGCCGCAGCCGCCCGGCGCGTTGCGCCTGACGCCGGGGCGCACCGCCACCGTCGCCGGCCGCGCGGTGCCGGTGGAATGGCGCCTCGAACTGCCCGCCAAGGGGCTCGACATCACCACGCGCGCGCTGAACGACCAGGCATGGAACGCGCTGTCGGTGCCCTATTGGGAAGGCCCCATCCGCGCCGAGGGCAGCCATCCGGGGCGCGGCTATCTGGAGATGACGGGCTACGGCGAGGGTGCACGGTAGCAAGGCGGTGCCGCAGGTGCGGAACGTGCGCGCCTCCGGACGAAATCGTTCGACGACGCAGTCAACAAGGCTCCCAAGCTTCGGCGACATCCGCAAAGACATTCTCCCTATCGCAGGTCATTCAGGGAGGCCTTCTGCATGATCTTGCCCCACGATCAATCCATCCCTATACTGGAATGAATTGCGAATGGAGTGGAGAATGTCCCAGGTCCATCATTTCACGCTGAGCGAGGCAGGGTACGTCCTGGGCCGCTCCCCGGCCGTGCTCAACAAGGCGGTCGACACAGGTGTCATCCAGGCGAGGCAAAGGAAAGTCGGCAACGCGGTGCAGAGGCTCCTCGGCTCTGCGGAACTGCGCTTTCTGAGGCTTGCCGATGAACTCGACAAGGATCTGACGCCGGCGGGACGGCGCCGGCTCTACGGTGCGTTGCGCAAATTGCCCAGCGATGCCCACAAGCTCCGGCTCGGAAGTCTGGAACTGGATCTCGCGCGCATTGACGCGGATCTCGAAGACCGGATGGCGCGGCTTGAAGCGATCAGGGGCAGGATCGAACGCAAGGGCGATCAGGGCGAGGCGTTCATCCGCGGAACGACGATCGCGGCGCACCTGATCGCAGCTTTGGCGCGCGGCCAGGGTGTCGATGCCGTCCTCGCGGACTTCCCCTCGTTGACACGGGATCAGGTCGAAGCGGCAGTCGAATACGCCAAGGCCTACCCGAAACGGGGCCGCCCCTATCCGGCGCAGAGCCTGAAATCGACTCTGGCCGTTCTGGCCGGCGCCGGTGCGTTCGATGACGACGGCGACCTTGGCGACGTCGAACCAAGGGCTGTTCCGTGACGCTCTATCTGCTCGACGAAAATGTTCTCCGCGAGCTGAAGCCCGGCGGCCATGAGAATGTGCATCGGTGGATTGCAACGGTCGACGACACGGACCTGCGATTGAGCGTGGCCACGCTGTTCGAGAAACGCCGGGGAGCCGAGGCGTTGATGAAGCGTGAGCCGGAACGCGCGCGCAGGATCCTCGACGGCATCGAGGCGCTCGAGAAATCATTCTCTGACCGCATCATCCCGATCGACGGGCCCGTCGTCGCAGAATGGACACGCTTGCTCGGCAACAAGAACAAGGACCGATGGGATGTCGCTTTGGCCGCGACCGCACGCATCCACGGTTTCGTGGTCGTGACGCGAAATACGTCCGATTTCGCAGGGCGCGGGGTTCGTGTCCTCAACCCGTTCAAATCGCCGCCGGAGGTTTTGGATATTTAGGTGATTGTGAGGACGAGTAGGTAACGCCTGCCGCAATCGAAGCAGCAATCGCAGGCTCTTGAACGTCTGCACCCGCTTGGCCTGAGTAACAGGCTACCGGCCAGACTGGGCGCTCGCGGACGATTGGCGCGACTTCGGTTCCAAGCAGTTCGATCAAGCGCTGCATGCGGGAGGTTCCCGAGGTTCGCCGTTAAAATGCCCACTCTATACGTCGGGACATACGTGGCAGATGGGCGCGAAGGGCCGGCGGAGCGTAGTTCTCCACCGACGGCGAATGGTCGCGCCTATAGCCCTCCGACTATACCGCCCAGCGGTGCATAGGCGCAACGCTCAAAATCTTGGAACTGTTTATCCTACCGTGACCAACTCTACAGGTGCTGGGGATAGATCGCTTCACCAAAGCGGATATTGAGGTCAACGAAGTCATCTATGACTAAGATATAAATTATTTCTTTAGAAGCGCCTCAAATTTCTTCATTAAGGACGTCGCGAGATCGGGGCCTTTTAGATATAGACCGATCTCGTCTATACGATTGTCCGGCAGGCCTGATTGGGATCCCCAGTTCATGCTGCTGACGACGACGTGATCTTTGTCCCAGGCTAGGAACTTTGCGTGGAGCTGAGGATCGCGGATCGCAAGCAAATCGACAAAATCGTGCAATCGCTCACGGTGTTCCGCGACATGCCGTTTTTTTGTTGGACCGGTGTAACGCGAGAAGTAGACCCTGACATCATTGATGCGGCGGCCAGCCACTTCGGCCGGATTGAAGAGCGCCGGCACCATGGGCGCCCCTACCTTGTTGGTGCAACATACGAAGCTCTCAGTCGCTTCATGAGCTGCCGTGCGGAGCAACCGTTCGTGATCATCGGCATAGAGCACCATCAACTCAGCCTGGGGACGGTCCGGCGCCTGTCCGGCGGAAGACAAGGTGGTCCTGCTCCGCCGCAGGCCGGACGCCATGAACTGCAAGGTGAGCTGCTGCCGGCTTTGTGGACACGAAGATAATATCGTGACCAAGGAACTGGAGAGTGGACATGACGAGACGGAAGTTCAGCCGTGAGTTCAAGATCGAGGCAGTAAAGCTGGTGACGGAGCGGGGCGTGTCAGTCGCCCAGGCGTGCCGGGATCTGGAACTGGCCGAGAGCGTTTTGCGGCGATGGATGCGGGAGGCAGCCGAGGCGCCAGCCTCGTCGTTTCCCGGCAATGGCCAGCAGCGCGCCAAACTGGCCGAGATCGCTGCCCTGAAGAAAGAGGTCGCCAAACTCAAGGCGGAGCGTGACATCCTAAAAAAGGCCGCGGCATTCTTTGCGCGGGAAGCGACATGACGTTCGCTTTCGTCGCGAAGCACCGGCCCATCTGGCCGGTCAGTTGGATGTGCGAGGTGCTGGGCGTCTCCCGGTCGGGCTTCCACGCCTGGCTCAAACGACCGATCAGCGACCGGGCGGCTCACGATGCGAAGCTCGTCATTGCCATCGACAAGAGCTTCAGGGCCAGCGATCGTACCTACGGCGCCCGCCGTGTCTGGCGCGACGTGCTCGAGGATGGGCTGTCCTGCGGACTGCACCGGATCGAACGGCTGATGCGCCAGAATGCAATGAGGGCGCGACCGAAGCGACGCGGGAAGCCGAAGGACGACGGCGAACGGTCGGTCGTCGCCGACAACATCCTCGCCCGCGATTTCGAGGCCGACCGTCCGAACCAGAAGTGGCTGGCCGACTTCACCTACATCTGGACAGCCGAGGGCTGGCTCTATGTCGCGGTCGTCTTGGACCTGTTTTCCCGGCGTGTCGTCGGCTGGTCTATGAAGGCGGACCGGGACGCCTCACTGGTCATGGATGCGTTGATGATGGCAGTCTGGCGCCGCGGCAAGGCCGACGCGTTGCTGCATCACTCTGACCAGGGATCGCCCAATACAGCAGCGAGCAGTTCCAGCGTCTGCTGCTCGACCACGGCATCACCTGCTCAATGAGCCGGGCAGGAAATGTCTGGGACAACTCGGCGATGGAGAGCTTCTTCTCATCTCTGAAGACCGAGCGGACGGCCGGAAAACTCTATCGCAACCGCGATGCCGCTCGCGCCGATATCTTCGACTACATCGAGCGCTTCTACAATCCGAAGCGGCGCCATTCCAAGCTGGGCTACCTAAGCCCCATGGCGTTCGAGGACCGAGCTATGCAAACCTAACCCGGTGTCCACAAAATCGGCAGCAGCTCATCAAACCTGTCGTAGGGGGTGATGCTGTCGCACCAAAACCTATGCGAGCACGTTCCCTCTCTCACGGGGAACGCGCCAGAGATACCACGATGCGACCGTACGATGCGGCGCCCAGGCTCTGGCAATCTCACGTAACGCTTTCGGTTTCGGTTGCTCCGGCAGTCCTTTGAGGGCGCGATACCCCTCACGCACCCCGAAATCATCCACGGGCAAAATGTCGAGGCGCTCCAGCGAATACATCAGCAGCATTTCCACCGTCCAGCGGCCGATGCCCTTGATGGTGACCAGCCGCGAGATCAGCTCCTCATCGTCCATGGTGACGGCAACCTCACCCGGTGGGACAAGGCCGCTCAAAGCGCCCTCGGATATGGCCTTAATCGTCGCGATCTTCGTGGCGGAAAAGCCGCAGGCGCGCAAGTCATCGAACTCGGCCGCGATGATATTCTGAGGCGTCGGAAAAGGACTGTCCGGATAGAGCGCCTTGAGACGGTTGATAATCGCATCGCCGGCCTTCGCGGTGAGCTGCTGGTACCCGATCGCCCGGATCAGTGCCTCATAAGGTTCCCGCGCCGCCTTTGGGTCGTGCAGACAGGGACCGATCAGATCAATGGCGCGCGCCCAATCCTCATCGATATTCTTCAAAAACGCGACGGACGCTTCGTAGCGCTTGGCAATACTCATTCAGTTTCCGTTCCTTGTGTCCAGCCTCGTTGAGCCGGGATGGAGTTATCTTCCCGGAAGGGAGGGTTGATCACGTCCATAATCCAGTCGCGGTGTTTCGCACTCCGTTCCTTGCCTTCAAATTGAAAAATATTCGGGAGCAAGGATCGGAGTGTCGTCCGCCAGGGTCGTGGCTATTGGTGCGTCAAAGAAACCCAATCAGTAGACGGCGGGAGTTGCGATAGTGACAGGCAAGATCAGAATCGGCATAGGCGGCTGGACCTATGAACCATGGCGTGGGCCTTTCTATCCAGACAAACATCCGCAGAAGCGGGAGCTGGAATATGCCAGCCGTAAGCTGACATCGATTGAGGTCAACGGGACCTATTACGGAGCGCAGAAACCGGAGAGTTTTGCCAAATGGCGCGACGAGACCCCGGAGGATTTCGTGTTCTCGCTCAAGGCGCCGCGCTATGCGACCAATCGCAAAGTCCTGGCGGCTGCTGGGGAAACGATCGAACGTTTCTTCACCGGCGGCGTGATGGAACTCAAGGAGAAGCTCGGCCCAATAAACTGGCAGTTCATGGCGACCAAGAAGTTCGACCCCGTCGACTTCGAGGCTTTCCTGAAGCTGCTGCCAAGATCCGTTGAGGGTCTTCCGCTTCGACACGTCGTCGAGGTGAGGCATGACAGTTTCCGCTCCCCCGACTTCATCGAGATGGCGCGCGCCTATCGCGTCGCGACCGTCATAGCCGCTGACGGCGACTATCCCCAGATCGCCGACCCAACGTCTGACTTTGTCTATGTTCGCATCATGGGCACGAAAGAGGACAATGCGCTCGGATATTCCGAGCGCGACCTTGATCTCTGGGCCGAGCGCGCGAAGCATTGGTCTATCGGCGCGTTGCCTGCCGGTCTTGAATATGTCGCTCACGCCGAGGGCGAGGTCGCACCGCGTGACGTCTACCTCTATGTCATCAGCGGTCACAAAATCCGCAATCCTCTGGCGGCGATGTCGCTTATCGAGCGAACCCGTTAGCCATGCCGCTCCAGAACCGTGTCACCCCCTTTGGCGAGATTGTCGCCGTCCCACAGCGCGGAATGTTCATCGGCAATCGCGGGATCATTCACGATCCTAAAACCCGTACGCTGCTGAACAAGCGCTGGGCAACCCGAACCTGGCTGGTGTGCACGTGCGATTACAAAGACATCCGGCGCACTGTCATGGGCGCTGGAAGCTGGACGGAACTGTTCTTCCTGGATGAGGCGACAGCACTGTCTGCGGGACATCGTCCCTGTTTTCTGTGCCGACGCGAGAGGGCTGGAGCGTTTCGCGCGGCCTGGGCGACCGCGCAGTCCATCTTGCCCCCGTCAGCATCACAAATCGACGTGGCGCTCCATCGGGAGCGTCTGCAAAACGGCCATAAGAGGCTGCATGTGTTGGCCGCGCCCATCAGCACACTTCCGGACGGCGCAATGATAGCCGCCGACGGCGCGGCTTATGCAGTCGTGGGCGGCGAACCCTTTCTCTGGACGCATGACGGATATCGGGTCGCCCTGCACCCGAGCTTCGTTGATGGTCTTCTAACGCCACCTTCAACCCTGGCAGCTCTAAAAGCCGGCTACCGCCCTGTGTTTCATCCAAGCCTGAAAACGATTCGAACCAATGGACCCGCAGCATGATCCCTGACCTGTTCGCCGATATTGCCTCCCCTGAACCAAGCCGCATCGAAATGGCTGAAGGCGCCGTGCTGCTGCGCGGAAAGGCTCTGCCCCTTGAGCATGAATTGCTTGCTGCGCTCGACGTGATAGCGGCTGCGGCCCCTTTTCGTCACATGGTCACACCTGGCGGCTTTGTGATGTCGGTCGCCATGACCAATTGCGGCGCGGCCGGTTGGGTCACGGACCGAACGGGATATCGTTACGATCGCAACGATCCAGAAAGCGGTAAGCCATGGCCAGAAATGCCGGCATCGTTTCTGCAACTTGCCGTCGAGGCCGCAACGGAGGCCGGATATCCGGACTTTCGGCCCGATGCCTGCCTGATCAATCGGTACGAGCCGGGCGCCCGGTTGTCGCTGCATCAGGACAAGAATGAGCGCGATTTCGCCAACCCGATCGTGTCGGTGTCGCTCGGCTTGCCTGCGACATTCCAGTTCGGTGGTCTGAAACGCACCGATCCGATCACCAAATATTCCCTACACCATGGCGACGTCGCTGTTTGGGGTGGTCCTTCTCGCCTGTTCTATCATGGTGTGCCGACCTTGAAGGATGGTGTGCATGAAAAGGTGGGGCGAATGCGGCTCAATCTGACGTTTCGGGGGGCACTCTGATTTGAAGGCAAGGAACGGAGTGCGGGGTCTTTCTGAGAAAGACACAGTTCCCCAAGAATTCAAACAGGAGACGCCTATGTCCGATATCGCCTCAAAGCGCGCAGCATTCAAAAAACTGCATGACAGTTTCTTCGTCATTCCCAATGCGGCGAACGCCGGTGAAGCAAAGCACCTTGCCGAGCTTGGGTTCAAGGCTGTCGCCTCGACCAGTCATGGTCTTGCGTTGACCCTTGGCAAGGGCGACCTGACCGCCACGCTTGACGACACACTCGCCAATCTGCGCGCGCTCGTCACCGCTACGGATCTGCCTGTCAATGCCGACTTCGAAGCCGGTTTCGCCGACGATGCGACCGGTGTCGCCGCCAACGCCGCACAGGCCGCCGAAGCCGGTGTCGCCGGTCTTTCCATTGAGGATCGCAAAGGCAATGAGCTCTATGACCTTCCCATTGCTATCGAACGCATCAAGGCGGCGCGCGCGGCGCTGGACGCGATCGATCCGAACATTGTTCTTGTCGGACGCACGGAAGGTTTCCTGCTCGGCAATACCGATGTCAGTGCATCCATAGAGCGGTTGAAGGCCTATGCTAAGGCTGGCGCCGATGTCCTCTATGCGCCGGGTGCCTCGAAACCCGAAGACATCAAGGCTATCGTCGACGCCGTTGCGCCCAAGCCGGTCAATGTCATCCTGGTCAGCCCCGATATGAAAACCGCCGATCTTGAGAAATTGGGCGTGCGGCGCGTCAGCGTTGGCGGCTTCCTTGAGACGGCGGCATGGGCCGGTTTTGATGCCGCAGCCAAATCGCTTGCGGAAGCTGGGTCGCTTCCTGCCGTCAGTTTCGGCTGAGCGTCGCCGATTGAGAGGCCCGAGATATCGGGCCTCTCAACGGCATAACAGCCAAGGCTGTGGAATAAGGGACCGAGGGAAACAACGGATCTCCGCTGCGGCCGGACAGAATCAGCATCAGAAAATGCCTTAAAGGCAAGGAGTCCCTTCATGGACCAAATTACTTTCACTGCCGCGCGCAAATTCGCCGATATTCCGTCCGGCCGCATCGCCTATGTCGAACAAGGCGCTGGACCGGCTGCCATCTTCATCCACGGAGTGATCGTCAATGGCTGGTTGTGGCGCAAGCAACTCGAAGAGCTGTCTGATCTTCGGCGGTGCATCGCCATCGATCTGATGGGTCATGGCTGGACTGAAATCGCGTCCGGTCAGGATGTGACGTTCGATGGCCAGGCGCAGATGCTGGTCGAATTCCTCGATGCGCTCGGCATCGACAAGGCAGATTTCGTCGCCAATGACAGCGGAACTGGCGTCGCGCAGGTCTTCGCCGCCAAACACCCGGATCGCGTCCGGACGCTGGTCCTCACCAATGGCGATGTTCACGACAACTGGCCGCCAAAAGACTTTTCGGGCTTCCTAGACATGGTCGCCGCCGGCGGGTTGCCGGAAACTCTGCAGCGTATGCTGGACGATAAGGATTTTTATCGCGGTCCCGATGCCATGGCTGGAGCCTATGAGCATCCTGAACATGTTTCCGACGAGACGATCGAAACCTATATCCGGCCGCATGTCGCAAGCCCCGAGCGGACGGACAAGCTCGCTCGCTTCATTCTTGGCTTCGACAATGCGCAGACCGTCCGTGTCGAAGACCTGCTGAAGCAGGTCAAGGCGCCGACGCTGGCTGCGTGGGGCACTGATGATATTTTCTTCCCCGTCGATGCGGCGCATTGGCTCCAGAAAACGCTCTCCGGTCCCGTGACGATTGAAGAATTTCCCGACGGCCGCATGTTCTTTCCCGAAGAACGCGCCGAAGCGCTCAATGCAAAGATCCGCACCCATTGGATCACTTACAGCCAATAACACGCGCTGCACTTTACGGTGCAGCCTCGTCTCCCGGATGAAAGGTCCGCCGCTCATGCCGCAAGTCAGTATCGTCCGGAAGGAACAGCGGACCGGGTTTCGGTCTCCGATCGCGTCTGCGACCGGAGACTGGCCCGTGCGCGACTATGACGATCCCGACAAGACACTCGTGATGAACTGGATTGGTGGCCTGATCCGCAATGGTCATGCCGAATGGGGCATGCTCGGCAATGGCGACATTGAGCTCCGGTTCCTCAGCGGCGAGGTCTTCCATCTGCGAGAGACGACGATCCTGAGGGTTTCCTGAGCTTGGCGCAAAAAAGTGGTGCGTTCGAATTTAAAAGCAAGGACCGGAGTGAGATCGCCGCCACGACACCTTAAATATGTGGGCAAGACAGAACGAAGGAATGAACAAGATGAGTCTCGCCCCGGAAAAGACCAGAGACGCCCTTACACCCACCGAACAGGACCCACGGTGGCAGGCGGTTGTCAATCGTGACGCTTCAGCAGACGGCACGTTTGTCTATGCTGTCAAGACCACGGGCATTTACTGCCGTCCGTCTTGCCCGTCACGCACGGCAAAGCCGAAAAACGTCAGCTTTTACGCAACGTCGGCGGATGCGGAGGCGGCAGGCTATCGGCCATGTCAGCGCTGCAATCCCAACGGACCTTCTTTGGCTGAAGCGAATGCGGCCGTCGTTGCCCACGCTTGCCGCCTGATCGAAGACGCCGAAGAACTGCCGAAACTCGACGAGCTGGCCGCATCGGTTGGCATGAGCCGGTTTTATTTCCATCGCCAGTTCAAGGCGATCACCGGCCTGACTCCGAAAGCCTACGGCGCCGCACACCGCACGAAGCGTATGCGCGCAGAGCTCGATGATACCGGCACGAGCGTAACCAGCGCCATTTATGGCGCCGGGTTCAATTCGAACAGCCGCTTCTATGAGAAATCCAATGAGGTGCTTGGTATGACCCCGACGGCCTACAAGAACGGCGGTAAGGACGCCGATATTCACTTCGCAATCGGCGAGTGCTCTTTGGGCGCCATCCTGGTCGCCCGCAGTGACAAAGGTGTATGCGCCATAACACTGGGAGATGACCCCGATGCCTTGGCCCGCGATCTGCAGGACCGGTTCCCGAAGGCCAATCTGATTGGCGGCGACGCCGAGTTCGAACAGCTCGTAGCTCAGGTCGTGGGCTTTGTCGAAGCGCCGCAACTCGGTCTCGACCTGCCACTCGACGTGCGCGGGACGGCGTTCCAGCAGCGCGTCTGGCAAGCCTTACGCGAGATTCCGGTTGGTGAGACCGCGAGCTACGCCGATATCGCGCGCCGGATCGGTGAGCCAAAGGCGGTGCGTGCTGTGGCCCAGGCCTGCGGCGCCAATAAAATTGCGGTGGCCATCCCATGCCATCGTGTCGTGAGAAATGACGGTGCGCTCTCCGGCTATCGCTGGGGCGTCGAACGCAAGCGCGCCCTCCTGGAAAAGGAAGCCCATGCATGAGTACCCAAATTAACACCATACCCGCCTCTGAGGCCGTTCGATCCGCCGAGGAGCGCATCGCCAGCTATGATTGGCAGGAATTCGCCACCGAGCTGAGTGGCTATGGCTGTGCGGTGCTGCCGAAAATTCTGACGCCAGAAGAGTGTAAGGAGATCGCGGCACTTTACCCACATGAGGAGCATTTCCGCAGTCACATCCACATGGCCCGTCATGGATTCGGCAAAGGCGAGTACCGCTATTTCAAATATCCGCTTCCCGATTTGATCGGCGGACTTCGTACGGCGCTCTATCCTCACCTGGCCGATGTCGCCAATGAGTGGAATGCGCGAATGGGCATCGATCAGCGCTATCCGGCCGAGCACAAGGATTTCCTGAAGCAATGCCATGACGCGGGACAGACACGCCCGACGCCGCTGCTCCTGCAATATGTGCCGGGCGACTTCAACTGCCTGCATCAGGATCTCTACGGCGATCTCGCCTTTCCACTGCAGATCGCTTTTCTCCTGTCGGAGCCCGGTGAAGACTTTACAGGCGGCGAATTCGTTTTAACCGAGCAGCGTCCGCGCATGCAGAGCCGCGCGGAGGTGGTTCCCCTCCGTCAGGGCGATGCCGTCGCCTTTGCCGTTCACAATCGGCCTGTTCAGGGCACGAAGGGCAATTACCGGGTCAA
Source organism: Pseudochelatococcus lubricantis (assembly GCF_011762225.1). GTDB lineage: Bacteria > Pseudomonadota > Alphaproteobacteria > Rhizobiales > Beijerinckiaceae > Pseudochelatococcus > Pseudochelatococcus lubricantis. The sequence goes on from NZ_JAASQI010000014.1 coordinate 23,178, forward strand.
TCTGCGCCACGGCGTCAGCCGCGTCCGATCCGGTCAGCGTCATACCGTCGGCATCATCTTCCACGATGCGAAGTAGTCTCATCGGCAACAATGCGACGGTGATCGCCTCAATCTGAACGATGCAGGGCGGAGATGAGCAAAGTCTCATCTTCGACTGGAGTAGCATCAGCAAAGGGAAAAAATGTACACGCTCTATTATTGGCCCGGCTATTGCTCGTTCGCGACCCATGTCGTGCTGCGCTGGATCGGCGCCGAATATTCGCTCAACAAGGTCGACTACGAGGCGCGGCAGTCCGAAGCGTACAAGCGTGATATCAATCCGTCTTCGACGGTCCCCGTGCTGGTTCTGCCGGACGGCTTCGTGCTGAGCCAGAATGTTGCAATCCTCAACTACCTTGCCGACACCTATCCCGATGCCCGGCTAGGGGGTGATGGCACGACACTCGACCGTGCCAGGGTCAATCGCTGGCTCGGCTACATCAACTCCGATGTCCACAAGGTCTTCTCTCCGCTGCTGCATCCCGAGCGTGTGCCGGGCAATGCCGAAGCACAGGAAGCTACGAAGGAGATCGCGCGACAGACGCTGCGCCGCCATTTCGAAATCCTCAACAGCCAGTTGGAAACGAACGAATGGATCGCCGGCGATCAACGCTCAATCGCTGACCCCTACCTCTTCGTCCTGGTCCGCTGGGCGCGGGCCCGTAAGCTCGATCTCAGCGGGTTGGGCCATCTGCTCGGGCATTATCAGCGCCTTGCCGAAGACCGTGCGGTGATCGACGCGATGGCCGCCGAGAAGCTCAAACACATCCAGTAAGCGTGCTCATTAACCCGTGAGGCGCACGGCTTGCCGCCAGCTCTGACGCATAAGACGTGGGCCGCATTCCGGCCACGTCTCCCCTCCGTACCAATCCGTAGGACCCAAATGTGCCGCACTCGCGGCCACACAGCGACAGGAGAACCGATAGTGCCCCATATGCAAGCCAAACTCCGATCGTATGTTTGGGCTGTTCAGCTAGCCAGGGTCGCGTCGTCGCCTTTGCTGCCCACAAACGTTCGCGCGCGGGCGGGAGTTCTCGCGTGAGGATGTGCCAGAGCCTCGGCCGCATCGGCTCTCATCCGCCACATCATCGGGACTATGCACCGTGAGGTCCCGGCGTGACGTTCCCCTTTCCCTCACTATCGAAGCCATCAGATCTCCGCTCGGTGACCTCAATCTGATCGCCGACAGCGAAGGTGTACTGCGGGCTGCTGACTTTGCGGACTGCGCACCACGGATGCTCAGATTGCTGGAGCGCAGGTTCGGCTCCGGCTCATTTCAACTCTCGCCAGGTTCTGTACCCAAGGCGACCAAGCGGGCTTTAGAAACGTATTTCGCAGGCGACCTCGCCGCGATCAATGCCATTCCGGTTGCCGGGTCCGGTACGGAGTTTCACGAGCATGTATGGAATGCCCTGCGGTCGATAGCGCCAGGGTCTCCAGTCTCCTATGGCGATCTCGCAATAAGACTTGGGCGTCCGGGCTCAGCGCGTGCGGTCGGCCTCGCAAACGGCGCAAATCCGCTCTGCATCATTATCCCGTGTCACCGGCTGGTCGGTGCAAAGGGCGCGCTCACTGGCTATAGCGGCGGCATTGAGCGCAAACGGTGGCTGCTGGATCATGAGGCCACGCAAGCATGACACTTCCCCATTCCAACAGCAGGCTCCCGCTTCTCGCACTGATTGCTGGCGGGATCGCCATCGGCTGCTCGCCGATCTTCGTGCGAGTTTCGGAGATCGGTCCGATTTCAACGGCCTTCTGGCGGCTCGCCCTGGCGCTCGGACCATTGGTCCTGTTGTTCTCCCGCAATGAAACATCCGCCAATGCCGACGCGCGGCCACGCACTATTCGTGGTCATGCCCTGGCGTCTGCCCCCGGCGTTTTTCTCGCGGCCGAGCTTGCCGCATGGCACATATCGCTGCACATGACCTCCGTCGCCAATTCGACCCTGCTGGTCAACATGACGCCGGTCTTCGTCGCGCTTGCAAGCTGGTTGTTTCTGCGTACGTCTATCTCCCGACCTGTTCTTCTCGGATTGGCTCTCTGCATTATCGGCGTTGTCATTCTGAAGGGCGGCCCGGCAGATATTGGGCAAGGCGACATTCGAGGCGACGCCATCGCGCTCTTCGCCGCCATGCTTTACGCTGGCTATATCCTCTTGCTCGGCAAGGCTCGCAAACATTACTCGACATCCGTCATTATGCTGTGGAGCACAACCGCAGCGGCTCTGTGCATTCTGCCACTTGCGATGGCTGTCGAACCATCTTTAATCCCGGTGACACTTGCCGGTTGGGCTGTTTTGCTCGGCCTAGCCTGGATCAGCCACGCGGGCGGGCAGAGCCTGATTACTTACGCACTTGCCTATTTGCTAGCGACATTTTCCTCACTGACGCTTCTGCTGCAACCGGTCGTCGCCGCACTCCTGGCGTGGCTCATCCTCGGCGAATCCCTCAGTTCAATGCAGATTACAGGAGGCTTGATCGTCATTGCAGGCATCTGGCTGGCAAGGCGGGGGTGATGTTCCAAGGACGGGAGCAGTGAACGGATGATCTCCAAGACTTCATCTCATTTGACGGACGGCGTCTGTCAAACCCAAGGCGCGTTGTGTTCGCTCCGCGAGATGGTCGAAAAACAAGATGCCGTCGAGGTGATCGATTTCATGCTGTAGTACCATGGCCAACATCCCGTCAGCCGACACTTCGATATGGCTTCCGTTGGCATCGCAGCCACCGACAGTGACCCAGGCAGATCTGTTCACCTTGGCATAGGCATTGGGTATGGAAAGGCATCCCTCGCCGATTGAAGCGCTGCCACCACGATCGACGATCACCGGATTGACCAGAACATGAAGAGAGTCCTGGCTATCCGAAACATCGGCCACGATCACACGGCGATCGACCCCGATCTGCGGAGCAGCAAGGCCGATTCCTTTGGCCGCATACATCGTTTCTGCCATATCGGCCGCAAGCTGCTGGAGCTCCTTATTAAAGCTCACTTGCGGTTTCGAAACCATCCGCAGTCGGGTGTCAGGTATCTTTAAGATTTTTCGGCGCACGGCAGAATGCCTCTTCAGGTGGGGATTGCCTTGGAATGCAGTCATGCGCGGCGGTAAGAACGCGTGCGATCCATTTCTTGCCCTTGAATCCACTTCGCTTCTTATCCCGATTTGAAAGCAAGAAGCAGAGTTTGGCTGGACCGGATCAATCCTATGTTCTGTTCAGAGAAAAAAGAAACTGAACGGAGCAAAGAATGACTGAGCAGATCCGCTATGCATGGGGCGCCAGCTCACTTGGGAAGTACCTCGCCGCAATATCGAGCGTTGGACTGGTGGCTTTTGGATTCGTTGAATCTGACAATCGTGCCATGGACGACCTACAGGCAATCGTTCCCGAGGCTGTTCTCGTTCAAGATGAGGCCGCACTGTCCAGTACGCTTGTCAAGTTAACGGCGCTTGTCGATAAACCGGGCATTGATCCTGGCATTCCCTTGGATCCGCGGGGGAACGACTATCAGAAGCAGGTTTGGTCGATGCTGCGTGAAATTCCTGCGGGAACAACGACCAGCTACGGAGCCCTTGCCGCAAAACTTGGTACACGCGATGCCCGTGATATTACGGGGGCAATTGGCTCGAACTCGATTGCCATTCTTATTCCCTGTCACCGTGTCCTGAAGAAGGATGGATCGATTTCCGGGTATCGCTGGGGTGTACGTCGCAAACGAGCGCTTCTCGAGCGCGAACAACGTGCCGAACCACGCCGTCCAGGAGAGGGATGATGGAACCATCCGAAATGGCTGCGTCTGATAAAGGTTTGGGTCCGACGTTCCCGAAAAGCATCCCCCTTAGCGTACTGGCGTTATCGCTTTCGGAGCCAGAAAAGTCTGCTAAGGAATATCCGGATTATCGCCTGAGCGCCCTGGTAGTCGAGCGTCTTGACATGGATGACGACGAGATCGCGAAGCTCGCATCCCTTACCTGCTGCACGCCACCGGGATTTGCGGTCGGTTCCGCCCCCGATTTTGAGCAACATCTGCGCGAACTCATCGCGCAATACGGTCTCTACCCACTGTTTCAGGATGATGGGCCCGGTCGATTCCATCACGCAATCCGACCCTCGGGTTATGACTATGACGCCGATAAAGTTGAAGCAACGGGCATGGAGAACTGGCGTGCGTTCTATCGGGGGATGTCGGCAGAACGTCAGATGCTGGCCGCGTCAATTATCTGGCTTTACCGGGGGCGCAAGGACAATCGGTGGCTTCGTCGCGTTCCCTGCACCTGGAACGCGACAGAGGCAATCTTGAAGCTGCGGTCGAACGGCATGTTATCAGGGTGGGGCCGCCTCATAATGCTCTATCCAGGCTGGTAGAGCACGTCATCCGGTCACTTGCAGGGCAACGGTAATTTAGTGATATCATTGCAACGATCCGGCACAGATTTGAACGCATCCACTCGCCGGTTCCACGCTGCAATTTACCCCTTGGCGCTTCCACCTCGCTTCCACGAGCACTTCCCGCTTCCACATTCTCTGGAGCGAAAAACCCGCTAAGTCCATGACTTAGCGGGTTTTAATTTGGTTGCGGGAGTAGGATTTGAACCTGCGACCTTCAGGTTATGAGCCTGAAGGGATGCCGCTAAATCCTATGCCTAGAATCGAGCACGCCCACACCTACGACCAACGCGCTTTCAGAAGCATGGCATCTTACCGACGTGTATTCGCAATTACGGCGAAAGCAAAATCTCCCCGTCCTATATGCAGCCTATAATATCCGTTTCCCCTTCGCCCTGTTTTGTCCGCTTCCCATACTCCAGAACCGGTTGCAATCTGCGGAGATGCACGGCCGTGAATGACTGTGCGCCAAATTTTGTCTCCGTGACTTGCGCGATGCCGGAGGGGGAACTTGGCGTCACCACGACGAGACGAACACAGAAAGCGCCTTCCGCAAGCATGGGCTAGGCAGGCGTATAAGGAGTTGACCATGATCGACGGAAAGTTTCTCACACCGGAAGAAGTCGCTGAACGCTACCGAGGCGGTGTATCAATCGGCACGCTCCGCAACTGGAGGGCCATGAGGATCGGCCCTGCATACCTAAAGGTCGGAAAGGCCGTCCTCTACCCCGTCGATGAGCTTGAAGCATGGGACAAAAAGAATACAGTGGCTTGTCGTGAGCCTAAGGGATTTGCCACGCTGCCCAATGATCGAGCGGGATAATGCCGGTCGATCATTTCTTGCCTCACCCAATTAACGGCACTAGTTTTCGTAAAATTGGAATTTTATCCATATATTACAATACGATGCGCGATCAGTAAGAGTGATGCACAACCACCCCTCGGGCGATCCGCACCCGTCGGGCTCGGACATTTCGATGACAAAGGAAATCCAGAGCGCCTGTAAAGTTCTTGGGTTGATGCTGCATGATCTCGTCATCGTCGGTGTCGGCTGCGAGACCAGCGTCCGCGCTCTGGGCGTGATCTGACGGCGTACCGGACAGCTCCAGCGCCAGCCACACGCTATCACGGCTCACTTCCGGTGCGATCTGGAGGGATGAAGGCAGAAAGCTCCCCCTCCCTGCCGATCACGATGCGGCCTGCGATACCTGTCAGGCCACTGGACATGACCGGTGAAGCAGCAGCCGACGGCTCTATACTTGGGCGTTTGCAACTTCAGGCCCTTGAAATTCCATCACAAGGAGTGCAGGTTTGCTATATGCCTGATCCATAACGCATATGTCAGGATGCTCCCATCAACCTTCATGCAAGGGGACGCCCATGTCAGCGGCAGAAACGCCCGATCTCACCACATTGACCGTCCAGCTTTTGAGCGCCTATGTCGGGCACAATGCGGTGCCAAGCAGCGAACTCGCCCAACTGATCCGCACGACACGGGCGGCGCTTGCCGGATATGAAACGTCGTCCGCTCCGCAGCAACCCGAACCGGAGTCGAAACCGGAATATGTTCCGGCAGTTTCCGTGCGCACCAGCCTGGCATCCCCGGACCACCTCATCAGTCTGATCGACGGCAAGCCGTACAAGACTTTGAAGCGACATCTGGCAACGCATGGCCTGACGCCGGCGGAATACCGGGCGCGCTACAACCTGCCGGCCGATTATCCGCTGGTGGCGCCGAACTACTCGAAGCAGCGTCAGGAAGCGGCCAAGCTGCTGGGCCTCGGGCGGCGCAAATCCGAAACAGCAACGGAAGCGGATGTCCCGCCGCCCGAGGAGCCGGTCATCGCCGACCAGGTGCCCGAAACGTCGGTTGCCGAGCCAAAGTCGAGGGCCCGCGCCAAGGCGGCCTCGACGGGCTCATCGCGCTCCGGGCGGGTCAGCAGGAAGAAGGCGCCAACAGGGACTGAGGTTGTCGAGCCGGTGAGCGAATAGCGCGCGAGCGCGCTCCGGCCCCGTTCATGCTTCCCGTCCGGCCTTGTGACCTGCCGCTCTCGCGGCCTTGACGAGCCTTCCGGTCAAAGGTCGCGAAGCCCTCGCAATGGGCCGATCCGCCAGGGTGAAGGGCATCTGCGAAATCCATGCCCTTCTCCGTGAGATCGAGTGCCGTGGCGACGCGTGCCGCATCTTCGACGGTTACGGTCGGTAGCCCGGCAAACGACCTCAGTGCGCGGACGACCTCGGCGCCGCGATAGCCATAGGTGCTGTGAAGCACCCATTCCGCCTCCAGCGAACCGTCGCGGCAACGAAGACAGGTTGCCGTTCGATGATGGCGCGGGCGGCTTGGTCGGGATGATCGCCGATCAGATAGCAGACGATCAGATTCGCATCAATCGTGAGCGTGGCAGCATTCGGCTTCGGCCAGCACGGCGGCATCCATGTCCTTGATGCTCTTCGGCTCACCCTTATAGGTCAGGGAACCAAACACCTCGTCCGGCCGTGTTTCAGGGAAAGACGGCGCAGGCCTCAGCAGTACGCCCTCCGGCGTTTCCTCGACCACGAGCCGTGTGCCGGCTTCCCATGCGCGCCGCTGCCGGATGGCTTTCGGCAGGATGACCCTGCCCCTTGGTCGAAACGGTCGTGACGAGCCTGTGCGCGCCTGCCATGGACTTGAGCCTTCCGCGAGTGAGACGAGGGTAAAATACGCTCCGGGGGTCTTGGCGTTCAAGGTGCCGGTGGGGTGGCGCGGTTTCAGAGGAAGAGGCGGCCGGGACGAGGTGAACCTCGGTGGTCGAGAGAGCCGCCCGGGTTCGGTCCTGTCCTCTTCCGTCCGGAGAAACCCTCATGACACAAGATGCCTCGAATCCCGCTCAATCGCCGGCGCGTCAGGCGACCGTTATCCCTGATAATCGCAGGGCTGACTTCCTCCCGCAATTGTTCGGCCGGCAGCTGCTGCTGACGGCTGAGTTTACCGTCTACCGGTTTATTGCGTGGCTGAGCCCGGACTACCGGGGCGACTACTGGGACTTCTGCGAGTACGATGGCAGGCCGCTTTATCTGAGGCCGACCGCTATCCCCCGCTACAAGATCATCTGCGAGACCAATGGCTATGAAGGCGAGGTGAGCGCAGACGCCGCGGGCATCATCGTCACCCTGTTCGCCTTCTCGCATCTCTCGTTCGCCTATCGGTCGGACGTCTTGAGTGAAGGCTACGCACGTCTTTACAGCTACGCGGTGGACCACCGCGAGGCTGCGGAGATTCTGCGGGCCATCAACTGAAACCCGGTTTCGGTCACTGCAACGGCGCTCTGCCATCCGGCAGAGCGTGTTTTGTGCGAAGGCCTTTCAAGGTCACGCACGACCCTTCCCACCTGCGCGGTTTCGTTCCGCGAGGGGTGTCCGCCCGGCCCCTTCGGCGGCGGTGTGGTCCGGCGGACTGAGAGAGTTGGAGGAGGATTGGGGTTTTCGCGGCGAGCTCAGGGCCGGGAGAGAGTCTTCCGGCGCCCGTTCCGGAGACAGAGCCATGACCCAGGTGGCGTTGCGGGCGACGGCACGCGCTCTCGCGTCGAGACGCCTGGAAATTGGCGTTCGGCAGCTTGAGGCGAACCGAGAGCGGGTCGCCGGCGCCATCATGCCGATCATTCCGGCGGCGCTCGGTTTCCGGCCGCTGACTGGCGGCCTTGTCGTCAACATGCCGCTGCCGCTCCGTCGCTGAGCCCCCCGCAATCCCCACCGACAATCCAGCCGTGCCCCACCATGCGCGGCTGCGTGGAGTCACGTCCATGATCCAATTTCAAATTTTACACCGGTACTCGGACAGCGAGTGGCGGCCGGTGACGATCGTGTTCAATTGGGCGCCGAATGGCGACCAGCAATATTTTTGGCCATCCTTCGATGAGGCCGAGGCCGTTCGGCAGCGCCTTCTTACGCTTTTGCCCTATGCCGAACTGCGCGTCGCGCTTGCCGGCACGGATATCGGCGACGTCGATTGGCAAATTCGTGAGAAGCTGCGTTTTGCCGATGGCACCTACGCGCCGATACCCTGGCACGACGAACCTTGGTATCGGGCCAGGCACGACGAACATTTCTGCCATATCTCCCAGGAGCAGGCGGGCAAGATCGCGTTTACCGAAAACCCCGCCAAGGGACAGGCCGACCGCCAGCTGGTGATGTCGCCTGGCCGCTACCTGAATCGCTTCTTCTCCGAGCATCTCGACAACGACGCGATCCGGGACTGGTGCGCGAGGCTCTCCGTGCTGCTGCAAGAACATACCCTCAAGATTACGCAGGATGCGGACGAAATAGAAGACGTCTATGTCGGCGGTCCCCGCAGCTGCATGGCGCATGAGGCAAGTGACTTCGACGGCCCGTGTCACCCCGTACGCGTCTATGCCGGTCCGGACACCGCGCTCGCCTATATCGGCGCCAGCGATGATGCCACCGCCCGCTGCGTCGTTTGGCCGGGCCGCAAAATCTACACCAGAATCTACGGCGACGAGTCTCGCCTCAAATTGCTCCTTGAGGGGGCTGGCTACAACTCGGGCAGCCTGAACGGCGCCCGCGTCCGGCGCATCCCATATGATGACAGCTTCGTTGTCCCCTACATCGATGCAGGTGGTGATCTTGACGACGACGGCGAACACCTCGTCATCGGCCATGGCAGTATCTCATCCGGAAACACCACAGGTGTGGCGGACATCCCGTGGTGTTGCCCGCGCTGCGACAGCGAGGGTAGCCCACACGAGACGGTCTATGTCGTCGACGGCGGGAACGAAGAATGGTGCAATCGTTGCTTTCACGACCACGCCACCTTCTGCAACCATAACAACCGCTATTATAGTGACGACGAATCCTTCGTCACGGTCCATACCGACCATGACTCGCATACCGTTCTTGAGGACGATGCAGAGGACTTCGGCGCCGTCTATCTCGAAGATCGCCGCGAATGGTGGGCCAGCGATTGCTGCCGTCGGTGCGATGCCTCCGGCGAATGGTTCCACGCAGAGGATCTTACCGAATATCATGGCGAATGGCTGTCTGAAGATCATCTGCCCGAACCGTTCGATGATGACGACGTCTCTCTCGCCAACGCCCATTTGCTGGCTTACCACCAGTTCCATGACGAGATGGCCGCGATCCAGGCGGACGTTGCCAGGTGGCAAGCCGCCGGAGAGCGTGCCCGGGACGAGAGGCTAAGGCGCGAGCGAGACGAAGCAGAACGCCTTCGTCTCGAAGCGCTGCGCCGCAGCATCATCGAACCGCCCGATGGTGCGCGCCCGCTACGCGATCGCCACGAGCCGCCGCGCATTTCAGAAGGTCTCCGTTCCGTCGCCGCGATGACGGTACCGGCGTCGGCTGTTATCTCCCTCCCAAACGAGTCTGAACCATGACCTATGATGTTGCGGGCCGGACCGGCCTGCTGGAAATCCTGTCGTGGGCACGCCCCCATGACAGCGCTATCGAACGCGCCTTCTGCCGCGAATATCTTGACCCGATTCCCGGCGTGGTCACTGACGCCTTTGGCAACCGGATGCTCGCCATCGGCGCCAAACCCCGTGTCGTGTGGAGCTGCCACGTCGATACCGTGGCGGTTTGTGGCGGACAGCAGGAGGTGGGCATCGACGGGCTTGGCATCGCCAGATTGTGCAACGGCAAGCCCGGCATGTCGCTCGGCGCCGATGACGGGGCCGGCGTCTGGATCATGCTCAACATGATCGCGGCTGGCCGCCCTGGGCTCTACCTGTTCCATCGCGGCGAGGAACAAGGCTGCCTCGGATCCCGTTGGATCCGGCGCAACAACCCGGAATTGCTGACGAACATCGACGCGGGGATCGCCTTCGACCGCGCCGGCTTCCACGATGTCATCACGCATCAGAGCTTCGGGCGGACATGCTCGGACGCTTTTGCAGCCAGCCTGGCGTCCGCGCTCAACGATCTGAACCGGGACTTCCGATACAAGCCTGACGATACGGGCGTCTTTACCGACACCAACGAATATGCGGGGATCGTCCCCGAATGCACCAACCTGTCGGTGGGGTATGGTGGTCAGCACGGACCGGGGGAAACGCTTGACGTCGACCATTGCGAAAAGCTGCTCGTCGCCATGCTGAAACTCGACGCTTCCCGGTTGGTGATCGAGCGCGATCCCTCGATACGGGAAGACGAGCGCTGGGGTTGGCTCGAAAGCTACCGCGGTCATCGCGACGACTTTGCGGAAGCGGTTGCGGACCATCCGTGGTTGGCGGCGCGGATGCTGGAGGAATGCGGCGTCACGCTGGACGATTTTCTGATGGCCGTTTGGGCAGAGGAGATGGACGCTGACCCCGGTTACCGTGCGTTCACGGCATCATGACCGCCTGCAGGTGTCCACTGCTCCTGTAATCGCGTGTCGTCAGCGGGCGTAGTATCAGAGAGATGGTTTCTTGCGGTTGATGAATCAACAGAGGCAAATGCGGACGGGATGTCGCCCGTAGACTGTACCGAGACGTGGAGTTGGAGATGGAAGGCGAGGCGCAAAAGCTTCTCGACCGGACAACCTGCATGCCGCAATTCCGGAAACCCGAGATCCCGTGCGTCCGGCTTCGTGCCTTTCCGTATTGCCGGTTTTACGGCGCCGTCCCCGGAGGAAGAGGGCGGTGCTGCGCTTCGTGGCGGATTGGTGCTTGAGAGGGTGGCTCTCGGGCGTCCGCCGCGGAGTCTGTTTCCATGGCTACAGCAAAGATAATCACGCTGTCATCCTCGCGCGACATTCCCTTCGGCAAGCTGGTGCTCAGTCAGTCGAACGTCCGGCGCATCAAGGCCGGCGTCTCGATCGAGGAACTGGCCGAAGACATCGCCCGGCGGGGGCTGCTGCAGGGGCTCAGCGTTCGGCCGGTCGTCGACGGAGCCGGCACCGAAACCGGCATGTTCGAGATCCCGGCGGGCGGCAGGCGTTACCGGGCGCTGGAACTGCTCGTGAAGCAGAAGCGGCTCGCAAGGACCGCTGCTGTCCCGTGCATCGTACGCGAGGGCGGGATCGCCGAAGAAGATTCGCTGGCGGAAAACGTCCAGCGCGCCCCGCTCCATCCGCTTGACCAGTTCAGGGCCTTCCTGACGTTGCGCGAGAAGGGCCAGTCCGAGGAGGACATCGCCGCGGCCTTCTTCGTTTCGGTCAATGTCGTCAAGCAGCGGCTGAAGCTGGCCTCGGTGTCGCCGAAGCTGCTCGACATCTATGCCGAGGACGGTCTGACCTTGGAGCAGATGATGGCCTTCACCGTTTCCGGCGACCATGAGCGCCAGGAAGGGGTATTCGAACGTCTGCAGCACACCTACGACAAGTCTGCCTATGTCATCCGGCGCTGGCTCACGGAGGGTGCGGTTCGCGCATCCGACAAGAGAGCGCAGTTCATCGACATCGACGCTTATGCCGACGCTGGCGGAACCGTACTGCGCGATCTCTTCCATGGCGATGACGGCGGCTGGCTGCAGGATACGGCGCTGGTCAACCAGCTGGTCGCCGAGAAACTGAGGACAGAATCCGAGGCGATCGCGGCTGAGGGCTGGAAATGGCTCGAAGTTGCCCCCGACTTTGCCTATGGTAATACCTACGGCCTGCGGCGGCTGCGGGGAGAGCTCCAGCCGTTGAGCGCCAAGGAGGAGGCGGCTCGCGACGCTTTGCAGGCGGAATACGACACGCTGCACGGCGAATACGAGAGCGTCGACGAGTTGCCTGAACAGGTCGACGAACGCCTGGCCGAGCTGGAGACGGCGCTTGCTGCGTTCGATGAGCGGCCGGTGACTTTCGACCCCGGGGAGATCGCCCGTGCTGGCGCCTTTGTCAGCATTTCTCCGGAAGGCGGATTGCGTGTCGAGCGTGGCTATGTGCGTCCCGAGGATGAGGCGCCGGTCGAGCCGGAAAGCAACGCGGCGGAAGGCGAAGGAGACGATCAGCCGGCGGCGGCCAGCCTGAACGATGACGGCAGCGATCGCGTTTCCTCCGCCGCGCCACAGGCCGACCCGGAAGACGAGGAGGAAGACCCGTCGCCCATCTCCGACCGGCTGCTGTCCGAGCTGACGGCGCATCGGACGCTCGCTCTGCGCGACGCGCTCGGAAGACAGCCTGACGTGGCCTTTCTCGCCGCGCTGCATGCTCTGACGCTCAGGGTCTTCTATCACTACGGTTCGGACAGCTGCCTCGAACTCGATCTGAAGAGCCTCGCCTTCAGTGCCCAGGCGCCGGGTCTTGACGACAGTGCCCCGGCCCGGACGATCCACGCCCGGCACGAAAGTTGGCTGAACGCATTGCCCAAGGCGTCGGAGGAGCTCTGGAGCGCCCTGGCAGAATGGGACGCCGACAGCCGTTTCGAGCTGTTCGCCCATGTGATCAGCCTCTCGGTCAACGCGGCGCACGAGGCATGGAACCGACGACCGCGTGCGCTGGCCCACGCCGATCAACTGGCAAGGGCCGTCGATCTCGACATGGCGGCGGCAGGATGGCGACCGACCGTGGATAGCTTCCTCGGTCGCGTCACCAAGGCGCGCATCCTGCAGGCCGTCGCCGAGGCGAGGGGGCAAGCCGCAGCCGACCGCATCGCTCATCTGAAGAAGGGCCACATGGCGGCCGAAGCCGAGGCCTTGCTCGCGAACAGCGGATGGCTTCCGCAGCCGCTACGGACTCTGGAACATCCGGAGATCGAACTGGAGATGACCGGGTCGGAAACGATCGTCGCGGGACCGGCGGCAAACGACGGCGAAAAGTCTGTCGGCGATCGCGACGGCATCGCCGACAATGACGGGATTGACGATGCTGGCCAGACGGTCGCGGCGGAATAACGCCCCGACGTGAACATGAACTGGGCTCGCCGGCGACGGCGAGCCCTTTTTCTTTGAAGGATCTTTCCATGTCGGAACACCCCTCCGAACTGGCGCACGAACTCGCCGGTTGCGCCGAAGCGGTCTGTCGCCACTTTCTCCCGGCCGGTCGCAGGCAAGGCAATTACTGGCTCGTCGGCGACGCGCGCAACACGCCCGGCCGCTCCATGTTCGTGCGTCTCTCCGGCCCGAAAACCGGCAAAGGGGCTGCGGGCAAGTGGACGGACGCGGCGACAGGCGAACACGGCGATCTTCTCGACGTGATCCGGGAGAGCCATGGCCTTGTCGACTTTCGGGACGTGGTGGATGAAGCGCGCCGTTTCCTCAGCCTGCCCCCTTCCAGGCGGGAACAGCGGTTACGAAATGGACTCCCCGCTCCAGCCCCTTCCGGCTCGCCGGAAACCAGCCGGCGGCTGTTCGCCATGTCGGAGCCGATTGCGGGCACGATCGTGGAAGCGTATCTGCGCAAACGCGGGCTTACGGTTCTGCACGGAACCGGCGCCCTGCGCTTTCACCCGCGCTGCTATTATCGGCCCGACGAACACAGTCCCGTCGAGACCCGGCCGGCGATGATCGCCGCCGTCACCGATCTCGCCGGACGGCAGACCGGCGCACATCGCACCTGGCTTGCCCCGGACGGCTCCGGCAAAGCGCCGATCGACACGCCGCGGCGCGCGATGGGCGACCTGCTGGGGCATGGCGTCCGCTTCGGTGTGGCGGACGATGTGCTTGCTGCGAGCGAGGGGATCGAGACCGTGCTGTCACCCTGCGTGGTCCTGCCTCGCATGCCGGCTTTGGCGGCGCTTTCAGCCGGCCATCTCGCGGCCATCCTGTTCCCCGAGACGTTGCGGCGGCTCTACATTTTGCGTGACCGCGATTCCGCCGGCGACAGCGCGCGGGACAACCTTGTCGCCAGAGCCACGAGCGTCGGCATCGAGCCGATCGTGCTGTCGCCGGTGCGCGGCGATTTCAACGAGGACCTGCGCGCCTTCGGTCCAAGAGCGCTGCGGGTGGCTCTGCGGGACCAGCTTCATCCGCAGGACGTACCCCGTTTCATCGAGCGGTGAGGCCCGGACGGGGGGGGGGAAGAATCCTGTCGCGTCGGGCGTTTCCATCTCCTCGTGGTCGTTCCGCGTACAGGGAACCGCGCCCACGGCCTTCTCGAGAGGGCGATCGGCCCACAAGCGGGCCGGTCGGGCAATGGCTGCGGCCGACGATTTTCCGCCGGCGCTGCGCGCCTTTGCATCGCGATACAAAATCGCCGGCCTGCGCCATCCTTCGCTGATGCTTCGGCCCGGCGCTTCGCTTCGGGTGCCAGTTCATCCCGCCCGTGGGCTTCGACGCCTGCGAAGGCCGCGATGGGCGCGGCCATCCCGAACAAGGATCGCCCCGATGATGCACGAAAACGACGACTTCGAGCCGGTTCACACCGCTTCCCCCACCGACCGCGTCCTGACCCAGCTTCAACTCTTCGGCTGGAGGCCCACGCAGGATGAACCGGACCCGCGACCGCTGCCGGACGGCGACGCATTGGCCGGTGCGGTCGCGGACATCTTCGATGCGCTGATCGCCATCCTCGGCGATACGCAGCTCGAGCCCGACCTCGACGAACTGCTCTGGGGAGCGGTCAACCTGTTCCACCGTGCCATCGCCCGGATCGAGCGCGAACTCGACGACAACGAGCAGGCGCAGCGTCGTCTCCAGGACGAGCAGGACGGCAGCGAGGTGAAGAGTGTCGAGCTCGAGCGCCGCACGGCTGAGGGACAGACCCTGATCGAGCGGCGCGACAGCATGGAACTCGCGCGCGACGTCGCCGCGGAGCAGTTCGAGCGCCATCTCGGCACGATGTGGCGGCCCCGCAGCGGCTCCAAGGTCAACCACCGTAACCTGACCGCGGCGATGATCGACAGCAAGGACTTTCTGGCCGCGAGGCGCCGGGCCGAGAACGAGATCCTGCTGCCGGCCGGTCCCAAGGTTGCCGTCACCGGCGGAGCGGATTTCAACGACCACAATCTCATCTGGGCCAGGCTCGATCAGGTCCATGCCAAATACCCGGACATGGTCCTGCTGCACGGTGGCTCGCCCAAGGGCGCCGAGTTGATCGCGTCGCGCTGGGCCGATCACCGGGCGGTGCCGCAGGTGGCGTTCCGGCCGGATTGGGCCAGGCACGCGAAGGCCGCGCCGTTCCGCCGCAATGACGCCATGCTGGAGACCATGCCGATCGGCGTGCTGGTCTTCCCCGGCACCGGCATTCAGGAAAACCTGGCCGACAAGGCGCGCCGGCTCGGAATCCCGGTCATGAAGATCAAGGGTGGCGCGTAAGCGTCACTCCTTTCCTCAAGGGCGGTCTTGAGACTTTGCCTTTTCCCGCTATATGATGCGTGATGATTGATGCGTTGAGCGGGGAAAAGATGAGGACCACATTGGCGATTGATGACGATGTTCTGACCGCGGCCAAGGCCATGGCGGCGCAGCAGCGCCGCAGTGTCGGCGAGGTCATTTCCGAACTCGCCCGGCGCTCCTTGCGCCGTCCGCAGGAGGGCGGCGAGCGCAATGGCATTCCGCTCCTCACACCCCGGCCCGGTGCGCCTCCCGTCACGCTGGAAACCGTCAACGCCCTGCGTGACGAATTGCCGTGACGTATCTCCTCGACGTCAATGTCCTGATCGCCTTGATTGATCCCGGTCACGTCGCGCATGACGATGCCCATGAATGGTTCGCCTCCGTCGGCCATGCGGCGTGGGCGACCTGCCCGATCACCGAGAATGGCGTCATCCGCATCGTCGCCAACCCGAAATATCCGAATTCGCCCGGATCACCGTCGCTTGTCACCGGGATCGTCCGGAAGTTGCGGGCGCTGCCCGGCCACAGCTTCTGGGCTGATGACGTCAGTCTTGTCGGCAACGGCGATGTCGATGCCGACAAGATCCTGACCTCCGCTCAGGTCACGGATTCCTATCTGCTGGCGCTCGCCGCGGCCCACGAAGGCCAATTGGCCACTTTCGACCGGAAGCTTTCGGTTGCGGCCGTCAGGAACGGGAAGGCCTCCCTGCACTTGATCCAGGGCACACGGCGCGCATAGCGGCTGATCGTCCGTGCGCTTGCAACGTTGGCGCCATTGGCGCGGTTGCAGCGTGGTGCCAGGGCCGTCTTTCTCTCTGATGACACCCATCATACCGGCAGTCGGGCCGCGTCAAGGACGCGTGGTCCCCCCAATTTTGACGCCGCCATGCGACGACAAAATCGGCTCCCCCACGCGCCGGCTCCGCCGGTCGCTGCGCGATCCCTGACACGACCCTCCAACGCCCGGTCAGCGACCTCCGTCATCAAGACAAAGGAGGTTCAGATGAATGCAATTCACGACATCTACGCCGAAATCGCCGAGCTGCGCGCTGAACTCGCGGACTGCATCCTGACCCGCGAGGAGCGGGCGGAGACGCAGCGCCGCCTCGAGGAAGCCCTCGCGGAGGCCCAGCGCCGCAGTCGCAAGGAAGCGGAGGAGGGGGCGTAAGCTCCCTCTTTTTTTGTCGACGCCGGTGGAAACTGCACGACGGGCTTGTGCACCCGTCTGCTTCAACCCCCGTGCTTGCGGCACGTTGGCGTCGGGGTCTCCCACCCCGCATGGGCAACAAATGCGCGTGGCGGTTTCCACCCGCCACTCTTGGCGCACGGAGTTTCATTATGGCCACCATCGGTTCCTTCAAGAAGGCGGGCAACGGCGAGTTCATCGGCGAGATCTTCACTCTCAGCGTCCAGGCAAAGGGCGTGCGCATCGTCCCCGAGACCCGCGGCGCAAACAAAAACGTTTCTTCCGGGTCGGTAGTCACCCCCGGCTAGAAGACAGCAGGCATCTGGCCTTGATCATCGACGGCACAGCAGGCGCCGCATATCGTCTCCTTGCGATGAGCTACAATTGGCGAGACGGAAGTATTCTCCAAACCTCTTCGTCACTCCACGCGCCCTTGAAGAACTCCACTTTGGATTTTCGCTCCACAAAAACGAAACCGAGACGAGACATCAGGGAAATCGACGGAACATTCCGACTGTCAATTTCCGCTTCAATCTCTTTGACACCGTTTGAGAACAGTGCGCTGACTACAGCCTTCATCCCCTCGAGTGCGTATCTACGTCGCCAAAAGGACTGTCGGATCATATAAGCGACATAAGCTTTCCCATCTTCGTGTATAGTAGCCTCGAACAATCCAACGGGCGCGCCAGTTGTCCGCAGCCAAACGGTCCAGTTCAACCACTGCTCGCGGCCGTCCGCCGAACGCCCGACCGACACCGCCTTGAAGCGATTTTCCACTGCAGCCACGTTGCCTGGTGGCTCACGGGGGATCCATGTGTACAGTGCAGGATCGCGTAGTACTTCCCACATCTGTGCGGCGTGTTCCGGCTGCAAAGGATTCAGCAGAAGGCGCTCGGTTTCGAGCGGTCCGAAGCTTACATTTGGCATGCGCGGTCGCCCTCTCCACTCCAGTCCAACTCGAGAACACCGGCTATCAGCACAGGCCAGAAGCTCCGTCCATCGGCCCCAAGAGCCTCTAGATGAGCCGATATTTCAGGCATCGTCCGCCACTGCCTTAGCCATTGGAACAGGCTGAGCATATCACCGTCGAGATTCAGTGCCTTATATGGCGAAGTCACTACAAGCCGTTCTTCGCCGGCTAACGAAACCAACGAAATTATAACCGCGGGCGCCAGCCGCGCACGGCCAAAAACATCTGTCATGACCTCATTAACATCACGTCGGCGCGCAATGTAGTTGCCGAGTATCAAACCATCTATGGCGCAAGATCGAATGAAAAACTCGATCGCCTCTGCGGGCGATTCGACAATTGGCTGATTTGGCCCATTCATCGATGTGTTGACTAAGGCGGGAATGCCGGTCCTATCCGCGAACTCGGTCAGAATCGAATGGAGTTCGGGATCCTCCGCCTCCTCGAGTGTTTGAACTCGCGTGGATCCATCGGCGTGCGCCAAGGCACCGAAGCTGTCGATATAGCCCTCACATATGGTATGCGCGAAAGTCATCCACTGGCTAGGTAGTGGGCCAACGAAGAATTCATGCGCTCTCTCGCGAATTACTATCGGCGCGACCGGACGCCATTCCTGCCGCCCCTTTATATCGTTGAGTGTTTTCTTGGCAGATACAAACATCGGATTCGCAAAGATGCTACGGGCGCCAAGCGCCCTTGGGCCAAATTCGGATCGCCCATACCAGCGACCTATAATTTTCCCTTGGACCAACTCTTGGACGACTACTTCACGGTCGTACGGCGTCACCTCCAGAAGAAACTGGAACCGATGCAGCGCCTGCTTTATGCTCTCTTCAGACCATATTGGCCCAAGTCGGTCAGTCGAGAGTCTCAGCGTCGGCTTCTTTGCAATAACGCGGCAGCCATAATACGCGCAGCCCATCGAAATACCCGCATCACTTGGAGCACTTGGCACGAAATAGTTTTCCGGCCCAATGCGGTCCGCAACATCTCGATTTACCACTATATTTAAGAAGGCTCCTCCGGCGACAGCAAGTTTCCGTCGACCGGTAAGCTCCAAAGCGATGTGAGTGTACCTTGCCATTACATCACCGAAGGCACTCTGACACTGCTTCGCGAGGTTCACTTGCTCTTCGACGCTCAGTTCTGGTGGCAGAATATGTTGCCAATCGTTCCGGAATACTGGCCATGTCTCGTCAAGATTCACCAAGGGACCACGCGGCACCCTCCTTGCGATGTCGCTTGAGGCTAGAGACGCCAGTGCCATCAATTGGCCGTGAGCATGCTCGCTACCGAAAATACGCCGGGAGACGTTATCGTACAGGCCGGCAGCGCTGCAGATAAATGTCAGTGGCTGTATATGTGGAACATTATATCGTCGGGTTGAGAGTGTGACATTGTCTCCAACCGCGTCATAAATGCTGAGCGATTCTGTTTTTAGGAGAATTTCTCCCCTGCATGTCGTGATCTGTTCGTACCATTCGCTGAATGGCTGAGCATAGTCTTCCCCGGCGGCCGTCGATGAACCCGCCCGGTCTACAACAAGGACCGCACTATCTGGGAAGCCGCTGCCCGCATAAGCATGCCAAGCGTGAGCGAGGTGATGCGAGATGACATAGTGCCGGCAATCGAAAGGATCAAATATGTTGAAATCGTATTCGATGAGAGGTTTGTGAAGACCGAAGCTGGCATCAGCAACGGACTGAAAAGATGAAATGATAAATTCGACGTCATCAATATTTACGCCAGCAGTATCCAAACACGCCGTTATGGGAAGCCTATTCGACAAGACCTCTTCACCGTCATGCTTTCGGCGGCTGACACGTTCCTGTTGCAGGGCCGATACGATGCCGCCATCCTTCAATACCGTGCAGGATGAATCATGTCCTACGTGTATCCCTAGTATGACGCTCATCCACCTGCTCGCATCTAAAGCTAAGCGCTAATCGTCGACGACGTTTGGGGAAAATCCTACAGTGAGAATGTTCACAACCTCACCTGGCCCCACACTAGTTCTGGCGTGCACGACGCTGTCGGCCCAGAACACGATGAGTTCTCCCGGCTCTAGTTGCAAAGTCTCCCGCGGTGCGTCGACCGGGTACAGTTGCAGCGACGACAGGGGACGGTCCACGAAGTCATGCCGCAACATGAATAATGCATTGACAGAAAAAATCCCCGTATCGATATGTGGACAGATGTTCTGTCCAGGTTCGTCGTAATAGATGTAGCTGGCGGTACCCGTCGCAGCAACTGATCCGGCTACACCTTCCACTAGCGAGAGAAGATCTGTCGAGCTTGCGAGCTCATTTGCGAGGATGCCACCACAACCCAGAAAGTGCTCATCGTGACGAAGCGCACTCTGACGTTCTCTTGTGGCTTCTTCCCTTAAACTATTCAACATCGCGTGATCGAGAAACGATGGCCGTCCTCGCCAAGCGATTCCGTTCTTGGGCACTCGATCCCGATGAGGCTGTAGGCGCGCAAGACAACTGGCAACTGTCTTGTATGCCTCAAACCGGGCGGAATCGACCTCCTCGGCATCGCTCGGAATAAGCTGCCCCGCAGCCATTCCTAGCAGCAGCTTCAAATTGTCTCGCTCGGGCTCATTGAGTGACTCGGAGAGTTGTAAAATGCGTGAAGAAAGCATAGCTACAATCTCACTGCTTAGAAATAAATAGTGGTTATTATTCCGAAGAAAGATCAAGAGACTTCGGAAGGCCAATTAAATGCTCTCTCACAGCGTCAGTCGCGTGGACCGACATGGGTTTCATATAACGTATTTTTTCCAATGCTCCCTCTCCTGCTGCCTTTATTACTTCGCTATGTTTTGCAGCCGAACGAATAATGTCGGAAAATACTCGCTTTTCATCGTCATTCAGCGACTCTTGCATTGCCTTAAGCTTCTCTATGAGCGTGGGCAGGGCGGCTTCTAACTCACCAGATGAATTCTGAGCCATTGTGATCCTCCCTTTGTTGCGGCTGAAGTAATCTTCCCGCAATGTGCGGCTGTAGTCAATGACGCCGCCAGCGTTGACGAGAAACATGATCCTCGCGGGAGCGCTCCTCAGACGCCGTCGTCAGGCCCTACCAAGTCGACGTGGCTGACGCCGAGCACCTCCTGCCAACCGATCGCCATCGGGGCCGCAATGGTGCGAGCTCGGGAACGGAAAACGCAGACTTACAATGGCGACCATCGACACCTCCAAGAAGACCGGCTCGAACGAATTCACCAGTGACATCGTCATCCTCAGAGCCCAGGCTAAGGGCGCGCGCATCGTCCCCGACCTGCGCGCCACCGGCGAGAACGCCCCCAGCCGCTGGATATTGGTAGACTGCGCCGATTATGCGGAGCGATACAACAACAAAAGCCCCGAAAAATCGGAGCTGCTAGCAAAAGACTCCGCATAACCCCGCGCTACGCATAATCGACGTTATGCGGTGCACCGCATAACACTGAGATCGGCGCCGCCTGGTCCAAGCGCTCCAGCGAGGGCCGCGACTACCTCGGGCTCAAGCTCGACGATCCGTCGTTCACCGGCCCCATCTTCGCCAACCTCTTCGACGACGAGGACGGTGAGAGCTACAGCCTGATCTGGTCCCGTCCCAACGGTCGGCGAAACGGCGACTGAGCCAGCACCCACAATGCTCCGCCCGTGCCGCCGGGCGGAGCATCGCCGTCAGCCGGACTTCTTCTCAGTCAGGTTGCGCATGGCGCCGGAAGAGCGTCTCGCAGGTTTCTTCCGCGATCTCGATGATCTCCTTAATGAGGTCATCCTCGCCCGCGGTGCTGCCCGCAGCGGCTCGGCCAACGCGCGCTGGTGCACGGGCAGCCGAATCAGTCTTACAGTCAATTCGTGATCTTCCTGCCAATGAACATCATTTCGGCTGGCATTACGCGGCAAGAGCAACTATTATAGCCGTAGTTCTGGCATTCGCAGGCGTCCCGGTGGGAGGTGGTCGATATGATCACCGCTCGCCAATCGCGGGCCGCGCGCGCGTTGCTTGGCTGGACCCAGGAGACGCTTGCCGAGAAGGCCCGGGTATCGCTGACCGCCCTGAAACGCCTCGAGTCCGAAAACGATCTCGTGGTGTACGAGACGACGCGTCACCAGGTGCGCAAGGCCTTCGAGAATAACGGCGTCGTTTTTCTGAACTCCGAGCAGGGTATCGGCGTTCTTGTGGTGCATGACAGAGCCAACGACCGTTGATCGACGTCGGCGCATTGTTGCTTTCTGATCGGGATGTCACATCCTGAACAACGAGTCGGCAAGACTCCGCAAGACATGGACCGTGTTTGGAGTTAGAAGAAAGTTACCGTTGCTGGGGGGTAGCGTTGACCACCATGACCTTTCTGGATGAGCCGCCGGAGAGTGAGACGCTCACGGCCTATGACCGCACGCATATGAAGCTCTATCTGCGCTTGTTGGACGCGGCGACGGACGGGGCGGATTGGCGCGAGGCGGTCTCCATACTCTTTGGCCTGGACCCCGAACGCGAGCCGGAGCGCGCACGCCGCGTCCACGACAGCCATCTCGCCCGGGCGCGCTGGATGACCACACACGGCTATCGCCTGCTCGTCCAGGAGGGCAAACGTCACTAACGCCGTGTTGCCTTAACGGCAACGCCCGTTGCCTGATCGGGGACTTCCTCTCACCCTGCCGAATCGCAATCCTAGAGCACGGCGAAAGGCTGTCGGCGCTTTTCGCTGCGCAGAAGCCCCGTTCGGGCATGATCATGCGCAACCCGACGGACTGAGTGGATCGGCTATCGAGCAGACAGCCATTTCGCCCGGGCCTGCTCCAACTGCGTGACGTAAACGGCTGGAGGAATTGCCATGCTGCCTGACACATCCGGTTGGCGATCGTCGCCGAACTACGACTACATCGATCATCTGTCGTCTCCCGATGTCGGCTGGGAATGGTTGCGGCGAAATGAGGATTACCAGCACGACTACGTCGGGTTCGACCGGACGACAATTCCGGTGGATATGCTGATCCGGCGCGTGAGCCAACAGTGGGGTCTCTGCTTTCCCTGTCGATCCGCATCTTCCCGCCAACGAGACGGAGGTTTTCTGGCTCCCTGAAGAGGACACGGGTTCCGTTGTTCTTGCTCCGGCCCCTCGCGTCCCTCTCCTCGATACCATCCCGGCATCGGCGTTCGCCGATCTTCCGGTCCGCGCTGCCGCGGATGGGCTTCACCATCTGCATGATCTCGGCAACGGTCAGCGCCTTCATGTCGTGCTGCCGCCGGGCGTGAGTACCGATCAGCCCCTTGTTGCCGCCGTCTCTCTCGGGCACGAAGGCCTCGATCGCGTCGAAGCCGTCACACGGCTCCTCGCCTCCCTGCATGGCCGCAAGGTTCCTCCCGATACGCGCCTCACCCGGCAGCAACGGGCGCGCGCCCGTCGCATGCTGCAGGCAATCGACGGCCATCGAGCAGGGGCGACGCAGCAGGAGATCGCGGAGGTGATCTTCCGGACGGGAAAGCTCACCCGCGATGAATGGCAGGCTGCCTCGGCGCGTCATGCCGTCATGGACCTCCTCACGAATGGCCGGCGCCTGATCGCCGGCGGCTATCGCAAACTGCTTCGTCATCGCCGACGACCATAGCCTGCCGCCTGGCGATCGCGGTTGTGGAATTTTGGCTTCCCCCAAATTCCCACTGCAACTCACCGGCTCCGCTTCGCCAATGTCACCTTCGTCGGCCGCTGGACCCCAGCGGCGTCAACAAACCCGACGAAGGCCACAGCCATGCAACCCAATCTCGCCGTTATCCCGCCGCGCTTCCTGCGCACCAAGGACGCCGCGGAATTCCTGAGCCTCTCCGCCCGCACCCTCGAAAAGCACCGCACCTACGGCACGGGTCCAACCTTTCACAAACTGGGCGGACGCGTCGTCTACGCGATCGACGAACTGGAGGCATGGGCGGCCCGCGGCGCCGTCACCTCGACCTCGGATCCCCGCGGCGCCGTGCTGCCGGCCAAGCGCCACCCGATCGCCTTTCCCGCCCGCGCGAGCCGTCATGCCCGATAACCGGCGCAGGTTCTCCGACCCCGGGCGGCAAGGCCCGGGGTCGGAGCGCGCCCGCCTCGATCCGTTCAGGGCGCTTTCGACCGATGCGGCTCCGCGTGACGTGCAGGATCTGATGACCTACCCCTTCTTCTCCCTGTCCAAATCCCATCGCACCACGCCGATCGACTTCCGCGCCGGCCCGGTGTCGATCCGGGTCGAGGCCGTGCCCGATTACGGCATGGCCACCATCTGGGACGCCGATATCCTGATCTGGGCCGCGAGCCAGCTCGTCGAGGCCCGCGACGCCGGCATCCCCACCTCGCGGTTGATGGCGGCGACGCCCTACGAAATCCTCAGGTTCATCGGCCGCGGCACTTCCGTCAGGGATTACCAGCGCCTCAAGGCGGCCCTCGACCGGCTGCAGTCGACAACGGTGTCCACCTCGATCCGCCAGCCGGCCGAGGGACGGCGGCACCGGTTCTCCTGGATCAACGAATGGAAGGAACGCACGGGCCGCGGCGGCAGGCCGAACGGGGTGGAAATGGTCATCCCGGACTGGCTCTATCAGGCGGTCATCGAGGATGCGCTCGTCCTGACCATAAACCGGGCCTATTTCGGTCTCACCGGTGGCCTCGACCGCTGGCTCTACCGGCTGGTGCGCAAGCATGCCGGGCGTCAGCCCGCGGGTTGGCGCTTCGATCTCGATCACCTGCACCAGAAGTCCGGCAGTCTGTCGCCGCACAAGCGTTTCGCTTTCGAACTGCGCGACATCGTGCGGCGCCAGCCGCTGCCTGGCTACACGCTGGCTCTGGATACGGAGAGGGGCGGTCAGGCGCATCTGACTTTTCAACAGGCGCCCTGTGGACAACCTGTGAATTCCTTCGTGCTATCAGGAACCGGACACTCGTGCCATCAGGAACCAAAACAGGGCTTAAGTCGATATAGCGACAACGAAAATCGCCCCCTTAACTTAGACTCTAACAGAATATATAACTCTATTGAGGATATTCAGGATGTGAACAACATCTGTCGGGGTGCCAGGTTTCGCGAACCGGGGCGAGGTTTCATGAACTCGCTCCAGGAAACGCGAACCGGATTCACGGACCGGGAGCCGGATCAT
>NZ_JAASQI010000015.1 GCF_011762225.1 Pseudochelatococcus lubricantis
CTGATCGTTCATCTGGCTGAGCTCCAAAATGTAGCCTTGAATCACGATCTCCCGAAGTTGGGAATCCCCTTTGTTAATTCCTCACTACGACCTAGTGAAATCGGCTCTGCTGCGCTGGTTTCGGCCACGATATGCGATTGCGAAATCGGCGTATGGCTGCGCGTGGGATCGAGGCAAAGCTCCGTAAGTTCCGCAATCGCCAGATCGTCAAGCGTTTCACCTGTGACCAGCCGACGGAGGGCATCTCTCTGCCACGCGGGGCGCTTCTCCGCCCATGCCACGAGGTCCATGAGGGCAGCTTTTTCGGTCAGCGGAGTGGATTGCGCGGCTGTGGCGCTCATGTTGCCCTCACAACTCCCCCTGGCCTGCCGACCGGCCTCGGAACGGCGGCACCTTGATTTCGTGTTCGCGCTGGCGGGCCTGCGCGATGTCGTAACTGTTCTGCATGCGCATGAGCGTATCCATCGACACGCCGAACGCCTTCTCGATGCGCAGCGCCATGTCCGGCGATAGCGCGGTGTGTTCGTTGATGAAGGCCGACAAAGCCGCCCTCGTGATGCCCAGGGCTTTCGCCGCGTCGGTGACGGAAAGACCGTGGGCCTCGACGACCTCGGCCCGGACGAAGCTGCCGGGATGAGCCGGGGACGCCATCCTGATCTTTTTCGCGGGAGCCACGGGCGGGAGCCTCCATGCTGATTCTCCGGTCAGCGTATCAGGGGGCGGTTTTATTCGTCAAACGTCAATTGACGGTTGACATAAAGCCGGCCTCATAGGCTCCCGTTATCCGAACCTTGCGGCGGACGGATCAACGCGGCGTGAGCCTTGGCGGCGCGCTTGAGGCCATCGGTCGGCTCCGGCGGAGCCGTAACCTGCTCGATAAGGCGCTTCTGGTCGTCCGGCGACAACGTGATGACGGTGGGGCTATCGGTGGACATCAGCGCTTCGGCGTTTGTGCTGTCGAAGTCACGGAAGACGTTGCCGCTGCCGCGTATGGGGTCATCGTCTTCCGGTTCAGCCATCGGGACTATCGGCCCGCCGGAGCGGAGTCGGACGTATCCGGCTCGAAGCTGATGCGCAGCCGGGACTTCGTGGCCTTGGCGAAGCGTTGCAGCGTCCGGGTCGAAGGCATGGTGCGCCCGCTTTCAAGCCGGGCGACAACGGCCTGGGTCGTGCCCATGGCCTTCGCCACTTCCTCCTGCGTCATGTCGGCTTCGCCGCGCGCGCGGATCAGCGCGGAGGCAAGCGCGAACTCCTCCTCCAGCGCGTCGTATTCGGCCATGTATTCGGGGTCTTTCCGCCATTCGGCGAAAGCCTCCTCGACCGGGATGAACTTGCGGCTCATAGAACCTCCTTCGCCCGTTTCAGGGCCAGCTCGATTTCGCGCCGGGGCGTCTTCTGGGTCTTCTTCGGGAATACCCTGACGACAACCACCCGGCGACCGGTTGCCGTGACATAGGCGGCGCGGGCAATGCCATCCTTGCCCTTCATGCGCATTTCCCAAAGCGGCCCTTCGAGATGCTTGATGTAGGGTTCTCGCATCCTTTCCAGGCCATGAGACTGGATCAGCCCGACGATTCGCTCGAAGCTCGCCCGGATGTCGCGCGGCATGGCGGAAAGCTCCGCCCTTACATCCGCATCCAAAAACTCGACTGACCACTCCATTACTAGAATATACCATTTTTGCAATATTTTGCAAGTGCTGCCTGCCCGCGCGTAGCGCGCCGCCGCCCGGCCCGATGCCGGGCGGCAATTTTTCGTCGGTCGCCGCAAGCGGAAACGCCGCCGGGATGCCCGGCGGCGCGATTTTTCTGCCCTGGCGGGCGGCCTATGCGGCCGCCCTTTCCCCTTCCTCCTGCTCCTTTGGCTGCAAGCCGATGAGGTAATCAGCGGCGCACTGCGCATGGGCGGCGGCGGTGAAGATGGCGCGCCTGTCGTCCTTCAGCGCCTTCAGCCATGAGCCGATATAGGCGGCGTGCTCGGCGCGCGGTTCCGGCGTCAGCGCCAGATCGGCGCAAACGAACGCCGCGCCCAGCTCGGCGACGAGTTCCTCCATCGCATAGCCTTCGTCTCCCCAACGCTTGCGGCCAAGGTCGCGGCCGAGGCGCTGCGGGGCCTTCGTCCAGTGAGTCAGCTCATGGGCCAAGGTGGCGTAAAATCCTTCCGGCTGCGCGAAGGCGACAAAGGGCGGCATCTGCACATAGTCGCCGGCGGCGGTGTAATAGGCACGGTCGCCGCCTTCCCTGATCTCCGCGCCGGTGGCGGCAAAGAAAGCCTCCGCCCGGTCGATGCGCTGCACGGGGTCGAGCGCCGGGGCCTGCACGGCATAGAAATGCGCGGGCAGTCCGTCCACCTGTTCGGCGTTGAAGACGGTGTATCCCTTCATGAAAGGAATTTCCCGCTCCAAATCCTCGCCGCTCGCCTCGTCCTGCTCCGTTCTGGTGATGGTGTTGGCATAGACGACAAGGCTCCCCTTCTCGCCCTTCCGCACCTGCCCGCCCAATTCCTGCGCCTGCTTGTAGGTCAGCCACAGCGGGGCGGTAAAGCCGCTGGCGGTTGCCGCCGCCCAAAGCATCAGGACGTTGATACCACGGTAAGGGACGCCGTTCGCCCGTAAGGGTCGGGTGATGCGTCCGGCGGCGCGGCCTGCGTTCCAAGGCTTGTGCCAAGGCCGGACTCCCTTCTCAAGATCGGCAACGATCTGGTCGGTAACTCTCTGGTAAATATCAGATTTCATTGGTTTTCTCCTAGTTTTTCGGTTGCGCATGCAACCGGACTAGGCCCGCGCCAATGAGCGGGGGGAGATCGACAAGGACCAGTGCGCCGGGAGGGGGATCACCCGGGATTCTGCGCCAACGGCGCGGAATATTGGGGAAACCCGGCGCGCTGCGCTCGCGTCCAGTCCTTGACGAAGGGGGGCTGCAAGCCCCCGTCTTCAGACGGCGGGCACCGGCCCGCGTGTCGAAGCGCCGGCAAAGCCGGCACCGCTACTCTTCGCGCGAAGGATCAAAACCGGATGGCGGAAACGGCCCGTGGCCGGTTCCGGGCGAAGCCTGCGAGCCTGGCCGCAACGCGGTCGCGCCCGTTCCCTGCCGCTGCCCTGTCCTGTTCAGCGAAGATCAGCAATCGCTCCCCGAGTCCCTTCCGAACCCGTGTTCACGACCTGCCTTTCCTGCCGGACCTGATGTGAATGTGCGCCGGCCTGTCCGTTCCCCGCGCAAGCGAAAAGCCCCGTATCCCCTGCCTTCACCACAAGGGTTGCAGGCGGGCGATTCCCCTCGGTTTTTTCGCATGCGCGCCGTCCATCCCGACGCCGGGGGCATTCACAAGGCCGGCAATCAAGCCGGTCGCAACAGAGTGGAGGAACTCATGAACCGCTTACTGACCATCGCCGAACTGCAACAGCGCACCGAGACGGAACTGCACGCCCTGTTCCGGCAGGCGTCGCAGGCTCTCGCCCGCACCGCCACCGGCACGCCGGAGCGCCGCAACGGCCTCGCCAGCATCGAGAATATCTCGCGGGCGCTGGCGATGACGGCGGGAGCGCGGGGCTTCTAGCCCCGACTTTCGCCGCCTGCCTTCTCCAAATCCCTGCGCAGCGCCTCGGCGGCGCGGGCGCAGTCAACCCAGGCCATCTGCCAATCAAGGAGGGCATCCTCGTCCATGCCGGATAGCGCCGTGAGCACGATGCCGTGGGCGGCAGCGCGGTCGTTGGCGGCGATCGCGTCCAGGGCGTTGCCGATCATGTCGCGCCATTTGCGCGCCGCCGGAATTTCTTCGCCGCCGAAAGACTTCGAGGCGCGGATGGCCTCCTGCAAATAGTGGGAGGCCTCATCAGGAGGCGGACAGGCTGAACGGAAATTCGCGGCATCTTTCTCCGCTTGTTTGCGAAGGAAACGGCTGATCTCTCCGCCGCCCTCGTTGCTGTCGTCGCGCACCTCGGCAATACGTCCGACGCGAAGGTGGCCTTCGACAGCACCGAATGCCGTCTCAGATCGCAGATAGGTGACGGTAGCTGTCGTGTTGCCGTTTTCATCGAAGATGTCGGCCCATGCCTTGCGCGGAAAGACGCGGGCGCGGTGCCGGCCTTCCAGATAGAGGTCGATCGTCTGAACCGAATCGATCCAGCAATCGACAGGCGGATGCGCGGCCAGATACGCCTCGCGGGCTGCCTTCGCCGCTGCGACGTAGCGCGGATCGTCCTGCGGCCGTCCTGTCCATTCCTCCTCGGGCAAGTCGTCCTCTGTCATCGGCATTGCTTTCTTCTCTCCCGTCTCGATGACCTGGATGCGGGAATGACGGTCGCCGCTGTGCGCGCGGTAAGCAGCAACGATCGCCGTAGCTTCGCGCAAGGTGGTGAAGGCAAGCGCGGCGCGGCGCTCGGAATGCCACCAATAGCGCGCGTCGATCTTCGACAGGTAGAGGATATGCGGCTGATAGTTGGAGGGGTCCAGCATATCGGCCTCGTAGCTCGGCGAGTCGATGTCCTGCGTGTAACTCGTCTCGACCTTCATGATCTTGAACATGCAACAGCGTTGCGCTGCTCTGCATGGTCAGCGCCACCCTTCGCCGCAACTATAGATCGAAATATGTCTGCGGATCGATGGTTTTCCACACGCGAAATTATGACAATTCTCGCGATGTGGATAGTTTTGTTTCTTTGTTTCCGTGTTTTCGCATCCACGCCGTAGAATACCGGCATGATTATTTCATTCCTCAATCAAAAAGGCGGCGTCGGAAAAACTACTCTCGCGGTCAATACGGCCGCCCGTCTCGCCCGCTCCGGCCATAAGGTCCTGCTGATCGACGCCGATCCGCAACAGACCTCCGCGCAATGGGCCAGCTTGCGCGAGACGACACCCTTCGTCGTCGCCTCGCTGCCGCGTCCGAAGATGGCGCGCGACGCGATGGCGATGGCTGCCGACTATACGCACACCATCATCGACGGCCCGGCGCGCGGCAAGGATATCGCGCATTCGGTCGTCATCGCCTCCGACCTCGTCGTCATTCCGATCGAGCCGGGCGGCCCCTCCCTGTGGGCAGCGGCCGAAACGATCGAGGCCGTCAACAACGGCCGGGCGCTGAAGGAACAGCTCGAAGCCGTGTTTCTGGTTTCACGGAAACAGGCAAACACGGTGATCGGCCGCGAGGCCAAAGCCTACGCCGCCGACGCCGGCATTCAGATCCTCCGCACGGAGATCCAGAACCGCGTCGTCTTCGCCGAG
The DNA here is from genome assembly GCF_011762225.1 of Pseudochelatococcus lubricantis. Classification (GTDB taxonomy): domain Bacteria; phylum Pseudomonadota; class Alphaproteobacteria; order Rhizobiales; family Beijerinckiaceae; genus Pseudochelatococcus; species Pseudochelatococcus lubricantis. The sequence continues at coordinate 5,223 of NZ_JAASQI010000015.1, forward strand.
GCGCTGACGGCGGGCCGGACGATCTTCGAGTGGGCGGCAAAAAGCGAGGCTGCAAAGGACATGGACAAGCTGGTGAAGGAGTTGTTGCGTTATGGCGAGCACGAAAACATTCGCGGACCTGAAAAAGCCCGTCAGGCAACCGACGCCTGAGCAGATCGCCGCTTTCGAGGAAACCGGCAGGGCTTCCCCTTCCGTGAACACGGAAACACGGAAAGCCGCCAATGCGGAAAGCCGTGAACACGGCGATGCGGGAACCCGTATTCCCGCAAAGGCGGAATCCCGTGAACACGGAAACCCGCCTTCACAGAAATCCGCCGATACGGATTCACAGATCGCCGCAAAGCCTGAACCCCGGAAATCCGTGGACACGGAAACACGGATTTCCGGCTCCGTCGTGCGGCTGACGATCGACCTGTCGGAGCCGACCCACACGCGGTTCAAGACCGCCTGCGCCATGACGAAGCGCAAGATGGTCGATGAGGTTCGCGCCTTTATCGAGCGGCGCACGGCCGAGCTGGAAGAGGATGCCGGCCGCGCCTAGCCATCGGGCGATTCGCCGATGGCGGCGGCAACGGGCCGCTGCCGCATGTTTCGCATTGCGCTGAAAGGCGCGGAAACCCTTGCCGGACAGAACTGACTTGCTATAGCGCCGGACATTGCGGACAATTCGCATTGGTCCGTTTCGGGCCGCGTGAAATCATGCCTGATTTATTATGAGGATTTAGTGAACTAACAAAAAGAAAACCCGCCGAAGCGGGTGTTTCAAATCTTGATATTCGTGATGTGACAATCCGAATATCTCAAATTGCTAAAAACATCGCAAGCATATTTTGCGACGGATTTGTGCACCCTGAGTTTCTGCGGGTTTTCTCCATGCCAAAGGGAGGAAACCAGTGACTATGCAAACTGATCCGCAAGCCGCCTTCATCGAATCGGCGGCGCGTCTCAAGAACCGGATCGCCAGCCAGGGCGGGCCGGCGTCATCGGAGCGGGAGCCCGTGCCGGTGCCGCGCACCGAACGGGGCAGACGCTCGCTCAACACCTGCCATCGCTATGCGCAGACGGAGCGGCCGCGCAAGCCCGCGCCGCGCGACAGCCGGGCCTATGTGCCCGAGCTGGCCGCGCGCATCGAGGACGATCCGAACCTGAGCGACGGCGCGCGGCGCTGCGCCCGCAAGCTCGCCGAGCTGACCTACCGAGCGCACCGCGACGACAGGGCGCTGCCGGTGACAGTCACTTACCTCGCAAAAGCGCTCGGCCGTTGCCGGCGCACCGTGCAACGCTATCTCCGCCAGCTTGAGAGGGAAGGCTATGTCGCGGTCGATGTGGTCGTCTCGCAGCGGGCACGGATGTGCGTCGGCCTCATCGTGCGGCTGCTCTCGCCGCTCATGGCCGCGCATCACCGCCATCGCTGGCCGGGAAGCCTTGGAAATCCAGGGGCGACACCGGAGTCACTGAATCAGAGCAAGGGATATTATTCCAAGGCGAAGGACTACCATGCGAGGGTGGAAAGCCAGCGCATGGGGGTCCAGCAATGGGCCATGCGCTGCATGGACGGGATATTCCGCAGCTATATGGAAACAAAGCCGCTCGCCGGCCTGCCGCCGGTCCTGCCGGCATAGGGCAGCGGCTTCTCCGTCGATGCCGATTCCTGCCCGATTGCGGGCCGGAGAGTGCAGTATTGCCTTCAGGGGGTGGTTCGGGCCCGGTCAGGGCCAGAACGCATCCTGAGCGATCCTCGGCCAAAGGCGGCGGCGTCATGCCGCCAGCCTCCGGGCTGCGATCCCGTGATAGGCGGGGTCCAGCTCGATCCCGAGATAGTCGCAGTTTGCCTCACTGGCCGCGACCAGGGTCGAGCCGGAGCCGCAGAACGGGTCCAGCACCAGCCCGCCCTCGGGGCAGAATGCCTCGATCAGGGGCTTCAGCGCCGCCACCGGCTTCTGCGTCGGATGGAGCCGGTTGCCGCTGTAGGGGAAATCGATCACATCGGCCGGCGGGTTCGCCGGCAGCACCGGGCGGCCCTTGGCCAGCACGTAAGCGGATTCGTGCGTGTAGCTGACGAACCGCGCCCGCGAGGCATAGCGTTTGCGGAAGACGATATGGCCGACGATGCGGAATCCCGCCGCGCGCCAGGCGCTCATGAAGCGGTCTGTCTGGGTCCAGCCGTAGAAGCTCACGCACAGGCTGTCGTTCTTCAGGACGCGGAACATCGCGCGCGATGCCGGCTCCAGCCAGTCGGCATTGTCGTCGTTGGCGATCGAGCGCCCGTCGCGCGACTTGTAGCGGACGAGATAGGGCGGGTCCGTCAGGATGAAATCGACGGAGCGGGCCGGCATCTGCCGCATCACCTCGATGCAGTCGCCGTGCTGGATCGAATTGCGGAGCTGGTTGGTCTTGTAGGTCATGGCATCCTCCTGTCTGTTGCGGTTGATGCCGCGTGACAGGGCGGGCCGAAGAAGCCGGGCGCGCACCGCAAGGGGAATGGTCAACACGGGAGCCGGAGGCGAAGGAGCGGGCAGGCCATTGCGGGTTTGGCGCGGTCCGCCAGAACGCCGGTGTCAATGAAACCGCAAGGCAGGAGCGAGGCATGGCCGGACAGGCCAGCGCAGCCATCCTGACCAGTTTGTGCGCAATACGGGGTGGTGCGGTTGGTGCGATCACGGTGGCATGGAAACCGTCGATCCCAGGACCGGCATGCCTTCGCCCGCCAAGTCGTTCGACTTCGTGGTGACGGACGATCTTGCCGGCCTGCCGGTCTCGAATGCCGAACTCGACGCCATCGAAGCCTTTCTCGGACAGGCGCTGCGCGATTTGTTCTCAGCCGACTCGGAACCGCCGCAAATGCATGGTGAACTTGAGGAAATTCCGAAACGCCGGGGGGCCAGACAATGAAAACCGCACCTGCCGAACAGCCCGTCGCCTCACGCGCTGCGCTCTACATGCGCGTGTCCACGGGCCGTCAGGCCGAAAGCGATCTGTCGATTCCCGATCAGCGCCGCCAGGCCACCGCCTTCTGCAAGGCGCGGGGCTGGGAGGTCGTCAACGAGTTTGTCGATGCGGGCCTGTCCGGCACCACGGACAACCGCCCGGAATTGCAGCGCCTGCTCGATCTGGCGACGAACGGCGCGCCGCCGTTCGACGTGGTGGTCGTCCATTCCCTGAGCCGCTTCATGCGCGACGCCTTCCTTCAGGAAATGCACGTCCGGCGTCTCGCCAAGGCGGGCGTGCGGCTCGTGTCGATGACGCAGGATGTCGGCGACGATCCTGTCGGCGTCATGGTGCGTCAGGTCTTCGCGCTGTTCGACGAGTATCAGTCGAACGAGATTCGCAAGCATGTCAGCCGCTCGATGAACGAGAATGCCCGGCAGGGCTTCTGGAACGGCGCGGCTCCGCCCTTCGGCTATACCACGGTCGTGGTCGGGCAGCGCGGCGCGCGCTTCAAGAAGAAGCTCGCCATCGACCCGGTCGAGGCCGAGACCGTGCGCCTGATGTTCCGGCTGCTGACGGAAGGGGACGGCACCACGGGGCCGATGGGCGTCAAGGCGGCGGTGTGCTGGCTGAACGAGCGCGGCTATCGCACCCGCGGCGGCGCGCGGTGGGGCATCGGCCCGCTTTACAATCTGATCTCGAACACGGTCTACAAGGGCGAGGCTGTCTTCAACCGCATGGACTCGAAGACCCGGAAGCCCAAGCCCGTCTCCGAGCACATCATCGTGCCGGTCGATCCGATCATCGACCCGGCCGTCTTCGACGCGCTCCAGGCGCAGATGAGGGAGCGCAATCCCAAGGTTTTGCCGCCGCGCGTCGTCACCGGGCCGATCCTGCTGACCGGCATCGCCACCTGCGCCAGTTGCGGCGGGGGCATGACCATCCGCACGGGCAAGTCGGGGCGCTACCGCTACTATGTCTGTGCGGCGGCAGCGCAGAAGGGCAAGACCGCCTGCGCCGGCCGCTCGGTGCCGATGGACCGGCTCGACAATGCGGTCATGGACCGCGTCTCCGACGAGCTGCTGATGCCCGACCGCGTGGCGGACATGCTGCGCGGCCTGATGGATCGCCAGACGAAGAGGGATGAGGACTACGGCAACCGCCTGACGGCGCTGCGGGGCAAGCTGTCAGAGGCGGAAGGGCGGCTGACGCGGCTCTATCAGGCCATCGAGAACGGCATCGCCGATCCGAACGACCCGACGCTGAAAGACCGCATCGCGGCGGTGAAAACCGAACGCGACATTGCGCAGGCCGCGTTCGACCGCGCCGTCGCGGAAATGCGCCCGGAAGCGCGGATCACGGAAGAAAAGATCGCTTCCTTCGTCGGCACCATGCGCGACAACGTGCTGTCGGGCGACACGCCCTTCCGCCGCGCCTGGCTGCGCGCCGTCATCGACGGGGTGGAAGTCGATGACCGGGAAATCCACATCCACGGTCGCCGGACCGTTCTGGAGCGTCTTGTCATGGGAGGCGGGGCCACTCCCGCAGGAGTGCCCAGTTTTGTTCGCAAATGGCGCACCCGACACGATTCGAACGTGTGACCTTTGCCTTCGGAGCAATTTAGGCTGCCTATCCGAAATGCACGATAGAGCACGCTAGGCTACGATAACCCATTGAAACCACTGGACTATGGGGTTTTCTACGCCGAAATGTCTATCCAAAATTTCGCTCCGATCTTCATCCGGCTGCTTCCGTGGTGCTTCCGCGGAAACAGCCCCTCTCCAGCAGAGGAGAAGCCACATGGCAAAACTGACCAAGCGCATAGTGGACGCCGCCGACGTCCGTGAAAAGGACTACTTCATCTGGGATGACGAGCTGCCCGGCTTCGGCCTTCGCGTTTTCACCTCGGGCAAGCGTAGCTACCTCATCCAGTATCGCGCCGCCGGCCGGACGCGACGCTTCACGATCGGCCTGCACGGTATCTGGACGGCAGAGACCGCCCGGCAGGAGGCTAAGGTTCAGCTTGGTCGCGTCGCCAAGGGCGAGAACCCGTCCGAGGAACGCCAGCTCGACCATCAGGCCATCACCGTCAAGGAGCTGTGCGCCCTCTATGTCGCCGACCTGAATGCGGGACTGATCCTCGGCAAGGGCGGTCGCCCCAAGAAGCCGTCGACCATCGTCACCGACGCCGGCCGCATTGAGCGGCACATCATCCCGCTGATCGGCACGCGGCGGGTGAAGGATCTCGTCAAGGCCGACATCAACAAAGTCCTCAAGGACATCATGGCCGGCAAGACGCGAGTCTCTGTCAAGACGAAGAAGCTGCGCGGCAAGGCCATCGTGCGCGGCGGCGCGGGCACGGCGACCCGCACTGTCGGCCTGCTCGGCGGCATCCTCACCTATGCCGTCGAGGCCGGCATCATCGACCGCAATCCCGCCCACGGCTTGAAGAAGCCGAAGGACAATGTGCGCAACCGCCGTCTGACGGAGGCGGAGTATCACATCCTGGGCGACATTCTGCGAAACGCGGCCGAGACCGAGAAATACGCGATGACGGTCGACATCATCCGCCAGATCGCCATGACCGGCTGCCGCCGCACCGAGATGATCCGGCTCATGCGGACCGAGGTGGACGCGGCGGGCAGTTGCCTGCGCCTCGTCGACAGCAAGGAAGGCGCTTCCGTCCGCCCCATCGGGCTTCCCGTCGTCGAATATCTCGAGGAACGCTGCAAGGACCTGACCGGCACCTATGTCTTCCCCGGCCAGGGCGAGGACAACGCCTTCGGCAGCTTCCCGAACCACTGGGAGCAGATCTTCAAGGACACGCCGCTAGCCGATGTCACGCCGCACGTCCTGCGCCACAGCTTCGCCAGCATCGGCAACGATCTCGGCTTCACCGAGGTCACAATCGCGGCGCTGGTCGGCCACTCCAAGGGGTCAGTGACGAGCAAATACATCCATAGCCTCGACACTGCGCTCATCATGGCCGCAGACACCATCTCCGGCTACATCAAGGGCCTTCTCGATGGCGTCGCCTTCAAGCAGACCGCCTATGCCCTCGACCGGGATTCCCGGAAGGCGGCGCTGGCGCGTTTCCTCCAATCGGCGGCCGCCAACGAGCAGGAGGAGCTGCCTCTTGCGGCGTAACCGACACCATCAGGGGGTTTCAGTTATTGCAGTTGGAGCCCGCAACGACTATATTGGCTGGTCAGGAGAACCCATCATGGCCAGCCAAGTCGTCAAATTCGCCGGTCTCTCGGACCGCGACCGCAAGAAGGTCTCGCCTCTGCCCAAGCTGGCAGAGGGCGACCGCGTCGAGCTGCGCGTCCGGCGCCGCGACGGTCACGATGAGACCCTGGCCCTGCCGCCCGCGGCGGCGAGCGCCGTCGAGGCCCTGATCACGCACCTGCTCAGCGGCGAGCGCGTGGCGGTTCTTTCCGAGGATCAGGAGCTGAGCCCCACCGAGGCGTCCGAAATCCTCGGCATCTCGCGCCCGCTCGTCGTGCTGCGCATGGACCGGGGCGATCTGCCCTTCCGTTATGTCGGCAAACACCGCCGCGCCTCGCTCAAGGACGTGCTGACGCTGAAGGCCAAGCTCGACGTCCGGCGCAAGGCCATGCAGGACCTCGCCGCCGACGCCGAGGATCTCCATCTTCGCTATGGCGTTTAAGTCCGCCGTCGCCATCTACGATGCCTGCATCCTCTACCCCTTCCATCTGAGGAATGTCGTTGTGCAGGCGGCGGTCGACGGTCTGGTCGATGCGCACTGGACGGAGGCGATCCATGACGAGTGGATACGCAACCTACTGGCCAATACGCCGGGTCTTCCGCCCGAGCACCTGCAAGCCACCAAGCAGCTCATGAACGTCGCCGTGCCGGAGGCGACCATTACCGGCTATGATCGGCATATCCACACCGTGAGCCTGCCGGATCCCGATGACCGCCACGTCGCGGCGGCGGCGATCGAGGCTGGCGCGTCGATGATCGTCACCTGGAACCTGCGTGACTTCCCCGTCGCCGAGTTGAGGAAGCATGGTCTGGCGCGGCAATCGCCGGACGCCTTTCTCGTCAGCCTCTACGAGCAGGCTCCCGATATGCTGCTCGCCTCGCTGGCGAATGCGCGCAGCAATCTCAGCCGGACGCGCGTGTCGGCCGCCGATTTCGTCGGCATCCTGCGCGACCAGAGGCTGGTCAAGCTCGCGGCGCAGATCGAGAACCACGTCAGCGACCTCTAGGGCGGCTTTCCGGGTTTGCTGAAACCCGGTTCTCCAGCTCTGCGGGTTTACGGATTTACGATGCGAGGCTGTTCCTCAGTGCCCCTTGCGCTCACCAGGTGGGCAGGCAACAGCATCGTAATAGAATATAATTGTAGTTCATTTCAGAGGGATGTTTCCGCGAACATGGCCAAGAAAACGGTCGAAAGACTTAATCCGACACCCTCTACCGTAAAGAAGCTCTTCGCCTATAGCGGAAACCAGTGTGCCGTCCCCGATTGTCAGGAGCAGCTTGTCGACGTAAGCGGCGCCATGCTGGGCAAGGTCGCCCATATCTGCGCCGCCGAGAAAGGCGGGCCGCGCTTCGACGTTGACATGAGCAACGAAGACCGCCGCGCCTTTGAAAACCTGCTTCTGGTTTGCGGCAAGCACCATGACATCATCGACCATCAGCCCAATGTGACGACCTACACGGTCGAGGTGCTGGGCAAATACAAGGCCGATCACGAAGATCGTTTCAAACGGGCGGAGCTACAGCTCATCGCGCAGATCACGGACACGACCCAGGCCAGGCTGCCCACCTATCCGGAAACGCTGAAGCGGTTCGGAGAGGTCTTCGATGTCACCGACTCGATGAATCTCGACGAGGAAGTCGCCGGGCTGACCACCTTCATCGACAGGCTGAAGGAGCTTCCCCTCGAAGAGCGGGCATTCGCCATCAAGCTGGCCGAACGCATGAGACGTCGGGACGTCGATGACCTGCCGGCCGAAGACGTGGTCGGCGCGTTCAACCTTGGAAAAACCAGGCTGCGTCAGCATATGACTTTGCTGGAGCATCACCTGCTTGGCGATATCACCGAAGGGCATGGCTACCAGCAATATATCGTGCGGCTGTGGGACCCGCGATCCCGGCGGCAATCCCTGGGTAGAGATGCTGGAGTTCTGCGAAAAGACGGGCATCACCATCGACAGCCTCCTCTATGATCTCAATTTCGCGCAGTACGACGGCTGACGGCAGTATGGCGGCGCGGTCGCCTCCAACAGCCTCACGGCATCAGGACGGTTGATCGGGTTTGCCCGGCAGGGCTCGCAACCATCGTTTCCACGACTGTCTGCATTTTTGGCGGGGGAAAGCCTTCCCCCTGGCCGGCACTTCGTTGCCGGCGCACCCCCTTCTGCGGGGAGACCCCCAGGCTGTGCAGAAACTCGGCGACAATTCAGTGCAGGCGCGATGACGCGAACTGAATCGAGCGGGGTTCTTAGCCCCGCGACATCAGCGCCCCGGTCCCGAAGGCGTTCGAAGCGCGGATGATGTTGAATGCCAGGACCGAGAGGGCAGCTTCGGCTTTCACCCGCCGCAAACCCCGGGTCAGGAAGCGGCCTCCGCCAGACATTCGCTTGATGGTGCCGAAGGGATGCTCCACCGTGCAGCGCCGGATCGTCATGAGATCAGGGTTCTCGTGAACCCGACGCTCCATCCGATCGAGCGCGCCCTGATCCACGAGCCTGTGAATGGTGCGCTGATATCCTGGCGTACACTGCGGCTTGATGTGGCAAGTCTGGCACGCGGGCGTTCTGTAACGGATCGCCCGATTTCGGGTATGTTTGCCCTTGGGATGCATGGTTTCACCAGCCGGGCAGCGGATCGTGTCGGTTTCCTCGTCATGGACGAACTGCACAGGGCGGAAGTATTGCGCGCTCATCGCACCACGTTTGATCGGAGCCGCTACTCGTACACCGTCTTGCTCGCAGCGCGCGACCTCCTGCGCATTCGAGTAGCCTCCGTCCGCCAGCACTTCGAGCTGGTCGACGTCGAGCACTTGCTTTGCCGCAATCGCCATTGGATGCAGCAACTGGCTGTCGTTGGCTTCGTTGGCGACATCGTTGTGAATGATCAGGCCACTTTCGATATCGACGACACTCTGGAGATTATAGGCCGGGAACTTCGGCGCCCGGCCATACCCCATTGGTCTTGAATCCGGTTCTCCGAAGACCACGACGTTCGTATCGTGCTCAGCGAGCTCGGCCCGCCGCTTTTCCAAGCGCTGCTTGCGGCGTTCGAGCGACGCGATCGCGCCGGCAAAAGCCGCGCGATTGACCGTCTGATCTCGCGCGTCCGCCGGGTGTTGATCCGCTATGTTGAGACGGTCGAGATAGTAGGCGATTTCTGTTTCGGCGTGAGCGATGTCGCGTGCCAGACGATCTGCTCCTGCGATGTTCTTCGCGCTGGCAATCACCCGCATCTTGGTCCCGTCCAACGCCACCTTGCCGGGAGTGACAAGGCCGTTCTCGCGACAGAATCTGATGAATGCGGCGCCCGTGGCGATGATCGCTTCGGGATTATCGTGCCGGAACGCTGCGATGGTCCGATAGTCCGGGGTCATCCGCCGCATCAGCCAGATGGCCTCCAGGTCGCGCTGGCAGGCGCGCTCCAACTGGCGCGAAGAGCGCCACTGATTCAGGTAACCCCAGATATACAGCCGCAGCATATCGCCTGGATGATAACCGGGTCGCCCCGTTGCGGCCGAGATAGTGCGCTCAAAGCCAAGCGCCGTGAGATCGAGGGTTTCAACGAAGGCGTCGACGACCCGGACGAGAGATTCCTGCGGCACGTAGTCATCGACGCAGGCAGGTAAAAGAAGCGGCTGGCTTCGGTCATATCCCTCAATAAAGCGTCCCATTGTGCCTCCGTGCCGCAAGTAATGAAGTGTAGCATCCATGGGCAACTAACCCCAGTAAATGCTTGGCAATACGAGCAATATCTACTGCGGGCGCCACCAGAACATATTGCTCGCACCACTCTGGTGATAGACAAAGAAGCATCGGGGAACGCGCGCGCTGTCGCACGCTCGGCATGCGGACCATGATGAGGTTCTGGCAAGGTGGAATTGGATGGTCTCTGGCTCGCGGTGGCCTTCTTCCTCATCGCACTGATCTATGCGTCGGTCGGCCAGGCCGGGGCGTCTGGCTACATCGCGATCATGGCGCTGGTCGGCTTTGCGCCGTTGGCGATGAAGACGACCGCGCTCGCCCTCAATCTGCTGGTCGCAGCCATCGGGACAGCCATGTTCCTGAAGGCTGGAAGGCTGTCGTGGCGACGTGTCTGGCCTTTTGCGATCTTGGGCTTCCCGTTCTCGCTGCTCGGCGGATCTGTCCAGCTACCCCCGGATATCTATTATCCGGTCGTCGGGGTGGTTCTCGTCCTGTCGGCCGTCCAGATGGCGCGGACGGCCCTTCGTAGATCTGGATCATCTGCTGCCCTGCCAACCGATCCGCCCTTCATCCCGGCACTGGCAACGGGTGCGATCATTGGCTTCATATCCGGCACGACAGGGACCGGAGGCGGCGTATTCCTCGCGCCGGTAATCCTCGCGATGAACTGGGGTACAGCACGCCAGACTGCGGCGACAACCGCCGTCTACAACCTGATGAACTCGGCTGCCGCACTGCTTGGAGCCTATGCCTGGTGGGATCAGATCCCGAGTGCGCTACCCGGGTGGCTGATCGCCGTCGCTGTTGGCGGCTCGCTCGGGGCCTTCATCGGTAGCCGTTACCTACCCGAACTATGGTTGCGCATCATTCTGGCGGTAATCCTTCTCGCCTCGGGCGTGAGGCTGCTGTTCGGGTGACGGCCAGCTTACCTGTCACAACCGAGTTTCAGCGATCTCCCCACCGTGATGCGATTATCCCTGGTTACCCGATGAGGTGGAAACTATGGATCGTCCCGGTCTAGACTTCAGCCCATATGTCGATTAGTCTCGACATATGGAATCAGAAAACGCCATCCTTGCTTTCGCCGCGCTCGCGCAACCGACCCGCCTCGACGTGTTCCGCCTGCTGATGGAGCACGAGCCGGACGGATTGCCCGCGGGCGAAGTCGCCCGCCGGTTGGATGTCCCGCACAACACCATGTCCACGCATCTGGCGACGCTGACGCGCGCCGGTCTGATCGATGCCGAGCGGCACAGCCGCTCGATCATCTATCGGGCGCGGCTCGACGCTGTGCGGGAGCTCGCGGGCTTTCTCGTCAAGGATTGCTGCGGTGGCCGCCCGGAAATCTGCGCGCCGCTGATCGCCGATATTTCCCCTTGCTGCTCACCGCATACCCTCGCCGCCAAGGAGGCCACCCATGACTGACCGCATCTACAATGTTCTGTTCCTCTGCACCGGCAACTCGGCGCGCTCGATCCTCGCCGAGAGCATCCTGAACAAGGATGGCGAGGGTCGATTTCGTGCCTTCTCTGCCGGGTCGCAGCCGAAGGGCGCGGTCAATCCCTTTGCGCTGAAGGTTTTGAAGAGCTTTGACTATCCCGCCGAGGGCTTCCGCTCGAAGGGTTGGGAGGAGTTTGCCGAGCCTGACGTGCCTGTCATGGATTTCGTCTTTACCGTCTGCGACAGTGCCGCCGGTGAAGCCTGCCCGGTCTGGCCCGGCCAGCCCCTGACCGCCCATTGGGGGATCGAAGACCCCGCCGCCGTCGATGGGCCGGACATCCAGAAGGAAGCCGCCTTCGTTGCCGCTTTCCGCTACATGAAGAACCGCATCTCGGCCTTTACGTCCCTGCCGGTCGCCAGTCTCGACAAGGCGTCGCTCCGCACGAAGCTGACTGAGATCGGCCAGTCCGAAGGTGCGTCGTCTCCACGCAACAGCGCGGCGTGAGGCAGGCAATGGACGTCATCATCTACCACAACCCGGATTGCGGAACCTCGCGCAACACCCTGGCGATGATCCGCAATGCAGGCGTCGAGCCACATGTCATCGAATATCTCAAGACACCGCCGTCTCGGGACATGCTCACCCAGCTCATCGCGCGCATGGGTATCCCCGTCCGCGCCCTGCTGCGCGAGAAGGGCACGCCCTATGCTGAGCTTGGCCTGGGCAACCCGGCACTGAGCGACGAGGAGTTGCTCGATGCGATGATGGCGCATCCCATCCTGATCAACCGGCCCATCGTCGTCAGCCCGAAGGGCGTTCGGCTTTGCCGACCGTCCGACGACGTGCTCGACCTCCTGCCGCCGCAGCACGGCGCGTTCGTCAAGGAAGACGGCGAGCGCGTGATCGACGAACACGGCCGGCGCGTCGCAACGGCCTGAGGGGATCCTATGTCTACCTTCGAACGCTACCTGACCCTCTGGGTCGCCCTGTGCATTGTCGTCGGTATCGCACTTGGCCATTTTCTGCCGGGCGCATTTCATGCCATCGGCGCGATGGAAATTGCTAAGGTCAACCTGCCGGTTGCCGTGCTGATCTGGCTGATGGTCATCCCCATGCTGCTCAAGATCGACTTCGCCGCATTGGGCGAGGTCAGCCGGCACTGGCGCGGCATCGGCGTGACGCTGTTCATCAACTGGGCGGTGAAGCCGTTCTCGATGGCGCTGCTGGGCTGGCTGTTCATCGGCTGGCTATTCCGGCCATACCTGCCTGCGGACCAGATCGACAGCTATATTGCCGGCCTCATCATCCTTGCCGCCGCGCCATGCACGGCCATGGTGTTCGTCTGGTCGAACCTTACAAAGGGTGAGCCCCATTTCACGTTGAGCCAGGTCGCGCTCAACGACGCCATCATGGTCGTCGCCTTCGCGCCCATCGTCGGCCTGCTGCTGGGCCTGTCGGCCATCACCGTGCCATGGGGCACGCTGGTGCTTTCGGTCGTGCTCTACATCGTCATTCCCGTCATCATCGCACAGATCATTCGTCGCCGGCTTCTGGCGAGCGGCGGGCAGACCGCGCTTGACAGGCTTCTTGCAAAGCTCGGTCCGGCGTCTCTCGTTGCGCTGCTGGCGACACTCGTTCTCCTGTTCGGGTTTCAGGGCAAGCAGATCATCGCGCAGCCGGCGATCATCGGTCTGCTGGCCGTGCCGATCCTGATTCAGGTCTATTTCAACTCCGGCCTTGCCTATCTGCTGAACCGAGTGGCCGGCGAACAGCATTGCGTTGCCGGTCCCTCGGCGCTGATCGGCGCATCGAACTTCTTCGAACTGGCGGTCGCCGCCGCCATCAGCCTGTTCGGCTTTCATTCGGGTGCGGCGCTCGCCACGGTTGTCGGCGTGCTGATCGAGGTGCCGGTGATGCTCTCGGTCGTCTGGATCGTGAACCGCTCCAAAGGCTGGTATGAACGCGGCGGCAAAGTCTCCAGACTGGCGGAGGCGCATCGCTGATGCCGGACGAGCTTCCCAATCTTGATGCCGGTTGCGCTGATATTCCCGGCATTGACCGGCTGCGCGCAGCAACGCTCTCGACCCATCCACCGCGTATCCTGCTGCTTTACGGCTCGCTCCGGGAGCGATCTTACAGTCGCTTCCTGACATTCGAAGCCGAGCGTCTGCTCAAGCATTTCGGGGCCGAAACACGTATCTTCGATCCGTCCGGCCTGCCGCTGCCGGATGGGGCTGAGGTCAACCATCCCAAGGTGCAGGAACTGCGCGAGCTCTCGCTCTGGTCAGAAGGTCACGTCTGGACCAGCCCGGAGCGTCACGGTGCGATGAGCGCGGTGATGAAGGCGCAGATCGACTGGATTCCCCTTTCGGTCGGCGCGGTAAGGCCAACGCAGGGCCGGACACTCGCCGTCATGCAGGTCTCCGGCGGCTCGCAGAGCTTCAACGCCGTCAACCAAATGCGGGTGCTCGGCCGCTGGATGCGGATGGTGACGATCCCCAACCAGTCCTCCGTCGCCAAAGCCTTTCAGGAGTTCGACGAGGCGGGCCGGATGAAACCGTCGTCCTATTATGATCGAGTGGTCGACGTGATGGAGGAACTGATGAAGTTCACACTGCTGACGCGCGACGTCTCACCTTACCTGACCGAACGCTATTCCGAACGCAAGGAGAGCGGCGAGGCCCTGATGCGGCGGGTCAATCTGACGGTCGCGACCTGAACACTTTAACATTCCGGCATCATTGCTCGCGAAGTGACCAGTCTCTGAGGGCAGAGCTAGCTTGGGTCGCACCGCGTCTCTGAGTGCGGGAAGGGTCAGCCGCAGGGCTCAGGATGAGTTTCTGCACAGCCTGCCCCGCAACGCCCCCTTTAGAGTGAGAGTGCGGACCGGGTTTGCCGTGACGGGTTGAGGGCTGGAGAAGAGGTCTCCGGCGCCCGTCGCGGAGAACCGCGATGTCCAGACAGGATCGCAGCGCGCGCCCCGGCTCGGATCGGGCGAGCCTTTACGACGATATCACAAACAAGATCATCGGCGAACTGGAGGCCGGCCGCTTCCCTTGGGTTCAGCCCTGGGGCTCGGCCGCTGTCAAGGCGCCGCTCGCCATGCCGCAGAACGCCGCCACAGGCCGGCGCTATTCGGGGATAAACGTCCTCATCCTCTGGGGCGCCGTCATCGAGCATGGTTTCCCCGGCCAGAGCTGGCTCACCTTCCGCCAGGCGCTTTCCCTCGGCGGCAATGTCAGGAAGGGCGAGCGCGGCACCACCGTCGTCTATGCTGATCGTTTCACCCCCGAGGACGAAAAGCGCCGCGCCCGCGAGGCCGGCGAGGACGCTCAGGCGATTCCGTTCCTGAAGCGCTTCACGGTCTTCAACGCCGCTCAATGCGACGGCCTGCCTGAAGAAATCGCCGTCGTCGCACCGCCGCCCGAACCGGGCCTGATCGAGCCGCGCGTCGAGGCCCTGATCCGGGCGACCGGCATCGACTTCCGCATCGGCGGAGACCGCGCCTTCTATGTCCCGGCGCATGACTATGTCGTCGTTCCGCCGCCGCAGGCGTATTTCGAGCCGATCAACTGGCACCGTACGGCCCTGCATGAGCTCGGACACGCGACGGGCCATCCCTTGCGCCTCGGCCGTGATTTCTCCGGCTCCTTCGGCACCAAGAAATACGCCTTCGAGGAGCTGATCGCCGAGATCAACGCGGCCTTCTGCTGCGCCTCGCTCGGCATCGCTCCGACCGTCCGCCATGCCGACTATATCGGCTCCTGGCTCGACGTCCTGCGCGAGGACAATCGCGCCATCGTCCGAGCCGCCTCCCAAGCCAGCAAGGCGGCCGACTGGCTTCTCAGCTTCCTGCCGGATGCCGGCAGCATCGACCAGAACGACGACGAGCGGGAGGCGGCGTGATGAACGCGCTCGCCTTTCCGGGTTTCGTCCCCGACCCCGCGCAGTCGGCCGACATCCGCCTGCGCGTCCTCAGCCTCGGCGCCGGCGTCCAGTCCACGACGCTGGCGCTGATGGCGGCGCATGGCGAAGTCGGCCCCATGCCCGATTGCGCCATCTTCGCCGATACCGGGTGGGAGCCGCAGGCCGTCTATGACCATCTCGCCTGGCTGCGGTCGCCCAATGTCCTGCCGTTTCCCGTCCATATCGTCTCGGCCGGGGATCTGCGCGCCGACCTCATCGCCGGCGCACAGGGCGAGCGCTGGGCCTCCATTCCAGCCTTCACCCGCACCGTGACGCCTGCCGGGAGCGAGCTTCCCGTCTATGACGAGGACGAAAACGGCGATCTCGTCGTTGTCGGCTCCCGCATCGTGGCTACCGAGCGGGCCAACATCGGCATGATCCGCCGCCAATGCACCGGAGACTACAAGATCGTGCCGATCAGGCGGAAAGTGCGCGAGCTGCTCGGCATCGCCGGGCGGCGCTCGCCCACGTCGCCGGTCACCGAGCAATGGATCGGGATTTCGCTCGACGAGGCCCTTCGCATGAAACCCTCTTTCGAGAGCTGGCAGGTCAACCGCTGGCCCCTGATCGAGCGGGGCCTGACCCGACAGGACTGCCTGCGCTGGCTGGAACGGCACGATTATCCTCTGCCGCCCAAAAGCGCCTGCATCGGGTGTCCGTTTCATTCCGACGATCACTGGCGACAGATGCGCGACCATGATCCCGAAGCCTGGGCGGACGCCGTGTCGGTCGACGCCGCCATCCGCACCGGTTTCCGCGGCATCCGCGCCGAAGTCTATCTGCACCGCTCCGCCGTGCCGCTCGACCAAGCCGACCTATCGACGGCCGCCGACCGCGGCCAGCTCGATCTCTGGCCGAACGAGTGCGAGGGCATGTGCGGGGTCTGATTCCCTGAAAGCCGCAAAGGCGCAAAGCCGCTTCTCCGGCTTTCCGGGTGTCCGCTTCTGCGTTTTCCCGCGTTTCCGGTTCGTCAGCTTGCAGCCTTGCGCCACGACGCTCAGCCTACCGGCCGTCCTTCATCAACCCTGCCCAGACAGCGAGAATATCGCCTTCGGCCGCGTTGTCCTCAGCGACAACCACGCTGAACACGGCGAGCGTGCCGGCGAACTCCTCCATATCCATCACGCCCCGTGCGTGAAGCATTGTCGCCAACAGCATCAGTGCCTTGCCTTGTGCGGTGATGACGGCCCGGTCCGCCTCGGAAAAGCGGACATGGCGGGCTGGCGACGCCCCCAGCCATCGGCGCAGAACACGCGCCAAGTCCGCCCAGGGCGGATTTCTCCAGCCAGAAATCATAGCGTCCATAGACAATTCCCCGCCGCCCCGACTGGCGCCGGGACGGTTGAACACGCGTGAACACTGGGAACCGCGCCCCACGTATTTCCCACGCCGGGCAAGCCCGACGCCGATGGGTATTCTATTCCGTGGGCCGCCCGACATAGTCGGTGACCCAGTGTTCAAACGCTTGATGCGATCGATGCGGTGTTCAAGCCGCAGGCGATGCAATCCCTATGGCACAGGAAGACAGTCCTGAACATCGCCGTTCCGTTCTCGCCCCTGGCCAGACGACAGGGTCCGACCAGCAGAGTGAGAGGGAGGTGGGGATTTTCGTGACGGGTTCGGGTCGAGAGAGAGGCTCTCGGCGCCCGTCGCGGAGACTACCACGATGGCTACTGCCGCCCAGAAAATCATCCTGTCGCCTTCCCGCGACATCCCCTTCAACAAGCTCGTGCTCAGCCAATCGAATGTCCGACGCGTCAAGGCCGGCGTCTCGGTCGAGGAACTGGCCGAGGACATCGCCCGCCGAGGCACGCTCCTCCAGAGCCTCAATGTCCGCCCGGTCCTCGACGCCAGGGGCGATGAGACCGACATGTATGAAGTTCCCGCCGGCGGTCGCCGCTATCAGGCGCTCGCCATCCTCGTGAAGCAGAAGCGTCTCGCCAGGAACGCGCCTGTGCCCTGCGTCGTGCGTGATCCCTCCACGTCGATTCTCGCCGAGGACGACAGCCTCGCCGAAAACACCCAGCGCGTGCCGCTGCATCCTCTCGATCAGTTCCGGGCCTTCTATGACATGCGCCGCAAGGGCATGAGCGAGGAGGAGATCGCTGCGGCCTTCTTCACGACCGCGCAGGTGGTGAAGCAGCGCCTGCGTCTGGCCTCTGTCTCGCCCACGCTCCTCGACATCTATGCCGAGGACGGCATGAAGCTCGAAGAGCTGATGGCCTTCACCGTCAATCCCGACCATGCCCGCCAGGAGCAGGTCTGGGAGGCGGTCCAGACCTCCCACAATCGCCAGCCCTGGTATATCCGCCAGTTGCTCACTGAAACCACGGTGCCGGCCACCGACAAGCGCGCCCTGTTCATCGGCATCGAAACCTATGAGCAGGCGGGCGGCAGCGTGCTGCGCGATCTCTTCCAGACCGATGGAGGCGGCTGGCTTCAGGACCCCGCGCTTCTCGACCGCCTGGTCGCGGAGAAGCTCAAGACCCTCGCCGAGGAAATCGCCGCCGAGGGCTGGAAGTGGATCACCGTCGATACCGATCTGCCCTATGGCTACGATCAGGGGCTGCGGGCGCTCGACTTCACCCTCGTCGATCTGAACGATGACGAGCGCGCGGCCCGAGAAGCCCTGCGTGAGGAATACGAACGGATCGAGGCTGAATACTCGGAAGCCGATGAGCTGCCGGACGAGATCGACCAGCGTCTCGGCGAGATCGAGACGGCGCTCGAAGCCTTCGAGAAGCGCCCGGTCATCTACGATCCGGCCGACATCGCGCGTGGCGGCGTCTTCATCAGCGTCGACCGCAATGGCGAGCCCGTCGTCGATCGCGGCTATGTGCGCCCGGAGGACGAGACGCCGGTCGGCGTCGAGGACCCCGACGGCGAGGCCGAAGCCACCGGTACCGAAGTCGCGGCATCCGGCACCGTTCAGCGCGCCGTCATCACCATCGGCGGCCAGTCGGCCGAACCGGAGGATGACGACGAGGAAGACGTCATCAAGCCGCTGCCCGAACGGCTCGTTACCGAGCTGACTGCGCACCGCACCCTGGCGCTCCGCGATGCCGTGGGCGCCAATCCCCAGGTCGCGTTCACCGCCTTGCTGCACAAGCTCGTGCGCGACACCTTCCAGCGGACGGCCACCTCCGGCGCCAGCCTGCAGGCGTCCGTCAATCACGTATTCTTCCGCGAACAGGGCAAGGATCTCGCCGAGACGGCCTATGCCAAGTCCGTCATCCAGCGGCATGAGGACTGGAAGGCTGACCTACCAGCCGATGAGGATGCGCTGTGGGACTGGCTCGCCGTGCTCGACGACGCCAGCCGCATGGCGCTGCTCGCGCATTGCGTCAGCTATGGGATCAACGCCCTCTATGAACGGCCCAATCCCTACAGCGGCAGCGGCGTGTCGCAGTCGGGTCTCGACCGGCGTATGGCAGAGGCCGATCGACTGGCCCGCGCCACCGGCCTCGACATGGTGGACGTCGGCTTCCGACCCACGGTCGAGAACTATCTCGGCCGCGTCACCAAGCCCCGCATTCTTGCGGCCGTCCGCGAAGGCGCGGGCGAACGCGCGGCCCAGCTCATCGACCACTTGAAGAAGGGCGACATGGCCAAGGAGGCCGAACGCCTGCTGGCCGACAGTGGCTGGCTACCGGAGCCGCTGCGCCTGATCGACCATGACGAGCCGACCACGTCCGATACCTCGAAAGGCGAGGCCGAGACGGCGCTCCCAGCCTTCCTTGCCGGTGAGGACGAGGACGAGGAAACCGCCGAAGACCCGGAAGCCGAGGCGCCAGCGATGATCGCCGCGGAATGACGCCAAACCCCGGCGGGCGGTCGAAGCCGCCCCGCCGTCTTCATTTTCAGCTTCAAGGCCCGGCGATCCGTCGTCGGGCCTTTTTTCATTTTCAGGGAGCTCCCACCTCCGACATTTATCTACCAGCCGGCCGTCAAATGGCGGTAGCCGGTTCCCCTCTCAGTGGGATTTCCGCTCATAGACGTGATTGAGGTTATCGGCTTGGTGCTGGAGGCTCCTCGCCACCGTTGCAGCCGCGGCCCGGTTCGGAAACGCCCCTGTTGTCATCCCGTTCAGGCTTACGCACCACCCATCGGGCTTCTCAATGACCGTATAACGCCGTCGCTCGCCACCGATATTGGCGGACTTACCCGTCAAATAGCCACTCATCATGAGCGTCGATCGCCTTGTTGGTTCGGTGTGTCGGGCTTCGTCCAAATCCCGAAGGCCGCTCCGATAACCGTCATCGCCATACGCCAGGATGATCGGCTGCTCTCTTTCGTCTTCATCGTTGCCCGCAAAAGTGCATTTCTGCTCATGGTTTCACCTCAACAAGAGGCCGCATCAAAGCTTCGAGCGCGTATGAATTCCATCCTGACGCAACCGGCCGCTCATAGTATTCTCATCAATTCGACCGGTGGACCTCGGCGCCATGCAACGCCATAGCGGGCCAAGCTCGTGCCCGGGCAGCTCAGACCCTCAAACATCTTCGCTTCACCATTAGGCGGGAAGTGCGGGGCAATGGCATCCCTTTAGATTGATGATCCGGCTGCTGTCTGATGCCGGACACCATCCCGCTTCCATTCGCAAACCTTGGTCCGATCCGTCTCCTGATCAATCAACCCGCAAGGGGTCGGCTTACGCGCGCGTGCCGCCCTCGGGGATTCGGAAAAGGTCCGAACGCCCGAGGGTGATTGCAGAGCCGGTCAGACACTTCGGGCGCCTGTCGCGCGGGGGATGGTCCCCCGCCTCCCAAGACAGGAGCCGGAACCATGTCCTATGCAGATGCCACCGCTTTCGCCGCAAGCCTAGCCACCACGCTAATGGTTTCGATCATCGTCTTCCAGGCCGGGGACGGCACTCACGGCGCCATGCCCGCCAACGAATTCGATGGCGACGAAGAAATGGTCAGGCTGGAACTTGATCCCTTCGGCTGAGGCGCGACAGCGCCTCACCCCGACGGCTCGGAGCGCAAGATCGCGTCCGGGCCTTCAGCGCTGCGCTACCGCTCATCGCCGGCAGCGGCACCGGCTCATGCCCCGGCAAGGGAGAGTGAGAGTGCGGACGGGTTTTCCGTGACGGGTTGGTTGTCGGAGAGAGAGCTCCCGGCGCCCGTCCTGGAGCATCCTGCGATGGCCCTTGCACCTCAAACCACCTTCGCCCCGATCGGCGACATCCTCGCGCATCAGATCCTGCCCCGGCTGCGCCTTGCCGCGAAGCTGCCGCTGCGCATCACCTGCATCGGCACGGCCCGCTATGTCGGCACCGACGAGGCCGACAGCTTCGACCGCAGCGTCTTTCTCGGCGACCGCCCGTCGCTGGAGAACGCCACCAGCTTCGCGGCCGTTTCGGTCAGGCGCGGCGGCATTGGCGTGAGACAAGATAAGACGCTGCGCTTTCATCCACGCTTCGCCGTCATCCAGGACAACGATCAGAATCTGGTTCTGGCCGGCGAAATCCGCGCCGGGATCATTCTCTGGCAACAGCCCGTCGCCAGCGACGGCGAGGCCCGCCGGATCGTGACCGAAGCCAGCCGCCTGCGCGGACTGGCTTTCGCCGCCTCCGGCCGGGGCGAGCAGCGTGCGGCCCGCAATCATCGCCACCAGGCCGGCCTGCTCGAAGCACGCCTGGTCGACCCCTTCTGGCGCGAGGCCGCCGCCGATCTGCTCCGGCTGCCACAGGCCGCCTGATCCCATCCCCCGATTTCCACCCATCCGACCCGGCGCTTCGCTTCGCCGGGTTCTCACCTATGGAGTTTTCCCATGCCGAAATTCGTAGTCAGCAAAGGCCACGACGCCTTCGTCTATTACGAAACCGTCCTAGAGGCCGACACGCCCGAAGAGGCGCGAAGTCTCGTCCGGAGCGTTCATTACGAAGGCGCATGGCTCCCCACCGGCTATGTGCAGGAGTTCGACGATTACGAGATCGACGAGCATAGCGGCGTTCGCCTCCTCGAAGACGGTGAAGCCGTAGAGGCCTTCCTGACCATCGGCGTCACCGCCCAGGAGCGCGACGCCTTGCTGGCGGGGCTGCGCCTCCTCCAGCTCGCCCTGGGGCGCGGCGATCTCGAACCTGCGCTCGAAAACATCGTCACCAATGACGGCGCGCATACCGGCCTCGATCCGACTCGTATCGACGCTCTGTGCGAACGCATCAACGTCTAGGTGGTGGCGATGTATGAGACCTACCTGCGCCTCGACATCCTGGTCTGGGACAGCGAGCGCGCCGTAATCCGCGCCGCGCGCTGCAAGCTGGCTTTATCGGCCCGGCGCGATCCCGCACTGCGGGGCGCGCGAAAGCGGTTCTATCGCGACATGCTGCGCCACCATGCCGATGCCCAGCGGCTTGTGGCGCAGTTCCGCCTCTGACGCTTCCGCACCGCGTCCATCCCTTGAACCTCGCCCGGCCATCGCGCCGGGCTTTCTCGTTTCAGGAGCCTGACATGGCCAACTACTTTACCCATTTCTCGTGCCTTCTTGACGTCGGCACGCCCGATAATGCCGCCCGAGCGCTCGACCTCTACAACAAGCTTTCGGAGGAAGGCGCTTCCGAAGAACCGCCGTCCGAGGGGTTTCTCCTATCGATCCAGCCGGAGCACGGGGGTGGCCGGCTCTGGATGCGCGATGACCAGACAGGCGATCCCGAGCGTCTGCTCCAGTTCGTGAAGATCTGCGCGACCGAGTTCCGCCTCAGTGGTCTCTGGGGCTTCCAATACGCTAACACCTGCTCGCGGCCGCGCCTCGACGGTTTCGGCGGCGGCGCTCATGTCCTCGACCTCGCCACCGGCGAGACGGTGGCATGGACCTACACCGATGGCTGGCTCGCCCAGGTTCTCGATGGAGGCGGCTCAGATGAGTAAGGTCATCGAAACCACGGTCTATCAGCTCGACGAGCTTGCTGACGCCGCCAAGGAGAAGGCCCGCGATTGGTATCGCGAAGGCGGCTTCGACTACGACTGGTATGATGCCGTTTACGAGGATTTCCAACAGATCGCGGAAATCCTCGGCCTTCGGCTGAAAACCCGCAGCATGCGGCTCAACGGCGTCGGCTCCTGGCAGAAGCCCTGCATCTGGTTTCGGGGGTTCTGGAGCCAGGGCGACGGCGCCTGCTTCGAGACCTTCTATTCCTACCGGAAAAACGCCCCGCGCCGCATCAGGGAACACGCGCCGCAAGACGCCGAACTGCACTGCATCGCCGATGCACTTCAGGCGGTCCAGCGGCGTAATTTCTACCAGCTTAGCGCCGAGGCGAACCATCGCGGTCACTACTACCACGAATACTGCATGACGATCTCGGTCGAGCGCGACAGTCCAACCTATCAGGATATGACGGCCGATGCGGAAGACACCGTGGCCGAGGCGCTGCGCGACCTAGCCCGTTGGCTCTATCGGCAGCTCGAACGCGAATACGAGTGTCTCGCCTCGGACGAGGCCGTCGACGAGGCGATCACCGCCAACGAATACACGTTCACGGCAACCGGCCGTCGCTTCGGCTGAACCCGGCAAGCGTCCTGCCATTCGGCAGGGCGCTTTTTGCATGCCAGCCACGGCCCACCTTTCGAGAGTCAGAGGAGGCCGGGACGGGTTTGAGCCTGTGCGGTCGAGAGAGAGCGCTGCGCGGCTCGATCCTGTCCTGCTCTCCCGAGGTCTCCTCCATGAACATGATTTCCGCATCTGCGGCGGCATCGGTCGCCGGGCCGCTTCCGCTTGTCCCCGACAGCCATGCCGCCACGTCCGTCTTTTCGGCGGCAGCTCTTCTTCTGCCCCACCTCGAGCGCGGCCAGCGCATCGACGCCGCCACGCTTCGCAGCGCGATGGAAACCGCCTTCGGCGCGTCCGATACCGCTGGCGCCTGGGACTGGAAAACCGCCTATGACGCCTGCGAGGCCGCGATCGTCCTGTTCCTGCGCAAGTACGGAAAGGCGCTTTTCCGTAAAGCCGGTTCGCCAGCCGATAGCCTGCCGCTGCTGACACGGATCGCCGGGCTGCTGCCGACCCATACACGCCGCTCGGAGGAGGCGCAGACCTTCCAGCAATTCTCCACCCCGATCCCACTGGGGCTGGCAGCGGCGACCGCCGCCGCCATCACGCCCGCCGACCGGGTTCTGGAACCCTCGGCCGGGACCGGACTGCTCGCCATCCTGGCCGAGATCGCCGGCGGCGCCCTCGTCCTCAACGAGCTGGCCGAGATGCGCGCCGGTCTACTTTCCTCCCTCTTTCCCGCCTTGTCCGTCACGCGTTTCGACGCGGCGCAGATCGACGATCACCTCGATCCTGCCCTGGTCCCGTCCGTGGTGCTGATGAACCCGCCGTTCTCGGCGCTGGCGAATGTCCAGGGCCGCGTCGCCGATGCCGCCTTCCGCCACGTCGCTTCGGCGCTTGCGCGCCTTGCGCCCGGCGGGCGGCTGGTGACGATCACCGGCGCGAGCTTCGCCCCCGATAATCCTGCCTGGACCCCGGCCTTCGTCCGGCTGCAGGAGCGCGGTCGCGTGGTCTTCTCTGCCGCAGTCGATGGTTCTGTCTATGCCAAGCATGGCACGACGATCGATACCCGGATCACCGTCATCGACAAGCTGCCCGCCGACGATCCGGCAGTCTTCCCAACCTCTCCCGGCGCCGCACCGGATGCCGCCACCCTGATGGCCTGGATCGGCGCGAGCCTGCCCGCGCGGCAGCCTGTCGATCCTTCAGTCGTTGTTCCGGTTGCCGCAGCGCCTGCGCCTCGCACCGTGCGCGGCTATATCGCCGCCACCGCGAAAGCCGCCCGCCCGGCGCCGCAGACCGAACCGGAAGCCGCACCGCTCGACTATGAGATCGTCGATTGGCAGCCGGCCGAGGGCGGCCACATCACCGACGCCATCTATGAGGAATACGGGCTTCAGGTCATCCGTATTCCCGGCGCCCAGCCTCATCCAACCCAGCTCGTCCAGTCGGCGGCGATGGCGAGCGTCGCCCCGCCGAAGCCCAGCTACCGGCCGCATCTGCCAAAGACCATTCTCGGTCTTCTGTCCGACGCGCAGCTTGAGACCGTCATCTATGCCGGCCAGGCCCATGCCGACCATCTCGCCGGGGCCTGGACCGTCGACGAGACCTGCGATGTGGTCAGCGCGGCGGCCGAGGACGCCAAGAACGCCGTCCGCTTCCGGCAAGGCTTCTTCGTCGGTGACGGCACCGGCGTCGGCAAGGGGCGGGAATCCGCCGCCATCATCCTCGACAACTGGATGCAGGGCCGCCGCAAGGCCGTCTGGATCTCCAAATCCGACAAATTGCTGGAAGACGCACAGCGTGACTGGTCGGCGCTCGGCATGGAGCGCCTCCTGGTTACGCCGCTGTCGCGCTTCCCGCAGGGCAAGCCCGTGACGCTGCCCGAAGGCATCCTTTTCACGACCTATGCCACGCTACGCTCAGACGACCGCGGCGATAGGGTTTCACGCGTCAAACAGATCGTCGAATGGTTGGGCGAGGATTTCGATGGAGTGATCGTCTTCGACGAGGCGCATTCGATGCAGAACGCCGCAGGCGGCAAGGGAGAACGGGGCGATGTCGCTGCCAGCCAGCAGGGCCGAGCCGGGCTTCGCCTCCAGCACGCCCTGCCGGATGCCCGCATCGTCTATGTCTCCGCGACCGGCGCCACTACGGTCCACAACCTCGCCTATGCCCAGCGCCTTGGCCTTTGGGGCGGCGAGGATTTCCCCTTCGCCACGCGGGCCGAATTCGTCGAGGCTATCGAGGGCGGCGGCGTCGCGGCGATGGAGGTTCTGGCCCGGGACATGCGCGCCCTCGGCCTCTACACCGCCCGGTCGCTGTCCTTCGCCGGCGTCGAATACGAGCTGGTCGAGCATGAGCTGACCCCCGAACAGACCCGCATCTACGATGCCTATGCCGGGGCCTTCGCCATCATTCACAACAATCTGGATGCTGCGATGGAAGCGGCCAATATTACCGGCAGCACGGGCACCCTGAATCGGCAGGCGAAATCCGCCGCGCGCTCGGCCTTCGAGTCGGCCAAGCAGCGGTTTTTCGGCCACCTCCTGACCAGCATGAAAACCCCGACGCTGCTCCGCTCCATCGCATCCGATCTGGAGGCGGGCCATTCGGCCGTGATCCAGATCGTCTCGACCGGCGAGGCGCTTATGGAACGCCGGCTGGCCGAGCTGCCGACCGAGGAATGGAACGACGTCCGCGTGGACATCACCCCGAGGGAATATGTCCTGGACTACCTTGCCCATTCCTTCCCGGTGCAGCTCTACGAGCCGTTCACCGACTCGGAGGGCAATATGTCGTCGCGGCCCGTCATGCGCGACGGCCAGCCCGTCGAAAGCCGCGAAGCGGTCGCCCGCCGCGACGAGCTGATCGCAAAGCTCGCCAGCCTGCCGCCGGTCCCCGGTGCGCTGGACCAGCTCATTCAGCATTTCGGCACCGATACCGTGGCTGAAGTGACGGGCCGGTCGCGGCGCATCATCCGCAAGGCTGGCAAGGGCGTCACTGTTGATCGCCTTGTCGTCGAGAACCGCGCAGCTTCGGCCAACCTGGCCGAAACCCAGGCGTTCATGGACGACGGCAAGCAGGTTCTGGTGTTCTCCGACGCCGGCGGCACCGGCCGCAGCTATCATGCCGAACTGTCGGCACGGAACACGAGGCTGCGCGTCCATTACCTGCTCGAAGCCGGATGGAAGGCCGATACTGCGATCCAGGGGCTTGGCCGAACGCACCGGACCAACCAGAAGCAAGCCCCCCTGTTCCGGCCGATCACCACGAACGTCAAAGCCGAAAAGCGCTTCCTCTCGACCATCGCCCGCCGTCTCGACACCCTGGGCGCGATCACGCGCGGCCAGCGCCAGACCGGCGGTCAGGGCCTGTTTCGGCCCGAGGACAATCTGGAATCGCATTACGCCCGCGACGCGCTGCGCCAGCTCTACCTGCTGCTGGTCCGCGGCAAGGTCGAGGGATGCTCGCTCGACCGCTTTGAGAGCGCCACCGGCTTGAAACTGATGGACTCCAACGGCATCAAGGATGACCTCCCAGCCATCACGACCTTCCTGAACCGGCTGCTGGCCTTGACGATTGAGCTTCAGGGCGTGCTGTTTACCGCCTTCGAGCAACTTCTGACGGCGCGCATCGAGGGCGCCATCGCGTCGGGCACCTATGACGCCGGGCTGGAGACGCTGCGAGCGGAGAGCTTTTTCGTCACCGACCGCCAGACGATCTATACGCACCCGCGCACCGGCGCCCAGACCCGCCTGCTGACCATCACCGAGCGCAAGCGCAACCATCCGGTCACGCTGGCGGAGGCCATAGGCAACCTGGACGATCCGCGCGCGGTCCTGTTGGTCAACGAGCGGTCGGGCCGCGCCGCCGTGCAGGTTCCGACCACCAGCGTCATGCTGGACGATGGCGAGATCGAGCGCCGTGTCCGGCTGATCCGGCCGATGGAAGCGCACAACATCCCGGTCAAGACCATGCCCGAGACCCATTGGGTCGAAGCCGACCGGGACGCCTTCGCCTCTGCCTGGAATGCCGAAATTGCCGAGGTGCCGGAGTTTTCCAACAGCACCCTGCATATGGTGACAGGTCTCCTGTTGCCTATCTGGAAGCGGTTGCCGAACGAATCCACCCGCGTCTATCGGCTCCAGACCGATGCTGGCGAGCGGATCATCGGCCGCCGCGTTTCGCCTGCCTGGGTCGCCCACGCGACCGCGACCGGCGTCACGTCGATCACGCCGGAGGATGCCTTCACCGCCCTTATGGACGGAAAGACGATCCTCGATCTCGCCGAGGGCCTTCAGCTTCGCCGGGTCCGCGTCATGGGCGCGCTGCGCATCGAACTCACCGGCTTCACCGACACGATGCGCCAGCGCCTCACGGCCTATGGCCTCTATCACGAGATCATCTCGTGGAAGCTGCGCTTCTTCGTGCCGGTGGATGCTCAGGGGCCGGTAATCATCGGCAAGCTCTTCGACCGCTGGCCGGTCGAACGCATCGGCGAACGGGAGGCCGCATAAATGGCTTCGCGTCACGCCTCAGAACTGGCGCATCGCCTCGGCCGCGAGGCCGAGGCGGTCTGCCGCGAATACCTGTCCTCCGGTCGGAGGGCAGGCAATTACTGGCAGGTCGGGGACGCGCAGAACAGCCCCGGCCGCTCCCTCTATGTCCGGCTCAGGGACACCCCCAAAGGTCCGGCCGGGAAATGGACCGACGCCGCCACCGGCGACCATGGCGATCTGCTCGACATCATCCGCGAGGCGCTTGGCCTCGTCGATTTCAAGGATGTGGCCGAGGAAGCGCGCCGTTTCCTCAGTCTCCCGCATCCCTCGCCGGAACAGACAGGGACACCGACCGGCAGGACATCGAGCATTGCCGTCGGTTCGCCCGAAGCGTCGCGGCGGCTGTTCGCCATGTCGCAGCCGATCCCCGGCACGCTCGCGGCGACCTACCTCAGCGGGCGGGCAATCACGTCGCTCATCGGCGGCACCGCACTGCGCTACCATCCCCGGTGCTATTATCGGCCCGACGAGCATTCGCCCACGGAGATCTGGCCGGCGATGATCGCGTCCGTCACCGACCTTGACGGGCGACAGACCGGCGCGCACCGCACCTGGCTCGCCCCGGACGGCTCGGGCAAGGCGCCTGTCGAAACGCCGAGGCGGGCGATGGGCGACCTTCTCGGACACGGCGTCCGCTTTGGCGTTGCCGGCGATGTGCTGGTCGCCGGAGAGGGCATCGAGACCGTGCTGTCGCCCCGTCAGGTTCTGCCGCACATGCCGATGCTGGCGGCGCTCTCGGCCGCACACCTCGCCGCCATCCTGTTCCCGGCGACGCTACGCAGGCTCTATGTCCTTCGCGATCGTGATCCGGCTGGGGACGGCGCGAGAGACAGCCTGATCGCCCGAGCCGCGAGCGTCGGGATCGAAGCGGTTGCGATGTCGCCAGCGCGCGAGGACTTCAACGAGGATCTGCGCTGGCGCGGCGTCGATGCCCTCCGGGCGGCCCTGAAGGATCAGCTTCATCCCGTGGACGTCAGCCGGTTCATGGAGGGGTGAGAGGATCGGCGGGGGGATGGGGCAAAGCTCTGAATGGCTCCGCCTGCCGTCTCCGCTCATCATCGGGAACACCCTTCCCGCGTCGGAGAGGGCGCCCACGGCCTTCTGAGGGGGCGATCGGCTCACAAACGGGCCAGCCGGGCAATGGCGCTGCGCTTTCGGCTATTTTCCGCCGGCGGGGCAAGCCCCGCCTTTGCATCGCGAAGCAAAATAGCCGGCTTGGCCATCAAGGCCCTCGCGGGAGCACGAGGGCTGCCAGGCCGTCCCGCCCGTGAGCTTCGACGCCTGCGAAGGCCGCGATGGGCGCGGTCTCTAGACGAAGGATGCTCCCGATGATGAACGAAGACGATGACGCAGGCTTCGAGCCGTTCCACACCTCATCCCCCACCGATCACGTCCTCACCGAACTCCAGCTCTATGGCTACCGCCCTTTCCAGGACGAACCCGATCCGCGTCCGCTACCGGAGGGCAACACCGTCGCCGCAGCCGTCGCAGACATCTTCGACGCCCTCGTCTCGACGCTCGGCGACACCCGCCTCGAACCCGATCTCGACGATCTCCTCTGGTCGACGGTCAATCTCTTCCATCGCGCCGCCGACCGGGTCGAACGCGAACTCGACGACAACGAGCAGGGGCAGCGCCGCCTTCAGCGGGAACAGGATGGCAGCGAGGTCAAGAGCGTCGAACTCGAACGCCTCACGGCGGAGGGACAGACCCTGGTCGAACGGCGCAACAGCATGGAACTCTTCCGCGACCTCTCGGCGGACGCCTTCGAGCACCACACCGGCACGCCCTGGCGGCCGCGCAGCGGTTCGATGGTCAACCATCGCAACCTCACCTCGGCAATGATCGACAGCCGCGATTTCCTCGCCGCTAAGCGCCGGGCCGAGACCGAGGTGCTGCTGCCCGCCGGTCCCAGAGTCGCCGTCACGGGCGGTGCGGACTTCAACGATCACAACCTGATCTGGACGAAGCTCGATCAGGTTCATGCCAAGCACACGGACATGGTGCTCCTGCACGGCGGCTCGCCGAAGGGCGCCGAACTGATCGCCTCCCGCTGGGCTGACAGTCGCAAGGTGCCGCAGGTCGCCTTCAAGCCCGACTGGACGAAGCACGCCAAGGCCGCGCCCTTCAAGCGCAACGACGCCATGCTCGATGTCCTGCCGGTCGGCGTCCTGGTCTTCCCCGGCACCGGGATTCAGGAGAACCTTGCGGATAAGGCGCGCAAGCTCGGCATTCCAGTCATGAAGTTCGACGGCGGCGCGTAAAGCGCCGCCGCTCGGCGGCCTGCCAGCCGCCTCTACTTGACTGAACACGAGGTTGATGGCTTTCTTGAAGAATATTTGCAGCAACGGCGAACTGGCATAGTCGCAGGCGGAGCGTATTATCCGGCAGCCTGTGGTGATCCTCAATCGTTCATGCGGAGGCTGCCGTGACCCTCATCCTGCTTGCCATCTCCCTGACGATCGCGCTTTGCGTCATCGCCTACAACTTTGCCATCTACGCCTTGCCGTTCATGGTCGGGCTGACGGCCTTTCAATATGTCTATGGAATGGAGGCCGGCTTCCTGTTGTCGGCGCTCGCCGCCCTCGGCGCGGCGCTGCTATCCGTGGCGCTGGTCATCGCCGTCGTAGGCTTTGCCAAGAACCCGGCCTTGCGGCTTATCGCCCTCGCCGTATTCGCGGTGCCGGCGATGATCGCCGGTTATGCGCTCGTGCATGGCGTCACGAAGAATTTCGTCGACTCGACGATTATGCTGAACCTGCTCGGCGGCGCCGGCGGTCTCTTCATCGGCATAGCGGCGATGCTCAATCTCAATGCGCTCGGTACAGGCGTCCTGTCTCGCTGATGCGATCGCGAATCGCCGCTCGTCACAAAAAAATCTGCGCCGGTTTGCACTGTTGGGCTTCCGGCATCCTGCTCTGAGGAATGGCGCCACCGGCGCTGTAAGGGCCAGGGTCTTCGCTCCGATTGGCCCCGCTGTGGAAGTCGGTCATCGGCTGATACCCTCCCAGCCTTAGCAAGGTCGCCACTCTCTGCTTCGTTCCCCTCCGTGTCGTGGCGTCCGCGAACACCTTCATGCTCTCCAGCCCTGCAATTCACTGGATCGCACCTTCGGCCGACGGGGTGGAACAACGCCATACATCCTGGAGCCCAATAGCCGTTTCGTCCTGGTCCCGGCTCGCCTTCCGACTGGCGGCGTGCTGCGGCTCGTGACGGCGATCCCGGCGGCGCGCACCCCGCTCTGATGCGGGTTTCATATCGGGGCCTGTAGCGCCCTCGTTGCCGGGAAGGACGAACGGTTCTGCTGTGCGTCCCCGGTGTGAGCTTTCCGAGGCGCCAATCCCTCCGACTGACTGATCCCCTAAGTCCGTTCGGTTTCCGACCGCAACCCCCGCGGCTCCGGACCGTGTTGCCGCGCAAGCGCGGCTGCCCGCTCCACTCCGGGCCTTAAGGGCGAGGTGCCGCCAAGGCGGCACTTGCTGGCGTCTCCCGACGGCCTTGGCCGGGTCTCGTCGGAGGGATGGTCCCTTCGAGAAGCAACGGAGACTTACAATGCAGAACATCGTCATTCTTGCCGGCAACATCGGCCAGGACCCCGAAACCCGCAACACCCAGAGCGGCACCTCGATCACCCACTTCACGCTGGCCACCTCGCGCCCCCGCTACTCGGAAGGCAAGGTTGTCCGAGACAAGGACGGCTATCGCGTCCAGGACACCGAATGGCACCGGATCACCGCCTTCAACGGCCTCGGTAAGACGATCCAGCAGCATTGCGAGAAGGGCATGAAGGTTCTGGTTCGCGGCCGCATCCACTACACCAAGTGGACCGATCAGCAGGGCGTTGAGCGCTACGGCTGCGAGATCATCGCCGAGACGGTGGACTTCCTCAGCCGGGCAAAGCAGACCCAGAACGAAGACGGCAAGTTCATCGACGACGATGACATCCCGTTCTGAGCGGGATACCGGGAGCCCGGCGGCGCAAGCCGCCGGGATTTCCTAATTGTCTGGCGTTCCTGGCATGAGTCGTCGTCTTCCGGCAGCACGA
This sequence comes from Pseudochelatococcus lubricantis, assembly GCF_011762225.1. GTDB lineage: Bacteria > Pseudomonadota > Alphaproteobacteria > Rhizobiales > Beijerinckiaceae > Pseudochelatococcus > Pseudochelatococcus lubricantis. The sequence continues at coordinate 36,585 of NZ_JAASQI010000015.1, forward strand.
TAAGCCTCGAACAATCTCTCCTGCTCGCCTTGGCTTGGAGAGAGAACCCAGCACTGCCCGAATCGCCCCCGCCACTGACCAGACGTCAAATCTCTAGGAACACCGATTCTGGGTCGCTTTCCACTCCAACTCCGTCTATAATAGCCGTAGTTCTGGCGTGACGTTGACGCACGGTGGGAGGTGATCATGCATGATCACTTCCCGACAAACACGGGCCGCGCGCGCATTACTGGGTTGGACACAGGAGATGCTCGCTGACAAGGCCAAGGTTTCGCTGACGGCGCTCAAGCGCATGGAGTCGGCCGCTGAACTGCGTGTGTATGAAAGCACCAGCGACCAGGTCCGCAGAGCGCTTGAGGCCGAAGGAATCGCCTTCATCAGATCGGGCCGCAACGAAGGGGTTATGCTTGTCGATGTGCACGAAGCAGCCGAACGCAGCAGAGTCCGGTAATTCCCACCCTTCTACCGCCTCCCGCTTGTCATCGTCGCGCTGTAATGGTGCTTAAGAATAGCAACCGCCATCCCAGAGTGTCACGTGCCGACTAATGACCACAATTGATTTCCTCGACGAAGCCCCTTCCATGCTGTCGCTCACCGAATATGACCGACAGCACATCAAGCTCTATGCTCGTCTGCTGGACGCAGAGGCAGATGGAGCAGACTGGCGCGAAGCGGCCGAGGTTCTTTTCGGCATCTGTCCAACGACTGAGCCGGACCGCGCTCGCCGCGTCCACGACAGCCATCTGGCTCGCGCACACTGGATGACCGAGCATGGCTACCGGCAGCTCAGGCGCGGCCGGCCTCATTAGATCCCGTGTTGTCTCAAGTGCAACGCCTGTTGCGCCTTGCAACCTTCCCAAGAAATAGAATCCCCGGAATCAATTCGCTCTGTACGCGTATTCGCTGAACGGGGAGGATTAAATGACGCCCGATACAAGAGAATGGCGATCATCAACTACATACGACTATCTCGATCGGGCAGATGTAGATGCACTGGCGTGGGAGTGCCTTCGGCGCAATCTCGATTACCAGCGCGACTACGCAAACTCCATCCGCATGGCCTCCGAACTCGGGCCTGAGACCGAAGCGATCGGCGATCGCTGGGGTCTCCGATTTCCCCGCCAGGCCCAGCCTGAATGCACTCGAACAACCTGTTTTCTGGACGCCGGAAGCTGACACCAGCGTAGTCCATATCGGACCCGCCCCGGAAATTGAGCAGGTCAGCCCTCGCATTTTCGAGGATATTCGCTCGGAAATCAGCCGCAGTTCAGAGGAAGGACTGCATATATCGGTTCTCACCGGAAGCGGTCGCCTGCACCTTGTCGCGAGAGCGGGTCTCGAGCCGACGCAGTCCATCGCCGCCATCATTCCGCTCGACGCCCACAGCCTGGATCGTGTCCAGTCACTGATCAGACTCTGGCGAAGCCTTCACGGCCTGCCTGTGCCACAGGACAGTCGGATGACGGCGCAGCAGCGCCGTCGTCTCAAAAACATGCTGCGCGCCGCTGACGGCCGTTTGCACAACGCCGACTATCGCGAGATCGCCGAAGCGATTTTCGGCGTTGAACGCGTTGCCAGCGACCCCTGGAAAACGTCCGCGCTCCGGGACGCTGTCCTCGATCTGGTCAAGGACGGCTTCGCGATGATCGACGGCGGTTACCGCAAGCTTCTTCGCCACCGCCGTCGTTCGTAACCTGCGCTACTAGGGCAAGGTGTGCGAATTAGGCCCCCCCAAGTTCGCACTCCCCCTTCGCTATTCTTCTTCGCCACCGTGGCCTTCGTTCGCCGCTGATCGCCAGCGGCTCCCGCGAAAGCCACGGAGGCCACCATGAACGCCAATCTCGCGACCCTGCCGCCGCGCTTCCTCCGCACCAAGGAAGCCGCCGAATTCCTCAGTCTCTCGGCCCGTACCCTCGAAAAGCACCGGACCTACGGCACCGGGCCGGCCTATCGCAAGCTTGGCGGGCGCGTCGTCTATTCCGTCAATGAGCTTGAGGCATGGGCTGAACGCGGCGCCGTGACGTCCACCTCCGATCCGCGGGGCAGCGTGCTGCCCGCGAAACGCCATGAGCCCGCACCGGCATCCCATGCCGGCCGTCACGCCCGCTGATCCGCGCGGTCTTTTCAATGACGACGCGGCATCGCCCATCTCCGGAGCGCGGACAACTCGATCTGTTCCACGCGCTCCCTGGCGATTTCGCGCCCCGCGACGCGCAGGACCTCATGGCCTATCCGTTCTTCTCCCTCTCCAAGTCACACCGCACCGCGCCGATCGATTTCGTCGCCGGCGACGTGAGCATCCGCGTCGAGGCGGTTCCCGATCATGGCATGGCCACAATCTGGGATGCCGACATCCTCATCTGGGCGGCGAGCCAGATCGTCGAAGCGCGCGACAAAGGTCTTCGCACTTCGCGCCTGATGGCCGCCACCCCCTACGAGATCCTCAATTTCATCGGCCGCGGCGTATCGATGCGCGATTATCAGCGCCTCAAGGCTGCCCTCGACCGGCTGCAGTCGACCACGGTCGCAACCTCGATACGGCAAGCGGCCGAAGGCCGCCGCCACCGTTTCTCCTGGATCAATGAATGGCAGGAGCGCACCGATCGCCAGGGGCGTCCCGCCGGCATCGAGCTGATCGTGCCGGACTGGTTCTACCGCGCCGTTCTCGACGATGCGCTCGTCCTGACCATAGACCGGGACTATTTCGGTCTCACTGGAGGCCTCGACCGCTGGCTCTACCGCATTGTGCGCAAGCATGGCGGCAAACAACGCAATGGCTGGCGCTTCGACTTCCGCCACCTGCATCAGAAATCCGGCAGTCTTTCGCCATTCAAGCGCTTCGCGTTCGAGCTGCGCGACATCATTCGCCGCCAGCCATTGCCCGGCTACTCGCTGTTCCTTGAGGTCGAAGTCGGCGGCCGGTTGCTGCTTGCTTTCGAACCATCGGCGGCCTGTGGACAACCTGTGGACGGCCTCGTGCTATCAGGAACCCGACCTATCGTGCTATCGGGAACCGGAGGCTCGTGCTATCGGGAACCGAAACAGGGTGTAAGCTCTGGAAACAAAAAGCGAAATCGCGCCCTTAACTTAGAGTCTAACCAAGAATCTAACTTTGAAGAGCGCGCGCGCGATGTGGAAAACATCTGTCGGGGTGCCAGGTTTCGCGAACCGGGGCGAGGTTTCATGAACTCGCTCCAGGAAACGCGAACCGGATTCACGGACCGGGAGCCGGA
>NZ_JAASQI010000016.1 GCF_011762225.1 Pseudochelatococcus lubricantis
GTACGACAAGCTCATAGCAAACTTCATGGGCTTCGTCATGCTCGCCGCAATTCATATCCAATTGCGATAAAACTTAATTCCTCACTACGACCTAGTATCAATACCTGGATGGTCGAGCGGCGAACCAAAAACACGGATGCAGGGCTTGAACCTAGTTGGCGCCGTCAGGATGCGTACTGGTCCGGCGTCTCTCTTCCGACGGAACCCCACTCTTCCATCGACGCGAAGTTCAGTTAGAATGCTGCGCGAGCGGTACAATGCGGAGGAGACGGTGCAGCTGGATAAGGTGCTGCCGAACATGAAGAGCGGCGGCCTTTCTACCACCGGCTTCCTTTTTGGGGCGGGCACCTCGGTCGAGGCTGGCTATCCGATGATGCCGGGCCTGACGCGCGAGGTGATCGGCGGGCTGGGCATGGCCGACCGCTGTTCTCTCGACGAGGTTCTCGATCACGTCGGGCTTTCCTATGACGCGGTCAAAGGAGAGCCGAACGTGGAAATCATCGCTGACCACGTCATCGCGCATGTGATATCGACGCATCAGCCGCGCTTCCACGCGCTGGAGGTAAGACTGCGCGAGCTAGTCACCGATGTCATACTGTCGGTCGGCTCCCCAGTGCTCGATCGGCACGTCGCCTTCCTCACCTCCCTCAAGACGCGTGCCTATGGACGCCCGGCCTGCGTCTACATCTTCACTACGAACTATGACCTGCTGTTCGAGCTAGCGGGCGCCGAGACCGGGGTCGTGGTTGAAACGGGTTTCATCGGCTCGGTGGAGCGGTTCTTCGACCCGCAGCGCTTCGCGTTCTCCTGCGGCACACTAACCAACAGCAGGTTCTCCGAGCATCCCGTGCTGACCGTCCGATTGGTGAAGCTCCATGGATCGGTATCATGGGTTTCGAGGAACGGTCGCTTCTTTGAACGGCATCCTGCGTCGATCGCGGCGGCGGACCGGCGGGTCATGATACTGCCTAGGCGTCGCAAGGTAATGGATACGCTTCATGCGCCCCACGACGCACTGTTCACGGCGGCACGCGGGGCGGTGGGTGCAGACTGCAAGTATCTGGTCAGCTGTGGGTTCAGCTTCGGCGACGACCACATCAACGACAACCTGCTCCATCCCGTTGTGAACGCCGGGCGGATCAGACTGTTCGCGCTTTGCGAGTACGAGACCGAGGGTATGAAGCAACTGAAGACCGCTGGCGCCTTCAGCGCCGGTTTCAAGGACGGCGGCATCATTAATGGCGTTGCCCATTCCGACGGGACTGACTGCTGGATGTTCAGTCGGTTCGTCGAGATGTTCTGAGGGGATGAGAATGGCTGAGTATCGTATTGGGAAGGTAGTCGCAGTCACAGGAGACCAAGTGTTCGTTTCGCTGCTGGAGGCGGCTGATGACGGAATGGCCGGTGTGCCAGCGAGTATGACCGTGGATATGCCATCTCCAAACGGGCCGGTCCCGCTTTTAATCGGCCAGCCGGGCACTTTCGTGCTGGTCGCGCTGCCGAATGGCTACCTATTGTGCATGGTAACCGGGATCGAAATGAAGGAGGAGCGCATTTCCGCGCCGGAACTGCGTCAGGCGGCGGGCGCGGACGTGACGTTAATCGACCGCGTGTCACGAAGTCTTTCGACAGTTCCGGTGGGCACGCTTGATGCCGGCGGGACCTTTGAGCGTGGCACAGATGTCTTGCCCACCGTAAACGCGCCGGTCTTCGCCGTAGATGAAGGTTTGATCGATCGCGTATACGCCGGCTATGCGGAGGGTAATTTCTCATTCGGCCGACTGTCGCTGATCCCGGGCCAGGAGGCCAAAGTAAACCTAGACGCGTTTCTAACCCGACATGCGGCCGTGCTCGGCCAGACTGGGGGCGGTAAGTCATGGACGGTTGCCTCGATTATCCAGCGCATTTGCAAGTTGCCGCAGTCAACCATCGTTCTGTTTGATCTGCATGGGGAATATGGCAGTGCGTTCAGTGCAGATGCGGAGGTGATCTCGGCGACCGATCTGGAATTGCCCTATTGGCTGATGAACTCGGAAGAGTTGCTCAGTCTCATGGTTGATCGGACCGAGTCGGCGGCACCGAATCAGATTGCCAAGTTCAAGGAGCTGCTGCAGGCTGCGAAGCAGGATGACCCCGAGAATCAGGCTCTCGCCATCCCGAAGATCACGATTGATACGCCGGTTCATTTTAGCCTCCAGCGCATCGTCGACGAGTTCCGAAGACTCGACACGGAGCGCGTAATGAGCTCTTCGAACCGTGAGGTGAACGGACCACTATACGGCCAGTTCACAAGGCTACTGATGCGGCTCGACTCGCGCCTGAACGACCGCCGTTACGACCTGATTTTCAAGCCGAAGACCTACACGTCGTCGGCCTCGATGTCGGACCTGTTCCGGCGTCTGCTCGGTGAGACCGCCGGCCAACGAAGGAAAATCGTTGTCGTCGACTTGAGTTCGACACCCTTCGACGTCCGGTCCTCCGTGATATCGCTGATTCAGCGTTGCCTATTCGACTTCGCATACTGGCACCGACGCCTAAAGGGCGACCGCTACCCAATCGCAGTCTTCGCGGACGAGGCTCACATCTACCTGTCTGATGGCGACCCTTCCTGCGAGGCGGCTCGGAAATCGGCGGAGCGGATCGCGAAGGAGGGGCGCAAATATGGGATCAGCCTAACTGTGATCAGCCAACGGCCACGCGAATTGTCGTGCACCATTTTGTCCCAATGCGGTAGCTTCCTCTGTCTGCGCATCTCGAACCCTGACGACCAAGCGTATGTTCGTAATCTGTTGCCCGACTCCGTGCGTGGGATCACGTCTATGTTCTCGACACTTCGTAGGGGCGAGGCAATCCTGCTGGGAGACTCAGTCATGATGCCGACGAGGATCAGGATCGCTCGTCCCGATCCTCAGCCGCAGAGCGACGATGCCTCATTTAGCGCGTCGTGGGGTGCTGATCCGGTAGAGCTCGACGTTGACGGCGTGCTCGCCGCGTGGCGAGCACAGACAGCCTGACCATAGCCATTGAACAGCAGCCTCGATAGAGCGCGCACCTTGCTCGGGCGGACGCGATAGATCTTGAGCGGTCGTGCCGTTCCTGCCCTTGCTACTAGACCGGTCCAAGGCGGCGATTCATTGTAATGCCCATCTCTTTGCGCTTGACTGCAGGTAAGCGGCCCTCTTCCATCCTCGTGGCAATGAGCTTAACCAGATCGTGGGGCATCCTATGCGGATAGACCGTTTTACGTGTGGGTAGAAGCACGAATGACCGACAGCTCTTGGATTGCAGCTTTATGAGGCTAAACGGCCGGAACGAGGGCGCAAAGGTGAAGGAGGTAAATTGGGCGGTGAAAGCACAAATCTTGGAAATAGGTTTCAGAAAATTCTGTGCGGCTAGCCCTGTTATCAAGGGAAAAAATAGGCTTCCCCCTTGTGCCGAGAGAAAATTGAAGTGATGCTTGTGCTTCAATCTATAAAAAGAGGGTCGTGTATGTCTGTTCTGGATATTCCTCTCCGAAAAGTTCTGAAATTGTTCTATGCACCACAGTCGTTGCGGCGGACAGTTTTGAAGGAGGATATTCGGCTTGACCGCAAAAAGGAAGCCGGTGGCACTAGAAGCCGAGGCGGCGATTTCTATTTGCCTTTCTGGTCAGATGTCAAAAGGCACATATCGGGCGACGGTGATCTAACTTAGCTCACTGATGACCGTATAAAATCGAATAGGAATTTCAAGCGACTATACCCGCTGCTGAAAGACGGCGTCCTCGAATTGCTCAGTGCAAAGTTGCGTTGGTCAAACGAACCAGTCGAGATCGTCCCCCAAAGCGTGCACGGTAACCTGCGAATTGAGGGTCAAGGGGCCACAATTCGTATAAGGGATGCGCTCCATGCGCGCGTCAGGGGAGAATATACTCGCGTCGTGTATCCCTACTTCAGCGAAGAGCCGGCGCTCCCCGAAGAGGGCGGAAGGTTGGGCTTATGGGTGATGCAACAAGCCCTGACAGAACTTGATCCAGGTGACATGCGTATAATCGACGCTCTTCGTCGGACATTCTTCTCTCCGCAAACGACGCCGCTGCAAGAGAAGAGGCGGTTTTCCGTGAAAATTACAGGTCGCTGATCGGCGAGTGGGAGCGCTTAAAGCATGAATGAGAGATCGCTGGCTCCCTTCCACGGAACGAACCCCTGAGAGCCTAATATGCGTTTGTTACGCAGAACCTATACATTAGCTGACCGCCGAACGGTGCTCTCGCTAGGTCTGCTCTACCATTCTACAGCCGTGGTCGGTCTTGGTAGCCAGCGATCCATTTGTCACTAGGTCATGTTTCATCGTTAAGGTCAGCGGCAGCTCCTAGATTTGTCAACTAGACGGCGGAGCGGCTAAAATGGGGCGCAGACCGGCCGCCTGACCGACAGGCTGCCCAACGGCAGCCTCAGGGCCGAGCCAATGTCCAACATGCCCCGGCGATAGTCCCGCATCAGGGGCACCCGCTGCGGGCGGAAGCTTTCCGCCGCCCGCTCCAGCGAGGCGATCAGGTTGACATGGAACAGGCAAAAATCCATGCGCAGTCTGCAATGCGCTAGCAGCATCAGGTTGCGGTAGCCGTAGTATCGTCGGTTGCTATCATGACGCGGCGGTCTCTGGCGCCGCCACCCTGCAGAAACGGCAACTCGAGGCCGACAGGCGACCGAGGAAGTTCGCAAGCTCCTCGCAGAGATCCCCAACCAAGCGAACGACCTCGCTGTCCTCACGCTCCGCAGCAGACTTGGACCAATCACTGTCTCCCAAGGCAACAGGCGCCTGCCTCCGACGCTCCGGTGGAAGAATACACCGGATAGCACCATGATCACCGCCTCTACAGCAACCAGCGAAACAGCATAAAAGGCGGAAAGCTGTCCGTCAGCAGTGCAGCATGGCAGTTGCAGCAGTCTTGGGAGAACCGCCATTCGCGCAGACAGCAGCGAAAATCTGCTGGATGACGCGGCTAGGGCGGATACCCATCTTCGTCGCAGCCCCAAGCCGCTGACCCCGCAGATTGGCACAATCTCGATAGTATATTTCTGCTATGGCTCACGTCGGTGTGGCAGATAAGACTCGCCAGTCACTTGCCGCCGATCCACTGAAAGCTCGAAGCGGAAGCGGGACGGTTGATTGTCCCAGTCGGCCGGCCGCTCGCAGTACGCGACTACATATCCTGCGGGATCGATCCAACTAAGGCCATCGTCGCTTGCCAGTGGGATGACGCTGAGCTGACGCGAGCGATAGTCGCGGGCCGGTCGCTCGAGCCGCACATCAAGCGCAATATCACGGGACGTTCGCCGAGACGACGGAGGTGGGCGCCGTGCTTCGACCCAATCACGAACGCGCCTGGGATCGAGCTTGTCGTTCGCTGGGGTTTCGTCTTCAAGTTGGGCGTAATAATCCTTTGCGTCCACCTCGGCCTGCGTGCGATCGCGAGCGTTGCCGCGGGCGAGCAGGAAGGCGGCGACGGGATCGAGAGTTCCCCAGTTCACCAATTCCTTGAGCCAGAAGCCGATCCAAGGCAGCCCGCTGCGCGGCCAATCGTCCATCGTAAGAGCATCGACCGGACCATCCGCGTCGCCTTGATCCATCAATACGCCTACCAGGCTGCCGAGGCCCCAATTTCCCCGGTAAATGAAGTTATCAGAGACGAAGGCGAACCACGAGCCAAGCTCTTTTGGCTTGGGCTGCTTCTTGAGGCTACGCTTAAACAACCACCAGCGCAGCAGCTTCTCCCAGTCAGTGAAAGGTGTCCGCTTGCGACCCAGCTTGGTCGAAATTCGGAATGCCGGTACCTCGTCCAGCAGTGCGATGACGGAGCGGACAAACTGAAACTGTTGTTCGGCTGTCTGACCGGCGTAGTCCATGCCAGCCTGTAAGGTGTTGCGGATCTTCTCGACACGATCGAGGAGGATCGATCCGGAGCGTGGCGGGAGGCTCGTTTTGTAGAGCTGACGGCGGCGATTGGGATCAGGATAGAGGCTTGTGATCGCACGGCCTCGTCCAAGCCATGTCTGTGCGAGACGGTCTTCCTCCTCTGCCGCCACATGAGCATAGGTTCGCCTCCAGAGCGCTGATAGCTCGGCTTCGAGTTCGTCGGCACTGAGGCCTGCATTGCGCATCTGCTCTATCTCCTGGATCGCTGCGATCAGCAATCCGTCGAGTGTATCGAGCAAGGTCTCACTATCGTCACCTTCCACGCCGCCGTCACCATCGACGACAGCCGTTTCTTCGAGCCATTCGATGAACTCGTCATCGTTGTCGCTGCCACTCAGTTCCTCCCAAGCACCTCGCAGTCGCTCCAGTAGAATAGCAAGAGCACTGTTGGCGGCACCTTCTTCCACGGATAGGGCAACGGTTGACGCGAGATCGGTTGCCTCTTTCAGCTCATTGACGAGCTTCTCGTAACCTTCCCATGTGCGATTCCAGACCAGTTTTCGGCTACGGCCGCGATATTCCCGCTCAGGCAAGACAACAAGGGCATTGCCCTCGGTAGCGACACCAGGCCGCCCGGCGCGCCCGATAAGATTCGAGAATTCATTGATCGTGAGCACACTGTTGGAACGATGTACGCTTGGGATGAGCAATGTGTTGACCGGAATGTTGACGCCTTCTGACAGCGTCGAGGTTGCGATCACCACCTGAACATTTCCGCGATCGATCGCCAACTTTAGCCGACGAGCCAGAAGGCCCGGCATCTGGCCATGATGGACAGCGATCCCATGGACCAGTAGACGATATTCGAACGATTCCTTGGTGAAATAGTCCGCCGCCGCCGCGAGACAGCTCTGCCAATGAGGGTCGTCATCGGCGACCGACCAATAGTTGGGAAGAGGCACTTCCGCCTCGATCCAAGCCTCGAGCAGATCGGCGCAATTCTCGGCGAAGGAATTCACATTCTGTGTTAGCGAGATCATTACCGTTGGCCGGGTGCCGTCAGGCCGTTCGGCAGCAAGATGGAGCGCGGCCCAAAGGGTCGGCCCCCGCAGCGATTTCTCGACGCCCAGCCCGCTGTCGACACCGCCGGGGACGGAAGCGAATGGCCGCGGAACATATGGACGGTCGTCCGTGCGTTCGTCCTCGAACTCGAGCGTCCGCCCGTCCATCAGGTCATAACGGATGTCGAAATGGCCACTGCGCGTAATCTCAAGCCTGCCGAGCATTTGCCGTGTGCTGCGATAGGTCGAGCTGATTGGATCGCCATCTTCGTCGCTCGAGAGCCAGGACGCGATTGCCGGTGCCGCCTTGGCCGCGACCGCTGAGAGTGCGATGATGCGGAAATTCTTTTCGTCTTGTGCTCGCAGCAAGCGAGCGCTGAGCTGTTCAAGCCTCAATGCGCGGGAGGTGCCGTCGGTGACCGAATCCGCCCGGTTTGGATCCTGTTCCACCATATGCGCTTCGTCGATGACGACGAGACGTACGCGGTCGAGGAACAGCGTCCCCAGATAACGCAGGAGTGCGTCGGCCTTCTCGAAAGTGCAGATCACGACGGTTGGCTGATCAACTTGAATCCAGGCGTCGGTCGGTCCCCAATCGGTACCGCCGTAGAGGCCCGTCACGACGATCGGCTCTGCTGCAATGCCTCTTAGGTCCTCTGCGAACCGCGTTTCGACCTCAGCGGCGAGCGCGCGTGAGGGCACCAAATAAAGCACCAGGTTTTCTGCGAGGAAGGGATCGGGGCGAACCGCGAACAAACTTTGGACGGCACCGAGGGTCGCGATGGTCGTTTTACCCGATCCCGTGGGCGTACAGAGGACGAAGCTGTCATTGGTTGCGAGGCGGTCGATGCCGGCGCGTTGCGCGGGCCAAACCAGTGCCCGGCGATTGATGAAAGCTGTGCGGGCGAACTGCGTCAAAGCGGCGCGGGTGCGCGAGTTCACGTCGTCAGCGAGCCGCTCTATGTGAGGCCAGAGACTCGCGTCGATGAAGCGATGAGCCGCACCTGCGCAAAACCGAGCCAGCAGATAGGAATAGGGATCGCGGCTGTGGAGATAGCTCTGTGCCAGTGCGTTGAACTTGACCAAAGCGCGATCCACCAACGCGGCGTCGCCTGTACGTAGGTAGGAACAAATCGTGCCGATGCACATGACGACGTGACGAACGGTCAGAACCTCAAGATTGACGGGCCTTGCGTCATCCTCTTTTCCTGCGAGCCATGCAGCCAAGTCTCGTTCCGCTTCAAGGTCATGCTGGACCTTCCAGAACGCCTGCACCGCAGATAGCGTGGCATCGAAATCCCCCCGCAGAAATTCGCGCAAGATCGTGGAAAAGGTCTCGCCGGGCGGCATCATACGCAAGTGGCCGAGCGCCATGGCGGGATAGCCGGCGACCTGATAGGCAGCCGCAGACAGAAGGTGGATCGGCGCTTCAGCCGGCTTCAATGCCGCATGCGAAATCCATTCGAGAACTTCGGCAGCCCGCTTAACCGCATGGGTCCAAGCACTGCCCTCGTCGGCCGAGCGCTCAAGCCAAGCGGCTTCTAGGAGCAGACACGCCTCGTCGAGCCGCGCGGTCAATTCTGCTGGGCTGAACGATGGCAAGCCTTCGGCGCCCATGTCGCGGCGAACGCGCTGACTATAGAGCTTCGCTTGCAACGGTGACAGCGCCGAGCCAGCTAAGTCGGCTCTGATCCTTTCCGCAATATTGATTACGGCTTCACTCGGCATCAGGCCCCCCGGTAAAGCGTATTGACGAGTCCCTCGAGATCCGAGAGTTGGAACTCCATGGCATCGAACCGCCGGTCGGCGGTGTAGGATGGGTGCGGTGCGTTGGGCGGCAGCCAGCTCACGCGTGTCGCGGGCCTAACCGGCGAGTGGCCCACGGTGTAGGCAAGACCATCACGCCGCTTGGCTGTTCTGAAGCCCTCACGATAGAGATCGAGCAGCCGGGCGACCCATTCTTGGGCCACCTCGGTCTCGTAGTCTGACAGTAGCGTGATCAGTTCGCGGATACCGCTCGGGCGCTGTGTCCCCGCAGCCAGCTTATCATGAGCATCGGCCATGATTTCAGTATTGCTCCGAACCAGGCACTTCGCTTCAAGCGAAAGCACGTGGGTGATCTTACCTTGCGCGTCTAGCCTGAATGCCAGCGCGTCGTCTCCCGTCCGCCCCGGACGTTTCTCACTCTCGGCATCGGGATCATGCGCCTCCCCCGTCAGGAAGCGTTCATTGATGAGATCGAGGTGCTGAAATTCTTGATCGTGGAAGCGAAACAGAAAGGCGGGGACCTGCCAGTCTGTCTTGCCGAACGCACCGAAATGCTCGACTGCCAAGCCCGCCAGTGTCTCCCCGAGATAGCCCTGTAGCGTGATACGGTTGAGCATCCCGGGGTAGTGAGCGGCGGGGTCGTCGACGAGATCCGAAAAGGGCGAAAGATTGTCTTCGAACCCTTGGCGGATGCGGGCGCGGGCATCATCAAGGGCTTCCTGTGCGTAAGCGATCAGTTCACCGCGCAGCGCCGCGAAGTTAGCATTCACCTCGCGCCAAACGCGGAGCTCATATTTAGGGTGTAAACTGGTGATCGGCTGCGCGACAAGCCATGCGTTGAGGGGCCGCAGTGTCACGCGGCGAAAGCGGATCATCTCGCAATCTCTTGCTTTCGTTGCAAATCGCCGAGCAATCTCATGCACAAAGCTCCCATTTTGTCATCGCAAGCTATCTATATACGGCTGCCGGAAATTGGCCAGAAGGTTGCCAGGTCTTTTCAAATCCATCCTAACTAGTCGTTGAAATAGTCAGGCCCCGACGCAGTTTACAGAACATGATTCACCTTCGTCGGGCTACCGCAGGGTGGCGATGTGTGGGATGGACGATGGCGGCAGCCAGCACATGCCGGTCGTCAGGATCGGGCAAGGTCAGCGCCGGGATCAGGGCGTGGTAGCCCTCAACCAGACAGTCGCGTGTAGCTTTATCCATCAGGTCGCGTGTGCGTTCCAGCGCCGTCCGGTTCCGTGCAGGCTCGTTGCGCAGCAGCGCCTCTATCCATTCCCTATGGATGTCGGCCGTCCAGCGCGCCTTGAACAGGTCGGTAACGGCAAGCTGCAACAGCAGATCCGGCAGTGGGGCGGGATGGAGGACATTCGCGTCCAGAAGCGCAGTGTATCGGCTCATAAACGGTCGTAGCCTATGTCCTGCTCCTGCGCCTCACTGACGAGTTGGTCGAGCACGGCTTCGCGTTCGCGGTCGATGGCGGCCTTGTAGACCATCACGTCTTCCACGCGGATACGCCGGTGCTTGCCGACCTTGCGATGCGGGATCGCGCCCTCACCCAGCAGCTTGATGAGGAACGGGCGCGAGACGTTGAGCACTTCGGCCGCCTGCACCGTGGTCAGTTCCGCGTTATCGGGCATCAGCGTGACGCCACGCCCGGCGGCCGTCGCCTCCAGGATGTCCATCAGCAGGGCGACCGCCCCGGCGGGCAGTTCAAGCAGGCGCTCCTGTTCGGCATCGGTGACGCGCAGGGTCAGGGGCCGTTTCTGGCGGGCATAGCGGGACAGAAGCTGGCCGGACACGCGCGCAATCGCGGCATCCTGCGCCGAGGGCGGAGGCTGTCGATGGGCGAGCATGGTCATGGGCAGGACTCCTTTCCTGCTGCACTATATGGGATCAAGTGAAATAAATGCAACAGGTGAAGCAGGCGGTCGAATGACGGCGAATGCTTCAAGTTGATGAAGCAGGCCTCGGTCCCAGATTCGGGACGGAGAGTCCGGCACTCATCGTAAGGCAGGGCAGGGGCTAATCTGAGGCAGCAAGGGACGACAGACAAGGCGGGTTGTCGAGAGAGAAGCCCGTGTTGTCATGCCGTTGCGACGGGTTAGTAGGGGATACGGCCAATTCTACGCTGCACTACGAAGCAGCCCTCTGGACTTCGCTAGCGCCGACCGCTCAAGAAGGGCGCGATATGCAGAGAGCAGCCGCAATTTGAGATAGTTGCGCGCCTTGGTACGGAGCCTGACCTTCGGACCCCGGAAAGTCACTCGGTTCCTGGAGACGACGATCCGGTCCCCGTGAGGATGATCGGCTTCAGCTCTCAGCCCTTCAGGCCGACGCGCTTCATCCAGACGACATGGCCGGCCTCGTTATGCCCTTCTCCCGATGCCAGCTTCGCCAGTTCGGGACTGAGGCATTCGTCGATCAGAAACTTCATTCCGCCTTCCTGACCCGAGGAACGCGGCGATCGGTGATGATGACCGAGCCCTCGGGCAGATCGGTGGATGCGCGCGGGCGACCGCGCAGCGGGTTCGCCTCCGCGTAGATCGTGGCGAGCCTGAGCTTCTCGGCATCCAGGCTGGGCCAGGCCGCGAGGATGCGTTCCATCGGATGACCGGCAGCAACGGATGCCTCGACATCATAGACCGGGACGCGGGTGCCCCGGATGACGGGCGTGCGGCCGAGAATGTCGGGCGAGGTCGTGACCAGCTCGCGCGCGGCGGCAAGATCGTCCAGCCGCTCGCCGGTGTCCTTCATGAAGGGCAGCAGGTCGATGGTCAGGAAATCGTCGCGCAGGGTCCAGTCCTCACGAAGCAGCGCAGCCCAAGGCAGGGCACGCGACCGCGCGAGCCGCGGCTCTGCGGTCCTGATGGCCGACAGGCGTTCTTCCGAGGTCAGGCGCCGGGCGCTTGCGAAATAGAAGGGGATGAGCGAGCAGGCACCGGCCAGAACGTAGCGGCCATTGTCGGACGAGACGAAAGCGTCCGGCAGAATGTGTTCGTCGATGACGCGGTTGACATCGCGCAGGCTCACGCGCGAGACGACGGCGGCTTCGCTGGCCTTCAGCATTTCCGCGACTGCGGGTATGGGAGCCTCCTGATTAAACATTCCGGCGTACCGGAATGTTTAATCAGGAGGGGCTGAAATTTCAATCACTGGTCCGCACGGTCCTGGGACGAGGTGACGGGGTGGTTCGATACCACGTCGGCGAGCAGGCGGGTCAATGCTATTGGCGGCTTGTTGGGCAGGGATATCGCCGTCTTGATCAAAAGATCTATGCGCATGGGGTTAAGACGACCGTGGTTGCCAAGAAAAACCTGTACTGTATCATGCCATTATCGTTCTGTTGGCGAGGTTCGCACATGCTACGCTGCGGCATGAAACAACCCGCTACGGCCCTCTTGGACGAGCTGGTCAAGCACCGGCCGGTAGGTTGAGAGGAATCGCAAGTTGAGATGGTTGCACGCCCCCGCAACCAAAACCTACGCCACAGTGTCCCACAATAGCAAAAAGCTGCGATATTCTACTACGACGCGTCGCGTTGGAGAAGGTTAGTTCTTGTTTTGTGCGGCTTACTGGCGGGGGCACGCAGAGTGACGTTCCCTTGCGCCGCAGGTCGTCGGTTGCCGAACCACTTCGCGAGCCGCGCCTGATCTACTGACTGACGTTGAGTCAACCCAACCAACAGGACTTCATTGAGATTCTTGGGCGCGGCGGCGAGGCGACGCGCGTGTTGCTGAGCCCGTTCGTGCTGGGTCTCTCCGCCATGGGGCTACGTCAGGCAGCCGAACTGGTCAACCCGGATGGTCACGACCTATCACGGTTCCCGCTTCCCCTGAAGCAAATAGGGTGATACAAATCCTCGGATAATAGATACCACACTCCGAGCCTACGTATCGTGCCCGAAACCGCGTCCCAGCGCCACATTGCTCACTCCGTGCTGAAAGCGCGCGGTATCGCGCGTTTTGCCGAGCTGCGGACTGCGGGAGTGACCGCGGCAACTATGAGCCGCATGGAGCGGGATGGCGAGGTGCTCCGACTTGCGCGAGGACTTTATCAACTCCCCGATGCGCCGCTCGACGCTCATCACAGTCTGGCCGAGGCAGCGAAACGGGTGCCCAAGGGTGTGGTCTGCCTCGTCTCGGCCCTCGCGTTCCATCAACTTACCGATCAGCTCCCAAGGCAGGTGTGGATCGCCATCGGCCAAAAGGATTGGGCTCCCAAGGGTGATGGGGCGCCAGTTCGGCTCGTGCGCTTCACGGATCGCCTCCTTAAGGAAGGCGTCGAATCCCACACGGTCGAAGGGGTGCCCGTGAAGGTTTTTGGGGTCGCCAAGACGGTCGCCGACTGCTTCCGGTATCGCAACAAGATCGGCCTGTCGGTGGCGATTGAGGGCCTCCAGGAGGCGCTGCGTCAACGCAAGACAACCGCTGGCGAAATCGTCAGGCAAGCCGAGCGAGGGGCGATCGCGACGGTCATTCGACCCTATATCGAGGCGCTGACCGCCAATGGCTAAGGAGCTCAAGAATATTGGGGCTTCTGTGCGCGCCCGCCTCTTGCAGGTGGCCAAGGCAAGCGGCCAGAGCTTTGATCTTGTGCTAACGCGCTTTGCGCTCGAACGACTCCTCTTCAGGCTCAGCCAATCACCGCATGCGGACCGCTTCGTTCTGAAAGGCGCGATGCTGATGATGAGTTGGTTTGAGGATCCATATCGCGGCACGCGTGACCTCGATCTGTTGGGGTTTGGCGACCCTGAACCAGAGGCGATGCTCGCGACATTTCGGGACATCCTGGCGCTCAACGATGATGATGGTGTGGAATTTGACGCCGGCGCTCTTCGCGTCGATCGCATTCGCGAAGAGCTCGAATATGGCGGGCTGAGGCTGCGGACAACCGCCTCGATCAGCGGCGCCAGGATCAATCTGACGATCGACATCGGCTTCGGTGATGCGATGGAACCCGGCGCGGAGATGCTCAACTATCCCACCATGTTGGCGTTTCCCGCACCGCGTCTGCGTGCGTACGCGCGCGAAACTGTTATTGCTGAGAAGTTTCAGGCGATGGTCGCGCTCGGACACGCGAACAGTCGCATGAAGGATTTCTACGACATCTGGATCCTCAGCAAGTCGTTCGATTTCGCCGGCGACAGGCTCGCCCGCGCGATTGCTGCAACATTTGCCCGGCGCGAGACAGCGGTTCCTGTCGATTTGCCCGATGCGCTAACGCCGGCTTTCGCCAACGATGAACAAAAACAGCGACAGTGGAACGCCTTTATCAGAGATGTTTCCGCTAATCCGGGAAGGTTGGAAAATGTCGTGACCAGCTTGGCTGATTTTCTAATGCCGCACGCTATACAAGCGCGTTCTTCAAATAATAATTGTTCAAAGTTGTAATTCGGATATCTCTTTTGGAGATGACTGAAGAGGGGGGCGTCGTGGATATATTCGATCTCGATCAGGCGTTGATAGAGCGATACGAATCGTTCGCGCGCTCCTTTTCGGAGATCCATGCGCCGGAAATCCGCGCTCAGGTCGATGCTGCATATAATGAGCAACGTTTTTGGCCAGAGCCTCTCATTACCATCAATCCGCATTTCGAGGCCGGTCATTCTATCGATCAGCTTGTCGCTCAAGAGGTGCTTGATCCGGCTCTCAGCAGGATATTCGCCAGCGGTCCGGACCGGACGCCGATCAAGCTTCACCGTCACCAGGAGCGTGCTGTCGCGAAAGCCCGCAGTGGTGAGAGCTTCATCGTAACAACCGGTACGGGGTCCGGAAAATCGCTGTGCTTCTTTTTGCCGATCGTCGATGCGGTAGTTCGCGCACGGCGAGCAGGTGCATCGCAGCGGACGCGCGCAATCATCATCTATCCCATGAACGCGTTGGCCAATAGCCAGCTTGAGGAGCTCGAAAAGTTCATCGGTGGCTCAGGGGTCGAAGAGGAGTTGCGTCCGACCTTTGGTCGCTACACCGGTCAGGAAAGCGATGCGGAGCGACAGGCTATCGCCAAGGCCAAGCCCGACATCTTGCTCACGAACTTCATGATGCTCGAACTGCTCATGACCCGTCAGGACGAGCTCGATCGTGCGGTCATCGCCAATGCAAGCGGCTTGGATTTCTTAGTGCTCGATGAATTGCACACCTATCGCGGCCGTCAGGGAGCTGATGTCGCGATGCTGGTGCGGCGCGCCAAGGATCGCCTCGTCAAAGAGCGCAAGCTACTCTGCATCGGCACCTCGGCAACGATGTCGAGCGCACAGGACGAGGTGGAGCGAGCAAGTGCCGTTGCTCGTGTCGGCAAGCTCATTTTCGGGGAAGAAATGAGTTCGGCCTCGATCATCGACGAAAATCTTGCCCGGGCGACGGATCCCCGCATCAACAGTACAAGCCTCGGAGCATCACTCGTGAATGCGGTCCGAGCGCCAATTGCTACCGGGCTTCGGGACAAGGAGCTGTACAGCAATCCGCTCGCCTGCTGGATCGAGACTGAGATAGGACTCGCGGAAGGCGAAAAGCTGCGCCGTCGGCCACCCATGACCTTGAGCGGTGCAACTGCCAAATTGGCGGCCCAAACAAAGCTTCCGTCCGAAGAATGTAGGAGCGCCATTGCCGGGATGTTGTCTTCGATGGGCCGCCGCGAAGATCTTCGCGGTGGAATCAGCGACCGAGCATTTCTAGCATTCAAGCTTCACCGTTTTATTTCCGGCGCTGGGCATGCTTACGCAACGCTAGAGCCTGCCACCGGCCGACGTGTCGTGCTGGAGGGGCAAGTCTTTCACCCTTCTGATCCAAACGCGCGCCTATATCCGGTCTTCTTTTGCCGAGAATGTGGCCAGGAGCATCATAGCGTACGGATTGAAAATGCGCTCGATGGTATCCGGGTTCTTGCGCGGGCCATCGACGAGCCGGCGAGTGAAGACCCGGAACCGGACGGCTCGAGAACCGGCTTCTTAGTTCCCGCGGTCAATGCCGATTTTCAGTTCGGCGGCGCTGTTGCTGACTATCCAGACGATTGGCAGGAAACCACGCCGGCAGGCCAGGAGCGCCTTAAAGGAGGACATCGCGGCAAGCATGAGGGGCAAATCCTTTTTGTGAAGCCTGATGGGTCGCTGGGCGACGAAGGAGTGCCAGCATGGTTCTTCGGCGGCAAATATCGCTTCTGCCCCCATTGCCGCCATCAGCCGCCTCAACAGGCCCGTGACATCAACAAGCTGGCAGGCCTATCAGCTGAAGGCCGCAGTTCGGCGACAACGCTTATCGTCTCGACCATCTTGGCGTGGATGGAGGCCGACGGCACGCTTGAGGAAAGCACACGCAAGCTTCTGGGATTCACAGACAACCGGCAGGATGCTGCCCTGCAGGCTGGGCATTTTAATGACTTCATTTTCGTCAGCTTGCTCCGTGGCGGTATCTTACGTGCCGTGCGAGACGCAGGTGCGAAGGGCCTTGCGGACGTTCGGTTCGGGGAAGCTGTTCGCAAGGCGCTTGGCTTCGATCTGGAGACATCTGAGCGGCTGTCCGATTGGATGGCCGATCCGCGCGTAAAGGGATTCCACAACCGGCAAGCCGCCGAGGAAGTGCTGACGTCGATCCTGGCACATCGGGTATGGGCGGACCTTCGGAAGGGCTGGCGTTTCACAAACCCTAATCTCGAAGAAGCAGGCCTCGTGGAGGTGCGGTTTCCCGGACTGGGTGAACTGGCGGCCGACGACGAAGAATTCGCCGGAAATCCGCGGCTGGCGGCCTGCACGCCCGAACTACGGGCCAGTCTCTTCACGCTGCTTTTCGACTATATGCGTCGCGGCCTTGCGATTGCCACCGAAGCGTTGGATCGTCAGCGGATATTGCAGGTCGCCGAGACGTCCAGAAATCACCTGCGCGATCCCTGGCTGATCGATCAGAACGAAGAACAGGAACTGCGGCAGGCCGGATTCCTTATGATTGATCCGCCGAGCAAGGCCGAGATCAGCGCTGCGGAAGATGTACTGATTGTACGAGCTGGCTGGCGGACGGCTTTGGGTAAGGCGCTCCGCAGCAAGGATCTGTGGGGGGATCCGCTTCCCGTCAAGGAGTATGACGACGTTATCGCCACACTCCTGCGTGCAGCCGAAAACCACCAGGTCGTCCGGCGGGTGGTTACGGGCGGTGAAGCTCATGCGTGGCGCCTATCATCGACCGCCTTGCGCCTCTTTCCAGCGACTAAGAGGGCCGACGGGAAACGCGAAAATCCATTCTTCCGCGCGCTCTACGAGGATGTCGCCGACATGCTTGGGCAGGAAGGAAACTTGCCCTTCGCCTTCGAGGCTCGGGAGCACACCGCCCAGGTCGATCAAAAAGTGCGTGCTTGGCGCGAAGATCGGTTCCGGTTCGGGAAGTCAGATATTGAAAGGATCGCCCACAACCGGGACGAAATGCGCCAGGAAGGCGAACCCGCCAGTTTCCTACCGGCGCTCTTCTGTTCTCCAACGATGGAGCTCGGCGTTGATATCAGCGCGCTGAACGCTGTCTTTCTGCGGAATGCACCGCCAACACCGGCAAATTACGTGCAGCGAGCCGGCCGCGCTGGCCGCAGCGGTCAAGCAGCGCTTGTCGTTACCTATTGTGCTGCCCAGTCCCCCCATGACCAATATTACTTTAACAATCGGCAAGGGCTTGTCGCGGGCGTGGTGAAGCCGCCAGCCCTTGATCTTGCCAATCGCGATCTGCTGCGGAGCCACCTCCATGCCGAATGGCTGGCGGCTGCCGTGGTGCCGCTGAAGCCAGCCATCCCTGAAAACTTGAACATGGCGATACCGGAGATGCCGATCTCCGACCCAATCCAAGCAGCGTTTGAAAAGCTTGCCGCGAGCGGAGCCGCAAAGCCCACGATGCGGCGTCTTCTTGAGCAGACTGTCAACGCGGTCGAGTTGGCTGATGCGCCCTGGCTGGCTGATATCGATGCCTTCGTCGATGAGACCAACCGGGAAGCGGCGCAGAATTTTGCAGGCAGCTTCGGTCGGTGGCGCGAGCTCTACCGAAGCGCACGCCGCGAGCAGGATGAGGCGCATCAAATCCAGCAGAAGACGTCCTTCAAACCGGGTGAACGCAAAGAGGCTGCGCGCCGTCATTTCCGGGCGACTGAAGAACTTGACATGCTTGAGCGCGGACAGGCTTCGAACGGCTCCGATTTTTATACTTATCGCTATCTGGCGACCGAAGGATTTCTGCCGGGATACAACTTCCCGCGTCTCCCACTCTATGCTTTCATCCCTGCGACCAAACGTGCGGCCGTCCTGCAAAGGCCGCGTTTTCTCGCCATTTCCGAGTTCGGTCCCAACAGTCTGATTTATCACGAGGGGCGAGCCTACCGGGTTGTCCGTGCGAAGCTGCCGGCGCACGGTCGCCTCGACGATGGCAAACTGGCAACCACCAGCCTCATCCTGTGCGGCGATTGCGGAGCGGCTCACACCGATGACAAGCTCGAGCGATGCCACGCATGCGAGGCGTCCCTGTCCGGTGTGGATCGGCTCGACAATGTCTATCGGATCGACAATGTCGAAACCGCCCCGTCGTCTCGGATCACGGCGAATGATGAAGACCGGCAAAGGCGCGGCTTTGAGATCCAAACTGTTTTTCAGTGGCAATTCGAAAAGGGTGTTCCTGACATCCGCACGCTCACCTTGCGTTCGGAAGCGGGGCCGTTGCTGCTGCTCGATTATGGCGCGCGCGCGAAGCTGTCGCGCGTCAACAAAGGACTTCGCCGCCGGAAGTCAAAGTCGATCAATGGGTTCTGCATCGATCCGACGTCAGGCCGATGGGTAAGGGATACGCTCAACGGCGGGGATGACGATGACATGGACGTCACGATCCCGAAGTCGCAGCGGATCGTGCCGATTGTCGAGGACCATAAGAACGCGCTTCTGGTACGGCCGCTTGCAAATTTTGACGAGCGGCAGATGGCAACACTGCAGCACGCTCTTCTGCGAGGCATCCAGATTGTTGCCGAGCTTGAAGAAGGCGAACTGTTGGGCGAGCCCTTGCCTGCGCGCGAGGATCGCAAGGCAATCCTGCTTTACGAGGCGACCGAGGGGGGTGCAGGTGTTCTAAACCGCCTTGTCTCCGATCCGCGCCGAACGGCGGAGATCGCCCGCCAGGCGCTGGATCTCATGCACTATGATTTCGCGCCGGATGGGACTGGCCTCACGGAGCGGTCGGATGCTTGTGTCGCTGGCTGTTACCGCTGCCTGCTCTCCTACTTCAACCAGCCCGACCATAATCTGATCGATCGTCGCGACGCGGAGGTCACGGCCTTTCTCTGCCAGCTTGCAGAGCCTGAGGTCGTGCAGGCAGAGCCGGTGGAGGCCGCAAGCAGCTGGCTTAGTGCGATAGGCCGCTGGGGATTGCCAGCACCATCCCCGCGCAAGGTCGACGGCACTTTATACGAGCTTTATTGGCCAAGCTTTCAGGTGCTCGCGGTGTCAGGTTGTGTACCGGACAGGCTTGCTGCGGCATGCGCCGATTTGGGGGTGGATGTCGTCGAACTTCCGGAGGTGCCTAGCGAAGTCGCGCCGAGGGAATTGGTTGAGTTGTTGGGGGCGGCGTAGTGGAAGCGGTCAAATTTTCACCGGGGGATCTTGTCGAGGCGCGGGGACGCGAGTGGGTCGTCCTTCCGTCCCCGGACGACGACATCCTTAATGTGCGGCCCTTGTCTGGTTCGGAAGCCGATGCGCAGCGCATTGCGCTCGCACTTGAAGTCAATCCCGTCAGGCCTGCGCGATTTGCTCCGCCAACACCCGAGCGGCGAGACACCCAGGACGGGGCGCGGTTGCTAGCGGATGCTCTGCGTCTGTCGCTTCGCCGAGGCGCCGGCCCGTTCCGGAGCGCTGCGCATCTCGGCGTGGAGCCGCGTGCCTATCAGCTCGTGCCGCTGATGATGGCTTTGAAGCTGCCGGTGGTGCGGTTGCTGATCGCCGACGATGTCGGGATCGGCAAGACGATCGAGGCGGGATTGATCGTCCGCGAGATGCTCGACCGTGGTCTGATCGACCGCTTCTCCGTTCTGTGTCCGCCCCATCTGGTCGAGCAATGGGTAAGTGAGCTCGCAGAGAAGTTCGACATTGACGCCGTGGCCGTGACCTCGGCCAGGGCGCGCAGCTTGGAGCGGGGTCTTCCCGCAGCTCAAAGCCTGTTTGAGGCCTATCCGCACACTGTCGTCAGCCTCGACTATATCAAGGCCGACAGCCGCCGCGACGAATTTGCCCGGGCGTGCCCATCCCTTGTAATCGTTGATGAAGCGCATGCGTGCATCGGCGGAGATCGCGGCAGACATCAGCGTTTCGAGCTTCTCGAACGCTTGGCCTCCGATGAGGAACGCCACTTGCTGCTGCTGACGGCAACGCCGCATAGTGGTGATGAGGCGGCGTTCGATCGTCTGTTAGGCCTCATTAGCCCGGACTTCGCGGGAGGGCCTCAAGGCGATGAGAATGCGCGCACGCGATATGTTCGCCGCCTTGCCCAGCATTATGTCCAGCGGCGCCGACCCGACATCACGGAGTCCGGCTGGCACGAGAAGCGAACCTTCCCTGTTCACCAGGTGAAGGATGAGCCCTTCAGTCTCAGCGGCGAATTTAGTGCGTTCCATGATCGTGCCCTGGACTACTGCCTGGCTGTTACCCAGCGCGCCGGCGCCGACCAGCGCAGCCGACGGCTTGCTTTCTGGGGGACGCTCGCGCTCATGCGGTGCATCGGCTCCTCGCCGGCAGCCGCGACAAACGCGCTACGCAATCGCTTGGCCGGGGTGGCGGATGAAGAGGCGATGCAGCCCGTCGTGTTTGACGAAGATGAAGGCCTGCTCGACCAAGGCGATGTGGAGCCTGGCACGGCTAGCGCCAGCGCCGAAGAGCGCGGTGAACTCGCCGAGCTGATCGCGATTGCAGAGTTCCTTGATCGCCGTCGCGGCGAGGATCCTAAGGTGGCGCGGCTCCTCAACGTTCTGAAAGGGCTGCTTCAGGAAGGAGCCAAGCCGGTCATCTTCTGCCGGTTCATCGCAACGGCGGAGGCGCTGGGCGAAGAGATCAAGCGTGCTTGGCCAAAGGCTGACGTGGCAGTCGTGACAGGACGCCTGCCGCCTGAAGAGCGACGAACTCGCATCGATCAGCTCGAGGATTCCGAGAGTCGAATCCTCGTCGCGACCGACTGCCTGTCCGAGGGGATCAATCTGCAAGCGCTGTTCGATGCCGTCGTTCATTATGATCTTAGCTGGAATCCGACCCGACATCAGCAGCGCGAGGGGCGCGTCGACCGATTTGGTCAGCGTTCGCCGGTCGTCCGCTCGGTGACGATCTTCGGCGACAACAGTGCGATCGATGGCGCAGTCCTGCAGGTCATCCTGCGAAAAGCGGACGCTATTCGTAAGGCGACAGGCATTTCGGTGCCGATGCCCGAAGACAGTGAAGGCGTGACCTCCGCGCTGATGCAAGCGCTCATGCTTCGGGCTGGCGGACATCGAGAGCAGATGGCCTTCGATTTCGGCCTTTCGAGTGAACGGCTCGATAGCAAATGGCGCGACGCCGAGGAAAATGCGAAAGCAAGCCGCGCACGCTATGCGCAAGGTGCGTTGAAGCCCGATGGGGTGCTGCCGGAATGGCGGCAGATGCGCGCGCTAAACGGCGGCCCGACCGAAGTCGCCCGCTTTACGGAACGCGCTTTGAAGCGCGCGGGTGCGCCGCTGGAAAAGGCCGGACGGCATTATTTGGTGCATCTGGATGCGATGCCTGACGCCATCAAGGAACGCTTGGAAGCGCGTGGTCTGCGTGGGACGCGAAGGGTTGGCTTTGAGGATGATCCGGCGCCGGGTGTGACGCACCTCGGGCGTGCCCATCCCCTGGTTGCAAGTTTGGCAGAAAGCTTGGCGGAGGGAGCACTGGATCCGGAGGGGGCAGCATTCCGCCCCCTTGGCCGGTGTGGCGCCTGGCGCACCCGCGCCGTCGCCCAGATGACAACACTGATGCTGTTGCGCCTTCGTTTCAAGCTCATCACTAGCGGCCGTACAAACCGCCTGCTGCTGGCCGAAGAAGCGACAGGGATCGCGTTTGGCGGAGTGGCTCCGGCGCCGATTCTCGAAGGACATTCCGCCCTTGAGCTTCTCGAGGCAGAGGCGGCCGGAAATCTTGATGAACTCGCCGCTGCGCGTCAGCTCCAGAGAGCTCACGAACGACTAGTCGGTTACCAATCCGCGATTGAGGCCTTCGCAGCCCAACGCGGAGCGGCACTTTCCGCCGACCACCTTCGGCTGACGGAAGCGGCGCGCGGTGGGGCGGCGGTCGAGGTGGTTCCCGTTTTGCCAGCGGATGTCATAGGTCTCTATGTCCTCCTTCCGGAGGGCGAGTGATGGCCCGGCATCTTAAGCGCTCCGCCAATATCGGGCTTACTGCCGTCTCGATCGAGGGAGGATTGATCTCTCCCGATCAGGTTGCGGTGATCGCCGCAACTGCTCCAGACCAGAAAGCAGCCGCGGAATACGGCTGCCCCAAAGGGACGAACCTGCGAGACGAGATCACGCGCTATTTCAGGATCGGCCAAGCGCATTGGCAGGCGTATACTGGGTTAGAAGCGCCGACCGAACTTCAGACTACCGCCTTTGTTAAAAGCCTGCTCGAGGAGGCGTTCGGGTTCGAAGGCCTGCACGGCCCAAATCTGCGCCAGCAGGATGGTCATACTTATCGTATCACCCTTGAGGCAAAGGGCGGCAGGGTGCCCGTCGTCGTGGCCGCACCTCTGCCTGAAGCGGACGCGTTCACCAAAGCGCTTCCGCACCTTGGCGACGATCATGGCGGCACTATCCCGAGACGATCGCCGAGCGTGTTGCTGCAAGACTGGCTGAACGCAAACCCCGAGTTCCTATGGGGCCTGGTGTTCGCGGGTGACCGTCTCCGTCTCATGCGGGATAACGCCAGTTTCACCCGTCCAGCCTATATTGAAGCAGATTTGGGGGTGATCTTCCGCGAGGAGATGTTTGCGGATTTCACCGCGACGTGGCTGCTTATCCACGCAACGCGCTTCGGCGGGCAAAATGCTGCGGCGGCCGATTGCGCGCTGGAGCGCTGGCGCGAAGCTGGACTTCGGGCCGGAACGGCGGCGCGCGAAAAGCTCGGGGCCAACGTTCGAGAGGCCCTTCTGGCCCTAGGACAGGGGTTCCTAGACGCGAATCCAGACCTTCGAACAGAGTTGGATGAAGATCGCCTCAGCGTCGCCGGATGGTTCGAGCAACTTCTGCGCATCGTATACAAGCTAATGTTTCTCGCCGTCGCAGAGGACCGCGAGTTGTTTCATGGGCCAGGTGCATCGACCGCATCACGCGGGCTCTATGCCTCAGCTTACGGCTTCGGGCATATGCGAGAACGCTCGGCCCGCCGATCTGCGCACGACCATCATCATGACGCATGGGAAGGGGCAAAGATCGTCTTTCGAAGTTTAGCCCGTGGTGAAGATCTCTTAGGGTTACCGGCGCTCGGTGGTCTGTTCGCTTTCGGGAAAACGCCAAATCTGGATAGGGCGAAGCTGCCGAACAGAGCATTCTTGCGCGCCGTGTTTCATTTGAGTTGGCTGATCGAGGACGGTCGTCGCGTCCGGATCAACTGGCGTGACATGGCGACGGAAGAGCTGGGCTCAGTTTACGAGGGCCTTCTCGCACTTGTCCCAATTCGCGAGGATAGTGGTCGACGCTTCGCTTTCGCTGAGGGCGATGAGACACGCGGCAATGAGCGTAAAACCAGCGGTAGCTACTATACGCCAGATAGCCTGGTTCAGACTCTGCTGGATAGTACCCTCGATCCTGTACTCGCCCGGGCCGAAGCCGAAGCTGGCGTTGATGCCATGCTGAAACTCTCCGTAATCGATCCAGCCTGCGGATCCGGTCATTTCCTCCTTGGCTCTGCGCGGAGAATAGCAAGCCGGGTCGCATTGCTGCGTGACAGCGAGGCGCCGGACTATCCAGCCGCGATGCGCGATGTCGTCAGTCATTGTATTTACGGCGTCGATCGGAATCCGATGGCCGTTGAACTCGCGAAGGTGGCGCTATGGATCGAGACTGTAGATCCAGGAAAACCGCTAACATTCTTAGATAGCAACATCCGCTGCGGGGACAGCCTGATTGGCGTCTTCGATGTCGATATGTTGAAGAACGGTATCCCCGACGAGGCTTACAAGCCGCTTACAGGTGACGATAAGGAAATTGCCAAGGCTTACAGGAGGTACAACAAGCAACAGCGCGACGGTAAGGGAGCAACAGGCCTCTTATCTGAGTTGCGACCGCCGAAGAACTTGTCGCGCGCAGATAGTTTGATCAATGAGCTGCCCCAAGACAATTTGGGCCAGGTGGAGGCAAAAAGCCGCACTTTCACCGAGATGCGCGCTTCGGACGAATGGCGGCATCTCAAATCCGCGAGCGACTTATATGTTTCCGCGTACCTCTACACTGCGGCTTTTTTTGCGCCCAAGCCTGCCAATGCTCTGGGATACGATGATCTGCCGCTTACAGAGCATGTGTGGAAAGCCGCCGCTGGTCGGGAGGTCGCAGCACACTTGACGGAAGGCGCGGAGGCAACCTCCCGCGCAGTAGCTGCTTTCCATTGGCATATCGAATTTCCGCGAATCTTTGAGGCTGGCGGCTTTGACGTCGTCATCGGTAATCCGCCATGGGAGCGGATCAAACTCCAGGAACTGGAGTTCTTCGCCTCTCGCTCCCCAGCGATCGCAAATGCCGCAAATAAAGCCGAGCGTGAAAAGCTGATTAAGCAGCTTGAGAAGGCTCACCCTGAGAGTGTGGATGGCCGATTGTGGCAGGAGTTCCAGTTCGCCAAGCGCACAGCCGAGGCCGCGAGTGAATTTGCCCGTTCCTCCGGTCGGTACCCGCTCACGGGTCGCGGGGATGTCAATACCTACGCTCTATTTTCAGAGCACTTTGCGCGCCTTACTAAGCCGGAGGGCCGCGCGGGCATTATTGTGCCCACTGGCATTGCTACGGACTTGTCAACCTCAGCTTTCTTTGGCGATCTTGTCGCCAAAAAGCGTCTCGTGCAACTGATTGACTTTGAAAATCGCGAACGCATCTTTCCAAGTGTATATTTCCGTGTCCGCTTCTGCCTCCTGTCGATCGGCAAGTCGAGCAGCTCTCGATTTGCCTGCATGCTTACAGACCCTGCACAGTTGGACGACGCAGAACGCCGCTATGTTCTTTCAGCGGATGACATAGCCCGGATCAACCCAAACACGAAAACATCGCCACTTTTCCGTTCGCGCGCGGACGCGGACCTGACGGCGAAGGTCTACGGGAAAACGCCTGTTCTCATCGAGGAGCGAGAGGCTTCGCAGGGCGGTGAGGTGAACCCGTGGGGCATCTCGTTCCAAACGATGTTCCATATGTCTGGAGATTCGAGTCTGTTCCGGGCGGAGCGGGCACTGATAGCGGAGGGCTGGTCGCGGGCGGGGCATGACTGGATCCGCGAGGGGAAAGACGGCGAGGAACGCCGTGTGCCGCTTTACGAAGCGAAGATGATCCACCACTTCAATCATCGATATGGCGACTTCAAGGACGCTGCAGAAAAGGACGACGCCGACTTTCGTGAGATTCCGCAGGCCGATGCTTCAACGCTGTCAGACCCTTCTTATGAGCCGACACCACGATACTGGGTGCCCGCTGATGAGGTGAGCTTGCGCGCTGCTCGAGTTCCTCCGCCCCTTAAGCGGTGGATTCGTGAAGGCAAAGCCGAGCATGCATTGAAAGCGCTCGCTGAATGGCTGGTTGGCTATTACGCGATTGAGGAAGTAGCTCTACGCGAGAGCGAACTGCTTAGAATTTTGGGAGCCGAGCACGCTTGGCGCTCGGTGCTTGGAACATCACCCGACCGTTTCCTCTTGGATCCTAGAACGCGGGCGAACGGCCAGGATGCTCAACGCGAGACACCGCTGACGAACGACGACATCCAGTTCCTGGCAAGCGGGCCACGCAACCCCTTAGATCTTGCAATTGCTTTGGTGCGCCGCAAGCAACCCCGTTGGCTCGTGGGTTGGCGGGACATTACGAACGCGACCAATGAACGCACCGTAATTGCCTGCGTATTCCCAAAGGTCGGAACCAATCACAAGCTTCCGCTTGCCTATCTCAGATCTGATGCGCAAGGCGGGGCCGCCTTTGTGGGTCAACTGAGTTCGCTATGTTTCGACTACGTTGCGAGGCAGAAGCTTAGCGGAACGTCGCTAACCTATTTCTATCTGAAGCAGATGTCTGTTCTTCCGCCATCCATATTTTCGCGCGACGACTACAGCTTCATCGTCCAACATATGTTGGAGCTAACCTATACCAGCGAACTGATGCGTCTGTGGGCAGAAGACCTTGGTTATTCCGGGGCTCCTTTCGCTTGGGACGAGGGGCACCGCGCATCCTTGCGTGCAGAACTCGAAGCTTTTTATGCGTTGAAATTTGGATTGCGTCGGGACGAGCTTCGTTACGTGCTCGATCCTTCGGACACAAAGGGGGCCGGCTACCCCTCCGAAACATTCCGTGTACTCAAATCAAGAGAGGAGGCGCGGTTCGGAGAATACCGCACTCGTCGGCTCGTGCTCGCAGCTTTTGATCAGCTTTCAACGTCGCGGCTTGCAACCCGTCCCATTGAAGTTCGCACGCCTCAGTCAGTTCCTACGATCTTTCCAGATGGTGCACTGGCTCGGCCGTCGCAAACACAGCCGGGCGATGTCGGCGCGGTCCTCACCGCCGTCCTCAAGACGTTGGATCGCGCAGTGCCGATCCGGGACGTGCGTCTTGCGACTGTCCTAAGTTTGGAGCCGCGGCTGCTAGTTGCACTGCTTCCAGTAGATCAGGCAACAGAGTGGCGTCGGCGCGTTGGCCCGGAAGCGGAACCGTTAACGAACAACATTGTCGCGTTCGCAACGCGCAATAATGCGGCTTGGGGCGTCGCTGCTCAGAATCACCGCGCTAATGGTCGGCTCATAGAAAATCTACAAAGCGGGACCTGGGCTCCAGGGGCGGGATTGGAGGCGGTTTATACCGCAGGTTGGCCCGACGGCCGCGCGGCGTTTGTGGTGGAGGCATTGAAAAACGTCAACTTAGACGCGGCGATAAATTCGCTGCCCGCCGACGTACAGCAGTGGGTGACCAATGCCGCAGCAGCCTGACCTTCTTGACCCGCAGCTTCTGACGGTAACTCCAGCTGAAGGGTTGGAAGGGCCGCGGCTTTGGGTTCGACGCCTTGTCATATGGAAAGAGCCCGGTGGGGAGAAGGTGCGGGATATCGAACTTCGTCCCGGCCTGAACATTGTCTGGTCACCCGACGGAGCAGACGATGCTGCCTCGGTAGGTCAAACAAGTGCTGTTGGTCATGGTAGTGGCAAGACGCTTTTCTGCCGGCTTATCCGCTATTGTCTTGGTGAAGACCGTTTCGCCACGGAGCCGCAGCGTGATCGGATCGGTACAGCATTCTTGAATGGCATCGTGGGTGCCGAGGTCATACTAGACGGTATCTGTTGGGCGATCGTACGCCCACTCGGCCTCCGTCGAAGACACATGGCTGTGCCGGACGGAAATCTCGATGAGATCGCCGCTGGCGAGGGCGCTTCAACGGGAATGGAGCCGTTCGTAGAGGCCGTCGATCAGCAAATCATCACCACGGCACTTGCCCGATTGGTTCGCCCGCAAGCGAACGGCTCCGTTTGGCCGGTCGCGCTTGCCTGGCTCACGCGGGACCAAGAGTGTCGATTTGACGATGTCCTTGACTGGCGGTCGCCGACCTCCGACTCCGATTCACCTATGCCCGCGAGCGGACAGGAGAAGGGACCAAGGCTTGAGGCGCTCCGTTCGTTTCTGATGGCGATCACGCCTGAGGAACAAGCCACGCGTGGCGAAGTCAATGGCCTCAGCGAGGAGCGCCGAGTTCGGGATCAAGAGATTGGCCATCGCCGGTGGGAAATCGAACGCACGCAAACTCGGCTCGTTACGGGTCTCGACCTTGACGGTCAGTCGCTTCCAGAGATGCCATTGCTGATCGACGTCATGCGCAGGTCCGCCAGCGCGCGCTTGGCGTTGGCAAGCAAGATTCCGACTGGCGGCGACGCTGAACTCGCCGCAGCACGCGAGCAACGAGAGGCTGCGAGAAATGAATGGGCGCGCCTTGAAGGCGACCGTATCCGAATCGGAGCGCTAATTCCCGCTGAAGAACGCACATTGGCGATGATACGCGGGGAATTGCCCGGACTTTCCTATTCGAAAGTCGAGGCTGAAAGCCCGATCTGCCCGATATGCGAGGTCCCTATCGACCGAGCCTTGGCAGAAGGCTGCAAGCTCTCGCACAAAATTCCTGATGTCGACGCCTGTCGGCAGCGTTGGAATCAACGACAGGCTGATCACGACGCCCAAGCGAAGCGAGTGGAAGACTTGCGGCAAGAGCAGATGCAGCTCTTGCCCCAGATTGCTCTGGCCAAGCAGCACTTCGACCGATCGGTCGATCACGTCACGAACATCGAGAAAGCCCGCGATGCCCGAGAGTCCTCTTGGTACGCTGCCCGCAGGCTCCAAGACGACGTTGAGCGCCTTGCCGAACTCTTCGAAATGCAGGAGACGGGTATCAAGCGCTTGCGCGAATTGGGTACAAAACTTGAGACCGAGAGAGAGCGGCTTGGCGCCTTTCGTGACAAACAGGCCCGCGTTTTTGGACGCATAAGCGAGAAGTTCGACCCGATCGTTCGACGGCTGGTCGGCCACGATGCAAAGGGTCGGATCACCCTTAGCGGGAATGGGCTTGATCTTTCGGTAG
This sequence comes from Pseudochelatococcus lubricantis, assembly GCF_011762225.1. Lineage (GTDB taxonomy): Bacteria > Pseudomonadota > Alphaproteobacteria > Rhizobiales > Beijerinckiaceae > Pseudochelatococcus > Pseudochelatococcus lubricantis. Next base: position 28,534 of record NZ_JAASQI010000016.1, read on the forward strand.
ACATGGGGGGCGACCGCAGGACAGCCGCGATCGACTCTCTCAAGGTTCTGGCCTTCGACCTTGCTGCGATGTGCGTGAGTATCGAAGGCGCGACGCGTGTGCCGTCATTTCTGCTTCACGACAGCCCACGTGAGGCCGACCTTGGGCTGTCAATTTACGGCCGGCTCTTCGATATCGTTCAAGATCTGGAACGCGTCGGCGGAAAGCCGCTGTTTCAGTACATCGTAACGACAACAACGGCGCCTCCAACCGAGTTCAGGGAACGTCCGTACCTGCAGCTAAAATTGCATGGCGACCCGCCGGCAGAGCGCTTGCTCGGGGTCGATTTATGACTACCACTGAGGGCCGTCTTGCAGCTTATTCATTCGTGCTTCTCTCTGAGCTGCGCGACGCCGCGAACGAACATGGATACCGCATCGGTCCTGAAGAGGCCGATGGATGGGTCTTTTTCCGGTCAGCCAGTGCGCCAGGGGAGATCGGACTGGCCGCCGCAAGCGGCTCCGGTCCATTCTTTCTGTCCCTGATGCTGCCTGGAGTGGCTCGAGCGCTGGACGCTCAATCTGCGGCACCTTGGGCCAAAGGTCACGCAGCGGCCTTCATGTTTGCCACGCGTGATGAGCTGCATGCCGGGGTCCAAGCGGTGTACCGCCTGTCAGTTAGCTTGCCCAACTTTCCCCTTGAGAAATACGAAAGGGCCGTCGCGGGGATCCGCGAGACTGAAGGCGAGCGCGCACAAAAGTTCAGGATCGGACAGAATATCTTTCGCGATGCCCTGATGGAATACTGGAACGGAACCTGCCCGTTGAGTGGAATTTCCAGTCCCGAGTTGTTGAGAGCCTCACACATGATCCCATGGTCCGATTGCACTACCGACGCGCAGCGACTTGACGTGCATAACGGACTCCTGCTGTCAGCCCTGTGGGACGCGGCATTCGATGCCGGACTGGTAACATTTGATCACGATGGATTGGTTTTGACTTCTGCTCGTTTGGAGGATGCCACGCTTGATGCCCTGTCCTTAGATAAAGCACCGAGACTGCCGTTGCGCGATGAGCATCAGCCTTACCTAGCATATCATCGCGACCACGTTTGGATTCGGAATTAACGGCGGCAGGGCCTCCAGGTCTGCGTGGTGGAGGTGGACTGGACTACGGAATCTCGTGACGGCGCTGCATTTCCACTTAACCGTGTCAGCAGCAGGTAGCGACTGCGAAATTTTATCGTGGTTGGATCTGATTTCTATGCCGCAGTGCGAAATAATTCACTATGAAACACTGCCCTAGTCTGGAATAGTATGCGGTTAGGGGAACAGAGAGGTCGCAAGTTATGATCGACGCCGGTCCCCGCAACCATCTTTACTTGCTCCGGCAGCAAGTAAAGATTAGATCCTGCCCCCGCAACCAAGACGTTCAGAAACCCCAGCAAAATCAATGACTTGCCGGGGGTTTTGTTTTGGAACAATATGTCGTGCCAGTAAAATCAAATACTTACACACGCAGGTCCAAATCAGGTTGCACGAACCCTGCAACCAAGTGCGGCCCGGAACGGCTCTCATCGACCTTTGTGATCTTGCAGTCTGTGACCTGCCCCCCGGTCGTCCCTCGTTCATAACGAGAGTCCTTGGGTTTGATAGTGGTCGGTTTCGGGTTGGGCAAGCGCGCCGGGCGCGGAGCC
>NZ_JAASQI010000017.1 GCF_011762225.1 Pseudochelatococcus lubricantis
GCTCCGCGCCCGGCGCGCTTGCCCAACCCGAAACCGACCACTATCAAACCCAAGGACTCTCGTTATGAACGAGGGACGACCGGGGGGCAGGTCAGCGGCCGCCGCGCCACACCCAGTTCAAGCCGGGCCAGAGCGGCAATCCCAGTGGGCGGCCGCGCGGCGCCAGGAACACCAGCACCATCGCGTCCGAAGTGCTCAATCGCAAGATCTCCGTTACATCGGGGGGCAAACGGAAAGAGGTGCCGATCCGTGAAGCGATGATCCTGCGCCTGGCAGAGACTGCCCTCAAGGGCGATCAGAAGGCGATCGCCTTTTTCATGAACCTCGAAGAGCGCCTCAAAAGGGAGAGCAGCGCGCTGGAGGACGGCGAGAACGCTGCTTCGGATCTCGCTGACGCGGCGGTGATTGCAAGTTTCCTTGCCCGTCACAAGTCGGATCCCGAGAAAGGAGCATGAGACATGGACGGCCCACACCTGCCCCTGCTGCTCCCGGACTCTCCCACTGAGCGACGCCGCCTCGCCGACGCCGTCCAGCGGAATGATTTCATGAGTTTCGTCGAGCGCTGTTTCGTCACCCTCACGCCCGCGGTGGCATTCCAGGACAACTGGCACCTGCACGCTATCGCCCATCACCTGGACCTGGTGCGGCAAGGAAAGATCCGCCGGCTCATCATCAACCTGCCGCCGCGCTCCCTCAAGTCCATCATGGCCTCGGTCGCCTTTCCGGCCTTCGTGCTGGGACATGATCCCGCCCGCCGCATCATCTGCGTCAGTTATGCCGCGGATCTCGCTGCCAAGCATGCCAACGACTTTCGGGCGGTCGTCGAGGCTCCCTGGTATCGCCGGGTCTTTCCAGGTTTTGCCCTTTCGCGCCTCAAGAACACCGAAGCGGAGGTGACGACCACCCGCCACGGCGTGCGGCTCGCCACCTCCGTTGGCGGCACCCTGACCGGCCGCGGCGGCAATCTCATCATCATCGACGACCCCATCAAGCCCGCCGATGCCCTCTCGGAGGTGCGCCGCGAGGCAGTCAACCAATGGTACAACAACACCCTGCTATCCCGGCTCGACGACAAGCTCAACGGTGCCATCGTGATCGTCATGCAGCGGGTGCACATGGACGATCTCGTGGGCTTTGTGACGCGGCAGCAGGCCGAACCGTGGACGATTCTCACCCTGCCGGCGATCGCCACCCACGACCAGATCATTGCGACCGGGGCGGGCCGGAGCCATACCTACCGCACCGGCGAGGTGCTGCATCCCGCACGCGAGCCGGAAGCACTGCTCGACAGATATCGCCAACAACTCGGCTCCGACGTTTTCAGCGCCCAGTACCAGCAGGAGCCGGTTCCGCCGGGCGGCGCCATGATCAAGCGCGCCTGGGTGCTGCGATACGACGCCCCGCCGCAGCGCGCCTCACGTTCGCAAATCGTCCAGAGCTGGGATACCGCCTCGAAAGGCGGCGCCGAAAACGACTGGAGCGTGTGTACCACCTGGCTCATCGAAAACAACCGGTTCTACCTGCTCAACGTTCACCGCGGGCGCCACGACTATCCGGAACTCAAACAAAAGGCGCTGGCACTCGCCGCGCAGCACAAGCCAACAAAGATCCTGATTGAGGACGCCGGCACCGGGACCGCCCTCATCGATGAGCTGCGACGCATGTCGGGCTCCTCCATCATCCGCGTGCGGCCCGAGCGGGACAAGCAGACACGCATGTCCATCCAGTCCGCGAAATTCGAGGCTGGGCAGGTCCATCTCCCGCGGCAGGCCCCATGGCTTGCGCCCTTCGAGGCCGAGCTGTTCGCCTTTCCGGGATCGCGCCACGACGACCAGATCGATTCCGTCTCCCAGGCCCTCGCCAACGGCATCAGCGGATATACCCTCGATGGCGTATAGGTATGCGCGGACCGTAGTGGCGGGTTCGGCTTTTGAGCAACCAGTCGACACACCCGGTCGAGCATGGTGAAATATCAGAGGCAAGCTCGAAGCCGCAGGGCTACGGGAGATATTCCTCTAGAAATCAGAAAAACGGCTCAGCGAGGAGTTCGGATCGCCGCAACGGTAGATTGAGGTCGTGGCGCTTCATCGTCTTTTCAAGGAGCGCGTGCAGCCATAGCGGCGCGAATGGCGACGCCACAACCGCTTTAACGAACAGTCCCTAGGTCGACAGACATCATAAGACCCATAGGCGGATACTCCATGGAGATATGCTTGAACACGGCACGGACCTCGGCCTCATGGGCCAGCGATTACTATTGGGCTTCGCTGCCGCGTGCGAAGCGCTTCTTGTCTCGCGGCGATCGCCCTTTTCATTTCCCGCGATGTCTCGCATTATCCTCGACCATTTGCATCGAATTTTGAGACACGATGACTGACCGTAACAAGACGCAGGTTGATGGATTCGAATCGCTCGCCGATGTGCCGACGCAGGTGATCAACACCTATGCTCGGCTGTGGCAGCTTGAGACTTGGTTACGCACCATGGTTTATGTCGAGCTTCGAGCCCTACTCGCCGACGATTGGGGCAGGGATCTCACCGCTACTTCGGGGCCGCTGCAAGCGGACAAGGCTCTGACGCACATGCCAACCCCGGAGCTGAATGCGCTCAGCTACAGCCAACTCTCGAAACTCATCACACTGGTCGATGCCCATTGGAATTGCTTCGCAATCTATCTTCCGCCCAAGTCGATTTGGACCGCCAAGATGCAGGAGATCGTGCAGATTCGGCACCGTGTCGCGCATTTTCGGGTGGGCCATGCCGACGACCTACTTCGTGTGAAGCAGTTCCTGCGCGATATAGACTTGGGTTTCTGGCGCTTCTGCACCAGCTACAATGACGCCACCCAACTCTTGCCTCAGTCGAGCGACCCGATCACGGCGCATTTTCTTCCGCTGGATCCGCTGCCATGGGTCGAGTTCGAGGAGCGGAAATGGGCGCAGATCGGCGTGCGCGACAACGGCCTACCGGTGGGCCTCAGCGTCAGAGCCCAGCGGCGGCCTTGGGCGAGCAAGCCGGTCAAACCCGGCGAACCCGGGCATCTGTACAACTTCTACATGTTCGCGCAGGACGGGCGCGGCTTTGAGATGAAGCGCTTGCTCGAGAAGACCCAGCCCCTTCACAAGCATCTGGTCCATTTATGCCTCGACAGCGATGTCGCTTCAATCCGCTTCACGCTTCCCAGCCTGCTCGGCAGCGATGCAATTATTACAATCGTCGAAGCATTTCACGCTGCAGCGATTAACGCAGTGCGGCGCGTGCGCGATACACTCGATCCTGAGGGCATGAACGCCCTTGCTGCCGCATGGCCGGAATATGTGCTGGGACCCAAGAACCCCTTGACATTCCTCGGCCCGGACATGGACTGCTCATTCTTCGACGTCTGATGCGATCCGGCGCCTAGGTTTCATGGCGAGAGTCAATCATGCCAGTTTATTTCATCGTCGAATGCGGCATGTCTTCCTTGCGATCAAGCGCGCCGCGAGTCTCAGCAATGCGCTCCGAGCGCTCATTTACGCTGCGTTGACCAGTTCCTAAAAGCAGACCCTACCGACACCGGGCAAAGTTGGGCCAAACACCCAGAGACAACATGCTCTTTCATCGCTCCGACAAACCACTTTCAAGACGCTTGAGTGCCATTATCGCGTGGCGCGAAAAGCGGTGAGATCGACTTTTGCGTCGAAGCCTTTCGATATCGCTTCGGTCCCCATAGATGCCGACCGTATCGAAGGCGAGGGACATCCCATCTTCCCTGTGCGGCACCTGATGGTAGAATTGGGCATCGACTCCGTCGTCTATGAAGCGTCTTGATACCGAGAGGCAATCTGACGGATAGGCTGCGATCAAATTTAGCGGTGGATATGCATCGACCGTATCGCTCGGAGTAAGCCGATAGCATAGCGCTTTTTGAATCTCGCTGAGGCAACCGACGACCAACCGAGCGGGCATTTTATGGAGCCGCACCCAAGCGAGCCTTGCTTCCTCGGTGTTGGCTGATCGCTTCGCCTCGACGGCATAAATCAGAGAGCGAATTGCAACGAGGCAGCTTTCTTCGGGTGTCGTTGGTTCAACCGGCTCAAGTTTGGCATGATGCCGACCAACAAACCGTGTTGTGGTCGCAAAGGCTCCCCATTCCTCCTGCGGAAACGGATTTGTTCTACTGGGCAAGCCGGTGAGTGGCCGCAGCAATGCGGCATCCAGGGGATCGCCGAACGATGCGACCTCCTTGGCAAGCCAATCCAAGCTCGTTGAACTCTTAATGTCCGATGCTCGCAGTGCGCGGCGATAAAGGCGTCGCCGCAGCTCTTCGTTCAAATTGTAGATCTCCTCGCCATAGATGAAGTCGAACGGATGATCGAACATCCTCAAGCACAGCGAAAGAGCAAGACCGTTATCGGCGGCATCCTCATCGTCAACGAGCACAGATGCCAGCTCGGCTTTGACTTGCGCCCGTGAATCCTCAGCCTCAACGTCGAGTGCGCCCAGGATCTTCAGCGCGTCGATAATGCTCGAACTGATGGCCCAGTTTGCTGGGTTCACTTCGAGAGCATTGATGGCCTCAATCAGGCGTTCAAGCACCTCCTGCGGCGCCCGACGTGCATAGCCGATTGAATTCAGCATGACGAGTTGGACGTGGTACGGCTCCCACCGAAACCGCTCGTGAAACAGATAAATAAGGTGCTCGGCGAAATCAATATTATTACCATCAAAGAACATCCACCGTTCTTCTAAGAGAAAATGGAGTTGCCCAGAAGTTAGCTCCTCCAGCTTGATCGGGAAGGATTTCTTCTCTTGTGGTGAGGGTTCCAAGCCGCGCTGCGTTGAACGGGCAATGTCGGTAAATCCGATGGATTCACCGAAGCCATAATAGGTCAGGGCGAAGCTTTGGCTTCGAATTGGATATCGCTCCTCTCGGGCGAAATCGGCCCACCGGCGCCGCTCCGTTGCTAGTCGGGCATCTATTTCGGCACAAAGCGTCAGGAAGATTTCGAGGCCCTGTCCGTAAACGGCAAGACGGCCGAGAGCTCGGAGCCTTGCCTTTTCAGAATGCGTCCACTCACGCCGAGTTGCCTTGTCCCAGCCGATTAGGACGGCATCTCCTTTCTTCGAAAGTTCAAGCCGAGCATTGCGAATTTCGTTGACACAGGCTTCCGTCGTCTCGTTCAGCAAGTCCCATACGGTTGAGGCCGCAATTGGGCCAAAGTATCCTCTCGCCGTATCTCCCAACAATGACGAACTCAGCACCTCGGAAAGGACACCTCGAGAGACCGCAGCATCTTCGATCGCCGCAACGATGTCACCGGCGATCGGCTCAAGGATCGGTGTCGACAACAACTGCCCAAAGCTTATGGGATCACTCGCTGCCGCTCGCGCCAGATCGAACGCCGCACATGCATTTTGAATCATCTCATGGGAGAATGAGACACGCCCGGCTCGTCGTACCAGTAGGCCCACCCCAAACAGCGCATCGCACTCCGCAAAGCCAAGGCCTTCTGCACGCATGAAATCGTCAAAATCTGCTTCAGCCATCGAGAATGCGATTTGCGTATGCAGCGAGCTCGCAAGCCGCCTCAAACCAAACGATCCAGCCCGCGCATGCCCAGCCAAACACTTTCGGATGTATTGATCAATCAGAAGCAAGCGGGTGACGTTGATCTTTAGATCACCGCCAATTTCCCCGATGAGACCGGCCTCGATGCCCGATCCCACAGCCTGGAGCACCTCCAGGGCGGCCGATGTGAGTTGCCCTCCAACCGACCGTGCAATTCGTTGCTTCAATTCCAAGCTCGGGCGGGCAACCGCCACACCTCTGAGTCCAGCAAACTCTTCCAGCTTTGCATCTTGAGCGGTGATAACCAGCAGTGCGCCCATTCGTCTCGCCAATGCCCGGACACCGCGTAGCGCCTCCGGGGCCGTCGCACCGAACTCGTTGACACCATCTACGATCAGGAAGATTGGCCGATCGGAGTGCGCCAATGCGCGATAGAGCTTCGCCGGAGCGCTATCGGTGAGAAGCCCAATCTCCCTGCGCAGGCACTCGGCCCACGAGCCGGTGAAGTTCTTCGCGGCGATAAAGAATGTCGGGTGCCCTGCCTCAGCAAAGCTCGCCGCGAGCCATTTCGCCATCAAGGACTTGCCGCAACCCGATGGGCCGCTGATGAAGCACCCCGCACCGGCCGTAGCCGCATTCATGAGTTCAGTGCGCTGATCGCCGGTCTCGGGGAGCCAGGATTTTCCATCGCGTCCATACTCGGCCGCGACAGCGGCAGCATAGCGCCCGAGCAAATCAAGCCCCTCGCGCGATTCGGAACAAGCCATAGCTTGATCCAAGGTCACCGAGCTTAACTTGAGCCTCTGCGCAAACGCCTCCCAGTCCGCGATTGACCATGGTGATGCCCCGACCATTTTTAGCTGACCGGGAAACAGATCGATTGTCGTAACAAGCGCCTTGAAATTGCCGTGGGTGACTACGGATCCATCTGGGATGGGGCTGGTGAACACGACGTACCCGTCCGGATAGAAGTTGCCCACCGGCTTCGCCGCGTGCATCGCATCGCGCACCCGATTCTTCGCGCCAATGACCTGCTGATAGGCGTTGGTATAGTCTTGCCACTCGCCAGATGCGGACAAGCGGGTCCAAGATCCATTCACATCACCGCGTATGGGAAGTCGGCTAGACTTGACCTCCACAACTGAAACAGATGTGGGCGTCGCGACTATGCAGTCGATTTGACGGCCTTCCAGTTCGATATTAGCAAGCACAATCGACGGGATATTTTGCTGGTCGATCCATGAAATTATAAATGACAAAAATTTTCGTTCCGACTCGTGATCGATCGGTGCACCAATCCAAATCGTTGCTTTGGTAGCTTTTCTAGTCATGAGCGCACAATAGCATACTGCATCCGTGCTGCGGGAGTCTTCCTCGATCGCGAAGGGCGCATTCGTGACCGAGCTCTTTTCGATCTGGCAATCAATAGCAAGCTGCGCGGCTGCAATTTGGTCAAGGTCAAGATTGGTGAGCTTGTCGCTAAAGCGGAAATACGGACGCGGGCGATTGTTGTCCATCAGAAGACGGACCGTCCGGTCCAGTTCGAACTGATGACTGCCGACGTACTGGCCAGTCTCTTGGCTTGGCTCGAGAAGCGTGACGGAGCCGTCGACGACTACGCATTCCCGAGCCGCGTCAACCATGCGGTCCACATGAGCACCAGGTAATACGCCCGCCTTGTCGATGAGTGGGTTATCGCAATTGGTCTTCGGCGAGCGGAACACGGCACCCACTCGCTACGACGAACCAAGACCTCGATGATCTACAAGGCGACGGGTAACTTGTATGCCATATAGATACTACTGGGCCACACCAAGATCGAAAACATCGTGCGCTACCTCGGTGTCGATTTCGAAGATGCGCTCCTCCTTGCCGAGCGAACTGAAATCTGACGTTAGGGCGGTTATCCAGTGATGCTGAGTAACCGCTTCCAGTGAAAGCGTCCCTCTGCCGCGACGTTTGTTCCTGGTGGACAACTGTCAGTCCGCTTATTAGGAGCGCATCGATATAGCTGACGTCGGCTCGGAAGCGGCATTGACCAACCGCGGCATAAGGAGGCTAGATGGTGCGATGACCATGCCTGAAGATCTCGCCCGATGCCTCGTTCTGAACACGATAGCGGCCTCACGGGCGCTGCTGAGAACCGGTGACGCCAAACTGAAGCCATTCGGCGTCACGGTGCAGCAATTGTCGCTCCTCGCCGCGATCCGCTTCCATCCCTGCCAACCCGTGATGGCTTTGGCGCAGCTCATCGCACTGGACAGAACCAGCCTCACCTGGAATCTGGACCTGCTGGAGAATAAGAGCCTGGTCCGGCGCGTGGCCAACACCGCCAACAATGCACGCGTATGCGAGCTGACGGAGGAGGGAAACCTGCTCCTCGATCGTCTCCTTGTGCTGTGGCGGCAATCTCAAGCCCCTCTCATGGAGGGCATATCACCAGAGGACGCCGAGACATACCTCCGGGTCTCCAGGCGATTGGCCGGTGGGTGACGACTGACGTCGATTGCCTTACGAGCTTTATGTGTATATGCACATAAGCGAGCTTGAAGGGAATTGAAATGTCGGAACCCATCGTCGTCACAGGGCTTGGTGCCGTTTCTCCGCTTGGCGTGGGCGTGGAGGCGAACTGGCGCCGCCTGGTGTCCGGGCACAGCGGCATCCGGACCAATACCCGCTTCGATACCACTGGTTGGAAATGCCGGGTCGCGGGGCTGGTGCCCACCCATACCGAAGATGCGAACGGTTTCGATCCGGAGCGGAGCATGGACGCCCGCGACCTGCGCCGGAATGATCTGTTTATCCAGTATGCCATCACTGCCGCGATCGAAGCCCTGAAACAGGCGGGTTGGAACCCCGAAGCCGTGGAGGATCGCATCCGCACCGCTACTGTAATCGGAACGGGAGTTGGTGGCGTTCCGGCGATCACTGCCGCGAGCGAGGTTATTCGCACCGCCGGTGTGCGCCGGCTCTCTCCGTTCGTGGTGCCCTCTTTCCTGCCTAATCTGGCCGCCGGCCAGGTGGCGATCCGGTTCGGCTTTCACGGGCCCGCGGGTTCACCGACGACCGCCTGCGCCGCCTCGGCTCAGGCGATCGGCGACGCCATGCGCATGATCCGCGCCGGCGAGGCCGATATAGCCCTTTGCGGGGGTGCGGAAGCCTGTGTCGATCCCGTTGCCATCGGCGGTTTCACGGCTGCTAAGGCGCTTTCCTTCGGCTTTAACGACGTGCCGCATCGGGCCTCACGCCCCTTCGACAGCGATCATGACGGGTTCGTCCTGTCGGAAGGCGCGGCGATGCTGGTGATCGAGCGCCTGAGCCATGCTGAACGACGGAGCGCGCGACCCCTCGCTGTTCTGTCGGGTTATGGCACCACGACGGATGCGCATCATGTGACGGCTGGCTGGCCTGATGGTCGTGAAGCGGCCCGTGCGATGGAGATCGCGATAAGGGGGGCAGCGATCGCGCCTCACGACATCGGCTACATCAATGCGCATGCAACCTCGACGCCTGTCGGCGATGCCGCTGAGCTGGCTGCATTGGAAAGGGTCTTCGGCGCCGGCGCAGCAAGGATTCCGGTGAGTTCGACGAAGTCGGCCACCGGCCACATGCTCGGCGCAGCGGGGGCAATCGAAGCTGTGTTTTCAGTGCTCACCATCCATCATCAGGTAGCGCCGCCAAGCTTGAACATTGAGCGGCCGATGCCGGAGGCGGAGGGGTTCAATCTGCTTTCCGGTGGCGCACACCCTCTGAACGTACGGCATGTGCTTTCAAACGCCTTCGGGTTCGGCGGCGTAAACGCTGCCCTGGTGTTCAGCCGGCACCACTGAAAAACGGGATTTCGGAGGGATCATGCCCAGCAGGGTTACGTCTGCTATTGGGTAGCTGACAATATGGCAATTCCGACCGCAACCGGCGGGGTTTCTGAATGACGGCTATCCGCTGTCCCGCGCTGAAAGCCGACCGTCTGCTCACGTGAAGAGTTTCGGGCACCGTCAGGCGTACGAAAGTCCCCGAGGAAGGAACCCGCGGGTCACAGGGCGATGGCTATCTGCTTTCCGGTTCAGGCCGCGCCCGGACGCAGCCCTTAGTCTGCCTGGACCGCAGTCTTTTCAAACGTTTCCATCATTTCACGCAGTCGGGCATGCGCATCCTCCGGTAACTGACCACCCACCGTTCCGATGAGCGCGATCACTTTGGCTGCTTCGCGGATTGCCGCCGGTTCGGCATGAGCGAGCAGCACCGGTAGCACAGCGATCGCGGCATCAGCGTCAAGCAGCATGAGGGCACTCTGACGGCGGATCACATCGCGAAGGGCCTCCGGAGAAAGGCGTCTCTGGCCGGAAGTCAACTCCGCGGCAAGATTGAACTGGCGCTCGTCCACCCGGGGATGGCTCCTATTGATGTAAGCGAGTGCGCGAATGCCGGCTTCCAGAAGTCCGCCCTGATCGACCTCGCTCTTGAGACGGGTGAGTTCCTGCTCCACCAAAGCGCGATGTTCCGGGGAAACGCCGGGGAATGGCCGCACCGGCCTGTCCGGATATGCATCGAGCCCGGCAAGTGCCGATGCGAACGGCGAGCCGTAGGTCCATTCGAAGTACCGCTCATAAGCCGCGTCGCGGATGTCGCGCCATGTGTCGAGCGCCACCACCACCATCTGCGACAGTTCCTCCTGCACTTTCAGGAACGGATTGTCCGGGGCAACCGGCTGGCGGTGGGCACGAACGACGGCCGCGGCCCCGTCGGCAGCGGCTGCCAGCACGTTGCGGCTCGACCAATGCTCATAAGAGATCCGCAGGGGATGGAGACGGCGCATGAAGTCTGCCGATTGTGGCGTCACCATCGCTTGCACCCAAGGCTGGACGAAATTGCGATAGAGACCGAGATTGATGTCCGAAATATGGGCAACGGCAGCGAAACGCCGGTCGCTGACCGGATCGGGGCGGACGATATCGCGCACGTCGGACAGGCAGCGCCGCTCGATGGCCATCATATACTCCCCCACCAAATTGGCCCCTGCCATCGTCTCGTCCCGGTCGCGAATCACCGCCTGGTAGACACCTGCCGGCATGAGATTGATCAGTTCGATGTTGGTCGCGAATTCGCGGTGTTCCTTGCGCCCGACAGCACCCGACACGAAAATGCCGAGATGGCCGATGCTGTCGTGCATCGCATAGACAACGGTCTGGTTGTGGGTGAGAATCTCGTTGTCGGACTGATAGAGATCGGTGATCCATCCGAGCGCTTGCGGCGGCGGGCTAATGTTGTCACCCCGCGAGCAGAACACCACGATGGGAGAGCGGATGTTCCGGAGGTCGAGACGTATCCCCTCCGAGGTAACGAGTTCCGCAGATGACAGCCGGTTACCGACGAAAAGATTATCGACGATATACTGCATCTCGACGTCATTGAGGAATACGTGGCCGCCCCAGTATTTCTCGAAGCCGAGATAGCGCGGCGCTTCAGTATCGATATTGGCGTAAAGATGATAGCTTTTTTTCCAGAAGGTGTTGGCGGGGTCGAGATTTTCGAAGTTCTGCACGAGAGTGGCGCCATCGAAGCGGCCATTGCCGAGATCGCTGGCCAGCGCCGTCATCCAGGTGCCTCCAAGGAGGCCACCCGCGTAGCGTGTCGGATCCCGGCCCTTCCAGCCAGCCCAGAAGGACAGCGGCGTTCCCGCGACGATAATCGGCCCGAACAGGTCCGGACGCATGGCCGCGGTCATCAGCACCTGCCAGCCGGCCTGGCAATTGCCGATCACCGCGGGCTTCCCGCAAGTGGGGTGCAGGGAGATGACCTTCTCGATGAAGGCGGCTTCCGCACACATCACGTCCTCGACGGTCTGGCCCGGTTCCGGATCGGGTGAAAAACCGACAAAATAGCATGGGTGTCCGGCCTCGATAGCGGCTCCGATCTCGCTGTCGGCCTTGAAGCCGCCGATGCCGGGACCGTTTCCCGCGCGCGGATCAACGATGACGAAGGGCCGTTTCTCAGGATCGACAGGGTAGTTGTCGGGCGGCGTGATGCGGACCAGACCGTAATTGACCGGGCGCGCCAGAAGGCGGCCGTCCATGATGAGCTCCGACGGAAAATTCAGCACATTGGGCACCGTCTCGCTTATATGGACGCGATACTGGTCACCGCGTTGGCGGCTGACATCGGCCAGAAGCACCATGCGCTGCCAGCTGTCGATAGCATATTCAAGCGCCGCTCCGAAGATGGCGATCGAATTCTCCACCATATTCCCTGTGATCGATGGCGTTGTCTCGCTCATGGCCCTTCCATTATCTTCCCGGCAAGCAGGAACGGGCTGGAAAGGGTTGCGCCAACTGTATTGAACACGAAGGCACCCGCCTGCCGCAACCCGGCCCCCGAATTGTCCGCGCCGGTTTCGGAGAACTTCGGATAGTAAGCTGCGAGCGCGACGAACCTGTCGTGCTTGAAGCTGTCGGAGGTTTTCACTGCCGAAATGTCGACGATCTGAACATTGGCCTTTCGGGTTGCCTCCTCGACCCGCGGATCCGTGACGTCGAGCCTGCCGACGCGTTGCCGACTGGTTGCCAGGAGCTCGGAAACCTTGAGGGCGACATCGTCATGGGAGACCAGAACGGTCATCGGCGGGTCAAGCGGGCCGATCGCCGCGACCTGGGAACCGAACACATCCACGTCGATATCAGGAGCGGCCAGGATGACCTGCAAACGCCGGATCACCGCGTCCTTGCCCCCGATGCGGAGCTGGCGCACAGCTTCCGTCGTCAACCATCCTCCCATGCTATGACCGACCACCGCGATCGGCCCCTGGGTCCGTTTGGCTGCGAGCATGGTCAGCAGCGCGGCCAACTGGTCACGCGAGAAGGTGACGGCCTCCTTGTCCGATACGTAGCCGCCGACACTCCCCTCCGACGGCCAGGCGAAGAGGATGGGAACTGCATCGACATTCGCGTCAGCCGCCATCTGCGCAATCCGGAAAACAGCTTCGGTGAAGTTCGTGTTGTAACCGTGAACGAACACGCCGAGGCCCGGCGGCTTGCCGCCCCGACTGCGGGAGACCTCGCTTTGAAACGTCGCCCGATCGAGTTGCCGCTGCTCGACTGTCACGAAGTTCTTCTGCGGATCGGGTGTCGAGGTCGGCCATTCTATGTTGCCGGGCTTGTGTTCGGGAGGAATCGATATCCTGAAGCGCGCGTAGTTAAGCGCTCGGGAACGGTCGGACGTGAACCGGCCATCCTGATCACGTTGCCTGGTGGTGGCGACGTAGACGGTCACGACCTTCGCGCCGGGAGCGGAGGCTGTGGTTTCGTTCAGGAGTTCGGGGCCGGGCCGGCCGGCGCAAGCCGCGAGCAGACAGGCGAGCATGATGAGCAAAATGGAACCGCGGAAGTTCGGCATTGGATGTCGGTGCCCGCAATCGTACGGCGAATTTGGTGGTTTCGATGGAACGTCCGGCGCCTGTCCGGAGCAACTTGCGTCAGTCATCGCAGGAACCGCCTGAACCTGTGCAGGGCGAACGTGAAAAACACGATCCCGATCACGAGAAGCGCAAGAAACTGCGGCCAGACAACGTCGAAGCCGGCGCCTCTGAACAAGATCGACTGGGCGAGAATGACGAAGTGCGTATCGGGGGCGACGAGCATGACGTCCTGAATGATCTGCGGCATGCTTTCGCGCGGCGTCACGGCACCGGAGAGCACCTGCAGAGGCAGAAGCACGAGCATCAGCAGCAACCCGAACTGCGGCATCGTGCCGGCGATGGTCGCCAGGAAAATCCCCATGCAGGTCATCGAGAAGAGATGCAACGCGGTGCCCGACAGGAACAGTGTCAACGAGCCCTGGATCGGCACACCGAGAACGCCCTGGACGACGACGACGAACGCGAATGCGGAAGCAACAAGCACGACCAGCCCCATGGACCAGATCTTGGCCAGCATGATCTCGGCGGGTGTCACCGGCATCACCAGCAGGTGCTCGATTGTTCCATGCTCTCGTTCGCGGATGAGGGCGGCGCCGGTCAGGATGATCGACAGCATGGTGATCGACGAGATGACGTTTGTGACCGCCCCGAACCATCCCTTGTCGAGTTCCTGATTGAAACGCGAGCGCAACACGAGATCGACGGGAAGCGCACTTGCCCCCCGGTACCGGTACATGAATTCGCTCACCTCGTCGGAGACGATCGACTGGACGTAGCCACCGCCGCTGAATGCCTGGGACATGCGCGTCGCGTCGACGTTGAGCTGTATCGTCGGCGCTCTCCCTGCAAGCAGGTCGCGCTGGAAGTTCGGGGGGATATTGACGGCGAAGGTATCGAGACCGGCATCCATCCGCCTGTCCATCTCGTATTGTGAGATGACCTTCGGAATGGCGAAGTAAGGCGGATAGAATGCGGTGAGGATGCGGGACGACGCCGGCGACTGATCCTCGTCCACCACGGCGATGGCGGCGTTATTAAGCGTCTCGGGCATCGCTGTGGCGGCGGTGTAGATCGACAGCGTGAAGGCATAGACGATCAGCACGATCAGCATGGGGTCGCGGGCGAGTCCGCGCAGTTCCTTGATTCCGAGCTGGAGGGTGTTGGTGATGTGCACGGTCAGCCCGCCTGTTTCCTGAGCAGCATCGTCCCGAGCCCAAGCAACACGGGAACCGCAATCAGCAGCGGAATGAACGAGGCCGCGAGATCGCCGAAGCCGAGCGCCTTCGAGAAGGTGCCGCGGGAAATGGTGACGAAATAGGTGGTCGGGTAGATATGGCCGATGAAGGCACCGGCGCCTTGCAACGAGGAGATCGGATCAATCATGCCGGAATACTGGACCGCAGGAATGAGCGTGATCAGCGCCGTGCCGAAGATGGCGGCGATCTGACTGCTCATGAACGTCGAGACCAGAAGGCCGAGCGCGGTAGCGGCGATCACATAGAGCAGCGCGGCGAGCGCCAGAGTGGGGAAACTGCCGGTCAGCGGAACGCCGAAGAAGAAGATCGCGAACCCCGTCAACATCAGGAAGTTGAGCATGGCGAGGGCGACATAGGGAATCTGCTTGCCGATCAGGAACTCTAGCCTTGTGACCGGAGTGACGTAGAAGTTGATGATCGAGCCAAGCTCCTTTTCCCGCACAACGCTGAGCACGGCGAGCATGGCCGGAATCTGTATCAACAGGAGAGGGATCACCGCTGGCACCATTGCCACCAGGCTTTCGATGCCCGGGTTATACCGGTAGCGGATTTCTATGCGGAAATCGCCGATCGTCGCGGCGTCTCCGTAAAGCTCGCGGGCCTTCTGTGTCAGCCAATTCGTATGCATGCCCTGCACATACCCGCGCACGGTCTCGGCGCGTGTCGGCATGGCGCCGTCTATCCAGGCCGCGATCTCCACGTCTCGCCCCCGCGCGACATCGCGGCCGAACCCCGGCGGTATCTCGATGGCGAGGCTGAGTTCGCCGTTGCGCATGCGCCGGTCGAGGTCGTCGTAGTCGGTGATCGGGGCCTTCTCGGTGAAATACCGCGATCCGGCGATCTGGAGCGCGTAGTCCCGGCTGATGGTGGTGTCGTCGCGGTCGAGCACGGCGAAGGACAGGTTCTCGACATCGAGGTTGATGCCGTAACCGACCACGAACATCAGGAGGACGCTCCCGAGGATGGCGAGTGCCGCGCGGATCGGATCCCGCTGCAGTTCGAGCGCCTCCCGCTGCGTATAGGCGAACATGCGGCGCCAGTTGAAGAAATTGCGGACGGATGGAGCGTGGTAAGCGGACATCATCGCCCCATCCGCCGCCTCACGCTGCGCGGGGGGCTGCGCAGGTGATGCCTGTTCCCCGGACGCTTCCTCGAGGTAGGAGATGAAGGCCTCCTCGAGCGTGTGCGCCGAACGTTTTTCAATGATCGCCTGCGGCGTGTCGCTGACCAGCACCTTGCCAGCGTGCATCAGCGATATGCGGTCGCAAAGCGCCGCCTCGTTCATGAAATGCGTGGAGACGAAGATCGTCACCCTGTCCTTGCGGGAAAGATCGGACAGGATCTGCCAGAAGCCGTCTCGCGCGACGGGATCGACACCCGAAGTGGGTTCGTCGAGTATGAGGATGTCGGGCGCGTGGATCATCGCCACGGCGAGGGACAACCGCTGCCGGATGCCGAGCGGAAGTGCGTCGGGGAGCGCATCCATGACATGCATCAGGTCGAAGCGCCTTGCCATCTCCTCGATGCGTGCCGGGACAGATTCCATCGGCAGATTGAAGAGACGGGCATGCAGTTCAAGATTCTGCTGGACAGTCAGTTCGGAATAGAGCGAAAAGGCTTGGCTCATGTAGCCCACGCGCTGCCGTATCTTGATATCGTTCGGATCGACCTCCCTGCCGAACAGCTTCGCGGTCCCCTCCGTTGCCGGCAGCAGGCCCGTCAGCATCTTCATGGTCGTTGTCTTGCCGCAGCCGTTCGAGCCGAGAAAGCCGAAGATCTCGCCGCGGGGGATGCGGAAGCTGACGTTGTCGACGGCCGTGAAGTCGCCGAAACGCATGGTGAGATGCTCGGCCTCGATGGCGATGTCCTCGTCCGCGCAGGCGAGACGGGGAGGAATGACGACTTCATGGTGCCCGCGGCGCTTTTCCTCCGGGAGAAGGGCAACGAAGGCAGCATCGAGGTTTGTGGTCGCGGTGCGGGCCAGCAGGTCCGTCGGCGTCCCGGTGGCGAGGACGCGGCCGTCATCCATCGCCACCAGCCAGTCGAAGCGCTCGGCTTCTTCCATGTAGGCGGTGGCCACGATCACGCTCATCGTCGACGTGTCGCCCCGGATATCGTCGATCAGTTCCCAGAACTGCCGGCGCGACAGCGGATCGACGCCGGTTGTCGGCTCATCGAGGATGAGAAGATCGGGATCGTGGATCAGCGAGCAACACAGGCCAAGCTTTTGCTTCATGCCGCCGGACAGTTTGCCCGCCGGCCGGTCGCCGAAAGGGGCAAGCCCTGTGCGCGCCAGCAGATCGCCGATCCTGCGTTCCCGTTCCTGCCGTTCCTGACCGAACAGACGTCCGAAGAACTCGACATTCTCGAAGACGGACAAGGTCGGGTAAAGGTTCTTGCCGAGGCCTTGCGGCATGTAGGCGATACGGGGACAGGTCCGTCTCCGATGGTCGGCGTCGGCCATGTCGCCGCCCAGAACCTCGACGCGACCCTGCTGAACCGCATGCGCTCCCGAAATCAACGACAGAAGGCTGGACTTGCCGACGCCGTCCGGTCCGATCAGTCCGACCATTGCGCCGGAGGGGATATGAAGATTGATCCCGGCAAGCGCTGTTACTTTGCCGTAGGCAAGCCCGACCGCCTCCAGACGGGCAATCGGGACGGCCGGCACGGCAGCAGAAGCCCGAGGCGATCCGCTCATTGCACCAGTTTCTCCGTCAGGCTTGCCGGCCATTCGGCGTCGGCATCGAACCGGACATAGGCCATGCCGGGCAGCCCCGTCTTGACCTGCTGGATGTACTTGCGCAGCAGTCCCGGAGGAATCCTCGCCCTGATGCGGAACACTAGCTTCTGACGCTCCTCTTCCGTTTCCACGGTCTTCGGCGTGAACTGCGCGACGTCGGCGACGAAACTCGCTCTGGCGGGAATCACATATTGT
>NZ_JAASQI010000018.1 GCF_011762225.1 Pseudochelatococcus lubricantis
TCAGGGTCCGTCTGCTCAAGGTCATCTCCTTTGGAGACCTTGAATCAGAACCAACACAAAAAGGGAATCAATGAATGCAGACAGCACCTAGAGCGATGATTACACGTCGTATGCTTTTCGCTCCGCTGCTGGGAGCGCTGCTCACCCCCGCTGTCGTCGTCGCCGGAGACACGGCGAAGGCCCAGCCCATGCCGCCCCCCTATCGATATCCGCCCCCGCCGCGCCGCGGCCCTCCGCCGGGCGCGTACCGGCGTCCGCCGCCGCCGCGCTTCGAACGGCGCCCGCCACCGCGCCGCGGGTGGGTGTGGGTGCCGGGCCGCTGGGAGTGGGCCGGGCCCCGGAGAGGTTACATATGGAGGCAAGGCTTCTGGGCCAGATCCCGGCGCTGGTAAAGTCAGCAATCGACGCGCGGGGAACCTTCCCGCGCGACTCACTCCTTCCATTTCGGAAGGAATGAACTACATATTAATGGGATAATCGTTGCGGCGTTTCTGGAGAATATTCACGCCTCGTAGAATTCACCCAGTGAGGCATTTCCATGATCGACTCCCGTACCGCTCCCTATGCCGCGCTCGTTCTGAGGCTCGCGCTCGGCATCCTGTTTCTCGCCCATGCGGGCCTCAAGATTTTCGTCTTCACGCCCGCCGGCACGGCCGGGTTCTTCGGTTCCCTCGGCCTGCCGGGCTGGCTCGCCTATGTGACGATCCTGTGGGAACTCCTGGGCGCCGCAGCCTTGATCCTCGGCGTGTGGCCGCGCCTGGCGGCGCTGGCGCTCGTTCCCATCCTGCTCGGCGCCATCTTCACCGTGCATGGTCCGGCGGGTTTCTTCTTCAACAATCCGAACGGCGGCTGGGAATTCCCGGCATTCTGGATCGTCGGACTCGTCGCCCTGGCACTTGTCGGCGACGGCGCGCTCGCCCTCAAGCCCACGCCGGCCGGCAGCGACAAGGCCTGACGCGATGGCTCCCCGCGATCCCGCCCCTGCCGGCCGGTCAGTCAACCCGACCGGTGTTGCCGGAGCCTCGGACGTACCTGCCTTTCATCTGTCGATGGGCAGGGTCGCGCTGACCGTCAACGACCTTGACCGCGTCGCGGCATTTTACGAGCAGGCCGTCGGTCTCCATCTCCTGCGCAAGGACGGGACAACGGTCGAACTCGGCGCCGGCGGCGACGTGCTGCTGGAGTTGCGCGGAGACGCCTCGGCCCGGAGGCGTTCGCCGCGCGAGGCGGGCCTCTTCCACACGGCTTTCCTCCTTCCGTCGCGCGTCTCGCTCGCGCGCTGGACCCACCATGCAGCCAGAACCCGCACGCCGGTGGTGGGCGCGTCCGACCACGGCGTCAGCGAGGCGCTGTACCTTTCCGACCCGGAAGGAAACGGCGTCGAAATCTATGCCGACCGGCCCGCATCCGCCTGGAAATGGCATGACGGCATGGTAGACATGCCGAGTGACCGGCTCGATATCGAGGCGCTGCTGGCGCAAGCCAATGGCGTAAAGTGGGACGGCTTTCCCGTCGGATCGAAGGTCGGTCACGTACATCTGCAAGTCGGCGCGCTCGCGCCGGCCGAAGCCTTTTATGCGAGTGCGCTGGGGCTCGATGTCACCTGTCGCTATCCGGGCGGCACCTTCTACGCGGCCGATGGCTACCACCATCATATCGCGACAAACATCTGGAACAGCCGTGGCGCCGGCATACGCGACTATCCCTCGACCGGGCTGGCGGAGATCGAGCTTCGTCTCGATGCATCAAGGGCAGCCGCAATCCGCGCACGGGCCGAAGCCCCGGAAGGAACCGCCGGACAGCTCTTGCTGACCGACCCGTGGGGTACATCGGTGGCGGTGATCGCGCGATAAGAAAAGGAAGAATGATGCTCATCGACGGCAAATGGAGCGCAGACTGGCAGCCGGTGCAGGCCACCGACTCGAAGGGTGGCTTCGTCCGCCAGATCTCCGGCTTTCGCAACTGGGTGACGCCGGACGGCAGCGCGGGTCCAAGCGGCGAAGCCGGTTTCCAGGCCGTGGCCGGGCGCTATCATCTGTATGTCGCGCTCATCTGCCCATGGGCGTCGCGGACGCTGATCGCCCGCAAGCTGAAGGGGCTCAAGGACGTCGTTTCCGTGTCGGTTGTCGAACCGGCGCTGACCGATCAGGGCTGGCGCTTCGGCGACTATCCGGGCTCGGACCGGGATAGCGTGAACGGTGCGACCTACATCCACGAAATCTATACGCGCGCCGATCCGCACTATACCGGCCGGGCGACCGTGCCGGTGCTGTGGGACAGGCAGCGCGGAACGATCGTCAGCAATGAGTCGGCGGAGATCGTGCGCATGTTCAATGCGGGCTTCGGCGATCTGGCGAACAACGCTTTCGATCTCTATCCCGAGCATCTGCGCGCCGGGATCGATGAACTCAACGCGCGTATCTATCCGCGCCTCAACAACGGCGTCTATCGCGCCGGATTCGCGACGACGCAGATCGCCTATGAGGAAGCGTTCGCCGAGGTGTTCGGCATACTGGACGAACTGGAGAAACGGCTTGCCGGCACCGGTCCCTTCCTGTTCGGCGAAGACTTCACGGAAGCCGACATCCGGCTGTTCGTGACACTGGTGCGTTTCGACGCGGCCTATCACGGCCTGTTCAAATGCAACCTGCGCCGTCTTGCCGACTATGCAGCGCTGAGCCGCTATCTCATCCGCGTTCTCGACGTGCCGGGTATCCGGGAGACGGTCAGCATCGACCACATCAAGCGTGGCTACTACTCGATCAGGGCGCTCAATCCGAACGGCATCGTCCCGCTCGGTCCGGATTTGCCGGGTCTGGCGCCCGTCGTCCTGGCGCCGGCAACAGCGCCCCAGGAGCGGCCTGCATGACCTCAGCCGCGATCTTATAGCCGGACAGTGATTGCCCGGCGGCGCCATAACACCATTCAAAGGGAACACCCGCCCATATGGACCGCCTCGATTGCGACCGCATGTTCGTTACGGTACTCGACACGGGCAGTTTCGCGGCCGCCGCGCAGCGGCTCGGCACGAGCAGCGGTCAGGCCTCGAAGCTGGTCTCGAAACTCGAAGCCGATCTCGGCGTCCAGCTCCTCAAGCGAACCACGCGCGCGCTATCCCCGACCGAGGTGGGCAAGGCCTATTACGAGCGGATGAAAACGCTGCTTGAGGAGTTCGACAGCCTCGACGCCTCCGTTCGCAATACCTCCGGTGCGCCCGCCGGACGACTGCGGCTGACCGCGCCGGTGTCCTTCGGCACGCGCCGCCTCACGCCGGCCCTGCTCGATTTCGCAAACGCCTTTCCCGATATCCAGCTCGACGTCAGCTTTTCCGATCGGATCGTCGACCTGATCGATGAAGGCTTCGACGTCGCGGTCAGGATCGGCAAGCCGCAGGACAGCACCCTGATCGCCCGCAAGCTCTGCGACGCGCGGATCGTTACGGTTGCCGCCCCTTCCTATGTCGAGCGAAGAGGCATGCCCGCCTCGCCGCAAGAGCTTACCGATCACGACTGTATCGTCGACACCAATTTCCGCGATCCGTTCCGCTGGGCATTCGCATCCGCCGGTGTGCCGGAGCCCGTGGCCGTCAGGGTCTCGGGTCGGCTAAGCTTCTCCAACGGCGAGACGTGCCTCGCGGCAGCACAGGCCGGTCTCGGCATCGCCCGCGTCCCCAGCTTCATTGCCGGGCCACTCATCCGGGACGGGCAGGTGAAGCCGCTGCTCGCCGACTTTGAGGATAAGCCGCTCGTTATTCACGCGCTCTATCCGCCGGCGCGCCATCTGGCGCTCAAGGTGCGCGCCCTCGTCGATTTTCTCGCCATATGCTATCGCGGCGAGCCCGACTGGGATCGCGGTTGGTGACCGGGCAGAGCGGTTTGCATTCAAGCCGATCCATCGAATTGAATGCAAGTTGCGGTAGGATATCGAAATTGGAGCGCGCGGCCGGGCCGGCGACCTTTCACAGGTCGCCACCCTCAAAACCGAGAACGCCCGGGCCTAGAGGCTGTTGCCTATGCCGGCAGGACGACCACCTTCGTCTTGACCGGCGTTCGTGAGTACAGGTCGATCATGTCCTGGCTCAGGAGGCCGACACAGCCGCTTGTGAGGTTCGTGCCGATCGTCTCGGGGATGCTGCTGGCGTAGAGCGTGTAGAGCGTGTAAGCGCCGTTCTGGTAGAGATAGAGCGCACGCGCGCCAAGCGGGTTGTCGAGGCCGCCCGGCATGCCGCGTGCATATTTGGCTGCCTCGGGCTGGCGCTGGATCATCTCCTTGGGCGGTGTCCAGATCGGCCATTCGCCCTTGCGTCCGACATAGGCATCACCGCTCCACAGGAACCCGGCGCGGCCGACATTGGCGCCATACCGGGTGGCGGATCCGTCGCCCTCGACACGGTAGACGTAGTAGTTCTTCGGATCGACGACAATCGTGCCTGGCTCTTCCTTGCTGTCGAAGCGAACGATCCGGCGGTAGTATTTCTGATCGACCTTGCTGACATCGACCGCCGGGATCGGGAATTTCTCATCGGGCACCGGCCCGTAGATCTGCTCTGCGTAGGCGAGGCTTATGCCGTCGGATGTCGCGCAGCCGGCCAGCCCCAGCGCGCCGATACCGGCGGCCGAGCCGACCAGAAACGATCGGCGGTTGAGAAGCCCTGCCCGACGCCCGAACAGCGCGGTCTCGTCCATCTTGCCGGCATCGGCATTCCCACGATTGATGATCATGACTTTGAATTTCCCATGTCCTGCTGCCCGGCGAGATAAGGCTCCGGCATGCCTCCACTGAGCGTCTTGCCGAGCTGAGATTGCCAGCACACGGCTCGACTAGCAAGCTCAGGCTTTCGCCGCGCGGTGCCTGCCGCGCATCAAGGCCGGCAAGAGCCACGCGGTCCCGCACTCCAGACTGCGCCGGCCCGACGCTTTGAGTCGATCATGCCGGTGCCCCGGGCATAAGGCTGATAAAGCGCTACCCAGCCGTGTGAAATCCGCGGCTTTTGCGGAGTTTCGTAAACGGCGATAAGGGTATCGCATGATTTCGGTTCCGCTGCCCTTCGTGATTGCGCTGCTGCTGGCCTTCCTGCTCTGCCTTGTCGTGGCGCGGAACGAAAGCGACAGACGACCAGTCGTCATCTTTCTCTGCGCCTGCATTGCGCTGACGGTCGTCGTCGGCCTGCGTTGGACGTTCGAGGCCAAGATCTTCCGCTTCCTGCAGCCCGTGATCGCGGCGCTGCTGCCGCCTGCGGCATGGTTTTGCTTCTCGGGACTGCGCGGGATGGCGCGCGGCCGGAGCTGGCCTCATTTCCTGCCTGCCGTAGCTGTTCTCGCGCTCTCGGCGCTCTGGCGACGGTGCCGGCGGCGAGTGCCATACCGGCGGACATTTTCAGAAGGGAACGACGGGTTTGCATGGTGTCTCCGGAGGTTTCTGCGGGACGATCCCGGACCGGGCCTTGATCTGACCCGGCACAGACATATGTGCCCCGGTACCAGCAATCAAATCGATACGGATCATGACCACTATCGACCATTTCAATCTGCGCTCGTTCGACCTCAACCTGCTCGTCGCCTTCGATGCGCTGATGGCGGAGAGGAGCGTGACGAAGGCGGCGCAGCGTCTGAAAATCGGGCAGCCGGCGATGAGCCATTCGCTGTCGACACTGCGCGCCCTGCTACAGGATGAGCTGTTCATCCGCGTCGGGCAGGCCATGCAGCCGACGGCCAGGGCGCTCAGCCTCGCTGTTCCGGTGCGGCAGGCGCTGAGACAGGCGCAACTGGCGCTGACGGGCGGGGACGTCTTCGATCCCGCGACGGAAGAGCGAACCTTCCGGATCGCCATGACGCCGGAAGTCGAATTGCTGCTGATCCCGGATCTCACGGCCCGCCTGCGGCGGCTGGCACCTGGCATCAGCGTGCTGGCGCGGATCTTTCCTTACGACGCGATCGACCCGCCGATGGACGACGGCAGCATCGACCTTGCGATCGGCTGCACCTATTCGAGGACGAGCCGGCGCCTGTTCGAGACGCTCTACGAGGTTGATCTCGCCTGCTGCTACAATCCGGCGCTGCTGCCACTGCTCCAACCCGTGGCGCTGGAGACCTATCTTTCGGCGGACCATGCTGTGATTTCCCAGAGCGAGAGTCTGCAGGGCTGCATCAAGGAGGCGCTGGAGATCGCCGGCGTCGAACTGAACGTGGTGACGGCCGCGTCGGGGTTCATGTCGGTGCTTGCGGCAGCGCAGGTAAGCCCGGTGATCGCCACAGTGCCGCGGCGCATCGCCGACCGCTACGGCTCCCTGCTGGGGCTCGAAGTCAGCCCGGTGCCGGTTCCGCTGACGCTGCCGCCCCTGAACATGGTCTGGGCCAGCCACACCGACAACGACCCGGCAAACGCGTGGTTGAGACAGCAGGTGCGCATCAGCATGACCGGCGCAGAAATCATCGATGAGCAGAAAATGTGCGAAGTTGCATGACCATCGGCGCGACGAAAAAGGATGGAGAGCGGATGTTCGCTGCTGTATGATCGAATGCTTTCCCTGACGATCCGGTGCGCTCTATCCCGGATCGATTGCGGCTTGCGCGTCGGCTTTTCATCCGGTCAATGGAGAAAATGCGGCCGCTGACCGTACGGCCCCCTTACGGCGCGCTCAAGGCCCTATTCACATCGGATCGGTCGAGAGAGATCGAGGATGCATGCCAAGCATGTCGATGAACTCCTTGGCATTTCGGCCAAAGAGCGCAGACGCTGGAGCAAGGACGGACGCTTGCCGGCGTCCGGCCATCTCTCATCGAACCGTACTGAGCGGCGATTTACACCGCGACTTTTTTCAGTCGTGAAATCGACAGGCTGAGGCGCGACCCCGCTCAGATCACCAGATGGCGTAAAGACGACAAGGCATCACGAGAAAACAGTCACGAACGGCGAATGTCGTAAAATTTGTCGCACGATCAGGATATATAAAGACATCTTTATATGCTATTGACTTTGTGTGGCGATTGCAGGATTGTGTGCGTGCCTAGGTTCCCCGGTCGTTGCCTGCAACGCGCCGGGGCTAAGAGGGAAGTCGGTGCTCCGTGTCATTTCGGAAAAGCCGGCGCTGCCCCCGCAACTGTAAGCGGTGAGCTGATGTCCAGCATGTCACTGGGGTAAAACCCGGGAAGACGGACAGAAGCAACGACCCGTGAGCCAGGAGACCTGCCTTGGCGAAATAACGTCCACGGGCGGGGTGTCCCGGTGTGCCGTAGCGGAGGCAGCACCATTGCGGCCTTGCTATGTGTCCGCTGACCCATGCCCCCAACTCACTGGGGCACTTCATGTCTCAAACGCAATTCCAGTCGCCATCCCTGGCGTGTCACCTGCCGCTTGTCGGCACAACAAGTGCGTCGGCGAAGGGCACGCATTGGTTGTTTGGGTCAATGCCAAGACGAAAGACCGAGACAACCGGACCGGTAATTGGGACGCCAGAACACGATGACTAACGACTTCAAATTTGCAATTAAGAGCCTTCCGTTTAACGAGGACTATCGCCCCTCGGACAACACGCGCATAACGACCAACTTTGCCAACCTGGCCAGAGGCGAGAACCGGCAGGAGAACCTGCGTAACGCCCTGAGGATGATCGACAATCGCTTTAATGCTCTGGCGCATTGGGATAACCCCCAAAGTGATCGCTATTCCGTCGAACTTGAAATCATTTCCGTTGAGATGAGTATCGTTGGTGAGGCCGCTGGCGACGCCTTCCCTCTGATTGAGATACTCAAAACGACCATTGTTGATCGAAAGTCCGGTGAACGCATTGACGGTATTGTCGGGAATAACTTCTCGTCCTATGTGCGGGACTACGACTTCAGCGTGGTGCTGCCAGAGCACAATAAGGACCAGCCCAAATTCAGCATTCCTGTTGACTTTGGCGATCTGCATGGAAACCTGTTCAAGAACTTCCTGGGTTCGGAGACGTACAAGTCGCATTTCAGCAAGCCGCCCGTTATCTGCATAAGTGCTTCGACCAGCAAGACATATCACCGGACTGAAAATCATCACCCCATTATGGGCGCCGAATACCGGCAGAACGAGTGCTCGTCGACCGATAAGTACTTCGAAAAGATGGGGATGCGGGTTCGCTATTTCATGCCGTCGGGTAGCGTTGCACCCTTGGCTTTCTATTTTATCGGCGACCTGCTTGGCGACTACACCAATCTGGAGCTGATCGGCACCATCAGCACGATGGAGACGTTTCAGAGAATTTACCGCCCCGAAATCTACAATGCGAACGCTGTCGCAGGAGCATGCTACCGGCCAAATCTGAAGCACCAGGACTATTCACTGACCCGCATCGTCTATGATCGGGACGAACGCAGTCGGCTGGCCGTGGAGCAGGGCAAGTTCACCGAAGAACACTTCATCAAGCCGTACAAGACCGTTCTCGATCAATGGTCTGCCAACTACGCCGCCTGATCGACACGGAATATAGGGTCACCAAGCATGAAAACACTCCTTCCCACATCGACCGCTGGCAGTCTGCCCAAGCCGTCCTGGCTTGCCCAACCCGAAAAACTCTGGTCGCCCTGGAAGTTGCAGGACGATGAACTGGTCGAGGGCAAACAGGATGCCTTGCGCCTGTCCCTCGTCGATCAGCAGCAGGCGGGCATCGATATCGTCAGCGATGGCGAACAGACGCGCCAGCACTTCGTCACGACGTTTATCGAGCATCTCGATGGCGTTGATTTCGAAAAGCGCGAGACCGTCAGAATTCGCAACCGCTACGATGCGAGCGTGCCGACTGTCGTTGGCGCCGTATCACGGCCAAAGCCGGTTTTTGTGGAGGACGCCAAGTTTCTGCGTCGGCAGACCACGCAACCGATCAAATGGGCACTGCCAGGCCCCATGACCATGATCGATACGCTTTATGACGCCCACTATAAGAGCCGTGAGAAGCTGGCCTGGGAATTTGCCAAAATCCTCAATGAGGAGGCCAGGGAACTGGAAGCAGCTGGTGTCGATATCATCCAGTTTGACGAGCCCGCATTCAACGTTTTCTTCGACGACGTGAATGACTGGGGCGTTGCCACCCTCGAAAGGGCTATTGAAGGGCTCAACTGTGAGACCGCCGTGCACATTTGCTACGGCTACGGCATCAAGGCCAATACGGATTGGAAAAATACTCTGGGGTCGGAATGGCGGCAGTATGAAGAGTCTTTCCCCAACCTTCAACAATCCAACATCGACCTTATCTCGCTGGAATGTCACAATTCTCACGTTCCGATGGATCTGATTGAGCTCATTCGCGGCAAGAAGGTGATGGTCGGGGCCATCGACGTGGCCACCAATAATGTTGAAACACCTGAAGAAGTCGCTGAGACCCTGCGTAAAGCACTTCGGTTTGTGGATGCCGACAAGCTCTATCCCTGCACGAACTGCGGCATGGCCCCGCTATCTCGGAAAGTGGCGACAGGAAAACTCAAGGCCTTGAGTGCGGGCGCTGAAATCGTCCGGAGGGAACTCTCAGCCTAGAGCGCGTTCCGATCAGATGGAATCATCTGACCGATGATGAATTCGCTCCAAAAAAGGAATCTAGAATCTGTCCTGTTTCAATGTAAACAGGACAGATTCTAGTGCCGGGCATTGCGCGCTCGAAAGGACCCGGCGCGCGGACATTGGTTCGTGCGCATGCAATATGACGGTGGCCGCACGCGGCTACGGCTTTACCGCCTCGGCCGTCTGCAGCGTCAGCGACACGCCGGCTACACTTCTCGTCTGTATCAATCGTGCAAGTTCGAGTTTTCCGGCGTTTGAGAACGACGAAAAGGCAACGCTGCTTTACTGCATGCGCCGCTATCTCAACGACTAATCGATACGACCGAAAGGTAACGCCATCGGGCGATCATTTTGTCACCGTTTGGGCCAGACCCAGCTCGATGCATCCAGGTGGGGCGAACGGGTCTCCCCGAAACTCTTCTCCAAGCGAATTTCGCTCACCTCTCCCTCATGTCCGATGGCGTGGATCAGCGTGTCGCTGTGGCTGACGAGGACGATCTGACCAACACGGGATGCCGCCACGACAAGGCGGGCCAGCGCGGGCATCAGCGAGGGGTGGAGGCTCGCCTCCGGTTCGTTCAGAACCATAAGCTCGGGCGGACGTGGTGACAGAAGCGCGGCAACGAGCAAAAGGAAGCGCAGCGTCCCGTCCGAAAGTTCGGCAGCCCCAAGTGGTCGCAGGAGACCCGGCTGGTGCAAAAGTACGCCACCGTAATGGTCGTCAGCCTCGGTGGCGAGGCTGGAGCCCGGAAACGCGTGCTCGATCGCCGCATCCAGCGCATCGCGGTCGCCGATCGCTCGAATGGTTGCAATCGCAGCAGCCAGGTCTGCCCCATCGCCCGCCAGCACCGGGGTATAGGTCATGACCTGGCGACGGCGCGCAGGCGCCGCGGGATCGGTGCGCAGGGCATCGTAGAAGCGCCAGTCCCGCATGCGCTCTCGCATGGCAAGCAGCTCGGCCCCGTCCGCCGGATCGGCGCAGTGAGTCACCATCGAGTCGAATGGCGACAGGTCATGCGTAATCTCGCGCCACGCGTGGCTGTGGGCTGTCCGCAGCCGAACGAGTGCCCCACGGCGCTCGGCGAACACCGCTACGGGGCGAAGCGTCTCTCCTGTCCACATCGCCTCGATCTTGATAGCGGGGTCGAGTGGGAACGGATTCTCGGGACTGGGCATTCCCAAGTCTATCGCGTAGCCGAAGTCCTCGCCACCGAAGCCGAGCTTGAGGGAGACTGGTCCCTTGCGTACCGTTCCCTGAACGGGATTGATACCCGCACGTACGCTTCGGCTTATCGCCTCCGGTCCCGCCCAAAGTGTCGAGCGCAGCCCACCCTCTGAAGCCAGTCTCCCCACGAGCCGCCCCTGCGCCGTCTCGGCCAACAGATGAAGCGCGCGGTAGAGACTGGTCTTCCCGGTGCCATTCGCGCCGGTAACGACCGTCAGGCTGCCCAGCGGAACCACGAGGTCGCGCAACGAGCGGTAGCCCGATACGGCCAATGTCGTGATCAATTGACGCCTCCATCTCGGCTATGATCTGTCCCAGGATCGGTCAAATATCACCATTTCAACTGTAGAGTGAGACCGATATCACCTTGCTTGATCGAGTGGCCGATGCTTGCAGGTTCATCTTCCGCTCCGGGACGCGATCAGAGCTATCCGGAGAGCGGATTGGGGTCGGGAATGCCGGTTTCGGACTGCAACGTCAGTGTTGGTACTTGTAGATGGAACATGACGGATCGGCTGCCTGAAGAGCGCGCGTAATGAGCGGACTTATGCCGCGCCATCCCGGGCCTCTTCCGCCAACCATTCCAGCAGTGCCGTAATGGCCTTGCGGCTGCGCGCCCGCGGCATGACAGCCGCTTGTAGACCGCCTTCCACGGAAACAAAACCGAGAGGTGCGATCAGACGGCGGGTGGCAAGATCCTGCTCGACGAGACGGCGTTCGGCCAGCGCAACGCCCAGGCCCGCCGCTGCCGCCTCAAGCGCCAGGAAGTGGTGTGCATATTCGACATCGTGCTCCGCGTGGAGGGTCTCGCCAGCACGCAGCATCCATTCGCGCCAGCTCTGCGGCACGCCTGCCTGCAGCAGGCGCACAGGGGCAATCCATTCCTCACCGATCTTGCGCAGCGGATAATCCGGTGCGCAGACCGGGCCGTAGGCTGTATTGCCCAGCGAAAAGCTCTGAAAATCCGGTGACGGGCTTCGGAGCCGGTCGTAACTCAGCACGACGTCGATCTCGTGATCCGGGACCTTCTCCCGTCCCGACATGCGCAGCCCGATCTCGACCTCGGGATGTCCGGCATAGAAACGCGGCAATCGCGGGATCAGCCACCGCGTCGCGAAGGTCGCGCTGGTGACGATGTCGATGTGGCGGTCGTCCAGTTCCGCCCGCAGTGCCTGCGCGATGGCCGCGAGTTCGTCGAGCATCGGCGTCACGGCCTTGCGCAGCCGCTCGCCTCGCGGCGTCAGCTTCAGGCCGTTGCCGGCTTTCTCGAACAGCCCGCCGCCCAGATCCTCCGCAAGATGGCTGATCTGCTTGCTGACGGCGCTGTGCGTCCGTCCGAGCTCCGCCGCGGCAGCGGTGACGGAGCCCAGACGGGCCGTGGCCTCGAAGGCGGGCAGGGCGGAAAGAGGCGGCAGTCGGCGCATGATCTGTTCCATATGCTCACGGACAGGGGAGAACAACTCAATTTTTGCGGGGACAGATGACTGCTATTCAATCGCACCAGGAACAGAGGTGCTTGTCATGTCGAATGTCATTGATTTTCCCCTTCGGGGATTGCGGTCGGTGGACCCGCCGGCGGTGGGCGAACTCAAGCAGCGGGTCGCAACGACACTGCTGAGCCGGTGGTACTCGCGGCTCGCGCACCGGCATATGCTGCGCCGGGACCTGCTGACGCAGCCCGACAGCGTGCTCGCCGATGCCGGCTGGACCCGCGACGCTGCCCGGAAGGAGGCCGGCAAGCCGATCTGGCATGCGTGAACGGACGGGCGTTGCCGTCGCCTTATCATCCAGCCGGCGCACGCATTGAATCCCTATTCCCGCCTGATGGTGTATGATGCGACGCCGTCGATGGAGTCTGATCATCGCATCGCCCGCAGATCCCTGAATTGACGTGGAGGTTGAGATGACCGGAATAACGGACGATCGCATTCAGGGAGTTTCCCGGCGCAGCCTGATGCTCGGAACCGTGGCGCTGGCGGCGATCGGAACTGGCGGCGCGTCACGCTCTTTCGCGCAGGAACACGCAGCCGCAGGCGATGTCCCGGCTTCGGCGCGCAATGCCCAGGATGCCGTCGAGGCCGTCCGTGACGCCATCCTGAGAATCTCGCGCGAGGTCTGGAACAATCCGGAGCTTTCCCACCACGAGGAAATCTCCTCGCAGATTCATATCCGGGAACTGGAGGCGGCCGGTTTCACCATCACCAGCCGGGGAACGTCCGGGATTCCGACCGCCTTTATCGCCGAATGGTCGCAAGGCGCCGGCGGCCCGAAGATCGGCTTCCTGCCCGAATACGACGCGCTGCCCGGTCTCGGCAATGCGGCCGAGCCGCGCCGCACACCCGGCCCCGCGGGCGTGGAAACAGGCCATGGCTGCGGCCACAACATGCTGGGAGCGGGCTGCACCGGCGCGGCTTTCGCGCTCCGGAAGATGATGATCAATAACGACGTCCCGGGCACGATCCGTGTCTATGGCTGCGCCGCGGAAGAGACCGAAGGCGCGAAGGTGTACATGGCACGCGACGGTCTGTTCAATGACCTCGACGCGTGCCTCGCCTGGCATCCGGGACCCCTGAACGCGACCGGGCTCTTGCGTACGGCGGCGATGAATATGCTGCGCATCCGCTATACAGGACGCAGCGCCCACGCCGGCGTGGATCCGTGGGAAGGACGCAGCGCGCTGAAGGGAGCGGAGCTTTTCGGAACCGGCATCCAGTTCATGCGCGAGCACCTGCGGCCCACGACCCGCCTGCATTACGTCTACACCTCGGCGGGCGAAGCCCCGAATGTCGTGCCCGACCGCGCGGAGGTCCTTATCGTGATCCGCGATCAGGATCGTGCCGAGGTCGATGAAGTCACGGGATGGGTCGGGGACGTGGCGAAGGGCGCCGCGCTCGCGACCCAGACGAGCGTCGACGTCAACCATTTCTTCGGGCTGCATGACCTGCTGCCGAACGAAACGCTGGTCAATCGCATCCAGGTGCATATGGCGGCGCTGCCGCTGGTCTGGAGCGAGGAGGAGCAGGAATTCGCCAGAGCCTGCCAGCGTGAAACGAACCTGCCCGAAGCCGGGTTGGCGTCGGCGGTTCTCCCGGTGCTGCCCGAAATCACCACCGGCGGCTCGACCGATGTGGGCGACGTCAGCCACAACACGCCCACGGCCATCTTCGCGCTGGCGACCATGCCGATCGGCGTCGGACTGCACACCTGGCCGGTGACCGCCTGCGGGGGCACGAGCATCGGCGACAAGGGTTCGCTCTGGTCGGCCGCTGTCATGGCCGGGGTCGGCTACGACCTGATGACGGACGCAAACTTGCGCGCTTCCGCCCGTGAGGATTTCAGCCGCCGCAAGGCAGGCAGGACCTATGTCTCGCCGCTTCCCGAGGGTAGGGTGCGGCCGGACGGCATTCCCGAGCACCTTCTCCTGCGCGACGGACATGACGAACTGCCCACCGGATTTCTCCGGAAGGAATAGCATCGGCAGCCGGCTGACGGAACGCACGCCCCCGACGATTGCCGGAAGCGCGGCAGAACGGGTGATGTGGTCTCGGCGAACGACGGGGTGCCGGGCCGCCGCCGACTCGGTCTATAAGCATGGTCTTGCGATCTGAGGCATGGGAGTAAGACATGCGCCCGGGCACTGACATTCCCGCTGACATCCGCGATATCTGCGATGCCTGGTATGCGGGGAAGGATTCAGCGATGTTCGCCGTCGTTCACTCCCGCCCCTTCAATCCGCGCGAGCTGCTCGCCGAGGTCGAAAAATCGATACGCGAGCTTTCGGCCACGGAAGGTGGGCCGCAGATCAGCCGCCTGAAGGTTCTGCGAACCTGGGCCGAGCTGCAGATCGATCTCGACGCGGCGGAGCTGGCATTGGGACGGGCCGTGAAAAAAGCGATCGAGGCCGGGCTGCTGCCGGGCGAAGTCGAAGCCATCGTTGCCCGGATCGCGCGCCAGTCCCAATCACGGGCAAGAAAGCGTGGAGAGCTACCGGCCACGAACAAGGCATAGCGGATGCTCTCATGGTTCGGTTCTGGCCGTCATGGGCGGAGGGCGGTTGTTCGTTGGAGCGTGGCCGAATGGCTGGAAGGGGGCCGAGAACGGACTGGCAGCTTTCGGTTCGAACTGGCGATAAGCCGCCCTTCCGCTGCCGACCCCACGTCAGTCATCAGAACCCGCAAGCCCGCCGCCTGAAAGCAACAGTATGTTCACATCACCACCGACAGGTTTATGCTCGCCTCAATTGGAATGAAGGCGAGGAGCCGATGGCGGAGAATTGGATTCAAACGGATGAGGCCGAGGATGTGGCGGGATCGATCCGCCACGTTATACGCTCTGCTCAGTTTGTGGGCGAGGATTACCTAGGTCGTAGTGAGGAATTAAGTTTTATCGCAATTGGATATGAATTGCGGCGAGCATGACGAAGCCCATGAAGTTTGCTATGAGCTTGTCGTA
>NZ_JAASQI010000019.1 GCF_011762225.1 Pseudochelatococcus lubricantis
GCTCCGCGCCCGGCGCGCTTGCCCAACCCGAAACCGACCACTATCAAACCCAAGGACTCTCGTTATGAACGAGGGACGACCGGGGGGCAGGTCACGTCCAAAGCCGCTTCGTCCGACGCGCCACGCAAGCACCATACTGTCCACCATCGATAGTGGACACTATCCGCCTCTCTCAGCACGAGCCAGAGCGGTCAGACCGGACGGTTACGATTCGACAGGGGGGGCAGTTTCTCAGTTCGCCTGACAGCTCACGCCGATCTGATCCCCGAACACACCCGATCCCATGCCGCAATCATGCCCCGCCACCGCCAAGGCGACGCGGAAGGCCGCCGAAAAACGGTCGGGCTGACCACCACCACGGTTAATCAAACGGCGGCAGCAAACTGGGGGATTTTAAGCAGGCACTTCTGGGGAAATTGTAATCGGCATTGACAGCCGATGAACTTGATCATCATCGAGCCTGTCGGTAGCAAGTTCCGCGACCTGCCACACACCTATAAATCGTATGCAGGCGTGCTGCATAGCGCTTTCCCACGTTGAGCGGATGGAATATGGTGGTGTTGTTGAATTCGTCTGCCCCATATCTGGCTGCCTGGAGCGCTTCTACAGCCGCGTTGTGGTTGGGTTCCCCCCAATATTGATTCTCAGACCACGGGTACTGCCCGGTCGGAACCGCTACAATATCGGCTTCGACGAAAAGCTGGTTGCCCGCCTGCGCGAAGTCTACGTTACCCGACCAATAGGTCGCCACAACCTTGCGCCCCAACAGCACCGCTTCGGCCAGCGATCGACCGAACCCTTCTGCCCGATGGAGAGAAATCAGACAATCGGAAGACGCCAGCAGCTGCAGCAGATCTTTCCGCGCCAGTACAGCGTCGATGACGATCAGGCGAGGATCATGCGCTGCGGCTATGTATAGCTCGTCCATCTGTTGGCTATCTGCTGAGCCACGCATGACCTTGATGACGAGTCTGACTGAATCGTCGTCTGGAAATGCATCTCGGAAGGCTTTAATCGCGCCGAAAGGATTCTTGCGATGAAACGACGACAGGGCATCGAAGTTGCACATAAACACGAATTTGTTGTCAGGCAGTCCGAAGCGTTGCCGATCTTCTTCAACCGACGGAGCTATAACGGCTGGCGGCATATGCACGACAGGCACAGGCGAAGCAAGTTCATAAGCGCCTCTTACGTAGCTACTGATCGCCCATATCTCGTCGACAAGTGAGAAGCAAAACTCAAGTTCCGAAGGCCACTGCGGCAACTCCCAAGGCCATAATCCTATCGAGTACCGATTATGAAAGAGGCACAAACCCCTCTCACAAAACAGCCGTAACGTCTCCATTCCGGTCATGACAAACAGGTTGATCGGATAGACAGGCTCATCCACAACTTCAACAGGATAAGCATGAGGCGTTGTCTGTACATCAGAACCAGCGGGAAAGTCGAGAACACAGTGGTTTACCCCTGCTTCGAACAGCGCGCGCGACGCACAGCGCGCATCTTCCCCGATCCCCAGTTGTCCAAATAGATGACCAACAAGATTAACACCAGAATAAGACCAAGACGGCTCGGAACCCCGATCATCGGCAGCCGCTATGTTATCCTGTACGTCTATTCCAACCGGCTGGATCCGGTCGACAAGGTCCAAAAGCCATCGTGGATGCGGAAAAAGCGGCGGCAACCCATTGAAGATATGTTTGAAGTACCACCCTACAAGCTCTTGCCGGCCCTCGTTCCTATCGAGCGGAGTCGCTTCGGCCAGTTCCTTGCTGAAAGCACGCACGGCCAACGCAGCGTAGGGTAACGGAATATCTCCGCCTGTATACTGCGCCTCGATTTCAGTTGGAGACAGGTAAAGCGCGCGGATTTCTGGTCGCTGCATTACTTCACGCAGCACTGCATATTCTCGCAAACCGCTGGACAAGCACCATCCGAGAAAACAAAACCTGTCCTGCCTGTTTTCAAGGGACCATTTTTTCTGTAAATCCGGACGAAGCATCCATATGGCCGCCATGACAGCCAGCAACGGCACCTCGTTAGGTTCCGCCAGTTCTTCGAATGGCTCCAGAAAAGCCAGATATCGGTGGCGCGAGCCAAACTTTGCCTGCAATACTTGGCGGCTCAATGCAAGACCGACAGCACTGGAACTCGTCATTGTATGCTCATTTTTATCAATAGAGTTTGGCCCAGACGAACAACCTTTTCCCATACAGGATCGTGAGTCCTGGGCCGCCGAGTGCTTTTATCATATTCGGATATGCGCGTACGGGAGGATGTTAAAGCATGGTAAGCGGGAAGAGGCGAGATCCGACCGGTGTCTCATGCGAGACGGTGTTAAACAGGCGCGGCAGGCTATCGTCTTGTCCAGGATAAAAGCCAATTGTGGCCGTATTCGCCCCAAAAGCGTGAACACAGTTATGCTTGCGTTGAGATACGAGGACGTCAAGTTCTCCGATCAACGACTTCAGGCGAGTAGGCGACATTTCTTCTAGCCACCATGAGGGGTTGAGGATTTGCGGCAACACTATCTTCTGACGGATACCCAAGCGACTGACAAAGGAGGAGAACGCCGCCGCATCGTCTTCGGTCTTTTCATACTGATGGATCGTGCTAACGATGGGTACGAGCACGTAGTCCTCATAGGGCTTAAGAAAATCCAATATCAACGGTGCGTTTTCATCGAC
This sequence comes from Pseudochelatococcus lubricantis, assembly GCF_011762225.1. Taxonomy (GTDB): domain Bacteria; phylum Pseudomonadota; class Alphaproteobacteria; order Rhizobiales; family Beijerinckiaceae; genus Pseudochelatococcus; species Pseudochelatococcus lubricantis. The sequence goes on from NZ_JAASQI010000019.1 coordinate 2,688, forward strand.
CGCACGGGCCATAATAGCCTGGTTGGTCAGTGAGATGCCGACTTTCCGTTCGTTCGGCAAGTTGAAATCGACGCTATCATCCTCAGGGTAGAAGCGTTCAGGGTAACGTGTCAGCGTTGGGGGGACCGACAGATCAAGCTTCCATCGCTTGACGATACGCAACGACGTGAAATCCCGCACAGAGAACGAAGCAAGCGACTGCGCGGCGCGCCGGATTTCCGGCGTTATCCATGACGAATCCAGGTTAGCAACGCCGATATTGTAAATGTGGCATTGAGCATTCCATGTAAGCGCGTCATTAATAAAGTTTAGAAACCTCGGAAGCATTGACAGCGTTCCAATACCTCCGCCGCCCAGAACAATTCTCTCTGGACGCAGCATCTTGGCTTGATTGAAATTTTCTATAAAACTTTCCGGTTTGATAAATTTTCCCGTGAAAGTGGGACGATAGCTCAGAACATGATTTTCACTCGAAGGGAATGCACGCACTGCGTCCAGCAGACAAAGCTCATCACCGAGATTGCCGAAACCGTAAGATCCTAGAAACAAGGTTTTCACGCGATACGATTCCTTTGCCTATCTGTGCGGGCACTCCCATACTAGGGCCTGCCATGTTAGAGTTTAGCGTGGAAACCCAGCCGAGGAGTGCCCTTGGCGCAATTTGGCCGGATATTAGTACATCAACGAGTGAGGCGCCAGTTTGGATCGCCTCAATGATTTACATGCATTTACATACGTTTCTAACCATCCCGGGGATCGGCCGCCCGTTTAGCAGACGCCCCATACTCGAGATACACTAGGAGCGGATTGCCTCCTTTTAGAGGCGCATCCCTATTGAGTTCATAATAACGTTTCGTGCTGAAACGTGGAGAGGGATCCCTGCCCTGCTTTCCACCAACCTCCAGATAGTGGTCAAGCGCATCAAGCCCCGATAGTGCCATGTCCGGATTCTGGCTTCGATACCAGCTTTCGTCAAATAAGCCGGACTGTTCGATAAGTCGCCGCTCGCGCTGACGTTCCTCACTCCTGAAAACAGGTGACTTAACGACAATACCTTTTTGGGGAGCTACCTCCGATTTCTGTGATAAGGTCGGAACTGTGCCTCCCCCCCGCTCACCAGCTTCCGTGACGAGGCGGGTGCCCCCCGTCCGCGCAGCTAGAAGCTTCTCTTTCTCCAACAACAGCCGGCTAAGCGTAGCAATTTCAGCGATCCTCTCCGAAGTCGTCGACTCAAGCACTTTGTTTCGCTCTTCCAGAGTATCGATTCTTCGGTCTCTCTGAATCAGTGTCTCACGTTCTGTCCTGAGGCGATCAGTAAAATCAGAAATAGTTTTCTTATAGCTCTCTATCTCTTTGTCTTTCTCAGAAACAGAAATATTTAATAATTCAAGTATCATCTGATTTTCGCTATTGGCGCGTTTTACCGAAGAAAGAAGCTCGCGAACAGCTTCGAGTTCACGTGATTTTTCAGCTTCAGAATTACGGATAACCTCATACGTATCATTAACATTCTGAATCAATAATAATTTTGATGCTAAATCATTATTCTCGGTCTTGAGTGACTTCAATTGGATGTCCCGCTGCGTCAAAGTTGCGTCTTTTTGCTGCACCTGCTCTATCAAAGTTCTATTGAGGATTTCCAATTCAAGAATTTTCCGATCCCGGTCGGAGAGCAACTTCTGGAAGCCGTCAATTACATCGGCCGCCGCTTCAACTAGGCGTTGAATCGCTTCGGTTTCCGATGTCTTAAGTTGCACGACTTGGTTAAGCTCTTCTATTCTACGCTGCTGGAGAGATAGAACCTTATCGACTTCCTTGGCTGAAAATCGATCAGCATCATCATCGATCAGCACCGCTTGCCTACCTACACCTATATCCGTGATTTCCGCTGTTGGCCTGAAAGGAGACTCTATAGCCTGGACCAATTCCCAGGCATGCCTCTTTTGCCCGACCGAGGAATCGGTTTTCTTCCGACCTCGCGTGAAAACGCGGAAGCTCGTTTTCAGTTTAGGTAGAAATCCATCCTTGGCCATTGCAGCTTTCCATACTACTAAACTGACGGCTACATTATTTTTTGAAACTATTTCATCATATCTTCAACTCGCAGTTCAGATTCCTCTGCAATCTGTATCAGATACTCTCCGTAACTGTTTCTACCCAGCTTTCTGCCTAACTTGGCGAGTCAATTACGATCAATATATCCCTTACTGAACGCGATTTCCTCGAGAGAGGCGATACGCTAGCCTTGACGTTTTTCAAGTGTGCAGACGAACCTTCCAGCACCGATCAGGCTGTCATGTGTACCGGTGTCGAGCCAAGGGAATCCACGCCCCATCTTCTTGACACGGAGTTGCCCTTACTCAATATAAAAGCGATTGATATCGGAAATTTCAAGTTTTCCACGTGCGGATGGCTTGAGGTTCGCTGCAATATCAACAACTTGTTCATCATAGAAATTAAAGACCTGTAACGGCCCAGTTCGAGCGTGGTCTGGCCGGCCTTTCCTCAATCGAACGGGCCTTGTTAGTGTCGTCAAAGGTCACGATCCCGTAACGTTCAGGCTCCCGGACCCTGTAGGCGAAAACGCTCGCACCACGTGGCTCGACAGTATGCAACAGCGATTCGAGGTCAGCACCATGGACAATATTGTCGCCCAGAATCAGGGCTGACGTTTCCCCCTGCACGAAGTCCGCACCAATAATAAACGCTTGGGCAAGGCCATCCGGGCTTGGCTGCGAGGCGTAACTGACCGAAATCCCCCATTGCGAGCCATCGTCCAGCAAACGTGCAAATTGCGGAATAGCATAGGGCGTCGAGATGATCAGAATCTCGCGGATGCCTGCCAGCATGAGGACGCTCAGCGGATAATAGAGAAACGGCTTATCGTAAATGGGTATTAGCTGCTTCACTATGGCAAGCGTCAGCGGATGTAACCTTGTTCCCGACTCCCTGGCGAGAAGAATTCCTTTCATGATACGCATTTTCCTCGATCTTTGGGATTCGGTGGAATGTACGGTCACAAAAACGGTCAACGTAGAATAGCGACCCCGTTATTGTATAGGAAGCGCGTCAATGTAAAAAACACGATCTTAAGACGAAAATAAAAACCCGACTGCAATGTAATTGCAGTCGGGCGCAAACAGCACAATAAAACTCAAATTTCTAATAATACTAAAAATCACATAGATATCCCCGCATATCGAATGCAGATCAAAAACTCACAGTGCCGTAATACACTAGTATTTCTGTGACAGCCCTCTTTTGGAAAAGGGAACTGTCACAATATTTCAGATCAGACGATCTGGTCGTCATCATCCGTGATGACGTGGATAACGTCGGCCGTCTTGTTTCCGCTCTCTTCCGCATAAACGAAGTCAAGCACAACATTAACGCGATCATCACCATCGGTCAGGCGGCCAATCCAGTAGTCGCGGCCTCCCTGGTCGGCGTCGCGCTGAAGCGTATTGTGATACAGCAGATCGACGAAGTCTTCGTTAGATAGCGTCGAAAGCGAGGACGCCTCCTCCGTATCGAAAATACGCTCTGCAATTTCGGCGATTGAGGCGCCGTCGCGATACATGTCGAGCCAGAACTTGAAGCCTTCGAACTCGGTGGTGCGATCGAACAGCGCTTCATAAAGACGGGCAACGGAGCCTTCGTTGTCATCGCTGGCAACCACGAGAGCACTGTCAGCCCACCGGAGATACTCGACACCGGTGACTTCCGACTGCTGGTTGCTCACCAGGTTGAATACCACGGCCTTGTCGCCTTGCCAGTCAATCTCGTAGTTCGCACGAGATGCCTCGACAACTGCAGCACTCGGATTGTTCGCCACGTCGGCAAAGGAGACAAGATCAATGCCGCTACCAGCCTCAACCGTATCCGAACCATCCGCAAGATAGAACGTGACGTTCCCGTCGCCGCCCCTGAGAAGATTCTGACCGTTACCACCGACGATCGTATCGTCACCGGAACCGCCAATGACCGTATCGTTGCCGGAACCGCCGGAGAGGTATGCAGCGAGATCGCCGCCGACGATCGAATCATCGCCCTCACCGCCCGACACAAGACTGGATGACTGTCCGATTTCACCCGCAAAACCCTGCGCAGCGGCGCTTCGCAGCACGATCGAATCGCTCCCGGACCCGCCGTAGACAACAACCGGCAAAGACCCGTCAACACTGACGACAGTATTTTCGGAAGTATCCAGAATGACGATCGAAACACCGGAGGGGATAACGATCTCCTCGCCCGAACCCTGCTTGATGAAGAGCAGATCGGTACCAGGCGGGATATCCTCACCTGGCGCATACTCGGCAATAGTGACGCTCTCGCCTTGCGGTATGGCATCCAGGATTCCCTGAATGGCCTGCTTCACATCATTCGGGAGCGTGGAATTCGCGATTTCATCGCGGGCCGCATCGGCTCCAAGATCATAAGTTACAGCCATAGTCTCTGTTCCTTGTCCTAGACAACCGAAACCAGCCAAATTTTATGGTTCCAGTTTATAAATAAAATGTAACGGCTTTACGACCTAGACAAACGGACTAGATCAAAAAAACATCTAAAACACCCATGATCGCACCCCTAAACCACTATAGCGCATTCCGGATGCGATCCGTTCCGTACTCAAACGATCAGGGAAGCTGCCCTTGGCCCGCCACGGACAACCGGCCACCGGAACTTCCCCGATACAATTTTACCCGCCCCGACTGGATGCCAGCCGGAACTCCGTTGGGACCCTTGCCTTCCACATCGGAGGCCCGCAGCTTGCGTACAAGCAAACGCACCCCGACGAGTGGAGATACCCCGTCCCTGGCTCTGGCCGACACCTCGCGACCAGACACCTTCACAAGACTGCCGTCCCTGAAGGCAGCCTCAAGCTCGAGATCGAATTGCTCGGCTTTCTCGTCCCGCAGCCGGAAAGAAATGGAAACTACCGGCAGCATCCTCTTGCGCGTGCCAACGAAATCCCCGGTCAGCGTCTCGGGAACCTCGCCCAATCCGGCAACCTCGCAGCCGTAACCGATATCGACCCCGATAGGCCGGCGCGGCCAATGGACAGAGAAACCCTCGATGTCTTCTTGCGCACTGGGCTCCCCGAGCCACTCCCCTGTCCGCGTCGTCACGTCTCCACGGTAGGCGATATGACCCGACATAAAGACCGGAAGCGCCTCGGACGCACCCGCCTCACGGCCCGCACTCTGCCGCAGAGCACTCTCGTCCCTGTCGGTTACGCGATCCAGGCGATCAAGCTTGAGCTTGACACCGTCATTACGCGCCGCTCCTTCAACAAATATCGTCACAACGACAACAGAATCGCTTGCGACAGATACAACAAGAGCGTCGCCCGGAGCCCGCAGCACACCGTCAGCGTTGTCCGGCCCATAAAACAGCCGCGCACCAGGATCTGAATCGGGCGCAAAGGACGCGACAACCTTTGGCGGAACGCCGCCATCCTCTGCAGCAATATACCGCAGCGCATATAAACCGCGCGAGACAGGCATGGCACGTGCATAAACGCGCCCGCCCGCCCGGGAAGAGCCAGCGGTTGCTACATCCACGCCGCCGTTAAACCGGGCACGCGCATCGATCGGAGCAGTGTCAACTGGCGCGCGCTGTCGCCTCGCCATGTCAATTGCCCGTTCGCCGCCGTCAATCGCATTGCCCGCCATGAGCACTCACTCTTCATGAAATTTACTGCAGCCAAAATACACGGGGTCTATATCAATTTCAACTGTTAATCAGGTTTATCTAGTTATATCCAATACGTACGAAAATTTTGTAATTTGTTATTCATGAGATGTAAATTTGGCATCAGCTTTTTCCATGCCATTGAAGCTGGGCAGTCGTAACATTTTTCCGGCCAAGTTCGGTATAACTGCTTATATCGCAAGGTGTCGACCTGCGCCTGCCGGCTAACAACGGAGCCATCTTGGCGGCTGTAAATTACAAGTGAGATTCCGATTGGCGATCACCGCTCACGCGCAAAATAGGCGGAGCCATTTGTCCGCTGAAGCGTTATCAACACGCATACCGATTCTCAATGAGCCGCACTTATCGAGAATCAGTATTGGCCTGGGAAGCGACTTTATCCTTTGTCTAATCAGGGGCGCCTTTTTAAGAACATCATCCAGCTGCTGGTCGCGGGCCCGGCCGAGGGCCAGGCATCGCCTGAAAACGTGGAACAGTACGAAACGTCCCATCGCTTTATAGGACTGTTCGCACAAGTTTCACGGCGCAAACCGGTTATTCCCTGCCCGTCCAAAGCGCAGGCCGGCTAGCGTCTGGTACCCTCGTGATACCGGAATGTCACCTAGCAGCGATACCTGTCCCGATGGCTATTCTGCTTTACGTTCTACCTGTATATATTTATCCGACGCTCGTGGTCGCATTTTCAGAACCGGCGGCGGACAACAAGGATTGTCGCCTGCCGCCCGCGGTCTCTACAAGGCCGCATTTTTCCATTAGCCTATGGGTCGATCTTCAACGGGATTCGCATGCTCTACTCAAATCTGCAGCCGCTTCCTCGCGATACGAAGACCGGTGTTCTGTATCGCGTCGGCGATTATCCGCATATCGCGTCTCTTGTAGCTATCCCTGTCGTCCTGGTGGAGATAGGCAATATCGCGCGCGAGTTCCCCGTCGTCTGGCAGTCCATGGGAGACAGACTTTCTCTCGTGGCGCTGACGGGGCTTGCGCCCGGCACCGGCCTTTCGGCCAATCGTGATATCACGAACGAGGATATCTCCCTTCTCGCGTTGAAAGCCTATCCGTTCACGGTTGCTCCCGGCGACTACGCAGCCTCCCGCCCGGTTCTCGTGGATCATGCCGAAGTCCGGCCGGGCGCGCAGCCCATTAATATGTATGATTCACATGGGCGCTTCACACGCGATGCGCTCATGCGGCTGGCAGCGACGCGCGTGTTTGCCCACAGCCAGGCCAAGACGGCCCGTTTTTCCCAGCTTCTGCATGCGGCCGGTCTGATGCAGCCCTGGGAGTTCGCGCTTCAGTTCGGCGAGCGCACCCTGTCGCTGGCTGGTCTCTATACGCTCACGCGCGATACGCAGGCTCTTTATGAAAAACTGACGCCGCTCGTCGAAGAGCTTGGGCATGAAATCGTTCAACTGGTGGAAGCCCACGAGATATCGCTTTTCCGTATGAACGATCTCGCCAGAAGCTTTGCGACGATCTCGTCGGCATGGACGCAAATACGCGCTCCGGCTGCCGGCAGCGCGGATAACGCCCCGTGATGTATACGAGTCATGCGATATCGTGCTATTCAAGACCTGATTACAGCTCTTCGCGCGAGAGTTATGTTGCCGCCAACAGGCGTTGAATGGGCCGGACATGCACAGCTTTTATGAACCGATATCCCATGCAAAACATGCCGGGATGCGTTGGTCGTTGCCTGCAAGGTTTGAATTCGCACAGGATCTGCGTCTGATCCAAGTGACGTTCCAGGAAATTCGCCGCGCCGCGAATTTTTATCCGTTATGTCTGCGCCAGACCGGGAATATTCTTGATCTCGTTGCCATCCTCGCCGATGAACAAGGCAAGAATATTCATATCGACGCAGCAGGAAAGTGGGCCACCGAGTACCTGCCGCTGATGCTCAGGGTTCATCCTTTCAGCCTCGTTCGCCGCGCCGGTGGCGATGACCTACTGCTGGCCGTGACCCACGATGGCGGCCTGTTCGGCAAGGACGGCGAGCATGACCTTTTCGACGAGCACGGCAAATTCTCGCCGGCGACGTCCATCGTGCTCGCCGCGCTGCAGACAGCGGAAACGCAGCGGCCTGCACTGCGGACGGCGTGCGAATTGCTCGCCACGCTCGATATCACCGTTCCTGTTCCTTCCGGCGCGCTGAACGGCGGGCTCCACCGTCAGAAATTGTTTGTGATCGATCCTGAAAAACTTGCAGCGCTCTCCGCCACGCAACGAGCAAGATATGTGGAACTCTATCGCTCCAACCCGTTCGCGCTCCATCTGGTGGAAGCCATTGTGTATTCCCAGAATAACTTTGCCTTCCGTTCGCTATTGGCCGATATGCCCCACGGCGAACGTCTGAAGCAGGTGCATCCTTCCATCACCCCTGAGCCGACTCCCGACGACACTCCGCCAGCCGAGGTCGACGAAAATACCTTCATTGATTATGGTGCAACGCTTGATTTTGGCAGCTAAGGAATTTATGGACCGAACGGCTTGTCGTTATTGTCCCCAAAATCTGCATTTTCGGGCCATCGTGCAACAGCACACCGCCTCATGGAAACACTGCTTTTCCAGCCACAGTCGTTAAAGTTATCCTCTACGCGACCGGGCCGCGCCAAACGCCGGCGTCTCCTCTACAGAATCCAAGCCGTTTCAGCATGCTTCCCTGGGGCACAGCATAAATAGGCAAAATCAAGGCGTTATTTACGGAATTTGCTGCGATTGATTTAAAGGCGCACTTACTATATATGCATACCGTTATCTTGATTTAGGTTTCTAACATCGGCAATCTGCATGTATCATTTCTTACTATCGTTTACCAAACTTCCTTGATCACGGCGGAATGTTGGATGTAGATGCCGTCGGAAGTATCCTTTTCCGTTGACTCTCCGGAAGCGTGAAGAGCCAACAGATGTTGATGTCGCTAACTGACGGGGTCGTAGCGTGCTCGGATCATCAGGAATGTCTGGTCGCCCGTCTGACGTTCACAAGGCTTCCACGCCTCTCGATCAGACGATCTCCGCAGCGCGGCCTGCTATTCTTGGATTGATCGGCTTCGGGAGCGTGACGAGTATTCTTTCTCTCGTTCCACCGCTCTACATGCTGAACGTCTTCGACCGCGTCATGACGAGCCGGAACATCACCACGCTCATCATGTTGACGGCGATCGCGCTTTTCCTCGTGCTGATCGGCGCGATCGTGGAGCGCATGCGAGCAACCGTCTCGCTGCGCGTCGGCGCCTGGGGAGACGAAAAGGTGTCCCCCGCCCTGCTGGCGGCCGTGCAGGATGTGGCGCTCCGGTCAGGACGGCGTGTCGACGTGCAGGCCTTGCGCGATCTTGACAGTTTTCGGGAATTCTGGACCGGTACCGGGCTCCAAACGTTGGTCAGGGCGGCTTGGTCTCCACTGTTTGTCATCGTTCTTTTTTTCCTGAATCCGCTTTTCGGATACATCGCTATTCTGGGTTTGCTGGTGGTTCTGGCCCTGACGATCGCCAACAATCACGCGACCCACAAGCCGCTCGGCAAAGCCGCGGCGGCCAGCCGCAAGGCAACGGCATGGATGTCAGCCACCATCCGGAACATCGAGGTCATGCATGCCATGGGCATGCGCCCGGCGTTTCGCAAGCTATGGCAGAAGGATCACAAGGAAGCACTGTTCTGGCAAAACGATTCCAGCGATAAATCAGCGGCTTATGTCGTCGCGTCGAGTTTCTTCCAGTCGGCTCTCGGGCTTTGTGTCCTTGCGTTGGGCATCTATCTGGCTATTCAGGGTGAAATTTCCGCCGGGGCTGCCTTCGTTTCCCGCATTCTCTTCGGGCAGGCCGTGGGGCCATTGACAGGTCTGATTGGCCAGTTGAAGGGCTACACGACGTCGCGGATATCGTACGACAATCTCCAGCACATATTCAGGAGTGCCGTGGACGATTCCGAGCGTATCGTTCTTGACCTGCCCCCCGGAAGTTCCCTCGCTGTGATGTAGAGTCTGCCCAATCTGAAAAGGAGCAGACGACATGAGGAAAAGCCGTTTCACCGAGGCG
>NZ_JAASQI010000020.1 GCF_011762225.1 Pseudochelatococcus lubricantis
ACCGCCAACGGTGCATGTCTTTGAACTTCCCGCACTAATCGGGCAGGTCGCGAAAAGTCAAAAAACACTGAGAAATCAAGTAGTTATGGCGGAGAGAGAGGGATTCGAACCCTCGATACGGTTGCCCGTATACACGCGTTCCAGGCGTGCGCCTTCAACCACTCGGCCACCTCTCCAAACATTGGTTGCGAAACTCATCCGCACAGGCCAATGCTGCTGCGCCTGAAGGGGCTGGTCGTTTGACTGGGCTTTTCCCTTCAAACGTCCACCGCGATGCGCCATCCGGATTGTGCCGAGTGGCGGAGCGGTCCCTGCTTCAGCCGGCCTGGATGCCGGTGTGAATTGCTACAGCAGGAGTGGCTTCTAGCCCACTTGCGATGTCCGTGGCAAGGCCTGTTTTGCGTAAACCGGCGCACGATGCGCCGGTTTTCCACCATCCGTCGTTTCGCGGCCCGCGGAAGCCGCCGCGTGGCGCCGTTATTGATGGGGACGCCCGATGAGGCGCTCGCGCACCATGCGCGAAATCTGGTCGAGCAGGCCGACCGTGATCAGAATCAGCACGATGATGTAGGCCACTTCGTCGAAGCGCATCACCTGCCAGCGCGAGATCAACTCGAAACCGATGCCGCCCGCGCCGACGAGGCCGAGCACCGTCGCCGAGCGAGTGTTTGATTCGAAGAAATACAGCGCCTGCGACACGTACACCGGCAGCACCTGCGGCAGCAGGGCGTAGCGTTGCACCGTTACCGGCGAGGCGCCCACCGATTCGAGACCCTCTACCGGGCCCTTCTCCGTGTTCTCGATCGCTTCCGCGAACAGCTTGCCGAAGGTGCCCGTGTCACTGATGAAAATGGCGAGGATGCCCGCGAGTGGCCCGAGACCGACAGCGGAGATGAAAATCAGCGCCCAGATCACCTGGTCGATGCCTCGCGCCACGTCGAACAGGCGCTTGGTGAAGAATCGCACGATGAAGGCGGGAATGACGTTGCGCGCCGCCAGAAACGCCAGTGGCAGCGCGACGAGCGCCGCGAGCGACGTGCCGATGAAGGCCATGGCGATGGTCTCGCCGAGCGAACGGAAGATGTCCGCATGCGCAAAATTGGCGAAATTTGACCAGTCGAAGAAGTTCGCCAGCAGCAGAATCGCGCGCGGATCGGGCGACAACAGCCGGGCGGGCGTGAGACCATAGGCTATGTGCAGCCAGACGACGACGGCAAGCACGGCCGCGAAGATGCAGCCCGCGAGCGTGCGCTCGGAAGGCGTGAGGCCGAAAGCCTTCGGGTTTTCAAGCCGCGCGGCGCGGATTTCTTCGGGCGTCACGGCATCGAGACGGATGGGGCGCATGGGTTGGTCCACTTGTCTGTCAATCCATTCGGTGCGTCGGGGTACTCCGCCGCCTTACACAACCCGCGTGTCGCGGATCAGCCGCTGACGCAGGAAGCCGGAAAGGGTGTCGATCGCTACCACCAGCAGCACGATCAGAAGGATGACGGCGCTGATGTCTTCATAGCGGTTGAAGTTGATGACCTTCTTCAACTCCTCGCCGATGCCGCCCGCGCCCACCACGCCGATAATGGCGGACGAGCGCACATTGATCTCGAAACGCAGCAGACCGTAGCTCAGGAAGCCCGGCAGCACCTGCGGCACGATGGCATAGCGGATCATCTCGAACCAGTTGCCGCCCGAGGCGACGATGCCTTCCGCCGGGCGGGGGCTGGCGTTCTCGTTCAGCTCCGAAAACAGCTTGCCGAGCGCACCCGCCGAGTGCAGCCCCATGGCGAGAATGCCCGCAAGCGGGCCTACGCCGTAGCAGAACACGAAGAACAGGGCGAAGACGAGATCGGGAATCGACCGCAGCACTTCAAGGAACCGGCGCGACGTCCATACGATCAGGCCGTGCGGCGACAGGTTGTAGGCGGCCGGAAAGCTGACGATGAAGGCGACGGAAAAGCCGAGAAGCGTGGCGAGCACGGCCATGGCCACGGTGTCGAGGATCAGCACCAGGAAGGTGTGGATGTTGTAAAACCAATAAAGCAGGGATTGCTTCGTATCCCAGCCGCCGAACAGATGCGAGAGCGAGACGATCGGAATACGCTCCGCCGACCCCTGCGCGGCCGGCGTCGAAAACAGCTTGGAAACGTATTCGCCGAGCTTCGGCAACCCCTCGATCACCGGCAGAATGCCGAAATCCGCCCACCATGCGGCAAGAGCGAACAGGGCTAGGAAGATCGCGACGCCGACCAGCGTGGCACGAAACTTCTCCTGGCGGTGTTCATCGATGCGCCGACGCATGATGTCGTAGGCGCTGGCTGTCTCGATATGCGTCATGACGCGGCACTTTTCGGGTTGCGGAGACCAGGCACCGGAGAGGCGGCAAAACGGGAAACCGCCCCGGCCGAAACGCCGGGGCGGTCCCCTTCAACAGGTGGAAATCAGCTCTTGCGGCCGCCGGTGGCTTCCGCCTGACGCAGCTTGATGATGTCCTGATAAAGCTCGACCGTCGTCTTGGCATAGCCCTTGCCAGAGCCGCGCTCGATCGCCTTGTAGATGTCGGGGTGCTTCGTGGGCAGGTCGAGGTGGATCTGCAGCAGCTTGGCCTTGAGGTCGGCCGGCAGGTCCGTGCGGACGGTGATCGGGCCGTTCGGGATCTTGCCCGACTGCCAAATGATCTTGACGTCCTTCATGTTGAGCAGCTTCTTGTCGACCATGGCGCGCAGGTTGCCGCGCGAATAGCCCTCGTTGATGTCGCCCTGGCCCGAGGTCCACGTCACGGCGACGTCGTACTGCTTGTTGAGCACCGCGAGCACGCCCTGCTCGTGACCACCGGCGAAGCCGACGCGCGAGAAGAACTTCTCCGGATCCTTGCCCTCAGCCTTCAGCGTGGCGTTGGGGATCAGGTAGCCCGAGGTGGAGTTCGGGTCGGCGAAGGCAAGCGACTTGCCCTTGGCCTCGTCCAGCGAGTTGATGCCGCTGTCGGCGCGCACCACGGCGACCGAGTAGTAGAACGTCGAACCATCGTTCTCTTCCGGAACGACGATCGGCTCGATGCACTTGTTGCAGTCGAGGTACGCACCGGCGAAGCCCGAGGCGCCGAAGGCCGCGAGTTCAACCTGGCCGGCACCGATGGCCTGCATGATGCCGGCGTAGTCGGTGGCGGGGAACAGCTTGACCGGGATGCCGAGTTCGGTCTCGAGCAGCTTGCGGTAGCCTTCGTTGCGGGTCATCAGATCCGAGGCGTTCTCGCCACCGATCAGGCCGACGCGGAACTCCTTGACGGTGTCCTTGTAGCTCTGGGCCTGGGCGGCGAGAGGGGCGGCGAAAGCGAGCGTGGCAGCAGCAGCCGCGAGCATCAGCTTGCGAAGCATGGTGTACTCCGTGAGTGTTGGTGACAATGTAGGGGCTTGGCTGTTTTGCCCGCTGCCGGCCCCCTTACCGGCGGCGTCTGGTTCAGGCGGGAGTGGCAGCCGTCGCCAGCTTCCCACCCGGAACGATGCTGGTCGAGGTGATACGCTCGTCGAGCGTCGCACCTTCGGTCCCATAAATCTGCCGCACCACGGCGTCGTCGAGTTCGTCGGGCGTGCCGTCGAATACGATGTGGCCGTTGGCCATGCCGACGATGCGGTTGCAGTAATGGCGCGCGGTGTCGAGCGTGTGCAGGTTGCTGATCACCGTGATGCCATCATGCTGGTTGATGTCGCGCAGCGCGTCCATCACCACCTTGGCATTGAGCGGGTCGAGCGAGGCGATCGGCTCGTCCGCCAGAATGATGCGCGGCTCCTGCAGGAGGGCGCGTGCAATGGCGACCCGCTGCTGCTGCCCGCCGGAAAGCGTATCCGCCCGCTGCAGCGCCACCTCCGCGATGCCGAGCCGCTCCAGCGCGCGCAGCGCGAGCGTGCGTTCGGCATCCGTATATGTCTTGGTGAGCGACCGCCACAGCGGCACGTGGTTGAGGCGGCCCGTGAGCACGTTGGTGAGCACGTCGAGCCGGTTGACCAGATTGAACTGCTGGAAGATCATCGCAGCGCGGGAGCGCCAGTTGCGCAGTTCACGGCCACGCAGCCGCGTCACATCCGTATCCTCGAAAAGGATGCGGCCTTCGGTGGGGTCGATCAGGCGGTTGATCATGCGCAGAAGCGTGGATTTTCCGGCCCCGGAACGCCCGATAACACCCACCATGCTGCCGACAGGAATCTCGACTCGCGCATTGGCGACAGCGGCCTTCTCTCCGAACCGCCTCGTCACTCCATCAATGATCAACACCGCTCAGGTCCTTGCATCGTTATTTCGTTAACGCGCGGACTCTGGCAGCGGTACGCTACACAACGATGACAATCGGCCCGGAAATTACCCGCCGATGTCCGAAATCTTCCAGCAGCCGCCATCGGGAAGGGCGGCGCCACTTGTCGATCCGCCCGTGCCCCCGCGGCTCCTCCTGTCGAGCCGGAACGAATTCCCGTCGACGGGGCGGGCGCGCCGGCGCCCTACCCGGCTATTCCCAGCGATTTCAGCTTGCGGTGCAGGGCGGAGCGCTCCATGCCGATGAACTCGGCTGTGCGCGACACGTTGCCGGAGAAGCGGTTGATCTGGGCGATGAGATACTCGCGCTCGAATATCTCGCGCGCGTCGCGCAACGTCAGGCTCATCAGCTTCTCCCCCCCTGCCCCGGCGGGCGTGGTGGGCACCAGCGTGCCGATCTCCGCCGGCAGCATTTGCGCAGTGATGGCCGCCTCCAGCTCGCCGCCGGCGAGAATCATCAGGCGCTCGACATTGTTGCGCAGCTGGCGCACGTTGCCCGGCCAGTCGTGGGATTGCAGCACCGCGAGCGCGTCCTCGGCGACGGTGCGCTTCGGCAGGCCGGTGGCCTGCGATATCTGGTCCATGAAAAAGGCAATCAGTTCCGGCACATCCTCGCGATGCTCGGCGAGCGATGGCACGCGGATCGGCACGACGCTGAGGCGGTGGTAGAGATCCTCGCGGAAGCGGTCCTGCGCGATCTCGTGCGCCAGATCGCGGCCGGTCGAGGCAATGATACGCACGTCGACATGCACCCGCGCCGTGCCGCCCACGCGCTGGAAATTCTGGTCCACCAGCACGCGCAGGATGCGGCTCTGCGTCTCGCGCGGCATGTCGGCGACTTCGTCTATATAGAGCGTGCCGCCGTGCGCCTCCTCCAGCGCGCCCACACGCCGCCCGCGCCCGTCCCCGCTTTCCACGCCGAACAGCTCCTGCTCCATGGTCTCGGGCGTGATGGTGGCGGCGTTGATGACGATGAACGGCGCCGACGCCCGGTGGGACAGGTTGTGGATGGTGCGCGCGACGAGTTCCTTGCCCGCGCCGGGCGCGCCGGTGATCAGCACGCGCGCGTTGGTGGGCGCCACCCGCTCCACGGTCTGGCGAAGCTGATTGACAATGGCCGAATGGCCGACGATGCGGCTGGCCTGGACGGAGCGCGCGCGCAGGTCCTTTACCTCCCGGCGCAGGCGCGATGCCTCCAGCGCCCGCTCCGCCACCAGCACGAGGCGGTCGGCCTTGAACGGCTTCTCGATGAAATCGTAGGCGCCGCGCTTGATGGCGGAAACCGCCGTCTCGATATTGCCATGGCCGGAAATCATGACCACCGGCAACTCGGGGTTGTTTTCCTTGACGATGTCGAGCACCTGCAGGCCGTCGAGCCGGCTGCCCTGCAGCCAGATGTCGAGGAACACCAGATGCGGCCGGCGCGCCTCGATGGCGGCCAGCGCCTCGTCCGAGCTGCCCGCCGTTCGGGCGCGGTGCCCCTCGTCTTCCAGAATACCTGCGACGAGATCACGGATATCCGCCTCGTCATCGACAATGAGGATGTCAGCGCTCATGCTTGGGCTCCGGGTTATCTCCGCCGACCGTTTCATACGGTCTGGCGGCGGTGGTAGATGCGGCCGGCGTTTCTGCAGCGAGGCCCTCCGGCGCCGGGGGCTGCGGCGCGCCCGGCCGGGCGGGCGCGGAAGCGGCACTCGCCGTGCCGTCCAGCGGCAACCACAGCACGACCCGCCCGCCCCGCCCCGCCGGCGCGTCGAGCAACTGGATGCCGCCGCCATGGTCTTCCAGAATCTTGCCGACGATGGCGAGGCCGAGCCCCGTGCCGCCCTCGCGCGTCGTCATGTAGGGTTCGAGCAGCCGGTGGCGGTTCTCGCGCGGGAAACCCTTGCCGTTGTCGATCACCTCGATGACGACGTTACCGGCCTCCGCCCGCACGCCGACGCTGATCCGGCCCGGCCCGCGCTCCTCCTCGGGGACGGCTTTCACCGCCTCCGTGGCGTTCTTGACGATGTTGGTCAGCGCCTGCGACAGCAGCCGGCGGTCGAAATGGGCGATGATCGGCGCCTCCGGCAACGCCTCCTCGAACGTGATGTCGGGAGAGCCGACGCGCATCAGGAACAGCACCTGCCGCACCGTCTCCACGATATCCTCGTCCGTTTGCGCGGGCTTGGGCATGCGGGCGAAGGAGGAGAACTCGTCCACCATGCGCTTGATGTCGTCGACCTGCCGCACGATCGTCTCGACGCACTGGTCGAACACCTGCCGGTCCTCGGTGATGACCTTGCCGTATTTGCGCCGGATGCGCTCGGCCGAGAGCTGGATGGGCGTCAGCGGGTTCTTGATCTCATGGGCGATGCGCCGGGCCACGTCGGCCCAGGCGGCGGTCCGCTGGGCGGCGACGAGCCCGGTGATGTCGTCCAGCGTGACGACGAAGCCCCGGTCCTCGCCCT
This sequence comes from Pseudochelatococcus lubricantis, assembly GCF_011762225.1. Classification (GTDB taxonomy): domain Bacteria; phylum Pseudomonadota; class Alphaproteobacteria; order Rhizobiales; family Beijerinckiaceae; genus Pseudochelatococcus; species Pseudochelatococcus lubricantis. The sequence continues at coordinate 6,747 of NZ_JAASQI010000020.1, forward strand.
CGTCCTTCTCGCTGGTGACGCGCACATTCAGCATGCGCTCGCGGCCGCCGCGCGACAGCGACACCTGCCCCTGTGCCAGCGCGCGGCCCTGCGCCTGCGCCCGGTGGACGCTGCCGAGCGCCTCGGCGACGAGATCGGCGATCTCGGGGATAGCCTCGCCGACCGGCTGGCCGCCCAGTTCCGCCGCCGACGTGCCGAGCAGCGCCTCGGCCGAGCGGTTGACGATGTTGATGACGCCCTCACCGTCCGTGCCGATGACGCCTGCCGAAACGCCGGCAAGCACAGCCTCGGTGAAGCGCCGGCGCTGGTCGATCACCTCATTGGCCGCCACCAGCCCGTCGTGCTGCTGGCGCAGCTCGGTGGTCATCTTGTTGAAGGTGGTGCTGAGATGGCCGAGGTCGCCCTCCGTCTTGAGCACAGGCACCCGCACATAGAAGTTGCCGCTCGCCACCTGATCCGTCGCGTGGATGAGGCGGCGGATCGGCGACACCAGCCGGTTGGCGAGGCTCAGCCCGAACCAGACCGCGGACAGCAGCACGATCAGCGCGACGAGCGCGAACATCAGCGCGAAGACGATCTGGATCGTGACCTTCTTCTGCTCCAGCGCCTGATAGTATGCCACGCCCACCTCCGCCACGGCGGGAAACTCCACCGCGCGCGGATCGACGTGCCGGGCGACGTAGAGGATTGTCTGCTCCTCCCAAGCAAGGCGCAGGATGGAGCGGAACAGGTTGCCGGACTGGGGAATGAGGCAGACCGGGTCGTCCGAGTTGGCCGCCTCGATATCCTCGTGGCTGGGGCCGGGCAGCTTCTCGCCCTCGTCGGCGTCGAAACGTTCGATCACGGTGCCGTCGGGCTCCACCAGCATGGCGACGGGGAAACCGAGAAAGGTGGCGCGCGAACGCAGAAAGTCCTGAAACAGCTTGCGGTCGGCCCGGTAAAGCACCAACGCGCGGTTCAGGTCGGCGGCCATCAGGTCCGTCTCGCGCGCGAGATTGCGGCACTGGCTCTCGCGGTAGGCATCGGCGATCTCGGCCGTGTTGGAGATCAGCGCCTTCAGCGAATTGGTGAACCACGGATCGAGGCCGCGCTCCAGCGTGATCGAGGCGACAACCGCCACCAGCACGGCGGGAAAGGCCGCGACGAGGCTGAACAGCGAGACGATTCGCACATGCAGGCCGGCCGCCGCCGCCCCCGCGCGGCGCGCCCGCACGATGGCCCACGTTTCCCACACCACGATGGCTGTGAGCAGCGCCACCAGAATGCCGTTGCCGACCAGCGCCCAGACGACGACCGAATGCGTCGGCAGGATCGGCGTCAACCCCGCGAGGATGAGGAAGGTGCCGAGAGCGGACGCCAGCGCCAGCACCACGGCGATCGTGCCGACAACGCCCGACACCCGTGCCCCGCGCTTGCGCCGATTGTCCGTCATCCGAGCCAAGCAATCCCCGCGTTCACATTACCGTGTAAAGTGCCGGCCATCATCAGCGGCCGTCCCGTAACGCCGTCCCGCCGCGCCGGCGGCGACATGATTCGCTATCGTGGTGTATCCATACAACACTGTTGTATGGATATGACAACCCTCCGCATCTGTGTCTGTCCGCAGTTTTATGACTCGCCGCCCGCCACTTGCAGGACGCGGAAGCCTAGATCGGCGCCGGCGCTTTCCGTCGTCGGCCCGGAGTGCGCTTCCAGCTGGCCGGAAAGCGCTGTCGCCGTGCGCCGCAGGCGTTCCAGCGTGATGGCGAAGATCGTCGGGTAGCCGGCCTCGAAAGCGGGCGAGGTTTTCCACATGCCGTTGGCGCGCCGCTGGCGCGTCGGCTCGGGCGACTGCACCAGAATGAAGCGTCGCCGCAGCCCCGCCCCGATATCCGCCCGCCACAGGCCATGCGCGGTGGAGCCGGAGCCCGCGAAGAAATCCATCACCGTATCGCCCTCCCCCGTCACCATGTCGACCAGATAGGCGATGAGGCCGGAGGGCTTGGGATAGGGCATGATGTCGGTGCCGAACAGCGCCCTGATCTCGGCCGTGCCGTCCTCGTTCGTCGGCACGCCGTTGGTGCGGTACGACAGCAGGCTCGCGGTCTTCTTGCGCGCCTTCGAGCGGCTGACGAGGTTGGGCCGGAAGGGCGCCTTGCGGATGGTGATGCGCGCGCCTTCCGTCACCAGCGCGTCCAGCGTCGCCTGCGCATAGCGCCACTCGCCCTTCAGCCGGAAGGCGTTGCCGTTCACGCCGTCGCGAATCTCGACCGCGTCGAGCAGCTCCGTCACGATGTTGCCCCCCGACATATCCTGCGGCGCAATGACGCCGTCGCCGCAGCCGAACGACACCGCCCGCGCGGGAAAGGTGAGGACCTGCACGCCATTGCCCGCATTGTTGAACGGGTATTTCTTGCCGTCGGTGACGGCGCCTGCGGTGAAGGCCGGCGCCTTGGCGCGGTCGCGCGCGAAGCAGACGATGAACTCCGTCACCCGGCCCATGCGCGCGTCGAGGAAGGACGGCTTCTTCTTCCGCTCCCAGATCAGATGGCCGCAGAAGTTCTCGTCGCCAAAGATTTCACGGCCGATCTGCGTGAGGCTGTCCAGTTCCTCGTCGCCGATGCTGATGAAGATCAGCCCGTCCTCACGCAGCAGCTCACGGGCCAGCAGCAGGCGCGGATACATCATCGACAGCCAGGCGACATGCGGGCGCAGCCATGCGGGCGCATGTGCCGCGTCCGCGCCGCCGGGGGCGGGCGTGCGGAAATCGTCGTTGTAGAGCAGCGGGTTGCCGGTATTGTAGGGCGGATCGATATAGATGAGCTTCACCGTGCCGGCGTGGTCCGCCCGCAGCAGCTTGAGCACGTCGAGATTGTCGCCCTCGATCAGCAGGTTCCGCGTGGTATCGGCGTGGAGCCCGGCATCCGCCACCTCGCGCAGGCGCATGCCGGCGTCGGTCCATGCAGCCCGCCGCGCTTGCGCCTTGCCCGGCCAGTTGAGGCCGAAGCTGGCAGCGGACGCATCGATTTGCAGGGAATCTTCAGGCGGGCAGGCGTTCACGCGGGACGGCTCCCGAAATTATGCCAAAAGCAGCTCGCCCAAGAGCAGCCGGCTCAAGAGGCCACCGTGGCCCGTGCGGCGCTTGAGCAAAGCCCGTACCAGCCGGCCCAGCACCGGGACGCCGGTACTGTGTGTGAAAACGGCCTCCGAAGCGAATCCGGAGGCCGTCATATTGCAGACACAGCATACCCCGCGTGCGGGGTGTCAAAGGGCATCAGCCCTGACGCGCCTTGAAGCGCTTCTGGGTCTTGTTGATGATGTACACGCGGCCCTTGCGACGCACGAGCTGGTTGTCGCGATGACGGCCGCGGATCGACTTCAGCGAATTGCGAATCTTCATCGAACCGTTCTCCGTCCGGCCAGCGCAAGGCCTGCCGGTAAAAAAATAACAATTCCCGGCTGCCGCAAGGTTGACGGCCGCCAAGAGGCTTCTGCTCATTTCAGAGCATGGTTCCTACCTATCCCGCTTGCTCCGGTCAACCCCGATTTGTCGCCCTGGCAAAATATTCGTCGGCTTGGCGGCATCGGAACCGCCCGCGAGGTTGCAACCGGGAGGCCGGCGCGCCAGGAGCAGGTTCAGGAGCCGGCCGGTGGCTGCCTCGCGAACCGCTTGCGGAACCAGTTTTCAAGCAGGATTTTTTCGTGAACGAACGGGTCGACCGACAGGCGCGCCGCCGGGTTGGTCAGATAGTTGACATCGGTGATGCTTTCACGCGCCTGCGCCACGGTTCGCCCACCGTCCTTCAGCGTATAACGGAGGCCGAAGCGCGGCGGCGTAATGTCCGTGAGGACGCGGACATCGTTCATCACGCTCCACCAGGAATCGTAATTTCCCGCCAGCCGGATATCCAGAATCTCGATGGTGAGCAACTGTTTCTCGCCGAGATACTTCTTTCCCAGTTGTGCGAGAAAGGTCTCGAAGACTTTCATGGCCTGCGCGCGCGTCGCCGACCGCCTGAAATCGCGGTCCGAAAAATGCTCCGGCGCGACGAACCTCACCTCGACCTCCGCCCGCCCGGGTAACGGCAGCAAGAGCGCTACGGTCATAGCCATTCCCGCTGCAATGCGCCTGCTCATGACGAAACTCCGGTATCACCCCAGCAACGTCAGAATAAACGGAACCGCAGTCGCTGTCATCGCTTCGGGCGTCAGATGGCCTTTCGTGTCACGCACAGGCTCAACACGCTGCCCCATCCGGAATCGGGGCGACAACGCGCCGGTAGCCGCATGCGGATTGCGTCGCGGGCGCGAAATTACACCCTGCCCTCGTCATGCCCCTGGATCCTGATTTTTTGCCACAATTTCAGGCAACAAAGATATTCCAGTTATATGAGAGGGCTAGGCGCTGTCTGCATTCATCTGATCCATATCATTGCGCAAGCGAGGTGAACGAAGCCCATGAATGCTTCGATCGTCTTTTCGCAACGCAATGCG
>NZ_JAASQI010000021.1 GCF_011762225.1 Pseudochelatococcus lubricantis
GCCTCGGTGAAACGGCTTTTCCTCATGTCGTCTGCTCCTTTTCAGATTGGGCAGACTCTACATCACAGCGAGGGAACTTCCGGGGGGCAGGTCACTCTCCGACACCATCGCCCGCATCCCAGACTACAAGATCACCAAGGTCGACGACCTACTGCTATGGCGACGGAACGGGGAGCGGTCAGGCCGGACGGATACGATGAATATAAAATATCAATATTTTACGTAATATTTACATGAAACTCGCAAAACGACCTAAAAACCTGCCTATCCAAATTGCCTGCCATGTTAAGAATAACCTTCTGCAGGTCAGTGAATCTATATCAAATGTAATCAATGGATTGAAAACAATGATTCTACTTCAGATAGCCCACCCAAAACTGGAAAACCATGCTCCCGCGAATAAGCTGCCCACTCAGCGAATTCACTCCAGCGGTTGAGAAAAATGAAATCGAGTCCGGCTCTTGTTGCCGCTTCATGATCATATCGGCTATCTCCCAGAAAAAGCGCTGGACGCCTGATGTTGCCGGATGCGCTCTCGCGAGCGAGGATGTCATCCTTGTTATCGGGACTGCCAAAAATACCACCGTCAAAATGCCGGTCGATGCCACGTTGGGCAAAAATCTCACGCAACTCGGTCTGATCACCGCCTGAGACCACCAGCCAGCGCACACCAGGCGTTGATGCGCGCAAACTCGCCAGCCCTTCAGCTATTTCGCAAGTCGTCAACCCATCGCGTACCGCACCGGCATAGCGTTCAAGCAACGCATCCAGTCCTGGGCCCGGTCGGTCCGACGAGACAATGTTTTCCAGAAAATGAGCGAACTTGCGATAGCGCGAGACGCCACCATGAGCGATATGATGTGCTACCAGCGCTTCTGCGGCGTCGACGCCATAAGGCAACGCCGCCTCACGAAACGCCTCAGTCTTTACTCGGTTCGAGTTCAGGATGACGCCGTCGCAGTCGAAAATGATTGACCTATAGTTCGTCATTCTTTACCTGCTCGAGCGAGCGAATGATGTTCTGGGCCAGAATAAAATCCTCCTCCCAATCTATGTCAATCTTCTTCAGGCCATGCATTTCATATAGAGCCGGATTGGTCCCGATTCGGTCGCTCAGTGTCAGATAGTTATGTCGGCTTGAGATGTAAAAAGCATGATTTATTTCGTAAAGTGGCTCCAGATCCTGAGTGTTCGGCCACGGATTAACGGCTCTGTCGCAATTAATGATTGCCTTGCGCGAGTCACTCCAGATGAATTGTTGCAGCCTGCTCACGCTCATCAGTGAGTCATTTGGGCCGCTGAAGACAAGTTTGGTGTAAAGGTCGAGCGCACTCAGATAATCGGACTGGTCCACGAACGGCGAGGTCGCATGCAACCAGAAGATATGATCACTCCGAACAACTGTTGGCACGTAATCAATTAGATCTTTCACCTTCGTGGTAGAGTTACACAATACATCAGGTCTTCTCACGAGACGTGCGTTGTCAATAATCTTAAAGCCCTCGAATTGTGCAATGACTTCTTCATCATTCGTTGAAATAACAATCTCCGCGACATTTTTGCTGATCTTCTCCAGCTGCTCCATCTTGTGCTGGAAAAGACTGCGCCCATCGAGCCTGAAAGGGCGCGTATTCTTGCCCACAGCTCGGGAACTGCCAGCCCGAAGCGGAAAAAAAACGGATACGAGTTCCATCGTCATATCCCGTAAATTGAGATGGAAGGAAGAGCCTTGTAGCTCGTCGGGCTGATGGAAACTATCTTCGCCTGTTGGGCATCCTGTGTGTACAGACTCAAGAACCCGTTAATCTCGTCATTTCTGGGATCGCCCGCTGGATAACCGTCGAAGCCCGCCATCAGGATCCGGGTCGCCTTGCCGCTGACAGCGACGGCCAGTGCATAGGCCAACACCAGCGATGTCGGAGCCACGCAATGGGTATCATGAAAGGTAAAGATTCCGGGTTCAACGCCAAGGCCGAAATCAAGAAGCTCCTTGCCTGCCAGGGCCGCCTTGAGATTGTCGGGTAACATTGAGGCCGGTGTAATCAGTGGCTGGGGAAGCAAGGTATGAGCTTCGACGTCAGCCATCAGCCGCACCGGATGACAGGCTGCTCTCAAGTCGATCAGTTCAGGATCGATCGCGGACTGCGTATTCAGTGCAAGCACCAGCGGTTTCGCCCGGCGGATATAGGCTTCGAGCGCAGGCCTATGCGCCGCCACGCCTGGTCCGGTTCCAAGGATCAGCACTTCGCGCCCCGCGATCAGTCTCGCAGGCGCCCATGTGCCATGCGGTGCAGCGGCGTAGAAATTGCGCGCATTGCTGAGGCGATCCGTGCTGAACTTCTTGCCACCTTCCTCGCGTAGACGCTCGATCACTGCAAGAATATCTTCCTCGTTATAACGGGCATCACCCAGCATCTCTTGCACATACGTTGGATGGATACCGTACTTACCCGAGAGGTAATAGTAGGGATTCGATCCCCATCCGTAAAGTTCTTTCAACGGTCTGAAATATTTGCGAATCAAGGTCAACAACGGCACGAGATTGGCCTTGCGTCCGCGTATCGCTTCGGCCTCGATCGCCAGTTCCTCAATCCGGGCATTGCCGGGGCCACGGCCCATACCAGTCACTGTAGCATCGAGCCAATTGGCCCCCTCCGCTTGGGCACAGAGGGTGTTCTGCAATGCGAGCCCCATGTTATCATGCGTATGTACACCTATTGGCCCCTCCCATTCGGTGCGTATCCACTCAATCACACGGGATACGTCGTCGGGGGTCATCCCGCCCATACTGTCGGCGAAGTAAAGCACCTCCACCGGCCAATCCAGAGCTTTACGAGCGTAGTTGCGTATCTCTTCTTGCGTGCGATCTGAAATCTGCATGAGGTTGAACCCGACCCGATAACCGCGGTCGCTGAGCCAGCCGACGGCCGGAAGCACACGTTCGAATTCATGGTAGTGGCAGGCAAAACGGACCAGCTGCACCGGCGTCGTGGCAGTTGTTTCGGGAAACAGCTTTTCAAGTGAGGGAACCAGCCCTATATCCGTCAGCAGGTCGGCACCGTTCAGCATCACACCCACGGTCAGTCCTTCAGGGATCGAGAGTGTGCGTACGAAAGCGTCGGTTGTGAAAGCGCACGCCCCCTTAAACCCTGCATTCTTGATAAAGCGGAAGCCGAGTTCGACGATATCGACTTGAGCCGCTTTCATCGCCTCAAGGTAGGATTGAATCAGGGTAGGGGAAAAATCCCAAGAATTATAGTATCCTCCGTCGCGGAATGTGCAGTCGAGAATGTTCAGCGCGCTCATGAACGGTCCTTTCCGGGAGAGGGGGGTTTCCAACCATACGCGTTTGTGGCTTTATAGCACGTGAACGGGAAGAACGGCAATTGGAATTGCTTTTCAAAACAGGAAATTCCCCTCGCTTGTCAAGCATAAATTAGAGTTGAAGGAAATTAACATGCGCCGTTTCATGTCACATTCGTCGTAAAAATTTGTAAACGATCCTTGCACTTGACTTCGATTATTGGCCTGCAGACCGGTCAGGTGGACAGCGGGTTAGGCTCAGGACCCATTGATTTGAATTGGCGGTTATGACTCAGTCGGGTGTGCAGGAGCCTGACTGATGAGTAATTTGTTTTGGCTGACGGACGAGCAAATGGCTCGTCTTCAGCCCTATTTTCCCAAGAGCCATGGACGTCAGCGCGTTGACGATCGACGCGTTCTGAGCGGCATCATCTTCGTTAACCGCAATGGGCTCCGGTGGTGTGATGCGCCGAGGGAATACGGCCCCTCCAAGACGCTTTATAACCGGTGGAAACGCTGGGGTGACAAGGGCATCTTTATCCAGATGATGGAAGGCCTGGCTGTACCTGAGGCTCCAGAGCGCAAGACGATCATGATCGACGCGACCTATCTCAAGGCACACCGCGCGGCTTCTAGCCTGCGGGTAAAAAAGGGGACGCGGGCCGCCTGATCGGCCGCACAAAAGGCGGCATGAGCACCAAACTTCATGCCGTAACGGATGTGAATGGTCGCCCGATCAACTTCTTTATAACAGCAGATCAGGTCAGCGATTACACCGGTGCTGCCGCCTTGCTTGATGAGCTTCCCAAGGCCAAATGGCTGCTGGCCGACCGTGGCTATGATGCTGACTGGTTTCGTGACGCTTTGCAGGCGAAGGGCATCACTCCCTGCATCCCGGGTCGCAAATCCCGGAACAAGACCGTCAAATACGACAAGCGCCGCTACAAACGGCGCAACCGGATCGAAATCATCTTCGGGCGTCTCAAAGATTGGCGGCGCGTCGCTACACGCTATGACGGGTGCCCAATGACCTTCTTCTCCGGCATCGCACTCGCTGCTACCGTCATCTTCTGGCTCTGATCAATGAGTCCTGAGCCTAACAGCGGCGGCTATGGGCGAGGAGGCTACGGTCAAATTGTCGCAGCAACTTGCTATCTGGTCAACGCAGGAAAACAGCAACCGAAACCAAGGGGCACTCGGGAATCTGCGCTGAATTATACAAAAATTTGTATCCTCTTGATTCTAACAGCTTCCAGAAATAGGCGCGGGAGAGAATCCCTCGTATAAAGGTGTGGAATGGCAACTGAATCTTGTTATGAGGTTTTAGCTACTGGCTGCTGAGCAGCTTAAGTATGATTGATCTCCTCCACCTGATGGGGTACGTTTCAGCGATCTTAAGCGCTTCGTAGGACCTAGACATGGCAAGCAGACTTACGGCTGAGCAGCAAGCGGAACGATCCCAAGCGCTGAAAAAAAATTCTTCCGTTGCCATGCGCGCGGGGAGAGAGTATGCCGTTTCCTTCGTAGCCGCATATCCCATTATTCTCAAAAAGAATGATTCTAAAATTCTATATATTATATCGCACAATACCAATACAGATCAAAAGTTTGTACCACGGCCATTTGAAGCGGGAACTATTTAGCTTGAATGATGCTGTGAAAATTTCTGAGTTCAGTACCCTGAAGGATTTACGGTGATGGACGGCTCCGAGCACGTTCTCAGTTGCTTCACTCCCTTGCCGCCAGCGCGCAACGGTATTGCAGATTATGCATACATGCTCTTAGCGCCGTTGAGCCAGCACTTTTCCTGCATCGCCTATACCGATGAAATTTTTGGAAATATTCCTATAGGTGTTTCTTTACGTGACGAGCGTCAGGCGTTTCGATGGCTCGGAGAGGGAGACAAAATTTTACATCAAATAGGAAATAATCCAGGACATGGTTTTGTGCTCGACGCTCTTCGCCGCTATTCCGGCGTGGTTTCGCTGCATGATCTCAATCTCCTGTACTTGTATGAGGTAACCTCTCCAAGCCTTGAAGCAATTCTGGCGCGCGTCGGTTCGTCTTCGTCTAGTATTTCCAAAGTCTATTCAAGACAATGGAAAGAGCGAGGCATAAAGACGGCCGCAAATTATGTTTTATTTGATGCTCTAGATGAAGTTCTTCGACTATCGAAAGGCGTTATCGTTCATTCAAAATTTGCTCTAAACAAAATGCGAGCCGTACATGGAGATAACGCCATCCATAACATGGCTGTCATTCCGCATTTTGCACCTTCAATAGAAGCCACGAGCGTCGCGGAGGCGCGCCAACGTCTGTGTCTGGATGCAGACGACGTCATTGTTTTAACGTCTGGCTTTGCAACAAAAGTGAAGCGTTTCGACTGGCTTATGGAAGCGCTCGAGAACGCCCTCGCAAACGGTTATAAGTTTCGTTGGATTCATGCCGGTCCTGAACGTCCGGAAGAGTATGCCCTGTCCCAAACCGTACGCTCTTATCCGCGTTTGAGTTCGGTGACGCACATTACAGGATACGTTTCGGAAGCCGAGTTGGACGCCTACATCTGTGCATCCGATCTCGTCGTTAACCTTCGTTTCCCTTCGGTCGGAGAAAGCTCAGGCACTTTGGCGCGGGCTTTCTCAGTGGGAAAGTGCTGTATTGTTAACGATACGGCGGCATATTCTGAATTGCCTCGTGATACCGTCGTTCATCTCCCCGTTGTTGGTGCCAGCGTGGCCTTGGAGCGGGCAATCTGTGCGTTGATTGATAACCCGGATTTGAGGGCGGCGTTTGCTACCCAGGCGCGGAGGTTCGCGCAAACAGAGCTGTCTCTTGAATCGGTCGGGGCGCGATACGCGAATTTTATCAATGCATCTTATGAAGAAACGCGGCAGGAAGGAAACGTCACTCAGGTACAACATGTGTATGGTAAAAATATTGATAGTATGTCGCCGCAAACGCTCAAGCTGGAACGAACGACAGGTGGTCTTTCGGGTTCCCAGTTGGACCAGGTCAGACGGCTGACAGGAGGTTTTCGCATCAGTGTTGCTTGGCCGTCATCAACCGATCTATCTCAGTATATGACTGAGCTTGATCGTTTTATCGATTCGATTGTTCCTCCGCATTTTGCCATACGCAACATTCGCTTCCAATGGGACGTGTCGGAAGATGACGACGCAGCGTCTGGCGCAGAGAGAACTACGGCAAAGCCCATATCGCTCATTATCGATGGATTCGCCCACTGATGTTGTTCGTTCACCATACGCGAGACATCCCGCAAAAAAACGGTACCCCGCTTTCATTCGCTGCTGCAATGGCGATCGGGCGTTTTTTGGACCACGTCTTCGGGGGGGTTAGGGTTGTCGATCTCACTTTTCCATCTGCGGGATTCAGCGGCATCATGGGCGATGTGCTCGTCGGTGTTGCGGCGCCGGAGCGATTCAGCGCTGAGGTAAGGGACTTCTTCTTCCGGTTTCGGCAAAAAGGTGGGCACTTTCCAATACTATCTTTGGGGCCGGAATTGGAGCCGGTGTTGCGGGAGGGCGCCAGCGGCAGAGACAAACTTACTATTTTGTATCTTGATAGCAGTGTTGACAAAGAGCTGATTCGCTCGTTTTTTGGCTTCGGCGATATTGCCGTCCTTGTCTCAGCCGATGCCGAAACCGACGTTTGGCCCGATGGTGTCCTGGACGAGCGTAAATCTATCGACTTTTTGATTGCGGGAACCTATCATAAGAAATTTAGATTGATCTTACCCGAATATAACGTTGGCGGATTTGATGTTTTGGTGTCTCGTGATGATCCAGTTGAGAGCGTTTATCTAAAAAAGAATATAGTAAAAAATACGCCAAATGAGGTTCGAGTCTCGATAGAGCTTCCCTCCGTATCTGAGCACGTTTCTCTTGTATTTCCTGCCTCCCGCTTTATCCATGATGGTGAATATAAATCTGAGAGTGATGGTGGTTATGCATGGCTCTGGAGTGGCCCATCATCCCATCTACGTATATTCATTGGCAGGTTAGACGCATGGCCGGATAAATTGCGGCTAAAGTTAACGGTAGTCAACACGAATGACCCCCGAAATCTCGATGATGCCCGAATAATGGTCGATGGCTGCATTATGCCATTTACTTTAGAAAAGTGGTCCGCAACCAGTGGCCGTTTCGTGGTTGAAATTTTGGAGCCGTCGGCTGATTTTACCGTTCTTTCAATCGGGTGCCGGCATATGTGCAATATAGATGGAGGTCGACAAGTCGGCTTCTGTGTGGATCGGCTTGAGGTTGTTCCATGAGCGCGGCTCTTCGGATACTTGTTGTCTCACCCGTTCCGTCGCATCCGACGAACCAGGGAAACGCTGCCCGCATTCTCGCGTTTGGCAAGGAACTGCAATTAAGAGGCGCCGTTCTGGATTACTTGTACTACGGCATGGAGGGGCTAACCAACGATCAGCGGATTGCGATGCAAGATTTCTGGCATCGTTTTTTCTTTCTGCGCTCGTCCCCTCTGAGGAGACCAAAATATCCATCATGTTGGGGGATAGACGACTGGTGCCCGGACGAACTTTGTGACTACACAAAACAACTTATCAAAACATATCGATATGATGCGATTATAGTCAACTATGTGTGGATGTCGCGTGTTCTGCTTGGCCTCGACATCCCTTGCAAGGTGATTGATTCTCACGATTTGTTCAGTGATCGTCACAAGATACTTGAACAGAACAATCTTGATCCGCGCTGGTTTTTTACGTCCTCTGATGAAGAGCGACAAGGCTTTGAGCGTGCGGATATCGTTATCGGCATCCAGGACAATGAGGCGGAACGTATACGCTTGATGCAACGATCAGAAGTAGTCACGATCGGTCATGTCATTCCACCGTCTTTTTTGTTGGGCCATAGGAAGACCGAAGCGTTTTTTCTCTTTGGTTATCTCGGCAGTGCCAATCCGTGGAATGTGAACTCCGTGCGTGAACTGGATGCTGCCCTTACCAGTAAAGCTGTGCGAGCCAAGAAAAACCCCCGCGCCAGGAAAGCTGCGCTCACCAAAAAAATAGAAGAGCCGATAAGCTGGACGCTGGCTGGCACAATCTGCCGCCGCGATCTCCATCTGAAATCCGCGCCTTTCAAGATGGGGCTTGTTGACGCACTCGACGATTTTTACTGCAATGTTGATTGTGTTATCAACCCAATGGTCGGCGGTACAGGTCTCAAGATCAAGACAGTAGAAGCGTTGTCTTTCGGCAATCCTGTGATCGGAACCAACGATGCCTTTGAGGGGTTGCCTACGACGCATGCCTTGCACACTCTCGCAAGAGTGGAGGATGTGGTCGACGCGATGGCGGATTACAGGTCACATCTGTCCTTGCGTCCCGACCTGCTGCGTGCTTCCCGTGAGCTCTACTTTCGCTATATGGCCGATGTTTCAGCGCAATATGACCGCTTGGCGGCTGAATTGAAGAAGGCCAGGCCCCTTGCCAGACAATTCAAGGCGTTGACTACTAGATCTTCGTCATCAGAGCCAGTCCGAGATCATACCGTTTTAGCTAACAGCTGAACCAAGGTGAGAAATGAACGCGAAATCAATCCGGATCACACCTGTCATTCTCTCGGGAGGGACGGGGACACGCCTTTGGCCGTTGTCGCGCGAAGCCTTTCCCAAACAGTTGCTGCCGCTTGCGGGCGAGCATTCCCTGTTGCAGGAGACCGCACTACGGGTTGCCGACCGCTCCATATTCGCAGCGCCTATTTTGATTGCTAATGCTGAACATCGTTTTGTTATTGCTGAGCAGCTGCGTGAACTTGGTATCAACGACGCCACGATCGTGCTTGAGCCTGTTGGACGAAACACCACGGCTGCCGCGGCTGTAGCGGCGCTGATCGAGAGCCGGCGTGATCCGGATGGACTGATCCTTCTGATGGCGGCAGACCATGTTGTGCAGGACAAGGCGGCGCTGCTGGATTCAATCTGCCGTGGTGTCGACGCGGCGCTTGCGGGGAAATTCGTGCTCTTCGGCGTGAAACCCTACGAGCCTGCGACGGGATATGGCTATATTCAGCGAGGCATGGAAACGGAGTATCCTGAAGTTTATGCCGTCCGACGTTTTGTGGAGAAGCCGGATAGCGCGACCGCAGAAAATTATTTCGCATCGGGCGAATATTTATGGAACAGCGCCATCTTTTTGCTGCCCGTGTCGACCTTTATCTCGGAAGTTGAACGCCACGCGCCTGAGATATTGGCCGCAAGTCGGGCGGCACTGGACGAAGCGGGACAGGATCTCGATTTCATACGTCTTAACGAGGCGGCATTCGTCAAAAGTCCGTCGGTTGCGGTGGATTACGCGGTTATGGAAAAGACCGACCTCACCGTCGTCGTACCTACCGACTGTGGCTGGACGGATGTGGGAAGTTGGTCGGCGCTCGCAGCGATCGGGCAGCAGGACGACGACGGCAACGTGATGATCGGTGAAGTGACGGCACTTGATGTCCGCAATAGCTATCTGCGCGGGGAAGGCCAGCTCGTCGCCGCGCTTGGCGTGGACGATCTCGTCGTTGTTGCAACGCCAGATGTCGTCCTTGTGACGCACAAGTCAAGGGATCAGGAGGTCAAGAAGATCGTCGAGCAGCTGCGCAACGAAGGCCATGTTGCAGCTACCCAGACAGTTCAAGTGCATCGCCCTTGGGGGTATTATCAATCGATCCACAAGGGTGATCGCTTCCAGGTCAAGCGCATCACCGTCAACCCAGGTGCAAAGCTGTCGCTACAGAAGCACTTCCATAGGGCCGAGCATTGGGTGGTGGTGAACGGAACGGCAATGGTGACACGCGACAGCGAGCAGATACTGTTACGCGAAAATGAATCGATCTTCCTCCCGCTTGGATGTGTGCATCGCCTTGAGAACCCTGGCAAGGTGCCGCTCAACCTGATTGAGGTCCAGTCCGGCCCCTATCTAGGCGAGGATGACATCGTGCGTATCGAGGATATTTATGCTCGGGTGGAGACGGTCCAGAGCATGTCGTAAGTCCATTAAGAAATGAGTATGTAATAAAGATAGGATATGATGTCAACGGTGGAGCAAAATCACGCCCTTGGGCATCGAGTTGGCTCCGCCTTTCCGGGACATTTTAGGCAGGCCTGAGACCGGCACAATGCCCGGCCTGAAGCATGCGAGATTCCGCATTCAGGCTGGAGCGCTTAAAGATGTCGCGTTTGAAAAGGACATATTTATCAAGTCATTTCAATATATAGTGGAGCATTGTATTGCATTTTGATAAAGCATTTCGGTTTTACGTTGATACGTATCCGGCATGCTTTAGGCGCTGTCTGCATTCATCTGATCCATATCATTGCGCAAGCGAGGTGAACGAAGCCCATGAATGCTTCGATCGTCTTTTCGCAACGCAATGCG
>NZ_JAASQI010000022.1 GCF_011762225.1 Pseudochelatococcus lubricantis
GTACGACAAGCTCATAGCAAACTTCATGGGCTTCGTCATGCTCGCCGCAATTCATATCCAATTGCGATAAAACTTAATTCCTCACTACGACCTAGCCCTAACCCGTATCCTGATAGAGGACTGGAAAGCCGCCTTCATGCCGGACGCCACGGGACGATGGCCTACCGTGATCGCTGCCGAAGTCGGAGTCGATGACGCGCTGTCGGACTATATCGTGGAGGCAGAGGCGGCATCGTCCTCATAGCAGGAGCACGGTTGAATCGGTCAGCCGTTGCAGCGGCTTACACGATAAGTTGGCGGTATTTTCCAGATTCCGGTATCAATGATGACATTGAAGCCGGAGGATACGTGAACACGGAACATGCAAAACAGGACTTCTTGAGAGCCGTCTATGACGCCGACAATCGCAAAGCCGTTGCGGCCCTGAAGCAAGGTGTCGACGTGAACGCAATGGACCCGGTGATGGGCCTGACTGCGCTCCACATCGCGGTCGGCACCAACAATCTGGCACTGACACGCATCCTGGTCGAGGAATGGGGCGCGGAGATCAAACCGGATGGACGTGGACGCTGGCCCACTCTGATCGCTGCCCGTTGCCGCGTAGACACTGACCTCTGCGACTATATCGTCCAGATCGAAGCTAAGGCGTATTACGGCAACTGCAGACCTGCGTGACCAGTTTTTGACTAACGACGCTAAGGGCTATATATTCATTTGCAAATAGGGACGATGCATACAGGCGTGTGCCTTTTAATCCGTTCCTAAACTTGATCCCCCATACTGAAATCTACACCTACTGAGCGTTGCAAGATGTGCGCGGATTATCCGCGCCATCTTGGCAAGGGGGCTTTAGCCAGCCCCCGTTGCATCCCCCGGCATTGCCCGACGGGCGGCGTCGAGCCTTGCCGTGCAACGCAGCGTATCCCGCTGCACCGGACCGAAGGAGCCTTCGCGCTCCCTCTGGACACCCATCGACCGGGAGGGAGGATATTGCCTCTCCCTCCCGGACCACCCATGCACCAGCGCTCCGGCGCTGGACCCGGCCGGGGACACCGTGCCCCCGGACCCGCGAAAGGAGGTGCGCCGTGGCCAGCGGCAGCGAGTCCCGCCAGCGCCCGATCATGCTGGCGGCACGCTTCAACGAACAGGAAGCCGAGGCGATCCGGCAGATGGCCGATCGCGCGGGTATCCCCGTGGCTTCCCTCATTCGCTCCGCGACGTTGAACCTGCCGCCACCGCATGCCGTCCGGCGTCCCACGGCCAGCCACAAGCTGACCGCCCGTCTGCTCGGCGAGGTCGGCCGCCTTGCCGAGGCCCTGCACGCGGCCGGAGCGGCGGGCACGCTGGATTTGGACAATCCGCATGTCGCCGCCGCGCTGCGGGACATCGCCGAGATACGCACCGCCTGCTTCCTGGCCCTCGGGAGGCAGCCATGATCCTCAAGGGCAGCCAGCGGACCGGCGGCGCGGATCTCGCCACGCATCTGTCGAACGAATACGACAATGAGCGTGTCGAGATCGCGCAGGTGCGCGGGACCGCCGCCCGCGACCTTCACGGCGCGCTCGCGGAATACGAGGCGGTGGCGGCCGGCACGCGCTGCAAGGAACCGCTCTACAGCCTTGCCATCAACCCGTCCTCGCCTTTGTCCCGCGAGCAATACATGGCGGCCGTCGACCATATCGAAGGCAAGCTGGGCCTGACCGGCCAGCCGCGCGCCGTCGTCTTCCATGTGAAGAACGGCCGCGAGCATTGCCATGTCGTATGGTCGCGCATCGACCTCGACAACATGCGGGCGATCGGCCTGAGCCATGACCGCATGAAGCTCCGCACCTGCGCGCGGGAGCTGGCCCATGCCTACGGCTTGTCCCTGCCTGCCGGCCTTGCCGAGGATCGCGGCGACGCCCGGTTCGAGAAGAACCGCGACGTGACCTTCGCCGAGAAGGCGATGGCCGAGGCATCCGGTCTCACGCCGGAGCAGCGACGCAGCGAGATCACCGCCCTGTTCCGGGCGTCCGACAGTGCGGAAGCCTTCCGCGCCGGACTGGAACGGGCGGGCTATGTCCTCGCCCAGGGCGAGCGCCGTGCCTATGTCGTCGTGGACCGGGCCGGCCATATCCATGCCCTCGCGCGTCAGATCGACGGCGCGAGGACCAGAGACGTGAAAGCCCGCCTTGCCGACCTGCCGGTCGAGAGCCTGCCCACGGTCGATGCCGCGCAGGCGCAGCAGGTCGCGCGCCAGCAGGCCGTCGATGAGCGGCTGCGCGAGAAGGCCCGCCAGCGCGGCGCGAAGTCGGCGGCGGACCTGAAGGCGAAGCAGGAAACCCGTCGCCACCGTCAGATCGAGGGAAAGCGCCAGCAACTCGCCGTCACCCATGCCGCCGAGCGTATGGCGCTGCACGCCACGCACAAGGCCGAGGAAGGAAGGCTGTTCAACATCATCGCCGGCAGGATGTTCGCGCTGTTCGAGCGCGTTCCCGCCCTACGGTCGGTGATCGCGCATCTCCGTCGCAATCCGGCGATCAATGCCGCCGAGCGGCATCGCCTCGAGGACGAGGCGCTGGATCGCCGGCACGACCGGGAGCGCCGTCAGATCGACCGGCGCGCGGTCGCGCTCGACAAGATCGAGGCCCGCGAACGGCGAAGCCTTGTCCGCGATCTTGTCAGGCAGGTGCGCGTCGAGGATCAATTGCGCGAGGCGCAGAGCGAGCAGCGCGAGCGCGAATTGCGTCAGACGGCCCACGACATCACGGCCGAAAAGCCTGACCATGAACAACGCACCACGACAGACGATCGCCGTGCCCGCATGCGGGAACGGCTTGAACAGGCGCGACAGAAACCGTCAGGCCCGCAGCGCGGCGGACCGGGATGGGAATAGACCCAAGGAGAAGAACAGTATGAGCGACGATCAATATGAGGAAGACCGCCTTGCCGCACTCAAGGAGCGGTGGCATGCCGAGGCCGAAGGGCCGGACCACCGCAGCCTGCAAGCCCGATTCGGGCCGGGATCGTTCGGCTGCCACGAGGCGGTTCACACCACCCTGCTGGTCGTGGAACTGATCGAGCGGCAGTTGGCGAACCACAGCGCCGTGCTGCTCGATCCGTTCTGGTATAGGAACGTGCGCGAGGCGCAGGCGATACTCTATCACGCCTACAACGACGCCGCGCAGATGCATCTGGACGCGCCGCTACCGACCGGCGATCGCCCGAACCTGACACTTGTTCCGAAGGACTGACCGTGCCGGCGATGTAGCATCCTATGAGTGCCAGCCGGCGCGAGAAGGAAGTGGAGCGGTTCCTCCTCATTCCTTTGGCCTCATACAAAACCAACAAAAAGAAAGGCGATGGCGATGACCGATATTCCTTACCCGCTTTGCAGACCGGAAGAATATGATCCGTTGGACCTTCGGAAGCGGCCGAGCGCGATTGATCTGTTCAAGGTCGGGGATGCTCCCATCATGGGGCAATTCGTGGAGGCCGCGAAGAAGACGCGCGATTCCATCGAGCTAACGGAGCTGATCGGCGAGCTATCGCGGACGAGCGGGAGCGACATGGGAGCCTGGCTCGATCGGAACCGCGAAACCGTCAACCTGGCGCTCCATGTGCTGGACTGCTGGAAGTCGTATATGGACGGCGGGTTCCTGAACGATGACGAGTTCGTCGGCGAAATGCTCGCCCATTTCGCCGAGGCTGGCGGCTGGCACATCGACCCCGAGACTGGTGAAGATGTCATCTCAAGACAATAGCTTTCCTGCGACTAACACCTCTGGCTGTGCGTTGCCGCGATCGTAAGGCAAATATGAGGCTGTTTCAGAGCGGCTAACCGACCATCAACGCCTATCCCAATCACGTCGCCATGCAGGTTTGAGCATAGTCCATAAACGCAGGGCATCGGGCCTAATTGGTCTGCTTATATCCGATAAATTGGCTGGATTCAGCATACCATATCTGTGGCAAAGATAACCCTGTTGACTTGGCGACAGTATCTATCTGCCGCAGCTTGGAAGGTATTCTGGTGGATTTGAGAGATTGGAAGGGAGCTCCCAAACCGGAGCGGAAAATGCTGGACGGGGCGTTCGTGCGGCTAGAGCCGCTCGATGCGGAACAGCATGCAAATTCTTTGTTCGAGGCGGCGGCTGCTCCCGGTGCGGATGATCGGTTCAGGTATTTGTTCGACCATGCGCCAGCCGATTTGAGCGCACTGCGCAGTTGGGCCGAGAAGGCAGAAGCCAGCCTGGACCCGCTGTTCTTTGCCGTTATCGACAAAGCAACCGGCAGGGCAGAAGGCCGACAGGCTCTGATGCGGGTGGATACGGTCCACGGCGTAATCGAGATCGGCAACATCATGTGGGGACCAGCGATCACACGGACGCGGATCGCGACGGAGGCGCTGTTTCTCTTCGCCGACTATGCGTTCGGCCTCGGATACCGCCGCTTCGAGTGGAAGTGCGACAACGCCAATCTTCCTTCCAAACGCGCAGCCGAGCGCTTCGGCTTCAGCTTCGAGGGTATTTTCCGGCAGCATATGGTCGTCAAGGGCCTGAACCGCGACACTGCCTGGTTCTCGATCATCGACAGCGATTGGCCGCGCCTACGTGCAGGATATGAACGCTGGTTGAAGGCAAGCAATTTCGATAGCTCGGGTCGACAACTAACCAAGCTGGTATTCAATTTGTGAGTGGTGCCAGCGCGCCGTATGGGCAGACTTCTGATCCCTTTGCGGCCAGAGCGGCGTTACTTCTGGTCGCATTTCTATGGGGCGTAAACTACATTGCGACCAATTTTGGCCTGCGCGCTTTTTCACCCTGGACTTTCCGCACTCTATCTTTTCTGGCCGGGGCAGCTCTTCTGGCTATGCTTGCGCCCATGATTGGCGCGAGCTTGCGCGTGCACAAGGTCAGCGATCGTGTGCACCTTATCGCGTCCGGACTGTTTGCCTGTGGTGGCTTCGGTGCTCTCTCGGCCATAGCCATCCTTTACACCTCGACCGGACGCGCTGCCATTTGCGCCTACACCATGCCGATATGGGTGGCGCTCGCCGCCCGTGTGTTCCTCAAGGAATCTCTGACTACCGCCCGCATGATCTCCCTGGCGCTTTGCGCGGGTGGGTTGCTCGTGCTGCTCTGGCCGTTGATCCAGGCCGGTGTTTCGCTCGGTGCGCTCGCCGCGATCGGATCGGCGATCTGTTGGGCAATCGGCATTGTCTATCTGAAGTGGGCGCGCGTTCCCGCGCACCCGCTTGCGGTCGCGATCTATCAGCTTCTCGCCGGCGCGCTGGTTTCCATCATCGGGATGATGTTCACCGGCCTTGGTGTGGATGGCCCCATCGGTGTGCTGCCCTGGTTTGGGCTGCTCTACGGGGTCGTGGCCGGAACCGCTATCGCCTATCCACTCTGGTTCAAGGTGCTCGATCGGCTTCCGGCCGGCACCGCAGGTCTTGGCACGCTTCTCGTTCCGGTGTTCGGCGTGATCGCTTCGTCGATCGTTCTCGGCGAACGCCCAACACCGGCCGACCTCATCGGCTTTGCCCTAATCCTGATCGCCGCCGTGATCGCCTTGAGAGCACCTGCCCAGCCCATACAGACATAAGGAGGGAACACCATGTCGGATCAGCAACAGAAATACGAACACTTCAAAGCCCTGCATCAGCGCGAGGCGGCTTTTGTCATTCCGAACCCGTGGGATGCTGGCTCGACACGGCTCCTGACCAGTCTCGGCTTCGAGGCGCTTGCCACGACGAGCGCGGGCTATGCGTTCTCCAAGGGACGACGCGACTCGCTGACCGGCCTTGGCCGGGATGAGATACTGGCGAACGCTGCCGAAATTGTTGGCGCTACCCATCTGCCGGTCTCGGCCGACCTGGGAGACGGGTTCGGCGCAGACGCAGACACCTGCGCCGAGACCATTCGCATGGCGTCCGCTGCCGGATTGGTTGGCGGCTCGATCGAGGATGCGACCGGCAATTCCGATCAGCCGATCTACGAGTTCGCTCATGCCATCGATCGTGTTCAGGCCGCCGCCGAGGCCGCGCGCGGTCTGCCCTTCGTGCTGACGGCAAGAGCAGAAAACTATCTTTACGGCCGGGACAGCCTGGACGACACGATCCGGCGGCTACAGGCGTTTTCCGAGGCTGGCGCGGACGTGCTCTACGCGCCGGGTCTGCCAGACATCGACACGATCAGGACCGTGTGCCGCGCGGTCGATAAGCCGGTGAATGTGGTCATGGGCCTCAAGGGGCCGATCTATTCCGTGGCCGAGCTTCAGGATGCCGGTGTTCGCCGCATCAGCGTCGGCGGCTCGATGGCGCGTGCCGCCTTCGGGGGGCTGATGCGGGCTGCCGAAGAGGTGCGGAAGTCCGGCACCTTCACCTACGCGGCCGATGCGCTTCCCGGTGCAGTCATTTCCAAATTTATGGCTGACGATGCAACGACCGACCGTCAGTGACGCCAAGGCAAAGGACATTAGACTATGACAGACAAGGTTGCACCGAAGGCTAAAGACCTCAAGGTTCGGCGGGTATTGCCCGAAGATGCGGCGGCGTGGCGGCCCCTCTATCGTGGCTATGCGACGTTCTATAAACGCGACATCACCGACGCCATTCTGGATCAGACCTGGGTATGGTTGCATGACCCGGTTCATCCGTTGGAGGGTCTGGTCGCTGTCGCTTCTGATGGCAAGCTTGTCGGCCTTGCACACTACCGGCCACAACCTAAACCGTTGCAAGGCAACGATGCCGGGTTTCTGGATGATCTGTTTGTCGCTCCCGATCAGCGCGGCCGTGGCGTCGGACGCCAGCTTATCGAGCATCTGGCCTCGATCGCGCGCGAGCGCGGGTGGTCGTCCGTCCGCTGGATCACGGCCAACGACAATGCAACCGCGCGGCGGCTCTATGACGACGTGGCCGTCGCGACCCATTGGGTCACGTATGAACTGAAACCGTGAGGAGGCACCATGCTCGAACTGCGCCCGAACTGCGAGTGCTGCGACCGCGACCTACCGCCAGAGAACGAAGATGCCCGCATCTGCACCTTTGAATGCACCTACTGCGCGACGTGCGCCGAGTCGTTTCCCGGTGGAAATTGCCTCAACTGCGGCGGCAATCTCGTCGCACGTCCGATCCGACCGTCGGCGCTACTCCTGAAGCATCCGGCATCGACCAACCGCGTCTTGAATGCGAAGTGCCGCGAACAGGATGGGAACACAACCTCCCTGCAATAGAAAAACCAGAAGGGCGTCCAAGGTGAGCGAGACGATCAACATCCGAGATATGCGGCCTACCGACGAAGCTGATTGGCGCGGTCTTTGGGACGGTTACAACAGCTTTTACGAAACAAGCGTCGCCCCCGATATTACCTCTCGCACCTGGCAACGCATGCTCGATCCCGCTTCACCTCTCCTCGGTCGCATGGCCCTGGTTGGTGACACCCCCGTAGGGTTCAGCCTCAGCGTTCTGCATGAAGGAACATGGGTAGCCGGCCCGATCTGCTATCTCGAAGACCTCTTTGTCGATCCAGCATGCCGTGGCCGAGGCATCGGCAGAACATTGATAAGGGATCTGGTCGATCGCGGCACGGCGCAGGGCTGGGCAACCCTGTATTGGCATACGCGGGAGAACAATCCCGCTCGACGCCTCTATGACGAATTCGTCAAGGCCGACGACTTCGTTCGCTACCGGATGCAGCTCCAGCAATAACCACCCAACCGAAGCCACGCGAACGCATCGGCTGCAACGCCACCCACAAGAAGGACTTTATTTTGAAGCAACGACTGAACGTATCCCAGATCACACCCGACCTTTACGCGGCCGTGCTTGCGCTCGACACGAAGGTCAAACAATCCGGCATCGACCTCGACCTACTCCACCTCATCAAGCTGAGGGCATCGCAGATCAATGGATGTGCCTATTGCGTCGATATGCACGTCAAGGATTCGCTGGCCGATGGGATTCCAGCACAGAAGCTGCACCTCGTTTCCGTCTGGCGGGAATCTCCGCTGTTCGATGATCGCGAGCGCGCCGTGCTGGAATGGACCGAAAGCCTGACGCTGATCGCGAGCACCGGCGCACCTGACGGCGCCTATGAGGCCGTGCGCGCGCATTTCACCGAAGAGCAGATCGCACAGCTTATCGTTGCGATAGGCACCATCAATATCTGGAACCGTATCGCTGTCAGCTCGCGGCTGGTTCATCGCTGATCTACGCAAAAAGAAACTCGTTCCCTTATGAACGCGGTATGAGTCCGGGCCAGTAATGCCCGTCTGCTGTCGGTCGGGGACCAAAGATGGCTTGCCCGACCCGCACAACATCCGCGCCTTCCTCGATGGCGATCTCAAAGTCACCGGACATGCCCATGGACAGCCGCGACAGGCCGCCATGAACCGAGACGGCTCGGTCCCTCAAGCTGCGCAACAACTGAAAGCAGGTCCTCACCCGTTCAGCCTCGCCGCTCAGAATGGCGAGCGTCATCAGGCCTTGCGGCTTCAGCCGGGGATAGTCCGGCAGCCGCTCGACGAATGACATCAGCTCATCCGGGGGCAGTCCATATTTGCTTGCCTCTCCCGAGGTGTTCACCTGAACGAAGACGTCGAGGTCGCGGTCCTCGGCTTCCAGGCGGCGATTCAGCTCCTCCGCCAGTCGGATGCTGTCGAGTGCATGGAACTCCGAAGCGAAGCGAACCAGATATTTCACCTTGTTGGTCTGGAGATGACCGATGATGCTCCAGCGGATCGCCAGATCAGAAAGGATCGCCTGCTTGTCTCTGGCCTCCTGCAACTTGTTTTCCCCGAAGTCGCTGATGCCCCCCGCAAATGCGAGACGCAGGACATGAGCGGGAACTGTCTTGGTGACGGGCAGCAGGCGGACATCCCCCGGCTTGCGTCCGCTGCGAAGGCTCGCGGCGTCAATGCGCGCCCTGACCACCTGAAGGTTGGCGGCAAAGGTGCTAGAAGGATCGTCACCGAAGCGTGCAACATCCTCCGTCGAAAGTTCGACGCCGTGATGAGTCATTTTGAACGAAGTTCCCGCACCGTGATCGTCAGTAGGGTAGTGGGAAGCGCGCAACCAGTTCGTGCACCTGCCCGCTGATGCATGCACGGTCGGCATCAAGCGTGTCGGCCCGAACCGACCGCAACGTATCGAGCATGAGGTTTCCGATCAGGCGGTATTCGCAAGGACCGAAGCCGCGCGATGTTCCCGCCGCGCTGCCGACACGGACGCCTGACGTGACCATCGGCTTTTCAGGGTCGTTCGGAATGGCGTTCTTGTTTAGGTCGTAGTGAGGAATTAACAAAGGGGATTCCCAACTTCGGGAGATCGTGATTCAAGGCTACATTTTGGAGCTCAGCCAGATGAACGATCAGG
>NZ_JAASQI010000023.1 GCF_011762225.1 Pseudochelatococcus lubricantis
CTAGCTTCTGACGCTCCTCTTCCGTTTCCACGGTCTTCGGCGTGAACTGCGCGACGTCGGCGACGAAACTCGCTCTGGCGGGAATCACATATTGTGGCGCGGCATCGAGCACGAGACGGACATCGGTGCCGATCGCCACGCGACCCGCTTCTGCAGTGGGCAGGAAGAACGTCATGTA
This sequence comes from Pseudochelatococcus lubricantis, assembly GCF_011762225.1. Lineage (GTDB taxonomy): Bacteria > Pseudomonadota > Alphaproteobacteria > Rhizobiales > Beijerinckiaceae > Pseudochelatococcus > Pseudochelatococcus lubricantis. The sequence goes on from NZ_JAASQI010000023.1 coordinate 179, forward strand.
GACGTCGCTGAGATCGACGAGGTTGAGAACGCGTCCACCGGCCGATAGCACCTCGCCCGGTTGCGCCACGCGGTACTGCACGCGCCCATCGCGCGGCGATCTCAGTGTGCTGTCAGCGATATCGGCTGCTATGCTTTCGATCGCCGCCTTCGCGGCCTCGACGGCGGCGCGCGCTCCCTCAGCCGCGGCCCGGTCGTTGTCGAGTGTTTGCTGGGAGGTGGCGTTGGTGCGGATCAGTTGTTCGGAGCGCACCAGCTTTCTTTCCGCTGCGTCGCGCTCCGCCTCACGCTGCGCGACCACGGCATCCGTAGCCGCCCGCTCGGCTTCGCGCTGAGTAACGAGACTTTTTGCTGTATCGACACTGATGACTGCCCGCTGCGATGACGCCTGCGCCTGGCGCTGCTGGGCCTCCAGTTGCGCCGTATCCATGCGCGCCAGCACCTGGCCGGCCGAGACCAAGTCGCCCTCCTGCGCCAGGATTTCGCGTATGCGGCCTGCGATCTTGGTCGAGATGTCGATCTCGACCGCCTCGATACGACCGTTTCCGCCGACGATACCGGCTGGCAGGCCCGGATTTTCATAGGTTTTCCACGCGAAATAGCCGCCCGCCAGGGCTACCGCACCGATGACCGGGAAGACCCAGCCGTTCGTCGACTTCACCATTGTGTGACCTGTGCCGTGTTTTCCGTTGCATGCGAATGTCGAAACAAGCTGTTCCGCATGAAGTTCTCACTCGATCAAAAACCGCCCGGAAGGCGACACCATATCCGGGAGAATCCGGGAGACTGAGTGAGCCTCCCGGTGGGAATTCAGGGCAAGCAAATGCATCCGGCGGCGCACGGTCGCCGCCACCCAGCGTCTCATAAGAGGTATGACCGAGCAGTCGATTACATAGCGCTACCTGGAGGTAACGCTGCTCTCCCGACTCAGCGCGAACAGTCGCTGTCCCTCGTCGATCCAGTTCGCCACGGCCTTTTGTGCAAACTCGGACTGGCGCGCGAACACGTCCTGGGTCCCTTCCGCTTCGGACAATTCCCTGAGGTAGTCCGCCTGAGCCTGCAACTGACGGGCAGTAGCACGAAGCGCATTGCGATAAAGCCCCACGTAGACTTTCGCCGGAGACTGACCCAAATCCTTCAACCAACTCAAATCCGGAAAATAAAAATAGCCACCATCAGCGTTTACCGATTGATTCTGAGAATCATTTTGCACATTTGACATCGCTATCCCTCCTAAAAAGTCTGCAAATTGCGCTTTATCATCGGATTCTATTTATATTAAACATATCAACGATAGCGGTCGCCGACCGTTGACAACTATTGTCATCACCTGTTGACTTGACACGAATATAAGTCTACATCTTGGGTAACGTCAACCGGATATCGCAGAGAAAAATGCCACAGACTACCATCAAGATCGGATCGGGGGATTCGACGCGCGAACGCATCCTGAAAGCCGCCATGTTGCGTTTCTCGGCGCATTCATACGAGGAGACGGGGTTACGCGATGTGGCAGCGGACGTTGGTGTCGATCCCGCCTATGTGCATCGCTGCTTCGGCTCGAAGGAAAAGCTCTTTCTGGAAGCCGTCAGGGCCGCGGCACGGCCCGAGCGTTTGTTTTCCGGGGATGCTGACGAACTTGCTTCCACCCTCGCCAGTGAACTTTTTGCCGAGCGCGGGGAAAACGAGATCCGGTCGCTCGACATCGTCATTCGCTCGTTCTCGAGTCCAGCCGCTTCACGCGTTCTGCGTGACAGCCTCATGGAGGACTTCGTGGGCCCACTCTTGAGGAAGCGCGGTCAGGTGTCGGAGAAACGCGCCGCGCTGGTCGCCGCCTTTCTCATTGGTGCGGGCATCCTGAGGGACGTCGTCAGGGCCGATCCGCTTCTCGGACAGGACGAGGGAGAGCTCCAGGAAATCATCGTGCAAACGATTGAGGAACTGATGAATGGCGACGCAGTTCAGGAGGGCGATGCCCGGTGCGCGCCTGCGCCAGATCACCGGGGACGATGATCAGGTGCCTTCCCGCACCGCGCGAAAGCTTGCCCGGTGCCATACGACGCACTGATACGCTTCGGCTCGACCGCGCCGTCGCTCGAAGCCCCCACAAAACAAGCGTCCCGCCCGCAGGCGGGGCTGCAATCACAAGACAACTTTGCGGAGTGAATCATGAAACAGGTTCTTGAGATGAAGAAGATGCTGTTTGGCGGCATTGTCGCCGCAGGGCTGGCCGTGTCCGGCGTTGCCGTTGCCGCTGACCTTCCCAGCCGTCAGGTCGAGCCGGTCGCTCCCATCGCGTATGCGCCGGTCTTCACGTGGACCGGCTTTTACGTCGGCGTCAACGCCGGTTATGCATGGAACACCAACGACGACAACGACGTCTATGTCAACGGCGCCTTCTACAAGTCCGGCAACGACGACGGCGGCTTCACCGGCGGTGGTCAGATCGGCTACAATTACCAGATTGACCAGTTCGTCATCGGTGTCGAGGCCGACATCAACTATGCCGACCTGAAGGGCAAGAACAACGCCTGGGGCTACGCCGGCATCGGTTCCTCCTCGAACGGCATCGAGTGGTTCGGCACGGTCCGCGCCCGCCTTGGTTTCGCCATCGACCGTGCGCTGATCTACGGCACCGGCGGTTTCGCTTATGGCGGCGGCAACAGCAACGGCTTCGTCTACAACGGCGTCTACTACTCCCAGGATGACGATACCCGCACCGGCTGGACGCTGGGTGCCGGTGTCGAATACGCCTTCACCGACAACATCACGGCGCGCGTCGAGGGTCTCTACGTCAACCTCGGCAAGGAAGACCGCAACTTCTTCGCACCGACGATCTACAACAAGCGCAAGGACACGGAGTTCGGCGTCATCCGCGCCGGCCTGAACTACAAGTTCAACACGTTCTGAGTGCGAACGGGCACTGAGGGTTCTGCCTTCTTCGGTTGCAGCATACTGATTTACAAACCGGATCAGGAAAATGCGGGGCCGATACCGGCCCCGCTCCAAAAAATGGAGATTCACAAGCTAAGCCAGACGGTTGAAAGTCGCTTGCCGCAGGCTCGGCCTTTGGCGCTGTTCACGGGGGAGAAAACGAATGGGTCGCATCGGTGGAAAAGTTGCATTCGTTACAGGCGCCGCCCGCGGCCTGGGCCGTGCGACTGCACTCCGCTTCGCCGAGGAAGGGGCGGACCTGCTGCTCGTCGACATCCCTGCTACCGAACAGGATCTTGTCTCGGTCTGCGCTGCTGTCGAGGATCGCGGACAGCGTGCGCAGCATACCCTTGCCGACGTCCGAGACCTCACTGCCATGGAGCAGTTCGTCCAACAGGGCGCGCATGAGTTCGGCCGACTGGACATCGTCGTCGCGAATGCCGGGATCATTACCTGGGGTCGGTTCTGGGAGATGGACCCGCAACGTTGGCGGGACATGATCGACATCAACCTGACCGGCGTCTTCAATACCTTTCGCGCAGCCGCACCGGCAATGATCGGGGCGGGCAATGGAGGCTCGATCATCGCCGTCAGTTCGGTTGCAGGCATCAAGTCGCTTCCCGGCCAGGCGCACTACAGCGCCGCCAAGGCAGGAGTGGTGGGGCTGGTGAAATCCGCCGCGATCGAGCTTGCTCCCTATCGCATTCGCGTCAACTCGGTCCATCCCTGGGGCATGCGGACGGCGATGAGCGAGGATAATCCGGAAATGCAGAAGCTGTTCGAGGACAATCCGTCCTACGCCGCCGCAATGGGCCAAATCCTGCTCGACCCGCCGGTTTCGGAGCCGGAAGATGTCGCAAACGCGATCCTGTTTCTCGCAAGCGAAGAAGCACGCACCATCACTGCCGCCCAGGTCCCCGTCGATCATGGAGCAACGAAAATTTAGCTTCCCAAGTAGTGATGTCTACAGGTCATGCCGATACCGACATTGGGAGCAAGATCGCGCAAGCCGGTTCCCTCCGGGCTGGAAAACAACAGCAGGTCAGGTCCCTTCGATCGATTCATTGCCGAATGACGGCTGGCAAGCCGTCACTCATAGTCTCCTCGTGTGGATCCATAGCGTTCCGGTCCCGGCGCGGGCTCCACCGCAGCCATACCGGATAAAATGCAGGTAGACGCTTTTTTCTCATTCACGATTGCAGTCCTTCTGCTGCTTTCCGGCAAGATCGTGACAATGAACGTCGTGCTCTTGCGCAAGTATTCCATCCCTGAGCCGGTGGTGGGCGGCTTGCTGTGCACATTGGTCGTCACCGCCGTTTACGCTTTCTCCGGGCAGAAGATCGGCTTCGAGTTGGGGATGCGAGACTTTCTGCTTCTTCTTTTCTTCGCAGGCATCGGCCTGAAGGCGGATGTGCGCAGTCTGCTGACGGGAGGCAGGCCTCTGGCGATCTTGCTTGCCCTGGCTATCGTATTCATGCTTTTGCAAAATTTTACCGGCCTGGCAATGGCGTCGATGTTTGGGCTGGATCCCAGGGCGGGCCTCATGGTTGGCTCGATCTCGCTAACAGGTGGCATCGGCACAACCCTCGCCTGGGCTCCCATTTTTGCCGAACGCCTTGGTATTTCGAATGCCATGGAGCTCGGAATTGCCGGCAATACCATCGGACTCATTGCTGCCTGCGTTATCGGCGGGCCGATCGCGGCCTTCCTCATGAAACGGCATCGTGTTGCCGCAAGCCACGATACTGACCTCGACATCGGTGCATCCTTCGAAAGGCCGCAATCCAGGCTGGACTATTTCTGCGTGCTCTGGGCTATCCTGGCACTGAACATTTGCTTGATCATCGGTTTGAGCATCAACAACCTGATCGCAATGAGCGGCTTCACTGTCCCGGCATTTGTAAGTTGTCTCCTGGCCGGGATCCTGATCCGCAACCTGGTGCCCTATGCGATCGGCGCGACGATCCAGCGTCTTTGGCCGGGCGTCGAGGATGGGCTCGCACTCGTATCGGACTTGGCGCTAGGTCTCTTTCTGACGATGGCCCTCATGGGGCTGCAGCTCTGGCAGCTCGACGGCGTGTTTACCTTTGTGGCCTGCGCGCTGACGGTTCAGATTATCCTGTCAGCAATATATACTGCGGTGGTCGTGTTCCGCTTCATGGGAAGGGACTACGAAGCGGTTGTCATATCGGCGGGCTTCGGCGGCATCACGCTCGGTTCGACCGCGACAGCCATCGCCAACATGACGGCGGTGGCGCAGCAATACGGCGCCGCACACCGAGCGTTTATTGTTGTCCCGCTCGTCTGCGGCTTCTTCATCGATATCGTCAATGCTGTCATTATCTCGGCCTTCGTCGAATGACAGCCAGACGCCCCCCGATGATCATCCCCTTATGGACGGGATCGGCTGAAATGTCTGGTACAGTGATTGGCGCGGCGCTAGCGTGGTTGGTGTCGCTGGTACGGGTCGGCCGGCCTGCGCAAGGATGAGGTTTTCGTCGGCATCAACTATGCGATGAATATCGGAAGGGACCCGACTGCCTAGACCGTGTCATCGTTTCACGGAACCGATGACACGGTCTAAGTTTTTTATTTTGAGCGAATGCTTATCGATCAGATGATTCCATCTACTCGGAATGCGCTCTAGACACTGTTGCAGTCAGGTTCTTGAATCCTATGTCACCGGCATTGAATTTGTCGCCTATGACACGAAAGAACTTAAGGCCGCTGATGCGTCGAACCCGCACCTGACTCAACTATGAGATGCAGCCAGTGTTCTCACGAAACCTCAACTTCCATAAGAGCGAACATTGCAGATACGCCGACGAACTTAAATATACATGCGAACAGATTATTCATTTAATAAATCACAAGCGGCGTCCTTTCGACTGGACTTCTGTCGGCAACAGAGCGGTAGTGGATTGCGGCGACGGGCAATCCGGTCGCGGATGAGCCCTGGAACCTGAGCGGTCCAGGGCTCGGGGTGGTGCAAGCGGACGCATCCCGCGTTTCGCCCACAGAGGACCCCCCATGCCCCGTCGTTCCCGCTCCAATCGTACTCAGCCCGAGATTGAGCCAAACACCATCGTCGCCGCAGCGGGTAGGAATAAGACGAATGCCAAGTTCCGAACCACACCGGAAGATGATCCGACTCCGTCTTTGGCCTCGCCCAATCCGCCCTCCGGCAAGCTGGCCACGCTTCTCGACCAGACAAGCCAGCCCGCCGGTGCCACCATCGACGAACTCATCGGCGCGACTGGCTGGCAACCGCACACCGTCCGCGCCGCCTTCAGCCGCCTCAGGAAACGGGGCTTCCCGATCGCTCTTGTGACCGATGCCGATGGTCGCAAGGTCTACCTGCTCGATCCGAAGGAGGGCTGACCCTTGACCCTCGTTGACGATGTTGCCGTCATGGGTTCGGCTGACGTTACTTCCGTGCCTCATGGTCGGTCGAGGACGGTCGATCTTCGGGCGGAACTGCCGACCCGGCTTACTGCTTTGGGCACCATGGACCGAGACGCCCTCGTTAGCGAATGGCGACGCCAGTTCCGGGTGAACCCGCCCGAGCGCATCCGGCGTGATCTCCTCGAACTCGGCACCGCCTGGAAGCTTCAGGAGAAGGCGTTCGGCGGCGTGAAGAAGGCCGTGGCTGCAGAACTGCAGGAACTCGCCCAGGCGCTCGCCACCACCGGCGACATCCGTCGGGCCAAGGCTCCGCGCCTGAAGCCGGGTGCCCGGCTGGTGCGGGAATGGGGCGGCGTCACCCACGAGGTCAACGTGACCGAGGCCGGTTTCGTCTGGGACGGCAAGAGCTGGAAGTCCCTTTCCGCCATCGCTGAAAAAATCACCGGAGCCCATTGGTCGGGACCGCGCTTCTTCGGCCTTGCCTCAAGGGCAAAGACGGCTATTCGGAGTAGGGCGAACCTTCGCGCTGTGGATGGCGAGGAAGGCAGCGATGCGTAGGAGAACCCGACCTGCAGTCGGAGCGCCAACGACGGCCTCGATGGTCCGATGCGCCATCTACACCCGTAAATCCTCCGAGGAGGGACTGGAGCAGAGCTTCAACTCCCTAGATGCCCAGCGCGAAGCCTGCGAGGCCTACGTCGCCAGCCAGAAATCGGAGGGCTGGATTGTTCTTCCCCGGATGTATGACGACGGCGGTTTCTCCGGCGGCACCATGGATCGTCCGGCGCTACGGCAGCTTCTGGCCGACGTCGAGGCCGGTCTCGTCGACACGGTCGTGGTCTACAAGGTCGATCGCCTGACCCGCTCGCTCGGCGACTTCGCCAAGATCGTCGAGGTGTTCGACAAGGCCGGCGCCTCCTTCGTATCGGTGACGCAGTCCTTCAACACCACTACTTCCATGGGCAGGCTGACGCTCAACATGCTGCTGTCCTTCGCGCAGTTCGAGCGCGAGGTCACCGGCGAGCGCATCCGCGACAAGATTGCCGCCTCCAAGGCCAAAGGTATATGGATGGGCGGCCGGCCGCCGCTGGGCTATGAGGCCCGAGATCGCAAGCTCGAGATCGTGGAGGCCGAGGCGCAGACGGTCCAGCATATCTTCGCGCGTTATGCCGAACTCGGTTCCGTCCTGGACCTGCGCGAGGAACTGGCCATGGCCGGGATTGTCGCCAAGCGTCATGTGTCCGCGGGCGGCAACGTGACCGGCGGTGGCCTCCTCGGTCGCGGCGCGATCTATCACCTGCTGCAGAACCGGCTCTATCGCGGTGAGGTCCGTCACAAGGGAACGATTTATCCGGGACAGCACGCAGCGATCGTCGATGAGGGCCTGTGGGACAGGGTGCAGGCCGTGCTAGCGGAAAACCGGGTGGAACGGGCGGTTCGTCCTGATGCCGCAGCCCCCAGCCTGCTTGCCGGCCTCGTGCGGGACGCGGACGGGATCGCTCTCACCCCGACCCACGCCAACAAGAAGGGGCGGCACTATCACTATTACGTCAGCCATGACCTCATCGCTGGACGGAAGGGCTCCAGTGTTGACGGACCAAACCGCCGCAGCGCGGCGCGCCGCATCCCGGCGAGGGATCTGGAAGGCATCGTTGAGGGACGCCTTACCGAATTCCTTGGCGATGCTTCGGCGATGGACACGATCGTCGCACCCCGGGCTCGGGATGTGGAAGAGCGGAGGGAGTTTGTCGCCCGAGCCGGTGACCTCGCGCATCGCTGGCCGAACCTCTCTCCGACGGAAAGGATCTCCGGCCTGCGGCAGCTGGTGAAGACCATCATTGTGACGCAGGACGCGGTGACCATCACCGTCCGCCCCGATGCCATCCTCGCCTTGGTGCGGGGCGTGATCGACACGATCACGGCCGGCCGTACAGTTCGCCATGAAGACGACGGCGAAACCCTGACCCTGTCGGTGCAGGCAACGCTCAAGCGGGTGGGTATGGAGATGCGGCATCTGGTCGATGCACCGCAACAAACCGCAAACCCGACCGCAGCCTGCTGCGGCTGCTTGCCCGCGCCCAGCGGTTCCGCGAACTGATGCTGGAGGGCGATGGCACGTCCATCACCGAGCTTGCCCAGGCGAACGGGGTCACGCCATCCTATTTCACCCGTATCGTTCGGCTCGGATTTCTGGCACCCGATATCACTTCGGCGATCCTTGATGGACAGCAGCCGATCGAACTATCCGCCAAACAACTGTCACTCACCAGTCTGCCAAAGGATTGGTCGGAGCAGCGTCGCGAGTTCGGATTCGGGTGACCTGGACGAAACCTCTGGATCCGCTCAATTCTTGCCTCGCCATATCGGCGGGGTTCTTCGTTCCCGGTTCGCCGCGCGGTTCATGCCCGCGAGGAACGACGAGAGCAGCATCCGGCAAGCCGTACCACCAAAATGGCTTCGGGAGATATCTGCGGGTAACGAGCGCCGGTTCTGGTACTGACCCGGTCTCTCCACCCGGCTGCACCACCGCCAACGGTGCATGTCTTTGAACTTCCCGCACTAATCGGGCAGGTCGCGAAAAGTCAAAAAACACTGAGAAATCAAGTAGTTATGGCGGAGA
>NZ_JAASQI010000024.1:2500-5838 GCF_011762225.1 Pseudochelatococcus lubricantis
CGGTTTCGGGTCTGAAGCAACGAACTGAACGCCCTGTTCAGACTCGCTTTCGCTACGCTTACACCTAACGGCTTAGGCTTGCTCGTTACTTCAAGTCGCTGACCCATTATACAAAAGGTACGCAGTCACCCAGGACGAACCTTGGGCTCCTACTGTTTGTAGGCGTCCGGTTTCAGGAACTCTTTCACTCCCCTTGTCGGGGTGCTTTTCACCTTTCCCTCACGGTACTTGTTCGCTATCGGTCGCTGAGGAGTACTTAGGCTTGGAGGGTGGTCCCCCCATATTCAGACAGGATTGCACGTGTCCCGCCTTACTCAAGGATTATCTTCGTCTGAACCCGTACGGGGCTTTCACCCGCTCAGGCCGATCTTTCCAGATCGTTCCGGTTGAACAAAAATAACCACTGGCCTCGTCCGCTTTCGCTCGCCACTACTGACGGAGTCTCGTTGATGTCCTTTCCTCCGGGTACTTAGATGTTTCAGTTCCCCGGGTTCGCTTCAAATCCCCTATGGATTCAGGGATTGATACCTTCCTGATGATAGCTGTAAGTCCAAAATTTCCACTCACGGCGAGCCCTGTGCAGGCCCGTTTCTCAACGAAAAAATTTCGGATTTACAGCTATCGAAGGTGGGTTGCCCCATTCGGAAATCCTCGGATCAAAGCTTGTTCGCAGCTCCCCAAGGCTTATCGCAGCGTACCACGTCCTTCATCGCCTCTCAGCGCCAAGGCATCCACCGAACGCCCTTTTGGCACTTGATCGCTCTCATGATCAATATCCACCTCACGCTCACAACATGAACGCAAAGCAGAAAATGTCAGAAAGACCTTTATGCTTGCCGAACACACCTTCATCCTGTCTTCTTAAACGATACGCCGGAACTCCCCGTCGTGGCAAACGCCAGGGCGAACGTATCAAAAAAACATTCAGAAGAATGCATTCCCTCTTCACAATGACAAAGAACCTCGCAACCGCCTCCCCTCCTCGCTTTCGGGAACAGAAAGACAGCGCAAAACCTCTTGCTTTGACAAACGAACACACACGCCTCAAACCCAGGCTCGACACCAGTCCAGAGAATTGGTGGAGCCAGACGGGATCGAACCGACGACCTCCTGAATGCAAATCAGGCGCTCTCCCAGCTGAGCTATGGCCCCAACGAGAGACGGCAGACCGCTCTACCCAGGGATCACCATCTCCACGGCCGGAGACGATGGTGGGCCTGGGACGACTCGAACGTCCGACCTCACCCTTATCAGGGGTGCGCTCTAACCACCTGAGCTACAGGCCCGCCCCGCTCATGTAACCCACAAGGGCCACACATGCAAAACAAACCCTGCATAGCGCGTGTTCGTCACGAATGGAAGAGAAGCGAAGGTGGCGCCATCCCGCAAAGCGAAGCTGTCCATTGCTGAACGCTTCATATGTTCCAAGTGTTTCATGAGAACAGCCAAAACAGCCATCCTGACAGAAACATCCTTAGAAAGGAGGTGATCCAGCCGCAGGTTCCCCTACGGCTACCTTGTTACGACTTCACCCCAGTCGCTGACCCTACCGTGGTCGCCTGCCTCCTTGCGGTTAGCGCGGCGCCGTCGGGTAAAGCCAACTCCCATGGTGTGACGGGCGGTGTGTACAAGGCCCGGGAACGTATTCACCGCAGCATGCTGATCTGCGATTACTAGCGATTCCGCCTTCATGTACTCGAGTTGCAGAGTACAATCTGAACTGAGACGATTTTTTGGGATTAGCTTAAGGTCACCCTTTCGCTGCCCTCTGTAATCGCCATTGTAGCACGTGTGTAGCCCAGCCCGTAAGGGCCATGAGGACTTGACGTCATCCCCACCTTCCTCTCGGCTTATCACCGGCAGTCCCCCTAGAGTGCCCAACCTAATGATGGCAACTAAGGGCGAGGGTTGCGCTCGTTGCGGGACTTAACCCAACATCTCACGACACGAGCTGACGACAGCCATGCAGCACCTGTCTCCGCGTCCCCGAAGGGAACCATGAATCTCTCCATGTAGCACGGGATGTCAAGAGCTGGTAAGGTTCTGCGCGTTGCTTCGAATTAAACCACATGCTCCACCGCTTGTGCGGGCCCCCGTCAATTCCTTTGAGTTTTAATCTTGCGACCGTACTCCCCAGGCGGGATGCTTAATGTGTTGACTGCGCCACTGAAAAGCATGCTTTCCAACAGCTGGCATCCATCGTTTACGGCGTGGACTACCAGGGTATCTAATCCTGTTTGCTCCCCACGCTTTCGCGCCTCAGCGTCAGATAAGGACCAGTAAGTCGCCTTCGCCACTGGTGTTCTTGCGAATATCTACGAATTTCACCTCTACACTCGCAATTCCACTTACCTCTTCCTATCTCAAGACAATCAGTATCAAAGGCAATTCCGAGGTTGAGCCCCGGGATTTCACCCCTGACTTAATCGTCCGCCTACGCGCCCTTTACGCCCAGTGATTCCGAGCAACGCTAGCCCCCTTCGTATTACCGCGGCTGCTGGCACGAAGTTAGCCGGGGCTTATTCTTCCGGTACAGTCATTATCTTCCCGGACAAAAGAGCTTTACAACCCTAAGGCCTTCATCACTCACGCGGCATGGCTGGATCAGGGTTGCCCCCATTGTCCAATATTCCCCACTGCTGCCTCCCGTAGGAGTCTGGGCCGTGTCTCAGTCCCAGTGTGGCTGATCATCCTCTCAGACCAGCTACTGATCGTCGCCTTGGTGAGCCATTACCTCACCAACTAGCTAATCAGACGCGGGCCGATCCTTCTGCGATAAATCTTTCCCCATAAGGGCGTATCCGGTATTAGCTCACGTTTCCATGAGTTATTCCGAACAAAAGGGTACGTTCCCACGTGTTACTCACCCGTCTGCCACTCCCCCGAAGGGGCGTTCGACTTGCATGTGTTAAGCCTGCCGCCAGCGTTCGCTCTGAGCCAGGATCAAACTCTCAAGTTAAAGAGTAAAATCCCGATCAGATCACTATGATTCAAATTGACGGTAAAACTCAATTACAATGCCTCTCGACACTGTAAAGAGTAACATCAGATCATAGGATCGTCGCTATCTCTTACTATCGCTCCAGCATAAAGCCAAAGCCGCAAGGACAACGCCACCTACGATTCTCTTCCATTCTTCAATTGTCAAAGAACAAACGCATTCCAATCAAATGGAACACCAAGCCATAACAGGCCAAATCAGATAGCCAACTCTATAAGACAAAAACAAACTGTCAACCCAACCCTCGCAAGTCGGGCAAAACAATCAATTCCGCTCACAGAAAAATAAAACCCAGCCGCCGCAACCAATCTCTCAAACCGCCCGCAGCGCCGGTGTG
>NZ_JAASQI010000025.1 GCF_011762225.1 Pseudochelatococcus lubricantis
TGTCGTTTTTCCAGGTTTCGTGAATCGGCGAGAGAGCGGACGTGAGTCCGAACAATGGTTTGCGCGCATAGATGTTGTTCCATGTTTGTGAACTGGCCCCAAAATGTGCTAGGTTTGCGTACCGACTCGTTTCGCAAATGGAGGTGCATTTGCGGCGCATTCCGCTGAGCCATCGGTCGCATGTGATCGGCTTCCAGCCCCTGGAAACGGGCGTGGCGGAGCATGAGAGTGCGCTGGAGCGGGACTTCGTGACGCTCGCGAGCTTCATGGACGCGAACGCGGTGGTGACGGCCCAGCCGATCACGATCCGCTTCGAGCACGAGGGCCGCCAGCGGCGGTACACGCCGGACTTTCGCGTGGATTGGAGCGCCGGCTGCTGCGAGATCGTCGAGATCAAGTACCGGGCTGATCTGCGCGCAGGCTGGAGCCGCTTTCGACCTGCCTTCGCTGCCGCCCGATCATGGGCGCGCAGCAACGGCGCATGGTTCCGCATCGCGACAGAGCGCGGCGTTCGCGGACCGCAACTCGATGCGGCGAAGCGATTGCTGCCGCTCAGGGCTGCGCCGATCGACACGGCGCTGGCGGAACGTGCGCTTGCCCATGTGCGCGACAATGCGGTGAGCTTCGCCGATCTGGTCGGCATGCTGCCCGCCTCGCGTGAAGCAGGATTGGCCGTCGTGTGGCGGTTGATCGCGCGGGGTGCGCTTGTTGTTGATCTTTCCGCACCGATTACGGCACAGACACGGGTGACGTCGCGATGAGCGCGCCCGATCTCTCCATGGTCGATGCCTCCGCCTGGGACGAAGCGCGTCGCTGCCTGCCGGTGATCCGCCGTCTGGCGGAGAACCCGGCGCGCACCAGAGGCGACGTGGTGGCGGCTGCGGTCGAACTCGGTTGCGGTCCGACGCACGCCTATGCGCTGCTGCGTCGCTATCTGGCCGATGCGCGTCTGACGAGCCTGCTGCCGCGCCGGCGTGGCCCCGAGCGCGGCATCTCGCTGCTCGACGAGCATGTGGACGCCGTCATCCGCGATGTCATCGACACCGTTTATCTGACGCGCCAGCGGCCGAGGATTGCCGATCTGGCCGAGGAAGTGCGGCGGCGTTGCAGAGCGGAAGGCTTGCGGGTTCCGAGCCGCAAGGCGATCACCGCCCGCGTGAAGGCGCGTCCTGCCCGCGAGGTCGCCGCCAAGCGTGAGGGCCGCAAGGCCGTGCGCGAGCGGTATCTGCCCGTGGTCGGTTCTCTGGAAGCCCACTGGCCGCTGTCGCTGATCCAGATCGACCACACGCTGGTCGACGTGATCGTGGTCGACAGCGAGACGCGCGCGCCGATCCAGCGGCCCTGGCTCACTCTGGCGATCGACGTGTGTTCGCGATGCGTGGCCGGCTTCCACCTGTCGCTGGAACCGCCGTCCGCAACCTCCGTGGCACTGTGCCTGACGCACGCCGCTCTCTCCAAGGAAAGCTGGCTGGCCGAGCGCGGCATCGATGCGGAATGGCCTGTGCGTGGCATTCCCGAACGCCTGCATCTCGACAACGCGAAGGAGTTCCGGTCCGAGGCGCTGAAGCGGGGCTGCGAGCAGTATGGGATCGCCATCGACTACAGGCCGGTGCGCACGCCGCATTACGGCGGCCATATCGAGCGGCTGATCGGCACGATGATGGGCAAGGTCCATCTGCTGCCCGGAACCACCTTCTCCGACGTGCGGGCCAAGGGCGATCTCGACCCCGAGAAGACGGCAGCGATGACGCTCGACGAGGTTGAGCGCTGGCTGGGCCACGCGATCGCCGGCGTCTATCATCGCGATCTGCATCGCGGCCTCGGCATCACGCCGTTGGCGGCCTGGCAGCGCGGCATTGCCGGAGACGGCACGACGCTGGGACGCGGGGAGCCGACTGCCGTTACCGATGCCCGCCGCTTCCTGATCGACTTCCTGCCGATCGCGCGTCGCCGGGTTCGCCGTGACGGGGTGGCGCTGCATTCCATCGCCTATTGGGCGGATGTGCTGGGCACCTGGATCGGCCATCCCGAGCAGATGATCGTGCGCTACGACCCGCGCGACCTCAGCCGGATTTACCTGCTCGGCCCCGACGGCACCTATTACGACCTCAGCTACCGCGACCTGCGACGGCCGCCGATCAGCCTGTGGGAGCACCGTCTGGCGCTGAAGCGGCTGCGGGAAGAAGGCCGGTCGCTGGTCGATGAGGAAGCGATCTTCCGCACGATCGAGGCCATGCGCGCCATCGCGGATGGCGCGGTCCGCACCAGCAAGGCGGCGCGTCGCCAGCGTGAACGGCGTCTGCGCGTCGCTCCCGAAGCCCGTGGCGATCTGCTCCCGGTCGAGCCGGATGAGGTGGATCGCCTCCGGCAGGTCAGTGAGGACCTTCCGCCGCATGAGCGCATGTTCCCGGTGGAGGAATGGGAATGAGCGGCGGCTATGCACATCTGCATCCGTCTGTCCGGCACCTGGCCGACGAGGACGCCAGTTCGCGGATACGGCGCATCCGCACGGATCGCTGGATCGGCTACGCACGGGCGGAAGCCGTCCTGGCGGCGCTGGAGGACCTGCTGAGCTTTCCGACGCGGACGCGGATGCCGAACCTGCTGCTGGTCGGGCCGACCAACAACGGCAAGACCATGATCGTCGAGAAGTTCCGGCGCGCGCATCCGGGAACGGCCGCCGCAGAGAGCGAGGACGGTCTGGCGCTCCTTCCCGTCGTGAAGGTGCAGATGCCGCCCGGTCCTGACGAGGGCCGGTTCTTCGGGGCCATTCTCCATGCGCTCGGAATGCCGTTCAGCCCGCGCGACCGGATCGCCACCAAGCAGGATACGGCGGTCCGCGTCATGCAGGCCATGGGCGCGCGCATGCTGGTGATCGACGAGTTGCACAACGTGTTGTCCGGCTCGGCGATGCAGCAGCGTCGGCTGCTCAATCTGCTGCGCTGGCTCGGCAACGAGTTGCGGATTCCACTGGTCGGCGTCGGCACGGCAGAGGCGCTGCGCGCGATCCGCAGCGACGACCAGCTCGTCAACCGCTTCGAGCCGCATCCGCTGCCATTGTGGAGCGACGACGACGAGTATCGCCGTCTGCTGAGCACGCTGGAAGCCGTGCTGCCGCTGCGCAAGCCATCCCACCTTGCGGATTCCGCGCTGTCCGGACGCATTCTCTCGGCATCCGAAGGCGTGCTCGGCGAAATGATCGCCGTCGTCATCCGGGCCGCGGTGCGGGCGGTGGAGACCGGCGCGGAGGCGATCTCCACGCGCATGATCGAGGATACAGGCTTCATTCGTCCCTCCGAGCGTCGTCGTGTCGTGGTCTGATCTGTTCGAGGTGTCGGCATCCCCGATGCCGGCTCCCGGCCGCATCGGCCTGCCGGGGCATGTCACCCCGGTCGAAGGCGAGGCGCTGCTGTCTTGGGTTGCGGCGATCTCTGCTGTTCTCGGCATGACGCCGCGCGTCTTCTGCCGCGACGCGCTTCACATCGACGTCCGACAAAACCCCGGCTGGTGGCGTCGGCCTGCCTCCGTAACCCTGGAGCGGATCGGCAGCCTGACCGGCCTCGATCTCGATCACCTGGCCGGAATGACGCTGGATGGCTGGGCCATCGCGCCCGGTGACGATGATCCTGACCGGTTCGCCGCGAAGCGCTGGATTGCCGGCGCCGATGGCAGGAAACGCCTGGCTCGCATGGATGTCTGCACACTCTGCCTCGCCGAGGCGCGGCGTCCGCATTTTCGGCTGAACTGGACGCTCGGCTGGACGGGCGCATGCCCTTGTCATGGAACGGTGCTGACGAGCCGATGCCCCTCCTGCGGAACAAGGCTGAGGTTGCGCGGGCTGAACGCTTCGGAGCCCATCGACCTGCGCTGCGGGCGCTGCGATGCGGTGCTGTCCGATACGCAGAACATCCCGGCACATCCGGCCGTGCTCGCGTTGCAGGCAGCGCTCATCGCCGGCAAGCACAGCGGGACGGTGATCCTTCCCGGTATCGGCGCGCTCGACTGGCCCACGGCCATGGCGCTCGCCGATGTGCTGCTTGCCATGGTCTGGACCAGGCGTCCGAAGAACAAACGCGACCATTGGGCGCCACGGCAGCGCGATCGCCTCTTCGCCGCCATCGGCAGCGATATGGGAATGGCCGTGGGCGCGTGGGAACGCATCCCGTGGAAAGAGAATTACGGCGGGCTCCTGCTGTTGGGCTGGCTGTTCGGCGATCTCGATCGACGCCTGCCAAGGGCCATCGCCGCGCTCCGCACGCCGCGCCTCGAAGGGCTTCTCGGTCCCTTCACCGACTTCGACGAACCGGCCAGGGACCGATTGCGGGCGATCCTCTCCGCCGCGCGGACCAGATCGCCGCAGGGACGGCGTGCCTGGAAGCCGTGGCTTGACGGGCTCGTCGCCGCCGATCTTCGCGAACAGGCCGCACGAGAGCGCTACAGGCATCGACGGCAGAGACTGCGGGCCTTGGCTGAACTCAGGGATGGAGCGTCGGTCGAAGCCGTGGCGGCGCTCGTCGGCGTCGATATAAAGACCATCTATCGCTGGCTTCATCGCGGCGCGGCTGACGGTCTTGAAGCGGCGCTCGAACGTCCGACCGGCAAGCCTGCACTCACCAGTGCCCAGGCCGAAGCTCTGGGAAAATGGATCGCACTCGATCACAGGCACCAGAACCGGCAGGCCGTACTCAAGCAGGCCAGGGAAACCCTTGGCGTCGAGATCAATGCCGATGCGGCTACCAAACTGGTGGTGAGGCACCGAAAACCGAAGCGGGGAAAGCGTTGTCGCTTGTGGGCGCCCAGATACGGCCCGAGACGTGGAGCAGGATCTACTCATGATCCGGCTCCCGGTCCGTGAATCCGGTTCGCGTTTCCTGGAGCGAGTTCATGAAACCTCGCCCCGGTTCGCGAAACCTGGCACCCCGACAGA
>NZ_JAASQI010000026.1 GCF_011762225.1 Pseudochelatococcus lubricantis
TGATCGTTCATCTGGCTGAGCTCCAAAATGTAGCCTTGAATCACGATCTCCCGAAGTTGGGAATCCCCTTTGTTAATTCCTCACTACGACCTAGTCCTAAGCGAGCTGATCGGACGGCAATTTTTCTAGATCCTCAACGGAAACACGACAGTCGGCAATCGGCCCCAATCCGGTCAATCGTCCTCGCCGCAGCGAGCGTCTGCTTCCCTGAACGTCTTTTACGGGTCGTTTTTGAGCGGTCTACTTTTGGGCGTGCGAAGCACATCGTGGAAAACAGCAACAGTCTTCACCCTGCCCGCCTTCTCTCTAGCAGGCCCCTCTAACAGGCGCTTGAGTTCGCGAAACCGTACCGTACCTTGCCTTGATGACATACCATGCGGGTATGCCTTGAATTAGCGCTGCCTGCTATTTAAATATATCGCGATTTGCATTAATAGTAGCCACCCTAATTAAAGGATCGCATGTGACGGACAGACAGAACCTAAGACTTGGCACCTACGTTGAAACAAGCGCAGGCGGCGAACGTGTGCGCGCCTACGTGCCCGCTCCACTGCCGCCCAATCCGCCACTCGAACTGGGGCGGTTCATGCACATCTATGAACGCGCCATGGCCGCCGTAGGGCGCCTGGATGGCGTGACGACGATCCTGCCTTCGACACCCTTGTTCCTTTATATGTATGTCCGCAAGGAGGCCCTGCTGTCCTCACAGATCGAAGGTACGCAATCCTCGCTTTCCGACCTGCTGCTGTTTGAGAATCACGAGGCGCCAGCCGTCGAACTCGATGACGTAACCGAAGTTTCGAATTATGTCGCAGCGATCGAGCACGGCGTCTCCAGAATGCGCGGAGGTTTTCCCCTGTCGCTTCGACTGATCCGCGAGATGCACGCCATCCTGCTCAAGTCGGGGCGTGGTGCGACAAAACAACCGGGTGAGTTTCGACGCTCACAAAACTGGATCGGCGGAACGCGGCCAGGCAACGCCTTATTCGTGCCGCCGCCGCCAAACCGGCTGGATGAATGTCTCGATGCGCTGGAGCGTTTCCTCCACAGCGAAGATACGGCGCTGCCCCCGCTGATCCGGGTGGGTTTGGCTCATGTCCAGTTCGAGACGATCCATCCCTTTCTCGACGGAAACGGGCGCCTGGGCCGGCTGCTCATCACGCTGATCCTGTGCGAGGCCGGCATCCTGCGCGAGCCGATTCTCTATCTCAGCCTGTTCCTGAAATCGCGGCGCGACGACTATTATCGGCTCTTGCAGGAAGTCCGGCAGATGGGGACATGGGAGACCTGGATGGAATTCTTCCTGACCGGCATCGCGGAGACTGCGGAGCAGGCAGCCGCGACCGCCCGCGACCTGATCACCATGTTCGACGCGCACCGGCAGAAGATCGCCGGCATTGGCCGCGCAGCGCCATCTGCGCTCAGAGTCCACGAACTGATGCAGGCCAGCCCGATCGTCACCGTCCAGACGGTCTCGGAAAAGCTCGCCATCTCCTTCCCAACCGCCAGCTCAGCACTGGAAAATCTGGCCGGGATTGGTGTCGTCCGCGAGACGACAGGGCGACGGCGTGGCCGGATTTTTGCTTACTCTGAATATCTGACCCTCCTTGATCGCGGCACTGACCCATTGCCAGCCTGAAACATACTACCTTCAATCTTTTTGTGGGGGCCGTAACCTGGAGGTTCTCGGCCGCCTCCGCGACCTGTCGCAGCCTCCCCCATCAAAGATGGCCGGCATCGGAATCGCGTGCAGGCATTCCTCCGATGCCGACCCGACGTGAGAGGTTACCCCCAGCGCCTCAGACTGGACTTGTGATCATCCTCAGTAATTCGCCTAGTAGGGGACGGCCACCCGTGCATTCAATAAGCAATTTTCTTGACCTTTTAAGCGTCGTCGGCTTGGGGGCGTTTGCCCGGTTTTCTCTGCCAACTGAGGGGACATTGCTCGTGAGCGGAACGCGGTGTCACCTTGATCGGGCCGATCATGCGCCTGAGCTTCAGGATGGTATGTTCATCGTCGCCCGTCCGCAGGTCGATCATCAGTGCGACGACAGCCTCCCGTGATCCATCTCCTCCGTGCGTCTGCAAGCTGTTCAACCGCTCGGCTCCTACCCGAAGGTGCCCGCGCAACCGTTCGGCCTGATCCTCGAGTTGCTGGAAGCGTAGCTTCATGCGCGGCGTGTAGAGGCCGCCTTCAATCGCCACCAAAAGCCCGCCGAGCTTGGCTTCAATCGCCTCCAACTCACGCCGTTCGCGGAGGATCTGCCCGCGCAAGCGCTGTACCGCCGTATTCTCCTCATCGCCAGACGCCTCCGCATGCTGGCCCATCATCACCATGGTTTCGGCGAGGAGATCCCGGATGCCGGCCTCCATCACCCTTCGCTGCAGGGTCTTGCCATTGCCGCAGGTCTTGCGCCGGTAGTGATGGGCACAGCCGTAGCGGTCCCGTCCGACAGCACAGAAGTCTCCGTCACAATCGGCACATATCAACAGCCTGTGGAAGTTTGACGATCCGGCGCCTAGCTGCTGCGCCCTCGCCTCCTGCCCTTTCCGGATGCCGTCACGCAGACATTCATGGCGCTGTTCCTGCGCAAGCTGACGTTCCTTGGCAGCCTGCCAGAGGCTTTCTTCGATGATCCGGCGCGGGGGAACGTCCTTCCGAACCCACTCGGTCTCGGGATTCAGCCGGGCCTGGCGTCTTCCTGTCACGGGGTCCTTGATGTAGCGGAGCTTGTTCCAGACGAGCACCCCACGATAGAGTTCGTTGTTGAGGATGCCGGTTCCCCTCATCTTGTGTCCCCTGATCGTGGTCGCTCCCCAGGGATGCCCTGCCGGCCCGGGATGAGTTCACGATTGAGTTTGTCCGCGATGGCCGCTGGTGTCTCGCCGGCGGCGAAGGCCCGGAAGATGCGGCGGATTACGAGTGCCTGAGCTTCATTGATGGAGCGCGCACCCGCCCCATCACCATGATCCGGCATAACGTCATAACCATAGGCGAGGCCACCGCCCGAGCGGCCTTTCTCCACACGTCCCCGTTGTCCCCGGCGCGTCTTCTCGGCCAAGTCCTTCAGGAAGAGCGCATTCATCGTGCCCTTGAAGGCGAAGTGCAATTCGTCGGCATGTCCTTCGGTAACAGTGTGAATCTCAACCCCGGCGAAGCGCAGGAGCTTGTGGATATGGGCCATGTCCTCCTGATCGCGGGAGATTCGATCGAGTGCCTCGGCACAGACGATGTCGAATCGGCCGGCCCGCGCATCATTCAGCAGCTGGACCATCCCTTCCCTGCCGCGGATGCTGGCACCGGAGGCGGCTTCGTCCTGGTACGCGGCAACGATCTCCCATCCCTTCCGCTCGGCCAGGTTGCGGCAGAGGCGAAACTGGTCATCGATGGATTCGGGGTTCTGGAGGTCGGAAGAGTATCGGGCGTAGATTGCGGCTTTCGGCATTTTTGTCCGGGGATGCAAAAAGCGGCGCTTTTGCCACTGATCCGGCCGGACTGGAAGTTTTTTTGCGCTGTTCCCTGTGGGCGGCGTGCTTCATGGGCGCCGTTCCGGGCCGCAATTGGTTGCGGGGTCTGGGCAACCTGATTTGCACCTGCGTTTGTAAGTGATTGATTTTGTTGAGGTGGGTGTAGTGCAGCTAAAACAAAGCCCCGCTAAGTTGTTGGCTTAGCGGGGCTTTGTGTGATTTGACTGGTTGCGGGGGCAGGATTTGAACCTGCGGCCTTCAGGTTATGAGCCTGACGAGCTACCGGGCTGCTCCACCCCGCGTTAACTTCTGGGCTTGAG
>NZ_JAASQI010000027.1 GCF_011762225.1 Pseudochelatococcus lubricantis
TGACCTGCCCCCCGGAAGTTCCCTCGCTGTGATGTAGAGTCTGCCCAATCTGAAAAGGAGCAGACGACATGAGGAAAAGCCGTTTCACCGAGGCGCAAATCATCGGGATGCTCAAAGAGCAGGAGGCCGGTTTGCCGACCTCCGAGTTGTGCCGGAAGCACGGGTTGAGCCCCGCGACCTTCTACAAGCTGAAGGCCAAGTATGGCGGGATGGAGCTGTCCGACGCCAAGCGGCTGAAGCAGCTCGAGGACGAGAATGCGAAGCTCAAGCGCCTGCTGGCGGATGCGATGTTGGACAATGTGGTCTTGAAAGACCTCTTGGGAAAGCCCTGAGGACGCCGGTGCAACGGCGGGACGCGGTGCTGCGGGCGCTGAGGGATCATCCGATCTCTCAGCGTCGGGCCTGCGTCCTGATCGGTGTTGATCCGAAGACGGTGCGGCGTGAGAAGCCGCCCGATAACCCGGAAATCCGTGAGGAGATGCACAAGATTGCCGAGAAGCGTCGTCGCTTCGGGTATCGGCGTGTGGGCATCATGCTGGAGCGCAAGGGCATGATCATGAACGAGAAGAAGCTCTACCGGATTTATCGCGAAGAGGGGCTGTCAGTGCGACGCCGTCGTGGCCGCAAACGGGCGCGCGGCAGTCGAACCCCGATGCCGGTGCCGCTGCGCCCGAACCAGCGCTGGTCTCTGGACTTTTTGTCCGACACGTTCGGGGCCTGCCGCAAGTTCCGCATCCTGGCCGTGAATGACGATTGCTGCCGCGAGAACTTGGCGCTGATTGCCGACACGAGCATCTCGGGGGCTCGGGTGGCGCGGGAACTGGATGCGCTGGTCAGGATTTACGGCAAGCCCGCTTGCATCGTCAGCGACAACGGAACCGAGTTCACCAGCAAGGCCATCCTGAAGTGGGCCAACGAGAACGGCGTCGAATGGCACTACATCGACCCGGGCAAGCCGCAGCAGAACGGCTACATCGAAAGCTTCAACGGCAGCCTGCGGGACGAATGCTTAAATGAGGACATCTTCGATAGTCTGGCCGATGCCCGCCGCAAACTGGCCCTCTGGCGCTACGACTACAACAACGTCAGGCCGCATTCCTCGCTGGGCAACAAGACCCCGGCAGAAGCGCGCCGGGCGCTTGAGCAATCTGAGGGCTCCGCGCCCGGCGCGCTTGCCCAACCCGAAACCGACCACTATCAAACCCAAGGACTCTCGTTATGAACGAGGGACGACCGGGGGGCAGGTCA
>NZ_JAASQI010000028.1 GCF_011762225.1 Pseudochelatococcus lubricantis
ACAATATGTGATTCCCGCCAGAGCGAGTTTCGTCGCCGACGTCGCGCAGTTCACGCCGAAGACCGTGGAAACGGAAGAGGAGCGTCAGAAGCTAGGGCGTGGTGACGATTTAACTATCTGAGCCATATAGCGATTGCGGCGATTTTGACGAAGCCCATGAAGTTTGCGAGCAATTTGTCGTAGCGTGTGGCCATCCGTCTGAACTGTTTGAGTTTGTTGAAGAAGCGCTCGATGCGATTGTGTTCCTTGTAGAGGTCAGCATCGTAGGGGCGCTGAACCTTGCGGTTGCGCTTGGGCGGGATGACAACTTCTGCCCCGCTGTCGGTTATCTTGTTTGCAAGATGATCGGCGTCGTAGCCTTTGTCCGCAATGGTGGCATCAGCGTCGATGCCATCGATCAGATCGTGGGCGAAGGCGATGTCATTGCGTTGGCTGGGCGAAGCAATCAGACGGACAGGCAGGCCAAGGACCTCGGTAGCAGCCTGGACTTTTGTGCTCAGGCCTCCGCGAGACCGACCCAGGCCCTGGGCATCCGCCCCCCTTTGAGCTTGCGGGCTCCGGCCGCGTATTGATGCGCGCGTACGATCATGCTGTCAATCATCAGTCATTCCAGATCAGCTTCACGGGCCAGCACGGCCAGCATGTCATCCAGCACACCCATTTCGATCCAACGATAGTAGCGCCGCTTCACCGAGCGGTAGTCGCCCAGTCGCTCGGGCAGGTCACGCCAACGGCCGCCAGAGCGCGCCATCCACAACAGCGCGTCGAGGAACTTGCGATTATCGGTGCGTGGCCCGCGCTTGCCCTTCGTCCCGCCGGGCACGAAGCCCCTGATACGGTCCCACTGGTCATCCCGAAGCGCATCACAGTCCATCGCTGATCTCCAAAAATCAGCGTTGAATCTGATTTGCTAACCTTGGGGAATCCCAAAAATTAAATCGTCACTAAAACCTAGGAATAAGTGGACAATTGCGATATCCGATGCTGAGATATTTGAAGCAGTGGGACCGCTTGCGCATAAGCTGGAGAAGTTTCCGAATACGACTGACCTGCAGGTTGAACGGGCACAAAATCCTCAATTTCCGGATCAAAAAACGATCAGCCGTGACCTGCCCCCCGGAAGTTCCCTCGCTGTGATGTAGAGTCTGCCCAATCTGAAAAGGAGCAGACGACATGAGGAAAAGCCGTTTCACCGAGGC
>NZ_JAASQI010000029.1 GCF_011762225.1 Pseudochelatococcus lubricantis
CTAATACCAAGTCTCGGAGATCGCGACTCTCTGTGTCTTCCCAAATCAGCTTGGGTCTGATTCAGTTGTGGGAAGGCAGGAGGTTTGCGATGCCGATCCCTCTCCGGGCTGATTTTGACGCTCCGCTGATGCGGGCCATTGCGCGGCGGTGCAAGGACGGACCGCAGACGCGGCGGCTCCTGGCCTTGGCGGCGATTTACGAGGGTGCGCGCCGGGGCGAAGCCGCACGGATTGGTGGTGTGACCGTGCAGATCGTTCGCGACTGGGTCTTGAAGTTCAACGCGCTCGGCCCTGTGACGGGTTGATCGACCGCAAGGCTCCCGGCCAGCCGTCACGGCTCAACGACGAGCATCGCAAGGCACTGGCTGCGATCATCGAGAGTGGGCCGACACCGGCGATCCATGGCGTCGTG
This sequence comes from Pseudochelatococcus lubricantis, assembly GCF_011762225.1. Taxonomy (GTDB): domain Bacteria; phylum Pseudomonadota; class Alphaproteobacteria; order Rhizobiales; family Beijerinckiaceae; genus Pseudochelatococcus; species Pseudochelatococcus lubricantis. The sequence goes on from NZ_JAASQI010000029.1 coordinate 413, forward strand.
CGCTGGCGGATTATCGATCTGTGCCAATGGCTTTACGAGGAGTTCGGGGGTGTCGGTCTCCAAGCCGACGCTGAGCCCGGAACTGCGGGGCATGGGTTATACCAAGCTCTCTGCCCGCCCACGCCATCATGGGCAGGCCGAAGGAGCAGTCGAGGATTTTAAAAAAGTTTTCCCGCCCGTGTAGTTGGGATCGCCGAAGACAAAGGCGTCGATCCGGCCGATATGGAAATCTAGTTCACTGACGAGGCGCGTATCGGCCAGAAGAACAAGATCACGCGACGGTGGGCCAGGCGCGGAACCAGACCATCGGCGCCGCACGACCAACGCACGGCCTCCACCTACATCTTCGGCGCAATCTGTTCGAAGCAGGGCAAAGGTGCCACTCTCATCCTGCCGGTGTGCAACACCCAGGCGATGAGCCTGCATCTGGCCGAAATTGCTACCCAGGTCGCGCCCGGCAAGCACGCCATCCTCCTGCTCGATCAGGCCGGCTGGCATCTGTCAAGCCGGTTGATCATCCCGCCGAACATCTCACTCTTGTCCCTGCCGGCCAAATGCCCGGAACTCAACCCGCAGGAGAATATTTGGCAGTTCATGCGCGACAATTGGCTTTCGAACCGAGTGTTCAAATCCTACAAGGACATCCTCGATCACTGCTGCTACGCTTGGAATAAACTTATCGAGCAGCCTTGGCGCATCATGGCCATCGGCATGCGAGATTGGACAAATCGGTTCTGATCAATGAAACTTGGTAT